>CAVOIN010000004.1:0-473824 GCA_963696095.1 Vulcanimicrobiia bacterium | reverse complement strand
TGTCCGGCGACGTTGCCGGCACCCAGTGTCTTTTCGTTCGGGTTGTATCCCGTTCGTTGTACGTCGTAACCCATCGTCAACCAATCCGTTGATGGACCGGGGCTGGGCGTGGCCGTCGGAGGCGGGCCACCACCGGTTTCGCCCGACGAATAGTGACTGGAAACCTGAGTAGCCGTGAGCGCCTTACCCGCATAGAGCGCAACCTCGTCGATAGTCCCCTTAAAGGGCGGATCGCTCAAAGTCGCATCGTCTCCGATCGCTAAACCATAACCTTTGACGTAATTCACTAAACTGCCGGAGGCTGCGACGCTAGCGGCCTGCACGCCGTTTACGTACAGACGCGCAGCGGCACCATCATAAGTGGAAACGAGGTGGTACGTAGTGTTTACTGCTAAACGCGTCGGCGATGCAACTTCGACGACGCCGCTGCTCAAATAGAATTGAGCGACTAACTGAGACCCGGCGCGGAAGAACAATTCGTACGGAGCGTAAGAATAATCGCTTCCGTAGCCGGCTATAACCGTATAAGCAGCCGGCGCCGTTGAGAAGCGAATCCACGCTTCCAGAGTAACGGCGGTAGCAGGCTGAAGCGCTACATTTTGGGGGAACGAGACGATGCCGCTTGCCGACGACATCCCGGGAAAAGCCATTGCCGTTCCGGTACTTGTAGGAACGAGCGAGGCAACGCCTTTCGTAACGGACGAACCGATCGTTCCGCTATAGCTGTGGCCGCTCGCGTCCGCCGCGATCGTACCCGAGTCATCGAGTTCATAAAATGCAGTGGGCTTATCGTTCAGGACTGTAAGAGCATATTGGTTGCTCGTCGACGGTGTCGGGGTCGGCGTCGGGCCTGACGTCGGCGTGGGGCTCGGCGTCGGGGTTGTTACAATCCCGCCAGTGCCTGCATTGTAGTGATTTTGCACTTGCGCCGCCGTCAAAACCGTTCCGGCATAAATAGCCACTTCGTCGATCGTGCCTTTGAACGCCGGGTCGCTTACTTGTGCATCGTCTCCTATCCCAACTCCGTAGTTTGGGACGTATCCCGAAAGAGTGCCCGTTTTTGCTACGCTCGCAACCTGATTACCGTTGACGTACAACCGCCCCGTGGTTCCATCGAAGGTGGACACGACATGATAGGTCGTATTCGCGACGAGTTTAAGCGGCGATTGAACTTCTAAAACGCCGGCCGTTGTATAGAATTGAGCTGTAAGCGCGCCGGCCGCGCGGAAGAACAGCCCGTAAGGGGCGTATGAAAGGTCGCTTCCGTAAGAAACAGCCATCGTGTAAGCCGCGGGAACGGCTGTAAAACGCAGCCAAGCTTCCACCGAAACAGCCGTGGCCGGCTGGAGCTTCGTATTTTTTGGAGTCGTTAGTATTCCCGCAGCCGACGCAGTTCCGGGGAAACTCATGGCCATGTCGCTCGAGGAGGTTAATAAACCTGGAGCCGACGTGACGACTGCTGAGCCGACGGAGCCGTTAATGCCGTTTGGCGAACTATCCAGCGCCGTAGTCCCAGTATCGTCGAGGCGATAGTAAGCCGTTGGACCATCGGCGAGCACTACGGTCGAATAATCTGTGCCGGCCGCCAATGTGGAACGGCGTTCCAATGGCGGCAACCCAACGCCGCCGCCGTGTCCACGACAAGAGGACAGCGCCGCAACTGCTGCACTGGCAAGAATCAAAGCACGCCATGTTGCTCGCATAGTAGTTTCAGCGTAGGGGCCGCCTCTGCGTCGCGGCAGAGCATTGCGTCGCGTGCGCTAGGACAAACGACTTAGTTCAAAACTGGGATTTCGCGGCGCCTATGCGCTGAGATAATTCAGAACCGAAACCACGAACAGAGCGGCCGTTTCGGTTCGAAGAATTTGTTCGCCAAGTGAAAGTATCGCGGCACCGTGTTGCTGTGCCGACTCCGCTTCCTGATGTGAAAATCCGCCCTCGGGGCCAATTACGATAAGCACGCGTCTCGCGTTTTGAATCAGCTTCGGCAGCGTCTCGCGTAGCGGGATGCGATCGGCAATCTCCCACGGGAACAGTACGGTATCGTACGAATCGAAAATTTCGAGCAGCTGCGCAAAAGCAACCGTCGCTTCAACGCGCGCTACGCTAGCGCGCCCGCTCTGTTGCGCCGCCGCTTCAGCGATGCGCCGCCAGCGCTCGACTTTCGATTCGTTGCCTTTGGCAATGCAGCGTTCGCTCTCAAACGGCAGAATCGCGGAAACGCCAAGCTCGCTCAGCTTTTCGACGATGAAATCCATCTTCTGCCCTTTGGGGATCGCTTGCGCAACGTCGATTTGCAAATGCGACGACGGTTCGCCGGCGCGCCCGTCGCGAAGGCGAACGCGCACGTCATTGCCGTCGATCTCGAGGCTACCTTGAAACACGGTCGCCGCGGAATCGACGATCTCCACGGTGTCGCCGCTTTTCAAGCGCAACACGCGAACGATCTTGCGAGCATCCTTGCCGGCAACCGGCACGACCTCTTCGTCGGAGCAAACGCCTTCTACAAAGAACCGTCGCGCGGGCACTACTCGGGCCGGAACGCTTCTTTCACGCGATCGAAGAAGCTCTTTTCCTCGATGCTGTCACCGCCGGCGCGTGCGTACTCTTCGAGCAACTCGCGTTGCCGTTTGGTGAGCTTCGTCGGGACCGCAACGTGCACGGTGACGTGGTGATCGCCGCGCTGCGTGCCGCGCACGCTCGGCATGCCGTGTCCGCGCAGGCGAATTGTGGTGCCCGATTGAGTGCCGGGCGGTACTGTTAGCGCAATCTCACCTTCGAGCGAGGGGATGTTTAGCGTTGCGCCGAGCGTCGCTTGCGGAAAGCTGAGCGGAATATCAAGGTACGTGTCGAGCCCGTCGCGCTTGAAGAGCGGATGCGGTGCGATGCTCAGATACACGTACAGATCGCCGGCCGATCCGCCGCGAATCCCCGCTTCGCCGTTTCCGCCGATGCGAATGCGCGACCCGTCGTCGACGCCTGCGGGCACTTTCACCGTGAGCTTACGCTCGACTTCGTGGCGTCCGCGCCCGTGACACGTGGTGCAGGGCTGCGAGATGACATGGCCTTCGCCATTGCACTTCGTGCACGTGGTTTGCGTGACGAACTGTCCGAGCGGCGTTTGGCGCACCGTGCGCATGACGCCCGAGCCCGCGCAGCGATCGCACGGAACGACGAGCGAGCCGGGCTGCGCGCCCGAGCCCTTACACGTTTCGCACTGCGCGAGATGCGAGAATTGAATCTCTTTCGTCGTGCCGGCGAACGCTTCGTCGAGCGTGATCTCGAGATCGTAGCGCAGATCGGAGCCGCGTTGCGGACCGTTGCGACGCGGCTGCGCTGCGTCGCGCATCTCGCCGAAGAACATGTCGAAGATGTCGCCGAAGCCGGCGCCGCCGAAGCCGTTGAACCCGAAGTCCGCGCCCGCGCCGGCACCGTTTACCGTAGCCGAATCGATCGTATTGCGCGCGCTTCTGCGGATCGGAAAGCACTTCGTACGCTTCGTTGATTTCCTTGAAGCGATGCTCGGCTTCCACTTTGTCGGACGCTACGTCGGGATGGTGCTTGCGCGCAAGCGTGCGATACGCGCGTTTGATATCGTCAGCGGACGCTTCTCGAGCGACGCCGAGGATTTCGTAATAATCCTTGGTGGGCATGTATTGCGTTTCGAGCTTTCGTTATTTGATTTCGACGTCGGAGAGTCGTTCGGATAAGGTTTCGGCCGTTCCCGAAGCAAGCGCCAGGAGCCTGGCATAGGGCATGCGGCGCGGGCCGAGGATCGAAAGCATGCCGATTGCATGCTCGCCGAAACGGTACGGCACGGTGACGACGGAAAGATCGGACATCTCGTCCACGCCGAGTTCCTGACCGATCTTCACGCTGGGCGTATCGACGTTGATCGCGTCGGCCACGAAATCGTACAACGTCTTCTGCTCTTCGACGATGCGTAAAATCGAACGGACTTTGCGCAAGTCGTGAAATTCCGGCTGATCGAGCAGATTCTGGGCGCCGGCGGCTGCAACGGCCGGGGCCTCGTTCGATCGCGCGCTACGAAGTGCGGCCAGCACCGCGTCGCGCAGTTCGTCCGCCAAATTGAGCTCGGCGACCACCCCGGCAACTTCCGCGTCGGCGATCTCACGCAGCAAATGGTGCGAAAAACGCGTATTGAGCGCATTCGAAAGCCGTGTAAGGGCGTCGGCTTCGACGTCGTGCTGCAGTTCGAAGAGCGTTTGCGCCGCCACGCCGAGCGACGTAACGACGATAGCTACGCCGGTGCGCGGCGACAGCCAAATCAACTGAATGTGCTTGAAGCTCTGCGTATCGGCTTGCGGCTTGGTAACGAAAGCCAGATTGTTCGAGAGGCGGCCCAGCAGGCGAGTTGCTTGTTCGATAATCTCGTCGAGCTCGCGGCTGGCGTCGCGAAGCTCGTCGCGAATCCGGCGGCGGTCGTCGCCGGCAAGCTGTTCCGGCGCCATCAGCTGATCGACGTAAGTCCGGTAGCCGGCATCGGATGGGATGCGCCCGGCGGACGTGTGCGGCTGAACGAGGTAGCCGCCCGCTTCGAGCTCCGCCATTTCGTTGCGAACGGTGGCCGAGCTAACGCCCAAGATTGTACTTCTGCGTCAGCGTATTCGAGCCGACAGGCTCCGCCGTCGCGACGTACTCGTATACGACCGTCGCTAAGATGTAGGCCTTCCGCTTGTCGAGACCGCCCTCGCCCCTCATAGCCTCCTATCTTAGCACTCCAGCTGGCGGACTGCCAATGGCCTGCTGCAAAGCGCTTCGCCAAGCTCGGCCCAGCTGGTTTCGCCGACCGAAACGTAGCTCACCTTGCCCTCGGGGTCCACGAGGATGGTCACCGGAATGGGCGGCACGGAGTAAGCGCTCGAAATCGCCGAGTTCAGATCTTCGACCACCGGCAATTCGATGTTCCAGAGCCGCAGATAGCTGGCCGCCACGTCGTGCGGCTCCGATGAGACCGTCACCACCATGAGACGGTCGCCGTACGTCTGACGCGCGCGCACGAACAGGCTCAGTTCATCGGTGCACGGATGACACCACGACGCCCAAAAATTGATGAGCACGGCTTTTCCGTGCAGCGAGGAAAGCGGCTCGATGTTGTTGCCGGCCGGCACGTTGAAGTCGGGCGGCGGCGCGTGGTAATGGATCGTCGCGAGACCCGTATTTGCGGGAGTTGCGTTTGCGGCGGCAACGATGCCGGCGAAAACCAGTGCGCCAAGCATTGAGATCTTTTCGGCAGGCCCCGGAATCCATCCCCGTTAAATCGACTGCATGAGCACGCAAGCAATCGAAGCGCTCTTCGAAGAGAGCCGCCGTTTTCCGCCGTCGCCGGAATTCGCCGCGCAAGCCAACGCGCAGCCCGGCATCTACGAAGAAGCCGAGCGCGATTATCTCGCGTTCTGGGCCGAGTGGGCGCGCAAGCTCGAGTGGATGCAACCCTTCACGCAAACCCTCGAATGGAACGAACCGTTCGCGCGCTGGTTCGCCGACGGCGACGCTCAACGCGTCGGTCAACTGCCTCGACCGCCACGTTCGCGCCGGGAAGGGCGACAAGATCGCGTACTACTACGAAGGCGAGCCCGGCGATCGCTGGACGATCACCTACCAGCAGCTGCTCGACGACGTATGCCGGTTCGCCAACGGATTGCGCAACGCTCGGCATCAAGAAAGGCGACCGCGTCGCGATCTACATGCCGATGATTCCGGAACTGCCGGTCGCGATGCTCGCGTGCGCGCGCATCGGCGCGGCGCATTCCGTGATCTTCGGCGGCTTCTCGCCCGACTCGATCGTCGATCGCGTCAACGACGCGGAGTGCGTCGCGCTCATTACCGCCGACCAAGGCTGGCGGCGCGGCAACAAAATCCCGCTCAAACGCAACTGCGACATCGCGATGGAGCAAACGCCGTCGATCAACCACTGCATCGTCGCGCAGCGCGTCGGCGACGAAGTCTTCATGCAAGACGGCCGCGATCTGTGGTGGGACGAAGTCGATCGCGGATCAGCCGGCAACGTGCGAACCCGAGCGCGATGAATGCCGAAGATCTGCTCTATCTTGCTCTACACGAGCGGAACGACGGCGAAGCCGAAGGGCATCAAACACACGACGGGCGGCTACCTGACGCACGTCACGATGACGCACAAGCTCGTCTTCGATCTCAAAGAAGACCGCGACGTCTATTGGTGCGCCGCCGACATCGGCTGGGTGACCGGACATTCGTACATCGTGTACGGACCGCTCGCGAACGGCGCGACGAGCGTCATCTACGAAGGCACGCCCGATTATCCCGGACAAGGATCGTTTGTGGGAAATCGTCGAGCGCTACAAAGTGACGATTCTCTACACCGCGCCGACGGCGATTCGCACGTTCATGAAATGGGGCACGGAGTATCCGGCCGCAGCACGACCTTTCGTCGCTGCGGCTTGCTGGGCACCGTCGGCGAACCGATCAATCCCGAAGCGTGGATGTGGTATCGCGAGTAGATCGGCGGCAATCGCGCGCCGGTGGTCGACACGTGGTGGCAGACCGAAACCGGCGGCATCATGATCTCGCCGCTGCCCGGCGTCACCACCGCTGCTCCCGGGCTCCGCAACGCATCCGCTGCCCGGCATTGCAGCCGACATCGTCAACGACAAAGGCGAATCGGTGCCGCTCGGCGGCGGCGGATACATCGTGCTCACGCGTCCGTGGCCCGGCATGCTGCGCGGCATTTGGGGCGACGACGAACGCTACATGCAAACGTACTGGTCGAAGTTCCCGCACATGTATCTCGCCGGCGACGGCTGCCGCCGCGACGACGACGGCAACTACTGGTTCATGGGCCGCATCGACGACGTGATGAACGTCAGCGGCCATCGCATCTCGACGACCGAAGTCGAGAGCGCGCTCGTCGATCATCCGAAGGTCGCCGAAGCGGCCGTGTGCGGACAAACTCGACGACATGACCGGGCCAGGCGATCTATGCGTTCGTTTCGCTGCGCGGCGGCGACGCCGGCTCGCCGGAACTCGCCGACGAACTGCGCGACCACGTCGCCGAAAAGCTCGGCAAGTTCACGCGCCCGAAGTACATCACGTTCACGCAAGAACTGCCGAAGACGCGCAGCGGCAAAGATCATGCGCCGCCTGCTACGCGACATCGCCGAAGGCCGCACGCTCGGCGACACGACGACGCTCGCCGACTCCAACGTCGTTCACGAACTGCAGGAACGCGCGAAGATCGAAGTGACGCAAGAAGACTAAAGCGGAAAACCGTTACGGCTTCGCCGAGGGTTTCGGTGAAGCCGTCATGTGACTGCTCTTCATCGAATTCGATTTCGTCATCGAATTCGACGTATTTCCGCTCTTCATGTGCGAGTTTTTCATCGACGATTTCATGGAACTAGAATGCATCGCTCCGCCGCTGGGCTGGGGCGATGCCTTCGTCATTTCCTGAGCGCTCGCTATTCCGGTGCTGCAAGCCGCCAGGGCGACGGCGATAAAAACGTGGGGAAAACGCATTCAAAATACCTCCGATTGTATGAGTGTATATTGAATACGCCGGGCGGCTGCGGCCGGATGAGTCTTAGTTGGGCGCCTCGCTGGGCGTCACTTTCCCAGCCAGAATGTCTCGCACGGCGAGCGGCGGATAACCGACCGTTTCGTTCACGGAGTCTTCCCACGCAAGGGCGATAAGGTCACGGAACTGCGACGCGCCGCGCGCGAGCTGCCGGTCCGTGAATGAAACGGCATCGCTTTTGCCGGCGTCGAAGGCGCCGCTGCCGTAGAGACGATACAGCGGTTCGACTTGCGCGGCCGTTTCCTCGAGATACGCACCGACCATTTTGCCGATCGCTTCTTGCGAAAGCACGGTTTGCGGCGCCGTCGCTTTGTACGGCTGCATCAGGTGCTCGACATCGTTCGCGCGAGCGTACCGGTCCACGAAATCGCTTTCGAAGAACGCGTGAATGTGTTTTTCCGTAAAATTGTTGGGATTGGGATAGTTGCCCCAGCCATTGAAGTGGATCGAAATGTGCAACGGCTGGCTGCCGTCGGCGACGAAGTGCCCCCAGTCGCCGATATCGCGCATCGTCAGGGTTTCGCGAAGGCCACGCTCCGCCGCATAATGCGCGCGAGCCTCGGGCGTTCCGGCATGCGAACTCAGATAGTCGTCGACGCGCCAATACGCCAAATCTTTTCGCACCCGTTCGAAGCCGTCCATGATCGCGTAGGGCACGAAGCCTTGTTTGTATGGCGTGGTGCCGGCCTTCGCGAGCGCGTCGGCATAGCCGGCCATGTTCTTCGGAAGCTGGTCTAAGCGCACGGCGCCCGCCACGGTTCCGTCGTCGGCAAGATCCAAGAAGTGGGCTGCATCGTTGTCGCCGTCCCATGAATCGCCGGCCCCTTTGATTCGATCTTCTTCCGGCCCCAGCGTCGAGATTTCGTCTACGGCACTACGCGAGCGCAAGAACGCGGGAACCGACGCCGGCAGCGTTTGCGCGCCGAGCCGGTTGATCATGGCGTGGCCAGTGCTTCCCCACGCGAGGGCCTGGGCGGGCAGCATCGCCACAAACGCGAGCGTGGTCAAGAACGGGCGAAACGTCACGAAAAAAACTCCGTCAATTCATCGAGATGCGTGATGCGCGTTGCCGGCGGTAAGCGCCGCCAGGATCATCGCACCATAGCGCGTAGACGCGGCGCGTCCGTCGAGGAGCGCAACGACGCCTTTATCGGTGGTGCTTCGAATGAGACGGCCGAAACCTTGTTTCAAACGCACGATCGCCGCCGGAATCATGTAGTTCTCGAACCCGTCTGCGCCGCGCGCTTCGAGCGAGCGAATGCGCGCCGCGACGAGCGGATCGGCGGGCGACGGAAACGGCAGCCGGTCGATGATCACGCACGAAAGCGCCTCGCCGACGACGTCGATGCCTTCCCAGAACGTTCCGGTCGCGAAGAGCACGGCGTTGGGCGTGGTGCGGAACCAATGCAGCAAGTGCGCGCGCGGCATCTCGCCTTGCAGCTTGATCGGGAACGGCACGCGTTCGCGCACCAGCGCGTACACCTCGCGCAACCGCGCATACGACGTGAACAGCACGAAGGCACGGCCGCGCGTGCGATCGAGACACTCTTCCACGATCGGGGCGGCACGGCGCGAAAAATCGTCGGATTTCGGATTGAGTTGCGGCGGCGCGATGTAGAGCCGCGCCTGCCGGCGGTAGTCGAACGGCGACGGCGCGACGAGTTCTTGCGCGTCGTCAACGCCGAGCGAGCGTTTGAGAAACTCGAAACGTATCGCCTTGCGCCGAAATCGTGGCGCTCGTAAGCACCACGCTCTGCGTTTGCGTGAACAGCGTCGCGCGTAAGAACTCAGCGACGTCGTACGGCGCGCTGTTCACTTCGTAGCGCCCGTCGCCGTCGCTGCGTTCCACCCACGCGATCGCCTCGTCGGCCGGCGCCTGCGCGCGATCGATCGTCGCTTGGTGCGCGAGAATGCCGCGCATCGCGAGATCGCGCCGGCGTTCCGCCTCGGCGTCGTTTTCCGGCCGGCGTTTCAGCGCCGAGTGCCAATTCGCGAAAAGCCAGTTCTCGAGCTTGTAGAGCGTCGACGCAGATCTTCGAGCGCCGGCTGCGCGTCTTCGTTCGCGGAGAGCGGATACCGGTCGCCGGGGACGCGCGCAAGCGTCGATTCGAGACCACGCATGCCGCCGTCGATTTCCGCGTCGAACATTGCCGGAACGTTGTACGTGCGATGCAGTTTGCGCATCATCCGTCCGAGCGTCGAGCGCGAGAACGTCGCCGTCAGCGCATCGGTCGCCCAGCGCTCGGCCTGATGCGCTTCGTCGAGAATCGCGACGTCGTACGGCGGCAGCAAGCCGCCGCCCATCGCGAGGTCGAGGAAAAACAACGCATGATTGACGACGACGATATCCGCATATTTGGCTTCGTCGCGCTTCTTGAAGAAGAAACAGTCGCGAAACTGCTCGCAGAATTCGCCGACGCAATCGTCGGCATCGGCATCGAGTTGTTCCCACTCGTCGCTGCTCGGCAAGAACGGCAGCTCCGCGCGATCGCCCGTTTGCGTTCGCGCTCCCCATTCCCACATCTCTTGCATCGTGCGCGACCGCGGCAACGAGGCGGTCCGAGCGCATGCGTTCGTACTTCTGCTTGCAGAGATAGTGGCTGCGGCCTTTGAGCAGCGTAACGCGCAGCGGAATGTCCAGCGCGCGCTGCACGAGCGGAATATCTTTGCGCACGAGCTGTTCTTGCAGCGCGATCGTGCCGGTGGAAAGCACGATCTTCTTCCCGCTGCGAATCGCCGGCACCAGATACGCGAGCGATTTGCCGACGCCCGTTCCGGCCTCGACGATCGTGTGCATGCCCTCGAGGATCCCGCGCTCGACGAGCTGCGCCATCTGCACCTGTCCCGGACGCGCTTCAAAGCCGGGAAGCGCGCGCGCGATCGGACCGTCGGGCGCGAAGACGTCCTCGATGGTAGTGCGGTTCATTGTTGCAGAGAAGACGGGGGAGCCTGATACTCCGTTTCGAATTCGTCGCCCGACGCCGAATCGG
This sequence comes from Vulcanimicrobiia bacterium, assembly GCA_963696095.1. GTDB lineage: Bacteria > Vulcanimicrobiota > Vulcanimicrobiia > Vulcanimicrobiales > Vulcanimicrobiaceae > JALYTY01. The sequence goes on along the minus strand of CAVOIN010000004.1, from coordinate 463,261 downwards.
TAACGACCGGCTGAACGCGCCGCGGCGGAAAGTAGATCAAGTACGTGACGATAAAGCCCGCGATGAGTCCCGCGACGTGCGCAGATTTCGAGATGGCCGAAATCGTGAACGTCATGATCAAGTTGAGGATCGAGAATGCCGAGGTTGTCGCGCACGAGCTGCATGCCGGGTTTGCCGAGCTTGAAACCGATCGCGAAGAGCGCACCGAAAAGTCCGAAGATCGCGCCGCTCGCGCCGAGCGTCGGAACATCGGGCGCGCTGAAGTAAATGACGCCAAGACCGGATGCAACGAGCGAAAGCACGTAGATGATCAGCATGCGCGCCGGACCGGCCATCGTTTCGATGAACCGTCCCAGCACCCACAGCGAGAACATGTTGACCATGATGTGCAGCAGGCCGCCATGCAAAAACGCGCTCGTGAAGATTCGCCACCATTGATGATTTTGCAGAACGGCGTTCGGCCAAAGCGCACCGCTACTTAAAACCGCATCGATGTTGCCGCCGCCGAACCCGCTCAACATCCCCGGACCCGCGACGCGAATCTCCCACAAGAACGCGATGACGTTGGCGAAGATGAGAAAACGCGTGATCACGGCGCGGTTACCGTCACCATGCCGGCAAGCTCGAGCGAAATCGCATGTCGTGCGCCGTTCACTTCGATGGTGACCGGTCCGCCGAGCGGCGCTTTTTGCGTGACAGCGAGCTTTGCGCCCGGGCGCAAGCCGATTTCGGCGAGATAGCGCAAAATCTCCGGAAGCTCTTCGGTAACGCTGACGACCCTTACGCGGCTGCCGACCGGCATTTGCGCGAGCGGCTCGCCGGTTACGACCGGATCGCTCAGATCGGCGGCGGAATCGGCTGCCCGTGCGGACAGGTCGTGGGGTCGCTCGAGCAACTGCGACGAGCCGTTCTTCGACTCGCTCGGAAATGGCGTGTTCGAGCATGCAGGCTTCGGCGTGCACTTCGTCCCACGGCATGCCGAGGACGTCGGTGAGCAAGCCGCTCGGCCAAACGATGGCGGCGAAGCACGCGCACCGCAACCTCTAAGCCGGCTGCGTGGTCAATTTTACTTCGCCGCGCGCAACTTGTTCGCACGTAGCCGTCTTTCGCGAGCTTCTTCAGCATCCCGGAGACCGACGCCGGCGCTACGCCAAGCGACGAAGCAAGCCCGGACGTCGTGACGCCGGGGCCTTCTCGCTCGAGCCGGTAGACGGCCTCGAGATACTCCTCGATCGATTCGGCGAAATGGCTATGCCCCGACATCGGCCCCTTCGTTCGCTTTCGCAGCGAGCAGTTCCGCGCTCACCCGCTCGCGGAGCGCTTGCTTCGCGGAGCGGTCCAAGAACGACGCCTCCACCGCGTTGCCGATGAAGCGCTCGAGCGTCGCGAGTCCGGCGTGCCGGGCCACGTAGAGCATACTCTTGCGCGATCGTGGTTCGGAACAGCGTCGGATCGTCGGCGTCGATCGTGACCAGCACTCCGGCCGCATCGAGCGCGTGCAAGCGGATGCGCCTCCTCGCGACGCGCCGCTCCGGTAAGAAAATTCGAGGTCGGGCAAACCTCCAGCGCGACTCTGCGCTGCGCAAGCAACTCCACGACCGCCGGATCTTCCAATGCGCGAACGCCGTGGCCGATCCGCTCGGCGCCGAGTACTTCGACCGCGGCGCGCACGCTCTGCGCGCCGGCCGCCTCGCCCGCGTGCGCGACGCAACGTGCAGTCCTCGCGAGCGAGCAAACGCGAACACATCTTCGAAGAGTTCGGCCGGAAAGCGCGCTTCGTCGCCGCCCAGCCCGATGCCGACAACGCCGCAATCCGCGAGTTCCGCGGCGATTCGCGCCGTTCTCATCGCCGACTCCGCCCCGAAATTTCGCGTTACATCGAGAATCAGTCGAAACGTCGCGCCACGCTCTTCGTGCAACGCCGCTGCGATCGCGCGAACCGTCTCGGCGATATCCAACTCCGGATGGAAGAACGCCCACACCGACGGCGAGACGAACAACTCGCCGTACACGACGTTCTGCGCGAGTGCATCGCGCGCAAACTCTTTGGCGAGACGCACGTAATCCGCCGGCTCAGCCAGCGCGCGGCTCACCGCCGCAAAGGTCAGCAAGAACTCGCGGAAGTCAGCGAAGCGATAAACATGCTCCGGATCGCGCGGTCCGGGCACTTCCTCGCCCGGACGATAGCGGGTCGATATGCCGTAGCGTTCGGTGAGTTCGAGAAAAGTCTCAGCCCGAAGAGCGCCTTCAAGGTGGCAATGGAGGTGGATTTTGGGTAAGCGCTCGACATGGCGCTTTAAATCGTCCATCATACGTGTTGTTCGGAAGGAAAGGCGCCAAGCCCGCCGTACTTACGTCACTCGCGTCGCGGGGTGGAGCAGTCCGGTAGCTCGTCGGGCTCATAACCCGAAGGTCGCAGGTTCAAATCCTGTCCCCGCAACCAAGGCCAGAAAAGCCCCTTGTGAAAGCAATTTTACGAGGGGCTTTCTGCATGTAATGCCCGGCTTCCAATCACGAACAAGATTTGACTCGGAGTATTCCGGCTGAGCGACATCGATAGCACGGCGGTTGTAATTGCGAATTTTAGCCGAGCGCGGAGGCGCATGAACGTGACCACGAGCTCGTTCATCCCATATATCGAAGCTGCGTTCTCTGGGCCACTGTCGCGATACGGTTTCAACCTTGCCGAGCGACGCTCGCTTGGCGCTCCTTATCATTTCGATCTCGTCCGCTATGACAATGATGGTAGAACCGTACAAGTAAGCTACGAACACGCGCGTGATGCATACTGCGACGTTGTTATTGGTGGTCGCGGGTGCTTCTTTCCACTCAAGAACCTCTTTGAATTTACTAATTCCAAGCCTACTTGGGCGCGTGACGCTGATTCCTTCGCCGAGGACGCGCGCCGGTGTAGTGAGTTGTTAATTCAGTATTGTGACGACTTTTTGCGAGGTGACATCAAAGCGTTCCGCCTCAAATACAGCGACGTCTTTCTTCGGCCCTAACCAAGTCCGTTTTTGCCACATTGGCTAAGCGTGCTCTGACAAACTGTGAAACCATGCCAGATCGTACGAGGGTTCATTTTCCATCAGTTCGCTAGTGATGCTGGTCGTGCGATGGTAAATCGGGCGTTCCGTCGGACCACGTGCGCACGGGAATGTAGATCAGCGTCGATTCAAATTCACCGCGATCTGATGACAGTGCCGGCGATCCCGGTAGGTTAGGCGCCCAACTCTCGGCTTGGCCCCGTGGAACGAAAAACATGACGTGGGGATGCCAGGCGCCATGTGCGTGGCCCAGATAACCTTGCTTCGACAACATGAGCGAAAACGCACCGGGCTCCGGCGGCTTGAAGCTGTGATCGGCTACGGCGGCTTTCGTCTTGTCGATGATTTGCTGCAAGGTGAGACCGGCTAGTGCCCACTGCGTCTGCTCGAGGAGCTGCGGCAACTCAGTGCGCACGGCGGGCGGATTGAAACAATTCGGTCCGCGCACTTTCGGGTTCCAGAACTCGGAGTCATTAAATGCCGCGGCCCAAGAGCGTTCGACGAGACACACGAAACCGTTGCTACCTTTCACCGCCGTCTCGTAGCCATGGCTGGTCAGGACGAGCACGCCGGCGTCCGCGGAGATCGATGGCGATGCAGCGGTCCGCGCCAAAGCAATTTCCGCTTGACGATCGGGCATAAGGTATTGAGCGATCGGAGCCATCTTCGGTGGCGATTCGGGTCCATCGGCTTGCGCGGCAAACGGCGACATCGCCGCTGCGAGGAGCAGTACGAGTGCTTGACGCGATGAAGAGTTCATCGCAACTGTGCCTCCCGTTTAGACGTACTTGTTTTTAACAAGTTCACCGCAGGCGTTGTGACCGGCCGCGGCGTTCTTTTGCCTGCCTGCCGACGAGGTACGGGGTCCGATAATGCGAGTTATCGGACCCCGTTGTGTTTAGCGCGCGGCGCTAATTGCGGCCTTTAATGCGGCTTCGGCGCTTGCCGCGTCGGCGCTGAGTTTATCGAAGACCTCGTATTCGGCAGCCGTCGGCCGCACGTAGCCCGGTGTCGACTTCAGCGTTGAGGTAGGCAATGAAGTTGCGCAACCGCGCTTCGTACAGCAGCGAACCTTCATCGGCTTGCGGATGAACGAGATCGACGACGGCAGCCGATTGCATCATCGAGTTGCGTTCGCAGCAGCGCTGCCGGCAGCAACCCTTGCGCGGGCCGCAACGGCCTCGTTGACGGTGCGATCGAGCTCGTCTTGCACAGCGTGAATCTTCAAGCCGAGATCCCGTCTTGCCGCAAGATCGTCCGCCGTTGCTCGTACTGCGCGGATCCAGCGTCAATACGAGCGGTTGCGACGACCGTCGCGCCGCCGTACGTGAGCGTGACGGTGTAGTTTCCCGGCACGATCTGCGCGCCGAGCAGCGAATCCTCGAGTCCGCCGCCCGAACCGGACGGTTCGAAGCCGGTGATCTCGGTTGCATTCGGATAGCGCAGATCCCATTGGAACGACGTTCATGCCGGGCTGCAATGCCCGTGAGACGCTGCGTAAGCCGTGTCGCGATCTTCCGTCGGATGATAACGTTCGCTTGGCGCTTCAGGCGTTTCGCGTCCGCGCGTCAAATGAAGCGCAAACGAGCGCACGACATTGCCCGCACTGTCTTTGAACGTAAGCGATACCGGTGTATTTCCGTTGTACGAAGCGGCACGTAGAAGATCACCGTTGCGCCGAACGGCGGATTCTCACCGTTGCCCGCGGCATTTGCAGCGCCGCCGAACGCCGGTGCACCGTACGCGTGCGTCAGCCACGCGCGTTCCGGTGCATAGAGGACGGCGCCGCTCGCGCTGGCCGGCGGGGCCTTCGCAAGCTGTTCGAGCAACGTGAGGTTGTCGAGTATCCACATCGACCGGCCGTGCGTTGCGATAACGACCTTGCCTTCACGAGTGTTGATCGCAACGTCGCGCACCTGCACGTTGGGCAGATTGAGCGTCAACGGTTGCCAATGCGCGGCACCGTCGAAGCTTACGAACACCGTGCTCTTCGTCGTGAGGAAGAACAGATTCGGTGCGTTTGGATCCTGGCGCACCGTGTAGAGATACTGATCGGCCGGAAGCTCCATCGCCGATCGACGTCCACGTTTTGCCGAAGTCCGTCGTCTTATAGATGTACGGATGGAAGTCGTCAAATTGATAGCGCGAAGCCGTCAGATAGGCCGTGCCCTTATCGGTGTGCGACGGCTTCGATCGACGTGATGTCCGCCCACTGCGGCAACGCCGGCGGCGTAATTGTGCTCCACGTCGCACCGTGATCGGTCGTCAGATGCACCAGCCCGTCGACCGATCCCGCCCATATCTCATCGCCGTCGAGCGGCGATACGGCGAGCGCGGAGATGTTCGGGATAGATTTCGGCGCTTGAAGCATCGTTGTCGATCGGACCGCCGCTCGCGGCTTCGCTCTTCGGATCGTTGCGCGTGAGATCGGGACTGATCTTCTTCCATGTCTGGCCGTGATCGGTGCTGCTCAACACGAACTGTGCGCCGACGAGCAGCTCTTTCGGATTGACCGGCGAGAAGATAATTGGGTGCGTCCACGCGAGGCGGTCCTCGAGTTCGGCCGACGCTCGCGCCTTCGCGATAGAGCGGATACGGACTGACGCTGTTGTACTCGTTCGTTTCGGCGTCGTGCCGCATCATGATGCTGAAGTAGCCGCTGCCGTAGTCGATGTTCGTATTACCCGGTTGCGGCGCGACGAACGTGCTCTCGCCGAGCGCCGTGCGTCTTCCAATCGGTCGTGAGGACGGACACCGCCTGAAGACGCACTCGGTCCTTCGAACGAACCTTCGTCCTGTTGCGCGCCGTAGATATTGAACGGAAACGCTTCGTCGAGCGCAACATGATAGAACTGCGCGGTGAGCTGATTGTGCTCGCTGCTCCACGTCTTGCCGCCGTCGGTTGAAACCGTTGCACCGCCGTCGTTGCCCTCGAGAATGATCTTCGGATTCTTCGGATCGATCCAGACGATGTGATTGTCGCCGTGCGGCGGCCGCAAGAGACCGAAATGTCTTGCCGCCGTCATGCGACACGAAGAAGCGCGCGTTCGGCACGTAGATCGTGTTCGGGATCGGTCGGATCCGCGTAGATCGCCATATAGTAGAACGCGCGCTGCCGCATTTCCATGCTGTCGTTGACGCGCTTCCAATGGGCGCCGCCGTCATCGGAGCGGAAGACGCCGCCGTCCTTCGCTTGCACGATCGCGTACACGACCTTCGGATTGCTCTGCGCGACGCTGACGCCGATGCGGCCGAGCACGCCGGTCGGCAAACCCGGGATTGGCCGGAAATCTTCGTCCAGTGCGCGCCGCCGTCGGTCGTCTTGTAGAGACCGCTGCCCGGGCCGCCCGAGCTCAATCCGTATGGCCGGCGATACGCTTGCCACATCGCGGCATAGAGCGTATTCGGATGCGAATTGTCCATGACCAGATCGATCGCGCCGGTGGCGTCGTCAACGTAGAGGACTTTGCTCCAATGCGCGCCGCCGTCGGTCGATTTGAAAATGCCGCGTTCGGCATTATTTGCATAGACGTGGCCCATCGACGCGGCATACACGACATTCGCGTTGTGCGGATCGACCACGATCTTGCCGATCGTATGCGTGTCCTTCAGACCGCTGGAGTGCCACGTCTTGCCCGCGTCCGTCGTCTTGTACATGCCGTCGCCGGTAATGAACGTGTTGCGAATATCGCTCTCACCCGTGCCGGCATAAATGACGTTCGAATTTGACGGCGCAACGGCGAGTGCGCCGATGCTGTTGGAAGCGTTAATCCGGCCGTCGGTAATATTCGCTCCAAGTTAGGCCGTAGTTCGTCGATCGCCACACGCCGCCGTCAACGCCGCCAAAGTAAAACGTAAATGGATTTCCGGGGACCGCATCAACCGCGACGGAACGCCCGCCGATACCGGGACCAACATTGCGCCAATGCAGCGCACCTAGAACGGTTTGCGTGGCCGGCGCGGCCATCTGAGCACGGGCCGGTACGGCAACGATCGCTAATAAAGCGGCGATCAGTACAAAGCGCTTATCTCTCCACATAAAGCGCAGCTTTAACAGGCACGCGGGAGTGCCTCTTCAACCAAGAACGCCGGATATTGACTTACGTTCCTAGATGACTGCTGCCGCTCGTACGAATACTAGTGTTACGCGAGCAACGACGCGGCCAAGAGTGAGCCGGGGACGTTCCTATTGCCGGGTCAGCAGCATATTGAGCACATCTTCATACGAGAGCATATGATCCAGGTTTTCATGCGAGGTTTCGATGACGACGACATCCACCGTACCGGTGAAGTTATTGTGTTCAACCGGGATGTCGGGCGTCATCGGCGAGCCGCGTTTCAAACCGACGTCAGACGTCTCGTCGGCCGAGAATACGATGGGAACGGTTTGATCGACCCGCCCCTGACCGGCGGGTTTCCCGTCGATGAAGAGCGACACGTTTCCGCCTTTGGCTAGTCCTCCACCGTCGTATGCGAACTCCATCCTTACTTGACGCTTACCCGGAGAAAGCACTTGCGTTGAGGTCACGACAAATTTGCGGAGTCCGGCAAGGTTGTAGAGGTACGTTGGTCTACCGCCCTTGACGTAGAACATCCACCCGCCGCCAATGCCGCCTTGCGACAAAATCACGCCTTCCGCTGTTTTTTCCTCGGGAACGATGAGCTGCGCGGTGATCGAGTGGCTCTTATTCTTGAGGTTGACAAGTCCGTTCTCGTTAAGGCCGCCCATGCCGTTTGCGAGGACCTGTGATGTCCCGCGAACGAGTACGGGTCGTCCGGCAAGATCGGAGTTAAAACGCTCGGCGCCGCGATCGTCCATCGGCAAGACGTTATTTCGACTTGCTTCGATGATCCAGAGACGCTGCAATTCATGGAGTTTATCCGGCATGTCTTTCGAAAGATCGTGCGCCTGAGACCAATCCTTGGTCGTGTCGTACAGCTCCCACACGTCGTCGTCAAAGGGCGGCGCTGCCCCCGTCATGATCCACGGCGTTCGGTGGCGGGTAACCGCCGTCCAACCCTTATGATAGATGCCGCGGTTCCCGAACATCTCGAAGTATTGCGTTTCACGCCGTTCCGCCGCTACTGCGCCATCGAAACTGTACTGCATGCTTACGCCTTGCATCGGAGCCTGTCCGACGCCGTTCACTATAGCGGGCTGCGGCAGCCGCGCCGCTTCGAGAATAGTGGGAGCCACGTCGATAACGTGATGAAACTGATGACGAACCTCGCCCTTGGCCTTGATTCCTTTGGGCCAGCGGACGATCGTCCCATTGCGCGTGCCGCCCCAATGCGATGCCACCTGTTTAGTCCATTGATACGGTGTGTCCATTGCGTGCGCCCAACCCACCGCATAGTGATTGTAGGATTCGGGTCCGCCCAGTTTGTCTATATGCTGAGTTAGAAACTCCGCCGTTTCAAGCGCGCTCAGACCGTTGAACGGAATGATTTCGTTGAACGTGCCTTGGGGCGTTCCTTCGGCTGACGCGCCGTTGTCGCCAATGATGTAATAAATCAGCGTATCGTCAAGCGCTTCGATTCGATCGAGCGCGTCGATCAGCCGGCCGATATGGTAATCGGCAAATTCGAAGAATCCGGCATAGACTTCCATTTCGCGCGAAAGCACGTGTTTGAACTCCGGCGCCTCTGACTCCCAAGCCGGAATTTCTTTAGGACGTTCCGTGAGATCGCAGTCCGGCGGAATGACGCCAAGCTTCTTCTGTCGCGCAAAAGTCTCTTCGCGCAATTTGTCCCAGCCCTGATCGAACTTCCCCTTGTATTTATCCGCCCATTCCTTTGGTACGTGATGCGGAGCATGCGTCGCACCCGGCGCAAAATACATGAAGAAGGGTTTGTCACCGGCCAGCAGCCGTTGCTGGCGCACCCAAGCAATAGCGCGATCCGTCATGTCCGCCATGAAATGGTAGCCTTCTTCGGGCGTCTTTGGGGGATCCACGATTTTGGTGCCCTCGTGGATCGACGGATACCATTGATTGGTTTCGCCCGCGACAAAGCCGTAGAAATATTCGAATCCCGAACCGGTTGGCCAACGATCGAACGGACCCACGGGACTCGCTTCCCAAACCGGAACCTCATGGCACTTTCCGAATTGCGCGGTCGAATAGCCGTTCAGGCGAAGAATCTCCGGCAGTGGCGCCATCGAGTTGGGCCGCATGGAATTGTAGCCGGGCGCCGATGTAGCGATCTCCGTGATGCCGCCCATTCCTACCGTGTGATGGTTTCGTCCGGTCAGGAGCGCCGCGCGGGTGGGAGAGCACAGCGCGGTCGTGTGGAAACGCGTGTAACGCAATCCATCTTTCGCAAGCCGCTCCGCGGTCGGCGATTGGCAGGGCCCGCCAAAGGCACTGGACGCTCCAAAGCCCACATCGTCGATAAGGACGATTAACACGTTTGGCGCGTCCTTAGGCGGCCGTAACGGCTCGATCGGCGGGAACTTTGAGTCGGGATCCTTGGCATCGTAGGCGACGAAGCCGGCGTAGGGCTGGTCGGGAACCGGCAGCACCTCGCGTTGAACGCGTTTCGAAACCGCGTTAAAGCTCTTCATGGCTCGCTCCCTTGACCGTTTCGCGCGCGGCAAGAATTACCGTTGATGAAGTATAGCGCGTTTGAGGATAAGCCACGTATCCCAAGAGCGCCGAAAAATTCGGTTGCGAAAGAACGGTGCGAATTCGCCTATGAGCTTCTAAGGAGGGGATACTGACACGGATGGACTGGGAATATGAACTGCACCAAATCGTACAATCCAATTCACTCATGCCGACGTTCGACGAATGGCTCGACGCCACGGGCTATCGAAAATACGCGCTCGATCTTCGCTCGGGTTCAATCAATTTACAGGCAACCGGCATGAGTGCCTTATACGACTACTACCAAAACGAGATGAAACGGCGGCACACGGAATGATCGTACGCGGAGTGGCAGCTACGTACTACACCGTCTTGGATATCGAGAAACTTGCGGCGTTCTACTCGGGGCTAACCGGCGTGCAACCGGAGACCACTATGCCGGGCCGGCTAAGCGAATGGGTTTTCGAAGACGGCAGCAGTTTCGGCTTGTACCGTGCCGAGGGGAAAGAGGCCGCGCGAAGCGGCAGCGTGATGTTCGCCGTCGACGACGCCGAGGCGGCGCTCGCACAAGCGAAGAAGCTCGGCGCGTCCTTCGATTCCGGCCACGGCGACGAAGTTACGGAAACGCCGGTGTGCCGGATGGTGTTTGCATACGACCCGGAAGGCAATCAATTCATCTTGCACCAAAAACTGTAGATTGGCTTACGGCACGACGTGAATTGCTACGGCAACTACGTTCGGAACGCTCGGATCCGGAATGAATTGGAGTTGCAAATCACCGGGCGTCGCCGGCACGAACGTGAAGTCGCGCGTTTGACCGATAGTAAGCGTGTTGACCGCGGATTCCGGTTTGCGGAAATTTGCCGGGACATACGCGCCATCGACCGCAAACGGCGTCCAGCGTGCAGTACGATTTCCCTCAACGAGCGAAACCGTTGCATTCGTCCAGAACGTCGTCATGTTGATCAAGCGCAGTCGCTGAACGACGCCGGCATGAACCGTGATCGCCGGCGGCGATGACGTTCCATTAACAAAAATTTGAGTGAACGCATTGCTTAGCGTGTGAGTTGTGGTAATCGTAAACGCATGGTCGGTGCCGGGATCGTACTTGGCGCCGGGTTCTAGAACGATTACGGGGCCCGCGAGCCCACCGCGAAGCTGCCACACGTCGTCCATGTGCGTATGATAGATGAACGTTCCGGCGCGTTTTGGCGTAATGCGCGCTTCAAACGTTTGCCCCGAATCGATCATCGGCGCGATGCGATTGCCGTAGCCGCTGTAGCCCGCGACGCCGTCGTAGTAGCTGTCGGCAAGTTCTACCCCGTGCCAATGCACGGCAGTCGGCTCTTTTAACCGGTTCGTCACATCAATCGCGTAAGACACCCCGCGAGTAAGCACGATGGGCGGACCGATGGCCGTGTCGGGAACTTCCGGATCGTCACCTTCGCTCACGACATACCGGAACGACGGCGCATCAGCGCGATCGTCCGCGCCCGGTTCGACGGTTAGGTGGATGCGCTGCGCCGGCGGGGCAGCCCGGCTGGTCTCCGTAGTCTTTAGGCCATGTACCGTGAATCCGAGAATTAGGCCGCCCATGCCCGCGTGGCGAACGTAGTTCGTTTCGTACGCGTCGTCGCTCATTGCCGCCTTACCGGCAAGCATCGCGCTTACGGGCATATGACCGACGATGTGATACGCGAGATGGCAGTGGAACAGCCAGTTGCCCGGACGATCGGCATGCCACGTCATCGCAAACGTTCCACCCGGCTGGACCAGTTCTGTAACTTCTTGCTCTTGCTGCGCCTCGGAGTAGACGTTATCCGCGAGGCCGTCTCCGCGCGAGGTCACGGCAAAATAAAACCCATGCAGGTGCAGCGGATGGCCGCCGAGGCTCGTATTGATCCAGCGCCAATGCACCGTTTCGTTCTGTGCGTATGAAAGACGCTCGGTATACGGCCATGCCCGCCCGTTGATCGTATCTAGCTCGTAGTTGAAGTTCGGGCTGCCATCTTTATTGCGGACGTTGATCCACTGGCTGATCACGAAAATGCGGTCGTCCGAAGGCATGCGCGCGTTCGCCGGATCCACGACGAGCGCACCGTTGAGTTGCGAATCGGCGCCGAAGCGATTCGGCAACGCCTTGCCGGTGGTATCGCCCCAATAATAAAACGTGCCGGCCGCACCGGCTCGAAAACGAATCGTCGCAACCTTGCCGTACGGAACGCGCACGGGGCGATCCGCGTCGCCCGGGCGATCCGTCATGCCGTGCATCGACAGGACGGTTTTTGGAATCGAGTTCCGGACCGTTGCAACGACAATCGTTCCGGCGCGCACGCGAATCAGGGGCCCGGGGATCTGCGGACCTTTTCCGGCTTCACTGAAGGTTTCGATCGGAATGCCGGGACTGCCGTCGCCGTCGGGGTGCCAAAGGGCTCGTCGCGCATCCAGAGCCACGTGGAGTTCCGCGCGTGACAACGTACCGGCCGCTATCCGATTGCTATTGGCGCCGGCGTTCGGCAACGCGTCCGAAGAAGTCGAAACGCCGGCCTGCGCGCGAGCAAAGCACGCAGTAAACGTAACAAGCAGTGCGATCGGAAGAGCGCGCATACGTCACCTCAAACAGGCGGCACACCCTTCCGTCAAAAGCGGGTCTATGCGCCCAAGTGTAGCGCTACAGCATAGGCGCGTCTATCGCAGCCGGTCGGACTCTTGCTACTATCCGGCGCTCTGGGGATTCGCCGGACAACCTAGAGGGATGCGGTTAGTTTTCCGTTTCTCACGAAGGCTTTGCCGTCAACTGCGACGGTGGCGTTTGGGACGTTCGATGCAAAAGCGAACGGTGAACGATCGCTGCCGCCGACGCCGAGATTATTGCCGACGCCCGCCGTGATATAGCCGGCGGCCATCGAAGGCGCGGCGCCCCATCTTCCGGCCGGCACCGACATCGACCGGTTCACTCCCAAATCCACCCATCCGAGTTCATCGCGTCCGGCGCCGCCGGTCGCGTAGAATTTCGCGATTTCCGTGCCGCCGCCGGAAGCGTGCATCGACACGAGCTTGCCGTTGCGGAAGGTAACCTTGAAAGAATTCACGTCCGTGCCATTTACGTTGGTAGGTCCGAACACGATCGTCCCGTTCGCAGTTCCGGCACGCGGAATAAAGTACACATCGCCGGCCGGAAGCTGTTTCTGTACGAAAATTCCGCCTTTTTGCCGGTCCGTATCGGAGATCGTTCCGGTATTGATTTGCCCGGCGTTCGATAAAGCAGTGAACGTAACATCCGTTCCGTTAGGAGCCGTAAGGTGAACGGATCGCGCGCGCGTCACCGCGGCATACGTTTTGTTTCCGTCTCGTCGCAGAGCGTTATAGTCCGTATTGACGCCGCTCCAAAATAGTGAGGACAGTTGGTCCTCCGAAACCCCGAAGAATTTCGCGCTCTGTGCAGACGGCATGAGGCCGTTCCCAAGAAATACACTTGGAACCGGACGTTTCAAAACGTAATCGGTATAAACGTTAAATGCCGCGGCCGTGGCATTCAAACGCGCCGGTGGGACGTTTTTCGTTACGCTCGGATCGAACGGAAACTGAATGTTGACGATTGCGTCCGCAATGCGGGCTAACGTCAGAAAATCTTTCGGCGGCTGCGAGTCGTATTTGGCGGGGACTCGCTGGTAATAGAGCGCGGCTTCGCGGGTTGTACCGATGTCCGTAATTCCGAAAGCGCCGGCTTCGCGAAGAGCCGTAACGAGCGATTCGATAATTGGCAGGCTCGACGTATCGCCGGTAATAACGACGATCTGATTTGGCTTGACGTGAAGAACGTCATGGACCAGTTTATTTGCGAGTTGATCGGCCTGGCCGGCAGTTTGCGCTCGAGCGGACCACCCCGAAAAAGCTACGAGTGCAACCATCAAAAGGAAAGCGAGCTTTCGCATTGCAGATGTCCTCCAAGAGAAACACCCTTGGATCAAGCATACGCCGATAGCACGGGGATGCAACCGGACTGCGCAAGCCGCCCGCTTTTACTCACGTTCGTAGAAACACTTAGCGCACATCGGATCGTACCGAACGGTACCCTCGATGGCGACTTGATCGCCCGCGTGTATGCGCCGGCCGTTCTCATCGAAACGGGGATTCATCGTGGCCTTACGGCCACATGAACAGATATTTTTCAACTCTTCGAGGCTGTCCGCGAGCGTCAAGAGATAGATAGAGCCTGGGAACGGCTCACCTTGGAAATCGCTGCGAATGCCGTAGCAGATCACGGGAATGCCGATCGTATGCGCGCCGCGGTGCAAGTCGCGCACTTGCTCCGGCGTCAAGAACTGCGCTTCGTCGATGAGCACGCACGAGATGCCGTCCATCGCCGACATCTCGTCGAAGAACTTCGTTTCTTCAGTAAACGTTTTTGCATGGCGTTGCGGGCCGATGCGCGACGTGACCACACCTTCCCCGAAGCGATGATCGATCGCCGCGGTGTATAACGCGACGCGGCGACCGTTCTCTTCGTAGTTGTGCGCGACTTGAATGAGCGCGGTCGACTTCCCCGCATTCATCGCGGAGTAGCGGAAATAGAGTTTCGCCATCCGCTATTTCAGCAGGCCGACTTCCTTGCCGACGGCCGCGAACGCGTCGAGCGCGCGATCCATCTCGTCTTTCGTCAGCTTCGCGGAAAGCTGCGTGCGAATGCGCGCCGTGCCTTCGGGCACGACCGGGAAGCCGAAACCGGTTACGAAGACGCCTTGCTTCAGCAGCTTGTCGCTCATCGCGATCGCGAACGACGTTTCGCCGACGATGATCGGGACGATCGCGCTCGGCCCTTCGAGCGGTTTGAAACCGAGGCGCGTCAAGCCCGTCGCGGAAATACGCGACGTTCTCACGCAGCTTCTGCACGAGTTCGGGATGCGCGTCGAGATAGTCGATCGCCGCAAGCGAGCTGCACGCGACCGTCGCCGGCAGCGCGTTCGAGAACAGCTGCGGACGCGATTTCTGGATCAGCATATCGATGAGCGCGCGGCTTCCGGCGACGAAGCCGCCCGCGGCGCCGCCGAGCGCTTTGCCGAGCGTGCCCGTGATGATGTCGACTTGCCCGGTCAAGCCGAAGTGTTCGATCGTGCCGCGGCCGGTCTTGCCCATCACGCCGGTGCCGTGCGAGTCGTCGACGACGCTCACGGCGTTGTACTTCTTGCGCAGCGCCACGATCTCGGGAAGCTTCGCGAGCGAGCCTTCCATCGAGAACACGCCGTCGGTCACGACGAGAACCGGCGAAAGCCCCTGCATCGTCTTTGAGCTTCTGCTTCGAGATCCGCCATGTCGCCGTGCTTGTAGCGGCGCGCTTCGCCTTGCTCGCAAGGCGCACGCCGTCGATGATCGAGGCGTGGTTCAGCTCGTCGGAGATGATGCCGGATCCTTCGCCGCAGATCGTCGCGAAGAGGCCGGTGTTCGCGTTCCAGCACGAGACGTACGTGAGCGAGGCTTCCGTGCCGAAGAACTGCGCGATGCGATCTTCGAGCGTGCGATGGATGTCGAACGTTCCGCAGATAAAGCGCACCGATGCCGTGCCCGCGCCGTACTTGTCGCAAGCCCGTCGATTGCCGGCTTCGACGACTTCGGGCTGATCGGAGAGCCCGAGATAGTTGTTGCTCGAGAGCACGATGACGTCGCCCGCTTCTTCCATGTGCACTTCGGCGCGCCATCGGCGTCGTGAGGTGGCGCAGATGCTTGTACGTGCCGGCCTGCTTTGAGCGCGTCGAGGTCGGCTTGCAGTTTCTGTTCGAACGTCGCGTTCACTTCGCGAGATCTCCCTTTGAGATCGAGAACGATCTTGGCGGCTTCGCCGCTGCGCATCAGTTCGAAGGCGCGGTCGAACTGCGTCGAACGGCAACACGTGCGTGATGATCGGTCGCAGATCGACGCGGCCGCTCTTCACGAGCGCCTGCGTCTGATACCACGTCTCGAACATCTTGCGCCCGTTGATGCCGAGCACCGTCAGGCCCTTGAAGATGATGCGCTCGGCCAGATTGATGTTGATGTTGTCGCTCGGAATGCCGAGCAGCGCGGCCGTCCGCCGTTGCGCACCATCTGCAGCCCCTGTCGATCGCCGCTGCCGCTGCCCGACATCTCGAGCAGCACGTCGACGCCGTCGCCGTTCGTGCGCGCTTTGATTTCGTCGACGAGACCCGGCGTGCGCGCGTCGAACGTTTCGTCGGCGCCCAGACGTTTCGCGAGTTCGAGCTTCGCGGGATTGACGTCGATCGCGTAGACCGACGCGGCGCCGGCGGCGCGCGCCACCGGAATCGCCATCAGGCCGATCGAGCCGACGCCGGTGATCACCACGCTCTTCGTGCTCACGCCGGCCGCCATAACGGTGTGCACGGCGTTGCCGAGCGGATCGAAGACGGCGGCCAATTCGTCGGGAATCGCCGGGTCGAGTTTCCAGACGTTGTACTCCGGCATCGCGATGTATTCGGCGAACGCGCCGTCGCGATCGACGCCGATGATCTTCGACGTGCTCGCAGATGTGCGCTTGGCCGGTCCGGCACAGCAGGCACGTGAGATCGGCGATGTGTCCTTCGGCCGAGACGCGATCGCCGACGGCGCACCGAGCGCACGGCATCGCCGACCGCTTCGACGCGTCCCCATGAACTCGTGGCCGACGACGAGCGGCGGCTTGATGCGGTTCTGCGCCCATTTGTCCCAGCTGTAAATGTGGCAGTCGGTGCCGCAGACGCCGGCTTTTTCGACGCGGATCAGGACGTCGGTCGGTCCGATTTCCGGCACCGGCACTTCGGTCAGCGTGAAGCCGGGCTCGGGACGCGAGCTTGGAGAGCGCTTTCATCGTGGAAGACATGTCGGGCCGTTTTATTGCACAAAAAAGCCACCCGCGCCTTTGGCGCAGGCGGCTCCTTGCGCGATCGCTCGCGAGACCTCAGACGAAAGGCGGAGTCCGCTTAGCGGTTGGCTTCGTGCACCTTCATCGTCGAGACTTGGATGTAGCCGAGCTTATCGAGCGCGTCGCTGTTCGTGGAGATGAACTTGATGAAGTCTTCCACTGCAGAGGTCTTAGTTTTCGTGAAGATGTGTTCGTACGACCAGATCGGATACTTGCCCGAGCGGATGTTGTCGGTCGTCGCTTCGACGCCGTTGACCTTGAGAACGGTCACCGGCTGCGACTTGGTGTAGCCGAGCGAGACATACGAAACCGAACCCGGCGTGGTGCCGACGGTTTTCACGACGGTGCCCGAGCTGTCTTCGGTAAGACCGGTTTCGGCGATCTTCGACGTTCCCATGATCGTGGCGTTGAAAACGAAGCGCGTGCCCGACGTGCGCGGGCGGTTGATCACGACGATGGCCTGATCGGCTCCGCCGACTTGCTTCCAGTTCGTAACGCGGCCGGCGAAAATGTCGCGCACTTGCGACGGCTTCAAATTCGAAACGCCCGTCGACGGGTTGACGATGATGCCGAAGCCGACCACCGCGACCTTGTGGTCGATCAGTCCGCTAGCACCCGGGGCGATCACGTCGGAGTCGCCCATGTCCGCATTTCCGTTTTGCGCCTGCGCGATCCCGACGAACGAACCGCCGCCGGAGACCGAAATTTTAACGTCCGAGTGCTTCTCTTGATAATCGGAAGCCGATTGCTTCACGAGCGGAAGCAGTGCAGTCGAGCCAACTGCCGTGATATTGGTATCGGCCAGCGCCGCCACCGGAAGCGCGAGGGCTGCAACAATGGCCGCCGCAATCATCTTGTTACGCATTCTTATTCCTTGAAACGACGTGCGAATGAACCGGAGAGTATCCGGCGCAATTCCATGCTATCGCGCGGCGATAAAGGCGAACGTAAGCGAAGCTTAAGAGAACATAAATGAGGCAAACTAAAGAGGGCCGGCAATCTGCCGGCCCTCTTCTGCGCTAGGTTCGTTTTACGACTAGAAGTCGTATTCCACTTGCGCGCGGTTGTACTTGAAGAGCGGGATACCACCATAGGCCGTCGTGTAGTTGATGGTACGTTCCGCGTACCGGTAACGGACGAGGAGGCCCTTGTACGAACCCGACTTCGGCACTTGGCTGAAGTAGTACATGCCGTCGAAATTCGTTTCTTGCGTGGGCGATACACCGACGGCATTGTTGCCGTACGAGTACCAGCGCGCGCGAGAGGATGAACACGAAGCGCTTGTTGTCCGACGTGAACGTGGCAGCCAGTTTGCCTGCGTCGCCGAAGCTGCGGCGATCGGCCATACCTTGGCTGATGCTCGTCGTGAAGAGCGGATCGGTCGCGTAGCTGTCCGTGTACGGCGAAGCCCAGCCGCCGTAGTACACGGTAGCGGTGTTCAGACCGTTCACGGCCGGACCGGGGATGCAGTTGGGCGTGCCGCCGTTCCCGAGAAAGTAATCGGCGAGACCCTTATCTGCGGCAAGGACGTGATTCGCGGGGCAGCTTGCGCCGGCCGGAAGCGTAATCGTTGCCGTTTTGTCCGGGATGTGGTTGTAACCGAGGGTCACCACGACGTTCGGCGACACCGAAACGCCACCCTGAATGCCGTAGACCTGCGAGTCGATCTGACCCACGAGCGCCGATCCGGTGCTCTTTTCGTCGCCGATTTGCACTGCGACGAACGGCTTGATTTTGCCCTTTATCGCGTACTTTGCATCGAACCACAACGCATTGGCGATGTTGTCGAAAGCGTAGTAATGCAGGTTCGACGTCAGGTTCTTATCGGCGTAGCCGACGCGCCCGTAGAAGAACCCGTTGTTCGTCAACGAGGCCGGCGACGCGGCCGACGACTTCACGTTGGTGTCGTAAAGCGTGGAAATGCCGCTGCCGTCTGCGTACTGGGCCGTAAGCAGAGTATTGTTGAAGAAATCCGAGCTGGAGCGCTCTTCGAAGCGATCGTAGTACGAGCCCTCGATCGTCCATTTCGGATCGAGCTTGTACGACAGATCAACGCCCTGGAACGCGACCGGCTTGAGACGCGAATCCGAAGCATTCGCCCACGGGGTGGTGATGACTTGATCGCCGATCTTCGCATAGGCGCCCTTGTCTTGATACTGCAGATACGCTTCGTAAAGCGTGCTCAGCGAGAATCCCGGCAGCGTATCGTCGGGGTTCAGACGAAGGCGCCTTCACGTTTCCGCAAGGCGGCGTGAAGTGCGAGCTTGCCGACGCGCAGCCGTTGAGCGGATTCGAGTACAGGTACGTTCCGCCGACGGTGAACCCGCTACCGGCGAACGTGTACTGGCCGTGCAGGCTGACTGCCGCGGTGAACGACTGCTGATTCACGGTGCCGGGTTTGTTGTAAGAGCTGGCGTTCTGGCGCGTGAAATCGTAAGCGCGGACGTATCCCTTATAGGCGAAGGGATTCGGCGAGGCCGTGGGCGCGGGCGAGGCCTGAGCGATCACGTTCGTGCGCGGGTGTTGCCGATGTTTCCGCCAGCGCAAACGTGGTGCCCGCCAAAACCATCGCCGCTAGGCTCGTGCCGACACGCGCGAAAGTGGTAAACACGTAAAAAAAGATCTCCCTTTAAAATATGGGCAGAGAGTGTACCGGCCCAGTGTACCGGGCCGGATTAAGGCCCACTTAAATGCACTTTAAGGAAGCATCAGCGCTTCGCGAAACCATGTGAACGCACCGGCGCGCGCCTTAGCCGTAACGGCCCGTGATGTAGTCTTCGGTCCGCTTGTCTTTGCGGCTTCGTGAAGATCGCGTTCGTCGTGCCCGATCTCGATCAGCTCGCCCATGAGGAAGAACGTCGTGAAGTCGGTGATGCGCGCCGCTTGCTGCATCGAGTGCGTGACGATGACGACCGTATACTCTTTTTTCAGCTCGTCGATGAGATCTTCGATCTTGCTGGTCGCGATCGGATCGAGCGCCGAGGCCGGCTCGTCCATCAGAATCACTTCCGGATCGACCGCCAAGCACGCGCGCGATGCACAAACGCTGCTGCTGGCCGCCCGAAAGATCGAGCGCCGACTTGTCGAGCCGGTCCTTGACTTCGTCCCAGAGCGCCGCATGGCGCAGGCTGCGTCTCCGCGATCTCCATGAGCTGTCTTGCGATTGCGTTCGCCGTGAATCTTCGGCCCGTACACGACGTTCTCGAAGATCGTCTTCGGGAACGGATTCGGCCGCTGGAACACCATGCCGATGCGATGGCGGATCGTCACCGGATCGACGTCGCTCTCGTAGATGTCCTGATCGTCGAGCAGAACCTGTCCCGTCGACGCGCGCGTCGGGCTGCAGGTCGTGCATGCGATTGAGCGCGCGGATGAACGTCGACTTTCCGCAGCCGGACGGGCCGATCAGCGCCGTGACGTGATTCTCGCTGAACCGCGAGCTGCGCGTTCTTGATCGCCTGGAAGTTGCCGTAGAAGACGTTCAAGATCGCGCGCCTCGAGCTTGTCGTGGAGCTGCGCAGGCGATGGATGCATCGGACGATGCTTAACATCAGAATGATTACTTTCCGGTAAGCCGTTTGGAGAGCGCGCGTCCCGAGAACCGAGCCGCGATGTTGAAGAAGAGCACCATGACCAGCAGCACGAGCGCCGAGCCGTTGCCGATGGCGTTGGCGTCGGGCACGAGCCTCTCGGAGTGCGTGTACCACAAATGGACCGAGAGCGTCTCCGCTTCGTGGAACGGGCTTAAGTCGTACGCCGACTTGCCGGCCGAAACGCTCACCCGGCCGTATAGATCAAGCGCGGCGGTTTCACCGAAGATGCGGCCGGCGATCAGCACGATGCCGGTCGTCAGCTGCGCAATCGCGCTCGGCAACACGACGCGCGAATCGTCTGCCACTTCGTTGCGCCGAGCGCCATCGAGCCTTCGCGATACGAGTTGGGAACGTCTGGACAGCGCTTCTTGCGTCACGCGCATGAGCGCGGGCAGGTTCAGAAGCGTCAGCGTCAGCGCGCCGCCGAGCGCGGTGAACTTCCAGCCGAAGACGTTCACGAAGATGAGCAGCCCGAACAGCCCCATGACGATCGACGGAATCGTCGCCAGCGACTCGGCGCAGAACTGCACGATCGTCGGTAAACATTCCGGGACGCGCATACTCCTGCAGATACACGCCGCCGGCCGTCGCGATCGGCGTCGTGAAGAGCAGCGTCAGCAAAAGAATGTAGAACGAGTTGAAGATCTCGGGACCGATGCCGCCGCCCGCGGTCGTTTCGCTCGGCGGCGCGGTCAGGAAGTGCCACGAGATCGGCGCTCCAGCCGAGATAGAAGATGTAGCCGATAAAGAACGCCAGTGCGACGATGATTGCAATCGCCGCAGCCCAGAGCATCGCCGTGGCGATCCGGTCGGCGAAGCGGCGCTGCGCCGCATTGTCGCGGGATTCTTGCGAACCGGGTGCCGTTGCAGTTATCACAGCCATTACGATCTCCGTCGCAGCGCGAGACGCACGCCGAGAATCAGACCCATCGCGATGAGCAGCAACAGAAACGCCATCGAGAACAGCGAGTGATAGAGCACCGAGCCCGTCGGCGCGCTGCCCATGTCCGTCACGATCTCGGTGGTGAGCGCTGCCGTCGGCGCAAGCAGTCCCTTCGGGAGCGCCGCGCGTTGCCGATGACCATCTGCACCGCCAGCGTTTCACCGATCGCGCGCGCGATGCCGAGAATGACGGCAACCGTGAGGCCGCTTCGCGCAGCCGGAAGCAACACGTGGTAAATCGTTTGCCAACGCGTCGCTCCAAGCGCCATCGATCCTTCGCGCAGCTGCCCCGAGCACCGCGAGCAGCGCATCCTCGGAGAGCGTGATGACGGTCGGCAGAATCATGATCGAGAGGACGATGCCGGCCGTCAGCAACCCGAACCCGGTAAGGCTTCCCAAATGCTGCCGAATCAGCGGAGCAAGCAACGTCAGCCCGAGCCAGCCGTACACGACCGACGGAATGCCGACCAAAATCTCGATTGCCGGCTTTACGACCGACGCGACAGCCTTCGGCGCAAGTTGCGAGAGAAAAATGCCGACCGCTACGCCGAACGGGCCGCCTACGAAGATCGCAAACAGCGTGATGGACAACGAGCCGATGATAAAGACAAGAGCGCCGGGATGGCGCGCGTCAGGTGAAAAGTCCGGCGAAAATAGGAAAACGAACGGATTGATATGATCCGAGAAGAACAGCCGGGTGCCTTCGAGGGCCAAATACCCCAGTATGAACGCCATGGCAACGATAACGAAGCCGCAGGCGGCGAATAGAAACCCTTTCGCGACGCTCTCTTGAGCGTGCGCGCGTCCGGCCGGGCGAGAAATCAAAGCGAGACTATCCTACGGGCGGCGGTGTAAGACCTTATTAACCCAACATTAAGCCGGATTAAGAAACCGGTTTCTTTACACCAGAGCCTCGAAAATATCGTCGCCGGCGAGCGCATCGACGTACCATTCGCGCGCGTCTTGCAACGTCATGCCCCGGCAATATTCTTCGAGAAAAGCCAAGATCAAGCCCCGCATCAACGGCTCGTCAGCTTCAGCCACCTTTGTCGACCACATGCCCTAAAGGGTGACAGAAGTAGCTTAGCGTGCCGTTATCTGTTGATTAAGGCTTCGCGCTTGGCAATGCGCATGATGGGCAAGCGGATGGTGAACGCGGTTCCGCTGCCGAGCATCGATTCGGCGGAAATCGAGCCGCCGTGCGCGTCGACGATGCCCTTCACGATCGCAAGGCCGAGCCCCGCGCCTCCGCTTTCGCGCGTGCGCGAACGATCGACGACGTAGAAGCGTTCGAAAATGTGCGGCAGATCGCGATACGGAATGCCGACGCCGGTATCGCGCACGCGCATGATCGCGTCGGCGCCGTTCGCATCGAGCTCGATCGTCACGCGCCGCCGCACGGCGTATGCCGCAGCGCGTTGTCGATGAGATTCACGAAAACTTGCGCGAGCCGGTCGGGATCCGCCTCGACGCTGACCGGCCGCATCGCCTGCAATCTCCAAACGCACGCCTTTGTTCGCGGCTTGCGGCTCGAACGATGCGACGATCGGATGCGCGACCTCCTCCAGATCGATTTCGCGAAGATTCAGTCTCAACTGACCGGACTCGGCGCGCGCGTGTTCGAGCAATTGCTGCACGAGCGCGGCCAGCCGGTCGACTTGCGCGAGCACTTGCGGCAAAAAGATATCCGCGGCTTCATCGTCGGGCGATTCAATAACCGTTTCGAGCATGAGTTTGATCGACGAAAGCGGCGTGCGCAACTCGTGCGAAACGTTCGAAAGAAACTCTTTGCGCGCGCGATCGAGCCGGACGATGTCCGTGTGATCGTCGGCGAAAATCGACGACGCCGGTCACTTCGTCCGTCGTCGCTCAAGCGGATACACGAAACGCCGGTAGCTGCGCGCGGTGCCTCCCGTCGCAACTTGCGACGTTGGCAACGGAGGCTTCGCCGCGAAGCGCATCGCCGATGCGGCGTTCGAGTTCGATGTTCGGAATCGACGTCAATAACGTGCGCGCCGGTCCCGCGGGCCGGGTCGAAATCGAAAATCGTGCCGGCCGCACGATTGGCAAAGCGCATGCGCGACGAACGGTCGACGAAGATGACGCCGAGCGGCAACGCGCGAACGAGCCGCACGAAATCGACGTCGGCCCGCGTTCTCCGCCGGAACGTGCACTTCTTCCCGGATGGTGCGAACGCGCCGGCGAAGCAGCATCCACGCCAGGAGCGCGCCGACGGCACAGCCGATTGCGGCTGCCGGCGCGAAGCTCTCCATTCCGGTCATGACGGCTCTTTACGCTTTGAACATGTACCCGCGGCTGCGCACCGTGATGATGTGCCGCGGATTGCGCGAATCTTCTTCGATCTTCTCGCGCAGCCAACGGATATGCACGCTCACCGTCTGCTGCTCGCCTTCGAAGTCGTATCCCCAGACTTTGTCGAGCAGCGTCTGGCGCGTCACGACGCGCCCGTTGTTCTCCATCAGCACGCGCAGCAGCGCGAACTCTTTGGGCGCAAGCGCGACGTCGTTGCCGCGAACGGTCAGCTGCTGGCGCGACGGATCGAGCACGATGTCGCCCAGCGAAATCGCTTCGTCATGTCCGCCCTGCAATCGGCGTCTGACGGCGTAAGCGCGCCTTTACGCGCGCGAGAAACTCGTGCAGCGCAAACGGCTTCGTAACGTAGTCGTCGGCGCCGAGCTCGAGCGCCAGAACCTTGTCGATCTCCTGGTCTTTCGCGGTGAGCATGATGATCGGCACGGAGCTGAACTTGCGGATCTCTTTGCACGCTTCGATGCCGTCGAGCACCGGCAGCATGATGTCCAGCACGATCAGGTCCGGCTGCTCGCGTTGCGCCATCGCGACCGCGCTGCGTCCGTCGCTCGCGGTTACGACCGTGTAGCCGCTGCGTTCCAAGTTGAAGCGCAACGTCTGCAAAATCGCAGACTCGTCGTCAACAACCAGAATCTTCTTATTGAAGTCCGGGCTCTTGACGAAGGTGCCCCGCGAGGGTTTAGTCTCCAGCGATCCGTTCATACGATTTGGCGATTGCACTATAATCTAGTGCGCCGTCCCCTTCTGCTGACCGAGCTGTATAGAGTTGATAGGCCAGTGCCGACGCCGGCATCGGGAAATCCATTGCCCGCGCAGCATCGAGCGCAGCAGCAACGTCCTTGCGCAAAAGATCGAGGGCAAAGCCGCCTTCGAACGTTCCCGCAAACCATGTCTTCGGTAACCACTGATCCAGAACGTAATTGGACCCGGTCGCCGTTGCAAGAACCTTTCGGACCTCATCCAGGTCGGCTCCCGCTCGCTTTGCGAAAACAAGCGCCTCGGCGTTGGCGATCATCACGTTGGCGATGATGATCTGGTTGACGAGCTTGACCGTCTCGCCCATGCCGACGCCGCCCAGGTGATAGGGCGTCCCCATGGCCTTGAGAATCGGCTCGGCGCGCGCAAAGGCTTCGTCCGCGGCGCCCACCATGATCGTCAGCGTGCCCGCAGCCGCGCGGACAGGGCCGCCGCTGACCGGCGCGTCGACGAAATGCACGTCGCGATCGGCTAACCGCTCCGCGAAGCGCTTCGAGGCCATCGGCGAGATCGTCGACATGTCGATGACCATCGAACCTGGCCGCGCGCCCGCTAGCGACCCCGCGCTCGCCGAAGAGCGCCTCTTCTACCTGCGGCGCATCAGGAACGCACAGAATGGTGACGTCGCTGGCGGCTGCGACGCCCGCAGGATCCGCAGCCTCCTCGACGCCGTCGGTCCGTAGCCGCTCGAGGGCCTCGCGCCGCCGGTGGGCTGCGGCCGTCACGGGGAAGCCGGCTTTGCGCAGAGCTGCGAGCCATCGGTTCGCCCATGGCGCCGAGGCCGATAAATCCTAATCGAGGCTGGGTCACGCGTCGCCCTTTTCCTACAGGCGCCATTGCGCTCCTGGCCGAAGCGGCTCATCCCATGACGACTGCAACCACCGCAATCCGACGCCCGACGTTCGACGACATGAACCTGTCGACGGGCAAACGCACGCGTCTCCACCGGCTGATGTACGAACACGGCCCGGCAAACGGAACGCTGATGATTCTTCCGATCGATCAGGGCCTCGAACACGGACCGGTCGACTTCTTCGACAATCCGGATTCGATCGACACCGATTGGATCTACCGGCTGGCAGTCGAAGGCAATTTCTCGGGCATCGCGCTGCACATCGGTCTCGCCGAGAAATATCACAAGCAATACGCCGGGCGCGTGCCGCTCGTGCTGAAGATCAACGGCAAAACCAACGTTCCGCCTGACGACGAGGCCTTCAGCTCGCTGACGTCGTCGGTCGAAGACGCCGTTCGTCTCGGCGCCGACGCCGTCGGCTACACGCTCTACGTCGGCAGCCCGTCGCAAGACGTCGATATCGCGCAGTGCAACGAAGTGCGCCGCGAATGCGAGAAGTACGGCATGCCGCTCATCATCTGGGCGTATCCGCGCGGAGCGGCGATGAAAGCGAAAGGCGGCATCGATTCAGCTCTACGCCGTCGACTATGCCGCGCGCGTCGCATGCGAAATCGGCTGCGACATCGTCAAGCTCAACGAACCGAAGTGGGATGCGGCCAATGCCGACAAGCTCCCCAAGCCGTACAACACGCTGCAGTTCAACGACGTCGAAGGACTGCGCAAGGTCGTGAAGTCGGCCGGACGGACGCTCGTGCTTGTTTCCGGCGGAAGCAAGATGGGCGACGAAGCAACCATTCAAAAAGCGCGCGCCGCGATGGAAGCCGGCTGCGTCGGACTGATCTTCGGTCGCAACATGTGGCAACGCAAATGGGACGACGCGATCGGCATGTCGTCGCGAATGCACGATCTCATGAAGAACTACGGCGCCTAGGAACACCAAGCGGGCCCGCAACTGCGGGCCCGCTTCATGACGTTACGATAGAGTAGATGAACACGATCGAGGAGCGGGTAAACGCCGCATTGGATAAAGTGCGGCCCGGCCATACAAGCCGACGGCGGCGAAGTGTGGCTGATAAAAGTCGAAGACGGAACGGCCTACGTGCAGATGCTTGGTGCATGCGGCGGCTGCCCGGCATCCACGATGACGCTCAAAGGAGCTATCGAAGCGGTAGTCGTTGCCGACGTCCCCGAAGTGCGGGAAGTCCTACAAGTCTGAGGACCGGAAAGTCCGCATCATATATAAGAAAAAGCGCCGCATTCGCGGCGCTTTTGGTTTTAGTGAGCCCCGGCGCACCTGGCGCAGAACCAGCTGACCGCACCCTCGTGTGCCTGCGGCAGCATGTGCTCGCGCGAACCGCGCCGGCCGCACCCGGCGCATGCATACGTCGTTCCGACATTTACGGCGGTTGGGTCGTGCTCGTTACGCTTCGAGGCCCATGCTACCACTAGAATGACGAGCCCGATGGCGAGCGGCGCCCAAGCGAAGAACGAGGCCAAACCTTCGGCTGAAATCTGTGCATCCATATCGGGAGCAATTTATTCGCATAACCAAGCCGCGCGTCCTCGCCCGTCGAAGGAACCTAAATGGAGCGCGACAAGGACCTGCGCGAGCGGTTAGTTCTGTTGATGCAGCGTACCCACGCAGTTCGTTCGCGGAACGTGGCTGAGGCTTTTCTCGCAGTTCCCCGCCACTGTTTCGTGCCCGATCAGCCGCTCGAAGTGGCGTACGAAGATCGCGCGCTTGCCGTGAAAGAAGAGGGCGGTTCCGTCATTTCTTCGATTTCGCAGCCCGGAATGGTCGCGCAGATGCTCGAGATGTTGAACGTGCGTCGCGGCGACTGCATCTTCGAAGTCGGCACCGGAAGCGGCTACAACGCAGCACTGCTCGCTACCCTAGTCGGCGAATCCGGACGCGTCGTAACGATGGAGTTGGAATCCGACTTGGCCGAAACGGCCCGCGAACGTCTCGCCGCGCTCGGCCACGAAAACGTCGAGGTGCGCACCGGTGACGCGGAGGCCGCGACGATCGGGCAGACGTTCGACGGAATCATCGTAACGGCGCGCGCGGACGACATCGCATCGGTTTGGTGGGAGGCGCTCAAGGACGGTGGACGCATCGTCGTGCCTTTGGACATCGCGTACGGCGGAGAAAGAGTTGTTGCCTTCGTGCGCGACGGTTCGCGTCTGCGAAGCATCGAAACCCAAGCCTGTTCCTTCATCGGCATGCGAAACCATCACGATCCGAATTCGAGCGAGATCTTCTTCCGCAACGCCGACATGCGCTATCATCCGGCTCCCGATGCGCGAGCGCCGCTGCAAATCGTGGCGCGCCGGCGGCGCGACGTAAAGCCTGAATTGCTGGAAAACTCCGACGTCGTCGTCGCGCGTCCGCAAACGTTCTTCGGTATTACCCTCGGATTATAGCCGCAGGGTCGACGCGTAGCCGGTGAGTTCCACGTACGCAGCGCCGACGACCACACCGGTCTTCGCGTCGCGCACGTCCGCGTCACCTTCCCAATACGTCGTGCCGCCGGGATCGGCGAGTTCTTGATCCGCAAGCAACGGTACGATATCGAGCGATTGCGGCACGGCTTTCCCGGTGATGCGCCAGGCGCCCGGATAAAGAGCGCCGGTGTGCGGACTCTTCCACTGTGCCGTCGACTCGATTGCGAAATCTCGCAGCGGGACGTACGTTACCTTGCCGTTCGCATCGATCCAACTTCCCGAGGATTGCGGCGTCGTCGTTCCGTCCCGCTGCCTCAATCGATACAACATCAATTCGCGCCCGTCGCGCAGCTGAATGGCGAACCAATCCCAACCTGATTGATCGGGCTGCAATTCGTCGGAACCAAACTCGTGATCCATCCAGGAATCGCCGTCGACGGAATAGGCGGTGCCGTCCTTAACCAGCGTGCCTCGCGTCGCAAGCCGCGTAAACGAATAATAATGCGATGCGCACGAGGCGCAGGAACCTTTGCGCGAAATGCCGCCGGCGCCGTGGATCGCCGGCGGTTTCTTCGACTGCAAAACGAGGTCGAGCGTGTCGCTCCCGCTGCTCGCTTGTAAGCGCATCTCCGGGCGCAATTGCGCCGATCCGGTCAAACTCCAGCCGTTGGCGCGAACGTTCAACGCGGAGGCTGACGCGAAGCCCTGGCCGAGCGCATCGCGAGCCAACGTCTCGTGGTAAACGAACGACTTTCCGGCGACGTCGCTGATCGCAAAGTGCGCGGGATAGAGCTGGTACGCATACCACTTGCTCTGGCCGGCCGTCCAATGCGGGCGCCCGCGGCTCCAGCCCGACGCGGAAAAACGTTAGTTCGTAGCCGAAACGACGACCCTTCGCGTCTTTGAGATGGCCCGTAAAATACCACCATTCGGTGCGGTACGCATCATGCGCAGCGTGGTCACGCGGAAACGAGTAGACGTACGGCGCCGTAGCCATGCGAAATCTTTCCGCAGGCGCCGCCGCGGCAAACAGCAGGGCGGCGCACAACAACATTCCAACGCGGCGCAATGGGTTATTCCACACGCAGCACCTCGCTCGTACGGATTCGCGATGCGATGTGCGCGGGATACACGGCGGCTACGAGGGCGGCAATCACCACCATGCCGACCGCCTCGGCGTAGAAGGCACCGGGCGAGCGCCATTCGATCAGCCAGCCGAAGCTTTGGCGGTTGATCACATAGATCAGGTCGGCCGCCAGCGCCGTCCCCAGCACGACGCCAAGCACCCCCGCAAGCACGCCTACCACTAAAGCTTGCGCGATCACCATGCGCGCAACTCCGCTACGCGACAGACCGACGTATCGCAGCAATCCGATTTCGAGCCGGCGTTCAAGGACCAGGGCGAAGAGCGTGCTGACGACGCCAAGCACCGCGATGGCCATGCTTACGACGTAAAGCGCGCTCGTTATCGCGAAGGTTCGATCGAAAATCGAGATTGCATATGTGCGCAGCTCGCGGTTCGTGGAAATTTCGATTCGCGCGGGCCGCATCGCGCGCTCGATGTCGCTACGAACGCCTGCGATATCCCATCCGGGACGCACGTAGACCGCAATCGAGTCGATGGTGTCGTCATGCCAAAGTTTGGTATAGGTCCCGCTATCAATGAAAAAGGTTCCGCCGCTCGTGGAGTAGTCGTTGTAGACCGCCACGATCGTGAAACGCTCGCGGCCCGAAGGCGTTTCGAGCACAAACGCATCGCCGGTTGTAAGACCGAAATGCGTGCTGAACGGTTCGCTCACTACGGCCGTATCGCGGCCGGCCATTTCGCTCGCCACGCGTGCGGGATCCACGTCGCCTAGGAACCGAAGCTTGTTTCTATCGCGAAATGAATCGACGTTCGTTGCGCCAAGTTCGGCAAAACCGCCGCGAAACGGCACGTTGAACCCTCGGTACGTGTCGACGGCAGCTACGCCGCGCACGCCGGCGATGCGCTTGACGTCACGCGGGGTGAAGCTCGCACGGAAGCTCGCGTCGACGGCGCCCGGCGTTTTGATATACAGATCGGCCGAAAGCGTGTCCGATGTCCAAGCGACGACCGTTGCGCGAAAAGACCCGACGAGTATAGCGATTGCAACCATCATCGAGACGGCCACGGCGAGCGACGCAATCGCTACGGAAAACCGCTGCGGTGAAGCTCGCAAGAACCCCGCTGCAATCGTCGCCGAAGGGCGCGATTCGCGGAGCAGCCGCAATGCGCGCACCGCGGCGGCAAGGACGATGGGCGTGCAAAGCGAGGCTCCCGCGATCAACAGCACGCCGGCAAGGTAACCGAAGAACGGTACGCCGCCGATCGCCGGAAGCCGCATGAGAAAACCCGCAATGACGATTGAGGCCGCGCCCGCGGTTGCGGTCCAGCGCGAGAATCCCGGAACGGCTCGCTCCGAACCCGGGCCGGCTCGCATCGTTCGCGCAGGCGACGTCCACGCCGCTTCCGCAGCCGGTGCAAGCGCCGATAGCACCGCCAAGACCACGCCGGTAAAGAACGCGCGCACCGTTGCGGGCCAGGAGATCGCAACGGCATCGGCATGCGAGCCGACGTACAGCGACGATACCGTTTGCTGAACCGCATCCACCGAGAAGTGGGCGAGCGCAAAACCGAACGCGATACCGAGCAGCGCACCGAGCCCGCCGTAGATAGCGCCTTCTCCCAAAAACGTCGCAAAGATTTGCGTCCGTGTTACGCCGAGCGCGCGTAAAGTGCCGATTTCGCTTTTCCGTTGCACGACCGAAATCGCCACGGCGTTATAGATCAAATACATACCGACAAGCAAAGCCACGTCGGCAAGCACGGAAAGGTTCATCTGAAAGCTCGAAAGCATTCGTTGGATCTCGCCGAGCCGCGTACGAGGTTCCAGCACGCGCACGCCGGCCGGCACGACGCGCGCAACAGCCGCTCGAACCGCGTCCAACTGCGCGGGCGACACGATCAAGTCGATGCGGTCGAGCCGTCCGATGCTCGTAAAAAGGGTCTGCGCGGTAGCGATGTCGACGAACGCCACGCTTGAATCGACGCCGGCGGTGCCGGGCGGAATTACCGCAAGCAGCGGCAGATGCACGCGGCGCGTTCCCGCATAGGCGTCGAGGAAGCCGCCGCGAGCGTAGCGGTCCGCAATGCGTTTGCTCGCGATGATGCCCCGCTCGTCGATGAAGCGATGGAGATCGAAAGGCCGCGCGTCGTTGCCGGATCGCGCCGCGTCGGGCACGGCCGAGCGCGTCAAGTCGACCCCGAGGACCCGGACGATCTCGCCCGATTCAGGAACATTCGGCCGTACGCCGGCCACGAGTTGCCCTTCAACAACCGGGCTGGCGCTCGAGATACCGGGAATCGTTTGCACGCGCAGCAGCGTACGCTCGTCGAAACCGGTCCCGCCACCGAAGACTTGCAAGTTTACGTGATTGGCGATCACGTCGATGCTTCGCGCGAAAGAATCGACCGCCGTTGCGTTCGCAAGATCGATGGAGTACGACGCGGCCACGCCAAGCGCCACGGCGAACAATGTCACGAGCGCGCGCAACGCATTGGCTCGCGCGTATCCGATGACCAGTGCGCGCACGAGCAACGCGCGTTCGTTCATGTTTGCGCTTCGATGCGTCCGTCGCGCATCAGCACCCGGCGGTCGGCTCGTGCGGCGGCGTCGTTGCTGTGCGTAGCCATGAGGATCGCCTGGCCCCGGTCCGCGAGATCGCGCAGAATCCCGAGCACGTTTTCGCCGTTTCGCGTATCCAGATTACCGGTCGGCTCATCCGCCAGCAAAATGGCGGGCTCGTGAACGATGGCGCGCGCAATCGCGGCGCGTTGCAATTGCCCACCGGAAATCTGCGACGGCAATGCGTCGCCTTTTTCGGCAATGCCGACGGCGGCTAAAACAGCATCGACGCGCGCGCGAATATCGCGAGCGGATCGCCGTTGCAAAACTAGCGGCAGCGCGACATTCTCCCGAATGCTCAGCGTCGGCAGCAGATTGAAGAACTGGAAGATCGTTCCTATGCGGTCGCGGCGCAGCTCCGTCAAGCCGTTGTCGTCCAGCGACGCGGTCGAGACCCCGCCGATTTCCACCACGCCGGCGGTCGGCAAATCGATGCACCCGACCAAATTGAGAAGCGTGCTTTTTCCGCAACCGCTAGGCCCTAATAGAGCTACGAGTTCGCCCGTGCGAACTTCGAGATCCACGCCGTCGAGCGCGCGCACGCCGTTGTCGTACGCTTTTTCGACCGACGAACAAAAAACGGGCCGTCGCACTTCGGCGACAACCCGTTTCGTTGAATCTTCAGTTGCGTCGCGGCGCGAAGAACTCAGGCTGACGCCTTCTTGAAGTACTCCGCGTTGATTTCGATGAAGTTCGTCCACTTTTCCGGAATGTCCGAGTCGGCGAAAATTGCCTCTACCGGGCAAGCCGAAACACATGCCCCGCAGTCGATGCAGACTTCAGGGTCGATGTAAAGCTGGTCATCTTCATCTTTTCCGTGGATGCAATCGACGGGACAAACGTCTACGCAAGACTTGTCCTTCGTTCCGATGCACGGTTCGGTGATGATATAGGCCATGAGCTTCTGAGACCCCTTAGACGGTGTTGAGTGTCGTGAACTTCGAGCGTGCTATTTGCAATGCTCCAAGCCTACGCCTTCCCGCCGAAGGGGTCTCCGACTATTGTCTAGCCAGTCGCCGGGTCGCTACGCTACCGTACGACGGCCCGCCACCGCGCGGACGATCCAGAGCAACACGACGGCGCCGATGACCGCGCAGATGAAGCTTCCGATGTTGAAGCCCGTCACACCGACGTGCCCAAACATACCGTAGATCCAGCCGCCGAGCACTGCGCCGATGATTCCGACGATCAGGTCGCCCAGAACGCCCCCAGGTCCCTCGCCCGGAACGATCCACCGTGCAATCGCGCCGACGATGATACCGAAGATTATCCAGAGTAAAATGCCCATCGCTACCTCCTGGCTCAAAGTTGCCCCACGAGCTACCTCCCTAAACAGCAAGTCGCCGGGAGAGGCACTCAGGCAGGGCACGAACGCTGCGCGAAGGACGTTTACCAGATATGAAACGATTGTTCGCCGTTCTCGGCATGCTGGTCATGGGGGCAGGCATGCCGTCCGTGGCACTGGCCGCCGCCACCCAAATCGCCGTCACCGGTACCGGGACGGTAACGCTGATGCCCGACGAAGCAACCATCAACGGCTCGATCACCACCGTCGATCCGAACGCCGAAACGGCGACTTCGCGCAATAACGCTCTCTACGAAAAGGCGGTTGCCGCCGTTACTTCTCGAGGCATCGCCCGCAGCGACGTCACGCTTTCGTACTACAACGTCAACTACCAGCCCAAGCCCGACGTCATTGCGCCGGGCACTTCCGCCTCGCAGTACGGGTACACAGTCACACGTTCGTTTGCCGTAAAAGTGCACGCTATCGCGAAGGCCGGCGCCATCGTCGACGCACTGACGCCGACGGCCGGTATCGAGATCAACGGCGTTACGTTCGGGCTGGCCGATCCGTCGCCGGCGCGGAGAACCGCGACGGCGAAAGCGGTAGCCGACGCCCGCGAAAAAGCGCAGGCGGTGGCCGCGGCGGCCGGCTTGCACCTTACGGCAATCCAACGCATCGAGTTGGAGGGAGCCTATGCGCCCGGGCCGATACCGATGGTGCGCATGAACGCCGAGGTAGCGGCCCCCAAAGTGCCCACGACGTTCGATACCGGCAACGTCAACGTGACGGTGAACGTGAACGTCGTGTACTCAGCCGTTCCCTGAGAAGACGAAACTACGGCGCCCTTGCGCGGGTAGAGAAACCACATGACGACGACTTGTGAAGTCTGCCGGATCCGCGACGCCACGGTGTTCAATGGCCGTACGTCGCTGTGCACGGCGTGCGCGCAGCGCCGCGCAGCAACGGGCGCTCTCCCGTTCCTCGGCGCAGCGCTTGCAGCGGCCGGACTGATAGCTGGTGGCGCGTTGATTTACGAAAATCGCGACGAGCTCACGCGCAAACTCGGATCGGCGGGGACGCCCACGCTGCAGAATTTTTCGCGCGATCTAACCGATCTCGCGAAGAACGGCAAACTCGACCCGGTCGTCGGCCGCGATGAAGAAATCGAACGCGTCGTTTCGATTCTCGCGCGCCGCAGCAAGAACAATCCCGTCCTCGTCGGCGAACCAGGCGTCGGCAAAACGGCAATTGTCGAAGGCCTCGCGCAACGCATCGTGGCCGGAAACGTCCCGGCAAGTTTAC
The DNA here is from genome assembly GCA_963696095.1 of Vulcanimicrobiia bacterium. Classification (GTDB taxonomy): domain Bacteria; phylum Vulcanimicrobiota; class Vulcanimicrobiia; order Vulcanimicrobiales; family Vulcanimicrobiaceae; genus JALYTY01. The sequence continues at coordinate 429,521 of CAVOIN010000004.1, read as the reverse complement.
GCAACAAACGCGTGCTTTCACTCACGCTCGGACCGCTCGTCGCCGGAACGAAATACCGCGGCGAATTCGAAAGCCGCGTGAAGCGCATTCTCGACGAAGTCAAACGCAGCGCTCGCGACGTAGTTCTTTTCATCGACGAGCTGCACACGCTCGTCGGCGCCGGTGCCGCCGAAGGATCGCTCGACTTGAGTTCGATGATCAAGCCCGAGCTGGCGCGCGGCGAGCTGCAGTGCATCGGCGCGACGACGTTCGACGAGTACCGCAAATACATCGAATCCGATGCGGCGCTCGAACGGCGCTTTCAGCCGGTCATGGTCGACGAACCGACGATCGAGCAAACCGTCGCGATCCTACGCGGCCTCAAAGACGGCTACGCGCGCCACCATCACGTCGTCATCGACGACTCCGCCCTCGAAGCCGCGGCTTCGCTCTCGGCACGCTATATTGCCGACCGCTTCTTGCCCGATAAAGCCATCGATCTGATGGACGAAGCCGCCGCTTCCGTTGCGCTGTTGAGTAAAGGCACGACGTCTTATCCCGTCGTTCGCGCCGAAGACGTTGCAGGCGTCGTCACGAAATGGACCGGCATTCCGCAGTCGACGCTCTCTGAATCGCAAGCCAATCAACTGCTTTCGCTGGAAAACGTCCTGTCGAAACGCGTCATCGGCCAAGGGCGCGCGATCGAATCGGTGGCGCAAGCGATTCGCCGCGCGCGCGCAGGCTTGCACGATCCGCGCAAACCGCTCGGCAGTTTTCTTTTCGCCGGGCCGAGCGGCGTCGGCAAAACCGAACTCGCCAAGGCGCTTGCGGAATCGCTCTTCGGCAGCGAAACCGCGCTCGTGCGCATCGACCTTTCGGAATTCACCGAAGCGCACACGGTATCGCGTCTGCTCGGCGCGCCGCCGGGATATCAAGGCCACGACGAACCGGGCCAGCTTACCGAACCGGTACGCCGGCGTCCGTACTGCGTAGTGCTCTTCGACGAACTGGAAAAGGCGCACCCCGACGTCGCCGCCATTCTGCTGCAGATTCTCGACGACGGCCGCGTTACCGACGCGAAGGGCCGCACCATCGACTTCCGTCACGCGCTTATCGTGCTGACGACGAATCTTCCTGAAGATGAAATCGCGCTGGAGTTACGACCGGAACTGATCAATCGCATCGACGACACCGTGCACTTCAACACGCTGCAACTGCCGCAGATCGAGGCGATCGTCGAAATTCACGTCGACGCCCTCGCCGGGCGACTCGGCGCGCGTAACGTTCAGCTGCGCTTGTCCGATGAGGCGAAACAATATCTTGCCAGGGTGTCAATGGGCGCGGGCAGCGGCGCCCGCTACGTCGGCCGGACCGTTTCGCATTACGTGAGCACGCCGCTCTCTACCGCAATTCTTCGCGGCGAACTCAAAGACGGCGGCACCGCCGACGTCACGCTCGAAGGCGACTCGCTCGTCATCAAAGCGGCGTGAAGGAAAGGCAGCTTTAGACTCGCAAGCGCGTCAGGGAACCGTGTCCCATTGATCGGCGTTCGAAAACTCGAACAGCATGTTGGGGGCCCACCCGCGGACCGCGGGATTTACGGCTGAATAATCGCCGCGATACACGATCGGAACGAAGACGGCGTTCGCCGCGATCGTGCGCTGGAGGGCGGAGAAAGCAGCGGCGCGCGCGTTGCGGTCGACGAAATGAGCTTGACGGTTGAGGATTGCGTCGTAGGAGATTTGGCAGAAGCGCGCTACGTTGGGTCCGTGCGGCGCCACGCGATCGCACGTCCAAAACTCGCTTTGCTCTGGATCGCTGCCGCCATAAAAGCCGCTGACCGCAAGGTTGAATCGTCCACCGTAATACGGCCCATCGGGCACCGCATAAAAAACATTCGTCGGATATCCGCGGACGCTCGCTGCCACCCCGCTGCGCGCCAAATTGTCTTGAATGATTGTTGCGGCGCTGCGCCCGACTTGGCTCGACGCCTCGTAGATGACGTCAACCGTCAGCGGACGTCCACCTTTCATGCGAACGCCGCCTGAAAGACGCCAGCCGGCCGCGTCGAAGTCGCGCGCGGCTGCGTTTGCGTCGTATTGATAAGGCCGGACGGCAGAATCGTGCGCCCATAACGCCGGCGGAATCTCCGTCGTTGCGACGGCCCAGAGGCCGTGATAGACGTTGTGAGCGATATCATTTGTGTCGATTGCTTCCATCAAAGCGCGGCGCACGCGCGTGTCGTCGGTCGGCCATCGCTTTGTTTGAAATGACGCGTACGTCAAATGATTTTTTTCAGTACGAACCAGAGTGTGCCCAAGCAGCCCTTTCGTTTGCGCAACCTGATCGTCGTTGATGTAGTCGACGACGTCAACAGCGCGCGTTCGAAAGAGGAGCAGCTCCGTATTCCGATCGGGAACGATTTTTAGCACGAGGCGATCGAGGCGCGGCCTGCGCCAGGCGTAAGGATTGCGTTCAAAGACGATTCGGTCGCCTCGGTCCCACCGGACGACGCGAAACGGTCCGCTTCCAAAGGGACGATCGTTCCAGGAGGCGTGGGAGACGTCGGTGCTCGCAAACGCGTGAGCCGGCAGAATGCCATAGACGAAATCCGTGACTGCAAAGAGTGCAGCGGTAGCGCCGCCCCACGGCCTGCGAAGATGAAGCACGACCGTATACGGATCCGGCGTTTCAAGCCGTTCGATGAGTCGGTACGGCTGCGTTTCCGTAACGGGATTGCGAGGATCGAGAATTGCGCGATAGGTGAAGGCAACGTCCTTCGACGTTAACGGAACGCCATCGGCGAACCGGACGTTGCGGCGCAAATGGTAGGTGATCGTCGTGCCATCGCGCGCCACGTCGCCATTTTCTACCGTCGGAACACGTCGCGCAACAAGCGGAATGAGCTTGTTTTGTGCGCTCAAACCCAGGAGTGGCTCGGCGTATAGCTGGGTGATGTCGATATCAGGCTGATCGAAGGCGAAGAGCGGATTTAGCGATGGTGTATCGTTCGCTCGCGCGATCGTCATTTGATGAAGCGTGCCCCAACCGCCGGCGGCTCCTGCGCGGGTGCACCCGGTCAACAACGCTAGTGCCAGGCAGATAATCGTTAAAACGACGCCATACCGGTTACTTCCGTCGAGGGAGCGATGAGGCAAGGCCGCCATGACGCTGTGCGCCGCTTAAGGCGCTGGGGCGCGGATGCCGAAGCGAACCGCGAGAATAGCAAACAGAATTGCTGGCTCCATCTGCCACACCGGATCTGCGAAACCCGCGGCGAGCCGGCGCTTTTTCGCAGCATGGCCCGCTTCAATTTTGTCTTTGACGATCATATGCGTACCGCCGTAAGGTTAGTACGATCATAGCCCCCAGCGCTGAACTTACGCAACCAGCAGGGCACCGGGCGAGGATCCCTATGGCTAAGGGCTTTGAGCCGTGCGAACACCAAATTTCCTGTACATCAAGAATAACGCGGTTGCCGACGGTTTTGGTCGCCAACCGTTCGCGGCTATAATCGAAAGTAAAGCGGCGAATAACAGCCGTTGACGGAAAGAAAGGGACCGGCATGCTAGCATCTCTTCTCTTAGCGGCGGCCGTAACCGGGTCCACGGCATTTTTCGATGACCTGCATGGGACGTGGAATTGCAGCGGCGTGACGTGGACGATCGCGAAAGCGCCGGGGAATAGTGCGTGGACGACGGTGACGTACGGCAAAGGCGACTCGATAGGCGGCACGGCGTACGTCGGGTGGGTGCCGCAATTACAGCGTTATGTCTATCGCGATTTTCACAACGACGGACCGATTGCCGAACTGACGTCACCTGCTCCGACGAACGATACGTGGACTTGGACCGGCAGCTACTATCCGGCAGACGGGCCCATTGACACGGCCGCGCATATTACCTGGTCGTATCAGGCGCCGGACACGCTCGTCAGGCATTTCGGAAAAATGCAAAACGGCAAGTATACGGAGCTTGGTTCGGACCGGTGCACGCGTAGCTCCTAGCTTCCTCTTCGGCCCGCGTGATATTCTTGATGTGTCATGCCGACCATGCGTGAAGCACCCGATCTTGGAATTCCGGAAGTCAAACCGGCAATCGAATCGATCCGCGGCGCCTGGAAACAAAAGGTGAGCCCGAAAAGGCGTCACGCGCTCGTGCAAGGACGACTGTGGAGCGCCTTAACGGTTACTTTTGATGGACGAGGAGAAGTGGGTACGGAGTGGCGGTTCTATCTGCTGCCGCCGCATGAAAAGCCCAGTTCGCTCGTTCCGGATGTGGCGTTCGTGTCGTATGAACGTATGCCGGAAGTCCTAGGGGAACTGCGAGAGAAGCCTACGATCGCACCGGACATTGCCGTGGAAGTCCTTTCACCGGAAGACAAACGGTCGGTCCTTGAGGAGAAAACCGAGCTTTATCTCCGTAACGGCTGCAAACTTGTCATTGTCGCAGACCCAATCGCGCGCACCCTCGAAATGATTGACGAGTCGGCGCGCACGCTTTTTTGCAAAGACGCTATCGCGACAACGATCCGGTATCCTGAGTTGCGAATCGACCTTTCGGCGCTCTTCGCGAAAGTCTAAGCTCGGAACTTGTCGATATGCGCCCGTCCTTCGACAGGCTCAGGATGACGAGGGTGTGAGTTACAAGATCCGTTTGACGTCGGCTTCCATCTCGGCGCGCGAAAGTTCGCCGACGGCGATTTTCCGTACGACGCCGTTGCGGTCGATGAATACGTGCACGGGCAAGCCGTTGATGTTGTAGGCGTCGCGAAGCGTTCCCGCATCGACGATCGCCGGATAATGCAAATGGTGCTGCGTTACAAACGACGCAGCTTTCGCCGAATTCTCGAGCACGTCCACGCCGACGACTTGCAAGCCGCGAGCGCCGTACTCTTCTTGGAGCGCGTTCACATCCGGAGCTTCCTCATTGCACGGCGGACACCATGAGGCAAAGAAGTTGAGATAGACCGCCTTGCCGTGCAGCGACTCCATCGAGAGGGTCGTGCCGGTCGTCGTGGGTTCTTGCCAATTGGGAGCTGTTTCGCCGATGGCGGCTGCCTTAGGCGGGGGCGCAGCGCTTGCGTTGGCCGATGAGTTGGCGCCGCCGCTATGGCAGGCGGTCAAAGCCGCCGCCGCGAGCGAAAACGCTAGTTTTCTTGCAATCATGCGTAACTCGGATACGCCACGGCGTGCAGATCGGTTTGCATTTGAGCGACGAATTCGTCGAGCGAAGCGAAGACCCGCTGTTCGCGGACGTAACGGAGGTCCCGCAATGCCAGCTCGCGGCCGTAGATCGTCGAATGGAAATCGCGGAGCCATGCCTCCACCGTTCGTTTGTCGCCGTTGAACTGCGGGTTCGTTCCGATGGATAGCAACGCGGCGTAGTCCCGGCCGTCGTAGCGCGCGACCGCCGAGTAGACGCCGTCTTTCGGCAAGAGTTTTTCTTCCACGCTGAGATTAGCCGTTGGGAATCCCAAGTCGTGACCGCGGCCGAAGCCAAGCTCCACGCGCCCGCGCAGTTCGTAGCTGTGACCGAGCAAATGATCGGCAAGGTCGAGATTTCCGTCGCGAACGAGCGTCCGAATGCGCGTGCTCGAAATGCGTTCGTCGCCGTCGGTCACGTTGTCGACGGCGGTGAAAGCCACGTTGCGCGACTGCAAAAACTCGCGCATCATCGTCGTATCGCCCGCCCGTTTGTGGCCAAACCGGAACGTGTTCCCGACGGCGACGCCGCGAACGCCGAGTCCGTCAACGAGCCGCGCGAGGAACTGCTCCGGCGATAACGTCGAGATCGCGTCGTCGAACGGCACGAAGAAGCACTCCTCGATCCCGGTTTTAGCAATGAGATCGATGCGTTCTTCCGGCGTCGTAAGCATGTCCGGCTCGGAACCGGGGCGCAAAAAAGCCGCGGGATGATTCGCGAATGTCAGCACGCCGCTGCGCCAGCCGGGCTTGCGAAGGCGCTGCGCGGCACGCACGATTTCCCGGTGTCCCCGATGCATGCCGTCGAAGAAGCCGATAGCGACCGCGAGCGGACGGCTGTTTTCGCGGAAGAGCTCGTGATAGATCTTCACGTCTCCATCAACCCTACACGAAGACTTTTCGAGGCGCCAGCATTGCGCCGTGCGCTTCGCCGACGCCGACGAGCGTTCGCGACTCGTCGCGAACGAAAACGTGCTCCGCCGGCGCTCCGTGCGGCAACGGCACGACGCGTCCCGCGCGAAAATCGGCCGAGCCGCGCAAATCCAGCACGATGGTGGGAAACGGAATGATGTGTTCCGGAGCGATGAGCGCCTCTTGCGGATCTTCCGAGATGGCATCCATCGTTCGCGCTTCTCCGAGAATGAACGGCCCGGAGGCTTCGCGCACGAGCGCGCCCATGTGCGTGGGAACACCCATGGACGCACCGATGTCTTCGCACAGCGTCCGAACGTACGTCCCTTCGCTGCACGCGATGCGCACCCGCGCTGCCGGCGGCATGCCGTAACGCGGCTCATCGTAGCCGAGAATCGTAATGCCGTAAATCGTAACGTTGCGGCTCTTGCGCTCGACGACTTTACCCTCGCGTGCGAGTTCGTAAAGACGCTTGCCCTCGTGGTGCACGGCGGAAAACATCGGCGGAGTTTGCGATATGCGTCCGATGAACCGCTGAACGGCCTGCGTGAGCTGCTCCTGCCAGTCTCCTGGAACGCCCGCGCTCGAAACCGTTTCGCCGAGCGCGTCTTGCGTCGTCGTCGAACGTCCGAAGACGATCGTGGCGGTATAGGCTTTGCGCTGATCCGTGAGCAGCGGAATCAACCGCGTCGCCTTCCCGATAGCAATCGGGAGCACGCCGGCGGCTTGCGGATCGAGCGTTCCGAGATGTCCCGCGGCAATGTGCCGGTCCCGCGAATACACGCCGTAGATGCGTCGCACGCGCGCAACGATCTGCGCCGACGTTGGACCAGCGGTCTTGAAGACGTTTACGAACCCGAGCATCAAGTTATGAGGGAGGCACCATGCGGACTTCTTTGCGCACTGCGCCGACGATGCCGAGCGTTCCGCCCGCAACGAGCAGCACGATCGCCGCTATCCCGGCCCCGAGCAGATGCGAAAAGATCCACGCCATGAACGCAAGGCCGCCCAGCGCCATAAAGATGTACGCGGCGCGCGTAAAGTGCGCATTGGGAAAGCGAACGTACAGCAGCCACGCTCCGAGCGACCCGAAGACGAACAGGAAAAGCGCGGCTACGAGAGTCACAGGCCTTGCGCGACGAGAGCGGCGTCGACCGCGACGAACGCTTCCTTCAGCGTTCCATGAAACGTGAGACCCGACGCGCGGAAATGTCCGCCGCCGCCGAGCGACGACGCCGCAGCCTGCACGTTCACGCGTCCGTTGGAACGCAGGCTCACGCGAATTTCTCCGTCATACGCCTTGAACAGCGCCGCAACTTCGACGCCCTCTTGGCCGCGCAGGATGTTGACGATGTCTTCGGTGTCCTCCCCGTCGCCGCCGGTTTCGCCGAGCATCGGCATCGTCGACGTGGGAATAGCAATACCGCCCGTCGTGCGCGAACTGCATCTCGTCGATGATACGGCCCAGCAAGCGGGTCGCCGCGACGCGCTTGTTCGCAAAGATTTCTTCGGTAATCAGTTCTTTGTCAGCGCCGGCGCGCATCAATTCGGCCGACATTTCGAGTACCTCGGGCGTCGTATTCGAGTGCATGAATCCGCCGGTGTCCGTCATGATCGTCGTGAGAATACACGTTGCGATCTTCTGGTCGATTTCGACGTCCAGGTCGCGAAGCAGATGCATCACGCGTCGTGCCGGTCGAGCATTCCGTCGGGATGCACGTAATTGAATGCGCCGAAATGCGAATTGCCGAGATGGTGATCGATGTCGAGCATGTTCGCGCGATCGACGCTTCGGCAAGAATTCGCCGGCGCGCGTGTAGTCGCTCATGTCGCAGAACACGTAGAGCGTGTCGGGCGGGAAATCGGCGGGGATTTCTCGCGAAACGAATTCCGCGTCCGGAAGAAACCGGAGATTGCGCGGAACCGGATCCTGTTGGAAATACGCAACGCGTTTGCCGAGACGTTTGAGGGCGAGGCCAAGCGCAAGGCCGGCGCCGAGCGTATCGCCGTCGGGCTTGACGTGACTCACCATGACGAACGCCGGGCGTCGACGCAATTCAGCGACGACTTCATCCGTCGTCGAACTCGCGAGCGTGCGGCTCTCGATCATGCTCCCTCCTCCTCGGACGCGCGGCGCCGCTCGGCGTCTTCGCGCAGCGTTTTCGCAAGCGCGATGGCGCGTTCGGTCGAGCGGTCTTCCACGAAAATCAATTCCGGCGTGTGCCGCAAATCGATGCGGTGGCCGAGCTCTCCGCGGAGAAACTTCGCCGCGCTTTGCAAGCGCATCGAGCGATTGGCGCGCCACATGACGATCGCCGATGATCGACACGAACACCTTGCAGTGGTTCAAATCATCGGTGACTTCCGCGCGCGTCACCGTAACGAACCCGAGCCGCGGATCCTTCAACTCTTGCGTTATCAACGTCCCGAGAATCCGCTGAATCTCGTGATCGATTCGTGCCAGTCTTTGCGATTTCACTGTATGTCATCCTGAGCGGCCGTCAGGCGTAGTCGAAGCATGGGCGCCTCCAGCAACTGCCGGCTGGAACGTTCCATCCGGCCAGTGCTTGCGAGGCGCCCGTGGTTCGACAAGCTCACCATGACAGCGTGAGCGGCGCGCGGCGCCATTACGCGCGAGCCAACTCCGGAGCGACCTGTTCCGTCATATACGCTTCGATGACGTCGCCGTTCTTGAGGTCTTGGAACTTGCGCGACTTGGATACCGCACTCGTAGCCTTCGGCGACTTCGCGTGACGTCGTCTTTGAAGCGGCGCAGCGACTCGAGTTCGCCGGTGAAGACGACGGCTGCATCGCGCACGACACGCGAACCTTCGCGTTGCGCGTGATCTTGCCGTCTTTGACGTAGCAGCCGACGATCGTGCCGACCTTCGACGACCTTGAAGACTTCGCGCACTTCCGCGTGACCGAGCGTGACTTCACGTTCGATCGGCGCAAGCATGCCGCGTCATGGCCTTCTTCAGGTCGTCTTCGATTTCGTAGATGACCTGATAGAAGCGCAGATCGACGCCTTCGTTGTCGGCCAAACGTTTCGCCGTTTCGTCCGGACGAATGTTGAAGCCGATGAGCACGGCGTTCGACGCGCTCGCGAGGTTGACGTCGTTCGGCGAAATCGCACCGACGCCGCCGTGAATGACGCGCATGTCGACTTCTTCCGTCGAGAGCGACTCCATTCGCGCGCGCAGCGCTTCGAGCGAACCTTGACCGTCGGCCTTGATGATGATGTTGAGCGTCTTCTTGCCTTCGGTCGGCATCGCATGAACGTCTCGAGCGAAACGCGCTGACCGCCGCCGTCCGCGATGCGCACGTCGCGGCGGCGCGACGGCGCGCTTCTCGGCCGTTTCGCGCGCGACGCGTTCGTCGCTGACGACCATCAGCGTGTCGCCGGCAGACGGCACGTCTTGCAGGCCCATGATCTCGACCGGAATCGAGGGACCGGCCTTCTTCACTTGTTTGCCCTTGTCGTCGACGCAGCGCGCGAACCTTACCGAACGTTCCGCCGACGACGATGATGTCGCCGACGCGCAGCGTTCCGTTTTGCACGAGCACCGTCGCAACCGCACCGCGGCCCGTCGAGAGCTGCGATTCGATGACGACGCCGGTCGCACGGCGCGTTCTTGTTCGCCTTGAGATCGTGGATGTCGGCTTCGAGCAACACCGTGTCGAGCAGCGATTCGATGCCGTCGCCGTTGCGCGCCGAAACCGGAACCATTTCGATCGTGCCGCCCCAGTCGACCGGCTGCAAACCGTTCTCGGCGAGCTGCTGCTTCACGCGATCGGGCTGCGCGTCGGGTTTGTCCATCTTGTTGATGGCAACGACGATCGGAACGTTCGCCGCTTTGACGTGCGCGATCGCTTCTTTCGTTTGCGGCATGACGCCGTCGTCGGCGGCGACGACGAGAATCGCGACGTCGGTGACTTTCGCGCCGCGCGCACGCATCGCGGTAAACGCTTCGTGACCCGGCGTATCGATGAACGTGATCTTGCGATCGTTCCGCTCGACCGTGTACGCGCCGATCTTCTGCGTGATGCCGCCGGCTTCGCCCGCGGCAACGTTCGCGCTGCGAATCTTGTCGAGCAGCGACGTCTTACCGTGGTCGACGTGACCGAGCACCGTAACGACCGGCGGACGCGCCGTGAGCATCTCGGGTTTGTCTTCTTCTTGCTCGACGGTGACTTCTTCGCCGGCTTCTTTGACGACCGCGTTGAAGCCGAACTTCTTCGCGACGTTGATCGCGACGTCGCTCGGAATGTTCTGGTTGATCGTCGCCATCGTGCCGATCTTGATGAGCTCGGTGATGACGTCTTTGGCCGGAACGATCATCGACGTTGCAAGTTCTTGCACCGTCAAAAGGTCGGGAATCTCGATCGTTTCGAGCTGACGCGCCGGCGCGGCGTGCGGCGTGCTCGCCGCTTCTTCTTGCGCTGCCGCTCTTTCTCGAGCAGCAGTTCTTTCTCGCGATCTTTTTTCGCCGCAGCTTTGTCTTCGTGCGAACGCGCGGCGGTCGCCGGGACGTCCGCCGGCGGACGGCGCCGGAGCGTCGGTGCGCGACTCGGCGGCATGCCGGGACGCGGACCGATCGGGCGCTGGCCGCGGGCGCCAGCGGACGGAACGGACCGTTGCCGGCGGGACGGCGTTGTCCGCGGCGGCGTCAGCGGACCGTTGCCGCGCTGCTGCCGGGTGCGAACGGGGCCTTTTCCGCCTTGTCCGGGCAGCGCTTGACCGGGACGCGGCGCGACGCCGGGACGTCCGGGCATGCCGGTCGCGGGCCCGGGGAAGCCGAAGCGGTGGTGGTCGGCGGCGGCGGCGGCGGCGGCGACGATCGACGACTGGCCGTGCGGAACGGGCTGGAGACGCGGGATTGGCGCCTCGGGCGACGCGGCCGGACGTGGGGCCGGGCGCGGGCGGCGCCGGCGGACGCGGCGGCTGCTGCGGCCGGACGCGGCGCCGCCGGGCGCGGAGCTGCGGCGCGCGGCTGCCGGACGGGAGCCGGCGTTGCAGCGGCGCTCGGCAGCGGAGACGTGTCTCGGAGCGTCGGCCGGCGGCGCAGCCGACAGCCGCGGCGGCGCTTGTGCCGGCGCTTCGGCGGCGGCGGCTTGGCGGCAGCCGCGGGCCGCGACGAACGTCGGCGACGGGCTTGAGCGTTGGAACGGGTTCGTTCGGCAGGAGCCGGCTTCGGGTTCGGCGGGCGGCGCGGCAGCGTCGGCGGCGCTGCCGGCGGCGCGGCGGCTGCCGCGGGTGCGGCAGCCTCGGCGCGGCGGCTTGCGCCGCGCGTCCGGCGTGCTTCGGCGCGGCAGCTTTGGGCGCCGTGCGGGCTTCAACAGGACGCTGCGAACCAAATCCGCGATCGTGATCCGGGACGACGCTCAGCTGATTTTTCGCTTCGAAGACGTCGCCAAGCCGCTCGTTGAAGAGCGTGATCAGCTCTTTGGACGTGAGCCCGACTTCTTTGGCGAGCTCGAAAATACGAACCTTACCGGTACGCGTAGCCATTCATTCCCCGAAGTGCAGGCGCACGTTGAGAGCCCCACACAGATTGAGAGGCACTTCGCATCGCTTCGGCGGCCGCGCGCCCCTCGCGCACTTAGTCTGCGCGAGGCCCCTAACCGTTTAGGACGTCTGGTCCCGCTACGTCGTCAAGTTGCTGCCCTCTTAGAGAGCATTGTCGTTATCGAACATCGTTCATCGCATCTGGTTCTTCACGAACTACTTATTAAACCATATTCTGCCGCTGCGGATGCAAGCCCCGGGTACCGGCGATTCTTGGCGGCCCGGTCCGCACATGCGGCCGAGCAGAGGTAGGCTCCTCTGCCCGGGCTGCCGTGCGCTCCGGCCGGCTCGTCGGCCAGCCAGCCGTCGGCCGTGTCCGCACGAAGCGTCGCAGCAGGTCGCGCTGCGGGCGCGTCTTGCGGCACCCGACGCACGTGCGAAGCGGGAACGTGCTTACTCGTTCGCCACCGCCCAGCCGTTCGCGGCGGAACTCTTCCAGTCGGCGAATCAGTTCTTCGATCGATGCCGCCCGCTGCCGGCGCTTCGCTTCGGCCTCGGCCTTCCTCGACTTCCTCGACGGTCTCGTCTGCGACCGGCGCTTCTTCGGCGCCGCGTGCGTTCCGCGCGCTCGGCCAGATAGCGCTCGCGCGCCTCGTCGGCTTCGCTCTCGCTCGCGATGTCGAGACGCCAACCGGTCAGACGCGCGGCGAGCCGCACGTTCTGACCTTCGCGTCCGATCGCGAGCGACAGTTGATAGTCCGGAACGACGACCAGCGCGACGCCGTCGTCTTCGAAGAGCTCGACGCTGAATCACCTTCGCCGGCGCAAGCGCGTTCATGATGAACGCTTGCGGATCGGCGTCCTAGCGAATGACGTCGATCTTCTCGCCGCGCAGATTGTCGCGAAACGTTGGCGATGCGGCTCGATTTCGGCCCGAGGCATGCGCCGATCGGATCGACTTCCGGCGCGCATGCTGCGCACCGCGACCTTCGAACGGCTTCCGGCTTCGCGCGCGATCGCCATGATCTCGACGATGCCGTCGGCGATCTCCGGCACTTCGAACTCGAGCAAACGCTGCACGAGACCTTCGGCCGCGCGCGAGAGCACGACTTGCGGCCCCTTCGGCGATTTGCGCACGTCGAGCACGTAGGCGCGAATGAAGTCGTTGATGCGGAAGTTTCGCGCGGCACTTGTTCCGAAAGCGGAAGAATCGCTTCGTCGCGTCCTTCGAGCAGCACGTACATGTTGCGCTGTTCGTAGCGCTGCACGCGTGCCGGTGACGAGATCGTTCAGTTTGCGCGCGTACTTGTTGTAAACCGTGTCGCGCTCGGCTTCGCGGATGCGCTGCACGATGACTTGCTTCGCCGTTTGCGCGGCGATGCGGCCGAAATCTTTCGGCGTGACTTCTTCGTCGAAGAAATCGCCGGGCTGATACGGCGCTCCGGCCTGCTTCGTCGAGATCTCGAGCTTCGGATCCTCGACGTCTCGACGACGATGCGGCGATGGAAGACTTTGTACTCGCCGGTTTGCCGATCGACGATCACGATCGCGTTGGCTTCGCTGCCGTAGTGGCGCTTGTACGCCGTGAGCAACGCCGCTTCGAGCGCTTCGAGCAGCATCTCGAACGGAATGTTGCGTTCCTTCGAGATGAACTGCAGGACGTCGATAAGTTTTTCGTCAGCTGCCGGTTCTGCCATGTGTCTTCCGTTCACGTTTATTGCGTTGTAGATCGGCGCGCGGATCGTATTCCAAATTCGCCGATTTGATGGTTGCGATCGGAAGCGGCAGTTCGCCCGCTTCCGTTTTGAGAATCACGTTTTCGCCGCGCAGCCCGACGAGCGTGCCGCGATGCGTTTTATTCCCGTTGATCGGTCAGCGTCGTAACGACGCGCGCTTGCTTTCCCGCGAAGCGGTCGTAATCGCGCCGGACGCACGAGCGGACGGTCGAGACCGGCCGACTCCACTTCGAGCGAGTACGTGATCCTCGAATCCGTCGAGCGCGTCGTTGATGCGCGCGCGATTCGCTCGCAGGTCGCCAGATCGACGCCGCCTTCTTTGTCGATCGTCACCGAAAGTACGGTCATCGTGCGGCGACGTGCGCGCAGCGTGCTGCACGATTTCGACGCCGGCGAACGCGCGGTCGTGCGCGATTGCGTCGAGCTCCCGCTCGAACGCCTCCACTAACTCCGACAGCGCGACTCACCCCCTCAAGCAAGTTCCGGACCCCCAACAACAAGAAGCGCGGGACCTGCCCACGCTCATTACGACTAACCTGGATTAAGAATACACGATAACGACGAGGAGCCGCAACCCTATGTGGGTGCGGCCCCTTGTCTTTGAATCATCCGTATTGTAGCGACTACGCGCCTCCGGAATACGTCCGGCTGCCGTCGGGCTCGAATAATGCGCCCGTTATGCGCGCTCTTCGCTGGCTATGTAGCCCGGTGGATCTTGCGGTTCCAACCGCCCTCCTTCAACCGGAACGGTGTCGTTCTGGTGATTCAATCCTACTCGGACAAATGTCGCACTTCAAGTGGGAATCATACATATCACGACGACGGGGCAGGCGACGCGGCGAACGGTACGAGTTGTTTTTCGCTGCATGGCGCAGATGCGTGCGCTTCAACTATCGGCGGCAACGTACCACCACGTACGCCGCCGATTTGCGCGCCGTTATCATCGCCGATATGCGTGCCGTACGGATGCGTAAATCCGCCTGAACCCGTTTCGGGGAAGCGTAAAAGCCAACCGTCGCACATCGTTACGGGACCAACGTGTCGCACGTTCGTCACCCACATTTTGATGCGCGCCTCGTGTCCCGTTCCGGTTTCTTCATACGTGTATTTTGTTGCAGCAACGATCTCCGGCGGCGGCGTCGGTTCCATGCTTGCGTTCAATCCGATGTGCTGCGGAAATTGTTTGTACGACGGATTCACCGGATTGTTCGGCAACATGGCGCGCAGTTTGGCGTTGATATCGATTGCATTGCTCCGGCGTTTCGCGGGCGCGCCCGCCGGTGGAACGGGCGTCGGCCTCACGTTTACCGGACGCGCCGGACCCGGCTTGGCGTTGGCGCCGGCGTTCCCGGCGCGCGGCCCTGGGGAGGCGGCGCCGCTCGGGCCGGGGCTTGGCGCCGTTCCCGCCGTCTTCGCGACCGCGGCGGTTTGCGTCGGACTCGGACTCGGGACGCCGGGATGGGTCGCAGGCGCAGCGCTTGCGCTTGCGGCCGGCGCCGGTGATGCCGAAGGAATGGCCGAGGCTTTCGCAGCCACCGCAACGGCAGTCGGTTGCGGGCTAGGACTGGCCGCGGCCGGCGCCGGCGTCTGAGGCCGCAGCGTAGGCGCAGCGGTCGGGGCCGGCGGCTTCGGAGTTGGGTTAGCGGTCGGTGGGCTCGTCGGCAACGGCGTGGGCGCGGCCGTCGGCGGCACCTTCACCGTCACCGCCGAGACCTGCCGCCGGGACGGGAGTCGGGACGGCAGGGAGCTCGTTTTGGGGCTTCGTTTCGTACACGGCCTGCGTCGGCTGGACGTTCGGCTCCGGCGAAGCTTGCGGCAAGGGGGTCGGATTCGGGGGCGCCGTCGGCGCGAATTTTGAAAGCTCGGGACGCGCCGGAGGCCGCAGCTGATGCGCGGGCCGCGCGAGCGGCGCGCGTTGCACCGGCGCGATGCGCGGCGCATTTGGTACCGGCGCGGCTTGCGGCGCCTGCACGGGAACTTGCGCGACAGCCGGCGCGCGCTGTTCCAGCGTGACGAGCTCCGCGCCGCTCACGTTTTCGTTCGCTCCCTCTTGCGATGAGTTTGAAACGACGGAAAACAGCAATGCCGCAAGAAGCGCGTGAAAAATAAGCGACGCGAGATAACTTCCCGCAAGTCGCTCGCGGTAGCGCCGGTCCTTCGGATCGCGCTCTTCCATTGACATTTAATGCTGTTAACGATGCGCAGGAGCCTGCCGCCACAGACGCGCATGGCAAAAGCGATCATGGAAACGGTATTGCAAAAACGCACGAAAATCGTCGCGACTATTGGACCCGCCTCGAGGGATCCCGCGGTCATGCGGTCGTTGTTCATCTCCGGCGCGAACGTTCTGCGGCTCAACTTCTCACACGGCACGCCGGAAGAGCATGCGGAAGTCATCCGGAACGCCCGCTCGATCTCTGAAGAGCTGGGCATCCACACGGCAATTTTGCAAGACCTTCCCGGACCGAAAGTCCGCACCGGCAAGCTGGAAGACGGCGTGAGCTCGGTGCGCCTCGAGCGCGGAACGCGGTTCGTCCTAACGACGGAAGACGTTCCCGGAACGGCAGAACGCGTGAGCGTTCAATATAAGGATCTGCCCAACGACGTCAAAGTCGGAAACCGGATCTACCTGCAAGACGGGTCGATCACGCTGCGAATCACCGGCAAAACGGCGACCGACATCGAAACATCCGTCGAGTACGGCGGAGACCTGCGCTCGACGCAAGGCATCAACTATCCGGACGGATCGCTGAACATTACGTCGGTCACCGAACGCGATTTCGAATATCTCGCTTTCGGCTTGGAACACAAGGTCGACTACGTCGCGGTCTCGTTCGTCCGTTCGGCCGAAGATATCAATCGCGTCAAAGCGTTCATGCACGAACGCGGTCGCATGGTGCCCGTGCTCGCAAAGATCGAGAAGCACGAAGCGCTCGAAGATCTCGACAATATCATCCAGGCTGCCGACGGCATCATGGTCGCGCGCGGAGATCTCGGCATCGAGATTCCGATCGAACAAGTGCCGCTCGTACAAAAGGCGATCATCGCCAAATGCAATCGGGCGAGCAAACCGGTCGTAACGGCAACGCAGATGCTCGAATCGATGACGTTCAGCTCGCGGCCGACGCGCGCCGAAGTTACCGACGTTGCGAACGCGATTCTCGACGGCACCGATGCGGTTATGCTTTCCGGTGAAAGCGCTCGAGGCGCCTATCCCACCGAAACGGTTCGTACGATGGCCGAAATTGCGCGCGAAGTCGAGAAGAGCTATCCGCACGCCATGCTACGAGACCGCCGCTTGGCCGGCGTGCACGCGACGATTGCAACCTCCATCGCGGAAGCCGCCACGCGCGCGAGCGAAGAACTCTCGCTGCCGTTCATCGTCACCGGTACGACGACGGGCAATACGGCGCATCATATCACCGCGTTTCGCCCGCGCGCGCGCATCGTCGCGCTTACGCCGAACGTGGAAGTTGCGCGGCGCCTCGCGCTGCTCTGGGGCACCGAATCGCTGCTCATCGATCGCTACTCGTCGATCGACGTATTGCTCTACATGACGGAACAGCGCATGATGCAAGCGGGGCTCGTAACGAGCGGTGACTGCATCGCGTTCACCACCGGCATGCCGGTCGGCGCCGGCGGCACCAACGTCCTAAAGGTCCACCAGATCCCGTAGCCGCGGCGTGCTATTTCGATAAGAGCTCGAGCGGGGAGGCGGCTTCGGAGACGTAGAGCTGGTCCATGGTGCATTGGCGCGCGGCCTTGTCGGGACGCCAGCGCAGCAGCTTCGTCCCGTGCCTGAACCGGTTTGCGGTAACGTGATCGTATTGGACTTCCACGACGAGTTTAGGAGCTACGGGAAACCATGGCTCCTCCGTCGCCTTCCAACGGCTCGGGCCGCCCGGAGAGGATCCCGTAAATCCCGGCGGCTTCTCGATTTCGCGCAACTGCTTTAAGAGCGGGCTCCGTTCGCGTGTCGTGAAGCCCGACGTAAATCCGACGTGGTTGAGCAGCCCTTCGTTGTCGTACATGCCGAGCAGCAACGAGCCCACGCCGGTTTTGTCTTTGTTCAATCGATAACCGCCGACGACGCAATCCGCCGTGCGCAGATGTTTGATCTTCATCGCCGCGCTGCGGATGCCGGCGGCATAGGGCAAGTCCATTCTTTTCGCAACGACGCCGTCGAGGGCGTTGCCGACGCTGGCGAACCAAGCGTCGACGACGGCTCGCTCGGGACTCGCTGGTGAAAGGCGAATCGCCTCGCCTTTGAAGTACTTCTCCGCGAATTCTTCGAGGAGCGGCCGGCGATCGCGCAGAGGCGTTCCCGTAACGTCGTTTCCGCCTTCGTCAACGAGCAAGTCGAAGACGACGTACGTTGCCGGCGTTTCGGCGGCGAGCCGCTTAACGCGGCTCTCGGCCGGATGGATTCGCTGTAAGAGCGCATCGAAGTCCAGCCCGCCGTTGCGGTCGATCATCAGCTCGCCGTCGAGCACGAATCGCTTGGCTTTGAGCTTCTTCAAGTTGTCGACGACTTCGGGAAAGTAACGCGCAAGCGGTTGCGCGGATTTCGATTGCAAGAAGATCTCGCCGCCGTCGCGGAAGGCCAAACATCGGAAGCCGTCCCACTTCGGTTCGTACTGCCATTGCGGCCCATCCGGAATGTGTTCCGCCTGCGTACATTCCATGGGCGCGAACGGCGGCTCGATCGGAAGCGTCATCTATTGACAGCCGTTACCGCCGCCAGTCAGCAACACGTACGAACCGCCCGAGGCTACCGGCAGCGGGTTGCTCACCGCCTGTCCTTCGATGTCGTTGTAAGTGTGGTTCGTCGGAAGCTTCGCGTTTTCGGTTTGCGCCGAACCGGAATTGATCACGGCAAGTCCGTTCTGATAGCGACGGTAGAAGATTTGCGGATTGGCGGCATCGTAACTCGCTCCGCCGTACATCGGAGCGCACGGCTTACCCATATTCGTGCCGTATTCGGAGTGATACTGTTCGGCGCCGTAACCGTACCCTGCACTATTGTGTCCGACGACGAACAGATCGAGGTTGCCTTCGTTCGTAAGCAAGTAAGTCGCGAGCGAATACTCCACGTGAGCGCTCGGAATAACGCCGTTGCGATCCTGATCGTACTTATCGATAACGATCATGGCCTTGCCTTGCTGCTGGACCCACTCGGCGTACCTGTAGGTGCTCGCGAAGATCGACGCCGGCACTGTGCCGTAATCCGAGAACCCCGCTTCATCCATAGTCACGTCGACGTTCGAGAGCAACCGCTGCTCGTTCGGATCGGTCGTGCTGCCGGCCGGATGATTCACGATGATCGCGAGCCCGTTTCCGTTCGCCGCAGCGCGTGCCTGCGATACCCAGTTCAGGATATCCGACGTGAACGTGGGATCTTTCGGGCCGGTATACACTTTGTTGAAGCTGCCGTCGGAGTTGTACGTACCGCAGCCGTACTCGCCCGCAACTTTCGTTTGGCCGAGCTCGGGGTTTCCGCCCAGCATGTAGTTCGTGAAGATGACCTCGTCGAGCGCCATCGCGTTATAGTTGTTTGCTTGAATGTACGCGAGCAGCGTCCCCAATTGATATTGCACGACCGCCGGATTGTGGATGTTCAGCGGCACGTCTTGGAAACCGTCGCCCGGCGTATACGCGTAGTCTTTTGTCGGATTCCCGTTCGAGTCGCACGCGTACAGAATCCAATCAGGATGGTTCTGCTGGAACCACTGAAGATTGTTGCCGGAAACCAGCAAGTTGTCTTCGCTTACGATGTAGTAGCGCGAAACGAGCGCTTGCGGATTAGCCGACCGCCACGGCGACGGATTGAACGAACCCCAGACCGCGTCGTACCGATATGCGTCCTGCGAGATCTGCGAACTGCTCATCGACGTGTTGAGGACCGGGAAGTAATCGAAGACTTGCGCTAGGCCGGTCCGTCCGTACGTGCTTCGAATTCGTGACGACGGCGCGGGCGGTTCGTAACTCGCGCCGGGCGCAGGCGACTGCGTCGGCGCGGGCGTCGGCGTTGGCGTATGCGCCGGGGTCGGCGTTACGACGGGCGTCGGCGTCGAAACCGGCGTGGGCGTGGACGTGGGTTTCGGGGTCGGCGTCATGCCCACGGGCGTCGGCGTCGGTTTTGGGGTCGGCGTCATGCCCACGGGCGTCGGCGTCGGTTTGGGCGTCGGAGTCATACCGACGGGCGTCGGCGTCGGATTCGGCGTAGCCGTAGAGCCGGGCGTCGCAGTCGATCCGGGCGACGATGTTACGGGTGGGGAACCCGACGGCACCGGAGTGCCGCCGGGACCATTCGGAATAACGCCGCCGGAAGATCCGCCGCCGCCTCCACCGCACGCCGCGAGTGCCAGAGTGAGTGTAGCGAAGACCGCGAGCAGCGACGCTTTCATCTTTTGTTATGATCCCATTAGTACAGAGTGCAACGGAGCTTGAGTGTATCAAGCACCATGCACGCGCATGCACAGACGAATAGGGTGTATGCGGGGGGCTAAACGTCCTAATGGGTCACAAGGAAGCGAACAAAAACCAACGACACGCCCGCTTCCATTCTTTCGTCAAGAACAACCGTTTGCGCTCGTTGTAAGCACGTACGCGTCGTTCGAATTCACCGTAAGCGGATTAGCGACCGGACGCCCTTCCATGTCTGTGTAAGTATGCGACAGAAGGGTCGCTCGTTCGCTAAGAACCGGCAGCGAACCGGAATTCACCACCGCCATTCCGTGCGCGAAACGGCGATAGTAAATGTGCGGATTGCGCGCATCGTAGCCGGCTCCTCCATACATGCTTCCGCATGCGGCGCCAAGCGGCACGTTGTACTCGGAGAAATACTGCTCGGCGCCGTATCCGTCTGGGCCGTTATGACCGCCAACGAATAAATCTGCAGAACCTTCGTTTCCGAGCAGATACGTCGCAATCGAATACTCCACTTGAGTCGCATTCGCGCGGCCGGGATCGTCCGCGAACTTATCTATATCAACGAACGCGACGCCCAGCGATTGGACAAATTTCATGTACGAAATCGTACCGCCAAAGAGATTCTGATATGCCGGCTGGTTGTAATTCCCGTAATCGGAGAAACCCGCCTCATCCATCGTCGCGTCCACGTTCGAAAGCAAAGTCCGTTCGTTCGAATCTCCGGTACTGCCCGCGGGATGGTTAACGACAAGCCGGAGATGATACGGCGATGCTCCCGGATCGGTATTCAATATGCGGCGAGCCGCAACGATCCAGTTGACGATGTCGGTGTTCCAGCGCGGATCGCTCGGCGAAGACCACCGTTTCGTGAACGTTCCGTCATCGTTCCAAATGCCACAGCCGAACTCGCCGGCCTTTTTCGTGCCCCCAAGGAATGGATTTCCGCCGAGCATCACGTCGCGGAAGATTACTTCGTCGATACCGACGGCGTTGTAGCCGTTACGCACGACGTACGGAACGAGACTTTGACGAATCTGATAATCGACCACGCTCGGATTATGAATGTCGAGCGGAATGTCGGCGAAGCCGTCCCCCGGCGTGTACGCAACGTCGCGCGTCGGATTCCCGCTCGCATCGCAGGCGTACATGATCCAGTCGGGGTGGTTCTTCTGCCACCATGCCAGATTGAGGCCGGAAATAATCGTATTGTCTTCTTCGAGAATGTAATAGCGCGCACCGATCGTAGCTGGATGCGCGCTGCGCCAAAGCGTCGGACGCGACGTCGCCCAGACGAGGTCGTATCGCGAGGCGTTGCTCGCGATTTCGGAGGCACCCAAGTAGGAATCGAAAATCTGCGCCAGGCCAATACGGCCGGCGGTGTTCGGAATGCCTGAGGGCGGATACGATGCGGACGGCGTGGGCGTCGACCCGGGGGTCGAGGTAGAGATCGGGGTCGGAGTTGGCTTGGGTGAAGGCGTTTTCGGCGGGGGCGTTTGCGGGGGCGGGGTAGCGCTACGTTGGGGATTCGGCGACTGGGGAGTCGGCGATTGCGTACCGGGAGCGCCTCCGGGCACCACGTTATCCGGCGATCCCGAACCGCCGCCACCGCCGCCGCAAGCGGCAAGCGCGAAAATAAATGCGGATACAACCAGTCGTGACGCCGTCATGAGAAGACCCACCTTTATAAAATAAAAGATGGGCGCAGCGGCTCACCGGATCAAGAGCCAAAAATGCGCTCGGTTTCTTTAGGAGGCGACGCTTTCGATGAGTGGGCGCAGATCGAAGCGCCCGCTTTTTGCGGCGAGCGGTGCCCACAAGTCGCCCGCCTCGTTTATACGCTCCATCATGTTGTCGATGCGAAAATCCTCGATGCGCACGCCGTTTTCAATTTCGTCCCAGCTTAGCGGCGCGGAAACGCTCGCGACGGGAGTCGGGCGCACGGAATAAACGGACGCAAGCGTCGAGCCCCAGCGATTCTGATTGTAATCCACCAACACGCGGCCCGGCGGACGCTTCTCTTTCTTGTACTCCGCGGTGCTCAGCGATGGATCGTGGCGCGCGATCCCCTGCGCGAAAGCCTTTGCGAAAGTCCAAACTTCTTTCTGCAACGGGCCGCGCACGATCGGCACGTAGACGTGAATGCCTTTCGATCCTGAGGTTTTCGCGTAGCTCGGCATTCCGAGGCCGGCCAATCCGTCGCGAACGAGGAGAGCCACTTCGCGCACGCGTTCGAACGGCGCGCTTCCCGGATCGAGATCGAAATGCACGTAATCAGGCCGGTGGATATCGTCGCATTTCGCGTACCATTGATTTAGATCGATGCACCCCAGATTGACGATCCAAAGCAGCGACGCGAGGTCGTTGGCCATTGGGAAATCGATCACGTTGCCGGAGCGGTGCTCGATGCGGCAGGTCTCGAGCCAATCGGGATGCGGAGACGGCGTGCGCTTCATGAAAAAGAAGTCGCCTTCGGCGCCGTTCGGATAGCGCTTCATGACCATCGCGCGCCCCTCGACGTGCGGAAGCAAATAGGGCGCGACGTCGGCGTAGTATTGCAACAGCTCTCGCTTCGCCGCGCCGGTCTTCGGGAAGAACACCTTATTTAGATTCGTGACCGCAACGCTCTTGCGGCCTATTTTCAAGGTCGCAGAGTCAACGCCGGCGGGAATTTGCAGCGACGCCATGCTTCACGCTTGTACCCGCGTCACCTGGCGCAACAACGTCCGCGCATGTTCCAGGGCTACCTCGTGCGATTCGCCCGAGAGCATGCGCGCGAGCTCGGCTGCGCGCTTTTCGTCGCCCATGATTTCACGGACGGCGATCGTCGTGTTGCCTTTGGCTTCTTGCTTTTCGAGAATGTAATGGCGGTCGGCCCACGTTGCGAGCTGCGCGAGATGCGTCACGCAGACGACTTGTCCATCGCGCGCAAGCTTACCCAGCCGGACGCCCACGGCCGTAGCCGTCGCGCCGCCGATTCCGGCGTCGATCTCGTCGAAGATCAACGCGTTTCTTTCGCGAGCCGACGCGAGCACTACGACCAGCGCCAAGAGCACTCGCGAAAGTTCGCCGCCCGAGGCAACGCGCGCAAGCGGACGCGCCGGTTCGCCGGCGTTTGCGGCAAAAACGAACTCAACGCTCTCCGCGCCTTCGGCGCCGATGGCGTCCAAAGCCGTGAACGCGCAGTCGAACTGCGCCGAAGGCAATGCCAAATCTTTGAGCTCGGCGACGACGCCCCGGGCCAAACGTTGCGCGGCTTTCTTTCGGATTGCGGTGAGCTTCGCCGCTTCCGCGCCGAGTTTGGCCTGCGCGCGTACGAGCGCTTCGCGCAATCCGGCGTACCGTTCGTCGCGCGATTCGTGCGCCGCCACGATCCCGCGCGCTTCTTCCGCATGTGCGAGCACGCGTTCGAGCGTTGCGCCGTACTTGCGCTTCAAGCGGTCGAGCACGTCCAGACGCCCGTTGATCGTTTCCAATTCGCCGGCGTCGAATTCACTCGAGTCCAGCTCGCGGGCGATGCGAACGGCCAGTTCGGTCGCTTCACTTTGCAACGCGCGCGCTTGCGTCGCCATTTCCGAGAGGCCCTCGCCGATGTCCGCAATGCCGTCGAGCGCAGCGCTCGCTACGCCGAACGCGGAACTCGCCGAGCCGTCGTCGCCGGCAAGCACTTCGTGCGCCGCACGTAACGATGCAGCGATCCTCTCGACATTGTCGAGATAGCGGCGGCGTTCGGTCAGCCGTTCGTCTTCGCCGCGCTCCGGCGCAGCATCTTCGATTTCATCGAGAGCGAAGCGCGCATCGGCATAGCGCTCCTCGGCCTTACGCTCGTTCGTTTCGAGCTCGCGCAGATCGCGCGCGCACTCCACAACCAAAGCGTGGGCGGCAGCAACCGCTTCACGCGCGAGGGCGGCGTCGCTGCCGCCGAAGCGGTCCAGCAGAAGCAAATGAAAAGCCGGCACAAGCAATCGTTGCGCTTCGTGCTGTCCGACGATTTCCGCGAGGCGGCTTGCAATGTCACGAACGTACGAAGCGGTCGCCGCACGGCCGTTAACGCGCACGCTCGATTTGCCGGCGTCGCTCATCTCGCGAACGATCGTAGCTTCCTCGCCCGGATCGATCTCGAAGCCCGCCTCGGCAAGAAATGCGGCGAACGCCTCGTCCGGATCGAATGCCAGCGTTACGACGGCTTTAGCCGCGCCGCGGCGCACTACGTCGGCGCTCGCCCGCGAGCCCAGCGCAAACGCGAGCGCGCCTAGAATCATCGTCTTGCCGGAGCCGGTTTCACCGGTAAAGATCGTCGCGCCCTCGGCGAACGCAATCTCTGCGCGTTCGATGAGCCCGTAGTTTTCGATCGCCAGTCTTCGCACCATAGCCGTTGCAGCGTCTCTTTACCGCGGCGGCGCTTTGATGGAAACACCCCAACGCATCTTGTCTTTGAGGCGCTCGAAGAACCGCAAAGAACTTAGACGCGCGAAGCGCACTTTTTTCGGATGGCGGCGAACCGCCACGCATGTGTCGGGGCCGATATCTGCAAGAACGTCTCCGTCGCATTCCAGATGCGCCTGCGCGACCTCGGAATCGCAGCTGATCTCGATTTCGGAACTGGCTGGAACGATAAGCGGGCGTGAAAAGAGCGTGTGCGGCAAGAGCGGCACGATCCCGAAGGCGTCGACTCGCGGCGAAATTATCGAGCCGCCGGCGGAGAGAAAATACGCCGTCGATCCCGTCGGCGTAGCGACGCACACGCCGTCGGCCGGAATATCGGCGATGTGCTCTTCGTCCAAGCTCAGGCCGAAAGGCACTATGCGCGAGACGTCGCCCTTGCGAACGACGACGTCGTTAAGCGCGAAATACGTGCGCCCCTTATACTCGGCTTCGAGCGCCACCCGTTCCTCGACCATCAGGCCCTGTTCCACGAGCTCGGGCAAATGCGGGATCCTGGGATCGCCGGCGTCGAGTTCGGTCAAGAACCCTAAGCGGCCGGTGTTGATGCCGAGCAGCGGCGCACCGTTTTCGGTTGCAACGCGGGCCGCGCGCAGTAACGTGCCGTCACCGCCGACCGTGATAAACAGCCCCGCTTCCTCCGCGCGCCGTTCACCGTCGCCGGCGATCCCGAGCGCCTCGCGCTGTCCCTTCCAAACCGCAATGCCGTAACCGCGCGCGCGAAACGCGTCGGCGATCGTCACGGCGAGCGACCGCGCCGCTTCGCGCTCCACGTCGACGTAGAGCGTGATGACCTTAACCGCTAGAGCCAGCCGCATCATGTAGCGTTCCCTTCGCCAACGACATCGTCGATTCGTGCGTCCTCGACAGGGACGCCGTCGCGGCGAAACTCCATGAGAAACTCGCGGTTTCCCGCCGGTCCAAGCAGCGGTGAGGCGACCAAGGCCACCGCGTGAAGGCCCAGCGCTTCGGCCGCATCGCGCACTTCGCGCAAAACGGCCCGATGGACCGCCGGATCCCGCACCACGCCGCCGGCCCCAAGACGCTCGCGTCCCGCTTCGAACTGCGGTTTGACCAGCGCGACGATCCGGCCGCCGGGGCGCAAATACGTGACGGCGCGCGCCAAAATCGTACGAAGCGAAATAAACGACGTGTCGACGACTTCGATATCGAAGCCGCCGGGAAACGCGTCGTCGGGCAAATGGCGAAAATTCGTGCGTTCGATGACCGTAACGCGGGGATCGTTGCGCAGCTTCCAGTCGATTTGGCCGTAACCGACGTCGATCGACGTAACTCGCGCAGCGCCGCGCTGCAACAGACAGTCGGTGAATCCGCCGGTCGATGCGCCGATATCGATCGCTTCGAGTCCGGTCACGTCGACCGCAAAGGCATCCAGAGCTTTTTCGAGTTTCTCGCCGCCGCGGCTGACGAAGCGGCGCGGCGCTTCGATTTCGATGTCGGCCCCTTCGCGCACGTTTTGTCCCGCCTTCGTCGCGGGCGCGCCGTTCACGCGGACGCGGCCTTCCATGATGAGACTGCGCGCTTGCGAGCGCGTCATTCCCGTTCTTTCGGCTACGGCCTCATCGAGGCGTCGGCTCATGCGGCTTATTGCGCCGCGCTTGGATCGCCCATCGCGGTATCGATTTGCTGCTGGGCGCTCTTGAGCAGCGCTTCGCACTGCGAGGCGAGCGTCTTGCCCTCTTGAAAAAGCTTTACCGCATCGTCGAGCGCGACGTCGCCGCTCTCGAGTTGTTTGACGATGGCTTCTAGGCGCGCAAGCTTCTGCTCGAACTCGCCCGGTTGACGGTCATTCATCGCGCGTTTCTTCTACGCGAGCGGCAATCGTTCCGTGCTGCAGATGCGCTTCGACCAACTCGCCGCGCGAGACTGACGCCGCGTCGCGCAAGAGCTTTCCGTTGTGATAGACCATGGCATAGCCGCGCTGAAGCGGCTTTTCCGGATCGCCGGCTTCGAGGCGCGCGACGGCTACTTTGAGGTTGCGGTCGAGCTTCGCGACATAGGCCGAAAAAAGGTCAGGCATGCGCGCCTCCAGCGGACGCAAGCGCGTCTGGCGGCGAACTGCATACTCCGGCGCCAGTGCGCGCAAACGGCTCGACGCGCGGCCAAGATCGCGCTCGCGCGCCGCGAGGCGGCTCGCAGGAGTTTGCGCCGAAAGACGGCGCTCCAGCAGCAACAGCCGTTGGTGGCGCGACGGACTGAATTCGCGGGCGGCGCGAACCAGCTGGCCGGCAGCGTCGTCGAAACGCTGCGTAGCCAAGCGCCGCATGTCGGTTATCCGCTGAACGAGGCGCTGGCGGCTCTGATCGATGCGACGCAGATACCAGTCGCGAATTTCCCCGAAATAGTGTGCGGCATTGGACGGCGTCTCGGCAACGCGATCCGCGACCTCGTCCGCCAGATGGCGATCGTCAGTGTGTCCGATGGCGGTGAGCACGGGATGGCGCGAGCGCACGATCGCGCGCACGACCGGCTCGCGATTGAACGGGAAAAGATCTTCGTACGATCCGCCGCCTCGAGCAAGCACGACCGCGTCGACGTCGAGCGCCGACGCCTTATCCAGCGCTTCAGCAATGTCGATTTGCGCTCCGTCGCCTTGTACGCGCGTTTCTATGAACCGCACCTCGAGATGCGGCGCGCGACGCGCGATCGTCGTCAAGAAGTCTTCCGCGCCTTTTCCTCGCGCCGACACGAGCGCAACCCGCTGCGGGAAACGCGGCATCGGCCGTTTGCGGCCGCCATCGAAGAGGCCTTCGGCGGCAAACTTTTTGCGCAACGCTTCGAACTCGGCGTAGAGTTGCCCGATTCCAGTAAGCTCGAGCGAAATGACGAAAAGCTGATACGAGCTTCGAACCGGATACGTTCCAAAATCGCCCGAAACGATGACTTCGTCGCCGTTTTTGAACGGCGGCAGCTTCGCGGCCGAATTGCTCCACACGACGCAGTTCAGCACGTCGGCGTTCTCTTTCAGATCGAAGTACAGACGTCCGTTCTTTTGATTCAGCCCGGAGACTTCGCCGCGAACGGCCACATTTTTCAGCTGTTTGTTTTCGCCGATGATGCGAGCGATGTACGCGACGACGCGGCTGACGCCCACGACACGGCGCTGCTCGCTCTCGATCATCGGCGTTTCGGTTTCGGCGTGGCGCCTGCAGCCGGACTATCTAGCGGGACGTAATTCTTTCCGTCGCCGACGGAATTCGGCGGCGGCGTCGCATCGGGTGCAGCCGTATCGGCCGCCCCGGATGTATCGACAGCCGCAGGCGTATCCAGCGTGGCCGGCGGCGAGGCCATCGAACGGTCTACCGGCGGCGGAGTATTTTGCGCGGCCTGATCGTAGCCGTGATAGCCGCACGAAACAGGCTGCGTGCCGTTCAGATAGTACTCCGGCGCTCCGCCGCAGGCGAGCTTCACGACTTGATCGGTCGGGAACGTGAAGTCGTGCTTGGGCGTCATGGCGAGCGCGGCTTTCATGTACCTCGACCAGATGCGCGCGGGAATATTTCCGCCGTACGACTCGTTCATGCGCGAGTAATTGTCGTTGCCGAGCCACACCGCCGTCACGAGATCCGGCGTAAAGCCGACGAACCAGGCGTCGCGAAAATCCGAAGTCGTGCCGGTTTTTCCGGCCGCCGGGCGGCCGATGATCGCATTCGGATAGCCCGTGCCGTGATTGATCACGTCTTCCAACATCGTCGTCACGATATAGGCTGTGCCTGCACTGACGACTTCGTTCGCCTGCGGATACTGATCGTCGAGCACGATGTTTCCGAGAGAATCTTTCACGAACCGAATCGCCGACGCATCGATGTGGATGCCCTGATTCGCAATCGTCGCATACCCGGTTGCCTGATCGAGCGGCGACACGACGGACGACCCGAGCGCGAGCGAAAGATTCGCTTCAAGCGGTGCGGAGACGCCCATGCGATGCGCGTATTCGATCACGCGATCGAATGCCGACCCGGTCCGCCAGCTTCACCGCGACGATGTTGCGCGATTGCGCGAGCGCCGTGCGCAGCGTGATCGCGCCCATGTAGCTGTTGTCGTCGTCCTTCGGATACCACGTCGAGCCGTCGCCCATCGGATAGCCGACCGGCGTGTCGTCCAGCATCGTGTTCGCCGGCATTCCGCCGTCGATCGCGGCGGTATAGACGTACGTCTTGAACGACGAACCCGGCTGGCGATGCGCCTGCCACGCGCGATTGAACTGATTGTCGAGCGAGAAGTGCGTGCCGCCGATCATCGCGACGATCTCGCCCGTCGACGGACGAA
Source organism: Vulcanimicrobiia bacterium (assembly GCA_963696095.1). Lineage (GTDB taxonomy): Bacteria > Vulcanimicrobiota > Vulcanimicrobiia > Vulcanimicrobiales > Vulcanimicrobiaceae > JALYTY01. Next base: position 401,020 of record CAVOIN010000004.1, on the reverse strand, counting down.
TCGACACGAGCGCCGCTTGGTGCGCGTTGATGCCTTCGCTTCGAGGCCTCATCTACGCCCCAGTCGATTGCGTCTTGCGCGAGTTTCTCCATGCGCATGTCGAGCGCGGTGTAGACTTGGAGCCCGCCTTCTTCCACCGCTTGTTTGCCGAAGAGCTTCTCGAGCTGGTTGATGACGTACGTCGTGTAATACGGCGCCGAGATACCCCTGCAAGTCCCGAAGCGCGCTCGCTTGCGAGTTCGACCGGCGCTTCGTTCGCCGCCGCAGCTTGGCTCGCGGGTGATGTAGCCGCTTTCAGCCATGCGGTCGAGCACGTGATGCTGCCGCTCCCGCGCGAGCGTCAGATTCGACATACGGCGAGTAGTCGGACGGCGCGGCGATGACGCCGGCGAGCATGGCCGCTTGCCGGCAAAGTAATCTTTCGAACGCTGCGCGCGAAGTACGTGTGCGCGGCCGCATCGACGCCGTACGCGCCCGAGCCAAGATACACCATGTTGAGATAGCGCTCGAGAATCTCGTCTTTGGTGTAGTAGCGCTCGATCTCCATGGCCAGCAGCGCTTCCTGGATCTTGCGCGAGATCGAAACCTCGTCGTTCAAGAAGAGTTTGCGCGCCAGCTGCTGCGTGATCGTCGAAGCGCCTTGGAATTGCTGGTGCGTAAGGTCGGCGAGCGCCGCGCGCATGATGCCGCCGAAGTCGACGCCGTGATGCTGATAGAAGTTGTGGTCTTCGTTCGCGATGTACGGCTTCGCGCATGACCGGCGGAATCTTCGCGAGCGGAACCCAGACGCGGTTTTCGCGGTAGACCGACGCAAGCTGCGTGCCGTCGCGCGCGAAGATGCGCGTCGAACTCGCCGGCTGATAATCCGCCATGCGGCTGATGTCGGGAAGATTGCGCGAGTACGCGGCCACGATGCCGGCGATCGTGCCGGCGGCGAACAGGACAATCAAGTAGGAGCGCTACGAGAACGCCGCGCACGAAGCGCGGCGCACGCGCGCCCCTTAGCGGCTCGCAGCCTCTTGCGCGACGGCATTCAACACACCATTGACGAAGCGGTTCGACTCTTCGGTCGAGAATTTTTTGGCAAGCTCCACTGCCTCGTTGATCACGACCGCGTGCGGCGTATCGGGGCGGCAGCGCAGTTCGAAGGTTCCCATCTCGAGCAACAAACGATCGATCGTCGGCAAACGTTCGAGCGTCCAGCCCTCGAGCAGCGGCTTCACGGTCGAATCGGCTTCGGGCGCATAGTCGAGCGTTCCAAGAACGAGGTCTTTCACGAACGCGCGATGCTCCGCATCGGCGCGCTCGCCGACGACTTCGTTCAGGGCGTCCGACGGCTCGCGATGTCCGACCGAAATGGAGTACAGCGCTTGCAGGGCCTGCTCGCGGCCCGCCCGGCGAGAGGGCATTAATGCACCGCCTCTTCGGTAAGCAGCGCGGGTAAAAACCCGATGTCGTACTTGCCCTCGCGGAATTGCGGGGTCGCCAATATCTCGAGGCACTGCTCGATCGTCGTGTTCACGCCTTCGACTACCGTTTCACGCAGCGCGCGTTCCATCCGCGCGATGGCGGCGTCGCGGGTATCGCCGAACGCAATGATCTTCGCGAGCATCGAATCGTAGAACGGCGGCACCATCGCGCCCGCGTAGATGTGCGTGTCGACGCGAATGCCCGGGTCCGCCCGGGAAGACGACACTCGTCCAGCGTGCCGGCCTGCGGCGCGAAATTGTTGCGCGGATCTTCCGCGTTGATGCGGCACTCGATCGCGTGGCCGCGCGGATGCGAGTTCCTTTTGCGTGTAGCCGAGCTGCTCGCCGGCCGCGATGCGAATCTGTTCCTTGACCAAATCGATGCCGTACACCATTTCGGTGACGGGATGCTCGACTTGAATGCGCGTGTTCATCTCCATGAAGTACACGTTTTCGCCGCTCGACCAGGAATTCGAGCGTGCCGGCATTGCTGTAGCCGACGTGCTGGCATGCGCGCACGGCCATGTCGTGCAGCGCTTGGCGCGCTTTGGGCGACAGATTCGGCGCGGGCGCCTCTTCGATGAGCTTCTGATGCGACGGTTTTTGCACCGAGCAGTCGCGTTCGCCGAGGTGAACGACGTTGCCGAACTCATCGGCCAGCACTTGCACTTCGATGTGGCGCGGGTTGATGATCAGCTTTTCCATGTAGACGCGGCCGTCTTTGAAGCTCGCTTCGGCTTCGGCGGTCGCGCTCGCGTATGCGCGTTCTAGATCTTCCGGACGCTCGACGACGCGCATGCCTTTGCCGCCGCCGCCGGCCGTAGCTTTGAGCAGCACGGGATAGCCGACTTCTTCCGCGGCGCGCGAGCCGCATCGACGGATTCGAGAATGTCGGTGCCCGGCGTGGTGGCGACGCCGGCGTCTTTCATCACGCGTTTTGCCGTTGCTTTGTCGCCCATCGCGAGATCACGGCCGGTTTCGGTCCGATGAAGATCAAGCCGTGATCGGCGCAGATTTCCGCGAAGCGCGCGTTCTCCGCGAGAAAGCCGTAACCGGGATGAATCGCGTCGCAACCGGTGATGAGCGCGGTCGAAATGATGTTCGGAATGTTGAAATACGAACGCGGCACCGGCCCGGGTCCGACGCAAAACGCTTCGTCGGCCTGACGCACGTGAAGCGATTCGCGATCGGCCTCGGAGAAGATCGCGACGGTGCGAACGCCGAGCTCTTGGCACGCGCGATTGATGCGTAACGCAATCTCGCCACGGTTGGCGATGAGAACCTTTTTGAAAATGACTGCCTACCTCTTGAACCGCGCTAACCGCGATCGATTTCGAAAAGCACTTGCCCGTATTCGACGGGATCGCCGTCGCCTCGTCTCACCGAAACGATCCGGCCGGCGCCGAGGCTGCGAACCGGATTCCGGATCCCGAGCGCCTCGACATAAGCAAGTTCCCGATCGCCTTCCAACAGGTCGCCTTCGGCCACCGTGGGCCGGCTGAAGTGGAAGATGCCGACGAGATCGGCCTTGATCGTATCCAGCCGCAATGGCGCTGCTTCGACGATCGATTCGAGATCGCTCGGGATCTCGGGGACGATGTCGGGGTGCATCGCTCGGCGGCCGAGTTCGATGTGCTCGCCCTCGCGATCGATGCTCAGACGCATCAAATCGGTCGTGACGAAAAGGTCGGCGAGGCGTCGAACGCGCTCGGCAACCCCGGTCGGAAGTTGGTCGTCGGACATGAGCGCTACCGATTCGCTATCCACAGCGGGGGCTCCGGCCTGGGCCTTGGCCGCTGGCCGCCCGCTTTCTAGAGCTTCCGCACTTGGCTCAGGTCGCGTTCCGGCAACGCGTCGCGAGATTCGGCAAAGCGCTCGTCGATCTCGGCGAGCGGTACGAGCACAAAGGCCCGTTCGTGCAAATGCGCGTGCGGAATCCGCAGGTGCGGCTCGTCTAGGTCGATGTCGTCGTAGGTCAGGATGTCCAGGTCGACCACGCGCGGTCCCCAGCGCTCGGCCTTAGCGTCCCGGCCGAAGTCTTGCTCGATGAGCTTGAGCGCGTGCAACAGCTCGTGCGGACCGAGCGGCGTTTCGAGTTCGACGGCGGCGTTCACGAAGGACGGCTGATCCGGTTTTCCCCAAGGCTGCGTCGCGTAGAGCGACGACCGTGACCGCACCGTTCCCAACGTCTCCAAACGCCTTATCGCGCGGTCTACCTGCGCGGCCGGACCGGCGAGATTGGATCCGACACCGATGAAGGCTCGCGCCATCAGCGGAACGCGCGATACTTCGGATTGTCGCGCACGAGCGTTACCGACGGCGTCGCGCCATCCAAGAGCCGCGGCTTTCCGATCTGCAAACGCGCATTTACGATTCGTTCGTCTTCGAAAACGGCTTCCAGTAACGCGCCGGCGAGCTTTTCGAGCAGCTCGAAGGATTCACGCTCGACGAGTTGCACGATCTCGCGGTGCAAACGCGCGTAATCAACGGTGTCATCGAGCCGGTCGCTGTTTTGCGGCACGCTCAGATCGACGTCGAAATCAAGATCGATCTCGAACGGCTGCGCGCGCTCGCGCTCGCCGGGATTCGCTCCGTGCCGTCCGTAGGCGACGACGTTGCGAAGGCTTATCCGGTCCACCCCTGCGGCCTCCAATCGCGGACGATCGCGTCGGAGACGCTGATCACGTCGCGGTTTTGGGCGACGTCGTGCACGCGGACCATGTCGATGCCCGCGGCAATCCCAAGCGCCGTCGTGGCGGCGGTGCCGTAAATGCGCTCGTGCGGTTCTCGCTGGGTAAGCTTGCCGATCGTCGACTTGCGCGAAGTGCCGAGCAATGTGGGAAATCCTATGTCGCGAATGCGCGAAAGCTTGCGCAGAATGCGAATGTTGTGATTCGGCGTTTTGCCGAAGCCGATGCCCGGATCGAGTACGATAGCTTCGCGCGGCAACCCGCGGCGTAACGCCCGGTCCGCGCAGTCGCGCAAAAACTCCACGACGGCGTCGACGACGTCGCCCGAGTACTTCGTTCCGAATTGATTGTGCATCGCGCACAAGGGCATTTCGAGTTCAACGGCCGCATCCAGCAAGCCGTCGGGAGCGCCCCAGACCGAATTGATGATGTCCGCGCCGGCCGCACGGGCGGCACGCGCAACGTCCGGTTTGTAGGTGTCGATCGAAACGATCGCGGTCGGCAGACGCGAGCGCACTTCAGCGATAACGGGAATCACGCGGGCAATTTCGGTTTCGATATCAACGGGTTGGTGCCCGGGGCGAGTGGATTCGCCGCCGATGTCAAGGATATCGGCGCCCTGCTGCCACTGCCGCACCGCGTGCTCGATGGCAAGCTCGATATCGCTGCGACCGTCGCCGGAGAACGAATCCGGCGTCACGTTTACGATGGCCATGAGGAACGTGCGCTCGCCCCACGCAATCGTGCGGCCGCGCAGATGCAGCGCGCCCCGGTCAGGCAAGGTTCGGTCTTGCATCGCCAACGTTTTCTAACCACCACGAACGCAACTCCGCGACAATGAACGTCGAGCCCGTCACGACGATAACGTCATCGGAAGACGCGTTGCGCCGCGCGACCGCGAGAGCCTCTACCGGATTCGCGATCGAGCGTCCCCAGCTGCCCTGCGATTCGGCGATGGCAGCTAAACGCTGCGGTTTCGTTGCTTCGCGTCCGGCGGTCGAAAACGACGTAAAAATGAAGTTCCCGGGCAGCTTCCTGAGCGCGCGCAAGATTTGCGGCGCATCTTTGCTTTCGCCGATGGCTACGACGAACGTGCAATGGCGACCCGGAAAACGCTCGTCCAAAGACGCGACGAGGTGCTGCGCTTTTTCGGTGTTGTGCGCGATGTCGAAGACGACGGCGGGATGCCCCGGAAAGACTTCCATGCGCCCGGGAATCGCAACTTGAGACAAACCGCGTTCGATATCCGGGATCGACGGGCGCAGATGCTCCGGCAATTGTTCGAGCGTAACGATTGCCGTGGCCGCGTTCCGGCGCTGAAAAATGCCCAAGACCGGCATCGAAAGATCGTATCGTCCGCGCGCGGTCGTAACGGAAAATGATTGCCCGTACCGTTCGCCGGGTGCGCCTTCGACGCGCGCGGCTTCCGATACACGAATCACCGGGGCACCGGTTCGTTGCGCTTCTTCTTCGATCACGGCGCTTGCCGCCGGTTCTTCCACGCCGCTTACGAGCGGCACGCCCGGCTTGATGATTCCGGCTTTTTCGGCCGCAATGCTCTCGATGGAGTCGCCCAAAACGTCCATGTGGTCGAATCCGACCGACGTAATCGCCGCGACTTTCGGGACGATCACGTTCGTGCCGTCGAGCCGGCCGCCCAAGCCGACCTCGATGACCGCAATGTCGACGTTTTCCTTTGCGAAATGCAGAAACGCAAGCGCGAGGAGCGTTTCGTAATACGTGGGACGGCCGTGCTCGGACGCGGTGCGCTCGATAGCCGGCATCATTTCGTTCAGAAGTTGGGCGAAGCGTTGTTCCTCGACGGGAGCGCCGTCGACGCGCGCGCGCTCGGTCATCGAACGCAAGTGCGGTTTCGTATGCAACCCGACGCGCAATCCCGCAGCCTGCAGCGCGACCGCCGTCATCGTGCAAGTGGAACCTTTACCGCTTGTTCCGCCGATGTGCACCGTCGGATAGGCGTCCTGCGGATCGCCGAGCTCGTGCAAGAACGCGCGCATGCGCTCGAGACGGTACGGCATGCGCCGCGAGATCGTCTCGTTGATCGTTCCGATCAAATAGCTTTCAGCCGCGGGGAAATCGAAATGCGTCATCCGTCGCTCACGCGATCGCCGAGTAAATCCAGCGCATGGGGAAGTACGTTCAATACCACGTCGAGCGACTCGGCAACGGCTTTGGGGCTGCCGGGAAGATTGACGATGAGCGTTCGGTGGCGCACGCCGGCAACCGCGCGTGACAGCATCGCCGTCGGAACCTTCGGCAACGCGGCCGAACGAATCGCTTCCGCGATGCCGGGCACTTCGTAGTCGAGCACGGCGGCCGTAGCCTGCGGCGTGCGATCGCGCGGCGCCAGTCCCGTGCCGCCGCTTGTAAGGATCAGCGACGCGGCTTCGGAATCCGCGAGCTCGATCAGTTCCGCCTGGAGCGCACCCGGATCGTCCGGCAGCACGAGCTCACGCACGATTTCGTACCCCGCGGCAAGACGTTCTTTCATAACCGGAAGGCAGCCGTCGGCCCGCGTGCCCGAGGCGGCGCGGTCGGAAAGCACGATGAGCGCCACCTTGTGGCTCACTTGGGAGCGACCCAATGCCCGCTTTTCCCGCCGGTCTTTTCCAGCAGGCGCACTTCTTCAATAGCGATACTTTTGTCGACAGCCTTAGCCATATCGTAAACGTGAGCGCCGCGACAGTTGCCGCAACCATCGCTTCCATCTCTACCCCGGTCTGCGCGCTGGTGCGCGCGGAGGCGTCGATTTGCAATGCGCCATCTTCGGCCCACGCGATCGCAACATCTACCTGAGCGAGCGGCAGCGGGTGCGCAAGCGGGATCAAGTTTGCGGTTTGCTTTGCGGCCATGATGCCCGCGAGCTGCGCGGCAACAAACGCGTCGCCCTTTGGAAGCATGGCCTCCTTCAGCGCGCTTTGGGCTTCTTGGCTCATACGAAGCCGCGCTCGCGCGCGGGCGGTGCGAACCGAGACGGCTTTTTCTGAGACGTCCACCATCGAAATGGTGCCGTCGGACGCAATATGTGAGGGTTTCTGCACGGCAATATGTAAACGGGCGTAAGCAATGACGCTATTCCAGCACACGGGCGGCGATCCTCGGGTCGCCTCGGCACAATTGGCCGACGTTCTCGCGTGGTATGGCGCTGTAGGCGATGCCGCTTTCGGTAATGCGCCTGATTTTGCATTGCGCAAAGCTTCACTCGCGGTTGCGATTGCATCGGCCGAGCGCGAACCGCTCGCCGGCGAATGCGACGGCATGTTTTTCGCCGGGTTGCTGCATGCGATCGGCGCGATCAAGAATCCGGCGTTTCGCAAAAACGGCGAGCTCGACGAGCGCGCGGCGCAAACTCATCGTTGGGACGTTCCAGCCCACGGAGCGCGGGCATGCGAAACGATCGAAACGCTTCCGCCGCAAACGGCCGATCTGGTTCGCTGGCAAAGCGAATGCTGGGATGGCACCGGCTACCCCGATCAATTGCGCTGGTACGGCATTCCCAAAGGAGCGCAGTACTTGGCGCTCGCCGACGCATATCTGCGCATGGACGACCCCGAAGAAGCGCTTGGCGCGATTGCGATGCTGAGCGGGCGCGCTTTCGCACCCGAACACGTGCGGACGTTCGTGACATGGTTTCACGGCAGCGGTGGTGAGGCGCAGGGTCAAGCGGTTCCCCTGAAATCTTTGGATGCGTCAGTTACGGCGCCCGGCGCGCTGCTCGATCGCCTCGCCGACGACATCGACGAACACAACGCCGTTCCCGGCCGCTGGCGCAGCATCGAAAAAGTTACGAGCGCAACGGCGCAGGCACTGCGTTTGAAAGAGTCCGAGGCTGAGGCCTTGGCGATTGCGGTCCGCATCTTCGGCGCAGGTGAAATAGCGCCGGGCAACGCGCGTACGACGCCGTTCCATCCTCTTTCGCGTTTGGGCATCGACGCCCGGGCTCGTAATGCGTCGCGTGCCACTGCGCTCGCCGAACGCGTTCAGGCGTTTCGCGACGCAGCGAAAGTGCTTGCCGCGCGCGCGGAGTGGTTCGACGGCACGGGCAAACCGAACGGCCTGCGCGGGAACGAACTTTCGCCCGCAACGGCAGTGCTCGCCGCTGCGATCGCGTACGAACGGCTCGACCGCGGAGAACGGCTGGACACCGCTGCCGGTACGCAATTCGATCCGCGCGTCGTGAAGGCCGTGCTCGAGGTTGCAAAAACGCGGGCATGATCGAGCTCCAGGAAAGAACGCGCCGCATTTCGCCTTCCCGTTTGCACGAGATTTTGCTGCGCAACGATTGCAAAAGCGTCGTCGATCCGTTCATGGGGCTTCCCACGCATCTAAACTATTTGAAACGCCACGGCATCGCCGTGCACGGCGGCGACCTTCTCGAGTGGTTCGTGCGCGCCGGCGAAGGAATCGTCGTCAACGACTTGACGATTCTGCGCGACAACGAAGTCGCCGAAATCGTCGAGATGCTGCCCGGGCGCATCTACGCGCTCGACACGTTCAAAGCGTGGGAAGGCGTCTTCTTCAGCGAAGAGCAGTGCATCTATCTCGGCGTCTGGCACGACAACGTGCGCAATCTGCGCAGCGACAGCAGACCGGCCTCGCGATTCTCGGGCTGTGGCGCGTGTTCTGCTACTGGCTGCAGAAAACGCAATTCGCCGGACGACATGCAAGATATTCCGCCAAGCGAACTTGCCTGGAACTACATCCGGCAAACCGAACAATGGGTCGCGACGCAATCTGCGCCGCAACACCGTGCGCCAAGGCGACGTGCTTGCGACGATGAACGCGCAAAGCGGCGACGCGCTCTTCCTTTCGCCGCCCGCGCGCAACTCGTTCCGCAGCGCCGACGCGCGCATTTGGATGTGGGAAGCGTGGTGGCAAGGCAATCCGTACTTCACGATCGAGCACGCCTACCGCGATTCGCTGCTCGGCGCGCGCGCGGCCGATGCGCCGGCATACTCTCGCGCCATCGCTTCGATTCTTTCGAACGCCGATAGCTATCCGGTCGTCATCGTGCAAACGACCGAACAGCGCCTCAACGATTTGGAGCCGATTGTCCGCAACGCGCGCTCGAACGTCGAAATCGTCGCGCCGCACTCTTACGAAATCTACCTGATCGCAAAGAAGTAGCGCCGCGGAATACGAAAGAGGCGCTCTCGCGAGCGCCTCTTGTCTTTTGCCTAGAACTCTTCGTAGAAGTGGACGTTCGGCAACGACGCGGGGAGCTGTGGCCCGATTAAGAACCAGATCACCTCGTGTGAGTAGAGCGGGATGCTGTTCGGATCGCCGAGGTAGGGTGTCAAATCTTTGACGTCTCGACCGTGCTGCCATTCTGATCCGCCGCGGTACTGCTGTCCGGACGTCATAGACGGTCCACCGGTCCGCTGAACTGTCCGAACTGGCCAGCTGCCCACCGGTGTAGCTCACGTTGATGCCCCACACGTCGAAGTACTGTCCTCAAGGGTGTACTTCGAATCGATCGGCGGCGAATCCGAGAATCCCGCCGTTATCGCTCTTCTATATGAAGCACGCCGGTTGAATCGTGTGTGTGCGTGAAGTAGAAGCAACTGCGTCGCGTAATTGATCGCTGGATCGTTCGGATTCACCGGATCCGCAACACCGATGCCGCGCGGTAAGCGCATACTGCTGTCCGTTCACGATAGATGCCAATGAACGACGTGAACGTGGTAATTGTCCGACATCGAGACCTGGCACTGGCATCCCGTCGACGACGTGCCCGATCGGGACCGTGCCCGCCGCTCGGACGTGTCGCCTCTGCCGGCGTGAACATGTCCGTCCTGTCCGTTAACCACCGGGTTATGAGCGACGCCGTTCGAATCGCCAAAATACGGCGTGGTCGATAGCGTCTGGCCGTTCCACGGATAGCCGTTCGCCTCGGGAGCGTCGGGCGTCGGAGTCGGCGTCGGCGTCGGCGTCGGCACCGGGGTCGGGGTCGGCGTCGGAACCGGCGTAGGCGTCGGCGTCGGTACCGGTGTCGGCGTAGGCGTGGGAGCCGCGGTCGGCGTCGAGGTGGGCGGCGCGGACGCAGTCGGCGAGCTCGACGGCAGCGACGTCGGGCTGCCCGACGGCGTTGGCTTCGGCGAACCAGAAGGCGCAACGGTAGGGCTCGGCGATGCCGAGACCGGCGGCGGCGAACCCGAAGGCTTGGAACTGGGACCCGACGGGATTACTCCGCCGTTGGAGCCGCCCCCACCGCCACCACCGCAACCCGCTGCGAGCGCAATTGCGAAAACGAGAATTGAACTAACCGGTCTGATGAATCGCCGTTGCATTCCTTACCACCGTAGAAGCGCGTACTACGATGGTCTCCAAGCTTGGCGCCTGTGCGGCGGTGCGAACGGCCGTATTCGATGGGGGCTTTCGCCCCCATGGACCTAACGCAAGGTCTGAGGCGAGCTCTGAAACCGGAACCAGATCAGGCAGAGCAGCGCGATTACCCAGCACAGGACCAAATGCGAAATGTGGTGGCTGTGAGCCTCACCCGACTTGGTGAGGAAGTTGATCGTGCCGAGTCCGTAGAGCAGGCCGACGACGAAAAAGAAGACGGCGAGAACGATCGCTAGAGCTTTCATGAAAGCACTCCCATTCGACTAAGGATGAAGCAGAAAATGCCCATCAGCAAGCAATACCAGCCGAATGGGCGCAAATCGTTGTGTTTGAAATACCGCGTCAGAAACGCGACGGAGAAGTACGCCGCCACGCCCGCGATGACCGCCCCGATGAACGCCTGGAGCGCAACGACGTGTGCGCCGGGCGCGGCGAGTTTCGGGATCTCGAGCAGCGAAGCCGCCAGAATCACGGGCGTCGCCAGTAGGAACGAGTACCGCGCAGCGTCTTCATGGTTCAGGTCGCACAAGAGCGCCGCGACCATCGACGCGCCCGAGCGCGAGATGCCGGGCAGCAACGCGAACCCCTGAGCGACGCCGACGAAGGCGCTTTGTCCCCAGGATAGCGTTTCTACCGGCCGGTCTTGGCGGTGCAGATTCTCATGCTGGCGGCGGCGCAGCGCCTCGCCGGCAAACATCACCAGTCCGTTGATCGCAAGGAACGCAGCTGCAGGGGCGGGCGAGCCGAAAAGCGCGCGCACCGGCTCTTGGAAAAGAACGCCGAGAATGCCGACGGGGATCGTGCCGATGACGAGCAGCCATCCAAGGCGCTCGTCGCGATCGTTGGAGAGTTTTCCGCGCACGACGCTGCCGATCAGCGCGCGCGCAATGGCGATCCATTCCTTCCGATAGAAAACCACCAGCGCGATCGCCGTCCCCAAATGTAAGACGACGACGAAAGCCAAGAACGTGGGATCGGCGCGGTTGATGTTGTTCCAATGAAAAAGTGCCGGAATAAGGATCGTGTGCCCCAGACTCGACACCGGGAACAATTCGCTCACACCTTGGAGCAACGCGAGAACGACGGCTTGGAAAACGGTCACGGAGGCCACACTTACGCCTCATCATCGCACGCAGCCTCCCCTTTTTGGAGGATTGCATCTGAAGCTAGACTAAGGCCGAAAACGTGGAACGGCACGAGACCGCTCAATCGGAACCGCAAGAGCGTAAATTTCCGCGCCTCGGCGACTCGCTGTTAGTTTCATACAGCATCAGCGACGATTTCGCGCCGGAGTTCACCGAGACGTACGATATCGCGCTCGGCGGCCTCGCGATGCTGACCAATGCCGAACTCAAAGTCGACAATCCCGTAGCGATCCAACTCGAGCTCCGAGGCGATGCGCAGCCGGTCCTAAGACTGCGCGGCATCATCCGCTGGTCCCGCTACGATCCGCTCATGCAGCGCTATCGCACCGGCGTCGCCTTCCTCGAAGTCGACGACGAAACGCGAGGACATCTGCAACGCTACATTGATACGCTGCGTCTGCTTCGCGACATGGGAATGATTTAAAGCCCGCTCCGGCGAGCGAGCACTATCCTCCGCTCCTGCAGCAGCTCGCTTTTCTTACTCATCTTTGCTTGTCTCAAGTGAGCGATAGCGCGATACGGGGAGGCGGCAAGGGTGCATGCTCTGGGCGCGCTCCAGCTTTTGCGCCCACGCGCAGGATGCGCAATTTGTGGTGGGCGCAAAAGTGGCGCGAGCAGAGAACGCGCACGATGCGCGTTCTCGGGCGGCGACCGGAGCATGCACCCTTGCCGCCTCCCCGTATCGTGCTATCGCGAACGCCGCCTCGCTACCAGCTGACGAATTTGACGGAGTAGGTGTAGTCGGAAGCCACGGGTTTGCAGTCATGGTGGGCGGGATTGTACTGCGCGCTGCGTGCCATGGAGACAGCGACGAGATCGAGCGAAGAGTTGCCGCTGCTCGTCGCAACCGTCGCGCTCTGAACCGTGCCTTTGTCGTCGAGCGAAACCCGAATGCGCGCCGTACCGCTGACGTTCGCGGCGCGCGCTTCCGGTGAGATCTCCTGCGGCGCAGGCGATGCGGCGATGGTCGCCGGCAAATCGTTATTTGCGCACGGTACGGACGGCGAGGGCGCGGGCGTTTTCGCCGGGCTCGGAACCGCGGTGGCAGCGGTGCCGGCCGTTCCGGACGCGACGGGAAGTATGCCTCCGGGGTTGCGTGACGGGCGGTGCGGCGCGGCCGAGCGTGCCGGAGCGGGCGATGCGGTCGGCGGAGGCGTCTGCGGCGGCGGCGTGTGCGGAGGCGGCGTTGCGACGCGCGCGATGCGCGTCACGCGAAGATGCTCGACGTGGACGACCTCGGTTTCGTCGCGCGTCGTTCCGAACGGCCAACGAAGTCCCGAAGCGATAATGAGGTGAATGATCAGCGAAAGCGCAAAGGCGGCGATCAGCAGTCGTCGTGTGCGTCGGGCATCCATCGATGTTCGTGCCTTCGGGAAAAGAAACGGGCGCTCCCATTGGGAGCGCCCTTCTTATCGGTTCTTTGCGAAGCCAGCCGTTAGTCGGGCTGGAAGTCCGCGCGGAAGATGTAGTCGCCGGTCGTCGGTGCGCAGTTCACGAGCTTCGGAGCGTACTGCGATTGACGCGCCGCACGGAGTGCAGCTTGATCGATCGCCATGTTGCCCGATGACTTGTTGATTGCGGCATTGACGAGACTTCCGGTCGGACCAACCGTGACTTGAACCAGAACCGTTACCGGTCCGAGGCCCATGTCTTGCGCCGACTGCGGATATTCAGGCTGCATCGGATTGGTTACCGTCGCTTCCTGATTCGGATTGGCGCAAGCCGGTTTTGCCGTCGGTGCGGGCGTTCCCGGGGCGGGCGTTCCCTTGTCGGACGTTCCGGCAGGGACGCCGTTCTCGTTGCCCTTCGGCGGCGGCACGTACTGATTTTCCGTCGTCGACGTGTTCGAGTTCGTCGTCGTCTTCGGAACGTTCACCTTGAGCTTCGGCTGTACAACTTGCTTCTGCTGCGGTGGCGGAGTCCGTTGCGGCGGCGGCGTCGGCGTCGGAGGCGGCGTCGGCGTCGGCGGCGGCGGAGTCGGAATCTTGACCTGAACCTTCTTTGTAACGCTGACCTTCTCGACTTCATCGCTCGAGCGGTGCTGCGTCAAATTCGGAAACAGCGGTGAAACGAGCAAATGAAACACGAGCGAGATCACGAACGCGATGCCGACGTAATTCCTGACGCGTTCACCCGTGGTAATAAACGAAGTATCTTTTTTCGCCATCAGCTAAGAATTCGTTCCCTCCGGCGTGCCTTCGACGTGATTCGCAAGTCCGAAGTCCACCAAATCGTGCGATTTGGCGGCATCCATGATTTGCAGAATCAGTCCGTAGTTCGCCCGCGGATCGGCCTTAATGATGACGCTTTTGAACTTATGGTCCGTTTGGTCCTGAAGCGTCGCAAACGCGTCGCTCAGCTGCGCAACCGGAACATCCTGAGTCGAACCGATTTGGATATTATTCTTGTCGTCAACGATGACGATGAGCTGAGATGCCTGCACCTTGTCCCGGTTATGGGCTTCGGGCAGCTTCGGCTCTTTCGTAACGGCGGCGAGAATGATGAAGATAATAAGGAGAACCAGCAACACGTCCGTGAACGGCGTAATGTTGATTGTCGACATTACCTCATCTTCGCCACCACCTGTCGAAACGGCCACGAGTTGTCTTAAACCTCCACCTAGGACGTGACGAAACCGACGTCTTCGAGTCCGGCTTCCTTAGCAGCATCCAGAATGCGAATGATCACGCCGTAAGGCGCCTTCGCGTCGGCAATAATCGAAACGTGTTTGTGCGGCTTCTTCTTGCGAAGTGTCGTACATCACGCGGTAGATGCTGTTAACATCCGCTCTTCGTGCCGTCAACAAAGATCACGCCCTTGTTGTTGACATCGACTTCGATATCGTCGTGCTTGGTCTGATTCTGGTTCTGCGTGGCTATTATTGTGGTTCGGAAGCTCTTTTTCGAATCCGGGCGGCGTCACGAGTGCAGCCAAGATCATGAAGATGATAAGCAGCACCAACAGCACGTCCGTGAACGGCGTGATGTTGATTTCCGCCATCACTTCAGAGTCTTGTTGTGCTGAGAGCAGTCCCACGGTTTACCTTCTTCCGCTATTACTTAGCGGCCGACTTCGGCTGATACAGCTCCGTCGGGATCGGTGCTCCCGTGTTGTGGAAGTGCAGCATCTCGGCGAGTTGGTTAGCCGCGACGATCATCTCTTGGTTGTACGCCTTGATTCGCGACTTGAAGTAGTTGAAGAAGATGACGGCGACGATAGCGACGACAAGACCGGAGAAGGTCGTGATCAGCGCTTCGGAAACACCGGCTGCGACGACTGCGGGCGTCGAGTTGCCTTTGAGGGCAATATCTTGGAACGCCTTGATGATACCGAGAACCGTACCGGCCAGACCGACGAACGGTGCGATAACGGCAACGGTGCCGATGACGCCGAGGTTACGCTCGAGTGCGTTGAGATGTTCCATCAGCGCGATGGAAAGCGCATCGGTGATATCGGCGCGATTCTTCTCGCCGCGGCGAAGACCGAACTCAAGGATACGCGGAAGCATACCTTTGTTCGATTGGCAAATCTTGATTGCGCCGTCAAGATCATCAGCTGCGATCTTCTGGCCGATCGCGCGTAGCAGCCCCTTCGTGTCGCCGTGTTGCGATGAGAAGAACACCAAACGCTCGATGACGATGGCGACGATGATGATTGAGAGCGCCAGCAGGATCCACATATCCAGGCCGCCCTGATGCATGACGCTCATGAATCCGTCAAACACGTGTATTCCGACCCCTCCCGGGTTAAGTTATCTAGAGTGCATAGACAATGAGAAACGAAAGCGGTTGCCCGCTACCGTGCGGGCGGACCATTGGCCTACCCGCAATGAAAGTCCTGGTATCGCCGCCACCCCGGGAGACGGCGATATTCTTCCCTTTACTGCGGAATGTTTTTCAACGACGCTTCGATATTTGAAGCGAGCTGAGTATTGCCGGCCGCCTTGGCGAGCGAATCGGCTTTGTTGAGGTAGCTCAGCGCCTGTTTTTTGTCTGCATCGCTGTGACTGGTCGCATAGATCCCCGCATAAGCAATACCTTCCGCAAAGTTCGCTTGTGCATCGTTCGGGTTACCGGCTACGGCCTTGTCCGCATAGGTTTTGGCCTTGGCGTAGTCCGGTTTATCCATTCTAAAAATCGCAAACGCGGCAAGCGTACTGCCCGTGACCGCGATTTGCGGATCGTTCAACGACGACGCCTGATCGAAATCTTTCAGCGCGTCGGCGTAGTTCTTCGCGTCCATGGCGTCGGTGCCGGCCTTGAGGAGATGGTTGCCCATCACGCGAGCGCCGGCATTCATGCTCGGATCGAGCTGCTTCATTTCAGCAGAGATCGCGTTCGCATCCGTGGTGTCGTTGGTGTCGACATACGCTTCGAGCAGCTGGCGATCGACGGCGGCTTTGATCTTCGGATCGGTAACCTTGTCGTGCACGCCCTTCAGCGTCGTGATTGCAGCACTATACTGCTTGTTGGCGATCTGCGCAACGCCCAGCGCGAAATGCGAATTCGTGCTGTTGTCCAGCTCGACCGCCTTCTGCGCGTAGGCAAGCGCCGTCGCTGCGTCCGTCGGCGCGAGCTTCACCGCAGCGGAAGCAAACGAGCCGGCCGCTACGGGGACGAACGGTTTCGAAATCGTGCCGACTTTGTTGAACGCGGTCGCAGCCGCGACTTGATCGTCCGAATAGTACTGTGCCAGACCAAGCAGCTGATTGAGCTGTGGATCCGACGGGTTGTTCGCAAGCGCGGCCTGCGCCTTGGAAACGGCTTGGGAATATTGACGCTTGCGGATCAGACTGTCGATCTGCGCGGCCGGTCCCGACATCGACGGGCTCTGGCTTTGCGAGACCGATGCGGACGAGCCGTTGAACTTCAGCGTGAAATCATAAAAAGACTGAATCGCCGCCGAGCCTTTCTTGCCCGGGCGATACGTCGAGTTCTGAGCGATTTCCATCGCGGCGTCGTTGTCGCCGGGATTCGTCGATTTCAAAACCCGCGTTACTTTATGCGAACCGTCCGGGTTCACTTGGACTTGAACGATGACCGTGCCGTTGCCGGCGATAGCCTTGCTCGTGCTTCCTTTATGAACGAGCTTCGGCGGCGTGTATTCATTCGCATACTGCGCGAGCGCCGGCGAAGCGGCCGATGCAATCGCAATCGCCGAAGCTCCTGCGACGATCCGGGAGAAGCTTTTCATCTGTACCTCGAGTGGTCGTATGTATCGTTGCTGAAGAGGGAAGCGACAATCGCCTCGTTCTTCCATCAATGAACGAAACTTAAACGCAGAACGATGCTAATTATCAGGCAGCTAGAGTAGCTGCAGGCAACCGGCGGCCGACTGCCGTTGCAACCGCACCCAACCGCCCGACCAGCGCCGCAAAATCGTCAGGCGTCAGCGACTGCTGGCCGTCCGAGACTGCGCTTGCTGGGTTGGGGTGCACTTCAACCAAGAGCCCGTCGGCGCCCGCTGCGATTGCAGCCAAGGCCATCGGCTCGACCAAACGCGCTACGCCCGTTCCGTGTGACGGATCGACGATCACCGGAAGGTGAGTCATCTCGGCCAGCAACGGCACGACCGAGAGGTCAAGCAAATTGCGCGTGGCGGGGTCGAACGAGCGCACGCCGCGCTCGCAGAGGACGATGTTCGGATTGCCGGCGACCAGGAGGTACTCGGCCGCCATCAACCACTCTTCGACCGTGGCGGAAAGGCCCCGCTTGAGCAGCACGGGCTTGCCGGATTCGCCGGCTTCACGCAAGAGTGCAAAGTTCTGCATGTTGCGCGCGCCGATCTGAAGCATGTCGGCGTAACGAGAAACATCCGGGATGTCGCGCGGATCCATCACTTCGGTGACGACCGATAGGCGGTAACGGTCGGCTGCCTCTCGCAACATCTGGAGCCCCTCGAGGCCCAGGCCCTGAAATGCGTAGGGCGACGTGCGCGGCTTGAAAGCGCCGCCTCGCAACACGTTGGCTCCGGCGCGGGCAACGCCCGCTGCGGTCGCCTCGATCTGCTCGGCCGATTCGACCGAACACGGACCGGCACAGATGGCGAGCTTGTCGCCTCCGAAAGCGGCTCCGCCGGCGAGCCGGACGATGGTGCGTTCTATGCGTGCGTCGCGCCGAGCCAGCTTGAGCTCGCGCATAGGAGGTAAGTACCGATCCACGTTAGCCCGGATTCTACCACGAACGTCCGATTACGTCGTGCGACTATTCTTGGCTGCTTTCTTCCCCGACCCGCTTCAGCGCGGAGAGCTCTCGCGGGGTCAGCGAACGGGTCCGGCCCACCCCGAGATCGCCAAGCGAAACCGGTCCGAAGCGAAGCCGCACCAGCGTCTGGACAGGATGGCCGAGCGCTTCGAACATCTTGCGGACCTGGCGATTGCGCCCTTCGTGAATCGTGATGTCAACTACAGAGTAGCCCGACCGCACGGAAACCACGCGAACTTTTGCGCCGCCCGAAGTGTAGCCGTCGACTTCGACGCCATCGTGGAGCGCTTTCACGTCTTCGGGCGAGAGCCGTCCGGCGATCGTGGCGCGATAGGTCTTGTCCACGCCGAACCGCGGATGCAGCAACCGGTTCGCGAGTTCGCCGTCATTGGTGAGCAGCAGAACGCCCGCGGTATCGTAATCGAGGCGTCCAACGGGGACGACGCGCGGCAGCTTCTTCGGAATGAGTTCCACAATCGTGCGGCGTCCTTGCGGGTCTCGCATCGTCGTCATGACGCCGATCGGCTTGTGCATCACAAGATACGTCGCTTCGGTCTTTAACGCAGAAATAGGCGTTCCGCTGACGTCGACTTTATCGCCCGGCTGGACCAGCGTTCCAAGCTCGCGACACACTTTTCCGTTTACGCGCACTTTGCCGTACGCAATCAACTGATCCGCGCGGCGGCGCGACGCTAGCCCCGCCTGCGCGATGTATTTATTCAGCCGCACGCCGTCGCCGGCGTCGTTCTTCTTCGTCGCGCTCGCTTGGCCCGGGCGGCGCGGCGCATTTCTTTCCGTAGGCATAATGATTCATCGCGCAGTTTATCAGACGCTGCGAATCTGCGCTAGTCGCGAAGGAGTCCGAAGAGATGGATGTCGCGCACCTCACCGCCTTTAATGACGGCTCGGCGAAGGACGCCTTCGCGTTGGAATCCGCTTTTTTCAAGCACTCGCTGGGAAGCAACGTTTCCGCCGTGCGCATGCGCCTCGATGCGCCGCAGGCCGTACCGGTCGAATAAATAATTCGCCAGAGCCTTGCATGCTGCAGTCGCGTAGCCGCGACCCCAAAACGGTTTGCCGAGCCAGTAGCCCAGTTCAGCGCAGCCGCTGCGCTCGGCGCTCAACAATTGAAATCCCGCACCGCCCGCTAATTGGCCGCCGGCTTCGATCGCGAAATTCTCCGGCTCCGATTTGCCGGCATTTAATCGCACCCACAGTTCGGCGTCTTTGCGTTCGTACGGATGCGGAAACGTATCGCGCATGTTGGCCGCGATATCCCAATCGTTCGCAAGCGCGGCAAGGCGATCGATGTCTTCTTCTCGCCATTCACGCAACGTACAGACTCCGCAATCAACGGTCATCGCTTCTCCTTGCGGCCATCATACCGCTGTCATGTTGCGGGGGATCGATTGTATGCGCCTGCCCTTCGACGGGCTCAGGGTGACTGAGGTGTGGAGTTACAAACAAAAAAGAGCCGCCGAAGATCGGCGGCTCTTTTCTTTGTTGCGACTGGGCTTAGTAGCGGCCGTTAGAGCTTTCTTCGTAGCCGCGAGACATCGAGAGGGCTTCTTTGGTAACTGCCTGCAGAAACTCTTCGTTGTTGCGCGTTTGCGCCATCTTCTCGAGAATCATCTCGGTGATGTCCCCGCTGTTGAGAGCGGCGCTGACGCGGCGGAGCATCCACACCTTGCGCATCTCTTCCGGCGAGAGAAGCAGCTCCTCGCGACGCGTGCCCGATCGTTTGATGTCGACTGCGGGGAAAACGCGCGATTCGGCGAGTTTGCGGGTGAGGTTGAGTTCCATGTTGCCGGTGCCTTTGAACTCTTCGAAGATCACGTCGTCCATCTTCGAACCCGTCTCAACGAGCGCGGTGCCGATGATGGTGAGCGATCCGCCGCCTTCGATCTTGCGCGCGGCGCCGAAGAAACGCTTCGGTTTATGCAGCGACGCGGTATCGAGACCGCCGGAGAGCGTGCGCCCCGAAGTCGGAACGACTTGGTTGTACGCACGGGCGAGACGGGTGATGGAGTCGAGCAGAATCACGACGTCCTTGCCCATTTCGACGAGGCGCTTCGCGCGCTCCATCGTGAGCTCGGCGACGGCCGTGTGGTTCTCGGGATGCTCGTCGAACGTCGAAGCGACGACTTCACCGTCGATCGTCCGTTGCATGTCGGTGACTTCTTCCGGACGCTCGTCGACGAGCAGCGCGATGATATGCGCTTCCGGATGGTTGATCGAGATGCCCTGCGCAATGTTTTTCAGCAGCGTCGTCTTACCGGCTTTCGGCGGCGAAACGATGAGCGCGCGCTGGCCTTTGCCGATCGGGCAGAAAAGATCGATGACGCGGGTGGAGAGCTGCGTCGAACGATTTTCAAGGCGAAAACGCTCTTCGGGGAAGATGGGCGTGCCTTTTTCGAAAATCGCGCGGCCGCGAATCGCTTCGGGATCGTAGCCGTTGACTTTGTCGACGCGAATGAGGCCGTAGTACTTTTCGCTCTCTTTAGGGCGGCGGACTTGGCCTTCCACCATATCGGCGCGACGTAATTCGAAGCGGCGAATCTGCGACTGGCTTACGTAGATATCGTCGTTTCCGATAACGTAGCCGCCGCGGCGAAGAAAGCCGTAGCCTTCCGGAAGAATGTCGAGAATGCCGCTCGCCATCTCAAGACCGGAGCGCTGTTGCTGCCCGGCGAGAATCGCGGCGACGATCTCGTCTTTCTTCATCGTCGTCGGATTGCCGAGGACGATTTCATTTTCTTGCGCGATCTCGACGAGTTCGGCTTTCTTCTTGCCTTCGAGGTCGGCTGCCGTCAACATCGGCGGACCAGTTTCTGCTAAGGGAAACTGATCTTGTTGTTGATACTGGTTATTGAAATGATGACGGCGGCGTGAACGGCGGCGACGACCACCGCTTCCTTGCGGCCCACCATTAGGGTTCGGGCGATGTTCCGTTTGCAGAGGAATGTCTCTCTCGTAGAGCCGCACATATGAAACGAGCGATCTCATCACGGGCGAGGCTGCCACGCGTGGATCGATGCACATGCACGAGGGGATTGAACGCAGTCACTATATCACACGCAATCTGGACTGTTCAAGCCGCAATCCATGCCGAGCTACGGCGAAAGTGCTTTTGGACCACTAACGAACGGATTGCCGCGTTCATAAAACCGCAGGCGTCGAGTGGCTGCGCGTGTGATGCCGATCCGGCGACTGCTGCCGACCGGCGAACCGGGGCGAGCCGGTTCCGCTATCCATAACCCGCTGTCGCCGGGGAAGATATGCGCCGTCCAACGAGCGGTCGATGGCAAGCGCCTGGCACAAGCGTCCCGGCCCGCGGCAAAGATCCCGCATGACGAGCGTCCGCCGGCGTTCTTGCATCAGCTTGACACCCTCGATGGGCTCCAGGGAGCGAACCAAGATGCCGGCGCCGGTGCCCGCAGCTTCGCTGGAAATATTGAAGCAAAAGTTCGCGCCATAGATGAGATAGACGTAGGCGTGAAACGGCTCCCGGAACATCGACTGGTTGCGCGGGCGCTCACCGATGTACGAGTGGGAAGCCGGGTCATCCGGGAGGTAGGCTTCGGTCTCGACGATCCGGCCGGCAGCCAAGCCTTCTTCGGTTTCGCGGACGAGTACGTAGCCGATCAGTCGTTGCGCCAGCTTCGCCGTGTCGATCGGCAATTCGGAGAGATCGGCGCGGCGAAGATTCACGAGTGCCGCATTATGCGGCGGAATGCATAGCGACCTCTGCGCGGGCGCGTTGCGTTAGGTCGAACTCCTGGCACGGCTCCAGTGCGTACTTACGGAAACGGTTGAGCTTACAGCGCAGACGGACGTAAGGCAGCACGAGAGCGGCCGGTACTTCGCGATGATTCGCAAGGTCGTCGACCAGGGCGGCATCGGGCAGAGAGAACGCTACGTCTTCGATGTTCCGTTCGCAGAGCAATCCGGCGACCGACTCCATCGCGGCATATGCGACCTCCCGGTCGCCCAAGCCGGCAAAGCGTCTCACGCGGAAGGCGGCTCGCACAAGCCGCTCTCCCGCGCTCGACCGAAGGCGCGCATAGACGATGCCGTCGCCGCTAGGGGCGGCTGCAAAACCGAGTTGGACTCCGATTGTCTCTCGTGTAGTTGAACGCATCATCATCAAGCCTCGTGGCTTTATGATATGCGAACGTATGTTCGTATGTCAAGCCGGACGCGATTCGCGTTTATGGCCGGCCGGATCGGGCCGCAGCAGGCTCCAGTACAGGTCCAGCATCCGGTCCGACTGGCTGTCGATCGCAAACCGCTGTGCGGCGGCCTTGGCACGTTGCCGGGCCGCGGCGTCGGGTTCGAGCGGCGTGGCGCGCAGGGCGGCGGCGAAAGCGGCCGGGGTGGGCGCGACGACCCTGCCGACGTCGCTCAGGACGTCGCGGTTCGGAGCGCAGTCGGCGGCGATTACGTAAGCGCCTGCGGCAAGCGCTTCGGCCTGCACGAGGCCCTGCGTTTCCGTCGTGCTTGGAAACACGAACGCGTCGGCGCTCGCGTAGAGGTTCGGCAGCGCTTCCCGCATGACGACGCCTAGAAATTGCGTTTGATCGGCGACGCCTAATTGCTGCGCAAGCTCGTGCAGCTCTTCGCGTTGCGGCCCATCGCCCGCGATGACGAGCCGTAACGAGGGATCGGCGGCTCTTGCAAGCGCCTGCAACAACATTTCGACGTTCTTTTCACGCGCTAGCCGCGAAACGAAAAGTATCAGCCGCTGGTCGTCACGCACGCCCAGCGCTTTGCGCAACTTCTTGTCGCGAGCGCCGTTTCCGAAATGCTCGACGTCGATTCCGCTCGGAACGATTTCCAGCCGCACTTCGACGCCGATCTCCCGCAGATGATTGGCCATCGCCTGCGTCGGTACGACGACGGCATCGACAAGATTGCCGAACGTGCGCGTCAGCTGCGACGCGGCGAAACGCGTCGCGTTCGGTTCGAACGGCACGTAATGCGCGTACATTTCGAGATGCGTATGATACGTGTATACGACGGGCATGCCGAAGCGGCGAGCGTAGCGCAACCCGAGCCAGCCGGTAACGAACGGCGAGTGCAAATGAATGAGCGAGAGCCGCTTCACGACGTTGTTGATGTTCTTGCGGCTTACGAGCGGCAGCGTCAGCCGGTACGGCGTGCGCGTCGGCAACGGAAGCGAGGGCATCCGGAAAACCGGGCCGTCATTTTCATCCGCGCCCGGCATGCTCGGCGCGAAACAATAGACCTCATGACCGCGCTCGCGCAAGCCGGCGGCGAGCGCGTCAACGGACTCGACCACGCCGTTGACGGCCGGCCGGTAAATTTCGGTGAAGAACCCGACGCGCAGGTGGTCCACAGCCCGCCTCTTTAGGCGTTAGGTTAGGTCGGCCTGCGAGTTGGGAAAACCGTTCTCTATACCCGGGAGCCCTCGCCCATGTCGGGAGGGGCCACCTGCTTCGATTGTGACTTTTAGCATATTCCGGCGTTTCGACGCCCATGGTATAGTGCCCGAGTTACCAACGGTCGCTCGCCCTTAGAGCGGCCAGCAGGCCAACCAACCGGTCCTACTTGAGGACTAGCCTGCGAATTTTTTTGGCGTTTCCACTGGATCCGTCAACCACTACCTCCGTAACTGTTGGTTCAGCTTACCGGTCATCGTTCGCCCTTGCGGGTTTAGCGCGGGCCTTGCTGGGAGCTGGGACAGGAAAGGACTACCAGGTTGATAGGACGCGGCCCACTGCGGATCAGCCACTTGCTGTCCGTCAGCGTCTTGACCGCCGGTCTAGTCTTTGCCGGCTTTATCACTCACCCGTCGCCAGCGTATGCGGGCAGCGGAGACCTACCACAACAACAATCGGTGACGCACATCGTCACTTTCGAATCGCAAGGAACCGTTACGCAGCACGTGACGGGCGCCGCTACGGTAGGCGATTTTTTGCGCGAACGCGGCATCGCCGTGGGCGCTCGTGATTATGTCGAACCCGCGCTCGACGTTCCGCTTTCGGATAAATTGACGGTAACGTACCGTCCTGCGGTTCATGTAAAGATTTTACTTGCGCGTTCGGCGCAAGACGTCGTTAGCAACGCCGAAGACGTCGGCGCATTACTAGAAGAACAGAATATTCGCATCGGTCCGCACGATGAAGTCGAGCCTTCGCTCGCTGACGAAGTGCCGGCAAACGGCACCGTGCGCGTTACGCGAATCGTAACGTGGAATCGCACGGAAAAACGTAAAATCGCTGCAGCAACCGAACACCGGCTCGATTTTTCGTTGTCGCCCGGAACTTCGAAAATTCTTTCGAAAGGCGCAGCTGGCGAACGCGACGTGATGGTGCGATTCACGCAGCGCGACGACGGCGCAGTGCAAAAATCCGTCGTGTCGGCGCACGTCGTAAAACGTCCGCGTCCGCGCATCGTCGCCGAAGGTATCGGTGAATTCGAAGCATTTGCGCGTTTCGCAAAACACGGCATTCAACAAACCGCCTACATTGCCGCATCCGCGCTCGACATGGTCGCAACGGCGTACACGGCAAATTGCGCAGGGTGCAGCGGTACCACCGCCATCGGCCGTCCCGCAGGGCACGGAATCGTCGCCGTAGATCCAAGCGTCATTCCGCTCGGCGCGCGACTCTATATTCCGGGCTACGGGTTTGCGATCGCCGGCGACACGGGCGGCGCGATTCACGGACACCGCATCGATTTGGGATTCAACTCGACGCGTGACGCGCTCATGTTCGGACGCCGCGAGGTAGTCGTCTACCGCTTGAAGTAGTCGTCTTCGTCGTGACGCCCGAAGAACCGAAAGAGCACCCGCGCGCGCTGTTGCAAACGTGGGGCTTGCGCCCAAAAAAGAAGTACGGTCAGAACTTCCTCATGGATGGAGCCGCTGCGCACCGGATCGCGCGGCTTTCGCTTAACGGCGCGCCGGCTAATACGCGCATCGTAGAAATCGGAGCCGGAACCGGCGCGCTCACGCTCGCGTTGCTCGAGGAAGGCGCCGGCGTAACCGCTATCGAGATCGATCCGGAACTCGTCGCACTTTTGCAAGATCGTCCCGAGTTGCACGGCGCTCACATCGTGCAGCAAGACGCGCTCGCGTTCGACTTCGACGGCTATGCCGCATCGGGGGAATGGCGCGTCGCCGGAAATCTGCCGTACAACATCGCGACGCCGCTCATCGTCGGCTTGTGCGAAATGGAACGCCGGCCGGAAACGATCACGGTCATGATTCAAAAGGACGTAGCGGATCGTCTCGCTGCGCGACCCGGCACGCCGGCGTATGGAAGCCTCTCCATCGCCGTGCAATATTCCATGACCGTCGAGAAAGCGTTCACGCTTGGGCCGCGCGCGTTTTTTCCGCCGCCGAAGGTCGATTCTACCGTCATCCAATTGACGCGGCGTCCCGAACCCGCGGTAAACCCGAAAGACGTCGAGCTTTTCCGCAAAGTCGTACGCGCCGCGTTCGCGTATCGACGCAAAACCCTAGCCAACAGCCTGATGCTGGCACTGGGCCTTGAGCGCGAACGCATCGAGAATGCGCTCGCGCAAGCCGGTCTTCCGGCCCAGGTCCGCGGGGAGCAACTTTCTATGGCGGATTTCGCCCGCTTGGCCGATACCTTGTAGGATGTACTCCGACGCGCGAGCGGACATGTTTTTGTCCCTTCCGTACCCGGCATGGGTCTACGACGTGGACACGCTGCGCTTCTTGGCCGTGAACGACGCCGCCGTCGCGCTTTACGGCTATTCGCGCGAACAATTCCTCCGCATGACGCTCAAAGACATCCGGCCGCCCGAAGATGTGCCGAGAATGCTCGCGACCGTGAGGGACCTGCAAGACAAACCGTCGCTGGACGGTCCGTGGCGCCATATCACGGCTGCGCGCGAGACGATTTTCGTAGAAACGCTTTCCACGAGCGTAACGTTCGAGGGGCACAACGCGCGCACGGTGCTGCTCATCGACGTAACGCAACGCGTGCACGGCGAGCGGCGTTTGGAGTATCTCGCGCTTCACGACGCGCTCACCGGAATGCCGAATCGCCTATCGCTCACGGATACGCTGGCGGCACTGGTTGCGGCGAAACCGCAGAGCATCGGCGTATTCTTTCTCGAATTCCCCGGATTGAGCACCATCAACGAAACGTTGGGACACGTTATCGGCGACGAGGTTTTGCGCCGCGCGGCACACCGCTTGCAGGAAGCCGCCGAGAACGGGCACATCGTCGGACGATGGGGCGACCATGAATTCGTCGTGATCGCGCAAGACGTCGAAGACGACGATTTGCACCGCCTCTCCTCGCAACTGCTTCGCGCGTTCAAACGGCCGTTCAGTTTCCACGGACGCACGCTGCACGTTTCTCCGAGTATCGGCATCAGCGGATATCCGCTGGATTCCGAAAATGCCGATCAGCTGATTCGCCGGGCCAAGACCGCGATGTTCACGGCGGTTTCGCTGCAGACCGGATGCGAGCTGTTCACGCCGGAAATGGAACACGCGGTCGAAAGACGGCTGCAAATCGAAAACGATCTGCGCGCCGCGCTCGAGACTAATGCGTTTGCCCTGCACGTGCAGCCGATCTTCAACGCCAGATTGGACCGCATCGTCGCGGTGGAAGCACTGCTGCGTTGGAACCATCCGAAGCACGGCGAACTCTTGCCCGGCGACTTCGTCGACGTGGCGGAAGAGACCGGCCTCATCGTGCCGATCGGCACCTACGTAATCCAAGAAGCATGCCGCATGGCGCGCGCCTGGAAAGACCGCGGCATCAACGTTCCGATCGCGGTGAACATTTCGGGGCGGCAGCTCTACGACGACACGCTCGTCTCCGATATCAGCACGTCGCTGCTGCGCAATGCGCTTCCGCCGGAGTATCTCGAAGTCGAAATCACCGAAAGCAGCGTCGTGAAAGACATGGAGTACGCGCTCGACATCATTCTCGAACTGCGAGAGATGGGCGTGCGCGTGGCGATCGACGACTTCGGAACGGGCTATAACTCGATGGTGCACTTGAAACGTTTGCCGGTGCACACGCTGAAGATCGACCGCACCTTCATCAAAGAGATGCTCGAGAATCAGTTCGACTACGCGATGGTCGAGGCGATGATCGGTCTCGGCCGGCGCCTGGGACTGCACATAGTCGCTGAAGGCATCGAAACGGCGGCGCAAGCCAGCGCCGCGGTTCAACTCGGCGCGAGCGCGATGCAAGGGTATTTGATGGCGCGTCCGATGACGCCCGACACGTTTGCCGAGTTCTACTGCAGCGACTGGAAGGTTAGCGCCCGCACGCTCTCGTAGGGCGGCACCATGATCGCAGAAGACGCCGCCGAACAGCCCGCGGCCGCGTGGCCGAACGCTTGGCCCCACGATAGTTTTCGCGCCGGACCGACGGTGCTGCTGATTCTGGCGATCCTTGGCGTAACGTTTATCATTCTGGTCGCCGCCGCGGTGTGGTTCGTCTTGAGCAATCCGGCGGCTGCGCGCCGCGGGATGCTTGGCCTGGTGCCCGGCATGGTGATTCAGCTGATTCTCGAGGCGGTCATCGTCGCAGTTCTGCTGTGGGCGCTTCCGCTTGTTTCGCGCCTGTCGCTCCGTGATCTCGGCTTCCGTCCGCTGCAATCCAAACAGATCCTCTTTGCCGCCGTCGCTGCGCTCGTAATGGCTTTGGTCGTGAACGGCGGCGCGTCAATCGTCGAAACGCTGACGCACCATCAGCACGAGCAACAAGTCGTACAGATGTTCAAGGCCGTCAAAAATCCTGGCGTCATGGCCTTTTTTGCGGTATTCGCGGTTGTGCTCGCGCCGGTCGCGGAAGAGATCGTCTTCCGCGTTTTTCTCTTCAACATCGGCTTGCGCTACGGCGGGTTTTGGCTGGGCGGCGTCATCAGCGCGCTGCTCTTCGGTCTCGCGCACGGGGACTTGTTCGTGCTCGTTCCGCTTGCGCTCGGCGGGCTCGTGCTTTGCTACGTGTACTACCGTACGCGAAACGCGTACGCTTCGATGATCACGCACGGATTGTTTAACTCGTTCACCGTGATCGCGCTCATCTTTGCGCCGAATCTAGCGAACTAGCTTCAACGCTTCCAGTGCGTCGGCCGCCGCGGGCGCAGTCCGCGGAAACGGGATGACGCGCGCGCGCAGCTCCGGCGGCTTCGTCACGGTCGCTTTGCGCCGGTCGAGGTTTTTGGCGTAAATGTAGGGGCCGGCCAGATGAATCGAGTCCGCGCGCGGTTCGTCATACCAGTCCGGAAAGTGCGCGAGCCAGATGCCGACGACCGGACGGCCGCCCATCGCGAGCACGGTATGCAACGGGCCCGACGCTACGCCGACGAAGGCGTCGCTCGCGCGAAGCAAGGCCAGCAACAGGTGCGCGAACGGAACGTCGAGATCACCGAACAGATCCTGCGTCGTCGGCGCCAATCCCGGTTCCCGGCCGATCGCGCCGGACGCGCTTTCATCGATCGTTATGACGCGCGCTTTCGAATCGTGCGAGCGCAACAGCCGGGCGAATTTCTGCACTTCTTCCTCGGGCCATATTTTCTTGAGGTTCGTGTGGCCGCCGGCCGCAACCACGACAAGCCGTTCGTCCCGCGCAACGTACCGGCGCAAACGCTCTTCAACGAGCGCGGCGTTCTGAGCCGGCGCGATAAACTTTAGCGATGAGCGCAGCGGAGCATTCAGGTCGAATGCAGCCAAGCGTTCCGGCACAACCAGATTGCGCGCGAGTGCGCGGGCCTTCGTGTGAAACGGAAACGCGAGTTTTCCTTCGTACTCCGGGTAATCCGTATACAGCACGGTATCGATCTGCGCGTCTTGCATCCGAGAGCGCAGCGGTTCGGGAACGGTGAGCCGCATTTCGCGATTGCGAATTTTCTTGAAATTCACGCCCAAATGGCGCGCCTCGAGCGCACTTCCGTCGCCGATCGTGCGCGCGCCGCTGTAGAGCGGCTTCACGATTTCGTCTTCGTCGTACAGATGCACGAAGTCGTCGCCAAAACGTGTGAGGTAGTAGGTATTGCTCGGTTCCAGCAGCGGCGCGACGTAGCTGAAATGGACGAAATCGCCCAAACCGTGCGGCCAATAGATCAGGACGCGACGGTTTTGCAAACGCGCAAACGCGCCGCCGCGCTCGTCGTAGACCGGCAGCTCCATTAGCGCCTTTCCGCCGCTACCCGTTCGACGATCGCCCGGAAGCGCGCGATGAAGCGTTCCGGCGAAAACGTCTCGGCGTGAGCGCGCAGACGGGCCCGGTCGAACCGGCGGGCGTCGAAGTCGCGCAAGGCCGCCGCGAGCGATTGCGGCGCCGGCTCGTCGAAGAACGCGCCCGTAACGCCCTCAATGACGGTTTCCCGCGCGCCGCCGCCCCGGTACGCAATCGTCGGACGGCCGGCCGCCGCGGCTTCGATCGGGACGAGGCCGAGATCTTCTTCGCCCGGCAGAATTGCCGCGCGCGCATCGCCGATGAGGCGGTTCACTTCTTCGTCGGAGACGTAGCCCAGCAGCGTCGTCGTGGTGCCCCGGGCTCGTTCGCGTAGCGCGCGTTCGGCGGGGCCCGTCCCGGCCACTAGCAACTTCACGCCGGCGAGCTGCGCAGCGTCGATCGCTAGATCGATGCGCTTGTACGGCAACAGCCGCGACGCGATGAAAAAATAATCGCCTTCGCCGCGTCCCACCGTGAAACGCTCGACGTCCGCAGGCGAGTGAAGCACCTCGGCCGGACGATGGTAGTATTCGCGAACGCGTTCCGCAACGGTATGTGAGTTTGCGACATAGTGCGTCGGCCGCTGCGCGGCTTTGAGGTCCCATGCGGCGAGCCGGTTGACGACCGGACGCGCGATCGTGCCCACGCCGAAGCCGCCCAAGTACCGGTCGTAGTCGAACAAAAACCGGCTGACCGTGTGAATGAAGCACACGTGCACCGCGTCGCTGTTGAAGCGAACGCCTTTCGCCCACGACGCCGTCGAACTAACGATCAGGTCGTACTGCGAGAGATCGAACGATTCGAAGGCGCGCGGATAGAACGGCGCAAGATAACGAAAGTTCCGGTTCGCTCCCGGCACCTTGGAAAGCGCCGACGTGCGCACCCGCGAGCGGGGAATCAAATCGCCGACGGCGGCTTCGTCGTAGAGCGCCGTATAAACCGGCGCATCGGGCCACGCGCGCGTGAAATGCGCGAAGACGCGTTCTGCGCCTCCGCGCTGATTCAAGTAATCGTGGACTAGCGCTACTCTCAGGGATTCGGCTGCTTGTCGCGCGGCAGGACGAGGGCGATCGCCGGATTGCCCATGTACGTGCGGGCGACGCGTTGCAGATCGGCCGCGGTCGTGCCTTGAATCGCTTGCAGCGTGCGGTTCAAGTAGTCCGGCGACGATCCGTTCTGCGCAAAGAGTACGGCCAGCCATGCGCGCGACTGCAGCGACGTTGCATCGTTGACGAAGTCGCCGGCGGCCATTGCTTTGAACTCGTCGATCGAGCCTTGCAGTTTGGTCGCGGCGAGAATGCTCGCAATCGAAAGCGCCGTTGCGAACGCGCGATTGGGATTGCCGATGTTGCCGTCTACGTACAGCGTCAGGTTCGCCGGCGCGCGATCGTACTGGTAAATCGAGCCGACGGCACGCGAAGCGAACGTCGGCGAAACCACTCCCGGAACTTCGGCGATATCTGCAAGCGTGCGCTGCAGAAACGCGCTCAGCACCAGCATCGGGCCGAAGTCCTTGCTATCGATCGGCGGCGCCGAGTACTGTGCGACGAGCCAAGGCGCTTGAATGTCGCGATGCGCGATCAATTCGCGCGACGTGCCTTCGAGCTTCGGCAGCTTGATGTCCACCGCCGGCGTATCGCCCGCCGGAAGCGTTTGCGCAAGCCCGGCGATGGCGCCGCGCGCCAGCACGTCGGAACGCCCGACCGCGCTTACGTACGCGCCGCCCTGATGGTAATACTTAGCGAAGAACGCGCGCACGTCTTCGGGACCGAATTGCGCGAGCGAAGCCGGCATGCCGAGCGCCGGAAGTGCCAACGTTTGCCGAAGGCGCCGACATGCCGCTCAACATGTCGAGTCCCACTTGAAGCGCTTCTTGCTGGTTTGCAGCGATCTGCTTCATCAGCGTGCCGCGCGCCGAATTTACCGTAGTCGCGTCGATCGTGGGCGCGGCGAATGCGCGCTGAACCAATGCAACAACCGCCGGCGCATCCGACGGCAGCGATTCGATGGCGAAACGAACGCCGCCCGGGTCAACACCCGGTTTGAATCGAGCCGCCGTGAGCTGCGATCGCGTCTTCCAGCGGCGTGCCGTCAACCGGCGAACGAAGAATCGTCTGCGCGGTGAGCGCCGCCAAGCCGTTCTGCTGGAGCGTTTGACGATCTAAGCCCGCGCGTACGACAAACTCGATGTGCACCAGGGGCGCAGACGGATCTTGTTGCTCGATGATCGTAACGCCGCCGGCGCGCTGTATGACGGGCGCGGCGGCCTGCGTTGCCACCGGCAGAGCGAGAAACGCAATCAGTGCGGCAGCGGTGAGCGAGCGGAACTTCAAGACGAGGACTCCTTAGACTCGGTCGCCTGCAATTGTACGACGACGGGATGCGCGAGATACTGCCGCACGACCGATGCGACGAATCCCGGATCGAGCGATCGCGCGAGATTCCAGTACGTGCTTTGCGGATCGCTCGGTGCATACGCCGCGTTGCCTTCGGATGCGTACCAGCCGAGATTGTCGGCTTGCTGCTCGGGCAATTGCGTGTCGGAAGCAAGGTGGTAAAGAAACGCTTCCCGCGCCGCGGCAAAGGTGCGGGCGTCGAGCGGTTGCTGCAGTTTTGCGAGTTCATCCATCACGCGGCGCTGCAGATCGGCGCTTTTCTTTCCGCCGATCGTGACGAGCATCACGCCGGGATGATGGAGCGTAATGAACTGTCCGCTGACGTAGTCGCCGCCGGAAGCGATCGACTGCCTTGCTAAACACTCCGGTGTCTTCGCGGAAGAGATAGTCGGCAATAAAGTCCATTGCCGTCGCCGAGCGTTCGTCCGCGATTGCCGGACCGACCCAAGCCATTCCGACGCCGGGCACCGTCGACGGAACGACGGATTGCGCGGGCGGAGACGTAGCAACGACGGAATCGATCGGCGCATCACCGCCGCCGCCATTACCCGCCGTTACCGCGCCGACGAAGCTTGGATCGATATTGCCGGTAAGCGTCAGCGTCGCGTTTCCGGAACGGAATGCGCGATGCGCGAACGACGTCACGTCGGCCAACGGAATTTTTGTAATATCCGGAACGGTGTTCGGGATCGGCGGATAGTGCGCCGCGCCGCTCGCGAAGATGCGTTCGAAGAGTTGATCGTGCAGCAGCTGATCGAACGAATACCGCTTCTGCACGCCTAGCACGGCCAGATCGCGCTGTGCCGACTTCAACGCATTGTCATCGATCGCCGGCGAGAAGTACGCGGACGTCATTGCCGCAACCGCGCGGCGAGCCGCGTCAGCCGGCACGATCGCGCTAACGCCTACGATATCGGGATAAACGTTGATTGTCAGGCGTCCGCCCAGCCCGCGCACGAAACTCAGCAACGATTTGCCGCTTTCGAGCGGCGCGGCCGCGACGGCAGTAACCGCTAGACGCGAAATGCCGGGCGACGAATTGTCGTACCCGGCACCCGGTGCGCGAAACCAGAGATCGATCGCGGCGTTTCCGATCGTGACGTCGCGATAGATGATGTAGGACCCGCCGTGCGGCAGGGTCCCACTTTGTCCCGATTGGTCGGCTGCCGGCGCCGGAAACGGCGCGAGCGATACGGCCGCCAATGCCAGCGCCGCAACGAGCGCGCCTTGCTTCATGCGGGTTCCGGCGAGATTTTCGGCGGAATGCGCGACGGCTTTTCGCGCTGCGGCTCGTCGGCCGGTTTCTCCGGCTCGGGTAGCGGCCGCAACGGCGCTGCCGCCGGAGTTGCGGTCGAACGGCTTGTCGCCGAGGATCGACCGCACTTCTTCTGCCTCGACCGTTTCGTACTCGAGCAGCGATTCGACCATCCGCTCGACCTTCTCCCAGTTGTCGGTCAGAATCTTGCGGCCGTGCTCGTAACAGCTCTCGATGATGCGGCGCACCTCGCCGTCGATCTTGCTCGCGACTTCTTCCGAGTAGTTGCGCTCTTCGCCGAAATCGCGGCCCAGGAACACCTGATGGTTGCCGCGGCCGAATTGAATCGGGCCGAGTTCGCTCATGCCGTACTGCGTCACCATGCGGCGCGCGAGTTCGGTCGCTTTCTGGAAGTCGTTGCTCGCGCCGGTCGTCACGTCGCCGAACTTGAATCTCTTCCGCGAAGCGTCCGCCGAGCGCCATCGTGATCTGCGCGAGAGTCTCTTCGCGCGTCATCGATGTGGCGATCGTCTTCCGGCAGCGACCACGTGAGACCGAGCGCCATACCGCGCGGAATGATCGTGACCTTGTGCACCGGATCGGCTTTGTTCGAGCAGCCCGCCGATGATCGCGTGGCCCGACTCGTGGTACGCGGTGAGTCTCTTTCTCTTTCTGCGACATCACCGTGGACTTGCGTTCCGGACCGACCATGACGCGGTCGATCGCTTCGTCGCAATCGTTCATCTCGATGACGTTCTTGTTCTTGCGCGCAGCGAGCAGCGCCGCTTCGTTGAGCAAATTCTCGAGATCCGCGCCCGAGAAGCCGGGCGTGCGCTTCGCAAGCGTTTCCAGCGAGACTTCTTTGGAGAGCGGTTTGTTGCGCGCATGCACTTCGAGAATCTTCTGGCGGCCGCGGAAATCCGCGCGGTCGACGACGATTTGACGGTCGAAGCGGCCGGGACGCAGCAGCGCCGGATCGAGAACGTCGGGGCGGTTCGTCGCGGCGATCAGAATGACGCCGGTGTTTTGATCGAAGCCGTCCATCTCGACGAGCAACTGGTTGAGCGTTTGTTCGCGCTCGTCGTGACCGCCGCCGAGACCGGCGCCGCGCTGGCGGCCGACCGCGTCGATTTCGTCGATGAAGACGATGCACGGCGCGGACTTCTTCGCTTGATCGAAGAGATCGCGAACGCGCGAGGCGCCGACGCCGACGAACATCTCGACGAAGTCGGAACCGGAGATCGAGAAGAACGGAACGCCCGCTTCGCCCGCAATCGCGCGCGCGAGCAGCGTCTTACCGGAGCCCGGCGGTCCGAGCAGCAGCACGCCTTTCGGAATGCGCGCGCCGAGCGCTTGATATTTCTTCGGATACTTCAGGAACTCGACGATCTCGCCGAGCTCTTCTTTCGCTTCGTCGACGCCCGCGACGTCGGCGAACGTCACCTTCGGACGGTTCTCCGACATCATCTTCGCGCGCGAGCGGCCGAACGATAGCGCCTGACTGCCGCCGCTCTGCGCCTGCCTCAAAATGAAGAACAGGAAGAGCGCCATCAAGAGTAGCGGCGCCAGCGTAACGAGACTGGAGAGCAGCCCGCTATTCGTCTGCTGCTCGAAGTTCACTTGACCGCTCTTAACGTGCGCCTGGACGTCCTTGACGAACTCTTGGTCCGTATTCGGCAGCGAGACGGTGTACTTGCCGCCGCCCGCAATATCGCCCGACGCCTGTTGTCCGACGGCGTGAAACGACTGGATCTGGCCGGCTTCCAGTTTCTGATAGAAGACGCCGTAGTCGAGACGGGTCGCGCCTTCGCCGGGCTGCACGACGCGCTCGACGATAAGGAAGACCGCGACGACGGCGAGGACGATCAAGAGGATCGATCGGAGATGCTTTGTCACTTTAATAGATGTGCTTTCGGTTAAAAAGACGGTGCACGTTGCGCACCGTCTGGCACTTCGGCACGCCTTCCGGCACTACGCGCCGGAAAGCGTCCTGCGCGCCCCCATCGCGACTTCGCGATGGGCCCCCAGAGGGTGGCGTCTGTGTGAGATGGCTTCCTAGTTATTACTAGTCTTCCTTAAAAACTGCGGATCTCAACTGGGCAAGGTAGGGCAAGTTCCGGAAGAGTTCCTGATAATCCAAACCGTAACCTACGACGAATTCGTCCGGCGACTGGAGCCCGACGTACTCGACGGGCACGTCGACCCGCCGGTGGTACGGTTTGTCGAAGAGCACGCACGA
Organism: Vulcanimicrobiia bacterium; assembly: GCA_963696095.1. GTDB lineage: Bacteria > Vulcanimicrobiota > Vulcanimicrobiia > Vulcanimicrobiales > Vulcanimicrobiaceae > JALYTY01. The sequence continues at coordinate 366,059 of CAVOIN010000004.1, read as the reverse complement.
CCGCAGGCTCGCCGGCTTTCGCTCCGCGAGTAACGAGCGAAGGTACTGCAGCGTGAGCCCGTTGTCCACGATGTCCTCGACGATGACTACGTGCCCGCCGGTCACCGGCCGGCTCGTATCCTTAAGCATCCGCACCTCTCCGCTCGATCGCGTCGAATTGCCGTAGCTCGAAACGCAGATATAGTCCAGGACGATTTCGCTCGGTCCGTCCGGCACCGCCGCGACGGCGCGTGCGAGGTCGGAAACGACGTAGAGCGCTCCCTTCAACACACCGAGCAGGGTCAGCGGTTGCCCTCGGTGATCCGCCGCGATTTGCCCGGCCAGGCGGTCGATCGCTTGCGCAATCTCTTCACGCGTGTAGAGAGTTTGCTCGATCGTCCCATCGTAGGTATCGGTAACGTTCATGCTTTTCTTTCGATGGCTGCGATGGCGCCCCGCTCGATGCAAAGCTCGACGCCCGGTTTCATGTGGAAGCGTCCCGATCCGCCCGTTTCGAGTGCGCGCACGGCTGCTTCGACGTGCATCGAAATCGACGTCGCGAAGGCCCTCTTGCTCGCTCAAGCACGCGACGAACCTCACGCCGGAAAAGCGCGCGCTCGGAAGCTGCGCGTTCTTCACCGACGAGCTCCGCCGTTCGCGCGACGGCCGCGTCGAGACCCGGGAATAGCGGGCGAGCGCATCGAGCGCGGCCCGCACCGCATTGCGGCGGTACCCCTCGATCGGCGTTAGTCGGGTCCACCGCGTACGGCAGATGGTGCACGTGACAGTAGTACCGCAGATCTTCCGCCGGGATACGCAGCAATGGTCGCACCAGCTCGATATTTTCCTCGAGCGGCCGCCTCGAGGCCATGCCTGCCAGCCCATCCGGGCCCGTGCCGCGAAAAAGCGCAAGCAACACCGTTTCGCTCTGATCTTCGCAGTGGTGGGCGGTCGCGACGGCATTCGCGCGACGTTCGCGGGCGATACGCGCGAGCGCCGCATAACGCGCATCCCGGAGCGCTTCTTCGCTGCTTTCGGCTCGTTCGAGCGACGCTACGTCGACCGGCACGCCGAAGGTCGCGCCGACGCGCAAAACCACGCACTCGTCTTGCCATGCCGATTCACGCGTACCGTGATTCACGTACGCCAAACTCAACTGCAGTTCCATCGGCTTGGCGACCGCGGCTAATGCCGCGGCAAGTGCGACGGAATCCGCTCCGCCGCTGCACGCGACGACCACGCGATCGCCGCGCCGAATGACGCCGCCGCGTTCGATGGCCTGCTCGATGGCTGCTTCGGGTTTAGCTCCGCGCATGCTGAAAATCAACGCACGTGGCGAGCGAGTTCGCGTTCCACGTCGCGTTTGGCGATGGACTCGCGTTTGTCCCACATTTTCTTGCCGCGCGCCAGGCCGAGCTCGACTTTCACCATTCCGCGCGTGAAGTACATCCGCAGCGGAACGATCGTCAAACCCTTTTCTTTGACGCGGGACTGCAAGTCGGCAATCTGCTCTTTGTGAAGCAGCAGCTTGCGCGGACGGTTCGGATCGACGTTCGAGAAACTGCCTTCTTTATACGGCGGCACGTGCATGCTCATCAGCCACGCTTCGCCGTCGCGAAAGCGCGCGTACGCCTCGTTCAAGCTGACGCCGCCCATGCGAATCGATTTGACCTCCGTGCCGGTAAGCGCGAGGCCGGCCTCGAGCGATTCCAGGATTTGATATTCGTGGCGCGCCCGGCGGTTGTCGATTGCCGGCGCGTTCTGACGGCGCTTTTCCTCGGCAGCTTTCGCGCGCTGCTGCTTCATCTTAGCCATTGAAAAAGATCTTTACCGTGTCGCCGGATTGCGGCGGTCGGCGCCGCATCGAGCGGCCCCATCGAAACGAAATTTCCCTCGCCTTCGACGAGGGTGGTTCCCGACGCATCCGTCACGGCTGCTTCCAACCCAAGCACGTTGCGTCGCTGCCACGCGACGCGACCGCGCACTTCGAGCGGCTCGCCGAGCGGCACCGGTTTACGAAACCGTACGTTCATGCTTGCGGTGACGCCGCGATGTCCGGCATGGCCGGCCGCATGCGCCATCGCTTCGTCGAGCAACGCCATGGCGATCCCGCCGTGCGCGATGTTCTTGCCAGCCTTGAAAGTTCGGTCCGAGAGTAACGCGCGCAATCACGCCTTCACTCTCACCGTCGAAATGCAAATGCAAACCGATCGGATTGTCCGGGCCGCACGCAAAACATTTGCCGTCGTCGATCGGCACGCTCACCTACCGTCCCGCCTCCAGACGCTGCGCCAGATAATCCGGCAAATGCGCCTCGTGGATCTTCTCTTGCACCGTCCCAATCGGATAGTCGTAACGAACCCATTCGACGCGTCGCGTTTCCGAATCGAACCGCACGAACGAAGCGTCCGGGATTCAAGTCGCGCGGCTGTCCCACGCTGCCGACGTCGACGATGTAGCGCTTCCCGGGCTCCAGTTCGAATCGTCCGCCGTTTTGCATGTGCTTGTGGCTCATGCTTCCGTCCGGTTCCAGCACCCAATACTCGGCGATGTGCGTGTGCCCGACGAAAACCAGCGGCGCATCGGTAGCGTTGAATGCCTTCGACGCGGTGCGCTTGTCGAGGATGTACTCGAAGTAGTTCACCGGCGCGCCGTGCACGAGCAAGAAACTCGGGAAAACGCAATTCGTACGAGAGTCCGTTGAGCCACGCGCGATTCTCTTCGTCGAGCACGTCCTGCGTCCACGCGATCGCGCGCGCGCCACGTCGTTGAAGTACTCGACGCCGAAATTCTCGAGCGCGGCGAGATCGTGATTGCCGAGCACCGCATGAGTCGCGCGTTGCGCGAATCAGGCGCACGCACTCGTTCGGATTCGGACCGTAACCGACGATGTCGCCCAGACACAGCACGGTGTCTTCGTCGTCGATCAGCGCGAACGCGCGCTGCGAGCGACTCGAAGTTTCCGTGAATGTCGGAAACGATCGAGTACTTCATGCGGAAACCTCGTCGAGCACTGCCTGGAACGCAGCCTCGAACGCGCGGCGCATCGGTTCGGTGCCGGCGCTCACGCGAACGTAACGATCGAGCGGCGGCGCGCCGGGCTTGCGAATCCAAACGCCGCGCGCGAGCAGCTCGTTCATCACGCGCGTCGCGCGATCGGCCGTGCCGCAATCGATGCAGACGAAATTCGTAAACGATTCGATCGCATGCAAGCCGAACTCGCGCGCGATGCGGTAGTAGTCCTGCGCGCGCGCGCGCGGTCTCTTCGACGACGTAGGCGTGAAACGGCCGCGTCGCCGAGCGACGCGAGCGCGCCGATCTGCGCGTTGCGATTCACGCCGTAGTGCAAACGGATCTTTTGCAGCGTCTGGATGACGTGCTCCGGTCGCGATCGCGTAACCGATGCGCGCGCCCGCCATGCCGTACGCCTTCGAAAACGTGCGCGTGCGAACGATGCGATCCGTCGATGCGCGCCGGCAAGCAGGTGCATCCGCGTCGACGAAATCCGCATACGCTTCGTCGAGGAGCACGAGCACGTTCGCGCGGGAGCGCGTCGAAGAAACCGCTCTAGTTCTTTGCCGCCCAACGAACGTGCCGCTCGGATTGTCGGGATTCGCAAGATAGACGATCGACGGTTGCTCGCGTTTTGCTGCCGCGATCATGGCGCATCGAGATCGAGCGTGTCCGTCGTCGCGATAATCGACGGTGACGAGTCGTCCGCCGTAACCGGTGACGTGATAGTTGAACGTCGGATACGAGCCGCGCGTCGTAAGCGCAGCCGCGCCCGGCGCGACGTAGGCGCGAACGACAAGTCCCATCAAATCGTCGATGCCGGCGCCAACGACCAGCTGCTGCGGACGGCACCGATGCTTCGCGGACAAGCGCGTCGCGCAGATCGAGCGACTCCGGATCGCCGTACCACGAGAGATGCGGCATCTCGGCGATCATCGCTTCGACGGCGCGCGGGCGAGGGTCCAAACGCGCTTTCGTTCGCGCCGAGGCGCACGAGTTCGCGTACGGCCGCTTTCGCGCATCAGTTGCTCGGGGCCGATAAACGGGGTCGTCGCCGGAATCGCCTCGATTGAAGGTGCGGGTCGGATCACCAAATGCTTTCTATTTCGATGAACTACCGGAAACTCCGGACTCTTACCGGCGTACCCGCGGGAAGCTCTTCGAGTTGCGGAGCGATCTCCAGGTAACCGTCCGCGCGGGCCGTCAGACTAACCATGGATGAGCGCAGGGGTAGGGGATGCGCCACCAAGGTCGCTCCCTCATGCCGCAGCGACACCGGAACGTACCAAGTCCAACCGCGACGGCTCCGGACGGGCGCTTCCAGAACGGCGTCGAGCTCGGGAGCGGACTCGAACGTCGCTCCGGTCAGCGCGGCAACGATCGGTGCGGCGACGGCTTCGAGTATCATCAGCGCCGAGGTCGGATTGCCCGGCAAGACCTACGATCGGTTTTCCGCGCGTCGCGGCGAGAACCGTCGGTTTTCCCGGTTTCACCCGGAGGCCGTGCACGACGACGCCCGGCTTGCCGAGCTCCGCGATGGCTCCCGGCGTGCGATCCCGTTCGCCCACCGACGAGCCGCCGGTGACGAAGATCGCGTCGCAGCGTTCGAGTCCCGCGCGCAGCGCCGCTTCCAGCGCGCCCGCCTCGTCGCCGACGGTCGGCAGATGCACGACTTCAGCTCCCATCGCCAGCAGCGTTCCGGCTATCGCGTAACGGTTCGAGTCGCGAATTTGCCCCGGCTGCGGCGAGGCCGTCACCCCGATCAGCTCGTCGCCGCTCGAAAGCACGCCGATAACCGGACGACGGAAAACCGGCACTTCCGCAACGCCGAGCGTGGCGAGCACGCCGAGTTCCGGACCGCGGATGCGCCGTCCGGGTTGCAAGCACCGGCTCGCCGGCGCGCATGTCGTGCGCGCGCGGATTCACGTTCTCGCCGGGCTCCGTCAGCGCCGACCGCTACCGTGCCGCCTTCGACCCGGGCGTCTTCGACCGGAACCACTGCGTCGGCGCCTTCCGGAACGACTCCGCCCGTTGGAATTCCAAGCGCGGTCCCCGGCTGGAGCGAGCCCGGCCACTCGCTGCCCATCGTGATCTCGCCCGCGATGCGCAATCGCTGCCTTTCGCTCCGGGCCGCAACCGCAAACCCGTCCATTGCGGAGCGCGGAGCGTCCGGATAATCACGGTCTGCATCGATTCTTTGCGCAAGAATGCGCCCGTGCGCCGCGTCAAGCGAAACGGTTTCAACGGCCGGCGCAGCAAGCGTAACGCAGCGGAAAAAAGTCGCAACCGCGTCCACGGGCGACAAAAGATTTTGTTCCAAGAAGCCGAAGCCGCGCTGTTCCATGCTCGATATCGTTGCTTTACGTCGCGATCCCGATCGCTTTCGCCGGTCGGCTCAACGCCGCGGGATCGATCCGTCTTTTGTCGATGAAGTTCTGCGCCTCGATGCAGAGTACCGCTCGGCGCTAAATGCGGTCGAAACAGCGAAGGCCGAGAAGAACCGGTTGTCCGCGGAGATCGGCAAAGCTGCCGACAAAGCCGCCGCAGCGCGCGAGCTGAAACCGCAGCTCGACGCTTTTGCGGCAAAGATCGCCGAGCACGAAACGCTCGCAAAAGATCTGGCACCCGACGCACCGGATTCACCGCTTCGCGTCTTGCTCGAAAATACGCCGAACGTTCTCGACGACTCCGTTCCCGACGGCAAAGACTCCGAAGACAACGTCGCAAGTGCGCGCGTGGGGCGAGCCGCGGCGTTTCGATTTCGAGCCGAAACCGCATTGGGAACTCGGCGAAGCGCTCGACATTCTCGATTTCGAACGCGCCGCAAAGCTTTCCGGCAGCCGCTTTGCGGTGCTCAAAGGCAAGGGCGCGCGGCTTTCGCGGGCGATCTCGCAGTTTTTCCTCGATCGCGCCGTCGAGCGCGGCTATACGGAAATCGATCCGCCGTATCTCGTTACGCGCGATACGATGTGGCGCACCGGACAGCTCACCAAATTCTCCGATGCGATGTTTCGAGACCAAGACGCCGATCTGTTCATGATTCCAACGGCCGAAGTGCCGCTGACGGCGCTGCACGGTGAAGAGATTCTCGCGGCCGCGGAATTGCCTCGCCGCTATACGGCGTACTCGCCGTGTTTTCGCAAAGAAGCCGGCGCCGCCGGGAAAGACACGCGCGGTCTCGTGCGACAGCACCAGTTCGAAAAAGTGGAACTCGTGTGGCTTTCCCTTCCGGAATCGTCGTTCGGCGATCTGGAAACACTCGCCGGAAATGCGGGCAGCCTGCTGGAAGAACTTGGGCTACCGCACCGCGTGATGTTGCTGTGCGCGGGCGACACGGGTTTCAACGCCGCGAAAACCTACGATTTGGAAGTGTGGCTGCCGAGCGCGCAGACGTATCGCGAAATCAGCTCGTGTTCGAACTGCACCGACTTTCAAGCGCGCCGCGCAGGCCTGCGATTCCGGCGCGACGCGAAAGCGAAGCCGGAGTTCGTGCACACGCTCAACGGATCGGGTCTCGCAGTCGGGCGCACCCTCCTCGCGATCATGGAGAATTACCAGGAAGCCGACGGCAGCATTACCGTGCCGGAAGCGCTGCGCCGCTATACGGGTTTCGACCGGATCACTCGCTCTTAACGCGCAGCAGCGCCGCGGAGAGCGCGTCGACGGCGTTCGAACGCTCCGGAATCACATTGCCCGCCGGAAAGAACGCCTCGACACGCACCATGGTGTGCGTGTCGTCGAGCGGATCGAACGAGCAGCGAATGCGCTCGTTGTTGATGAGTCCGAAGCCCGCTTCGATCAGACGCCCGGAGCGGTCGTTGACGTACACGTTCGCGCCGAGCGTTGCGTCGATCTCCCTTAGGCACAGTTCGAAGGCGGCGTCGAACCCGAGGGGCACTTCCACGTTGCGGTGCGGGCGCAAGCCCACGCGGGACGAGGTTTCAGGACGAAGCCACTTCAGCAGAAACGACATTTTCTCTAGGTTCCACCGTCTTGCATCACCGATTCCTTCGTGTTATAGTCGCCCCTAACATGTTCGCCCAGCACGCCACCGTTTCGTATTATTACGGCCGCTTCGATCGGAGCCGGCCCGGTGCGCCATTGCCTTAAGCGAACTGTCTTCGCCAAATGCAAAAGCCGCCTCGCCGACGCGAGGCGGTTTTTTTATTCCCTTAAGCCGTAGAATCGAGGATCTCCAATGCAAAGTGCCCACGTCATCCGGCGGACCCTGGTCTCGAGCGCTTCAAGCTCGCAGTTGCCGACGCGATCGAAAACCACCCGATCGTGCGCGAAAACCGCTACACGCGCTGGTTCGCGAGCGGCGAAGCCACGCTCGACGAGCTTCGCGCATTCACGGTGCAATTCTCGGTATTCAGCCATCTGTTCATCGAGGCGCAACTGCGTAAGTGCATCAACGCGCGCGAGTATCGAAAGCTACCGTGCCGGCAAAGAGATTCTGATGAACGAGCTTGGCGTCGTCTTCACGCCGGGCGGCACCGTCGAAGGCGGAACGTTCCGCTTCCGCGCCGGCCACTTCGAATGGCTCGCGGAGTTCGCGTGCGACGCTCGGCCTGAGCATGGAGCGAGATCGGCAAACGCCGTCACGGCTTGCCGGCGACGCTCGCCTTTTGCGACGCGCTGATGGAGTGGTACGGTTCCGAGGACGAATCGACGGCGGCCGGCGCATCGTTTGCGATCGAGCATTGGGCGGCGGCCGGGTTTTGGAAAGACCTCATCGCGGGGCTGCAGCGCAATCAAAGCGAACGCGCATGCCGGAATTGCCGCTCGGATTCTGGACGTGGCACGACGCGCTAGAAGATCAGCACGCGGCGCACACCGACGACGAACTGGTGGCGGCGTTCGCGCAGTCCGGATTTTTCCGCGGAGCGATTTATCGCGCGCCGGGACGGCGATGCTTAGATGCAGTCGCCGGTTTTCTGGGACGGACTCGAAGCGGTCAGCGCTCGGATCTCGCCAGACTTCACGAACGGTCGTGCTGCGCTCGGCCGTATCGACGGCGCGATAGGATTGCATGAGCGTAGTCCATCGCTCGGATTCGTGACGCCGAACCACAGAGTGTTCGTTCTTGAAATGATGCCAGAGATGGTACTTCTTCATGTATCTTCCCACCGGTGTCTTCGGAACGAACGGCACGTGCGCGACGTAATGCACCCATTCGTAAAATGCAAGCCCGAGAAGACTTCCGAACACGAGCGAGAGCGATACGAGCCGCGCTGCGCGTGACGGCGAAATAGAGGCGAAGTACACGAGCGCCGTCGGAATCACGAACCACCACGGGAGAAACAGCAAATCGAGTTTCGGCGGATCGATGTGATGATCGTAATGAAGGCGATGTTGAAGCTTCAGCAACCAGCTCGTCTTGGACGGTCGCGCATGGAACAGAAACCGGTGCGTCGAGTACTCAGACGAAAAAAACAGCGCCGCGCCTACGAGCGCGGCGACTGCCACGAATGGACACTGCGCGCGCGCCAAACATCGCTGCCAATGCCGCCATTGCCGCGAACAGCAACGCTGTTGCTGCCGTGCTTGAAGAACGTAGCGATCATGCCGCCGGCGTCCGAATCAGATCGAGCAGACCTTGGCGATCGAGGATAACGGATGTGTCCGCGCTCGCGTTTGAGCAGCCCGCGATTTTCGAGGTCGGCGATCGCGCGGGCGGCGACTTCTTTCACCGTGCCCGCTGCTGCGGCGATTTGCGACTGCGTCAGGCTCGGCAGCGGCGCGTGCCGCCGGCGCGAGGCCTTTTTCAGCGACGGAATATTGTACGAGTACGTTGCGATTCGAGAAAGGATGGGCTGCGTGTTCTGCGCCGACAGCACCTCGGCCAGCAATCGGGAACGTTGCGCGCAGACATGCGCAAGTGCAACGAATAAGTCCGGATGCATTGCGGCGACGTTTCGAACGGCGTCGTACGGGATGCGGAAAAAGCGCGCCGCCTTGGTCAGCACGATCGTCCGCCCGACCGTAAGTCCGTTGTCGAAGAACTCGTTTTCGCCGAAGATCTCGCCCTCGCCGATTTCGTAGAAGATGCGGTTGCGGGAAGCGGAACCCGTTGCAAGCGCCAACGTTCCCTCGAACACCAGGCCGATGTACGGCCATTCGGAATTTTCCGGCACGATCGTGCCGCCGCGGCGCGACGAATGCGCCGTCCCCGCTTGCGCGAGCGCGTGCAGCGCGAGTTCCGGGAGATCGCAGAAGACCGGCGACCGGCTTAGTGCGGCGCTTTGTGACGACTCGACGCCGCGTTTCGAATGCCGCAACGTAACGTGCCACTCTTGCGCGCCCACGCGTCGGGGTGCAAGTAGAAAATCGTTGCCGCGAGTTTGCTGCAGGCTCGCGGCCAGTCCGCGCGGCTCGTTTTCGGTTACCACGGTGAGCATTTCACCGTCGGTGAGGCGGTCGAACGCCTCAAACACTGCGCCGGGGCGATCCCAAACCGGCAGTCCACGCAAATCGAGTCGAGCCATTTGAAGCATGAAGGCGATTTCTCGCCCGAATTACTCCTCTACTGCCGCCGCATCGGCGGCGGTAGCTTGTCCGGCGGAACAAGCTCCGCGGGATTTTTGAGCGCTTTCCATTTCTTTTCCGGAGCCGGCGGCAGCTTGTCCATGTGCTTTAGGAATAGGGCGACTTCCCAAAGCTGCGTGTCGTTCAGCGAGTTGCTGAAGGCGGGCATGCCCGTGAGACGGATGCCGTGCCGGACCTTCCAATACGTTTCCCCTTCGGGGTCGTCTTCGACACCATGCTTCGGCAATAACGGGGCCTTTTGGTAGAGTCCGAAGCCGATATTCGACGGGCGGCCGTCGGCTGCGCCGTGGCACACGATGCAATTGTCGCCGTAAATCTTGATGCCGTCTTCCAGCGTTGCGTCGTTGAGCGCAACGGGAGATGGCGACGTCGGCGCTTCGCGATCGATCGTTGCGTGCAGCGACGAACCGGCCGCCCAACGCTCGAGCTTTCCGGGGCGGGCATCGGCATTCGCAGGAATCAACGTCCCGGTTGTAACGCCGATGTAGGCGCCGGCAACCAGGACCAGCAATGTAACGACGATCCCGAGAACAAATCCCTTCACAATTGCTTTCCTCCGTGGGCGAGGCACAGATTCACTTCCAACAGGGTTCTTCCCGCGAAAGCCAAGTTCTCAAGGCCAATACTATGACTAGTGTAAAAGCGCAATTTCCGCACGAGCAGTCCGGCGACGGCGCGTTCGTCCGTCAAGGCGACGCCTTTCGCAAGTGGGTAACGGCCGACGGCAGCTCGGGGTTCCCGGCAGAAGCCAACCGCTACCGCCTCTACGTTTCGTATGCGTGCCCTTGGGCGCATCGCACGCTGATCGTCCGTGCGCTCAAAGGCTTGGAAAAAGCGATCGACGTGATCGTGCTGGATCCGATTCGCGACGAGCGCGGATGGCGTCTCGGCGATTTCTTCTTGAGTGAACTCTATAAAGCGACCGATCCTGCGTACGACGCTCGCGTCACCGTTCCGGTGCTTTGGGATACTCAAACGAAGCAAATCGTGAGCAATTCGGACGATGACATCATGCGCATGTTCGAGACCGAATTCGATGCGTTGGGAAACGATCTCGATCTTTACCCCGCCGGGCATCGCAAGCAGATCGACGAGTTGAACGAGCGCATTTACGACCAGGTCAACAACGGCGTCTACAAGGCGGGATTTGCAACGGAACAGAAGCCGTACGAGCGCGCCGCGTATGCGGTATTCGAAATGCTCGATGAACTCGACGAGCGTTTGTCCACGAAACGGTTTCTTTTCGGCGCGCGTCCGCTCGAAACGGACTGGCGGCTTTTCGTCACGCTGATCCGCTTCGATGCAGTGTACGTGGGCCACTTCAAATGCAATCTGCGGCGAATCGCCGATTACCCGAGTCTCTCGGGATACTTGCGGGACCTGTATCAGACGCCGGGAGTTGCCGAAACGGTGAACTTCGACCACATCAAACGGCACTATTATTACACGCACGACGACATCAATCCGACGCGCATCGTGCCCATTGGGCCGGAGCTCGATTTGATTTCGCCGCCCGGACGAGAGCATCTGAGCGCGTAGCGGCGTTGCGGAAAAGGCGTCCGGGTACCGGACGCCTTTTTCTCTGGTGCAGTAGTGCGGGCCTTATTGGCGCGGCGGGCGTGCAACCCAGTTGGTTTTCTTGCCGTGATGGCGATTCGTGGCGATGACTGCCGGACGGTCGTACTTGCTCAGCCAGTCCGACCCGTTCGGATTCGAACGAAGCATGTTTTGGTTCTGCATGGACGGCGCCGGCGCGCTATTATAATTGGTGTTAGTCGACGCGGGGGCGTTATTCATCGTTCCCGCTGCCGGAGCAGTGGTCGTCGTATTCGTCGTAGTCGTCGAAGTGCCGGTGGACGGCGTCGTGGTGCTCTGCGTCGTGCCGGTGGAATTCGTCGTGTCTACGCCGTTCGGGCTCGCGTTGGCGCTCCCGTTGGATCCGGGCTTCGGCAGTTCGTGAACCGTCGTGCCGGTTACCGACGATCCGGTTCCGGGCTTGGTCACGGTTTGCGTGCTTTGGCTTGCGCCGGCGCCTTCGGTCGTGACCGTACCGCAGTTACTATTCGTTGTGCTGCCGCTCGTCGACGAGCTGGTGTCCGTCGAGCCGCTCGAGGTTTGCGAGCTGGGATTGGTTGCTTGACCGGTGCTCGTCGTGCCTTGCGGGCACGTCGTTTGCGTGTTGGTATTGGGAGTGGATTGCTGCGCCAAAGCCGGTGCCGCCGTCGAAAGCATGGCGGCGAGACCGAGCAGGGTCATACCGGAAATGACTTTACTTGATGTCATGCTTGTGCTGCGCTCCTTACTGATGGATTCTAAAGGTGCTCTTTCGCTCGTTACCCGCATTCGGCGCGAGCATGAGCGCAGCGTCAGCTTACTACCCCTTGGGTAGAGTTGGCGCATGGAATCCTACGATGCCGTGATCGCCGGCGGGGGCGCCGCCGGATTAAGTGCCGCGTTGGTTTTAGGACGAGCGCGCAGGCGCGTGCTTGTTGTGGACCGCGGCGAGCCGAGAAACAGGCCTGCGCAAGAACTGCACGGCTACGTATCGTGCGACGGTATGTCACCCGCCGATTTTCTCTCAAACGCGCGCAAGCAGCTCGCACCGTACGACTCCGTAGAACTCACCGAAGGCCTCGTGGACGATATCCATCCGAATGGCAACGGGTTTTCGGTAGTCACCGGCACCGGAACCGTCTCGGCGCGCAGCGTCATACTTGCGACCGGCGTTTACGACGTGCTTCCGGACGTTGGCGGGCTGCGCGAGCTGTGGGGAAAGAGCGTTTTCACTTGTCCCTACTGCGATGGCTGGGAAGTGCGCGATCGAAAGCTTGCGGCGTGGGGAACCACTCGCAGCGGAGTCGAGTTGGCGCGCGAACTCTACCAATGGAGCCGCGACTTGCTCGTTTGCAGCGATCTGCACACTCCTCTAAGCGACGATGAGCGGGCCTGGATGCGGCAATGCGACGTGCGCGTAAAAGAAACGCCGATCCGTCGCCTGGTAAGCGAAAACGGCGCGCTCTCGCATATCGAATTCGAGGATGGGGAAACAATCGAACGCGATGCGCTGTTTCTGTGCGTGCCGCTGGCGCAGAATTCGGACCTTGCCGAAAAGCTGGGCTGTAACCTGACGATCCAGGGACGGATCGACGTGGACAACGAGTATAGGACGAACGTCAAAAGGTGCTACGCCGCGGGCGACGCGGTGACGCACCTGCATCAAATCGTTTTCGCGGCCGCGAGCGGCGCTCGCGCCGCCATTTCACTCAACGAAGACCTGATGGGAGAGAGGTGAGTCATGAGCGATGCTACAGCCGCCGATTTGAGCAAGACGCCGCCGCGCAGCGGACGTGAAATGCTGGGCCGCTATGCTTGGCTGGCGCGCTTGGCCGATAAGGCGCGCGCCGAATTTGCAGGCACCGGCGGCGATTATATTGCCTACTGCCCGCTTTCAACGGGATTTCTGGAACGAGCCGGCGTTTCACAAAACGTGTTCGAGCAGATGATCGAACAGAGCGCGACCGACGAACAACTCGTTTCGTACTTCGACAAGCACGTTTCCGACTCGAATCGCGAATCAGCGAACCGCTTCGTGTTGGAAGAATCGCGCTCGCACTTGGACGAGCAAGACGCCGAAGAGGGTCGCGCTTAACCGCCTACGCCGACGGGCGCATGACCGAACAACGGCGGAATGAAGTGCCCCGCGAGGTACGACACCGCAAAAACGACGCAGCCGAACAGGACGATTTCGAAGCCCTTGCCGATCGGACTGCGATGGCTCAGCGTGCCGGCATAGTAGCCGACACCGAAGAGTCCGATGACCGCAAGAACTAGCGCCGTCACGGTTGACATCGCCATCGAAAGCGGCAATAGAAACGCGACGATCGGAATCAGCGAGCCGCCGGCAAAGGATAAGCCCATCGCGACCGGTCCGCGCAGACCGGTGTCCTCGGCGTCGCGCGGATCGATGCCGAACTCGTCGCGCACCATTTCATAGAGGTAGATGTCGGGGTGCTGGGTGAGGCGCGAAACGATGATCTGCGCCTCCTCGGCGCTGAAGCCCTTGAGCTTGTAGTACGCTACTTGCTCGGCGAACTCGCCTTGCGGATCGGTCGCCATCTCTTGCTTCTCTTTGGCAATTGCGGCTTGCACGACTTCGCGTTCCGACTTGCCGCCGAGATACTCGCCTACCGCCATCGAAAGAGCGCCGGCCAAAAGCGCCAGAAAACCGCTGATGAAAACGGCGGAGCGATCGCCCTCGGCCACGCCGACGCCCGTGATGATGCCGAGCGTCGTGAGAATGCCGTCTTGCACGCCGAAGACGACTTCGCGAACGCTGCGCTGCTTCTCCAGCGTCCGGCGTTCGATCGTATCGGGAATACGCGGCTTGACGCGTTCCCATCCCGGCACGTCGACGACGACGTCGCGAATCGGCGGCGTCAGGTCGTTGTCTCTCACGGAGTCGTCCATGCACGCGCAATTCCGCAATCTGAAGCCGCACTCCGGCTGCGGCGCGCTATTTAGGTGCGCCTCAGATCGGAATTCGTACGCCAAAACGCATCACGCGTTCGGTGGGCAATCCCAACCGGTCGGTGCGCGACCGCGCGTTGCGTGAGAGCAGCAGGTAGAGCGAGCGCTGCCAAGCCGGAAGCCGCTTCGGCGAAGTGTCCGCGACGATACTCGGCGCAGGCAAGTAGTACGTCACGTTTTCGGGTTCGACGCTCGGAATTCGTTGGTGCAACGCTTGCACGACGTCGTCGATGCATGACTCTTCCATAAAGCCGTAAACGGCCCGAACGCGGACGAGCTGAGGCGAAAGCAATTCCATCTCCATGCGCTCCGAATCGGGAACGTAGGGCCGGCTAATATTCTTGATCGTCAAGAGCACGACGGTTCGCAGCGGAATGTGTTCGGTGGTCCACCAATTGCGAAGCGTCTCCGGGATGCCTCGGCCGTCCTCGGTGAAAAGTACTGCGGTGCCTTCCGACTCGCTAGGACGAACGAGGTGCGCGAACTCCGATAGCGGCAAGCTGTGATCGCGCAGATAGGCCATCAAGCGACGCCGCCCGCGATTCCACGTAACGAACAAGGTGAAGAGCACGAGCGCGATTGCGAGCGGAAGCCATCCGCCGCTGAGGACTTTCGAAAAGTTGCCGATGAGGAACGGCAAGTCGAACGATGCAAATAGCGCCGTCAGCGCGATGGTACGCCACAGCGGATCGTGCCGTTTGCGTGAAAGCGCAGCATACGCGATCGTAGTGCACGCCATAGTAACGGAGACGGCAAGGCCGTATGCGCCGGCGAGCGCCGCGGAGGAACGAAATGCCAAAACTATGGCGATGCATCCCGCACCGAGGGCGAGATTGACGCTTGGAATAAAGATCTGGCCGCCTTCGCGACGGGACGTATGAATCGTGCGAAATCGCGGAACGAACCCGAGCTGCGTCGCCTGGTGCGTAAGCGAAAACACGCCGGATATCAAGGCCTGCGACGCGATAACGGTGGCGAGCGTCGACAGAATCACCATCGGGACGATCAGATGCGGCGGATAGAGTGCAAAGAAGGCGTTCTGGAGCGATCGAGGCGACTCAAGGGCGTTGGCTCCCTGCCCGAAATAATTCAACAGCAGGGCCGGAAAGACGATGGAATACCACGCGACCGTGATCGGACGCCGCCCGAAGTGCCCGAGGTCGGCATATAACGCTTCGGCGCCCGTAACGCACAGTACGACCGAGGCGAAAATTACGATGGACGCGATCCCGTTGTGGGCAAAGAACTCGAGAGCGAAGTAGGGGCTTAGCGCGCGAACCACGCCCGGATGCCGGAAGATCGCGACGGCTCCTGCGGCCGCGATCGCCGCGAACCAAAGCAACATTACCGGCCCGAAGAGGCGGCCGATTTTCCCCGTGCCGCGGCTTTGCAACGCAAACAGCACGAGCAAAACGGCGACGGCCAGCGGCACGACAAACCGGTGCGCCTCGCTCGTCCACACTTCGAGCCCTTCGATCGCCGATACCACCGAGATGGCCGGAGTTATCGCGCCGTCGCCGTAGAGCGCCGCACCGCCGAAGAGCGCTATCAATGTCACCGCGGTAAGCGTAACGGAGCCCCCCGGACGGCTAGCCGCAACCTTCGCAAGCAGCGCCAAGATGCCGCCTTCGCCGTCGTAGTCCGCGCGTAACATGAACGTTACGTATTTGACGCAGACAACGACGATAAGGGCCCACGTAATAAGCGAGAGAATACCCAGGACGTTTCGCGCATCCGGCAAGAATGCGTGCGAAAAACATTGCGAAAAGGCGTAGAGCGGGCTCGTGCCGATGTCGCCAAAGACGACTCCAAGCGCACCGAGCGCCAATGCGGGGATGCGACGATTGCTTGCGGCCGCCATGCAAAACGTCGCTTACCCAGAAGAGCAGCTAGTACCACCGGGACAGGACCCGGCTCCGTCTTTAAGAAAAACTCGGCTGCGTCCGTCCCGGGATGGGTGGCAGAGCGGTTTAATGCAGAAGTCTTGAAAACTTCCGAACGTGATGAGCGTTCCGTCGGTTCGAATCCGACCCCATCCTTATTTTCTGCCGGAGGGCCGATGAGCGAGCGCGACATTCCTCACGAGATCAATCGGGAACTCTTTCTCGATCCAGCCGTCGACGTCGACGATAGCGAAGCGTACGAAACGCTTAAAGAGTTTCACGAAAAAGAAATCGAGCGCGACGAAGAGGCTAAGAAGAAGCCCGAGCCGCGTTGAAACGCCCGCACTTCCTTCGACTCGCCGCCGCCGCCGGCGCCGCGCTCCCGCTCTTGGGGGCGAGCTCGACGCCGGATCCTAAGATCGTCGCAAAAGCCGTTCGCGACGAATTCTTCCACGCGTGGAGCGGCTACAAACGCTTCGCATGGGGCATGGACGAGGTCCATCCCATCGCCGGCACCGGCTCGAACTTCTTCATCCCCGCGCACGCCTTCGGTCTTTCCATCATCGAAGCGCTCGATACGCTCTACGTAATGGGATTCGACGACGAAGTCGACGCGTGCGTGAAGTGGTTGAAGGCGAATCTCGACTTCGACGTCGACGGCAACGTGCAGATGTTCGAGGCCGTGATTCGAATGGTCGGCGGGCTGCTCGCCGGCTACTACGCCACGAACGAACGTTTCTTGCTCGACGGCGCGAACGGATTTGGCCGACCGGCTTCTGCCGTGCTTCAGCAAATCTCCCAGCGGCGCGCCGTACCGGTACGCGAATCTGCGGACGGGCGCGGTGAGCGATCCGAAAACGAATCTGGCGGAAATCGGCACGAACGTGCTCGAGTTCGGAGATCTGTCGCGGCTGACGGACGACCCGAAATATCTCAACGCGTCGATGCGCGCGTTTGAAACCGTCATCGCCAAGCGTTCTTCCTTGAACCTCCTCGGCACGTACTTCGATGCGGAAAAAGGCGATTTCTTCGAAACCGATGACGCCGGACCCGATGAACCGTCCGATTCGTTCTACGAATACTTGTGGGGCGGATGGCAGATGCTCGGCAACATGCAGTGCCGCGACTGGTACGAACTCGTTACGCCGCCGCTCTTGAAGTACTGCAGCGCACAAGCCGGCGGACATCTTTGGTTTCAAACCGTGAACTATAAAACCGGCGCACCCGCCGGCGATGGGACGTTAAGCGAACTTTCTTCCTTCTATGCGGAGCTCGTTGCAAAGAGCGGCCACCGTGACGTAGGTGACGCTTTCTACGATTCATGGACTGCCGTGCTCGACCGGTACACGCTTTTTCCGGAAACCATCGACTGGCGCACGATGGCAATCGCAGACGCAGCTTATGCGTTTCGCCCGGAATACGCAAACAGCGCGTTCGACTTGTGGTTCTTAACGCGCGACGAGAAGTATCGTCGCACGGCGTATCAGTATTTCATCGCGTTGCGGGACAATTGCCGCGTCGCAAACGGCTATACGTCGCTCAAGGACATCCGCACGCGCCCCATGACCCCGGCCGATCACTTTCCGGCCTACAGCTTCTCAGAAAACTTCAAGTATCTATACTTGATGTTCGCTGACTCCCCACGCTTCGATGCTGCGAACTACTACCTCAACACCGAAGGCAAAATTCTCCGCGGCCTCGTTCGCCAATAGAGCGACGCTTGGGATGCGTCTGCCCTTCGACAAGCTCAGAGTGACGAAGATTTCCGCCTCATCCTGAGCAGCGCGGAGCCGCGCAGTCGAAGCACAGGCGTATCTCAATAATGCACCTTCGTCATCCTGAGCAGCGGCGGAGCCGCGTAGTCGAAGGAAGGGCGCATCTCACCAAGGCTTATAGTCGGTTTAGGCCCGTTGCAGAAATTTCATCAAAGCGTTGCGGGCTTCGTCGGATTGGAGGGCGGAGGCGAATGCTTGCGTTTCTTCGCGCATCGCCTGATCGACGAGATCGGAGAAGCGAGCTTTCATCAAGCGCTTCGTGGTAGCGACCGCATTGGGCGGAAGCTCCGCGAGCACGCCGCACATCATCGCCACACCGCCGTCAACGTCGCAGTCGTCGGCAACGCGTGTGACGAGGCCCATGTTGCACGCCTCTTCGGCGCCGAACTGCTCGCCGGAAAGCAGGTACCAGCTCGCGCGATTGCGGCCGGCAATCAGCGGAAAGAGCAGGCTCGACCCCGCTTCCGGAACGAGACCGAGTTTTGCGAAAGGCAGCATGAACCGCGCGCTCTTACCGGCGACGACCGCGTCGCAGTGCATCAGCATGGTCGTGCCTATGCCGATGGCCACACCTTTGACGCCGGCCAGCACGGGTTTCGGAAAATCTTTGAGAGCACGCAGAAACTGAAGCACCGGCATGTCTTCGCTGAAGCCGCCCGCGGCGACGAAGTCGCCGATGTCGTTGCCGGCGGTGAAGTCGTCGCCGCCGAAAATGCCAAGTGCGCGAACGTGCGGGTCTTGCGCCGCGTCGCGCAGCGCTTCGGCCATGGCGGAGTACATCGCAACCGCGATCGCGTTCTTCTTCTGCGGGCGATTCATGCGCAGCGACGCAATCGCGCCGTCTTTGGTGTAAAGAACATCTTCGGACATTGAAAGCTCGATTCTAGTACGGCATCTTGTGCAGCGGCGTCGAGGTCTTCGCGATCGCTTCGTCCGGAACGAAAAAGTCCGGCATCAACGGCGAGTCCGGGTCGATTGCGTATTGCGAGAAATCCGTTACGCCGGCGTCGCGCAGAACCTCTTCGTCGATGAAGAAGTTGCCGGTGCACTCGGACGACGGCCGGTTGAGAATTTCTGCGGCCGCATCGGCCACGATCTCGGGTTTGCGGGACACCTTGGCCATCGCGTCGCCGCCCAGCACGTTTCGCACGGCGGCGGTGTCGATCGTGGTGAGCGGCCACAGCGAATTTACGGCGATGCGTTGAGGCTTCAGCTCGGCCGCCATTCCAAGCGTGCACATCGACATGCCGAATTTGGCCATCGTGTACGCCACGTGATTGGCGAACCAGCGCGCTTTCATGTCGAGCGGCGGCGCAAGATTCAAAATGTGCGGGTTCGCCGATTTGGCGAGATACGGAATCGTGGCCTTGGAGCAGACGAAGGTTCCACGCGCGTTGACCTGATTCATCAGATCGTAGCGCTTCATATCCGTGTCGACGGTGGGCGTGAGGGAGATCGCGCTTGCGTTATTGATGCACGCGTCGATGCCGCCGAAGCGCTCGACCGTCTTGCGCACCGCGTCGACGACTTGTTCTTCGAAGCGAATATCGCACACGATAGGCAACGCCTGGCCGCCCGCCGCTTCGACTTCCTGAGCAGCGGTGTAAATGGTTCCCGGGAGCTTCGGATGCGGTTCGGTCGTCTTCGCCACGATCGCAACGTTGGCGCCTTCGCGGGCCGCGCGCAACGCAATTGCCAACCCGATTCCGCGGCTTGCGCCGGTAATAAAAAGCGTCTTGCCCTGAAGCGACATCTATTCGGTCGCCTCCGGCGTCGCGGAGCTTTCACTACCCGTTTGATGCATGATCACTATGTCCGTGCGGCCGGGCTTTCCGGAAATCGTCACCGTCGTTCTCTCTTCTGAAGTTGCGTCGCCGAGTTCGAATGCGGCGACCGGCGCTGCGCCGCTCAGGACCTTTGCGGTCTGCGAATTTGCGGGAAGGTGCGCCTTATAGTACGCGTACACCGCGGCGAACGAATCGCTCGTCATGAATGCGGCCATCGTGCCGTGCGGCGTCGTGGCGATGGAACCGTTACTCTTGGCCGAGGGATAGACCGGCGCGCCAAGTGCGACGGACGGCGTTTCGGGCGCCGCTAGCGTCGCTTCCGCCGCAATGCTCGACGAAGCGGGAGCCGACTCCGTGGTATTCTTGTGCGTGCCGCATGCGGTGGTCGACAACGCAAGCGCTGTGAAAGCCGCGGTCCGGAAGAAGTACATCGCCGTCCTCCATCGTAGATTCGGAAGGGTTGCTTGCTACCAGATGAACGATGAGTCCTTTGCAGCAGCGACGCCGGTCGGCGCGCTGTGGATTACGGCGAACGCCGAGGCGATCGTCGCCGCCGAATTCCGTCCCGCCCTGCGGCCCGCGGCGAAAGCGCCGCGGAATCCGGTGCTTCGAGCAGCGCACGAACAGTTGCGCGCGTACGAACGCAAGCGCCTGCGCCGCTTCGATCTGCCGCTGGCATTTTTCGGAACGCCGTTTCAAATCGCCGTATGGCGCGCCGTCTCGGAACTCGAAATCGGCGAACTCGTCTCGTATGCCGACGTTGCGCGCGCCGTCGGTGCGCCGCGCGCGCATCGAGGGGTCGCCATGGCGATGGGCAAAACCCCGATCGACCTTTTCGTGCCGGCGCATCGCGTCGTGGGCGCCGATGGAAAAATCAAAGGCGCCGGTCCCAATTCGCTGAGGCGGCGCCTATTGAAGTTCGAAGGAATCGTTATCGGCGGATGAGATGCCGCCACTCAAGCATGAGCCCGACGCCGACGTTGCGGTCCGCAGCGTCGCCCGCCTGAACGAACTTCGCGCTGAAGTTCAGCGTGCGAATTCCCAGCAGCCACTCGCTGGCGTTGCGATCCCATCCGTAGGAAAGCGACGCATCGATTTCGGATGCTCGTTCTTCTTTATTGACGCCCGGCGTGCCGTCGCTGTATTCGTACCGGTCCGATCCGCTCAGCGAGGGCGCGGCGCCCGCAAGACCTTCGATGAAGCGCGAGGTGCCGAGCGGCGTGCGATAGCGCACCGTATAGCGCGCGCCGGCGAGACGCGACGAGACTTGCTGATCCAGATTGGGTAACGGCGTTCGCTGATTGTAAATCGTCGTGCCGAGCCCGAGCCACAAACGTGCGTCGGCAAGCGGTGCGAATTCGACCTGCCCGTTGAAGATGCCGAGCTTCGGCGTCGCCTGGCCGTAGTGCGCCGAAGCGCGCGTAGGAACGCTCACGACCGGAATGCCTTCGAGGTGCAGCGCCAGCCGTTGCGACCCGACGTGCACCTGCGCGAGCGGACCCGCGCCGACGCCGTATTGGCTTCCGGCGATGTCGCGATGCACGCCCACGATCGATAGCACTTGCAGGCCTGCATACGAACGAGGCATTACGGTTGCGGATTCACCGGCGCGAACGAAGACGGGAAACGCGGTCATCGCCAGCGCGACGATGACCGCAGCAAGACTACTCTTTGGCCGCATCAATGAGAACGACGCCTCGATCGCCCGTCGAATGCAGTTCGTCGAGCGCGCCCAACGCGGCGCCGAGCGGAGTGTCCGGGCTCAGTGCTTCGCTAATCGAAAAGCCCGTGCGCTGCTTGGCTTGCGCGTCGATAGGATCGCGCAGGCTTTGCGGCAGCATTTTGTATTTGGAAATGACGCCGAGCATCGGTCCGGCCTTCCGCTGCAAGAGATCCGGGTCGATGGCCACCACGATGATGCCGTGGCGCTTGCCGTCGATGGTCTTCTGGAACGCGTCGAAATCGAGGCCTGCCGCCTGGGCGCGATTGCGCGCTTCCTCTACGCTGCTCCCGGTCGCGGCCGTTTCATATCCCGGCGGCGGCGTCTTCTCGAGGCTGTCCAGCCATTGGCGCAGCTGCTGCATCGTCGCCGGCGTATGGGCGATCACTTCATGGCCGGAGTACGTCCCGGCGCCTTGCCGGAAAACGCTCTTGTCCG
This sequence comes from Vulcanimicrobiia bacterium, assembly GCA_963696095.1. GTDB lineage: Bacteria > Vulcanimicrobiota > Vulcanimicrobiia > Vulcanimicrobiales > Vulcanimicrobiaceae > JALYTY01. Next base: position 344,389 of record CAVOIN010000004.1, on the reverse strand, counting down.
CGGACGCAAGTGACGGACTGATGGCCTGTTTCCAGTCGCGCGACGTAACGATCGCGCTTCCGTTATAAAGCGGGAAATCCGTGGAGTTCGTCGCTACTGCGCCGGGCGACGCCGACGCCGACGAAGACGAACTGCCGCCGCTCGAGCACGCCGCTAACAGAACGACCGTGACGAGCGCTAAGCATCGTTTCATGTTCTTCCTCCGATGAAAGCCAGAGGCGCCGTTTCGAGGAGAAGGCCGCCAAGCCCCGTAAGGCATAGCGGCCATGACATTCGAGGAGTTCTGGCCCCGCTATCTGCGCGCGCATAGCGATCCGCGCACGCGCGCCTTTCACGTCGGCGGCACGCTGGCGGCAACGGCGATCGTGCTGGGCGCCGTCGCGTTGCGCAAACCGTGGCTGGCCGTCGCGGGTCTCGCCGCCGGGTACGGACCGGCGTGGTTCTCGCACGCGTTCATCGAGCACAACAAGCCCGAAACGTTTCGCGCGCCGTTCGCCTCGCTGCGCGGCGACTATCTGATGGCGTGGCACGTGCTGCGCGGCAGCATCGACGGCGAATACGACCGAATCGGAGGACCGGCAGCATGAAGCGTCCGTTCGTTTTCGCAGCTCTTGCGGCGGCCTTTCTCGCATGTACGGCGCCGCTCGTCGCATTGACGCCGCACTCGCCGGTATTCATACAAGACGACGCCGCGCAAACGCAGACGGTGAAACCGGACGAAGATTTCTTCATCGCGCTGCCCTCAAACGTAACGACGGGCTACGCCTGGACGGCAACCGTGGCCGATCCCAAGCTCGTCGCCTACGAAGGCAACGTCTACCAGCGTCCCTCGCACGCGATGCCGGGCGCGGGCGGACAGCAATTCTTCATTTTCCATGCCAATCGCAGCGGGTCGACGACGATCGTCTTCAACTACGCGCGATCCTTTGACACGAGCGCCGCGCCGGCGCGCAGCCTTACTTTCGGTCTAACGGTGGAGTAGTGAGCGAACGTCTTTCCTACGGCAGCTATCTCAAGGTCGAGGAACTGCTCGGCCTGCAACGTCCGCTCTCGCGGCCCGCAGCATCACGATGAAATGCTCGTTCATCATCATCCATCAAGTCTACGAACTGTGGTTCAAACAGCTGCTGCACGAGCTGCAAGCAGTGATGACGGCGCTCGACAACGACGATCTGCTTCGCGTCGCGAAATATTTTCGCCGCATTCACACGATCCAGCGGCTGCTCGAACAGCAAATCGACGTTCTCGAAACGATGACGCCGCAAGAGTTCAATCAATTTCGCGACAACCTCAATCCCGCCAGCGGTTTTCAGTCGATCCAATTCCGCGAAATCGAGTTTCTGTGCGGCGTCCGGCGGACGGAAACGCTGCAGTACATCGAAATGTCGGACGCGCAACGCGGACGGCTCGAACGCCGCCTCGGACGAGCCGTCGCTCTACGACAAGGTCAAAGCGCTGCTCGCGCGCCGCGGTTTCAGCGTCGAGACGAACGAAGAAGCTGGTCGAGTCGTTCCGCCAAATCTACACCGGCGAAGACGAATACTACGATCTCTATTTGCTGCTCGAAGATCTCATCGAGTTCGACGAACGACTCTTGCTCTGGCGCGGGCGTCACGTTCGCATGGTCGAGCGCATGATCGGCAGCAAGAAAGGCACGGGCGGCAGCTTGGGCGCCGAATATCTGGCGCGCACGCTTAGCTTCAAGTTCTTCCCGGAACTCTGGGAAGTTCGCACGCATCTGGGTGAAGGAACCTACGCATGAGCACATCCCCGACGATGACGCAGCCGCTGCACCGCGACCGTTTTCCGATTCTTGGAAACCTCGACGTACCTCGTGAGTCATTCGATGGGCGCGGCGCCGCTCGGTGCGCGCGACGCACTTGATGCGTACTGGAACGACTGGGCGACCGACGGTCCCGAGGCGTGGGAACGTTGGCTGCCGCGCATCGGCGAAATTGCCGACGGCATCGGGGAAATCATCGGCGCGCCGGCCGGCAGCGTGTTTCTCGGGCCGAACGTTTCCGTGCTGCAGGCGGCGATTGCAACCTCGATCGAGTTCCGCGGCAAGCGCAACGAAGTCGTGTACGAAGCGTTGCAGTTTCCGTCGCTCACGTACGTGTGGGCCGAGTGGGAGCGCTACGGCGCGAAGACGGTCGTTATTCCGTCGGCCGACGGCATGACGATTCCGACCGAACAGATCATCGCGTCGATCTCCGAGCACACCGCCATTGCCGTGCTCTCGCACGCGTACTACGTGTCGGGCGCCGTTGCAGACATTCGCGCGATTCAAAAGCATTGCCGCGAAGTCGGGGCGCTGCTGTGCGTCGACGCGTACCAAACGACCGGCGTGTATCCGTACGACGTTACCGAGTGGGATATCGACATGGTAACCGGCGGGTCGCACAAGTGGCTGATGGGCGGCCCCGGCTGCGGATGGATCTACGTGAAGCCGTCGCTGCTCGAACGGTTCCGCCCGGCGGTCACCGGCTGGATGGCGCACGCGAAGCCGTTCGAGTTCGAAGAAGCGCCGATCCGCTACGCGCCCTCGATGTACCGCTGGGGCACCGGCACGCCGACGATTCCCGGTTACGTCGTCGCACGTCCCGGTCACGAGCTGATTCGGTCGGTCGGCGTAGCTCGCATTCGCGAGCACAACGTGCGCCTGACGACGAAGATCGCGCAAGCGGCGCTCGATCGCAAGCTGCGCGTCAATACGCCGCTGGAGCCGGAAAAACGCACCGGCTGGATCGGCATCGATTTCGACAATTCCGAGCGCGTCTGCAAACAGTTGATCGAGGAACGGGTTTTCGTAGATTACCGGCCGGGCTGCGGCATTCGCGTGAGCCCGCACTTCTACACCTCGGATGAGGAAATCGACCGCTTCTTCTCAACGTTGGATAGCTTGCGAAAGAAAACATGAACGGCCCCGCCTCGATGGTAGTGGATCACACCCGTGTAGGCGCCGCATTCCGGCGCCTTTCTGTTCCCCTTGCCGTGCAGATGCTGGGCGATCAGATTGCTCGGCATCGTCGACACCATCGTGGTTGGCTACCTCGGCACCGTTGCGCTCGCCGGCGTGACGGCGGCAACGATCGTTTTCTTCACGCTCATCATGACGGTCGGCGGCCTTTGGAGCGGGCTCGGCATCATCGCCGCGCAGCGCATCGGCGCGCACGACGTTGACGGCTACGCACGAACGGTGCGCGCAGGCTTCGTCATTCCGTTCGTCGTCTCGCTGGCTATCGCGCTGGTTAGCATTCCGCTTGGTGTTCCGAGCGTCACGCGCATGATCGGCGGTCTGCCGTCCTCGCACGCGGCCGGCATCTATTTGATTCTGCGGTGCTTCTCACTCGTGCCGATCGCCGTTTCGGCAACGCTCATCGTGGGACTCGGCGCAGCGGGAAACCGGAAGCTCGGCATCTACCTGCTCGCGCTCATCAACCTGATTCACATTCCGCTGCTGATCGTTCTCGCGCTCGGAGTCGGAACGCATCATCCGTTCGGCATCGTAGGCGCCGGCGTATCGACGCTCGCTGTCGGAAGCCATCGCCGCCGTCTTTGCGATCGTTTACGTTGCGCGCAAACCCGTGTATCGCATTTTCTCCGAGCTGACGATCGATTGGAATCTCGCCGTGCGATGCGCGTGGCTCGGCATTCCCGAGAGCGTCTTCGGCTTGGCGTTGGTCGGGCCCGATATCGCGATCGTCTCGATGCTCGCAGCGGTCGGCCCGACGGCGATTGCGGCGTTTCGCGCGCTCAACGTCGTCTCGGATCTCACGTTCGTCGTGCCGAGTCCGCTGCAAAGCGCTACGCAAACCGTCATCGGCCAGCGCTTGGGCGCGCGCGATATCCCGGGCGCGCAGTGGTTTCTCGGCCGCGCGCTGCGCACGACGCTGCTCGTCTCGACGCTTACCGGCGCGATAGTCGCGATCTTCGCGTGGCCGCTCTCCTACCTGTTTACGCTTGAACGCATCGTCGCCACGGCGGCGGCGCTTGCCGCTCGCACTGCACATGCTTACGCTGCCGATCAAGGGTCTCGCGATGGTCGGGCTTTCACCGATTCGCGCGGCGGGCGACACGCAGTTTTCGATGGTGCTCGGCGTACTGTGCAGCGCTTGCGTGCTGCCGCTTGACGTGGTACGGCATCGAACGGCTGCACATCGGGCTGTACAGCGTGCCGATTGCGTGGATCATTGCGTGGAGCTGCGCGCGGCCTGGCAACGGCGTGGAAAGTGCGCCGCGGCACATGGACCGAGCGCGCGCCGCTCGCCGCCTGATTACGCCGGCTGAAGCAGTTCGGGTCGCGAGGCGCGGCCGTGGCCGCCGAATAGCGTCGCGAGCGCGACGAGCGCATTGAGCCAAAGATCGTGGCCGTAAAGCGGCGCAACTGCCGAACAGCGTGTTCGTCAGCGGAATCGATCCGAAGATCACAAGCACGACCGACCACCAGCCGACGACCCGGCACCACGCGATCGCGCCGCCGAAGGACCGCGCCGCAAAAAACGCTAGGAGTCCGAGCAAAATGTCCAGCGCGGCGTGCGCCGCGTTCGTGGCGAACATGCCGAAGACGAAGCGATACACCATATCGAGGGCAAGAACCGGCGCCTCGAAGGGTGCGGCCGTCGAAATCCCCGGCGCGAATCCGGCAATGCCGAAGACAAGAAGAAAACCACCGGTAATACGGGCGATCAACGGTGCGCTCATGGAGAATTCTTACCCGGCGGCCGGGCGCAGAACCTCTTGAAGTTCGTCATGAATTCGTGCGTTCGTCGCTAGAATCGAACGTGCGTCAATCGCTGCCGCGGCCGCCGTCTATGCGCGTCACGCACCCGCCGGCCTCGAGCACGAGCAGCGTTCCCGCGGCGACGTCCCACGAATGCAGATCGAACTCCCAGAATCCGTCGAACCGCCCCGCCGCCACATAGGCGAGATCGAGTGCGGCCGACCCGTCGCGCCGCACCGCCTGCGCGCGATGCGAAGCCGCGGCAAAACACTGCGCATTGCGCTCGAAGTCGGCGGGATGAAAGCCGGTGCATACCATCGCGTCGCCCACGCGCATCGATCGCCGAAACTCGAATCGGATTTCCGTTACACTGCGCTCCCGCACCGCGTTCGGCCACGAAGAGTTCGTCCATGAACGGCGCATAGCACGACGCCCGCGATCAGTTCGCCGCCCCGCTCGTAGGCAATCGACACGCAGCAGAGCGGATACCCGTGCGCGTAATTCGTCGTCCCGTCGAGCGGATCGACAATCCAGCGTTCGTCGCTCGTTCCATGCGTCGTGCCGGTTTCTTCGCCTAAGATCGTCGCGTTCGGAAACGCTGCACCGAGGCGTCGCTTTATCAGCGCTTCGCTCGCCTTATCGGCAGCGGTGACGATGTCGGCGCGGCGGCCCTTCTCTTCGATCTCGAGCGGCCGCGCGGCGTATTCGAGCAGTATCGCGCCGGCCTCACGCGCTACGTCAATGGCAACGTTTAACGGATTGGGACGCGCGCCGGGTGAAACGGTCATCTATGTGGTTTTCTCTTCGAATCGCGACCGTCCCACGCCGGTGCTTATGGATTATCGCCCACAAAATGGAAAGGACGCCGCTGCAAAATCCGGCGTACGATACCCTTCACCGGAAAGCAGCGGCATCTTCCATCGTGCTGCTTGGGCTAAGTTTCCAAATCGCACGCTAACTAGTCTAGCGAGTAGATATCTGGGCTGCCTGATCGTCTTACATCCCTATACCGTTTGCACCATAACCGTCTAGAAAAGTGCTACTGCCGCTGAGCACTGTGGTGGGCGCTACGTTTCCCTGACTCGCCCGGTGCGAAGTAATAGACAGTCGCATTGCTTGTGTTTGCGTTGTCAAGGACGAACACTCCACCCGAAGCGTCCACCCAGATCCGATTCGGTAGCTGACTAGCTCGGTCGCGGCGCTCATGATGGAAACGGCAGGTGCATCGCCCGATTATCCTGCCTCAATTTCATAATACGGGGGTTTGTTGTTACATCAGTTGTCGTTTGAGAGCGTGTAGATATTGCCGTAGCCATCGCGTTCGACATCCCACGTTGTGCCAATGTTATCAGTCGGTCCGCCCAGCAAGCTCGACGCGGACGCTCGCCGCCCGGACCATAAATTCGAACCTGGCCAAAAAGCGGGGAATTGCTTACAACGCTTTGGTCAGCGATGTAAAGCGTTCCGTCTGGCGCAACGGCTATTTTTGTAGAGGGCGACGACATCGGTATGGTGTTAACCGGCGTGGAATCGCCGTTCGCTCCAGCAGCGAATTTAATACGCAGTACGACCCCTATCAGCACCGTTCGAGGTCACATAGATGTTGTCCGATGAATCAAGGCCGATCGACGAAGGTGCCCTCAGGTTCGAGTTTGAGATGTACCTTTGGGTAGGTGCGATGGACCGCATGAAACACAGCAATTCCACCGTTGCTGTAGGCAGTCGAGGCAACAAATAAGTTACCATTTGCGTCGGAAACAATTCCTTCTGGCGTAACTAAACCAGTGTTTGTTCCGGATATAGTGAACTGCGGTGCAAGATTTCCATTCGTTTCAGGAGGGAATGCTAGACATACTGCCACGCCTGACGACATTTCGGTAGTAACAAAAAGGTCGCGCGATGGCGAGCATGGCGTCGCCGTTGGTGTGGGCGTGGTAGCGGCGTTGCCGTCGGAGCAGCTGTCGGCAGGGCGGTTACCGTCGGAGCCGGCGTCGGATTTGGCAAGCCCGTCGGGCGCGTTGCCTGAAGGTCTCAACGTATTGTAGTACTTTCCGGGTGCTGCGGTCGCTGGAACTACCACATGTAATCCGACGCAAAACGTGCCGTTTGATTCTAAGCCAACGGTCGTCTCGGTCAGGTTATTCGGGGTAGTGTTCAACACAGCGTTCCCAGAACGCTTCGTATTCGTAGCTCGATCTACGGCGTAATAACTTGAGGATGACGCAGCGAACGTTCCGCTATACCCTGAAAAGTTCTGCGCGAACCCCGCGAGCAATGTGTGGGTGCCGTTCGTAAATGTTGCAGTTGAAACACAGGGAAGATCAACAGCGGATCCGGGCTGGCGTCGATCGTGACAGATCTTGAACTCAGCGAAAAAAGAGAATAGGCCGGTCGAGTAACCGAAACGTTGCGTTCCCCTCTTTGCGCCGATCGCCGTCCGTTGGACGGTGATCCAACCACAACCGTTATGCTCCGATCCCTTTTCACCTGCGTATGCTTCGAAGGCGTCAGCTTCGGCCGTTAGCTGAAAGAAAGCCCACGCCGTTGCCTTCGCCGCAAGAATCATCGCCTCGTTCAACGTATGAACCAAGCACGGGAGACCGCTTCGGCATCGCCGCCGGGATACCGTCTTCAGGCCCTCGCAAAATGAAATCGTAGCTATACGGCGGCCCGGGCAGCGGAACCATTGATTCCGTCGCCCGGTGCGTGGTGACGACACCGCAAGAAAGGGCCGTCCCCCATGCAGCTGATTATTTCCATCGCCAATGCTTGATGAGTTAAACGCTGTCGGTAACCATGACAGGGTCGAAGCGCTAATTGTTGTAGGGCCAGAGAAGTCTGACGATGCTTCGCCGTATACGACGTACGAAGATGGGGCAGTAACGCTCATCTGAATCGCTAGCGATTGCGTTTGGGTCCGTCGACGACGCAAATCATCGTCCCGCCAATGCACCATCGATCGCCGCTTTGAGCACGCGTTCAAGGACGATGTGTTTCACGTAACGGCGCCAAAACCGGCACGGAAATTTGGCGTTGCGTTATTCGAAAAGCCTCCGGACGAAAATGCCATCTGCGTGGAGTGATGTGATGAGTTCGTCGAAAGTGTGGCCGCGGCATCGTGCGATCGCTACCGCGCGAACAAGCACTCAGAAACGCGGCCAAGACGCCCGCTATTAGCGCTGGGACGCTAAGGGTCTCGGTTGCATAAATACCGTATCCTTGCAACTGTTTTGAAATAAAAAAATCAAAGCAACGGTAGGTTGCTTTGATTTTTTAGCGTTCGGGATGACGCCCTATCGACCCTGCGGATCTAGTTATAGCGTCACCGGTAGACTGATCGTCGCTTGGTAATCACCCGCCGGGACGTTGTTCGGCACGGTCAGCGATAGATCGAAACACATCGTCTTGGCCGTGCCCGCTGCGCCCGTAAACGTGGTTTCGCCCGGCTGGCCCGAATTGGCAAAGGGTTTAAACGATGTCGTCACGGTTTCCGCAAGCCATGCAAAGATCGCCTGGCGGCATAATTATACATGGGGAATCCCATTGAGGCCGGCCGTACCGCCGCTCTGATTACTTCCATAGGCGAGTCGGTTACGGTCCACGCCGTCGAGTACTTCGCAAACACCTGATAGACACAGGGAAAATTGTTGGCCCCGTACCCGGCCGAAAGCGGAGAGGACATGCTCGGGCCGGGAACGACATGAAAATACTGAAACGACGGATCCGCCTTTACCGTGAATTGCACCTTGACGCTGCCTTGCGGCGTCGCCTGCGCGACCATTTCACTCAAGCTCAGCGGATCGTACGCAACTTGATTCGACGAATCGGCGCGTGTGAGAAGGCTCGCAAACGAAACACAATCACGGCCTGTTTGCGGCGGCACGTACGCTACCGGCGGTGGTGAGGGCGTACGGCCGTCACCGTAAAGATTTACGGTGATTTGTTTGGTAGCGAGCGTTCCTTGAAGCGCTTGGGCGTGGCGCGTAAGAGCAAGAACCGCTACGACGGCTAAGAAGGTAATCGCAAGCTTTTTCAATTTCCCACCGCCGTATAGACGATATACACGTTAAAACTATCCGCCGGCGGGCTGTTGTATAAACGGAGCTCGTAGTCGAAGCCCTGCGTAGCGGCGTTACCCGGTTGCGACGTCGTGGAGGTCGGGTACGTCCACACGGCAGCATGCGCCGGAGGCGTCGATGCGCCATAATTGATACATGCGACTCCGCACGTCGCCGACGAGGTAGGCTGGAATGCAGTCGCACCGGTGAACGGCGTGTTCGCGGTGCTGGACGGCAGCCAGAACAAGGTTTGATTCAAAGGAATCGTCGAGCCGGGATTCGTGGTGTCTTGAATGTCCGACATGCCCTCCGCATAGAGCGTAAAGCCGTTGTCGTCATTGGTCTGCACCGCCGCCTTCACCGCGTACTTGTAAAGGTACGCGTAGCCTTGCACGACTTGATTTCCAAAGTCCACAACGCCGCCGTTAAGCGAGGCGCCGGCACCGGGCGCCGGAGTCGAACCGGATCCGGATCCGCCTTGCGGACCAAAGCCGCTTTGATAGTTCGGCGTGATCGTCAGGTTAACGATCGGAACGATTTTCCACTGGAGCTTAACCGATCCATTGACTTGCGCCGAGGCTTTGTGGTCCCCGAAAGCAAGCATCGCTGCTACCGTAAGCAGCCCCAATGCGAGTGCGCGCGTTACCTTGCCCATTAGTTGAACACCAAAGTATAGGTGAGAGTAACAGTTTCTGGTGACGTGTTACCACCCGTCGCTACTGAGAAGTTCATCACAGAGTCGAGCGGACCATGATACGCGTTGCCGGTGTAGTTTGCCAGTTGAAGACCCGGCGTCGTTGTGAGCACCGGCGTCATCACCGTTTGATTGATTGCGAATCCTGCATGCGTGCTGGAACGTCCGGCGCCATTATCGACGTCGGCCGAGAGCATGTTAGACGGATTCGTGCCCGGTGAGGTCGTCACGTAGAGCACCCACGAATTTGGACTATTTGCGTCCGAGCGAACGCTCGCGTCCAAAACGTCGCCGGCATTGAACGTGCCGTTGAAGACGCCGAAGTCAACCGTCGTCGGCGAGCCTGCGAGGACGCGGCAGCTAACGCAGTTAGTTTGCGGCGTCAGCGTTGCGTCGGCCGGCACGACGGAATTCGGCTGCGTCGGGAAGACCCAACCGACATTCGGCGTCAGGAGCGTCAACGTACCATTCAGGACGACGGAGAGTACGTTCGCGGCGCTATACGTAGGCTGCGTTGCGTAGTTCGTACCGCCGCTCGTGATGGTCGATGGGAACGTAAACTCGTTTCCAACCAAATACGGGCTTTGCGCGACGAACACGATATTTACCGTGCCGCCGTTCTTCGGGATGTTGCATCCGGTCAAGGTAATGTTGCCGTCTACCGGTCCTGCCGGCTTCACGTTCGTGTAAGCAACGGTGCATCCCGAAGCGCCGCCCGAATACGTGAGCGTCGGCATTGCCGTGATGTTGAAGTATCCGCCGTTACCGGTCGCAGCGTCGGTGCCGTTCGTTCCCGATCGCGTTAGCGATGGAATCGTAAGCGTGACGCCCTGGATCGCGGTGGATCCGGTGTTTGCAACCGTGTAGACGAACGTACTTCCGCCATTCGCCACGTCGGCGCCGACTTGCGGCTCGGTTCCGTTCGGGACGATTGCGCCGTTGATCTTGGTAAACGCCGCGGACGCCGTCGTATTGCTAAACGTGATCGGAGTCGTCTGCGCCATCGCGCTTGTGTCGACGCCGCCGTTAGCACCCGTTACGTACCAGCCGACGTTGTACGTACCGGCGGCCGGTCCGGCGGCCCAGTTCACCGTCATGTTCAACTGGCCGCCCGGCGCTATTGCGTTCGCCGTTTCATTGAGAGAACACGGATTTGCATTCGTCGGTCCGGCTTTGGGACAGAGCGCGATAACCCACTGCCGGCTGCCCGCCGCCGTTTCCCATGCATTCCAGCCCGCAGGTACGGTGATGGACGCCGGATCGGTTCCCGCGGGGAAATTCAAGTTGATTTCGTCGACCCAGTCCGGATTCGGATCGTGCGACGCGGGCGTGTTCGTAAACACGAGGCTGTCGGACGTTGCGCCGCCGCCTGTTCCGGCCGTGCCCGGCTGGAATTGCATCGTCATAAGCGTCGGGTTCAGCGAGTACGCTGCGAGCATCGACGAATCGACGTTAGTCGCCCCGGCGATCGCGTTGACCGTCGTAGACGTCGGACTCAGCGTGTAAGCCGCATCCGCGCAGCTGCCGCAATTTCCATAGGCATTGCCCTTGTCGAAATTCGCGACCGCAGCGATATCGGTTTCCGTGAACGACGTTTTGAAGAGCGGGAAACGAATTACGAACGTACCCGATGCTCCCGGCGCGATGCCGCAGCCGTCGGTGACGGTTTGTTTACAGGCGATCGCTATGACGTTTTGGTTAGCGCCCGCAACCGGCGAAACGCCCGCCGCGTTGGGCGTCGTGTTCGAGTAAATCCTCCACGTGTAGCCGCCGGGGCCGCTTACGAGCGTCGGCACGACGGCGTTCAAGTCGACCGCCGACGGGAACGTCAGCTTTACTTCGGTTAAACGGTGGTTACCGGCGGACACGACGTTGTTCAGCGTCAAGTTGACCGTGTAATAATCGGACGTCGGCGAATTTGCGGTACCGTAAATATACGTCAGCTGACCGTATTTCGCAGCGCGAGCCGCCATGTTCGCCGTGGCGTTTTCGCTTTGCACCGCCCACGCAATCGTCGGCACGACGGTGTTCGGATTTACGCCCGACGCCAGTACCTGCAAGTTCGGTGATGCCGAGCCCGCTGCGCTATACGCAATCCCGTGCTCGGGTAGGATTTGGGTCGGCAAGTCGCAGGGCGTAGTACATTTGCCGGCCGGCACCGCGACGGTGACGGCGAAAGAGAGCGTGCCGCCGACCGGGATACCGACATTTCGTTGATTCGGCGTTGCGGTGATGACCGTGTTCACGCCGACGCCTGCCGAAGAAATCGTCCAGCTGTTCCCGGCCGAATCCACGGCCGTCGTTGCCGACAGGCCCAGGGTTTCACCGTTGGCGGGAATCGTAGCGATCTGCACGCCGCTGATCGCGTCACCGTTCCATGATCCGAAGTTCGTGCCGCCGGTGTTCGTAATTACTACGGTGCCCGTCGTCGGCGCGACGTTGGCAGGCAAAATAGTATTCGTAGACCACGCGGCGTTCGCGTAGTATCCCAGCAACTGGAACGATTTGCTGCCAAGCACGATGCCCTTGGTTTGATCGTACAGCTGCGCGGTGAGAACGTTCGGCGCGAACGGGTTTTGGGTCGGTCCAAACGCTTCTTCGAATACCGCATTGAGCGGGAAGGCTACTTGCTTCGTGAACGATCCGCCGGCTTGCACGGCGGTCGGCGGATTCTGAAGAATCGGCAGTGCTCCGCTGCCGTAGTTATAGCTCTGCAGCTGCGTCAACACGACGCCGTTCGGATCGCTGATGCTTACACCGATCGTATCGCCGTTCGAACCCGCCGGAAGGTTGTTTGCGGTGTACGTAAGCCCTTGAACGGATTGGTCCAAGATGCCGTCGGTCGCATACGTGCTGTTGTAAAACGCCGGTGGCTGCACGGTGCCGCCCGACGCATTGTACGGCGTCAGCGTCCACGAAATGTTCGACGGCTCGATCGAAATCTGTTGATGAGATACGAGGCTCGTGTCGGTAGTATCGTAAAGCTGAACGTCGTACGTGCCGGTCGGAGCAGTGCTCGTCGAAGGCGCGCTCAACGGACCCCAATACTGGGTCAGGTTGCCGCCGAAGGCCTGAAGACCGGCAACTGCGCCGGTAAAACACACCGCGTTGTTCGTGTTCTTTGAAGCGGTCGGGATCGTATACTCGCACGGAAGGCCGCTTGCAGCCGTGTAGACCCAGCCAATCGCGTAACTGTGCGCCGGATTCAGGCCGCTCGCGCCGACCACGATCTGATTTCCCGGCGTGAAGTCATTCGTTACCGCAGTAAGACCCAGATTCGCATACGTTGAGAAATTGATTGCGGAGTTCGCAACGATCTCCGTCTCGGTAATTGCGGTGGCTCCGTCATAGAGAGCCATCACCCACACTCCCGGATATGCCGGGTCGGAGTTGATCGTCCCGCCGGCGTTGTAGCCGCCCCACGGCGTCGACAAGTTGAAGTTCGTGTAGTTGTTACAGTTGCCGCTGCCATCCGTACCGATGTTTTGCTTGTACGGGCCGCTGCCGTCCGGCGGATAGATCCAATACGTATACGTATGGTTATTCAGCGGCATGTTCTGACAGTTTGCGTACACGTCGGCACCGTACGCGAGCGTAATGTCGTTCGTAAAATAGTTCGACTGGTCGCCCGTCAAAATGATCGTGCTGCCGTCGGCAGAGAACGGACGAACCCGCCGGCCATGCACGCTCATCGTCGTAACGGGGCGGACGTTGCGCACGCCCCACGTGTGCAAGCCGGTCTTAACCAGAAAGTCGGAGAGCTTCTTACGAACCGGCGGCTTCGGGCCGTTCTTGTCGAGAATCCAATGGCTGTTTACCGGGCCGAGGGGCGCCTGCACTCGATCCGGCGCATTCGAGGCTCCGGGCGACGGCGATGCCGTTGCGTTGAGCGGCAGCGACGGCGTGCGAAGTGGCAGCGGGCGGGCGATGGGGCGATCGATCGGCGAAGCGTCGATGGGATGAGGCGTGAAAGGTGCGGCGCCGGCGATACGCGCGCCGCCGAGCAATCCGGCAATCGTAAATGCGATTGCGGATAGCGTCAGACCGTATCGAGCGTAACTAGACATCCTGTCTTTCACTCCACTCTTCCTAGATAGTTAACGGTTCGCAGAGCGGACCGCACAAAATTCTACCTGACCGAAAACGCCGTCTGGCCGCCTGCCAAGTTCGCGCCGCCGAAATCGATGAGCGCCAGCGCCGTGTAATTCCCCGCGGGCAAATTATCGCTGTACGCCTGGATCACGCGACGTCCGCCGCGCTCAACGAGAACCTGCGATTGCAGCGGAACTCGCGCGACGACGTCGTTGCCCTTGCGGATTTCGATGCGGCCGTTGAGGTACACGTGAGCCGTTCCGGTGTTTTTGAATCCAACCAGGAACCGTTCGCCGATCGACGTCTGCTTGACGGCGATGTCGTCGATCTGTCCGTCGATGCGGATCGAATTTCCGGTATAAAGATAAATCTTCGAGGCAACGCGCTCCGAGAACGAGATGCCGCCGCCTTCGTGGCGCAGCGGACGCGTTTGGAAGAACGCGATGCCGGAATACTCGCCGGCGATGCCCTGCGGCACGTTTACCGTCAGGCGAACCAGTTGGAACGAATTCGGCGGAACGTCGAACTCGCGGGGGTTCACTTGCGCCCAAGCGGCAAGGGAATAGCGGCTCGAACCGGCCTTCGTGAACGTGTAGTCGCCGCCGGGAGTTACTCCGAAGTCGACCATCGACGTTTGAATGTGCATCGGTGCGCTGCCGCTGTTTCGTACCGTAATCGGGATCGTCTGCGTGGTACCCGGCGCGACTTGCATTTCGATCTTCGCCGGAGCCACATCAAGGGAGAGATCCGCCGTTGCCGGATACGCCGAGGCAATGACGATGAGGACGGTCGCTATAGCAGCGATCAAATTCCTTTTCATACCACCCGTCATATTCGGCTAGACGTCTCTCTCCTATTAGATGCTTGGCAGCCCTAGTTCGCGATGAACTGCAGGGTCATGACGGCGGAAATGTTGTTTCCCGACGCAGCCGTGCTCGCGACGTTGAGCTGGAGGTCCTCGCCGCCGATCAGCGGTGCGCCCGCTGCGGTAGCGTTGCTGATGAACACCGAGCCAGCCGGCGCTGCCGACGAGGCATATTCACCGGTGTAGCTGACCGCTGGACCCGGTTGAGCCGGTGCGTTACCGGCTTGTTGAATTGCGCCGGCGTTCGTGATGCTGGCACCGCCCGCGGCGCAAGCACCGCTGTAGGCTGCCGGGCGCCGTGGTCCACGCCGAAGTCGTGATCGCGGCGGCCGGGGTAACCGGGAACGTCTTAGAGGCGTTGTTCGGGAACGCGCAGAGATTCGTGCCAGCCGGAAGTGCGGCGTCGAGGTACTGGTTGACCGCGAAACCGTTGCTGTCGTTCGTCTGAACCGACACGCCGACGGCGTTCTGATAGTCGCAGCTCGCCGTCGAGCCGAACGTGGGGGAGACGGTACCGAACTGAAGGTTCAGGTCCGTGTTGCCGGGCGAAGTGGCACCGCAGCTGTTTGCGGGGTTGGACCCGATATTTGCCGTGGCGCCGCCGAAGGCGAAAGCCGCCGTGTAATTCGTGTGAACGACGGCGTTCATGGCCACTGCAACGTTCCATTGCAGTTTGACCGAGCCGTACTGATTGACAGTCGCTGCTGCGAAGGCCTGGCTGCTCATTGCCGCCGTGCTCGCCAGCATCGCTGCTAGGGTGAGAGCTCGCTTCACTCGTGAAATCCTTTCTCGTGCAATTGCTTGAGGCTGGCGTCAACCGAGCCACGCAAAGGCGAACTATCCGTAGCTTGCCTCCGCTACTTTAGCTTCGGCAGTCACCAACCAGGTTGTGAGGCGCTTAAGCGAGCCCGTGGCTATTCTTTACTACCGGTTTACCGCGCCCTCACGGACCGATTACAAATGGCAGTCTTTCGCCCCGCTTCGTGAAGATAAGGCCGTGATACGGCAGCGGGTGCTTGGCCCGGATCGTCAGCACGTAGATGTGGCCCTTGGGCGCCGGAAGGTCGAGATTCTGGCCGTCCTCGAGCGCGATTCTATCGCCCGGCTCGACGTTAGCCAGGATCTTGGCGAGCACGTGGACCACCTCGCCGGGCTTCGGATTGGCCGGCGTGCCGCGTGCATAGATCAGCGGCAGCGCGTTGCTGACCGTGAGCGATGTGTCGGTGGACCCGCTCTTTGCGCCCTGGACTTCCACGTGCACGGGATAGTCGCCATTCGCGACCGCCGGCGTCACGACGATTCGGGCGACCCAGCCGTGCTTCGCGGGGTCGTAGTGAAGCGGAATCGTTCCGAAGATATCTGCTTGAGCGGTAACCGAGCGTGGGTGCGCTTCATTAGTAGTCACGAAAAGATCGACGATGCTGTTCGGCGGCGCCTTGTCCGGAATGAAGGACGCCTGAACCGCCGCGCTGCTGCCGCCGCCGAAGCTCATGACCACTTGCTTAGCCTGCGGACCGATCTTGAAAGTCACGCCTGCCGTCGGGCTGCCGCCATTCACGGTCACGGCGCCGTCCGGGCCTTGGATGACGCCCTGGCCGTCGGGAAGCGTATCTTGGTCGACGCTCAAGGTGTATTGCCCCGGCGTCAGGTT
This sequence comes from Vulcanimicrobiia bacterium, assembly GCA_963696095.1. Lineage (GTDB taxonomy): Bacteria > Vulcanimicrobiota > Vulcanimicrobiia > Vulcanimicrobiales > Vulcanimicrobiaceae > JALYTY01. The sequence continues at coordinate 328,306 of CAVOIN010000004.1, read as the reverse complement.
ATCGATGATGAAGTGCCCGTCGGCATCCGTGATAGCGGCGTGCTGCCCCGGGTCGGCCACGACGTAGACGTTGATGGCTCCCACGAGATCGCCGAAGCCGGCATCCGACGTGTAGAGCACGACGCCCTCGATCGATCCGAGGCCCGTGAGAACGAAGTTCGCCGGGCTAACGCCGCCCTGCCCCACCATCACTTCGCGCGAGCCGTCGCCGCTCACGGCCATGGTGGCCGGCAGCGAGTCGGCGGACACGACGATTGTATGTTTGCCATTGGTGAGGTGGCCGATCTGGTACGTGCCGTCCGCGCCGGTGAAACCGCGCTGGTTGTTGTCTACGACGAGCAGCACGTTGGGCGCCGGCACCGGCTTGCCCCCGACCATCTCCGTCACAACGCCGCCGATTCCACCGAACTGACCGGCCGAGAAGTCGACCGTGGCGATCTGGCCGCCCTGCACCATTATGCTCTGCGAGCTCGCGTCCGGAATCACGCCGACCGGGAGTGTACCGGACGAAATCGTGACCAAATGCGGCCCCGGTTTCACGAAGCGGAACTCATACGAGCCGCTCGCGTCCGTGCGTTGCGTGACGCCGCCATCCAGCGTCACCAGAACGTTGGCGAAGCCGCGTTGCCCGGTGAGTCCGTACGACGTTGCCTCCGTTTGCAGGTACACGTGTCCTTGAATCACCGCCGGCAAATTCGGATTCGCGCGCCCGCTGTACCGCGCCGCGTTGCCGATTGCCAGCGGGCCGACCAAATCGAAATTCAAATACGAGGCGCCGCCGCCGTATAACCCGCTCTGCCGCGTTTTTCCGTACGTCGCGCGAATCCCGACGACTGGTGAGATGCGCCGAAGCAGGCTGTACGTAGTCGTGAACTGATTGCTCGACCCGAGCCCCTCGCCGAGCACGTCATTGCGCACGGCTTCCGCCGAAAACGAAAACTCGGCCTTTGCGCCGATCGGGCGGGTGTATTGCGCCATCGCATCCGTTACACGACCGGCAGCTCCGCCGCTCTTCGTCGTCAACAAGTTCGTTTCGAACGTCGCGTAGCCGCCGAACAAGTCGTGCGAGAGCTGGGCCATGAACTGCGTCTGCGTAGCGGAGCCCGCGAGCAGATCGTTCACGACGCTGCTCTGCGCCGACTCCTGGAGATTGAACCCATGCGTTTGTTCGCCGAGCGTCAACGCCATGTCGTGCTCTTTCGCAACGTCGCCTTGCGCCGCCGTCGACGAAAAGTTCACGAGCCACTGCGAAGAGACGTTCTTCGCCAGGGGAACGTTCGCGTTCAGCGTTTCATGCGTGGAACGGTTCGAAACGCCGCCCGTAACCGAATAGAGATCGCCGTAGTCGAACGTCAAGACGCCCTGGTGGAAGATCGGATTGCGGCGGGTGAATTGGAATTGCGACTGTTCGTACTGCACTTGTCCCAACGCGACGTACGCATCGGGAACGTGCATGTAGCTGAAGCTCGTCGACGATGGGCCGCTGTTGAAATTGAGATTCGCACCGTACGCCAGACCGCAAACCGTCGGTGATTCCCGGAATCCCGTGGATCGATGAAACCGCGGTTTCCAACCGTAGCGTCTTCGCGCTGGTAAAGCGGGTGTACGCGAGATCGAGGGTTCCGGCCGTTCCGTGCGACTGATCGCCCATGCGCGTCGTAAAGCGTCTGCGAAAAAAGCGCGCCGCGCCGCGACGTCTTCGAGTGACGAATCGCGCCGACCCGATACCCTTCGCCGTTCACGCCTTGCGTGTGCGCGCCGATGAAGTCCCATTCGTCCGCGCCGCGCGGCACGCCGAACGTCACGCCCTGATTGAATGCGCCGCTGGAGAGCTGCGTGTCGGACGGCCCGTTAACCGGGCCGTAGTTTACAAGGTACTGCGGCGTGCTGTAGCCGACGCTGATTTGCGCCGCATTGTAGGCGCCGTTGAAGTCGCCGACCGCCTGCGAAACGACAAGCGACGATTGATCCGTGCGACGCGAAACCGAGAAGTTCATCGCCATGCCGACCTGGTTTTGCGAGCTTACGAGGTCGCTGTTCTGGACGTGATGCGCGCCCACGTCCAACGCGCCCGTGCCCGAGAACTCGATGGGTCCGCTTCCGAAGAGACGACGCTGCTGCGACGGACACGGCGCCAAAGCTCGGGGCGGACGACGGCGCTTGAACGGGTGCCGGCGTAGGAGTCGGCTCGGGGGTCGAGATGTTCTCGCTCGGAGCAAAGACGGGGTAATTCTGCAGCTGCTGCGGCGCGCGCGGCGTTGCGCTTGGGACGGGCGTCGGACTTTGGGGCGCCACCGTCGCGATGGGGACGATGGCCGCGACGTCGTTCGGGCCCGGAACCGGTCTTGGATGATCTCCGGGTGGGATCGACGTCACGGGGGACGGCTCCGGGCTAGCGCCGGGGGAGGCCGGCGAACCCGGCTCCGCCGAGGGAGAGGCCGAAGGCGACGCTCCAAAGGAAGGGACGCACGGATCCGCAAGCGCGACCATAGCCGGATTCCCACTGGAAACCAGCCCGAGCCCACTTAAGGATAAAGCCATGACCAGCAGGCCAAGAACCTGCAGCGCGCGCCCCATGCTCTAAAGGGTTCGGCGGGCGGGCCCAACATTTACACTCCGCGGCCCATCGCTGGGTTGAATGTTTACGATGTTTGGCCGATAGTTAATCCAAGGGAAACCGGCACATGGAGCGTGCAGGGAAGCCCTACATAAAGAAACTCCAAGGATGGAGGAATACTTGCTGGACAAGGATGTGCTGTTAAAAGCGCATCGCCTAAGGCGGAACTCCCGGAGAGGATCGGTTTCGATCGGCTCTGTTTCGCTTTGTCCGAAGGCTGAGGTGCAATAATGCGTCTCGGTTCGCTTGATTATTCCGACAACGTCCTCTACAACTTCAATAACAACGAAGCGAAGCTGACCGATCTTTCCAAGCAGCTCTCGTCCGGACTGCGCATCAACTCCGCGGCGGACGATCCGAGCGGCTACACCATGGCCACGCACATGCAGACCGTGAGCCAGGGCCTCGACCAAGGGCAACAATCGGTCCAGAACGCGAAGAATCTCTTGACCGTTGCCGACAGCGCGATGGGAACGATCACGGAAATTCTCCAGCGCATGCGGTCGCTCGTGGTGGAAGCCAACTCCGACCTGAACTCGCCGCAAGACCAACAAAATCTGCAGGCCGAGATCGATCAGCTCGCGCTTGAAATCAACCGGATTTCGCAAAATACGAATTTCAACGGCAAGCCATTGCTCGACGGCAGCTTGGCCTCGACGCAGACGCAGCCCGCGAAGCTGATCTATCCGATGAACCCGGCTGTCAGCTCGAACGGGAAACCGCTGATCGATCTGTCGACGACCTTCGTGAATGCGACCGCCGAAGAGGCGCAGTTCAGTTTCTCGGTCGATTCCTACGATGCGACGACGAATCAGCTGCAGGTAACGTTCACGGTTTCGAGCCCCGATCCGAGTTTCGGACCCGTGCAGCAGAACGTCGTCCACGTCACGCCCGGCAACAACTACTTCGACGAATTCGGCGCCGGCTCGAACCCGTATTACGTGTACGACAATAACGGCAACCCTGTTTTCGACTTCAACTTTCAACCCGTTGAGCGCAGAGCGACGTCGGCAAGACTGCCGTGTGGCGTGACGCTGCCGCAAGTAATGGGCAACAACGGTCACGCGCTCGAGGTCAACACGGGAACGGGCGAAGGTTCGACCATCGCGATCTCGATCGGCGCAATGGACACGCTGCACCTCGGCGTCAACCAAATCAACGTCGGCGACCTCCTGACGAATCAAGGCGCCGAAGCGCGCATTGACAACGCGCTTGACGTCGATTGACATCCACCGAGCGCCGCAATCGGCGCGCAAGAAGTGTCGCTCGGGTACGCTGCCGACAATGCGGCGACGCAAGAAATCAATCAAATCGCAAGCGAAAGCTCGATCCGCGACGCCGATATCGGCGCGACCGTGACGGCGTTTACGAAAGAGCAGATTCTCGTCAGCGTCGGAACCAGCGTTCTGTCGCAGATGCAAGTCAGCACGCTGTCGCTCGCAAAGATGCTGATCAGCGCCTTCGGCCGATAACCCGCCGGGGTTGACCCCCGCCCCTATACTTAAGAAGGATACCTCGCTAGGTGAGGCGTCCACGCGATACACAAGCCGCTGCCCCGAAACGTCGAGAGACGCCAAGTGGGTAGACCAGACTACGCCGAGACAAGGCGATGTCTAACGCGGCTCCTGCGACCGGCTCAACCCGGTCGAAGGTTTACGACGCGTGGTGCCAAAGCTCGTAGCGAATGGGGTACGAACGCGACGCCGTTCTTCGTCACTCGTGCCGGCCGCCAGCGAGGCGGACGGCTTTTTTGTTTTTGATTCGGTGAGAAGGGGGTGAGTCGCAATGGCGTTTCACGGACGGATTCATCTCGGAGCTCGTCGGCCGCAGGGCGACCGTCAACGAGCTGCCGATCGGCAAAGTCACCGATTTTCTCGTCAACAAACCCGACGACGTCTTTCCGCAGATCGACGGCCTGGTCATCAAGACGGCGCAAGGGCCTGCGCTTCGCGCCGATCGACACGGTCGCCGACGTCGACGCAGACGCGGCATCGTCGCGCTCACCATGCGCCCGAAGAGCCGGCGCCCCCGGAGCGACGACGCGCTCTACCTCATTGCCGATCTGCTCGACAAACAGATCGTCGACGTCGACGGCCGCAAAGTCGTGCGCATCAACGACATCGAGATCGCGCGCACCGGCGACACGCTGCGCGTCGTCGCGGCCGACGTCGGTGTGGGCGGCCTGCTGCGCCGCCTCGGCTGAAATCGTTCGGCAAGCGTTTCACGCCCTGCGATCTACCGAACGATTCCGCGCTCGATGATCGCCTGGAATTCCGTCTCGCCGATCCGCGACGTCGAATCCGTCGCAAGTGCAGTCTTTCGGTCAAAGAGAGCAAACTCTCGCGTCTGCATCCCTCGGAGCTGGCCGAGATCATCAGCGATCTCTCGGCGCGCGAAGCGGCTGCCGTCGTTCAGTCAGCTCGACGACGAAACCGCGGCCGACGCGTTCGAACATCTCGACGCCGAAACGCAGCGTTCGCTCATCGAAGACATCGGCACCGAACGCGCCGCCGACATCATCGAAGAGATGGACTCCGACGACGCCGCCGACCTGCTCGCGCGAACTCGCCGAAGAGCAGCAGCGCGAGCTGCTCGCCGAGATGAACGAGTACACCGCCGGCGAGCTGCGCGAACTCGTCAAGTACGACGAAGACACCGCCGGCGGCTTGATGACGACCGACTACGTCGTGGATCTATCCGCACCGCACGGCGGAGCGACGATCCGCAAAGATCCGCGAAATCGCGCCGGAGTCGGAGTTCATCTACTACCTGTACGTCGTCGACAAGCAAGACACGCTGCTCGGCGTCTCTGACGCTGCGCACGCTGCTGCTCGCGCTGCCCGACGGCGTTCATCGAACGCATCATGGAAACCGACATCGTCACCGTGCGCGCCGACACGCGACGCCGAGAAGTCGCCGCGACGATCGCGCGCTACGATCTGCTTGCGGTTCCGGTCGTCGACGAGCGACGGCAAGATGCTCGGCATCGTCACCGTCGACGACGCGATCGACGCGATCATGCCGGAAGATTTGGCGCAAGAAACTTCCGCGACTTCACCGCCAAGCGCCGCACGCGGCGCCGCAGCGGCGAGCCGGTGGCTAACGCGCGACGGCGCGCAACCTCGCTCGCAGGCGATCGCTCTGGCGTTCGCTCGCTGCTGCTTGTTGCGCGTTCTCGGGCCCGGGCTTCGTCACCGCATCGGCCGGCAACGACGTCGGCGGCATCGCCACGTACTCGCCAGCCGGCGCGCAGTTCGGCTACAGCATCCTGTGGGTGCTGGTTCCGCTCGCCATCGCGCTGATCGTCGTGCAAGAAATGGCGACGCGCATGGGCTGCGTCACCGGCAAGGGGCTCGCCGCGCTCATTCGCGAGAACTTCGGCGTCCGCATCTCGTTCTTCGCGATGCTCGTGCTCTTCTTCATCAACACGCTGCATCACGGCGACGGAGTTCGCCGGCATTGCGGCGGCGTCGGAGATCTTTCGGACATCTCGCGCTACATCGCCGTGCCGATCGCGCTCGTCTGCCGTCTTCTTCTTCGTCTTGCGCTTCAACAACAAAATCGTCGAGCGCACCTTCGTCGTGTTCTCGCTCATCTACGTCACCTATATCGTCTCGGCGCGTGCTCGCGCATCCCGACTGGCACGCAGGTCGCTGCGCGGGACGCTCGTTCCCACGTTCGCAGCTTCAGCAACGCCGGCTGGGTCGCGATGGTCGTCGGCTCATCGGCACGACGATCTCACCGTACATGCAGTTCTTCTTGCAGTCGGCGGTCGTCGAAAAAGGCTCGCGACGAGGAAGACCTTACGCTCGCGCGCATCGACGTCATCAACGGCTCGATTCTCGCGCATCGCGCTCGCCGGCTTCATGATCATCGCGAACGCCGCGACGATCTTCTTCGCGAACCAGCACGGCGCGCAACTGTCATCCGCACGCAAGCCGCCGACTTTGCGCGTCGCGCTCGAGCCGCTCGCCGGGCCAGTTCGCGTCGGCGATCTTTGCGCTCGGCATCCTGAACGCCGGGCTCTTCACCGCAACGGTGCTGCCGCTCTCGACGAGCTACATCGTTTGCGAAGCGCTCGGGTTCGAAGCGGCGGTCGACCGCAGGTTCTCGCGAAGCGCCCGTCTTCTTCACGCTCTTCGCCGCCGGCCTCATTCGTCGGCGCCGGCGTTCGTGCTGATTCCCGGCATTCCCGTTGCTGCAGCTGATCCTCTTCGCGCAGATCCTGCAAGGCATTCTGCTGCCGCTCGAACTCGTCCTGATGCTGATCGTCATCAACCGGAAGTCGGTGATGGGCGAATACACCAACTCGCCGCTGGCCAACATCGTCGCGTGGGCAACCGCCATCATCATCGGCGCGCTGTCCGTGCTCTATGTGTTGAGCCAGCTCATTCCGGGGTTGCTCGGCGGCTAGCGCTTCTTCGTCAAATTTCGGCGCGCGAGTTCCTGATTCGCAAAGCTCCAGCGATTGCGCCCTTCGCGCTTAGCCGTGTAGAGCGCGCGATCCGCGGCTTCCATCAACTCTTCGATCGTCGAGCCGTCGCCGGGATAGAGCGCGATGCCGATGCTGATACGCACGTCGTGCGGCGTGCCGTCCACGACGACCGGCTCTTGCATTGCGACGTTCAACTTGCGCGCAAGGTCCGCAGCGTCGCTTGGACCGTCGACGATCGGCTGAAGTATCACGAACTCATCGCCGCCGAAACGCGAAACGGTATCGCTTTCCCGCAGGGTCGCACGCAGACGCGAGCCCACTTCTTTCAGAACCGCGTCACCGACGGTGTGTCCGAAGAGATCGTTGACGTTTTTGAATTTGTCGACGTCGACGTACATCACGGCAAAGTCTCGCAGATACCGGCGCGCCGTTGCGATCGTATGCTCGATGCGGTCGTTGAACAGCACGCGATTCGGCAAGCCCGGTCAGCGCGTCGTTGAACGCCAGCTGCTCGATGCGCTCGCTCTGCGCCGCGCGTTCGAGGGCGCCCGACGACGAAGAGGCTCATCAGGTAGCCCATGTCGCGCTCGCGGGAATCCATTCCGGCGCGCGGAAGCGCGCCCCACGAAAACCAGCGCACCGAACGGTTTGTCGAAGACGCTCAAGCGAATTGCGAAGTACGAGCGCCACGGCGCCGTGCGGCGCGCCGGATCGTCACGCCACTCGGGAGCGTCCAGATCCGGAACGAAAATGGAATCGCGCTCGCCGCGCAAGTGACGCGACATCGACGACTGCATGGGGTAAAGCATGCCCGTCGCTATGCCGCGTTCGCCGACGGCGTTGCGAATCAGCAGATGTTCGTCTTGAAACTGCGTGACGTACGCCTTGATCCCAGCCGAACAATTCCATCCCGAGACGCAGCGTAGCGTCGATCTGCTCGTCGACCGATTCGCTGCGCGAGGCCGCAACCATATATAAGCGGCGAATCTGCTCGCGCTGCTCGTCGATGGCGCGTTCGGCCGTCTTTTGCGCGGTCACGTTCTTGAAAATTGCGTAGGCGCCGTGAATTTCGCTGACCGACGTGCAAGCGGAACGAGCTTCATCTGGACGTCGATTCGATTGCCGAGACGGTCGAGCAGGAGCGAATCGTGTTCGATCGGCTTCGCCGCGCATCGCGCCGAGCAACGCTTCGCCGGCATCGAAGCGGAACTCCGGAGCGACGAGCTCGGTCCACGGTTTCCCGACGAGCTGCTCGCCGTAGAATCCGGTTTCGCTTTCGAGAGCCGACGTTGACGCGCGAGATCGCGCCGTTGCTCTTCAGTTCCATGATGCCGTCGGGGTGGTACTCGAAGAGCGAACGAAATTTTTCCTGATTGATCGTCAGCGACTCTTCGGCCGAGCGCAGCGCCATGATGTCGCGAGCTTGCGCGAAGACGCCGACGATGCGGTCGCCCAAGCGCGCCGGAAACATGTAGCACTCGACCGGGATGGCGCTTCCGTCTTTATGAATCGCGTGCGTGTCGAAGTGATCGGTCCCGCCGGCAAGCGCGGTTCGCACGGCGTTCTCGCACGCGGGCGAAGTCGGCTGGGTCCGAATGCTTCCGGAAGGTAGATCCGGTCAGTTCCTCGTTCGAATAGCCGGTGAGAAGCTCGGCCGCTTCATTCGCGCAAATGACGGTACCGCGCGGGTCGTAGAGCACGACCGCGTCGGGCGTATCCGTAAAAAGCGAGGACACGGCCTCGCGCAAAATTCCGACGTCCATCACTTCGAAGAACGAGGTACTCCTTCGCCGAAAGCAGCCGCATGACTCCCGACCGGATCGTCGAGTTTGCCGAAGACTTGGCGCGGATTGCCGCTGCCGGAGGCGGCTGCACCGCCCTGGCCGCGCACCTGGCGCAGACGGCGAGCGGCGGAGTACTGCTGGAAGACGCCGAGTGGCGGCACGTCGCGGCCGCCGGAGGGGCCCCGATCCCGCCGAGCGCGAGAGACCTTCTCGTAGCCGACAGCGTCACCGACCGCACCCCTCATGCGCATCGCAACGGGCGCCCCGGTGCGAGCGTTCCGGTGCTCGCGGGCGCCCTGCACCTTGGCTGGCTTTCGCTCTTTCCGCAAAGCGAGCTCGAACCGGAGGCTGCGGCGCTTCTGCGCCTCACCGCCTCGGCGATCGCCCTCGAGCTTGCGAAAGACCGCGCCGGCGGCCGCGGGCGGCGGCAAAACTTTTGGGAGCGCCTTGTCGGGGGCGCCTACGGTGACATGCATGCCGTTCGCGACGACGCTGCCGCACGCGGCGTAAGCGTGGCGGGCCAGTACGTCGTCGTCGCGTTGGAACCCGAATCGCCGGACGACGGCAGCGATACGGGCCTCACGGCACTGCACGCTTTTGCAACGGAATCGTTTCATGCGACGGATGCGGAGATGGGCATCGTCGAGCGTGGCACGCGTCTGCTGCTCCTCTTGCCCGCCGCGCGCGAAGTCGATGCGGATAACGCGCGCACCGCCGCAACGCTGCTTGCCGAAAACCGCGGTGAAGCGTAAGTTCGCTTTGCGTTTCTCCGGCGGCGTCAGCTCCGCCGTGCCGGCGCTCGAAGTCCCGCGCGGCGTGGCAGCCGCGGAAACGGCACTGGCCGTCACGCGCCGGATCTACGGCGAAGCGCGAGTTGCCGCGTATGAAGATCTCGGCGTTTATCCGCTGCTCCTCGAGGGAGCGCCGGTAGGCGCGCTCGAGGATTTCGCCCGCGCGGTTCTCGCACCGCTGCGCGACTACGACGACAAACATCAGACCGAGCTGGAACAGACGCTCCGGCTATACTTTGCGGAGGGTCAGAACGTGAAGACGGCATCGGAACGCCTCAACGTCCACCGCCACACGGTCTTCTACCGCTTGCGCCAAATCGGCGAGATCACGGGCCGCTCGCTCGAGAGCGCGCACGACCAACTCACTCTTCGTCTAGCGATTGCGATTGATGCACTCCACACCGCATAACTTTCAACGCGCGCAAAACAAGCGCGACGTCGTCAAACTCGCCAAAGAACGCAACGTGCGCTTCGTGCGTCTCGTTTTTGCCGACATCTTCGGCGTTAGCAAAAACGTTTCGATTCCGGCAACGGAATTGGAAGCGGCGCTCGAAGGACGCGTAACCTTCGACGGCGGCTCGATCGACGGATTCGTCCGCGGTGAAGAGCTCGACATGGTTTTGCGGCCCGATCCCGCGACGTTCGCGCTCTACCCGTGGTCGCGCGAAGACGCCGGGGAAGCGCGCCTGATCTGCGACATCGCGATGCCTGACGGATCGCCGTTCGAGGGTTGTCCGCGGACGACGCTGCAACGGGCGGTCGAAGGCGTACAAACCCGTCTGCCGGATTTGCGAATCGGCCTTGAAACGGAATTCTATCTCTTCGAACGGCGCGAAACGGTCTTCGGTTCGACGGAGACGTCGGACGTCGGATCGTACTTCGACTTCTCCGCCAACGACATGGGCGAGGACGCGCGGAACGCCATCGTGGCGGCGCTGCAGTCGATGGGGATTCGCGTTGCGTCCGCGCATCACGAACACGGCGCCGGACAACACGAAATCGATCTCGCGTACGAAGATCCGCTTGCTGCGGCCGACAACGTTCTCACGCTGCGCACGATTGCGAAACACATCGCCGCGCAATTCGGACTGGAAGCGACGTTCATGCCGAAGCCGAGCGAAGACGAGCGCCGGCAGCGGACTTCACGTCGAGTTCTTGCTTGGCGACGCCGCCGACGAAGAGACGATGCTCTACGTCGTCGGCGGATTGCTCGCGCATGCGCCCGCAACCACCGCCATCTGCAATCCGACCGTAAATTCGTACAAGCGCCTCGTCGCCGCGTGGGACGCGCCGATTTACACCGTATGGTCGGAACGCAGCGCAAACGCCCTCGTGCGCGTTCCGCCTGCGGAACGTCCGCGCCATATCGAAATGCGCAGCCCCGATCCCGCGTGCAATCCGTATCTCGCGCTCGCGGTGCTCATCGGCTCGGCGCTCGACGGCGTCGACCGCGCAACGCTGCCCGGGACATGCGTTCGCCGGTTCGACGTACGATTTGAACGAGCGCGACCGGCGCGAACGCGGCATCGGCACGCTGCCGAAGTCGTTGCGCCAGGCGATTACCGAGCTCGACAACGACGCGGTCGTGCGCGCGACGCTCGGCGATCACCTCTACCATGCATTCCGCGATGCCAAGCTTGCCGAGTACGAACAGTACCGCCGCGCCGTGCATCCCTGGGAACATCGCGCGTATCTGCGTCTCTACTGAGACGCGGCGGGTTGCCGTTCTCCGGTAATCGCTGCCAGCAGATCCGAAAGCAGAAACGGGCGCGGCAAGGCTGCGTCCCACCCTTCGTCCAGCGCGCCGATGCCGACGAGGCGAATTCCCGCGCTTCCGATGAGGTCGCGTACGGTTCTTGGGTTGACGTCATGCGCATCGGCAACAACGACGTCGCCTGCACGAAAACCGTCCGAAGCATCGAGTTCTTCAAGCGTATCGATTTCGCGCACGCGATAGCCGCGCGAGCGAAGTTCGTATGCGGCAAACCGGCTGAGGTGCGGACTGCTGGACAGAATCGTCACGCGTCCCGATTGCGCTTCGCCCATTGCTTCCATTGCAGGAAGCGTTACGGTAAACGTGCTGCCGTCGCCGGGTTTGGTCGTAACGGCGACCGTTCCGCCGTGAAGCTCGACGATTCGTTTCACGATGAAAAGGCCGGTACCGGTGCCGGAAATCTTCGCTTTGCGCCCATTCGACGCACGAGAGAAGCGTCCGAACAGTTTCGGAAGCTCCTCTTCCGGCATGCCGATGCCGCGGTCGCGAATTGCGATTGCGTACGCACCGCCGCCGGATCGCAGCGCGACTTCAACGGGTTCGCCGCCCGGCGAATACCTAATCGCGTTGCCGATGAGATGTTCGAAGACTTGGCGCAACCGGTCGGTATCACCGCGCACGAACGCTTCGCCGCTATCGCTTTGGAATTCGAGCGCGCGTTCGCCGCTCTTCGACTCGATGACCTTCTCTATCACCTCGACCAAGTTGACACGCTCGCCGGCTATTTCGAGATTGCCGTGCTCGACGCGTGAGAGCGCGACCACGTCGTTGGCAAACGTTGCCAGTCGCTGAGCGTTGGTTCGGATCGTTTTTGCAGCGTCGGTCGCGCCGTCGCCCTCGAGATAACCCTCTTCCAAGAGCTCCGCAAATCCGACGATCGACGTCAACGGGCCTTTGATGTCGTGCGCGAGGACGGCGATGAGATCGTTCTTCGGATTGGTTCAAATCGACGACGTTCGCGCGCTGGCGCTCGAGTTCGTCGAGCGAAGCCGCGAGCCGGTTGCAGAGTTCTTGACGCTCCATCGCGTAACGCAGCGCACGCGCAAGGGAGATACCGGTGACGTGGCCTTTCGGCAGATGGTCGTGCGCGCCGGCGGCGACGGCGGCAATCGCCAACTCGTCGTCGCCTTGATCGCTCACAATCACGACCGGTACACGTTCCGCCGCTTCTTGAATGCGGCGCAGTCCATCCAATCCCGCCGCGCCAGGCAGGCTGATATCGAAAACGACGGCGTGGAACTCACCGTCTCGCAACGTGTGAACCGCATCACCGACGCGCGCGACAGCGGTCACTTCGAACGGCGCTCCCAACATCGCGCGCATGTCCGAGGCGCCTTCTGGATGGTCTTCGACGACGAGCACTCGCAACGGCGTCACGCCTGCATTTCTCGCGAAGTAAGCGCGGCGGCTTCGCGCCGCAGAATCCGCCACGCAGCTTCCACGTCGGAACGTTCGGTGCGCAGGTTGCCGATCGCTAAGCGCAAGACGTAGCGGCCGTCAAGCTTCGTGTGCGAGATGAACATTTCGCCCGTCGCGTTGACGGCCTCTAAGAGTTGCGCGTTGAGCGTTTCGAGTCCGCTTCATCGTCGGCTGCGTTCGGATGATAGCGGAAACAAACGACGGAAAGCGGGTGCGGCGCGGCCACTTCCCACCCCCTTCTGCTGCCACCCAACCGGCAAACTCTTGCGCAAGCGCGATGTGTCGCGCTCAACTTTTCACGGATTCCCTTCGCGCCCATGTGCCGCAACACGAACCAGAGTTTCAGCGCGCGGAATCTACGGCCCAATTGGAGCCCGTAATCCATGTAGTTACGAACGTCGCCGTCCGTCGTGCGTGAGATACTCCGGCACCAAGCTGAATGCGCGGCGCACGCTGGCTTCATCGCGCAAGAACAACACGGAGCAGATCCATCGGAACGAAAAGCCACTTGTGCGGATTGACGACGAGCGACTGCGCACGTTCGACGCCGTCCATCAAGTCGCGATGCTCCGGAAGAATCGCCGCGACGCCCGCGTAGGCAGCGTCGACGTGCAGCCACACGTTGAACCGCTCGGCGACATCCGCGATCTGTGGAACCGGATCGACCGACGTCGTCGACGTGGTGCCCGCCGTTGCGACGACGGCCATCGGACGCATACCCTCCGCAAGATCGTCGTTCGATCGCGCGCGCAAGCTCCGCCGGGTCCATTCGAAATGCGTCGTCCGATGCTACGCGCACGACGTTCTGCTGGCCGACGCCGAGCGCGATCGCCGCCTTTTCGATGTGCGAGTGCGTGTGCTCGGTGACGTAGATGCGCAAGCGCGGGAGGTCGCGGCCGGTCATGCCTTGTTCGCGAATGGCCAGATCCGAGCGCTTCGCGAGCGGCGGCAAGCGCGGTAAAGCCGGCAACCGACGCGGTGTCGTAAATGATGCCGGTCCACGAATCGGGCACCCCAATCAGACGCGCGAGCCAGCGCATTACGACTGATTCGAGTTCCGCAGCGGCCGGCGAGGTGCGCCACAGCATGACTTTCACGTCGAGCGTGGCGGCAAGCGCTTCCGCCGCAATGGCGATCGGAGCCGCGCTCGTCGCGAAGTACGCGAAAAACCGCGGATGATTCCAGTGCGTGATTCCGGGAACGATCGACTCGTTCGAAATCGGCGAAGATTCGCTCGAACGGTTCGGCGGTCTTCGGGCGCTTCGTGCGGCAGCTTGGCTGCAATTTCGCCCGGGCGCACGGCGGGCAGGACCGCGTACCGCTCGGGGTGGGCGAAATACTCGTCGATCCAGCGGCCGACCCGCACAAAGTCTTCTTCAAACCCGGTCAACTGTTCCACAATAAATGGGTGTTGGCGTCGGCCGCGCAGAAGCCCGCCCTTCGAAGCGCGCCGCCCGGTGCGACTTTTAACGGAGTTTATTGCGAGTATGAAATATCGTACCTATCCGAATACCGACGTCACGGTGAGCGAAATCGGATTCGGCATGTGGACTACTTCCACCGGATGGTGGGGTGAGAAAACCGACGCCGAAGCCATCGCGCTGCTGCACGAAGCTCACGAGCTCGGCATAACGTTCTACGACGCCGCCGACACGTACGGAAACGGCCGCAGCGAAGAGCAGCTGGCCAGCGCTTTCGGCGACCGTCGAGACAAAGTCGTGTACGCGACGAAGTTCGGCTACGATTTCTACACGCACTCCGGCGAGCGCCGCGGGCAAATGGAGCTGCCGCAAGACGTGTCGCCGGCATTCATCCGCAAGGCGTGCGAAGAGTCGCTGCGCCGGTTGAAGACCGACTACATCGATATCTATCAACTGCACAATGCCAAGATGGACCACGTTCACAACGAGGAGATGTGGGCCACGCTAGAAGCGCTGAAACAAGAAGGCAAAATCCGGATGTACGGCATCGCCCTCGGGCCGGCCATCGGTTTCCTCTATGAGGGCGTCGACGCAGTGAAAGAACACAACGTCGCCTCGCTTCAAGTCATCTGGAGCTTGCTGGAGCAGTATCCCGGCAACGAACAAATCAAAGCGGCGTATGAATCGGGCGCCGACACGGGCTACATGATTCGCGTTCCGCATGCGAGCGGAATGCTCGAAGGGCACTACACCGAAGACACGGTCTTCCCGGAAAACGACCATCGCCGCCACCGCCCGCGCTCCTGGCTCGTGAACGGCGTGAAAAAAGTCGAACAGCTTCGCTTCCTCGAACGACCGGACCGCACGCTCGGACAAGCGGCGATTCAGTGGCTGTTGAACGAACCGAAGGTCATGACGATTCTGCCTAACATCTACGGTTCCGATCAGCTCGTCGAGTTTGCGAAAGCCGTCGATTCACCGGCGCTCACGCAAGACGAAGTGCGCCGCATTCAAGAGCTTTACGACAACAACTTCGGCATCGAAGAACCACCGATGAACTTCAAAGGCGTGATGACGCGCGACCGGGTGAACGCCTAATGGGGCATGAAGCCGTACTCACCGGAAACGCTCCGGCCCCAATCGGTCCATACAGCCAGGCCGTCAAGAGCGGTAACGAGCTCTTCTGCAGCGGACAAATTGCGCTCGACCCTGCGAGCGGCGAGGTCGTCGCGGGCGACGTCTCCGCCCAAACGGAACAGGTTTTGAAAAACTTGAGCGCCGTGTTGCACGAAGCGGGCTACGACTTCAGCGACGTCGTCAAAACGACGATCTTCCTTGTCGACATGAACGACTTCGCCGCGGTCAACGCCGTTTACGAAAAGGTTTTCGGCTTGTCAAAACCCGCGCGCTCAACCGTCGCCGTCGCCGGCTTGCCGCGCGGCGTCCGCGTAGAAATCGACTGCATCGCGAAGAAGTCCGGCTAGCGATCCCTGCGGCGTGGTCCAGGCTTCAAGACTACGACGTCGCCTCCGCGCGCTTCGAGCACCAAATGTCCTTCTATCGATCGGTTGCCTTTCCGACGTTTCGCCCCAAGAATCGAAGCGGCGTCTTCGGAGACGGGGTTGTTGGCAGACTCCGGTATGAGGCGCACCGAGCATCGCATTCGCGAGCTTCCGACGACACGAAAGCGGCTTTTTGAAATACGTTCGAGCGGATACTCGCTGAAGAGCGTAAACGGCCTGTCCTGAAGGCGGTGGAAATGCCGCGTCGTGCACACAAGCGCGAGCCCAGCACCGTAGATCTCCTGGCCAACCTGTCCTGACTGAGTGAGCCCGTCTTGGAGATCTTCGAGCGGAATCGCGAGTTCCCGACGCACGCAACCATTGCGGGACTTCGCGGCCAGCGCTTCTTGCGGAAGTTCACTCGGATAATATTGCCACGCTCGAGACAGAAGCCATTTTCCGTATTCGGCGATCAACAATACCACGCTTTCCGGTATGTCGGTCCCGCCCAAACGCAGAAACTCATGGAACTTCGCCAGCGCTTCCGTTTCTTCGTAAGCCGCGATATATGGAGCACCGCGAAGGGGATACAGACCGAAATAGGTCGAGTACCATCTTGCGTTGCCATACCCCGGCTCCCAAAGGGAGATATTGTCGAAAATATTCGCGATCGCGACCATCGTCAAATCATAGTAACGCTGTTCTTTGGTGATCTTCCATAAGCGCAAAGCCGCTTCTGCAGCAAAACCCGTCGTGTTTGCTTGGTAGGAAAGTCCAAAGCCAAAGCCCTCCATTGCATCAGCCGCTTGTCGTGCTTCTTCCAGATAGGCGGGTTCGTCGAAAATCTCATACGCGTGAAGCATAACTAGGGAATAGAGGCCGGAGACGTCGTTCTCACCGCCGCTTCCTTTGTGCGCCTCGGCCTGAACCGGGTCGAGCGTTTGCAAACTAAAGAAGATGGGCCACCGGTACGCGAACCGTTTCGCGACTCGAATCGCGTACGGAAGGGAGCGTCGCAAAAGCTCCTTTGCGTTCGCGCTTCCCGCTTCGGCAAGCCGCGCGATATTGAACAGGACGTGATACAGGTACCAGCTGTCCATTGCGTCGTGCGTTTGGTGCTCGTCTTCGCGCGCTCCAAAAGGCTCGCCCGGCAGCCAGCGCACCATCGACCCGACATTCTTCTCAAAGAAGTTTTCAAGGCCGTCGAGCAGTTCGCGCGCCAAAGCATACGTATCGCCGGTCCATTTTTCGAATTCCAGAAGGGCCATCAACACCGTCAGCTGCACCATGCTTTCGGGCGGTTTATCCTTTGCGTTGACGTACGGCGCCAAGTAGCGTTGGCCGTCTACATCGATGCTGCACTCGGGGGACAGCGCGAGATGGCACACCGTTGCGCGGGCGCGCTGCGGCCAGTCATGGTACGTGCGCGGAAGTTGTTCCAAATCGCCGGCAACCAAAGCTAGCGCATCAAGATAGCAGCGAGCCGCCTCGCCTTCCGACGTGGGCGCTCCCCGCCTTAAAACGACGTAGGAATCCGAGAGCGTATACTCATTGCTTGCAAGAAGCGGATGTTCTTCACTGATGGGAAGCCGAAAGCCGATTTCCGGTAGCGATCCGCCTACGCTGTCCTTCGGAGTCGTGCGCGTGTCTTCGAAATACATGCGCAATGCCGTGAAGTTCTGAAAGTAAAAGATTGAATATCCGCCGGTGCCCGCGCAAGCCGCAAAAAGGGAGCCTGTTTGAAAGCCTTGCTGGGCCGTGTAAAGACGGGCGCTTGTCTGCGGGTTCTCCGCGCGATCGTCAAGGAAAAACAGATCGCGCGGATGAGCGTGCAGTCGCAAGTTGTGATTGGGCAGGAATGAAGTTTTCGCATGAAGCACGGCCGCGCCGTCGCGGGCCGTGACCTCCGCGGTCACGCGGTAGGCGCCGACTTCACTCGTTGCCTCCAGCTGAACGAACCCGCCTTTTCGTTCGAGATGATGGACCGCAAGTACGCCGCTCGCTACGAAAATGGCGCGCAAAGCGATGGGCTGCTCTCCACTGCTGCTCGCTACGATCCACAAATTTCTTTCCGAAAGCCGCACTTCGAAGTCGAAGTTGCAGGCATCCAGCTCTACCAGCGGCTCGTCAGCTTGCGAAAGCTGCCGCCGGACTTCCAACAATTCGGGCGAGGCGGGAACCTCGTATCGTGTGGCCATAGCCATTCTGTTGCCCGTCCGCAAGAGTGCCAAACAACGTTCAGCACATCGCATGTAGAGGGTAAACGTCGAAAATGAGTGACGCAGAACCGGTCAAAAAGCCTCAACCCTACCAGCGACAAGAAGATCAAGGTCCGACGCAGCTCTACGTGGATGCAAAGCCGTGGGAGACGGCGCCCAAATCCGAGTCCGATCGCGAGCGGGAACATGCATCGAAGGAAATGATTAAGGAAAACACGACAGGAAGCGAGCCAAAATCGTGAACCAGCAAAGATCGTCAATCCATGGGGAAACGGCATTCACGCCGATGGGCGAGCGGGAAGAAAAAATAACCGTTGCAGTCGTGATGGTACCGCCCGCCGGCGATGGAAAGGCATGGGGTCACACGGAGAGCGGCACTTGCGTGGAGTTCACCGGCGAAAAGGCAAGCCTTATAGAGCTTTTTCACGATCTACGCGCGGCGGGCCGCCGGCAGCCCACGCTACCGGTCATCGTAGATGCAGCCGTTTGGCGAAACGTCCGGACGATTGAAAGAACCGAGTGCCCGATTCACGCCCTACCGCACATCGAGGAGGGCTCGGCGGTTGCTTTCGCCCCGTATTGAGTTAAATTGGTTTGTCCGGGGGCGTGCCGTTTTTGAGGTGCGCAAAGAACTCTTGGGAAATGCGCACGATCTCGGGATCGGGCGAAAGCTCTGCCGCGCGGTATTGAGCGATCGCCTTTTCACGATTGCCTTGCGCTTCGTACGCCTCGCCAAGCAGCACGTGCAGCCGTCCGTCATCGGGTACGGCCGCAATGCCCTTCATCAATGCGGCTTGCGCTAAGGGATAGAGTCCATGCTTCTCGTACGCGATGCCGATGTCGATGTACGCTTCCCGCGAATACGGCCACATCGCGATAGCCTGCGCATAATACGCAACGGCTTTCTTCCAATCGCCGCCGGCATCGGCCAGATAGCCGAAATTCACGAGCGGCTCCGGCCGTTCGGGCGCTATTTGATGCGCCTTCATTAGCGTAACTTGCGCGACGGCGTCATGGCCCGCTTCGAGCTGCGCCGCACCGAGGTTGTCCAAACACTGGAAGCTCGTCGCTTCGATGCTCAGGCACTTCTGAAAATCGCCGATGGCTGACGCGTAATCGTGCATGTCCATCATCGACAAGCCAAGTCCGTTCAACGCCGTCAGCGAGTTGGGGTCCGAATCGAGCCCGCGACGGAAGTAGGTTGCGGCTTGATACGGCTGATGCATCGCTTCGTAAACTTGTCCAAGCTCCGCTTGGAGATTCGCGTCGTTTGGATACTGCGATGCGGCGCGTTCGACTTGCGCGCGATAGACCGCGAGATCGCCGCGGCGTTCGTGGAGTTGCACCAAGTCGCCGACAGAGTCCGTTCCCGGAAGGCTCGCCTCGAATTGCTTGATCGCTGCGTCGATGCGATTTTGCGTGGCATAGACCGTGCCCAAACGATTGTGCGTTTCGCGGTCGCCCGGATAATCGCTCAGAATCTGCTGATAGAGTTGCTCGGCGCGCTCCGAGTCGCCGGTCCGGAAATAGAGATCGCCGAGAAAGCGCTTTGGTTCGACGTCGTCGGGATGGCCGAACACGTATGCCGAAAGGCTGCGAATCGCCCCGGTCATGTCTCCCGCGGCAATTCTTTCTCGAGTCGCGCGGATCGCGCCGGCGGGGTCATTCGGAAGTTCGTCACCCGGGCGATGTTCGGGATTCACGACCATCGGAACGGCCCCGGGGACCTTCGTCTCCGGATCGCTAACGGCGTACGCCGTACTGAGCGCGATGAAGATAGTGAATAGAGAAAGCGCGCGACGCCCCATGGATGCCCCTCCCTGCAATTCCATTCTACAGCGGGACAGCGACCAAAGGCAGGGGTTCGTGACGCTTACCGGGCGTTGTTTAGCATGCGCTCTAACAGGCTCACGAATTGCAGGCGGTCTTCTTCGCTGAACCCCTGCAGTATGCGCGCCGTCTCCCGGTCCAGCAGCTGCCGGATCATCGGGCGCAATGCGTTGCCTTTCTCGGTGAGGCGGATGTACACGGAGCGAGCGTCGCTAGGATGGTCCTCGCGCTGAACGAGACCGTCGCGCACCATCCGCTGGACGGTGCGCGTAACCGTCGGCATTTCGACGGAGAGGCGGTTGGAAAGCTCGCGAGGCGTTAGGCCGTCTTCTTCCCAAAGGATCGAAAGAACCTGATATTGTCCAAGGCGCAAGCCCTCGGCGCGAAGTTCGCGGTCCAGCCGCGCGCGCAGCGTTCGAACCGTCGCGCCGAGCGCGGCCAGCACGTCAACGTTCATAAATTACCGGAGCAACGGCAGCACGTTGCTGGGCGTGAGCGGATAGAACGTCATTACGAGCACGACCACGAAGCACGCTACCGCGCTGATCCAAGCCAGCGGAACCGCCGGATGAAGGTCGGCGGTGTGAGCGTGTTCGTCGCGCTGGTACATCACGCGAATGATTTTCGCGTACGCATAGAGCGAGATCGCGGTGCCGAGGATCAGGACGCCGCCCAGCCACGCATAACCGGTGCTGACGCTCGACGACAGGATGAGAATCTTCCCGAGGAAGCCCGCCGTCGGCGGCAACCCGGCGAGTGCCAGCAGAAAGAACGTCATCAACGCCGCTGCGAACGGGCGGCGGCGTCCAAGGCCGCGATAGTTCGCAAGCCGCGAGCCTTCTTCGCCATCTTCGGAAAGCGTAGCTGCAATCGCGAACGCTCCCAGATTCATGAAGGTGTATGCCGCGAGATAATAGATCGCATAGCGCATTCCGAGCGCCGATCCGCCGGCGAGAGCCGTAAGAATGTATCCGACCTGCGCGATACCCGAATATGCGAGCAAACGCTTCAAGTCGTGTTGCGCGAGCATCCCCACGTTCCCGGCGATCATCGAAATTGCCGCAATGATCCAAATCGGCAGCAACAGCTTCGATGCAGCCGCCGACGGCAACGCTGCGTAAACGAAGCGCGCGAAAACGGCCAGCGTACCGGCTTTCGTGGCGACGCTCATAAATGCCGTGACCGGAAGCGGTGCGCCCTCGTAGACGTCCGGCGACCACGCATGGAACGGGACGAGGCTCAACTTGAATGCGATGCCGACGAGAAAGAAAGCGCTTCCCATCCAAAAGAGCGGATTGCCGGTGAGCGCGGGATTCGCGAGTGCGGCAAGCTGCACGCTGCCGCTCGCGCCGAACAGTAACGCCATGCCGTACAGCATGAAGCCCGACGCCATCGAGCTGAGAATCAGATACTTTAGCGCCGATTCGCGCGACGTCGGACGGTCGGCCAGCCCGCACAGGCAGTACAGCGCGAGCGAGAGCAGCTCGAGTCCGAGGAAGACCATCATCAGATTTGCCGCGCCGGCCATCAGCATTGCGCCGCACGTCGACCACAGCATCAGCGCGATTGCGCCGGCGATGCGTTCTTCACGGCCGATCGAACCGTAGAGCACGAGCGACCCGGCCGCCGCGATCAGGACGATCTCTTCAAAGACGACGCTGAAGCCGCCGAGCATGAACGCGCCGTTGAACGCGCTGTAGTTTTGACCGTAGCCTTTTGCCCCGGCATACGCCGCGACGGCCAGGCCGATGAGGCCGAGAACGATCCCGACGTACCGCTTCACGTGCGTGCGGGCCAGCAAATCGGCAACGAGCACCACGAGCGCCGTAACGGCCACGATCGAAACGGGTGCGAGCGCCATGTAATCGGCGTTCGTCACGTTGATGTTCATCGGGTCGAAACTCCTTGCGACGAAGCGACGCTATAAGCGGCGGGATTGAAGACGGTGAGCGCATGCGGGTTCACGCCAAGGAACAGGAGCGCGAGCAATAGCGGCGCGACGGCCAGGCCCTCGACCCACGTCAGGTCGCGGCGCACCGGCAAGTCTTCGACTTCCGGGCCGTTCATGATGCCTTGGAACAAACGCAGCATGTACGCGGACGCGATCACGATCGGGATCAGCGCCAGCAGCGTCGGCCACAGTAAGCCCGCTTGGAAGGTTCCGGTGAGAATCACGATTTCACCCGCGAATCCCGCCAGCCCCGGAAGCCCGAGCGCCGCAAGAATCGCAATGCACATAGCGCCCGCGAGCCGCGGATTGTGAGCCCCTAAGCCGCCGAGCCGGACAAGCGAACGCGTGTCTTCGCGTTCTTCGACGTAGCCCAAGATCAGAAACATCGCGGCGGAGAACAAGCCGTGAGCGATCATGTAGATCACCGCGCCCTCGAGCGCGATCTGATTGAACGACGCGATCGCAATGACGATCAGCCCCAAGTGAGAAAGCGACGAATACGCAACGATTCGCTTCGCGTCGTTCTGCGTCAGCGCGACGAACGCGCCGTAGAGCAACGAGATGATGCCGAGCACGATGAAAATGCCGGCATAGGCCTTCAGGTAATCCGGCATGAACGCCATCGCGATGACGATGAGGCCGTAAAGTCCCGCTTTCGACTGCACCGCGCTCACGACCGCAACCATTGGCGCGGGCGTGTCGCTGTACGTCAGCGGCATCCACGTGTGCAACGGCCACACCGGCGTCTTCACCAAGAACGCGAATGCGAATCCGGCGAAGATCCATGGCACCCAAGCGCCGGCTAGATGCACGTCGCTGCGTCCGATGACGTCGGTCGATCCGTAAAGCACGCCGAAAGCTGCGGTCGCCAACAACAGCGCCAGGCCGCCGGCGAAGTTATAGATGAAGTAGCGCCATGCCGTCGCCGTATGTTCTCCCCAGCCGATCAGCACGGCGAAAACCGGCAGCAGCATAAGATCCCAGAAGAGCGCAAACGCGAGCAGATCGCGGGCGAGAAAAACGCCCATCATCGTGCCTTCGAGCAGCAGCATCTGCGCGACGAAGTTGCGCTTGCGCGGAACGTTCGTGGCGAGCAATGCGGAAAACGTGCACAGCGCGAGCAGCAGCACGAGCCAGTATGATACGTTCGTCGCACCGAAGTGGAGCGAAGACGTGAACGGCCGCGAGAGCCAGCGCATGCTGAACTCCGTCTGATTTGAACGCAGCGCCATCACGAACGTCGCCGCCGCGATGACGGTGGCCGCCGCTTTGCTCGTCCGGCCGTTCTCGTCCGGGATCGCCAAGAGCACGAGCCCTGCGATGATCGGCAGTAGGATCAGGGCAAGCGCGAGCACTAGTGCGTACCTCCGGCCACGACGGCGTAGTAGACGACGAAACATGCGACGCCGAACACCAAGATGAACGCGTACGCGCGCAGCAGTCCCGTTTGGAACGAGCGCATCAGCGAACCGAGCCACTGCACCGAGAAGACCGTTTCGCGTACGGCTCCGTCGATAACGTGCGGATCGAAGAAGCGGCCGAAGAACGTGCCCAGCAGCTGCGCCGGACGAACGAAGATGGCGTCGAGCGCCGCATCGAAGTAAAACGCGTTTGCGAGCACCGCCGGCATCTTCACCGATTCTTCGCGCAGGCGCGCGACGGCGTTTTGCGTAGCGTTCGCCGTAGCGTAGCGCATCCACGCAACGCCGATGCCGATAAGCACGACGACGAGCGTCAGCATGCCGGTGAGTCCTTCGCTTAAGGCGGGCGCCGCAAGGTGCTGCGCCGGGAATTGCGCTGCGAAGAAGCGAGACCACGGCGAATTCTCGCCGCCGAACATCAGCCAGCCGATGAAGATCGTCGGCACGATGAGAATCGCGACCGGCACGTTCATGAGCCAAGAGGGCGCGTGAGCTTCGTGCACGTCCTCGTGTCCGGCCGTCGTTGCGGTCGATGCACCCGAGGCTTCCGCTTCGCTCATGCCGAGCTCCGACGGAGCGACGTCTCCGCGATACTGGCCGAGGAACGTCACGAACAACATGCGGCACATGTAGTACGCGGTGATGCCGGCGGTGACGATGCCGACGGCGTAGAGCCATCGGATGCCCGTGCTCGAGCGCGCCGTAGATCACTTGGTCTTTACTGAAGAATCCGCTGAAGACCGGGATGCCGCAAATCGCGAGCACGCCGGTAAGCATCGCGATGAACGCGAACGGCATTCGCGTGCGCAAACCGCCCATGCGGCGCACGTCCTGCTCGTTGGTGAGCGCGTGAATGATGATGCCCGAACCGAGGAACAGCTGCGCTTTGAAGAACGCGTGCGTGAAGAAGTGTGCGACGCCGCCTTCGTAAGCGCCGACGCCGACGCCCATGATCATGTAGCCGATCTGCGACATCGTCGAATAGGCGAAGATGCGTTTGATGTCCCACTGCGACGTTCCGAGAATCGCGCCCAGAATCGCCGTAAGGCCGCCGATTGCGCCGACGAGCTCTTGCGCGTCGGGGCTCTGACTCCAGAGCGGCGCGCAGCGCGCGACGAGATAGACGCCGGCGGTGACCATCGTTGCGGCGTGGATCAGCGCGGAAACCGGCGTCGGGCCTTCCATTGCATCGGGAAGCCAGGTATGCAGCGGAACCTGCGCCGACTTCGCCGCCGCACCGATGAAGAGCGCGAAGCAGACGGCAAAGAGCCAACCCGGCGACGCATGAACCCGCGGCTGCGAACGCGTCGCCGAAACGCGATCGCGTGCACCTGCGCGAAGATCATGAAGATCGCGAACATGATGCCGACGTCGCCGGCGACGTTGATGACGAATGCTTTCCGTGCCGCCGCGACGGCCGACGGTTTGAAGAACCAGAAGCCGATCAGGAAGTACGAAGCGAGACCGACGAGACCCCAGCCGACGAGCAGTCCGACGAAATTGTCGGAGAGCACCAGCGTGAGCATCGCAAACACGAAGAAGTTCAGGTACGCGAAGAACCGCGCGAACGCGTTGTCGCCGTCCATGTACCCGATCGAGTACACGTGGATCAGGAAGCCGACGCCGGTGATGATCAGCGCCCAAAGCAGCGAGAGCGGATCGAGCAACAAGCCGAAATCGAATCCGGGGAGCCAACTGAAGAGCGCCTGATGCGCGCCCGACGTTGCACCGCCTTGCGTTCGCGTCGCTGCCCACGATAAGACCGTCGCCACGAACGCGGCGCCGAGGGCAGCCGAGCCGAGCGGTCCGGCAGCCGTTTGAGCTGCGGCCCGAACGCCCAATTCACAATCGCGCCGAGCGAGCGGCAAAAGCCACAACGCGAGTAGATACGGATAGTATCCGTCGTGTCCCATCACGTGATGTACCATCGCGTGCAGTTACCCTTTCATCGCCGCCACTTCGTCGACATCGACGTTTTGGCGGTACGGAAGACGGTCACGACGATCGCGAGACCGATAGCAGCTTCGGCGGCCGCGACGGTGATCACCAGGAACGCGAAGATATGTCCTGCGTTCTGGAGCCACGCGCGCGAAAACGCCATGAACAACAAGTTGGCGGCATTGAACATCAGCTCGATCGACATGAGCATGATGAGCGGATTGCGGCGGATGATGACGCCCGCAACGCCGATGAAAAAGATCACCGTCGAAAGCGCGATGTAGTTGGTAAGGGGAACGGCCATGGCGTTCATCTATTCGCCTCCCCGCAGAATCGCTTCGCGCATCTCGCGGCGCACTTCCGCGGCCTGCTTCTGCGACGGCGCACGCCGGCCGCTGTTCGCCGGCGAGCAGAATCACGCCGATAACGGCGACCATCAGAATCGAACGCCGTGACTTCGAACGGCAGCAGATGCGTCGTGAAGAGCGCCTCGCCGAAGTCCGCAACCGAACCGAAGACGTTCGCGTTCGCCGACGGGGCCGAGCTGCGATCCGCTCGCAGACGTTTGCGGCGTAACGATGGAAACGCGCGCGAGCGAATACGTTAGGAACCCAAGAGCGATCAGCAGCACCACGATTGCCGGCGCGCCGATGCGGGGCAACCGGTTCGGGCCGGCCGAGAACGGCGCGACGCCGCTGCTCAGAGCAGCGCGATGACGAACACGAACAGGATCATGATCGCGCCGGAGTACACGATGACTTGCATCGACGGCGATAAACTCCGCGTTGAGCGTGAGATACATCGCTGCAAGCGCGGCAAAGTGGCCGAGCAGCGCAACGACGCTGTAGACCGGCTTCTTTGCCGAGACGCACCAGATCGCGGTCGCAACCATCGCCACCGCCAAAACCCAAAAGCCCAGCATCAGTTCGGACCGCCTTCCCGCCACTCGTCATCCTGAGCCTGTTTAAGGATCGCGAGCCCGCGGGTTTGCGTCTTCAAAATCTCTCCACGATTCGTCGCGGAGTAGCCTTCGTCGACGTCCGTCGTCGATTTAACCTCCGCAACGCGGCCGAGATCGGCGGGAATGCCGTTCGGACGCTCGTCGGGCGCCGTCCCGACGCCGGCCTCGCGGCGGCACGAGCAGACGGTCTTTCGCGTAAATGAACGAGCCGCGGCGGTAATCGGACATCTCGAAGCGCGGCGTCAACACGATCGCATCGGTCGGGCACGCTTCTTCGCACATGCCGCAAAAAATGCAGCGCAACTCGTCGATTTCGTAACGCGCCGCGTGCCGCTCGCCCGGCCGACTTCCGGTCGTCGGGCGTGTTCTCCGCACCGATAACCGTGATCGCATTCGCGGGACACGCGCTCGAGCACAGCTCGCAGCCGATGCAGCGTTCTTTGCCGTCGGCGTACCGGCGCAGTTCGTGCAGGCCGTGAAAACGCGGCGCATGCTGCTTCTTCACCGACGGATATTCGATCGTCGGCCGTTTCGCGAACATGAACTTGAACGTGATCGAAAGCCCCTTGAGGATCGCGCCGACGTTATAGAGCTGTTTTCTCATGCTATGCCTTTGAGTGCGACGACGATCGCCGTCACGACGAGATTGAGCGTTGCGACCGGCAGCAGCACTTTCCACCCGAACGCCATCAAGCGGTCGTACCGGAAGCGCGGCAGCGTTGCGCGCAGCCACATGTAAAAGAACATGAAGAAGCCGACTTTGATGATGAACCAAATGATGCCGGGAACCATCGTCAGCCCGAACAGCGCGTTCCATCCGCCGAAGAACAGCAGCGTCGCGATGCACGATACCGTCAGCATGTTCACGTACTCGGCGATGAAGAACAAGCCGAAGCGCAGGCCGGAGTACTCGGTGTGGAAGCCGGCGACGAGCTCGGTTTCCGCTTCGACCAAGTCGAACGGCACGCGGTTCGTTTCGGCGACGGCCGTGATGATGTAGACGATGAAGCCGACGATCTGCGGGACGATGAACCACCATTTCGCCTGCGCGTTGACGATGCCGTCGAGCGACGTCGTTCCGGCGAGAATCAACACGCCGACGAACGAGAGCGACATGCCGAGTTCGTAGCTGATCATCTGCGCGGTGGCGCGCACGCTGCCGAGCAGCGGATACTTCGAACCGGAAGCCCAGCCGCCGAGCGAGATGCCGTAGACGCCGATCGACGTGATCGCGAGCAGGAACAGAATGCCGGCGTTGACGTTGCCGATCGCCCACGTGCCCGACGAGCTCGCGCCGAACGGAATGATCGCGTACACCGAAAACGCCGTCAGCAACGAGATGAACGGCGCGAGACGGTAGATCAGCGGATCGGCGGTACTTCGGCGTGAGATCTTCTTTCAGAATGAGCTTTGCCGCGTCGGCCGCCGGCTGCATAAGACCCCACGGACCCACGCGGTTTGGTCCGGGACGCAAGCTGCATCCAGCCGAGCACTTTGCGTTCGGCGAGCATCGCGTACGCGAACGTCGTGACGACCACAAGCAGCAGAACCGCCGACTTGATCAGGATGACGAGCCACACGGGCGCGGCGTTGAACGTATTCACGAGTCCTTGCATTAGGCGTTCACCAAGTCGATCGTAACGACGCCGTTGGTTTCGCTGACGCCGTGCGCAGCACGAACCGGATTGACGCGTTCGTCGTGAGCGCTCGTTCCGCCGCCGTCCCAAATGGAGCGCTTGCGGCCTGAAACGGCGCCGGCCGGTTCGAAGCGGCGCACCGAAGAGCTTGTCGCCGAAGCCTCCGTCGAACGGCTTCGCCGCCGCGGCGATCACCGCAGCTTCGAGTTCTTCCAGCGACGGCAGCGCAACGTTGAACTGCTGGGCGAATCCGATCAGCATTTCGAGATCGGAAAGCGTCCCCGCCGGCGCTTCGAGCGATTGATTCACCGGCAGCAGGTCGCCGGCCAAGTTCATCGTCGTGCCGCTCTTCTCGAACGCGCCCTTTGCGGGAAGCACAAGCGTCGCGAGTCCGGCGGTTTCCGTCATGAACAAGTCGCTCACCACGACGAACGGCGTGTTTTGAAGCGCTTCGCGGATTTCGTCGCTTCCGGCTGCGCCGTTGCGAACGGGATTCACGCCGAAGAGCGACAGCACTTTCATCTTGCTTTGCCGCGCGCTCTCCAACATCGCGAATCGCGTCGCTGCTTCCGTCGCGCGGGAGCATCCCCATCGCTTCGGCGCCGCGCGCGTTCGGCTGTTCGCCGGTGATGTACGTCAGGCAGTCGAGTGCGCTTGCCGCGTTCACCAGTTCCAGGCCAAGCGCCGGATCGTTGCCGTCCCAAATCAGCGCGACGCGGCCGTCCTTCGGCAGTTGCGCGACGGCTTCGCCGACGTTCGCAACGTCCGTGTGGGCGAGGTTAGGACGCGGATCCGTGCTCGCAATGCGAATCAGCTTCGCGTTGTTCTTGGTGACGGCTTTGATGACGCGCAGCCACATGACCGGAGCGCGCTCTTCGGGCGATTCGCCGGCAATCACGATTGCTGCGGCCTTCTCGAGCGCTTCGAGCGAGCCGCTCTTTGCGCCGGGCGACGCTTGACGTTGACGCCGGCGCGCCAATCGACGTTTTTAGCGCCGATCGCGCGGAAAACGTGCTGCAGCAAGTAGGCTTCTTCATTCAAGAGGCGTCCGCCGCCGATGGTGCCGACGGACGAAGCGTCTTGCGCAAGCGCTTCTTTCACCGCTTTCGCCCACAGCAAGAACGCATCGTCCCAGCCGATCTGCACGAATTGGCCGTGATGCTTGTAGAGCGGCTGGGTGATGCGCTCGGTTCGAACCGTAGAAGCCGATGTTGTACCGGCCGCGGTCGCAGAGCCAACCATCCGAGATGGCATCGTCGTTTTCGACCGACATCGTGCGCAGCACGTTGCCGACGCGAACGTCCGACGAATTGCTGGCAGCCGACGGAGCACTGCGTGCAGCTGGTCTGCGTGCGGTTCAAGTCCCACGGCCGCGATTTGAAGCGGTACGTCTTCGACGTCAGCGCGCCGACCGGGCACAGCTCGGTCACGTTGCCGGTGAAGTTGTGCGTGTACGGGTCGCCGGTCGACGTCGCGATAATGTCGTTGTGTCCGCGATCCTTGACGACAGCTGGCGCTCCGCCGCGATGATGTCGTCGAAACGCACGCAACGCTGGCAGACGACGCAGCGTTCTTCGTCGAGCACGATCGTCGGTCCGAGATCGACGCCTTTCGGCTTGCTGAGCTTGCTCTCGGCGTTGTCGGAGCTTCCACGCCCGTACGCCATCGCGTAGTCTTGCAAATCGCATTCGCCGCCTTTGTCGCAAATCGGACAATCCAGCGGGTGATTCACGAGCAACAGTTCGAGGATCATCGCAGCGGCCTGCGTCGACTTTCTCGTTCTGCGTGTGCACGACCATGCCGTCCGCGACCGGCGTGTTGCACGCGATCTGCAGCTTCGGCATGCCCTCGATCTCGACCAGACACACGCGGCAAAGACCGGCCGGTCCCAGCTTGGTGTGATAGCAGTAGACCGGAATCTCTTGCTTGATCTTCTTCGCAGCTTCGACCAGCAGCGTGCCTTTCGGTACCGAAACCTGCACGCCGTCGATGTGAAGCGAAACGATCTGTTCGTCAGCCATTTACACTTTTTCCAAATCCATGCAGCGAGCTTCGAACTGCTCCGGGAAGCGGTTGAGCACCGATTTCAAAAACGGTTCGATCGAATCGCCGAGCGCACACAGGTTCAAGCCGGTAATCGTCGTGCTGACGCGCGAATCATCTCGAGGTCGCTGCGCAGGCCGCGTCCTTCGACGAAACGATGCAGCACGCGTTCGAGCCAGTAGCCGCCCTCGCGGCACGGCGTGCACTGTCCGCACGACTCGTGCGCGTAGAAACGCACCATGTTGAACGCGGCTTTCACGAAGTCGGTCGAATCGTCGAAGACGATGAACGCGCCCGAACCGAGCATCGATCCGGCCTTTGCGATGTTACTCGTAGTCGTACGGCCAGATCGAGATGCTCTTCGAAGATGCACGCCGACGAACCGCCGCCGGGCTGCACCGCCATGAATTTGCGTCCGGGACGCAAACCGCCCGCGATCTCGATGAGTTCGCGCACGGTCGTGCCGAGCGGCAACTTCATAGTTGCCGGGCTTCTGCACGTGGCCGCGACACCGAAACGATCTTGTACCCTTTGCTGCGCTCCGTTCCGACTGATGCGAACCACTCCGCATCCTTTTTCGAGAATCGGCACGAGATACGCAAGCGTTTCGACGTTGTTCACGACCGTCGGCATGCCGTACAAACCGGCGACCGCGGGGAACGGCGGCTTCAGACGCGGTTCGCCGCGCTTGCCTTCGAGCGAATTGAGCAGCGCGGTCTCTTCGCCGCAGATGTAGGCGCCGGCGCCGCGATGGACCGTGACTTCGAGGTCGTAACCGGTGCCGAAGAGATTCTTGCCGACGAATCCGGCCGCGCGCGCCTCTTCGAGCGCCCGCATGAAGATCTCGTAGCCTTCTTTGAACTCGCCGCGGATATAGATGAACGCGTGGTGCGAACCGATGCCGTACGCGCCGAGCAGAATGCCCTCGAGCACCAAATGCGGCGTCTCTTCGAGCAGCATGTGATCTTTGAACGTGCCGGGCTCGGCTTCGTCGCAGTTGCAGACGAGATAGCGCGGCGCGTCGTTGTTCGGCAAGAAGCTACCACTTGCGTCCGGTTGGAAAACCGGCGCCGCCGCGTCCGCGCAGTCCGGATTTGTCGCACGCTTCCAGAACGTCGGCCGGCTTGAGCTCGCGCACGGCGCGCTCCCACTGCTTGTAGCCGCCGCGATCGCGATAGACGTTGATGTCGCGTAGATTCGCCTCGCCGATTCCGGCGGTTAGCACCTTAGTGACCGGCATTAGTGCGAATTCCTCTTTAACCCTGAGCCCGTCGAAGGGGCTTCGCTGACGATCGCAAACGCCGCGACGGTCGACGACGGCCCGCTCGTTGGTGCGGCCGGTGAATCGACCGGTCTTCGTCAGAAGCGGTCGAGCATGATGATGCCGCTCGCGATCGCCGACGCCGCCCGCATTGTTCGGCAGCGTCGAGCTGCGCGTGCCGGGCGATTTTCCGCCCGTGCGCGACTTGCGAGTCCTGCGTGACCGTCCACGTGCGCTCCGGGCTTCTCGGTTTGCGCCATCGGCTTCGTCTGGTACGTGCCGGCGCGCATCGCGTCGATCATTTCGTCGATCATCTGCGGCGTCAGGTCGTAGACGAACTCGAGATTGACTTGCATGCACGTCGCGCGGTCGCACGCAGCGAGACACTCGACTTCTTCGTACGAGAAGAGGCCGTCGTCGGTCGTTTGCAAGATGACCGATGCCGAGCTTCTCGCGGAAGTACGCCATGATGTCGTCCGCGCCGTTGATCGTGCACGCCAGTCCGCGGCAGACTTGCAGCATGTACTTGCCGACCGGCTTGCGGAAGAACAGCGTGTAGAACGAGACCGTCGACTCGACGACGGCCGGCGAGAGGCTCAGCATCTCCGCAGCCGCGCGCATCGCGTCTTGCGCTGACGTAGCCTTCGTGCTGCTGGAACAGGTGCATCATCGGCAGCAGCGCCGAGCGCGAATTCTCGTACTGCCGATGATCGTTCGCACTGCGGGCGCAGCGTTTCGAGCAGCGCGTGAAACTCCGGCGAATGCACGCTTTCGCGTGCGATTGCGCAAGCCCGTGCTCCATGTGAGGTTCGTCGCGGCTCGATGTTTTGCGAAGCGAGCTTCGTTCGTTGCCGCCGCCCATCGGCGGATTCGGTGAACCGTGCATTAGCGATCGACCTCGCCGAAGACGGGGTCGAGCGAACCGATCATGACCACGAGATCGGCGATCAGATTGCCCGGCGCCATGCCTTTGAGCGCTTGCAGGTTGTACATCGATCGGCGGACGCGTGCGCACGCGGTACGGACGGTTGTCGCCGTTGCTGACGATGTAATAAGCCGAGCTCGCCGCGCGGCCCCTCGACGGCCTGATAGACGTCGCCGGGCGGAACGCGGAAGCCTTCGCTCACGATCTTGAAGTGATGGATCAGCGCTTCCATCGAAAGCGCGATCGTTTCTTTCGGCGGCGCGAAGATCTTCGGATCGTCGATCAGCACCGGGCCCGGCGTCGTTCGAGCTCCTCGCGCACCTGGTCGATGATGCGCATGCGACTCGTCCATCTCGTCGAGGCGCACGAGGAAACGCGCGTACGCATCGCCTTCCGTGCGCGTCGGCACGTCGAAATCGTACTGTTCGTAACCGCTGTACGGAAACGCTTTGCGCACGTCGTACGCAATGCCGCTTCGCGCGCAGCGACGGCCCGGTGACGTTCCACTGCACCGCTTCTTCCGGCGAGATGATAGCCGACGTCGATCGTGCGGTCTTGGAAGATCGGATTGGCCTGCAGCAGCCCGCGCAGTTCGCGCATGCGGCCCGGGAATTTTTCGATCAACGCGTCGAGCTTCTCCAGGATAACCGTCGGGCAGATCGCCGTTCACGCCGCCGACGCGAACGTAGTTCGGATGCATGCGCGCGCCGCCGGCGGCTTCTTGCAGATCGAGAATGTTCTCGCGCAGGTCGAAGCAGTAGAAGAATACCGAGATCGCGCCGAGATCGATGCCGTGCGTGCCGAGCCAGACGCAGTGCGACGCGATGCGCGTCAGTTCGGCGATCAAGCACGCGAATTTGCGTGCGCGCGCTCCGGAATGTCGATCGGTGATGCCGAGCAGCTTCTCGACGCCGAGCGCGTAGCACAACGCAGTTGCTATTCGGGCGCGAGATAATCCATGCGCTCGACGTTGGTCTGCGCCTGCGACCAGAAGAGATTTTCGCAGTTCTTCTCGATGCCGGTGTGCAGATAACCGATTTCGGGCTCCGCTTTGACGACGCGTCTCGCCTTCGATCTCGAGCATGATCTGCAGAACGCCGTGCGTCGACGGGTGCTGCGGACCCATCGAAAGCACCATCGCGTTGCCGTCTTGTGAAACGATCTCCGGCGTAAGCGGAGTGGTACTCATGCTCACTGGACATCGTCACCTCGCGTTTCGGTCATCTCACCGTCCCTGTTCTGAGCGTTGCGAATCTGTTCTTGCAGCGCTTCGAGCGTGCGGCCCGATCGGCGGCGTGCCGGCCTGCACGTTGCTCTTCAGCGCGAACGACGGGACGCGGCGAGCGCTCGCGCGCGGGTCCGCGCAGCGGATAATCCTTGCGCAGCGGATGGCCTTCCCAGTCGTTCGGCATTTGAATGCGGCGCAGATCCGGGTGGCCTTCGAAAATGATGCCGAAGAGATCGAAGACCTCGCGTTCGGCCCAATCGGCGGACTTCCACAGATCGATGACGCTCGGCAAGCGCCGGTTTCTCGCCGCCGGAACGCCGCACAGCACGCGCATGCGCTGCGGCGTTCCGATCTCGGCGACGCTCGCGGCGCGCACGGCATCTTCAGAAGATGGTAGACGACGTCGAAACGCGGCTCGCGCGCGCAGATAGTCGACCGCGCCGAGATCGAGCAGCATCGTGTAGCCCTCGGCTTTGAGCGCTTCGAGGCGCGCGCGCAGGGCCGCCGGTTCGACGCGCTCGATGAGCGCATCGTCGATCGGCGGGCGCACGCTCGGCGGATCGATCGCGGCACCCGCGATCGGCGGTGTTTGCGTACTCGGCATGATTGAAAAACTCTCGCTAGATAATGGTATGGCTACGAACGGGCGAGAATGCCGCCGCGGCCGCCTTCGCGGATCTGCTGCTGAATCAGATTGACCGCGTAAAGCAAACCGTCGGGCGTCGGCGGACAACCCGGAACGTACACGTCGACCGGAACGATCGTGTCGATGCCTTGGACGATGGCGTAGTTATCGAAGACGCCGCCCGAGCTCGCGCAGGCGCCCATCGAAATGACCCATTTCGGGTCGGCCATCTGATCGTAGAGACGCTTCACGACCGGAGCCATCTTTTGCGCGACGCGGCCCGAGACGATCATCAGATCGGCCTGGCGCGGCGAACTGCGGAAGACTTCGGAACCGAGACGCGCGATGTCGTACTCCGGCCGACGTCACGGTCATCATCTCGATGGCGCAACACGCAAGGCCCATCGTGAGCGGCCAGACCGACGAACTCTGCGCCCAGCGCGCTACGTCGTCGAGCCGCGCGAGCAGAAATTGCCCGGGACCTATCTCCACTGAAAGCCTCCCTTTTTCCACACGTACGCGTAACCGATCGCGAGAACGATCACGAACACGATCATCTCGAGCAAGTCCGAAGACGCGCAGCGCGTGCATTTGCACGGCCCACGGATAGAACGACGCCGCTTCGACGTCGAAGATCACGAAGAGCATCGCAACGAGATAGAAGCGCACCGGAAAGCGGCCGGCGACGGCCGACGTCGGCTCGACGCCGCATTCGTAGGCTTCTTGCTTTTTGCGGATTCGGTTTGCGCGACCGAGCAAACCGGGCAGAAAGGTAAAGAGCAGCGCGGCCGCGAGCGCGACGCAGAGATAGATTGCGACGGGACCATACGGATTCATGGCTTGTGAAATTTTTCACAAGCCCTCGAATTTACCTGGGAAACTCACCGCACAGGCGCCGCTAAGTAGCGAAGCGTACTTCTATCGCATGCGCAACGGAATACTCGGATTGGTCCTGCTGCTCGCGATGGGCGACAGCTGTTCGAACGGCGTTGTCGGCGTTCAGGACTACGGGAGCGTGTCCGGGCGCGTGCTGGATGCGACGACCAACAAACCGATTGCGAACGCGATCGTCTCGGTCGGCTCTCTTTATACGGCGACGGCCGACGCGCAAGGCGGCTTTATGATGCCGCACGTTCCGATCGGCGACCAAGAAGTGACCGCGCGCGCGCCCGGTTTTACGACGGCGACCCAAGACGTCCGCGTCCGGAAGGATAAACCTGCCAGCGCCGGCTACCTACGGATCGTTCCGCTCTCGAAGCCCGAGAGCATCGCCACTTTGCCGCCGCCGCCCCTGCCTGCGACCCCGTCGCCCACGCCGATTCCCACCTACGTTCCGCCGTCGCCCTCGCCCTCGGCCGAAGTCAGCGCGACGCCTTAGGTCAGCCGCAGGTTGGCCAAGTCCAGGTCGTACTCGATATCGCGATAGACGGAATCGGGAATCTCGCCCGCCGTCCGCAGGCGCCTGATCTCTTGGCGCTCGGCCCTCAACGCTTCGTCCTGCAGCCGGTGGTCGATCGAGCTCTCGGGCGGCTCTTCCGCGCCGGTCTCTCCTTTAAGGTGGCCTTGCAGGTGGTCGATGCGGTCCTCATACTCGCGCAGAAGCCGGCCGGCGATTTCCCACTCAACGGCCGAATCGAACGGCTCCAGCTCGTGAAGCCGCTTTAGCCCGGCTTTCAAGGCTTTGATTCGGACGGCGGTTCCTTGCCGCTGCGCCGTGCTTTCTTCGCTGACGCCCAGCCACTCGATCAACGGCGATAGCGTGAGCCCCTGGCCCACGAGCGTAACGAAAATCACCGCTACGGTGATGACGATGATTTCCGCGCGGCCCTGCATCGGTTTGCCGGCGGCGTTCGTGTACGGCAACGCCAGCGCGGCTGCCAGCGAAACGATGCCGCGCATGCCGGAATATCCGATGAGCAACAGAGCTTGCCACGATGCCGCAGAGTTCTTCCGTACCGCCGGCAGAAGCCAGCGGCTGATGTGGTAAGCCGCAAACACCCACGCAATGCGAACCACAATGACCGTTACGCACACGAGCGCCGCATCCAACGCGAACGTCTTCCATGGCGCATTCATCGCGCTAAGAATTGGGCGCAAACGCATGCCGATCATCAGGAACACGAAAGCGTTCAACAAGAACGTCATCAGATCCCAAACCGACGCGCCGACGATGCGGCTTTCGGCATCCATCACCACGGGAGCGCGCCGCCCAAGTATGATGCCGCACGTAACCGCTGCCAAAACGCCCGACACGCCAAGTGCTTCCGCCGGAAGATATGCCGCGTACGGCACGATGAGCAGGACGACGGTCACGAGCATCGCATCGTCCAGCTCGCGATCGCGCAAGAACCGCAAAACCCAAACGAAAACGTACGAGCACAAGAAGCCGATCGCGATGCCGCCGATCGTCACCCATACGAACGAAACCGTTGCGGCGCGCAGCGAAAACGCGCCCGCGAAGGCTGCGGCAACGGCGAACCGGTACAGCACGAGTGCGGTCGCATCGTTTACGAGACTTTCGCCCGTCAAGATCGCCATGATCCGGCGCGGCATCGAAAAGCGCTCGAAAATGGCTTCGGCAGCCACGGCATCCGGCGGAGCGACGATTGCACCAAGCGCAAACGCAAGCGGCCACGAAAGGCCGATGAAATCATGCGCAAGCGTCGCAACGACGACCGCCGTTACGATGACGAGCCCGACCGCGAGCAGCGCGATCGTGCGAATGTTTCGTTTGAACGCAAACCAGTCGGTAGTCCATCCGCCGAAGATCAAGAGCGGCGGCAGTACGATCAAAAAGATCAATTGCGGGTCGAGCGAAAACGTAGGCAGATCCGGCAAGAACGCGATGGCGACGCCGCCGATTACGAAGACGATCGGATACGGCAAGCCCAGCCGTTTCGCGATAACGCCGCCTGCAACGACCGCGCTCAGCAGAATAAGTAAGAACAGCGCGAACGTCATTCGATGCGGACGCCGTTCGCTTGCAAATCCAACGCGAAACCGGAAACGACGAGATGCACGCCCGCCGCGCTCGACGCCAATCGCTGCTTGAACCGTCCCAACACATCGCGGAACAACCGGCCCGAGGGCTCGACCGGAACCACGTCCCAGCCGGCTTCTTCCGCCACGACCAGCACGTCGGCTTCGCTGCGCAGCATCGCATCCGCGAGTTCGGCGGCTTCGTTATCGAGCGTCGCTTCGAAAGCGACGTAGTCGCGGTCGAACGCTTCGATATCGCGGCTTAGGCGCGCGGCGAGCCAAGTGCCGAGCGCATCGACGATGAGGCAGCGATCGGACCCGGCGTCCATGAAAATCCCCAACATTTCCGCGTGCGAGAGCGTTGCAGTTTCCACCGTCTCCCACTCGCGCGGGCGTTCTTCGGCGTGCCGGCGCAAACGCTCCACCCACTCCCTGTCGCCGGGATCGCGCGACGCCGTGGCTACGAACGTCACCGCGCGGCCCGAACGCGCCGCTAAGTTCGCAACGTGACGGCTCTTTCCGGACCGGACCGGTCCCGTAACGAGCGTCACCGCCACTTCTCAGAGCCCGTGTGCGGCGTCCGTTTTGTGCAAGAAGCGCTTCGCATCGTCGATCGGCAGCGCAAAGCCGATAGAGCGTTCGTCATCGAAACGCGATTCCGCGACCCCGACGATTTCACCGTTATCGGCAAGAAACACCGGTCCGCCGCTTTCACCCGGGACGATGGGCAGCGTCACTTCCAACGCGCCTTTGCGCACCGATGAAAGCCGGCCGATATTCAGCGACGTGGCGAGACCCAGATCGTCGTCGGCAAACTCGTCGGGAATCGGATACCCGAGCAGTCCGACTTCACGGCCCAAATCATCGCCAAGGTCCGACGACGTGCCGAGTTTCGCAACGCGCAGCTTCTGAGCCGGCACGCGAACGAGCGCGACGTCCAAATCCTTATCGCTCGCGATCACCTTACCGGCGACGCGCTGCTTGTTGTCGACCGTCACCCTCATATCCCACGCGCCGTCGATCGCATGTTGAACGGTGAGGACGTCGCTGCCCCACGTTCCGCTCGCGACGACCGTTCCGCTCGCATACGCTTCATCGTAGGCGTCGCTCTTATGCTCGGGCGGCACCTTCATCGTCAACAAAACGACCGACGGACGCAACACGCGCACGTTGCGAACGAACGAATCGTCCGGGTTGCGCGCGCACGCACAAATGGTAAGAAGCAGCGCTGTTATCAGCGCGAGAGCGCGAACGGGCATGGGATGGGGCGGCTCTTCGCTACGAGCCGGATTCGGTCCGCTCGGCTACCGCTGCTCGCAAGCGATCTAGGCCACGGCCGGTTTTAGCGCTCACGAAGAGCGCGTCCGTTTCCACGGGCAGCTCGCCGTCGACCGCATCTGTTTTATTGAAAACCAGCAAACGAGGGGCTGCATCGAGCTCGAGCTCGTGCAAGATCGCATCTACCGCGGCACGTTGCCGCGGCCAGTCCGGATTGGATGCGTCGAGCACGTGCACCAGGATGTCAGCTTCTCGCAGCTCTTCCAACGTCGCACGAAATGCGTTGACGAGATCTTTCGGCAGATCCGTAATGAAGCCGACGGTGTCCGCGAGACGGATGTATCTTTGCGGACCAAGGTACACGCGCCGGATGGTGGGATCGAGGGTCGCGAAGGGCTGATCGGCGACAAGCGCATCGGCGCGAGCGAGCGCGTTCAGCAACGAAGACTTGCCGACGTTCGTGTACCCGACGAGCGCTACCAGCGGCTCGCGGTGCGGCGCTGCGCGCCGCGTCCCGCGCTGCCGTTGAACGTCTTCGAGCTGCTTGCGAAGCAGGCTCACCCGATGCTGAATGCGCCGCCGGTCGACCTCGAGTTTCGTTTCGCCCGGACCGCGCGTGCCGATGCCGCCGCCGAGCCTCGATAGATCGACGCCGACGCCGATAAGGTTCGATTGCCGGTACCGCAGCTGCGCCAGTTCGACTTGCAATTTGCCTTCGCGGCTTCGCGCGTGACGGGCAAAGACGTCGAGAATGAGCATGGTCCGGTCAACGATCGGCACCGGAACGATGCGTTCGAGATTCTTGCGCTGGCGCGGGCGAAGGTCGTTGAGCACGAGCACCAAATCGGCATCGAGCTCCTTCACTCGCTGCGCGATCTCTTCTGCTTTTCCGCTTCCGACGAGCATGGCGGGGTCGACGCGATCGCGCCGCTGCACGATGCTATCGACGATCTTCGCGCCTGCGGCTTCCGCAAGGGCTTGAAACTCGAGCAGCTCCGGCTCGAGCGGGCGCCGCTGGTCTTCCGTGTCGACGGCGACGACGAGCGCGCGTTGTTCCGCTACTTGCCCAGGGCTCTCAAACGTTCGATTAGCCAGCGTAGTCCCTCGTTATAATGTGGTCCGGGCCGGTACAGCGCGTTGACGATGTTCGGATCGGTGATGATGAAGACGTGCCCTTCGCGTACGGCGCGCAAGCTCCGCCACGGCTCGCTTTGCAACGCCCCGTCGAGATGCACTTCGTTCGTGCTGACGATCGCGTCGGGCTGGGCGCGCACGAGAGCCTCGTCGCTGTACTCACCCCACGGCCGGCTCATCTGCGCCGCGTTCTTTCCGCCGGCCAGCTCTATCAAGCGCCCGATATAGGAGGAGGTGCCGACGGTCCAGATTGGACCGGCTCCGAGCACAAAGAAGATGGACGGCCGGCGCTGCGTTTTGACGGAGCGCCGAAGAGCAGTGGTCTCGGCGCGTAGTTTGGCGATTTCCGCGCGCGCTTCGGTGCTGCGTCCGGAAAGGTCGCCGAGCGTTCGAATTCCGGTAAAGATGTCGTCGAACGAATCGTCGCGCACGGTCGCTACGTTTACTCCCGCGCGCCGAAGTGGTTCCAGCAGCCGGTCTTGCGACGGAATCGCCACGACGACGTCGGGATGCAGTGCGACGATCTTCTCCGTGTCGACGCTTTGAAAATCGGCGACCCGCGCGACCGAGGGCGGCGCCACGCCGGTGAATTGCGACACGCCGACGACGCGGCTGCCCGCACCGATCGCATAAAGATCTTCCCCCAGCGACGGTACGAGCGCGACGAAGCGGCGTTCGGCGGGCGGCGCCTCATGTTTGGACGGCGCGGCGCAGCCCGCAAGCACCGCAAGGAGTAAAACGAGCAGGGGAACGCGCATGGGCAGGTGCGATTCGCCGCCCTTGCCAATCTGGCCCGTTCAGGTTTGCGTGCGGGAAGCCGGTGAGATACCGGCACGGTCGCGCCACTGTAAGCGGGAAGCCGCGTCGCTGCCACTGCGGAGTCGAATCCACGGGAAGGCACGGCGCACGAGCGTAGCTCGAGCGATGATCCGCGAGTCAGGATACCCTCGCAAGCCTCTAACGCAAAACCATTCCTCGCGTCAAGGAAAGGACGTTCAGATGGCTTCATCGCTCGCACTGCGCGCGCTCTGCGCCGCAGCACTTTTCGCCGCTCCGGCACTTCCCGCGTTTGCAGACGCCCAGCCCTCCCCATCACCCTCGCCGCTTCCCGAAATCGTGCACGTCGTCACGTCCGACCGCTCCGACGAAACGCTGCACAACGCCACGCGCACGACGTATGTCGTCACGCAAGAGCAAATCGTGCGCGAAGGCTATCGTACGATCGGCGATGCGCTCGCGACCGTCCCCGGCGTCGAAATCACGCGTTACGGCGCGATCGGGCAAAACGTCTCCTACGGCATTCGCGGCAGCAACTCCGCGCAAGTACTGGTTCTCATCGACGGGCAGCCGGCGCCGGGCGAATTCGCCAACTCCGTACAACTCGGAACGTTGACGACTGCAGGCGTGCGCCGTATCGAAGTCGTCGAGGGCGGCGGTTCGACGCTGTATGGAACCGGTGCAATCGGCGGCATCATCAACATCATTACCGGAGCGCAATACGCTCCTGCATCCGTAACGCTGCGCTACGGCACGTTTGACGACCGCGAAGTGCAGCTGCAAGCGCGCGGCTTCAGCTTCGAGCGAATCGTTTCCAACAACGCCTATGCGTTGCCGCCCAGCAGCAGCAGCGGCGCTTCGAATCCACGATCGCGCGATAACAGCGATGCCGAAACGACGAGCCTGCACTACGGGGCGGACCGAAAGCTCGGCATCGTCGATGCGGCGTTGCGCGCCGGCTTCGAAAGCGACCATTTAGGAGCTTCCGGCTTTTTCCCGCAGCTTTCGCCGACCAGTCGTGAGGACGACGTCAACGCGCAAGCCTCGCTCGGCTTCACGCTGAACCGCGCGCAGGCTTCGACGACCCTGCAGCTCGGGGGCGCGCGCCAGCAACTTGCGTTCAGTTGCGCCGCAACCGATCTCAATTGCTTCTTTTCGGTGCCGACGCTTAGCACGGAATCGCGCGCCGGTTTGAGCTTGCGCAACGCGGTGGCGTCGGCCCACAATCGCCTGCTCTACGGCGTCGACGTGTCGCGCGGAAGCGTTCGCGAGGACAACGGCGGCGGCTTGCCCGACTCGATCGAGTTCGCAACGCTTGCGCAAACCGCCGCATACGTGCAAGAAACGCGCGAGTTCGCGAGCGGCGAGTTTTATGCCGGCATTCGCGGAGAACGAGATGGCGCGCTTGGCGGTGAGTTCTCGCCGTCCATCGGCGTTCGCAAGAACGTCAGCCGCGATCTCGAGTTCAAACTGAACGCGGCTTCGGCGTTCCGCGCGCCGAACGCGAGCGAATTGTATTTCCCCGGCTACGGCAACC
This sequence comes from Vulcanimicrobiia bacterium, assembly GCA_963696095.1. Taxonomy (GTDB): domain Bacteria; phylum Vulcanimicrobiota; class Vulcanimicrobiia; order Vulcanimicrobiales; family Vulcanimicrobiaceae; genus JALYTY01. The sequence goes on along the minus strand of CAVOIN010000004.1, from coordinate 286,819 downwards.
CCGATCTTCGTCCTGAACGGGCGCAAGTCGGTGACCTTTCTCTGACCGATACGCACGCGCTGGGCGGCATTACGCTCGGGTGGTTCACGAATCGCACCAACGATTTGATCGTAGCCGAACCCCAAGCCGGCGGCCTCTACGAACCGCAAAACGTGCATCATGCGTTGATGCAAGGGTTTACGCTCGACGCCCATACGCTGCCGATGAACGGCATCACGCTCGGTGTTACCACGACGAACCTTTACCACGCACAGGATCTGGATGGCGGAACGAGGCTGCCGAACGATCCGGTCTTCAGCGTCGCGTTCGATCTGGGCGTACGCGGACGCAGCACCGGCATCTTCAACGACGGCGGCGTAACGGTGCGAGCCGTCGGCGCTCGCGGTTTCGTCGATACAACGCAACCGCTGTTTTTTCAGCCGGTCGCGTATTCGACGTTCGATGCGTTCGCGCGGTTCCGCGTGGCGCGCGGCACGCTGCTGTCTCTGCGAGGCTACAACCTCGGCAACGAACGCTACGCCGAAGTCGCGGGGTATCCCATGCCCGGACGCACGTTTGCCGTAGAACTCTCCACGAAGTAACGTGCCCGTCCGCGTAGCAGTGCTTGCCCTCGTCGCGCTTGCTGCAACGCTTTTGAGCATGCTCGCGGGCGGCTCGCTCATTGCCGCACACGACGTATTCGCGGCGCTCTTGCATCCCAGAAGCGATACCGGCGACATTGCGACGATCGTGTGGCAACTGCGCGTTCCGCGGGTCTGCATCGGTGCGGTGGTAGGCGCGGCGCTCGCCATTGCCGGAGCGTTGTTGCAAGGCATGCTGCGCAACCCGCTTGTCGATCCCTATCTCACCGGCGTCAGTGCCGGCGCGGCCGCCGCGATCGCAATCGCAACGCTCGCCGGCACGGCTCCCGTTTTGCTTCCCGCGCTTGGCTTCGCTGCCGGGCTTGGCACCGCAGTGGTCGTAGCAGCCCTTGCGCGGCGGGGCAGCGGCGTCGATCCGAACCGCCTCATCCTCGCCGGCATCTCGCTCTCCGCGCTCTTTTCGGCCATCGTCGCGTTTGCGATCGCGCGCGCTCAGTCGGCCGATTACGCGCAGCAGATTCTTGCGTGGCTTGCCGGATCGATGGCGGGCCGGACGTGGCGAGATCTGCTTTTCACCGTCCCGTACTTGTTCGCCGGAGGCGCGCTCGCCGCGCTGGCCGTTCCGGCTTTAAATGCGCTCCGCGTCGGCGACGTGCGCGCCAGAAGCGTCGGTTTGGACGTCGACCGCGCGCAATGGACGATTCTTGCGGCGGCCGCGTTGCTAACCGCTGCGGCCGTCGCGCTCGCCGGCATCGTCGGCTTCGTCGGACTGATCGTTCCGCATGTAGCACGCCGCGTCGTGGGCTCGGACGCCCGCCTTCTGTTGCCGTCGTCGGCGCTCTGTGGTGCCTCGCTAACCGTCCTCTCCGACGCCGTTGCGCGCACGATCGTCGCGCCGTCCGAACTGCCTATCGGCGTGCTCCTGGCCTTCATCGGCGTTCCCGCGTTTCTGTATCTCTACTTGCATCGCGAGCGTTCCGCATGATCCAGCTGCAAGATCTCGCGATCGCGGCCGGCCATCGAATGCTGCTCGAGGGGTTAAACGCGCGAATCGGCAGCGGTGAATTCGTGGCCATCCTCGGGCCGAACGGCGTAGGCAAAACCACGCTGCTGCGAACGATCTGCGGGTTCCATCAGCCACGCGCGGGCGCCGTAACGGTCGACGGACATCCGATAGCGGGCGCATCCGCTTCCGCGCGGGCGCAACGAATCGCGCTAGTGACTACGGACGACGCACTCATCGACGCTCTCACCGTTCGCGAGGTGGTCGCGATCGGGCGCTTCGCTCACCATCGCTGGTGGCAGTGGAGCGCGCGCGCCGACGACGAGAGCGCCGTAACGCGCGCGCTCGAATCGGTTGGGATGCTGGAGTACGCGGAGCGCCTTTTTTCGACGCTTTCCAGCGGCGAGCGGCAGCGCGTGTGGATCGCGATGGGCGTTGCGCAAAGCACGCCGGTGTTGATTCTCGACGAACCGACTAGCCATCTCGACGTCCACGTTGCGCACACGATCCTTGCGTTATTGCGGCGGCTGGCGCATGACGGCAAAACGGTGCTGTGCGTATTGCACGATTTGAACGATGCGGCGGCTTATGCAGACCGCTTGATGCTGCTCGGGTGCGGCCGCCTCTTGGCGTTCGGCGCGCCCGGCGACGTGCTCAAGCCTTCGCTCGTAGAAGAGGCTTACGGAATAGCGATGGAAACGATCGTCACGCCGTACGGCATTCGCATCTTTCCAGTTCCGTGAGAACCGCTCAGCGGTGCAGGCGCACCGTGCGGTAGATTCCCCGAATGTCGGCTCCGAGCACCCAGCCGATTTTGCCTTTCAACGGCCCGCTCTCGATCACGATGCCGACGGCGTCGTCGGGTACGGTCGAATACTTCGATTGCACGAAGTTGCTTACGCAGCTCGAAACGAGGCCGCGCGTTCCCGGCGGGGCGAGCAGGGCGTGGGGCAACAACGACTGCGCTTGATCCCACGATCCGCCCTGGTACTCGCGCATGCGGAAGCGCGAATCCCAAACGAAAACGTCCGGGTCGTCGCTCGTTCCGTACAAAACGATGTGGTCGCCGGCGCGCAGATGGCACTCCGCGCGCGCGGAACCCGTCGCGAACGCGGCCAGGAGCACGGCCAGCGCGACGCTAGCCCACCGCATCGCGGTTCTCCGGATCGTGGACGCGAATGGCAAGCACGGCGATATCGTCGCGCGTGCGATTTCCGCCGAGCGCGCGAACTTGCGCGACGAGCTCGTCGGCTAGGAGCTGCGGCTGCGGCGAGCTGCGATCGATCAACTCCATCGCGCCGGTTTCATGCAACTGATCGCCTGCCCGGTTGCGCGCCTCGGTGAGCCCGTCCGTCGCTAAGACGAGCGTGTCGCCGTCTTCGAGATAGAGCGTCTTGGTTTCGAAGGGCTCTTCCATGACGCCGAGGACGGGGCCGGTCACCGAAAGTTGGGACACACCGGAAGAACGTCGCAAGAAGGCTGAATCGTGCCCCGCGCTCGCATAGCGCAACTGCAGCGTCTCCGTATCCAGCACGGCAACGAACATAGAGACGAAGAGATACGGGTTTTCGACCGTCTGCGCGAACGCGGTGTTGAATTCCGCAAGCATCGCGCCGGGATCGCGGCGGCGCAAACCGATGCCGCGAATCGTGAACTTGATGAACGCCGTCAGCACGGCGGCGTCGACGCCCTTGCCGCTGACGTCGGCGATGAGAATCAATGCGAGCGTATCGGAGAGCCGGTAGACGTCGAAGACGTCGCCGCCGACTGCAAGATGACTGCTGGCGGAGAGATACGCACTGCCCACTTCGGCGTTTGGCAGCGGCACGTGCTCGCTGCGGAACGCCCGCTGCAGCGTTTCGGTGATCGTTCGTTCTTCCGCAAGTTCTACGTCGGAGCGAGTTCTAAACGCGTTGAAAAGAATCGCCAGCAAGCCAAAAACCAGCAGCCAGAAGACGCGGCCGACCAGAGAACGATCGACCTGCTCTTGCGTCGATCGCGAGAGTCCGACGCCCGTTGCGGCCAACGTCGTGCGAATCGACTGCGTCGTGCGGTCTTCGTAGTCGGAAAACAGCTTGTTTTCTTTGTCGATCTGCGCGACGTCTTTGCCGGGATGCGCGAGCAGCGGTTCGGCAATCTTTCGCCGCCAATTCGATTGCAGGGCGGCGTAGTCGTCAAGGGAGTTCGCGGCGGCGCTCAATCGCTCGCGGCGAAGCGTCTCGTGCAACGAACGCTCTTTTTGGTCGAAACGCGCTACGGCGTTCCGGTACTGGTCTTTATAAAAAGGATCTCGCGTGAGCGTGAAGCCCCGCACGGAGTTCTCTTCGTCGATTTGCAGTCGCGAAAGCTCTTCGAGGGAAACCTGCGCTTGTTGAATGGTCGAAAGGCGCGCGAACGTCGCTACGGTTCCGGTGCGCGTCTGAAACGCACCCTGAACCGCAATGGCCACGGCGATCGCCAAGAACGCCGTGATGACCAGCGCTCCGGGGATACGATAGAACGGAACGCGGCTCTTCACCGGATCGACATACGTCGCACCGGCTCACGCGCATGCGAAACCCACGAGAAGTGGGTATCAACGCTCCGTGTCAGTCGACTCCTAGGGGTCGCCATTTCCATCTCCGAACGTGAGTGAGCCATGCAAACGCAGATAGACCCAGGCCTTTTCAAGTCGTACGACGTTCGCGGAATATATCCGTCAGAGCTCAACGACGACATCGCCTACGGGATCGGCCGTTGCTTCGTGCCTCTGCTCGGCGCCAAGCGCGTCGTCGTAGGCCGCGACATGCGCCCCTCAGGCGAAAAACTATACGAGGCTTTCGCGCGCGGCGTCACCGACGCCGGGGCCGACGTCACCTATATCGGAATGGTCTCCACCGACGCCCTGTACTTCGCAGTCGGGAAGTACGGTTTCGACGGCGGCGTCATGATCACGGCGTCTCATAATCCCGCACAATATAACGGCATGAAATTTACGCGGGAGAAGGCCGAAGCGATCTCGCTCGATACCGGCCTCGCGGAGATCCGCGACCGGCTCATTAGCGGAGAGCTGCCGCCCAAAGCCGCGACGCCCGGGAAAATCGACGAGCGCGAGATTCTCGACGAGTTCGCGCAGCATTGTCTTTCGTTCATCGACCCCAAAAAGATCAAGCCGTTCAAGATCGCCATCGACGCCGGAAACGGCATGGCGGGTGAAACGGTTCCGCACGTCTTCAAGAATCTCACCTGCGAAGTCGTTCCGCTCTACTTCGAACTCGACGGCACTTTTCCGAATCATCCCGCGAGCCCGATCGAGCCGGAGAACATGGCCGATCTGCAAGCGGCGGTCGAAACGGCACGGCTGCGATCTGGGCGTGGCGTTCGACGGCGACGCCGACCGCATGTTCATCGTCGACGAAAAAGGCGATCTCATCGACGGCAGCACCGTGACGACGCTCGTCGCGCTCAACACGCTCAAAAAACATCCCGGCGCGAAGATTCTCTACAATCTCATCTGCAGCCGCAGCGTTCCGGAGCTGGTCGAGAAAGCCGGCGGCATTCCGGTACGCTCGCAAGGTAGGCCACTCGATCATCAAAGCCGTGATGCGCGACGCAAGACATCGAGTTCGGCGGCGAACACTCCGGCCACTTCTACTTCAAAGAGAACTGGTACGCCGACTCCGGCATGATCGCGCTCATGCAATGTCTCGAGCTCTTCAGCGAAGCGAACAAACCGGTCAGCGAAGTGATCGCGCCGATCGACACGCGTTTCCGTTCGGGCGAAATCAACAGCACGGTCAAAGACGCTCCCGCGAAGCTGCAGGAACTGCAAGACCACTATAAAGACGCGCAGATCGATCATCTGGACGGCGTCACGATTCGATATCCGAATTGGTGGATGAACGTGCGTCCGTCGAACACGGAGCCGCTGCTTCGTTTGAACGTCGAGGGCGACACAAAAGAACTCATGGAGCAGCACCGCGACGAGGCGCTCGCGTTGATTCGCTCCTAGAGAGCCGAAGATGAGCCGGGTAGATACCGATGCAATGCGGCGTTACGAGCAAACGCGCGACGATCTCGTCGCGCGTTTGCTCGCGATTGAGGAGCTGATCGGTGAGGAACGCCGCAAGACCGTCGCAAGCACGCGCAGCCGTTTGGAGCGCGGAAAATTCGTCTTGGCGGTTGTCGGCGAATTCTCGAGCGGCAAGTCGTTTCTGCTCAACGCTCTGCTTGGAAAGTTCCGCTACGAAGAAGCCTCCGGGGGCCACAAACAGCTCGTCGGACTGCTTGCGACCGACATCAATCCGTCGACGGCGACGATTACGGAGCTCGAGCACGGCGAAGGCAGCGATATCGCAACGGCCGTCTACGAAGACGGCCGCACCGAGCGCATCCCGCTCGACCGGCTGAACCGCTTCATCGCCGTCGGCTCGGGCGAAGCCGGCACGATTCACGAGGCGACCAAAGATACGATCGCAGCCGCGGGCCAGGTGAGCGACGCACCGCAGCGCGTCGTCGTCACGACGAACTCGCCGTTTCTCGAACGCGGCTTCGTCGTCGCCGACACGCCGGGCTTGGCGTCGATCAACCCTGCGCACCGGCGCGCCACGCTGCAGTTTCTGCCAACGGCCGATGCGGTGCTCTATCTCATCGACACGCAGCAACCGTTCACCGAAGGCGACGCATCGTTTCTCGGTATCGTGCGGCAGCACATCGATTCGATCTTCATCGTGCAAACGAAGATCGACCTATGGCAGCAGCCGCAAGCCGACGGCAAGCCGGCGTGGGAGCACGCCTACGAACGCATTGCGTCGCTCGCAGCAGTACACGCGCCGGGAACCTACGTCTACGCGCTTTCGGCGCGCGAGTACGTCGAAGGCGTGCTCGCCGGCGACGAAGCGCGCATCGAAGAGAGCCGCTTTCCGCGCTTTCTTGCCGCGCTCGATGCATCGCTGATCCGCCGCACGGGCCGCGCGCGTTTGCGGCGCGCCGCCGAACGCACCGGCGTTGCCGTCGGTGACGCGATCGCGCAGATCGAAGCCGATCTCGCGATGCTCGCGCTCGACGAGGCGGCGCTTGCAGCCAAGCGCGAACAAGTCGTTCCGGCCCTCGCAGCAACTCGACGCCCGCGCACGCGAGGAGCGCAATGCGTTGCTCGCCGCCGGCACGTCGGTGCGCGCGCGCACGAACGAGCGCGGCGCGCACCTGAGCGACGACCTGGAACGCGCGCTTGCGCAAGCGTTCGATACGGCGGACGTCGCAAAGCTGCGCGATCGCGCGCGCCTGCACATCATCGTCGACCGCGTGGTCGCTCACGTCGTGCAAGAGTTCGCCGAGCGCGCCGCTTCCGACTTACGCGACGACCTCGACGCCGCGTTCGCAGCGCGCGCGCGCCGTCATTCCGTTGCGCTTCTCCGCCAACGACGCGGCCGCTACGGCGTTCGGCGCAGAGCCCGGAACGAGTCTTTGGAACGGCGATCTTTGCGAAGCGCATCGCCGCCACGATCGTCTTGGATGCGATCGGCGGACCAGCCATCGGCCTCGTCCACAGCATCTCGACGCGCTTCGCGAGCCGGCCGGCCGGGCAGTACATGAAGCGCGAGATGAGTGCCGACCTGCGCACCGACATCTTTCCTCGCTTCGCCTGGAAGTTCAAGCGTTTGCCGAACGCGCGGGCGCGCGGCTGCAGCGCGTCTACGACGACTTGGCGGAAGCCGTCACTTCAGCCGCCGTCGAACGCCGGGACTCCGAAGTCGGCAGCATCGACCGCGCCGTCGAGGCTCATCGCAGCAATCGCGCGCCGGAAGTGCAATCCGCGCTGGAAGCGCGCCGGAACGGCTTGCGCACCGAACTCGAAGCCGCGAGCTCGGTCGTCCAAAAGTTCATGGAGCGCGAAGAGGAGATCGCACCGGCCGATCCCGGTGCGGCGGTCGTGCGCCTGGCCCACGCCGATGCAGTCGTTCGATCCCAACGCGTACGAGGGCGGATTACGTCCGTCGCGCTGGCGCGTGGCCGTGCTCGGCGCGCTCCGGCGCGGCAAAACGAGCCTGATCAACGCCTTTGCCGGGCGAACGGTGCTCACCGACGACGTCGCGGGCAGCGTGCGTTTCCCGGTGCACGTTCGCTACGGCGAACGCGAGCAAGCCTTCGCGCTGGCGGAGACCGGCGAGTGGCGCGAGATCGCGTTCGAAAACGCGACGGCCGAAGCGGAACGATCGCCGGTGCTGCTGCTCGTTCCGTGGTCGTTGCCGCGAGAACTGGTGCTCGTGCATGCGCCGGCGTTTGATTCCGGCGATCCCAACGCCGAAGACGTAAACGTGGTCGTTGCTTCGCATGCGAGCGAAGTCTTGTGCCTTTTCTCGCGCCAGCTGTCGGACCGCGAGCTTTCGCTCTACGAGCGTGTCGCGGAATTCAACAAGCCGATGCTCTTCGCGCATACGATCGCGGACAACGAAGCGCCGAACGAGCGGCGGCACGTCGTCGAACTAGCGCAGCAGTACCTGAAAGAACGCAACATTCCGGCCGAGCGCGTCTTCGTCGTGTCCTCGCACGAATTCGAGAAGGCGAAGCTCGAAAAACGCGCGCCGGCGGGCTGGAACGAAACCGAAGCGCTGCGCTTGACGCTTGAAGGACATGCGGAAGCGCACATGGCGCGGCTCGCCCGTCTTGCGCGCGCAACGCAGCGAACAAGCGGCGGCGCCGGCGACGAACGGCAGCGCACCCGAAAAAGCTCCCGCACAGGAGCGTCCCAGCCTTCTCAGACGCCTTTTCGGCAAGGGGCGCTAACCTCGGCGGCGTCGAACCAAGGCAGCCGGAATCACCAAAGGGAGGCTTCCCACGTCTAGCATCACGACGCTTGGACCAGCCTTTATTGCCGTCGGTGACGGCACCTCGACCTTCGGTCGCTTAGCAATCGATCATGGCCGCATCGCCGCCGTTCTTCCCGCCGACGGCCCCTCCGATTTCCCGTTACCGCCGGACAGCAGCATCGCTCCCGGCTTAATCGACGTCCATACGAACGGCGCCGGTGAAGTGCTGTTCAATCGCGATCAGGGGAATGCCGTTTCGGTCGCGGCAACCGAGTACGCGCGCATGGGCGCGACCGGTTTCGTCGCGAGCATCATGACGGCGCCGTACGAGTCGATGCTGCACGCGGCTTCGGAAGTCGTCGACGCGGCGCACGATTTGGAGGAAGACGGACCGCGAGGCGCCCGGTGCTTGGGCGTCCATTTCGAAGGGCCGTTTCTCAATCCGAAATTCCGCCGCGTGCATCGCAGCGAGTGGCTCGTTCCGGCAACGGCTGCGCACGCCAAGGAGATGGTCGATGCCTGTAAGGGCGGTTGTCTGATGGTGACGATGGCGCCCGAGGTCGACGGCGCCGCCGACGCGATGCGCGTGTTTCTCGAACACGGCGTCGTGTGCTCGGCGGGCCATACGTCGGCACGGTATCGCGAAGGCATGCTTGCGATCGGTCTTGGATTCCGCTCGCTCACGCACGCATTCAACGGCATGCCGCCGCTCGACCATCGCGATCCGTCGATTCTTGCGGCTTTCATTCAAGACCGGCGCACCATGGTGCAAGTGATCAGCGACGGGTACCACGTGTCGCCCGTGATGGTCGACATCCTGTATCGCACGCTAGGCGACCGCATCGTATTAGCCACCGATAACATGCCGCCCGCAGACGCTGGTTACCACATCGAAGGCGGCGTCATGCGCTCATCCGACGGCACCATCGCCGGCAGCGCGTTGCGCATCGATCAAGCGGTACGCAATTATATGTCGTACGCGGAGATTTCGTTCGCGCAAGCCGTGGTTGCGGCGACGCACGCACCGGCGCGATTGATCGGCGCCGACAGCGAAATGGGGCGCATCGCCCCGGGAATGCGCGCGGATCTGTCGTTTTGGGACGAAGATTACGAAATCATGGGGACGATGGTCTCCGGCACGATGGTGCACGGATTCCTCGCCGGAGCAACGACGCTCGCGTCATGAGCACCGTCGCCGATCGCACGCTGGCGCGCAACGAAGCGTTCCTTGAAGCGATTTTCGGCGGACAATTTCTTGAACGGGTTCGACGTGCGGCTCTGGGACGGAACGCTGATTCCCAGCCGCACGTCGGAACGCCGCTTCACGCTGGTTGTGAACGGTCCCGGTGCTTTGCGGGAAGCGTTTTCCCCGCCGGTGGATTTGAACGCCGGGCGCGCTTTCGTCGAAGGGTCGCTCGACATTGAAGGCAGCGTTGAAGCCGCGATCGCAATGCTCGTTGCAGCGAACAACGCGCGCAGCAACGCGCAAACGCTAAGGATCCTCTATCTGCTAAATCGCCTTCCACGCTCGAACGGCAGGCACGCGCAGAACGGCCAAGCCCATCTCGCCGGCGCCGAACACTCGAAGGAACGGGATCGCGCCGCCATTTCGCATCATTACGACCATCCCGTCGAATTTTACGCGTCGTTTCTCGGTCCGCAGCTCGTCTACTCGTGCGCGTACTATGACGACGGCGTAACGACGCTCGCGCAAGCGCAAGAGGCGAAGCTGCAGCACATTTTGCGCAAGCTCCGCGTCAAGCCCGGGATGGCTTTCCTCGACATCGGCTGCGGCTGGGGTTCGCTCGTAATTGCCGCAGCTCGAGCCGGCGCAAACGCACTCGGGATTACGCTTAGCCGCGTGCAGTATGAAACAGCGAAGCGGCGCATCGAAGACGAAGGCTTGACGAATCGCGCATCGGTGGAGCTGCTCGACTATCGCGATCTCGGCGCCCGGCGTTTCGACCGCATCGCGAGCATCGGCATGGTCGAGCACGTCGGCCTCGCGAATCTGCCGCTCTACTTCAAAACCGCGTTCGCCGCGTTGCGTCCCGGCGGATTGTTTCTGAATCACGGCATTTCCGAGCAGAGCCCCGGCCGCAAAGGCGGACGGCAAGACGCCTTCATCGACCGCTACGTCTTTCCGGACGGCGAGCTCGTCGCAATCGGCAAGAGTTTAGCAATCGCCGAAGTTGCCGGTTTCGAAGTGCGAGACGTAGAGAACCTGCGCGAGCACTACGCGCATACGCTGCGCGACTGGGTCGCGAACTTGGCATCGAACGCCGTCCGCGCGCAAGCAGTAGCGGGCATGGAAGCCTATCGCGTGTGGCGCTTGTACATGTCCGCGAGCGCTACGGCGTTTGCATCCGGAACGATCGGCATTTATCAGTCGCTGCTCGCGCGGCCCGACGCGCAAGGCTTCGTCGACATCCCGCCGACACGCGCCGACATCTACCGCTAATGCAGCGGGCGCGAGCGATGCCGCTCGCGCCCGTGCGCCCATGCCGTTACTACAAAGATCGAGGTTAGATCTTTACGGTGAGTTGGAAGTACGCCTGGAACGGATACCCCGCCGTTACAGGTAAGTACGGGTAGTTGAACACGTTGGGATATCCCGCTGTGCCGTTAGCCGGATCAGCCGGCGATGCGCCGTAGAAATAGCCGGCGCCTGCGGTGTTGTAAGCCTCGCCCGGACTCCAAGCGAGGTAAACGGGATTGATCGACCACGGATTGTACGACTGCGAATAGCTGCATACGGCTTGATTCGGTTTGTACGCAGCCGTCCAGGGTTCAGGCGTTCCGCCGAAGCAGCGGTTCAGGATGTTCGCGAGCGAAACCGTGGCGGAGACTCTCGGCGAAAAATCGTACGTGATTTGGCCGCCGAGATTGAAGATCCACGGATTGATGAACTGCGCTACGCCGTCGAAACGGCCCGTTTGCGGATTCGGAATCGGTACGACGCCGGCGCACGATTGGAAATCAGCCAGCTGTCCGCCGCTCGGCACGCCGGCCGCCGTCTGATTTTGCACGCAAGACGTTGGGTCGAGCCCTTCGATCAGCGTCGGCGAACCGTAACGCGTTCCTTGCTGCAAAACCGCATTCAGTGACGCTTGCAGCTTGTTGTGTTTGTACGCGAGGAATCCGGAGAACACGTGCTGCGGAATGGCCGTGCCGAGGTCGTTGACCGCGCCTGCGGAGGACAATCCGCCGATATCCGACGGGAAGTAGTTGGAGTACGTTGGATACCAGCCGTCCACGGGATACTGCGCGAGGAAGTTTTGCAGCGACGTGTTGGGAAGCAAGTTGAAGTAGGGATTGATCACCGCGGCCGAGTTGCTGCACGGGGCGGCACCGGACCCAATGTAGCACGGGGCTGCATTGGGATTGTTCGCCGTTAGATTCCAGAAGTTCGTCAAATTCGCGCGCAATGTCGTGATGACGTTTGCGCCATTGATCAACGAGAACTTCAGCCGCGCGTCGGTAAACGTATACGATAGCTGTCCGCTCAGCCCGTTACGCGTCGGATCGCCTTTTTGCAACTGAAACTCCACGCCTTCCGATCGCTGAGTTCCGGCGTTGAACCCGCCGGCAAGGCCGCCCGCAAGCGCCACGGAAATGACCTGGCTCGTCGTATAGCGATAGAACGGCGAGAGCTTCAGACTCATGTCCGTTCCCTTGAAGTGATGTTCTAACGACATATCCCAGTTGTTCGAGTATTGGATCGGATTGTCGTGAATCGTCGAGCTCAACCCGTTATTGTAGTAGGCGGAGCCGTAGACTCGCGTCGCCTGTTGGTACGGATCCAAATACGTCAGCACTTCTTCCGCATAAGTTGGCGTAGGCTGGGTGTAGCGGCCGTACGTAAAGCGCAGCACGCTGTCGGGCGAAAGCGTATACGTCGCGCCCAAGCGCGGCGACCATGTCGATTTCGTGAGCGTGCTTGCACCGGCCGGTAACTCCACGAGCGGAATCCCGTTCTGCCCCGGATGATAGGTTTGTTCCTGGAGTACCGGATCCATCGGGCACGTTCCGCCCGGCGCGGTCGTCAGATATCGAGTGTATCCGCTGTTCAATGCGAGCGGATCGATCGATTGCGTCGGGCTTAGATCGCCGTTATGAACCTGCCGTAATCCCGTGGGCGCAACGCAAACCGTTGCATTGACTTCATTGGCCCAGAATTGGCCGCCGGTTCCCGCTGCGTTCGGAATTATGTACTGGTAGCTTTCGTACCGGGCGCCGGCGTTGATGTCCCAACGATCGTTCGGACGAAATTCATCTTGCAGCGCAAGCGTCGTAAAGCGCGGCTGCACGCGATTGACGTTCGACTGCGCGAAGAGATTTTGCGTGACGATCCAATCGGCTCCCGCGACGGGCGACGTTGGAACGGCGCCCGCGTTGACGTTCAACACGGATGCCGTCGACGGCGCGTAGACCGTAGTGGGCGACGCCGACGTATTGAAAGCGCCGGCTAAGACCGATAGACACGATACCGGCGTGCCGGCCGGCGCGCCTAGAGGATAGGACGCGTCGAGTTGGCGAGCGAGGATTCCGGGCTTCAGATTGGAGTTGATGATGCCTGAGAAGCACTGCCCCGATCCGTTCATCAGCACCGCAGCGGGTTGCGTCGCCGGCGTTACCGATGCTTGCGAATTGTTCGCGCGCGAGCCGACGGAGGATGTGTAATTGCCGGTGAACGTGACCAAGTTTTTCGCGTTGACCTGATCGGCGGCTTGCAATTGCACGCCGCGCGTGTGATACGCGACTTCGTAGTCGCCGGACGCCGGATTGAACCCGTATCCGAAGAGTTGGCCGAATCCGGCGCCTTTGTTTGGATCGCCTTGGAGCCAGTCGGAATAGAACGCGTAGCCGAAGAGCCGCATGAACGCACTCGACCCGAAGTTCTTCGTGTATTGCGCTTTTACGATCGACCCGTTGTTGTAGGCGCCACCCGGTTCGCTCGGAGCCTGTCCGAAGCCGACGGGGCGGTTCTGCGGCGTTCCGGGATAGAGATACGGCAACGCTTTGCCGGCTGCCGCCGATGCCGGTGTGCCGAACGAGACGCCGTTGAAGAGCAGCGAATCGACATACGCTAGCGGCCCCGGCGAATTCGCAAAGCTGGTGCAGCCCGCTCCAACGCCGATGGCGCCCCAGAAGTTCATATACGCGCACAAATTGGGCGTCGTACCGTTCCACTGGCCACCGGTGACCGGAGCGCCGAGGCCGTTATTTCCCCAGAAGTTTGCCAACCCGTTGGGTCCGCCCCACCCGCTTAGCGCGGCGTCCGTCGGTGCGATTCCAATCGCGCCTGCGGTCAGATTATCCCAACCGATGGAGTGGTACGAAAAGTTATCGTAGAGCAGTTGCACGTCGTCGCGTCCCGAGTCTTTCTTGTGCGGGATGCCGACGTGGAAGTTAAAGATGTTCTCGCGGTCTTGCGTTTGATAGCCGTACGCGCCAAAGCCGCCAGCCGCAACGAGATTCGTGATCGGCGAGAACGTGGAACAGCTCGGCAACGGCGCCGTTATGCCGAAGTTTCCGCTGAGATTCAGCGTCGAGGATCCCGCCGGCGGCGCACCGTTCGCGAGACAGTTGGACCACGGTCCTTGCGTCGGCTGCCCGGTGAGGACGTTATTGGCGTACACGTTCGGCGTCAGCTGATATCCGAAGAAACCGAACTGATTGTTTCCGGTTGGATCGAGATCCGCGCCGTTCTGCGAAGTAACAAAGAGCGGCACGTTGTTTGCGCCTCTCAGTCCCACGTACCACGAGAACAGGCGGTCCGGCGTCGCACCGCCGGCCTCGAAGTCGAGCTTGTGATAAAACGCCGGCGTGCCGACCGCGCCGGTAAGGTCGCCGTATCCCGGAAACGTTCCGGTCTTAATGACCTGATTGATGTAGCCGCCGAGCGTGGCCGAGGCGCCGCCCGCAGGCGAACCGCCGGTGTAGACTTCAGTCTGCGCCGCGCCGAGATTCGAAAGCGAGTTCGCACTGTAATTGTCGAACGCGCGATTGACCGGCACGCCGTCGAATTCGTATCCGACCTGTCCGTACGACGATCCACGGATATAGAACACTTGACCGAAATTATAGGAACCCACGCCTTGATACACGCCGGGTTGATTGGCGATGGCGGAGTACGCACTGTCTAGGTTATAGCCTCCGGCCGATGTTGCCGTCTGTTTGCTCGTCGCTGCATTGACGGAGTACACGTCCGACGTGGTTCCGGGCTTGACGAGATTTCCGGCGGCACGCGCCGAAACGCGCGCGATCGTTTGCAACGCCTTCGTCAACTTAAACGAAAGCGTGAGCGTTTGATCCGCAAACACCGTCACGCCCGAATACGAGATGGGGTTGTACCCCTGTTTTTCGACCGCCAGCGTATACGTGTCGGGTGCGAGATTGAGAAACGAGAATGTGCCTCGGGCGTCGGTTGTCGCTTGCGTCGTCTGTGCGGCGGAGACCGCGTTGACGACGACGCCGGAAACCGGCGCTCCGCTTTCATCCGATACCGTGCCGCTGATGTTTCCGGTCGTGCCGGCCAGTGCCCATGTTACCTGGCTGAGCGCGAACGCAATCATCAACGCGGCGGTCGCGAACGAACGCACGAGTCGATGGTTCCACATTGCTTCCTACTTTCTTTAGTAAGGAATGTGCTGAAAAATGTGACGCGCAGTTTGCGTCACGGTATTAGAATGCCACCATGCGCGTTTCTGCAGCTACACTTTGGCAGTTTCGGGGCATCTTCGGGGCGATATCGATACGCGCATGACATGACGTCAAAAATGCCATATATCAACGCGCATAAACGGCATCTATTGCTTCATGAGCCAAACGCGCCGTTCGGTAATCGGAATCAGCGCGGCTAACGTACGGCGCGAATTCGCTTGATCGAAAGGCGCCCCGGCACCCGCATCCGCAAACGTCAAAACGCCGATCTCGCGCCATCGCGCGTGAGGCGGCGTGAACAGGTCGATGGAGATACGGGCATCCTGCGTTTGCACGTACCACCGCCATGCGCGAAGGTACCGCCGCCGCTCCGCGTCGGTATCACCCTCGAGACCTTCGACCGCCGCAAGGGTGCACTCGCAATGCGCGGAGAGACTCTCGTATCCGCGTTCGACGGCAATGCCAAGACACTGCCGCGAAAGATTCTTGCATTCCATCAGCCGGCGCTCCGCCAGCAACGTCCGCGCATCGATGCAGCCGCTCATCGTGCGGTGCCATGACATGGCCGGAAGCGCTTCGAAAAACTCGGCCCGGCGGCTCGTCGCTCCCGAAATCAGCTCCAAGCGACGGTCTAAGAGCAGCGCGTCCGCGCTTAGCCACACGTGGTGGCGCGCCGCAGTTCGTGCTGCAGCAGCGTAGCGACGCGCGCCAAGCACGTCGCCGCCGCAAGCAATTGCTACGGCGGCGAGCAGACACAGGCGCGAGGCGGCGATAACGTCACGCCGGCGTTGCGCAGCGCCCATTGCCTGCTGCAACTCGGCGTCGAACGTTTCGAACTGCCCCGAGCACCACAACCAATCCAGAAAAGCTACCGCATCGTCGAAATCGCCTTCAGCTGCCGGCGAAGCCCGCACGAACGTACGTTGCGAGCTTTTTCCGGCGACGTACGCGAGCAGCACCTCGGCGTGCGCAATCTCGCGCCTCGCCTGTTTTTGCGCAACCGGCTGAGCGATCGAAAAGAGCGCGCCTTCCGCGCGACGGAGATCTTCGCGCGCCGGCGTCGTTTCGCCGAACAGGCATTGCTGCTGCGCGCGAACCGCCAGTGCCGATGCGGCATTTCGGGCGCTTGCGCGCTCGAACAAACCGTGCGGAATTTCCTTTGCCGTCTCGACGTACGCCTTAAGCGCGTCCAGCACTTCCGACTCGCCGGCCGGCTCCGGAACCGCGGCAAAAACGTCGATCGCGCCTTCCGGATCCCAGTTTACCAGCGTATCGAACAGCGACGTCAACGGGTCGGCGCCCTCGGCCGGTTCACGCAACATCAGCCGGAGTTCGCCGGCCATCAGCTCTACGGCTCGCGCGCGGTATCGGAAGAACTGTCGCAGCGAAAATCCCATTCCGGCTGCGACGTCCGTGAACGCGACGGGAGGTCCTAAATCGGAGCGCAAGATAAGCTCGCTCAAACGCGCGCCCATCTGGCCGGTATCGCGAAACGTCAGGTCGACGAGCTTGCGAACCGCCTCGGCGAGATTCGTGCTTTTCGTAAGGCGCAGGAGCTCGCCGGCAACGGGATCGCCGCGCAGCGATTCAGCGCGCCGGGCGGCCGCGAGCAGCCTCCGCACGTACAAAACGTCGACGTCCGCTGCCGGCGAAAAGCCGCGCTTACGCGCCTGTTTCATCTACTATAACATTAGTTGTTACGTAGGCGCATGTCAGTAAAGACGCGTTGATTTTCTCGTGAAAGATTTCTCAACCCGCAAACGCCGATCGCGTTTGAACTACAGGTGCGCTTCGACGAGCTCCGTGGAGTCGGCCAAACGGCCGTCAAGCAACCCGATCGTGCGGCGAGCATACCGTGCGAAGCGGCGGTCGTGCGTAACCATGATGATCGTCGACCCGCTTTCGTGCAGCTCCGCCAACAGCTCCATGACGGCTTCGCCATGTTTGCTGTCGAGGTTGCCGGTCGGCTCGTCGGCTAATAAGACCGAGGGATTTCCGGCCAGCGCGCGCGCAACCGCGACACGCTGCTGCTGTCCGCCGGAGAGTTGCGCGGGATAATGCCGCGCGCGATGTCCGACGTTGACGCGTTCGAGCACTTCGGCGACGCGTCGCTTGCGTTCGCCCTTCGTTACGCCGCGATAGATTAGCGGCAGTTCGACGTTCTCTTGGACCGTAAGGTCGCCGATCAGATTGAAGTTTTGGAAAATGAAGCCGATTTCACGGTTGCGAATTGCGGCGCGATCGCCGGCGGAAAGTTTCTCCACGGCATGACCGTTGAGGACGTAACTTCCGTGCGTGGGCGTATCCAGCAAGCCGATGATCGAAAGCAACGTCGATTTTCCGCACCCCGACGGTCCTTCGATGGAAACGTACTCACCGCGCTCGATCGAAAACGAGACGTCCCGCAGCGCGCGCGTTTCCACTTCATCCGTGACGTATGTTTTGCCGATTCCATCCAAGCTCAACAGCATGAACGTGCCTTTCGATCAGTGGAGGCGCAGGACGGGTTGCCCGCCGTACGCCGAGGTGTCGGAAACGATGACCGTGTCGCCGGGATTGACGCCGGATAAGACTTGAACGCGGTCGGCCGAACCGCGGCCGAGCCGAACGTCTACGAGTTGCGCGTGAACCCGATCGGGTAAAATTCTGTACAGGCCGACCGTCGTATTGTCGGCGGCGCCGGCCGGCCGGGCGATCGAAACGGCATTAGCGATACGCTCCAGATCGATCGTCCCGTCGACGTTCAAGTCGGGACGTGAACCCGCAGGGAGCGTTCGTGAGAAGACCACATCGACCGCGACGCTGCCGTTTTGCGCTGCCGGTGCAATTCGCGCGACGCGGCCGTCGACCGTGCCGTTGCCGGTGTCGATGCGCGCCGGCATGCCGATTGCGATATCGTGCACTTGCCCTTCGGGCACTTGGAGCACCGCTTTGAGCGAACGCTGATCGGCGATGCGCGCGAGTTCGGTACCGGCGCTCACCTGCGCGCCGGGATCGATGGCGACCGACTGTACGACGCCGCCCGAACGCGCGCGTACGATCAACGCGTCGACCTGCGCCTCTTTGGCTTGAAGCGTTGCCGCTGCTTCGTCAACCTGCGCTTGAGCCTGCGCGACTTTTGCGTCTTGGTTCGCCGAATCGACCGAAATTTGCGAACGTGAAATCTCGACTTGCCGCTGCGATTGCTGCGCTTTGATCTGCGCGATGCGGTAGGTCGTGTCGGCCACCCAGCCGCTGCGATGCAAATCGCGCAGCGAGGAAACGTTGGTTACGTCTTCCTGCATCTGCGCCTGGGCGCCGGCAAGCGTCGATTGCTGGGTGAGCGAAGACGCTTTGGCTTCTTGCTGCGCGCTCACCAGCTGCGCTTGCGCCACTTGAAGCGCGGAGCGCGCCGCAACGACTGACGCTTCGAGATCGGGATTCGAAAGACGCGCGATTGCCGCGCCCGGCGAAACGGATGCACCCGGCTTCAAAAAGACCTGTTCCACTACGCCGGGCTGCTCGACGGAAACCACGCGAATCTCTTCGGAGACCAACGTGCCCGCCGCTGCGATCGAACGCATCAGCGTTCCCCGGGTCGCAACGTCGGTGACGATCGTCGCGCGGTCGACTGCCACGCCGCCCGGACCGGCATGCGAAAGTGAATACGCCGAAACGCCGACCGCAGCCAACAATGCCGCGACAATCAATGCCACGAGCACGCCGCGCGGCATCGAGCGTTTCTTTTCGCGAACGACGTCCATGCCGCCCGGCGGTGCAATCGGTCGAGGTCCCAGCGTTTTCACTTAAGCGAACGATCCCAATGAGAGCAGTTTACGATCTTGCGCTTTGCGAACCGCGTTTGCCAAACGCTCCGCCTCGGCGCGCGCGATGCGGCGTCCCCACGGCGTGAGTTTGTAGTAGCGGCGGCGCGGGTCTTCCGGATCGATCTTATGCACTTCCGAAATCCAACCGTCGGCCACCATTTGCTTGATGAGACGGTAAAGCGTACCCGGTCCCAGACGCACGGATCCCGAGGTTTCTTCTTCCACCTCTTTGCTAATGCTGTACCCGTGGCGTTCGCCTTCGGCAAGCGCAAGCAAAATGTAGAACGAACTCGCTCCGAGCGGGAGAAACTCCTCAGCGCCTGCAGCCATTACGCGACCCCCTCTATATCCATATCAGATATATCAATGACGGATGGAGAAGTCAAGCTCACTCGTACCGCAGCGCGACGGCCGGGTCTACACGAGTCGCGCGCAGCGCCGGCACGAGCGCCGCAACGGCGGCGCACGCCAGCAACAACGCGAGCACGGCAACGAAGGTCGCGGGATCGAACGGGGAAACGCTCGAGAGTTGCGGCGCAATCGCGGAGGCGGCCGCCGTAGCAATGGCAAGTCCGCATACGAGGCCGATTGCCGTGGTAATCAAGGAGCGGCGCAAGACGTCGGCAAGCAGGTCCCGCGTGCCCGCACCAAGCGCGAGACGCACTCCGAATTCTCGCGAACGCTGCGAGACGGCGAACGACACCACGCCATAGATGCCGGAAAGCGCGAGAATCATCGCAATGCCCGCCAACGTGGCAAGAATCGTCGCTGCCGCGCGCGCGGTGGCGGTCTCACGCGCGATTCGATCGTCCACCGTAGTGATCTCCGGCGGCTCCGAGATCGGATTCACGGCTGTGAACACGCTCTGCATCTCACGCGCGGCGCCCGCGGGATCCAGGGTCGTGCGATGCACGACGGCCGAGATGAACTGCGGCGGACTCTGCGCGATCGGCGCATAGAACTTCGGCTCCATCGGCGCGTCGATGCGAAAGCGTTCGTTGCCTACAACGCCGACGATCGCTGCATCGACCGGCTTCGTGCCGTTCCAGCCGGGCAAATGCAGCCGGACGCCGATCGGATTGCTTCCATGCAGGTACGCACGCACGAAGGCCTCGTTGACGACAGCGACGGGCGGCGACGACGCGGTATCGTCGCCGGTGAAGTCGCGCCCGCGCAACAGGGGAATTCCGAGCGTGCGGAAGTAGCCGGGGCTTACGTCGTTCGCGGCCGCTTCGGGCTCGTGTCCGAGAGCGTACTTCCGGCCGGCGATTCCAATGTCGAAGTGCAGCGACACGTCGCCCAACGGATACGTAACGGCGAGCGCTGCCGAGTCGATGCCCGGAAGCGCGTGCAAGCGTTCCAGCAATGCGCGTTGCGCGAGCGCGCGCGACTCGAGCGTCGGGTACCGCTGACTGGGAAGCGGATAGAAACTGCTTTCGGAAATTCCCGCGGGCCGGATGCCGAGCGGCGTGTTCGTCAGTTCCGTAAAACTTCGCACGACGAGGGACGAAACGATGATGAGCGCGAGTGCCAGCGCCACTTCGATCACCACGAGCGCCGAGCGAATGCGCCCGCTTGCCGATGCGTCGCCGCCGCGGCCCGCCGACTTCAGGACCAACTGCAGATCGCTTTTCGCTAGCGCGGCCATCGGCGACATCCCGGCAAGCAACGTGGTTACGACGACAACTAGAACCGCATACCAAAGCGCTCGCCCGTCGATCGCGATGCCGGAACTTCGCGGCAGCGTCGATAGCACCGGACCGGACAGCCAGTGAAGCGCGCCGTATGCTAAAAATAAGCCTACGATGCCACCGATTACGGCAAGCAGCGCGGTTTCAGTGAGCAGCTGCGAAACCAGCCGTCCGCCGGAGGCGCCGAGAGCGCGCCGCAATGCGAATTCACGGTCGCGAACGGACCATCGCGCAGCGATCATATTCGCGACGTTGGCGCACGCAATGAGCAGAATGCCGACGACCGCAACGAAGATCGTCCACAATTGCGGCGCGACTGCACCCACGATTTGAGCCGACAGCGGCTGCACGCGAACGTCGAACGCTGCGTCGGGAGCCGGGTACGCGCGGCGCAGCTCCGCCGAAACGCTTCGCATGTCTTCCGAAGCGGCGGCCAACGAAACTCCGGATTTCAGCAACCCGATGGCGCCTAAGTCCCGCGACGCTCGCTCGCGCGCCGGAACGTTTTCAGGAAGCGAAACTACGTAGTCGTACGGCTCGAGAAGGCGGCCGTCGGGGAGTAGCGTGCCCGGCGGCATTACGCCGACGATCTGATAGGAATTGCCGTCGATCGTCATCGACGCGCCAAGCGCGTCCGGCGTCCCGTGAAAATACTTGCGCCACAGCGAATCGCCAATCACGATGTTTCGCATGCCCGGACGTCCGTCGCTCGCGTCAAGATAGCGTCCAATTTCCGGAGCGCCTCCCAAAATCGCGAAAAACCGCGACGTCACGTCAAGCCCAGCCAAGGTATGCGGCACGCCGTTCACGAGCATCGTTCCGCTATCTTCAGCAATTCCGGCTGCCGCTTCGATGGCATGCGTTCGTTCCAAGATATCGTGAACGTCGAGAACCGAAAAAGACGGTGCGCTGGCACGCCGTTGATCGACCATCTTGAACGCGATGAGGCGGTTTGCATTCGGATACGGCAACGGCTTGAGTACGATGTCGTTCAAAATGCTGAACATTGCGACGTTCGCGCCGATTCCCAGCGCAAATGCGCCGACGACTATCGCGACAAACAGCGGCGCGCTTCTCAGCCGACGCGCCGCATAGCTAAGATCGCGCCAAAAGGTATCGATACGCATGCTCAATCCCGTCTCGATGATGTCGAAAATGGTCGTGAGAAAGCCGCTGGAATCCAACTCCAAATCGGAGAGAATCGCCTCGCCGTAATCTTTGCGGAAGTCCGAGGGATAGGCCGCCAACGCAAAGGCCGCAACTGCGCGCCGGAACGTCACGCGCGGGCACCTGCGGGCAAAAGTCTGAAAGAGCGCGCGATCCGCACGAGTTCGTCGAGGCGTTGCGCCTCGGCTTGCGCGATCCGTCGTCCGAGCGGCGACAACCGGTAGGGCCGCCGGCGCGCGTCTTCGCCGGTTGTCTCCAGCTCGACGATCCACCCGTCGACGAGCATCTGGCGAATCAACGGATAAAGCGTGCCCGGCGTTAGCCGGACGCTCCCGTTCGTAATATTCTCGACGGCCTTGGCAATCGCGTAGCCGTGCCGCTCTTCTTCGGCAAGGCTCAGCAGGACGTAAAATGCTCGCGGGTTGAGCGGAAGTAACGAAGAGAGATCGCCGGGCATGACACCTCACCGGAAGCCGCTATATTGCTCCACAATATATCGGTTTCCGATACAGTGTCAATCCCTCCGGCCTTAAGACACTAGGCTCCCGGGACGGTGGCGGCTTCGGGAGCGCGGCGTTCCGACATGGCCGAGCGCAGCATCGAAACGGCGGCGTAGATCACGACGAGAACGACCAGCCAGCGCACGTATTCGAGCGGCAGCGACTTCACGATGAACGCGGCTATGAGCACGCCGGGGATACCGCCGAGCGTTAGCCCGAGCGCCGCCTTCAGCGAGTATGCGTCGAATTTGATGAATCGGAATCCGGCCGCCGGCATGAGGAAAGCGCAAGAACCCATCATGATCGGGAACGCCGCGCGCGGGTTCATGCCCAGAAGACTGATCATGATGAGGCACGGTGCGTAGAGGCCGATACCGATCGTCATGAGCGCGCCGAGACAGCAATTGATTACCACGGCGAGCACGAGCGTGGCGCCGCTCAAACCGAGGGCCGTTCCGCCTCCCGGAATGACTTTTAGATTGGCCATCACGAAAAGTGCGGCCGCCACGGCGAGCGCGCTGCCCATGCCGATCTGCACGAAACGGCGCGGCCAGCGGGCGACGAGTCCGGCGCCTAGCCACGCGCCGACAACGGATGCGGCGATCAAAAGAACCATCGTGACCGGATCGACACCGATCACCGTCGTGTAGATGAGCGCTTCGGCAATCGTCGGCAGCGTATGTCCCACGTTGAGCGTCCCCGGAATTTTTTCGTCCGGCACCAGCCGGAAGAATTTGAAGAGCGACGTCGTCGGTGCGAACGACCCGATGCCCAGCGTGTCCAGAAAATCGGTCACGAACCCGATGACGAGCTCAACGGCTGAGGGAAACCCGCTTCCGCCGGCCTTTCGCGCTTCGCGAAACCACAAGACGACGAAAGCGAGCGCGACGAGCGCCAAGGCCACCAGAACGACAGTGAGGATGCTCATGGCTCGCCTGGTTCGCGCTGCGCCCGGACTGCGACCTCTGCCGCAGGCCTGGACAAGACCCACTATGATGAGGCAGAATATATTCCATAAGAATATAGAGGAGCATCTGAATGCCGCTGACCGCGCATGCTTTTTACTTGCTGCTCGCTTTGGCCGACGGCGACCGGCACGGTTATGCGATCATCAAAGAGATCGAGGAGCTTACCGGCGGCGAGGTGCAATTGCTGCCTGGCACGCTGTACCGGCTCATAAAACAGCTTCTCACGGATCAGTGGATCGCAGAAATCGCCGCCTCTCCGGATGACGATCCTCGCCGCCGTTACTACCGGCTGACTCGTCAGGGCCGAAAAGCCGTCGAGGCGGAAGCGCGCCGTCTCGAAACGATGGTGCAGCTGGCGCGCCGCCGCCGCTTGCTGCCGTCAGGAGCCTAAGGCGATGTTCGAATCACTCTATCGCAACCTGCTGCTGCTCTGCCCTCGCGAATTCACGCAAACCTACGGCGAGCAGATGCAAGAGCTCTTCGAGGAATCGCTTGCGGCACAACGGGACGGTCCCGGCGCCTTCTTCTTTGCGCTTCGCGCCTACGCCGATTTGATCGTAACGGCATGTTCCGAGCGCTTTAGCGCCGTCAAACGGGACATCGGTTTTGCATTGCGTCTGGCGCTTCGCTCGCCCGTGCATTCGCTCATCATCATTGGGACGCTCGCGATCGCAACCGGCGTAGGAACGGCGGTTTTTAGCGCGGTCGACGCCGTTCTTGTAGCGCCGCTTCCGTACGCGCATCCCGAGCGTATCGTCGCCGTCCGCGAATACTCGCTGAAGAATCCCGATGCGCGCGGGAGTGAAACGTCGCTTCCGAACAGCGAAGATTGGCGGCACATGTCGCGTTCGTTCACGGCGCTCGGTTCTTTCGCCGGTTTCCTGACGACGCGGACTGACGTCGCAAGTCCGGAAGCGCTCGGCGGCGCCGTCGTGACCGGTGGTTTCTTCGACGCGCTCGGCGTTCACGCGCAACTAGGCCGCCTGCTGAACGATGCCGATACGCAATCGAATGCTCCGCGCCGCGTCGTGCTTGCCGACGAGTATTGGCGGCGCGCCTATAACGCCTCGCCCACGATCTTGGGGAAGACGATCCGCCTCAACGGCGATCCGTACGCCATCGTCGGTGTTTTGCCGCCGGGCTTCGTCATGCCGCGCGCGTCGAGTTTCTACGAATCGAGATTCGAACTTTACCGCCCGCTTCCGCGCAACGCAACCACACGCGATGCGAATTATCTCGACACGTTCGCGAGACTCGCACCGGGGGCAACTGCCGCATCGGCGGAAAGCGACATGAATCGAATCGCCGCGATTTTACGCAATCGTTATCCCGTAAGCAACTCGGGCAAAACCGAACGCGTGCTGGATTTGCGAGCGTTTCTTTTCGGAGATGCCGGCGCCACGCTTGCTATTGCAAGCGCTGCCGTCGCCGGAATCATCCTCATTGCTTGCCTGAACGTCGGCAACATGCTGCTTGCGCGCATGGCGCTGCGCGAACGCGAAGTCGCGGTGCGCATGGCCGTCGGTGCTTCGCGTGGACGCGTGCTCCGGCAGTTGCTTTTCGAGACGTCGACGTACGCCGCGATCGGCGGAGTACTAGGCGTCGCCCTATGCGCCGCGATCGTACGTGGCATCGCGTCGCTCGATCTGCCCATTCCCCGGTTGGAAACCATCGCCGTCAACCCGCTCGTAATCGTCGCTGCATTTGCAATCGTTGCGTTCACGGCCATAACGACGGCGCTTGCGCCCGCGCTGCTGCTTCCGGAGAAGCACCTTTCCGATACGCTGAAAGCTGCAGGACGCGGTGCGAGCGACGCCCGCGGGAAGATTGCTCGAACCGTTGCAGTGATCGTCGAAATCGCCCTTGCTATCGCGCTCGTTACTTCATCGGCGCTGCTTGTACGCAGTTTCGCGGCGCTCGCGTCCGTAGACGTTGGCTTCTCGTACGACGGCGCCGTCGCCGGCAATTCGGTGCGCCTCCCGGCTAACCGGTACAAAACGCCTCAATCGCAAGGAGCGTTCGCGTCGGAACTGATCGCGAAGCTGCGCGCCATTCCCGGTTTCGAGGATCCGGGGCTGATGGTTTCGACCCCGCTTTCGAACACGAACGACTTCGCCAATTCGTTCACGATCGTGGGCGAGCCGCCGGCGCCCGGAGCGAAACCCGAAGCCGAATATAACGCCATGACGCCGGGCGCGTTCCGGCTGCTCGCCTTTCACGTGCTGCGCGGGCGCGGCTTGCTGGAAACCGATGGAACAAATGCGCGTAAAGTGGCGGTCGTTACCAAGACCTTTGTCTCGCGCTTTTTCCATGGAGCGAATCCGATCGGGAAAAGCATCTTGACGGGGTTCAATCAAGACGAGTCCCGCGAGATCGTCGGCGTAATCGACGACTTCAAGGCCGAAGCGCTGACCGAGGCACCGCTCGCGCAGATTCTGGTGCCGTTCTACCAAGACGTGTATCCGGAATTTCAGATCGTCGGGCGTTCGCGGATTCCGCTCGCGGCGCTCTCCAAGCAAGTCTCTGCGGCAATCCGCTCGCTCGATCCATTGATGCCCGCACGGACCTTCGGCAGTTACGAGCGCTATATCGAAGCCCGGCGCGCGCAAACTCTTGTCGCTGCGGAATTGATGCTCGTTCTGGCTGCCATCGCGCTCCTGCTCGCAGCGGTGGGGACGTACGGCGTCGTGGCGTACAATGTCGCGCAACGCAGGCAAGAGTTCGGCATTCGCCGCTCGCTCGGCGCGCGGAGCGGTTCGATCGTCGCGGGCGTCCTGCGGCAAACGCTGTTGTTTGCTGCAGCCGGCATCGCGCTCGGATTCGCGCTTTCGGTTCCGATGGCCGGCGCCGTGCAGTCGCTGCTCTACAACGTGCCGCCGGTTGACCTCGTCACATTCGCCTTCGTAGCACTCGCCTTACTGGCCGTCGCGATTGCCGCTTCGCTTCAACCCGCGCTTGCGGCGACGCGCGTCGATCCGATCGTAGTGCTGCGATACGAGTAAGAGCTAGCGCATCGCAGCGGCGTTAAAGTACGACGCGCGCGGATGGTGCATGACGATCGCAGCCGTGGATTGTTCGGGAACCATCTGAAACGCTTCCGTCAGCGTAACGCCGATGCGTTCCGTCGCGTCGAGCAAGCGAAATGCCGTTTCGTGCTGCGAGAGATCCGGGCATGCCCCATAGCCCCACGAATAGCGCTTGCCGCGTTCGGGTTCGAGGCGCAGCTCGGTGCGAATGCGCCGGTGCGTCCACTCCGCGAGCGCTTCCGCCGATTGCACGGTGAAGCCGTGCAAAAAGTACGATTCGCTGTAATCGCCGCCTTGATGCAGCGCTTCGGTGCGCCGGGCTGCATTCGTGCCGATGGTTACGACTTGTAGCGCGACGACATCGATTGCGCGGCCGTTCTCGGGCGCGCGAACGTAGTCCGCTAGCGAAAGGTGATCGCCGCCGGCCTGCCGCGCGAACGCGAACCGCGCGATTTCCCGCGAACGATCCTGCGGATCGAACACGATAACGTCGTTGCCCACGCCGGCCGCGGGAAAGTACCCATATGCTACCCGCGGGTGCAGCAATCCATCGGTCATCGCCTGATGCCGGTACGCTTCGAGACGCGGTTCGAACTCGTTGCGAACCAACGATTCAAACGCGTCGCCCTTAGTATTGCTTGCGCCCCACGAGAGACGGTAGAGGCTCTTCAAATCGAAGCACGGCCAGAGTTCGCGAACGTCTACGCTCGAAAGCGTGCGCGCGCCCCAGAACGGCGGCTCCGGAATGGCAGCGAGTTCCGACTTCACGAACGAGATGACGGGTTCGGCTCGAAACTTCGACGCTCGAAGCGCGCAGTTTGTCGCGATGTTTTACGGCCTCTTCGCGCATCCGTTCGACGAATGCCGCGCGCTGTTCCGGCGCTGCCGTTAGACGATCCATTATCTCGAGCCCTTCGAACGCGTCTTTCGCGTAGAAGAGCCCCGGTGCGAAGAAGCGTTTCCCTTCGTCGAGTAACGAGATACGGCGGCCGAAGTCGCGATTGATCGCCGCTCCGCCGACGATTACGGGGAACTCCAGTCCGCGCGCATCCTGTTCTTGCACGCAGACCGGCATTTGCTTGCTGGTCGACACGAGCAAAGCCGAAAGACCGATCGCGTCGGCGTTTACTTCAACGGCTTTCTGAAGGATCGTATTCATCGGCACCTGTTTGCCGAGGTCGTGAACGGTATAGCCGTTGTTCGTCAAAATCGTGTTGACGAGATTCTTGCCGATGTCGTGCACGTCGCCGAATACCGTTGCCAGGACGACCGTGCCTTTAGTCGCGCCTTCCTTCTTCTCGAGGAACTGCTCGAGGTGCGCAACCGCCTTCTTCATCACTTCCGCCGATTGCAGGACGAAAGGCAGGATCAGCTCGCCCGAGCCGAACTTATCGCCGACGTCCTTCATGGCGGGCAACAGAATCTCGTTCAGCACCGCTACCGGTTCGCGCTCCAGAAGCGCCTCGTCGATCTTCGCTTCGATGCCGTCTTTACGGCGCCGCAAGATTGCGTTGTGAATCTGTCGTTCGACCGGCAGATCCGCTTCGGCGCCGGCGCCTTCGCCGGCCGCCTGCGGTTGCGAAGCGTCGTGCGTTTCGAACCTTTCGATCAGCCGTGCCAGCGCATCGGGGCGCCGGTTGAAGACCAAGTCGTCGCAAAGCTCGCGCAGTTCGCCGTCGATTTCGGCGTACGGCGTGATCTCTTTCGCGTGAACCAATGCGGCATCAAGACCGGCCTCCACGCAGTGGTGGAGAAAGACGGAGTTCAATACCGCCCGCGCCGGCGCTTTCAAGCCGAACGAAACGTTGGAAACGCCAAGCGACGTGAGAACGCCTGGAAGCTCGCGCTTGATGAGACGAATGCCCTCGATCGTTTCCACCGCGGAGTTCGCGAACTCGGCATCGCCGGTGGCGAGCGTGAACGTGAGGTCGTCGAATATCAGCGCGCCGGGCGGCACACCGTATTCGTTGACGACGATGTCGTAAATGCGACGCGCAACCTCCAATTTTCGCTGCGCCGTTTTCGCCATGCCGGTTTCGTCGATGGTCAGCGCAACGACCGCCGCTCCGTGCAGCTTCGCTAAAGGCAGCACGACGTCGATCTTCGTGCGACCGGCTTCCAAATGCACCGAATTGAGGATCGCCCGGCCCGGATAGTTTTCCAGCGCGGCCTGCATCACGCGGGGTTCGGTCGAATCGATCATCAGCGGCGCTTCGATCGACTGGGCAAGGCGGCGCGCGATCTCGCGCATCTGCACGTCTTCGTCGGTTCGCTCCGTCAGCGCGCAGCAAATGTCGAGAACGTGGGCGCCGGCTTCGACCTGTTCGCGCGCGACGAGCACGATCTCGTCGTAGTCGTCTTCCAGAAGCAGACGCTTCATTTTCCGCGAGCCTTGGCTGTTGATGCGCTCGCCGACCAGCAGCGGACGCGGCTCTTGTTCCAAAGAGGCCGCAGTCATCGCGGATGCAACGTATTGCACGGGCTTGGGTTCCGGCTGCCGTCCGGGACGGCCGATTCCGTCTACCGCGGCGCGCAGTAAAGCGATGTGCTGCGGCGTCGTTCCGCAGCAGCCGCCAATGACGTTCACACCGAATTCGCGAACGAAATCCGCGAGTTCGCGCGCGAGTTCTTCCGGCGTTTCCGGATAGATCGTTTCGCCTTTCGGCCCCATCAACGGCAACCCGGCATTTGGCACGACGCTGACGAAGCACCGCGAATTTTCGGTGAGGTAGCGAATCGAATCGCGCATTTGCGCGGGGCCCGTCGAACAATTCAATCCGATTACGTCGACCGGCAACGCATCGAGCGTCGCGCAGATCGAGCGGATGTCGGTACCGAGCAACATCCGGCCTTCGGTAATCAGGGTCGGCTGGGCTTGAATCGGCACGCGACGCATGCCGCGGTCGAACTCGCGCACGATTCCGGCGATTGCAGCCTTGAGCTCCAGCAGATCTTGCATCGTCTCGAGAAGCAGCACGTCGGCGCCGCCGTCGACGAGCGCGCGAGACTGTTCCGCGTACAGATCGACGAGCTGCTCGAACGTGATTTTCGAGAGCGCCGGATCGGACGACGAAACGAGCATGCCCGTCGGTCCCATCGACGCCCGCAACGAAGCGCGGGCGCTCTTTGGAACTTGCGGCATCGCAGGCGTCGCGCGCGATTTCCGCCGCACGGCGGTTGATTTCGTACGTTTTCTCGCCGAGCTCGTACTCGTCGAGCTTCAATCGCGTCGCAGTGAACGAGTCGGTTTCGACGACGTCGGCGCCCGCTTCGAGATACGCGGCGTGAATGGACCGGATAACTTCCGGACGCGTGAGAACGAGCGCTTCGTTGCATCCCGCATAACGCTCGCCGCCGAAATCGGCGGCAGATAAGTCGAGCGCCATGAGCTGAGTGCCCATGGCGCCGTCGTAAATCAAAACCCGCTCGGTGAGCAGGCGCAGATAGTCACGCAATTAGGTTCGACTACTCGCTTCTAAGACGGCGAAGTTGGGAGTAACGCGGATCTCTCCGACGCGACGCCCAGCACGATTATACACGACGGGATGCGCAAAGGCACGGAGTTCTGTCGCCTGCTCTGCCCTTAGCGTACCGAGCCGGTCCAGCGCCGCCATCGTGACGGGCGCGCGCCCGCGGCTGGAGCCGTCGATCACTTTGCTCGCGTATCCAATGCCGCCGGGAATGAACGAAACGCCGTGCACGCCTTCGGCGCCGGCTTTACAAGCGACCGATCCGGCCGCAACGCGCATCAGCTCGGTGTCGAATTCTTTCGTCCCGCTCACGTATTCCGGATGCGAAACCATCGCGTCGCGCACCACCAGCAAAGCCATGGCGTCGCGCCCGTCCAGGCCTTCGAGAGAAGCGAAACGCGCGAACGCGAGCGCTGCTTTTCGAAGCGTCGTCGCATACACGGGAATGCCGCAACCGTCGACTCCGAGCGGCCATATGCGTCGGATCGTCGTCCGACATGCGCGCGCAAAACGCAAGAATGCGCTGCTGCGCCGGGTTCTCGATTTCGAGATAGGTTGAAATATCGGCGCCGATGACTTTGCACAACGCCAGAATGCCGGCATGTTTGCCGGAGCAGTTGTTGTGCACGCGGCCCGGCTCTTCGCCGGCGCGAAGTAAGGCATGCGCGGCGGCTTCGTTATACGGTAAGTGCGCGCCGCACTGAAGCGCGGACTCGTCGAGACCGATCTTCTTCAAAATCGAGCGTACGGCTTCAACGTGAAACGGTTCGCCGGTGTGTGATGCGGCCATGACCGCGATCTCACGCATATCAAGGCCGAAGGCTTCACGAGCGCCGGCCTCGATGGCCGCGGCGGCAATGAACGGCTTAGCGGTGGAACGCAGGAAGACCGGCGTGTCGATCTCGCCGGCGGAAAAAAGCACGTCGCCGCGCGCGTTGGACGCGCACGCGGCGACATGATGAATCGACTCGACGAGGTCGCCCCGCGTAACCTCGACGATGGGTTGTCCTTGGAGTTCGTGCAACGGCGGTGTTGGTTATCCTACAAGAGCTGGTTCGACGACGACCGCATCCTGATCGGCAAAGACCGGATTGCTCAGATACCGTTCGCCGGTATCGCAGCCAATCGTCACAATAGTCTTGCCTTTCGACTCCGGCCGCGCTGCTACTTGCAGCGCCGCCCAGATGTTAGCGCCCGCCGAAATGCCGACAAGCATGCCTTCTTCGCGCGCCGCGCGCCGCGCCATCGCGATGGCATCCGCATCGGTGACTTTAATCACTTCCTCGTAGACGCTCGTATCCAGGACCTTCGGAACGAAGCCGGTTCCCGTTCCTTGGATCTTGTGCGGTCCGGGGTTGCCGCCTGAAAGGACGGGCGAGGCATCCGGCTCGCCGGCGATGATCTTGATGCCGGGTTTGCGCTCTTTGAGCACCTCGCCCACGCCGGTGATCGTTCCGCCCGTGCCGACCATGGCAACAAAGATGTCGACCGCGCCGTCGGTATCCCGCCAAATCTCTTCCGCGGTCGTGCGGCGGTGCACTTCGGGATTCGCCGGATTCTCGAACTGCTGGGGGACGTAGTACTTAGCGGGATCGGTTGCCTGAATCTCGGCGGCCTTGGCAATCGCGCCTTTCATGCCCTCGGCGCCCGGCGTCAGCAAGACTTGCGCGCCATAGGCTTTGAGGAGATTGCGCCGCTCCATGGTCATCGTGTCGGGCATGACGAGGATGCATTGATAGCCCTTTGCGGCAGCCACAAAGGCCAGCGCTATGCCGGTATTGCCGCTGGTAGGTTCCAGAATCTTCATCCCAGGAAGCAAGCGGCCGTCGCGTTCGGCGGCTTCGATCATCGAAACGCCGATGCGATCCTTCACCGACCCAGCGGGATTGAAGGACTCCATCTTGACCAAGATCGTGCCCGGCAGCCCATCGTTGAGGCGCGGGATCTTCACGAGCGGCGTATTGCCGAACGTGTCGGCAAGGTTTTCGTAAATGCGTGCCATGGTGCTTTCTACAAACCTCTCGTTCGGCTGGAAGTTTTCGCATCATAGCAGGCGCCGCTCGCCTTGCAAAGGTCGCATTGGCCGGCGCCGAACAATCGTTCGCACCGTGTTCTCCCTCGCCGAAAAATCGCTGTACGTCGACGCGCTCGACCTATGGATCGACAGCATGCGCTCCCGCTCGCGCTGTTACGTTTCCCACGGCCACAGCGATCACGCGCGCGAACACGAAGTGGTCATCGCAACGCCCAACACGGCACGCATTTGTCACTCCCGCTTCGCCCGCCGGCGCGAGCCCTCGCCTCAACTGTCGCTGATCGCCCGCCCGGAGCGGCCGAGAATCTCCGTGCGCTTCGAAGAACACAACTTCAACGAGCCCTGGATGGAAGACGGGCACCGGCTCACGCTGTTCTCCGCCGGCCACGTGTTGGGCAGCTCGCAACTCCTGATCGAGGGTGAACGCGGGCGCTTTGTTTACACCGGCGATTTCAAACTTGCGCCGTCGCTGACGGTCGAGCCGCCCGAAGTCAAAGAATGCGACGTCGTACTGATGGAATGCACGTACGGGCGTCCCCAGTACGTTTTTCCCGCGCGCGAAGAAGTCGCCGGCGCGATGGTGGCATTTGCGCGAAGCACGCTCGAAGCCGGCGCCGTGCCGGTTTTTTTTGCATACTCGCTCGGCAAGGCGCAAGAAGCAATGGCTATTCTTGGCAACGCCGGCATTCCGTTAACCGTTCACGGCGCCGTCGATACGCTTGCACGAGTGTATCGTGAATGCGGAGTAGATTTGCCGCCGTTCGAGCGGTACGACGCGCTCCATTTTAACGCTGACTCTGCATTGATCTGGCCGCCGGGCGGAAAAGCGCTGCCGAAGGCTCTGCGCGGAAAAGAGGTTCGAACGGCGGTGCTCACGGGCTGGTCGCTCGATCGCGGCGCGCTTTTTCGCTACGGTACGCAACGCGGTTTCGCTCTTTCCGATCACGCCGACTACCCGGCGCTGCTGCGCTACATCGAGCTCGCGAAGCCGAAGAAAGTGCTGCTCGTCCACGGTTGGCGCGATTTCGTGCATCGCTTGCGCGCGCAGGGCATCGACGCCGAGTATTTGGAGCACAATCCGCAGCTCTCGCTGTTTTAGGTTTTTTTCTTCTTCGTCGCCCCGTTTCGTGCCGCGCGCGCTTTGGCGATGTGCGTCACGTTATTCGGCGCTGTTTCGGATTCGGCGCCCTCGAGCGCCTCGAGCTCGTCCTGACAAAACTCTTTGAAATACGAATCGCGCAGATTGTCCAAGCGCATGTCGCTCACGGTGCGCGTTCCGTCGCCGCGAAAAACTTCCAGCGAACGAAGAAACGGAATGTACCGCGCCATTCGCGACATGCGCCACTCCGTAAGCTTCCATTTGTTCGAAGCCATGTATTCGTAGTCGTAAGGCGGGAGCGCGCCCGCTTTTGCGCCGAGCGGCGTCAGTTTCACGCGAAAACCTTCGCGATTGAAGATCGCGTCTTCTACTTGTTTGATCGTCGCCATGTCCGTGCCGTCCGCTAATCCACTCCGATGTCCCAGAGCAAGCCGAGATCTTTTTTCGAAAACGTCTTGAAGGCAATGAGCGTTTCGGTGTTGTCGATGCCTTCGAGCGCGGCGATCCTTTCGGTCACAAGGTCGTTGAGTGCTTCGTGTTCCTTAACGCGCACCACGGCGATCATGTCGAAGGGGCCCGCCACCGAGTAGACCTCGGCGATGCCTTCGATGGCAAGCAGATCGTCCGCAATAGACTTCAGCCGCGGGCGTTCCACGTTCATGAGTATAAATGCCGTAACCATAAGAGGCGCTTCGAGTTCGATATCGCTGCCGCCCGCCTGCCGGAGTTCCCGACGATTGACGGGCCGTAAGAGTGGAAAAGTTCTCTAGTGCCGTGGGCTTTCGCAGAGCGCTGGAACGTTCGTCCTTCTCCGCCATGATCGTGCTCTTGGGCACGGGCGCCGTTCTGCCGCCTCGTGGCTTGCCTGCAGTCGCAAAAGTGCCGCTCTTCGCGCGGTTAGCCCACGATCAAGTACGCGGCTACGTAACGCCCGTCACGCTCAACGTAGCGTTGCACCGCTTCTTTTTCACGTTCCACTTTCACCTCGCGGGAACGGTGCGTTACGCCGCGCCGGATCAGGTTACGTTCAACGTCCAACGCGTTCCGCAACAGTACCGGCACCTCTTTAACGATCTCGGCACGCCGCTGACGTGGCGGCAGCTGTATGCGCTGACGGTAACCGGCCGTACGGCCGTCGACGGAAAACCGGGGTTTTTATTGGAGGGGGTGCCGCGCAGAAATTCGGAAGTAGACCGCATGGAGCTGCAGACGAGCGACGCCGTTTCGCCCATTCACGCGCAATGGAATCTGAACGACGGATGGAGCGTCAGCTCGATCATCACCGAGAAACTCGTCGGGAAGCGTCTCTTTCCGGCCAACGAAATTGCCGACATCGCGGGACACGGCTACAAAATTCACACCGAGATGACGTATGGCGCGTACGCGCTAAATCCGTGATGATCGAGTTTGCGAGAACGTGTCAAGCGATTGCCGCAACGAGCAGTAAAACCGCTAAGATCGAGACGCTCGCCAAGTACCTGCGCGAACGTAACGATGCCGACTTGGAGGCTGCGGCACGATTCTTCACCGGCAATCCGTTTGCAGCGCGCGACCAGCGAAACCTCAATCTAGGCGGACGCGCGATCGTTGCGGTCGCTTCACGCGTCTGGGGCATCACTTCTTCTGAACTCTCGTCCGGCTATCGCGAGACCGGCGACTTGGGAAGCGCGCTCGGCCCGCTCGTGCGCCCGTCCGGCGCTCTTCAGCTCTTTGCCGCGGATCCGCTCACGCCGGCCGTGCTGAAAGCGCGCTTCGACGAAATCGCCGGCGCATCGGGTAAAAATGCCGGCAAACGCCGGGAGGCGATCCTCGACGGAATCCTGCGCAGCTGTGCCGATTCACTCGAAGCCACGTACGTCATCAAGATCGTCACGGGCGATCTTCGAATCGGGTTGCGCGAAGGGCTTGTGCACGACGCAATCGCGGCGGCGTTCGATACGACGCATCGCGCGGTTCATCGCGCCGTAATGGCAAGCGGCGACATCGGGGAAGTTGCAGTAGCGGCAAAACATCATCGGCTCGACGAGATTCACGTCGCCTACGGCTCGCCCATCGGCATCATGCTCGCTTCGCCCGTGCCTTACGGCGACGCGTACAAAGATCTCGCCGGCTACCAATGGATCGTCGAAGACAAGTACGACGGCATTCGCGCGCAGGCTCACGTGCACGATGGGCACGTTCAACTTTTCACGCGCACCCTCAACGACGTGACGCATTCGTATCCGGAAATCGTTCGCGCGCTCGAAACGCAGCCGCGGCGAATGATTCTCGACGGCGAGATCGTCGCGTCGCGCGATGGGAAGCTGCTGCCTTTCCGCATTTTGCAAGCACGCTTGCAACGCAAAGAAATCGATCCGTCGCTGCTGGAAGGCGTTCCGCTCAGTTACGTAGTCTTCGACGCGCTCGCCATCGACGACGCATTCTTGATCGATGAACCGCTGCTCGCCCGCCGCGCCCAATTGGGCGAGGCTTTGCAGCCGCACGAAAACGTCATCCTTGCTACGTACGATCCATTGGAAAAAACCGCGCCGGCCGAATCCATCAACGAACGATTCGAAGCGGCGCGCGCCCGCGGCAACGAAGGCTTGATGTTCAAGCGCGCCGACGCGCCTTACGTTCCGGGGCGCCGCGGCAAGTGGTGGCTAAAATTGAAACGCGAGCTCACCACGCTCGACGTGGTGGTCGTCGCCGTCGAATGGGGCCACGGGCGGCGCGCGAAAGTGCTCTCCGACTACACCTTCGCGGTGCAGGACGACGAAGGCAATCTGCTGACCATCGGCAAGGCGTATTCCGGCTTGACCGATGCCGAAATCGCGGAAATGACGGAGTGGTTCCTAAACCATCAGCGTGGAAAGCGCGGCTATGCGATCGCCGTCGAGCCGCAAATCGTACTCGAGGTAGCGTTCGACATCGTGCAACGCAGCGAGTTACACGAAAGCGGCTACGCCTTGCGGTTTCCCCGTATCGTTCGAATTCGCGGCGATAAACCGGTTTCGCAGATCAACACGCTCGGCGACGTCGACGAAATCTACCGCGAAATGCTCCTTCGCGAAGGCCTCGACGACACATCCGCTTAGAGCTTATCCGCTGTCCCTTCGGAGCGGAACTTCTTCAACCGGAAGCACCGAGCTTACCGGCAATTCCCTGGAGAAACTCCGGTGCAAAATGCTGAACGATCTGCGGGTTGTTCCTGACGAGATCGATCACCGCGGCTTTCGCTCCGTCGGGATTGCTCTGCAGCTGTCCAACGATACCT
Source organism: Vulcanimicrobiia bacterium (assembly GCA_963696095.1). Taxonomy (GTDB): domain Bacteria; phylum Vulcanimicrobiota; class Vulcanimicrobiia; order Vulcanimicrobiales; family Vulcanimicrobiaceae; genus JALYTY01. Next base: position 250,763 of record CAVOIN010000004.1, on the reverse strand, counting down.
TGGATTTGCGAAGCAATATCGCCTTGTCCGGCCTGCTGCGCATTGCTTGCAGCCGTTTGAAGATGATCGGAGAGCTGCCCGGGATCCATATCGCTGACGTGCTGACTTGCGGCGTTTGCAACGGACTGCGGATCGACGTTGCCGCTCGTGAACTGGCCGAGAATGTTGTTTAAACCATCCATCATCTCTGCTTCCTCACTTTCGTAGGAACCAGTAAACCCGAACGGAGCGGTTCCCTTTCGAGAAGGCGGCCGTTTCCTACTTAAAGACCCTTCGGCCGCCCCCGGCCTTCTCGAATACGGCGGGCGCGCGCTGCAGCGTCGTAACCGGTAGGCGCGCGGCGACCGGTCATTGCCACGCGTAACCGCGAAATTCCCACGACGGCGATGACTACGATCGCGCTGAAGGCAAAGAACAATCGCGATCCGGTCGGCAGCGCTGCCGCGCTCGCAAGAACGACCGCGAGCAGCGCCGCAAGCGTCTCCCAGCGACGCACGAACGGTTAGAGCGGTTTCCCGTCGTCCTGCGCGCCGAGCAGCAACGGACGGATGTATGGAATCGGCGGATCACCATGCGCAAGGAAGGCGTCGTGGAACTTCTCGAGCGTGAACGCCGGGCCCAGCTTCTTCTTGTAATCTGCGCGCAGCTTCAAGATCATGAGTTTACCGAGCGTGTAGTACCCGTACATCGGATCCTGCGTTCCGCGCAGCGTTTCGCCGATGCCGACCTGCGGCGGCTGGAAGCACGTGTCGCTAAAGAGCTTCTCGGATTGTGCGATGGTCATCCCCTGCGTGTGCAGTTTCACGCCGACGACATACCGGCATTCGCGCAGCAGCGCTTCCTCGAGCTGCCCGAGGCGCACGCGCGGATCGCCGTTGCCCCAGCCTTCGTCGACGACCATCTGCTCGTCGTAATGCGCCCATCCTTCGGCGAACTCCGACGTCGACGTAAGCTCGCGCGTCAGGCTCAGGTGCAGATGACGATCGATTGCGAAGTTTGTGAAGTGTCCCGGATAGACTTCGTGCGCCGAATAGCCGACCGGAAACTCATAGTTGTTGAAGACCGCGAGATACTCTTCACGCTGTTTGGCGTTCCACGATGGATCGGGCGGCGTGATGAAATAGTATGCCTGCGTTGCGACGGTCTCGAGCGGGCCCGGTGAATCTTCTGCCGCTTCCGTCGTCGCACGCATGAACGGCGGCGTTTCGACGACCTTGATGTTCGAATCGGCCGGAAGCGTAACGATGTGCTTCGCTTCGATGAACGCGCGCAGCTTTACCAGATCGCTGCTCGCTTTCGCCATCAGGCCGTTCGCCGGCGGATGATCTTTGGTGATCGAGAGATAGACCTCAAGCGGTTTTTTCGAGGGATCGATGCGTTTGGCGGTAGCGATGAACTCCGTCCGGGTTTGCGCGAGCGCGCGTTCGCCGATCGCGAGATACGCGCCGACCGGCATGTTTAAGCCGTCTTCGTCGTGCAGGCGCCGCTCGTACGCGGCCGTCCCAATCGCAAAGGTGCCGGAGGTCTTGAGATGCTTGATCCACGCGGCATATGCGCCGAGCGCGCGCGCGGCTGCCGCGTTGGAGCGCACGAGTTCGCGCTGCAGCGTCGCGTCGTGCACGCCGGCGAACGTCTGCGGCACGCTTCCGGTGAGAAAGCTTTGGCCGCCCGCGGCGTCGTCGGCCGCGATCTCCGCGGTCACGGCGTCGACCGAGGTGATGTTCTTCTTCGCTTGTTCGAGCATCGCCGGAATCGCCGTCTCGCGCGCGATTACGTAGCGCAGCCGCGTCGCTTCCGGCGCGTAATTGCGCGCCATCAGCGTGAAGATCGCGCCGCTTGCTACTTGAGTGTAGAGATCGGGATTGTGGCGCCACGTCTGCTGCGTCTCTTTCTGCAGCAGATCGTCGTCGAGCGCGTTCTCGAGCAGCCGTTCGTCGATACGAACTTCAGGACTGAGCTGCGCGGGATGGATCGAGCCGAGCTGCGCCAGATACATGCGGTCGCGCCGGATCGATGCTTCGAACGCCTTCGCCGAATAGTCGCCGAGCTGCGCGTCGTATGTGTGCACGCCGACTTGCGTCGCGGAAACGGGATCGAGCGTGAATCCGCTGTACCAGTAATCGTGCGCGAGCGCATTGAACTCGCGATCCGCGTTTTGCGGCTGCGGTCCCGGCGCCGCGACGCCGAGCAGAACCGCCGACAGTGCGGCACTCAAAAGACGAAGCCTCAGCATACGCCGAGGCTTCGTGCTTTCCGTATCCGGACCTCGCGGTTACTTGTTCTTGAACTTCGCGACGCGCTTTTCGTTGTAAGCGGCGATGCCTTCTTTGGCGTCTTCGCTCTTGAAGAGCAGCGACTGCAGTTCGCGTTCGAGCGCGAGCGCGTCTTGCAGCGGCAGCTCGGCGCCGGTCTGCACGCTGCGCTTGATGTGTCCGACCGCCATCGGCGCCTTGTTCGGCGTGCAGAACTGTTGCGCGTAGTCGGTAATCTGCTCGCGGAATTCCTCGGCGACGCCTTCGTAGATGTCGCTGATCGACGCCCCAATCCAGAGCTTGTTCGTAGCTGAACGTCTTGCCGCTCACCATCAGTTCGATCGCGCGCGACTTTCCGACGAGACGCGCCAGACGCTGCGTTCCGCCGGTTCCCGGCAGCACGCCGAGCGCGACTTCCGGCAAGCCGATCTTGCCCGCGTCCTTGCGAGCGATGCGGATGTCGGCCGCCATCGCGATTTCCATGCCGCCGCCGACGCAGTGGCCGTTGAGCGCCGCGATCACGAGTTTCGGCGTCTGCTCGAGACGGCGAGAGCGTCTCGTTTGCGTGCAGGCAGAACATGTACTTGAATTCCGGCGTCACGCGAATTGAGCATGTCGATGTTCGCGCCGGCCGAGAAGAACTTCTCGCCTGCGCCGGTGAGCACGATGACTTCCACGTCGCCGTCGAAACGCGCATCGAGAATCGCTTCGTCGAGCTGACGCATCATCTCGTGCGTGTACGTGTTCGCCGGCGGATCGTTCATCTCGATGAAGGCGATGTGGCCGTCTTTCCAATAATTGATGACGCGCTTGCCGTCGAAGGCGCGCGCTTCGCGCCCGAATGGCGTCTGCTTGCGTGGCGTTCCGTTCGCAGTCGTAGTCATGATGTTTCCTCTAGTTAGTTCGCTCGTTTCCTTTGGGTGCGATCCAGTCGGGATCTTTGAAATACGTCGTTGAGCACGGCGTCGTCGGCGGGCGTCGGGCAGAACGGTCGGCATGTACGCATTCCACTCTTCTTCGGTCAGCTTGCGGCCGTCGACCGTCCAATACTGGCCGGCGTACTCGACCGATCTGGCGGTTGAAGCGGATGTCGGGAACGTAGAGCTTCGTTTCGCTCGCGTTGACTTCGTTGACGCGATTCGACCGTCTTGCGTGACTTCGTCGTAGAACTGATCGCGCGCGCGTTCGTTCAGATGTTCTTTGTCGACCGAGTCGCCGGTCTTATCCTCGTCGACGCGGCCCTTGATGCCCCACGTGTACGCCCACTGCGCCGAGCCGGAATGATCGGTTCCGAAGAGATCGAGCGATCCGGAAATCCACTTGTTGTAGTACTTCTGCTGCATCTCGACCGGAATGACGCCGGCTTTCGCGATGCGGCGCAGACCCGTGATGCCGGTTCCCATGTGGAACGACTCTTCGTTGAGCATCGGGCCCATCGACGCCGCGAGCGGCGCGAAGCTCGAGTGCGAGAGCATCGTCAGCTGGAACTTGCCGTCGCGATCCATGAAGTTCGTGTACGCGAAGAAATCGAGCCAATGCGTGACGTCGTCGTTGAACGCGTTGAGCAAGCGGTTCTTCTTGCCGAACGCGCGGCGCTCGAGCATCTTCTGCGCTTCGATCTTGCCGTCGCTGCCGAAATGATTCACGAGCAGATGGCACATCTGATAGCCGTGGCGCGTCTCTTCGACCATGATGCGCACGAGCGACGGCAAGGTCGTACTCCGACGGCGCGTTGTTCACGAGAAAGCGCTGCTGCTCGTTCGAAGCGAACTCGGTGTCGCCCTGATAGACGATCATGTTCAGCACCGCGTCGCGCATGCGCTGATCGGGAATCTCGAGAACCTTGTCCCAGCGGCGTTCGCCCTTGAAGTCGCCGAAGTAGATCTCCGGCGTCGGGAGCTCGCCGTACTTGGCTTCGAAGGTGTAGCCGGGCATGAACCGGTCGATGAGCTCCTGGTCGAGCCCGATGTCGTTCTGCCAGTCCTTGAGCAGGTCGATCCAGTCGTCGAAGGTCGTGATGCGCGCCATGGATGAAAGGCCTCCAGGAGCCGAGCCCGGAGTTGTGACGGATTTAATGATTTCCGTGAGAATACTGTCATACTACCTCAGACGCTGGGCAGGATGTCAACCTGGACAGCGCACGATCACGCGGCCGAATTCCTTCATCTTTACGCTCTACGGTGACTTCGTCCACCGGTCACGTGACCGACGGTCGCTCTGGATCGGCAGCCTGATTCCGGCTCATGGCGCCGTTCGGGCTTTCCGAAGCGGCCGTCCGGCAGGCGGTTTCGCGGATGTCGCGCCAGGGCTGGCTTGTCGCCCGCAAGACGCGGCAACCGGGCGTTCTACGCGCGTCACCGAGCGAGGGCGGCGCCGCATCGAGGCGATTAGCCCGCGCATCTACGGCCCGGTCGTCGAGTGGGACGGCCGCTGGCGGATGCTCACGTACACGATCGCCGAGGCCAAGCGCGACGCGGCGCGACCGGCTGCGCAAGGAGCTGACCGTACTCGGCTGGGCGCCGCTCTCGGCGTCGACCTGGATCTCGCCGCGGATGCGCTTGCGGACGTGCGCGAGATCGCCGAGGCGCGGCATCTTCTGCCGAACGTCGATCTGTTCGTCGGCGAGTACGCCGGGCCGCCGACCGATCGCGAATTGCTTGCGAAATGCTGGGATCTGGATGCGATCGCCGCGCGTACCGGCGAGTTCATTCGTGCGTACGAACCGCGCTTGGAGCGCGAACGCGCGCGAAGGATCGCTCAGCGACGAAGAAGCGTTCGTCGAACGCTTGTGGCTCGTGCACGACTATCGCAAGTTCACCTACGTCGATCCGGGCTTGCCGAGCACGCTGCTTCCGGCGCACTGGCCCGGCACGACGGCCGCGGCGCTCTTCCGCGAATACTACGCCGCCATCGACAGCAAATCGCTGCGGTTTTTCACGGAAGCAACGGGGCAGGCGGTCACGGCCTAACTGAGGAAGTGCGGGCGCCATGCCCAAACGGTTTTTCTTTGCGTGCGCCATGGCGGCGGCCGCGCTCGCTGCGTGCAGTAACAACGCCAATAATATTTACGGGACGCCGGCCACGCCGACGCCGATTCCGTCTTACTCACCGAACCCGGCGATCACGACCGCGAACGTCACGTTCACCGTCGCCTCGAGCCCGATTCCGAATCAGCCGATCGCGATGTCCACTCCGGACGCGAGCGGTCAACCCGGCACCCCGATCGCGACCGTGAACACGAACAGCAGCGGCGTCGCAGCGTTCACCGGCCTCAGCGACACGGCGACGTATTGCTGGACAACGATGTACACGCCAACGTCCACGCCGCCTCCGCAGCCGCAAAAATACACCGCGTGCGCTTCCCAGCAGTTTTGGGCGGCCGGCGTACATCTCGGTAATCCGTAAAAAAACCGCTTCGCGCCGGTAGCAAAAGAAAGAGCGCCTCGCTTACGCGAGGCGCTCTCGTTTTATCGCCGCGAGGCTCTTAGTGACCGTGCCACTCGAGCTGGAGGCGAATCGTACGCGGTAGCGCCGGAATGATCGACGTCGGGTACGACACGTACTGTCCCTTGTTGTTCTGGCCCGTCAGCGGAATGCCGACGTTCGGGAGCACAAGATTGTTGTACGCGTTGCTGTTGAACAGGTTGTCAGCCGAGACTTGCAGGTTGAGAACCTTGTTCATCGGGTGGCGGTAGGTTGCGTTGAAGAGCACGAGCGGCCCCTGGTTGTAGGAGTTGTTCTTGCCTTCGAAATCCGCACCGAGTGCGAAGTACGTCCGGTCGCGGAACGTGTAGTTGAGTTGACCGTAAGCCTTCAGGTACGGAATGCAGACCGCCGAGGCCGTACCGCACTGCTGCACGCCGTTCGCCGGCACGGAACCGTTCGGCGACAATGCCGCGAGCGGAATGCCGTTGACGATGGAGCGCTGCAGCGAACCCGTCACGTAGTAGCCCAAGCCGAAGTTCGGCAAGAACGAGTACTTCAGGGTTGCGACTTGCGCGGAGAGATTTGCCGCGTTGATCGGCATGTTGGTGTAAACGTAGTTCGGATTATCGACTTCCTGCGTCAACGTCTCGAAGACGTTCGTGATGTTCATGTTCAGGTAGTCGAAGCTCAGAACGCTGCCGTCATGCAGACGCTTATCGACGCCGAGGCCCCACGAGTGGGCGACTTCCGGCGAGAGGAACGGGTTCTTCTGCACGAGCGTCGTGCCGAGCGGCGCGGTGGCCGTCGGCTGCTGAATGTAGGCCGAACCGCTGACGTTGCCCGCGTACGGGAAGTTCACCGACGAACCGAACGACGCGCGGTACGAGAGACCGCCCGACGGCGAGAACGTGAGCGCAACGTGCGGATCGAGGTGGTTGACGCTGCGGCCGAGTTTCACCGTGTTGACCGTCGACGAACCCGGAGCCGAGACGACCGACTGCCAGCCGTCGAGCTGCCAGTTCGTATCATAGAGCCCTGCGGCAAGCGTCGTCTTCGGATTCACGGCGAAGTTGCCCGTAAGCGAGAACGTGTTCGTGCGAGCGACGGTGTCGGGAACGACGACCGGAAGGGCGCCGCCCGCAACGATGGATCCCGCTTGCGCGTACGTTCCGTCGCTGTGATAGTCGTAGGTTGCCGTAACGTCGTTGTCGCCGAACGGATGCACGAACGACACCGTCGTGCCGTGCAGCTTGTCGAGTTCGAACGTGGTGTACGGCGATTGCATTACCGGCGCGCCGGCAGCCGTGTAGTGGTCGGGATACAGCGACTCGCCGCCGCCGTCGACGTCACGGAGCACCGAGCCGACGTACGGACGAACCAGCAACGTGTTGTTGCCGACGGCCGTGCGCAGCTGGCCTTCCCAGATGGGCTGGTCGTTGAACACGTTCGAGCCCGGATAGAAGATGTATCCGTTGATCGTCTTGCCGATGTACTGGCCGAAATTCGGGTTCGAGCACTGCGTCGTACCGCTGATGGTGGCGCAGGGCACGATCGTCATGTTTCCGGCGTACTGGCCGTACGACGTCGCTTGCGGGTAGAAGCCCGATTGCGAACCGACGTAGGCTAGCTCGAACGACGTCGCGTTCGAAAAGTCGTACTTTCCTTTGAACACTTCGCCCTTTTGGAAGAGCGGAGCGCCGAGGTTGCCGCACGATTGGATGATGCCGGTGCTTCCCGGAATGTTCGTCATGCTCGACTTCACGGGCTTGACGATGCAGCCTTGCGATCCTTGATACGGACCGTTTTCGCTGTTGTAACCAAGGGCCATGACATACGAGAACTTGTCCCCGAGTTTACCGGTTGTCAAGAAATCCGAATATTGGGCTGCGTAGTTGTCCATCCCGATCACGAAACGCGTTTCCGGACGGCCTTGGTACGACGGCGTAACGAAGTTCGCGGTACCGCCGATGGCGCTTCCGGCGAACGGCGTCGTGTTGCCGGGACCGATTTCCGTTTCGATGCCCGAGAGCATGAACGAGTTGAAATACTGCGTGATCCACGAACCGTAGCGGCCGGTCGAGAGCGGATGTCCGTCGAGGAGGACCTGCGTCTCGTACGGCTGTGCGCCGCCAAGCGAGATCGACGTGTTGGGCGCACTGCTGGTGCGCGAGATGTTTAGTCCCGGAACCTGCTGCAGCGCTTCGTTGATCTGCGGGCTTCCGAGATCTTGAATGTGCTGCGCGCTCACGATCGTCTCTGCCGTGGGGCTCGTGTTGATCGAGCTGTGCATCGACGTGTGAACCGTTGCGATCGTGCGCAACGAGTTGAGGTCGGGCTGCTGCAACACGACGTTTTCGGCAAGGCTGCCGCCACTCGTCAAAGCGATGTCGTGCGCTTCGGCGGAAAGATATCCGCCTTTATTGACCTGCAGTTCGTAGATGCCGGGGGCGAGGTTCGTGAAACCGAACGCGCCGTTGGCATCCGAGGTCGTGACTTGACGGTTCGCACCGGTAAGCACGATCTTCGCGCCCGCGACGGGCGCACCGGAGGCTGAATGAACTATGCCCGTGATTGCAGCGTTCTGGGAAACCGTGACCGCCTCGTCCGAACGAGCGGCGGCCGGGGAAACTGCCAGAAGCACGGCAAGCACGAGAGCGATTCGAGAAAACACTCGAAACTTCTCCGTTCCTATCGTATAGCAAAATGCGCGCGCAAATAACGCGCACGTCCCCTACCCTACCACGCCGAAGTTATTAGGCCTTTAAGGAAAGGCAAAAACCAGGTACTGCACTTACGATTTTAGTCGCAACAACGGTCGCGTCATGGTGAGCGCGTCGAACCATAGGCGCATCGAGCTATTGCGGACATGCGCCTGTCCTTCGACTGCGCGGCTCCGCCGCTGCTCAGGATGACAAGGGCGCGTGACGCAAGTAGGCTTCATGCAACACCGTCATGGTGAACTCGTCGAACCATAGGCGCATCGAGCTATTGCCGATATGCGGCTGTCCTTCGACTGCGCGGCTCCGCCGCTGCTCAGGATGACAAAGGGCGCGTGACGCAAGTAGGCATCACGCAACACCGTCATGGTGAGCCCGTCGAACCATAGGCGCATCGAGCTATTGCCGATATGCGCCTGTCCTTCGACTGCGCGGCTCCGCCGCTGCTCAGGATGACAAAGGGCGCGTGACCCAAGTAGGCATCACGCAACACCGTCATGGTGAGCCCGTCGAACCATAGGCGCATCGAGCTATTGCCGATATGCGCCTGTCCTTCGACTGCGCGGCTCCGCCGCTGCTCGGGATGAGGTCTATTCGTCGTCTTCGTGGAGGTGGAGATGGCAGCCGTCTTCCGCGTCGGAAAGCACGTCGCGCGCTTCGCTGAGCACGTGTTGCGACAAAGGCTGCTCGGGCGGGGCGATGCTGCCTTCTTCCGCTAAGAACGCGGCTTCGCTCCAGTCTTCCCACGTCTCGAGCGGCTCGCCGTCCATCTCGGCCGGAAAACGCACGCAGAAGCCTTGATCCACGTGAACGCCGACCACCATCACTCGGGTGCCGCGCGGAAAATACGTGCCGTCCTTCCACAACGTTCCGTACGTGGTGTCGTAATGCTGGCCGATGCGCAGTGCTTCTATGGTTGCCTGTCCCTCTAGACGCCGAACGGATTCATCGGTTTTTCGCCGATGTACGTGAGGACGCTCTTCGTCTCGCTGTACAACCGCATCGTTTCCATGCCCAGTTCGCGGCCGTATCCCGATTGTTTATACCCGCCGAACGGTACTCCCGGAAAGACTGCGTACGGCGTATTGATCGCTACGGTACCGCTGCGGATGCCCCGGGCGACGCGATTGGCGCGGCCGATGTTCTGCGACCACACGCTCGCGGAAAGGCCGTAATCGCTCGCATTTGCCAGCTTGACCGCTTCGGCTTCGTCTTGAAAGCGCACGAGCGAAACGACCGGACCGAAAATTTCTTCGGTGGCTACGCGGTGGTGCGGCTCGGCTTCGAACGCGCTAACGCTCCAGAACATGCCCTCGGCATTCGTTCCCTCCATCGGCGCCGCCATGCCGCCGATGAGCACGCGAGCCCCTTCATCTCGTCCGATGTCGCAGTACGATTGGATTTTTTCGTACTGCTCGCGCATCGTGATGGCGCCGACGTGCGACTGCGGGTCTTCGGGATTGCCGACGCGCACGTTTTTCGCGCGCTCGACGAAAGCCGCGGCGAATTTGTCGTAGATGGAGTTTTGCACGAGCACGCGCGAACGAGCCTCGCACGTTTGCCCGGCGTTGTAGTAAATGCCGTACAGCGCTCCGGCAACGGCAGCATCCAAATCTGCGTCGTCAAAGATTACCGACGGCGACTTTCCGCCGAGTTCGAGCGTGACGCGCTTCAATGTTTGCGCTGCGGTTTGCGCAACGAGCTTTCCCGTTGCAGTGCTCCCGGTGAATGCGATCTTGTCGATCTCCGGATGTTCGACGATCCACTGCCCTAGCTCGCGCCCCGAACCGGTAACCACGTTCAGCACGCCTTCCGGCAAACCGGCTTCGAGCGCGATCTTGCCGAGTTCGATGGCCGAGAGCGGCGTCGACGGCGCCGGTTTCAAAACGACGGTGCAGCCTGCTGCAAGCGCCGGCGCGACTTTCCACGATGCAAGCAACAAGGGAAAGTTCCAGGGAACGATCGCGCCGACAACGCCGACGGGCTCGCGAACCGTGTTTGCGAGATAGGTTGCAAGCGGCGGCGGCATCGTTTCGCCGTAATTCTTCGTCGCCGCACCGGCGTAAAATTCGAAACAGTCGACGATGGCGCCGATTTCGCCCTTTGCGGTTGAGATCGTTTTGCCGTTATCGCGCACTTCCAGCATCGCAAGATCGTTCGCGCGCTCGCCGATGATTTGCGCAATTTTATAGAGGATTTTTGCCTTGCGCGAAGCCGGCATAGATACCCATTTGCCGGCATCGAACGCGCGGCGCGCGCTTTTGACCGCCGCGTCTACGTCCTCGCGCGTCGCTTCGGCGACGTTGCTAAGAACAGCGCCCGTGGCGGGATTACGATCTTCGTATGAGGCGCCCGAAGACGCATCGCGCCATTCGCCGCCGATGAGCAGTTGCGTTGATGCCGCCGCCGTGGTTGTCATATCACTCCATCCGTTCGAAGATCGTTGCAATGCCTTGTCCGACGCCGATGCACATGGTCGCAAGGCCGTAGCGTCCGCCGCGGCGGCGCAACTCGTGCAGAAGCGTCGTAGCGATACGCGCGCCGCTGGCGCCGAGCGGGTGTCCGAGCGCAATCGCTCCACCGTTCACGTTCGTCTTCGCCGGGTCTAACCCCAGTTCTCGCACGCAAGCGAGCGACTGCGATGCGAAGGCTTCGTTGATTTCGGCTAGATCCAAGTCGTTTACGCGAAGGCCGGCGCGTTCCAACGCTTTGCGCGTGGCGGGAACCGGCCCCATGCCCATGAGATCGGGGCGCACGCCGGCCGTTGCGCTCGCGACGACGCGTGCCATCGGTTTCAACTTCAAATCGCGCGCCGTTTGAGCTTCCACCAAGACGAGCGCAGCGGCGCCGTCATTGATGCCCGATGAATTCCCCGCGGTGACGGTGCCGTTTTTCGCGAAGGCCGGCTTTAGCGCGGCCAACGCCTCGAGGGTCGTTTCGGGGCGGGGATGCTCGTCGGTGCGAACGTCGTCGACGGCGACGATTTCATCGGTGAACGCGCCGCGGCCCATCGCGGCTTTGGCTTTCTGCTGCGACTCGTACGCAAAACGGTCTTGCTCTTCTCGCCCGATGTTGTACTCCTGCGCAACGCGTTCCGCGGTTTCGCCAAGCGAAATCGTCCACTCCGGCGGCATCACTTTATTCGTCATGCGCCAGCCCAGGACGGTGTCGTACAACTGCTGTCCGCGGCCGAACGGTTTGTCGGACTTCGGTAAGACGTACGGCGCGCGCGACATCGATTCAACGCCGCCGGCAATGAACGTCTCGCCTTCACCCGAGGCAATAGCGTGAGCAGCGCAATTGATCGCTTCCAAGCTCGAACCGCACAACCGGTTCACGGTTGCGCCGGGAACCTCGACCGGAAATCCGGCAAGCAGCAAAGCCATGCGCGCGACGTTGCGATTGTCTTCACCGCTTTGATTGGCGGCGCCGAAAAACACGTCGTCGACGCGATCGTACGGAATCGCTGCGCGATCGACGACTGCCCGAATCACGGTGGCTGCTAGATCGTCCGGACGATACTGCGCGAGCGCTCCATTGAACCGGCCGATCGGCGTGCGCAACGCATCGACCACCCAAACTTCACGTCCCTGCATCGACCTCTTCTTCCGGCGTATGGTCCACGTCCAGTACCCACAGCGAGCGATCCGGCGCCCATTCACGGCCTTCCGACTCCGCCAGCCTGTTTAGAATGCGCGCCACGCGCGCCCCGCCGATTTCGCGTCCCCAGGCAATCGGCCCGATCGGATAATTCACGCCGAGCCGCATGGCAAGATCGATGTCGTCCGGCGTCGCGACGTTTTCGTGCACCGCAATCACCGCCTCGTTCACGATCGACGCGACGACGCGCCCAACGAAAAGTCCCGGCGAGTTCTCGACGAGCACGACGCCTTTTCCGAGCGCCGCGAACAGCTCTTGGGCAAGCGCGAGCGCATCGTCCGAAACTTGTTCCGAATCGACGATTTCGACGGCGCTTTGGCTTTCCAGAGCGCCGAGCACACCGAACCCAACCAATCGCTCCGGATGCTGCATCGCTTCCGCGGCGTCATCCAAATCCGTCGCATACGCATCGGTAAAGATCACCGTTTCGGGACCAAAGACCGAATCGAGTTGCGCGGCGACGCTTGCGCGATCCGCGTGTCCGTCGCCCGTGTCGATGGCGATCGTCGCATCAACCGGGACCTGATCGAGGAACTCGTCGTTCTCGATGCGCGTCACGTGCGCGAACCGCTGATCGAGCAGCTCGGCCATCTCGTCGGCGAGGCCGCCGAACCCGATGAGGACCACGTGCTCGTCTTCGTTGCGTTCCGCGACGGGTTCCGGCGTCAAATCCAAACGCTGCGGCGGCCCGTCGGAGTACTCGTAAAAGCCGGCGCCGGTTTTTCGTCCGAGGCGCCCCGATTCGACCATGCGGCGCTGCAGTTGCACCGGAGCGAGACGCTCGGCTTCCAGGCGTTCGTACACCGACTCCGTCGTCGCAAGATTGACGTCGAGACCGATGAGGTCCATCAGCTCGAACGGCCCCATGCGAAAGCCGGTCGCGCGCGCCAATGCGTCGAGCTCTTCCAGCGACGCAACGCCGCGGTCGAATGCGCGCAAGGACTGCAAGTAGAACGGGCGCGCGACGCGATTCACGATAAATCCCGGCGTATCGGCCGCGAGCACGCCGTGTTTACCGACGCGCTCGACGAAGTGCTGCGCGCGCGCAATCGCGTCGTCGGAGGTTTCCGGAGCCGCCACGATTTCCACGAGATCCATCGCTGCCGGCGGATTGAAAAAATGCAGGCCGAGCACGCGTTCGGGATTGGGAAGGTGCCCGGCGAGCTCTTCAACGGAAAGCGAGGACGTATTCGTGGCGATCAGCGCTTTTGCGCCGAGCGCCTGGGCGAGCTGTTGCAACACGTCGCGCTTCAACTCGAAGCGTTCCGGAACGGCTTCGATCGCGATTGCCGCTTCGCTGGTCGCCGGAATGCGGTCGCTCCAGCGAATGCGTTCGAGCACGGCCGCGCCGCCCTCGCTCCGCTGCGCTTCCTTCTGAAGCCGGGCGAGGCCACGCTCGCGCGCCGCCGCATCGGGCTCAACGAGCGCAACGACGTACCCGCCGCGCGCGGCGACGAACGCGATTCCGGCGCCCATGGTTCCGGCGCCGACGATAAGTACCATATCCTCCACGGCGCTGCTGTTTCGCGACAGGAGCCGCAGACGCTTCCTCCGATTAGCTCGAGATGGAGAAGCCGCAGTGGCGAGTGCGCTCGTCGACCTACGTTATCGACTCACCCTTCATGCGTCTGCGTAAGGACGAGGTGGAACTGCCGGACGGAACGGTCGTTCCGGACTACTACGTGCGCGAATCGCGTGGTTTCGTCATCATGCTGGCCGTCACGCCGGAGAATCAGGCGGTTCTCGTGGAGCAATACCGGTACGGCAACGATTCCGTCGTGATGGAGCTCCCGGCCGGGTCGATCGACGAAGGCGAAATGCCGCTCGCATGCGCGCAGCGCGAGCTGACCGAGGAAACCGGCTACGCCTCGGACGACTGGGAACTCGTCGTCGCCGTCCCGACCGAACCCGTGCGTTCGAACTCGATCATGCACTGTTACATCGCGAGGAATGCGCGACTCACCGGCGTGCAGTCCCTTGACGTCACCGAACATATCGAAGTGCGCCTCGTGCCGCTCGAGCGTTTGCGCTCGATGCTCGGGGAAGGCGCGATTGCCTCGGCAGCGTCAGTGGCCGCCGCATATGCGGCGTTAGATCGAATCGGCGCGTAAACGGGAACGCGCGCGCGTCGCGGGCGTTTGGCCGCGCAGCAGCGCGCGCAATTCGGCCAGCGACCCAAACGGATAGACTTTCTCTTCGCTGCAGGCCACCACCGCGATGTCGTGTTTGGCTTGCATGAACGGCCGCAACGCCGCGGCGCACGCTTGCGAAAACACGTTCAGTCCGCGAGAGTACGGCGTCAGCGCCGGCACGACGATGGCTTGCGGCGTTGCGAGAAACGCCGGCATGGAGTGGTCTCCGCCGAGCGGGATGCTCGGATGCAGATGGCCCACGATGATTTTAGCTGCCGCTACCGGTTCGTCGCCGTGCACGAGCAGCCAGCCGTCGCGCTCGACGCGTTCGAACGTTTCACCTAGAACCGCGACGCCTCGCGAACGCCCCTCGTGATTGCCCGCAATTACCGTAACTTCGCAACGCGCGCGCAGCCGTTCCAACGCACCGCCAACGGTGCGCGCTGCGCCGTCGCTCATGCGGCTGCCGTGAATGACGTCGCCAAGGAGCACCAGCTCGCGCGCTTGCGTCTCCTCCACGGTCCGCAACAGTTTCAATACCGATTGCTCCGTGCTCCACAGCGGCAATGCGGCGCCGATGACCTCTTCATACGCGAAGTGCACGTCGGCAGCCACGAGTGTTTGCGCTCGTTCGAGGTAAAGCAACCCGTGCGGCAGCGCCAACGCGCCCGGCGCCAGTTGGGCGGCGGAAGCAGGCTGCTGAGGAAAGATCACGAGCCGAACCGCAACTGCAGCTGCGGCTCCTCGCCGCCGCTCGAGAGATCCTCGCCTTCTGCCGCGCGTTCGCCGAGCAGTTCCAGCACGCGCTCGTGCAACGCTTCGACCATGCTGGCGCGATCGTCGAGCACGACCGAGTCGCCAAACGACGACGTAACGATGCCGAACGTAAACGGCGTGGCCGCCGGCGGATGCATCACGCGAGGTTCGTCGGTAATGCTTTCGAGATAGGCGAGGGCTCCGGGCGCATCGAGCAGATCGCGCGTTACCGTGCGCAGCGTTTCGCGCAGTAACGGAAACTCCGGATCGCGCCGGTAGACTGCTTCGAAAATTCGCGTGCTGTTCCAGCTCTGCGCGCCGCGCCGCAAACTTCTGCCGCCGGCGCGGCGCAGCACGAGCAACCCCGTGTTTGCAACGTAGCGGAAGAAATTGCGTAACAGGTGCGAGCTGCGCAAGCCTGCCATGAGATCTCGTTCGAAGTTCTCCGCGTGAAGGATGCCGGCCCAGCTTGCATCGGGAATCGATTTGCGCGCCGGCAACGTTATCAGAAACCCGTTGTCGTCGGTCGTGATTTGCGTGTTCGCGCCTGCAACGTCGAAGATGCGCGCGCCGACGACGCGCGCCAACGTTTCGTTGATGCGGCGGCCCGCGCACGTGTGGAAAACTGCCGTTTGCCGCCGGTCCATCCGGTAGATCTCGACGACGGGCCGGCCCTCGTCCGGGATCGCCGATAGCGCTTGTTGCTGCGCGATGTACCGCAGCACGAGCGAGGCTTCGTGTCCTTCGAGCCCGTACCGGGCCTTCAGAAACGCCAAGGCGCTTTTAGGATCGCGCGCCTGCAAGAATCGCGCGACGCTAACGCGCAACGTGGTGATCTCTCGCGCCAGCGCCGGCGGGATGCCTTTCAAATGTGAGCTCCACTGCGGAACGGTCGGGCGTCCGGCGTACGGCTCCGCCGAGATTGCGGTCGCTCCGATTTCTTTTACGCGCAGCGTCCGTCCGTTCAGCACGAACACGTCGCCCTCGCGCAGCTCGTTGACGAAACTTTCTTCGACCCGGCCTACGTCGGCGCCGCCGGTCAAGCGGACGAGCACGTGCGCTTCGTCGGGAATCGTGCCGACGTTTTCGAAAAATGCGGCGCAAACTTCGCGCCCTAAGCCGTAGATCGCTTCGCCGTCGAAGCCCAGACGGCGTACGTGTGCTTCGTCGGGGCCGACGCCGCCGCCCGAGAGATATTGCGCGCACCGCACGACGTCGCCGCGTTCGAGCGCGCGGTACGGATACGCGCGCCGCGCCGTCTCCAGCACTTCGTCGATGGAGAGGCGCTTGTCGTAACAGACGCTGCCCGACCATCCATTGCGCGAGCACGTCGAGCGGCGCTTGCGGGATTGCGACCTCGTCGATGACGCCGTCGGCGATGCAGCGTTTGGTCGCGGCCGCTTCGATGATGTCGTCGCGATCTTGCGCGATGATCGTGCCACGCGCGATCGCATCGGGCCGATGGCCTGCGCGGCCGATTCGTTGCAGCGTCGGCGTCATTCCGCGAGCGCCGCCAACGATGAGGACGCGATCGATGAATCCGATGTCGACGCCGAGTTCGAGGCTGGAGCTGCAGACGACGGTGTGGAGTTTGCCGGCGCGCAACGCCGCTTCGACGCGGTGCCGCACGCTGCGTTCGAGCGCCGAGTGGTGCACGCCGATGCGCGGGTCGTATCGCTTCGGAGTCTCCTGGCCTTCGATTTCTTCGATCGACTCGTCGTCGCCGGCGATCTGCGCCATCTCGTGCGCAACGCGTTCGGCTTGACTGCGCACGTTCGTAAACACGAGCGACGTGCGCACGTCCGCCGCAAGCTCGCTCGCCGTCCGCGCGACGGTCGGAAGCGGCGCAATCGCGCCGGCAGAACGGCGCGTGCACGTCGATGCTGGATGCTTCGCAGGCCGCGGCGATCGAGAATTTCGCACTCCCGGCCGTCGCCCGCAACGAAGTTTGCGACGCGATCCAGCGGCGCGACCGTCGCCGAAAGGCCGACGCGATTGAAGCCGTTTACCGAAAGACGTTCGAGCGATTCAAGCAAAAGCGAGAGTTGCGATCCGCGCTTATTTCCGGCAAGCGCGTGCACTTCGTCGATGACGACCGTTTCCAGCAGGCGCAGACCTGCGCCGGTAACTCTCCATCGCCAAGCATCACGGCGAGCGACTCGGGCGTCGTCACCAAGATATGCGGCGGGCGCGAAAGCATGAGACGCCGCTCTTCTTTGGGCGTGTCTCCGGTGCGCACGCCGGTTCGCACGAACTTCTCGCGGATTCGTCCGCGACGCACTCTGGCGCGTTCGGTGTTCGGCCGTTCGAGCAGCCCCATCTCGCGCATCGGGCGGCGCAGGTTGTGCTCGACGTCGTATCCGAGCGCGCGCAGCGGCGACACGTAAAGCGCATACGTACGCGCGAACAGTTCGTCGCGATCGCGCAGTTCGGCAAGCCGCGATATGACGGGCAAGAAGGCCGCCAGCGTCTTTCCCGTGCCGGTCGGCGAGCAGATCAGAAGATTCCGCCGCTCCAAACCAAGCGGCACGGCGTCGCGCTGGGGCGGCGTCGGCTCACCGAGACGCTCGGCGCACCAACGCGCCACGTCGGGATGCAGCGCCTGAAAAGGGGACTCCATGGAAACGAACTGACGTTCGCCCCCACGGAGCCCGCTTCTTCTTTAATGCGGCTTGGTCAGGGTGTCGGACGAGAGCGAGGCGGTCACCTCGGTCTTCTGCGTTTGGTACTGCCCCATGCCTTGCGGCATACGGGCGATCGTGTATTCGTCGATCGCGGTCGGAACGTTGCCGGTCAGATCGTAGGAGATTTTCTCCGAAGTCGTGCTGGTCGCGCTGCCGCCGCTATGCTCCGAAGACGAACTGTCGGAGTCGATCTTCAGAATGCCGTTGTCGTTGCTGCGGACGCGGAAATCCATCTTCGCGCCGTTGTTCGCGTCGCCGACCGTGATGGTCCAATGGTTGTTCTCGTCAATTTTGCTCGGGTCGACGAAGCCGGGCGCGAGAAGCCGAACGATGGAGAGTTCTTCCGGCAACACCGTAAGGTTCCGGTCGCATGACGCCGCCGTAGTCGCCCAAACGACGCAAACCGCGGGGCCCGCGCGGCGCCGTTGCTGGCCTTGTTCGCTCACGCGAACGACCAGCGACTTGTCGGAACGCTCGCCGAGCACGTCGACCGTGATCGTGCCCTTATCGCCATCGGCA
Organism: Vulcanimicrobiia bacterium; assembly: GCA_963696095.1. Taxonomy (GTDB): domain Bacteria; phylum Vulcanimicrobiota; class Vulcanimicrobiia; order Vulcanimicrobiales; family Vulcanimicrobiaceae; genus JALYTY01. The sequence continues at coordinate 232,617 of CAVOIN010000004.1, read as the reverse complement.
GCAGTGAAGTCCGAAACGCCGGTTCCACCCATCGCGCCGCCGCGCGGGTCGATTCCCGAGTTCAGCACTTCCAAGTCGCTCGACGTGCCGAACGTGAAATTGAAGATCATCGTGCGCAATGGCTGCGGGTCTGCTAACGCCGTTTGGCTCGCAGCGATAACCGCTGCGAGCGCCAAGACGAAGCTCTTCATGGCCGGCGCCCTACGCGAACGCGTCGACGTTGCCGCCCAAGCCGATCGATGCGGCAAGCAGAGCGGCTTGGCTCTGATCGAGGTTCTGAACGGCCTTGAGAACGCTCACGTTGAGCGAGCTGCTAACGCTCGCGGCAACCATGCCGGTCTCAATGCTTGAGATATCCATGGTTAGATGAAACCTCCAACCTTAGTATCGGTACCTTCCAATAGGAAGTCCAGCCCCAGCTCGAACGAGGTCGAAAGATGAACCCGCTGCTCCAAACCTTTTTGAAAATCACCGCGATCGTCGCAATCGCCATCGCGGGACTTTTCCTGCTCGCGTGGGTTTTGAAGATCGTCGTCGTGGCAGCTATCGTCGCGGCAATCGCCGTCGGCGGCATCTTCCTTTATAACCTGGTCCGGCGTCGCAACGGCGTCCCGATGGGCCGCTAGCGGCTCAACCACTCCTCGAGCGCGCCCGTCACCCGGGCGGGTTCTTCCATCATCGGAAGGTGCCCGCTCGATTCGCACACGACGAGCTCGGCGTTCGGAAACGCCGCCGCCGTTTCACGGGCGCCCTCGATCGAAATCAGCGGATCTTTTCCGCCTGCAAGAACGAGCACCGGGAGATCGAGTTCAGGCGCGATGTCGAACCCTTCGTCGCGCACGGCCATCCCGCGAAGCAGCGCGCCCGCACCCCGATAAGGCGTTGCATCCATTAACGCTTTCGCGCGCTGCGCAACGCCGGCATCGACTCCTTCGACGAGCAATTTCGGCGCATACCACTGCGTGACCGGCGTGATGCTGCGCTCAGCTTCGGCTCGATCCGCCAGTTCGTAGCGCGTTCGCACCGTCTCCGGCGAGTCCGCATTGAGCCGGCTGCAAATCAGCGCGAGGTGTGAGAGCCGCTCCGAATACATTCGCGCAAACGCTACCGCGACGAATCCGCCGAGCGAGTGTCCCGCGAGCGCAACGCGTTCGATGCCGAGCGCATCGAGCACCGCGGCAATATCGCCGGCAAGCGTTTCCATCAAATAAGGGCCGTCCGGCACGCTTGATGCGCCAAGTCCGCGCAGGTCGGGACGAATCACACGATACTTCGCCGAGAGCGTTTCGACTTGCGCGTTCCAAATAGCGCGCGAGAGCGGAAAGCCGGAAAGCAGCACGATTGCATCGCCGTTTTTTCCGTCGATTTGCACGTCGATCTGCGCGTCGTCGTTGGTTACGCGCATTCGATCGTCTCCGTCATATCACCAAAAACTTGCATTAATGTTCGTAATACTGTATAAGGTAGGCAACAACCCTGGCTGCTTGCTAGCCAGAGAAAGGATGACTCCACGCACATGGCAGTCAAACGTACGAAGAAAGCAGCGGCTCCCAAACGCGCTGCAAAGAAAGCCGCTCCGAAGCGGAAGACCGCGGCGCGCAAAGCAACGGGCGCACGCAAAACCACCCGCAAGAAGTCGACGCGTAAAGCGGCCGGCGGACGCAAAAAGGCAACGCGCAAAGCGACCGGCGGACGCAAGAAGGCAACGCGCAAAGCGGCTGGACGTAAGAAGACCGCGTCGCGCAAGAAGACCACTCGCAAAGCGGGAGCGCGCAAGTCAACCCGTAAAGCAACTGCTCGTAAGACGACCCGCAAGGCGTCGACCCGTAAAGCGGCACCGCGTCGCAAGGCTACCCGAAAGAAAGCTGCATAGCTTCTTCGGGTTTTTTAATGCCTGCGAGTCGCGAAAGCGGCTCGCTTTTTTTTGTTTTGGCGGTGGGTCTCTGCCGGGCGCGGCGGGAGCGCGGTGTAACGTGGCCGGAGGAACCACTCCTCACAGCGCGTCCTGCGCTGTTCCTGTTGCCGAGTTTTTCGCAACATTTCAAAGGAAAATGCCCTCCGGGCAATTGCGAAAAACTTCGAGCTTCCCCGGCCACGTTACACCGCGCTCCCACCGCACCCGGCAGAGGATGTGTAGCAAAAAAAAGCTCGCGAAAAGTGCAGAGCTGGTAGACAAGCGGCGTCATAAGAGGTTGTCGTTAAACGGTGCGGATGATGGGGTTGAGAAAATAGACGAGGGTGATGACGAGGAGACAGAAGCCGCCGGCGAGAGCGAAAGCTAAATGGAGGCCGGTGAGGGAAGCGAAAGAGCCGACGATAAGCGAGCCGAGTGGAACGACGCCGACGGCGATCATGGTGTAGACGGACATAGCGCGGCCGCGAAGATCGTCGGGAGATAGCGTTTGCACGAGCGTGTTCGAAGCGCCGAGAAAAGCGAGCGTGCCGAGACCGATGGTGAAAAACACCGGGATCGACCAAGGGATCGACCAGATGAACGAGAGTACGAAAACGCCGCCGCACATGACGAGGCCGGCGGTTAGCCATTGAGTCGATCGGCGTTCGTGACCGGCGAAGATTGCAGTGACGAGGCCGCCGCCGAAACCACCAATACCCGCTGCGGCAACCGCCCAACCCAGCGATCGAGCGTCGCCGTGCAGCGTGTTGACGACGAACGCCGGAATGAGCTGGCTGTACGGACGGACGAAAATCGCGCTGATGAAAAACACTGCGAATATCCACCGCAAGATGGGATGATCGCGCACGAAACGCAAGCCCGACATGATTGAAGCGAGCATCGGTTCGCGGCGCGCGGTCGACGGGGGCGAAGAAGCCATCATTGCAACCGCCACGACGACGGCGAGCGTGGCCACCGCGTTCACGTAAAAAGATCCGGCGACGCCGACCCACACGATCAATAAGCCCGCGACCGCCGGCCCGATGACCGCCGGAGCATTGAACGCAACGGAATTGAGGCCGATCGCATTGCCGACGTACGGACGATCGACGAGCATCGGCACCCAGCTTTGACGCACCGGCGAATCGAACGCGTTCGCCGCGGCGTTGATCGCCGAAATAATGATGACGCCGGTGAGATCGAGGCGTCCGAACGAGGAGAGCAGCGCCAACGCGAGCGCGGCCAGCGACATCGTCACATTCGTCGCGAGCAAGACCCGCCTGCGCGGGAAAACGTCGGCTACGACGCCGGCAATCGGCGAAAGCAACAGCACCGGAACCGCGCGAGCGCCGCCGATGATGCCGAGGTAGAGCGCAGCGCGATGCGGCGATCCCGCGAGCTGCGAAACGAAGTACCCCATGGCGGTGAACTGCATCCACGTTCCGAGATTCGAAATCATGAGTCCGAACCACATCAAGCGGAAATCGCGGAAGCGCAGGGGCGCGAGGATCACGAGTGACTGCGTACCGCGTTGACGATCAGCGAGGCACTGCGCTCCGGTCCGAAGGTCGAGGTGTCTATGGCGAGATCGTAAATCTCGAGCTTGCCGAACGACACGCCGTACCAGTCGCGTAAGTGCGCTTCACGCGCGCGATCGATGCGATCGACCTCGGCGGCGGCGCTCTTCGGATCGAGCCCGAGCTCGACGGCGATGCGTTCGATGCGCCACTCGCGCGGCGCATACATGAAGACGCGCAACACGTCGGCGCGCCGTCCAAGGATGACGCCGGCGGCGCGGCCGGCAATGACGACGTTTCCGCGCGCCGCGTAATCGCGCACGGCCTGTTGCACCGCGCGAACGTACTCGTCGTCGAACGTTTCGCCGAACGTCGCCGCAGAAATCTCCGGCGTAGAGACCTCCAGGCTCGACAAGAGCCTTGCTCCGAGCGACCGGCCCGTTTCGTCGGCGGCGCGCGCCTCTTCGCGGCTGATCTTCATCCGTTTCGCAACCACGACCGGAAGCTGGCGGTCCACGAATTGATATCCGAGTTCGCGCGCGGCGCGCTCGGCGATAGCGACCGCTCCGCACCCGTACTGATTGGAGATCGTGACTATCACCGGACCCTACATACGCGAATGCGATGGGGCTCCCCCGTCGTAAGCGCGAAGCCACTCCTCCGCATGCCGATCATCGAGACGAAGAATCTTCGCAAGGTTTTCCGCACGGTGCGCCGCCAGCCGGGCGCGCTCGGCGCAATTCGTACGCTCTTCTCGCGGGCGTACGAAGAACGCGTCGCCGTCGACGGCGTGTCGATGTCGCTCGAAGCGGGCGAACTGGTCGGTTACATCGGACCGAACGGCGCCGGCAAATCGACGACGATCAAGATGCTCACGGGCATCCTCGTGCCGACGTCGGGCGAGATTCGCGTTGCCGGAATCGTGCCGTACGAACGGCGCAAAGAGAACGGGCGCAACATCGGCGTCGTCTTCGGCCAACGAAGCCAGCTCTATTGGGATCTCCCGCTCATCGAATCGTTCGAGCTCTTGCGCGCGATCTACGCGATGCCCGAGCGGACTTATCGCCGTAACCTCGATGAATTCATCGAGCTTTTGCAGATGGAAGAGTTTTTGCGCACGCCCGTCCGGCAGCTTTCCCTCGGACAACGCATGCGCGGAGATTTTGCCGCCGCGCTGCTGCACGACCCGAAGATCGTTTATCTTGACGAGCCGACGATCGGTCTCGACGTCGTTGCCAAGGAAGCGATTCGCGAGTTCATCGCGCGGATCAACAGCGAACGCGGAACGACGATCGTTCTAACGACGCACGACCTGGCGGACGTGGAAAGGCTTTGCCGCCGCATCGTGTTGATCGACCGCGGCACCCTCATCTACGACGGCGACGTGGAGCGCATCAAGAGCGAGTACGGCCGCTTTCGCACGCTGGTTTTGCGCTTCGCGCAGCCGCCGCCGGCACCGGTTCTCGAGGGAGCCGAGCTCGAAGGTTACGACGGCACGGTCGCTCGTTTTCGCTTCGACCGCAATCGCGAACGCGCGGATCTTCTGATTCGCCAGGCGAGCGAACGCTACAGCCTCGAGGACGTGACGCTCGAAGAGCCCGATCTTGAATCAATCATCCGCCGTATCTACATCGAAGGATACGGCCGTCCCGCGGAGGAGACCGTTCCATGATTTGTTCCAGCGGCGCCAAAAGCCCGAAGATCCATGCGAGCGCGTACGTCGCGCCGACCGCGACGGTCAGCGGCGACGTTACGATCGCGGGCGGCTGTGCCGTGCTGCACGGCGCCGTCATTTCCGCCGAAGGCGCACCCATCGTCATCGGCGCGGAAACCGTCGTCATGGAGAATTCGGTGATCAAGTCGAGCGGCGGGTCGGCTTTACAATTCCCTGCGACGATCGGCGACCGGTGCATCATCGGAGCGCATTCCTTCATCGTCGGTGCCGAGATCGGCGAAGGTGCGTTCATCGGCGCAGGAGCTCAAATTTATAACGCGGTGACCGTTAAACCGCACGAGCACGTGGCTCCCGGCGCAACGCTGGCGCCGCCCGGCGACTTCTTCGAAACGGTTTTCAATCTCGCGAAAAGCAGCGACGTTGCGTCGAAAGCCGCGCAAACTTACGCGCAATTTCTTCGCAAAACCCACGCGCAGGACGCCGAGCTCGCGCGGCACACGCAACAGGCGCCCAAACGCCGCGCAAGCGACGAACTGCCCGCGCAGCCCATTCCCGAAGTCGAAAACGTGGTCGACGCGATGATGCTCGAGCTGCAAGAGATGGAACTGCGGCGCCAAGAAGCGCTCAAGAAAAAACCTAAACGTTAATGGTGGCCGAGCCGTACATCGAGTTCGCGAAGAAAGCCTTCGCGCGCGAAGCGACCTATCGCCTCGAGGTCGTCACCGAAATCGGCTCGCTCGTTCTGCGCGTATATCTTTTACGGTCGCTGTGGACGGCGCTGTACGCGCAAAACGCCGCGCCCCTGAATCTGCCGCTGCACGGCATGATCACCTACGCCACCGTCGCGCTGCTCATGTCGTTGATTCTAGAAGTCGACGGCACGCGTCTGATTCGCGAAAAGCTTCGCGAAGGGACGATCGCCACCGATTTAATGAAGCCGATCAGCGTGCCGATGTACTTTTTCAGCGACGGCGTCGGCCAGACGATGCTGCACGCGTTTCTCGTCATTCCGTCGCTGCTGTTCGCCTTGCTGCTCGTGCACATCGACGTGCCGCCGCCGGCGACGCTTGCGGCGTTCGCGCTCTCGTTTTTGCTCGGCTACGGCGTGAATTTCTTCGTCAATTTCCTGATGAATTCGATCGCATTCTGGACGCTCGAAACGTTCGCCATGCAGCTCATCGTTCGATGGGTTTCGGACCTACTTTCGGGGCAAATCATTCCGCTGACGTTCTTTCCGGGGATCTTCGGCCGCATCGTTTTCGCGCTGCCCTTCGCGGCAATTTACTCGACGCCGCTGCTCATATACGTCGGCGTGATCCGTCCGGCGCAATGGCTGCCGTACCTCGGCGCGCAGCTGCTGTGGCTCGCGCTATTTGGAGGGTTATCGGCGATCGTGTGGCGCGCGGCGTCGCGCCGAATCGTCATTCAGGGCGGCTAAGCGACGAAAATTTCGTCGACGAAACACCAGCGCCACGTTTCGCCCGGCTGAAAAGATCGAATCACGGGGTGGTTGGTTTCATGGAAGTGTTTGGTCGCGTGCTTGTTCTTCGAATCGTCGCAGCATCCGACGTGACCGCACTCCAAGCACAAGCGCAAGTGCACCCACTCGTCGCCGCTCTTTAAACACTCTTCGCAACCGTCGGGCGTGCGCGGCTTCGCATCGCCGGCCAGTTCGAGATGTTTGCATTCTTCGTTTGCGCGCATTCCACTCACCCTTCTACCGCGGGAACGTCCCAGAGCACGATTTCACCGTTTCCGCTTACGGAAAGCTCGTTTACTCCGTGCATTCGAACTGCATCGCCCGATTCCAGGCGCTCGCCGTTTGCTTCGACCTTGCCGTCGGCAACGAATAAGAAGCCGAACCGGTCCGGAGCGAATTCGTGCACGACCCGGGCGTCTTCCAATCGAGCGACCGAGAAGGTCGCGTCTTGCGTGATGCGGATCGGCGCTTCGACGCCGCTGCGGCCGCTTGCAACGAGGAGCCAACGATTGCGCCGGGCGTCCACGTCGAAATCACGCTGTCCGTAAGACGGCGGTTCGCCGAGTTTGCCCGGAAGCACCCACATTTGTACGAGATGCAACGGCAGGTCTTTGCGGTTGTTGAACTCGCTATGCCGCACGCCCGTGCCCGCGCTCATGAATTGCACGCCGCCGGGACCGACGACGCCATGATTGCCCAAGCTGTCCTTGTGCGCCAGCTCGCCGGAGAGCACGTAAGTAAGAATCTCCATGTCGCGGTGCGGATGCGTGGGGAATCCCGCGCCCGCCGCGATGTAGTCGTCGTTGAAGACGCGCAGCGCGCCCCAATTCAGGTTCTGCGGATCGTAGTAATCCGCAAAGCTGAACGAGTGCGACGTCTTGAGCCATCCGTGGTCGAACCAAGCGCGGTCCGCGGAGCGCTGGACGGCGAAGATCGGGGCGGCAGACGTCGATGCGTTCATGGTATCGGTCTTAATCGCGCACGGCCGGAACAAGGTTGCGGATGCGGCCCAGCAACAGGTGGTAGTAGAGCATCCCGCGCATCGGCCCGAGCCTCTCGAGCACGCCGTCCAGATTCACCTCCGGATCGCCCGAGAGCAGCTTAATCGTGCGCGCAACGCCGGAGTCGTTCATCGGAAACGTATCGAACCGTCCAAGGCCGCGCAGCAACACGACTGCCGCGCTCCAGCGGCCGATCCCGCGGATGGTTACGAGACGGTCCGATGCCTCGGGTGTGGGCAGCGCCTCCAGCTCCTCTTCCGTCACGTCGCCGCGTGCGATCGACTCCGCCGCGGACCGCAGATGCTGGACCTTGTTCTGCGACAACCCCGCGGCGCGCAGCGCGTTCTCCGGCGTTCGCAAGAGCGCTTCCGGCGTGGGGAATGCGAACGCCGCTAAGCCATTCGCCGGTGCGCCGGCGGTTTCGACGGTTCGCCGCATGATCGCGCCCGCGGCGTGAATGCTGATTTGCTGAAAGACGATCGCGTGCGCGCAGGCTTCCCAAAGCGAAGCGTAGCGCGGCGGTTTGACGCCACGGAGTTCGCGAGCAAGAAACGCCAGCCACGGAATCTTCGCGCTGCGCTCGTACCACTCGGTCAACCCGGCGCGAGTCCCGAGCATCTTTTCGACGATGGGCAGCACCCACTCGTCGCGCTTTCCGCTCGCCTGCACTAATAGCGTCCGCTCGTCTTGCTGCGTTACCCGAACCACCGTGCGCTTTCCGTGAAGGTCAAAGTACCGATAGAACGCGCCGTCTTCTCCTACGATGTCGACCACGTTAGCCGCGAGGCGCCGCAGCGCGTCGACCGTCAAGTCGAGGCGGTACGGCGGCGCAACGGGGAGTTCGGCGCGCATGTTGAAGCGCATCACGAATGCTCGCGGCCTACTTGCAGTATTGGCGCGTCAATCTGCTCACGATGATTGAGTACCGCGCGAATTTCTTCATGTGGTTCGCGTTCACGATCGTCTATCACGGCGTGGCGCTCGCGGCGCTCTTCGTGACGATGCGAGCCTTCCCGTCCATGAACGGATGGGACTTCCGCGAGATGTTCTTTCTCTATTCCTTGTGGATGACCGGTCACGAACTTCACAACACCTTATTCTTCAACGTCGTGAGCGTTCCCGAATTCGTTCGCGAAGGACGCTTCGACCGGTTCCTCGTGCGCCCGCTGGACGCGCTGTTCCAAGTCCTGACGGTTCCGCAGCAAATCTTTCCCGACGGACTGATTCTGGCCATCATGACGCTCGCCGTCGCGACGCCGTTCGCCGGCGTGCGCGTCGATTGGATCTTCGCGATCTTCATTCCGTTGACCGCAGCCGGCGGCGCATTGATCGATCTGGGCATTTCACTCGCGGTCGCAACCATGTCGTTCTGGTTCGTGCGCGTGGACACGTTGCGCTGGGTCGTCATGTCGCTCGAACAAGATTTCACGCGCTACCCGATCAGCATTTACACGCGCGGCGTGCGCCTCGTGCTGACCTTCGTCTTCCCGTTTGCGTTCATGAATTATTTCCCAGCAACGTTCTTCTTACAGAAAGCGGAGACCGGCTTGCATCTGAATCCCGCCGTCGGCCTGCTCACGCCGGCAATCGGCCTCGCATGGCTCCTCGTTTCCTACGGTTTCTGGCAAGTCGGCATGCGCCGCTATCAGGGGACGGGTTCATGAATCGCCGGTTGTTCCTCGCAAGCGGCGCCGCGTTCGGGTTTCTTCCGCACCGGGCGTTCGCTCGCGAGTTGGAATCGCGAATCGCCTCGATCGCGCGAGAAGCGACAGGCGTGGTCGGCGTCTACTGCCGCACGCTCGCCGACACGCCGCCTCTCATCGCGTACAACCATCACATGCAGTTCCCGACCGCCTCGACGGTCAAAGTTTTGATCATGACGACGGCGTTCCGTCTCGAAGAGCGCCGGCCGGGAACGCTGGACGAGCGGATTACGGCGCGCCGCGGCGATTTGATCGGCGGCTCGCCGTTCATGGAAACGCTGCCGGACGGGGCGCGCGTCAAAGTGCGCGATTTGCTCGTGCCGATGATTCAGGTGAGCGACAATACTGCGAGCAACGCGTTGATGCGCCACTTCGGCCTCGACACGATCAATGCGGTCGGGGCGCAAGCCGGCATGCATCACACGCGGCTGGCGCGGACGTTTCTGGATTACAGCGCGATCGTGCACCATCACGACAACGTCACCACCCCGAGCGATATGGCGCATCTGCTTTTCCTCATCGCCCGCGGCGCCCGCGAAGGCGAGAAGTCGATCGTTTCACCGAAGCACTGCCGCCGCATGATCGACATCATGCTCGGGCAGACCGATCGCGACGCGATTCCGGCCGGCTTGCCCCCGCGCACGCAAGTCGCCAATAAAACCGGCGAGATCGACGGGACGCGCAACGATATCGCTATCGTCGAGCCGTTCCGCGACTCGCCGTACATTCTTACCATTTACAGCAAGTGGGTTCAGGACTACGGCGCCGTGTACGGCGCGATGCATCGGATCGCGAGGGCGTCGTACGCGGCGCTAAACGGGACCGACGCCTAACCCTTGGGCTCGATCGCCACCTTCGTCATCGCGTCGCCGCGCCGAATCTTGTCGAGCGCATCGTAGCCGTCGCTCATCTGGCCGAACACGGTGTACTGGTTGTCGAGAAACCGCGCGTCGTCCAGACAGATGTAGAACTGCGAACCCGCGGAATTCGGATCCGAACTGCGCGCCATGGCGACCGTGCCCCGGAGGTGCGGCTTCGAATTGAATTCGGCTTTCAAGCGGTAGCCGGGGCCGCCCGTACCGTTGCCGTCCGGATCGCCGCCCTGCACGACGAAGCCGGGCTCCACGCGATGGAACGTCAACCCGTCGTAAAAGCCGGCATCGGCAAGCTTGATGAAGGCCGCCGCGTGCGTCGGCGCATCGTCCGGAAAAAACGTAAAAACGATGTCGCCCTTGTCGGTCGTAATGCGGGCTTGCGAGGTGCGGGCGCGCTCTACGAGAGTGTCGAGTTCGTCGCTTTGCGGGGGTGAATAGGCCACGTCTGAGGCTCCTTATCCGAGGTGTTTCGTGCGGGACGGGTTTTAGCGGCGGCTCGAATCGGGCCTTCCAACACAGACAACCGGGTTTGACGCCTCCCAAATCTGAGTAGAATCACCATGGTTCGTCATGTCCACTACATTTTACGGCCGCTCCGGAAACGAAAGACCCCCCACGATCCGGTTGCGCATCCCTCCCGACCCCCGCTACGCACGCACCGTGCGCGACGCCCTTGTAGGCTTCGGCAGCTTGAACGGTGTGGGAGAGACGGACCTCGAAGCGCTGCTCTTCGCGGTGGGCGAAGCTCTCGCTAACGCGATCGAGCACTCCATGACGATGGACGACATCGAGGTCCGCGCCGAGGTCGACGTGCGGCGAATCACCGCGACGGTCATCGATCGCGGCACCGGAATGCCGATGATTCCCGAGAGCCGCGCACCACTCCCCGACGCGCTCGCGGAACGCGGTCGCGGCATACCGATCATGCAGCGATGCGCGGACGTCTTCGAGATGGCGCGCTTGCCCGACGGTGGCACGGCCGTGACGCTCGGTCGGGTTCGCCGCGAGCGGCCTCAGGACTCCACGGTCGCGTCGTAAAAAGAGGGCAGCATGACGAAACGTGCTGCCGCTCTTTTCTCTGCCGCAATTTTTCTCGCGCCGCTCGCGGCGCCCGCCCAAACTGCCGCCGACGCTACGACCGCCGATCCCGAAATCGCGGCCATCGTCTCGCGCATCGACGCCGCCCGCTTGCGCGCGAACGACACGGCGCTTGTGGGATTCGGAACCCGGTCGCTTTTCTCCGAGCGCACGTCGACGGCTACGCACGGCGTTTTTGCGGCGCGCGACTGGATCGCGTCGCAGTTTCGGGAAATCGCCGCGACGAGCGACGGCCGCATGACGGTGAGTCTCGACACCTACACGACGCCGCAACTGCGGGGCATGAATCGTCCCGCCGAATGCTCGAGCGTAATCGCCGTCTTGAAAGGCGACGATCCGGACGGCCGTACGTACGTGATGTCGAGCCACTTCGATTCGCGCAACAGCGATAATAACGACGGTACGAACGCCGCGCCGGGCGCCGACGACAACGGCTCGGGGACGTCGGCCGTTATCGAAGCGGCTCGCGCACTCGCGCCGCACCGCTTGCATGCAACGATCGTCTTCGCAACGTTTGACGGCGAAGAGCAAGGGCTGCTCGGCTCGGACCACTACGCCAAACTTTTGCGCGCGCAAAACGCGTACGTGGCCGGCGATTTGAACAACGACATCATCGGCAGTTCGCATGGACCTGACGGCAGCGCGCATCCGGACGCCGCCCGTCTGTTCAGCGAAGCTTTGCCGCTCGGTGCCGAACGAACGACGGTAAACGGGAACGGCTCCGAAAACGATTCGCCTTCGCGCGAGCTCGCGCGTTTCGTGCGCAGCGCCGATGCGGCCTACGTGCCGGCAATGCACACGGAGATGATCTATCGCGCGGACCGCTTCCATCGCGGCGGCGACGAAGAGTCGTTCACCGCTGTGGGATTTCCGGCAACACGCTTCGTCGAAGCGAGCGAGAACTACGATCATCAGCATCAGAACGTACGCACCGAAGGCGGCAAGCAGTACGGAGACCTCTTGCAGTACGTCGACTTCGACTATCTTGCGAACGTGACGAAAATGAACGTCGCGGCATTAGCAGCTTTAGCGCTCGGGCCGGGCGCTCCGCAACACGCTGAAATTCTCAATCCGAAACCTGTTTACGACTCCACGCTGCGCTGGGCGGCCGTTCCGCGCGCGGTCAGCTACGAAATCGTGTGGCGCTCGACGACCGCGCCGGATTGGGAACACGCGCAGAACGTGGGCAACGTCAAAGAAGCAACCGTGCCCGTAAATAAGGACGATTTCATCCTCGGGGTCCGCGCCCTCGACGCGCAGGGCCACCGCAGCGTCGTTAGTTACCCCGTTCCCGTTCGCTCGTAGGGCCGGCGTGGGTATGCACCATGCATGCCCGGTGCATGGCCCGAAGAGATCTTCCTAGTCCGTCACGGCGAAAGCGAAGGCAACGTCGCGCGCGCAAAAGCGATCGCGGCTCATGCGGAGATCCTCGACGTCGACGAAAACGACAAAGCCGTTCCGATGAGCCCGCGCGGCGCCGAGCAGGCGGCGGCTCTCGGGAAATGGTTCGCGAACGCTCCACCCTCGGTTGTATGGACCTCGCCGTACCGCCGCGCGCGCGAAACGGCGCGGATCGCCGCCGACGCATGGCCGGCGCCCGCACAAGTCGTTTTGGACGACCGTCTGCGCGAGCGCTCGCTCGGCAGGCTGAACCGCCTGACCAACGAGGGCATACGGGCACGGTACCCGCAAGAGGCGCTCGCGCGGATGCGCTTGGGAAAATTCGACTACCGCCCTCCCCTCGGGGAAAGCTGGGCCGACGTCGCGCATCGTTTGCGCGGCGTCGTCGATGCGCTGCACGCATGCTCGTATCAGCGCGTGATGATCGTGACGCACCAAGTCGTCGTGATGTGCATGCGCTATTTGCTCGAGCGGCTGACCGTCGCGCAACTGATGGCGATCGACGCAAAAGTTTCCGTCGCAAACTGCGCCGTAACCCATTACCGGTCGACGGAATCGGGACTGCAGCTCGTGGCTTTCAACGACGTCACGCCGCTCGCCGCGCTCAGCGTCCCGGTCACCAAGACGGACGATGCTGCAGACGTCCGCTAAACGAATCGACCCGGCGTTGCTGCGCGGCTGGCCGCTTCCGCTGCACCAAGGCGGCAAAGAAGCTCGCGGACGAGTTTTGGTTGTTGCCGGCATGCGAACGATTCCCGGCGCCGCCATTCTTGCCGCGACGGCCGCCCTGCGGGCCGGCGCCGGAAAACTCCAAATCGCGGCGCCGGCAAGCGTGGCCACCGCCATCGGGGTGGAGATTCCCGAGGCGCTCGTCATGCCGTTCGAAGAAACGCGAGCCGGGGCGCCTTCGATGAACAGCGTCGGCGCCGTGCAAGCCTATGCGAAAGAAGCCGGCGCGGTCGTTCTCGGCCCCGGCATGGCGCCGAACGACGAGTGCACGTCGTTCGTATGCGCGCTGGTAAAATCGATCGAATCGCCGGTAGTCCTGGATGCTTCCGCGCTCTTCGCTTGCAAACGCGACCAGCGCGTGCTCCGGCACTTGGAAAGGCACGCGGTTCTAACGCCGCATGCAGCGGAACTCGCCGATGTATTGGAAGAGCCGCGCGAATCGATTGAATCGCAGCCGCACCTATATGCGCTCGAAACGGCCCGGCGCTTCAATGCCGTCGTAGCGCTCAAGGGCGTGTCCACCTACATCGCCGGTCCCGGCGGCGAGCTCTTCATTAACGAAGACGGGCACACGGGGCTCGCAACCTCGGGTTCGGGCGACGTTCTTGCCGGAATCATCGGCGGATTGCTGGCGCGCGGCGCTACGCCGGTACAGGCCGCAGTGTGGGGCGTTGCGCTTCACGCCCGCGCCGGGAAAACGCTCGGCGAAAGCACGGGCATCGGATTTCTTGCGCGTGAAATTCTTCCGCAAATTCCGCTGCAGCTGCGCGACCTTTCCGCCTAGGTAGAATGGCAAATGGGCGCGAGCTATGCTCGCGCCCATTTTGTTTCCGAATCGCCGGAAAGACCTAGATCTTTACGGTGAGTTCGAAGTACGCCTGGAACGGATATCCCGCCAGTACGGGCAGGTACGGATAGTTGAACACGTTCGGGTATCCCGCCGTGCCGTTCGCCGCATCTGCCGGGGTCGCGCCGTAGAAATATCCCGCGCCTGCGGTGTTGTATGCTTCACCCGGCGTCCATCCCAAGTACGTGCTGCTGCCCGTCAACGCATTATAGTTTTGGCTGTACGAGCAAACGGCTTCGTTCGGTTTATAGGCAGCGGTCCACGATGCTGCCGTGCCGCCGAAGCAACGATTCAGGATATTCGCGAGAGAGACCGTGGCCGAAACGCGCGGCGAGAAGTCGTACGTCAACTGCGCGCCGAGGTTGAAGATCCACGGATTGGTATACTGCGCTACGCCGTCGAACCGGCCTGTCGCCGGATTGGGAATCGGCACTTGTCCCGCGCAGCTCTGATAGTCGGCCAGCTGTCCACCACCGGGAATACCGGCAGTTGCCTGGTTCTGCACGCAACTCGTCGGATCGATGCCGGCGACGAGCGCAGGAGAACCATAGCGGGTTCCTTGCTGCAATACCGCGTTAAACGATCCTTGGAACTTATTGTGTTTGTACGCCAAGAATCCGGAGAACACGTTCTGCGGAATTGCCGTTCCCAGATCGTTGCCTACGCCGCCAAGATCCTGCGGGAAGTAATTGGCGTACGTCGGGTACCAACCGCCGATCGGGAATTGCGCGAGGAAGTTGTTGAGCGACGTATTCGGCAGCAGATTGTAATACGGGTTCTTTACGAACGCCGGCGTTGCCAGCGCTGCGTCTGTCGTACAAGCTGCGGCGGTTTGGAACGAGCCGCTCGCCGGATCGTAACACGGTCCCGCCGACGGATTATTCGCGGTCAAATTCCAGAACGTCCCTAATGTTCCGCGCAGCCCCGTGATCGCGTTTTGCCCGTTTATCAAGCTGTACTTTAGACGGGCATCGGTAAACGTGTACGAAAGCTGTCCGCTCACTCCATTGCGAGTCGGATCGCCCTTTTGGAACTGGAATTCGACGCCTTCGGAGCGCTGGGTGCCGGCGTTGAATCCGCCGGCTAGACCGCCCGGAAGTGCGACCGAAATGACTTGACTCGTCGTATACCGGTAGAACGGCGTGAGCTTAAGGCTCATATCCGTTCCCTTGAAGTGCTGCTCGTACGACAGATCCCAGTTGTTCGAGAACTGGATGGGATTGTCGTGAACGGTAGACGTCAAGCCGTTGTTGTAATACTTCGAGTTGAAGACTTTCGTGGCTTGCTGATACCCGTCGGCATACGTAAGAACTTGTTCTGCGTACGTCGGCGTCGGTTGCGTATACCGCCCATAGGTAAACCGCAGCACCGAATCCGGATTCAGCGTGTACGTAAAGCCGACGCGCGGTGAGAACGTCGATTTGGTCAGCGTTGTTCCGCCCGGAGCTAAGCTGATGGCCGGTATGCCGTTTTGGCCCGGATGGTAAGTCTGTTCGCCACGTACCGGGTCAAAGGGGCACGTTCCACCGGGAGCTGTCGTGGTGAAGTTCGTGTACCCAAAGTTTGACGCAAGCGGATCGATGGACTGTCCGGGCGCCTGGTTTTTATTTGGAACTTGAACGAACCCCGTCGGTGCAACGCACGCCGTAGAGTTGATCTGGTTCTGCCAGAACACTCCCTCGGCGTCCGTGGCATTTGGAATCACGTACTGGTAAGATTCGTAGCGCACGCCGACATTAAGATCGATCTTATCGGTCGGACGAAACTCATCTTGGATGGCTGCCGTGGTAAACCGCGGTTGCACGCGGTTGATGTTGCTGAAGGCGTTCACATTCTGAGCGATCGTCCAGTCTGCGCCCGCGACGGGCGAGGCCGGAATAGCTCCGTTTCCAACATTCAGCAACGATGCAGTCGAGACACCGGTGGGCGTAGAATATGCGCCCGCAAGCACTGATAGACACGAAATGGGCGTGCCGACCGGTGCGCCGGTGGGATAAGACGCATCGAACGGTTTGCCCGTCGAGCCAACGTTCGGCGCGCCGGAGAAACACTGTCCCGAGCCATTCATCAGCACGGCGGAAGCCGTGTTGGCCGCAACCGTTGAAGCTTGGCTATTGTTGGCGCGCTGGCCAACGGACATCGTGTAATTCCCGGTGACGGTTATCAGGTTCTTCGCGTTGATTTGATCTGCGGCTTGCAACTGCACGCCGCGGGTATGGTATGCAACCTCGTAATCCGGAGAAGCCGGATTGAAGCCGTATCCAAAGACCGGGAAGTTCGAGTTGTCATTCGGATTGTTCTGTAGCCAATCGGAATAGAACGTGTAGCCGAACAAACGCACGAACGCGTTGGAACCGATATTCTTAGTGTATTGCGCCTTGATGATCGATCCGTCATTGAACGCGCTCGATTGAATGTTGTTGCTCATGCCGAAGGCCACCGGACGATTCGTCGGCGAGCTGGGGAAGTAATAGGGAAGCACATGTCCTGCCGCGGATGTTGCCGGAGCGCCGAAGCCGACGCCGCTCAAGAAGGCGGAGTCGCCGTAGGGCTGTGGCCCGGGTGAACTCGCGTAGATCGTGCAGCCCGTTCCCGACCCGAACACGGACGCGAAGAAGTTCTCGTATGCGCACAAGTTCGGAGTCGTGCCGTTCCACTGTCCGTATGCGGGCGACGACGGATTCGTTATCGGGGCCGGAAGATTCGTGCCGGCGAACAAATTCGACCAGAAGTTTCCGTAGCCGGTCGGGCCCGCCCAGCCGGAAAGCGCGGCATCGGCGTTTGCCGTGCCCGTCCCGCCGTTGTTGAAGTTGTCCCAGCCGATCGAGTGGTACGAGAAGTTGTCAAACAACAGCTGAATGTCGTCGCGTCCCGCGTCTTTCTTATGCGGAATGCCGATATGGAAGTTGATGACGTTCTCTCTATCCTGCGTCTGATATCCGTAGGCGCCGAAACCGCCCGCTCCAACGAGCGACGGAATCGGGCTGTAAGATGAGCAGTTTGGAACGTTGAGACCGAAATAGTCGCTAGGGTTCAACGTCGCGGCACCCGCCGGCGCAGTGCCGTTAGGTCCGCAGGTTGCCCAAGGCCCGGTCGATGGGACGCCGGTAGCGAGGCTATAAAGCAACACGTTCGAGTCTTGCGAATAGCCCTGGAACCCAAACTGGTTCGAACCGTCGGGAGCCAGGTTTGCGCCATTGTTCGACGTGATGAACGCCGGAACGTTATTGGCGCCTCGGAGACCGACATACCATGAGAACAAGCGGTCCGGAGTCGCACCGCCTGCTTCGAAGTCGAGCTTGTGATAGAACGCCGGCGTTCCAACTGCGCCGGTGACGTCACCGTAGCCCGGATACGTTCCGGTCTTGATGACCTGGTTGATGTATCCGCCGAGCGTTGCCGAGGCGCCGCCGGCAGGTGAACCGCCGGTGTAGACTTCGGTTTGCGCGGATCCCAGGTTCGAGAGCGAATTCGCGCTGTAATTGTCGAACGCGCGATTCACCGGAACGCCGTCGAATTCGTATCCTACCTGCCCGTACGACGAGCCGCGAATGTAGAACACTTGTCCGAAATTGTACGAACCGACGCCTTCATAGACGCCGGGCTGATTGGCGATTGCGGAGTACGCACTGTCGAGATTGTATCCGCCGGCCGACGTGGCCGTTTGCTTCGACGTCGCTTCGTTGACCGAATAGACGTCGGACGTGGTGCCGGGTTTTACCAAATTTCCGGCAGCGCGCGCAGAGACTTTGGCGATCGTTTTCAGAGCTTTGGTGAGCTTGAACGCGAGCGTGAGCGTTTGGTCCGCAAAGACCGTCACGCCGGAGTACGAGATCGGGTTGTACCCGTCTTTTTCAACCGCGAGCGTATATGTGTCGGGTTGAAGGTTCAGAAACGAAAATGCACCGCGAGCATCCGTAGTTGCTTGCGAGGTCTCGGAGGCCGAAACCGCCTTGACTGCAACGCCGGATACCGGTGCTCCGCTTTCGTCCGTAACCGTACCGCTGATGTTTCCCGTCGTGCCTGCCAGTGCCCATGTTACCTGGCTGAGCGCAAGCGTTAACATCAACGATGCGGTCGCGAACGAACGCAAGGGTCGATATTTCCACATTGCATTAACTTTCTGTTGTAAGTACTGTGCAATTAGCGTGGCGCACGCAGCGCCACAGCTTCAAAATGCCACGGCGGTCGCTTACTCACCCGGCGAATGGCAGCACTTTGACATATGGGTGCCTCAAGAACTCCTCAGAATGCATTGAAATGACAACCCACTGCCATGTACGACCGCACGAGCTCACCCTCGCGTACTATTGAGGTGCTCATTTGATTAGCCCTCAATAGAGTGTAGGGCGCTGTAGCATCAGTTACTATAACGCCCTACTGTTACGTTGTTTTTTCGTTTATTTTCCGACCCAGCCGCGCCGCTCCGCAATTGGAATGAGCACGGCGGCGTCTTGTCGAGACGCCGGGTCGTCGAAAGAAGCTTGTTCCAGTCCGAGGTCGGCGAATTCGAACGCGCCGATCTCACGCCAACGCGCGTTCGGCGGCGTGAACAGATCGAGAGCTATTGAGAAGTCTTTAGCTTTGACGTACCAGCGCCACGCGCGCAAATAACGCTCCCGTTCTTCTTCTGCATGGCCTTCCAGTCCGTACACTGCGGCCGCAGTGCACTCGTTGTACGCTGCAACGCCCGGGTAGTTCCGTTCGCGCGCGACCGCAAGACATTGCGCGAGCAAATTTTTAGCTTCCATCAAACGCTGCTGCGCCAAAAATTGTCTCGCAAGTACCGAGTCGATCATCGTGCGGTGCCAAGACGCCTCCGGCAATTCCGCGAAGTCGTCGCTCGCACCCATCGTGATCCCCGAAACAAGCGCGATCCGGCGCTCCAAGATCCACGCTTCGGCCGAAAGCCAGACGTGGTGCAGCGCTGCGATCCGCGCCGCCGCCGCAAGTTGACGGCCGTGACGCAAATCGCCTTCGTAACAAGCAGCGATGGCGGCAAGCATGCAGAGGTGCGCTGCGGCAACCGGATCGTGCTGGCGCTGCGCGACGGCCATATGGCGCTTGACCTCGCTTTCGATATTCGAAAAACGCCCGGAATAGCACAGAAATTCAAGGTTATGCACCGAGTCTTGCAGATCGGCATCGGTATTCGAGGCGGCAACGAGCGACACGACGCGTTGCAAAGAATGCGCGGTCCCGCTGCTGCGCGCGGCGAGAAAGCGCGCTTGAGTAATCTCGCGCTGAACCGCGCGGCGCGCAGCCGGTTCCGTAACGTGACGCATGGCTGCGTCCGCTTTGCGTAAATCTTCTTCTGCGGCGGCCAGGTCACCAAAGAGGCAGCGTTGCTGCGAGCGCACGGCAAACGCGATTGCCGGCGATTGCCTCTCGGCGGCCTCGAAAATCGCCGCCGGAATTTGACGCGCCGTTTCGACGTACGCTTTGAGCGCGCGGATCGCTTCAAAGTCGGCCGAAAGATGCGACGCGTTCGAAAAGACTTCGAGCGCGCCCTCGGGGTTCCAATCCACGAGCGTATCGAAAAGCGATCCGAACGTGTCCGTCGGCTCCGCTTGATAGTTCATAATCGCACGCAGCTGGCCGGCCAGCATTTTTACGGCGCGCGCTCGATAACGGAAAAACTGCCGCAGCGATAAGCCCATCTGCGACGCGACTTCATTGAAAGAAAGCGTTCCGTCGAGATCGGACTTCACGACGAGTTCGCTTAAGCGCGAACCCATGTGACCGAGATCCTTGAACGTCATCTCTACGAGCTTTTTGAGCGCTTCGCCGACGTTCGCGCTGCCGGTGAGCCGCCGGAGGTCGTCCGCAACCGGATCGCCTTCCACGTGATCCGCGCGGCGCGCAGCGGAAAGCAGGCGACGCACTTGGTGCTCGTCGACTTCGAATGCCTGGCCTACGGCCGGAGCGTTCGTTTCTGCCATTCGACTATGACCTTAGTTGAATGACACACAAATGTCAGTAAATGTGACGGCAGTTCCTATTTATTTTTTGCGGCAGCCGTTTGGCCGCTTAAGCTTCCGGCAAGCTTTCTCCGATTGCACGAAGCGTTTCGTCGATGTCGGCGGGCGAGTGAGCGGTCGAGACGAACATCACTTCGTTCTGCGACGGCGGCAGTAAAATGCCATGTTCAAGCATCGCTGTGTAATAAGCCGCGTACTTCGCCTTGTCGGCGCGTAACGCGTCGTCGTAATTGCGATTGGGCGGCCCTGGGCGAAACTTGAAATCGACGATCGACTCGTGCTGCACCACGGCGTATGGCAGCCCCCGCCGCTCGAAGATCCCGCGAATGCCGTCCGCCAGCCGCTGCGCGAGCGCGTCCATTTGACAGTAGTACTCCGGATGCGCTTCGAGCAGATCCAACACGCGGTGCGCCATCGCTACGCAAAACGGATTTCCGCCGTGCGTTCCGCCGGTGAACGTTGCACCTTGCGGTGCAAGCACCGCCATAACGTCCTCGCGCCCGCCAAACGCGGCGATCGGGGCGCCGCCGCCCATGATTTTTCCGATGGTCGTCATGTCGGGAACGACCCGCGTACGCGCTTGCGCTCCGCCCAAACCGAAACGCAGCCACGTGATCACTTCGTCGAAGACGAGCAAGGCGTTGTAGCGTTTCGAACGCTCGCGCAAGCCTTCCAGAAATCCGTCAACCGGCGTAACGTAGCCCATGTTTCCGACGATCGGCTCTACGATGATGGCCGCAAGTTCTTCTTCGCGCCCGCGCAGCAGTTCGTCAACGCTTTCGAGATCGTTGTAACGCGCGACGACGACGTCACGCATGACGCCTTCCGGAATTCCGGAAAGCGCCGCGTTTGCCGTGTGCGCGGATGCACCCGCATTCAACAATGCCAAATCGAAGTGGCCGTGATAATTGCCCGCAAACTTCAAGATCAGACTGCGACGCGTGAACGCTCGCGCGACACGGACCGCGCTCATCACGGCCTCGGTTCCGGTGGACACGAAGCGCATGCGCTCCATGGAGGGCAGATACGAACGAATCCGTTCCGCCAAACGAATCTCTTCGGGATGCGTCGTGCCCCACACGAATCCGTGTTTCGCAATTTCGTCGAGGCCGCTCGTCAATGCCGGATGGGTGTGCCCGAAGAGCAACGGGCCGTACGCCATGATGTAATCGATGTACCGGCGGCCGTTTTCGTCAAAGGCGTAAGGCCCTTGAGCGGACGCTTGAACGAACATCGGCGCGTTGACGCCCCACCCGGAACGGACCGGCGAGTCGCAGCCGCCTGCTAGAACCGCTTGCGCGCGATCGATCGAAGTTGCGATATCCATGGGTTGCGCGGCACGTTCCCGCCGGGAAAAGCACCGCCCTGCGCTGCCAAGCGTCCGCCAAAGGTCGTACGGGCCGCTGCGACGTGGGCTGCATAAGAGCGGCCGCTATTGCTGGTAAAGTAGGAGCGTCATGCCCCACATCGAGATCGAGATCAATCCGCAAACGAACATCAGCGAACTGGTCGAAGCAGCTTCCCATTGCCGCGGAAGTCCTGACGCAATTCGGCCTGCGGCTGCTCCGGTTGCGGCGTGAGCAAGTCCGAAACGATCGACCAGGGCGCGAAGGCGCACGGCTTGCGCATCGAACCGATTATCGCCGCGCTGAGTCAAGCGCGCCTTTCCGGGTTCGTTCCGTTGATTTCGAATGAAGACCGGCGTCCGACGCGCCGCGCGCCGCGGCGTTTCAGCGGACGCGCGCGCATCAAGCACGTCGTTCCGGTCATGTCGGGTAAAGGCGGCGTCGGCAAATCGCTCGTCACCGCGCTGCTCGCGCTCGGATTGCGGCGCAAGCATCTTTCGGTCGGCATCCTGGACGGCGACATCACCGGGCCGTCGATTCCGAAACTCTTCGGCTTGACGCACGCCGCTCGCAATCGAAGCCGATCCGAACGCGCCGAAAACGCCGCAAGGCAATCCGCAGCCGCTGATGGTGCCCGCCGTTTCGCGCAGCGCGATCGAAGTCGTCAGCGCAAATCTGCTCACCGACAAAGAAGACACCGCGATGATCTGGCGCGGCCCGATTCTTTCCGGCGTCATCCGTCAATTCTACGAACAAGTACTGTGGAGCGATCTCGACGTTCTGCTCATCGATCTTCCGCCCGGCACGTCCGACGCGCCGCTCACCGTGCTGCAGTCGCTCAGCGTCGACGGCGTGGTGCTCGTGACGATGCCGCAAGCGCTCGCGACGATGATCGTGCGTAAGGCCGCAAATCTCGTGCATCAGCTCAAGAAACCGATTCTCGGCGTCGTCGAAAACATGTCGTACTTCGTTGCGCCCGACACCGGCACGCGCTACGAAATCTTCGGCCCGTCGTACGCCGACCGCGTCGCCGAACTCGCGCGGGCGCCGGTGTTCGCGCGCATCCCGATCGACCCGCAAAAAGCCGCCCTCGCCGACGAAGGCCGCGTCGAAGAAATCGACGATCCCGTCTGCGACCAACTCGCTTCCGCCCTCCTCGCACAACTGGAAGCCCACCCCAAACCCAAAGAAACCATCTCCATCATCTAAGTCACGTAAGTCACCCTGAGCTCGTCGAAGGGCGGGCGCATGCGAACATCGTTGATATGCGCCTCTGGTTCGACAAGCTCACCATGACGCAGCCGTCACCCTGAGCGCGTCGAAGGGCGGGCGCATGCGAACATCGTTGATATGCGCCTCTGGTTCGACAAGCTCACCATGACGCAGCCGTCACCCTGAGCGCGTCGAAGGGCCGGCGCATGCGAACATCGTTGATATGCGCCTCTGGTTCGACAAGCTCACCATGACGCAGCCGTCACCCTGAGCTCGTCGAAGGGCGGGCGCATGCGAACATCGTTGATATGCGCCTCTGGTTCGACAAGCTCACCATGACGCTGCCGTCACCCTGAGCGCGTCGAAGGGGGCGCATGCGAACATCGTTGATATGCGCCTCTGGTTCGACAAGCTCACCATGACGCAGCCGTCACCCTGAGCGCGTCGAAGGGGCATGCGAACATCGTTGATATGCGCCTCTCGTTCGACAAGCTCACCATGACGCTGCCGTCACCCTGAGCTCGTCGAAGGGCAGGCGCATACAATGATTGCTGCCGCCCGCCATGACGCTGGGTATAAATGCGAAATGCCCAAGAAGTATTGGTCGAAGCACGTGACGGAAACGAGCGACGCGCTGGATCTGCGGCAGGGGGTTTTCGAGCTGGACGACCCCAAAAAGATCGCGCGCAGTCTGAAGAAATCCGCCGAGCAGAGCCACCGCAGAAAAGCCGAGCCATACCGGTCGGCCATGTCGATGTTGACGTTTTACATCAATCGAGCCGGCAAGAATCTCCCTAAACGCCAGCGCGACGTTCTCGAAGAAGCCAAAGACGAATTGCGCAAAGAGTTCGGACGAGAGCCGAGCGGCCGCAGCCGGGCGGCGCGCTAATCCGGCGACGGAGCGACTTGGAGGCTTGCAGCCGCCTTTGCGCGCCGGCTTCCGGCCGCAAAGACGGCGCAGCCGCTGCCAACCATGATCGCCGTTAAGAACAACACCTTCGCAACGGCAAGCGGTTTATTCGGTTCGTCCGCAGCCGGAACGAGCGCGAGCGCAATCGCGCAAACCGTGGTCATCAAGCCGATGAGTCCCGCAATCAGAATTGCCGCCTTTCCGCCGGGAATGTGAATTGCATCCGCGCGTTCAGCTGCGCGAAGTTTTATCGCTGACGCGAAAAGCAGCAAGAACGGCGCAAGCGTTATGATGACGGTCGAGCTGACCAAAACTTCGTAGGCGCCGCGCACCGACGTCCCGCCCTGTCCGAGGAAGATGAAAATTACGGAAATTCCAGCTTGCGTCAGTAATGCGGCAACGGGCGATTTCCAGCGAGGATGCATGCGGCCGAACGACGCCGGCAGATAACGATCGATCCCCGCGACGAAAGGAATGCGGGCTTCGGCGCCCAGCCATGCGCCGACGCTTCCCAAGCAGCTGATAGTAACGAGGATTGCGGCGAGCGGCGTGAGCAACGGCCATCCGATGCGGCTTGCAACGTGACCGATGCCCTGCATAACGCCGGACGAAGGATCGACGGCGTTCGGCGTTAGCGCCGTCAGGAGCGCAAGCGTTCCGAGAATGTAAATCGCAGCAATTGCCGGGGCAGCAAGAGCAAGTCCCAGCGGAATGCTGCGGCGCGGAGTATCGACCTCGCCGGCCATAAAAGACATCGCTTCAGGACCGGTCCACGCAAAAGCGATCACCGACCAGAAGATGACGTCCTTGAGTCCCAAGCCGGGCGTCATCGTTGCCGCGGTGATATGCGTGGCGGGACCGAATTTCCACCAAGCCACTCCACCCAGAGCAAGCAATAGCAGCGTAACCGTCCAACGGCTGACGGCGCCCGCGTTATTTAGCCATTTGCCGACGTCGAGGCCGAAAACGTTAACGATCGTGGCCAGCGTAAGACCAGCGACTGCGACGGCGATGAAGTACGGCGGAGAGCCTGCGAGCGCGCCGCCGCCATTTCCGGAAATCCACAACGCGTTTCCGGCCGTGAAGTATAGGAGCGCCGGAAAGTACGGCAGATTGGCCGTCCAGTACGTCCATCCCGTGATGAATCCGGCAAACGGGCCGAAGGCGATCTTGCTCCAGACGTACATGCCGCCCTCGTCGGGGAAGCGCGACGACAGGTGGATCACCGCGATCGACAGCGGCACGAACATCGCGGCGCAGCCGATGACCCAGACGACGATAGAACTTGGGCCGGCGGCAGCGGCCGTTGCGACCCACTGCAGATTAGAGCCGGCGATCACGAAAAACAGCACGACGTCGATGAGGCGCATGCTGCGCTTCAATTCTTGTTTGCTCGCCGGCTGCAGGACGTCGGCCGCCATTGGCTAGGACGTATTAGGCGCGCAGCCGTAAGATCATTGTGGGAGGTGCCGATGTCATCGAACGGCCCCGATCGGCTCGAACGTACGCTTCCCCGCGCCGCGTACTGGGACGCCTCGTTCTTTGCGCGCGAGCAACGCGCGATTTTTTGGGACCAGTGGTTCTGCGCCGGGCGCGCTGAGTCGCTGGATCTTGCCGGCGCGTATCGCGTGGTGGATGTGGCGGGCGAAAGCGTCATCGTCATTCGCGACGAAGCCGGCTCGCTGCGCGCGCACGCGAACGTGTGCCGCCATCGCGGGAGCCGTTTACTATGCGGTGAGGGCGTGCTGCGCGGCGCAATTCGCTGCCCGTATCATGGCTGGGCGTACGGCGCCGACGGACATCTCATGGCGACGCCGTTCGTCGACGCGAATTGCGTTCCGCCGGACGCAAAGCGGCTTTACGCCGTGAGCGCCGAGGAATGGGGCGGTTTTATCTTTCTGCGCGTGCACCCGCAAGCATCGACGAGCGATTCCCTTTTCGCACAACTGAACGGCGTGCCGGAACGTTTAGACCGCTACCCTCTCGAACGCTTGCGTGTCGCCCGCTCGATTCGTTACGACGTCGCGGCGAACTGGAAAGTCATTCTCGAAAATTACAACGAGTGCTACCACTGCGCGGGCGTGCACCCGGAGCTGTGCAAAATCGTTCCCGCCTTCAAACGCCAGGGCGGCGCCGAATTGAATTGGGATGAAGGCATTCCGCATCGCGAAGGCGCGTTTACGTTTACTGCTTCCGGCACAACGGTGCGCGAGCCGTTTCCCGGGCTTAACGAGACGGAGCGCACGCATCATAAAGGCGAGCTGATCTATCCCAACATGATGCTCAGCTTAGCGGCGGACCATGTCGCCGCATTCACGCTGTGGCCGCATGCACCGGACCGTACGACGATTGTTTGCGACTTTCTATTCCATCCTGCCGAAATCGCGCGCGAAGGGTTCGATCCATCGGACGCCGTCGACTTTTGGGACCTGGTGAATCGCCAAGACTGGGCTATCTGCGAAAACGTGCAGAGCGGCATGCGTTCGGATTTCTTCCGTTACGGCTACTATGCGCCAATGGAAGATTACAGTCTCGATATCCGGCGTTACGTCGGCGAGCGCCTCGGGGCCGACGCCGTCGAGTTGGAGGAATAAGTGCGGGAGTACGACGCGATCGTTCTCGGCCTCGGCGGAATTGGAAGCGGCGCGGCCTACTGGCTTGCTAAACGCGGAGCGCGCGTACTTGGCGTCGAGCAGTTCGAACTCGGACACGCGCGCGGCGAATCGCACGACCACTCGCGAATCATTCGGCTTTCGTACCATACGCCGGTGTACGTTCGGCTCGCGAAAGAGGCGTACGAGGCTTGGTCCGCCGTCGAAAGCGACGCCTCGGAACGCGTCGTTTATAAGACCGGCGGTCTCGATCTCGGCCCTCGCGACGGTGCAATTCCGTTGGAAGGGTACGCGAACGCCATGCGTGCTTGCGGCGTTCCATTCGAGACGCTCGATGCCGACGAAATTCGCCGCCGTTATCCGGCTTTCACGATCGGCGATGACGTGACCGGACTGTTTCAAAGCGAAAGCGGCATCGTCGCTGCGGAACGCGCCACGGCAGCGCATCAACGCTTGGCTCGCGAATTCGGTGCGAATCTTTTGGCCGGCACCCCCGTAACGAACGTTCGCATCTCGGGCGGCGAAGTTGCCGTGGAAACGCCGGCGGCATCGTATCGGGCCAAAGAACTAATCGTCGCCGCCGGCCCATGGACGAACGCGGCGCTCGCTCATTTGCGACTGCGCCTTCCCCTCGAAGTGACCAAAGAACAGGCGATGTATTTCGTCCCGCGGGATGTCGAACCGTTTGCGTTCGGGCGTTTTCCCGTGTGGATCTGGATGGACGATCCATCATTTTACGGGTTTCCCGTCTTCGGCGAGAGCGGCGCCGTGAAAGTGACACAAGACGCCGGCGGCAAACCGGTCGAGGCCGATACGCGCGGGTTCGAGCCGGATCCCGAAATTATGGCACGCGTCCGCGGGTTTCTGGCGAAACACCTGCCGGCACTCAACGGACGCGAGCATCTAGTGAAGACGTGCCTCTACACGCTGACGCCGGATCGCGATTTCGTCATCGATACGCTGCCCGGTTTCAACAACGTGCATGTCGCAATCGGCGCTGGACACGCGTTCAAATTTGCGTCCGTCATCGGACGGATTCTCAGCGATCTCGCACTCGACGCGTCGACGCCGTCGGACATTTCGCAGTTCACCCTGCAGCGGCCGATCCTGCATATGGCCGAACCGCCTAAAACTTATATGGTTTGAGGATCGGCTGCGTCATAGACGATGGCGCCGTCGATCCACGTTTCGAGCACCTCGATCTCATTCAACGGCGCGCCGTCGAGCGGATCGCCGCTGAGAATCGTTAAGTCGGCGGCAAGACCGGGCGCGCAATTCCCCGTTTTCGTTTCGGCGTAGCCGAAACGCGCAGCGTTCACGGTATACATTGCAAGCGCCTCATGAACGTCGAGGCGCTGCTGCGGCTCGTGGTGCTCGACGCACGCCCGCATGCCGGCAAGCGGATCGAGGTCGCACACCGGGCTGTCGGCGCCGCCGCATACGACGGTCCCCGAACGCGCGATCTTCGCAAGCGCGTTCATCTTCCGAGCCCGCGCCTCGCCCAAACGTTCGTCGTACATGCCGCCGCGCATGCCCCACGCAGCGTCGAACTGGGGCTGCATCGAAAGATACACGTTCATGCCGGCGCAAGCGGCAATGTGATCGTCGCTTGCCATTTCGAAGTGCTCGATGAAGTGCCGCGTTCCGCGAGGCGAAGGCTTTCCGCCAAGCACTTTTCGCCACGTGCGCACGCATTGATCGATTGCTCGATCTCCGATGGCGTGGACGCCCGCAGCGATTCCAAGATTTTCCGCACCGGCGAAATACTCGTACAACTCGTCGTCGTCGAATCGTAACGAACCCGACGAATCGCTGCCTTCATACGGACGCGAAAGCGCCGCGGTGCAACTGCCGATCGAGCCGTCCAGAAACACGTCACCGCCGATCGACGGCAAGCCGAAGTCGCGCGCCAGCGCCGGATCGGGTTCGCAGATTTTAGGATGAATCTTCGCCGGGAGCGATCGCAGGAACTCGACGTCTTCCGCGTAGCCGGCGCGATCGCGTCCGATAAGCTGGGCGTGCAAGTGCGCGACGCCGTGCCGGTGCGCTAGGCGGACGGCGCGGCGCTCGGCGTCGCGCACGAACGTACTGGAAAAGCTTTCGAGGAATTTTGATTGCGCGAGCCAGTTGGCTTCGAGAAAGAGCCGTCCCGTCGGCTCACCGCTCTGCATTTCGATGCCCTGGGTTCCGCTCGGGAGATCGAGCCAATCGAGCGTCGCGCGATTCACGATGCAAGAATGCGCGTCCACTCGCACGATCATCGCTCGTGCGCTGCCATGAAGACGCTCCAGCGGAGCCGCGTCGGCGCGCTCGCCGTTATTCCACAACGCGTCATCGTACCGCGACGCATACACGACCCCGTCTTGACGCGGAATCCGCGCAACGGCACGGTCGAACTCTTCATACGAACGCACGCCCGAGAGGTCTCGCCCTCCGGCTGCATAGCCCGTTCCTGCCAAATGGACATGACAGTCGGCAAAAGCGGGAAGAACCGTAGCACCGTCGAGATTGCGGCGCGCTGCCGTTGCAGGCGCATCAACGTCGAGCGCGACGATTCGCGCGCCGTCGACCAGCATGCTGCGATGGCGACGGAAACGGCGGGTTTCGAAGTCGTACCGGTAGACTCGCGCGTTGAACAGATAGAGCACGCTCGTGGAGTACCAATGAAAGCTCGTCAAGTCTTGCTGGGCGCGGCCGCCGGAGCAGGCGCAGGATACACGATCGTGCGCGCCGTTCAGGCGTATCGCGCGCTCAATGCGCCGGCGGTTCAGTCTTCCTCTGATTCGGCGAGCTACGGCCGGATTCGCCGGGCTTTGGCGGCGAGCGGTGCGGCGCGATCGCTCGTTGGAACGCTCGCCTTCGCATTCGGTCCGTTTGCCGCGAAGTTCGATCGCACTTTGAAACTCCCACCGGTCCTAAAGCCGGCCGCCTTCTTCGGCGCTGCGGCCTTAGCGAGCTCGCTCGCGGACTTGCCGGTCGCCTTTGTTGAAGAACACGCCCTCGAACGCGCCTATGGACTTACCGAGCAAGATCCACGCGGGTGGCTTTCCGACTCGCTGAAGAGCGCCGCCATCGGAACCGGCGTTGCGGCCGTGCTCGGAGCGCTTGGCGCCTTCACGATGCAGCGTTTTCCGAAATTGTGGCCCGTAGCCGCGTCGCTTGGTCTTCTTCCATTACTCGTGCTTGCGAATATCGTCGTACCGCTCTACATTCTTCCGCTCTATAATACATTCGAGCCGCTCGAAGGGCCGCTCGAACGGCGCCTCCGTGCATTGGCTGCAAGGTTCGGCGTTGGCGATGCGGAGATTTTGCGCATGAATATGAGCCGCCAGACAAAAAAGGCGAACGCCTTTGTCGCCGGCATCGGTCAGACGCATCGCATCGTACTCGGCGACACGCTCGTCGATCGCTTCGAGCCCGAAGAGATCGAATTCGTCGTCGCGCACGAACTAGGACATTACGTCAGCAAGGACACGTGGCGCATGATCGCGGTCGCCGAACTTTCCACGGCGGCGCTGCTATTTGCCGCGTCGCGAATAACGAAGGACGAGGACGATCGCCCGGCGCTCGCGTTTCTCCGCGCATCGGCGCTCGTGGCGACCGGATTGCAACTGCTGCGGCCGGCGCTCAACGCCTTTTCCCGCTCGCGCGAATGGGCGGCCGACCGGTTCGCGATCGGCGCGACGAATGACGCAAAGAACGGCGCGGCAGCATTTCGGCGGCTGCGCGATCAAAATCTGGCCGAAGAAGACGTGCCGGCGTGGTACGAAACGCTCTTCGGATCGCACCCGAGTCTTGGAAAACGGATAGAAGAACTTGAACGTACGTGAACGCTTGCAAGGCGGCGATAGCCGTCAGTTAGGAAACGCCGACGCCGTCGCGAGCGACGTGTTGCGCTATCCGGATCGATTCGGCGATCTCTTCGAGACGATTTTAGACGAGGATCCCGTCGTGCGCACGCGCGCTGCCGACGCCGCCGAGAAAGTCACGCGCGGACGGCCCGACCTGCTGGTGCCGTATCGCAAGCGGTTGATCGACGAAGCCGGCGCCGTCGCGCAGCCCGAGGTGCGGCGGTCGGTCGCGCAAATGCTGCCGCGCATTAAATACGAACCGAAGGAGCGGTCCAAAGCCGTGAAGCTGCTCGAACATTTCCTCGAAGATCCAAGCGCGGCGGTCGTGATCTCCGCCTTGCGCGCACTTACCGATTTTGCCAACGACGACGCGCTCTTACGAGAACGAATGTTGCCGCGCTTGGAGCGCCTGGTGCAGCGAGGAAATCCGGCCGTGCAACTTCAGGGCCGCAAGCTGTTGGCACGGTTGAGCTCCCAGCACGCCAAGCGCCGGCCTCACTCGCCGTCGAAATAATCCAGCTCGGGCTCCTGGCTTAGAGCAGCACCGGCGACGGCCGCGTGCCAAGCCACGATGCAAGATCGGTCTTGGCGGTAACGTAACGACGCGAATTCAGCTCTTCCCGAAACTCGCCGAACAACCCGAAAGCTTCCGCAAAGGCGTCGTGCTTGTGAATCGACTCGTAATTCACCTGGCTCGCGAAGACGAACGTGTCGTCGTCGAGATCCGAGTACATGTCCAAAGCGCGCGCAAGAATGCCGCGCACCACGTCTTCTACGAACTTCGGATTGTGATGCGCCTTATTCACGATGAAGAACTCATCGGGGCGCTTCAATAGATCGTACGTTTCGCTCGACATGGAGCTCTCCACGATCTCCACGAGATCTTCCGCGCGGACCGCGTCGGCGCGCTCTTCCGACACGCCCAACAGAATCGAGCCGCGGCCACGCTGGTTGTGCGTCGCGCCGGGAAGTGCATCGAGCGCGCGCCGGGCGTCGTTCTCCGAAAAACCCGCTTCCATTAGCTCGCGCATCGAGTGTTCGCGAACCATGAGCTGCGCGCACGGACAGGCCGTCATGCCTTCCGCTTCGACGCCGACGACACGCCGGGTTCCGGCTTCGTCGGCGTGCGCGATGCCGATGAGCGTGTACGTTTCTTCTCCGCGTTTTCCACTTACCGGCGTCCAGCGTTCCAATCCGAAATCGGCGCGCAGCCGCACGTCGGCGCGAACCGCGCGCTGACTCTGAACGATCTCGCGAGCGATCGATTCAACGAGCCGCTCGATCGGCGCCGGTTTCACGTCGCGCGCCAATACGTCGAGCGTTGCCTCTTCCAGAATCTCCGAGAAGCGCGACATGTGCACGCCGGCTTTGTCCGGAGCCAGGTCGGCGACCATAGTAAATTCGCCGTTGAACACGCGCGGCTGGCCGTCGATCTCCAACTGCACGATGCGCCGCACGCTCGATACGCCGACACGATTCAGCGAAAGCCGCACGTCGGGTTCTTCTTCTTGCCGGTTCGCATCGAAGTGCAAGCTGCGCTCGCGCCGCCGCAATCCGCTGAGGCCGTTCTGCTGAGCCAATGCGGCAAATTGCGGCGCGATTTCCGCAAGCGGCACGGCGTTGTACTGACGTTCCGAAAGTTGCGGATGAACGGCGTCGTCGAAGGCGAGAATGTCGATGTCGATCGGACGGGCGGCCAGACGCGCTACTTTCGTTCGCCCAACCGAGGCCTCGACTTCACGAATCAGTGTCTCGAAAGCATCGCGCGAGAGGGTCGACCACAACTCGGCGGCTACGTTGAGAAACGCCGGACCGGCGGCGCCGTCCGCGGGCGCGCTCTCGTAGAACGCCGACACGCGTTCGATGGCCGAGCGCGCTCGCAAGCGTTGGAGCGCAGCCAAAATGTTCGCCTGGCGGTCTCCGAGGTTCGAACCGATCCCGATGTAAACTCGATGCATTCCTATCGTTCCAAAAGCAGGGCCTCCACCGTCGACCGGACTAGGCCGTCTTGGGAGTCTCCGACGATCGTCTTTCGCAAGCGACCGTGACGGTCGAAGAAGAGTTGCGTCGGCCATGCGTCCACGCCATACGCTTTCCAAAGCGAGAAATCGTCGTCAACCGCGACCGGCCACACGATGCCCTGAGCGCGAAGGTTCTCCGCGACATAGCCGGGTTGCTTCTCCGCGGGCGTTTCCGGGGAGTGTATTCCGACGATTGCGAGGCCCCGCGAGCGGTCGCGCCGGTACAGATCGCGCAAAGCGGGCACGACGTTGCGACAATTGATGCAGTCGACCGTAAAGACGTCGAGCACTACGACCTTTCCGCCGAGATCCGAAGACGGGCGGCCGTTGAACCACTCTTCCGCTGAGAGAACCGGCTGCAAATCCGGCTTCGTCGCCCCGGTCACCGAAAAAAGCAAGATGGCGCAGATCAGCGCCGTACTCCAACGCGTCATGATACTGCAAGAACGCCGGGGCGCCGCGCGCGGATGAGCCTGCGCGTCCTTTGCGGGATCGACGAACCGCTCGAATTCTCCAACGCGCATGCCGTTCTCCGGCCGTATACACTCCATGAAGCGACGGCCGCGTTACGTGACGCCGAAGCTGCGTTGTCCGACGGGTATTGGATTGCGGGCTATTTGACGTACGAATTCGGCGCCGCGCTTCACGGCGTCGAGCC
The DNA here is from genome assembly GCA_963696095.1 of Vulcanimicrobiia bacterium. GTDB lineage: Bacteria > Vulcanimicrobiota > Vulcanimicrobiia > Vulcanimicrobiales > Vulcanimicrobiaceae > JALYTY01. The sequence continues at coordinate 199,806 of CAVOIN010000004.1, read as the reverse complement.
GGCCGGCGACGCTCCGCTTCTTTGTATCGGCGTTTTCGATGCGCCTTCGACGCCGGTGCTTCCCGATGCGCGCACCTGCACGCTTTCGCCGCTGCTTCCCTCGATAGAGCGGCGCGAATACGACGGGGCGATCGCTGCGATTCGACAAGCGATTTACGACGGCGACGTTTATCAAGTCAATTACACGGTTCCATTCGCGGTGAACGCTACGGGCGATCTGGAGACCTTTTGGCGAGCGACCGCAACGCGAACCGGCGCGCGATACCAGGCGTTGGTCGAGGATGGCGCGCGAAAGATTCTGTCGTGGTCGCCTGAGTTGTTCTTGCAATTCGACGGCGAACTCGTCCGAACGCGTCCGATGAAGGGCACGGCTCCCCTCGACGCCGCCGGCGATCTGACGAGCGGAAAAAATCGTGCCGAACACGTGATGATCGTCGATCTTTTGCGAAACGATTTGCATCGTATCGCGCGCGACGTGACGGTCGAACAGCTCTGCACCGTGGAGCGCTATCCGACGTTTCTTACAATGACCAGTACGATCGCGGGAACCGTGAATACGAAATCGCTGGAAACGATCGTTCGCGCGACGTTTCCATGCGGCAGCATCACCGGCGCGCCCAAACGCGCCGCAATTCAACACATCAAACGGCTGGAGCGCCACGCTCGCGGCATTTATTGCGGCACGATCGGATATCTCTCGCCGGCGTGGAAAGGCTGGTGGAACGTCGCCATTCGAACCGCACAATTCGACGGAAGCGCCGGACGTTTCGATGCCGGCGGCGGTATCGTGGCCGACTCGAATGCGCAAGACGAATGGCGCGAAGTGCTGCTGAAAAGCACCTTCTTGCGCGAGAATTCGCAGCCGCTTGTCCTCTTGGAGACGTTCTCAGCCGCCGCGCCTGCAGAAACGATCGATGAACACGTCACGCGCATGCGGCGCTCCGCGACCGCTTTCGGGATGCCGTTCGACGAAGATGCGCTTCGAGAAGCGCTGCGCGAATCGCGCCTGCGTTTCGCTTCGGGCATCGTGCGTTTACGGTTGCATGCTAGCGGGAAGATTGAAATCCGGCACGACGAAGCGCCAATCCCGGAAACTCCGGTTTCCGTTTGTGTTTCGAGGGAGCGAGTGCGCAGCCACGATCCGTTCCTCCGGCATAAGACCGCATGGCGGCCCGCGCATGAGGCGGCCGCTGCAGAAGCGGCGGAATGTGGAGCGTTCGACGCGCTGTTGCGAAACGAGCGCGACGAATTCACAGAGGGGTCGCGCACGAATCTCTTTGCGGAACTCGGCGGAACGCTTTGGACGCCCCCGCTTTTCTGCGGGCCGCTGCCGGGGATTCTTCGTTCGAAGCTCGTAAGCGAAGGACGGGCCCGGGAACGAACGTTGCAGATGGCGGACTTGCTGAACGCCGACCGGCTCTTCGTCGGAAATTCGGCCCGCGGACTGCTACGCGCACGATTGGTAACAACGAACGAAGATGAGTGACAATCTTTATCCTTACGTCATTGAACCGAAAGAAACCGAAGCGATCTGGGGCGGCGACGCGCTGGTAACCAAGTTCGGGAAAAAAGGCGACTCGCAACAGAAGCTCGGCGAATCTTGGGAGTGCTGGGATACCAATCCGGTACTGAACGGGCCGCTCGCCGGCACGACGATTGCCGGATTGCGCGAAAAGCTCGGCGCCGCTTTTCTCGGCGACATCGATCCTTCGCGTCCGTTCCCCGTTTTGACGAAGATCATCGACGCGCGTGACTGGCTTTCGGTTCAGGTGCATCCCGATGACGAGTACGCGCAGCGCGTGGAACATCAGCCGAACGGCAAAACCGAGTGCTGGTATGTCTTTTCTGCGCAAGAGGGCGCCGAGCTCGTGCTCGGGTGGACGCGCGATACCACGCGCGAGGAATACGAACGCCGCGTTGCAGATGGTACCCTTGGCGATATTTTGCGGCGGGTGCCGGTTCATGCGGGCGATGCTTTCTATCTGCCGGCAGGCACGCTGCACGCCATCGGCGCCGGCATCATCTTATTCGAGACGCAACAGGCGAGCGATCTCACCTACCGCATCTTCGACTGGAACCGAAGCGGCGCCGACGGCAAGCCGCGCGAGCTTCACGTCGACAAAGCCGCCGACGTTCTCGACTATCAACGAGGCACGGCCGGCGCGGTCCAAACCCTCTCGTATTCGTTCGATGGGCTCGAACGAACCGCCGTTATCGCGGATTCGCGCTTCATCGTCGAACGAATCGTCGCCGGTAGCGAAGCAGCGTCGATTCCCACGAACGACCGTCCGCAGATCGTCATGGCGCTGGAACATCCGCTGAACGTTTCGGCCGGCGGCGTAGACGTAAAACTTGACGCGTATCAGACGGCCCTGATTCCTGCAGGCGCGCAGTGGACGACCGTCGCGGCGCCTAGCGGAAAGGCAGGCTTCATGTTGGTGACCCCGCCGGAGAATCGCCAGGCTTTCGCCGTTCAACTTCTTGCGGCGGGAGTCGAACAAGACCGCATCGATCGCTTCATGGGACAGTTTCAATGAACATCGACGAGTGGACGAAACACCGGGAAGCGGCTAACGAACAGATTTTGGAGTCCGGTCATTTAGGCATCCAGCGCTTCTTCAACTTGGATACGCGCGCATACGACGAGGGCGCGCTGCCGGCGAAAACCAAAGAATTGTGCGGGCTTGTCGCATCCCTCGTTTTACGCTGCGACGATTGCGTCACGTATCATCTTGCGCAATGCATCAAGATCGGAATCACCGATCCCGAACTGCACGACGCGTTGAACGTCGGGCTCGTCGTAGGGGGATCGATCGTGATTCCGCACCTACGGCGCGCTTTCGAACGCATCGCGGAATTGCGCGCTCTGCCGAACGGCTAAGGCAAAAACCGGCGCACGAGTTCCCGCAGTTCCTCGCCTGCGGCAAACGCTTCGCCGATCGCTAGCGGTCGCGAATCCGGCGCAAAGCGCGCGATGTCCCAACGCTCGTCCGGACCGTCCCCGAAATATCCGTCCGCCGCGGCTGCTTCGGCATGCGTGAGCAGGTTGGCCGCTTCGACCGGAATGGCGTAAAACGACGCGATCGCCGCGGCGACGAAGCATAAGCCCTCGAGCAGCGGCCGAGTTACCGGATATGGACCGAAGTCCGACGGCGTGGCGTCCCGCATGCCCATGAGAGCAATTCCGGCGGCGAAAGAGTTCCGGCCCTGGGTGTGCGCCGCGTAGTCGCCGCCCGCGCGAACGTCGCGCATATTGGCGCGCAAGTCGTTGGTCTCCGACACGAAAACTTCGCCGCCGGCCTGCGAAACGCAGAAATGATACGCCGGAAAGACGGTTTCGTAGTCGCCGCCGGACCAATGGAAGTAGATGCTTTCGATGCGGCCCGGCGGGAACTGCGGCCGCCACTCGGCGATGCGAATCACTGCGACGCTAGTTTTCTCCCTTCTGCGGCGAATCTTGCCGGTGATGTTGCTTCTTGCTGCGACCCTTGGCATGAGCGCTGCACTTGCGGCGCCGACGCTCGTAAACGCGCATGTTTCGGCCATGGTCGTAAACGCCCGCACCGGCAATGTGCTCTTCGAACGCAACGCGGATGAGGCTTTTCAGCCGGCGTCCACGCTAAAGCTCATCGTCGGCTCCGTTGCGCTGCAGGGACTCGGGCCCGACGCCACGCTCCAGACGACGGCATTGACCGACGGCAGCATCGAAAACGGAACGCTGCGCGGAAACCTCTATGTTCGCGGCGGCGGCGATCCGTCGCTCGATGCGTCCGCGTTCGGCGACGCCGCGAGAACGCTTTCGGCGCAGCACGTAAACCGCATCGCCGGTTCGATCGTCGTCGACAACAGTGCGTTTACCGCGCCGCCATATCCGGACGGCTGGACCGTCGACGACCTGCCGAACGATTACGCGGCGCCGATTACGCCCCTGGCCTTCAACGAAAACGCCGTCGCCCTGCGCCTGACGCCGGCCGCGCCGAACACGCCGGCAGCAATTGCGATCTCACCCGACGATCCATCCATTACGATCGACAATCGAACGGCTACGGGAATTCGCGGCTCACAAGATTCCACGCAGTTGTCGTGGCCGCAGGACGGAGCGAAAGTGATTCGCGTCACGGGGACGATACCGCCGGACGGAAGCGATCCCGTCGAACTGGATGCGGCGGTGCGCGATCCCTCAACCTTCGCCGGTTTGCAATTCGAACGGGCGCTGGTCGCGCAGAACATCGCCGTAGAGGCGCCGGCGGTGCGCGAGGGAACGACGCCCCCGGCGGCGCGCGTGTTATGGACGCATCGTTCGCCCGCGATTCGCGATCTGGTCGCGCGCATGTGGCTCCCCAGCGACAATTTTTTTGCAGAGTGCCTGCTCGAAGATCTAGTCGCGCAGCCTTCGGCACTCGACACGCGCGCAGCCGGCATCGCGCGGGAAATGCTGTGGCTGCAAAGTGCCGGCATTAATCCCGCGAACCTCACGATTGCAGACGGTTCCGGCGTATCGCAGTACGACCGGCTATCGGCATCGGTACTGGCCGCCGTGCTGCGTGCCGACTGGAACTCGCCCAATCGCGACGCCATCCTCGCGGCATTGCCGGTCGCCGGACGCAGCGGAACGCTCGCGCACAGCTTTCAAAACTCGCCGTTGGAGGGCGTCGTGCGCGCAAAAACCGGATCCATGTTGCACGTACGAACGCTTGCCGGGTATGTCGTGGAACCGAACGCCGATCCGCTCATCTTCGTCCTGTTGGTGAACGATTGGATGGACGCATCTCCCGGCGCTTCTTCGGCCATCCGCGCCGTCCAGCAGCAGTTTTTGGAAGCAGCAATGCGCCCATAGACGGTGATGAATCCGCGGCGCCGCGCCCGGCGTTCTTCTTTATATGAATCGCGCTAGATTTTTCGCCTCCGCGGCGGCCGCGGCCGCCGTCGCCTCGGCGTTTCCCGCTTTCGCAAGCGCACCCGCTTACGCCGTGCAGCACTCCGACGCGCAATGGCGCAAGCTTCTGGGCGACGACCGTTTCGAAATTCTCCGGCGCAACGGTACCGAACCGGCGTTTTCAAGCCCGCTGCTCGGCGAAAAGCGTAACGGAGTGTATCGTTGCGCAGGCTGCGATCAAGCGCTCTTCTCGTCGTCGATGAAGTACGATAGCGGCGACGGCTGGCCGTCGTTTTGGACGGTGCTTCCAAACGTAACGAAGACCCGCGCGGATTACGAACTCCTCGGCGAAGCGCGAACCGAAGTGCATTGCGCGCGTTGCGGCGGACATCTCGGGCACATCTTCGATGACGGCCCCGCACCGACGCACCTTCGCTACTGCATAGACGGCCTGGCGCTTCGCTTCGTTCCTCGATAACCCGGTTTACGCGGGAACGTTCTGAAGGGCCAGGGCTTTCAGTACGGCGTCTATTTCGGCCGAAGTGTTGTAGTGGGCAAGGCCAATGCGCACCACGCCCGCGTTCTCTTCCAAACCCAGAGCCCGCACGATTTCCAGCGCGTAGTTGTTGCCGGACCACACGAAAATATTCTGCTCCGCAAGGCTGCGCGCGATTTCGTCGGTGCTGCGCGCCGCGTGCGTGAAAGAAACAGTGGGCACACGCGAGGAATATCGTGCTTCATCCGTGATTCCATGAATCGTCACGCCGGGCAGCTGCCGCAGTCCGTCGATCAATCGCGCAACCAGCTCCCGTTCGTAAGCCGATGCGGCGCTGAACGCTCCGCGAATGCGCTCGCGCTCGTTGCCGGTCGCGCCGCACTCCGCACCCAACCAGGACAGGTAATCCACCGTCGCGGCCAGCGCAGCTTGCAGTTCGATCTGCGGCGTGCCGGTTTCAAATCGCCATGGCAGGTCGTTCGTCGCAGGCCGCACTTTGTACGCTACAAGCTCCTCAAGCAGTGCTTCGCGTCCGTACACGATGCCGAGGTGCGGCCCGAAGAATTTGTACGACGAGCAGGCCAGGAAATCACAATTCAAATCTTGGACGTCGATGCAATCATGCGGTGCGAACTGCACCGCATCGACGTAACACAACGCGCCGGCCGTGTGCGCGCGCGCAACCAACGAGCGCACGTCGTTTATCGAGCCCGTCAAATTGCTCGCGTAGTTCAGCGCGACGAGTTTCGTGCGCTCGTTCAGCACGGCGTCCAGCGCCGAAGGCTCGATAACCCACGACTCGCGGTCGAAGTCGAGCCAGCGAACTTTCACGCCGCGATCCTCGGCCATCATCAGCCATGGCGCGATATTCCCGTCATGATCCATTCGCGTGACGACGATTTCATCGCCGGGGTTCAACGTGCGTCCGATACTGCGCGAGATATGGAACGTGAGATTCGTCATGCTTTGCGCGATGACGATCTCTCTCGAAGATCGCGCGCCGAGCATCGTGGCCATGGCTTCGTGGGCGCGCACGACCTGCTCTTCGGCGAGTCCGCTCGTCCGGAAGTAGCCGCCCAGATTGGCGTTCGTTTCCAACAGACAACGCGCTGCGGCCTCGGCGACCCGGCGCGGAACCTGCGTGCCGGCCGGATTATCCAAATAGACGCGAGCGTGGCCCTCGTCTCGAATGGAGAGCGCAGGAAACTCGGCGCGGACGGCTTCCACGGGAAACGACGTTGAACGCATCCGCCGCATATACTCTGGGCTCTGCGGCGTCTCCCGTACGACAAGCCGAGCGAGCGCCTGCAACTGACTTTCTAATGAGTCGTGGTGATATAAAGGAACCGTCGCTTTCAATACGGAGCGGCGGAGGTTGCGTGATGGTGGCTGGCGTTTCAACGGTCCAAAACGTCAATGTCTGGGAAATGGCGCAGCAACAGCTCGACGACGTTGCGCGTCTGATCGGCCTCAACGAATCGATTCACGGGTATCTGCGGGAACCCAAACGCATCTTGGAAGTCTCCCTTCCCGTTCGCATGGACGGTGGGCAGTTTCAAATGTTCCGAGGGTTCCGCGTGCAGCACAACATCTCGCGCGGTCCGTCGAAGGGCGGCATCCGTTTCCATCCGGACGTTTCCCTGGACGAGATCAAAGCACTCGCAATGTGGATGACGTGGAAATGCGCGCTCGTGAACATTCCGTTCGGCGGCGCCAAAGGCGGCGTCATTTGCGATCCAAAAAACATGTCGATGCAAGAACTCGAGAACCTGACCCGCCGGTTCACGAGTGAAATCTCCATCATCATCGGCCCAGACAAAGACATTCCCGCTCCCGACGTCTATACGACGCCGCAGATCATGGCGTGGATTATGGACACGTATTCCATGCAGCGCGGCTACTCGGTTCCCGGCGTCGTAACCGGAAAGCCCGTCGCCATCGGCGGATCGCTAGGGCGCGACAAGGCAACGGCGCGAGGCTGCGTTTACGTTGTAGACGAGGCCATGAAAGCGCTCGACATGCCGGTGCAGGATGCGCGCGTTGCGATTCAAGGGTTCGGTAATGCAGGCTTGCATGCAGCCGAATTGATGCAAAAGCGCGGCTATCGCGTGGTGGCGGCGTCCGATTCTCGCGGCGGCGTCGCCAATCCGAACGGCTTGGACGTGAACGCGCTCATCGCGCATAAGGGCGAGACGGGAGGGGTCGCAGGCTTTTCGGGCGGCGACCGCATCAGCAACGAGGAACTCCTCGAGTACGACTGCGACGTGCTCGTGCCGGCCGCTCTCGAAAAGGTCATTACGCCCGAAAACGCATCGAAGATCCGGGCTATGATCGTTGCAGAAGCGGCAAACGGGCCGACGCTGCCGGCGGCCGACCGAATCCTTTTCGAACGCGGCGTCATGGTGCTTCCGGACATCCTCGCAAATGCCGGCGGCGTTACCGTTTCGTATTTCGAATGGGTGCAAGACCTGCAAGAAAACTTCTGGGAAGAGGACGAAATCAACGATCGCCTCAAACGCAAAATGACTCGCGCATTTGCGGAGACATACGAACAATCGCAACGACTCGGCATCGACATGCGCCGCGGCGCTTACGTCGTCGCAGTAAGCCGGGTAGCGGAGGCTACGAAATTACGCGGCCTCTACCCGTAGATTCGCGTCGATAGGCGATGAGCAGCCTTCAGGACGACGTCGTAATTTTCGCCGGCGCGACGGGGCGGGTTGGCGGCGAGACGCTTCGCACGCTGGTCGAACAAGGCGCGCGGGTAGCGGTGCTTTCGCGCTCGGCGGATCGCGCCGCCGAAGCGATTCATGAATACGGCGACGCCGGGCGGTGTTTGCCGGTCGAAGCGGATCTTCTGCAAAGCGCCGGAGCGGAACGCGCGCTCGAAGCGGCCGCCGGATGGGGCGGACGCATCGATGCGGTAGTTAGCCTGGCAGGCGGCGGCAGCCGTTTCGTTTCGATCGCCGACTCGACGATCGACGATTTGGAAACAAGCGTGCGCAACAACCTCATCGTCGCATACAATCTGTTCGTGCCGGCGCTGCGCCGGGCGTTGACGCAGCCGTTCCGGCCAAACTCGCGTTCGCGCGCGCGATTCGCCGCCGTGACGGCCGGGAGTTCGCTCGACCCGCAGCCGAATTTCGGCATCATGGGCGCCGGTAAGGCCGGCGTGAACCTGCTGATGCGCGCCATTGCGCGGGAGCATAAAGCCGACGGAATCGTCGCCAACGCGGTCGTTCTGGGGACGGTCGCCATCGATGCGGCGCGAGATTATTTGAACGCTGAAGATTTTGCAGCCGCCGCGCAACCGGCCGAAGTCGCGCAGATCCTCGCCTTCCATGCCAGCGACGCAAGCTCCGGGGTGAACGGCGAACTCATCCATCTCAACGCACGAGAAGTCGATTGACGCCGCGCATTTGAAGCAACTTTGATTGCGCACGGATGCCGCGTACGGCATAGTCGAACGCATGCGACTAGGCTCGAAACGGCTTCTTTTGGAAGTACCGCTCGCACTGTTCTGTGCGGCCGCCCTGCAGGCGCAAAGCGCCGCGGCCTTACCGGTTCCCGAGATCTTCGCTCCGGGAGTGATCTCCGGCCCGGCGAACGACGGCGCGCCGGTCTTTACGCCCGACGGCAAAACGCTTTTCTTCACGCGCAGTGGAACCGGTGCAGGCACGATTCTCGAATCGCACCTCACGAACGGAACGTGGAGCATCCCGGAGATCGCGCCGTTTTCCGGGCGCTGGAACGACCAGCACGCGGCGATGGCTCCCGACGGGTCGTTTCTCGTTTTTACATCGACGCGGCCCGTGCCGGGCATCGCCACACGCGTTGCGCATCTTTGGCGCGTCGATCGCAAAGCGAACGGGTGGGGAACGCCGTTCCATCTTCCGCCGGCGGTGAACGTTGGACCGCGCATCTTCAAGGCCAGCATTGCGGCAAATGGTACGATCTATTTTTTGAGCATCGGCGACCGGCGCACGTTTCGCCTCTACCGCTCGAAGTTTGCGAGCGGTGCTTATCAAAACGCCGAACCGCTGCCGTTTAGCACCGACGCGACGGCCGACGTGGATCCGGAGATCGCGCCGGACGAATCGTTTCTCGTATTCGCCAGTTCCGGCCGTGCCGCAAAGGACGATACGAAAGAGCACCTTTATATAACGTACCGCCGCGCCGGCGACTGGAGCGTTCCCGAACGCCTCCGTTACGACGGCGACGACGCGAACGGTTCGAGCAACGATAACGAGCCCGATCTCGCGCCCGACGGAACTACGCTGTACTTCAGCAGCGATCGCACGCTGCCGCTCCACTTTCCGCGAACCGCAAACGGCGCCGCCGAAGACTTGCAACGCATCCAACTGTGGGACGACGGCAACGCCAACGTTTGGAAGCTTAATGATTTCGCGACAAAATATCGTTCAAAATTCTCTCCGGCACGGCGTCGGGCTTCGAGAAGTTCAGCGAGGCGCTGACTTTCGCGCCGTACGACGCAACGGTATTACGTTTTGATACGTCGATCTGCGGTGCAAGCGCCGAGTACGGCTGAAAATTCGGCGCACCAAACGCCGCGTACATCGGCACGGCCATCGCATCGTACGTCGAAAGAGGATGCATGCCCAACATCAGCTCCATCGTTCTAAGGATGCTGACGGTGGCGTAGTGTTCGTGCCGGACGCCTCCCTTGGTGTATGGGGATACGACGTACATCGTCGTGCGCTGATCGCTTACGTGATCCGGCCCGTCCTGCGCGTCGTCTTCGATGACGAACATCGCCGACGAACGCCAGATCTTCGAATGCGACAGCGTGTCGATCATTTGCCCGAGCGCGTAGTCATTGAGCGCAACGTAAGCGGACGGCGTCAATTTTCCGGCTTTGCTCCCGTACGTATGATCGTTCGGAAGCCAGATGAACTCCAGCTGCGGCACGGCATTGCGGCTAAGGAGCGACGTGAAGTCCCGGCGCCACTCTTTCGCGCGATCGACATCGCTGTAATCGAGGTCCCACCCGGCGTACAACGGGTCGATCTTTCCGTTCAAGCTCGGCACGTCCGGCGTCCAACGATTCGAGCCCTTCACCGGGTCGACGAGCTCGCCGTAGTCGCGAAACGACACGTGCGCGTGGGCTGCGTCATCCCAAAGATAGCCGCCTGAGGGAACGCGCGGCCCGTCGCCGCCGTCGATATCGTCGATATCGCGGCGGTTGCCGTACATGGGCGGCCAAAAACGCTCCACGTAATCGTTGGCGAATCCGGTCTCGGCCCACATGTGACCGACTGCGCTTACCTCGCCGCTCGTATAGGCGTTGTCGAAGAGCCCAAAGCGTTTCGCGAGCGCATGATCGTTGGGCGTAACCGATCCGCCGAACCACGCAAGCGACGCGTCTCCGTTGCCTTGCGGCATGTCTCCGAGCACTTGATCGTACGAGCGATTCTCTTTTAACACGAAGAACACGTGGCGAATCGGCCCATTCGGGCGAACCACCGTGTTCGCTTGCGCGTTGCTCCATCCGTCGGAACCTTGCGGGCTTCCCTCGCCCGGCGGATCGCTTTTCAGATCGTAGGCGCGCAGCGAACCGAGTTCCACCGAACCGATGTAGTTGCTGTCGTCTTTAATGCGATTGCGATAACCCGGATTGGGATGCGTGCCCTCGCCTTTCCCGTTCAGGACGAACAGCCGGTCATGCGACACCAGCGCGTCGGTCGGATACCAGCCGGCTTCGAGCCGTCCGGTTACGCGATCTCCGCGCAACACGGCGACGGAATTCGCTGCACCCAGCGTCACGTAAACGGCCTCGCTGCCGACGGCGATGGCATTCGGCGACACGCCGACGGCCTTGAACGGCGCCGAGGTATCGCCGAGCGGTATGTCGGCGATCGTATGAAGATCGCGTGCGTCCAAGATCGCAACGCTGTCCGCGTCGCTTTCGGCTACGTAGAGTTTTCCGCTATCAACCGCGACGGCAGAAGGATGCAGTCCCAGTTCTTTGCGTGAAATCGTATGCGAGTTGACGTCGATGGCCCGTAAGTCGCGACCCGCGCGATCCGTGACGTAAAGCTTCGTGCCGTCCGCGCTAAATGCGATGCCGCCGGGATGACCGCCCGCGTTTATGGGCGATGCGGTTCCGATTGCCGGCAACGTTCCGATATGAACCGTGCCGTCCGCGTCGCATGCGACTGCAAGCGTTTTGCCGTCGGGCGATGCGGTAACGTACGCCGGGTAAGATCCTTTCGGAAATGCGACCGAGTCAATCGTCTTGGTAGTGACGTCGACGTCGAAAAGCGCATCGGCGTTTGCGCCCGCAACGAGAACGTGGCCGGCATCGCGCCAGTACGGACGTCCGAAAGCGCCTTTCAACGCAATCGATGCGACGCGCGTTAAATCGGATGCCCGATAAAGCCCTAGCGATGCCGGGCGGTACCCGGACTCCACCACGGCAATCGTCGCGCCGTCCGGCGAGAGCGCCATGCCTTGCGGCATCGTTCCCGTGGATGCTTCCGGCCCGCGCGGCGCTTCGACGATCCAGCCGTTCGGCAATGTAGCGGGCGCGCCGCCCGCGAACGAAGAGCCGGCTCGAATCGTAACGGCGATTCCCAGAAGCGCCACAAGCGCGACAATGACCTTTCGCAAGCTAAACTCCCATTGCGTCTCACGGGACGCCGGACGGAGGGGTGCACGTTACGGATCAGCTCGTGAAGCTTCGGAAACTTTACTCTTGATTTAGCTGGAAAAACCCTCCGGTTCGACGCCGGCGTACCCCGCAAGGGCGGGCTTCCTATGGTATCCTTAGCGATAAGGCGATGGTCAGCTACGACATCATTATCGTGGGCGGCAGTCTTGGCGGCTGCGCGGCGGCGATTGCAGCCGGAGCGGGACGCTTCTCCGTGTGTTTGCTTGAAGCATCGGGCTGGCTCGGCGGACAGTATTCATCGCAAGGCGTTACCAAGCCCGATGAAAGCCGCTATACGCCGACCGTCGGCAGTACCGCCGCCTATCGCGCATTTCAACACGCCGCACGCGCGTTCTACCGCAAAAACTATCGCCTCACGGCGCGCGGCGACACGCAACCGACGCTGAATCCGGGCGGCGCGTATCCCGGCTTCTCTACCGAGCCGCGAGTTGCGCACAACGTGCTTCTCGCGCAACTTCAAGCGATGCCGAACGTTCACGTGCGTTTGAATACGCGCGTAACCGCGGCGACGGTCGACGGCGATACAATTCGCAGCCTGAGTACGCTCGATGCGAACGGATTTCCGGCGACGTATTTGGCACAATACTTCTTGGACGGCACGGATCTCGGCGAACTGCTTCCTCTTGCGGGCGTAGAGTTTACGCTCGGCGCAGAGGGCAAAGGAGAAACGCAGGAAGCAAACGCGCCCGACGAGGCTCGAGGCGATTGGATTCAACCGATAACCGTCGTCGTTTCGCTCGAACACCGGCCCGCCGGCGAAGATCATACGATCGCCAAGCCCGCAAACTACGACGACCTCAAAGCTCAGCAGCACTACACCGTAGTGGACGGATACATCAGCAAGGTCTTCCGGGTTCCGGTCGACTTGTGGAGTTATCGCCGCTACATCGACGCGACGAATTTCAGCGATCCGGCATTCCCCTACGATTTGAGCATGTTGAACATGGGCGCCAACGATTGCCAGTCGGCAACGATTCCTACCGGCAATGCGACGCGTGACTCGCAGATCGTCGAAGAGGCGCGTCAAGCTTCGCTTGGTTTCGTGTATTGGCTGCAGACGGAGTGTCCGCGCGACGACGGAAGCGGCTTCGGCTACCCAAATCTTCGCGTTAGGCCGGACCAATTCGGTACTTCCGACGGAACCGCGGCGCAACCGTATGTTCGCGAATCGCGCCGCATCAAAGCTCTCTACACGATCGTGCAACAGGATTTAGACAGCAATTCCAATCCGGGGCCCCGTGCAAAGAACTATCACGATTCGTGCGGGATTGGGTACTACGGCGGGTTAGACATTCACGGGTTTTCGCCGGCAGGGATGGCGCAGCAGTTCATCTCCATCAAGCCGTTCGAGATCTCGGCTCGTGCGCTGGTTCCCGTACGCGTCAAGAATCTTTTGGCTGCTTGCAAGAATCTGGGCGTCACGCATATTACCAATGGAGCGTACCGGCTGCATCCGGTGGAATGGAACGTCGGCGAAGCAGCGGGAACGCTTGCGCTCTTCGCTCTCGACAATGCCGTGGCGCCCGCGACCGTGGTGAGCAACGCTTCGTCGCTGAGAAAGTTTCAGCAGTGCATGCTGCAACGCGGCGTGCCGCTCTATTGGTGGTCGGACATTGCGTTCGGCGATCCCGCTTACGCGGCGGCACATCTCGTGGGCGTTGCGGGCATCATGAGCGGCGAAAGTTCTTCCCTAGATTTTCAGCCGAATGACGCGTTCGGCGACGATGCGAAGGCCGCCGTTGATTACCGGCTCGGCCGTTCCTTTAATTGGCCTGCCGGCGATCTTTCGCGCGCGCAAGCGGCGCAATGGATCTTAACGCAAGTGGGGGATTGAATCGTGAATAGTGGTCCAACGCTTTCTTCCGGTTCGACCGGCGACGACGTCAAACGCGTTCAGCGCATCCTGGTGATGCTGAAGCTTATCGATTACACGGGCATCGACGGCACCTTCGGGACGCACACGGAGGACGCCGTAAAGAGTTTTCAACAGGGGACCGGCTTAACCGTCGACGGCGTCGTGGGGCCGCTCACGTGGCAAGCGATGCCCGCCGATCCCGATACGCCCGAACTCGCAAACGGAGCGACCGGAAGTGAAGTGAGTGCCGTGCAACAGGTGCTGCAGAATGCCGGCCTCTATACGGGCACGATCGACGGCGACTTCGGTCCTCTGATGGAAGCGGCGGTGCACGCTTATCAGACGCAGCGGGCCGTAACCTCCGACGGCGTTATCGGCGATCGGACGTGGTGGGTCCCCGCAGGCGCCGCCGGAGCAACGCTTGCGTCGCTCGCGGGATTGACGACGGCCTAGCGCCGCAGCTTACGGCATCAGCAGCGTTCGCGACCGGGCGGCTCGCTCTACCGCGCGATCCGAGAACGGCAAAGGTTCGAGATCGCCGCGAATCCAGCGTTCGCGAAGATCCTCGTAATGGCGCGAGCCTATTCGTCCCGATTCTCCCGCCGGAATGCTCAAGCCGCCTTCATCCCAATCGGGAACTTGCCAGACAGCGCGAAAACTCTGCGACAGCGTGTCGTCTTGGACATGGACGGTATACTCCTCGCCGCTTCCCGGCAGCGTTCCGCCGTTCAAAAACGGAAACCCGATCGGACCGAACGGATGCAAGAGTTGAACCGCACCCGCATTCGCCCAGAACTGCGCGCCGTTGGCATCGCGCGCGGCAATCTGCCGCCAATCGTCTTCGAGTTCCGCCGGAACGCGATCCGCGCGCATTGCTTCAAAAATCCAGTACGGTGATGGAGCCGAATCGTCGGCGGCCGAACGTAGATCGTGAACGAAGGTTGCGGTTCGCGATTGCGGTGCGAACGCGCCATTCCAGCGCATCAGCTGTGCGATAGCGTCGTTCGAGAAAAGCTCGCCGCGTTCGCGCGCGTAGGCCGCTACGCGATGCGCGAACTCCACGTCTGCCGGTGACTCGACGTCCAACTGCATCGCAGCGAACGAACGCACGGAGTAGCCGCGCTGCCGGTGCAAGAGTTCGGCGATACGGTAAGCGCGATAGGGCGGCGCAAACATGGGACTCAAGCGGAAGCGATAGGCGGTTCCGTACATCTTGTTGTTAGCGCTTACGACGACTTGCGAACGTGACGCTCCGGAAAACGGCAGCTGCGCGAACGGAACCGGTGCAAACAGTTCGTGCGCGTCGCGCGCAGGATGAACGTACCGCTCCCACACGGGATCGTTCGGAATGGGCCCGGCAAGATGATAGGCGACGCGGCCGCCATCGTCGGCGAAGACGAAGTTTTGTGCGGGGCCGGTATAGTGCGCGAGCGCCTTCATTGCCTCGCCGATGTTCTGCGCGCGATCGAGCGCGAAGACCGTCTCGATCGCCGATGCCCCGGCAGTGTACGGCGGCCACCGAACGAGCACCATCGAATGCCTCGTTGCAGCCGGCACGCCGAATTCCGAAGCGGTTCGATAGTACGCCTTTACCGCATCGCGTGCAAAGCGCACGTGAAACCGTTCGAGTTGCCAGTGCTTACCGCCGGCCCGAGGCCCTTCGAACACGCTAAACGATGCGGCCATGGCGTTCGTGGTAGCCCATGCCAGGCGTTCGTTGTGTCCGAGTATGACGCCGGGCACGCCCGGAACGGTGACGCCGGCAACGTGAAATCCCGGCGCGCGCATTTCCACAACGTACCACACGCCCGGCACGCTAAGCGTCAAATGCGGATCGTTTGCAAGCAGCGCGCGTCCGCTCTTGGTGTATGCTGCGCCCGCTGCCCAAGCGTTGCTGCCGAAACGTTCCGCCTGCGGCCCGCGTTCCGATTCCAAGCCGCTGACCACCGGTGCTGCTGCAGATCGTGGCGCAGATTCCCGTGCACCGCTCGTCGATACGTCGTAGGCCGGATCCGAGAGCGGCAACGCACCCGCGTAACCGGCGGGTCCCCGCGCACGCCAGATCGCATCGCGCCGCAGCACGTCCTCGACGGAGTCGCCGAGCGAAACCGAAATCGCCAGCGTTACGGCCAGCGAATCTTGCGGCACCCATGGGCGCGGCGAATAGAGCAAGAGCCGAAACTCGAGCGGCAATGGCAACGTCGAACGCGCCGCGTTTACGCCGTCGCTGAACGCTTGCAAATCGTCGCGACTTCTAGCCGGCAGATGACGCCACTCACGGTTGACGACGTCGCGCGCGTCGAATGCGCGCATCATTTCGTCGCGCGGGAGCTGGATCGGCCCCAGCATTTCGCTCAGCTGGCCGTAGATGTACCGGCGATACAAATCCATTTGGAACAGGCGGTCCGCAGCCTGAACGTATCCCTCGGCAAAGAACGCGTCGCGTTCGGAGCGCGCTCGAATGTGCGGTACGCCGCGATCGTCGCGCAAGATCGATACCGGAGCGCCGATTTGGAGACCGCGCATCGTGCCTTGCGGAGCATCGGACGCGCGAACGCCGGCCGCCACATACGTAGCATAGGCCGCAAAAGCCACGACCGTTCCGATCGCCAGACCTTTGAGCTGATCGAGGATCCGGCTCGCCACGGAACGCTTCAAGGATCGAATCGAACGTTCGCGTTCCAGCGAGGCGAGCTGCCGCAGAGCGGCGGCCGCTTCCAGGTCAGGGACGTTCATGGTGCGCCATCCCGCCTAGAGCAACGCCCCGCCGACACCTCAGGTGACTCACCGCTTTACGCTCCGCTAACAAACCCGTTCGCGCGCCACGATAATCTTATGGAGAGAGTAGCACCCCGGGTGCCAGGAAGGATGAAAGATTCGGTGGTGGAGAGCCAGATGACGATACGCCCGGTCGCAAAGGGCGATTTTCCGGCGTGGAAAGTTTTATGGGACGGCTATAACGCGTTTTACGGCCGTGCCGGCCGCGCTGCGCTCCCTCCCGAAATCACGCAGCTTACGTGGTCGCGTTTTTTAGACGTGTACGAACCGATGTATGCGCTGGTGGCCGAGGAGGACGGCCGGCTTATCGCGCTGGCGCACTACCTATTCCATCGCAGCACCATCCAAATCGCGCCTTCGTGCTATCTCCAGGATCTCTTCACCTCGGAAAAAGCCCGCGGACGCGGCGTTGGCCGCGCGCTTATCGAGGCCGTTTACGAACGCGCCTCAGCCGCCGGCTCGCCGCGCGTGTACTGGCAAACGCACGAAACGAACCACACGGCGATGCAGCTTTACGACAAAGTTGCCGACAAGTCGGGATTCCTCGTGTACCGCAAGCAACTTTAAAAAGCGGGCGGTTTCGGAGTATACTTGGATGACTCTCGCGGAGGAGACGCGTTATGCCCCTTTCACGACGTCTTTCTGCTGAATTTTTCGGAACGTTTTGGCTCGTTTTCGGAGGCTGCGGCAGTGCGGTTTTAGCGGCCGCTTATCCGAAGCTCGGGATCGGCTTTACAGGCGTGGCCTTGGCATTCGGGCTGACGCTTCTCACGATGGCCTACACCATCGGTCCGATCTCCGGCTGTCACATCAACCCGGCCGTCACTGTGGGGTTGTGGGTCGCAAAGCGATTTCCAACTCGCGACGTTTTGCCGTATATCATCGTGCAAGTTGTGGGCGCGATCCTCGCGGCGGCAGTCCTGTTTGCGATTGCAAGCGGCAAACCGGGATTCAGCGCCGGTCAATTTGCAAGCAATGGCTACGGTTCACACTCGCCCGACGGATACGCCATGGGATCCGCACTGCTGATCGAAGTCGTGCTGACGTTCGGATTTTTAATGGTGATTCTTGGTTCAACCGATCGTCGCGCGCCGGTTGGCTTTGCCGGCATTGCCATCGGCCTCGCGCTCACGCTGATTCATTTGATCAGCATCCCCGTCGACAACACGTCGGTAAATCCGGCGCGCAGCACCGGACCGGCGATCTTCGCGGGCGGTGCTGAAATCGCGCAACTGTGGCTCTTCTGGCTCGCTCCGCTCGTCGGCGGCGCGCTCGCCGGATTGCTCTATCCGTTGCTTTTCGGCGAAGAAGTCAGCAAAGAACCCGTCGTCGGCGAAGCAATTCCGGCAGCTCCGTAACCGGCGGTTACGAATTCGCGCGGCTTACCCGGCACATCGGCACTTCACGGCTTACGGCGAACCCTAGCGCTTCATAGAGCTCGCGCGCACGTGTGTTGGTGAGATCCTGATGCAGCATCGGCGTATCGCCTTCGTCCGAAACGGCGGCGGCCAAATGATGCACCAGAGCACCCGCATATCCGCGTCCCGCGAAACGGGGATCGGTGCACACGCCGCTGATTTCCCGATAACCCGCCGGGGCAAGCCGCAACCCGGCCATGGCTACGAGTTCCGCCCCATCAAAGATGCCGGCGTAGCGCCCCATCTCGATGGTGCGGCGCCGGAAGTACGCCGGATAAACCCGTCCCATCAGGTCGAGCATCGCGTCGACGTTCGATGCCTCGAGCGGCTCGATCGACACGCGTGCAGCCACGGGAGCCGGGCGTAAGCCCTTGCACACCATTTGCAAAATATTGTCGTGCGGCGTAACCGTATGCCGCCCCGACTCCACGTGCGGCAGCGTCCCGACGAAATACACGAACTCGCGCGTTCCCAACGTCGCTTCCAAAAGGTCGCCGGAGAGCGGCCCCTCGTACGGAACGGCCGCGAACGGCGCCATTTCGGGCGGATACATTTTCAGTTCGGGGCCGCCGTCCGCGAAGGCCGAATGCCGCCCGCACAAACTCGACCACACGGGATTTTCGAGCGCGTCCTGCGCCATAAACTCCAGTTGCGTGCTCCGCTTTAGTTGACCGCCGTCGTTCCCAATACCCGAATGCGCATCGATGGCGTGAAGAGACCGTACGGTTGCGTCACCGCGTTAAAAATTCCCACCAAGCGGCCGTCATTCGACCACACGCCCGCACCGCTGTCGCCTTCGCCGCACAACGGGCACTCGAGCATCGACGTATACGCCCAATCGTCGATAAGCGTTGCTCGCGTCCCGTCTACGCTATCGGCGTCCTTCCAGCCCCAGCCGACATTGGGCAAGCTGCCCAGCACGTGCAATTGTTCGCCCGGATCGATCGAAAATTCCGGACGCGCCACGCTACGATGAGGGTGATGCGCCGCTACGAAAATGGAGATGACGTCATAACTCTGCACGACGTCATCGATGACGCCGTCGAAGCGTCCGGTATCGCCGTCGCGAAAGCGCACGGCGATCGTATTTTTGTCGGGCGTCAGGTACGTTGCAGCGCCGTCGAAAACACGCCGGCTCGGTTCGACGCAATGTCGCGCGGTCAGCACTTCGATGCCCAACCCGTTGCGGTCTCGAACGCCTTCGGCGACGCCGGCGCATCGATACCACGTCCGGCTGACGGAAGCGTCTTTCTGCTTCGCGCAACTGCTCGCATCGGATTCCGCGGAGCCACTTTCCGGCGTGCATCCCGACACGGCGTCAACATAGCCGGTAATTAGCACGGTAGCGTTTTCTGCGTCCCTCATGGCCTGTGAACTGAGTCGGTGTGAGTGTTCGGGGAACGCGGCGGCGGAAAGTGTTGACGACAAGACAAGTGCCGCAAGAACGAGCGGCATTTTTGGGGCGGAGCAGGCCATTTCGGCTACTATACCCGCCCCCGCGAACGGCCTATTCCTAATAGTTAAATAAATTCCACCGTTCTAAGGACGCTTGAACGCGACGATTTCGTTGTTGTCCCGGTGACTCGTCCAGAATCGCGAACCGTCAAACGTCAGGCCGCGCGCGTCGAACGGAATGCCGGCGAGTGCGGTGATTTCGGGTGCGTCGCCGCGTGCGTCGACTTTCGTTAATTGCAGATTCTCGAACTCCGCGTCGCCGGTTATAAGATAGAAACACCCCTCGACGATCGTCATGCCAAGCGGAACGCCGTCCAATGGAATCTCGTGCAGGATGCCGCCGTGGTTATCGAGCGCAACGATGCGCCGGTTTGCCGCCTGCGTGAGAAAGAGCGTATCTCCGTCGAATGCTAAATGCGCGCCGGTGAAATCGGGGCATGCAATCTTTTCGCTCTTGAAACTTCGGCCCGGCAGGAAGCGGTAAATGAAGCGATTGTCTTCTTCCCCTTCGCCGATCACTACGCGAAGTTCGTCGCCGGTAACGGTCATTCCGAAGGGGCCTCCGGGCGCTTGGGCTTCTTCGCGAACCGTCCACGTTAGCGTGTCTATTGCGTACAACCGATGCGTTTCGCGGCTTGCCATCCACAACGCCGTACCATCGAATGCGAGACCAAGCGGCTTTGGCGCGGGCGAAAGCAGACGTAGATCTTCGGTAATCTCCATAATGAGCGCGACGGTTCGTCGTTGCGTGAACTTTTTACCTGGTATAGTGGGCGGATGCGCCGTTCCGAAGCTCTTGCCGTAGCGACCGCCAGTCTGTCTTTTTTTCGTATCGACGCTTGACACAAGAATCGTCCACGTCGCGCTCCCGCAACGCGCGATCTTGCCGCGCGATCCGCTTACGCCGGCGTATTTTCGAAGACCATTATATCGACCCCAGCCTGCGCGAAGTTTTCTAGATCTGCAACCACCGCTTGCCCTTGCGGCGACGCCAACGCATTGCTCACGGCGTCGGCCGACGGAAACCGCAGCGTCGCGACCAGATAATACGGATCTTTATCCGTTAGGCCGTGGCTCAAAGAATACGATTGCAATCCCGGCAACTGTTTTGCGAGCGGCACGTGCGTGTCGGCATAGTGGGCATCGAATCGCGCTTGATCCGTAGGCCGCTTGTAGAGCGCGAGCACCGTCGCGCCGGAAGAATCGGTCGTCATAGTTCATGAAAACCGTTCGCAGCGGCCCCGGCAACAATCGAGGTCTAGCTTGCTGACGCAATCAATCGCGCACCGGCTGCGTTCACATTTCGAGAGAACGGCGTTTGAGGAACGCATACGCAAGGAAGGTATCCACTCAAGCGCGCTCCCAGCAGCGGCAAGCAGCCGCCAAGTTCATGAGGTGCGGAAAACCATGTCTTTTTCCAAGCAATTCGCAATACTCTCAGCGGCCGCCGCAAGCGCGGCGTTGTTCCTTCAGGCGTCTCCCGCAAGTGCGCAAGCGTACAACGGCGGCGTTGCCGAGGTGAGCGTAGCAAACGGCAATGTCGGGATCATCCGCGGGGACAGCGGCGCTCAAGTGGCCGCCGCCATCAACGCTCCCGTCGTAGCCGGCGATTATCTTTCCACCGGGCCCGGGTCGAGCGCCGAGGTGCAGTTCGACGGCGCTTCGATGTTGCGGCTGGCGTCGAACTCGCAGGTCCGGTTCGTCAATCTCAGCCCGGGAGCGCGTGAAGCGCAAGTGGGCGCAGGCACCGTCGATCTGGCGGAACTGCAAGGAACGAATGGAGGCGCGCAGATCGATACGCCGTCGGTAACGGTTCGCCCGAATCAAAGCGGCGACTACCGCGTTTCGGTAAACGGCAACGGACAGACGGCGGTAACGGTTCGCAGCGGCTCGGCGACGGTCTCGAGCGGCGCCGGATCGCAAACGCTGACGCCAGGAAGCACGCTTGTTGCGTACGGACCATATTCGAACCCGTCGATCTCGATGCAAGGCGCGATCGGATTCGATTCGTTCGATCAGTACAACATCTCGCGCGATCAGTCGATTGCGTCTTCCTACAATGCGAATCCCTATCTTTCGCCGCAATTGGCGGGGTACTCGAATCTCGCTAACTACGGTTCGTGGCAAAACGTGCCCGGCTACGGCTGGGCCTGGTCGCCGAACAATCAAAGCCAAAATAACTTTGCGCCGTATCAAAACGGGCAGTGGGTTTGGGAGCCCGGCTCCGGCTACACGTGGGTCGACAATGCGCCTTACGGCTATGCGGTATCGCACTACGGCACGTGGTTCAACAATCAGAACTACGGTGGATGGCTGTGGCAGCCGCCGGCCTCCCAGTATCAGTCGTCCTCGAACGCGCTCGCATCCGCGTGGCTGCCGGCCGTCGTATCGTTCTTCCTGAACGGCAGCTCGGGCGCCGATCTGGGAACGCTTCTCAACGGGTTCTCGGCGCTTAACGGAAGTTACGGCAACAACAACACGGACATCGGGTGGATTCCGCTAGCGCCGGGCGAGCAATACCAGCCGTGGTACGGCACGAATTACTCGTATCCGCAAACGCAACTGACGAACGTTCCGACCGTCACGAACATCTACAACTACTACACCAATGCGCGCTACTATCGCGGCGTCACAATGGTTCCGGTCAGCGCATGGCGTAGCGGAAACTTCCGGCACTACACGTCAACTCGGGCGCAAGATCTCAGACGCGTGTATTTGATCCGCGGAGCCGTTCCGGTCGTTCCGACCACGGCGAACTTGCACTACACGACGGCACGCGTCGCGCGTCCGGTTACGCTCTCGCGCGTCTTCACTGCACCGCGCTTTGCCGCCAAAGCCCCCGCAGCGCACGTTTCGTTCGCCGCGCAGCAGGAACGTATCAAAGCGATTGCCGTTGCAAAACCGAAAGTCGTTCCGATTTCCGAACAGCATCGCGTCACGATGCACCCGGTGTACCAGCCGGTGAAGCGCGCACCCGTGCACGTGACTGCTATGAAGCCCGAGCCGCACGCAGCAACACCGCCGAAAGCGGCAGCGCCAAAAGCAGCATCGCCGAAACACGAGACGGCGCCGAAACCGGAAACGCATGCGGCCCCCGCGGTGAAACCCGTCGAACACGCAAAGCCCGAAGCAAAACCGGTGACGCACGAAAAGACCGTCACACATACCGCGCCGACGGCCAAGCCGGTAACGCATTATCAACCCGCAGCCAAAGCGCCCGAGCACCCCGCACCGCAAGCGAAGCCGGTCGTGCACGAAACACCCGCAGCTAAGCCGGTCGAGCATCCGGTGCCGGCAGCAAAACCGGTCGAGCATGCAGCACCCGTAGTTAAGCCGACCGCGCATCCGGCGCCGGCCGCAAAACCGGTCGTGCACGAAGCGCCGGTTGCACGACCCGTCGTGCATCCCGCGCCCGAAGCAAAGCCGGTCCCGCATGAAGCACCGCCCGCTAAACCGGTGACGCATCCTGCACCGGAAGCAAAGCCGGCGGCCCATCCGGAAGCGGCTAAGACTGCTCCGAAGAGCACGGAAGAAAAGCCGTCCGCTCATCCTACGGCGCGCCCCGCTTAGTAAAAAGAGAGCCCCCGCTCACGTGGGGGCTCTCTTTTTACAGAAGCGTTAGTCTAACCGGCCCCGGCTTCTGAGGGAACGGGCGCGTCATTTTCAATCAACCCTTCAGAGCGAAGATCGGACCAGAACGCTTGAGGAATTTTCGTCTTGAGCGAGGTGTAGTCGGCAAGAACCTGCTGCTCGTTCGCGCATCCCACCACCAGCGACACAGCGACGTCCGGCGCGCTCGAGAATTGCAACGCAGCCGTGCGCAAGTCCACTCCGTGTTTCGCAGCAATCGCGCGTAGCTTATCGCGCTTTTCAAGTACGTCGGAGGGGATCTTGTAATTCTCCTTGCCGTAATTGAAGCGCGCGCTGCCGCTGATAAACCCCGCATTCAGGGACGAGCCCACTACAAACTTCATCCCGCGCTCTCGCGCCTTTGGAAAGACTTGATGCAACGCATTTTCGTGGTCGATCAATGAATATTGACGGGCCAAGAGACAGACATTCGCATCGGCGACCTCCATCAGTTTGAGGATCGGTTCCGGCGAGTTGACGCCAAGCCCCCAGGCTTGAATGACGCCTTCTTCACGAAGCTTGCTGAGCGCGGGAAACGCGCCTTTGCGCGCAATCTCGAATTGTTCTTCCCAGGGCCCGGGCAGCCACGGATTGTCCGGCGAGAGATCGTGTACAAAAACGACGTCGAGCGCATCCACGCCTAAGCGCTGCAGGCTATCTTCGATCGATCGCTTGACGCCGTCCGCGGTGTAGTCGTAGCGGAGATTGTTGGGAGAAGGCGTGAACGGATAATACTCCTTCGCATTATTTTTGCGCGACGCCGTGAGCAGCTTTCCGACCTTAGAAGAGAGCAGGTACTCGCTTCGAGTCTGCTTGTGCAAAAAGCTACCGAGACGCCGTTCCGCGAGACCGAGACCATACCATGGGGACGTGTCAAAATAGCGGACGCCCGCGTTCCACGCCGCCTCGATGGTAGCGTACGCGTCTTCATCCGTGACGTACGCAAACTCGTTTCCGAAGGGCACGCCCCCAAGTCCAAACGACTTTCCCGAAAAAATCCCAGATGCGCTCATGCTGGGCCTTATTCCCATTGCGCCACGTGACGAGCTTCGTATATAGCTTATCCGGTGGACGGTGCGCAAACGGGAGCGCTCCGGGCAGGGACACTATGCGAGAATATATCTGCATCGCGAGATCGCGCTCGCGGCTCGCAGACGAAGCCCTTGGACAGAACGGCTTGGCAAGCTCGAAGCCGTCCTCGGTGCACGTCGCCCCTCGCCGCGCGAAGGACACCAGTATGAAACCATTTGCATCGATCACCCTCGTATTCGTAATGGGACTCGCGCTAAGCGCGGGAGCTTTAGCAACCGGGAACGTCCGGATCCAACAAAAAGATGGTTCCGTTCAGGCGTACAGCGGGGTGACATTCAAAGTAGCGAACAGGACGCTGACTTTGACCTCGGCCGATAAGGTTTCGACGGTCGCTATCAGCGGCGCCAACTGTGCTAAGGGCGCTCCTGTCGTTCGTTGCACGGGCGGAGGTTTCTCGCTGCTCCAGGATGGGCGGCGGCACGTCATCCCGTTTAAGACCGCTTCATTTTACTTCAACCCGACCACTCAAGCTCAAACGTTGCCGCTCTCGACGATGAAAATCGGCGCGAACTCGGTCATCTTTACTCTGCAGACGGCAAAGGGAACGTATGTAACCGGAAGCGGAAAACTCGACCAGGAGCCCATCAAATGAAAAGTTTATCGATCGCCCTCGCGGTTGTGATTGCGTTTGCACCGTGGACAGCGTCCGCACAGCGCGCTCGGGTGTCGCGTCCAGCGTCCGCACCGGGCGCCGGCGCTTCTCGCCCAGCGCCAAGTCAACCTAGCCGCGGCTTCAACCTGGGCAACGACGTACCGGCATCGACCGCCCGCGGCAACAACGGCTCAGCAGTTTATAATAAGAACACGGGCAACGCTGCCGCATATAATAAGAACACCGGCACGGCAACGACCTACAATAAGAACACGAACACGGCGACGCAGTACCAAAAGAACACGACGAACTCAACGACTTACAATCGCAACAGCGGCGCCTACAACGGCAATAATTCTGCCGGCGGATACAATAAGAATACCGGTAATGCAGCCGTATACAACAAGAACACCGGCAACATGACGGTTTACAATAAAAACAACGGCACGAGTTCCACGTACCATTACAATAATACCGGCAGGAATGGCTACTATTACAGCGGACGCGTGGTGGTAAATCCCCGCTACGTCGGGCCGGCCTGGGGATGGAATCGCGGTGTCGTTTGGGTGCCGGCCGCAGGATATTGGGGCGGCGGATTCTGGGGACCATTCGCAGTCGGGGCAGTCGCAGCAATGGGCTACGTCAACTATGCGAATCAACGATATACGTCCTATTCCGTCAGTCCCGCTAGCCCGGGCGCGAACTTGCTCTCGAATTATGGGCTGCAACAAGTTCCCTGTGGACCGCCCGGCTTGGTCGTTATCTATGGGCCGAACTTCGGCGTCATTTGCGCAAATCCGAATGGGCTCATCGCTGCCGGAAACTACGCAGTCAATGTCGACAACTTGACTCTTCAATCGCAGTAACAACTATTAATTTTGACAAAGCAAAAGCCCGCGCGGAGCGGGCTTTTCCCGTTGGACTTTACCGTAACGCAATAACGCTCATTGCGGTACGAATAAAATGGCGCCGTCTCCGACTGAGTTCGAAGAAGCTACGCGGGCCCATCTGTTTCCGTTCGAAGGTCGCCTTCGATTGTTTCAATGAGCTGAACGGCTTGGGAATCGCGCACGCGCTCAGCGGTTACAGACGGGTGCTGCTCTTTACGCCAATAGAGAAGCATTAGCGAAACGACCGCGGCAAGACCCACCAGATCGCCCACGATGCGGATGTTGAACGAAAGTAGACCAGCTCGACCTGCCACTGAGATGCAACAGACGATCAAGAAGGCGCACCACAAGACGGTCGCCCCGTAGAGGCGGCCGATCACTGGTCGGGCCGCTGGCCGGGTACGGGATGGGTGTCTGGAAAGTGATTCACTTGCACGACAAAGCACGTCGTGCAAAAGCTGAGCACGCCCGTGGCTCCTGCGAACTTGCGCTCAACACGGCAAACGGGACAAAAAGTCGGCATAGGAGCAGTTGCGAACCAACGGCGCCAGAACCCCATAATGATCCCTCCTTCGTAGAGGCTCTGTTCAACGCATGGGGTTGATTCGACTACGTCCCGACCGTCGATGAATGCATCCGACAACGCTGCCCCAAGACTACTACGGGCAGATCGATATGCCAGCGTCGGCACGGCTTCCGGCGCCGGCATCGAGCAAAACATCTTCTCATCGACTATGTTTCTGAAGTTCGGCGAGCTCTCTGAATAGCTGCTCCTCGCGTTCGCTCAGACGTTGGGGCGTGCGGCCGACGAGGCGAACGTAAAGACTTCCGCTGCCGCTGCCGTTCAGATGCGGCATCCCCTTTCCGGCGACGCGCATGAGCTGTTCATTTTGGGTGCGCGGAGGAATCGTCATCCTCACTCCGCCGGTGAGCGTGGGGACGTGTACTTCACCGCCGAGCACGAGATCGTAGATGCTCACCGGCAGGTCGATGTAGAGATCGTCGCCTTCGCGATCGAATTGATCGTCCGGCTTTATGTGAACCGTCAAATACAGATCGCCGGGCGGGCCGCCGTGAATCCCGCTGCCGCCTTGTCCCGCCAGACGAATCCGCTGGCCGTCGCGCACACCTTTGGGAATTTTGACTTCCAAGGTTTTGGTCGTGAGCACTGTCCCGGTGCCGTGGCAATTCGGACAAATCTGCTGCTGCCGAACCCCCGTCCCGCCGCAAACGGGGCAACGATCTTCGAGCTCCAGTGAAATCGATCGGGCACCGCCTTCGTACGCATCGCGCAGCGTGATCTCGATCGTACCCTCGAGATCTTGACCGCGATGCGGAGAGCGAGCCGATGTCGCGGTGGTGCGCCGCCCGACGTTCGAAAAAAACGTGCTGAAGAAATCGGAGAAGCCGTCGCCTCCGTCGCCACGGCCGAAGACTTCGCCCATCTCGCCGAGATCGCCGAATTCGATCGTGGTGGGTCCGCGCTGGGTGCGATAGTGTTGCTGCTGTTCGGCCTGGCGCGAGGCACTTTCCCAGTCGCTGCCAAGGACGTCATATTTACCACGCTTCTCGGGATCGCTGAGAACCGCGTAGGCTTCCTGCAGCTCCTTGAATTTCTCCTCAGCTTCCTTAGGATTATCGGGGTTCGCGTCCGGATGATATTTGCGCGCGAGCTTGCGATATGCGGATTTGATTTCTTTCGCGCTCGCTGTTTTGGGCACGCCAAGAACCTGGTAATAATCCTTGTATGCGACAGGCATGCGGCGCTAATCGTTTCTAACGACGATCACTTTCGCGGGACGAAGCAAGTCGTCACCCAGGAGATACCCGCGCTGCGCCTCCGCGAGAACGACGTCGTTGGGCTCATCGGGAACGCGTTCGGTTCCGATTGCCTCGGCGACTTTCGGATCGAAGCGTTCTCCCGTCGTGAGAATTGGCGTGACGCCCTCGCTTTCAAGCGCGCTCTCGAACGCACGAAGAGTCGCACCCAAGCCGGTGCGCAGCTCCTCCGAGTCGCGGAAAGCGAGCGCGCGCTGCAAGTTGTCGAGAACCGGCAAGAACTTCAGCAGCAAGTGTTTTTTGAAGGTTTGCACGGTTTCGTCAGTAAGGCGGTGCGCTCGCTTGCGAACGTTTTCCATCTCCGCGATCGCGTAAAGGTACTTCTGGCGGAAATCCTCTGCTCTGGCTTCCGCGTCATCAGCTTCTTGCGCCGTGCCGTCTTGCTGCGCGCGCTCGTTATCCATTTGTCACTTGGACTCTTTGAACTCCGCGTCGATTACGTCTTGGCTCGGTTTCGAACTCGTTTCTCCGGTCGTCGTGCGTCGTTCGCGCGCAGCTCCCCCTTGCGCTCCGGCGCCCGTCGCCCCGGCCGCTTCTCCGTCCCCGCCGGCCGTCTTGTAAAGCAACTCGCTCATCTTGTACGACGCCTGCTGCAGGCGCTCTACCGCCGAGCGGATCTCCTGTGCGGTTCCGTTTTCGGCCACGCGCTTGAGGTCGCTCAACGCCGATTCCACCTCGCTGCGCGAACTCGCGTCGAGTTTGTCGCCGACTTCTTTGAGAGATTTTTCCGTCGAGTAGATGAGGCTGGATGCTTGATTGCGCACCTCCGCCTCCTCGCGTTTGCGCAGATCTTCCGCCGCGTGCGATTCGGCTTCGCGCACCATCCGCTCGACGTCGTCTTTCGAGAGATTGGACGTCGCCGTAATCGTGACTTTCTGTTCCTTGCCGGTGCCCAGATCTTTCGCACTGACGTTCACGATGCCGTTGGCGTCGATGTCGAACGTCACCTCGATCTGCGGCACACCGCGCGGCGCCGGCGGAATGCCCTCAAGCCGGAAGCGCGCGAGCGTCTTGTTGTCGGCCGCCATCTCTCGCTCGCCTTGCACGACGTGAATGTCCACCGCTGTTTGTCCGTCTTCCGCGGTCGTAAATGTCTCCGACTTGCGGGTCGGGATCGTCGTGTTGCGTTCGATGAGTTTGTGTGTAACGCCGCCGAGCGTCTCGAGGCCGAGCGATAGCGGCGTAACATCGAGCAATACGACGTCGCGGACTTCGCCGGCAAGCACCCCCGCTTGAATTGCGGCGCCGACCGCAACGACCTCGTCGGGATTGACCGATTGATTCGGATCCTTGCCGGTAAGTTTGTGTACCAGCTCTTGAATGACCGGCATGCGAGTCGCGCCGCCGACCAAGATCACTTCGTCGATCTGCGAAACGTCCAGTTTCGCATCGGAAACGGCATTTTTGAAGGGCGCCACGCAGCGGTCGGTCAGATCGCTTGTGAGTTCCTGGAACTTTGCCCGCGTGAGGGTGTACTCGAGGTGTTTCGGCCCGCTTTGATCCGCGGTGATGAACGGCAGGTTGACACTCGTCTGAACGACGCTCGAAAGTTCGACTTTCGCCTTTTCGGCCGCTTCGGTAAGGCGCTGCATCGCTTGGCGATCTTTGCTCAGATCGATCCCCTGGTCTTTCTTGAACTGATCGACGAGCCAGTCGACGACGCGCCTGTCGTAGTCGTCGCCGCCCAAATGCGTGTCGCCGTTCGTCGCTTTGACTTCAAAGACGCCGTCGCCGACTTCCAAGATCGAAACGTCAAATGTTCCGCCGCCCAAGTCCCACACAAGAATTGTCTCGTGATGCTTCTTGTCCAACCCATAGGCCAGCGCGGCGGCCGTGGGCTCGTTGATGATTCGCAGAACTTCGAGCCCGGCTATCTTGCCGGCGTCCTTCGTCGCTTGCCGTTGCGCGTCGTTGAAATATGCGGGCACGGTAATGACGGCTCGCGTGACACGGTCTCCCAAATAATTCGAGGCGTCGTTCACGAGCTTCTGAAGGATCATCGCCGATATCTCTTGCGGGGTGTACTCCTTCCCATCGATCTTGATGCGGTAGTCCGTGCCCATGTGCCGTTTTATCGACGTAATAGTGCGTTCCGGATTCGTTATTGCTTGACGCTTCGCGAGCTGCCCCACGAGTCGCTCGCCGGTCTTTGTAAAGGCAACGACCGAGGGAGTCGTACGGCTGCCCTCAGCGTTCGAAATGACGACTGGTTGCCCGCCTTCCATTACGGCGATAACCGAATTCGTCGTGCCCAGGTCGATGCCGACAACTTTTGCTGCCATGATGTTCCTCTTTAGATCGACCGATACGTAGTCGTCTTGCTGTCCTTTCGCTATCTCATCGCCACGTCACGATGCCGACCGCAATGCGGGAGGAGTCGACGCCCGGATCTCGCCCGCCGTGCGTATTTAAGGTCTTTTACCTCTTACTGTAGCATGTGTGGCATTAACTGTCCGGGCGACTAACTCTCCCAAATCCTGGTAGTTTTCCAGCTCCAGCTTAACGTCGTTCAGGAAGAAGGTCGGCGTTCCGTTTACGCCTTCATCGAGACCGCGCCGTAAACTGCGCGCGATGCTATCAGTCACGGGTCTGCTGAGAAAGTCACGCTCGAACCGATCGATGTCCAGTCCGATTGCCGCGGCGTATTCGAACAACGCGTCGTCGTCCAAGCGCCGCTGATTCTCGAACAGCATGTCATGCATCTGCCAAAAGCGCTGCTGCAGCCCCGCAGCCTCCGCGGCCTGTGCTGCATGCATCGCATGCGGATGAATTTGCATCAACGGAAAAGGACGGAATATTTCAGCTACGTCATCGTGAAAACCCGTGGAGAGGCGCTTGACATATGGATACGCCATTGCGCAGTAGGGACATTCGAAATCGGCGTACTCAACGAGAACCACCGGCGCCCTCGGATTACCTCGTATGTGATCCATATGCGTTCCTCATTGGGTGAACTGGAACGGCGGCAATGCTTGAAGTGCCTGCTGGCTCGCACCCGGCAGAACGATTTTGCCCGTGCCCAAGCCGCTGAAGCGGCGGGCGGGAATGGCGACGTCTTTTCCGCCGATGATTCCAAGAAACGCTCCGACGTTGACGATGACGAACGATACGTATTCCTTGGGTGTGACTACGAAGTCGACGACCTTGCCGATGTCTTGATTGCTATCGTTATAGACTTTCGAGCCAAGAATTTTCGTGGCGCGATAGCCGATCGCGATTAAATGCATTTCGGCGACGCTTACAGCAAGCGGCGAGACGCCTGCCACCGGAGGCGTGGGCGTGGGCTGCGCCGCGACTAAGCTCGCGGCGAGAACTAAGACGGATAGTCGTGCAAGTTTCATGCTCATCTCCTACACCTCACGATGGAAGCACCTAATCGCCAGGCTTGCCAAGAATGCGACTCATTCCGGTATGCGTCTATCCCGGTAGGCCGGGATACCCCTTAGCACTGATGCGGCGCGTAGCGGTAGGGTACCAGGGAACAATGTGAGGGCCGGGCCGGGAAGGGGTTCCCCGGGATGTACTCATGGTCAAGCACACCGACATTCACGATCTTCTCGGGCGAACGTTCGAAATTGCGCAGGACGCTATCGTCGCGTCCCTCGGCGTCATTCTTCTCGGGGTCATGGCATACGGGCTGTGGACGCTTGGCCGAATCGCGTTCGTCGAATTGCGTCCGCCCAGCGAAGTGCTCTCGCAGATAGCGCTCTTGTTGATTCTCATTGAATTGTTTCGCACGCTGATTTTCTATCTGCGCGAGCATCGCGTTTCGGTTACATTGATGCTCGAAGTTGCGATTGTCAGTGAAATCAGAGAAATTTTGCTCTATCCGCCAACGAACGCGGGCACGCAGGTATTCGGCAATGCTTTGCTGCTCGCAGTGCTAGGATCTCTGCTCTATTTGCGCTCGCATGCCGGCCGGGAACCCCAGCCGGCACGGAAATAAACGTATGCCGCTTCAATCCAAACGACTATTTGATTTCCAAGACAATTCAGGCGGCGAAAACTGCGCTATCGCTTCTTTTCTTCGTTCGTACTGCAGTATTTTCACGTGCTCTGCCTCGCCATTTGATTGTGGACGCAGGGAGTATTGAAGTTATCATGAGTGCTCGAAATCTACCACTGGCATCATTCTTAAGAGCATGCCGACGACGTCTCACACCGAAGGACGTGGGTTTGCCGCAAGGTGGACGACGGCGAATCTCGTCGCTCCGCCGTGAGGAAGTAGCGGCGCTGGCGGACGTGGGTATCACCTGGTACACCTGGCTGGAACAAGGGCGAGCGATCAAGATTGCGCCCGAGACGCTGGGGAGAATTTCAAAAGCGCTGCAGCTGGACTCGTCGGAAGAAGAATATGTCACCCGGCTCGTGAGCACGCACGAAAGAGGCCCGCGCAAGTGGGCAGGCAGCGTCGCCGAGGCCACCGGTATGCTGGTTGAAAACTATGCGCCGGGGCTAGCAGCGCTCGTCGGAGCACGTTGGGATCTTCTAGCATGGAATTGTCCGTTTGGGCACGCCTTGAACGTGGATGGACGCGCAGCGGGGCTTGAGCGAAACTTTCTGTGGCTGCTCTTCATGCAGGAGCGGCAGCGTCGGATCTTTGCGGATTGGCGTGGGACCGCTTGGCGCACGGTCGCGGCATTCAGAATGAAGTATGCGGATTACGTCGGCGAGCGCAGTTTCGAAGACTTGATCGGGACATTGCTCGATTGCAGCGACGAATTTGCGAGCTTTTGGGCGGACGCAGGCGTGTTGACTGCCGTGAAGTGGATGTTGGGCGAGATTCGTGACTTGAACACTGGAGTTGTCGAACGCTTTCAGACGGTGAGCCTTCCCGTACCGGACTCAGGCGATCAAACGTTAATGTTTCATTATCCGATTCTTTGCGAGACTAGTACCACGCTGCACGATGAGGATTCTGTGCCTTCTCCATTCGGCGTGCCGGTAACATCAGTGTATGCGCATTAATTTCAAACCGGTGCGCTATTTATCCATCCGGTGGTGGCACACTTCAAAGCGGTTACCTAATGGGTCTTCGAAGAAGACCGCATAAAACGTTGGATGGTGTTGTTCAAAATAGGCGGGGCCCTCAACATCGCGGGCACCGCGTTCGCGAACGACGCGCGCGACCTCGTCCACGAAAGCGGGACTTGGCGCCGCAAACGCGATACGTGTTAACGTTGGCTGAGCCTGTGGATCTTCGTACACATTAAAGAAATCCGCCCGAACGGTCCCATAGCGCCGAGTATACCCGTAGCGTGCAGTGCGTACCGTCGTGGGCTCCGTGCCAAACAGCGACATCAGCGCATCGTAAAAAGGCCGTACGGCTTGCGCATCGCTTACGCGAAAGTCGATGTGGCTGAACAGCGGAAAGGCATGTTGCTCGAAGTAGCGTTGCCGTGCTTCGAGTAGGTCTTCATTCGCTTCCAACTCGCTCAAGAAAAAGCACCTCCTAAGGATCGTCGGCCATTATCTAGATCGACGTTCAAGCAGGGTCGCCCACAACATTTTACTTGCGTGACGACTCCCATTACGAAGTCGCCGCAACCGAGCGCGATAATATCCGTAATTTAGTAGACCATCGCTAACGCTGACCCGAGGCGGTCATAACTTTGCGAGTTGGGTGATTTGAATTTCGCGCAAGCTCCCGCGGCGATCGTAGCCAACAGTCGCGCCGCCAATGTACCACCGCCGAACGGCATATCGATCGGAGACCAAAGAAACAAGCCCCGTTTTCACGGGCTATTCTGGAGCCGACGGCCGGACTCGAACCCGGCGACCTGCTGATTAGTCATCAGCGGGCAATCGTCCAATGCGTGGCGCCCTGTCTCGGGTTCAAGAACTTCGAGTGAGACCACCGGCGCCGATGGTGCCTCGTCGAAGCTGAGCGACCGCGGCTTTGGAGCGATCATGTCTACGGAGGCGATCGCATACTCCGCGTAACCGCCGGTGAACGAGGGACTCGTTACTCCATACACCTCGTCGCCGCGCCGCAAGGTGCCACCATCGTAGTGAAGCGATTCAATTTTCCCGGCGATGTCCGAGCCCAAAACCAGCGGAAGTGTTTGAGGAACACCACTGTGGCCCTCTCTAAGCAATGCATCCCCAAGGTCTGACGCCAGCGGTGTGGACCCGCACGAGAACTTCGCCTTGGGCTGGTACCGGCACTGGGATGTCCTCGAAAGAAAGGACTTCCGGGCCGCCATAAGATCGAACGATAACGGCCTTCATCACCTTGTTCAATACTCAGCCGTACGGGAACCCGGCTTTGCTTTGCCCGACTTCAATGATGTAGCCGTCAGGATCGCGGATGTAGCAACGAATCTCGCCGTACTTATCTAGGGGTTCGGTTAGAAACGTCGCTCCCCGGCTTTGCCAGAGCTCGTAACATGCTTGAATATCGGCGACGCGGATATTCATAAAGCTACTGATCTCATCGGGGTTAGGGGTTCGGAGTGTGACGGTTGGCTTGTCGGGCGTCGGCCCGCCTCCGACGTTGATAATAAGCCATGTGTTCGCGATCTTGATGTACGGCGGAGCGTCTCCATCGCCCATGCTCACAATTTCTCCGCCGAAGACCGTCTTGTAGAATTCGGCTGATCGCTTCAGGTCCGCAACGGTGAGAAAGTGAGCGACGGTAAAGCCTTCGAGCGGCGGCATCTGATAGCTCATCTGTTCGACCCTAACTTTATCCATTTGTCCGCACCGTTTTGAAAGTCGCGCGAATATCTTCGGAAAAGAGCTGCGGTTGTTCCCACGCGGCGAAATGACCGCCGATATCGTGTCGCTTGTAGTACGCGAGTTTCGGATACGCCTTTTCAGACCAACTCTTTGGCGCCTGGTAGAGTTCGTATCGGAACGCGCTCACGCCAACCGGTACGGTGACGTTCTTGATATCGAAGAAGTCTAGTCTATTTTCCCAATAGAGACGAGCCGACGGGATTCCCGTGTTCGTAAACCAGTAGAGCGTCGCGTTATCCAAAATATCGTCGCGCGACAGGCCGCCAGGTTTTCCGAAAAACGCCGGCGCCATCATCTCGTAACTGTCCTTGTCGTGGTCCAGCATCCAGGAGACCAACGCAATCGGCGAATCGCTAAGTCCGTAGAGCGTCTGCGGGCGGTTCACCATTTCGACTGCGTAGCCAAGATGTTTCCCGTAGAAATCGCTCAATTGGTTGAACGCCTGGAGTTCGTCACCCGAAAGTGGGACGGGCGATTTTGCCCCCGATTTCGCTGCGGCCAAGATATCCGCGGGAACCGTGCCCGGCATGTTCGTGTGAATAGCGATCACTTTGTCCGGGGCGAGCAACGCTAATTCTTGCGTGACGTTCGCGCCCCAATCACCACCCTGCGCGACGAACTTCGTGTAGCCGAGACGATCCATTAGCACGAGCCAAGCCTTCGAGATGCGCACGGGATCCCAACCAAGTACGGTGGGCGCGGGTGAGAACCCGTGACCCGGCATCGAGGGAATAACCAAGTGGAACGCATCTGATGCACTTGCGCCGTGCGCCGTTGGATCGGTCAACAGATCGATAACTTTTTCTTGCTCGAAAATTGAGCCCGGCCAACCGTGCGTAATGATGAGCGGCAATGCATCTGCATGCTTCGAGCGCACGTGAATGAAATGAACATCCTGGCCGTCGATTTCGGTTAGAAATTGCGGCAGCGCATTCTGCCTTGCCTCGCACTTGCGCCAATCGTACTCCGATCCCCAATACTTTGCGAGCGCCTGTATCATTGCCAATTGCACACCTTGCGACTGATCGGGCACGAGTTCTTTTGAAGGCCAGCGCGTTGCATTGATACGTCGGCGCAGGTCGTCGATTTCCGTCTGCGCGATGTTTAGTTTAGGAAACGGACGAACACCGGTTGTCCCAGCGCCTTGCGATTGCATCGTTTGTGTCATGGATTTATTCCCTTCTGAAGAGCTGCACCCGATAATGCCCAGTTGGGCGGCGGCCATCGCGACCGCCGCTGTGCCGACAAACCGTCGGCGATCGATTTTCTGCTTATCGATTGACATCGAGTACCGCCTGCGCAAAAGCTTGTGGCGCTTCTTGAGGTACGTTGTGGCCGATCCCGTGCAAGATCCGATGGGAGTATTTTCCGGTGAACTTATTTCTATATGCGGTACCGCTTGCGTTAGAACCGTCGAAGTCGCTTGCGATGGTGACAGTGGGAACCGTGACAACTGGGAGCTGCGCGATCTGCCGTTCGACGTCGTCATACTTCGCTTCGCCTTTCGCGAGCCCAAGACGCCAACGATAGTCGTGAATCACGATTGCGACATGATCGGGATTCTCGAACGCAGCGGCTGTGCGATCGTACGTGGAATCGTCAAAATGCCATGTCGGCGAGACGATCTTCCAAATCTGTCTGTTGAAATCGCGGGTGTATTGCGCATATCCACGCGAACCGCGTTCGGTCGCGAAGTAATACTGATACCACCATCCAAGCTCGGCCTTGGGAGGCAAAGGGGCTTGTTGAGCTGCGGGCGTCGTGAGTAAATACCCACTCACCGAGACGAGGCCCGCGCAACGCTCGGGCCAGAGCGCCGCAATGATGTCAACCGTTCGCGACCCCCAATCGAATCCGCCTAGAATCGCTTTCTTGATCTTGAGCGCGTCCATCAATGCGATGGCATCAAGAGCGACTGCGGATTGTTGCGCATTGCGGAAGGTTTCCGCCGAGAGAAAGCTCGTCGAACCGTAGCCTCGCAGATAGGGGACGATCACCCGATATCCGTGTGATGCGAGCAACGGAGCGACGTCGACGTAACTGTGAATATCGTAGGGCCAGCCGTGAAGCAGCATCACGGCTCGGCCGTCGACGGGGCCGACTTCGGCATATCCGATGTTCAGAACACCGGCGTCGATTTGCCGGAGCGAAGCGAACGACGTGTGCGATGATTGCGCGTCGGCTGTGCCGAGCATATGCGCTTGCGCTGCGACGATGGTAACGGCGGCAGCGCCGAGGAAACGCTTGCGATCGACGGTCGGTCCATCCACCATAGGCGACATCCTCCTACTGGGAAGTCTCACCACGTTACCCCTAAAATCGAGCGCTTTCAAGCCGCCTGAGTTAATGAAATCTCGATCCTGAGATATAGTTGACAAATGACGCCAACAAGCTCCCCATTTACATCCACGAAACACGTGGAAGCTGGCGCCCTGAGCATCGAATGCGCCGAGGCGGGCCGCGTCGATGGACTCGCATCAAAGCGGCGGTCAAACGTCGACGGCTTCTCCCGATAAAGACGAACAGAAAGGCGGTGGCGGTGTTCCCTGATCTCACGCAGTTCACCGATTATTCTCTCGTGTTCCTCAGGTTTATGGTTGACCTCGTCTTTGTCTCAAGTGGTTACTCCCATTTGAAGAATCCAACCGAAAAAAATCTTCGTTTGGAAAACGTGCTTTGGGGGCGCCGAGGGCCTCGGATGGAACTACGAGCATATTATGTGTTCCATGCTGTCCGTTATTCTGTGCACCGGCGGCGGGCAGTTTCTCGTGCTCCGCTAAAACTTGGTCAGGGCCATTACGAGGGCGAAACCTTCGGGAATTTTTTCGCTTTCTTAAGTGCATGAGCTATCAAATGCCACCGCAGGCGGGATTTACTGCAGCGCAATCTCTGACCGTGGCAGACATCGAGCGGTCAGCCGAATTCTACGCGACCGTGTTCGGAGCGAAAATTATACGTAGAAGCCTGCTCGGTGGCGGCGATCCGGCGTTCGTCCAAATCGCGAACACGTGGCTCATCCTCGCGGGTGGAGGCGCGCCGACACCCGACAAACCGACGGTCACGCTCACGACCCCCGACCCCAATGAAATCAGTAGCTTCTTGAATCTTCGCGTCGCAGACGTTCAGGGGTGCTACGAGCTTTGGAAAAGCCGCGGAGCGACGTTTCTGACCGAACCGAAAGAGAAGTTCGGCGAGACGCGATGCTACATCCGCGATCCTGATGGCTATATCATCGAAGTTGGGCAGAGCGCACCCGGGTTCTTCGAGCAACCCATTACGAAATAATGGGGCCCGCGCAACACACGAGAAAGCCACTACATTCGCTCGACCCATTGCGACCGCCATGCCGCAGGAGCAAGCGGTTCCGCGAAGTACTGCGTTTCGTGGCATACTTTGTCTTCTCGAAACTCGTGAATGTTCACCGTATGCCAAGGCTTTCCGTCGTACGTGATAATGACCTCGCTCACCCAAACCGCGCCGCTGCCCATTATCCGCAGCACTTTGGATATGCTCGGATGATCTGGATCTGCGGAGCGCTGCGCGACCAGGTTCGCACGGCCGCGTATTCTTTCGCCCGATTGAGGGAATTCACAAATGACGTCTTCCTCGTAGATGTCTCCTGAAGTCGGATTCGCCCAACGCTGCTCTAGCCTCGAGATCCGAATAGCGGATTCGTCCATAAAGCACTCCTGATTCTTCCCCAACGCGTCATGCAGTCAGGTGTTCGATGCACATTTTCCAGAACCACCGTGGTTGACTTCAGGGGGTCCCTGGCCCGGCGAAGTAGCGCTATCTACATGGGATCATTGCGTTGCGTAGAGCATTCAATTTGCCGCAAAGCATCAACAAGAAACTGACCTGCCACAATCTATAAACAGTCGAAACCGTGCCACTTCTGTGCCAGCCGCACGTCGCAACCAGCGGGCTAAATGAAAAACGCCTCGTATTCACGAGGCGTTACATGGAGCCGACGGCCGGACTCGAACCGGCGACCTGCTGATTACGAATCAGCTGCTCTACCAACTGAGCTACGTCGGCGTACCTGCGGGATTCTACATGAAGCGGCGACGGTCCGCAACCGCATCGCCGGGAGCCTGCTTCTGCGCCCCCGGTGCGGCCCCTTTCGCGCCTCGTGAAGAAGGTACGCCTTCCAAACGTCGTATGTGTTTCACCCACGGGGCGATGAGGCACCTCCGGTCCGCGGAAAGGCCAGAAGGCCGCTCATTCATCGAGTTTCGGAAAACAACGAACTTTCTGCCTGAATGCGGGCGGCGGGCGCTTACACGAGGAAGTTCGTATGCCCACACGTCTTCTGCCCGAACGCGCGAACCTAAAGCAGCTGCGACAACAGGCGGCCGATCTACTGAAGTCGCATCAGCGCGGCGAACTACAAGCCTTGCACCGCTTTCGTGAATTTCATCCGCGGCTGCATGGGAGCGACGATGCCGTCATTGCGCGAACGTCCCTGCGTCTTCATGATGCCTACTTGGCAATCGCGCGCGAGTATGGTTTCCAGAGCTGGCCGCGGTTAAAACACTTTATCGAGAACGACGATCCCGCGATGCTGCGAAGACCGGCGCACGAGCGAATCTCGGATATAAATTTCCGGCGCGCCGTTGACTTGATGGATGCGGGCGACGTCGAAGGCTTATCGGCGCATCTTGCGGCGCATCCCAATTTAGTGCGTCAGCGCGTTCCGATGGCGGGTTGGAACTATTTCACGGCACCGGCCCTGCTGGAATTCATCGCTGAAAATCCCACGCGAAACGGAAGCCTGCCGGCGAATGCGGCCGACGTAGCGCGAGCAATCTTGGATGCGGACGGCGCCTATGAATCGGCGATTTTGGATTCGACGCTGGATCTTGTCGCTTCAAGCAACGTCGCTCGCGACTCGGGTGTTCAGGAGCAGCTCATCGACGTCTTGTGCGAGTATGGAGCGCATCCCGATAAGGCCGTTCAATCGGCGCTTTTGTATGGAGAGTTCGACGCCGCTCGGCGTCTGCAACGTCGAGGCGCTCCCGGCACTTTGTCAGCCGCAGCCGCGCTTGGGATCAACGATGACGTTCGCCGCCTCGCCAAAACTGCAGCTTCCTGTGAGAAAGCGCTGGCGCTTGCGCTCGCTGCACAGCACGAGCGCGTGGAAGCCGTTCGTATCTTATTAGCGGCCGGCGCAGACGCAGCTTCGTTTACGCCGGTTGGCGGACACGCACATGCGACGCCGCTGCATCAAGCAGCGCTCAACGCCAATCGCGAAATCGCGAAAATGCTGCTCGAGCATGGAGCAGATGTGGATCGATGCGATATTTTATACGGCGGAACGCCGGCCGGATGGGCCGATTATGCCGGCCACTCCGATTTTGCGGAATGGTTACGCGCGCAAGACGCCGTTGGCCGTCCGCGGAAATGAACAAGTGTTTGGTCAATCGCCCCGCTTACTGATACAGGGGCCGGGTGCGCACCTTCGGCGAAGGCAAGTTCATGGGGCTGGTATCGGAACCGGTACTGCTGCGCGAGCGTCGTGTAAAAGTACTGGAATACTTGAGCGAGGCGAACCTACAGTTCAGCACCGTGCTCTCCGAAATCGTGCAGCATTCTTTTCGGACGATGGATCCGGTATGTTCCGCGCTGTTCTTGTGGGCGTGTGAAGTGGGCGGGGGCGACGCCGAATCGGCCGTGCCGCTCGCACTTGCCATCGAGTGCCTTCACCGATTCGTCGTGCTACACGCCGGTCTGGCCTGCGATCGGCGCAACGGCGACAGCGCGGCCGACATTTGGGGGCTCGCCCAGACGCTGAACGCCGGCGATGCCTTTCATGCCGTCGGCCTGCGGCTGCTTGCTGCCGATCCGGCGCACTCCGAACGCGCGTTGGACGCGGGCGAGATGCTTACGCGGACCTTGTTGAATTGGACGGAACGCTGCAGCCGCCCATCTGCTTTCGAACCTCAGGCTCGGCCTAAAGGCTGGGCGCGCACGGCGCACGGCGCGCCGGAAGCATGCTTTTACGGTGCGAGCCTCGAGGCCGGCGCCATTATGGCGGGAAGCCCGCCGCATCTTTGCGCAGCCTTTCGACGCGCCGGACGATTCTTGGGTGTAGCGGAGCGAGCGGCCGCCGGTGTGGACGGAACGCTCGCAAGAAAGTACGCTGACAAAGCAGTAGCCGTCGCTGAGCGCTCCCCGCTCGAGCGTTCGCATCTGCCCGACTTCAAGGAGATAGCTTATCACCTCGCATCGGCAGCTTCAGAATGAATCCGTTTCGGGCGACGGCACGTCGTCGCGAAAGGCGGAACATCTCCGCATAAATATCGAGCGCGACGTTTCCGCCAAAGGCGTGGCCTCGGGCTTCGATGCGTACCGGTTTGTGCATTGCGCGCTGCCGGAGATCGATCTGCAAGACGTCGATACGTCGGTCGAATTCCTCGGCCACAAACTCCGGGCACCGCTGCTGATTTCATGTATGACGGGCGGAGCGCCCGAAGCGACGCGCATCAACCGGTGTCTCGCCGAGGTCGCGCAAGCTTTCGGGCTCGCAATGGGACTCGGCTCGGCGCGCGCGCTACTCGAGCATCCCGAAACGCTTGGAACGTTCGACGTACGAGGGGTCGCGCCCGATGTTTTTCTGGCGGCCAATCTCGGTGCGGTGCAGTTGAACAAGGGGTACGGCGTCGACCATTGCCGCCGGCTGGTGGACTTGCTGCGATGCCGATGCGCTCGTTCTCCATTTGAATCCGCTGCAGGAAGCGTTGCAGCCCGAGGGCGACACGTGCTTCCGCGGCTTGCTTGCGCGCATCGGCGCCCTCTGCAACACGCTCGAGGTGCCGGTCATCGTCAAAGAGGTCGGCTGGGGCATCGAACCCGACATCGTACGAGCGCTTCGCGATTGCGGCGTCGCGGCAATCGACGTGGCGGGCGCGGGCGGAACGTCGTGGAGTGAAGTCGAGCGCCATCGCATCGGCGAACGATGGCGCGCGAGCGTCGCCGGAACGTTCGCGTCGTGGGGAATTCCGACCGCCGAGTGCCTGCGGCTGGCGCGCGAAGTTGCACCGGACGTTCCGCTGATTGCAAGCGGCGGCATTCGCGATGGACTCGACGTAACGAAATCGATCGCGCTCGGCGCCGATCTCGCGGGCGTTGCCGGGCCGTTCTTGCGCGCTGCCGACGCCGGCGTAGATTCCGCGCACGAGTTTGCGCGCGAACTCGTCGAGGTGCTGCGCGTGGCGATGTTCGCGCTCGGCGCCGAGTCGATAGCCGCGCTACGCGCGACGAAACGCTTGGTGCGCGCGTGAAAAACCCGGCGCTCGTGTCCGCCGACGCGTATTGCCGCACGATGACCGCGGGGCATTACGAGAATTTCATCGTCGCGTCGCCGTTTGTCTCGGCACGGCTGCGCGTGCATCTGGCGCGCATCTATGCGTTCTGCCGCACGACGGACGATTTGGGCGACGAAAGCGCGACGAAGGCCGACGCGTTGGCGCGGCTCACGCGGTGGCGCGATGAAGTATGCGCTATGTTCGAAGGGGAGACGCCGGTGCACCCGGTGCTCTTCGCGCTGCAGCAAACGCTCGCAGAGCATTCCATTCCCGCCCACGTTTTTCTCGACTTGATCGAAGCGAACGTGCTCGATCAGACGCAATCGCACTACGCGTCCTGGCCCGATCTCGAAGCGTATTGCCGGCTTTCGGCCGCGCCGGTCGGCCTCATGGTGCTCGCCGTTTTCGGCATCGAAGATCCGCAAGCGGCGCGTCTTTCCGACGACGTGTGCATCGGGCTGCAGCTTGCCAACCACGCGCAGGACGTCGCTCGCGACGCGCGGATCGGCCGGCGCTATCTTCTCGATGACGAACTCGCTGCCGGCGGCGTGCCGTTCGCCGTTCGCGGTCTCGTCGATCGGGCGCGCACGCTGCTGGACTCCGGGCGCGCGCTCGAAGCCACGGCGCCGTTCGCGCTGCGCTTGCAACTTTCGCTCTATCGCCTAGGCGGCCTAGCCGTATGCGATGCGATCGAGCGGATCGATTACCGAACCGACGAAACACGCCCGGCCATCGCAGGCGCCGCAAAAGCGCGCGTGGTCGGCCGTGCGATCCTGCAATCGCTGCGCCATCAAGGAGCAACAGGGGTCGTTGAAACAGCTTGAGGACGCCGAGCGGTACTGCCGCGACATGGCGCGCCGCGAAGCAAAAAATTTCTATTGGGGATTTATCTCCCTTCCGTACGAACAGCGGATCGCGATCTACGCCCTCTACGATTTCGCGCGCGAAGTCGACGACGAAGCCGACGGCGCGGCCGCGCACTTGCCCGACCTGCCGGGGCGTTTGCTGCGCCACCGAAATCGCGTGGCCCGTTGCGTGCGGGGCGAATGCGACGACCCGGTCATGCAAGTGTTGGCAACGGCCATCGCTCGATATGAAATCCCCGAACGCGAACTGCAGATGCTCATCGACGGCGTTGAGATGGACTTCACCCGCACGCGCTACGAAACGTGGAACGACCTTCGGTCGTACTGCAATCTGGTGGCGTCCATCGTCGGCCGCATGTGCGTGCGTATCTTCGGATTCGACGATCCCGCGGCGCTCGACCGCGCCGACGATCTCGGGATTGCGTTGCAACTCACGAATATCTTGCGCGACGTACGTGAAGACGCGGGCATGGGACGCATCTATTTGCCGCAGGAAGATTTGCAGCGTTTCGGGATATCCGAGCGCGCGCTCATCGCCGGTGAACCAGAGGACGGCTGGAAAGACTTGATGGCGTTTGAATTCGAACGGGCGCAGCAATTCTTCACTAGCGGCTACGAGGTTTTGCGCTACATCCCCAGGCGGCCGGCCGCGTGCGTGCAAACAATGGCGGGCATTTACGAAGCGATTCTGCGCAAACTGCAGCGCGACCCATATCTGATGTTGCACTCACGAGCGAGTCTAACGCCGCCCGAAAAAATCGGCGTCATGGTGAAATCATGGCTGCTGCGCGCCGGGTAGCAGTAGTCGGCGCAGGCCTTGCCGGGCTTACCGCCGGCTTGGAACTGCGCGAGCGCGGATACCATGTTGAAGTTTTCGAGCGGAGCCGTCTGCTCGGCGGCCGCGCGACATCATTTGAAATCAACGGCCGGGAAGTCGACAACGGCCAGCACGTCTATCTCCATTGCTGCACGGAATTCGTGCGATTCATCTCGCGCGCAGGCATGGAAAGCGCCTTGCACGAGCAGCCGCGCTTCGACGCGCTGGTGCTCGGGCGCGATGGAACGGCGAGCCGCTTGTCA
Source organism: Vulcanimicrobiia bacterium (assembly GCA_963696095.1). GTDB lineage: Bacteria > Vulcanimicrobiota > Vulcanimicrobiia > Vulcanimicrobiales > Vulcanimicrobiaceae > JALYTY01. The sequence goes on along the minus strand of CAVOIN010000004.1, from coordinate 156,200 downwards.
GCCGCGCCGCTCCCGGCGCCGATGCATCTTCTGGTGTCTTTCGCGAGCTACCGGCATCTCAGCATCGGCGGAAAGCTTCGCGTCGCGCGAGCGCTCGCGAGCGCCGCGCTCTCGCGCCCGCCGGCCCAGATGACGTTCGATGAGTGGCTTACCCGCAACGCGCAGAACGCGGAAACTCGCCGCGCGTTCTGGGATCCATTCTTCATTCCCGCCGTGAACGCGCCGTTCGACCGCGTAAGCGCCGCCGATGCGCTTTTCGTGCTTTCGACGGCGTTTCTGCGCGATGCAGATGCAGCGCGATTCGGCTTCTCGACCGTGCCGCTCGCACATATAGCGGCAGCGGCGGCGAAACAGCTGGATGGCGTGCACGTTTCCACGGGCGTGCTTAGCATGGAAGTGAATGACGACGGCGTGAGCTTGCGTTTACCGTCGGGGGCCGAAACATTCGATGCGGTCGTGCTGGCCACGCCTCCGAAAACTACTCTCAAACTCCTCGGCGACGCCGAACGATTCGGCGTGCGCGGTTTGAACGCATACGAATCGTATCCGATCGTCGACGTGCATGTTTGGCACGATCGCGGTCCCGTCGGCTTCGACTTTGCCGCCGCAATTGATTCGCCGCTGCAATGGATCTTCGAAAAAGAACCGGGATATCTGTGTTGCAGCATCAGCGCCGCCGGCGAATTCCTGACGATGCCCACGACGGAGCTGCAAGAGATCGCGTGGCGCGAACTTTGCGAATACCTCCCCTCCCTGCGCGGTGGAACGGTGTTGCGCGGATTCGCCACACGCAATCCGGAAGCCACTTATCTTCCGCGACCCGGCTCAGCGCGAATCACGCAGCGTACGGAACATCCGGCCGTTGCAATTGCGGGTTCGTGGACGGAGACGGGATGGCCGGATACGATGGAAGCCGCCGTCCGCAGCGGTATTGCTGCGGCCGCGCACATCGTTGCCGGCATGAAGAACGCACGCACGGATGAGGTTGTAGCGATTGCCTGACGCACTCGAGCGCAGCATCGACTGGCTGCTTGCGCATCAAACACCCGAAGGCTGGTGGACGGACGAATTGGAGACCAACGTCACGATGACGGCGGAGCACGTGCTGCTCTTTCGTTTCTTGGGACTGAGTCTCGACGACATTCGCGCCGGCGCGATCGACCACATCGTTTGCAACCAACGCGAAGATGGATCGTGGGCGCTGTACTACGACGGCCCCGCCGATCTGAGTACGACGATCGAAGCGTACGTAGCGTTGAAGGTGCTCGGCGTCGATCCGCTCCGCGACGAGATGCGGCGCGCACTCGCGACGATTCAGCGAATGGGCGGTCTCGTGGAGGCTCGCGTTTTCACGAAGATTTGGCTCGCGCTCTTCGGCGTCTATCCGTGGGACGGCGTTCCGTCGCTGCCGCCCGAGATCGTGCACTTTCCGCTGTGGATGCCGTTCAATCTATACGACTTCGCGTGTTGGGCTCGCGGAACGGTTGCACCGCTTACCATCGTCGTGAGCAAACGTCCGGTGCGCGCGCTCGGCGTCGACGTACGCGAGATCGTCAATCCCGGAACCGAAGCGGCCATGCATCACGTGCCGGGTTCGGGCTGGATGTGGTGGTTCGACAAAGCGTTGAAACTCTACGATCGCTTCACGGGCAATCCGTTGCGCGAACGCGCGATGCGCGACGTCGCGCGCTGGGTCGTCGAGCGGCAAGAAGCCGACGGAAGCTGGGGCGGCATTCAGCCGCCGTGGGTCTATTCGCTGATCGCGCTCGATCTAATGGGATTTCCGCTCGAGCATCCGGTGATGCAGCGGGCCATCCGCGGCTTCGACCGCTTCATCATCAACGGCGGCGAAGGCTGGCGCTTTCAAGCGTGCATGTCGCCCGTCTGGGATACCGCCTGGGCCGTCCGCGCGCTCGCGATTGCCGGTTTTGAAAAAGATCATCCGGCAATGGAACGCGCGGTTCGCTGGATGCTGCAAGAGCAAATCGCCGACGATGCGCCGGGCGATTGGCGCGTGAAGTGCGATTTCAAAGACGGCAACGGCTGGGCATTCGAGTTCGACAACGACGTCTATCCCGACATCGACGACACGGCGGTAGTGGTGCTGTCGCTGCTCGAAGGCGGCGACGCGCGCACCGTGGGAAGCGCGGTCGAACGCGGCATCGCTTGGACCGTCGCGATGCGTTCGAAGAACGGCGCCTGGGCGGCATTCGACCACGACAACACGCGCGAGCTGCTCTATCGCATGCCGTTCGCCGATTTCGGCGCGTTGATCGACCCGCCGACCGAAGACGTTACGGCGCACGTCCTCGAGATGCTCGCGGTCGCGGGCAGCGACGAAAGAGACCCGCTCGTGCGGAACGGTTTGCGGTATTTGCGCGAAACGCAACGCCCGGACGGCTCGTGGTGGGGCCGCTGGGGCGTGAACTTTATCTACGGCACCTGGTGCGTGATCTCGGCGCTCGGCGCCCTGCGCACCGGCCAAGACATGATGGAACGCGGTGCCGCGTGGCTCATTTCAAAGCAAAATGCCGACGGCGGCTGGGGCGAAACGTGCCACTCCTACACCGATGAATCGTTTGCCGGCGTCGGGACGAGCACGCCTTCGCAAACCGCGTGGGCGGTAAATGCCCTGCAAATCGCCGGCCTGGGCAACCATCCGGCGTCCGTGCGCGGTCTTGATTTCCTAAGGGAACGCCAACGTCCGGATGGAACGTGGGACGAACCCTATTTCACCGGAACGGGCTTCCCCCGAGATTTCTATCTGAACTATCATTTGTACCGGCACATCTTTCCGCTGATGGCACTCGCGACCGAGCGACGCTTGAACCGGACTGCCGGACTCAACGAAAACCGGGAACAGGTGACGCTTTCGTGAGCTCCATTCTAGAGAAACTGACGGTCGGCAGCTACATCTTCAGCAAAAAGCTGAAAGGTGAGAAAAAGTATCCGCTCGTCCTGGAACTCGAGCCGCTTTTGCAGTGCAATCTTGCCTGCGCCGGCTGCGGAAAAATCCAGCATCCGAACGACGTTCTTCGCCGTCGTCTTAGCGTCGAAGAATGTTTAGCGGCGGTCGAAGAGTGCGGAGCGCCGTGCGTTTCGATCGCCGGCGGCGAACCGCTCGTGCACGAGCAGATGCCGCAAATCGTCGCGGAGCTGTTGAAACGCAAGAAGTTCGTCTTCTTGTGCACGAACGCATTGCTTCTCGAGAAAAAAATCGATCAGTTCAAGCCGTCGCCGTACTTTTCGTGGATGATTCATCTCGACGGCCTGACAAGCGCGCCACGACGAGTCGGTCTGCCGTGAAGGCGTTTTCGAAAAAGCTATCGCGGCGATCAAGGTCGCGAAGGCGAAAGGCTTCAAAGTCATCACGAACACGACGTTCTTCGACAAAGACGATGCGAAGTCGATCCGCGCCGTCCTGGACTATCTCAACAACGATTTAAAAGTCGACATGATGCAAATCTCGCCCGGCTATGCGTACGAAAAGGCGCCGGATCAGGAGCACTTCCTCGGCGTCGAGCGCACGCGCGACATCTTCCGCGAAGCGTTCGCCGGCGAAAAGCGCAAAGAATGGCGCTTGAATCACAGCCCGCTGTATCTCGATTTTCTCGAAGGCAAAGTCGACTTCGAATGCACGCCGTGGGGTATTCCGTGCTACACCGTTTTCGGATGGCAACGGCCGTGTTACTTGATGAGCGATGCGCCCTACGCAAAAACCTACAAGGAACTCATCGAAGAAACCGACTGGGAGAAGTACGGACGCGGCAAGCATCCCAGCTGCAACAACTGCATGGCTCACTGCGGATACGAACCGACGGCCGTCATCCGCACGACCGGATCGATAAAAGAGTCGATCCGCGCAGCGCGTGGCAGCAGCTGATCGCGTCTTTCTAACCGGCGCAACCGGTTTCGTGGGCGCGCATATCTTGCGCGCCCTTCTTGCGGCCGGATACACCGTTCGCGCGCTCGTGCGCGCGCCAAAGCCGCTCGAAGGCTGCGAGACGGTTACCGGCGACCTGCGCGAGCCCGGATCGCTCGAACGCGCGCTCGCACGGATGCCGGTATCTCGTGCATTGCGCCGCGCAATATTCGTTCGCTCCACGCGAACGCCGGTCGATCGCACGCGTAAATGTCGCCGGCACCGAAGGGCTCTTCGCTGCGGCGCACATCGCCGGCGTCGAGCGCGCCGTGCTCACCTCGAGTTCGGCCGCGGTGGGCCACGAACGTGACGGCAAGCCGGCGACCGAGGCGAACTACCCGCCGCATCACATCCATCGCCACGGCGCAGCGGACTATCATGAATCGAAGCTGCTGCAGGAACGCGTTGCTTTCGCAAGCCGCGTTCCCGTCATTGCCGTCTTACCAACTGCTCCCGTTGGACCCGGCGATTGGAAACCAACGCCGACCGGCGCCATGATCGTCGATTTTGCGCGCGGCAAAATGCTCGCGCGTCCGCCGGCAAGCGGCGGCATGAATCTAGTCGACGTCCGCGACGTCGCACAAGCGCACGTCGCCGCAATGCAACGCGGGCGCATCGGCGAACGCTATATCGTCGGCGGCGAGAATTTCAGCTTCGATGCGCTGTGGGATGTGCTCGCAGAGATTACCGGACGGCCCGCGCCGCGCGCGCGCGCGCCGGTTGCGTTGATGTTCGCGGCGGCCTACGCCGACGAGCTTCGCTCGCGCCTGACGGGCGCGACGCCGTTCGTGCCGCTCGAAGGCGTTCGCATGTCGCGCGAGCGCATGTACGTCGATTCTTCGAAAGCGCGCGAGGAGCTTGGCATCACGCCCGGCCCTGTACGCGCCGCCCTGACTGCCGCCGTCGACTGGTATCGCGCGAATGGCTACATCCGCTGACGATCCGGTCTTTATCGCCGCGACGTCACTCGAAGCGAAGGCGTTGCGCCGGAAGCTCGGCGCGGATCGCGTGTTCGAATGCGGAATGGCCTTCTCGCGAACGCCGGTCACCGAATTCAGCGAAACGGTGATCAGTTGCGGCGTTGCCGGCGGACTCCGGCGCGATCTGAGCACAGGCACGATCGTCGTGCCGCGAACGGTTCGCACTCCCAGCGGCCAAACACTTACGTGCGACGAAGAGTTAACGCTGCGTCTTTACGAGGCTGCTGCACGGCTCGGATTGCCCTGCACGAGCGAACCGTTAGTCACGAGCGCTGCCATCGTAACAGGCGCCGAACGCGACCTCTGGGCGCAACGCGGCTTCAGCGCCGTCGACATGGAAACCGGCTTGCTTCACGCGCGTCGCATTGCTGCCGTGCGGGTAATCCTCGACACGCCTCAGCGCGAACTTTCACCCGACTGGATCAATCCGCTGCGCGCAATGTTACGGCCCTCAAACTGGCCACAACTCGTCATGCTCGCCCGCGAAGCGCCTCGCTGCGCCGAATTAGCCGCCCGCGTCGCCTCCGCCGCTTTTGGCTAATAGCCGGCGAGCTTAGTGCGTCCCAATCGTCGCTTCCGGCGTCGGGGCGCCGTCGGTAACCACGCGGTAGTTCGTAAAGTCGGCATGCGCGGTGGCGGCCATGCGCGGCGTTACGATTTCTGCATCCTCGGCCGAGGGCAAGATGTATTGCGCCGAGCCGGGCGTTACGCGCAAATCGACGTAACCGCCGTAGTTGTAAAGCCATTTGATCTGCCGTACGCCGGCGCCGTCCATGGTTGCTTCGATTCCGGAGAGATCCGACGCGCGCGGATCCTTCATCGCGACGACCGTCGCATCGCCGCGCTGCGAAACCGACGAAACGTCGTATTGTTTGATCCACGTCGTCGGATCGAGGGACGCTAGATCGAAATGATCGAAGCCCCGCGCCCACCAAGGCACGTTATAGAATTGAATGCGGTACTGGCCGTGCCGCTCGTAGATTCCGTGTCCGTCAAGATGAAAGCTCAGCCAGGGAAACCGGTGCAGCTTGATGTGCACGCTGGCATCGAACGAATACGACTTCACGGCCGCATTTCGCGCGTAGATTTTAGAGATCGCTTTCGAAGCCTGATCGGCCGAGATGCCCAGTACCGGCGAAGCGCTTGGTGCAGGGGTCAGCGCAACCGCGATGAGCGGGCTGCACGAGAAAAGTGCCCCGGCAAAAACGACGGCCAACTTCATTTGGAAGCAGTTGCCAACTCTTGCGTGCCATTCCTGGCGCGATTACTGCCGATTCAGAACGGCCAGCCCTCGCGTGTCGAACGTCCGGCATCCCGTGACGGAATACGCGTGCAAGACGATTGCGGCTTCGCGGTAGACCAGCGGCGGCCGCCGGTCGATCGATCCGCAGGCGCTCCGGAGTCTCGCGAGCACGTCGGGGCGCTTGTCGAGCGAAACCGGGTCCACATAAATTGCGGCGACGGCGCCGTGCGAGCGAAACCAGCGGCTCGCTTCCTGCCCTTGATGGTTGTATCCCACGACGATCGGCGGGATGGCGCCGTAAAAATCCAGCAAGCTGGAAAGGCCGTAGCCGTCGGTCACGACCGCATATGCGCCGTACTGCGCGCGTATATCGCGTGCGAGCTCGTCGTAACTGTAGATTTCGAACGCACTCGAAGTTTCGGCATGAAATGGAAGGCGCTGGAACACGGAGGTCACGGTCGAAACCGGCGCGGCGGCAAGCGCAGACGCAAGCAGCGTAACGACGATCGAGGGAACGGTTGCAACAACTAACGCGCGTCGTTCTATTGCCGCATTCGCGCACAGAATCGCCGCGGCACATGCAAGCGAAACGATCGGTCCGGCAAGCCAATACACTTCGACGGGTTCGAAGAACGATAGCACGGCGACGGTAGCGAGAAGCGGAAGCGCCGTGCACCAAACGAGGTCGCTCCACGGCTCCGCAAGCCGGCGGATGCGAACGAGCGCCGCAACGACGAACGGGGCCGCAAAAAGCGCGCCCGCGACGGCGGCAAAGACCAATGCGTCGATGGCGCGCAAAGGCGAAAAACCATGCCACACATGCCGTCCGGCGAGCGCAAAGCGCACGCCCGCCCACGCGTTTTCGCTATTCCAGATCAGCACCGGCGATGCAATGATTACCGTCACGGCGACGGCGAGCGCCGGCCCCTTATACGAACCTTGCGCCCGGCGAACGGTTCGCCAAACCGCCCATAAGAGACCGATTAGAAGCGCTATGCCGAAAAATCGCGCCAAGATCGATACCCCGAGCGAAACACCGAGCGCTGCCCACCACACCCGCGCGTTGGTCTGCAAGGCGCGCTGCGCCAAGGCGAGGCTCGCGCACCAGGCGAGCAAATACGGGCCGTCCGGCGTAGCGAATCCAAATGTGAAACTAGCGAGAGGCGCGCAAAAAACCAAGATAGCCGCCAGCGCCCCGGCCGTTTTCGAGCCGCGTGCGCGGCGGGCAAAATCGTACGCGGCCAGCGCAGCAAGCACGCCACAGAGTAAGAATCCAGCGCGAATTGACGGCACGCTATGAGTGCCCCGATCGAACAACGCAATCGTCCACGCGACTAAGGGCGGATGATCGAGATAACCGAGCGCCAACCGGCGGCTCCACTCCCAGTAGTACGCTTCGTCCCCGCTAAGCGGAAAACGGACTGCGCTCGCAGCCCGCGCCAGAGCGAGCACGACGATCGTTATCCACGCCGCAAGTACGAAGCGCCTCTCGCGAGGCTGCTCCATGGCCATACGATACCCCGCTTCCTTCGTTTTATTCGGAGAGAGTCTGCCTGACCGCTGTGATGGTGAGTGAGGGGCCCGTGCGTGTTATCCGATGCATAGCGGGTACAGGTCCTTCACGCGGCGATGGGAGCCGAGAACAGAAACGACCCAAACAGAAGCAACCACTACTACTCAGCACCAAACCATAGACCCCAAGGACACATACGTAGACCCCAAAGCTCGAGCAACGAAGATAGACCGACCTAGATACAGACCAATCCTAAGAGAAGACCAAACGAAAGACTCCTGATTCGTCGCTTACGACGCTAGCGTAAAAAGAATGATGGCCCGCAATGCGGACCATCATTCTTTTATTCTTCGTCTAGGTCGTCGTCTTCGTCTTCTTCATCTTCGTCGCCTAAATCTTCGTCGTCGTCGACCTCGTCCTCGTTGAGCATTTCATCTTCTTCGGAAGCGTCGTCGCCCGGACGCGGCCGCTCTTCATCTTGCGCCATGTCTTCCCCCAAAGGCAAACGTAATTACTTGGCGATGTCGTCGTCGTGAAACGTCCCGCGCTTCGCGGATTCGTCCAGTTCAACGTCATCGAGCAAGTAATACACGATCTTTCGATCTTTGAAACCTACCTTCGCCAACTCTCTTCCGCCGATCGTTACGACCTCGTGAATGTGACCTTCCCGCCCGGCATATTCGTAATTCACGGCGGTATAGTTCGGATCGTCGGGCTTCGGCCGCGGCGTTGCTTTAACGCCGCGCAACGGGGTTTTGTGGCGGTGCATGGCTAAGACTTCGACACATGATAATCGAGTACCGCGGGAAGCGGCCGAAAATCCATCCGTCGGCATTTATCGCGCCGACCGCCGTGCTTATCGGCGACGTAGAGGTAGGCGAGGAGTCGAGTATCTGGTTCGGCGCGGTCCTACGCGGAGACAACGGGCCGATCCGCATCGGCGCCCGCACGTCGGTTCAAGACAACGCCGTGATACACGTCACGAACCTAACGCAGATCGACGACGACGTCACGATCGGACACGCCGCCGTCATGGAGGATTGCCACGTTAAACGGCAGGCCCTGATCGGCAGCAACGCGGTCCTATTGAATGGCTGCATCGTCGGTGAAGGGGCGCTCGTCGCGGCCGGAAGCGTCGTCGGCGAACGCGTCGAGATCCCCGACCACGTGCTTGCCGCCGGCGTACCTGCGAAGGTCAAGAAGCAGATCGAAGGTGAGGCGCAGCATTGGATAGAGATCGCGGCCGCCGAATACGTGCATCTCTCGCGAACCTACATCGAAGAGAAGATTCATGACGCTTGTCCGTGAGCTCATTTCGAAATTCATCGAAAGCGAAGGACACAAAGTCGACGTCGCGTCGCTCGACGAAGCGGGCGGCATCAGCGAAATCCTGTTCCGTAGCCGCGGGCAGGTCTTCTCCGTAACGACGTACGAGCGCGAGCCGGGAAGCTTTACGGTGTCGACGGCGTACGAAGTTCCGGATTGGGCGCGCGAACAAACACAGAACGCGGAAACGCTGGCATCCGTACATCAGGAGTTCGACGACGTCACGTTCGTTTTAGCCCATGACGACGCGCTCTTCGTGGCTACGCACGACCAGGAAACCGGATCGCCGGAAGCGTTCATGGTGGTATTTTGGGACGTCGTTGCGCGCGTTCGCGAAGCGGGATCGCGCGCGATCGAGCGCATTGTGGACCGCACCGAAAGCAAAGCCGCCGCCGAGAAATTTATTAACTCGTTCATGAAGAGCAACGATGACGGATGATCCGCTAGCGCCGATCGAAAGCGCCATCGACGAAGAAGGTTTACTCTACACGCGAGACGACGACGAAGAAGCCTATCGCGTCGCTTTCAAAAGCGAAGGCGACCGGTACTTCGTCGTGAGCTATCGCGACGATCCGAATTTTCTGATGATCGGCTCGGGCTGGGCGATTCCTGCGGAACTCGATCTCGACGAAGCGATGGACGCAGCGAACGTTTTGAACGTTCGCAAAAAATTCGTGAAGTCGGCGCTTTGGGAAGACGAGCGCGACGTGCTTTTCACGATCGAGCTATGCGTCAATGATGCAAGCGAAGTCGCGCCGCATTTCGGGCGGCTTCTCGACGTGTTGCGTGACACGGCGGAAGAATTTTTCGAAATGCTGCGCGACGACGCTGAGGGAATCGACGAGTAGATCCTTACGGCTGCGAGCCGCTAACCGGGAGCATTAGGTGCTCGTACGGGGTACCGGCCCACATGACGTAGGCTTTGTTTGGATCGGCGTCCGGCGTTCGCGGATAGCCTTGCATCTGCTTCACGCCCGGACCGACGATCATTACATGCGGACCCGTCGTAACCCAGTGATTGCTAGCCGTTTTGGCCTTCGCATAAGGGTCGGTGTTGCTTGCACCGTCATCGCCGCCGAGCATGTAGATGAATCCGACGGCATCGGGCGGCGCTGCATGTTTCATCAACGCGGCGCCCCACGCCATGCCGTTTGGATCGGCACACATCGGCGATTGCGGGTCGAGCATCATGCACGTGAACGAATTGGTCCCTTTTTGCAGAGTCCGCATCGAACCGTCCGGGTTCATCGCAATAACCGTTGCGTTTTTGCCGACCGAGGGTGGCGCTGCCGATGTAGCCTTCGCGATCATTTCCGAATCGCTCGCCGCACCGGTGGTTTGTTGAGCTTGGGCATTGGCAACAAGCGTTAACGCAAATACGCCGGCAGCCCACCTAGCATAGGTTTTAGCCATTGTATTCTTCCTCCGAGAATTCGTAGACCTCAGTCAATTCTACATCAGCACTTTCATCCGCCAGGCGGCCTTCCTTGCGCCAGCCTGTTTGCGCGGCGCCGGAGCTCGCCGAGGGACACGCGCATCTCACCATTTGTCACCCTGAGCTCGTCGAAGGGCACTCGCATCTCACCAGTGTCACCCTGAGCTCGTCGAAGGGCACTCGTATCTCACCAGTGTCACCCTGAGCTCGTCGAAGGGCACGCGTATCTCACCAGTGTCACCCTGAGCTCGTCGAAGGGCACGCGTATCTCACCAGTGTCACCCTGAGCTCGTCGAAGGGCACGGTATCTCATTATTTGCGTTTTGGAATTCCGTTTTTTGATAGAACTCGAATTAACGGCCAATCGCGCCTTATAAGCGCAATCTTCTTCGCGCGACTCCAACCCTTGAGTTGTTTTTCCCACGCGATAGCTTCGTCGGCTGTCGGGAACTCATCTGCGTAGACAAGTTGAACGGGCCTTCGATTGTGCGTGAACGCTTTCGGATTCCAGCCGGTTTTGTGTTGGCCAAGACGCTGCTCTAGTTCGCTCGTGACACCGACGTAAAATGCGCCGTCCGCGCATCGCAGCATGTAGACATAAAAACTCTTCACCCATTACTACTGCGATACGCCGGCCCTTCGACAAGCTCAGGGTGACAGTGAGTGCGCCGAGCAAAGTGTGTGATGCGCCTCCAGCTCAGGGTGAAGTGAGTGCGCGGACAAAGTGCGATGCGCCCTTCGACAAGCTCAGGGTGACGCTATTCGGAGTAGATTTCTAGTTCGTAGTCGTCGGGGTCGATGAAAAAGAGTTGGCGCGCGTTGTCGGTGCCGAAGGGGCCGGACATGATGTTGACGCCGGCGTTGCGGATGCGTTCGGCCCAAGCGTCGACTTCTTGCGGCGAATCGACGCGGAAGCCGATGTGAAATTTGGCGCGCGTCGTCGGCGGACGTTGCGAGAGGATCAGCAGAAAGTTAGCCCAGCGTACGACGACGTCGTCGCCCTGGCGTAGCGTTTCGAGGCAAAGCACGTCGCGATAAAACGCTTCCGACACGTCGAGATTGTTGACGCCCAAACTGAGGTGGGACAAGCGAAGCGTTGCGGTGTTTTGCGCCATGGACATCCTCGAATTTAAGCCGGCGGGAAGTGCGATTCGTCGGCGTAGGGGACGAAGAGCGTGAACTCTTTCTGGAAGCGCAGCTTGACGGTGCCGGTCGGACCGTTGCGATGCTTGGCGATGATGAACTCGGTGACGTCGGGTTCCGGGCCTTCGGGATTGTAGTAGCCCGTCGCGATAGAGGAACGCCACCATGTCGGCTTCTTGCTCGAGCGAACCGGAGTCGCGCAAGATCGGAGAGCATCGGGCGCTTGTCGTTGCGCGACTCGACGCCGCGATTCAGCTGAGCGAGCGCGATGATCGGAACGCCGAGATCTTTCGCCGTCACCTTGAGCGTGCGGCAGATTTCCGAAAGCTCTTCGTTGCGATTGGCGTTCTTCGCTCAGCACGCCGGGACGAAGCAGCTGCAAGTAGTCGATGAAGATCGCGCCGAGTCCCGTGCGTCGATTTCAAACGCCGGCAGCGGCTGCGCACTTCGCGTAACCGACAAGCCGCCCTGATCGTCGAGATAGATCGGCAGTTCGTTCAAGCTGCCCATCGCGCGCGAGATATCTTCCCACTGGTGCGGCTTGATGTTGCCGCGGCGCATGTCGTGCATCGAGAGACGCGCCTCGGAACAGATGAGGCGCTGCACCAGTTCGTTGTTCGACATTTCGAGCGAGAAGAACGCGAACGGATTCTTGCGCTTCGCGTGCGGCGGCAACCGCCATGTTCAGCGCAAACGACGTTTTGCCCATACCGGGGCGCGCCGCGAGAATGATGAAGTTGCCCGGGCTGGAAACCGGTCGTCATCGCGTCGATGTCACGAAAGCCGCGTCGTAAGACCGGTGCGGTCGCCGCGTTGATGGAACAGGCGGTCGATGTGGTCGAACGCTTCTTTCATCAGGCGGTTGACCGGCGACGAAATCGCCGTGACATCTGGCGTTCGCCGATTGAGTAGACGATCTGCTCGCTTTGATCGAGCGCGCGCGTCGACGTCTTCTTCGCGCCTCGTAACCGAGCTGCGTGATCTGCGTGCCGGCGTGAATGAGCGAGCGCAGCACCGCTTTTTCGCGAACGATCTTCGCGTAGTACGTCGCCGATGCTGCCGTCTGTACCGTGTCCATCAGCGAGCTCAAATACGAAAGGCCGCCGACTTTTTCGAGAGCGTCGCGCTGGCGCAGCGCTTCCGCGACCGTGATCTTGTCGAGCGGTTCGCCGCGATCGAACAGATCGAGCAGCACCGCGAAGATCGTCTCGTGAACGTGCGCGTAGAAATCCGACGGCTGAACGATCTCGCCGACCGTTCCCATAATTTCGCGATCGACGAGCATCGAACCGATCAACGCCATCTCGGCTTCGAGATTGTGCGGCGGAATGCGATCGATCGACCCGGAGTGTAAGTGTGAGATGCTCATGGGCTACGCGCGAGACTTGCGGCGCGCGAGCCCTGTGAGCGCCCTTGTGGGCGTCTTGTGGATTTCTTGTGCAGACCCAGCTCGCGCATGGCCTGCTCGACGGTTGTCACCGGCACGATGTCGATCGCTGAAAGCGCGTGTCGACGTCGCGCGCGTTTTCCTTCGGCAGGAGCATCGCGCGCATTCCGGCTTGGCGCGCGGCGTACAGTTTCTCGACGACGCCGCCGACCGCACGGACCTTCCCTTGAATCGAAAGCTCGCCGGTGATCGCGACGTCCTGCGGAAGCGGCGTCTTCGTAATGCGCCGAGTAAAGCGCGAGAAAGATCGCGAGACCGGCCGAGGGTCCGTCGATGTTTCCGCCGCCGACGACGTTGATGTGCAGATCGTAGTCGGCCGTCGATGCCCGAGTACGCGCGCAACACGCTCGCCGCGTTGAAGACGCTGAATCTTTGGCCATCGAGCCGGCCGTGTCGTTGAAGCGAATCGTGCCTTTGCCGGCTTGCGACGCCGCAAACGCGACGGCTTCGATTTCGATGATGCTGCCGAGATAGTGATGCACGCCGAGGCCGAACGCTCTTGCCGATCTCGCGCGTTGCGCGCGCGCTTTCACGAGCGTATGCTGCACCAGACGGCTCGTGCTGCACGACGGCGCGCACGTCGTCTTCGCGTGATGGTGACGGCTGTCCGCTGCATTGCGGATGCATCGCGGTACAGCGCTTGTCCGTACGCGTCGGCAACAATCTGCACGGCCTTGCGGCCTTCGATCGTGTACGACGCAATCAGCTGCGGCACGCCGCGCGCCGCTTTTGCGCCGAGGCGCTTGATCGCGCCCTGCACGATCGAGACGATCTGCGCTTTGCGTGAGCGGTTCGAAATAGACCTCCGCGCAACGCGAACGAATCGCCGGATCGATCTCCTCGGGATCGCGCGTCGTCGCGCCGATCAGAATGAAATCGGCCGGGCGCGCCTTCTTTGAACAAGCGCCGTGATGTACTCGGGGACGTTCGGCGCGCTTTCGTCGTAGTACGACGACTCGAACGTGACGCGCTTATCTTCGAGCACCTTGAGCAGGCGCGTCTGCAAGCAGCGGATCCAGCTCGCCGATCTCGTCGATGAACGAGCACGCCGCCATGCGCGCGCGTGACCAGGCCGAGCTTCGGTTCGGGAATTCCGCCCTCGGCGAACTCGCGCCGGCTGCCCTGATAGATCGGATCGTGCACGCTGCCGAGCAGCGGATTGGTCGTTTCGCGCGGATCCCAGCGCAGCGTCGTGCCGCTCGTCTTCGACGAACGGCGCGTCTTTGCGCGAACGGCGTGTACGGACGCGCTCTTCGCAACTTCGAGCGCCAGGCGCGCCACGGTCGTCTTTCCGACGCCGGGCGGTCCGTAGAGAATGACGTGCTGCGGATACGGCGAGCTGATCTTGGCGAGCAGCGCTTTGATCGCGGCTTCTTGGCCGACGATTTCGTTGAGCTTCTGCGGGACGCAGCTGCTGCAGCGCCGACGCCGCGAGACTGCGCTGCGAAAGCGCGTCGAGTTCTTCGAGCTTCGCCTGCGTGGCCGGCGTTTCGGGGCCGGCGTCTTCGCGCAGCGCCTCGAGCTTGAGATCCTTGAGGTACTCCTGATGGCGCGCGTTCATCTTTTCGCTGATCTTGCGCTCGATCGTGTCTTCGACGGTCTTCTGCGCGATCAGATCCGCCAGCGCTTCTTCGATATCGGCGATCGACGCGGCGCTGTTGCGCGCGCGTCGTAGCGCGCTCGAGCGTCGGGTCTTCGAAGACCAGACGCGCAAGCGCGCAGAGACGATCCGAGAGATTGTGCGAGCGCATCATTTTGAGAGCGCTCACTTTGCCGGCGCGCAAGACGAGTTTGTCCTGGCCGATGCACGTTCGCAAGCATCTCGTACAGCGCCGAGACGTACCGGTTCAGCTCGTCTTCAACGCCGAATTTGCGCCGCAAACGCGACGCATAAGGTTGCTCGCCGGCGGACGCCATGGGTTAGCTTAGGCGGCGACGACGCTGATCGTCGCCTTCGCAACGACGTTCTTGTGGAGCTTGATCTCCACCGGGTACGAACCAAGCGCCTTGATCTGGCTCTTGATCTCGATCTTGTGCTTGTCGATCGGCACGGCGAACGCTTCGTTGATCGCGTCGGCGACGTCGGCATTGGTGACGGCGCCGAACAGTTTTCCGTTGCCGCCGGCCTTCGCCTTAACGGCAAGCTGCGTCTGTTCCGAGTTTGGTCGCGAGTTCTTTCGCCTCGGCGAGATTCTGCGCGTCGCGGCTTGCTCTTGCGCTTTCTTTTGGTCGGCGTGGGCGGCGAGTGCGCCCTTATTCGCCTCGGACGCG
Organism: Vulcanimicrobiia bacterium; assembly: GCA_963696095.1. Classification (GTDB taxonomy): domain Bacteria; phylum Vulcanimicrobiota; class Vulcanimicrobiia; order Vulcanimicrobiales; family Vulcanimicrobiaceae; genus JALYTY01. Next base: position 140,920 of record CAVOIN010000004.1, on the reverse strand, counting down.
AGACTACGCGGCAGCAAATAAGTTGCGCCCGTAGCCCTCGGCGACCTCGACGACATCGCCCTTCTTGCCGAGCGCCTTCACGTCGCTCAGAAGAATGACTTTCATGGATTAAACCTCGTTACCTTACTCCGAAACGAACGGAAGGAATGCGATCACGCGCGCGCGCTTGACGGCGGTCGTCAGCAAACGCTGATGCTTCGCACAGTTCCCGGAGATGCGGCGTGGCACGATCTTGCCGCGTTCGGAAACGTACTTCTTCAGACGATTCACGTCGCGGTAGCTGATGTCGAGAACTTTGTCGCCGCAGAAATTACACGATTTGCGCTTCGGGCGGCGATCTTTCGCCGGGCGCTTCGCCTTGGTTGCCATTTATGAAGTTGTCCTTTCGACTAGGTGGTTGAAAGCCGAGCTGCGCTCGCGCTTCTAGCCAAGTGGCTTAGCTGACCCAAACCACTACGAACCCGGCCTTGCGGGCCGGCCTCGGTTTCATGAAAAAGGCGCCGGGGGTTGCCCGGGGCCGAGGCATGATCTTACCACGCACCAAACCCGGATTCCAAGCCTCTTTTCTATACGAACACACGTTCGCGTTTAGCTGCACGATTCCTGTGGTTGCGTAGCCGTCTATCCGGGAATATCCAGCCCAATATGAGAGCGCTCGGGAGAAAGCCCGCTTCCTTACTGGGGCTGCTGTTATGGCTGGCCGTTTCGGCTGCGTCCGCAGCGGCGCAAGGGCTCGGCCCCAGCTCCTGGACGCAATTCCGACTGAACGACAGCAACAACGCGGTTATACCCGGCACGCTCTCCGCCACGTGGTACGTCGTTACCGGCGGCCCGATCTCCGCGAGCCCAACGCTCGTCAACGGCACGATTTACGTCGGGAACAACGCCGGTTGGCTCTATGCGATCGACGCCACGAGTGGCGCAACGAAGTGGCGCTATCGCGTAAGCGATCCTCTCATGAGCGCACCGCTCGTCTACAACAACTTGGTCATCGTAGGCGAGGGCAACGAACAGAGCATGGGTCCCACGCCCACCGCTCCGCTCTACGTCGGCACGAACAACAATGCGATGCTCGCGTTCGACCGGGATACGGGGACGCTTCGCTGGCGAACGCTGTTGCCGGGTTCGGGCATGCCGACCCCGGCTATCATCGACAACGTCTTGGTGCATCACAATGGTGCCGGATGGATCACCGCGCTCGATCCGGCCACGGGCAAAAAACTCTACGTCCGTAACCTGCACTCGATCGCGTCGATGTCGTCCATCCTCCCCATCGGAAGCGATCGCTTTATTACGCCGGGAGTGTTCGACAACACGATTTGGGAATTGCGGCTCGCGGACTTCGCGACGATTTGGAGTACGAAGTTCGATGCGACCGCTTCGGGATTCGGCGACTGTCCGGAGGTAACCGACGGCGCGCTCGTGATGTGCAATTACATGACGCCGGTGCCTCCCGCTCAGTACACGCTCGCAACGACTCCGGCAATCCAACGCGCATATGGACTCGATTTAAAAACAGGCACGAAACGCTGGGACGTGGAGCTCGAACGCGGTATTCTGCCGCCCCGTAACGAAGCGGCGATTCCGCTCTTAGCTAACGGCGTGCTGTACATGGGAAGCGCGATTGCGCCATACATGCACGCGCTGGATCCCGCTACGGGCCGCGTGCTGTGGAAATGGAAAACGCGCGGCCCGGTCAAGGGCGGCGCCGTCTATGCCGACGGACTCGTGTACTTCGGCGATGCCGCCGGCTATTTGTGGGCGCTCGACGCGCGAACCGGCAAACTGGTCGGTGACAAGAAAATGGGGAGCGGCTTCAACGTCGGCTCGCCGATTCTCGCCGGCCAAACGCTGGTGATCGGCAGCCGCTTCGGCACGGTCTACGCCCTGCCCATTGCGACGATCCGGTCGACGCACGACGCTTAGCGACCAAATCGGAGGTCACCATGACGCTCGAGAAATTCGCTTTGCTCGGCAGCATAATGAGCGGTCTCGGCGTCATAGCGACGATCATTTACACCGCCATCGAGATTCGGAACAACACGCGCGCCGTTCAAGCCTCGGCGTTTCAGGACGTCGTTGATTCCTTCGCTTCCATTTCTTTCGATATTGGAAAAGACAAGAACCTCACGGATCTTGTCCTGCGCGCCGGCCGTGACTTTTCCGTACTGACCGATGTCGAACAGGCGCAGTACAACTTCATGCTCCTCAGCTTCCTGCGCCGGGCGGAGAGCCTTTACTTTCAGACCGAAAATCGCACGCTCCGCGATATTCACTGGGTCGGTATCCGAGCGAGTATCGATTGGGTGATGTCTTCGCCGGGTGCGCGCACGAGCTGGCAAGAGATCAAGAACCGGTTCAATCCCGAATTCACCACCTTCATCGACGCGCTCAATGCCTCTTAGTGCGTTCTTGCCGGGACGCGTTCAATTATTTCGGCGCCCGTTTTACCGTAATGGCTGAGAGCTTGTCGCGAGTCAACAACGCGTTAACGGCCGCAAGCTGGTTGCCGAAGATCGGATCGTCGGCTGAAAGCGTCGCCTGAAATTCTTTTTCCACCTCGCCGGCAACGCCGATAACGCCTTGCGTGGGCGCATAGTCACCGGATTCTGCACTGCCGCCTGCGTTCAACAACCGCTCGTACAGCCTGACCGGCACGCGCAGCGTGTCTTCCCAGGATTGCGTATTGTTTTGGTACAGGTCGTCCAGAGCCGTGCCGGCGTGGGCGTCGAGTGCGTCGAGCGCGGCTACCGTGTCGTTACCGGCGCCGCGCGCATGTTTCGTTTTGGCGATTTGCTCGCGCAGCGAACGCAAGGCGACAATCTCTTCACCCGCGCGCTTATACTCCGCACGCAAACGCAACACGAACGCCGTTTGCGCCTGCATGTCTGCGAGCGTGCTTTGCGTTTTGGGATCCGCCAGCACCTTGATGGTCTGCGCCGGAACAGCTCCGGCGCCGGTCAAACGCACGGTGTACGTTCCGGGGAGGACAACCGGCCCCGTGAATCCCTGCTGCGTCGTGTGATAGTTCGGAACCGTATCGACGTTGTCGTAAAGTAAGTCCCACGTTATGCGATTCACGCCCGCCACGGGATGGTCTGCTTTGATCGTGCGAACGAGCGTGGTGCCGTCGTAGATATCCAAACTCACGCGCGCGTTCTTCTTCGGCGCCTGTTTCAAGTAGAAATCGATCGGTGCGCCGGCCGGATTGTCGCCTGCGCCTTCACCCGTGGCCCACGTTCCGAAAGACTGCTGCCATCGATAGGCGTCGCGAATCGGAAACAGATACGCGCTTTGCCCCTGCACTGCCGGCGTAAATTTCTGCACCGATCCGAGATCGTCGAGAATCCACACGCCGCGGCCGTGCGTCGCCACGACCAGATCGTCGAACTTCGGCTGAATCACGAAGTCGTAAACCGGTACGTGCGGAAGGTTGTGTAAGAAACTCTGCCAGTTCGCGCCGTCGTCGAACGAAATCCACAGCCCGTTCTCCGTTCCGGCATAGAGCAAACCTTTGCGCACCGGGTCTTGGCGAATCATGCGCGCGTAGACGTTCTTCGGCAAGTTGCTCGAGATCGAACTCCAGTGCGCACCGAAGTCGCGCGTTACGTAAAGGTAAGGCGTGCGATCGCCGAGCTTGTGGTTCTCCGCCACCATATAGGCGGTGCCGTCGTCGAACGGCGAGGGATCGATGTAGTTCACGCGCGCCCAATGCGGCAGGTTCGGAACGTTCGCGCTCAGGTTCGTCCAGTGCGCTCCGCCGTCGCGCGTGAGCCATACCAACCCGTCGTCCGTGCCGACCCAAATCTCGCCTTTCGCGGTTGGCGATTCGGAGATGCCGGCAATCGTGTCGTAAACTTCCGTGCCTGCATTATCTTTTGTAACCGGCTGCCCGGACGCGACCTGTTTGCTCTTATCGTTGCGCGTGAGGTCGGGGCTCACTTCGCTCCATGTCGCGCCGCCGTCAACGGTCTTCATCAGCATCTGCGCGCCGAAGTAGAGCGCGTTCGGCTCGAGGGGCGAGACGGCGACCGGTGCAACCCACGCGCCGCGGTATTTATACGCGTCGGCGCCTTTGCCGGCATAATTGTCGGGCCACGGGCTGATCAAACGGCCCTGTCCCGACTTACGATCGAAACTCAAGACCGCTTCTTGATAGCCGGTGCCGTAAATCACATTGTGATCGGCGGGCGAGAACACGATCCATCCGCTCTCGCCGCTTTGTGCCGAAAACCATTGATCGGGTGTAATCGAACCGGTGAAACTCAAGCTCGGCCCGCAGACCGCGCCGGGATCTTGGAACTCGCCGCACACGAAGTACGGCGTTTCATCATCGACCGAAATGTGATACGGCTGGCTTACGATTAGCTGCGGGTCGCGCCACGTTTTTCCGCCGTCCTGCGAAAGCCGAACGCCGGCATCCGCACCGATGATCGCGCGATTCGGATTTTCGGGATCGATCCACATCTGATGGTGGTCGTAACCTTGCGTATTAAACTGTTTCGTTGTTTTGCCGCCGTCCTTGGATTCGGACGGAAAAATCGACATGAAGTACACGTGCTTTGCATCACGCGGGTCGACTGTCAACTGCGAGAAGTAGTAGGGACGCTGAGCAAGGATGTGCTTGTCGTTCGTCGCCTGCCAGTGCATGCCGGCGTCGTCACTGCGCCACAACACCCCGTTTTTCGATTCGATGAGCGCGTATACGCGATTCGGCTCGCTCGGCGCGAACGCCAGGCCGATGCGTCCCATCGGACCTTGAGGCAAGCCGTTTCCTTGCAGGCGCGTCCAGTGCGCGCCGCCGTCAGTGGAACGAAAGAGTCCATCGTTCGAACCGCCGCTCGTAAGCATCCACGGCTCTCGTTTGATCGTCCACATTCCCGCTAAAAGCACGTTGCGATGATGCGGCTCGATCGCTATGCTCGATGCGCCGGTCGCTCCGTCGACGTATAAAATGCGCTGCCAGTGTTTTCCGCCGTCCCTCGTCTTATAGACGCCGCGCTCGTCCGACGAGGCGAACGGATCGCCTACCGCCGCAACGTACGCGACATTCGCATCTTGCGGATCGATTTCGATACGCGCGATCTGCGAGGTTCCATCGAGCCCGGCGTGCGTCCACTTCGTTCCGCCGTCGTCGGACCGGTACACTCCATTCCCAAATGCAATATCGTTGCGAATGTTGGGCTCACCGGTTCCGACATAAATTACGCGACGGTTCGACGGCGCGACCGCGATAGCGCCGATCGATGTTACGTCCTTATCGTCGAAAACGGGCGTCCATTGAACGCCGCCGTCTTGGGAACGCCACAGTCCGCCGAGTCCGCCGGCAAAGTACGTCGTGGGATCGCCGGGGATACCCGCGACCGCGTCAATGCGGCCGGTTGTCGGGCCGATGTTACGGAACTTGAGTGTCGCCAGCGGGTCGGGAGCCGGGGCCGCTGCGGCGCTCGCACCGGCGAGCAAAAGAAAGCCGAGCGACAATGAGAGCGCAGGAAAAAGCCGCATCTGTTCTCCTTTTCCGGCTTCATGTGACAATGGGTGACCGGCGTCCTGGCCGAAAGAGGGCGAATGAAGTTCGCTCTCGCTCTTACTACAGCGCTATTTTTCGCGCTTTCAAACGTTGCATCCGCGGACGAGGGGATGTGGACGTTCGACCACTTCCCGTCGCAAGCCGCCGGCGCCAAAGATGGTTTTGCACCTTCACAGGCGTGGCTAGACCACGTCCGGTCTTCCGCGTTGCGCATCGCGGGCGGCTGCTCGGCCTCTTTCGTTTCGCCGCAAGGCCTCATCATGACGAACCACCATTGCGCCGTCGACTGCGCCGACCAGCTTTCCACGGCTTCGAAGAACTACGTGGAAAACGGGTTTTACGCAAAGACGGAAGCCGACGAACAAAAGTGCGACGGCTTCGAGATCGATCAGCTCGAAACCATAACCGACGTCACCAAAGAAATGCTCGCGGCGACGAAGGGCTTGAGCGGAGCGGCCTTCACCGCGGCAAACCGCGCCGAGAACGCCAAACTGCAGAAGGCGTGCGGCACCGCGGCTTCGATCCGCTGCGACGTTGTTTCGCTCTACCACGGCGGCGTCTACGACGTCTACAAATACCACCGTTATCGCGACATCCGCCTGGTCTTCGTGCCGGAGTTCGGCGTGGCGCAGTTCGGCGGAGACCCCGATAACTTCAATTTCCCTCGGTATGATTTCGACGTAGCTTTCATCCGCGCGTACGAAAACGGCAAACCGGCGAGCACGCCGCAGTACCTCCGCTGGAGCAAGGCCGGTTCAAAGGCGGGCGATGAAGTCTTCGTTGCCGGCAACCCGGGATCGACGCAACGCGAGCTAACCGTTGCCGAACTCGAATACCTGCGTGACGTCGCCCTGCCGAAACGCCTCGCGTCGCTCGCCGAACTTCGCGGATTGCTCGAGCAGTATCAAACCGAAGGCCCCGAACAAAAGCGCACGACCAACGACGAGCTTTTCTACGCCGAGAACAGCTACAAGGTGGTCGTCGGTCAACTCGAAGCGCTGGACGATCCGGCCTTCTTCGGCAAGCTTGTTTCGAACGAACAAAAGCTCCGGCACGCAGTCGCGGCCAAACCGGCGCTGCAAAAAACGTACGGCGACGCGTGGACGAAACTGGCGGCGCTGCAGACGCTGAAGACACAACTCGGAACGACCTACACCTATAAGAGCGGCGCCGGTTTCCGCAGCACGTACTTCGACTTCGCGCAAACGCTCGTGCGCCTGCCGGTTGAAAAGGCAAAGCCGAACGCACAACGCCTGCCGGAATATAGCGACTCCGCGCTCGTTACGCTTCCGGAAGAGCTATTCAACCCTTCGCCGATCTATCCAGCGGTCGAGGAGCTGAACCTGGCGTTCGCGCTGGATAACATGCGGCGCGAATTCGGACCCGAGGACCCGTTCGTCAAAGAAGTGCTTCAAAATCGTTCGCCGCAGGACGAAGCGCACTATCTGGTGAGCAACACCAAACTCGGCAGCGTCGATTACCGCAAGAAACTCTACGACGGCGGGGAAGCGGCCGTTGCCGCATCCGACGACCCGTTCGTCGATCTTGCGCGCCGCATCGACGCGCAATCGCGCGCCGTGCGCAAGCAGTATGAAAACACCGTGCTGAATCCGTCGCGCCAGCTGAGCGAGTCGATCGCGAAAGCGCGTTTCGCGGTTGAAGGCACGAGCGTCTATCCGGATGCAACCTTCACGCTGCGCTTGAGCTACGGCATCGTGGAAGGCTTCACCGACGAGCACGGAACGGCCAAGCCCTACACCACGATCGGAGGCCTCTTCGATCGCGCCAACGGCGCCGCACCCTACGTTCTGCCACAAAGCTGGCTGGATGCGAAGTCCTCGCTCGATCTCTCGACGCCCATGAACCTGAGCACCACCAACGACATCATCGGCGGCAACTCGGGCAGCCCGCTCGTGAACGACAAGGGTGAAGTCGTCGGTCTGATCTTCGACGGCAACATCCACTCACTCGGCGGCGCGTTCGGCTACGATCCGAAGCTGAATCGCTCCGTGGCGGTCGACAGCCGCGCTCTCATCGCGGGATTGACCCACGTCTATCACGCGGATCGCATCGTAAGCGAAATCACCGGCAAGTAACCGCCCCCGAAACGCGAAGGCAGGGCGCATGAATTTGCGCCTTGCCGCCGGGGCACTTGCGGTGTCCCTATTCACCGTTTGCTCCGGGCTGCGCGCCGCGCAGTTCGAACCGCTGACCGTAAACGCGATCGTCGCGCAACATCCGGTAAGCGGCACGCCGCCGTCGAACTTTTCTTGGGCGCCCGACGGCTCGCGCTACGTGTACAGCGTCCCCGGAAATCGCGAAACCGATCCGCCGATTTTGCGCGTTCACGATATGCGCACGAATGCCGATCGCGTGCTCTTCGCGGCCAAATCCCAGTCTCGCGGTTCGCGTTCACGGGCGATCGCCCAGATCGCCTGGTCCGATGACGGCACGCGCATCGCGTTTCTCAACGGCGCAAAATTGGACGTTGCGAACGGCGACGGCACGAATGAAACGACGGTCGCAACGGGCGCAGACGACCCGCAGTGGTCGCCCGATGGAAAGCGGCTCGGTTACGTTCATGCAAACGATCTCTACGTCGTCAACGTAGCGACGAAGACGAAAACCCGCTTGACGACCGGCGCGACGGCAACCCGCATCAACGGCGATCCGGATTGGCTGTACAGCGAGGAGATGGGCGTGCAGCACGCCTACCGCTTCTCGCCGGATGGAAAGTCCGTCGCATACTTGTCGTTCGACGAATCGCCGGTTACCGATTTCCCGATTCAGAACTTTCTGGCGACCGTCAACACTGTCGAACACCAGCGCTACCCGCTGGCCGGCGGAAAGAATCCGGCGGTGAGCCTGCGCGTCGTCGACTCAAACGGTGGTACGCCGCGAGTGCTTTATGACGGAGCGCCGAACGACGAATACGTCCTCTCGTTCACGTGGACGCCCGATAGTAAAGCCGTCGTGGATGAAATCGTCGACCGCACGCAACGTCATCTGCGTCTGCAGGCGTTTCCGCGCGACGGCGCTCTTTCGCGCCAGTTGCTGCGCGAAAGCGACTCACGCTTCGTCGACGTGCAAGATCCGCCGGCGTTCTTGCACGACGGGCGCAGCTTCTTGTGGCTATCGGAGCGCGACGGCGTTCAAGCGTTGTATCGCGTTTCTACCTCAACCGGGAGCGCAAAGCGCCTCACCGGCGCATTTCCTGTTTCACAGCTTCTGCGCATCGATGAAAAAGCGGGCGCGGCATACGTCGAGGCGTTCTATCCAACGCGACGCGACCGCGCGATGCTGGGCGTTCCGCTCAAGGGCGGCGAAGTGCAGAACCTTACGCCCGGTGCGGGTGCGCATTCGGTCGTGATGCCGGAGCGCAGCGGCGCGAGTTTCATCGAGACCGCGTCGTCTTTCAACTCGCCGCCGCTGATCGTGCGGCGAACGCTGAACGGCAACACGAGCGTAGTCCTCTTTCGCACGCCCGATCTTTCGCGCTTCCATCTCGGCACAACGCGGCGCTTGGAAATTCCATCGCAGTGGGGCACGCTCGACGCACAGCTAACCGTTCCCGCGGACTTTAATCCGCAACAACGCTATCCGGTGATTGTTGACGCCTACGGCGGCCCGCTTCCGGTCAGCGACGGCGTAACGACCAACGACCGTTGGCTGGGGCTCTATACGCAACTGCTCGCGCAAAACGGCTTCCTGGTATTTAGCGTCGACGGCCCCGCAACGACAAACGATCGCTCTGCGAACGCGCGCATGTTCTACACGCACATGGGCGAAATCGCGATGGCGGGCCAACTGGCCGGCGTCGACTGGCTTAAAAAACAGCCGTACGTCGACGCGTCACGTCTGGGCCTTTACGGCTGGAGCTACGGCGGCTACCTAACCGCATTCACGCTCACGCACGCCCCCGGCGTTTTCCGTACCGGCATTGCGGGCGGGCCGCCGGCCGACTGGCGTTATTACGACTCGGCGTACACCGAGCGCTACATGGGCATGCCGCGCGAAAATGCCACGGCCTATCGACGGACGTCGGTGCTTTCGCGGGCCGCAGCGCTGCGCGGCGAGCTGTTGCTGATCCATGGCAGTTCCGACGACAACGTGCACTTGATGAACTCGTTCGAGTTGGTCAAGGGCTTCATCGCCGCCGGCAAGAGCGTCGACTACTTCGTCTATCCGGGGGCGCGCCACGGCGTAACCGGGATTGCGGCGCAACGGAACTTGGACGAACGCATGCTGACGTGGTGGAAACGAACGCTGAAGTAACGGGGTATTAGGGTTCGTATGCAAATGCGAACCCTCGGAAACAACGGGCCCCGGGTCTCGGCGATCGGACTCGGGTGCATGGCGATGTCCGGTATGTACGGCGCCTCCGACGACAACGAAAGCGTCGCGACGATTCATGCAGCGTTAGACGCCGGCATCACGTTGATTGATACCGGAGATTTCTACGGCATGGGCCACAATGAAATGCTGATTGGACGCGCGTTGCAGGGACGCAAGCGCGACGATGCTTTCATTCAAGTAAAGTTCGGCGCGCAACGGGCGCCGTCGGGCGCGTGGATTGGCTACGATGCGCGCCCGAGCGCCGTAAAGACATGGCTTGCGTACACGCTGAAACGATTGAACACCGATTACGTCGACCTCTATCAGCCGGCGCGCCTCGACCCGAACGTGCCAATCGAAGAAACAGCCGGCGCGATTAAGGAAATGATCGACGCGGGCTACGTGCGCCATCTTGGTCTTTCGGAAATGGGTCCCGAAACGATCCGCCGTGCCAACGCGGTGTGTCCCGTGACGGCGCTGCAAATCGAGTATTCGTTGATGAGCCGCAGCATCGAAAAGGCGATTCTTCCGACCACACGCGAACTCGGCATCGGCGTCACCGCGTACGGCGTGCTGTCGCGCGGGTTGCTCGCGGGCAAAACCGTCGATAAAATGGGCGCCGGCGACTTCCGTTCGCGCCTTCCGCGCTGGAGCGGCGAAAACCAAGAACGCAACTTGGCGATGGTGGCGCGGCTGAACCAAATCGCAAACGAAAAAGGCGCAACGACTTCGCAACTGGCGATGGCCTGGGCGCTCTCGCGCGGCAACGACATCATCCCGCTCGCCGGCGCGCGCACGCGGGCTCAACTCAGCGACGCCCTGAAGGCTTTAGAGTTACGTTTGACCCCGGACGAACTGCAAGCCATCGAAGCCGCCGTCCCCGCTTCTTCCGTCGCCGGCGACCGCTACGACTCTCATCAAATGGCCATGCTCGACAGCGAGAAGTAAGAACCACAGGCGCGTACGAGCCTCAGGATGACGATTTTTTCGGGCCGTGTCGAAATCCGGCCGGGTCGTTCGACGTATGAGTAGATCGCCTCTCGTAAGCAAGGAGCCAACAGTGAGAGTCCTATCCATTATGACCATCGACCCCGTTTCGATGAAGCCCCCGACGCAGGAACAGATCGAGCGCATGGGTGCGTTGATCGACGACTTCAAGAAGCGCGGAGCGCTCATCGATACCGGCGGCGTGATGCCCGGCCAGCTCGAGATGCGCGTCTCGAAGAAGAACGGAAAGGTATCGGTCGTCGACGGCCCCTTCACGGAAGCCAAAGAAATCGTCGGCGGCTATGCCCTCTTCGAAGTCTCCGGGCGCGACGAAGCGTTGGAGCTGACACAGCAGTTTCTCGAACTGGTCGGCGACGCAACGTGCGAACTGCACGAAGTCAGCGTCGCGTAAGCCACGCGAAAAAGGCGCATACCAGCGTCGCTGATATGCGCCTTTCTTATCGCTCGGATTGCTTAGAACAAATTCCAGAGGTACTGGTTGTAGACTTCGTGGTGGAATTGCACTTCGGGGGGTTTGACGAACGTGCCGAGTTGGCGGGCGCAGCGGTCGGCGCTGGCTTGTTTTAAATCGGCATAACGTTCTTTTACGTCGGCCCCGAGCATCTTCGTCGTCCAATCCGACTTGCGGAAGTGCTCGAGCGCGTCGTAGATGTTGTCCGGCAAGTAGTGCTCGGCTTGACGCAGGTTGCGTTCTTTACTAATCGTGCCTTCGAGCCCGGTCTTGAAGACCGAGTGCAGCACCATGTACGGGTTCGCGTCAGGACCGACGGAACGGACTTCGACGCGGGCGCTGCGCTCGTTGCCGATCGGAATGCGAATCATCGAGCCGCGATCGACCGCGGAGGCCTTGATTTGGTTGGGCGCTTCGAAGTGCGGGTCGAGACGGCGGTACGCGTTCACGCTCGCGTTGAGCATGAGGCAGATGTCGTTGCCGTGAGTGAGAATGCGATCGACGAACTGCCACGCGAACTTGCTCACCTTCTCGTCACCTTTCGGGTCCCAGAAGAGATTTTTTCCGTCCTTACTGACCGAAACGTTCGTGTGCATGCCGCTGCCGTTCACGCCGACGACCGGCTTCGGCAAGAAGCTCGCCGTCATGCCGAGACGCGTGGCAACTTGGCGGCAAATCAGCTTATACAGCTGAATCTGATCTGCGGCCGCCACGACCTCGCCGTAGCCGTAGTTGATTTCAAACTGCGACGGCGCAACCTCGGGATGATCTTTCTCGTTCTCGAAACCCATCGCGCGTTGCACTTCCGCCACCGTGTCGATGAAATCGCGCAGCGGATCGCCCGGGAGCGAATGATAGTAACCGCCGGTGTTCACGTAGTCGAACTTGCCGGTTTCGTGGTAGCGCCGTTCTGCGTCGAGGCCTTCGAAAAGAAAGCCTTCGATCTCGTTAGCGGCGTTGAGCGTATAGCCGTCTTTTTCGTAGGAGTCGTTGGAGAGCTTCTTCAGCTTTCCGCGGACGTCGGCGGAGAACGGTGCGCCGTTACGATCAACGACGTCGGCGAAGACGAGAACCTTGCCGGCGCCGAAGACGTCGCCCGGCGCCCAATAAAACGAACCCCAATCGAGGAACAATCGCAGATCGCTTTCGCGCTGCGCCGTAAATCCGCGAATCGACGATCCGTCGAACGTGAGATTGTCCCACGACTTCAACAAGAACTTCTTGTCGTAGTCGAGCATGTGCAGACGGCCTTCGAGATCGCTGAAGAGCACCGTCACGGCTTTGATGCGGCGTTCGTCGCTGAGATAGCGCAGGCGCTCTTCTTGCACTTGCTCCGCAGGAACTCGATCCTTGCGCTGCTGTTTGGCACGCAGGTTCATCTCCTCGAGCTCGGCGTACGGCAGCATGAGGAAATCTCGCAGGTCGTTACTAGCCATCGGTCGTGCTTCAACTCCTTAGCGCGGGGCGTATGTGTGCCACGCTTACACAACCCCCGGACGCCGCCTTTGTGCATTTGGTAAAACGAAGGCCCCGATGCCGGCTGGCTAGGACCGGGCAGCGAGGTGGCGGAAGTCGCGCCGCATGCAAGCAGCGTTTTCCCGGCTGCGCGCCTTCGCTATCGGCGCCGCCGTCTTATCCTTGGCCCTTGGCTCCCAGGCAACAGCCTCGACCGGGCGGCCTTTTACGGCGCGCGATCTGGTGATGCTGGACCGCGTTTCCGACCCGCACTACTCGCCCGACGGCACGCGGGTGCTCTACTCGGTCCGCAGCACGGACTACGCCGCTAACCGGGGCAAGTACGCCCTCTGGATGGTCGACCCGGCGAACCCCGCAAGCGCCCACGCCCTGGCGCTTTCTAAAGGCGGAGCCACCGATGGGCGATTCTCGCCCGACGGCCGTTCGATCTACTTCCTTTCCTCGCGGAGCGGATCGTCGCAGGTCTGGCGCGCCGGCGTGACCGGCGCGCATCCGGTGCAGGTGACGAAGTTGCCCATCGACGTCGACACCTTCCGAGTCGCGCCTGATGGTAAGCATCTCGTCGTTTCGATGGCCGTCTTTCCGGACTGCGCGACGCTGCAATGCACGACGCAGCGTCTTGCATCGCGCGCGCATGGCCCGAGCGGCGTCGTGTACGACCACCTGTTCATTCGCCACTGGGACACCTGGGCGGACGGAACGAAAAATCATCTTTTCTCACTCGCGCTGCAGAACGGCGTTGCAAGTGGAAACGCCGTTTCGCTGATGCGCGCGTTCGACGGCGATTCGCCTTCGAAACCGTTCGGCGGGAACGAAGACTACGCGATCTCGCCCGACGGACGGACAGTCGTCTTCTCGGCGCGCACCGCCGGCAAGAGTGAACCATGGAGCACGAACTTCGATTTGTGGCAGGTGCCCATCGACGGTTCTGCTGCGCCGGCAAATCTCACCGCTTCGAATCCGGCGTGGGATGCGCAGCCCGTCTTCTCACCGGATGGCACGCGCCTCGCATATAAGGCGCAAAAGCGTCCCGGATTTGAATCGGATCGTTTCGGCGTGATGGTGCGCGATCTGCGCACCGGCGCGACGACGGAGATCGACAAGAACTGGGATCGTTCCGCCGACGCGCTCGCGTGGTCGCAGGATGGCCGTTCGCTGCTCGTCACCGCCGACGACGTTTTGGATCACCGCCTCTTCGCTATCGATGCAAGCTCGGGAACGGTGACGCCGCTCACCGCCGACGGCACCGTCGAAGCGTTCGACGTTTCCCCAAACGGCATCGTGTTCTCGCGCTCCGCTTTGGACTCGCCCGCACAGCTTTTCCACACGGCAGCAGCAGGCGGCAATGCCACGCAAATTACGCGCGCGGATGCGGACAAACTCGCCAACATCGCGATGTCGCCGTCGCAGCGGTTCACGTTCGCGGGTTGGAACGGCGACACGGTGCACGGCATCGTTACGAAACCCTTCGGCTATGAAACCGGCAAGAAATATCCGGTGGCGTTTCTGATTCACGGCGGCCCGCAAGGCAGCTTCGGTGACGATTGGAGCTATCGTTGGAATCCGCAAACGTACGCGGGCCGCGGCTATGCCGTCGTTACCGTGGACTTCCACGGATCCACCGGTTACGGTCAAGCTTTTACCGACGCGATCAGCCAACATTGGGGCGACCGTCCGCTCGAGGATCTGCAAAAAGGCTGGACAGCCGCGTTGCAACAGTTTCCGTTCTTGAACGGCGACCGCGCGTGCGCGCTCGGAGCGTCGTACGGCGGCTTCATGATCGATTGGATCGCGGGCAATTGGAATGCGCCGTGGAAATGCCTTGTCGTTCACGACGGCGTGTTCGACAACCAGATGATGGGCTACGCGACCGAGGAACTCTGGTTCAGCGAATGGGAGAACGGCGGCGTACCGTGGGAAGTGCCGCAGAACTACGAGCGGTTCAACCCCGCGGCGCACGTTGCGGACTGGAAAGTTCCGATGCTCGTCGTGCATAGCGCGCATGACTACCGCATTCCGCTGGAGCAAGGCATCGGCGCGTTCACCGCGTTGCAACGCAAAGGCATCCCAAGCGAACTCTTGACGTTCCCAGATGAAAATCACTGGGTTCTGAAACCGCAGAACTCCGTCGAGTGGCACGATACCGTGGAGGCATGGCTCGGACGCTGGCTTCAGTAGGCTAACGGTGCAGCCGGAACGTTCGTAGTGGCGCCCACTCAACTCCGGCTGCACCGTCCCACGGCATTCATGACTTCGCGCGCCGTTTGTCGTACGTTTGATGCAGACGTCCGGAGCGTGCCGCCATGATCATCAGACGCTTTCTCATTCTCGGCGCAATGTTGATTGCAAGCGGCTGCCGCGGCGGCGCCGGCGATTCGCCGCTCCCCGCAAGCGACAAGGCTTTCGCGCCCGAAACGATGGATTCGGCTGTGGCGACGCAAACGTTGCCCACGTTTAAAACGTCCTTCACGTTTCAGTCTCAAACGTTTCCCGTTCAGATGGTTGGACGAAGCCCTTCGAGCGGCGTCTCCACAACGATTCCCGTCGATATTGTTCCGGTCAAACTAACGTTCGCGAACGGTATCGTGCTCGACGGCTCGTCCGTCGCGGCCAGCATTGCCGCGTCGCCGCTGTTCACGAATCAAGCCTACCTCGAAGGCACAACGCAGTACGCGGACGCTATCATGCGTTCGGAATGGTGGAAGTTCGCTCAGCACAACGCGTATCACGTGTTTCTTGCGCACCCAGCGGTCGAACCGGAAACGACGATCGCCGTTCCCGCCGGCGACGGCACGGCGGTGATGAGCTCCGACGGCACGAAGAGCGCGACACTAATGTTCGCCTATTTCATGAATACGGTCGAACCCGCGCTAATCAAACATTTTGCCATTAAGCCCACAACGATTGCGATTTTTGCAACGGTGAACACGCGGTTGCTCGAAACGTCGGGCGGCTGCTGTTTCAACGGCTATCACGGCGACCTTCACATCACCACCGCGACCGGGCCCGCGATCTACCTGACCGTTTGGGGGCTCGTAAGCTCGAAGACCCTGAAGACGATGGACCACATCGGGCACGAGACGGCCGAACTATTGAACGATCCGTTTTACACGAATCACGTCCCGCCGTGGCGCTTTCCAAACCTTACGGCATGCGGCGATAAACTGCTTGAAGTCGGCGACCCGGTCGTCCTCGACACGTTTACGGCCGGCGGATACTCGTTCGAAGACGCCGCCTTTTACTCGTGGTTCAGCCGCGACGTTCCCTCGATCGGCATTTCCGGGCGCTACGATTTGACGGGCAAACTCAAAGACCCGGCAATCAGCTGCTAACGCTCAAGGCGTTAGCCGCTTCGCTTCCGAGCCTTCCACTTGAAATGCGGCCACTACTTGCGTCATCGTATCGCCTTCCCCGCGCAGCACGTTGGCAGTACCGCTTAGCTGTTGAATTTGGGCGGCCAGCTCGATGGCCGCGGCCGAGACCTGTTCGGCGGTTGCCGATTGCTCTTCCGCTGATTGCGCGATTTCGTTCAACGCCGCGCTGATGTCGGTGATTGCGCGCTTCATCTCGGCAGCCGAGGCTGCGTTTCGCTCGGTGATCGCCAGCACGCCGCGTTCGCTCTCGGTCGAATTTTGACTCACTTCGCGGACGGCAGCCGCGCGGTGCGCCACGTTGACCGCAATCTCGTCCGTTTGCGCGATTGCCGCCTCGAGCGTGCGCAACGCATCCGAAGAATCCGCTGCCAGCGCAAGCCCTTCTTCCGTCGCCTTCGCGGACGACTGCATCGCCTGTTGGGCTTTCTCGACTTCGCTGCGAATCGCCGAAAGAATCGCTTCGATTTCGCGCGTGGCCGTCACGGAACGCTCCGCAAGTTTGCGGACTTCGGTCGCGACGACGGCGAAACCGCGCCCGTGCTCGCCGGCGCGCGCCGCTTCGATTGCAGCGTTCAACGCTAAAAGATTCGTTTGGTCGGCGATGTCGCCGATGATGCTGATGATCTCGGTGATCGCATGCGACCGTTCCGTCAACGTGGAGATCGCCGAAACGGCGCCGCCGGATTGCCGCCGGATCGATTCCATCGCCGATGCGGTCCGTGCCATCGCGTCGTTTCCTTTGGCCGCATCGCGGCGAGCGGCCGTTGCCGCCGACTGCAGCTCCGACGCGAAATTGGAGATCGCGTCGATTTGCTCTTGAACGTTCTTTCGCGAGCCGTAAGCTTGTGAGAGCGACGTTTGCTGGGCTTCGGCGTCGGCAGCAACGCGCTGCACGGTCGCGCCGATGCCTTCGAGCGAGCCGGTCGTGAATCGCAAGTGTTCGGCTTGCCGCGCGACGCCGGACGCAAGCTCTTCGACCGCGCGCGAAATCTCTTGCACGGCGACGTTGCTCTGGTCGGTTGAAATGGCAACTTCGCTGCTCACGAAACCCACGTGCGACGCGGCCGAAGCGACGCTGTGAATCGCGTTGCGCAGGCGGCCGACGGTCTCGTCGAACGATTGCGCGATGGTGCGTAATCCGCCGGCCAGCGTATTGTAGTTTTGGGACAAAGCGGCGACTTCGTCGTTGCCGCTCGCTTCAACGGGCTCGCTTTGCGCCGAAAAGCTCGCCGTCAGATCGCCCGACGCAAGTTCCGCAAAAGCCGACCGCAAAGCGTTGAAGTCCTTGCCGACGACGTTTTCGATAGCCGCCGCAGTCGCGCGTACCCGGCGCGAAAGCGATCGCGAAAACACGAGCGCCAAAAGGATGCCGCCAAGGGCGGTAATCGCGCCCAGTGAGATACCGGCGATAAAGGCCTGGCGTTCCAGGCTCGAAACGTGCGCCCCCGCCGCATCCATGGTCTTCTGCGCGTCTTGCTCGGACTTCACGAGCAGATTTTCGATCGGGCCGTAATGGCTGTTGTTGTACAGCCACACGGCTTTCTCGTGATTTCCCTGCAGTTGCGAATCAACGGCGTGCTGCATGGCCGGAACGTAACCGTTGGGACCGAAGAGCAGCGCTCGCATCTGCTGGTACGCCTGGCGCTGCTTCGCATTGCCGGCATGCGCCTCGGCGTCGGCCATCTTCTTGTCGACGTCGGCGGCCGCTTGGCGGTAAGCCGCTACGTCGGCCGAGGCGGCCTTTGGAACGAGCACAGCGTCGGCCGTCGTATCGTCGAGACTGGTCAGCGCCAAGTCCAAGGCCTGAGCCGAGAAGAACGCGGGCTGCGACGATACGAGGATCTGTTGGTTTTCCTGCGCGAGGGCCCTGACGATCAGAAGCGTCACAATCAACGCCACGGACGACATGCAGACGACGGCGAGCATACTCGCCAGGAGTTTTGCTCTCATAGCTACTCCCTCGAATCGGCTCGCCGTCGCGAAAAGTGAGCGCTTTAGCGGGGAATAGGCTAAAAGGCCCTACTTCTTACGCTGGTGGATAATGATCGCATTGCCTTCCGGATCGGCTCCGAACGCCATATGGCACACCGGAGACTCCTGCGGTTCCGAGAGTTCCGCACCTTTCGAGCGAAATTCGTCGAGTGCCGCCTGGATATCGTCGACGGCGAACATGATCGCGCCGCCGGAAGCGCCGTCTTCGGGTCGCCAAACCCCGAACGTCGAGCCGTCTTCAAAGGTAAACTCGGCGCCGCGGCCTTCTCCGTCGATCTCCGTCGGCGTCATGCCCAGAACGTCGCGGTAGAACGCGATTGCCCGCGCCGGGTCCTTCACGAGGTACGCGGCGATATCGATGCCGCGGATGGTCGCTTTCGTTTTTGTCTCAGTCATGCAGGAAGCGTAGCAGCGTAATATGACAGCTGCTGTCATATTTGGGAGCGAACTTATGGAAATCCAAAAAGAAAACGGTTTTGCATCGCTCGGTTTGCACGAGTCGATCGTAAGCGCGACAACGGCGCTCGGCTACGAAGAGCCGACGGCGATCCAGCGAGAAGCGATTCCCCACCTGCTGCAGGGGCGAGACGTCCTCGGGCAAGCCGCAACCGGCACCGGGAAGACGGCGGCATTCGCGTTGCCGTTGTTGCAGCGCATCGGCGAAGCTCGCGAGGGAGCGCGAACCGTTCGCGGCCTAATTCTCGTGCCGACCCGCGAACTCGCGATGCAAGTCGCCGAAGCGGTTCACAAATACGGCCGGCTTTTCGGCACCAGCGTGCTGCCGATCTACGGCGGTCAGTCGATTCAGCAGCAGTTGCGCGTCTTGCGCCGCGGCGTAGACGTCGTGGTCGCCACGCCGGGACGCGCCCTCGATCACATCGGACGCGGAACGCTGGATTTGAGCGGCGTCGAGTCGCTGGTCTTAGATGAAGCGGACGAAATGCTCGACATGGGCTTCGCCGATGAACTCGAAGCGATCGTCGCCGCCGTGCCCACGCAGCGGCAAACCGCGCTCTTCTCGGCGACCATGGCGCCGCGTATCAAGGCGATCTCGAAGCGCTATCTAGCCGATCCCGTGCACGTCACCATCGGGGCCGAACGTCCCGCAGCCGGCACGACGGCCCGCGTTCGAGAAGTCGCTTACGTCGTGCAGCGCGCTTACAAATCCGCGGCGCTCGCGCGCGTGCTCGACATGGAAGCGCCCACCTCGGCAATCGTTTTCTGCCGCACGCGAACCGAAGTCGACGAGCTGACCGAAACGCTCGGTTCCCGCGGCTATCAAGCCGAAGCGTTGCACGGCGGCCTTTCGCAAGAACAACGCGATCGCGTGCTTCGCCGCTTTCGCGAAGGAACATCGGAGCTGCTCGTCGCGACGGACGTTGCCGCGCGCGGACTCGACATCGAGCACGTATCGCACGTCTTCAACTACGACGTCCCTTCCTCGACCGATGCTTACGTCCATCGCATCGGGCGAACCGGGCGCGCTGGACGCGAAGGCGTCGCGATCACGCTGGCGGAAACGCGCGAACACCGTCTGTTGCGTAACATCGAAGCGTACACGAAACGCAAGATTCGCATCGAAGCGGTTCCGACCGTAACGGACTTGCGCGAGCGGCGCTTGGAGCTCACGCGGTTGGCGCTGGAAGACGCGCTGAACGGCGAGCTGGACCGCTACCGCTCGATTGTCGAAGCGCTGTCGATGGAACACGACATCGTCGACATCGCGGCGGCTGCCGTAAAGCTTGCGGATCAAGGCCGCGGCGACGGCGAACGCGAGGAAGTCGAAATCCCCGCGCCCGCGTCCGCGGCCGCACCGGCAGTCGCGAAGGAACGCCGCGCGCCGCGTCCGCGTAGCAACTCCGAAGACGTTGCGCGAATGTACATCGGCATCGGACGCAGCGACCAGATACGCCCCGCCGATCTCGTGGGCGCAATTGCCAATGAAGCAGGGATCAGCTCTGCAGCTATCGGCGCAATCGACATTGCCGACCGTTTTTCGATCGTCGAGGTCCCGGCTAACGACATCAACCGGATCATCGCCGCGCTGCGCAGCACGAAGATTCGCGGCAAGAAGTTCTCCGTGCGCCGCGACCGCAACGGATAGAGTTACTCCTCGGGCGGTAAACTTACGCCGATCGCGCGGTAATATTCGGCGTTCCGAAGGAGCGCATCGGCGATGTCTGCGGCATCGCCGTGCTGCTGCTTGAGTGCAAGTAGGCGCGCGCGGCTGGCGCGCAGGGCTTTTATGCGCCGCTCGAGTTCGACCGTAGGAATCTGTTCGCCGCTCTGATTCGGCCGGTCGAGCCACGAGTTGATGGCTGCAAAAGCTTCGCCGCCCTGTGCGACGGCCGACGTCAATTCTTCGGAATACTCGCTCATTCGAAATACCGTAGCATATTCTGCGTCATCTGGGTCCTTGTGCTCAAGGCGGCGGCTACGCGCCACGCGAAGCGCGTCGAACTTGGAAAGGAGCTTCTGCATGTCCTTTCGCGCTTTCGCGCTGACACTCGCGTTTTCAAGCTTGGCGACGGCTTTCGCCGCCGCAGCCGCGCCGCAGCTTCCCCCTCAACCCAAAGTGAGACCCGCCGGTATTCCGGCGGACGCGCTTCGCGTTTCGCCCTGCGTTCAGGGCATGGGCGAACATTGGGCCAATTTGAAGAACCTGCCCCTCGGGCCGATCTACGGCGTCTACAACGGCAAACCGGTTTTCAGCGAGATCATGATCGACAAAAAAGCATTTGCCTCCGGCAAAAGCTACACGAATATGCTCAAACCGCTGCCCGGATATGCGATCGATCACGTCGACGTTGAGTACGTTCCGTACGGACACGCCGGCTATCCGATTCCGCACTACGACATTCACGCGTACTACGTGCCGCACGAAACGCACAAAGCATTTTGTCCGAACGGCGAACGCGAATTGACGGCGCCGCCCGGTAAATAGCAAACGTACTAAGACGCGAATCGCCTCAACAAAGCGCTCGCTTGGAATGAGCGCTTCTCTTTTGCTTGGAAGCCCGTAACCGACGATTGCTACTCTGACTCTCTCTTGCAACCGAGCGTTCGCACAACTCATGTGCTCGAAGCGCTCGGGGGATCGTCTTTACACAGACGTCTGTATCCGCTAGAGGACAATGGGTTTTACGTATGCGTTTCCATACCCGACTTGTTGCGGCATGCGCTATATCAGCGCTTCTCGCCGCTTGTGGCGGCCAGGGCAATAGCACTCCGGTCCTGCCATCCGATCCAACGGCTCAAACGCAGATCGACCCTTCAGCACAAACTCAAGCCGACTCATCTCAAATATCCCCCGATCAATCGCAAGTTCAAACCGAATCGTCCATTCGCGCTGATGCGGTAACGGCCGCCGGCGCGCTTACGCCGGGCGTAGCAACGCTCCAAGGAACGGTGACAGCAGCGAGAAGCGGCGGATTGACGGTTCGCGCGTCAACGTCGCAACTTGTAACAGTCGCCTATACTCGGGCGACGAAAGTTTACACCACTCGCGGTTCAACTGCGATTGGCCATTACGTCTTCGTTGCCGGGACCGGATCGCTTACATCCGGCATCACCGCGCGTTACGTGGCCGCGTACACGGTGCGTCCCGGCACGGTGACATTGAGCGGAACGTTACTGGGCACGTTACCCTATGGAATTGACATTCGCTCCGGCGCTCACGGCACAGTCCCGATTCTCGCCGGAACCGCCACGAAAGTTTCGGGCTCACTCGTGACCGGCGCAACCGTGTCCGTTACGGGATACGGCACCGCGAATGGCGTGATTCTTGCGTCGACGATGACGTCGAACGGCACGCCGGTTTCGACCGCAACATCGCCTCCCGCCACTCCCGACGTGACGACCGGCGGCACGACGATGAGACACGTGCTTACGTCGGCTTACTACGGCACCCCTTACGGGACCACGAGCGTTCCCGTAGCGACCGCGGCGCGTTACCTTTCGTGGGCCAATACCGGCATCGCGAACACGAACGCATACGCGGCGGCCGGCATGAAAACCATGATGTACACCGACTCGAACAAAACGGAGACAAAGGATCCGTTGTACCGCCTCAGCTCCGAGTCGGCATTCGCGCATACGTGTTCGGGGGCGCGCATTCACGACTTCTTCGATAAGGTCACGCAGTATCTCATGGATCCGGGTTCCGCAGCGCTGCGAGCGGCGTACGCCGGTTACATCGCGAAGACCATAGCCGGGCATCACCTGACGGCAGTTTATCAAGACGACTCGGTTCCGCCGAGCATCTATCAGCCGGGATTCCTTACGCCGGGAAAACCGTGCAGTTATTCTGACGCCAAATGGGTCGCCGGCCAGTCCGGGCTGCAATCAGCAATCGCGCTCCCGACGATTTTCAACAGCCTTCGCGTTTCGCAGACGTGGCCGCTATTGAACAATCCAAAGGTGCTCGGCGGAAATTACGAATCGTGTTTCTCTTCCACGACGAAGATTCGCCAACAAGTCACCTACGTTTGGGTGAACATTCAAAACGCCGGCCTTTACACGACGGCGCGGCACAAAGTCTTCCAGTGCATGGCTCTGGATAGTGCGCCGGCTTCAACGGCTTTGGCCTCACGAATGTACACCATCGCGTCGTTCTTGATGACGTATAACCCAACGTACAGTTTGTTATGGGAGTTCTACACGACGCCGTCCAACTTCCGGGTAATGCCGGAAAGCCAACTCGTGGCGCTTAGCCCGGTGGTCGCGCAACCGAGCGCGATCGCGTCGCTGCGAACTTCCGGCGGCGCATACGCGAGAGAGTACAATACGTGCTACTACGCCGGAAAGGCGATCGGTGCGTGCGCCATGGTCGTTAATAATGAAGGCAAGGCCCACGCGGCTCCGCGTTTCAGGCACGCGTTCCACCATACCGTGGTGCTCCACGGCAACGGCATCGTTGACGGCGGCACCGTTACGTTCAACGGCGCAGCACCGCCCGCATCGGTTGCTCCGATCAGCGCGTATATCGCCGTCCCATAATCAGCCGGTCACGCAGACCGCTTCCGATTCCGGCACGCCTTCGCAGGCGTGCCGGAATCTTTTGCGCTATTCATCCGGTCCGGTGATTCGAATTCTTGCGATGAGCGATACTCACAAACGTCATAAACGGCTCGCTTTGCCGGATGCCGATCTGTTCGTTCATGCCGGGGACTTCACGAATTTCGGCGACGGCGCGGAAGAGTTCGCGATCTGGTATTGGCAGCTGCCCTACAAACAGAAGCTGCTCGTGCTCGGAAACCACGAAACCGTGCATGCAACGCAACCGCGGTCGCTCGAGACCTGGCGCAAACTGTTCGGCCCGACGCTACTCGACAATGAAACGCGCGAGGTTCGGGCCGGCGACGAACGCCTAATCGTGTACGGCGCGCCTTACGGGTGCAAGAACTTTTCGGCTCCGCCGTCGGGCATTTCACTCGCAATCACGCACGAGCCGCCGTACGGGATTTTGGATACCGCATCGGGAGGGCACATCGGCGAGCGCGAGATCGGCGACTTTATCGAACGCACGCGTCCGGACACGCACGTTTTCGGTCATGCCCACGCGAGCGGAGGGCGGCGCGAGCAGCTCGGTGCTACGCTCTACGTGAATGCCGCAACCCGGTCGGTGCTTATTGAGGCGGGCGGCCGGTGACGGGCCGGCGCCTACGCGTAAGCGTCGATATGGCGGCCGATGCCGATTTGCCGGAAGTACTGGAGCACCTCGGGCGGGTCGGCCGGGGTCTTGACGTTGCGCGCTGCGCCGGTGCGCGCGGCCATGGTGGCCAGCACTTGCCGGTACTGCGCGATCGCCCAGGAGACCGAGATCGAAACCGCTTGCATACTCACTTCGATAACCATCGGCGTCCGGCCCAAGAAACTCCAGCTTTTTCCGGGGCCCTGTCGATTTTCCAAACCCCCGTTCGACGTGTAGGTAGAACGCAGCGCTAAAAAGGAGCAACCAAGATGCGATTCATGGTTCTGGTGAAGGCCAATAACGACACCGAAGCAGGCGTGCTTCCGTCGACCGAGATGCTCGAAGAGATGGGCCGCTTCAATGAAGAGATGGTCAAAGCGGGAGTCATGCTCGCGGGCGAGGGCCTTCATTCGAGTTCGAAGGGCGTCCGCCTGAAGTTCACCGGCCGCAAACCTTCGGTGACAGACGGTCCGTTCACCGAAGCGAAGGAACTCGTCTGCGGCTTCTGGATCATCCAGACGAAGTCGAGGGAGGAAGCGGTCGAATGGATTTCCCGCGCTCCATTCTCCGACGGAGAAGTGGAAATCCGTCAGATTTTTGAAGCGGAAGATTTCGGCGACAACTTGACGCCGGAATTGCGCGATCGAGAAGAGCGCCTTCGCGCGCAGTCTTCCGCCCGATAACGCGGCCTGCGGATACATGAGCTTGGACGCTCATCGCTCCATCGATGCGATATGGAGAATAGAGTCGGCCAAGCTCATTGCCGGGCTCGCGCGCATCGTACGAGACGTCGGTCTCGCCGAGGAGCTGGCTCAAGACGCACTCGTTGCAGCACTGGAGCGGTGGCCGCAAACGGGCGTCCCCGAGAATCCCGCTGCCTGGCTGATGGCCACGGCTAAACTGCGCGCGATCGATCACTTCCGGCGCAGCGAACGATTGAAGCGCAAACAAGAACAGCTCGGCCGCGAATTAGCAACCGAAGTGCGTCCCGACTTCGCCGAGCTCGCCGACGAAGACGTCGGCGACGATTTGCTCCGGCTTATGTTCATTGCATGCCATCCGGTGCTCTCAACCGAAGCGCGCGTTGCACTTACGTTGCGCCTCTTGGGTGGACTCACGACCGAAGAGATCGCTCGTGCGTTTCTCATTCCGGCTGCGACGGTCGCGCAACGCATCGTGCGCGCGAAACGAACGCTGACGGAAGCGCGGATTCCGTTCGAGTTACCCGCACCCGCCGAACGCGCCGCCCGCCTTTCTTCCGTGTTGGAAGTGCTCTATCTCGTTTTCAACGAGGGCTATTCCGCTACGGCCGGCGCGGATTGGATGCGTCCGGCACTCTGCGAAGATGCGCTTCGTTTGGGACGCGTGCTTGCCGGGCTGATGCCCCCCGAACCGGAAGTCCACGGGCTCGTGGCATTGATGGAGATTCAAGCGTCGCGCATGCGCGCACGCACGGGACCGTCGGGCGAACCGATTCTGCTGCTCGACCAAGATCGCTCCCGTTGGGATCGCTTGCTCATTTCACGCGGCCTCGAGGCGCTTGCGCGCGCCGAACGCCTCGGCGGCGCGCTCGGGCCGTATGCGCTGCAGGCGGCGATCGCGGCGTGTCATGCGAGGGCGCGCACCAACGACGAAACCGATTGGAAGCGAATCGTCGCTCTGTACGACGCGCTTTCGCAGCTGCATCCGAGCCCCGTAGTCGAATTGAATCGCGCGATTGCCGTCGCGATGGCGTTCGGGCCGGCCGCCGGCTTGGAACTCGTAGACGCGCTCGTCGAAGAGCCGTCGCTCAAAGGATACTATTTGTTGCCGTCCGTGCGCGGACATTTGCTCGCGCAATTGGAGCGCCGCAGGGAGGCGCAAATCGAATTCGAGCGGGCCGCCGCCTTAACGCAAAATACCCGCGAAAAGGAGCTGTTGCTGCAGCGCGCTGCGCACATCGGGAAGGAGCCCGAAGCCGTGACGGAACAGCAGTCGAGTACCATGGGCGGGACACATGGCTGAATCGGATTCCGCGCCGCATGCGACAGTCCGAAGCACGCGTTGGACCTTCGACAGTCACGATGCCGACGCGGCGCGCGCTGCACGACACTCGTTTTTGGAGTACGCCGGATCGTATGGCAAAGGGTCGCCATTCGACACGACTGCGGCGGAGCTCGTGCTTGGCGAACTCATCGGCAACGTCGAACGGCACGCACCGGGCAGTTGCGTCGTCGACGTCGAATGGAATTCCGACGAACTCGTCATCTCCGTGAAAGACGACGGACCGTGTTTCGCGTTGCGCGCGGAAGCACCGGACGACTTGCTCGCGGAAACGGGACGCGGTCTCTATCTCGTGCGACAGTTTACGCGCCGGCTGGAAATAGAACCGGCGCGCGGTGGCGGATGCGTCGTGCGAGCCGCCATTGCTTTATAGAATTGCTGAGTTTCAACTAAATGACCATTGGCTTCCTTACGTGCCGGACCGTCGGCGGAATTACTCCGGACGACGCGATGATTGCGGACGCGCTGGCTGAACGCGGCGCGACCGTTCGCGCGGTTTCTTGGGACGAAAGCGCGCCGCCGGACGATCTCGACGCCCTGGTCATACGGTCGCCGTGGAACTACCATCTGGAGCCGGATGCGTTTCTCACATGGATCGATCGCGCCGCTCGCTTCTCACCAGTCTACGACGATCCCGCCATCATCCGCTGGAACGCGCACAAAGGGTATTTATTTGAATTACAACGCGCAGGCGTTCCCGTCGCTCCGACGGTTTTGTGCAAAAAAGACGGCTCCGGCGATTTGCAGGCGATCATGCGCGAACGCGACTGGGCCCAAGTCGTCGTCAAACCCGCGATCTCCGCGAGCTCGTACATGACGACGATCGTCGGGGCGCACGCGTATGCCATGCACGGGACCGGAGCGCTTCACGGGCGCGTCGTGGAAGACGGCCAGCATCTGCTCGACGATATTCTGCAGACGCGCGATGCATTGATTCAACCCTTCATGCCCGAGATTCTCGAACGCGGCGAACGGAGTTTGGTTTTCTTAGACGGCGAATTTTCGCACGCCGTGCAGAAGGCGCCGTTCACCAGCGCTCCGGGCGGCGGCAAACCCGTCCGGCCGGAAGAAGATGAACTCGAAATCGCGCAGCTCGCGCTTTCCGTTTTGCCGGACGTGCCGCTCTTCGCGCGCGTCGATCTTCTGCGCGCGCCGGACGGAAGCGATCGGTTAATGGAACTAGAGCTCATCGATCCGGAACTCTACATGCGTTTCGCCGGCGATGCGCCGGCGAAATTCGCGCACGCGTTACTCCGCCGCCTATAACGATGGTTCGCTCGTGTCTTCGATGACGCCCGAAGAAGAGGCGGCCCGCGCAGAGGCAAAACGCGAAAAAGCCGAACGCGCCAAGCTGAGGCGCGCGGTCGAACGGCTTGGATGGAAGTTCGTCAACCGCGAAACGGTGCAAGTGCCGTGCGAACGAGCGATGCACATCGGCCCGCGCCGCGTCGTCGTGCGCGGCGGCGTACCGATCACGACGCCGGTTGAGTTGACCAGCGATGCCGGCGATGCAGCCGTCGCGGCGATAGTCGACCCCACGATCGAGTTGTTCATCCATACGATGCAACACGTGTCGGCGAAGATCTTGAGCGAGCCGGACGACGTGGAGCGCACGCACACGTACGAACGGCCGTCGTTTTACTCCGCCCTGGAAGACGCGCGCCGAAGCCTGACGCAGATCTACCAGCAGCTGCAGAACCGGCGCATCGACGACCGCGTCGAAGCGGAACTCGGCTTGAAGTTCTATCTCGCAGGTTACACTACGGCGCGCCGGACGTTTGAATACTTCGCCGGCCCCACGAATTCCGGCAAAACGCACGCCGCGATCGAAATTTTGAGTCGCGCGCAGAGCGGCGTCTATCTCGCACCGCTGCGCCTGCTTGCGCTCGAAATATACGAACGGCTCCTTGAAATGGACGTGCCCGCCTCACTCGTCACCGGTGAAGAGCGCGTTGTCGATCCGCGCGCGCACCATACGAGCTCCACCGTAGAAATGGTGGATCTATCCAATAACTACGACGTCGCCGTGATCGACGAGACGCAATTACTGGAGGATCCGCAACGCGGATGGGCCTGGACTCTCGCGATCGCGGCCGTACGGGCGAATCGCATCGTCATGTGCGGTTCCGAGGAAGGTTTGCGTGCTGCGCAACGGCTGGCGGAAAGGCTTGGCGTAGAAGTCAGCGTGCGCCGTTTCGAACGGAAAGGTCCGTTGCGCGTAACTCCGTCAATTCAGCTCTCAGATCTTCGCCGCGGCGATGCCGTCGTGGCCTTTTCGCGTAATGCCGTCATCGAAATGCAAGGCGAGATCGGGCGCCGCGGCTTCTCTTCGGCCGCAATCTACGGGTCGCTTTCGCCGCTGGTGCGCCGCCGTGAAGCGGAACGATTTCGCGCGGGCGAAGCGGAAGTGCTCGTGGCTACCGACGCAATCGGCTTAGGGTTGAACCTTCCGATCAGGCGCGTGGTATTCGCAACAGTCGAAAAATACGACGGCGTCGCGGAACGGCGTCTGACGCCGCAAGAAGTGCGGCAAATAGCCGGACGCGCCGGACGATACGGCATCCATGAAGAGGGCTTGGTCACCGCATTTCATCCGCGAGCCATCTCCCTTTTGCGGCGGAGCATCGAGCACCACGAAGTGCAGCAAGCCGAGGGGCCGGTCTGGATTTCGCCGACCGACGACCATTTGCGCCGGCTCTCCGCGATCATCGGCACAACGCGCGTCGGCCGCCTCTTACAATTCTTTCAGGAGCGCGTTTTGCGAGAAAGCGACGGCGCGATGCGCATCGCCGACTTGTCCGAAACGATCGAAGTGGCGAACACGCTCGAACTGGCTGAAGGCTTTCTCAATCTTCCGTTCGCCGTTCGAACCACGTATAGCCGCGCGCCGGTAAGCACGCGCGGGCCTAGCCTTGCAGTCTTGACCGGCTGGGGAACTCAACACGCGCTCGAAGGGACCGTCGAGGGATCGGAGCTGATGATGGAAGGCGGCGCGCGCGACCGGCTCTTGCAATACGAAGATCGCTCCCGGCTTGCAACGCTATACTTGTGGCTCGCCCAGCGCTTCCCCGAGGCTTACACCAATCACGCGGAGATTTCGCTGATCCGGGACAGCATCGACGACGACATCCATGCAGCGCTCTTACAACGAGGCGCTCAATCGAAAAAGGTACGGAAATACATCGACGTCCCTCCCCGACGCCGGCCTCCCGTGCGACGGAATCCCCGCCGGTAGGCGCTCGCGTTACAATCAGCGGGACTTAACCGATTCTAGGGTGCTATCTGAAAGAGGAGCGGTTCATGCCAAATCCAGTAGTCCACTTCGAGATCATGGGCAAAAACGTCGATGCGCTGCAAAGTTTCTACAGCAAAGTATTCGGGTGGGAAGTCCGGCAGGCATCAGCCGGTTCCGGCGTCACCGACTATAGAGTGATCGAAAAGGAGCCGAACGGAATCGGCGGCGGCGTGGGCGCTGCGCCCGAGGGCTACGACGGCCATGTAACGTTTTACGTCGGCGTTCCCGATATCAACGCGGCACTGGACAAAGTCCGGTCGCTCGGCGGCACGACGATGATGGGACCGGATCGAGTGCCGGACGGTCCCGTGATTGCGTTGTTCCAAGATCCCGAAGGGCATACGATCGGCCTCGTAGAGACGCCGGCATAACGAAAGGTGGAGTTGAAGTGAATCTAAAGATCATCCCATTTTTGTGGTTCAACGACAACGCGGAAGAGGCCGCAAACTTCTACGTTTCGATCTTCAAGAATTCCAAGATCGACAACGTCAGCCGCTACGGAGAAGCAGGCCCGATGCCGGCCGGAACGGCCATGGTCGTGGAGTTCACGCTCGAGGGCCAACCGTTCATGGCGCTCAACGGCGGCACGACTAGTGAAGGTTCTGCCGCAATCGCGCTCTATGTCGATTGCGAAGACCAACCTGAAGTCGACAAGCTATGGGACAAGCTTTCCGAAGGCGGCGAAAAACTGCCCTGCGGCTGGCTGCGCGACAAATACGGCTTTTCCTGGAACATTGTCCCCTCGGGCTTGCGCGATTATCTCGGCGGAAGCGACGACGAAGGCGCCGACCGGGCGATGAAATCGATGCTGCAAATGGGCAAGCTCGATATCAACGAGTTGCGCCGCGCCTACGAAGGCGTCTAGAGTAAGAGCCCGGCGATTCGCGCCGGGCTCTTTTAGTTTCGCTACTGGTTGACGAATCCGCGTTGCTGCAGCATCGGCCCGATGTCCGGGTCTTTGCCGTAAAACGCGCGGAACATCGTTCCGTAGTCCTCGGTATGGCCGCGCGAGAGAATCAGATCGCGCAGGCGCTGGCCGTTCGCCCGCGTCAGGCCGCCGTGTTCGATGAACCACTGATACACGTCGTCGTCCAGCATCTCGGTCCACAGGTACGCGTAGTAGCCGGCGGCGTAGCCGTTCGACCAAATGTGAAGGAAGTAGCTGGAGCGATAGCGCGGCGGCACGTCGGCGAGATCCATGCGTGTCTTCTTCAGCGCTTCGGTTTCGAACGTGTCGACGTTCTGTTTCGGCGCGCTTGCCGGGAGGGTGTGCCACTGCATGTCGAGTTCCGACGCAGCCAGCGCTTCACCGACCGCATAGCCGTTGTTGAACTTCGACGCGCGCTGAATTTTGTCGATCAGCGCCTGAGGCATCGGTGCGCCCGTCTTATAGTTGACTGCGTAATGCTTGAGCACCGCAGGGTAGAGCGCCCAATGCTCGTTGAACTGCGACGGAAACTCCACGAAGTCGCGGGCGACGTTCGTGCCCGAAAGCGTCGGGTACTCTTCGTTTGCGAAGAACCCGTGCAGCGCGTGGCCGAACTCGTGGAACATTCCGGTCACTTCCGAGAAGGTCAATAGCGCCGGCTGGCCGGGCGCGGGCTTCGCGAAGTTCGCGACGTTGTAAATTACGGGCTTCGTGCCAAGCAGTTTCGATTGCGCCACGAAGTTGCTCATCCAGGCGCCGCCCGCTTTATTGTCGCGCTTGAAATAGTCGAAATAGATCAAACCGAGCGGCGATTTGTCTTTATCGAAAACTTCGAAAACGCGGACGTCGGACTGGTAAACCGGGATGTCTTTGCGTTCTTGGAACGTCAGTCCGTAGAGTTGATTCGCGGCATAGAACAATCCGTTCTTTAAAACGTTGTCAAGCTCGAAGTAGGGACGGACTTCGTTTTCGTCCAGGTTGTATTGCGCTTTGCGCAGCTTTTCCGCATAGTGCTGCCAATCCCAGGGCGCAAGTTGGAAGTTCTGCCCGCCCTGAGCGACGATAGCCTGAAGCGATTTCGCTTCCGTTTCGGCCGCCGTCGTGGTTGGGCCAATCAGCTCGCCGAGAAAATTTTCAACGGTGGCGGGCGTCTTGGCCATCTGATCCTCGAGAACGTACGACGCATAATCGGCGTACCCGAGCAGTTGGGCTTTCTGCGCGCGAAGCTGCGCGATAGCCGCGATCGTATCGCGGGTGTCGTCGCCGCCGCCCTTGCTGGTGCGCGTCCACGAATCTTGGAAAAGCTGTTGGCGAACCGACCGGTCTTGGAGCGCGGTGAGCGCCGGCTGCTGCGTCGTGTTCTGCAGCGGAATGAGCCACTTGCCTTTGAGCCCGCGCGCGTCCGCAGCGCTTGCCGCCGATGCGACGGCGCCGTCGCTCAGGCCGGCAAGCTTCGCCTTATCGTCGACGATCAACGCGGAACCAGCCGTACCCGCGAGCAATTTGCGGTCGAACGCGGCCTGCAGCGTCGAGAGCTGTTCGTCGATCTTGCTGAGCTTTGCTTTACCGGCCGCCGAGAGTTTAGCTCCGGACCGCACGAACTGCTGATAATACACTTCAAGCAGCTGGCGGCTTTCCGGATCGAGCTTCAACGTTGCGCGAGCATCGTAGATCTTCTGCACGCGCGCAAAGAGTTCTGCGTTGAGATAAATCGCGTCTTGATGCGCCGCCAAACGCGGCGCTTCATATTCTTCGACCTTTTGCAGTGCCGGATCCGTGTTGGCTTGCGCAAGCGCGTAGAAGACATTGGATACGCGATCGAGCAAACGCCCCGATTTTTCCAAGGCGACGATCGTATTTTCGAACGTCGCCGGCGCCGTGTTGTTCGCGATGGCCGCGACCTCGGCGCGCTGACGCGTCATCCCGGCCTCGAACGCCGGCTGAAAATCGCCGTCCTTGATCTTATCGAACTGCGGAGCCCCGAACGGCAAGGTGCTCGGCGAAAAAAACGGGTTCGCGGCGGCCTGTGCCGCCGAGGCGCTGCCAAAGGCCGTCGCAGCAATGATGAACGCGCTTAGTAAACGCGAATGAGAGCGAAGCATTCGGGGAAGTTGCCCCGCTCCAAACCGCGCTCCTGCGACGCTTTTAGCTCGAGAGGACCTCGAGGTGCCGCAAGGCCGTGCGGGCGACGACCTCGGAGCCCCCCGTCGCGATAACGCGATCGGGCCACGCGCCGTACAACGCTTCAAAAGCGAAGGGTTCGACGACGGAACGCAGGTGTCGCACCTGTTCGGCGTGCAGCGGAACGTACGTCGGATAGCTTCGCATGAACGAAACGCCCGAGCCGTATTGCGTCACCATGATTACGTCGCCGGTGAGGAGCGCTCCGTGCCCGCCGGCAGCTTCGGCGACGTGCAGGACCGCGCCGCCTTCGAAATGTCCGCCGCAGCGAATCAGCGTCACGCCGGGACCGATTTCCAGAGTGTCGCCGGTCCAATAGACCACCGCCCGCGGAGCGAGTTGCATCCAATCCTTATCGTTTGCGTGAATGTACACCGGCGCGTTGCCGAAAGCGGCACTCCATTCCGCGGCGGCGCCGTAGAAATGCGGATGCGAAATCGCAATGGCTTTTAGGCCGCCGCGTGCATTGACGTACTCGACGGCGTTCGCGTCCACCATTGACAGGCAATCCCACAGGATGCATCCGTCGCCTTGTTCTACGAGCATCGCGCGCTGGCCGATGGCAAACGACGGTATGACGGCGATACTGCTCAAGCCCGGCTCGCATGGCTGTATTTCACAGCGATGACCAGCGGTTAATGCCGCCATCGTCGTCCATGTTTGCAGGCCCGGAGCCGTAACGCGCTCGTCTTCGCAAATCGGGCAGAACGCGGGCGCCGGCATGCCGGGCGGATACGCAACGCCGCAATTCGTACACACCGGACCGCTAATAACCGTCTGCATTCACTTATCTCCGGAAAAAGAATCTTAAGGTAAAGATATATTACGTCGCAGGAATCCCGGCGTCAAGTATCTTAACGTCGAGATATATGGACCGCATTGACCGGATTATCGACCAGTGGCGCCGGGAACGGCCCGACGTGGAGCTGGAGCCCATGGAGCTGATCGGACGCATCCAGCGCATCGTGCAGGCACTGCGGCCGCGCCTTGACGCGACGCACGAACGGTTCGGGTTGAGCGGCGAGCTCTTCGACGTGCTGGCGTCGCTGCGGCGATCGGGGAAGCCGTACGAGCTGACTCCAACCGACCTCTATCGCGAAATGATGCTCTCCTCGGGCGCCATGACGAACCGCATCGATCGCCTCGAAGCGGAGGGACTCGTAGAGCGCCGTCCGGATCCCAACGACCGCCGCGGCACCCTCGTGTCACTAACGAAGAAAGGCAAAGCGTTAATCGATAAGGCGCTGGGCGAACACGTCGAGAACGAGCGCCGGTTACTTCGTGCACTCAGTGAAAAAGAACGCGCGCAGCTATCGGGATTGCTGCGCAAACTCCTCGGCGATCTTGAACCCGTGCAAGATTAAGCCGATCGCAACGGCGGGGGACTCATCCGCGCGGAAGTCTAACGCCTCACCTCCTGGAGGATGTTTGTGAACAAGATTTTCGGCTCTCGTGCCGTCCTTTTTTCCGTTGCACTTACGGTAAATGTCGCGCTTGTCGGCGCGATCGCGCCGGCTGCGGTCGACATGACCGCCGGCACGCGCGCCGTTGTGCCGAACAAGCCCGTGAGCGATTGCAGCGCCCGGGCAAAGAGCGCTTTGAATTCGGTGCTGCAAAGCGCCGGCGAAGCGGGAGCCGGCACCGGACAGTGGCTGGCCTACGGGCCGGCGGACAGCTCCGGACAGGCCTCCGCCGCTGCGGCCATTCATTGTTTTCCGCTCGATAAAGGGTACGTCGCCACGTTTACGTGCGCCGTAGAAGTTCCGCCGAATTCGGACACGGCAAGCGCTCTTTGTTCGAAACTCACCGCCGCGTTTGGTGCACCGTAATGCTGCAAATCCGCCGTCGTTTTCTATTCGCCGTTGCCCTCATCGTCAGCGCGCTCGTGTGCAACGCCGCAGCGCCGGCCGCGCTTGAAATGGCTACGGGCATTCGTTACGTCATTCCGAACGCTTCGCCCGCGGTTTGCGGCGCAAAAGCCAAGACCGCTCTCAATGCCTACTTGCAAAACGCGACCGAGTCGAGCCAAGGCAGTGGTGAATGGACCGCTTCGGGCCCGATCGGCAGCACCGGATCTCCCACCGCAGCGGCGACGGTCCATTGTTACCCCGTAGGCAAGGGGTACGTCGTGACGTTCACCTGCGCCGTCGAAGTGCCGGGCAACCCGTACGCCGCTGCGCCGCTTTGCTTGGACATCGCGCATAATTTTTCGGGCAAACCTGTCACGGCGCTTGCCGCCGCGCCGACGCCTACGCCGGTACCGACGTGCGGTTCGGCGACCAATCTCGTTGGAACATGGGTGGCTAACGGCGGTCCGACGTTCAAGATGGACGTCAACGGCGACCTGACCGATCAAGACGGAACGTCCGGCAACTGGGCGCTGAGCGGCAACACCGTTACGCTCACGTATTACGGCAACCACACCCTGACGCTCTCGTCCGACGGCAAGCGCATCAGCGGACGCGATTACAACCTCAACCGCAAGTGCTAATGAAGTAGTTCGGCGAAAACCGTTTCTCAAAATGCCGGCGGAGTTTCTTAACCCGCCGGCATTTTTTACCCGCTGCTGACGTAGGATGCGTCAAGCGCCGTAACGTCGGAACAGCCCAGGAGGCGCAACGTGCGCGCGACGTCGGAACGCAGAATTGCGATCGCTTTAGCGACGCCTGGTCCGCCCGCTGCACCGAGACCATATGCGTATGCACGGCCGATCAAAACGGCGCGAGCTCCCAAACACAATGCTTTGACGACGTCGCTTCCACGGCGAATACCGCTGTCCAGCAAAATTTCCGTTCGTCCGTTAGCCGCTTCGACGACTTCGGGGAGCGCGCGAATCGTTGGCGACACCGTATCGAGCTGGCGCGCTCCATGGTTGGAAACTACGATAGCTTCGGCTCCCGCATCCACCGCACGTCGCGCGTCCTCGGCAGAGAGCACGCCTTTGATGACGATCGGTCCGCGCCACGCTTCGCGAATCCATGGCAAATCGCTCCACGAAACCGTCGACTGTTCCAGCGCCGCGCCGACGTCGGCGTACGGCATCGGACCTCTACCGGGCAGCATGACGTTCGGGAAGCTCATCAAGCCGCCGTCCGACAAGAAATCCATCACCCACCGCGGACGCATAACGAACTGCGCCGCGTACGGCAGCATGTCGAAGAATTTGCGGCCCGCTAGCTGTTTCGCCCCGTTGCGGACGTCCCGCTCCCGCAAGCCGGCAACCGGAGTATCGATCGTTACGACCAATGCGGAGAATCCGGCCGAGCGAGCGCGTTCGATCGCCGCCGTCGCAACATCTCGTCCGCCAACAAGATAAAGTTGATACCATGCCGGTCCCGTCGTCGAAGCTTTTACGTCTTCGAGCCGGCATCCCGAGAGCGTCGATTGGATGTACCCGGTACCTGCAATGCCCGCTTCACGCGCCGCGACGCATTCGCCGCGAGGATAAAACAAACGCGAACTTCCGACCGGCGCAAGTAAAAACGGCACGGAAATCTCCGTGCCGAGAACAGTCGTGCGCAAACCGGGCGCACTGCATTCCACCGCATTGCGTGGATGGAACTCGATCGCTTCGAACGCGCGGCAATTCTCGCGCAATGTCACTTCGCCATCGGCGCCGCCGTCGATGTAGTCGAACACGACTCGCGGCAGCCGTCTCTTTGCAAGCAACCGGAGATCGGCGACGTTGACAACCCGCGCTAGTCCCATGGCCGCCCATTCTCCATCATGCTCTCCATGCCCATCTTGCTAGGGCGCGGCATCTGCCGGGCAAAAAGACCCGCGCATGGCAAGTCTTTCGAAGCCCCGATTAGAGAAGCTCCGGCAAACGCTGGCGGCCTACGCGGACCGGAAAGACGTTCCGGGTCTCGTCGCGTTCGTCAGTTCCGGAGACGATGCGTTCGTGGAAGCGTTCGGGACGATGTCGCTTGCGCATCCGGCGCCGATGCAGCGCGACGCCATGTTCCGCATTGCCTCGCTCACAAAACTCGTTACCGCCGCTGCGGCCATGATCTTGATCGAAGATTGCGAGATGCGGCTCGATGATTCGATCGAGCCATGGATTCCGGAGCTCGCGAACCGGCGCGTCTTGAAGTCGCTTGCGTCCCAAATCGACGATACGGTACCGGCACAACGTCCAATTACCGTTCGGGACGTCCTCACGTATCGCATGGGGTTCGGCAGCATCATGGCCATGCCGGATACGTATCCGATTCAAAAGTTCATCCGCGAATATCACATAGGCGGCGACGGGCCAATGCTTCCCACAGATTATCCGGCTACAGATGAATGGCTGCGAAGGCTCGGCTCGTTACCGCTGATTGCGCAGCCCGGCGAGCGATGGATGTATCAAGTGAGCGGCGATGTGCTCGGCGCGCTAATTTCGCGCATCTCCGGCAAAGCGCTTGGAGCTTTCATGCGCGAACGCATCTTCGATCCGCTCGGCATGTACGATACGGGTTTCCACGTTCCGCGTGAAAAAGCGTCGCGGCTTCCGGCGCTCTACTATTTCGACCGCAACAACCAGGCATTGGAGACGTTCGACGACGAGGCGAACAGCGCGTTCATCGAGGAGCCGGCGTTCGAATCGGGCGGCGGCGGACTCGTTTCAACGATCGACGACTTTTTTACGTTCAGCCGGATGATGTTGAACGAAGGACGCCACGGACGGCAGCAGATTCTTTCGCCCGCGACCGTCGCACTAATGACGTCGGATCA
Source organism: Vulcanimicrobiia bacterium (assembly GCA_963696095.1). Taxonomy (GTDB): domain Bacteria; phylum Vulcanimicrobiota; class Vulcanimicrobiia; order Vulcanimicrobiales; family Vulcanimicrobiaceae; genus JALYTY01. Next base: position 103,899 of record CAVOIN010000004.1, on the reverse strand, counting down.
ACTGACGCCCGAACAGCGATCCGGCTCGGAGATTTTCTTCGGCGATTTTTCGAGTTGGGGCCTTGGATTTGCCGTGGATATCGCGCGGCGCGAAATCTTTCATACTCCAGGACGGTACGGCTGGACGGGCGGCTTCGGGACGACGGCCTACATCGACCCGGCAAAGCAGACGATTGGGATTCTCTTCACGCAACGCATGATGGATTCTCCCGAGCCGCCGCGCATATTCACCGATTTCTGGACTCTCGCGTACGCCGCAATCGATTCTGCGCACTAAGGTTTCGCCGCCGGAATGAGCAGCACGTTGCGATCGCGCGCCGGGGGCCAGACTTCGCGGACCGGAACACCATGCATCGCCTCCCTGATCGCGACGATTTCCGATGCCGTAATGCCTTCGCCCGCGAACGCCGTCACGATCTGATCGCCGTTACGCCACGTAAATCGTTCGTGTTTCACGAGCACGGGATCGCCGGCCGCATTTACGCCCCGGTCTTCAAACATGTACTTGGACGGCGGCTTCGATTGGGCGGAAACCGGTTGTGCCGTGATAGAAAACGAACCGCCTCCCCGGCGCATATAGGAGAACGTTACGATAGCCGGACCGCTATGCCACGCATGCGACGAACGGGAATAGACGCCCGTCTTGGCGACAGCTATCTTCGGCGCCGATGCATCAGACGGAAGTCCCACCGGCTCGACGATCGTAAAGCTCACGCGTTTTTGCGCCGTTTTCAAATCGACGGTTTGCGTCTGCAACCCGTTTAAAATGCCTTTCGGCGCGGCAGGCGGCGGCGTCCACTGAAGGATCGCAGCGATCTTCCCTTCGAGCGTTTGCATGAAGCCTGGAGCTACCATCGGCAACGAGGCAACAACGGCGATGGCTGCTGCAGCCGCTATAGCGGCAAAGCGGAACTTCAGCACGTTTGGCGCATCGGCTCTCTTCATCCGTTCGCGAATAGTCGCTACGGGCACATTCGGAACTTCCACGTTCTTCATCAGTGATGAAAGCGCTCGGCGAAGCTCTGAGTCAGCGATCATTCGAAACTCCTTCTGCAGAAATATCAGCGGCTGCAAACTCGATGCTCGTGAGAGCTTTCTTCAGCGATCTGCGCGCAAGCATCAATTGGAATCGCACGGTAGACGGCGGAAAGCCGCATGCCTCGGCGATTTCCCGGCTGTTGAGGCCGGCGTAGTAGTGGAGCAGAACCGCCGCGCGCTGACGGATCGGGAGCGTCGCGAGCGCGCGATAAAGATCGAGACGATCCGTCGGGTCGTCGGAGACGCCGCGGTCCGAGATTGCATCCAATGCGCATGTCGTGCGGCGCTTGCGGCCGGCTGCGATCGCCGTATTAACGACGATCTTGTACAGCCAGCCTCTAAAGAGTTCCGGCTGTTTTAGCGCAGGCAGGGCGCGCGCCATGGCGGCGCAGGCGTCTTGTGCTGCGTCCTCGGCCAGCCCGCGATCGTGCAAGGTTCCGAGCGCAATACGGAACGCTTCCGGCCAAACCGCGGCTATCAGACGATCGAGGTCTTCACCGCCGCCGCGAGCCCTTTCGACGAGATTCGCTTCAAGTTCCATTCACTAGATTAGACGCGCCAAAGCGCCGAAGTGTTGGCGAAGCCTTCGGGTGCCCGCTGCCGCAACGAGGACCGAAGTGCTACGATAGCGGATGACAATTCCTCCACAAGGCGGCGTGCTATGCAAGAAACGCTCGACGCACCGGCACAAGTTCGAGACGACCTGCCCACTCTACGGTCGGAGCTTGGGGAGTGGTGGGAAAAGCACCTGAAGCCGCTGATCGACTTCCAATCTTTCTTGCGCCAGCGTCACGCAATCCTGACGGACCTCGAGGTCACGCACGCGCTGCAGCCGCCCTATGACGGCTGGAAGAACCCGTTTGCCTTTGCCTTGAGCGCGTCGACACTGACCTTCACGATCGTGGCGCTCATCGGCGTCGCTTTTCACTCGCTGGTTCCCGATCCGGACGTCAATAAAGACTGGATTGCGCGGAGCTTGCAAACGCAGCTCGCGACCGTGAAGGCGCAGCTTTCGGCCGGTCCGCGGGCCGGCGCCACGCACGAAAGGCTTATGGCGCAGCAAGCCCGGCTCATGAATGATTTGAACGACCACACGTCCGCCTTGACGGTTCCGCACGAAGGCATCATCTTGACGGCCGGCATTCCGCTAGTGGTGTATTTCCTCGGCATATTTTTTCCGAGGTTCGTTCAACGGAGAGTCCCGGACGCACGATATGCTTCGTCGGCGCGTGAAATCGTATATTACTATTTCACCGCGCGGAGTTTCTGGCCGGCCTTCTTTCTCGTGACCGGCGGCGCAGTGTACTTCTTCCTGCTGAAGTACAGCCTGCTCAGCACGTATGACGAGCTTCCCACGTTCCCGGTTAGCCGCGGTCCGCTCTACGTGCTGCTAGGCGCGATTGCAACCCTCGGCGCGATTCCATTCTGCTACGCCTTCATTGCCATACCGGTAACGTTTCACAAATGCGCGCATGAAATTTCATCCGTCCTTGGCGTGTCCGTTGACGCGCACGCGAAGCACGCAATTTACTGGGGACTCATCCGCTCGGTCATCGTTTCGATGATTTTGGCATTCACGTTGACGGTGTTGCTCGTTTCCGTGTACTCGCTTCTCGACTCCGGGTCGCAATCGATTCGAACGGCAATGGCGGCGTCTCTATCGATCGAACCCTCCGACAGGAAATAACGCGTCACCCTTTCGCAAAACCGCGCGCTTGGAGCCAGTAATAGAACTCGTCGATCCATCGATCGCTGCTCGTTCCTTGCTTCTTCATCCCGAACCCGTGACCGCCGGAGCCGAAGATGTGCGCTTCGGGTTTATTGCCGGCGGCTTGCAGCGCGCCGTAGAACTTCACGACGGCATCGAGCGCAATGGGGTCGTCCTGCGCCCACGCCATAAAGACCGGCGGAAGCTTCGACGGCACTTGGGGCATTACGCCGAACGGAGCACCGTAGATAAGCGCGGCGAAGTCGGGCCGCTCGGCCACGTTCGGATCGAGCAAAGCGCCCGACGCGACCATGCCGCCGGCCGAGAATCCTAAGACACCTACGCGATCCCGCGAAACGTTCCACTGCGCCGCGTGCTGCCGCACGACTTTCAGAGCTTGAATCTCATCGGCGATCCCGTATTTGCACGCCTGATCCATGTCGACGTCCGGCAGGCCTTCCTGTTTCTTCTCGATGATGCGGTATTTGAGGACGAAAGCCGCGATTCCACGTTGCTGCAGCCAATGCGCGACGTTCTCGCCTTCCAGACTTATCGCAAGAGCGACGCAAGATCCGCCGGGCGCGATGATGATGCCGGTTCCGTTAGCCTTGGCTTTCTCCGGCAGATACGGCGTGAGCGTGGGCGTCACGACGTTCATGACGACCGTTCCGATAGGCGTGTTCTCGATCGTCCGCTCGTGCTGCGTCCAACGTTCCGATCCCGGTGCGACGCCGCTCCAAATCGGCGCCGGCGCCGTTTGCGCCGATGCAAAGCTTGGAAGAAGCATTGCACAAACCATTGCCCATCGCATGAACCGGCTAGCCAATCGCATCTGTCCTCCTACGCTCCAGTAAGTTCGACCGCGATACCTTGCTGAGGCGCGCTACTACGTACATTGCTTCACCTCTCGTTCTTTATTCGTGCATGTCCCGGCACGCTATTGACGAAACCTTGCCTGCTTTGACCCGTACGTGAATCGAGTCGATTCTTATTACCTTGCCAAATGGATTGAGGACCAGAGCAGTTTCCATGTCGATCTGTAGGAAAATCGTCTGCGTTGCGGCGCTGATTGCCGGTTTGCCGGTGCCGTCGAGTGCGGCAACACTGCCGCCGAAGAGCGACGATATTTACGCTCCCGGCCGCGCTATCGTGACCGATATCGACCGGATCGTCACGCCGAACGGCGTGCAAGAAACTTTCGTGGCGACGCTTGGCGGCACGCGCCAGGTCGTGAACGTGCGCGGCGCAGATCGCAAGAATCCGATCCTCGTATTCGTACACGGCGGCCCCGCGGCGCCCGAAATGCCCGTTGTATGGGCTTATCAGCGCCCGTGGGAAGACTATTTCACGGTCGTGCAGTGGGATCAGCGTGGCGCCGGAAAGTCGTTTCCGTTGAACGACCCGAAGGCGATTGCGCCGACCATGAACGTGAACCGCTATCGCGACGACACTATCGAACTCATCGAACTGCTTCGCCGGAAGTACGGCCGGCGCAAGGTCTTCCTGATGGGCCACAGTTGGGGATCGATTGTCGGCCTTTCCGTTGCGGCCAAACGCCCGGATTTGCTCTACGCTTACATCGGCGTGGGACAGGTAATCGATTTTCGGGAGAACGAGCGCGTCGGCTTCGAGCAGACGCTCGCGTTCGCGCGCGCCGATCGCAACGCTCAAGCGGTGCGCGAGCTCGAAGCCATTCAACCCTACCCCGGGAACGGCGACTTCGACGTCGCAAAAATGTCGACCGAACGCAAGTGGTCGATCCACTACGGCGGCCTCGCCGCTAATCGAAGCGACGCCGACTTTTATTTCCACGCACCACGCTTAGCGCCGCAGTACAGCGCCGCCGACCGTAAGGCGTTGGACGACGGAAGCGCATTCACGATTACGACGATGTTTCCGAAGCTCGCCGGCGTCACGTTCGCAAACCTTCATCGCCTAGACGTACCCGTCGTTATGTTTCTCGGGCGGCACGATAACACCACGCCGTCTTCCATCGCGGCGGCATGGATGCAGCAGCTTCAAGCGCCAAAGAAGACCGTCGTGTGGTTCGAGAATTCGTCGCATCTGCCAATGATCGAGGAACCCGGCCGGACTTTCGCCGCGCTTCTCCAGGACGTACGCCCGCTGGCTTTGCCTTAGGCGAGTCACCAGGCGCAACTGCAGGTTACATTTGTTATGACTTTCTCTACCGACAGAATCGAAAAACGCGCGCTGCTTCGCGCGCCGCAAGAACGGGTTTGGAACGCCATCAGCAATTCCGTGGAATTCGGAAGCTGGTTCGGTATGGAACTCGATGGTCCGTTCAGACCCGGCACGCAAATTACCGGGCGCATCCGGCCGACACAGGTGGATCCCACTGTCGCGAAACTTCAAGAAAGCTACGCCGGAACGCCCGTCGCGTTCTTCGTCGATCGCATCAAGCCGATGACGATGTTCTCGTTCCGGTGGCATCCGTTTGCAGTCGACAAGAAGGCCGACTATTCGGGTGAGCCGATGACGCTCGTCACGTTCGCGCTCGAACCGGCCGAAGACGGCACGCTGCTTACGCTCACCGAGTCCGGCTTCGACTCCATTCCCATCCAGCGCCGTGCCGCTGCTTTTGAAGCGAATGACGGGGGCTGGAGCGCGCAAATGCAGCTTATCGAAAAGCACCTTCAGCAGACGCCCTAGAAACGGACTATTAGGAATCTAATTGACAGGCTGGCCGAAAGCATGTAGTGTGCGATTAGATTCCTAATAGTTCAGGAGGCCACGTGTCTCGCAAGAAATCCGTCATCCTGACCGACCATGAGCTGCGCCTCATGGAAGAGCTATGGAGACATGGCAGCGCCACCGTAGCGGACGTTGTGAATTCGCTGCCTCCTCCCCCGCTTGCATACAGCACCGTTCTCACGACGCTGCGAACGCTCGAGCAAAAAGGCTACATCACGCACGATGAAGACGGTCGCGCCTACGTCTACCGCCCGTTAGTCGAGCGCGACGAAGCGGCCAAATCGGCGACGCGCCATTTGCTCGATCGCTTCTTCGGCAGCTCGCCGGGCGCGCTAGCGGTTAGCCTTCTCGACGATACGCGTCTGAGCGACGACGACCTAGCGAAAATCAAACAGATGCTTGCGCATCACCGGAAGAACGCGAAATGACCGCGGCGATTCTTTTGAATGGTCTCTGGCAAGGCGCGCTTGTCGCCGCTATCGCTGCGATCGTTACGTCGTTCGTACCGCAACGTCACGCTGCAACGCGTTACGCGGTTTGGTTCAGCGCGTTACTCGCACTTGCGATCGTGCCCGTATTCAGCTTCTGGCATCCGGTTCCGGAAATGAACGCTTTTCCTTCACCGGTGATCCGCGCAACGGCGGCAACGGCGGCAGTTGCCGGCACGGCCGCAAGCGCAAGCGGCAACTGGCTCGCCGGTATCTGGCTCGCCGGCGTGCTTCTCAGTTTAGCGCGTCTCGCAACCAGCTTCATTCACGTGAATCGCATTCTTTCGAACGCTTCGCCGGCGCTTCAATTCGGAGCCGACGTACTCGTCTCTGAAGATGTCGCAGTTCCGATTGCAGCGGGGCTCTTTGCACCCAAGGTGATCCTGCCGGCGAATCTCGCAGCAACGCTCGAGCGCGAAGACCTCGACAGCATCGTACGACACGAGCGCGCGCACATTGCGCGGATGGACATCGCCGGCAATTTCATTCAGCGGCTAATCGAAGCGCTGCTCTTCTTCAACCCATGGACCTACGTCATTGGACGGCAGCTTGCGCGAGAACGCGAAGCCGCGTGCGACGATTGGGCGGTCCAACCAATGTCTGCGCCCGATCGCTACGCGGAATGTCTGGCCCAGCTCGCCCAAAAGGCGCGCCGCTCTCGTATCACTTTACTCACTCCAAGTGCGATCGGCCCAGGCAATTTGGTGATCGGACGCATCGCGCGATTGTTAAACGGAAAGGTGACGCAGTTGAAAGTGAACCGTCTTGTTGTTGTCGCGAGCGTTTCGGCGTTCGCAGTTCTGGCCATCGCTCTACAAACCGCTAACGGTCTCGCTTCGCTTAGGGACCGCTCCTCGTCCGCAACGCAAATCGCGGCGAACACCAAATTTTCACCGAAATGCTACCACGACGTAACGGTCCTTAACGCCGCCATGCCCGAGATTCCGCAATCTGCCGCAACGCATAATTTGTGGGCGAATGCCCTCGTTACGGTCGGCGCCGACGGAAAAGTGCTCGAAGTGAAAATCGTGCGGTCCAGCGGCAGCGCCGCAGTCGACGGCGCCACTGTAGATGCCGCAAAGCGATCGACATACGCGCCGGAAATGAATGCGTGTAAAGCGCGAACCGGACAGTACCTGTTCCATGTGGTAACGGGATCCTAATCTAAGGCGCGCAGCAAGCTACCGTCTTCATGCATCGCTAAGGAGACGCTTCGTAACGAAGGCGGTAGCGAAACGCCGTTCGAACGAAAACGGCGGAGGTCAACGCCCATGCACGTTTCGCGTCTTTTGGCAGGCGGAATCGCCGTGTCTGCCTTGGGATTGGCCCTGTCGAGCTCCATGCTATGTTCTCCCTCCGCTTCGGCTGCGGACACCACATCCGCCGCACGAATTGCGGGCGTCGTTCGCAGTGCGATGGCGAAAAATCACTTAAGGGCCGTGATCGTACAAGTACGCTCGAACGGCCGGAACATTTATACGGGCGCTTTCGGTGAGTCGATGACCGGCGTTCCCGCCACGCCGGACATGCACTTCAGAAACGGCGCACTCGCCTTTACTTACATGTCGACGCTCCTGCTCGAATTCGTCGATCGAAAGCAAGCTACGTTGGACACGAAGCTTTCGAAGTATTATCCGAATCTTCCGTATGCCAACCGAATAACGCTCCGGGAACTATCGCAGATGACCTCGGGCTATGCCGACTACGTGTATCAGCCGGAACTGCTTGAGGGTTTGTACCGAAATCCTTTCCGGCAGTGGAAGCCCGAAGAACTCATTAAGATCGGGACGTCCAAGCCGATCCAATTTGCACCCGGAACAAACTGGGGCTACTCGCACACTAATTACGTCATCCTCGGCCGCGTACTTGAAAAGATCGCCCACATGCCGCTCGCCGAAGCGTTGCGGCGATACGTGTTGCAGCCGATGAACTTGACGCAAACTTCCGGCTCTACGACGGCGGTCATTCCGCTGCCCGCCTTACATTCGTTCACTTCCGAGCGCCGCTCGACGCTGGGAATCAAACCGGAAATTCCGTTCTTCGAAGAATCCACGTACTGGAATCCTTCATGGACGACCATCGATGGCGCGGTTGAGACCACGACCGTCTCCGATTTGAACGCATCGATCGAAGCGGTTGCATCGGGAACGTTGTTGTCGAAAGCATCTTCTGCGGCGCAGATCAAACCGAGCCTCATGGGGTTCGGCCGCAAGCATTCCAATTGTCCGGCCTGCATGAAAAACACGTATGGCCTCAACTATGGCCTCGGCGTAATTCTTGCGGGTCCGTGGATCACGCAAACGCTCGGATTTGCCGGCGCTTCCGGAGCCGTCGGCCATCTGCCGTCCCAAAACCTGTCGATCGCGGTTGAAGCGACGAACACGCAAGCCGCCTACAACCGGGAAGGCAATGCCGGGCTCGGCGCTGTCGAAGTATTCCGCGCACTAGCCAACGCGCTTGCGCCCAAGACGCTGCCACCGGCGAATTGAAACTCCTGCGGCACTCGAGCCGTAGTTCGGTGTGATGACTGACTTGCGCCCTATCGGAAGCCTGCTCTTAGCCGTCGCCTTTGCAACAATCCCATGCATGGCTCGAACCGAATTGCCGCAGGATGCAAATGCCCCGGTCTCCCTCGATTCGGGCGTCCGCAGCGCGATAGACGAAGACGTCGCCGGAATGTTGAAGGCCGCACATATAGCCGGCGCTACCGTGCTGGTCGCGCGGGATGGCGGCGTAGTGTATGCGCGCGCTTTTGGAAAACGCAACGTTGCCGGCGGATTATCGGCCGGTTTGCGCACGGAATACGAAGTCGGCTCGATCACGAAGCAGATGACGGCCGCAGCGATCGTGCAACTAAGCGAAACAGGAAAACTTCAACTGGACGCACCCCTCGCGACCTATTTGCCGGACGCGCCGCACGCTCGCGACGTAACGATACGGCAGCTGCTTACGCATACGAGCGGAATACCGGAATACATGGCCGCGCTGCCCGACAAGACGGCGCTGAGGCGGCCGGCGACGTTCGATAGCTTAGTCGGGTCGATCGCCGGCAAGCCGCTGGATTTTACTCCGGGAACGAAATTCGCACATTCGAACACGAACTACATTCTCTTGGGTCGCGTAATCGAGGTTGTCTCGGGTGAGCGATGGGCTGATTACGCAAACGCGCATCTCTTCGGCCCCGCCGGCATGCATGAGACCTCGACGGTCTCTCGGGAACCGAAGCTGGCGCAGATGGCGACGGGCTATGCCTTTGCTAAAGGCCGGCTGCAGCCCGCCATCCGCTTCGACGACTCGTGGGCCTCGTCTGCGGGCGACGTAGTAACGACCGCCGGAGACCTGGCGAAATGGAATGCTGCGCTGGCCTCGGGGCGCATCGTCAGCCGCTCGGATTATCAGCTTATGATGCGGCCGCAGCTTCTTGCGAACGGTTCGAGCAGTGGTTACGGGTTCGGCGAATACGTCGACACGTATCGATGGCAACCGCGAACGCTCGCACAGGGCGACACGTTCGGATTCGACGCCGCCGATCAATACTTCCCCGACCGGCACGTACGTATCATCGTACTCGCCAACACCGAGGATGCGGAAACCAGCGACAGTACGAGCGTGGACATCGGCGAACGAATCTTCGACGACATGTTTTCGCCGGCAAGCGATGCGGGGCTAGGAAATACCACTGAACCGGCCGGCAAAGATCCAAAACGCCTCTACTCGGAGGCGATCGGTGTGATGGACCAGTTGAACCAACCGGCTTTTGTCTCGTATCGGCTGCAAGGCGAAAGCGATAACGAACACATCGGACTGCAAACTATTCGCGGAAACGTGTGGCTGCTTTTTAATTCCGGACTAGCTCCGACGATCTGGGAAGTGAAGCATCGCACGCTGGACTACGCGAGTGAGGTCATCGAAGCGGATAGCGGAAAGCGCTACGCCTCCGAACGGCCGATTTTCGACCCCACGTGGTTCGGTGCGTACCGCGCGCTCAAAAGCGGAATGCTCGGCTACCAGAACGCGGCTGCGCCGCGCAGTTCGCTTTCGATCGCGCAAACGGCATCGGCGCCTGCGTCCGATCTCAAAACCATCGGCACCGTAAGCGTCATCGGTCCGGGAATTTACGAGATCCAGGATCGCGGAGCAGCGACGTGCGAAAACGGAGATCCCGGCTGGGCGCTGCATCTCGTCTCGCGCCGGCGCGATCCACGCCACCAACTAACGGACGTCGTCGTCGACTTGAGCTCGATGCGATTCTGTTCGATCCGTTACAACTGGAACGAAGCGCTATGGTTCCGCGGGATCATCGAACAGCACTATGCGGACGTCGAAGGTTACTGGGTCGTCACCGGCGGCTATCTGGATGGGACGGAACGCGCCTTCGGCATCTCCACCCATCACTTCACGTGGCGTTACAAGCTCACCGACCTGGCGTTTCCGGCACATCTCCCCGATTCCACGTTCGCTGCCGGATCTTGACTCCGGCATCGAAGATTGTGAATTACCCCCTAGGGGTCGTGCCATAGAACGCATGCGATCTTCCAGCCGAGCGGCGTTAACACAAATGAGAATAGTTTTGTGCCTGCACCGTGCATCTGCGAATCGCCTTCGATCCACGTCTTTTCATAGCGGCTCGTTCGTTGCGCGATCCGTCCATAGACCTCGGTGCTCTCTGAAACTTCGTATTCCCGGAAATCCGTGAGAACGCCGCTCGCAAGCAGCGTCCTACGTGGTTCGACGAAGTCCCGCAAATTGTACACGACGGGCACCTCGGTTGTCGCGTTGACGATCAACGCCTCTGGCAAACAAACGTCGTATAAGATATCTACGGGCGCGGATCCGCCGTTATTCGTAAACGCAGAAAAGAACGCTGCCGTTAGCCCGGCAATGCTTTCGTCAATCGACTGCATAAACGCGGTCGCTTACCGTTTAGTTTTCTTCGATGCTTTGGAAGACGCGTTAAGCGAAACGGCCTCGCGAATGAGCGCCTTCAAGGCTTTCTCGTCGATCTTCTCGCCCTCGTGGAAGTCGATGGCACGTCTTGTGTTGCCATCGAGGCTCGAATTGAAGAGGCCCGACGGATCGTCGAGTGAGGCACCCTTGGCAAACGTCATTTTGACGACGTTCTTGTAGGTCTCGCCCGTGCAGATGATTCCGTCGTGAGACCAAACCGGAACGCCTCGCCACTTCCACTCTTCGATCACGTCCGGATCGGCTTGTTTGATCAATCCGCGGATTTGCGAGAGCATCTTGCCCCGCCAGTCGCCAAGCTCTTTGATCCTCTCGTCGATCAGCCGAGATGGAGATTTCTCTTTCTCAGACGCGCTCACGCTCATGATGCTTCGTTCCGTTCCTTGTCGCTCATAAAATCCCTCAATCTCTTGAGGTTAACCCGTGTGACGGCCCGACAGGTGCAAAACGTGACAATGGTCCGCGTCAACTCGCGAGCCGGCCACGCCGGCGCGTACAGAATGCAGCGCGCGAAGAGAACCGCAAAACGGCGCGGCGCGACGAAATCGTGCACGCGTTTCTTCAAGCCTCACGCACGGGAAATTTGCAAGCGCTGATCGCGTTACTCGATCCGAATGCCGCGCTTCGCGCCGACAAGGCGATCGAATAGCAGCGAGCCTTTAGTTGCTAACCGGACGATGAAGGCGCGCAACCGTCCCTTCGGTTTAACAATGTGGCTTGGGTTTACGCACCTCCCGTACTACGATAAGAGAGGCGGCCATCGCGGAGCTGCCTAGTAACGTTCGCTCGCCACGAAGGAGATCGTATCTTGTCTCAAACGACATGTCCGGTTCACGTTCATCCCAAGCGCGGCGCCGCCCGACTCAACCGCGAGTGGTGGCCGGAGCAGCTTCGCCTGTCGATCTTGCGTCAGAACTCCGTCGAATCCGATCCGATGGGCGAGCAATTCAATTACGCCAAGGAGTTCGCACAACTCGATCTTGCCGCGGTAAAGGCGGATCTGAGTGCATTGTTGACCGATTCCCAGGATTGGTGGCCCGCCGATTTCGGAAATTACGGGCCGCTATTCATCCGTATGGCCTGGCACAGCGCGGGCACGTATCGAATCGCCGACGGCCGCGGCGGTGCCGGCGGCGGACAGCAACGCTTCGCGCCCCTAAACAGTTGGCCGGACAACGTAAACCTTGATAAAGCGCGCCGGCTACTGTGGCCCGTCAAGCAGAAGTACGGGCAGAAGATCTCCTGGGCCGACTTACTCGTCCTTGCAGGCAACGTTGCGCTGGAAGCGATGGGATTCAAGACGATCGGTTTCGGCGGCGGACGCCCGGACGTCTACGAACCCGATGAGTCGGTCTACTGGGGCGCGGAAGACACGTGGCTCGCCGACGAGCGCTACGCGGGCGAACGCCTTCTCGAGAATCCGCTCGCAGCCGTCCAGATGGGCCTGATCTATGTGAATCCCGAGGGACCGAACGGCAACCCTGATCCCAAAGCTGCCGCAATCGACATCCGTGAAACGTTCCGCCGCATGGCCATGAACGATGAGGAGACTGTCGCATTGATTGCGGGCGGCCACACCTTCGGAAAGACGCACGGTGCGGGCGACCCCTCACACGTCGGGGACGCGCCCGAAGCGGCCGACATCGTAAGCCAAGGCCTCGGGTGGAAGAGCAGCTACGAAAGCGGCTACGGCGCGCACACGATCGGCGGCGGCCCCGAGGTCACCTGGAGCGTAACGCCTACGCACTGGAGCAATTACTTCTTCGAATCATTGTTCACGAACGAGTGGGAGCTGACCAAGAGCCCCGCCGGCGTTAAGCAATGGGTGGCCAAAAACGGCACGATGACCGTCCCCGACGCGCACGATCCCTCGAAGCGCCATAAGCCGACTATGCTAACGACGGACCTGTCGCTGCGCGAAGATCCGATTTACGAAAAAATCTCACGACGCTTCTACGAGAATCCTCAAGAGTTTGCCGACGCGTTCGCACGCGCGTGGTTCAAGCTGACGCATCGCGACATGGGGCCGCGAGCGCGATATCTCGGTCCCGAGGTGCCCGCCGAAGAGTTCATTTGGCAAGATCCCGTTCCGCCGGTGGATCACCCGCTCGTCGACGCGAACGACGTCGCCACGCTAAAGAAACAGATCCTCGACTCCGGTCTCTCGGTTTCGCAACTCGTTTCGACCGCGTGGGCGTCGGCCTCGACCTTCCGCGGAAGCGACAAGCGCGGCGGCGCGAACGGCGCGCGCATTCGTCTCGCACCGCAGAAAGACTGGGAAGTCAATCGTCCGCAGCAATTGGCCGAGGTGCTGAAAAAACTTGAAGGCATCCGGCAATCGTTTAACAGCACGCAGTCGAACGGCAAGAAAATTTCACTTGCCGATCTGATCGTGCTTGCCGGATCGGCCGGCGTCGAGCAGGCCGCGAAAAATGCCGGGTTCGACGTAACGGTGCCGTTCTCGCCAGGACGTACCGACGCATCTCAGGACCAAACGGACGTGGAATCGTTTGAGGTGCTCGAGCCCGTTGCCGACGGATTCCGCAACTACGAGAAGCCAAACGTCGGCATTCCAGCCGAAATGATGCTCGTGGACAAAGCACAACTCTTGACGCTGACCGCACCCGAGATGACCGTGCTTGTCGGCGGTATGCGCGTCCTTGGGACGAACGCCGGCGACTCGACGCATGGCGTCTTCACCAAACGGCCGGGAGCCCTTACAAACGACTTTTTCGCGACCCTGCTCGACATGGAAGGAGAGTGGAAGGTCTCCGAACAGGCCCCGAATTTGTACGAACGCTTCAACCGTAAGACCGGAGCGCGCGAATTCACCGCCACGCGCGTCGATCTAATCTTCGGTTCGAATTCCGAATTGCGCGCGCTCGCTGAAGTCTACGGAAGTGCGGACGCTGGGCGCAAATTCGTGGACGACTTCGTCGCGGCCTGGACCAAGGTCATGAATCTCGATCGCTACGATCTCGCGTCGTAGTTTCATTCGGGGACGGGGCTTCGGCTCCGTCCTTTCTCTTTCTACGCGACAGAGGCCCCAATGAGGCTCATCAGCGCTGCATGCGACATCGGCCTCGCGTAAAGAAACCCTTGCCCGATCATGCATCCGTGCGAGCGCAGCCATTCTGCTTGAGCCTCGGTTTCTATTCCTTCGCCTAGGCTTACGAAACCGAATTGTTTTGAAAGTGCGAGGAATAGTTCGGCGAGCGCGACATCTTTGCGATCTTCAGGCAATCCTTGAATAAACGATTTGTCCAATTTGATCACGTCAACAGGTAGACGTTTCAGATAGTTCAGCGACGAATATCCAGTTCCGAAGTCGTCCACGGCGACCAGGAGTCCCAGCTGCTGCGCGCGACCGAGCGATTCGATTGCATGCTCCACGTTATGCATGACTTCCGATTCGGTCACTTCAATGCCGAGGTGACTGCCAAACCCGGGATTGGCAAAAAGAATTTGCTTCAAGTTGCTGATGAAAGAGTCGTTCTCGAGGACCTGCGACGGCACGTTAAAGAAGCACCGGAACGCCTGCGGCACATGTGCGTCGCCAAAGTCGTGCGCGACCTGCCGCATTACCCAGAACGTCAGCTCGTTTAAAAGGTTTGCCCGTCTCATCGCCGGCAGCAGCTTGTCGGGCCAAATAACTCCCTGCGTTGGATGCTTCCAACGGACGAGCGCTTCGACTCCGGTCAGCGTCATAGTATTCAGCTCAAACGTAGGTTGATACTCGAGAAACAATGCATTAGAGCGCAACGCGTCGACCAGTTCCGCGCGCTCGACGGAACGCTGGTCAAAGAGCGCCTGGAGCTCCGGACCGAAAAATGTGACTGTACTGCCTCCGCGGTTTTTTGAGCGCTCGAGCGCAACGGCCGCCCGCGAGAGCAGGGGCTCAAATCCCGATTCCGAACCGTCGGCGACAGCGATCCCCAGCGAGGCCGTCACCGCGGCAAAGACTTCTGCTTGGCGATCGCCCGTAGCAAACGGCATTTGAAAGACGCGTTCGTAGGTGCTGAAGGCCGCGGCCAGGTTCCGGCCCGTACCCTCGCGCGATTGTACTAAAACGGCGAATTCGTCCCCACTGATTCTTGCGACGACGTCGCGTTGATCGGCGCGTTCGAGCGACGCGGCGACCTCGACGAGGATATCGTCGCCGGTCATCTGCCCCAGCCGATGATTCACTTCTGAAAACGCGTCAAGATTGATCAGGATGACGGCACGGAGCGAGCGATCTGCAAACGCAATGCGGCCAAGACGGCGAAACACCGTCCGGTTATAGACTCCGGTAAGCGAATCGTGCTCGCTCTGAAATTCTATGCGCTTTAGTTGTAAGTTTTCAAAATAGCGGCGATTGATGATGGACGCGACGACCTCCACGAAAGCAACGTCGCTCTCAACGAAGCGCTCGCCTTCGAGGCGATCCGGCGAGCCAAACACGAGGAAATGCGTTTGCGTGCCCACTCGTATGACGGTTCCGATCGCCGAGCGCCAGCCGGTCGATTTTGCAACGTCGTCCGGCATATCGCCTGAAGGCGGCCAAATCACAGTCGTCCCGGCAGCGGACAGGGCCGCATGCAACCCTTCTGCGGTAGACAGTGTATTTTCAGCGCGATACGTGCCGGCTGCGCGCTCGTTTGCGAACGGATCGCCGTGCTGAGAGGCCGCGACGACGCGAATTACACCTTCTTCAAGGTGGCTCGTGAACCCATAGATATTATGACGCGCGCGCAACGTCGCGGTTGCGACGTCCAGGACAAATTGTAAATGATCGCGCTCGCCGAGCCCTTCGCTTGTTGCGATCTGCCATATCGCTCGTAGCCGCGCGCCGGCATCGTGCGACCGAAGCGCCATGATCTCCGAAACAGATGCGTACATTCGCAGGGTGGCGACGAGCGTTTGAATCATGACGAACGAAGACGTAGAGAGCGTCAGCACTTTCCCGAGATCCCACGCGACTGAGAATAAATGCGGTGAGACCGAATTTAGTGCGGCCTCGAGCATCAACGTCAGCAGCGCCACCGACAGCCAGAGCGGTAGGCCGTAGAGGCGCTCGCGGTATAAAACGACTACGCAGACCAGAGATATGCTGCTAAGCACGACGATCCAGTCCATAGCCCTCGCAAGCGCGAGTTCCATAACGCCATTGAGAGCGAAAACCGGAAGCTGACTACGTTCGACGAGGACGCCGGCGGTAATCAGTGTCGCTGCAAGAATGACTGCAGCGACCGTCGCGCCGACGACTCTGGGCGCGTGCCGCTTCGATACCTGACGGAACCGCTTTGCGTCGAGAATTGCGCCGATCGGAATCAGCGTTGCAAAGAGTATGTGCCACGCGATGTACAGCGCTGCCGCGACCTGCTGATCGCCGACCGTATGTTGGGCTGTGCCCAAAAGGCCGAGGTACGCGGCGAGATACGAAACGGTGAGAAGCCCGCTACATCCATACGCTGCACCGACCCACCCGAAGAGCGTACGTCCACTGACATAGAAACGCGCGAAGAGAAAGCACGCCGTCAATAGATCGAAGATCGCCCACGTCGTCGCTATAGGAGCAAACGGGAACGACGGCACTATGAAGGTTTTGGCCCAGGGTCCGGTCAGCGCAGTGGCCGCGGAAGCACACAAAACGATGCTCAGACCGAGCGCAAACGCCTGCTCGCCTCGAACAACGCGATCGTCCAGTCCCAGGCGGAGATGCGCGCTTACCTCCGATGTTGCGTGCGTCTCGCGCCGTCTACCGTCTTGAACGGTCACCCGCTATTTTCACTTTGACAACATCCCTATACGCCGGCGAAGCAAGTCTCTTTTAACAAATTCCCTTTTTGGGTTTCCGACACGCCCTTAAGCCTCCGCTCGCTTCGTTTGTCACCGTGAAGGCGGGTCTAACCGTTTTTGATGCGTTTGCTGCGCAGGGTAGTCGTCTGCCCTATTTGCTGACTCTGATTGAAGCCGAGCTTTGGGCGGCGCGTCTTGATCACGGCGAAGAGAACGCTCTCGACGTCCTCGTCATTCACGCTCTCGACCATGAGGTTTGACCCGTTGATCTGGGCACGCGCCGATGTCATAAAGCGTCTTCCGGCGCTCTTTGCAAGCGTCTCGAGTTTCTCGATGAGATCGAGGCGCTTGACGGCGCTTTCGCCCGTAAACAGGCAAAGCTCCGTTCCCTTTGCAGAGGAGCGATTGTTAACGGAAGCAGCGGGTTCGGTAAGTTTGCCGTCGCGGATAAGGACTGACTCCCCGCTACAGGCGCGCAGCGCGGCTAGAACATCGGGCCAACCGAAGGTTTGGGGCGATCGCTTATGCATTGCCACGATAATTCCGCATAACAATGCCTCGGTCATCTGCACGGCCTCATTTCTGAGGTATAACCAGCGTATGAATACGAAAGCACTTGCGGAGCTGAAAAGGCAGTGCCAATCGGCCGCCGACGCATTCCAACGACTTCAGGCGAATCATGAAGGCTTACCTCACGAACAGCTGGAGTTCAATTACGCCGTACTGCTCGCGCTCAAAGCCGTTTACGAAAGTTCTACAACGACGGAATGACGCTCACCGGAACTCTTTTGAGGCCCGGAGTGGCTCGGCCGGTGGAAGTTTTACATGGTCGGCAAGCCGTAGCAGGGCTAAGATCTTGACGCTCCACCACGTGGGATCGATTTCAAACCAGCGAATGCCATGGCGCGCGGAATAGGGAAACGCATGGTGATTGTTGTGCCATCCCTCACCCCATGAGATGAGCGCGACCCACCAGCAGTTAGTCGACAGGTCCTGCGTCCGATAGGTGCGATAGCCGGTTGAGTGAGCCGCGCTGTTGACCAGCCACGTCGCATGATAGCTGACTACCAATCGAACGAAAATGCCCCAGATCACCCATGGCCATCCGCCTAGTGCAAACAACAGGGCGGCGAGTGCCAACTGCAGGGGGCCGTGGATGTATCGCAGCACCCGGTAAAACGGTTGCGCATAAAGGTCGGGTGCAAACTTCCGCAGTTCTTCTTCCGTCGGCATCGCATCGTTCCGGTTGTACAGCCAGCGTACGTGTGCCCAGCGAAAACCGACGTTTCGGCCGTGCGGATCGCCCGGTGCATCGGAATGCGCATGATGCTTGCGGTGCGTGGCGACCCAACGAATCGGATCTCCTTGCAACGCCAGCGCGCCACAAATTGCCAACACGTATTCCAAGGGCTTGCGCAACCGCAGGCCGCGGTGCGTCAACGCGCGGTGGTAACATAGCGTAATGCCGAGCCCCCCGGTGACGTACATCAATGCCGCGAACACGACAAGCGCGCTCCATTGAAACGTGCCGGGCACGAACGCGGCGAGGGCACCAATATGAATCGCGCTCAGACCAACGAAGTTGATCCGAGCGCGAGTTTGGTCGTTCACCGGTTAGCGGTAGCTCGGGCGGGCCGAGAAGCAATCACGGCAGTACACGGGCTTATCGCCTCGCGGTTGAAACGGAACCTCCGCTACACCGCCGCACTGGCTGCACGTGGCTTTGAACATTTCGCGCTGGCCGCCGCCGTAGCCGCCACCCCGGTTGCCGCCGCTCTGGCCGCCGCTGGATGCTTTGCGCGCGGCGCGACAGTCCGCGCACCGGCTCGGTTTGTTCGTAAATCCCTTACTTGCGAAGAATTCCTGTTCGCTTGCCGTGAATGGGAACGAGCGTCCGCAATCGACGCAATTTAGATTTTCATCTTGGTACATAGAACGAGTCTCCTAACTCTGTGTGGGTGATTTATGTTGAGGGCTCGCCAGTACCTGGAACGCAGAAACGTTGAAACACTGTGAGGCCTTTGCTGAATGGCCCGAAAGCCGGGATATGCGAAGAGTCCCGCGATGGTACGCAGGACTCGCCGTATTCGACGCACCGGGCGCTCAGACTGCGGCGGCAACCTTATGGAACGTCGAGCTAATGACGTTCAATGTCTTGACGTGCGGGGTGCCGTCAAGCAGGGACGTGAGCGACTGGACGACTTGGGGGTAGTTCTTGGTGCCATAGGTTTCCGCGTTTTCTTTGCGATCCCAAAGGCTTATGGCCATTGCTTCCGTACCACTCGAATCGGCAAAAAATACCGCGTCCTTGAAGCCTTCTTGCTTGCGGAGCAACGGAAGAACTTCGTTGTCGATTACCTGAATTAAATCGGTAACGTGGTTCGGCTTGAGATGCATCGTAACTATTCTTGAAAACATGGTATTCCTTAATCACAGTGGCTTTGTCGAAGATCCAAGTCCACCAATAAAAAACTGCCCTGAAACCGTGGTACCGCTTTTTTAGCGGCAGTAACGGTGGGCAGCATTTTCATTGTCGCCTAAAGTCGCTGTAAATAGACTATAGCACACTTCGAGGAGAAAATGGGTGTTTCGCGACGTTTTGCGGAATATATCGCCATGGCAGACACTCCGTGGTTCCCACGTTCGCCTTTCTACCGCGTCTCGAATTGCGTCTTTCTTGCGCGCATCATCGACAAGGCACGACGTACTGTTAGCGGCCTACCGGTCGGCGAATATATGTATGGCGACAACGATTATATGGACTCACGTGTTCTTAAGTTCTTGGGTCTATCGGCTTCGGACCTAAATGCGATCGTTCGCGTGCAACCGGACGACGAGACCGTCGGGCGTATCCTTATCGATAAAAGCCGCAAATCGCCGAAGCAGATCGCGCGTTTCACCCTGCGCATGTTGCTGACTTACGGTGTAGTTTTTGCGATGTTCGATGCCGACGAGGGCCGGGAGACGGGGACACTCGCAAAGGCTTTAGCGGGCTTTTACAACCACGTTATCTATCCGCCGTTCGCAAAGAAATTTCGTCGAGACGAGGCCCGAGTAAAGCGCCAATGACGCTGCACGTGTAACGATTCGGAGGGAGATCATGTCGGGAAGTGCCGGCGTCATCGGCGTATCGGACCACGGCGGTTGGGCGGTGTTGGTGACGGTGGCACGCGATGGTGCGCTCCTCGATCGCCGTCGCGTAGAGCTTGTAGACGAGACACTGCCGAGTCTCCCGCAGCACCACGAAGGCCAGATGCTGCCAGTGGACGAGGCGGTGGCCTTAGTCGAGCGCGTGCGCGTTTCGGCGGAGAAGCATGCGGCACTTGCGTTCGATGCTGTGGTGGCGGCGGTGCCACAGATCGTTGGCATCGCCCTTCGCAGTTGTCCGGCACTTCCACCTACGATCGCCGAACGACTCAAAGATTACCGGGCACGGAATGTTGCCGACTGGGTGATGTACCGCAGGGCCCTTGCTTCCGCCGCTGAAGCGCGCGATTGGCCCGTTCATTGGTACGACGCAAAGAAGGTGCTTGGTTCGGCGAGCCTGGCGTTGCACGTCAAGAACTTCGACGCTCATTTTCTCCAAATGCGAAGCGCCCTCGGGGCGCCATGGAACAGCGACCATAAGCTTGCAATGGCAGCGGCCCTTGAGGCAGCGATGGCGCTTTCGAAGTAACTCTTGCGGCCGGCGAGGTAAACGCGATATCCGCTGGAACGATCCGGATTGCAAACTTTCTAAACGAGGACGACGTGCTACAGGTAGGAGCAAAGCTTCCCGAAGTGACGCTGTTGGACGATGAAGGCAACCGCGTCTCGACTCATGACTTCCTCGGCCGACACCTGGTGCTTTGGTTCTATCCGAAAGACGATACATCGGGTTGAACCAGCGAGGGCTCCCAGTTTCGCGACATGATCGAGCAGTTTAATGCCAAGCATGCGCGAATCGTGGGCGTCAGCCGCGATTCGGTCGAATCGCATAAAGACTTCAAACAGAAGTATGGGTTCCCGTTCACTTTACTCGCAGACACGGATTCAGCGTTGTTCGCCGCCATGGGTTCAAATAGCCGTTCAACGTTCCTCATCGACACTGAAGGCACCATCGTCAACCTGTGGCCTAAGGTCAAAGTCGAAGGCCATGCCGCCGAAGTCTTAGCAGCTTTTCCCAGCAAATCGGTTTGAAAAATCACAAAATCCCCAGGTACAGGCCAATTTCCCTAAAATCGCGAATGAATGAAGCACGTCTTCACTTCTGAACGCGTGCAGCTCTCAGCTCGAGAGCCGGAAACGTATACACTTATGGAGCTCAAACCCATCCCCGTCCCTGTCGTGACGAAACGCGCTGCCGCAGCGGCCAAGGTCTATCCGCCGCACGAGCACTTCGGTAGCCCGCTCAACATCTGCCGCGTCTGCGGCGAGAAATACACGTATACGCAAAAGCCGTATACGATCGACGGCCTTTCCGCCTCCAAAAAATAGGCGATTCTCGGAAAAAGAATCCACTTCATAAAAACAGTTCGGCCAGTCTCGCCGGGCTGCTTTTTTATACGGCTCGCTTTATGCCGTTGTCCCGATATTGCAAGTCCTCAAATTCAGCCGGCGATGAACCTATATGTCCGTAACTTAATTGCACAAATCGGATAGGCTACCAGATTGATCGAGCGTTATCATGCAATATTCGCACGCGTGAGAGCTCCGAGCTCTCGCTGGAAAAGAATGGGGATTCGATATGTTCGTACAGGTTGCGCACGACGTTCTAGATCAGGACGCGTGGAAAAAGCTGAGCTCGCAGTGGCAAGGGCCGCCTCCGGGATTTAAGCTCCACACGAGTGTCACGACACAGGATCACTCTAAACTCTTTTGCCTCTGGGAAGTCGCATCGGTCGACGCGCTATCGACTATCCTGGATGAGCAAACAAAGGGCATCCTCAAGAACACGTATTACGCCATAGACGACAAGGCGCCGCAGACCAGTCTTCCGCACGAAGTGGTCGCCCACTAGCACCAAGCAGCACGTGGCGTGAAAACGTTTCGCGAAAAGAGCCCGACGAGATTTCGCCGGGCTCTTGATTTGACGCTCTTGTCTTTTGGCTACGATTAGAAAGCACTCCGTGAAGCGGAGCTCTAGCCGGCCGAACGGAACGTATACGAAGCTTCTCCTAAAGCGCTGAAGGCAAACCTGTGATCGTTCATCTGATCGACGGAACGTACGAGCTATTCCGGCACTTTTACGGCCTGCGACGCGCCAACAACTGGTAAAGCCGCTCCGTTCGGGGCCGTGGGCGGCGTTCTTAACACCGTGTTGCAAATGATCGCCGACGGAGCCACGCATGTCGGGGTCGCCACCGATCACGTTATCGAGTCTTTTCGAAACGAGACTCTGGGATGGATACAAAACGGGCGACGGCATCGAGCCGGCGCTTCTAGCACAATTCGAACCGCTCGAGGACGCACTGCGGGCGATGGGCGTCGCGGTATGGGCGATGGTCGATCTCGAGGCAGACGATGCACTAGCATCCGCCGCCGAGATCGCATCGCACGATTCTCGCGTTCAAAAGATCTGCATTTGGACACCGGACAAAGATCTCTCGCAATGCGTCAGCGGAGATCGAATCGTACAAGTAGATCGAAGGAGCAACGCCGTTCGCAATGCTGCCGGCGTTCGATCGAAATTCGGGGTGGACCCGGAATTCATCCCCGATTATCTGGCCCTCGTCGGCGATGCTGCCGATGGGTATCCCGGCATAAGGGGCATCGGCGCAAAGGGGGCGCAGTCTCTGCTTTCGCGGTACGGGAAAATCGAGGATTTCCCGCCGGAAGTGCTCGGCGAACACCGCGCACTTGCGTTACTGTTCAAGAACCTCGCAACGCTTCGAACTGATGCGAAGCTCTATGACAACGTCGACGAGTTGCAGTGGCATGGACCGACCGCCGAATTTGTTCAAAAAACTGGCAACGCTTCGAACTGATGCGATGCTCTTTGAAAGCGTCGACGAGCTGCAGTGGCATGGGCCGACGGCCGAATTTGCGTCGGTCTGCGAACGTCTTGGCCTACCAGATGTTTATGCGCGTGCGACAAGAACGCATTTGCTGCCGGCGCGGTAGTGGATCCCGTAACGCTTGAGCGTGCAACTTTCAGACCGCTTCGTATTTCAATCGCAGCGCGTCCTCGCCCACGCGATCGCCGGCAACGAGACGAAGTTCCGGACGAGTACCTGGTGCCGTTGATTTCGGACTTCAGGCCACGGACGAATGCTTCAATGTCGCGACCAACGAGCGCGGCGTTGGGCCGCGCTCAAGCCTCCGCAACTTACAATGCTTCCTTTTGCCCATGCAAGCCCGGCACCATGTATTCAACGAAGCCGACGCGAAGGGTACGTCATGTGGAACCGCACGCTGCCGCCGATTTCGTGGTTCCTGAGTGCAGTCGTCGTCTCGACTCAGATTGCTAATCAGATAGCGCTCTTTGCGTACGATTACGGCCACGTTTCGCTCGTGCAAAAATTCTTCGGTTTCTACGGCTTCACCGACGCCCTATTTGCGAGCTGCGCCATCGTAATCGCTGCATGGCTCGTCACCGTTCGCCCGGGATGGATGACCTTCGCGCTCTTCTTAGCGTCGCTCAACGCCGCCGACTCTTTCTTGGGAGGCCTGCCGATACCGCCGCCGGTTAGCGACGGCATTCATTTCGTCTCCACGATTCTGACGCACAACGGCTTCTGGCCGGCGCTCATCATTTTCGCCCTTCGCTTTCCCGATGACAACGTGCGAGGATGGCGCGTGCGTGCCGACCGCATCGCATTCGCGGTGGCCATCGGCGCTGAAACTTTTCTGATCGCAAACGAGCTGCACGAATATCCGAAAACGCTTCACGGCAGTTTTTGGGGCGAATCGGCGATGGCGTACTTCTCGGCTGCGTCACTGCTGGTCGCCGCAGGCATTCTCGTCGCGCGTTACCGCGAAGGCGCGGGCCGCATGCAGATGCAGATTCGGCTGGCGCTTTTTGGAATGGTCCTCGGGCTTTGCTACCTCGTGTACGCTATGTTCTTGATTGCCGTTCGCGTGCCGGTTGTGGGGTATGGAACTGCATTTGGATTGTGGGCGGGATTTGGGGCGGCAGCCATTGCGATAATTCCCGCGTGCACCGCGTATGCACTGGTGAAAAGCAGTTACATCGATCCGTTATTCGTCCTCAATCGAGCTACGGTATTTGCTGCAACGGCAGTCTCGCTCGGCGCATCCATAGCGGGCGTCGACTGGCTCATCGAACACTATCTCACGGAGACCGGCACAGCGCTTGCGCTTCAGGCGATCGCAACCATTCTGCTCGCGTTCGTAATGAATAGCGTGCACCGCCGCATCGAAATCATTGTGGAGCGGACGTTGTTTCGTTCGCGCTACGACGCAGCTGCATACTTGCGCCGCCTGGGAGCATCGTTGGCTCTGGCCTCAAATGAACGCGTAATCGAGGAAGCCTTGGCGGTTCAGGCTCCGGAAGCGCTCGGTCTGGCGTCGGCGGCGTTATTTCGCCGCAACGGCAGCAGTGAATACGCCCGCGTGGCTGCCGCCGGTTGGCATTCGGCTGATACGGCGTTCCTGGAGGCCGACGACCAGCTCGTGCGCTTCTTGCGCTCCGGGCGCTCGCCGCTTCAGATACGGCAGGCGCGCTGGTCGCGCAGCGACGTACCGCACGGCAACCACGCGCCGGTCATTGCGATCCCCTTGATCGTGCGCGAGCAGATGTCGGGATTTGTGCTCTACGGCGCACACACCGATCACAGCAAGATCGATCCGGTTGAAGAGCAGCACCTCGTCGATCTAATCGATCGCGCGTGCTCGGCATTCGACCACGTGGAGAATGCGTCGCTCCGTGCACTATTAGCGACCTCGCACTGAACCACGATTTAGACACGACATAGGTCGCTCGGATCGTTCCCAAGAACCGTAGCTCATGCGTGCATTTCTCGGTGTGCTGGCTTTGCTATTGGTGGCCGCCTCGAGCGCGTCCCCGCGGTATCTCGTGACATGGGCGATGGAGGCGCAAGAGCATCCGGCGCACGGAGAGGGGCGCGACGTGCTTGCGGTCTTCGACATCAGCGCCGGCCCGAATTTCGGCAAGCTTGTCGCATACGCTCCGACGGCGATCCATGCGGAGATGGCGCATCACACGAATGTCAACATGCCGGCCAATCATCGGCTGTTTGCAAACGACTTCATGGCGGCGCAGAGTCAAATCTTCGATGTGACCGACGTTCATCATCCGGTCGTTGCCGAGTCTTTTAGGGATGCCGCGGGATACACTCATCCGCACAGCTTTGCAGCGCTCTCGAACGGCAACGTACTAGCCACTTATCAGATCCGAGGAAACGCTGACGAACCCGGTGCGCTCGTTGAACTCGATGATCGCGGAAACGTCGTGAAAGCAACGAGTGCCGCGGCCCCGGGCATCGACGAAAACATCCGACCTTACAGCGTTCTGGCTATCGAATCACACGACCGCGTAGTTACCACTAGCGCACCCATGCCGCCGCTTGTTACAAAGGCACCGACGAGCGTCGTGCAGATTTGGCGCCTTTCCGATCTCACGTTACTCAAGACGATTCTGCTTTCAAAACAGCCGGTCAGCGGTGCCACCTATTCCGACGACGCGCTCCTGCTCGACGACGGAAAGACCGTCCTCGTCAAGACTGCCACATGCGGCCTTTTTGCGTTAACCGGAATCGATGGCGCAAACCCAAGCGTTAGCTCTGTCTACGATTTCGGCGCGCGTTCATGCTCCGGTGTTCCGGTTCTCGCGGGGCATTACTGGGTTGAGGCGCAACTGTCGGCGCATACGCTAATCGCGCTCGATGTTAGCGATCCCATTCACCCGGTCGAAGTGTCGCATCTCTACCTTGGTCCAACCGCGCGGCCGCATTGGCTTGCTATTGAGTCAGGCACGGGCAACATCATCATCAACGGGTATGGCTCGCTTCTGCATCACATCTCGTTTGCGCAGATCGACCTTCATACCGGTGCGATGACGCTCGACTCACGTTCGATCGATCTCAATCGCGCATGGCCCGATGGTTGGAACGGTCCGCTGATCGCACACGGCACCGTGTTCTATCGCTAGTTCGACCGAACACTAACACTCTCCACCCGCGACGATTGTTGCGCCGTCCACAGCACCTATTTTGACTTACGTCGTCTATCTAGCACGTATTGCACAGAGGGGCTGATCGGCTTGTCCGTGCGGTGAATACAGCCCATCCAACAGCAAGGTCTGCGCTTTCCCTCCAAAAGATGCGAACGCACTCTCGCGACATGTTGCGCTCGCTTTTCGGCTTTCTTGACTGACAAAACCCAGCATATCCACTCATTACGAGCGAGTGGAGTCAGGCTCTCCCATACTGCCATCGCCTTGGAGTCGGTAAGAAGAGTTTCTCGCAGATCGTCCGGCACTTGGTGCACTACGCCGCCGGCGATTTCTTTTTTAGTTCGACTCATTGCTAATGGACCTCGCCCTTGCGGACGTTACGTTTTTAAAGCAGAACCACCCCGTAACCCTTTCATGAGCGCTGGTAACTGCTGTGCGGTGCGCGCTGCCTGGTTGATACCCAGTAGTCCTAAGCATTTTGTGTTTTTGGAATGAACCGCGCTGCGACGACCCCGCCGAGGGTAGGGCCGGCGATGCACATCACGTCTAAGATAGAAGCGGTCACGTCCGTTCCTGGAAGCAATTCCCACGGCAAGCCTAGGGTAACGATTCCAATCGTGGTTCCTAATAACAACGTCGGAACTGCCCGCCACGGGGCCGCCTTCGCACGCGACAGGCACATAATTAGAATGCCGGACGGCGCTCCAAGGAGTGCACCAACGATGCTCGCCATTCCGACTATCCATATCGAGCCGCCGAGCAAATCGGCACCCGGCCCGGGCGGTCCGCCAGTGAGCAGGACGTAACACGTGAGCGCAACGCCCGCAAATGTACCGGTGAGCCAAGCAGTAACAATTCCGGCGGCGGCCCTATTTAAGAAAACGGCGGCCTTCGCTAACGTGCTCCTTCTCTTTGAAGTCGACATCCTAACGGGCTCATCCACTAGTTCGTGTTAAAGTAGACATTTTTCTGGGCGGCCTTAGTTCGCGCGGCCCGTCGCAAAGTAACGTTTTTGTTCACCGGCTATTCGGCGTCCCTGATAACGCGCCAGCGACATGATCGCTATCATCGGATTCGCACCGCACGACGTGGGGAAAGCTGCTGAATCGCACACGATCAATCCGTTAACACCGTGCACCTCTCCCCGCGAATTAGCCATGCCGAGTCTGGGATCTTCGCTCATTTTAACCGACGCCTGCACGTGCGCCGATGAAACAAGAGTCTCATTTGGCTCGAACGCTAGATTCTCGCAAAGGCCCGCTTCTGAGGGAGATTTGAAGATAGCATCTCTCCTTGGAGTCAACGGTTCGTGTGAAGTCAGAATCGCCTCCTTGGCACCTGCTGCGAACATGATCTCTACCAGTCTGGCGGCAGCGTAACGCAGTCTCTGCTTGTCGGGCTCCGATAATCGATAGACGATAGATGGTCTGTCGCTTTCAGCACTCCACGAAACGCGGTTGCTGTCTGAGGGCGTGTCCACTAGCATCGCGCCAAATCCGGCAAGCCTGTTGTAGTTGCGCATCAGTTCAAAATGGTCGACTCCGAAACCAGGAAGCGCAACGGCGGCATCGATGGGATGATCGAAAAGACATTCGAGCATGAAGCCACGATCGGCGTAAAAGTGATCGCTGTAGTATGTCCCCGTAATTCCGCGATAGTTGGCCACTTCGCGGTCGAACACGCCAGCGACCGGAAGGCTCGGGTGAAGCACGAGGCCGCGCCCGATGCGATCGAACGGATCAGGAACATGTGAGCGCTGAAGTAGCGCGGGGCTTTCGATCGAGCCGGCGCTCACAATGACGAGCCTTGCGTCAATCGAAATGGGTCCGCTCGATACAGTGTTGGGGCGCGATCCGGGCTTAGTTGCCGTGACCGTGCCCAACGCGCCCACCGCGCGCATTCCGCTTCCCGAGCGCGCAAACACAATCTTGTCGACGGTGCAGTGATGGATAAGCTGGACTCCATGTTGTAGCGCGTCTTGGAGATACGTTACCATCGTTCCACGCTTTGCGTCGTAGGCGCAGCCTTGACCGCAAAATCCGCAACCGACACAACCGCGCATGTTCAATTCAAATTTCTTTGCCGAAACACCAAGCCTATGGCACCCATCCGCGAAGAGTCGATTGTTATCGTTCACCTCCGCGTCGGCCGGCGTGTGTACGTTGCATCTTGATCGGACATCACGCAAAGCTGAGGCTAAACTCAGGCCTTCTATGTCATAGTCACTAGCAGACGTCGCGAAAGAAAATCCCTGGAGCCCGTATTGTCGCCGCCAGTGTTGCCACACAGCGGGAATGGGGTCGAACGAGAGCGCGTAGTTTACAGTTGTGCCGCCCCCAACGCATTCGCCGCCGGCAACCGGTATTGCGCCGTCCATCGTTGCACGGGCGCCATTTTGGGCAAGAAGCGTCATCATGTCGAGTTCGCGCTGGTTAAAGAACTCCGCGCCGTAATATGGACCCTTCTCGACGAGCACGACAGAAAGTTTCGTTGCCTCGGCAATAGTCGCGGCGATTGTTGCACCCGCGGCACCCGACCCGATGATCACTACGTCGCATTTTATGTTTGTCATTAGAGGTGCCTCTCGTGCAAGAGCGGCCCACCATAGCCTATCACCGGCCACGACTCCGGCAGCGAATAAAACGCGAGGAAAGTAATAGCGCGGACTGAACCGTAGAACCGGCGACGCGTACTGAACGCGCTTTGGGACCACAGGCGAACGTACGTGCTACGATCCACGAGTGCGAGATCCTGAAATAAGACATCGGAGGGAATTCCGCTTGCAGCAAATGCAGTTGCGTCGATTGTGGTGAGTTCTTTCAGGTCTGCTTCCGGCACGGCAGCTTTCTCAGCCGCAAAAAGCTGGTTCGCGCCGGCTGAAAACGTCCTTAGTTCCGAAAAGCCCCGGAGCGACGCTCGAAAGACGGGACTCGATTCGAGCTTGAAGAGTCCATCGATTCTCTGGACAAGCGTATCGCGTTGTACCGCTGGGAACGACAATGTCCCGAATGGTAACAACGTCTCTACTAACGGCGCCAATTCCGCGCTAACCGAATCACCCTCCGCAGCGAGCGCAACGTCTTGCAAAAAGGCAGCGGCCGCAAGAGCTGCCGCTGAACTCAGGAACGCGAAACGCCTCAAAATGCCCCTCCGTGCTTATATTCCTAGGCCAAAACGCGTTTGTCCGGTCTTCTGCGTAAACCGTACGCCCCTTGCCGTTCTTCGGCGGACCTTGGATATTCGAGCGTTGATCGGATGAACTGCACAAGAAGGAGGCTCGCTGCAAACGGGCCGGTTAAGGCGCTAGAATTTTCGCTACTTTGGTCTCGAGCGGATGTGCGGCGCCGTCCGTGTTGGTCAGAACGATGATGGTCAGGCCCTCGTCGACATAGGTCTGCATCAGCGCATCGAATCCGGCGATCGAGCCATCGTGGCCGATGATTCGCCGGCCATCCTCCGAGTGATGGTCGAGCCCGAAGGCGTAGGGTCCGGGAACGTAGCCGGGCGGCGGCGGGAACGCCTTCCCGCCGGGCCAAGCAATAGCCGTCTGCGTCTCTGCGCCGTTGCGGAGCCGCCCCGGCGCCAGCATCTCCTTCAGCGACTCCGGCTTTAGAAGTTTGCCGCCGAACAGAGCGCTGTTCCAGCGAGCCATATCCTCCACTGTCGAGCGCAACGCGCCGGCGGCATAGGGCACGCTCATGTCCGTGAAGTCTGCGTTGCGGAACCTTCCGGGAGCCCCGCCGATCAGGCTGTAGCCCGAAGCACGGCCAAGAACGACATCGCGCGCGTCATCTGCTGCAGTGTCGGCCATGCCAAGTTTGTCGAAGATCTCGGACTTCATGAAGGCGGCCCAGGTCTTGCCGGACACCTTCTCGATCACGGCGCCCAGAAGCGCGTAGTTGGAGTTGCTGTACCACCAGCCCGTTCCCGGTTCGAAGTCGTAGAGCGGTGACTGGCCCGCGATGTCGGCGACCAGCTCCTTCACTGTCGCGCCGCTAGTCGAGATTTTATCGATCACCGACGATTCGGTGAAGTTGTGGATGCCCGAGGTGTGGTCGAGCAAGTCGCGCAACGTCACCTCGTTCGCCCGCGGAAAATTCGGCAAGTACAGGGAGAGCTTGTCGTCGATCTTTAGCTTGCCCTGTTCGGCCAAGAGCAACACGCCCGCCGCGGTGAACTGCTTGGTCAACGAACCTATGCGGAAGACTGTCTTGGCGTTCACGGGCGCCGCGAGCTCGAGATTGGCGCGGCCGTAACCTTTGGCGAACACCAGTTTTCCGCCGCGCAGAACAGCCACCGCAGCGCCCGCTACGCGCCCCGCAGCGACATCCGTTTGCACTGCGGCGTCGATCCTCGCTTCGACTCCCGGAGCGAGCGACGCCGGCGCCGCGTGAGCAACTCCGACAAGCGAAAGTGCGGCGAAACCAGCCGTGATAAACCGCGCGAACACGATGAAGTCCCTTTCCGAGCGAGGCAGGCTCTTAGCCGGTGATTATCGCTGCAAGCATGGGCGCCTGATTATCGCTAACGGCATTCATCCCTTCGAGTTGCATCGCCGTAACGCAGCGATCAACGCGTGCGCCGCGCTTTCTATTTCCTCATCGGTACCGTTGGTGAATCCGAGGACGAAGCCGTAGCAGTCGGCGCGTTCGATGCAGAGGCTTGAGAGCGGGACCAGGCGTTGTCTGTCGAGCGCGCGCGACAGCGCCCGGTCATCAAACGGTTCGTTCGCGATGAGGGCGATATGAAGTCCAACTTGCATCGGACCGCAGGTGAACGCGTCGTCGAGCGGTGCGAGCGTCTGCGCAAGGATAGTACGACGCCGCTCATAGACCGCATTCATTCGCCGAATGTGTCGCGCAAAGTGTCCCTCGCGTAGAAACGTCGCCAGCGTCGCTTGTGTTTGCGACGAAAGGCCAAGGCTCGTACTTGCACGCGCGGTCCGAAAGATACGTGCTAAGTGTGGCGGAACGATGAGATACCCCGTGCGGATGCCAGGTGCGAGCGTCTTGCTAAAGCTCCCGATGTAGATGACGCGTTCATCGCGGTCGAGGCTCTGCAACGCGGGCAGC
Source organism: Vulcanimicrobiia bacterium (assembly GCA_963696095.1). Taxonomy (GTDB): domain Bacteria; phylum Vulcanimicrobiota; class Vulcanimicrobiia; order Vulcanimicrobiales; family Vulcanimicrobiaceae; genus JALYTY01. Next base: position 72,999 of record CAVOIN010000004.1, on the reverse strand, counting down.
GGTCGCGCACGCGCCGTGAACTCGCTATCGTAGTCGTCTTCGAGAATATAGGTGTCGTAACGTTTTGCCCACGCGAGCAGCTCTAGACGGCGTGCGAGCGGCAACGTGCCGCCCAGTGGAAACTGATGCGTTGGTGTGACGAAGGCACAACGCGCGTGCTTCGGTAGCGCGTTGGTTTGCAGGCCGTCGCGGTCGACTCGCACCGGATGGAGCCGCAGCCCGTACCCCTCGAATGCCGCGCGCGCCAGCGCATACGCGGGATCTTCAATCGCAATGGTATCGCCCGCACGCGTGAGCGCAATGTTGGCAAGATGTATAGCAGCCTGGGCACCTTCAACGACAACGATCTGCTCCGGTCGCGCGTTGATGCCGCGAAACTGGCGCACGTGCACAGCGATCGCATCGCGCAATTGACGTAAGCCGCTTGCGGGACCGTAGCCGAGGTCGAGCGGTTCGTCGAGAGCCCGACGTGCGGCCCGGCGCCAGGCAGTCGACGGAAAAAGCGCGAGTGCGGGCATGCCAGGGCGAAGCGGCCCTTCCCCCGCAGCGGTTTCGAAGTGCGACCGCAACGCCCCGATGCGACCTGCGCCGTCGGGCTCAGGGAAGTCGGCGTGCGGTTCTAGGCGCCGGCTTTCGAGACCCAAAACGGCAATGAACGTGCCCGACCCGGATCGCGCTTCGAGGTAACCCTCCGCGGTGAGTTGCTCGAAGGCGAGGGCGACGGTGTTGCGCCCAACCCCTAGGCGCTTTGCGAGCTGCCGTGAGCCGAGCATCTTCGTGCCCGGGGCGAAGCTCCCAGACTCGATGGCCTCGCGGAGGCGGCGGACGAGCTGCACCGCAAGCGGCTCACCCGTGGTGCGGTCGGGGAAGAGGGGCTCCAAGCGAAGCGGCTCTCTCATTTAGGCGTCAAGTGGCACGTTACAAGGAGCCACTCCTGCCCTAAAATCATCGCATGCAAAAACTGCCCAGACTCTTCATGCTCGTAGCGTGCGCGTTTAGTGTGCTCGGCGCCGCGCCGGCGCTACCCGACGGTTCACACGATTTCGACTTCAACTTCGGCACCTGGCACACGCACATTCGGCGCCTTTTGCACCCGCTCAGCGGATCAAACAAATGGGTGACGTACGACGGGACGGTTACCGTCCGCAAAGCCTTGGAGGGTGCCGCGAACGTCGAAGAGATCGAGGCGAACGGTCCAAACCACGTCGAGTTTGTCAACGTGCGCTTGTACAACGCGACGTCGCATCAGTGGAGTCTCAACGGCGCGAGTAGCGATGACGGGACGCTCGAAACACCGGCGATGTTCGGCGAATTCAAAAACGGACGCGGCGTGTTCTACGATCAAGAGCCATTCAACGGACAGATGATCCTGGACCGCCAGACCTTTTTCAATATCACACCCACGTCATATTCGTTCGAACAAGCGTTCTCCGATGACGGCGGTCGGACGTGGGAGCCAAACTTTGTTGCGAACCTGACGCGTACGAGCCGTACGGCTCCTTCAGAAGGCTCGCAAACCGTGAAAAACACGTCGCACGATTTCGACTTCAGCTATGGCACGTGGTCAACGCACATAAAAACCTTCGAAACAAGCGGCGATAAAGCGGGCATTGCAACGGCGTATGAAGGGACGGTCGCAGTACGGAAGATCTGGGGCGGTCGCGCGTTCATGGAAGAAATCAAGGCTTCTGGCGCGTCCGGCGGATTCGAAGGTCTGACGCTGTTTCTCTACAATCCGCAATCGCGCCAGTGGAGCCAAACATTCGCAAGTAAAGGCGGCGGCACGTTCGAGCCCTCGATGGTAGGCTCGTTTAAGAGCGGGCGCGGCGAATTCGTTTCGTTTCCGGTTGCAGATGGTGGAGCATTGGTTCTTGCGCGTGAGGTGTGGTCGGATATTCGCGCCAACACTCATCACTTCGAAATCCAGTACTCGCATGACGGAGGCAAAACGTGGCAGCGATCCTTTGTCGCCGATAAAACACGGGTTGAAGCGAGAAACCGGCAATAATAGAGCCCGGCGAATTTCGCCGGGCTCTTTATCTGATGCGCCTATCCTTCGACAAGCTCAGGATGACAAGTGGCGCTAGAACGGAATCTCGTCGTCCAGTTCGTCGTGGAAACGCGTCGCCTGAAGATGCGGCCGGCGCGGATGCGCTGCGGCCGTTGCCGGCGGCGTAACCACCGCTGCTGCCGCCGGCGAAGTCTTCGCCGCCGCCCTGGCGCGAGCCGAACATCTGCATGTTGTCGATCACGACTTCCGTGGCTTTGCGCTTGTTGGCCGTCTTTGTCGTCGTACGAGCGGATCACGAGGCGACCCTCGACGAGCGCGTTCGTGCCCTTCTTCAAATACGTGTTGCAGGTCTCGCCGAGACGGTCCCACGCAACGATGTCGACGAACGTCGTCTCTTCTTTGTTGCGCGGATTGTTGACCGCGAGCGTGAACTTCGTGACGGCCTTGCCGGATTGCGTGTACCGGATCTCGGGGTCGCGCGTGAGGTTGCCGACCAGAATCACGCGATTGTATGAACCTGCCATCTTTTTACTCTCTTTCGCAATGTCGCGGTGCTAAGGTATGGCTCAAATGCTAAAACGGGCCTGTGCCAGATGCCCGGCACGGCCCGTCATCGCTGTTATGGTCTTTTAGTACCGCGATTCCGTTGCCGGCGGCGGGCCGGCCTGAGCGGCGCGGACCATTTCCGCAAGGGCGTGCTTGTCCAGGTGGATCACCAGAGCGCGCAGGACGTCTTCGTTGAGCTTCAGCTGGCGCTCGAGTTCCTTGGAGGCGTCGCCGGTGCTGCGGAAGTGCATCACCACGTAGGTGCCTTCGCGAAGATCGTTGATCTCGTAGGCCAGGCGCTTCTTGCCGAGCTTCTCGATGCCGACGACTTCGCCGCCCTGGCCCTTGATGATCTCGCCGATGGCGTTGGTCGCGCGTCTCGACGTCGGCTTCTTCAAGCGACGGACGCAGAATGTAGGTGACTTCGTAGTCGTTCATTTCGACTAAAATCCCATCTGCGGACGCCCTTGCGGGCGGCCCACTTTAAGCAAGCGGGCAGAGGGAGGCGGAGGTCAAAAGCTCCCCAAAACTCGGCGATTGTACACCAGCGGGGCTGGGGAAGCAAGAATTCTCAGTCCGTTTTTCAACCCCCCCAGGTTCCATTAACGGTAATGTCCATCGCTCATTTCGCGGTCAACCGGCGCGTCGCCGTCTCGATGATCGCCCTGGCGATCGTCGTGCTCGGCGTCTTCGCCTTTCCCCGGCTGCCGATCGCCCTGCTGCCCAACTTCACGCAGCCGGTCGTCACGGTCTCGGTCACCTACCCGAACGTCGGGCCCGAGCAGATGGAGTCGCTGATCACCCGCCCGATCGAGAACGCGGTCAGCCGCGTCAACGGCATCCAGCAGATCAACTCGACCTCGGCCGAAGGGCAGACGAGCGTCACCGCCCAGTTCTACTTCGGCACGAACATCGACACGGCGGCGGTCGACGTGCAGGAGCAAGTCGATCGCATTCGCAGCCAGCTTCCGAACGATCCGAACCTGCAGCAGCCGCAGATCGCGAAGTTCGACTCGAACTCGCTGCCGGTCGTGCGCATGTACGTCACCGATCCGAACATGACGCTGCGCGACCTGGGCGATCTGTTCACCAATACGCTCTCCGACGAGTTCGCCTCGGTCGACGGCGTCGCGGCCGTGACGGTGAACAACGATCAGCAGCGCGCGATCATGGTCGAGCCCGAACGCGAACCTGCTCGCCGCCAACGGCCTCACGCTCGCGCAGATCAACGCGCGCATCGCGCAAGAGAACGTCAACCTGCCGGCCGGCATCGTTCAGGTCGGTCCGAACGAGTACCAGGTTCGCAGCAACGCGCTGTTGCAGTCGGCGCAAGCAAGTCGGCGATCTCGTCATCGCGACGCAAAAACGGCGCGCCGATTCGCATTCGCGACGTCGCGAAGGTCAGCGATTCGATCAGCGAGCAGCGCACGCTTTCAGCGCCTCAACGGCAGCGCCGGCGCTCGGCGTGATCATCAACGCGCAGCCCAACGCGAACATCGTGTCAACGGCAATCGGAACGTCTACGCGAAGATCAACCAGATCACAGTCGCGCTATCCCGGCATGAAGATCGGCGTCGTCTTCGACCAGCAAGGCTTCATCGAAGACTCGATCAAGGCGCTCGAGCACACCGCGCTCTACGGCGCGATCCTCGCGATCCTCATCATCCTGCTGTTCCTGCACTCGTGGCGCACGACGCTGATCGTCGCGATCTCGCTGCCGATCTCGGTTCTCGGCACGCTCTTCGTCGGCGTACGTCTGCGGCTATTCGCTGAACATCATGACGCTCGGCGGACTGGCGCTGGCCGTCGGCTTGATCGTCGACGATGCCATCGTCGTCATCGAGAACATCTACCGGCACATGGCGCTCGGGCAAAGCCCGCGCGACGCCGCCGAAAGCGCGACGGCGGAAATCTTCTCCGCCGTGCTCGCATCGTCGATCACCGTCATCACCGTGTTCGTCCCGCTGGTGCTGATTCCGGGTCTGCAAGGCCTGATCTTCACGCCGTTCGCCGTGATGGTCATGGCGGCCGTCGCGATCTCGCTCGTCGTCGCCGTCACGACGGTGCCGATGCTTTCGTCCGTTATCATCAAGAACAAGTACACGGATGCGCACGGAAATCTGCGCGCATCCACCAATGGCAACGGAACGGGCATCACAAGCCGAAGGGCGCTTACGCGCGATTTTCAGCGCGGATTCGATCGCATGTTACGATCGCTTCGCAGGGCTGGTATTCGCGCGTGCTTGACCGCTGCCGTCGATCGTCCTGGCTTAGTCGTCGGCGATCGCCGGCGCATCCTTGTGCATTACGCTCGATCGCCGTGAAGTTCGGCGCCGTGCAAACGGAGATGTTCCCGGCGTCGAACTCGAAGTTCGCTCGTTTCAATCTGCAGATGCCGACCGGCACGGCGGTTAACGTGACCAACTCGGTGGCGCAAGACGTCGAGAATCGGTTCATGCGAAGACCCGCGCGTCGCCAACGTCGGCGTGCAAGTCGGCACGGGCGGCTTCGGCGGCGCAGGCTCACGTCGGTCACGAATCAGGCAAACCTTTCGGTGACGCTGAAGGCCAATGTAAGCGGCAATGAAGCCGCGCGTTTCGTCGCGCAATGGCAAGGCGCGCTTAACCGGGATCGTTCGTCAGGGACGCCGCGGCGGTCCGACGATTTCACCGCAGCAGCAATCGCGCAATTCCGCAAGCGCTTCGGCGCGCCGATTCCGGGACTGCGTGCGTTCGGCCGCACGATCGACATCGTGCAAAACACGATCGCGCGCGGACAAGACGCGCTCGACGATTCAGATCTACGGCACGGACATCAACAAGCTCTACAAGCTCGCGCAGTACACGAGTCATTCCGAAGCTGCAGCAGATTCCGGGCATTCAACCGCCGAACACGAGCATCACGAACGCGCAACCCGAAGTCGACATTCAACGTCGACCGCGCGAAGGCGGCGCAGCTCGGCATCGATACGACAGACGCATCTCGAACATCATCGACACCGCGACGGCCGGTACGATCGCATCGTACATGCAGATCAACGGCACGCAGTATCCGATCATCGTGCAGCTTCCGCCGGATCAGCGCCGCTCGCTGCAGGCTGTCGAGAATCTGAACGTTCCGACTGCGACGACGCCGGGCGCGACGAGCACCGGTAACGTGTCGAGCGGCGTCGCAACGGGCGGCAACGCCGGCGGCTCGCTGCAAAACTCGTCGTCGACCACATCACGGACATACTTGACGCTGCCGGCGATGCCGCTTCGGAGACTCGCGAACATCACGTTCGGCACCGGGCCGTCGGAAATCACCCGCCAGAACAAACAGCGCGAGATCGACATCAACGCCGGCCTGAGACGATTCCGCTCGGCCAAGCCGTCGCAGTACTCGAACGCAGTCATGAACCGATCTCGCTGCCGTCCGGCTACTACTGGCAGTTCGGCCAAGCCGTAACGCAGCAGAACGACACGTTCGCGAGCCTCGGCCTGATCGTCGTGCTCGCGATCATGCTGATCTACATGCTGCTCGCATCGCAGTTCGAATCGGTGCTGCACCCGCTCGTCATCATGATGTCGGTGCCGCTCTCACTCGCCGGCGTCGTGGCAGCGCTGATCGCTTGACGCACCGCGCCTTCGGCTTGACCGCGTTCATCGGCGTTGTTGATGCTCGTCGGCATCGTCGTGAAGAACGCCATTCTGGTCGTCGAATTCACGAATCAACTGCGCGAACGCGGCTACTGCCGCGCGTGAAGCGGTGCTGCACGCGGCTCCGTTGCGCTTGCGCCCGATTCTGATGACGACGCTCGCATCGATCGGCGGCATGTTGCCGATCGCGCTCGGCATCGAATCGGGCAGCCAAACGCAAGCGCCGCTCGGCACCGTCGTCATCGGCGGCCTGCTCTGCTCGACGATGCTCTCGCTCATCGTCGTGCCGACGCTCTACCTATGGATGGCGAGATACCTCGAACCGCGCATGGGCGGCTTCCACCGCGGCGAGACCAACGGCAAAGCCAAAGGCGCGACGGAACCGGCGACCGTTCCGGTCTAGCGCTCTACTGGACCGTGACGGGAACGGTAACGACGTTATCGTTCTCGTCGCGTACGGTGATGGCGCAAGTGCCGCTCGCCTTCGGCGTCACGCGCAAGGCAATGTCGCGCGACGTCGTCGCCAACAGTTCCACGTTTCCGAACGTTCCGCAGTTGCTGCTCATCGAGAGCGGCCCGCCGCCGGACGCCAGCACCAGCCGCGCTGCGGAAGCGCCGCTCCCGCTCAGCGTAAGGTTCTGCGGCGTTACAGAAATTGCGCCGGTCGTCCCGGGTGCGGCGACGCCCGCCGCCGCGGCCTGCGGCCACCGGCTTCCGTCCGCGAAGTGCACCGAACTTACATCGCACGTCACCTGCGGCTTTCCGCCGAAGAGACTCTGCAATACCGACGGCAAAGCGAATTGTTCACCGCCGGCGCGATAACGGTGATGGATCTCGATGTTCGGCGCAAAGCTGCCCTGATCGCGAATGATCTCCGTCGTGCCGTTGATGTTGGTTTTGACGTTCACGACGGTCGCGGTCTTCGAGGAGTTGTTGGTGAACTTTACGTCCAGCCCGGTAATCGTGCTCGTGAGGCTGGAGTTATCGTAAATGAGATTGCACGAATCGATGACGACGGGGTCGCCGGGCGCCGCCATTACCAGCGAAGGCGCAAGGAGCGCGCCGAGGATGAAGAACGCTGCTGCTGCTCGCATGGAAGCCCCTTCGCTCGCATGAAGGAAGCCCCTCCGGCGCGTTAGTGCTTCAAGAAAAAGACAAGCGTCATCGTGACGCCGATCGCGATAACGATGGCTCGGGCCACGCGCGAGGCACACGGCGAAAGAACTTCGCGCCGAAATAGCCGCCCAGCAGCGCAATGACGGCCATCGGAACTGCAAAATGCCAGTCGACGATGCGCGCAATGAGAAACGGAATCAACGCCACGCCGTTGATCGCGACGGAGAGCACGTTCTTCATGCCGTTCGTCGCGTTGAACGTCGGCAGCCCCGAGAACGAGAGCATCGGCGAGCATCAGAATGCCCATGCCCGCGCCGAAATAGCCGCCGTAGATCGAGACCAAGAACTGCACCACCAGCTGCCAACCCTGATGCCGCGGATCGCCTGTGCGTTTGCTGCGGAATCAACAGCGGGCTGATCGCGAAAACGACCGTCGCAAAGAGCAGCAGCCACGGAATCAAGTGCGATCGAACGTTACCGGCGGCGTTCGCAGCAACAGCACCGCGCCGATTAGCGAGCCGACAATGCTCACCGCACAGCACGGAAACGAGCATTTTGCGATACTTGCGCACGTCCGACCAATAGCCGCGCGCGCTGCCGATCGTGCCGACCCACATTGCGCCGTTGTTCGTCGCGTTGGCCGGAATCGGCGGAACGCCCGCGAGAATCAGCGCCGGGAAACGAGAGAAAGCTGCCGCCGCCCGCGACGCTATTGATTGCGCCGGCAAGCAAACGCGGCGCCGGCCGTGAGCAACGAATGACTGGAGCTGCAACGCGCTTTAGGAGCCGGCTGCGCTCTTCTCGCGTTTCGTGACGCGATAGACGCGGCGAACGTTCTTCAGGCGACTCGAGCTTGCGTGAGAATCTTGTGCAGATGGTCGAGATCGCGAATCTGCACGGTCAGGCTCGTCACGGCGACGCCGTCGCGCCGCACGCGCGCGGTCACCGAGTTGACGCGCGGTCTTCAGCTCGGCAAACACCGCCATGATGTCTTGCAGCAGTTGCGGACGGTCGTCGGCTTCGACTTCGATGTCGACCGCGTGCGTGATGTCCGCGTCTTCCGACCCACTGCGCTTGCAAGAATGCGCTCCGGCGTCGCGCTCATGTACGCGACGTTCGGACAATCCGCGCGATGCACGGAGACGCCCTTGCCGATCGTCACGTAGCCGATGATCGGATCGCCGGGCACCGGGCGAACAGCACTTCGAGAGCCGCACGAGCACGTCGTCGACGCCGGCGATGCGGATGCCGCTCGACTTCCGCGCGGTGCGCCGCGCCGTGGGCGGTCTTGCGAATCGTTTCGACGAGATCGACGACGTTGTCGGCTTTGAGTCTCGTCGCGGAGGCGATTGACGACCGACTGCGCCGACGCGTCGCCGAAGCCGATCGCCGCGAACAGATCGGTCGGCGACGTGCATAGTTCATGCGGTGCGCGATGCGTTCGATCAGTTCGCCGCGCGCAAGGTCCGGACGCAGATGCGCGCGCGCCAGCTCCGTTTCGACCGCCTCCTGGCCGGCGAGCACGTTCTCTTCGCGCTGTTCCTTGCGGAACCACTGCTTGATCTTGTGCTTCGCGCTCGAGGTCTTGACGATCGAAAGCCAGTCGAGCGACGGCCGTCCGCTGGATCTTGTTGACGAGAATCTCGCAGATGTCGCCGTTTTGCAGCGTTGTAGTCGAGCGGAACGATCCGGCCGTTGACCTTGCGCGCCGACGCAATGATTGCCGACGTCGGTGTGCACCTGATACGCGAAGTCGAGCGGCGTGCCGCCGGCGGGCATCGAGAACACGTCGCCGCTCGGCGAGAAGACGAAGACCTGCGAGTCGAAGAGATCGAGCTTGAGGTTCTCCATGAACATGCGCGAGTCGCGCATGTCCTTTTGCCACTCGAGCAGCGAGCGCAGCCAGGTGAGCTTGTTCTCGAACTGGTCGGCCTTGCCGCCTTCTTTGTAGCGCCAGTGCGCGGCGATGCCGTACTCGCTCGTGCGATGCATCTCCCACGTGCGAATCTGAATTTCGAGCGGATCGCCTTGCGGGCCCGACGACCGTCGTGTGCAGCGACTGGTACATGTTCGGCTTGGGCATCGCGATGTAGTCTTTGAAGCGCCCGGGCAGCGGCGTCCACATCGCGTGCACGACGCCGAGCGCCGCGTAACAATCCTTCACCGAGTCGACGATGATGCGAATCGCCGTCAGATCGTAGATCGTCGAGAAATCGCGGCCCTTCTTCATCTTCGTGTAGATCGAATAGAAGTGTTTGGGGCGCCCTTGAATCTCGGCGTTGACGTCGAGTTCTTTGAACTCATCGCGCAGGCGGCGCGATGGCCTCGTTCGACGTCGTTTTCGCGCTCGTGGCGCGTCTTCGCGACGCGCTCGACGATGTCGCGATACGCATTCGGGATCGAGGTAGCGCAGACACTCGTCCTCGATCTCCCACTTGATCTTCCAAATGCCGAGGCGGTGCGCGATCGGCGCGTAGATGTCGAGCGTCTCGCGCGCGATCGCCTTGTTGCTTCGCGGGCGGCAAACTCGCGAGCGTGCGCATGTTGTGCAGGCGGTCGGCGAGCTTGATGATGATGACGCGGATGTCCTTGCGCCATCGCCATGAACATCTTGCGCAGGTTTTCGACCTGCGCGTCTTCTTTCGATTGATACGGAATGCGCGTCAGCTTGGTGACGCCGTCGACGAGCGTCGCGATCTCGTCACCGAACAGTCCGCCGCGACTTGCTCGCTCGTGATCGATCGTGTCTTCGACGACGTCGTGCAGCAGCGCGGCCGCGATCGTCTGCGCGGTCCATCTCCAGGTCGGCGAGGATGCCGGCGACGGCGAGCGGGTGTTCGATGTAGGACTCGCCCGAAGCGCGGCGCTGGCCCTCGTGGGCCCGGTCGGCCAGTCTCGTAGACGCGCCGCAGCCACTCCCCGTCGAGCGAGGGGTCGTAGGCCTGGACCTTCGCTACGAGTTCGGCAATCGTCATATGAGGTATTCGCTTATACTCTCATATCGGCAGCGGCATGGCAAAGAGTTGCGCTCTTTTATTGCTCCAGCTTGTCGCGGAAGACGATTCCCGTCACTTTGCCCTGCGCATCGATCACGATTTGTTCGTAGACCGCGCCTTGCGAGCAAATCATGTGATAGAGGTAGCCTTTGACTCCCGGCGGCGCGCTGTCGAATTCCATCGGCGCGATCCACTCGGTGCTCACGAGCGCGCCGAGCTGGCCAAGCTGTTTGGACGTAGCGGCGATCTTATCGGCGGAAAGCTGGTTCTGCGCATCGCTTGAATAGCGAGTCAAGTCAACATTTCCGGCCTGCCATGCAACGAACTCACGGCGCGCAACCCGCGTCACCGCGGGATCTTCCGGCGGCGGCGAGGGCGTTGCCGTCGGGGCAGCCGCGGCATGCGCTTTCGCAAGCGCAGGTGCAGGCATTGGGACAACTAGGGCCACGAGCGCAGCGGCGGCCATGACTTTGACGAGCAGAGCTTTAGCTTTGATCGGCACAAGTCTAGTACGAGACGAAAGAGACAACATCGACTCCTGTAAGGGCTTCACGACCCTTTAACGCTTGGAGCTCGATTAAAAATGCGAACGCCTCAACTTTTGCTCCGAGCCGTTCGAGCAAGCGCTGGGTCGCCGCGGCCGTGCCGCCGGTTGCGAGCAGGTCGTCGACCACGACGACGCGTTCGCCGTTGCCAAGCGCGTCGGAGTGAATCTCGAGCGAATTCGTTCCATATTCGAGCGCGTACGACTCGGTGAGCTTGTCGTAGGGGAGCTTCCCCGGCTTGCGCACGGGCACGAACCCGGCGCCGATCGCATAGGCCAAGCGGTGCGCCGAGCATGTAGCCGCGGGCTTCGATTCCCACGACGTAGTCGATCTTGCTGTCGCGGAACCTGTCCACAAACAGATCGATAGCTTCCTTGAACCCTTGCTTATCTTTCAGCAACGGGGTAATGTCACGGAAAAGGATCCCGGGGATTGGAAAATCCGGGATCGCGCGAATCAAGCGTTCGGTATTCACGGGGAACGGGGTTTCGAGGAACGCTCCGACGTGCCTCCACGTTCCTAAGATAAGACCGAACGATGCGGGGGAAAATCGAAACTACATGAGACAGCGAGTACTTGCAGCCGCTCTCACGGTGGCGCTGGCGGGCGGATCGATCGCGCCGGCCCTGGCCGATGGGGCGGCAAGCACGCGCAACATCATCCTGTTCGGTACGGCCGCGGGCATTCTGATCACCAACTACAACCACAAAGTCCGGGCCAAACGAGAACAACAACAAGAAGTCACGCGTCGCCAAGAAGCGTATCGTGACTGGTTCTACCACAAGTACGGGTACTATCCGACGTACGATCAGTTCAAACAGTGGTACCTGCAAACATACGGCGTAAACCCTGAATAAACGTAAGGCTAACGTTCAAAGAGCCGAGTCATCCGAGACCGGATGGCTCGGCGTTTTATTCGGAGACACATTAGGCCGCCGGCTGCTCGTGGCGTTTGCGGTCTCGATTGCATTACACGAAATTTTGGCCGGCATCGTCCACATGCCGGGAACCGACACCACCGGTACCCGGGAGGTCGTCGAGAACGTAACGATCGCTCGCGTCGTGCACCGTCCGCTGCCGACGCCGAGCCCCACTCCCAAACCGAAACCGAAGCCGCGGATCATCGCGAAAGCCAAGATCGTGCCGGTTCCATCGCATGCGCACGTCGTCGTACCGGCGCCCGCCGGAAAGTCCGCGCACAAGGAGCAGATCAAGCGTCTTGGCGCCGCGCGCCCCAAACCGCCGCATCTTCTGCACGCCAAGCCGATTTGGGACGTCGCCGTTCCGACGGGCGGACAAGGCGCCGGCGCCGGCACGAACTCCGGAGCGGGCAGCGTGGGCAACGGCGGCAACGGCACGGGCGCCGGCGATGAGGGCAACGGCGCCGGCGGAGGCGGGGCCCCGTGCGGCGCGGTCGACTTCATCGCGCACGGGGATGCACGCTACAATTCGGCGACCGGCTTCTACGAACGCAACAACATCGAAGCGATCGTCCACTTCGACGACGGGTCGTCGCAGCAAGTCCCGCTCGACTGGACGTGGCGCTTCAAAACCGAAGACCTGGACCCGTTCCACAATAGCGACGCGCCGACGTTCTTCCAGTTCCCGCCGAAGGATCAGCGCGCGAGCGAACCGCCCCTGGTGCAGTACATCATGCAGCACTCGGGATCGCGCGGAAACACGACCTTGCGCTCGGACAACTGCCCGAATATTCCGCCGCCTTCGCCCGGCCCTCACTGAAACACCGTCCGGCTTAAGGCCGTACTCGAAGCAAACCCTTGAGGGAGGTGTTCGATGGATCTCGCTGCGGACTACGCATCGATCGTTCACATATTCCAGGCGCAGAGACTTCCGGCGTTTATCTCTTACACCGAAGAAGCGTCGGCACACGGCATTGCCAATGCCGCCGACGGCCCCGTTCGCGTGGTCGTCGACGTGAAGAACGGCAAGGTCGTGGAACGCTCGCCGGACGGCGCCGAAACATCATCGACGAAAGATCACGGTGGCAGCGACGCAGTTACGCGTTACTTCTTCTCCGCAACCTGCTATCACGCAACCGGCGAGCGAACGACGAACTGGAACGGGCGCGCGGCTATTGCGATGACGCTCCACTACGACGGCGGCAAAGAATGCGATAAGGATTCGCCGTTTACGGTGAGCACGTTGTATGCCGATCCTCAAACGCGCGAGCCGCTGGCGGCGGAGGGTTCCGAAAGCGACGAGGGCGTTTCGGTAGATATCTCCGCGACGTACGGCCGGTTCGGCGCCTATGTCATGCCCGCAACCGTGAGCGCGCACGTTAGAGGACACGGCTGGCTCTTTTGGGTTCGCGAGCGCGGCGAGGCGAGGTACAGTAACTACGATTTCCAGGTCGTTCGACGCCAGAGCGGGACACCGGGAAACTAGCCGGTAACGCTGCTTGACCTTGACGTTACGTCATGGCGTAGTGTAACCGGAGTGAGAGCATCGATGGAATCGGGAGAGCCGCGCCTCTACCAAACGAAGGAATTCGCAGCCAAAGCCGGCGTCACGGTGCGTACGCTGCATTTCTACGACCGGCTGGGCTTATTGAAACCTGCGGCGCGAAGCGAATCGGGCTATCGCCTGTACGGAGAACCGGAACTTGAACGGCTGGAGCAGATCCTGGCCTTGCGCTTCGTTGGCCTCGAGCTCGAGCAAATCAGCAAACTTCTTGAAGGGCCGCCGCAGCCGCTCATCACCGCGTTGCGCATGCAACGCGCGATGATGGCAAACGAGCAACACCGCCTGCAAAAAGCCGTCGACGCGATCGAGCGAGCCGAGCGCGTTCTCCAAGCGGATCCGGATGCCGGCCGCTGGGCGGCCCTTCAAAACGTCATCGAGGTAATCAGGATGGAACGCGACTGGAGTTGGACGGATAACTACTACACCGGCGAGGACCGCGCGAAACTCGCGGAGATTCGTAAGGCTACGCCGCAGGAAACGATCGAAGCGGGGCAACGCGCATGGGCGGAGCTCATCGCCGAAGTCGAAGCTTCGGTCAACGAAGACCCGCAAGGTGCGCACGCTCAGGACTTGGCGAAACGTTGGAAGCACTTGGTCCAGCAGTTTACGCGCGGCGACGCCGGCATCTCGCGCGGCTTGAACAAGCTCTATAACGATCAAACGGATTGGCCGAAGGACTTTAAACGCCCGTGGAGCGATGCTGCCGACGTATTCATCCACGCAGCGATGAGCTGCGCGGGATAGGCCCGACGCGTCGAGGCCTTTCGACAGATGACAATCTCCGTCGAAGGGCCCTCTTTCAAGAGTCCTACGAGCAGCACTTCCAGCGGAAAGAGCATCGCGCCCGCGAGTCCGGCAAGGCGCGGAAAGCGGCCCAACACCCGCCGCAATAACGACCAGTGCGCAAGCAAGATCGGCGAATTGGTGTCCACCGGCGTATTCATCAGCACGAAGCTTGGGTGCCGTTCGACGATCGCGAGGCCGGCGTCGTGCAAACACCGGTCGATCGCTTCAAAGGTTCGGCTGGCCTGATGCGCGGCACGCATTTCTCCAGCATGCAAAAAATTGTCCGTAAAAACGAAGACACCGCGATCGCTGAGTAGTGACGATACGTTACGCAGAGCGCGTGCATAGCGGTCGTCATCTACGATGTGGAAGAGCACGTCCATTGCGGAGATCGCGTCAAAGGCGCCATCCAGGGGCATTTTTTCATCGCCGATGTCCAAACAAACGATCGGCACGTCATATTTTTCGCGAAGCTGCTCGGTGGCAGTCTCCGTCAAGTCAGAACCGGTAATCGACGCGACCCCGAGTTCGCGCCAGCGATCGAGGTAGAAACCGCTCCCGGAACCGATATCGAGAACGGCATCGTGCTTTCCGACGTATCGGCGCAGCAGACGCAAAAACTGCACGCGCCTAACGCGATACATCCACGCATTAAACGCCGGCCCGAGCCCAAGCCATCCCACCGTCGCCAGTGAAACGTCTTCGCTAAAGCGATTCTCCCAATAGCTCTTAACGTCGCGGGGATCCACTCGCACGACCCTCCCTTTCATGCTCGCACTCTACCCAATGCTCCGGCGGGACTACTAGTCAAAAAGCCCGCCGGATATTTCGGCGGGCTTTTCTTTAACGCGGTCCTTCGACTTGGCTCAAGCCGGCACGGCTATATTCCCGCGGCTGCTTTAATTTGAGCGATCGCATTGTCCGCCTGACCCTCGAGCTGCTTTGCTGCATCTTGCTGCGCTGCAGTTGGCGCGGAATACGAGGCATCGAGCGAGTTCATCAGCATCGCGAGATGATCGCGGAGCTTGGACGGCAACATAATATCCGCCTCACTCGAACGATATCGCGGCTCGTACACGGAGGTGACCGCCTTTTCAACGGCCGTACGCCTCGATGGTGCCAGTGACGCCATCTTGTTCTGCGCCGCATTGACCGTCGCGTCCAGTTCGTTGATCTTGTTCGAGAGCTCCATTGCAAGCGACTCGCGCGACGCCAATTCGTCCGGCCCCGGATTGAAGCGCGGGTCGAGCTGAATCTTGAACGCTGCCTTGGTGACCGTGCCGCCGTAATTCAACACCACGGTGTAGTCACCGGGGAGTGTGGTCGGACCAAGCAGATCGTCGCGGAAGTCTTCGGTCGGAACGATATGCTGACCCACGATTTCGACAGCCGGCGCATAGCGCATATCCCAGACGAACTTGTTCATTCCGGGCTCCGCTGCCGTCTGTCGCGAGAGGTCGTAGTTTTCAGCGCTGATTGCATCCATCGCACCGATTTCCCAGGGTTCGTACTTCTTCGCCTTTTTGTTCTTCAGATGCAGGTTGAAGCTGCGAATGGTTTTGCCGCTTGCATCTTCGAACGAAAGTATGGCCGGTGTGCGTCCATTGTAGTTTGAAGGCAGATTGAAGAAGGCGCTCACGCCGTAAGCGGGATTATCACCCGACGGCCCAAAGCTTCCACCGCCGTATGCGTGCGTTAGCCACGCGGTTTCCGGCTGAAACACTTGAGCCGAAGAAGTGGACGGCGACGATTCGCGCGCGACGTCTTCGATTTGCTGCAGGTGATCCAGTGCCCAGAACGACCGGCCGTGCGTTGCAATCGCCACCTCACCTTCGCGAGCATTGATCGCGATATCCCGGACCTCGACCGGTGGAAGGTTCAACCCGAGCGACTGCCACGACCCGCCGCCGTTGAGGCTGACATAGACCCGGCTGCGCGTGCCGGCAAACATGACACGCGGCTCGCGCGGATCGATGCGCACGGCGAAGACCGACTGGTCTGAAGGAATGCCGTTGGTCATCTGCGCCCAGTTTGCGCCGCAATCCGTTGTCTTGAAAATGTACGGACGCATATCGTCCCACATGTAGCGCGACGCCGTGACCCACGCGGTGCACGCCTCGGCTTGCGACGGTTCAAAGCTGCTGATCTGCGACCACTGCGAACCGAGCTGTTTAGGCGTGACATCTTTCCAGTTCGTTCCACCGTCTTGCGTCACGTGAACGAGACCATCAGCCGAACCGGCCCAGATGATGTCTTTGTTCACCGGCGAAAACCCAAGCGACGCGATGTCGGGGAACGTTTCGGCACCCGTTTGATCCCAGTACACGTCGCCGCCGCTCGGACCTTCCGTCGACTTGTCGTTGCGCGTCAAATCCGGGCTGATGATCTTCCATGTGCGTCCGAAGTCATCGCTGCGGAACACTACTTGCGCCGCTTCGAAGAGCGTATGCGGCTCCGCAGGCGAGAACATGATCGGATGCGTCCAGCCGAATCGGTACTTGGTTTCAGCGGCAGAATGGCCCGGAAGATAGACCGCCCACGGCGTGACGTTCTTTTCATCCCCGGTTGAATTGTCGAGCCGCGCGAGCACGCTGTAGTACGCGCCGCCGTACGTCACGTTCGGATTGCTGGGATCGACCGCCACGTACGTGCTTTCGCCAAGCGCTACCCCTTGAACGACGTTATCTCCCAGTCCCTGATTCGATGCACTCGGCATCTCGAACGCGCCCGCGTCCTGCATCGCGCCATACATGTGATACGGGAACTGGTTGTCGAGCACGATGTGATAGAACTGCGATAACGGTTGGTTCTGCGTCGTGCTGAACGTCTTGCCGTAGTCGACCGAAACGTTCGCACCGCCGTCGTCACCGATGATCATGACCTTCGCATTGTGCGGGTTGATCCATACGATATGATTGTCGCCGAGCCCGGGACCGAGCGGCTTCCAAGTGCGGCCACCGTCCGTCGTACGGAAGACGCTGTCGACGTTCGGCGCATACGCGACCTTCCAATTCGTCGGATCGACATAGATCGCCATATAGTAAAAGGCGCGCTGACGCAGTTTCCATTCGTCGTTAACGCGCGTCCAGGTTGCCCCGGCGTTATCGGAACGGAATACGCCGCCATCCTGTGCTTGAGCGATGGCATAGACGACGTTGGAGTTGTTGGGAGCAACGGCGACGCCCATCTTGCCGAGCAAACCTTTTGCGAAGCCGGGATTCGTCGAAATCTTCTTCCACGTCTTGCCGGCGTCGGTCGTCTTGTAGATCGCGCTGCCGGGACCGCCGCTACTCAATTTCCACGCCGTGCGTTGAGCTTGCCACATCGTCGCGTACAACACGCTAGGATTCTTCGCATCCATGACGATGTTGTTTGCGCCGGTGTTCTCGTCGACGAAGAGAATTTTCTTCCAAGTCTTGCCGCCATCGGTCGTCTTATAGACGCCGCGATCGGCATTCGGCACAAAGACGTGCCCCATCGACGTTGCATAGGCAATGTCGGCATTGCGAGGATCGACCACGATCGAACTGGTTTGGCGTGTTTCGCTTAAACCGGCATACTTCCACGTCTTGCCGGCGTCGGTCGACTTATAGACGCCTTCGCCGTTTGCCCAGTCGCCGCGAATGTCGCTCTCGCCGGTTCCAACGTAGATAATTTTGGAATTCGACGGAGCAACGGCGATCGCACCGATACTGTGCGAAATCTTCCCCATCTTTCCGTCGGTAATGTTTTCCCAGGAGTTACCGTAGTTTTCGCTCTTCCAGACGCCGCCTTGAACGCCGCCCATATAGAAGAGATTCGGTTGGTCGGGTACGCCTGCGACCGCCACCACGCGGCCGCCGATGTATGGACCGACTTGACGCCACTCCATCTTGCTCAGCAGCTTGTCTGATGCGGAGCTGGAGGCGGCGTGAACAACATTTGGAGCCACGGCAAAGACCGCGGCTAGTAGAGTAGCAACAAAGCGCTTCATTTACGCGCTATACCGCTGCTTTTTACCGGTTCCTTTATGTCGCCGCTGCGCTTCGAAGAGCCAAAACGTCCCCAAAACCAGTTTTAGACCTACGGTCGCAGGCGAGGGAACACGACGTCCGTAGGGATTATTGATTGTCCGAACCGTAGTGCAGGCACGGTGTGGGGTGGAAATAATCGATCGATGAAGATTGCGACATACAATGTGAACGGGGTCAACGGGCGTTTGCCGGTACTCCTCGAGTGGCTCGCACAGGCAAAACCGGACGTGGTGTGCCTTCAGGAGCTCAAGGCACCGCAAGAAAAATTTCCCGAGGACGCTATACGAAATGCGGGATATGGCGCGATCTGGCTGGGCCAGAAAAGTTGGAACGGCGTTGCGATATTGACGCGCGGCGAGATACCCCAGGAAACGCAGCGGGGCTTGCCGGGCGAGCCCGATTCGGGGCACTCGCGCTATATCGAGGCTTCGGTAAACGGCATCTTAATCGGGTGCTTGTACTTACCGAACGGCAACCCCGCTCCCGGCCCGAAGTTCGATTACAAGCTCGCCTGGTTCGACGCGCTGACGGCGTACTCTGCGAATCTCTTAGCGCGGAACGTGCCGGTCGTCCTCGCTGGAGATTACAACGTAATGCCGACGGATCTGGACGTCTACAAGCCGGAGAGTTGGCGCAACGACGCGCTCTTTCGCCCCGAAGTCCGCGAGGCGTTCCACGGGCTCATCGTGCAGGGGTGGACCGATGCTCTGCGGCGCCTGCACCCGAACGAGCGCATCTACACCTTTTGGGATTACTTTCGTAACTCGTTCGGCCGCAACGCGGGCCTGCGCATCGATCATCTGCTGTTGAGTCCCGGCCTTGAAACACGCCTGTTAGCAGCCGGCGTTGACCGGGACGTGCGCGCCAAGGAAAAAACCAGCGACCATGCACCAACATGGATTGAATTGGCGGCCGACTCCATCCATACAGCCTAGCCGCCTGCGATTTAGTTTCGACGCCACTCATCATGTGGTCCACCGGTTATTCGGAGCACGTCTTGCCGGGCAGCACTCTAGCCACAGTTGTTACGCATCAACTACTCCATGGAGACTTAGATGCAAACGACGACAGTGGCGCCGCGCATGCGCAACTTGGAATTCGGAATCTATCGCGACGGTGACAATAATCTCGATGCGTCGCAGAGCGTGGTTCTCGACGACGCGGCAAGCGTAACGGCGAAGGACCCGTCCATCGGCGTTTACGCTATGGATACGACGCGGCAGGACGGCGGCGGCCTGCACACCGACCTCTACGACATTCAAGACGGCACGGCCAGCGGCGCGCGGCATCGTGCTCTGGACATGGCCGACCCGAAGACGCTCGCAAAGTTCGTCGCGCAAACGCTGGATCGCGCCGAAGCTTCCGGCGCAAAGCAGACGTGGATCGATCTCGTCGATCACGGCGGTGGGGACGGCGGCGGCCTCGAGACGCACAACGGAAAGCTGATGCCGATGCCCGCGATGGCGCAAGCAATTGCCGACGGCGAAGCATTGCACACGCAGGCGCATCCCGAAGACGCTGGCCGCACCGTCGACGGCGTGGTTGCGAATCAATGCTTGATGTCCACGATGGCGTTTGCGGACGCACTCTCGCGCGCCGGGGTTAAGTATCTCGCGGCAAGTCCCGAAACGATGCTTTCCCCAGGGACACCGACGAGCGTGGCGGCAGCCATTGCGCACGACGAAGGCGACCCGAATGCCATGGCGCAAGACGTCGTCGACACCGTTATGCATACTCGGTTCCACGCTCTGGGCCACAGTTATGGACCGGCGGCAGCGTTTGATGTGCTCGATTTGGCGCCGCAGAAAATTGCAAGCGCCGACGCCGCCATCAAAGCCTTGAACGACCGGATCGCTACATCGGCTCGCGATCGAAACGCGCGGACCGACATACGCGAAGACGTCCGCGGCGTCGACGGCATGGTGCGCTTTCCGGAAGCAAAGCCCGACATGCCGTGGCATGCCGACCGCCCAGCCATCGCCGTGTACGACGCAATCGCAAACGACGGCCGGCTTTCGGGCGACCTCCGGCATGATGCCGCGTCGGCTGCCGCCGCGGTGAAGGGATTGGTGCTCGCTCACGGCGAGAGCCGCGCGTTCGGACCGTTCGCCCAAGCCGACTATCACGATGCCGTCGGTCCTACGATTCACGCGCCGGTTACGCCCAAGCAGATCGACCCATGGTCGCCTGCGGTGAGCGAGACTCATAACGCTTTCTACGATTCCGTCGACCAGCAGAAGTTCGTTCACGTGGTCGCGTAGACGATCTACTAAGACCTTAGTTGACAAGGGACGGGCGATGGAGTAGGCTTCTACTAAATTCTTAGTAGAAGCGAGGTCTCATCCGTGGCTCGTCCTAAACCCCGTTCCCTAACCAAGGCGGAACTGCGCGTCATGCAAGTCCTCTGGCGCATGGATCGCGCGACGGTCGCCGACGTCGTCGCCGCTATAGATAAACCGCCGCTCGCATATACGACGGTCTTGACGATGCTACGAATCCTCGAGCAAAAAGGCGCCGTAAAACGCGACCTCGATGGTCGCGCGCACGTGTATTATCCGGCGATCGAACAAGACGATGCCGCACGAAGCGCCGTCGGCGACGTCGTGCGATCGTTCTTCCAAAATAGCAAAACGGCGCTGGCCATGCGCTTGATCCAAGAAGAGCGCCCCGATAAGAACGAGATCGCGCGCATTAAAGAGATGATCGCCCAATACGAAGAGGAGCAAGCATGATACTCTTCCTCGTTACGATTTTGATTAATGCGCTGTGGCAGCCGGTGCTGATTACCGGCGTCACGTGGCTCGTGCTGCGCCTCTCGCGCTGTAGCAATGCTACGACACGGCACGCTATCTGGATGCTGGCACTCTGCGCCAGCGTCGCCGTGCCGGTCGTAAGCGCGCTTCCGACTTTATGGGCACCGCCGGCGCAAACGACGCAAACCGCGACGACGGCGACGCAGCCGGTGCAGTCGACAGCGCACGCGCAACAAAATGCTTCACTTCCACCCGTGCTGCACAAGACCTCAACCAGCGCGCAGATCAACACGGCCGCCCCGAGCGAATTCAGACCCGCTTTCCCGGCGATACCGCGTCCGGCTTTTAGCGTTCATCCTACGGTCGCATTGGTAATAGCCGCGGCATGGCTGGTCGTGATGCTCGCGATCCTCGCGCGCCTTTTCGTGAGCTTCTTCTATCTCGAACGCCTAAAGCACGATGCGCTTCCGCTATCGATCGAGGCGCGGCACGAGCTGGTGCGCTGGGAGCGCGCAGAAAAAGGCGATCGCGACGTTCGCATTTGCGTAAGCGATGAAATTACCGTGCCCGTTGCGGTCGGCATTTTCGATGCGATGATTCTTCTGCCGTCGGACTTAGTGCACGAACTCGAGCCCAAAGACCTCGACCGCGTGCTGCTTCATGAGTTAGCACACGTGCGGCGTTCCGACGACTGGGTGAACCTGTTCGAACGGGTCGTACAGGCCGTCTTCTTCTTCAGTCCGGCCATCTATTGGATCTGCCGGCAAACCGATCTCGAGCGCGAAGTCGCCTGCGACGATTGGGTCCTGGAGCAGAGCGCCGACAACGTCCCTTACGCCCGATGTCTGGCGAAGATCGTTGAAATGACGCAATGGCCGCATCACGCGGTTGCCGCGCCCGGCGTATTCGTTACGCGGAAAAGCATGTCGATTCGCATCGAGCGCCTTTTGGCACGAGGCCGCGACATTCGCGTGCGCTTGGCGCTCGTGCCGTCGCTCGTCGCGTTCTTGGCCATCGCCGCCATCGTCGTCAGCGGCGGATTCGTTTCACCGACGATCGCGTATACGATTCAGTCCGCCGCGCTTCCACAGCATGCGACGTTCGCACATCGCTCCGAAATCCCGACGAAGGCCCATCTGCACGCGATCGCGCGTTCCACGGGTCGGGCCGCCGAACATGGCGCTCGGCACGAGGGCTCGCACGCGCTCGATTCGATTGCGATACTAGCCTCTGCTACCCCCACGATCGTCGCGCAAACCACGCCGAGCGCTCACGCATCGTCGAAACCGCGCGCCACGCCGCGTCCGGTGTCCGTAAAAACTGCATCTCCGCCAGGCGGAACGTACCTGGACGAACTCAGCGCTGCGGGATATTCCAATCTCAGCGCTACGGAAGTCATCGAACTGAAAAGCCTTGGCGTCGACGGCAACTACATTCGCGAGATGCGGTCGCTTGGGCTGAAAGACCTTACGCCGTCAGGATTGGCGGAGCTAAAATCGCTTGGCGTCGATGCCGCCTACGTTCGCGATCTCGAAGGCGCCGGTTATAGTGGCCTTTCCAGCCGCCAGCTGGTGGAATTGAAATCGCTTAACGTCAACGGCGAATACATTCGGAATATCTCCACCCAAGGGTTAAAAAACTTGAGTCCGCGAGAACTGATGGAAGTAAAATCGCTCAACGTCGATTCGGGCTTCATGCACGAGTTGCAGGGAGCGGGATATAGCGGACTCACGATTCATCAATTAACTGCGTTTAAATCGCTCGGCATCACCGGCGGCTACATCCGTTCGCTTCAGACGCAAGGCTTTAAGACCCTCACGCCGCCGGAACTCACGGCGTTCAAATCCCTTGGCGTCGATTCGAACTACGTTCACGAACTGCAGGCGGCCGGGCTAAACGGCCTTTCCGTTCACGATCTTACGGCCCTGAAATCGCTCGGCGTTGACTCCGCGTACATTGCCGACCTCGCGAGCGCCGGTTATCCGCATCTCGAGGCGCATCAATACTTGCAATTAAAAGCGCTCGGGATCGACAGCAGTTATATCGCTAACTTGAAACGCCACAACTTCACCAATCTCACCGTCGATCAACTCGTTCGCTACAAGTCTTTGGGGATTAATCCATGAGAATGATTCTGGCCTTTGCCGCTGCTGCTGCAATGACGTGCACGGTATCGACTTCAGTGCGCGCAGCGGAAACCGCAACCGGAACGTGGTCGATCTACACCGAGAATGCGAAAGTCCAGATGGAAACGCGGTACGAGGGTCCGAACGGACACGACCACGACCGCCACTCGGACTCGGTCGATCCGGCGAAGCTCGGTATCGCGCAAGCGCTGGCGTCGAGCGGACAGCACGTGACGTTTCAAACGACGCATGAAGCCGGGCGCTTTGACTTCGACGGGTGGCTCGGCAACGGAAAAGGCGGCGGAACCTATCTATTTACCGTCAATCAAGCCTTCTTCGACACGCTGCGCAGCCGCGGATATGCCGCCGATTCAATCGAAGAAAAAATGGCCGCCGCCGACCTCGATCTTACGACCGAGTATATCGAAGCGATGAACCGAGACGGGCTGCGCGCCGATAGCTTTGGGCAACTGATCTCGATGAAAGCGGTCGGCGTTACGCCGGAGTATGTGGCGGAGCTTCGCGGCGCCGGCATCGGTCCGGTAGACGCAGGTCACGCGATTACCTTGCGCGCGCTTAATGTCGACGGAGCGTATGTCCATGACATGGCTTCGGTTGGATTCTCGCATCTCGAACCGTCGCAATACGTAACCTTGAAAGCGCTTCACGTTGACAGCAGCTACGTGAAGTACCTCCAAGCCCACGGCTTCAAGAACCTCACGGTCGGCCAAGTCATTACGATGAAAGCCGAAAAGATCTAGGCCGTCATAAGGGCCGCGGCTTTCCTCATTTTGTTCGCGGCCCTTGCCGGCGCGCAGACGTAACAAACACGCCGCTTCGTGCGCTATTACATCGTATGAGGGGGCTCGTGCTAGCAGCGGCCGCCACGCTTGCAGCGATGGCGCCGTCGAACGATTTGCCGGCGCAGCTCGACCGCGCCGCAAAGGTTTATTACGCGGCCATGCCCGCTATTGCGCCGGTAACGGGAACCGACACCGCATCGGACTATCTGCAGCGGCTGCTCGACGACCGCACGCTCTATCCGCTCTCCGACGCGCCGGCGGGATACACGCAAGTGCAGTACCGCCAACTCGTCGAGACGGTCGCTACACTCGATCTGGATGCGGCGAACCAACTCGTGCATCATGACTACGCCACCATGACGGACACGCCCGGCCTACACGAAGTCTTCGTGAAATCGACCGTCGACGGCACGATGCAGGCGGTGGGAGTTTACGTGCCGCCCACCTACGACAAACGCCGCGGCGCGCCGCTCGTCGTGTTTTTGCACGGTCACCCCCAGTCCGAATCCGAGTTGCTCGCGCCGCCGTTCGTGGAAGAACTCGCGAACGCCACGGGGTCGATCATCGTTGCGCCGTACGGCCGCGGCTACTACAACTTCCGCAAAGCCGCCTCGCAGGATGTCTACGACGCATTTGATGCGGCGCTTCGCGCGTTCAACATCGACCCACGCAAGCGGTATTTGGCTGGATACTCCATGGGCGGGTTCTCCGTTTTCGAAATTCAAGCGATCCGGCACGACGCGTGGTCCGCGGTGATGTGCATTTCGGGAGGGTTGCTTGGGCCCGATGCGGCTCGCGCGGTGAGTTCGTTGCGACAGACGCCGGTATACGTGTTAACCGGCGACGACGATCAAAACATCGATCCAAAATACACCACCGCGAGCGCACAGTATCTTGCGAGCGCAGACGTCGAGGTCACGTTCTACGACAAACACGACGGCACGCATCGGCTGATTACGCTGCTGCCGATTTTACAACGCGCATGGCACGACATGCACGACGGCACCGTCCATCAACTCTCCGTAACGGGCCGCCCGAGCTTCAACCTCAACTTCAGCCCTTCGGAACCTAGCTTCAAAATTTAACCTCACGTCATGACGATGACGAAGGCGAGAGAAGAGATTCGATGGTAGATCTGAGGGAGTTCGTTTCGTCGTGCCAAGCGTCGACGAAAGAGCGTAAGATGTGGCCGGTGAGGCCCCAAATGCGGCGGCCGTCGTAATCGAGGATTGGTGTTTCTACTTCGAAGTGGCCGATCGCAACGGCGCCATGCGTCAACTCTTCGAGCACCGTAACGAGCGGAACGGTGAAGACGCCGATGGTTTCCGTCGCATCGATCTTTAACACGCCCGAGCGGACCACGGCAACGAACGGAGAGACCGCGTAGCGGTTGACGCGGGCTCGAACGATCGGCAGATCGCCAACGATTCGCACGCGCGACGGATCGACGCC
The DNA here is from genome assembly GCA_963696095.1 of Vulcanimicrobiia bacterium. Taxonomy (GTDB): domain Bacteria; phylum Vulcanimicrobiota; class Vulcanimicrobiia; order Vulcanimicrobiales; family Vulcanimicrobiaceae; genus JALYTY01. The sequence goes on along the minus strand of CAVOIN010000004.1, from coordinate 47,730 downwards.
GACTTCTTCTTCCATTTCGCGCAGCGCCGTTTGTTGCAAGTCGCCGTTGTCTTGGGGATCGATGCCGCCGCCGGGCAAACCAATCTGGCCCGCGTGCGAGCGGAGATGGTGAGCGCGTTCGATGAAGATAATTCCGTGCGGCGGCTCGTCGATGATGCCGAGCACAACCGCCGCCGGACGCCGGTCTTCGTGCATCAGCGAATTAACTCGACGCGCTGCGGATAGATCGGCCGGTTGATGATTCTTTCCAACTGGCCGGCCTTTGCGCGTGAGCACGAGCTCGCAAAAGCGCTTGAAACTTTCGCGTTCGGCCTCGCCTTCGGCGAAGCGCTCGTTCTGTTCCAGGTCGACTTTCCCGTCCACCGGCAAGAACCGCACGTAGCGGCCGTCGTCGTCCTCGGCGATTTCCACAAGTCCGACATCTTCGAAGATGTGCAACGCGCGGCTTACGGTGCGGTCCGACGCTTTATCCAAGTCCAGCGTCCGCGCCATGTCGACGTAGCTCATGCGCACGACGCCGTCGCGCGAAAGCCCTCGAATGCCGCGATAAAGCGCGCGTAAAACCGGCAGCGTCGGCGCTTCCCGATCGATGATGTACTCGTTGATGCGGCGGTCGCTGTCGCTGAAGAGCAAATGAATGTCGGCCGGCGCGCCGTCGCGCCCGGCGCGTCCGGCTTGCTGATTGAATTCCGTGAAGTCGAAGTTCAAATGGTACAGCACGACATGGCGCACGTCGGGAAGATCGATGCCCTCGCCGAACGCCGACGTGGCGACGACCACGCGCAGCGATCCTTCGCGGAAGTAGCGTTCGACGTCGTGACGCTCCGGCGTCGGCATGCCGGCGTGGTAGAACATTACGCCGCTTCCGAGATGCTTGCGCAGAGATTCGGCAACGTCGGTCGCTTCTTTGCGCGAATTGCAGTAGACGATGCCCTTGTCGCCGTCGGCGAACAATCGCGTTAGATAGCCGACTTTATCTTTCGTTTCGCGTGCATCGGTGACGTGGAGATTTTCGCGCACCGTGGGATCGATGACCCACGCTTCGATGCGCAGCTCGCGGACGATGTGGTGAAACGCCTCGTCGTTCGCGGTAGCCGTAAGCGCGAGCACCTGGACGTTGCCAAGCGAAGCTATCGTCGCGCCAAGCCGCCCGTAGGCGGCGCGATGCTTGGATTCGTAGAGATGGTGTGCTTCGTCAACCACGACCATTGCAGGTGCGCTGCGGCCTGTAAACTGCGCGCGATGGAATTCTAGAAATTCCGGCGTGGAAAGAACGACGTCCCACGCGCCTTCTTCCAGCGCCTCGAACAGCTCTTCGCGCTCGTCGTGCGAGATCGAACCGTTCGCGCGATAAATTCGCAATCCGAAAGCATCGAACTTTCGCAGCAGCGCTTCGTATTGATCGTTGGCGAGTGCGCGAAGGGGATAGATGATGAGCGTCTTTACGCCGCCGGCCAGCGCGCGCAATGCCGCCGGATATTGAAAGCAGTAGGACTTTCCGCGCCCCGTACCCATAACGGCCAGCGTGTTGCGGCCGGCTTCCACGCGTTCGAGGACCGCTGCCTGCGCCGCGTGCGGATGCGCCGTCGCCGATGAGCGCGTGCCTGACGCGTTCGGCGTCGCCGTCCCAGGCGTCGCGCGCGGCCTTTCGTTCATGAGCGCGCTCGGCGATCGTCGCAGCGGCATCGCGCTCGACGTAGATGTTGACGCCGCGGTTTCTCGCATCGCCGTGTTCATCGGCCGCGCGTAAAACGCCGGTGAGCGACTCGATGCGGGCCCGATACCGCGCTCCTTCGTCAATAAGCGGCGCAAGATGTTTGGCAATCCCGGCCTTGATGAAGCCGATTTGGAGAGTCCCGAAGTGCACCGCAATCGCGTTGGGATCGTACTGGTTTTCCGGCTGGCGGACGAGTTCTAACTCCAGGCCGACGCGCAAACCCGCGATTACGTCTTGGCGCTGGTCGAAAGAAACGCCGGCGAGCTTCGTGTGAAAGGCCGAAGCGCTGCCGATGGTGGCGTAGCGATCGTCCAGATACTCGCGCCGCTTCGCAAACGCGTGCTCTACAAATGCTTCGACCCCGCCATCCGTTTCCCGGATGACGGGGCCGCGTGCAATGTTCTCGCCGCGCAGTGCGGCGAACGCGCGCTCGAATGCAGCCTCCGATTTCGTCGGGGGCGGCAGTTGAGGCTTAGTGGTCGTGCGACTCGCCGGTCGGTTCGCCATGCTCCGTCGGTGCGTCGTACTCCGGCTCAAAGCCTTCGAGGTTCAGATTGATCTCCTCGTGGCCTTGCTCGAATGCATCTTCATGCAGTCCCGCGTTCTGCGCGTCGAGCGGATCGACGTACTCCTCGGGGGCCAAGTCCTCGACCATCGTCGTGCCTTCTTCGCGACGGCGTTTATAACGCGCCGGTGCGGCTTGCGGCGCACGCGAAGCCTTCTGCTTCTGACGGCGCTCGCGGCGCGCAGCCACGATGTCCTCGCGGGCAACGCCGCTGCGGCTCTGCAGCGCCGTCGATTCGGCATGCGCGCGTCCACTCCGCGTGCGGTCCGCCGCGAGACCTTCGCGGCGATGACGCGCGGCTGCTTCGAGCTGCCGCTTGCGGAAATTCAGCACCAGCGGCGCCGAGTAGAAGATCGAGTGGTAACCGCCCGAGCAGATACCGACGAGCAGCGCGAACGCGAAGTTCTTCAAGCTTGCTCCGCCGAGTGCCAGCAATGTGACGAGCGTGATCACGACGGTTGCGAGCGTGTTCACCGAACGCGTCATCGTCTGCTTGATCGACTCGTTCACGATCGTATCGTACGGCTTGCCGGCCATCAGCTTCGTATTCTCGCGAATACGGTCGAGAATGACGATCGTATCCATGACCGAGTAACCGATGACGGTCAGCACGGCGGCGAGAAACGCGTCGTCGGCCGGCTTGTTGGCAAGCGCGTAGATGCCGATCATCATCGCCGCGTCGCGAACGAGCGCGATAACCGTCACCAAACCGAAGATGTAGTTCCAGCCGAAGCGGAACGCGATGTAGAGGAACTGGATGCTGAGCGCGATGACGAGCGCCAGCAACGCATTACGCAGATACTCGCTGCCGAGCGTCGGACCGATGGCCGTAATGCTCAGCGCATTCGGATCGAGCGGTCCGGCTTTCGCCAAGGCATCCTTCAACGGCACCGAGTTGTTCGCGAACGAGGTCTGCGTTTCGATGAGGAAGCGCTTGCTGTTGCTTGCCGGCGGTCGTCATGCGCTCGTCGGTAAGATTCAGCGGCGCAAGCGCAGCTTTCACTCGCGTCGATCGACTCCGGCTGCGTGTACGTTACGTCGATGTCGCGTACCGCCGGTGAACGAGAGGCCCAGACGCAGCATGTGCGACGGCTGGAAGCCCTGTCCGCCTTCGAAACCGTGATAGACCATCGCGCCGAGGCCGAGCGCGATGACGAGATACGAGATCGTCGAAACGATGCGGAACCATCCGACGATATTCCAATTCAGTCTGCGAAACAGCATGGCGTCCTATGCCCCCGCCTTCGCGAAGACGCCGACGTCGCTTCGATGCGAACGCCGTAGAGTTCCGGAGTGGTGAGCAGCATCGTTGTCGACGAGCACGTCGACGAAGAAGCGAGTGATGAAGACGGCGGTGAACAGCGAGATCACGGTTCCCCAGAAGAGCGTGAACGCGAAGCCTTTCACCGTGCCGGTACCGAGCATGAAGAGCACGCCCGCACCGACGATCGTCGTGAAGTGGCTGTCGAAGACCGCCGAGAACGCGCGAGAGAAACCGACGCGCACCGCGGCGCGCATCGACTTGCCGTTCCACAGTTCTTCCTTGATGCGTTCGAAGATCAGAACGTTCGCGTCGACCGCCATACCGATCGAGAGCACGAAGCCCGCGATGCCGGGCAGCGTCAACGTCGCATGCGAGACCGCCAGAATGCCGAGCATCATGAGCACGTAGATGACGAGCGCAACGTCGGCGAGGAAGCCCGGCAAGCGATAGACGAAGATCATGAACAGCAGCACGAGGCCGCAAGACCGAGCATCGACGCTTTGAGCGACTGTTCGAGATCGATCTTACCGAGCGTCGGTCCGATCGTTTCTTTTTCGATGATCGTGATGCGAAGCGGGAAGCGCGCCGGCGTTCAACTCGTTGGCGAGCGTCACCGTGTGATCTTGCGTGAACTGGCCGGTGATTTGGCCGCTGTCGAAGATCGGGCTTTGAATCGTCGCCGCCGACACGTAACGCTTATCGAGGAAGATCGCGAGCAGCTTGCCGACGTTCGTCCGTCGTCATCTTGCCGAACTTCGTCGGATTCTTCGTCTGGAACGTGATGTTCGGGATTGCCGCCCTGATCGTAGCTCGCTTGCGCGGCTTTCAATTCTTTACCGGTGTAAACGACGTTGCCGCTCGCATCGTACGCGCCGTGTTGCACGTAGGCTTGCGCGTCGGCACGCTGCTTCGCGGTGATGCCCGGCGTATTCGCGGGCGCGTTCACGATGTTGAGCGCGGCTTCGGCCTTCTGCTCGACATCCGGCGGCATGATCTTATATTCGAGCACCGCGACCTGCTTGAGCAGCTGCTCGGCTTGATCGGGATTCTTCAGCGTACGGAAGCTCGACCAGGATGCGATCCGTTCCGACGTTGCTGATCTGCGGTTCGGTCACGCCCAGGCCGTTGATGCGCTGGTCGATGACCTGACGCGTCTGGGCCTGAACTTCCGGCGTGATCTGCTTTACGTCTGCAGTGGGTGAGAGCTGGAGCAGCAGACGCGAGCCGCCTTGCAAATCCAGACCAAGATGAATCTTCTGATTGATCGGGAGCATCGACCAAATTGACAATGCAACGATGGCGACGATCACCAGCGCTTTGATTGGCGTCTTTAACGTATTCCAGCTCATATTTACTTGCGTAAGAAAAAGGCAGCGCCGAAGCACTTCTGCTCGGCGTCAACCTTAAAAGTGTACCAAGAGACCCCGGGTCGGTCAAACCGCCTGGGCCCGGAACCCCAGGTTCACCATGCCGGCCGGAAGCAACTGCAATTCCGGCGGCAACTCCGCATAACTAAAGACGTCGACCGGCACCCCGCTGCGCCGGAGCACCTCCGAGACGACCGGCCGTAAGGCGGTCGTACAGACGAGGGCGGCCTCCTCGCGCGCCGTATCCGCCGCGTATGCCGCCACCCGCTCGCACAACTCGAGGGCGAGCGCCGGGTCCGGAACCGACCCGGCCCACCGCTGCGCGAGGTCCCGCTCGCACTCCGGGTCGAGAAGCAGGGGCCGGAGCGCCTCGATGCCACGCCGCCTGAGCGCTTCGGGGACGATGGTGCGCCGGGCGGCCTCGGCAAGGTCTCGCGGATCGCGGGACGGCGCCTCGAGCATGGCCTGCAGCACTTGAAGGGGATCGCGCGGCCAGGCGCGTTCGCGCAGCAGATGTCCGAAAGCCTTATGCACCACACCGAGCGGCAGTGCATCCGATCCGACGTCGCGCATGAGCGCCGGCGCCCCGGCTCGCAGGTGCTCGAAGAGCGTCTGAAGTTCTTGGCGCCCGACCAGTTCGGCCGCATGGCGCCGGGCCGTTTCGGCTACGTGCGAGCCGATGACGGAAACCGGATCGAACACGAGCGCCCCCGCGCCTGCGACGCGTTCGCGGTCCGCCGCATCGATCCACGCTCCTGGCAATCCGTAGACCGGCTCGGGTTCAGGCGTCAACTGCAGCCGCCGGAGCACCTCGTCTTCGCCCACGGCGAGACAGCGCGCCAGTTCCAGGCGGCCTTCTCCGACGACGCGATCGCGGACGCGAATGGCATAGCTCTGAGGATCGCGCGCGAGATCGTCGCGAAGGCGCACGCCAGGAAGCACGATGCCGATCTCGCTCGCGAGCGCGCGGCGGACTTCGCCGATGCGATCCAGCAGCGCGTCCGCAAGCGGCGGCGCGAGCAGCTGCGCGATGCCCGCACCGACGTCGATGGATATTGCGTCGACGCCGACCAATCCCAGCGCCAATTCCGGCCGGCGCATCGCGTGACGCTTCGCCCGTTCGCGCTCCGCTTGCATTTTCGCATCGTGCTGCCGCTTGCGCCGCACCGCAAAGTGCGCTAAGACGAACGATGTGATCCCGAGCAACAGAAACACCGGACGCGGCAACGCCGGCACGAACGACAGCACGAGCAACAACGCACCCGCACTGCGCAGCACGTCGGGACGCGCAAAAAGCTGCGCCGCCAAATCCGCACCGAGCGCACCGTCCGAGGTGACGCGTGTCACCATCATGCCCATGGCCGTCGACATCAGGAACGCCGGCAACGTGGTAACGAGCGCATTGCCGATGGAAAGCAGCGCAAAGGTATTCAGGGCGTCGAGCGGCGAGAGGCCGATCGTACGCCACGCCGACGACGATGCCGCCGGCCAAATTCAAACCGACGATCACGAGCGCTGCGACGGCGTCGCCCTTCACGAACTTTCCGGCGCCGTCCATCGCGCCGTAGAAGTCGGCCTCGCGCTGTACCGCCGCGCGCTTCCGGCGCGCGCCGTCGGCGTCGATTGCGCCGGCATGCACGTCGGCGTCGATCGCCATCTGTTTGCCGGGCATCGCATCGAGCGTGAACCGCGCCGCGACCTCGGCGACGCGCTGCGATCCGCTCGCAATCACGATGAACTGAATCGTAATCAGAATGGCAAACACGATCAGCCCGACGACGAGATTGCCGTGCACGACGAATTCGCCGAATGCCGGAATGATGGCGCCGACGGCGCCCGGCGTTGCGCCTTGCGTAAGAATCAGGCGCGTCGCCGACACGTCGAGCGACAAGCGGAAAAGCGTGGCCACTAGCAACGCGGGCGCGAAGGCCGAGAACTCGAGTGGGTCATCGACCGTTACGGCCAGCAGCAGTACGAGCGCCGACGCAAACACGTTAACGCCGAGCAGCACGTCGAGCAGCCACGGCGGAAGCGGCACGATGAGAATGGCCACGACGCCCAGCAACACGGCTGCGAATGCGTACACCGGCACGCGGTTCATTGCAACGCTCCAACGCGAAGAAGCGCCACGACCACTTCCGCAAGCGCAATATAATGCTGTTGCGGGACCGGCGCACCGGCTTCGGCATCACGGTAAAGCGCGCGAGCCAGCGCGACGTTTTCGACGACCGGCACGCGATGTTCGACCGCAAAGTCTCTCACCCGCAGCGCCGCTTCGCCGGCCGCGCGAACGAGCACGATCGGAACGGCGATCTCGGGCGGCTGGTATTGCAACGCAACCGCTACGTGCGTCGGGTTTACGACAACGAACGCCGCATCTTTGACTTTCGCGACGGCTCCGCGGGCCAGCGATCGATGCATGGCTTTGCGGCGGCTGCGCGCAAGCGGATCGCCGTCATGCTCTTTGTGTTCGCGTTTCAGCTCTTCAAACGACATCTTTAGCCGCTGCAGCCAGGCACGACGCGCAACGCCGTACTCGGCAAACGCGAAGACCGCGCCGACCCCGATCGCGGCGAAGACTACGTGTTGCGCGGCGCTCCACGCCGTCGCGGCAATCGCCGTAGGTTCGGCTTGCGCTTGCAGCAAACGCAAAAGATCGCGAAATGACGGTAATATGGCGGAGGAAGCTACCGTGAATGCAAGAGCGGCGCGCACTGCGTGCAAGAGCGTTTCGCGCGACGCCATGCGCTTTAGCCCTTCCGCGGGGTTCAGGCGTTCGAATTTGAACGACAACGGCACGAGCGCAACACCGCCGTTTTGCAAAACCGCGGCGGCGACGGCGGCAACGCTGCCCGCCGCTGCCGGAATCAGCGAATAGCCGGCGACGGCGAGCGCCGCTCCAAAGGCGGCCTCGCCGCTAGCCGCCGTCGCGATCGCTGCTTTCGCGAGCGACGCAATTGCGGGCGCGGCTGCGACGGCGCTCGCTGCGGCGGCGGCAAATGCCAGCGTGGCGCCTAGCTCGTTCGACCGCGCAACGTTTCCCTCGCGGCGCGCCTTTACAATGCGCGACGGTGTAGCATCGAACGGTTTCTCGGCGGATGACTCGCTCATTGCGGAACCAGAAGAACCGGATGCGCCGCGCGGCTTGCGAGCAGGGGAACGGAGACGGCCGTAACGAGCAGCACGACTCCGAAAACCAATGGAAACGAAAGTCCGAACGTCGCAAAGCGCGGGATCGTTCGCGAAAGGGCGCCGAGCGCAATTTGCGTCACGAAGGCCAGCGCAGCTGCGGGTGCGGCGACGGCAAGCGCAACGAGTACGATGGTGGAAAGCAAAGTCGCGGCGAAAGCTGCCCAGGCATGGGAATCGAACCGCGCGCCCGGCGCGATGCGGTCGAAGCTTCTTGCCAGCTCGAAGAGCACCGGCCGGTACGCGCCTAATAAAAAATACCCGCCGGTAAAAGCCGCCGACCAAATGCGCCCGTATCCGCTGGGTGCGACGAGTTCGACGCTTGGCGCAATTGCTTTCACGCCGACGTAATCGTCGAGCAAACGGCCGCCGGCGTACGCGCCGTCATATAGCAGCGACGCGGCCATCCCCATCGCGGTGCCGAGCAGAAATTCCGTGACGAGTGCGATGACCAAGGCGATGCCGTCGGGTTCGCGCGTGCTGCGAACCGCGGGCAGCACCCCGAACGTTACGAACAGCGCGACGCCGGCGCGCACGGCATGCGGAACGCTCGGGTGTGAAAATCCCGGCGCGCGTGACGTAAACCCCGCACACCTGGCAAAAACCAGCAGCGCCGTAGCGCTCATTGGAGACTCACGAGCCGAGGAATCGCCTCGACGGCATCGTGGAAGAGCTGCGAACAAAGGTGCATCGCTACGCCGCCGAAGAGCGCCGCCATCGCGCCGACCGCCAGCACTTTCGGAAGCAGCGTAAGGGTTTGTTCCTGCACTTGTGTCGCAGCTTGCGCGATTGCCACGAGCGTGCCGGCCGCCGCTGCGACCATCAATACCGGCACGCACAGCACCGCCGTGTCGATCAGCATCTCGCGCAGCAGCCCGTCGAAACTCTCCACCGCGCGATAGTAACGAGCAGTTATTGCCGGCTTATTAAGCGTCGCTTACCAAAGCAAAAGGCTCGCGCCGGAGCGCGAGCCCTTCACTATCGCAGCAAACTAGCGACTACTAGAGATGGCCCATCGATTTGCGAACTGCGCGCAGCGTGGTGTGCCGGGCACGCGCCATGTTGAGTTCCTCGTGATGCAAGCCGAGCTGACGCTGCAGTCTCGACAAGTTCGCCGAGGTCAGCGCCGATGCGGCCGCCGGCATCGCTTGAGTCATTCCTCGCGTGCGCGCCAGATTCGCGACCTCCTGCGGCAGAAGGTACGAGTAGCTTACGCTGTCATCCGTATAGTAGTCCTGATCGTCTCCACTGAACCAGGCGAATATATCCTGAGTCCAGATAGAACGTGTGGTAGTTCTCGACGGAGCAGACTTCGCCGACGCCGTTCAAGTAGTAGTGTTGCCACGCGATCGTCGTGTACACGTTGCGATAATCGTAGGCCGGGTCGATAACCGTCATGTTTTCGTCGACTTGGACGAACGACGCGTTCAATCCGACTAACGAACTGTTGACTTGGCATCCCGCCGGCAATCCTACCGGTTGGCTATGCGGCGTGAACTTATCCGAAATCAACGGCGTACCGGTCGGAATGCCGGCAAGTTTCCAGATGTTCGGAGCGGTCTCTAAAACCGGTGCCGGCGTCGATGTGGTGCCGGGCGCCGGGATTGCCCCCGGGAACGTTTGAAGGGATGCGGTTGCCGTATCGGCACCGGGCGAAGGGACGGGGATGGTGAGAATTTCCGATCCGGCCGGATCGTTGTTCGTAATCACCGCGGATCCGTCGGGTTTGAGTTCCCAATCGTATTTGCTGGTATTGCCCGAGTTCGATCCGGTGTCCGAATAAGAGCCGTCCGCTCTTAAGATCATCGATTCGTTGCTGTCGTTGCTGCTATTCCCGTCGTCGTATCGATACGTGCAATCGCCTGAGCCCGCGAATCCGTCCCACGAAACCGTCGGAATCGGAAGGACCACCAGGCGATTGTACGGAGGTGAGCACAACAACGACTCCGTCGAGGCTTGAGCGATGATGTTCGTCCGCGTCGACAAACCAGAACTGCCTGAACCGGACACGTAACCGACATACCCGTACGATAATGACGTTCCATTGGGCGTCCACGCGTAATAGAGCGGCGTGTCCCACGTCAGCATTCCGAGGCTGCCTCGAAGTCCGACACTGGTCTGTTCGACTAAGTTGTTCGCCGTTGCCGAACCGCCGCCGCTCACCGGGACGAGCGGAACGGTCAACGTCTGTGCGGTTAAGGTTGTATTCTGAATGTATCCAGACCCGGCGTTTGGTTGCGGCGACGGCTCTCCATCGTACGATTCGCTGAACGTGCGGTCGACTTCGATGTCGCTTTGCCCGTTGTTGACGGTCGGATACGTAGCGTCGGGGAACGTCGCGTTCATGATGTTCGAAGCGGCAATTCCGGTCGCGGTCGCCGAAATCGTAACCGGCGGCATCTGCGCGCCGTTGTATTTCAGCGTCACATTGGCGCCGGTCGCCGAATCGGGCACCGTCGTAGCGGACAGCGTCGTGCTGCCCGAGGTGTCGCTATTCGCAAGCGTGATGGGCGCGTTATAGGCGCCGATGATGGCGGCACCGGTCGAATCGTATGCCGTCACAATAACGGGGTACGTGCCTGCGACGCCCTCTTCACCAAACGCTACGACGCCGATCTTTGCGATCGTACCGCCGAGCGTCGCCGGTTCATTGACCGTTTGGCCGCCTGCGGCACTCACTTGTAAGTTGGCTTCCCCGCTTGTGGAACCTGAAGCGTTCTGCAGCGCGAACGTCTTCACGAGCACGACGTCGTCGCCCGCGGGAACCGTGATAGTCGCAATACACGTCAGCGTCGATGTGCCGGTACAATTGCCGGAATTAAAATTCACGACGGTAGGCGCGCCGCTGTACGCTTTCCCGTTGACCGCCGTAACGGCAAACGACGCGGACACCGTATTCGGCGCCGCGGTGAACATTGGACGCGGCGCACCGGGACGCGCGTTCGTGACGATCGACGCCGCCGGAGGAATCGTGATCGTGAAGTGAATTTGGGACACGGCCTTCGCCGGATCCGCGGTCGGGATCGCCGGGACGCTGCCGACGGAGCCGCCGCTGCTGCACGCGGCAGCAACGACTGCGAGCGAACCCAAGGCCGCCCACGTAATTAGCTTTTTCATACACTCCTAAAAAGTTCGGGGCAACGAGCAAAGGCCGCGTGCACAAAACACGCGGTGAACTGAGAGCAACATCGCGAAAATCGTCCGGCGCTCCTTGTCCCTTAGCGCAGGGCTTACGGAAGCTTAAAGCAACACGGGACTTTAGAACTACGCGCGTGCGCTAAACGTTGGACGCCACATGCTGCCGGCAATTAACGCCGAAACGATCGCGCGTGTCGCCGGCGAGCGGTTGAGCGTATAGAAGTGAATGCCTGGAACGCCACGTTGCAACAACTCCGTGGCCTGCAATGCGGCGTACGCGACGCCGAGATCTTCAACCGCTTTAGGATCTTCGCGGCGCAAGTCGAGCTCGCGCAAGAGCTTCGGCGGAATCGACGCACCGATGCTAGCGACGAATCGCGAAATCTGTTGGTAGCTGGTAATCGGCATCAATCCCGGCAGCATCGGCACGTGAATGCCTTCGGTGCGAGCCCGGCGTTCGAACGTCTTGTACCGGTCGTTATCGAAAAAGAGTTGCGAGATTAGGAAGTCGGCGCCCGCGTCGACCTTTTCTTTCAAGTGCCGCAGATCGTCTTCGGGAGAATCCGCTTCTATATGCGTTTCCGGATACGACGCGGCGCCGATGCAAAAGTCGTAATTGCGGCGCAGCATGGCGATAAGATCCGACGCATGCGCGAAACCGCCCGGCGTAACGGTGAACTCGTTGCTGCCCTTCGGCGGATCGCCGCGCAGCGCCAGAACGTTTTCAATCCCGGCGCGCGCCAGATCGTCGAATACCTCGCGCAGTTCCGCGCGCGTGGACCCGACGCACGTAACGTGCGCCATGACGTTCAGGCCGGTTTCCTGTTGGATCTGCTTCGCAAGTGCCAGCGTACGCGAGCGCGTGGAACCGCCGGCTCCGTACGTAATCGAAACGAATGCGGGCCGTAACGGCAACAACGTTTGAATCGTGGCGAAGAGCTGCTGCGACCCGGCATCGTCTTTGGGTGGAAAGAATTCGAACGAGAAGAACGGCCGCAAAGTCGCAAGCGCTTCGGAGATGCGCATCGCGCTACCGTTATCTAAAGCTGGCCGCCACGCCTCCGCACACGAGCGCCCAGCCGTCAACCATCACGAAGAGCAGCAATTTCACCGGCTGTGATACGACCGGCGGACTCGGCATGACCATGAGACCAATTTGGCTAGCCACCCGCTAGGACAAAGTAGCAGCCCGCCGCAACGCAGTGCGAATCTCGTGCTTCGAGTAGCCTCGACGACGGAGTCCGATCACGAATCCATCAACGTCGTCTTGTAGGAGAGAAGCACGCGCATGTGCGTCCGCGGCGGGCGTTGCAGGTGCGACTCGCGTTCCGCGGCGCCCGTCGCTCACCAGCCATCCATTATCCTGGAGGTCGGTGTAGGCACGGGCCACTGTATTCGGGGCGACTCGGAGATCGCTCGCAAGTTCACGCACTGTAGGTAAAGGATCACCAGGACGCAAATCGCCGCGCTCGATGAACTCTCGCAGTTGATCGGCTATCTGCTGGAACGGCGCTTCCTGGCCTTCCGGGTCGATGGAAAGAAGCAATCGATTCAAGACGCGAGTGGCGTTCGAGAGAGGCGGCGCGCATAGGCGGACTTCCAGACTAACAGCCCGGCGGCGACAACAAATGTCGCGACGACAATTGAAAAGTGGGAAGTGGCGCTGGCTTCCACGGGGCCCGTGAATCCGTTGAATACCGCGACTGCGGCAATTGCCAGAAAGCAAGCATTACCGGTTCGAGTCGCTCGCGTTTCGCGATCGACAACCTGCTCGGCGTCGAGATCGTCGCCCGCGAGCAGCGGTGGGGCACTCGCTATGCGCCAGGCAACCAGCAGCATCGCGGCGACGCAGGCGCACACAAGAATGGCGGCTACCCGATCCGCTCCCTCAAGAACGTACGGAATCAACGACAATGCAGAAACGGCTGCCATCGCAATCCATGCCAGAAGCACTGCATCGATGTTGCGGGCTCGACCGAGAAGAGCGGAACGACGCCTCGGGGCATGCTCTTCGGACACGAGATCGGCGACGGCCCGGATCGCGAGCGACAAGCAGACGATTGCGTAGCCAACAGCAGGCGAGACGATATGCGCAAATACAAGGATTGCGATGCCGAAACCAACGCCCGATACAGCATAGCGCGGCAGCGCCGAGATGCGCTCCCGTGCATCATCCGCGCGCCTCAGGCGGTCTTTTCCGGATGGCTCGTCATCACATTCGGATGAGTCCCGCGCTTCCGACTGCGCATCCACGGCAAAGCGCAGAAACATCACTCCGGCGACGAGCGCGAACGCAGCAACGAAGCCGCGCAGAAAGTACTCCTGGTCCACGAGCCCTCCGATCTTTGTACCAGTGATGCTAATACAAAGACCGTTTCGTGTCAACCACGTTGATACAAACCTTCTCGCCCTAAGCCGCTCTCCAAGGGTTCTGTCAACGAAACGAGGCTGCCACGCCTCCGCAGATGAGAGCCCAGCCGTCGACCATGACGAACAGCAACAACTTCACCGGCAGCGACACTACCGGCGGCGACTCAGCATCATCATGCCGAGCCCCATGAGCATCGCCGCTACGGCAAGATCGATCGCCACGAACGGCAGATACAGCGCAAACCCGATGGCAAAGGCGCTTCGCAACTCGCCCACCACGAATGCCGGCACGATGACCGAGAGCGGCGTGTCCGAAACCCGTTCGCCCGAACGATGCGCGATGCGTTGAAAGAGCACGATGTCGGCCAACCTCGTCTGCTTGAGCATGAACGACCGCAGCGGCGTTGCGATTTTTGCAAGCGCCTGCGACTGCGTTAGCGCTCCACGCGAGTACGGCTGCACGGCATCGCGGCCGATCTGTTGCAGCGTCGGCGACATCACGACGAGAGTCAGCACGAGCGCCAGTCCGGAGAGCACCGCGTTGGGCGGCAAGGCCGAAGCGCCTATAGCCGACCGCACGAGCGAAAGCACGACGACGATTCGCACGAATGACGTGCACATCACGAGCAAAAATGGGAGCACCGAAAGAAGCGTGAGACCCGCGAGCACGTCCAACGGCATCGTGCCGTGTCCGCGCGCTGCCGCGGCAAAAAGCGCGTCCATGCAAAAAAGGTAACGCCGTTGCGTTACCTTCATGTTGCTGCTGCGTTTTGCCGAAACGACGCGTCAGATGGGCTTCGAAATCAGCTCCGTCACGCGAACGCCGAAGTTCTCGTCAACGGCCACGACTTCGCCGCGTGCAACCAATTTGTTGTTCACCAGAAGGTCGACGGGGCCGCCCGCCAGCCGGTCGAGTTCGACGATCGAACCCGTTCCAAGCTTCAACACCTCGGCGACCGACATTTTGCACGTCCCAAGCTCCGCCGTAATACTAAGCGGAACGTGCATCAACACGTCGAGATTCGCTCGATCTCTAAGTTTCTTCGGATCGACCGTCATGATGCCGCTACGAGGCTCCTTTCGCCATTCTTTAGAGAGTCGATGATAAGTGCGAATCGCCCCTCTCGGATCCCGCATTCGCCGCATGCAAGCGGCGTCCCGGCCAAAAGCACGGTTCCACGCAGGACCTTGCTTCTTGTAATCGGCACAAAATCGCCAGGTTCAAGTCCCGCTAAGCCGGCGGCCGGGGCAAAGGCGCTTTCCGTGCGCACCGCGAGCTCGACTTCCAGGTCGAGCAAGTCGTCCGGGCACAGTTCGGAGTGTGCTTTGGCCAGCGGCTCCCGCGAGATCGCGATGCCGATTCGCGCGCAAACCGGTCCCTCCACGAGCATCTCGACGTAGGTCGTACAGCCCGCGATGACGCCCGCTTGCTCGCGCATAACCGCAGACCCGGCGCCGCAGATCGGCACGCAGGCATTTGCGACGGCGTTCATCAGGCGGTCGAGCACCGCGCGCTCCACCAGCGACAACGGGCGCTCCGCGCCGCAAGATTCGCCGAACGCAAAGGCCGCCAACGCGGCGGCATCCGTCTCTCGGAGAAGCACGACGGCATCGCAGAGAGAACCGCGGACGCGATACCGTTCCGTCGCTCCGGCAATCGCGGACCACGCCTCCGGCGATGGAATCACCGGCTCGAAAAGGCGCACGCCGATGTTGCTCGCGCCGAAGAGCTGTTTCAGGGATTCGCGCACCGCGTTTGCCACGACGCACGCCGCGCTCACGGCAAGTAGCGAACGGCGCTCGAACCGCGCCGCACGCACGCGCCGCGCTCCGTCCCACGCGCCATCGCGTTCGAAAGCGAGCCATTTCACTTGAGCAAATCCATCGCCGTTTTGCCGAGCGATCCTTGCGCCTTGTGCGCAGCAAGCAATGCATCCAATGCCATGTACGCATCGTTCAAGCGTTGCAAGCTCAGGTCGAGATCGACGCCGCTCGGCGTTTCATGCATCGGCGCGACTTCATCGAAGTTGCCGTCGGACGGGCGCCCGATATGCGGAACGACCCCGGCCGGCGCCACGGCGCTATCGGCGTCACGTTGTGTGAGTTTCGTTCCCGCCGGAAAACGCGCCAATGCGATTCGCCCGATCGAAACGCGCTCTTCTTCTCGCGCACCGGTTCGCGGGTCGATCGACGTCCGCGAGTACACGACGGACCCGTCCGCATCGATCCTGACGTTAGCCACGCGTCCGAGCGCAAAGTCCACCGGATCGATTCGAAGTTCGGATAGCGTCGCATTCGCGTTCGTAAATCCCAAAACCGGGCGTCCGTCCGAGCCTGTGAGCGTTCCGTTCGCCAGGTGCAAGTTGCCGTTTTGCGTATAGCACGTCCGGCCGTGCCGGTCGTTCGAAACCAGATAGGTGCCGGCCGGCGGCGCGATTGCGAGCGGATCCGGAATTGCCTGCGCTCGCGTCCCCTGCGCCGCAACGTCGGCGTGCAACGCCTGCGCACCGGGCGTGTATGCGCGATAGACGTCGGAAGCGCGTTGCGCGATGTACTCCAAAGCGTTCGCCGTAGCGGGATTTACGCTCATCGCTCGTGGTGCTCCACCCGCAAAACGACGCCGCGTTCCGCGAGCGCATAGCGCGCCTCTTCGAGCGCTCGCGCGACTTGCTCGCGAATGGCAGCCGGGCAGATAGCCACGATTCGCAAGTCGCCGCCGCGGTTTTGCAGCGTCACATGCACTCGTGCCTGGGTTCCGTCGATCGTAAACGTGGCGCGTTGAACCGGTTGCCGCGGATTCACAAAACACCGTTCGATCTTGCGTCCGAGTGCGGTGCGCGCCGTTCGCCGTTCGAGCGGAGGCCGGCAAACGGTACGTTCATGTTCGCGTTTTATCGCGCGCGTTTCGGTGGGACGCGTCTCGCTTTGCTTGCGTTCCTCAACGGCCGTCCGTCGTTTCGACGCGTCCGTTGCAAGCACCGGAACGCGCGGCGGCACGCTCGCGGAATGTGCGCGATCCTTGGCTAGATGCAGCGCCGAGTACCAGGCTTGTGAAAGCGCCCGGCGATCGATGGCGGCGAGCGGTGCGCTCAATACGCTAAAGCCGATTTGCTGGGTCATCATTTGCGAATGATGGCCGCGCCACATCGCCGGCGCGTCGCCGGAAAGTTACCGAATCGTTATTCTTTGACGGCGCGGTACCGGCCGTCGTCGAAACCGCGCGCCTTCTCGAGATAGAGCGCATGATTGGCGAGGTCGAACGTTGCGATGAAGTTGCGCAGCACGCCGTATCCGATGTTTCCGCCGTCGTTACGATCCGCGAACGCGCCGCCCGTTGCAAGAATTACATTGGCGTTCCGGTTGTACAGATGGAACGGCCCGAGCGTCAAATCCCCGACTCCGATGCCGACCGCAGCCGTCGATCCGCCGATTCCTCGGTTCGAAACGAAGCCGTGTCCGGCTATCTGCACGATGCCCGGATGGTCATCGATAAAATTCTTGAAGAGCAACAATTCGTTCGAGTTGCCCGTGTCGATCACAAAGCGCGCATCGGTGCGATCGACCGAGGCGTCGAGCTCGGGAAGTTCGCGGTCCGTATCCACGTCGAGTTTCGTTCCTAGCACCGGTAATGTGCCGGGCTTCGCGATCGTCAGGGTTCTCGCATCGGGATCAAAGCGCAGCTCCGCCGCGGCAAAGAGCGGATACCCTAAAATGCCGTCGATTTGCACGGAACTGTCGACGATCTTACTCAAATCGACGACGGTCGCGACATGCGCCGGCAACGTGGCCCCGCCGAGTTGGATGTCGGGCGTTTCGATAACGCCCTGCGCCGCGATGCGTCCCGCGCCGCGAATCTCGAGCGTACCTTGGGGCGTGAGCTGCAAATCGTGCGCGACGCGCGGATCTACGACGACGCCCTGCGCGCCCGAGTCGAGCAAGAACTGATAGGGCTTGCCGCCGATCGAAACATGCGCGAAAAGCAGCCCGGCGTGTTCGGCGGCTGGAATCGTTACCGGCGAGGAATTCGAGACGGTTAGGGGTGCGAGCGGATCGAAAACGCTTTTGGCTATCGGCTGGTTTACGACGACGTTCGTGACCTGTGACGTAACGTCGTATTGGTGGTCGCCGTGCGAGTCGATCTCGAGATACGGCACGAGCATGCCTTGAACGACGCGGTAGTCGTTATACGTAGACGTGGCGCGAGCGTCGCCGTCGACGTACGACTTTTCGTCGACGAGGTACGTTTTCGTATCGATGCCGATGATGTACGCCTCGCCCTTGGGCGGCGTCACTCTCAGATCGTACACCGTTCGTCCGTCGGCGAGCGTCGCGCGATCGACGAAAGCTACGTTCTCCGGATGCGATGCGAACTGCATGCTGTCGATGAAATCTTCGGTAACTTGCCGGCGGGCGACGAGACCGTGCAGCTCGCGAATGTTGCCGCTGACGTCCTGCATCCAAAGCCGTCCGTCCACGCGAAGCACGCGCTGCGTCCGCAGGCCCAGCGTTTCATCGCGGCGTTGTTTGTCGCCGTCCTGCCACTCGTGAAAGATGCCCTTTAAGCCAAGACCTTCGATCGTGCCGGTTGTTTCGTGCGTCTTCGGCTCTTGTAAATGCATCGCGTTGAGCGCGGCAACGTGATGCTTGAGAATTTGCTGGACGCTCGGCGTCGACGGCGCCGCAGTCGAAGGCGCGATTAGCGCGAGCGCAAGAACGCTCGCGAAAAGGCTATTGAGGAGATTGCGAGCGGTACTTTTCGTAGCTCGCAAGTACGTTCTGAACGTAGTTCTGGGTTTCGGCATACGGCGGGACGCCGTCATACTTCTCCACCGCGCCCGGCCCAGCATTGTACGCAGCGACGGCGCGCTTCGTGTCTCCGTTGAATCGTTCGAGCAGCCCCTTGATGTATTTCGTTCCACCCCATACGTTCTGCGCGGGATCGTAGGCGTTTGTGACGCCAAGGCCGTTCGCAGTCCCGGGCATGAGCTGCATCAGTCCCTGCGCGCCTACGTTCGACGTGGCGTTCGCATTGAAACCGGATTCGTTGGCGATGATCGCCTTGATAAGCGCCGGATCGACGCCCTGTGCGGAGGCGTTAGCGCCCACGAGCTTATCGATCTGCTCGGGAGCAACCATGGCCGGCGCGTCGGGCGCCACGGCAACGGGCGTCGCTTCGCTCGCGGGACCTTCGCCGTTTTGCGCGGCCATTGCAGCCTGCACGAGCGAGGAAAACGACGCGTTGGAATCATCGGATCCCGCCATTCCGGGAAACCCGGGCGTCGTCCCAGTGAGTTGGCCGATGCGCTGCGCGACAGCTGCGAGATCACTTTGAATGTCCATGGAGCTCTCCCAAGGTATCGGCTATTTCCCGGGCCATCCTAAGCGTCTCGTCCGGGGCGGCCGGATCGCTTGCTTGCCGTAACAGCGCCTCGATGGCGCCTTCGGCTCCGATCGCGCTGGTCGAGGCAGCGTCGACCGGCTCGATTCCGAGGCTCCGCGCATCGGCGGCGGCCGCGAGCAGCGCCAGCGCCGAGCGGATCCGTCGAGCGGCGTTCAGGGCGTGCCCGGACTCGACGACGGCCGCCATCGTACGGCTCGCGCTGTGCAATACGTCGATGGCGGGGAACCTTCCGCCGGCGGCCAGCTGCGGCGAGAGCTGGATATGCCCGTCCAACAACGATCGCGCCGCCTCGCTTGCGGGGTCGCGGTCGTCGCCGTCGTTCAGGACCGTTGCAACGAGCGTGATCGAGCCGCTCGCGAGCGAACCGCATCGCTCGACAAGCGACGCCATCGACGCAAAGACGCTTGGCGGATAGCCGCCGCGGCCCGGCGTTTCGCCGGCCGCTAACGGCGACCTCGCGCAAAGCTGCCGCATATCGCGCGAGACTGTCGAGCACGAGCAGCACGTCCAGGCCGCGCACAGCTAACGCCTCGGCTTGGGCAACGGCAACTTCGGCGGCTCGGAGGCGTTCGCACGCCGTTCGGTCGCTGGTCGCGCACACGATCGTCGTGCGCGAATCGATTCGTTGCATCCACTCTTGCGCTTCGCGCCCGCGTTCGCCGATGAGTCCCACGACGACGGCGTCCGCCGATACGCCGCGTGCGATCGTTTCCAGCAGCGAACTTTTTCCGGTTCCCGGCGCACCGAAAATCCCGACGCGCGCGCCGCGACCCAGCGTCAGCAATGCATCGATCGCGCGTACGCCGGTCCATAGCGGTTCCGTTACCGCGCGCCGCGTTTCGGGCGCCGGCGCGGTGCGCGCAACGGCAAAACGAGGACCGCGCAATGGAGGGCCGCCGTCTAAAGCGTTTCCACCGGCATCGATGGCCCTGCCGAACGCGCATGTTCCAAGAGCCAGCGAGTCGCCGCGATGGTCAACGACGGCGAGCGTTCCGCGCGATATCCCGTCGATCGCGCCGTGCGGAGCCACGAGTGCGCGGCCGCCCGCAAATGCGCGCACCGTTCCGGCGAGTGCCGTGCCTTCGTTGATGAACGTCACGCGTTTGCCGATTGCGGCGCCTGGCGCTTCGATCTCGAGCAATGCTCCACGCGCTCCCACGACAACTCCGCAGCCGCTCATCGAACGCACGCGATCGCAAGCACGGATTCCAGCCGCACTCCGAGCGACGCATCGATCGTCCCGCCGTGCACCTGCAACATCGCGTCTCCGCGGCGCAGGTGCGGATCGGGCACGACCTGCATCCCGTCGTCGCGAAACGCATGCGCATCGTCAGGATGAATCCGCAAGGCGACCGGTCCGTCAAGCGCAAACCGATCTCGCGCGCGTTCGGGCGATCGCGTGAATGTCTACCGGTGCAAGCAGCAACTCACGCCCGAGCACTTCGGCCGATATGTCCTCCAGCAAGATTTCGAGCGCTGCATCGAGTGCGTCGGCGAGCATGGCGCGAAACCGCCGAAACGCGGCAACCGTGTCTTTCAACTCCCGTTCTTCAGGCGTTGCGATTTCCGGAATCGGCGCGACGGCAGCGGTCGCCGCAGGCTCGTCGAGCGCGGCTTGCGGGGTGTCCGGTTCTCGCGCCGCCAGCCATTGGGCCAGCGTTTGAAACTCGTCATGCATAGCGATCCAACACCTCGTCAACGTGCGGCACGAGCGGTGACGCCGCGCGTTGCATGCGCTTCACGATTGCTTCCCGTTCTTGCGCCGGATACAATTCGAGCACGGCCGCCGCTGTTGCCGTGGGAAGCGCGCTGATGATTGCCGCGGCCGCGTGCGGCGGTTCGTTCATGAGGACTCCGCGAACGCGAGCGGGTGAATAGCCCGCCACCGTTTTCGACGTACGCTCGATGTCGAAGCGTTCCGTGAGGCGGTTTATCCACGGCATGACGACCGGCGCACCGGTGCGCACCAGCATGAAAGCCCCGGCGACAAATGCGAGCGCCGGTAAAAGCGGCGCAAGCGCTGCGTAGAGCAGAAACCAGCCGTTGTTCCTCGGTTCGAGCGCGCGGTGAAAATTGACGGCTTGAACCACCAGCGAATCGCCGCGCTTCGGGTTGTAGCCGATAGCCGCTGCCGCAAGCTCGCGCACTTTCGGGACGTCGGCAGCTCTTGATTCGTCCACAAAAATTGCGGACGCAATGCTCGTCAACACACCGGGGTCCGCATGCGAAACGATTTCGCGAACGTCCGCCCCGTTGTCGTCGTGGCCGCTGCGTTTTTGATAGCGCTTGCCGGCTCCGTCGTAGGACTCCGAGTCCTCGGTGCGCTCGATCGGCGTCGCGCCCACCGCCGTGCGACGCACTTCTCGACGATCGACGCCGGCGCCGGAGTATTCAGCGTGCACGCGTACGATCGTCGTGCCCGGACCGAACGCCGCATCGAGGGCGCTTTGCAATGACTGCTGCAGCTCGCCGGCATCCGCGGAGGCTTCACCGCGCTCGGTCAATGCCACGCCCGCGTCGTCGAGGATCGTAACGTGCTGCGCATCGAGACCCGGAACGCTCGCCGCCACGAAATGCTGGATGCCCGCAATGGCTTGCGAGGAAAGCGTCGCGCCCGGATGCATTCGCAAGCGAACGGCGGCGGTAGCCGGCTGCGCGGATTCGTCGGAATAGCCGGCAGCTTTGGCCGGCGCGACGATCACGCGAGCGTCGTCGATTCCGGCGATGCTACGCAAACCTAGCTCGATATCGCCCGCTAAACCGCTGCGCGTCTGCGCGTCGACCACGCTTTGCGGCGTCAACACGCCCACGTTCGCCAAAGCTTCATCCGTGGTTTGCACGTGCGCGTGCGGAATGCCCGCGAGCGACAGCCGCAACAGCAGATCGTTTCGCGCCGCTGCGTGGACGATGACGTTGTCCGCCGTGGGAGTGAACGTGACGCTCCAGCCCGCGAGTTCGTCTTCTACTTCGCGCAGCTGCTCCGGACGCAGCGGCGACGCAAACAACGCAATTCCGGGCGACTTGGCTATGGTGAGACCGGCAACGACAAAACCGCCAAGCACCAACGCCAAGACGGCCGCGCCGGCGAATTTCGTTTGCAAGGGAAGTGCGCGCAGCCGTCCGAGCAACATGTCGAATGTCATGCGCTAGATCTGCATGTTGAGAATCGATTGCACGGCTTGGGCGGCGCGTTGTGCCGCCGCGGTTGCAACCGACAACGCCACGTCCGCACGCGCGCGTTCGTAAACGGCCTGCTGCAGCGTACCGGTTCCGGAGGCGTACGCGTCTTCGGCGTCTGTCGCACGGCCGAGGAGATCGCCGGCCTCGTCGAGCGCCTTACCGAACGAAAAGGCATCCTGCGTCGGCGGATGGACCGCCGCCGCCGTATCGGGCGTAAGGAGTTCCACTCTCATAGACGCCCCATGTCGATCGTTTTCTCAGCGATGTTCTTGCCGGCATCGAACATGGAGGCATCGGCTTCATAGGCGCGCGACGCGTTCATCACGGCGACCATCTCGGTGAGGATGTCCACGTTGGTGCCTCGTTCCTCGCGAGCCCCGCTGAATTCGACCGTCTCCATGTCGTCCGCATCGCGAACGATGCGAAACTCGGGCACCTGCCGCGCGTAATTGCCGTTAGGACCCGCCGCCTCGGCTGCCGCTACGTTGCGGGCCGCAACGTCAAGGGCCGCTCGCTGCGCGTCCATCCCGCTCGCAGCTGCCGAAAGTAAATCGTTCATTTGGTCACCGCTTTGATTTCAGCCAAACGGCAATGCACGGCGTTCAGAAGCGCCTGCATGAAAATCGTCGCTTGCGCCGTTGTGGCCATAGCCGCGCCGGCTCGCCGGGTATCTTTTCCCGCATTGGCTTCTGCGAGTGCGTGCTGCGCGAGCCGGAGGCGTGCTTCGCCGGAATCGAAACCGGCGCGAAGGGAAGCCGCTACTTCGAACATGGGTTCACGGTAGGGGCGGCAGATGGCCGTCGCGCATCTGCGATGTTGCCGGCATATTGCACGGCGAGGTGAGGAATGAACAAGGGGCGGTTCGAGGCGTTCTCAGATGGCGTTTTCGCTTTTGCGATCACACTGCTCGTGTTGGGCTTTACTTTGCCGGTGCTCGCGCACCCCAGCGAAGCGCAATTACGCCATGCGCTTTTCGCGCTATGGCCAAACCTCATTGCATACGCGCTGAGCTTCGGCGTGATCGGCATCATGTGGCAGAACCATCATGCGCTGTTCCGGCTCGTGGCAGCGCATCGACCGGAAAACGGTCGCGCTAAATTTATTGCTGCTGAGCGGAACCGTTTTGATTCCGTTCGCCACATCCGCGCTCGGCAACTATCCGGCGATGCACACCACGACGTTTTTCTACGGCATAGTGTTGTCGTATTGCGGAACGATCTACAATTTGCTCCTGAATTATTTAATTCGCAGCAGCGCCTTTATGCCTTCCGTCACGCCGGAAGTGCTTAAGGACAGTCGAAAGGCGTACTTCGTCGGGACGTGCGGATACTACATTGCGACGCTGCTGGCGCTCTGGCTACCGGTGCTGAGCTTCGCCGCATACATTGCGATCGCGTTGTACTATCTGATTCCGCACGGAGTCGATGAGGATCTAGAACCAAAGCTCGAGGTCTAGCGCGCGGCGGGCAGCCCTTGCGCGTCCAGCGGAATCCCGAGATAAAGGCGCGTGACTTCGTTGTAGTTTTGGACCCCGCTCGCGATGCGCTTGCTCTTGAGGTACACGTTGTACGTTCTCCACGAGAAGCGCGCCACCGTAAGATTGACGCGGCGCTTGTTGCGCTCGCGCAGAGCCGCGAAATCTTCCCACACGAGCGGCACAAACGTCTTCTTGGCGTAGCGATCCAGCGGCGGCAAGTACAAAAAGAGCTCCAGCCATCCGGAATACTGCGCGACGGGATCCGGCGAGCGCAGACACGTTACGATCGCAAGATAATTCGCTTCGTCCTCACGCGCGTAGGCGGCGACGTGACTCCACTCGTGTGCCAGCGAAAACGGCCGTTCGAACCACAGCAGATCGCCGGCGAGCTGAACGTTCAGGGTCAGAGGATTGATGAAACCGCTCGTGCCGCTCATCGCCATGAACGGATCGCCGATCGTCGGTTTCGGCGCGCCAACCGCGGGCGTCCAAGTATCGCCGCCGGCTCGCACTACCGGCGTCCACGCGTCGCGCAGCGTCACGCGATTCAGGCCGTCCGACGCGCGCGCGTGCGCCGTTTGCGCGAGCGCGTTCATTTGCGCGATGGCTTTACGCCGCAACGCATCCACGGCCGCCGGATTCACGTGCGAGGCATTGTACGCGGTTCGCGCTTCGATCGGCGCGCGGTCGTAATTCCAGCCCCAGCTCGCTTCGAACCATAGCGCGTAAACGGCTGCGACGGTAAGCACGTCGAGCAGAGCCAACGCCGTCCTGCGAGCCAAGGGCGTGCGTTTACGGCGGAACGCTACGGCCACGCGAATGATGATGAGCGCAATGCCAAGCAGCACCGCAACATCGCCGAGCGACCACGGAAACGCGTTCGTCACCGGAAATATCGCGTGTTCCCACATCGCGTAGATGCCGTTCGCATACTGCGTTTCCACCCATGCGGGGGACGGGTGCGCGTAGAGCACGAGCGCACCGAGCGCAATTGCGACAAGCCGCCACGCAAAAGAAAAAGAGCCGCGCATGTACGCGGCTCTTTCCAGCATTCGGTAGACGTTCCCGCGGGAACGATCGTCCGGAGATTAACGCTTCGAGAACTGGAAGCGTTTGCGGGCGCGCTTGCGTCCGTACTTCTTCGATTCTTTTTCGCGCGGGTCGCGGGTGAGGAATCCGTGCTTGCGCAGCGTTTCGCTTGAACGAGTCGTCCATCTCGACGAGCGCGCGGGCGATGCCGTGACGAACGGCACCGGCCTGGCCGGTCACGCCGCCGCCTTGCGCTTTGACGTCGATGTCGAAGCGGCCGGCGCTCTGCGTGGCTTCGAGCGGCTGACGAACGATCTGCTGGAGCTGCGGACGCGGGAAGTATTCGTCGATCGGCTTCTTGTTGACCGTGATGACGCCCTGACCGAGCGTAACGTTGACGCGGGCGATGGCGCGCTTACGGCGGCCAGTGGCTTGAATGTTGCTGTCGTTCACGAAGTACTCCTAGAACAGCGGCTGCGGGCTTTTGCGAGTCGTGCGAATGGTCGGCGCCGGCGTACACCTTGAGGCGACGCAGCTGCTGATCGCGCATACGGTTCGTCGCGAGCATTCCGCGAACGGCCATCTCGATGAGACGCTCCGGATGCTTGTCGTGAATTTCGCGCGCCGTCTGAGTCTTGAGACCGCCCGGGAAACCGCTGTGGCGATGATAGACTTTATCGTCCCACTTCTTGCCGCCGAGTTCGATCTTCTCCGCGTTGATGACGATCACGTGATCGCCGTTGTCGATGTGGGGCGTCCACGTCGGCTTGTGCTTGCCGGAGAGCGCGCGCGCGATGCGCACCGCGAGCGTGCCGAGGCGTTGGCCGGCCGCGTCGACGATGAACCAGTCGTGCTGCGTTTCTACGGTCTTCTGTTGATAGGTACGCATCTTTTAAATTCTATCCTGACGAAAAGTCTAGACCGCGCGCAACGCAATCGAGCACGATGCGGCGCACGCGAACTTCCGCATCTTACCGAGTCTCCCGAGCGTCGTCAAGCGATTTTGGAGAGTTCCATATACTTGACAGATACATGAGTTCTCAAATATCGTACTTTCCATGCCTACCGACGCCATGGAGACCCTTCTCGCCCTCGCGACCGCCAGCTCCGTCGCAGCCCAAGTCCTCGAAGCCCAGGGCTTGAGCTTCTCCGAGCTGCGCTTGCTGCTCGCGATTCGGGCAGCCGCCTCGAACGGCCGCCGTCCCACGGATCTCGCGCGCGACCTACACCTCACCCCGTCCGGCGTCACGCGCGCGTTGCTCCCCTTGGAGAAGCGCGGCATCGTCGTCCGCGAAAAAGACCCGGGCGACGCCCGCGCCTCCCAAGCCGTCCTGACCGGCGCCGGCCGCCAGGTGCTCGATGAAGCCCTCGCCGTCGCCGCCGAACGCGGCGCCAAACTCTTGCGCCGCCTCAGCGTCGGCCAAACCAAGCAACTCCAACGCCTGCTCGAAGAAATCGGCCGCTAACTTCCGTCATCGGGGGTGACGGGGATTACAGAGGGAGTGGCGGCGGGTTGAAGCTGTTGTAGCCGTCGTCGTAGAGGACGCCGGCGAGGTAAAGGCCTTGCGCCGGGGCGGTGAGGCCGGCGGCGGCGCGAGCGCGTGCGGCGAGAACTTGCGGGATCGCCTGCGGATCGCGACGGCCCTGGCCGCACTCGACGAGCGTGCCGACGATCGTACGGACCATGCGGTGCAGAAAGCCGTCGGCGGAGATTTGGATTCGCAGATACGGCTTGCACTCGTCGATTACCAACGACTTCACCGTCCGAATCGTCGGGCCGCTTTCGGGCAGCACGCCGCAAAAGGAACGGAAGTCGTGCTCGCCGAGCAAGTGCTTTGCCGCCTCGCGCATGCGTTCGACTTTCAATGGCGCGTACACGTGATAGGCGCGGTGCGCGAGCAGCGCGGAGCGATCGCGTTCGTTATAGATCGCGTAGACGTAGGTGCGCTCCAGCGCAGAGAAGCGCGCGGAGAATTTATAGTCGAGAACTCGTGCGTCCCGGACGCTGAGGTCCGGTGGAAGCGACGAATTCATTGCGATCGCCAAACGTTCGAACGGAAACTCGCGAGCCGTCGAAAACGAAATCACTTGGCCCGTTGCGTGAACGCCGGCGTCGGTACGTCCCGCGCCGGCGATTTTTACCGGCTCGTTCATCATTTGCGAAAGCGCGGCTTCGAGTTCGCCTGCAACGGTACGAACGGACGGCTGAAATTGAAATCCGCAAAACGCCGTGCCGTCGTATTCGACGGCACAGCGAATAGTTTTTGCGGTTTCTAGGCGTTCACCGTCTCGCGTTTCGGAACGGTCCGCTTCTCGTCCAAATCCAGGAGGTCCGGCCACGTCGTCACGTCCGTGCGGTCCGGAGCTATCTGGTTGCGAAGATCCAGGAAATATTTTAGCGAGTCTCCCTCGGGCGTGGTGCTGAGCCATTGCTGGTTCCAGCGCTCGATCTCCTCGGGGGATTTCTTGTCGGCGAACGTTTTCACGTACGCGTCGACGTCGGCATCGCTCTTCGCGTTCTTGATCGTGTCGAGCAGCGCTTCGTGATCGATGCCGAGGAACGAGAACACTGCCTGATCCATGCCGCAGTTGTAGTGGTATTCGCCCACGTTGCCGTGCGCAGTGGCCTTGCCTTTATCGATTGCACGGCCGATTTGCGTCAAGCCGAACAACTTCTCCGAGACGCTGCGCGGATAGGTCTTGGTGAGGTCCATGAGACTCCAAACTTCAAAAAGATGAGAGGTACGGACCCTAAGACACTACTTACAATTTATCGGTTGCAGAGATAAAGTTAGTTATCTTGTCACCATGGTGCGCGTGGACGACGACGGTCGCGATCGTCTTGAGGGGTTGCGGCTGAATTGCCTGGCCAAGGGCATTGTACGCGGCGAGCGTGCCGGCCACTGCGAGAGCTAGACTGATCGAAAAGCGTTTCATGACTTCCTCCGGCTATTGATAACTAATTACTTAGTTCACGCCATCAGTGTAGCGCTGACGCTCCGGTTCGTCAACTATAGAATTAATTAAAGGGCTCTGAGCGAATATGTTGCCCAAAGCATGAAACGATCCGGCGAACCCAGCCCCTTGACGATCATCCTCGGCCTTCTCGCCGCTGCATGGCTGCTGGTTGCCGCTGTGCACGCCTTCTATTTGAGCGACGTCGTAACGCACGCCGCAAACGTGGGCGCGGCCGTGCCCGACTGGATTACCGGCTTCGTTGCGATCCCCGCTTGGATCTGGATCGTCCCGGCCATCCCGCTCGCCGCCGGCGCCATGCTGACGCAACGCATCGGCGCGCGTGCGTTAAAAACCCTCGCCATCGTCGCATTCGCGGGCGTGCTGATCTACGGCGCGCTCGCGCTCGCTATATTGTTTTCGCTCGCGTTTTAGATAGTAGCGGACTTAGCCGTGCTGACGTTGGAGCGGGAAGAGCAGCACGTCGCGGATCGACGTGTTGTCGGTCAAGAGCATGATCAGACGGTCCATGCCGATGCCGATGCCGGCCGTCGGCGGCATGCCGTATTCAAGCGCGCGCACGAAATCCCAATCCGGCTCAGGAATCTCTTCGTCGCCTTTCGCGCGCTCCGCAATCTGCGCTTCGAACCGCGAGCGCTGATCGTCGGGATCGTTCAGCTCGGTGAATGCGTTCGAAATTTCCATGTTGTTGCAGAAGAGTTCGTATCTGTCTACGAGTTCCGGATCGCCACTCTTGCGCTTCGCAAGCGGTGAAATCACGACCGGATAATCCGTCACGAACGTCGGCTGAACGAGATTCGGCTCTAGCACCTTTTCGAAAATCTTGTCGAGCGCATGTCCGTGCGTCGGCGACTTCGGCAAGCCGAGCTCTTGGAGAATCGACGCAGCGCCTTCGGGATTCAGCAGCCGTTCGCGCGTGAACTTGCCGCCCGAATACTGCGCGATGCCATCGAGATAACCGAGACGGGCAAACGGACGAGCAAAAGAAATCGTCCGGTCGCCGACATTCAGCTCGGTCTTGCCGCCCGTTACGACGGAAACGAGATGCGCGATGAGCGCTTCATTGAAGTCCATCATGTCGTGGACGTCCCAATACGCCGCATAAAGCTCGAGCATCGTGAACTCGGGATTATGCGTCGTGTCGATGCCTTCGTTACGGAAGATGCGTCCGATTTCGTACACGCGTTCCATTCCGCCGACGATCAAGCGCTTCAAATTCAGCTCGGTGGCGATGCGCATTTGCATCTGCTCTCCGGAGAGCGCGTTCACGTGGGTAAAGAACGGGCGCGCCGCCGCGCCGCCGGCTACGTGCAGCAACGTCGGCGTTTCTACTTCATAGAAACCATGGCCGTCGATGAACGTGCGCGTCTCCGCAATGATGCGGCTGCGCAAAATCATTGTGTCGCGTACGTCGGGATTAACGATCAAATCGACGTAGCGTTGGCGGTAGCGCTTCTCGACGTCTTGAAGGCCGTGCCACTTGTCAGGCAACGGCATGAGCGCTTTGCCGAGGATCTCGTACGACTTGACGTGCAGCGTCAGGTCGCCTTTCTTCGATCGGAACATGAACCCGTTCACGCCGATCAGATCGCCGCGATCGAGATCGTTCCAATCTTCAAAGGCTTGGTCGCCTATTTCGTCCTTGCGAACGTACAATTGCAGACGTCCGGTGCGGTCGTGTAAATCGGCAAAGATGGTCTTGCCCATCGTTCGCTTGGACATGATGCGCCCCGCGACGTTCCAGTTCTCCGATTCGGCATGCTGGCCGACTTCCAAGAACTCATAGCGTGCAAGGACCTCTTGCGTGGTTGCGTCGACCGCAAAACGCGTTTGAGCGAACGGGTCTTTGCCGCGCGAACGCAAGGCGGCCAGATTGTCACGTCTGGCCGCCACGAGCGCCGCTTCGGATTTGCCTAAATTCGAATCCAAGGGTTTAGTCTAAGACGCTTTTTTGGCCGTCTTCTTCGATGCGCCGGACGAGTTACGGATCGCATCGATCTTGTACTTCACGACGCCGCGCGGAGTGGAAACGTCGACGGTTTCACCCTTCTTGTGCCCGATCAGCGCGCGTCCCAGCGGCGATTCGTTCGAAATGCGCTGGTTCGACGGATCGGCTTCGGCGGATCCGACGATGTTGAACTCGTAGCTCTCGCCGTTCTTCAGGTCCTTGACCTTGACGGTCGCACCGAAGTGCACTTCGTCGGCAGCGTACTCGGATTCGTCGATGATTCGCGCGTTGCGAATCATGGCTTCGAGCTTGAGGATGCGTCCTTCGATGAAGGCCTGTTCCTGCTTGGCGTCTTCGTACTCCGCGTTTTCGCTCAGATCGCCATACTCTTTGGCCTGGCGAATCCGGTCGTTCACCTCTTTGCGGTGAACGGTCTTCAGCTCGTCGAGCTCGTTTTGGAGCTTCGAGAGCCCTTCAGCGGTGAGGATGATCTCTTTTTCGTTCAAGGTAACAGACCTCACGAAGGATAGCTTTAGAACGCTTATAGCGCCCGTCGGCGATCCCCCTGAATGAAATATTGCGTCCTAATACGGACGCTGGCGCGGTTTGTTTGGGGGACCCGAACCGTTCCCCTGCACCCGGTATAGTCTACGCTCGTAGACGCCGTCCGCGCCAGACCGCAAACGGTATACCCAGCACGGCGCCTCCCCAAGCGTACAGCTGAAGGGTTCGTTCCTCGGTGGCCACAGTGGCGACCAGAACGGCCAAAAGCGCGAGCGCGCCGATGAGGGGAATGAAAACGCCGCCCAGCCGCGCCGCGGGTTCCTTCCAAAACCGGCGAACCGCCGCGGCCGCAGAGAGCACGAAGAGCAGTCCTAAGAATAACGAGCTCGCATTGAGGACGAGTTCCAGCTGATCGGCGGCCGTTTTAGAAAATCCCGTCACAAGCTCGCAGGCGGTTACCAGAACCGCTACCACGCCAAGCGACCAAAGCGGCTCGTTTCGCGCATCGAGTTCTCCGAGGGCCCGCGGCAACACGCGGTCGCGGCCCATCGCAAACACGGATCGCGAGAGGTACAAAATCGTCGTCCAGAGCGTGGAGAGCGTTGACACCAGCACGGTGACGACGATGGCGACGCGCCAGAAGTTTCCGCCGAGCAGCGTGCCGACGTACGCTAACGCGTCGGCCTGGTTCGCCGAAAAGCCCTGCAAAGTTCCGAGATGCAGATAGGCCGACATGCACAGCACGAGCACCGTCGTGGAAACCAGCAGCCCGATGATGCCGCCGCGCCCCGACGCCGTCGGCTTATCGTCGACCTCTTCGCTAGTCGACGCGCTTACTTCCCAACCGTCGCTCATCCATACCGCGAGCGTCATCGCGGTAACGAAGCCGGCGACGCTGAACGGCGGAATCGACGGCTGCGCTGCCGGCGCATGCGCGACGGCGTGCGGATGCAGCGCCGCAGCGACGGCGCTCAGCAGTAAGATCACCAGTTCCAGCGCGAGTGCGATAAACGTAACCCATGCGGTCGGACGTACGCCGACGTAGAGCAACAGGGAACTCGCGGCAATCCATACGGCGCCCACGACCGCCGCCCAGCCGGGGCTTTGCGCGAGGTTCGGCGCGACGAGCGCGAGCGTATAGATTCCGGCCGGCACCGCAATGGCCATCGTGGCAAAGAAATTGGAAAGCAATAGAAGCCACGCGCCGTACGCACCGACGCGCCGTCCAAACGCCATGCGAATCCACGAGTACGAGGAGCCCGCATCGGGTGCGACGCGCGAAAGATACGCGAATGAAATCGCAATGCACAGCATGATCGCGGAAAGCAGCAGCAGTGCCGTCGGAGCGGCGTAGCCCGCCACCGCAACGATCGGACCCATCGTCGAGGCGAGCGAATACGCGGGGCCCATCGACGCCGACGCGAGCACCGAGATATCGAACGAGTGCAGGACGCGCGGCAAATGGCGCGCGGCTTGCAGCGTCTTACGCGCGGGAGAGGTAGAAACGGTGTCTTGCATCGATTTTTCCGCCGCTTACGCGAACGATGCCGTATGTGTAAGTGGGGTTGAGGCGCTTGTCGGTCGGCGAGCCCGGATTGAAGAGCAACACGTTTTCGCGGCGGGACTTATGCGGAATGTGCGAATGTCCGAAGAGAACAGCGTCGACGTCTTCGTCTGCGAAGGCGTTAAACGCGCGATCCGGCGTGGTGCGCCCTTTGCCCGCATGGCCGTGAACGATACCGATTCGAACGTCGCCGGCGTCGAGAATCTTCTTTTCGCCGAGTTTCTCATGCAGCGCCTTGCCGTCGTTGTTACCTGCGACGGCGACGACGGGAGCAATCGCTTCGAACAGTTCCAGCGCGAACGCTTCGGTGATGTCGCCGCAGTGGACGATCGTTTCGACGCCGGCCTTCAAGAGGCCGCGAACCAGCGCTTTCGGGAGCTCGCGTCCGAACTTCGGCAGATGCGTGTCCGAGACGACGCCGATGACCAACTTCAGTTCAGTTCGACGACGCGCGGTTTTAAATGCAGCTCGTGCAGCACGCGTTCGTAATCTTGCGGCGTGACGTCGTCCCAGCGCTTACCGAGAATCGCGAGTAATGCCGCCTCGATCACGTTCGTGCCGAACGAGCGCCCCTGAAAATCGGGCGTCGTCGTGATAAGCATCTTGACACCGCGTTCGCGCAACTCTTCGATGTTCGCCGGCGTGACGGTATTCGTAAGCACGATCTTTCCGTCGAGCCGGTCGGGCATGAACTGCCGCATGAAGTGAAAGTCGCCGGCGATGATGTCGGCCTCTTCGTAGTATTGCGGGTACTTCGGCTGCGGCGGCTTCTCTTGTTTCTTGCCGGTCGGATAGAAGAACTGGAACGGCAGCTTGCACGCGTCCGGCAGATATTTTTCGGCCATCTCTTCGAACGTATGCAAATCGCGCACCGCAATGTCTTTGTCGAGCGCGAAAATGAAATCGCCGAAAAGGACGTCTGCGCCCGCGTCGACGAGCGCTTGCGCCATGCCGAAACGATCGAGCGCGCTCACCATCAGCACGTGCTTGCCGCGCAGATCGATGCCGAGCTCCTCTTGCATGAAGCGCACCGCTTCGCGCTCGAGCGTGTTCTTCAGTCCGCTGCCGTCGACCACCGGCGTCGTTTTCGCCGCGTCGAGCAGCCGCAATCCGTCGCGCAGCGCGTACCGGTGCGAGCCGGCATACAGATAGACGTCGATGCCGCCGAGTCCGATCGCATCGACTTTTCCGTCGAGCTCATGCACCTTGGCTATCGCCGCGTCGAGCTTCCCGTCCACGCCTTCCCGCGAGATGTCGAACTCTTCGCCGAAGAGATTTACTTGCGCCCGATGATCTCGAGTCGACGAACCGAGGGAAACGGAGACGATTTTTTTCATTTTGAAGGCGCTCCGCCCCAGGCTGCGCGCCCCCCACTTCGTGGGGCCCCCACGACCATGGCGCGCGAACGATTCTGCAAAGCAAAACTCTCCCCGAGGGCGCGCCAAACCAGCATTCCCTCGTTAACGATCATACAGCGAGACCACGTCGAGCGTTAGCGGCGGCGCGCGTGGCGGCGATTTTCTCCGGGGTGATCGCGACGTCGAAAGCGCGCATGTCGGCGAGCGTGAAGCCGCAGCGCGCTGCCATGGCGTCGATGTCGATGACCTTTTGCAAATCGATGCCGCGGCCGAGCGTGTAACATTCGAGCCGGCGTTCGAGCGCGAGGACCATCGTTTCGCTCATGCATGCGAGCGCCGTGCGCGGCGGAAGGCCGAGATCGAATTCGGTTCCCGGCTCGCGGATGCGTTCGAACCGCGGCGTGCCCGGCACGATCATGTTTCCGCCTTCGGTGACGAGCACGTCGGGGCGTTCCTGCGCAACGCGGCGGCTCACGTCGTGCGGAAGCGAAAGTTCGCAAACGACGACGCCGGTTTGCAGATCTTCGGGCTGGATGACGTCTTGGGTCGAGGAGGTCGCAGTGAGAACCAATTGCGAACGGCGGACCGCGTCGGAGATGTCGGTCGTGTAAGACGACTCGCACGGGAGTTCGTCTTTAATTTGTTCGTGAAATTTCGCCAGACGCGTGTTATTGCGCGCTACGAGAATCACGTGCTTCACGTGCGGCGCGATGAGCTTCACGCACGCGCCGCCGATCGATCCCGTCGCGCCGACGACGACCGCGGTGGCATTTGCCGCATCGATGCCCATCTCGTGATGCGCCGCGGAACAAGCTGTGGATCCCGGCAGCAATCGTGAGCGAGTTGCCCGTCGTCACCGGAATCGGCGAGCGTTCGGCGATCGTCACGCCGCCGTCGCCGACGACGCCGGTGAAAGCGCCGAGACCGGCGATGTCGGCTCCGAGTTCCGCACCGATTTCGATTGCCCGGACGATCCGCTTATAGACTTCCTCGCGCGGAAAATCGATCATCTGCTCCGGGAGCAGCGGTGCCGCCACGAACCAGCCTTCGGTTTCGCGGCCGTCGGGCGTGCGCACGCCGGTAACGTGAACGCGCCGCATACGACGGCATCCATTCGAGGATCTTGCGAATGATCGGCGTGCCTTTGCCCATGGCACCCGGCTCGTAGCGCGCGACGTCTTCGAGCGAGAGCGGATGGATGACGAAGCAGAACTTCGCGGGGCGCGTTCACGATCTTTCTCGGCCTCAGCCTTCAAGCGCGGCGAGCATCATGTCGCTATTCTCCTGGACCTTCTTCTCGAGCGTCGGGCCGATCAGTTCCGCGAGCGTAGGTACGCCGAAATCGTACTCGACGCCGAGCACCACGTGCGTCCGGCCGTCGCGTTCTTCGAACGTCCACGAGCCGTCGAACTTGTCGAGATCGCCTTCGAGCAGGTTGATAATCGATGCGCATGGCTTCGTCGTCGAAACGATCTTCCTCGGTCCATTCGATCGGCGCTTCTTCGACGAGCGTTTTCCACTGCGTGACCCAGCGATCGGCATGGCGCTCGATGACCTGGACCGTTTCGACGTCCGGCATGAACTGCGGAAAACGTTCCTGATCTTTGGCAAGCTCGTAGACGACGCGCGCCGGAGCGGCGATCGCGATGGTGGTTTCTACGTAGGGCATTTTTACAAGCGGCCGAGCTTCTCAGCAGCCGCTGCCACCCCTGCCCGCAGCGCCCGCAGCGCCGTTTCGACTTCCGCCTCCGTCACCACGAGCGGCGGCTCGAGGCGAATCACGCGCTGCTGATTGAGGGTCCATGCGGCAGTCACGCCGGCCTTGAGCATTTCGGGGATGATCCAGCCGCCGTAGCCTTCGTTCGTCAGCTCGACGCCGACGAGCAAGCCCGAGCCCGCGCGCCTCTTTGATGACGTGCGGGAAATCTGCGGCGATCGCTCGGGCACCGGTCAAGCAACTGCTCGCCGCGCGTCGCGCGCGTTTTCGACGAGCCCTTCGTCTTCGAGCACGTCCATCGCGGCCAGCGCCGCCGCGCACGCGAGTTCGCTTCCGCCGAACGTCGACGTGTGAATCAACGGCGCTTTCGCGTACGCTTTATTCCACACCGACGGGCGCGCGATGAACGCGCCGACCGGAATGATGCCGCCGGAAATGCCTTTGGCGAGCGTCATGACGTCGGGCACGACGTCGTCGCGGTCGCAGCCAAAGAGATATCCGCAGCGTCCGAGCCCCGTCTGCACTTCGTCGGCGATGAAGAGCGCGCCGGTGCGATCGCACGTCTCGCGCACCGCGCGCAAATATCCGGCATCGCGGTACGTTGACGCCGCCTTCGCCTTGCACCGGCTCGACGACGAATGCCGCGGCATCGCGCAGCGCTGCATCGAGCGCGCTCACGTCGCCGTAGGGGATGTGCTCGACGTCGTCGAGCAGCGGCCGGAACGGCGTTTGGAAAGTTTCGCGGCCGCTGATCGAAAGCGCGCCGATCGTTTTGCCGTGGTAAGCGTTCGTGCGTCGCGACGATCTTGCGGCGCCCGGTTGCGGCGCGCGCGAGTTTGATCGCGCCTTCGACCGCTTCGGTGCCGCTATTGCACCAGAACGAAATTTGCAAATCGCCGGGCGTAAGCTGCGCCAGCCGTTTCGCCGCACGGCCGAGCATGACGTTGAACATCGTCTTGCCGGAGAGCGACATCAGCTCCATCTGCTTGCGCACCGCTGCGATGACGCGCGGATGCGAATGGCCGAGCGTGAACACGCCGTAGCCGCCGGCAAAATCAAGATACGCTTTGCCGTTGTGATCCCAAATCGTGCATGCCTTGCGCGCGCACTTCGACCGGCGAGCCGGAAAGCTTCATGACGCGCGCGAGCGGCGGATTCACGTAGTTGCTTGTAAGTTCGTCGAAAGCTTCCGCAACCAGCTCTTGCGGCGTCGCTGCACCGTACAACGCTTCGCTCCGATTCATCGATCCTTGATCACGCCGCAGCCATGGCGAATCGACTTCGAGTCGGCGATCGTCGTCTTCGATGACCGCGACGACTTCGCCGGCGCGATCGATGTGCATGATGCGCTCGCGCAGAATCGCGGCGCCCGGAATGCCTTTGAGATATAACGCGACGTGCTTGCGCATCTGCGGCACGGCGCGCGACTCGCCCAGTTCGTCGACCATCGCTTGTAGTGCACGATGCATAAGCGCAGACGGTCCGCCGCCGGCGGCGCGGCTTGCGCTTCGCGGCCTTCCATCAAATCGCGAATCTGCGAAATCAGCCACGGATTTCCGAGCGTCGCGCGACCGAGCATGATCGCATCGACGCCGGTTTCGCGCATGCGTTCCATCGCCTGCGTGCGGATCGTCAAGATCGCCGTTCCCGATGACGGGAATGTCGACGGACGCTTTCAGGCGCTTGATGTGCTCCCAGTTGGCGCTGCCCTTGTAGAACTGGCGCGCGGTGCGAGCGTGCAGCGTGACGGCTTGGATGCCGACGTGTTGCGCGCGTCTGGCGACGTCGACGTAGACGAGATTGTCCTCGGTCCAGCCGAGTCGCATCTTCATCGTCACCGGACAATCGACGGCGTCGACGACCGCCTTCATGATCGCTTCGCAGCGGTCGACGTCGCGCAGGCAGGCGGAGCCGCCGTTGGTCTTCGTGACCTTGGGCGCGGGGCAGCCGAAGTTGATGTCCACGATGTCGGCGCCGCATTCGCGCACGACTTTCGCCGCGGCTGCCATCGTCTCGGGGTCGTCGCCCCACAGCTGCGTCGAGACCGGTTTCTCGAGGCCGTGCTGGTCGATCATCTCCATCGTCCGCTTGCTGCCGTACTTGCAGCGCGTTCGAAGAGACGAATTCCGTGACGGTGAGACCAAGCCCAAAGGGCTTATAGAGCGCTCGCATGGTCCGGTTGGTCACGCCGGACATGGGCGCCAAAATCAAGCGGAGGCCAGATCTCGTGGCTGCCTATCTGCAGCGGAGAGACCGTACGGGGCATGGCGCCCCCTACTATAGCACAAGGGGCGGGAACAGCTCCCCGCCCCTTGTAGCGGCCCAGACTACTGCTGGTATTAGGCGTGGCTTCTGTCGCCGGAAATATCGTCACTTGCCTGCGGCCGCCGATTCGTGAAAGATGCGCAGCCCTTGCAAGCTCAAAAATGGGTCCACGCGCTCGATGACGTCGCTGTGCCTTGCGATGGTCTCCGCGAGGCCTCCAGTCGCAACTACACGAGCGTTCGTGCCGAGTTCCGCGCGCATGCGTTGCACCAGCGCTTCGGTTTGACCCACGAAGCCGTAAACGATCCCCGCTTGCAATGCCTCCACGGTCGTGCGTCCGATGGCGCGGCCCGGCGGGTCGAGGGCGATTTGCGGAAGTTTCGCGGTACGCCCGATAAGCGCGTCGATCGAAATATTGATGCCCGGCGCAATCGAAACTCCGAGGTATTCGCCTTCCGCGGAAATCGCCATGAACACGGTTGCGGTTCCGTAACTCACGATGATGAGCGGCGCTCCGTACGCTTCGCGGCCGCCTAGCGCCGCGGCAAGCAGATCCGCGCCCACTTCCGCGGGCCGTTCCGTGCGAACGGACATGAGCGTTTGGTTTTGCGGCTCCAAGAAACGCGGCGCGACGTTAAAGAACCGCTGCGTAACCGACGTGAGCACGGGATCCAATTTCGGAACGACGCTCGCAATCACAACGGCGTCGATATCCGAAACCTTCACGCCCGCCGTCGCGAAGAGTTGCGTGAAGAACACGCCGTATTCGTCGGCAGTGCGCCGCAGTTCCGTCGTAACGCGCCAAAAGTACGCGGGCGTCGATGCGCCGCGCTCGAAACAGCCGAGCTTCGTTTCGGTGTTGCCGACGTCGATTGCTAAGAGCATCGATGCAAATCCTCAATGGCGTCGAGTAAACGCGCCGCAAGCGTACGTTTTTCCGCGGTACCGAGATCGCGGCGTCCGTTTTCGCCCCACAGCAGGCAAAGCGTATTCTCGCCCGTTCCAAACCCGCGCTCTCCGCGAACGTCATTGACGACGATAGCGTTCAAATGCTTCTTGCGAAGTTTTTCGCGCGCGTTGGCTTCGTGCTGGTCCGTTTCGGCCGCGAAGCCCACGAGAAACGTTTCGCCCTTGCGTTCGCCAAGCGCCGCCAGCACGTCGGGATTGCGAACCATCGTTATGGTGAGATCGGCATCGGTCTTCTTGAGCTTCGAATCGGACTGCTCCGCGGGACGCCAATCCGCGACGGCGGCGGTGGCGATGGTCAGATCGGCGCCGACCGCGTGAGCGAGCGCCTCATCCAACAACTCTTCGGCGCTCGTGAAGCGCACGGTGTGCACGCCGGCCGGCGGTTCGAGCAGCGTCGGACCGAGAAGCAGCGTTACCTCGGCGCCGCGCATCGCGGCTTCGCGCGCCAGCGCAATTCCGGTAGAACCCGTTGAAGCGTTACTGACGAACCGAATCGGATCGAACGCTTCGCGCGTGGGGCCGGCGGTAATGGCAACGCGTTTGCCGGCAAGCGACTGCGTGCGACGAAGCGTCGTTTCCAACGCTTCGATCAAGCGTTCTTCGCTTGCGAGGCGGCCGACGCCGCGCTCGCGTTCGGCCAGAAAGCCCGAATCCGGTTCGACGATTTCGTAGCCCCGCGCTGCAAGCGTTTTCAAGATTCTCTTGCGTGGAGGGATGATCGTACATCGCGCTGTTCATCGCCGGCGCGATTACGACCGGAACGCGCGCCGCGAGCAGGGCCGTCGTAAGCAGATCGTCGGCGATTCCGTGCGCCAACTTCGCGATGACATTCGCCGTGGCGGGCGCGACGAGAATGACTTGCGCTTCTCGCACCAGACGGATGTGAGGAATTCGTTCCGGCGCGTCCCATAACGACGTATAGACCGGGCGCGCCGTAAGCGACGAAAACGTGAGCGGACCGACGAACTGCTCCGCCTCGGACGTCATGATCACGTCGACCGTCGCTCCGCTTTGCACAAGCGTGCTGGTCAGCGCGGCAATCTTGTAAGCCG
Source organism: Vulcanimicrobiia bacterium (assembly GCA_963696095.1). Classification (GTDB taxonomy): domain Bacteria; phylum Vulcanimicrobiota; class Vulcanimicrobiia; order Vulcanimicrobiales; family Vulcanimicrobiaceae; genus JALYTY01. The sequence goes on along the minus strand of CAVOIN010000004.1, from coordinate 8,680 downwards.
CGATGCCGCCGCAAACGCCAAGCAGAACGCGTGCGCCGTTCACGAGCCGATCCACAGGTTGTCGATCAGCCGCGTCGAGCCGAAGCGCGCCGCGCCTACGACGAATGCGGGCGGGCGCAGTTCATCGATGGATTCGAACGTGTCGGCATCCACGACGTCCAGATAATCCGAATGCGGCACCGCCGTTCAGATGCGTTCGCGCCTCTTCGAGAGCGTCGCGTTTTGAGACGCCTTTCGCCATCGCATCGCGTAACGCCACGAGCGACGCATGCAACGTCGGCGCTTGCGCGCGCTGCTCTTTCGTAAGGTAGACATTTCGGCTCGAAAGCGCCAGCCCATCGGCTTCGCGCACGGTCGGCACCACAACGACTTGCACCGGCATCTCCAAATCTCGGACCATCTTGCGCAGCACAGCCGTCTGTTGCGCGTCTTTCTGCCCCAGATACAAACGATCGGGACGGACGACGTTCAACAACTTATTCACGACGGTCGTGACGCCGCGAAAATGCGTCGGCCGTACCGCGCCTTCGTGGCGTCGTACCGATGATGCCGGTATCGACGGTCGTCGAGAATCCCGGCGGATACATAAGGTTCGCACCGGGCGCAAAGACGACGGCAACACCGGCTTTTTCTAAAGCCGCGCTGTCCGCTTCGAAATCGCGTGGATATTTTGCGAGATCTTCGTTGGCGCCGAATTGCAGCGGATTCACGAAAATCGAGACCGCCACGGCGACGCACTCCGCTTGCGCGCGACGGACGAGCTCGAGGTGTCCCTCGTGAAGCGCCCCCATCGTGGGCACGAACCCGAGCGGCCGCGGCAGCACGTCGAAGAGCGCACGAGCTTGCGCGACGGTACGCGCGATCTGCATGATCGCTTGCTTAGGCCCGGGTTACGCGCAGCACGGTACGGCCCACGACGAACGGCTCGCCGATGGGCAGCTCGGCGTCGCCGCTGACCGTCTCGCCGTTCACTTTCGTGCCGTTGCGGCTTTGAAGATCGGTGACGCGAAGCGCTTTGCCGTCTATGCGTAGGTGAGCGTGTTTACGGGAAACATACCGGTCGAGGGCGATACACGCCTCCGCGACTGCATCGTCGCGGCCTATCGTGATTTCGCTTTCGAAAGTCCAGGTTTTTCCATCTAATGGTCCGCTGAGGACCTCGAGCAGGTACATGGCCGCGTGGCCTTCTCTGACGCAGGCGCCCGGCTCCTGGTCCGACGGGGCGGCAAGTCAAGCAGGGCTAACAAAAAGACCGGACCGGACGATTACTCATAGGGTGACGATGAACGACCGGATCGACGAGCTCATGGAGCTCATAGAGGTGGAACCGGATGCTTTGCGCGAGGCAGAGTTTCTTCAAGCGCAGGCCATCCTGGAAGAACTGGTCGGGAAGACCGTTTCGAAAGCCGAACTGGAAGACACCCGAATCGTCATTACGACGTCGGATGGCAACCGTTACTATTTCTACGGTTTCTTAGGCGAAGCGCGCGATCAGCGCTGACGCGATTCCATTCGCTGGACCCAAGACGCAATTTCTTCGTGATCCTGCGACGTGTATTGCGTAAATGCGATACCGTGAGCGTACGTCTTTGACGACGCGTTAAAGAACGAAAGCACGATCCGCGCGCGAACGAGCAGTTCGCGTTCGCCCTCGGGAAGCACGAAGCGCAGCACGATAGGCTGCCCCGCCGGCAAATCAGTCGCCGTTGCGACCCGCATGCCGCCGCTGCTTAAATCAAGCGCTTGACCTGAAAGAATCAATTCGTGTCCCGGAACGATTAGCGTTACCGGGAAATCTGCGCTTGCTCTAAAGAATCGGCGCTCGTGCGAGCGATTTTCTTGTGTGCTCACCTTGCCTACACGTTCTCTAAGCTCAAGCGGCTGCCTTCAAGCAATGACTGATTCGGCAGCAAGCAAGGAACCTAGGTAGCTGTGTTCGGCGACGACCCCGCCCTGCAGGTAGACTTCGTACGGTTCTCGCAGCGGCGCGTCGCACGAAAGTTCGATCGTCGCACCGCCGACGAACGCGCCGCTGGACATGACCACCGGATCGACGTAACCTGGCACCGGTCCGGGTTCGGGCCGGAACTTTGCGTTGAGCGGCATCGCCCGCTGAAGTCCGGCGGCAAAGCGCAATAACGACGGCGCGTCGCCGAGGCGAATCGCTTGCACGATGTCCGTGCGCGCCGCGCCGGGCAACGGATCGACGCCGTAACCGAGCTCCTCGAAGAGGGCCGCAGCGAAATCGAGGCCGCGCAGCGTTTGTTCTACGATCAGCGGGGCAAGGAAAAGTCCCTGAATGAACGCGCGTCCAAAGCCGAGCGTCGGTCCTAGCGCCGCGCCCAAACCGGGCGCATAAAGCCGCGTCGCAACGCGCCGCACGAGATCCGCACGCCCGGCAACATAGCCGCCCGCGGGCGCAAGCGATCCGCCAAGATTCTTGATCAGCGATCCCATCACGAGGTCCGCGCCCACGTGGGTCGGCTCAAGCGGTTCGACGAGTTCGCCGTAGCAATTGTCGACCAGAATCAGCGTTTGCGGACTTACGCGGCGTACCCGGGCGAAAAGATCCCGGCACGATGCGATGTCGATGGACTTGCGGGCTGCGTATCCGCGAGAACGCTGCACGAAAATCGCATGCACGGGACCTTGTGAAAGCCGCGCAACGATTGCGTCCGGATCGATGGTCCCGTCTTCGCGCAAAGCGACTTCGTCGTAAACGACGCCTTGCGTTACGAGAGATTCCGGCGCTTGGCAAATTGCGTTGCGCAACGTGTCGTAAGGCCGGCCGGCGATCGAAACGAGCGTTTCGCCCGGACGCACGCAAGCCGCAAGCGACGTAACGATCGCGTGCGTGCCGCTCACGATCGAAAGCCGCGCAAGCGCGCTTTCCGCCCCGAAAACGCGGGCGATCAGCGCTTCGTATCGTTCTCTCGCGGCGTCGTCATAGCCGTAGCCGCTCGAGCCGGCGAGATCGCTCTCGTTCAAACCTTCGTCGAAGAACGCTTGCAATACGCCGGCTTTCACTTCGGCTTGCGCCGGATAACGCAGCGACTGCGTGCGATCGTAAGCGCGGCGCGCAGCGGTGCGTACTCGCTCCCCAACGGAGAAGCGTTCGCAGAGAAGATCGATCAAGCCGTTTGCTCCAAATGGCGTTCGTAGGCGCGTACGAAGGGTAGGTAGACGAGCGTTGCAATCGCGATGTTCGCGATCGCAAGGATGACTGCGCGCCAGTCAAGCGTCGCCAAAAACGTCGACAATAGCGTTGGAATCGACGACGGCACGTAGTAAATCGGCCGGCCGACGAGATTCAATGCCACGGCTGCATACGTTACCGTTGCAAGCAATACCGGTACGATGACAAACGGCGGAATCAGAAACGGATTGAACACGACGGGTACGCCGAAGAGCAACGGTTCATTCGTATTGAAGAACGCGGGAAGAATCGTTACGCGCCCGATCGTGCGCAGGCGCGGAACGCGCGAAATCGCCAACAGCCCGGCGAGCGGTAACGTCGCGCCGGCGCCGCCGGGAAATACGAACAAAAACAGCGACACGACGACGATGTGCGGCAGCGGCGCATGGTGCGCGAACGCGACTCGAGTTCTGCGTCTGCAACGTTAGATACACCGGCGTCACGACGGCGGCGAGCAACGCCGGACCGTGCATGCCGATCGACCACAGCAACGTTTCGACGATGACGATGACAAGCAACGCCGTATACGTGTCGCCGAGATGCGCGAGCGGCTGCATCATGGCGGCCACGCCTTGCGCTATCGAAAGGTGCGCGACGCGAAGAACAAGGCACAGCTACCACGGCCGCCGCACCGCCAATCCACGGCGCGCCCGGAAGAGCCAGCCGTCGCGCGAAAGCAACAGCGGCGGCGACGAGTCCGCAAACGACGATCGCGAGAAACAGGCTGCTCTCGCCGAAGACCCGCAGCGAAGCTAACACGGTGCCCTCGAGCGGCGGAAAGGACAAGACGTAACCGCAAACGGCCGCCGCGATCAAGGGGCGGCGACGGCACCTTCGCGCGCAGGGCATACCGCCACGCGAGCAACGGCACGAGCGCCATCCCCATGATGCCGAATGAGGGCAAGAACGCCCCGGAAAGCCGCAGGCCGAAGGAGCGGCTGAAGATCGGCCCCGGAGCCGGCGTGAACGGAATAAAGACGAGAAGCGCCGCCAAGAGAGCCAGAAAGCTCCATGGCAGCGCCTCGCGCAAGGCTACGACGAAGGGCAGCTCGCCGAACCAGCGCATGGCCGGAGCGAACTGTTCTTCAAACCACGATTGGAGACTAGAGCCGGCGGACGACAGCCTCGACGCGGCCGATGATCTCGACATCGCTCGCGTAGATTGGCGCCATGCTGCGATTCTCCGGCTGGAGCCGCACGCGGCCGTCTTCTCTATAGAAGCGTTTTACGGTTGCGTCGCCTTCCACCATCGCGACCACGATCTCGCCGTTCGACGCCGTCTTCTGCGGCCGCACGAGGATCAAATCGCCATCGAGGATGGCTGCTTCGATCATCGAGTCGCCCTGAACGCGCAGCATGAACGAGTCGGAAGAACGCGGCACGAACGCCGTGGGCAGCACGAACTCGCCTTCGACGTTCTCCTGAGCGGTAATCGGCACGCCTGCGGCGACCTTGCCGACGATCGGCATCACGACGCTGTCGGGAACCGGCGTCGACGCCTCCGGAAACTCGGAGCGCAGGGCGCGCGGCTTCGTCGGGTCGCGCGAGATGAGGCCGCGCTTCTCGAGCGCCTTCAGATGCGCGTGGATCGTGGATGACGATGAAAGCCCTACCCGTTCGCCGATCTCGCGCACCGACGGCGGGTAGCCCCGCTCGGCCGTGAACTGCTCGATGACCGTCAGGATGCTCTGCTGCCGTTCGGTCGCCGGCTTTTCGTTCATCGATTTCTCCGCATTGACGTTCAGCCGAAATGCCATGCGTATGGCACCGGCTTGGCGTTACAACCGTACCATAGGTAAAGCGAAAAGGCAAACATACGTTCGGAGCAAGCTTGACACGCTCGAAAGGCCTGTGCTAAAATCTAGGGGACGAACAGGCGTTTGGCCCAAGATATAGGCCGACTCGTACTACGAACGCTCGTTTGCCACAAGATATAGAAGGAGCAATGACGGTGGTTACGCGCAAGAAATTCACCCTGATGCCGGCGATCGCGCTGGCGGCCCTGAGCCTCATGGTCGCACTGCCAACGCTCTCGAGCATGCATCTGTACGCAGCGAGCGCACAACGCTACGCGACCGTCACGGTTCATCCGGGAGATACGCTCTGGTCGATCGCATCCGCGCACACCAACGATGCGGAAGCGTGCAAGAAACGATCGATCGCATCACCGAAGCCAACCATCTGCGCGTTTCAGAAATCGCCCCGGGTCAAAAGCTCCGCATCCCTCAATAATTCTCGCTTCACCAGCGAACAAAAAGAGCGCATCACTGCGCTCTTCTTTATTTTCGCATGTCCCTCCGTCATCCTGAGCTTGTCGAAGGACAGTTGCCTCAAGTCTCCGCCGGCACATCCAACCCTTCAAACACTTCGCTCACTTCGAACGCCAGCCACGGCACAACGGCATCTTCGAATCGATCGCCGCAGCGCAACACGCGTTCGCCGTTCTTCGTAACGACTCGCACGGAACGCCCATCCGGATCGGCATCGAACACAACGAGCGAACCGTGCGACCAGTAGAGGTCGATCTTCTTCTGCAGATACGCCGGCGAGTCTCCCGGCGACAGCACTTCGACTGCGACGTCCGGCGCAAACGGCGGAAACTGACGATCGCGCTCGCTTCAGCGAACGCAAACCGCCGTACGACACGAAAGATACGTCGGGAATAAATTTCGTGAGCCGCTCGTGACTAGGGAGCCAACAATCCCACTCAGTTGCGGCCAAGCCCGAGGCCGCGGCCTTGAGCCCGGAAGATCGCAACGAAAGCGCCCTGCACGATGCCGTGCCAGTGGCGCGGACTCACCTTCGGATGGGCGACGCCGTCAAGGTACTCGAAGTATTCCGGCTCGGTTCGATATTCGATAGCCATTCATACCTCACGGCGATTCTACTCACGCCGTCAGACTTGCGAAGCTAGCGACGGCTGACGACCACGATCGAGTGCCCTTGATGGTCGTTTAAGAACTCAAGCCCCTCCATCATCCAGCTGTCGAGTCCCCCGCTCGAGTGCTTCGCAACCTCGCGAGCGACGTGCACGCGGTCTTTGAGCCAGCGTAATTCCGTCCCGGTCGTCGTCGGGAAAACCGCGACTTCGCAATCCTCGCATTTATAACCGTGTTGCATACCGCTCTACATCTACCATAAAAAAGCAGAACGGGCCCCCGCTTTCGCGGGAGCCCGTTTGTTTCACGTTCAGAAAGAGCTTCTAATCCGAAGAGTTAGATCTTAACCGTGAGTTGGAAGTTCGCCTGGAACGGATGCTCAGCCCGCCCAGAAGCGGGCTATACGGCTCAGAGTTGAATACATTCGGGTATCCTGCCGTGCCGTTCACCGGATCCTGCGGATTGTTACCGTAAAGAATCCAGCGCCCGCCGTGTTGTAGGCTTCACCCTTCGTGTATCCGAGATACGTTCCCGAGTTGTAGCCGTCAACCGCAGACTGCCTCGTTCCGTGCAAACGCGCTGCTCCACGTCGTCTTCGAACCGCCGAGCGGCGGTAGAGAACATTCGCGAGCAGACCGACGCCGTTACCGCGGCGAGAGGTCGTACGTGGAGCTGGCCGCCGAGGTTGAAGATCCACGGATTGGTGTACTGAGCAACGCCGTCGAATTGACCCGTGGTCAGGGTTCGGAATTGCGACCGTGCCGCTGCAGCTTTGGAAGTCGGCGGAGCTTGGAGCCCGCGACCACCCCGGCATCGTTCTGGTTGAGTCCGCAAGTCGTCGGATCGAGTCCAACGACTTCCGTCGGCGAACCATACTTGTTGGCTTTGTTGCAGCGTCGCGTTGAGCGATGCTCCAGCTTGTTGTGTTTGTACGCGAGGAAGCCGGTGAAGACGTTCGCCGGAATTGCGGTACCGTCAGTCGCCGCCGCCGCCGACATCGCCGGGGAAGTAGTTCGCGTACGTTGTCCCAACCGTCGACCGGGAGCTCCGACTTCAGCGACGCCGGCGTCACGCCGGGAAGCAGGTTGTAGTACCAGGTTGACGATATCCGATGCGCCGACAGTCAGTCCCGACGCCTGCGTTGTAGCACGGCGAACCACATTGGTCTTGGTCGAGGCGAGGAACTGGTTCAAGTTGCTGAGCATTACCATGATCGAGTTGTTACCATTGATCAGCGAGTACTTCACCTTCACGTCGGTGTACGTGTAGGAGAGCTGTCCGGACCAGCCGTTGCGGGTCGGGTCGCCCTTTTGAATCTGAACTCGACGCCTTGCGATTTTTGCGTGGCGGCGTTTGAGGCCACCGGCAAGACCGCCGGGCAGTGCAACAGAGATTTCCTATTCAGTCGTCCAACGGTGGAACAGCGACGGCTTGAAGCTGAGGTCCGTGCCGTTCCGATGCTTCTCGAGCGAGAAGTCCCAGTTGTTCGAGAACTGGATCGGGTTATCGTGGATCGTCGACGTCGGCCCGTTGTTGAAGTACTTCGAACCGTAAGAGCTTCATTCGCCTTGTTGGTATCCGTTCGTACGTCGACACTTGCTCGAACGCAGGTTGCGGTCGGCTGGGTGTAACAGCCGTACGTAAAGCGAGGGAAGCCGTTGTCCGGATTCAACGTGTACGTCGCACCAATGCGCCGGCAGACGTCGAGTGCGTCAGGTTCGGCATGTTGCCGAGGCTGGCGACAAATGCATCTCCGGATCGTACAACTGCTGGCCCAGGATCGGGTCGTTCGGACACGCCTGGCCCGGCAGGGTCGTCAGGTGGTTGGACGGTGGCCGCGTTTCCAGCGGTTGCTGGAGACAACACCACCGAATTGTCCTTGCTCTTCGCCTGAACCAGGCCGTTGGGGCGACGCAAGGATTCCGTCTGGTTGATGGTGTTCAAGCAGAGCTTCGATTCCGGATCGGTCGCGACCGGATGCTGGTATTGGTGCTGCTGGGACGCGACGCCGAGGTTCAGGTGGTCCTGTCGTTCGGACGCCGCTCGTCTTGCAGCGCGAGCGACGTAGAGTGCAGGGAAACCGCGTTGCGGTTCGTCGCTGGGAGAATGTCCTGAGCGACGGTCCACTGCGCGCCCGCAGCAGCTGCACCGAGCACGCGGCCGCGTTCCTCGTTCACGTTATCCATCGTGCCGGTCACCGTATGAGCCGACCGCGCCACCGATACCGGCCGCAGCGGAAGAGACACCGAGGACCCTGAGGACTGCGGAGCCATGCCAGGAGCATACAATCCAGTCAACCCGGACGTACCCATTCGGAGTGCCGCGGTCGGGGCCGACCGTTCTGAACGCCGCTGAAGCACTGTCCAGCCGAGTTCATGATGATCGCGGTCGGCGATCCAGAAGGAACGATACCGGCTTGGCCGTCTCAGCCACGTGAGCCGGTCAACCCGGTGTAGTTGCCCTGAAGGTGATCGAGATGTACGTTGATCTGATCCGCAGCCTGCAGCTGGACGCCGCGGTATGATCGCGACTTCGTAGTAGGCGACGAGGCGTTGTAACCAGCCGAAGACCGGGTGGACCAGCCGTCATTGGGGTTGTTCTGCAG
>CAVOIN010000003.1:0-48455 GCA_963696095.1 Vulcanimicrobiia bacterium | reverse complement strand
GCCATCGAGGATGGCTGCTTCGATCATCGAGTCGCCTGGAACGCACAGCGTGGAACAAGTCGAAGCGCCAGCACGACGCCGTGGGCAGCACGAATTCGCCTTCGACGTTCTCCTGAGCGGTAATCGGCACGCCTGCGGCGACCTTGCCGACGATCGGCATCACGACGCTGTCGGGAACCGGCGTGGACGCCTCCGGAAACTCGGAACGCAGGGCACGCGGCTTCGTCGGGTCGCGCGAAATCAGGCCACGCTCTCGAGCGCCTTCAAATGCGCGTGGATCGTGGATGACGATGAAAGCCCTACGCGTTCGCCGATTTCACGCACCGACGGCGGGTAGCCCCGCTCGGACGTGAACTGCTTGATAACGTGTAGGATGCTCTGCTGCCGTTCGGTGGCCGGCTTTTCGTTCATAGATTTCTCCGGATTGACGTAGCCGAAATGCCATGCGTATGGCACCGCTTGGCGTTACAACCGTACCATAGGTAAAGCGAAAAGGCAAACATACGTTCGGAGCAAGCTTGACACAACGGCTCGAAAGGCATGTGCTAAAATCTAGGGGACGAACAGGCGTTTGGCCCAAGATATAGACCGACTCGTGCACGAACGCTCGTTTGCCACAAGATATAGAAGGAGCGAAAACCGTGGTTACGCGCAAGAAATTCACCCTGATGCCGGCAATCGCGCTGGCCGCCCTGAGCCTCATGGTGACGTTGCCAACGCTTTCGAGCATGCACCTGTATGCAGCGAGCGCAGAACGGTACGCGACCGTTACGGTTCATCCGGGAGATACGCTCTGGTCGATCGCATCCGCGCACACCAACGATAACGGAAGCGTGCAAGAAACGATCGATCGCATCACCGAAGCAAACCATCTGCGCGTTTCAGAAATCGCCCCCGGTCAAAAGCTCCGCATCCCTCAATAATTCTCGCTTCACCAGCGAACACAAAGAGCGCATCACTGCGCTCTTTTTTATTTTCGCATGTCCCTCCGTCATCCTGAGCTTGTCGAAGGACAGTTGCCTCAAGTCTCCGCCGGCACATCCAACCCTTCAAACAGTTCGCTCACTTCGAACGCCAGCCACGGCACAACGGCATCTTCGAATCGATCGCCGCAGCGCAACACGCGTTCGCCGTTCTTCGTAACGACTCGCACGGAACGCCCATCCGGATCGGCATCGAACACAACGAGCGAACCGTGCGACAAGTAGAGGTCGATCTTCTTTTGCAAATACGCCGGCGAGTCTCCCGGCGACAGCACTTCTACTGCGACGTCGGGCGCAAACGGCGGAAACTGACGATCGCGCTTCGCTCAACGGCCGCAAACGGCCGTACGACACGAAAGATACGTCGGGAATAAATTTCGTCAGCCGCTCGTGACTAGGGAGCCAACAATCCCATTCAGTTGCGGCCAAGCCGATGCCGCGGCCTTGCGCCCGGAAGATCGCAACGAAAGCGCCCTGCACGATGCCGTGCCAATGGCGCGGACTCACCTTTGGATGGGCGACGCCGTCAAGGTACTCGAAGTATTCCGGTTCGGTTCGTACTCGATAGCCATTCGTACCTCACGGCGATTCTATCACGCCGTCAGACTTGCGAAGCTAGCGACGGCTGACGACCACGATCGAGTGCCCTTGATGGTCGTTTAAGAACTCAAGCCCCTCCATCATCCAGCTGTCGAGTCCCCCGCTCGAGTGCTTCGCAACCTCGCGAGCGACGTGCACGCGGTCTTTGAGCCAGCGTAATTCCGTCCCGGTCGTCGTCGGGAAAACCGCGACTTCGCAATCCTCGCATTTATAACCGTGTTGCATACCGCTCTACATCTACCATAAAAAAGCAGAACGGGCCCCCGCTTTCGCGGGAGCCCGTTTTGTTTCACGTTAGGAAACTAATCCGAAGACTAGATCTTGACCGTGAGTTGGAAGTACGCCTGGAACGGATAGCCGGCCAGAAGCGGGCTATACGGCTGGTTGAATACATTCGGGTATCCTGCCGTGCCGTTCGCCGGATCCTGCGGATTGTTACCGTAGAAGAATCCAGCGCCCGCCGTGTTGTAGGCTTCACCCTTCGTGTATCCGAGATACGTTCCCGAGTTGTAGCCGTAACCGCAGACTGCCTCGTTCGGTGCAAACGCGCTGCTCCACGTCGTCTTCGAACCGCCGAAGCAGCGGTTGAGAACGTTCGCGAGCGAGACCGACGCCGTTACCCGCGGCGAGAGGTCGTACGTGAGCTGGCCACCGAGGTTGAAGATCCACGGATTGGTGTACTGAGCAACGCCGTCGAATTGACCCGTGGTCGGGTTCGGAATTGCGACCGTGCCGCTGCAGCTTTGGAAGTCGGCGAGCTTGGAGCCCGCGACCACCCCGGCATCGTTCTGGTTGAGTCCGCAAGTCGTCGGATCGAGTCCAACAACTTCCGTCGGCGAACCATACTTGTTGCCTTGTTGCAGCGTCGCGTTGAGCGATGCTTGCAGCTTGTTGTGTTTGTACGCGAGGAAGCCGGTGAAGACGTTCGCGCGGAATTGCGGTACCGTAGTCGCCGCCGCCGCCGACATCGCCGGGGAAGTAGTTCGCGTACGTGTTGTACCAACCGTCAACCGGGAACTGCGACTTCAGCGACGCCGGCGTCACGCCGGGAAGCAGGTTGTAGTACGGGTTGACGATATCCGATGCGCCCGAGCAGTCCGTGCCGACGCCTGCGTTGTAGCACGGCGAACCACCATTGGTCTTGGTGAGGGCGAGGAACTGGTTCAGGTTGCTGAGCATACCCGTGATCGAGTTGTTACCGTTGATCAGCGAGTACTTCACCTTAGCATCGGTGTACGTGTAGGAGAGCTGTCCGGACCAGCCGTTGCGGGTCGGGTCGCCCTTTTGAATCTGGAACTCGACGCCTTGCGATTTTTGCGTGGCGGCGTTGAAGCCACCGGCAAGACCGCCGGGCAGTGCAACGGAGATTTCCTGCTCGGTCGTCCAACGGTAGAACGGCGACAGCTTGAAGCTGAGGTCCGTGCCCTTCAGATGCTTCTCGAGCGAGAAGTCCCAGTTGTTCGAGAACTGGATCGGGTTATCGTGGATCGTCGACGTGAGCCCGTTGTTGAAGTACTTCGAACCGTAGAGCTTCGTCGCTTGTTGGTATCCGTCTTCGTACGTCAACACTTGCTCGAACGCAGTTGCGGTCGGCTGCGTGTAACGGCCGTACGTAAAGCGGAGAACCGTATCCGGATTCAACGTGTACGTCGCACCAATGCGCGGCGAGAACGTCGAGTGCGTCAGGTTCGGCGTGTTGCCGAGGCTGAGCAACGGAATGCCGTTCTGTCCCGGATGGTACAGTTGCTGGCCCAGGATCGGGTCGTTCGGACACGCCTGGCCCGGCAGGGTCGTCAGGTAATTGACGTAGTTAGCGTTTCCAGCGGTACTGGAGACGACACCACCCGAATTGTCCTTGCTCTTCGCCTGAACGAGGCCGTTCGGGGCGACGCAAACCGTCTGGTTGATGGTGTTGAGCCAGAAGCTCGATTCCGGATCGGTCGCGACCGGAATCTGGTATTGGTACTGCTCGAACCGAACGCCGAGGTTCAGGTCGATCCTGTCGTTCGGACGCCACTCGTCTTGCAGCGCGAGCGACGTAAAGTGCGGGCGAAACCGCGTTGCGGTTCGTCGCTGGGAGAATGTCCTGAGCGACGGTCCACTGCGCGCCGGCAGCTGCTGCACCGCCGGGCACCGCGGCCAGCGTTCCTGCGTTCACGTTATCCATCGTGCCGGTCACGTATGAGCCGACCGCGCCACCGATACCGGCGAGCGGCGAAAGACACGAGACCTGGGTGCCGGGAGCCATGCCGGGGGCGTACGATCCGTCAACCGGACGTCCGTTCGGGAGTGCCGCGGTCGGGGCCGGACCGTTCTGAACGCCGCTGAAGCACTGTCCAGCCGAGTTCATGATGATCGCGGTCGGCGATCCGGAAGGAACGATACCGGCTTGGCCGTTGTTCGCACGTGAGCCGTTAGAACCGGTGTAGTTGCCCGTGAAGGTGATGAGATGTTGCGAGTTGATCTGATCCGCAGCCTGCAGCTGGACGCCGCGGGTGTGGTAGGCAACTTCGTAGTCCGGCGACGAGGCGTTGTAACCCAGGCCGAAGACCGGGTAGAAGCCGCCGTCATTGGGGTTGTTCTGCAGCCAGTCGGAGTAGAACGAGTATCCGAAGAGGCGGACGAACGCGTTCGAACCGATGTTCTTCGTGTACTGCACCTTGAAGATCGAGCCGTCGTTGAAGACGCCCGACTGCTGGTTCGGGCTGATGCCCGCTGCTACCGCACGATTCTGCGGCGAGCTCGGGAAGTAGTACGGCTTAGCCGCACCAACCGCGTTTGCGGCCGGCGTTCCGAAGGAAACGCCCTGGAAGAGCTGGCCGTCGCCCCATGCAAACGGCGAGAGGCCGCTCTGGGCACAACCGGTGCCGACGCCGAGCGCCGAGTAGAAGAACTCGTACGCGCAGGTGTTCGGAGTGTTCGCACCCGGATATTGCGGAGCAAACGCCACCGTGCCGGCGCCGAACATTTGGTCGAGGTAACCCGTTCCCGGAGTTGCCCAGCCGTTCAGCCCCTGCTCGAACAGCGTGTAGCCGCCGTTCGTGTTGACGTTATCCCAGCCGATCGAGTGGTACGAATAGTTGTCGAACAGCAACTGGATATCGTCGCGGCCGCCATCGTTATGATGCGGAATGCCGAAGTGGAAGTTGATGATGTTCTCGCGATCTTGCGTCTGGTAACCGTAAGCGCCGAAGCCGCCGCCTGAAACAAGCGAGCCGAGCGGAGCGTAGCTTTGGCAGATCGGGTCGCCGCCGAGGCTTCCCAATCCGTATCCGTCGTGAACAGGTTCGTTGCATCGATCGGATTCAGAACCGGCGCACCGGCCGGCGCAGTGCCGTTCGGTCCGCAGGTCGGCCACGGCCCCATGTTACCGGCGTTACCGCCCAGGATGCCGTAGGTGCCGTAGACGTTGCTGTTCGAGTAACCGGCGAAACCGTACTTGTTGTCGCCGTCGGGATTCAGGTCGTTTCCGTTGTGAGCGTCGATGAACGCCGGGACGTTGTTAGCGCCACGAAGTCCGACGTACTACGAGAACAAGACGATTCGGCGTCGCGCCGCCCGCTTCGAGCATCGAGCTTGTGGTAGAAAGCCGGGGCGCCGACGCTCCGATGAGCATCACCGAAGCCCGGATACGTACCGGTCTTGATGACCTGGTTGATGAAGCCGCCGAGCGTTGCCGACGACGCGCCGGCCGGCGAACCGCCGGTGTAAACCTGGAGTTCTTGCTGGCCGAGATTCGAGAGCGAGTTCGCGTTGTAGTTATCGAAAGCGCGGTTAACCGGAACGCCGTCGAACTCGTAACCGATTTGCGAATACGACGAGCCACGGATGTAGAAGACCTGGCCGAAGCCGTAGTTGCCGATCGCACGAGATAGACGCCGGGCTGCGTTCGTAGATCGCCGAGTAGGCGTTGTTCAGGTTGTAACCGCCGGCCGAGCCGCTTGCGTCTGCTTTGCGATCGCTGCGTTGACCGAGTAGACGTCCGACGTCGTACCCGGTTTCACCAGGTTGCCTGCGGCGCGTGCGAGACCTTCGCGATCTCCTTGAGCGCCTTCGTTAGGCTTGAACGAAAGCGTCTGACTTTGGTCTGCGAAGACCGTCACGCCTGCGTAAGAGATCGGGTTGTAACCCGCTCTTCTCGACCGACACCGTATAAGTATCCGGTGCGAGGTTGAGGAACGAGAAGCTGACCCCGTGCATCCGTCGTGGCCGAAACGCTTTCCGACGGCGGAGATGGCCTTGATGGCCACTGCCCGCTACCGGCGCTCCCGACTCATCGGTGACCGTGCCGCTGAGTCCGCCCGTCGTACCTGCCAGTGCCCATGTTCCCTGGAACAGGAAGGCGACGAGAAGCATCAACGCCACCGTCACCTGACGGAGGGTTCGCTTACTATTCAATTGATAGCCCTCAGTAGGTGTAGTGACATATGTCAAGACAGGAAATTGCCGAGATCCCGCGAGGGGTCTCAGCCATTTCTCATCTGACGCATGGCAAATTCTAAAGACAAAGGTCGGGTCCTTTATCCCATTTTAAACTGAGGGCTCTGAAGGGACCCCGCGCGAGCGGGGTCCCTCGTTACGCCTCGACTCTAGAGTTTGATCTTGAAGTCGATGTAGGCGTTGAGCGGGAGCGCCGTGATGCCCGGGAAGTAGCCGTACTGTTGGAACGGCTGGACCGAGCTGAACGGCGGGTTGTAGCCGTTGCCGACCGGCGGGTTATTGAACGAATAGCCGCCGCCGTACGAGCAGATCTTGTTCTGCGCGACGCCGGGCGGGTTCGTCCAGGCACCCTTCGTGCCGCCGAAGCAGGAGTCTACGAGATTCGCGAGCGTCAGCACGACGCCGATGCGCGGGCTAATATCGTAGGAGAGCTGCGTCGAGAGCGTCAGACGGCTCGGCTGATGGTATCCGCCGACCGCATCGAACGATCCGGTTGCCGGATTCGGGATTGCAACGGCTTGCGTTGCGCACGTTCCGGCATCGTACGAGCTGCCGCCCGCGCTGCCGTACGGATAGCGCGGATCGCCGTTCGTCGACCCCAGAATACCGGTGCAACTTGACGGATCGATGCCCATCTGAGCGATCGGGTAACCGTACTTGTTGCCTGCCGAGAATTGCAGTCCGGGGGTAATTGCCCATTTATCGTGCTTATAGTTCAACACGAGCGTTGCAACGTGCGGAGCGACAAACGAACCGTAACCGCCCGCACCCGGAGCAGGACCGGCGAACAGATCGTACGGCGCATACTTGCCGTTCGGATCGAACGTGGCTTGCGGAGATGCATTGTAGTACGGATTCGCAACGTCGACACCCGTACACGCCGCTGCGCTTGCGACAGCGACACCGGCGGTCGTATAACACGGTGCTCCGCCGCCTGCTTTGGTGAATGCGTTGTACGCTTGAATCGCCTGGTTGATCGTCGTAACCGGGGTTGCGCCGTTCGAGGCAGGTGAGTACGTAACGTACGCATTCGTGTATGCGTAGCTGAAGAGGCCCGCAAAACCGTTCTTCGCAAAGTCGCCCTTTTGGAATTGGAATTCCAAGCCCTCGGACGTTTGCGAACCGACGTTGAGACCCGACACAAAGTTCGTACGAATATCGAGGTAGAACTGTTGGATCTGGTCTTTCGTCTTACGGTAGAACGGGGTCAGCTTGAACGACATATCCGTTCCCTTGACTTGATGTTCCCAAGAGAAGTCCGTGTTGTACGAAACTTCCGGACGAATCGGATGGGTCGGTGCCGTGAAGCCGAGCGAGTAGAAGTTCGCGTTGGCCTTCGGCAGGTTTTGCTGCAGCGAGTCGTACTGTTCGAACGCCGTGTTCGGCGCTTGGTCGTACTTGCCGTAGCTGAAGCGAAACACGTTCGACGGGTCGAGCGTATAGGTCGCAGCGATACGCGGTTGTGCTTCCGTGTACGTCTGCGTGCTGCTGACGCTCGTTACCGTTGCCGGCGCGAACGTCGAGCCGAATGCGGCCGTACAGGATTGGGTCGGGTCTTTTTTCTCGACCGGATTCGATCCGACGATGCTGTTGTCGACGCAGTACGTGTTGTTCCACGCATTGGTCCAGAACGGACGCGCGCCGCCGTTTGACATCGACGGGATGTATTGGAACGAGTCGAAACGGAAACCGAGGTTGAAATGGAGCCGGTCGGACGGATCGAATTCGTCCGTCAGCGACCCGGAGTAGAAGCGCGGCTGCACGGTGTTGTTGCGGCCGTTGAAGCCGTTGTCCGCAACGTACCACGCGCACGGGCCGCCGCCGCAGTTCGCTGCAGCTACGGGGGTAACCGAGCCGCCGGCTAAGGTACCGATCTTGATGTAGCCGGGGTACGGGCTCGACGACGTTGTACCGGCTTTGGGAGCAGAGCGATCGCACGCTGCCGGTGAACCCGCGGGAACGACCGTTCCGTTCGAGAGCGTTTGATTTGCGGCCGTGTAGCAGATGCCGCTCATGGGATCGTTCTGGTTGACCAGAACCGCCATGTGCGTGCCGTCGCCGGAGAACATCGTGCCGTTGTTTACACGCGCCGAGGACGAATCCGAGTACGAGCCTTGGAGCTGCAGCAAGTTGCGGGAGTTGAGCTGATCCGCAAACGTGGCGCTGAGGCCTTTCGTGTGCGTGTACACTTCGTACTCAACTGGAACGCCGGCGCAGCACAGGCTTGCGCTGTTCGGGCCCCAGTTGAACCAGTTCGAGTACACGGTGTAACCGTACATACGCAGATAGGCAGTCGAACCGAAGTTCTTCTGGTACTGCAACTTCACGAGGCCAACCGCGTTATCGACGGAGTCGGTCTGATTGAACGGCACTTGGCCGCCGCATGCGAGCGACGACGGAGCCGAGGGGAAGCAGTACTGAGCCGTCGGTGCGAACGAAGCCGCCGTTGCGCCCGCAGCCGGAATCACTTGATTCAGCGGTCCCGTGTACGTGTCCGACGCCGGGAACGAGAACAGCGGCGCAAACGGTTTTCCGGCCGGCGTCGTTTCCTGTCCGTAAGCGCTAAGGTTGCTGAGTTCGTTATAGAAGGCCTGATTGCCGAATCCCGATCCCGAACCGTCGGGGAACGTTTTGAGATCCGAACCCTGCCAGAGCAGCTGAATCTCGTCGCGTCCGCCGTCTTTCTTATGCGGAATCGCCCAGCGGAAGTTCATCACGTTTTCGCGATCGGTGATGAGGCCGGTGCTGTAGTAGCTGAACGGCGCGAGGATGTACCACGGATTGACCGCGTTGCCGCCACCGTAGGCGCCGCCCGGCGTGTAGCAGCCGGGATACTGGAATCCCGGCGCTCGGCGTCGTCGGACATGCGATGCCCGTGTCGTAACCGAACGTGTTCTGATACGAAGCGCCGTTCTGCTGATCGACGTCGCGGTAGGCTTGGTTGTAGCCGCCCAGGCCGACGTAGTACGAGAAGCGGCGATCCGGCGTTGCGCCGCCCGCTTCGATATTGGCCTTGTGATAGAAAATCGGTGCACCGAGCGCCGAGGTCCGACGAGGCGAAGCCCGGATACGTGCCCGTCTTGATGACCTGGTTGATGAAACCCGAGAGTCCTTGACCTTCGGCGTTCGACGGAGCCGCGCCGGTGTAGACCTGGATTTCCTGTTGACCGAGTGCAGAAGCCGTGTTCGACGGATAGTTGTCGAACGCGCGGTTCACCGGCACGCCGTCGACTTCGTAGCCGACTTGGTCGTAGTCGCCGCCGCGGATGTACACGCTCTGATACCAGCCGGCTTGTCCGACCGGAACGTAGGCGCCCGGCATCGTTGCGATTGCCGAGTACGCGCTGATCGAGGCTGCCGCCGCCGCCGAGGCCGGTGACCTTGGCTGCGGTGCTGGCGTTCACGGAGTAGACGTCGGAGGTCGTGCCCGATTTAACGAGGCTGCCTGACGAACGCGAGGTGACTCTGGCGATGGTCTTCAGCGCTTTTGTCCATGTGGAACGAAAGCGTCTGCTGCTGGTCGGCAAAGACGCTGACGCCCGAGTAGGAAACGGGGCTGAAGCCGTCTTTCTCGACCGATGTGGTGTACGTATCCGGTGTCAGTGAGAGAAAGGTGAAGTGCCCGGAGGCATCCGTCTTAGTGGAAGCCGATTCCGACGCAGAAACGAGCTTTACGGCTGCTCCGGAAATCGGTGCGCCGGCTTCGTCTGTTACCACACCGCTTAAGCCGCCGGTCGTTCCTGCCAGTGCCCATGTTCCCTGGCACAGGAATGCGACGATAAGCGCGAGCGCAACAGCCACCTTGCGGAAGGTTGGCTTGATACTCAAATTAATTAGCCCTCGTAGATATGCAGATGCGACATTCTCAAAGATTGACTAGGGTAGTTAGCCTCTCAACCAACTGTCAGCCAATTCTCAGGAACCGCTAAGGGGCCGTTCGCCGCCGACAAATATCGCTTCCTTTTAGTTCTCTTGATAACTTTTTAAGAAAGAAAAGAGCGCCGCTTGGATAGCGGCGCTCTTTCCGGGCATTTTGAGACGCTTTTGACGAGCGTTTTATGCGTGAACGGCCATGCGCTGAGCCAAAAGTCCCGGGATTTCCGAAGGCCGGTCTGCGACCGGGACGCCGGCCGCCTTGAAGGCCGCGATCTTGCTTTCGGGCGTTCCGAAGCCGCCGGAGATGATCGCGCCGGCGTGGCCGAGCGATTTTCCGGGCGGTGCGTTACGGCCGCCGACGAAGGCGACGATCGGCATGTCGGAGAGGTGCTCCTTGATGAACGCCGCCGCGTCTTCTTCGTCCGAGCCGCCGATCTCGCCGCAGACGACGATCGCCTTGGTCTGCGGGTCGTTCTGGAACTCGCGCAGGCAATCGACGAACGTCGTGCCGATGATCGGGTCGCCGCCGATGCCGACGCACGTCGACTGGCCGAAGCCGGCGCGCGTGAGTCCGTCGACGACTTCGTACGTCAACGTGCCCGAGCGCGAAATCAGGCCGACGTTGCCTTCCTTGAAGACGTGTCCGGGCATGATGCCGATCGACGATTTCCCGGGCGAAATCAGACCGGGGCAGTTCGGGCCGATGATCCGCATGCCGGGCGTCGTGCCGACGACTTTCAGCATGTCGTGAACCGGCACGCCTTCGGTGATGCAAACCGAGAACCGGATCCCGGCATCGTACGCTTCGTAGAGCGCATCCGCCGCGCCGGCCGGCGGCACGAAGATGCACTGATGCGTCGCGCCGGTCGCTTCGACGCACTCTTTGACGGTATTGAACACCGGCAGGCCGTGCTCGGTCTTCTGGCCGCCCTTGCCCGGGCGTGACGCCGCCGACGATGTTCGTGCCGTACTGCGAGCATGCGGCCGGTGTGATACGAGCCTTCGGCGCCGGTGATGCCCTGCACGAAGACCTTGCTGTTCTTATCGAGATAGATGCTCATTTATGCCCCTGCCAATTCGACGGCGCGCTTTGCGCCTTCGTCCATCGTTTCGACCGGCGTCATTCCCGCCTCCGCGAGAATGCGGCGGCCTTCTTCTTCGTTCGTGCCGGTCAAGCGAATGACGAGCGGAACTTTGCGCGACTTCGTCGTGTTCAGCGCCTCGACGATGCCTTTGGCAACTTCGTCGCCGCGCGTGATGCCGCCGAAGATGTTGATGAAGAACACCTTCGCATCGGTGTGGTTCATCGACGAGTTCGTAGCAGTTGCGCACGCGTTCCGCGTTCGCGCCGCCGCCGACGTCGAGGAAGTTGGCGATTTCGCCGCCGGCGATTTTCACCGCGTCCATCGTGCCCATCGCAAGGCCGGCGCCGTTGGCCATCGTGCCGACGGTTCCGCCGAAGCGGCGGAAGTTGCGGATACCGAGGCCCGCTTTCGGTCGGCGAGCGTCTCGTCTTCGTCGAGCGGCAAGCGCTTTCTGCCACTCTTTGAATTCGGGATGACGGAAGAGCGCGTCGTCATCGATCTCGACCTTCGAGTCGGCGGCGATCACGCGGCCGTCTTTGGTGAGCATCGAGCGGATTGATTTCGACGAGCTTTGCGCCGTACTTGAAGAACAGATTCGTACATGCCGGCGACGATCTGCGGGAACTGCTTGCGATACGCCGGATCGAGTTCCGCGCTCGAACGCGAGCTCGCGTCCGATGAACGGCGAGTACCCGATCGCCGTGTCGACGAAGTACGTCGCGAACGACTCGGGATGCTTCTCGTGCACTTCTTCGACGTCCATGCCGCCGAAGCGCGTGGCGATGATCGACCGGCTTCTTCGTCGTGCGATCGACGGTGATCGCGGTGTACGCCTCGAGGGCGATGTCGAGCGTCTCTTCGACGAGCACCGAATGAATCGGTTCGCCGTTCGGATTCTGGCGATTCGGAGGCATCGGCGTCGCCATGATCTCTTGCGCGACCTTGCGGCCTTCTTCAGGCGTGCGTCGCGAATTTGATCTTGCCGGCTTTGCCGCGGCCGCCCATCAGGACTTGCGCCTTGACGACCCACTTGCCGGGATTCTTTTCGATGAACGCCGCGACTTCGTCGGGCGTCGTGCAATGCTGCGAGCGCGGCACCGGAATGCCGCACGCGGCGGAAGAGTTCCTTGCCCTGATACTCCATCAGATTCATGGCGTTTTGTTCTTTGTCAAGACTGTCGTTGCCTTCGACAGGCTCAGTCTAATTCTGCCCAACAGCGATCGCGCGATAATGATCTGCTGGATCTCCGAAGTGCCTTCGTAGATTTCCGTGATCTTCGCGTCGCGATAGAACCGCTCGATCGGGAAATTCGGTCGTGTATCCGTAGCCGCCGTGAATTTGCAGCGCTTCCGCTGCATGTTTTCGCGCCGCCGTCGACGCGAAAAGTTTTGCTTTGCTCGCTTCGATGACGAACGGCTTGCCGGCATCGGCAAGCGCCGCAGCGCGATACACGAGCAACCGCGCGGCGTCGAGATCCGTCGCCATCTGCGCGATCTTGAACGAAACGCCTTCGAATGCACCGATCGGCTGGCCGAAGGCGATGCGATCTTTTGCAAACGCCACCGATTGGTCGAAACAGCCGGCGAGAATGCCGGTCGCCTGCGCCGCGATGCCGATGCGTCCGCCGGCGAGCGCCGTCATTGCGCTAGCCGAAGCCGTCGCCTTCGGCGCCGAGCAGCGCGTCGTCGCGGAACGTGCACGTCGTCGAACGCGAGATCGACGGTGTTGCTCGTGTGAATGCCGAG
The DNA here is from genome assembly GCA_963696095.1 of Vulcanimicrobiia bacterium. Classification (GTDB taxonomy): domain Bacteria; phylum Vulcanimicrobiota; class Vulcanimicrobiia; order Vulcanimicrobiales; family Vulcanimicrobiaceae; genus JALYTY01. The sequence continues at coordinate 35,725 of CAVOIN010000003.1, read as the reverse complement.
CTTCTCGGTGACTTTCTCGACCGTGATGCCCGGCGATCGCCTGATCGATCGAGAAACGCGCTGACGCCCTTGCGCGCCCGGAGCCGCCGGTGCGGAACATGCCCATCGTGACGCCGGCGTAGCTGCCGTTCGTGCACCACTGCTTGCGGCCGTTGAGCACGTAACCGCCGTCGACTGCGTCTTCGCGGTCGAACGTAACGCCGGCTGCATCGGAACCGCATCGGGTTCGGTCAAGCGCAAACGCCGCGATCTCGTCGCCGCTTGCGAGCCTCGGCAGCCAATGCTTCTTTTGGTCGCTCGCTGCCGAGCTTGCATGATCGCCGAGCAGATCATCGAGTGCACGGAAACCGTTACGGCCGTGCCCGCATCGATGCGCGCAAGCTCTTCGATCGCGAGCGCATACGAAACGTAGTCCGCGCCGACGCCGCCGTACTGCTTCGGGCACGATAATGCCCATGATGCCCGCGTCGTTCAGCTTCGTGTAGAGTTCGCGCGGGAAGGTGTGTTCGCGATCCCATCTGCGCGATATGCGGCGCGATTTCGCGCTGCGCGATTTCCGCGGCGAGCGCGGCGATCTGGCGCTGCTCGTCGGTGAGCTCGAACTGCGCGAACGCGTCGGTCGATCATCTGCGTACGTGTAGAACCCGCGGCCGCTCTTGCGCCCGAGCCAACCGGCGGCGACGTACTGCTTGAGCAGCGGACACGGACGGTACTTCGAATCGGCGAAGCCGTCGTAGAGCACGTCCATGATCGCAAGACACGTGTCGAGACCGATGAAGTCCGCGAGCGTGCAGCGGGCCCATCGGATGATTCATGCCGAGCTTCATCACGGTGTCGATCGCTTCGACCGAGCCGACGCCTTCGTAGAGCGCGTAGATCGCTTCGTTGATCATCGGCATCAGCACGCGGTTCGAAACGAATCCGGGGAAATCGCGCACTTCGACCGGCGTCTTGCCCATGTTGCTTGGCGAGCGACTCCGTGAAATCGTACGTCTCTTGCGACGTCGCGATACCGCGAATGATTTCGACGAGCTGCATCACCGGAACGGGATTCATGAAGTGCATGCCGATCACGCGATCCGCGCGCTTCGTCGCGCCGCCGAGCATCGTAATCGAAATCGACGACGTGTTGCTCGCGAGAATCGCGTTCGCCGGCGTCGTTGGCGTCGAGCGTTCGGAACAGCTCGAGTTTCGTTTCGAGATGCTCGGTCGCTGCTTCGATCGCGATATCGACGTCGAGATTCGTCGAGCGCCGGATGCGTGACGATGCGCGCGAGCGTTTGCTCGCGCGCGTCTTCGCGTCAAGCTTGCCCTTTCTCAACGCTGCGGTTGAGATTTTTCGTGATGCGTCGCGAGACCGCGCTGCGATATACTCTTGCGTCGCGGTCGTTGAGAAGGACGGTCGTGCCCGCTTTGCGCGGCGACCTGCGCGATGCCGGACCCCATTTGTCCGGCACCGATGACGGCAATGCGGTATGCCATCGGCTGCTAGCCGACTCGCACGAGCAGCGCGTCGCCTTGGCCGCCGCCCGGAACAAATCGACGCGATGCCGTAGCCGCCGCCGCGCTTGCGCAATTGATTGATAAGCGTGCCGACGATGCGCGCGCCCGATGCGCCGATCGGGTGACCCATCGCAACGGCGCCGCCGTACTTGATTGATCGCGTCTTCGCCGAGGCCGAGATTGCGCGCCGACGTGATCGCCACGGCCGAGAACGCCTCGTTGATCTCCCAGACGTGAATGTCGCTCGTCGAGAGACCGTGCTTCTCGAGCAGCTTCTGCGCCGCCATCGCGGGCGTGAGGCAGATGTACGGCGAGTCCCAGCCGACCGTCGCATGATCGACGACCGTCGCGAGCGCTTCGTATCCGTGTTCCTTCGCGTACTGCGCGTCGGCCAAGAGCAGCGCGGCCGCGCCGTCGTTGACGCCCGGCGCGTTGCCCGCGGTGATCGTTCCGTCTTCTCGAGCGGTTTCAGCTTCGCCATCGCTTCGATGCTCGCGTCGGCGCGCACGGCTTCGTCGCGGTCGACCGTAGCGTAACGGAACGTCGCCGGTGACGAACGGCGCGTACTTCGCGTAATCGAACGTAAACTGATCGCTGACGGCGTGTGATCCCACACGCCGTTCGAGCCGCCGCCCGCCGGCGACGGGAACGCGAACCTTGCCGAGCTGCGGCATTTCGTCGAACACGACTTTGCCGTTCGCCTTCGTCGCGACGTTCACCGGCAACGATTTCATCTGGCAAAGCTTGCCGGCTTCATGCGTCGCGTCGCGCGACGGTGGCTTTCATACGCGAAACGGTCTTGCTCTTCGCGCGTCATGCCGAGCTCGTTCGCGACGATGCTTCCCTGCGTCGACATCGTCATCGGAAAGTACTGGTCCCACAATCCGTCGTGGATCATCGCGTCGATAAGCGTGCCGTCTCCGAAACGGTAACCGATGCGCGCCTTATCGAGCAGATACGGAGCGTTCGACATCGATTCCATGCCGCCGGCCGCTACGACGCGGTTCGCGCCCGCGTTGATCAAGCGCATCGCACTCGCAACGGCGAGCAACCCCGACGCGCACACTTTGTTCACGGTTTCCGCGGTCGTCGTCTTCGCGAGACCGGTCTTGAACAGCACTTGGCGCGCGGGATTCTGACCGACGCCCGCCTGAAGCACTTCGCCGAAAATCACGTGCTCGACTCGGACGGATCGATGCCGGCGCGGCGCAATGCGCCGAGCAGCGCCACGGCGCCGAGCGTCGTTGCATCGAGAGACGAGAGAGCGCCGCCCAGCTTCCCGAACGGCGTGCGGGCAGTCGACAAGAACGACGGCGTTGGAATTCATGGAAGTCATAACTCGCCTTCGATTCGTGCGCGGTTCATACGGGCCCTAGCATTTCGTCGTTTGCGACGTTGGTCGCATGGTGGGGAGGGGAACAACGGCGTAATGCATCTGCTTGTTTTCGTAGGACTCGGCGCGCTCTTCGGTCTGCTCGCCGGGCTCCTAGGTACGAGCGGCGGCATTGTCGCCGTTCCGGTGCTCGTCGTGGCTTTCGGCATGCGGCAGCAGCTCGCGCAAGGGACCGCTTTGGTGATGATGCTGCCAAATGTGGCCATAGGCGCTTGGAATTACATTCGCCGCGGAGACGTCGATCGCAAAATGGGACTGGCCCTGGCAGCCGCCGCGATCCCCTTCAGTTTAGCGGCGGCGATGCTGGCAACGCGCATGCACAGCGCTGCGCTGCGCACGACGTTTGCGATTTTCGTCCTGATTCTCGGCGCATTCATGGCGTGGCGGACGTTCACAAAAGCCGGAAACCACACTCGACACCTGCCCTGGCCATACGCGGGAGCGGTGGGCGCCCTTGGCGGGGCGCTGGCCGGGGTCTTTTCGGGCGGCGCCGCAGCCTTCGCCGTCGCATCCCTGAGTTATTGGTTCTCCCTGGAACAGGTCGCAGCACAAGGGCTCGCGCTGGTGCTGGAACTTCCCGCAACGACGGTAAGCCTGATAACCTATGGAGTATCGCACGACGTCGACTGGTACAGCGGCATCGCGCTTGCCGTGGGCGGGGTCTTCGGCGTCCACGCCGGCTCGGCGCTGGCGCACCGGCTTCCCGAGAAGCTTCTGAGGACGATCTTCATCATGTACGTTTGCGCTTCGGCCGGCTTGCTTCTCTCGCGAGGCGCGAAGTAAATGAGCGAACTCCGCGTAACACGCGGCCTTACACTGCGCCAAAGATGCTGCAAGCGCAGGTCGATCTGTTGCTGCGAAGTTTCAGATACGACTATGCGTTCGGCATCGGCGTCCTGTTCTCGATTCACCTTATCATCGTCGGCGCGCTGATCGTACGCTCGCGTTACATGCCGTGGTGGCTCGGCGCCTTGCTCGTCGTCGACGGAGCAGGTTGGATCGTAACGAACGTCTTTCCGTATTTCTATTCGAATGCGAGCTTCGGTGTCATCGGCATCACGGCGTTAGGCGAGCTCGTCTTCATGTTATGGTTGCTGATAAAAGGGTGGACGCTTCCCGATACTACACATCCGGCCGGCAGATGACGATGCCGCCGGGATCGCAGTGTTCCGTCTCGAGTTGAATCGTAACGTGATCGATGCCGTAACGATTCTTTGCAACGGTGCGAAGCCGGTCGAGCACGGCGCCCCCTTCGCTCAAACGTTGGTCGTTGAGCACGACGTGCGCGGACATTGCGTGCGAGCCGGAACGAATCGTCCAGACGTGCAAATCGTGAACGTCGTTGACGCCCGAAAGCGCGCGGAGCCGTATTTCGACTTCGCCGGAGTCGATGCCGGGCGGCGTAGATTCCAAGACCACGTCCGACGCATCGCGCAGCACGCGAACCACGCCCGCGACGATAATCGCTGCAACGAAGAGCGAGAGCAGCGGATCGATCCACGCTGCATGCGTCGCGCTGATGACGACACCGCCGGCGATGACCGCGAGCGCCCCGAGCGCATCTCCGGCTACGTGATAGAGCGCCGCGCGAACGTTTAAATCGTCGCCGTGCGAATGGCCCGGTGCGTGCTCGTGCGTGTGCGTGTGCGCGCCGGATTTCAACGTGAGGGCAATGGCCGCGTTTACGACCAGGCCGACGGCGGCAACCGCCGTCATCAACGCGCCGTGCGGTTCGACGGGGCGCCCGAAGCGCTGAATTGCTTCGTAAACGATGACGATCGTTGCGCCGAAGAGCAACGTGCCGTTGAAAAGTGCGCCGAGAATCTCTACCCGGCCATAGCCGAACGTCTTGCGCCGGTTCGCCGGCCGCGTCGCGCCGATCGCTGCAACCAGCGCAACCGCCAGGGCGAAAACGTCCATGCAAACGTGGACCGCATCGGTCGTGAGCGCGATACTGTGCGAAGCCGCATCCACCCCAGAACTCGAGCGCCGCAACCGCGGCGGCAAGAATCAGAGCGAGACGAGACGGCCTTGCGATCGCATGTCGCTACACGAAGATCAGGCTTTCAGCGCCTTTAATGCGAGCACGGCGAGCATCGCGCCGAACGTCGCGAACGTGCGCGTCTCGGCATCTTTGATTACCGACGGCTTCCATTCGCCTTGACCGTCCGGCATCGGTTCGGCTTGCGGAACGATCGGCGGAACGCGCTCGACGTACCGGTCGAACTCTTCGCCGAATTGCGAGTGCAAGAACTGTTCTTCGTGCGGAATGATCGTTGCGTAGACGGCGGCCATTGCTGCCGAGCGATCCGCCGATCATCACGACTTTCTGCGCCGCCGAGTTCTTCCCGGTGAACGCGATCGAAAAACCGAACGCCGTGATGAAGTTGCCGACGTAGAGCGGATTGCGTACGTACGCGTACGGCCCCGCGGTAACGAGTTTCGGCGCTTCCACCTGATCGCCGCGCGTAGTGACGCCCGAGTATCCGACGGCCCAGCACCGCAGCAGTTCGCCGGCAATGGCGAGCGGCAAGCCAACTGTAACGCTAAACGCGCTGGGCTTTCCGAAAGCCGCCAGGACCGCGGCCGGAATCGTCAGCAGCGCGCCGCGATTTTTGAAAACGAGCGCTTGAAGTTCGTCGGAGCGTTGATCGGTCATGGCGCGCTTGTCTTTCGGGCCGCTTCGTAGATATCCCGTATCGAGCGCCGGAACGGGATCTCGCGGCTCCCAGCCCGGTGGCAGCACGCAGTTTTGAATTATCGCCGACAAAAAGCGGAACGTCGGACGGTCGCATGCGTTCGGGATCGTCGCGTACTTCGACCGGTACGCGCGCAGCGATGATCAGCTCGCGCAACACCTCGCGAATCGAACGAGCGACGCCGCTGCAGACGTTGTACGATCTCGCTCGCGGCGCCGTGCTTCGCGAGGGCGACATAGGCGCGCACGACGTCACGCACGTCGAGGAAATCCCGCTTCGCGTCGAGGTTTCCGACGTAGAGCAACGGTTCGGCCCCGTCAGCTATCGCCGCGAGTTGCCGCGCGAAATTCGCAACGACGAACCGGTCGCTCTGACCGGGACCGATGTGGTTGAACGCGCGAGCGATGACGGCGTCTATTCCGAACGACCGCGCTTCGCCAAGCACGATCATCTCCGCCGCGGCCTTACTCGCCGCATACGGATTTGCCGGTGCAAGCGGCGCGCGTTCGCGTCAAGCGGAAACGCTTGCGGCGGCTGGGCGCCGTACACTTCGGCAGAGCTGACGAAGAGCAGCCGCGGCGTGCGCCCCGCATCCGCGCCGTAGCCGCGCATCGCTTCGAGCAGCCTCGCCGTTCCAAGCACGTTCGCGTCGTACGTCGCTTCCGGTGCCGAAAGCGATTCCGGAACGAACGTTTGCGCCGCTAAGTGAAAGACGACGTCCGGATTCGACAAGTCGAGCGCCGCGCGCATCGTGGCCGCATCGCTCAGACTCGATCGGGAAATAGTTGCCGTCGTTCGGACCGCCGCATGCGAGAACGTCGTCGCCTTCGCTCTGCAGCGCCGGAACCAGATACCGTCCGACGAAACCGCTGGCGCCGGTAACGAGCGCGCGCACGGCTTAGGCGTGACGATTTGCGGCGAGAGCCGGTCGATGTCGGCCTTGACCATCATCTCGACGAGCTCTTCGAACGAGACTTCCGGTTGCCACCCGAGCACGCGATGTGCCTTCGCCGGATCGCCGACGAGCAAATCCACTTCCGCCGGGCGCACGAAGCGTTGATCGATTTTCACGAATGGTTCGTACGAACCGAGGCCCGCTGACTTCAAACGCAATGCGGACGAACTCGCGCACCGTATGCGTGCGTCCCGTCGCAATGACGTAATCGTCGGGGTGCTCTTGCTGCAGCATCAGCCACATCGCGCGCACGTAGTCGCCCGCGAATCCCCAATCGCGCTTCGCTTCGAGATTTCCGAGACGCAATTCGCTTCGCCAACCCGAGCTTGATTCGCGCAACGCCGTCGCTGATTTTGCGCGTCACGAATTCCTTGCCGCGACGTGGGCTTTCGTGGTTGAACAGGATTCCGCTTACCGCGAACATGTCGTACGATTCGCGATAGTTGACGGTAATCCAATGTCCGTACACTTTCGCAACGCCGTACGGCTGAGCGCGGATAGAACGACGTGTCTTCACTTTGCGGGACAGCCTGGACTTTGCCGAACATCTCGGAGCTCGAGGCCTGGTAAAAACGCGATCATCGGATTTGACAGCGCGAATCGCTTCGAGCACGCGCGTGACGCCGATTGCGGTAAACTCGCCGGTCAGAACCGGCTGCTGCCACGACGTCGGCACGAACGACTGCGCCGCGAGATTGTACACTTCGTCCGGCTGCACGTCAGCTGATGATTTTCGTCATCGACGTCTGATCGAGCAAGATCGCCCGAGACGAATTCGATGTCGTCGAAGATGTGCTGGATGCGCTCGTGCACGTCGGTCGACGTGCGGCGCGTCATGCCGACGACGCGATAGCCGCGTTCCAAGCAAAAGCTCGGCAAGATACGAGCCGTCTTGTCCCGTGATTCCGGTGATTAGGGCGGTTTTCTGCAAGATGCTCCCAGGGATCAGACGCGGGGCTAGTTTAGAATTTGAATGTTATCACCCGCATCGTCGAAGACGAAACGAGTTTCGTAGATCTCGGCGCCTTCGGGGCCGACGACCTTCGACTGAATGGTCAGGCGATGCACGAGCGTATTGTTGTGGCGAACGACGCCGGAGTAAAAATACTGAACGAGCGGCGTCACGTTCTTCTCGAGCGGCGCAAGGCGGCGGCGTTCGACGAGCGTAGCGCAGCAGGCGCTGTTGCAGCCGCTCGGGCAGAAGGCGGCTGGCGTCGTCGGGCGTCATGCGGACCGTGACGAGCTCGTCCTGAGCCTTGTTCTGTTCCGCGACCGGTTTATCGGTCGTGTAACGAACGATGGCGTCCCAGTCGTCGGCCGAAATCCCCGTGAAGCGCATGCCGTAACGCCAGACCGATTTGCCCTGGTGCGAAACGGTGTCTTGCCAAACGGACTTCGCGCGCATGCGCAGCACGCGCGTTTCGATAGTGGCGCGCACCTCGAACTCGTCGCGTCCGACCGGCTCCTGCGTTAGAACGCAGAGGCCGCCGCCGCTGATGTCGAGTCCGATCGCCGGGCTTCTGCGTAAGACCCCCGTCTACAGAAACCGTCGCGCGGTACGGCTTCCGCTTGCGCGGGTATCTTCGGCGATTCGCGTCCTTGCCGGTAAACCAGCCGAGAAGATCACTGAGCACTACACGTGGTATTTGCTGCCCGCTCGAAGGAACCATGCCGCCGCGCAACCGCTTTTAACGCACCGCGGCGAGCCGGCCCGCCAGCGTTACGGCAACGAACGACGCGACTTCGCTCGGCAGCGTTCCGCGGCCGAAGCCGGCGTCGTAGCCAAGCTCGCTCGCCATCAGGTTCGTCACGCGCGGCCCGCCGCAAATGAGCACGACCTTGTCGCGCAGGCCTTCGGCTTCGAGCAGTTCCACGAGCGCGGTGAAGTTTTTGATGTCGCTGCCTTTCTGCGTGACGACTTGCGACGCGAGCAGCGCGTCGATCGCGTGCTCTTTCGCGAACCGCACGAAATCTTCGACGGCGACTTGGCTGCCGAGATTGAACGTCTCGAACATCTGGTAGCGCTCGAGTCCGTAGTCGCCCTTGTAGCCCTTCATGTTGAGAATCGCGTCGATGCCGACGGTGTGCGCGTCGGTGCCGATGCACGCGCCGGCAATGCGAAGCTTGCGGCCGATGCGTTCGTGCGAATGAACTCGTCGATCTCGTCCATCGACATCGCGTGCGTCTTTCGCCGACGGCGCCTTGATCGTCGAGAAGTCGATCGAGTGCGGCGTGCTCGCGTACACGACGAAGAACGAGAAGCCGGTCGCGATGCGGCGGCCTTCGACGACTTGCACGTCGGCGAAGCCCATCTTCGCGACGAGCTGGCGCGCCGCTTCGTCGGCCGCCTCGCTCCATTCGATCGGCAGCGTGAACGACAGCTGCACCTTGCCGTCGTTCGTCGTGTCGCCGTACGGCTTGACCACCTGGCTCATGCCGTCACCGCCCTCGTCACCCTGAGCCTGTCGAAGCGGCGCATCATGCTCGAGCTGGGCCTGTAGCGCTTCCTCGAACGGATTCCAATACGCGGTCGCGCGTTCGAAGACGCCGTCGAAACCGCGGCCGCCGTCGGGCGGACGCGAAACGTCGGCGAAGACTGCCGCTTCGATCGCGTTCATCAAGCCCATGTCGGCGACGCGATCGCAGCAGCGTTCGCAATCGGCAAGCACGTCTTGCGCGCGCCGCTCGATCGATGCCGCCGGGCTTTGAACGTAGATTTCGTCGCCGAAATGGCGCGCCGTATTCATGATGTAGCGCGCGTTTTCGATCGCGAGCGCGCGATCGCCCAGGAACGGCGTGTGAATCGCCTCGGTCAGCATGCCGCAGAGATGAATCGTTTGATTCGTCATCACCGACGTCAGGTTGAACAGCGCGTCGATCAAGATGGCCTTTGAAGATGTCGCCCGTCATGTGTTTGGTCGGCGGCATGTACTTCAGCGGCGCATTCGGGAAGATTTGACGCGTGAGCTGCGCCTGCGCGACTTGATATAAGAACCCGTCTTCCAAATCCGGATTGATCTCGTACGCGTCGCCGAGGCCGATCTGCTCGTCCGGCATGCCGGCGCGATGCGCGAACTCTTCGTTGATGAACTGCGACGCGAGCACCGCCGGCGCTTGTTCGACCGCATCGGCGGTCGTGAGATAATTGTCCTCGCCCGTGTTGATGATGATGCCGGAGTACGCGTTGAGCATGCGGCTGAAATGCTGATCGACGAACGTGCGCTTCATGTTGATGTCGCGGAACAGAATGCCGTACATCGAATCGTTGAGCAGCATGTCGAGCCGCTCGAGCGCCGCCATCGTCGCGATCTCCGGCATGCACAAACCGCTCGCGTAGTTCGTGAGCATCACGTAGCGGCCTTCGCGCTCGGAGATTTCGTCGAGCGCCTCGCGCATGATCTTGAAGTTGGCCTGCGTCGCGTACGTGCCGCCGAAGCCTTCGGTCGTCGGACCGAACGGCACGAAATCGAGCAGCGACTGTCCGGTCGAACGAATGACCGCGATGATCTGCGCGCCGGCTTCGGCCGCGGCGACGGCCGCCGTGCGGTCTTCGTAAATGTTGCCGCTCGCGACGATCACGTAGAGCAGCGGCGGCGGCAGCTGCGGCAGACGCGCTCAAGCGCTCGTCACGCTCCGCGCGGCGTGCACGAATGCGCGCGAGCGAGGCGTCGACGTACGGCGCGAGCGCGCCGCGCGCTGCAGCTTCGGGTACGTGCCGCGAAATCGTCGAGCGAGTGCGTGCCGGCCGCGATCGCTTCGCCAAGGGCACGCGGGTCGAGTCCGGTCTCCGCCAGCGCGCGGCCGAAGGCCAGCGCGACGCCGTTCGCGCGCTCTTCGCGCGCTCAAGCGAGTCGACGATCAGGTTCGGAACCGGAACTTCGTCGGCGCCGACGCCGTCCACGCCGAGCAGCCGCAAGACCGAACGCTCGACGGCGACGGTCGAGTGGGCGGCGATGAAGTCGCTGACCGGCGCGACGATGGACGCGGCCAAATCGCGGCAGCGGTCGACGATGGCTTGGTCGATCCGAAGTTCCATAACATTCCTATCTTAAGGGAGAACCGAAGATTCTCCTCAAGTTGAAACGTCGAGCGCCGCTTTGTCGCGCAGGTACGATTCGATACCGGAGCGCCAGTCCGGAAGCGGGATGCCGAGTTTGGCGAGGCGCGTGCTCGTTAGGGCGGAGTACTTCGGGCGCGCTGCCTTCGTAGGCCAAGTCGACTGCGGCACCGGCTCGATCGCCACATTCAACCCTGCAGCCTCCAAAGCGTGCCGGGCGAAGTCGTACCAGCTCACCGCCCCGGCATTTACGGCATGAACGAGCCCGCGCGCTTCGCTGTCTAGAAGCCTGCCAAGCACCACAGCTAGGTCGCCGGCATACGTTGGCGAGGCGACTACATCGGAAACCACTCGCAAAGGCTCGCCCCGTTTGGCTTGCGAGATGACGCGATCGATGAAGGTATGTCCTTTGGTGGCGGACGGCCTGATTCCGTAGACCCCGCACGTTCGCACAATGAGCGAACCGGGGTGCCGCTGTTGCACGAGTAGTTCGCCGGCGTATTTGGACGTGCCGTATGCGGAGATCGGATGTGGCGCCGAGTCCTCGGTGTAAGGTTCGGATGATGTGCCCGAAAAGACATAGTCCGTAGAGACGGTCACGAACGGTATCCCGAGGCTGAAACATTCAGATGCCATCAGCGCCGGCGCCGCCGAGTTCGCCGTAAAGGCCTTCGCCGGCTCGTCTTCGCAAAGGTCAACATTGTGGAATGCCGCGCAGTTGACTACGGCGTTGAACGGGCGCGATCGAACCGCCTGCGCGAACGCAGCGGCATCTTCAAGAGGCAGTTCGGCATGCGCGGGAGCACTGATGTCGTGCGTCGTCCAACGCCGTCGGATTTCACTGCCTAATTGTCCGGATCCGCCGATCAGCAGCACTTTCATAGGCGTTTCTCACGCAGTCCTTGGATAGCGAGCGGAACGGAAATACTCAAAAGCATCGCGATGTTCCCGACGACCAGTTCGTTAACGACCGTCGCTAGCGACGGATGCACGAAGTAGATGGCCGTAAGCGTTCCGCAGGTAGCCGCTACCAGCGGGATGACGAACGCGAGCCGATGCGTCGCGATCCCATACGCGCCGAGAGTATTGGTCAGGGCAAGGCATGCCATTGCCGTTGCATACGGTTGAAGCAGCGGGATGGCGGCGTCGAACGAGTGCCCAACGAGCGCGTGGAGCACGAAAAAACCTAAGACGCCGTAAGCGAAAACACCGCAAACGCTGACGACAGCTACGAAGAGTACGGCGCTCCAAAGGGTTCGCCGGGTTCTCTCTCCCCGAGCGTGCCGGTACGTCGCCTGCGGAATCAGAACGACCGGCACGAACCCCACGAAATAAAGCAAAATCTTCCCACAAAGGGAAGCCGACGAATACAAACCTGCATCGGTCGCGCTGAAAAAATGCTTCACGATGAGCACATCCGCCATCCCGATGAACGTCATCATCAGGCTGAGCGACGCCGAACCGCCGATGGTCGCAAGGATTCGTTTCCAATCCAGAACGATCGGCGCCGACGCGACGCGCAAATACCGCTTCGCAAGCGAGTACGCGATTATTACTGCGCCGCCGATGATTCCAATAAGAAACGCCGTGATACCCAGACTCACTGAAAGACCGGCGAGAATGAATAAAGCGAGCGCAGTTACCTTTAAGATTCCTTCGAGGCTCGTAGACCAAGCGAAACCAAGGTAGTCGTGAACGCCTTGTCCGATCGCGCGCAACGTTCCAGACAGGATGCCGACTGCAACCATCACGCCAACCGTGGGAATTTCCCAAACCGGAACGTGGAGAAAGTTGCCTAGAGGGCGCTCGAACACTATTGCGGCAAAGACATACGCGAAACCGCAAACCGCAAAGGTCTTTACGATGAGGTCGATGAGGCCGCGAACGTGAGCGTCGTCATGCAATGCGCTGAATTCGGCTGCGTACTTGGTGATGACGGAAGTAAAAATTGCGACCGGAAAGCCCGCTAGTCCGTAAAGAGCGATGAGCGAGTAAAGACTGCCGTAATCCTCTACGCCGAGTTTTCGACTCGCAATCGCATGGAACGCGAAGCCGCCGATACTGAGCACGAGGCTTGCCGCAAAAACAAGTGCTCCAGCGTTCGCAAACGACGTAACCGAAATGATTTTTGGCGGATCCTTGACGGCACTCACGGGGCGGAGGCTACGACACGGCCCAACCCGACTCCCGGCATGCCGCATAAGACGCAGCGACGAAAGACCCGGCCAATGGAAGTCGATAAGCTCGCTATCGCCGGTGCGCTCGCAATCACGCCGGACGTTTTTTGGGATGACCGAGGGTACTTCAAAGAAATTTTTTCCGCGAAACGCTATGCCGATGCCGGAATCAAGGATACCTTCGTACAGGATAACGTCTCGTTATCGAAGACTCGGGTGTTGCGCGGGCTTCATGGTGATCCGCGGATGGCAAAGCTGGTGCAAGTCCTCGCCGGTTCGGCATTCGACGTCATTGCGGACGTGCGCAAAGACAGCCCGACCTTCGGGAAATGGTGCGGCGTACAGCTTTCCGCCGGCGACCATCGCCAAGTCTACATACCGGCTGGTTGCCTGCATGGGTTCCTGGCGCTTGAGGACGGCACGCTTCTTTCTTATAAGCAGAGCGCGCTTTACGATCCGCAAACCGAGTTCGGCGTACGCTGGGACGACCCGGACTTGGCCATCGAGTGGCCGCTAGAAGGCGCGATGCCGCGCATCAGCGCGAAGGACGCCGGAAATCCCACCCTAAGGCAGCTGGGTCTTCTGTAACAAAGCCGCATCCGCGCGGTAAGACCGCAATAGAACGAAAGATCACAGGAGAGGGATGGCCATCGAGGCAGAGAGCGACGAAGCTCTCGTCCGGCGCATCCGGGAACGGCGATACCGAAGTGTTCGCCGAGCTGGTCGACCGGTACAAGCGCGGGATCGCAAACTTCATCGGCGCAAGCGTTCGAAGCCCGGCCGATGTGTCCGACCTTTCGCAAGAAACGTTCATGCGGGCATACGCGCACTTGGGCACGTTCAACCCGCAGCTCGGCAAGTTCTCGACTTGGATCTATCAGATTGCACGCAACGTCGTGCGAACGCACTTGGGGAAATCGTTGCGCAAACCCGCAACGCAAGAACTTCCCGAAGACCAGACGCTCGAGAACGCGCTGCCCGATCTTTCATTCGAATCAGATCCCGCCGGCGGGATTCTGCGCAAAGAAGCCGAGCGCGAACTGCGCGAAGCGCTGGCAGAACTGCCGGAACGCACGAGGACGGTCTTGGCTCTACGGTACTTCGACAACATGGAATATCACACGATCGCAAGCACGCTCGGCTTATCGCTCGGCAACGTGAAAACGTTGATCCACCGCGGCAAGATCGCGCTCGCTAAGAAAATACAAGAACGCGAAGAACGCGCGCAGTCGGTGAAGCCGGACAGAGGAGGCATTCGTGCGCTGCTCCTCGTGTGAACCGCTTCTTGACCGGTACGTCGAAGGAACGCTAGCGCCGCAGCAGATGCGCCGCGTCGGCGAACACGTGAATACGTGCAAATCGTGCGCGTCTTTGGTAACCGAACTGCGCGTCGTGGATGCGCTGCTGGCAACGACGGCGTCCGTCGAGCTCGCTCCGAATTTCACGTTCGCCCTGATGGCCGAAGTGCGAACGATGCCGGTGCCACGGTCGCGCGCGCTCTCGGTTTGGGCGCTGCTGACGTTCTATCTGATCGCCGCCTGGGTCGTAACGGGCGCGTCGTTTGCATTCTTCAGCCACCGTCTTTCGGCGCTCGGCGCTGCAACCGCAAATGCGCGCGTTGCGTTCGCGCATGGCGCTAGCGCGCTCTCCGGCGCGGCCCATGCTTTCGGCCCGGCAACGCCCGCCGTGGTCGGCATCGTGAGCGGCGTACTCGCGCTCGACGTCATGTTGATCGCCGCAATCATCCTCTTCCATCAAACTATCCGGCCGCGATTGTCGGCACGCCTTGCGCGTTCGGAGGCATCATGAACCGTTATACGCTCGTCGCCGTCTTCGGCGTCCTCATGGCTCTCTTCGCCTTCTCGACGGGACGCGCAGACGCCGATCCGCGCAGCGTGTATCACGGCGGCACGTACTTCGGGCCCGTGCAAGTCGAACCGGGGCAAGTCGTCGACGGCGATTTGAACGTGGTCTTCGGCGATGCAACGATTTATGGAACCGTCGACGGCGACGTAAACGTCGTCGGCGGCAACGTGGTCGAACGTCCCGGCGGCACCGTGAGCGGCCAGGTGAACACGATCGGCGGCGAAGTCGTGCAAAGCATCGTTCCCTGGGCGCCGGCCGACGGCGCAATGCGTAACGCCGCCGCGCAAGATTGGCGCATCACGTGGCGCATCGCGTGGGATGTCGTGGTGCTCGTGATGTTTCTCATCTTCCCGCTGCGCACGCGCATGGCGCTCGACCGCCTCGAACAACATCCGGGGTTGGCAACCGCAACGGGCTTGATGGGCTGGGTGGCCGTGATTCCGGTGATGATTCTGCTCGCGGTTACCATCGTGCTGATCCCGCTGATTCCCGTGGAGCTGGTCGCGCTCGTGGCCGCGATCTTCGTCGGCAAGGCGGCGCTTTCGCTCCTGATCGGCCGCCGGTTCTACGAGCTGCTGCAGCCGCATGCTACGCCAACGCCGGTCGTCGCACTGATTTTGGGCCTCGTGCTCCTTACCGCCGCCGAGATGGTGCCGGTCATCGGGATGCTCGTCACGCTCCTGGTTGGCCTGGTCGGCCTGGGCGCGGTAATCCTTACCTTCATCAATAGCTCCGGAGCGCCGCCCTTTGCCGGGCCGTTCCAAGGGGGAGTCACCGCAGGTCGGCCGCCGGTGGGCGGACCGCCAATGCCCGTCGGCTAATATCAGCCGATGCTATGACAGCTGTTTCTCGCTCGGCGAAGTTCGCCGAACGCACCGCCCGGTTGCGGGCCTCGACCATTAGGGAAATGTTGAAGGTCACGCAGCAGCCGGACGTGATTTCGTTCGGCGGCGGCCTGCCGGCTCCCGAACTCTTTCCGACGCGAGAAATCGGCGAGTGCGCCGTGGAGGTGATGGACGAGTACGGCGCGGCGGCGCTGCAGTACGGCGTCACCGAAGGCATTCCGGAGATGCGCAACTGGGTGGCCGAACGGCTGACGCGCCGTTTGCACAAGCCCTTCGATGCCTCGGAGATTCTGATCGTCAACGGGTCGCAGCAGGCGCTGGACCTGATCGGAAAGATCTTCCTCGATCCGCACGATCACGTCGTCCTGGAGAATCCGTCGTATCTGGGCGCGATTCAAGCGTTCGATGCCTATCAGGCGCGCTATCTGACGGTGGAAACCGACGAAGACGGCATCGTTCCCGAATCGCTCGAACGCGTGCTCGATCACGCCGATCCGTTTCCGAAGTTTCTCTATCTGGTTCCGAATTTTCAGAACCCGACGGGCCGGACGCTCGCAGCCGACCGTCGCGAAGCGATCGTGCGCATTTGCGAGCGCTTCGATCTTCCGATCGTCGAGGACGATCCGTACGGCGAATTACGTTTCGAAGGCAACGATTTGCCGTCGCTCGCGTCGCTCAGCACCGGCGGCCACGTAATCTACTGTGGAACCGGAAGCAAAATCATGGCCCCGGGCCTTCGCGTTGCATGGATTGCGGTTCCCGACCATGACGTTCGCGACAAAATTGCGCTTGCCAAGCAAGGCACGGACTTACAGAGCGGATCTCTCGCCCAGTACGTTTTCCACCGCTACGCGAGCAAAACTGAAGCTTTCGAAGCGCACGTTCGCAACATCGTACGCACCTACGCACGCCGTCGCGACCTAATGGTTGAAAGGCTGCAGGCGACGATGCCCGCCGGCGTTCACTTCAACCGCCCCGACGGCGGCATGTTCTTGTGGGCGTCGGTAGACGGAGTCGATACCGCCGAGCTGCTAAAGATTTCGGCTGCGCAGAAAGTCGTCTTCGTGCCGGGGGTAAGTTTCTATCCAGGCCGAGACGTGCATAATGGAATGCGGCTGAATTTCTCAAACGCATCGGAAGAGAAGATCCGCGAAGGCATCGGGCGCCTGGCGGAATCCATCAGAACCGTTATTTAGGCGCATCCCGCGCCAAGGAGGAACTGTGGCGGACCGTCTAGTCGTCGGAATCTTTCCCACTTGCGATCCTTCGGCGTTGCAACAAGCACTAAGCGCTCAATCGACGATCGACCCAACCCGGCTTCGAATTCTCACGAACGATGATCGCACCAAAAACCATGAAGATTCGGGCTTGCACTTCGTGCACGTCATTCAGGAAGAGCGCGAGCTCGAACGCGACGAGCGGCTCACGCACGATACCGGAATTATCTCCGATTTTGGGGGCACCGACGTTCCGGGAATCAACTGGAGCGTTCCGCTCTCGACATTTTTCACAGGTGAAAGCGAACACCTGATGTCTACGCTCGGAATTCCGGACGACGAGGCCGAGAACTTCAGCGACGCAATTGACGCCGGCCGCTGCGTCGTCGTGTATAACGCTGGTGAAGATACCGACTCTGCGATCGTCGCACTTCGAGGCGCCGGCGTTAGCAACGTGCACGCCGTAACGTAAAATTCCCAGAGGGAGAGCTTCAATGGCCTGTTACGTCACCGGAATCGCTCCGACGGAAAACATCACCGCGCTCGAAGATATGCTCGGTGCTGTGAGCGGAATCGACCGAACGAAACTCAAGGTCATCACCACGGCCGACGAGACCGAAGAGCACGAAAGCTCGTTTTTGAACTTCATCCACGCCGGTGGCGGCTACATCGATTCGGATACGTCAGGCCGCGTCGCAGGCCAGGGAACGAGCATCATGACCGGTTCAGGTGGAACCGGCGTCCCCGGAATCGGTGCGTCGCCGAGCCAGTATGGGTACCTTGGAACCTCGCACATCACCCGCAATTTAGGGACGCTGCCGATTCCCCCGGACGAAGTCGGCAACTACAACGACGCGCTGGACGACGGACGGACGGTGATCGCGTACGAGTGCAGCGGCGAAAGCAATACGACAGACGTTGAAGCGGCGTTCCGGGCAGCCGGCGTTCGCCATGTCAAGACTTTTGCGGGATAGCAGTCGCTTTTCGCACTACTGCAGCGCGAATTTGTAGACGTTTCCGTGTGAATCGGCGGTGTACACGCCGCTCGGTACAGCCACGGGAGATGCGAAGATTTGCGACTGGGCATCGTACGCCCAAAGCTGCCTCCCCGACCGCAAGTCTCGTGCGACAAGATCGTCGTCGACGTCCGAGAACAACACTCCATTCGAGATTGCCGAGGCGTTATACACATGATTTGTGGTAGTAACGCTCCAGAGCAAGTTCCCGCCGAAGTCATACGCCAGCAAACGGCCGCCCGGACCCGCCGCATCGATTCGATGGCCGTCCCATTCGAGTTCGCGCCGGCGTAGTGCGCTGCCGGTCGCTGCGGCAGCCGACGTACCGAAGACAATCGTCTTTCCATCCGTTACCGGCGTGGAATACCCGCCGGTGCCGTCCGCAACGTTCAGCGAAATCGTTTTCAGGACGGCGCCGCTATTTAAATCTTGAAGGTAGACGTTGCCGTTTTTGGCGATCGTGATCGCCTCACTATTCGCAATGAGCGTGCCGCCGCCGACGTCGTCGTCCGTCAGCTGATTCGAAGTATTGAATCTCCACGCAACCCTTCCTAAAAGATCCGTAGACACGACACCATTTGCCGTGAGCGGCGTGCCGACGCATGTGTTTCCCGTTCCGAAATATAAGTGCGTGCCGTCAGTCGCCATCGGCGACCAAACGGAGCCGCCGTCGTTTGGCGTGGGATCGACGGCAAAGCTCCAAGACGGTGTGCCCGTCGTCTCGTTGAACGCGTAAACGCCGCCTTGGAGGCAAAAGGGCGGATCGCCGCCCGCAACGGGAATCATGACTTGCCGATCAAGCACGATGGGAACGCCACGAACGGTTCCCGGCAGCGACTGCGTCCATTGGACACTTCCGGACGTTGCATCCAGCGCGTAAAACGCGGAAGGTTCGGGGGGAAACTGCCCGTTGACCGGCGAGCCAAAATCATGCATCCCCACAAACAGCGTGCCGTCCGCATAGACGGGCGTCCCGCGCACTTCTTTCCCGGGCCCGCCTAAGGTTCGCTTCCACTTAAGAGCGCCAGTCCCGGCGTCGAGAGCAAAAACGGTGCCCGAATTCATCGTCACCCCGTAGACCGTTCCTTGCACCGCGATCAGGCTTGCAAAAATGGTGTCGCCGGCACTATACGTCCACTTCAGTTTCAGGGACGCAACGTTGGACGTGGTGATGCCCGTGGCTTGCGATTGGCACCCCGTTCGTTGCTGATCGTGCGCGTAGGTCGTCCAATCATCGCCGGACATAGTCGTCGCAGGTATGGGGCAATTAGCCGATGCATCGGTCGGCGCATCGCTCGGAACCGACACCGGGCTGCTGCTCGGCATCACGGACGGCGACGTCGCCGCGGCGCCGCCGCATGCGGAGACCCCCAAGAGCATGAAAGAAGCAAGGCCGCCCTGTAGGCGGCGAAGCGCTGGAACGGTAAACACGCGCGCCAACTTCATCGATTGCGCGTTAATCACCCTTAACCTAATGGTTAGAATTCGTTATAACGGTGACCGCAGTCGTCTATCGGGACTTTAGGACCAACTCCGCAGCGTGAAATAGCGACTCGAATTGCCCGGCGTCGGTCCACCAGCCCTGTAACACATCATAGGACAGCGAGCCGTCCGCGATGTACGCATTGTTCACGTCGGTGATTTCGAGTTCGCCGCGTGCGGATGGTTTCAAATCTTTGCAAAAATCGAAGACGCGGCGGTCGTACATATAAATTCCGGTAACCGCGTAGCGGCTTTTTGGAACGGCCGGCTTCTCCTCGATTCTAATGATCCGGTCACCCTCCAAAACGGGAACGCCGAACCGTTGCGGATCTGCTACTTCTTTCAGCAAAAGGCGCGCGCCCGATTCCTCCGCCGCGAACTTCGTAACGAATGGACCGATGTCGTCTTGGAGGATGTTGTCTCCCAAGATCACGACGATGCGTTGGCCTTCGGCGAAGTGCTCGCACAGTTTCAGAGCGTCTGCGATGCCCCCCTCGCCCTCCTGATACGTATAATAAATGTCTTTGAGGCCGAACTCCGAGCCGTTTCCGAGCAGCCGCAGAAAATCGCCGGCGGATTTGCCGCCCGTCACAACCATGATGTCTTTAATGCCGGCTCTGCACAGCGTTTGCAACGGATAGTAGATCATCGGTTTGTCATAGACCGGAAGCAAATGCTTATTCGTAACTTTCGTTAACGGCAGAAGCCGGGAACCAAGGCCCCCGGCTAGGATGACGCCTTTCATCGATCCGCCGAAACGGCAGGTTGCAACGGCCGCCACCAGCTCTCGTTATTTGCAATACCATGAAACCGTGTTCCGAATGCCGTCCTCGAACGGCACTCTAGGCTTCCAGCCGAGCGCGTGCGCCTTTTCACAGTTCAAGGCGTAGCGGCGATCGTGTCCGAGACGATCCGTAACGTGTTTTACGTGAGTATCCATCGAACGGCCCAACAACTTGATTAGCGCTCGAGTTACGTCGATATTGGCTCTCGGATTTTCGCCGCCAAGATTGTAAACGTTTCCGGGCTCCCCGCGCTCCAGCACGTCCATTATGCCGGCGACATGGTCGTCGACGTGAATCCAATCGCGTATCTGCATCCCGTCCCCATAGACGGGGACGGGCTTGTCATCGATGAGATTCGTGATGAACAATGGGATCAGTTTTTCAGGATACTGGTACGGGCCGTAAGTGTTGCTGCCCCGCGTGACCAGCACGGGTGTTTTGAACGTGGACCAACATGCAAGAGCCATCATGTCACCGCCCGCTTTCGCAGCCGAGTATGGACTGCGCGGAACTATTGCGTCGCTTTCGCGCGACGCCCCGTGCTGCACGTCGCCGTAGACTTCGTCCGTTGAAACCTGCAAGAATCGCGCGACGCCGTTTTCTCGCGCCGCATCCAACAACGTTTGAGTACCGAGAACGTTAGTTCGAATAAACGCCTCAGCGCTATGGATGGAGCGGTCGACGTGCGACTCGGCCGCGAAGTTCACGATGGCGTCCACGCCGCCGGCAACCGCGTCGCGCACGGCCTCCCGGTCGCAGATATCCGCCTGAATAAAACGATAGCGTTCTCGAGGAACGCCCCGAAGGTTCGCAGGATTGGCCGCGTATGTCATTGCGTCGAGATTGACGATCTCGAGCTCGCTCCGCCGTTCCAACGCGCGCCGGATGAAGTTGGAACCGATGAACCCAAGTCCGCCCGTCACGAGCCAGCGCATGGATGCTCTAAAACCCGAACGCGTAGATATTGCCGTTCCCGTCAGCAGTGAACACCCCGCTCGGGACGACGGCCGGCGACGCTAGCACTTGCGTGCCGAATGGATACGACCAAAGATTTTTTCCGCTACCCGCATCCAACGCTACGATCTCGTCGTCCAAATCGGCGAAAACGACGCCGTTGTTGAGCGCCACCGAGTTCGACGTCTGCGTTTGCGTCGGAACGCTCCAAACGAGGTTACCCGACATATCGAGCGCCACAAGCATCCCGCTTCCCGCCGAAGACGCCGGAGAAATCCGGCCGAAAAACCTTTCAGTACTCCCGCGGCGCATCGTCGATGACGCTGCGCTCACCCCGGATTGCGCTATGCGAACGAAAACGAAACGTCCATCGGTAGCAGGCGTCGAAAAACCCGCGCCCGAGGTGGTGGTACCGAACTGCTTGGACGCCAGCAGCGTCCCGGAATTTTGATCGAGGTAGTAAATCGTCCCGTTTTTCCCGAGTGCTACGGCCTCGCCATGCGTCAAAAGCGCTCCGCTGCCAACGTCGTAATCGTAAACGGGATTATAGGTGTTGTATTGCCAAACGAGGTGCCCGCTCTGAGGGTCCAGCGCGATAATTCCGTTCGCCGTAAGCACCGACTGCGCGCAAGTGTTTCCTGTCGTAACGATCAGATTCGTCCCATCGAACGCGATCGGCGCCCAAACCGACCCGCCATCGTCTGCGTCCGGATCTACGTAAAAGGCCCACCCTCGAGCGCCGGTTTTTTCATCGATCTGATAAACGCCGCCCTGAAAGCATGTAGGTAAATCGCCTCCGGAGACTCCGACATAGAGCTTCCCGTTTATCGTAGCCGGCGTCGCGCGGATCGGGCCCGGCAAATTCGCTTGCCAAACAACGGCACCGGACTGCGCATCCAATGCGTACAGATACGATGGTTTCGCATCGAAATTTCCCGTCGACGCATTGTATGCAAAGTTGTGCGTGCCGATAAACACCATGCCGTCGTCGTAGGCGGGTATCATTCGTACTTCTACCCCCGATCCACCAAGCTGATGGCTCCAGAGCAACGAACCATTCGAAGCTTTCAGGGCTAGAACCGTTCCGTTGTCCAACGTGACCGCATAGACCGTTCCGTTAACGACGACAGGACCGCCGACTATCTGGTCTCCAGCGGCATACTTCCAGTGGAGCTTGAGTTTCGAAACCGTCGTCGAACTTATTCCTGTTTGCTGAGGCTGGCAGCCGGAGTTCAACGAGTCGTGCCCTAGCGTTTTCCAATCGTCGGTAGCGCTCGACGGCGCCGACTCGGGACAAATAGCCTCAAAGGATTGGGCGGGAGCACTTGTCGGTGAGACACCACCTGGAACCGCGCCACCGCCACCGCCGCCGCAGGCAGTGGTGAGAAAACTGAAGGCAAAGCACAGTGACTTAAGCCTCAACTTCACCGACACAGTATCTCCTCAATCGGCACTAAGGGATTTCAGTCTTATGATATCCGGCCGGGCACTGCGAGAAACGCCCTATAGGGTTAGCGTTCGGCACACCCGAACCAAAAACACCCGTGCTTTCTCAGCAAATTCCGGCTGCCCTGGCCGACCGATATCACGAAATCATGGCCTATCGCACTGAGGCGCTGCGGAAATATCGAGCGAACGAACTCAGCGTTGTTGCGGGGCCACGGGCGCGCGTGTTCTTTCCAAAGCTTGCGACCGCCGGCGATAAGGCAACGCAAGTCCGCTTGGGACCTCTGGGTATAGCGAACAGACCCCCTATTTGGCATTTCGCTGAGAACATCGTAAGCTCGATGGATTCTCCGGCGACGATCTTAGAAATCGGCCCGGGCTCCGGCCTGCTTGCGCGGCGCCTTCAAACGCACTTCGGCAACCGGATAAAGCGCTATTTTGGATTGGAGCGAGACGCTGCAGTCACCGGACCCTACGAACGCGTAAGCTCGGTGTCCGCCCTTCCGGAACAGATCGACATCGTGATCGCGAGCGAGGTCGCGGAACATATGACAGCCGACGATTGGTACGGCGACATCCTGGTCCCGCTGCTCGGCCGCATGACCCCCCGGGCGCAGCTTTGCATGTCGGTGCCGAATCCAATTTCCCCCGGCGGAATCGCGCGGGATTTTACGCACTTACAAGCCTACCCCTGGTACGATTTGTATGCAATCCTGCGTCTCGCATTCGCAAATGTCGAAGTGACACGGACTTTTTATGCTTGGTCGTTCCAAAGGCTCGCGTTTCTTCTTCCTCGCGTAGCGATTTGTCCGATGATCGAAATGGATTGGTGCGACGGAATCGTCTGCGTTGCAACATCGCCCGCCATTTAGTTTGCCTGAAAAAATGTGTGATATCAGTCGCGAGTGCCCTTTTTGTGCCGCCCGGGGGCTTTTCCAACGAGTAACGTTGCGAGAACGGTATTTCGGAATGGGCGACGCTTTCGGTTACGTGGTGTGCGGGAATTGCCGCTCACTGTATATCGAAGAACCCGCAATCGACATTTCGCGGTACTATCCAAAAGATTACTATTCTTACGCGAGGGCGGACCGGCCGGGACTTTTAGGAGCTATCGATCGCGATTTTTCCAAGAGATCGGCGAAATCGCACGTAGCGTTTTTGCAGAGCGCCGGCGCAAGCGTTTCCCTCGAGAGCTCCATCCTGGATGTCGGCAGCGGCTCAGGGATGCTGCTCCGCTCGCTACAGCGCCTCGGGTTCCGTAACGCGCGAGGAGTTGACCCCTATCTGGATTCGGACGTAGATACAGGCTCGGTTACGGTAATGCGAAAGACGCTGGATGATCTTGCGTCCGATCCGCTTTATGCCGGAAAAATCGATATCATCATGTTCCATCACTCGCTGGAGCATTTTCCCGAACCGGTAGAGACTTTACGAACTGCTTCCAAACTGCTCGCAAGCAACGGCGCAATTTTAGTGCGACTCCCAATTGTCAACTATGCGTGGGAAAAGTACGGAGAGAATTGGTTCGGCCTCGAGACGCCACGACACTTAGCCATTCCTTCGGAGCCCGGAATGATCGAAGGGGCTAAGCGAGCCGGCTTCATCGTGTCGCGGACTTCGATATGATTCCGGAACGAGACAGTTCGTTGCGAGCGAAGCTTATTGCAAAGGAAAGTCCTTTGTCGACGCGTTTGCGCCGTCGCCGCCCAGAACCGCTGTTCCGAATGTTACCTCGATCGGGTACGCGCTTCAAGCCCGCCGCCTGAATGCCGAACGCCGCGGCGACCAGGCCGGATTCGTGCTGCGACGGAATTCGTAAAGCCTTGCTCCAACGCATCCGAGCTCGGCTCAACGCACTGCGGACGCTTTCGCCGGCGCCAGCATTAACGCTCTGCGTGCTCGCTATTCTCGATCGTTGCGTTCGTGCGAGCGTGGCAATTCTACTGGTTCCACGGCTTGCCAGGACTTTACGCCAAAGACCTCGGCGTCAATTTCGTCGTCAGCGAATACATACGCGCTACATTCAAGCCCGGTCGACTTCCTAGATGCACTCGGATGGAGCATCTGGTGGGACCAGCCGCTCTTTTCATTCAATGGCTACGTGTCTTACGCGGCGATCGTTCCGGTCGCAAAAATCGTCAATAGCACTTGGGCCAGCATCAAGTTTTGGGAGTTGGCGCAATCGCTGTTAGCCCTCCTGGGCACGTTCGCCCTGACTGCGTCTATTCGATCGACCGCGAATGTGGGCTTTTGCCGGCGCGCTTATGTACGCTGCAATTCCGGCCGTTATTCTGATGCCGCGAGGAAACCTGGATCTCGGGTGGCCGACGATTTTCGCGCCTGGTGCGCTGGCCGCTGGCTTCTATTTGCTTCGCCGCTTTGGGCCGCGCGCGCTTCCGTTGTGCGGCGCGATCGCGGGGGCTTGCGGCCTCTGTTGCGCTATCGAGTACGCAGTCTTTTTGACAATGCCCCTATACATCATTTTGGCGGCATACTGCTACCGCAGAGACAATCTCCGTCGCTGGCTCGCTTTTGCCGCGCTCGGTGCGCTTCCGATGATCGGCGTCGCGGCTTATTTTCTCGTTCCAACGTTCCGCATTCACTTGTTCTCGGATTCGGCTATTCGAGCGAAGTCACTCGCAAGTGCTACTTTCACGCCTTATTACAGCGAAGATCTCATCTCGTATCTGGCATTATCCCGAAAGAGGCGCTCCTCTCGCCGTCCGCCGCTGTACAATGCCACGCCTCAAATTCCGACCGCTTGATCGGCGGGAATGTTGCTTTGGACGTTCGCGATCGTCGCATTTCTTAGTCATGCAAGAACTATTGGCAAATACACGTTCGGAATAGTCACCGTCGCCGTATTCGCTGGACTCGTTTTTTTGAGTGCCTGCGCCCTTTTCCGGGCGGTGAATCGCTCTGGAAGCTGTTTGCCCGATTCCGCTCATGAACGCCATCAGCACTCCCGACCGCTTTTTGACGCTTCCAGCACTTGCGATCGTCATGGTCGGCTGCGAAGGGCTACGCCTTTGCTCGAGAGAGATCGCTGCGCAGAGACTCGCAATCCCGATTTTTCTGATTGCCATCCTTTGCTCGTGTTACTACGTTGCAAACGCGCAGCAAGTTTGGACGAATCAACAAGACTACGGTCTTGAAGAGCCATCGTTGGATGCCGTAAACCGAGTCGCACGTGATATAGGGCCGCCGTACCGTGCCGCTGGCATTCCTTAACGGCGGTTCGCCCGGAGACTATCCGTCGTACGGCGTGCCCACAACCCGACGTTCTCCGGGTCTTGGGACTTGGCGGCGCGCTATTCGCAGGACGGAGTAGCGATGACCGGGATATTGAACGCGCGGCGGTGAGATCCGTCATTACGACGCCCACATGGGCTTCGAGCGACGCGGACGGCTATCCCGATTTTGGAAGGCTGCTGTCTGCCGCTCCCGTCAGCCCACCGTGTTTTCAAAAGCGCCGACAACGTCCGCATTTAACGCTCTGGACGGCGATGACTCCATCGACGGCGACACGGCTTGCGTGTCTCGATGGCGGACCCGGACTCCTCGACCAACTCCTTGCGCTCGATGACATACGGCACGTTGATTTCGTGGAGCCCGGACGCGCCGTGCAGCTTACGAGCTCTTCTACGAACCATTACGCACGGACGCGATGTGGCTCAATGAACCTGGCGCGCGTCGGGCTTGATGCTTTGTAAAACCTGCCAACCAGCACTTGACGCAGACTATAAATTTTATCCCGGCCGGGAGTTGTTGAATCAGCCCTGGTACAGACAATCCGTAGACGGCGATTCCCCGCTTATTTGACCGTCGTGGCGCAGCGGAACTTTCTCCGCACGCGTTCATCGTATTACCGCTTCCGCCGAAATCTACCGGGGAACCGCGCATCGCGCTTCGTCTCGCGTCGCACGCTTACGCCACGATCACGCTCCACTGCGACGATGCACATCCTATATGCGACTACTTCCAGCAAACGGATTCCGCTGGTTCGTCCTTCATTCCGTTGAAGCCGCTCCCGCGTTGCGAGTAGGTGTCGGTCTCATTCGATTCCGATGAAACAAAGCCGGCGAACGTTCTCGGCATTACAGGCCATATCGCGTTCGACGGAGTGACACTTCCGGCGGTTCAAAAGGTCAACGAAGGCTCAATACCGCCGATCGAAATCCGCATTCGCTACCGATCGCTTCGGGCCCGATAGCGATCCCGAATTTCTTCGAAGAAAACCCGATCTTGCGTCGTGCGTCCGGCACCGTAATCGCCGGCTTTTTTCCGACGGAACGGAGCTCCGGATGTCGCGCGCAACGGAAGCAGGGATCGTGAGTTTCCCGTGGAGCGGACCTGACGCGGAAGTCCTCGTCGTCGCACGCGTAAAAAATATGGGCGGGTTACCGTCGATCACTCTTTCGGCGGGACCTAGGGCGCGAGCGTGCTGCTCCGGCGCGCAATCGAGCCGGGATTGTCGGATCGCGTTTTGGACGTTCTTCCGGAAAGGCGATCGAGTCAAACTCTCGGTGCAGCGCATAGCCCGTCGATCGCGCCCGTCCTCGAAGCGTTCACAGCAGTCGCGAAACGGCCGCTTCGCGCCGTTCGTCGTGTCGCCCAGCCTTATGTCCGCCGACGTGGATTTTTCCAGCATCGCCTCCACCGCTCAAGCACGCCACAGCGGCAGCGACTTTGCCGAACATGCGTTCTCTAGGCGGAATAACCGGCCGGCACGGAAACGTATTGAGGTCGCCGTTCCGCGCGGTTCCAGCTCAACGAACCTGCTTGTCGGATTTCTTGGCACAGAAGGCGACGGGAGCGACCGCACGTCTTGAGTGCGGGGCACCAAAGAGAACGACAGTCCTCACGGCCGCCAGTGGACGCGGTGTTTCGCTGGACGCCCGTGGATCTGCATGCTCGCTACGCGTTTCGTGGCGAGGTAAAGCGCTCACGATACGACGGATATTTTTCAACATAACGCGGCGTACGGTCACGGCGACGCGTGTGGTGTGGATACCAAAGGGACGTATGCGAGCTCGAAACTACGCCAACAGATTTGCGGCACTTCCGACGAGTCGATTTTATCGACGGCGTGGCGCCGAGAGTCGAACGATCGATCTCGATCGTACGCGGCCCGCACGATTGACGCTTCGGATTCCGATGCGCGCAGTTCGTTCATCACTTTTCGTTCGGCACGGCTTTCACGACTCCCGCGGACCAGGGCGTTTCGACGGTGCGTACCGCCGCGATCCGATATAGGTAACCGTTTCGAAGCTCACCGACCTAAAAATTGCCCACCTGGATGACGGCAACTGGATGCATTGGAAGATCCCTCTGGAACGGAGTTCGGTGAGCGCTGCGATCTCGTATCGACCTGTTATCGAAACGTGCAAACTGGCCGCTATCGCATCATGCATCGTCTGCCGGGCGCCGTAAGGGTTGGTATTGGGCTGACATTCTTCAGTCTCTTGATTGCTGTTGCGCCGCTTGTTCTTCCGTTTGCCACGACGCCCCCGGCGAAACGTGCGATATCCGTGAAGCAGGAACGCGCAAGCGTAGCGTACGGCGAAGCGAACATCCCGATCGCAACGGTACGAAAATACCTTGTACGGCAAGGGCGATCCAATGGCGTAGCGGGGAACGTGGCGCGCGATGAGCCGTCCGCGCGAAAAAACGCAATTTCCTGTTTCTTTTCGCCAAGCTTGTCAGTTGAATGCCCGTGGCTTGGATGTTCGACGAGACGTCGCGGGAAGACGCCGAGCGATCGCTCCCGCAGTTCCGCGCGCGCAACGATAAGTCGACGTCTTCGCTGTACAGGAAGAACCGCTTCGTCGAAGCCACCCAGTGCTCCGAAATCAGAGGTGCGCACGACGAATGCACATCCGCTAATCCAGTCGTCATGCAGAGCGGTGGTGACGCCGAATGCTGTTCCAGCACTCCCCCCGATATGGTGCCCATCGTCCGCCGGCAGTAATACAGTCCATCGAGCAGCTTCCGATGAGGGGCGCCGACATGTCGACTCGCTGTTCGTTCATCCACGAGGTCATGGATGCCACCCAGTTCGGGCGCAGCAACGGCGTCGCTGTTTAGGAACGCCAGCCACGGCGTCGCTGCTCTCGAAACGCCCCGATTGGCACCGGCGCCGAATCCGGCGTTTTCGGCAAGCCGCACATCGTGAGAATCGGATGCGGAGCAAGATTCGAAACGGAATCGTCGGTCGACCCGTTGTCAACGACATAGACCTCCACAGGAACTGTCTGTCCGAGCGCCGATTGAACTGCTCGTTGGAGCAGCGGACCCGCCGTTGTAATTCACGATGACGATCTCGCTACCGCGAGTCCGGAGGAAAGATCCATGGCTATGTACTCTACGCCGTACCCTCGGAATTTTCGTCTTAATTCTCTCGCCGTCTCCGTGGAGTGGGCCCCGCCTAGCGGCCGACGATTCGGAGATCGCTCTGCTCCATCGCATCCCGGCCGAAGTTCTCGACCGTATCGCTTTCGACGCGGCCCCCGACAGTAGCGGCAACATGCAGCTCAATAAAGAGCGCTGGACGAGCGTCGTCTTTCAGCGAGTCGCGATGCCGCTGATGTGGGTCGGAGCTGCGGAATCAAACCAACAGAAGGTCGATCAGGCGTGGAGCGCGGTCGATGCGGCGCTTCGCCCACCAGAAAGTCCGATGGAAGCTTTGAAACCGCGTGCGGCGACCCGACCGCGCCCACGGACATGGCATTCTGGCTCGAAGCCGTTTCGCACGGTATCATCGTGCTTCAGGAAAGCCCATTGGCCGCGGCCAATCAATCGCGCGTAGCGGCCGTGTCTGCCGACGATCCAAGCTGCAGCTCTGTGGCTTGAACCGACCCGACATCTCCGCTGTTCTGCTCAAAGGCGATAACCTCGGCACCAATCGAATTTTCACCGACGCCGATGCTTTTGCGTCCGCGGCGATTGCTTCTCAACAACCCGGCACTAATGGCTACGGCGAAGCGCTTCACCGCTGAAGCGCTTCACCGAGTCTCGCCGCAGGGCGTCGGAATAGAGGAGGGCGGCTACGACTCGAGCTATCAAGCCGTTTCTCTCCTTCACGCTTCGTATCTCGCAGCTGCGCGTCCCTGACGACGAATTGCGAACAGCCATTGCGAGCATGCTCGATCGCGAACTGCGCGCGATCGGCGGCAACGGTGCTGTGGACGTTTCGCAGAATACGCGAACCGGTCGCGGTCAGGAACAAGGTCTACGGCCACCCGAAGCCGGTGGACCAGCGGTCAGTCATCCTAGGTCTGTACTACTCCGGGCTGCTTCTGGAAAAGCCGATGCGCAGCTGCCGCGGCGAGAGGCCGTCTTTACGTCAGCGTTCCATCAGAACGTGCACTAGAACATCCAGAGCCTCACGTTCGATTGCCGCGGCTCGCTCCCACACGAACGTGCGGGCGAGCGTGCGCGGCATCTTGCTGATCCGCTGACGCAGTGCGTCGTCGCTGAGGAGTTGCTCGCACAAGCCTAGCCAACGCGGCAACATCCTTGAGCGGTGCTTCCAAGCGGCCGCGCGGAAACACGTCCGCGAAAACCGGGAGGTCGTAGGTAACGCAAGGCAGGCCGGCCCACATCGCCTCGGCGATCGATATTCCCCATCCTTCCTCCGAGCTCGGAAAGACGTAGAGAGCGGACTGCCGCAACAGGTCCCATTTCTTTGCGATCGTCCACGCGCCCATGAAAAATGACTCTCTCTTTTAAGCCCAGCTTATCGGCTAATGAGTAAAGTTTCTCGCGGTATTCCGGTGCGCCGTCTCCCGCGATGTGCAACCGGTGGACCGCCTTCGTCCGATCCGAAAGCCGCGACCATGCAACGATTGCGTCCTCAACGCGCTTCAGCGGGTCTAACCGGCCCAAGTAAATCGCGTCGCGGCATTTACTCTTATCGAAGAGCGGTTCGCCTCCAATGGAAACGCCGTTCGTGCTAATGAACCATCTTGCATGTCCGACGAAGAATCTCGCATTTTCTGCGACGTAACGGCAATCGAAGATAAAGCGTTTAACGAACAGGCGAGCAATCATCAGCGAAACGAATTGACTGCACCACGCCAGCAAATTCGTCAAGAACGGCCCGCTGCGCTTCCCGGGAACTCCCAGCAGGTGATGCAGAGTAACAATAGTTCGCGACGGCCGAGCCAGCACTGCGGGGATCACATCAGCAATGAAATGAGACGTCGCGAGGATTGCATCCATCTCTCGGAGTTGGCGCCGCAGCCGAAAACCGCCGAACATCCGAGCCAAGCGGCTGAGTCTCCAGTGCGGCGTAGCGATTTCCGGGATGGCAATGAATCGAGCCGAAGGAAGAGCTTCTCGCAATTCTTCTTCGGCTTCCTGCGGCGCAAAAACGTTCAATTCGACGCCGCTCCAACGTTTTGCGACCTCAATGAAATGAACGTGGCCACCCGCTGCGAGACCGATCTCACGGCTGTAAGACGTGACTAGTATGCCGACGCGACAAGTCATCGGACGAAGCCGGGCCTACGCCAAGGAATGGCGACGAGGAGTAAGATCGCGCAGATAACGCCGGCAATGCCGTTCAGGAGATCGCTCCTGCGCTGATAGACCGAAGAAATTCGGAAGGAAGCGCCTCGATCGCTGCGCTGAAGTTTCCACTCGTCAAAGAATCCGTGCACGCGCGAAGCCGCTCCGCGGTCCATACCGTTAACGAACAAATGCAGCTCCGGCGAATACGTTCGCGCAAGCACGAGCACGGCATCTTGCGGCAGCGCGGTGCTGGGGACGGCGCCGTAAAACGATGGCGAACGATAGCTTATCGCTACGGGAAGCGGCGACTGCCGGAGCGGCGTGATCCCGGCCGGTTTCCATGAGCCGTCCCCGGAAAGAACCACTCTCGCGACGGCACGGACCTGACCGCCTCTCAATACCAATCGTGCTTGCGCCGCATTGCCGGGCATTAAGAGCTTGTACCAGCGGTATACGCTAGGAGACGCAACCGGCAACGGAGTCATTTCTTGAAAATTGCACTCGATCGAGCTTGCCTTGGCCAAAACATAGAGGAAGCCGGCGCGCTTCGGCAACGCGATTTGCAATGCCGCTTGCGATCTGGTGAATACCGGCACGCCAGAAGTATTCAATAACTCCGGATAAGCCCAATACCACATCCGTGAAGACACCCACGATTTCCGGATGTCGTTGTTATCGAAAGAGTACGAGAACGGTAATTCCTGCCCGGCGGGAAGGCGCGAATCCGGCAGAACTGCGTCCAGGACCGAGGCGGAGCCTTCGCTCTCCACGGTTGCAATGGCCCTTGCTGCAAATGCCTTTCGCTTCCGGAAGCGCGCTTCGAGCAGCCTTTGGCTCGACAGAAAACCCCGGAACGCGGCACCGACGTTCGGCTCGTAATTGTTGGGGAGGCGTGAGATCACGCCGTTACGCCAAGCCATTGAATCGAATCCAAGATCCGAAAGCAATGGTGCGAAATCTGTTGCAGATACGGCGTAGTGAACGAACAACGGCCCATTTTCCGCGCCGCCCGCCTGCGTCGTTAATGCCGCCTGATCGCGCCCAAAGGTGCCGGCAGTGTTACTCATCCCGATCGGTTCATCGAGCGGAAGTAAGCCGCAAAGGTTGCTTACATTCGCGCACATACTCGACGACTGAAGCGATGCGGGTACGGTCGGGATTTGGCGTTCGAGCCCGCAAACGAACGGCAATGTTGCGAACAGGAGAACTGCAGCGGCGCCTTGGTGGAATTTCCGCGGCAGTAATAGTAGGCCGAAGCCGGCTAGAAATGTAAGAGCCACGGCGTACAGGGCCATTACGTGATAGAACTCTCGCACGAGCGTGAACAATGGCGAACGGTAAAGAGACGCCGTGAAGATTGGGGCGAATGGGCCGAACAATCCGGTCGCCCATGCGAGCGCAAAAACGGCTACGATAGAAGCCGCGACTACCGGACGCCTGACAGCGGCATGGCGTATTCCATAGACAACGCCGGCCGCGGCGGCAGTCACCAGCGCGCACTTACTCGCAAGATATGCGATGCTTTGAATTTGATTTAGCGAGCGTTGGTCGTACCCCACGTATCCACTCAATAGCAAAGCTTTGCGAAGAGACGTGGACAGATCGATTTCCCACTGGTATGTCGCATGCTGTGCGATTAAACCCTGGGTTTGGGCCGGCAATGCGAGATTGGCGATCAACACGACGTTGTGGAGTAACCCGATCATAACGATCGGAGCGCACTGCAGGAGCGCCCGCCCTGGACGGTCCGAGCTAACCGCAAATGCCGCTGCGACGATGCAGCAAAATCCAACGAATTGGATTTGCGCGGACATGACGGATAGGAGAAGGCCCGCCAAAACCGCGTAGCGCCACCAACTGTGTTGGCGCTCTATAGCCTTGATGACGCAGGCCACGAAAAACGGCAGCAATGCGTACGCGCACAAATAGTACAGGTGTCCGGCCACGAGCTTTTGGAAAGCCACCGGGCCGAAAGCATACACCGCTCCCAAAGAAAACATTGGAAACTTGCCGAGGCGCGCTCCCATTAGCCGAAGGCACGAATAGACCCCGTACTGCGCAAGCGAAAACCAAATTATCAACGCAATTGCAAGCGTGAGTTCGCTATTAGCGCCCGTCGCGGAAATCATCGAGAAAAACAGCAACGGCAAATCAACGGTCGGAGAATCCTGCGCCGCACCGAATCCGTTTGGATACCAAGCGGAAAGACCGTTCTGAAACCAGCCGTAAAACATTCCAGGCTGCGCGGGCCATAGCCAGTCGTGCCGCATCCCGGGCGGCGCGCCTCGCATCGCAAACGGAATGACGATCGCACAAGCCACGACCACCGGAACGGCTCCTACGAGGAGCCGGACCGCACTACTTCGATTCATTTGAAGCGGCGATGGATGCAAGCAAATCGCGTTCCACGCCGGCCGCGCGCTCCCACGTGAACGAGCTAGCCAAACTTGTGGCCTGTGCGGCAAGACGCACGTATGCTCCGTCGTTCTCATCGAGCGAAAGAACGGCTGCGGCAAACTGCCGCACGTCGCCCATCGCGATGGAAACGCGGCCTTCCGGAAAAACTTCATCGAAGATGGGCAGCGCGTAGGTCACGCACGGCAACCCGCTGGCCATCGCCTCAGCAACCGCGATCGCCCAACCTTCTTCTTTCGACGGAAAGACGAATAACTTCGACCGCGCAAGCAATTGCGCTCGTTCTTCACTCGATACGTCGAATCGAAGCGTTATGAGATCCTCCAGGCCGTTCGCCTGTACAAGCCCGCGAATCCACGCCTTATATTCGGGTTCGCTGCGGCCCACTATGGTCAGGTGAAGCGGGCGGCCTGAATCGCGGATCGCTTTCCAGGCAAGGACCAGATCTTCGAGTCCTTTGCTGGGATGAATTCGTCCGACGTAGATTGCGCCGCTGCGTTCGGCGCTGCCCGAACCGGCCGGCCGCGCATGTTCCACGCCGTTAGTTGTGATGGCGAACCGGCGGCCGCTTTTAACGCCTAATTCCTTCGCTAAAAGGCGACTCCCAACAATGTATCCGCCACAGGCTGATGCGAGGACGCGTCCGATTCCGTCATTCACGTAGGCCAGCACGTTCGTAATGAAATTTCCCGGCCGGCGAAACGGATTCTCCGCAAAGTGCCACAGCGTTACCGCCGAACGTTTCCGGCCAAATCCCCACGCGGGCAGCGTGTCCGGAATCCAATGAGACAAGGCCAGCAGAACGTCATTGTCCCGGCGCAGGCGCCGAACCAATATGGTTGCGGCGATGCCTCGCCGGATCAGTCCGAGCGCCGAATTCTGACTTCCGAAGTCCGGAGTCTCAACGTAGTCGGCTTGAGGAAGCGCGCGTAACAGCGCGTCCCGCGCGCTGGCTGGAGCGACAATCGTAAGTTGCACGTTTTTCCAACGACGCGCAACTTCTATGAAGTGCACGACCCCGCCGGCACCATCGATAGTAGCGGGATTGATGCTATTTAAAACTGCGACGACACGCATCGCTTGACTTCGGCCAGGACCAGTTCCACGGTGACATCGCGCTTTAGACAAGCGAAATCAATATTCTTTGCGCACGTGACGACAGGCCTCCGGACGTTGAAGCACGGCGGGCATGTAGAAGGACGCAACGAGACTGCATTTGCACTGAACGGCCCGAACTCGGTTGGCGTAGGCCCGAAAATGGCAACGACCGGTGTTCCAACTCCGGCAGCTAAATGCGCTATGCCGTTGTCATTTGCTAGCACCGCCGCGCACCTAGACAGCAATTTTGACGTCGAAACCAAGTCGGATTGATGCACGTCAATGCCGCCGGCCAGGTTCGCGCAGGCCGTGGTTTCGCTTAGTTCATCCGGGCCGGCGATCAACACGACATCGAAGCCTTGGTCGCGCAGCTGCGAGCAAACGGCTGCGAAATTTTCTACGGGCCAACGCTTCGCCGAGAGACCGTCGTGCGCGATCGACCCCACATGCACGGCGATGCGTCGACCGCGTTCGACTGGAGAATCTTTCCAGGAGGCCGGCGTAAGATAGCCCGTCTCTCCGGTTGGTTCGATGCCCGCAGCACGCAAGAGGTCGCGATTTCGCTCTACATTGTGAGCTTTGCGAACGGGCACCGCTTGAATTTGCAGAAATGCGTCGAGATAACCAAATGACCAATCGTGTGCGTAGCGGCGGCGCGATCTGAAAGCTCCGAGCAAGAACCGGTACACGGGCCGAGCGGCCGGAAACGCTAGAAACGATGCATCGTAACGGCGCCCTATTCTTTCGCGCATGACGGAGCGCACGAACGCGAACGGCCCTTTTTCCCAAAACGGCAAGTATAGCACATCGTTTACGAATTCGGGCATGCCGCGAAAGAGCGCGGCGGGGCCGCTTCGCGTCACCACGACGTCGATGCGCGCGCCAGGATATCGGGCGCTGAGAGCACTCAGAAATGGCGTGGCTTCGAGCGCGTCGCCAAGCCCCTGGGGCGCAATGATGAGAAATTTCGGGTCCATGAACGTCAGTGATGCAAATAGTGCCGTTGCCGGCCGCTATCCGACAAACAGTGCAGCGAGATGGCGTCCTTCTGCCCAAAGAACATTCCGGCGTATCTCGTCGCTCCCGTTTGCATTGCCGCGATCACGTCGGCGGCCTGCGAAATATCTATATCGTCGAGCCTCAAAACCGCCGTTCGCCCGTACCGGCTGCGATGAGACGACCGTACGGGGTTTGAGGACGTGACGATCAGCAGGGAAGGCTTAAGCGAAAATGACGGAATCCACGACAGACGGGGCTGCGCGATCTCGATGAGCGCGTCATGATCGCGCCGGCTCAACAGAAC
>CAVOIN010000002.1:0-552485 GCA_963696095.1 Vulcanimicrobiia bacterium | reverse complement strand
ACGAGCAGCGCGGCCGAGTCGGGCGGCAGCTCCTTCCAGCGCTCGGGCGTGCCGGGCATGTTCCACGCCGCCGCGATCAGCGTCGGCGCGACCATCAGCTCGGTCGCCGTCGCGCCCGCCGCGACGAGCGGCTGGACGGCCGTCGACGGCCGCGTCGATGTCCTCGAAGAACGTCAGCGAGAGCGTCGTGTGGCGGCCGAGCGGCGACCGTGTCGAAGACCGCCTCGGCGACGAACGCCAGCGTGCCCTCCGAGCCGACGATCAGCCGCCGGAAGATCTCGAGCGGCTCGTCGGCGTCGAGGAACGCGCACAGCCGGTAGCCGGTCGTGTTCTTGATCGCGAACTTGCGCGCCACGCGCTCGGACAGCGCCGCGTCGGCGCGCAGCTCGTCGCGGATCTCGGTCAGTCCGCGGGCGAGCTCGGGCGCGGCCGCCGCGAAGCGCTGCTCGGCGTCCTCGGCGGCCGTGTCGATCACCGCGCCGTTCGGCAGCACGAACGTCATCGAGCGCACCGTCCGGTAGGAGTCGGCGACGACGCCGCAGCGCATCCCGCCGGAGTTGTTGGCGATCACGCCGCCGACGCAGGCGATGTCGGTGCTCGCCGGGTCGGGGCCGAGCCTGCGCCCGTGCCGCGCGAGCAGCCGGTTGACGTGGCCGAGGACCGCGCCCGGCTGCGCGCGCACGCGCGCGCCGCCGTCCTCGACCCGCACGCGCTGCCAGTCGCGGCGGACGTCGAGCAGGATCCCGTCGGTCTGCGACTGGCCGTTGAGGCTCGTGCCGCCGGCGCGGAACACGATCGGCGTGCCGCGTGCGTGCGCGCCAGCGCGAGCAGCCTGACGACGTCCTCGACGTCGCCCGGGATCGCGACCGCCTGGGGGATCGAGCGGTAGGGGCTCGCGTCGGAGGCGTAGCGGACGAGGTCGAGCGCGCGCGCGGCGACCCGCTCGGGGCCGATCGCCGCCTCGAGCTCGCGGCGCAGCGCCGGCGGCGTGCCCGCGGCCACCCAGTCGGGCGCGCGGTCCGGCGCCGGCGGTCGCCGGCTCGGGCGCGATGCGGCGTGACGTCGGCCTCGAGCAGCGCCACCGTCAGTCGAGCCACATGCCGCTCGCGACCGGCACCTGCACGAGCCGCGGGCCCGTCCTGCACGGCGATCGCCGCGCGCAGCGCCTCGGTGAGCTCCTCGCGGCTCGTCGACCTCCTGCGGCGGGGACGCCGTAGGCCTCGGCGACCGACGCGACGTCGAGGCCGGGCAGGTCGAGGCCCGGGCAGCGCCTGTCGCCTGCTCGAGCTCGGCGAACCACTTGAGGATCATGTACTCCTCGTTGCGCAGCACCAGGAACGTGACCGGCACGCGGTAGGCGGCGGCCGTCCACAGCGCCGTGATCCCGTACTGCGCCGAGCCCTCGCCGAGCACGCACACGACCGGGCGCTCGCGGCTGGGCGAGCTGCACGCCGACCGCGGCGGCGATCCCGAAGCCGAGGCCGCCGCTCGAGCTGAAGTAGTAGCTGCCCGGGCTGCGACAGGCGCAGGCGGTTGCGCAGCGCGACCGTGCTCGACGGCGTCTCGACGACCGCGATCCCGTCCTCGCGGCCAGACCTCGGCGAGCGCCGCCATCGCCGTCGAGCCGCTCATCGGGTCGGCCTCGCGCCGGCTCGCCGGGCAGCGGGCGCGGCTGCGGGCGCCGGGCGCTCGGAGGGGCCGAGCAGCTCGAGCAGCCGCTCGCAGCGCGAGCGCCACGTCGCCGACGATCGCGCTGCCCATCGGCGCGCGCGCCGCCTCGCTCGGGTCGCTCGTGATCTGCACGAGCGTGGCGCCCTCCGGCAGCAGCGGGCCGGGGATGTAGGGGTAGTAGGGGAACACCGAGGAGCCGACGACGAGCACCAGGTCGTGGCCCGCGAGCGTCTCCGACAGCGGGCCGATCGCGGGCGGCAGGACGCCGTGGAAGTTCGGGTGGTCCTCGGGGAAGCCGAGGCGCCCGCCGCCGGGCGCGGGCGTCGCCCACACCGGCAGGCGCTGCTTCTCGGCGAGCGCGACCGCCGCGTCCCAGCCGCCGCTCGCGTCGATGTCCGGGCCCGCGACGAGCACCGGGTTGCGCGCCTCGTCGCAGCAGCTCGCGCGAGCTCGTCGAGCGCGACCGGGTCGGGCATCGCGCGACCCCGTCACAGCGCGCGCGAGCGCGCTCCTGTCGACGATCCTCGTCGGCCTCGGCGTCCCAGTCGTCCATCGGGATCGACACGAACGCCGGGCCGCGCGGCGGCAGCGAGGCGTGGTGGATCGCGCGCGCGATCGCCTGCGGCACGTCCTGGGCGCGCGGCGGCTCGTGGCTCCACTTCACGTACGGCTGCGGGCCGAGCACCGCGTCGCGGTTGGTCAGGTTCGCCTCCATCGTGATCTGCGGGCGCACCTGCTGGCCGGCGGTGATCAGCAGCGGCGACTTGTTCGCCTGCGCGTTGAAGATGCCGCCGACCGCGTTGCCGACGCCCGGCGCGGTGTGCAGGTTCACGTGCGTCGACGCGGCCGCTCGCCTGCGCGAACCCGTCGGCCATCCCGACGACGACGAGCTCCTGCAGGCCGAGCACGTAGGTGAAGTCCTCGGGGAAGTCGCGCAGCATCGGCAGCTCGGTCGAGCCCGGGTTGCCGAAGATCGTCGTCATCCCGTGCGCGCGGAAGAGCTCGAACGTCGCCTCGCGGACCGTCGCCATCAGGCGCGGACGCTAACCGAATTGGCGCCGGCCGCGCGACTGATGCGGCGACGAGGCGGCGCCGTCAGCGCACGGGCGGCGGCGACCCTTCGGCGGTCGCCGCCAGCGCCGGATCCCATTCGCACACGCGGCACGCGTGGCGGAACGCCGAGCGCGCGAACTCGAGCGCCGCGGCCCGCGGGTCCGCCGACGGACCGCACGTCCTCCCAGTCGAGTATGTACTCGCCAAGCGCGTCCTCCCAGCGCGCCTGACGCGGAGACAGCGTCGCTCCGGCGAAGCCCTCGGTCGCGCGGATGCGCGTATGCATAGAAGGCCGCCTCGCTCGTAGCGCGTGTCGCCCGGCCACCAGCCGACGGCGACCTCCTGGGCGTCCATCGCGTTGCGCATGATGAAGTCGTCCGTCGGCGGATCGGCGGCCTCGCCGGAGAAGAGGCTGACGGCGAGGTCGAACGAGCCCCACCACGCGTTGACCGGTGTCGAGCGTCCGCGGTAGGGCGCACGAAACGCGGCGAGCACGAGCGCCGCCTGGGTGGCGACCGAGAAGTAGCTGCGCACCTGCTCGGAGTCGTAGCGCGCGTGCTCCTCGTCCTCGTCGAGCGGCACGCTCCACGGCACCTCCTGCGGCGTCGGGTTGATCGCGACGGGACCGCCGAGCTCGCCGATGCGCTCGAGCAGCTCGCGCGCCACCTCGCCGACGGACCGGTCCGGCGTGAGCGCCACGCGTCGCACGGCTCCGTCGCTGTGTTCGGCAACGGCCTCGTGGGAGCTGCAGGTCGAGTGCGACGACGATCGCGCCGGAGCCGTCGGGGGCCGGCAGCGGCAGCGTCTCCCAGCCTCTGCGCGCTCAGTCGCAGCGCCGCATGCTGGAGCTCGGGCTCCGGCGGAGCGAGCGCGACCGCGAGCTTGCCGAGGACCTGCGTATGCCCGTGGAGCGTGTCGCACGTCTCACGCCACTGCTCATAGGAGAGCGCCGGCCCCGCCGAGGACGACGGCGAGCTCATGCCGCCTCCCGCTCACCGGCGGCACCGAGACGCCGGCCCTGTGCGAGTCCGGCTTCGATCACCGCGTCCCGCCGCGTGGGGTTCATCAGGTTCACGCCCATCGCCGCCGAGCTCGCCTCGTCGGGGTTGATCGCCGTCACGGACGCGCCGCGATCCCTGAGCACGAGCGCCTCGGTCGCGGCGATTCCGCGTGACACCGGCCCGAACGCCCCCACGAGCGACCCGATCGCCGGCCGCAGAGAGCCGGTCGGGTTCAGGCACAGGACCCGGTCATCTCGTCTCACCTGCGCGGTGTCGAGGTTCGTCGGGCTCCACGCCCCGCCGTCGACGTAGCTGCGCCCTTCGGCGCTCACCGGGCGAAACACTCCGGGGATCGCACACGACGCCTGGACCGCACGCAGCGACGGAGATCTCGGGAGCGCCGGGAGCGCCGAAGACGACGCGCCTGCCGCTCTCGAGCTCCACCGCGACGATCCGCAACCGGCCATCCCAGCGCACGCCCGTCTGCTCGACCATGCGCCCGAGCTCCGCGAGCGAGCGCCGGCCCGGGCTCACGCGACGCAGCAGCGTGCGGCGGATCATCGCCCCGCCGCCGGCAGTCGAGGTGAACGCCAGCGAGGCCAGCGGAGCGGCAGCCGCTCCCGCCAGGTCCGCCGCTGCGCCGAACGCCTGCCTCAGCGCGGTCGGCCGATCGCTCGACTCCTCCGGCGGGATCTCGAGCGCGGCCGGCGCCGCTCCGAGCCGGCTCCCGGGAGGCAGGCCGGCGGCGAGCGACGCCGCGACGATCGATCCGGCCGAGGTGCCGACGAAGCAGTCGCAGTCGCGGACGCTAAGCCTCCCCGCCTCCTCGACGCCCGCGAGCACGGCGCTCATCCACGCCTCGCCGAGGATCCCACCGCCGCCGAGCACGAGTACGTCGGGTGCCTGCATCCTGGGTCCAGCGTAGTCCACGCCGGGCCCCTCGGCCGCCCCTCGCCCGGCGGGGGCGTGGCCGGGCGCCCCGGCAGCAGCGCTATCCGGCGACCGGAGAGACCGCCGCCGGCTCGCCCTGGCGGGCGCTCTGGGAGTGCTCGCGGCTGTCGCGCGAGGAGATCATCACGATCGTCAGCAGCGCGCCGATGAGCGCGAAGCCGGTGCCGACCAGGAACGCCCGCTCGAAGCCCTTCGTCAGCGCGAACGCGAGGTCGTGGCTGCCCGCCGTGCAGCAGGTCCTTCGTGCGGCTGTTGGCGACCGTCGCGAGGATCGCCAGCCCGAGCGCGCCACCCACCTGCTGGGCGGTGTTCACGAGCCCGGACGCGAGCCCCGCCTCGTGCGGCCGGGTGCCGGTCACCGCGGCGATCGTCACGGGGACGAACGACAGGCCGAGCCCGACGGCGGCGAGCAGCGACGGTCCGAGCACGTCGGCCACGAACGATGCCACCGTCGGCGGCACGCGCGAGAACCAGAAGAGGCCGCCCGCGACGAACAGCAGGCCGGTCAGCAGCACGGGCTTGAAGCCGAAGCGGGTCACCCCCGCCGATGCGGCGCCCGCGGAGAGGATGATCCCGACCGCGAGCGGCAGGTAGGAGAGCCCCGCCTTCAGCGCCGAGTAGTGGAGCACCTGCTGCATGTAGAGGGAGACGAAGAAGAACATCGAGAACAGCGACATGCCGATCAGCAACGCGACGGTGTCGGCGCCGCGCAGCGTGCGCAGGCGGAAGATCGACAGCGGCATCAGCGGCGCGCGCTGGCGCCTCTCGATCGCGACGAACAGCGCGAGGAGCACGAGCGCGCCGGCGATCTTCGCGAGCGTCGCCGTCGAGCCCCAGCCGACGTTGACGGCGTCGACGAGCGCATACACGAGCAGCGAGAGGCCGGCCGTGACCGTGACCGCGCCCGGGCAGGTCGAAGCTGCGGGTCTCCACCTCCGCGCGGCTCTCGAGCAGCAGGCGCGGCGCGAGGAAGGCGCACAGAAGGCCGATCGGCACGTTCACGAACAGGACCCACCGCCAGCTGCAGGCCGCTCGTGAGCACGCCGCCGAGCAGCACGCCGGCCGCTCCGCCGGCGCCGGCGACGGCGCCCCAGACGCCGAAGGCGCGGTTGCGCTCCTCGCCGTCGGCGAACGTCGTCGTGATGATCGACAGCGCCGCCGGCGAGACGATCGCGGCGCCGAGGCCCTGCACCGCGCGGGCCGCGATCAGCCAGGCTCCGACTGCGCGAGGCCGCCGGCGAGCGAGGCGCCCGAGAACAGCAGCAGGCCGACGATGAACATCCGCCGGCGACCCATCAGGTCGGCGAGCCGGCCGCCGAGCAGCAGGAAGCCGCCGAACGTGAGCGTATATGCGTTGACGACCCACGAGAGGTCGGTCTGCGAGAACTGCAACGCGCGGCCGATCGACGGCAGCGCGATGTTCACGATCGACGCGTCGATGACGACCACGAACTGCGTCATCGCGAGCAGGAGGAGGGCGAGGTTCTTGGCGCGGTGGGTCATCTCAGTCATGGAACATGAACTCCGTTTCCGGTTGCACTCCGGATGATACGGAGCTACGATTCCGTTTGTCAAGTTAAAGATTTGACGTCACCATGAGCGAGCTTCTCGATCCCGCACGCCCGATGCGCGCAGACGCGCGACGCAATCGCGCGCGCATCCTGCAGGCGGCGCGCGAGCTGTTCGCCAGCGAGGAGCCTGAGGTGCAGATGGACGACATCGCCCGGCGCGCGGGCGTCGGAGTCGGAACCGTCTACCGCCACTTCGCCGACAAAGAGGCCCTGATGGGAGAACTGGTGCGTGAGCGCTTCGGCCTGTTCAACGAGCGCCTCGGCCAGGCGGTCGCCGACGAGGCGGCCGACCCGTTCGAGGCCCTCGCCGCCGCGCTGCGAGCCAACGCGGCGCTAGTCGCCGAGGACGCGGCCACCCGTTTCGCGTTCCTGAGCGGCGGCGAGCGGGTGTTCGCCCACGCCGCCGCAGAGATGGAGCAGTTCATGCAGCTGAGCTCCGTGCTCGTCGAACGGGCCAAGGCGGCCGGCGAGCTGACGCCCGACTTCGAGGCCCAGGACATCCCGATGCTCATGTGCGGCGTCTGTGCCGCGATCGACAAGCGCCATGACGGGTGGGACTGGCATCGTCACCTCGAGCTGATCCTGCGGGGCATGCGGGCGGTCCAGCCGTGAGCTCCTCGGTCCCCGGGCCCACGTGGGCTGGCGCGCGCACGCGGCCGGTCGCTCCGGGCTCGCTGGGCTCGCCGGCCCGGGCTCGTTAACATCGGTCGCCACCCACGCGATCGGAGAGATGTGTCTGAGGATCAGGATTGGCGACTGACGGCTGAGCTCGACGTCGACGGACCGTCGTGGCGCGCTCGATCGGCTCCTCGGGCGCGTACGCGAGACCGGACGTCGTCGGAGGAGATCGAGACAGCGCTGCCCCACGACGTCGTCGTGACGCACGACGGGAAGCTCCTGTTTGCCTATGCGGCGTCCGAGGAGGAGCTCAGGCGGGCCCGTCGCGTGATCGAAGAGGTGCTCCGGCGCGACGGCATCGACGCGCGGATCGTCATCAGCCATTGGGACGAGGACCGCGACGAATGGCGCCAGGTGGATCCGCCCCGCCACGGCTGAGGAGGCCGCTCGTGAGGAGGCTGCCGAGCGCGACTCCGAGGCGGTCGAAACGCGGACGCTCGTTGCGAGCGCCGGCAAACTGGTTCGCTCATCC
The DNA here is from genome assembly GCA_963696095.1 of Vulcanimicrobiia bacterium. GTDB lineage: Bacteria > Vulcanimicrobiota > Vulcanimicrobiia > Vulcanimicrobiales > Vulcanimicrobiaceae > JALYTY01. The sequence continues at coordinate 545,088 of CAVOIN010000002.1, read as the reverse complement.
TTCGAGCAGTCGCTGCTCGACTGGGCGGAGCAAACTCGGGCATCGAGTGCACGATCGCCGAGCATCCCCACCTGCTCACGACGCAGGTCCTGTTCACGTGCACCGGTCCGAAGCGCAAGATCGACGAGTTCGCAAGGGCCGTCAACGCGGAGGGCACGGCGACGCTTCGCGCCGACGGGATCCTGATGCTCAACCCGCTCTAGCAGTCCCAGCCGTCTGGCGCAGGCCGGCTGGTTGACATGTCCAACTGCCGGCAGCCCGGCTAAGCCGTTTGGCCGATGGGTCGATGCATGCCGTGTCACCGCTGCGGCGGCGTCGAGGCCATGTTCCCGATCGACTCGAGATCTCGGATACTCACCGTCGCCCTCGCGGCGATGGGGGTCGCGGTCACTTTTCACGCGCTGCACGCGCTCTTCGACGTCGGCGGCTCCTCGCTGGACGGCTTCACGAAGGACGGCGTCTACACGGCGATCGAGTTCGTCGCGGTCGGCGTCTGCGGCGCCAGGGTGCTGAGGCGGGGCGAGGATCGGGTGGCGTGGGCGCTGATCTGCGTCGGGCTGCTCGTCTGGACGGCCGGCGACCTCGTGTGGACGGTGTGGCTCAACGACGTCGCAAACCCGCCGTATCCATCGATCGCCGACGTGTTCTACCTGGCCGATGTATCCCGCGATCTACTGCGGGCTGGTGCTGCTGATGCGCTCGCACTTCCGCCACGTCGGCGTCGCCGTTTGGCTGGACGGCGCTCGTCGTCGGCCTGACGCTGGCGGCGATCGGGGCCGACCTGATCTTTCCCGACCGTGCTACGCGGTCGGCAAGGGCAACGGGGCGCCGTCGCGGTCAACCTCGTCCTACCTGCTGTGCGACCTGCTTGCTGCTCGTGTTCCTCGCCGTCGGCTTCGCGCTGGCCGGCTGGCGTCCTGGGCGCCAGTGGCTGCTGCTCGCGCTCGGGACATCGCGCTCTGGCGGCCGCCGACATGCTCTTCCTCTACCAGGAAGCCAAGGGCACGTACGTCGCCGGGCGCATCCTCGACACGATGTGGCCGGCCTCGATGGCGATCCTCGCGCTCGCCGCGTGGCAGCCCGCGCCGCGGGTCAGGCAGCGGCCCGGTCGTCGGCCGTGGCCGCCGTCGTCGTCCCGATCGTTCTTCGGCCTCGTCGCGCTCGGCCTGCTCGTCAGCGCGGCCGCGCACCCGCTGACGCATGCTCGCGGTCGGCCTCGCGACCGGCGCGCTGCTTCGCCGTCGGCGCGCGGGCGACGTTCACCTACTTCGAGAACGCGCGGATGCTCAGGCGCCAGACGCACGACTGCCGTAACCGACGCGCTGACCGGCCTGGGCAACCGGCGGCGGCTGATGGAAGACCTCGAGCTTGCCGCTTCGCGCGGGCCGCGACGGACGAGCCCTCGACGCTCGCCTTCTTCGATCTCAACGGCTTCAAGCGCTACAACGACAGCTTCGGTCACGGCGCCGGCGACGTGATGCTCACGCGGCTCGGAGCGGCCCTCGTCGAGCGGTCGTCGGGCCACGGCGCGGCCTACCGGCTCGGCGGCGACGAGTTCTGTGCTGCTGCTGTCGGGGCGCTTTCCGCGCAGCGACGCCCTCATCGCGCGGGCAGATTCGGCGCGCTCTGCGAGCCAGGGAAGCGGGCTTCGCCGTCACCGCATCGTGCGGCGTCGTGATCGTGCCCGAGGAGGCCGCGCACGCGTGACCGCGGCGCTGAGTCTGGCCGATGAGCGCATGTACGCCGACAAGGGCAGGCGCGCGCGGCGACGCACTCGCAGACCCAGAGCGTGCTGATGCAGCTGCTGACCGAGCGCGAGCCGGACGCTTCACGACCACGTCCACGACGTCGGTCTGCTGGCCGTCGCGATCGGACGGCGCTTCGACCTCGACTCAGAAGAGCTCGACGAGCTGCGCCGGGCGGCTGAGCTGCACGACATCGGCAAGCTCGCGATCCCCGAAGAGATCCTGCACAAATCGGGCCCGCTCAGCGACAGGCGAGCAGCGCTTCATGCGCCAGCACACGATCATCGGCGAGCGGATCCTCAATGTCGCCCCGGCGCTGCGGTGGTCGTCGCGTGCCTCGTGCGCTCGAGCCACGAGCGCTGGGACGGCACAGGGCTACCCCGACCGCCTCGCGGCCGAGGCGATCCCGCTGGGCGCGCGCATCATCGCCGCGTGCGACGCATATGACGCGATGGTCTCAGAGCGTGCCTACCAGACCCCGAGATCCGGCGAGGAAGCGATCTCCGAGCTGCGCCGAGGGGCGGGCAGCCAGTTCGACCCCGGCGTCGTCGATGCTCTCTGCCGGCATCTCGAGCAGCTCTCGCCGGGCCACGCGAGCGCCAACGTGCGCGTCCCCGCACGGGCACGCTGACCGCGGTCGCTCGCCTTGCCGGCGGGCTTCCTGAGATACTGAGAGGCGATGTTCGACGACCCGACCGCCCTCGAGCAGACGCGCAGATCGTTCGAAGCCGCCGACAGCGGCGACTACGACTGGATGATGAGCTTCTACGGTCCCGACTCCGTCTTTGACATGTCGCCGTGGGGCCTGGGCACCTACGAAGGGCTCATCGCGATACGCGCGTTCTTCAAAGACTGGATCGGCGCCTTTGCGGATTTCGAGATGAAGGTCGAGAAAATGGTCGATCTCGGCAACGGCGTCGTCTTCGCCGTTGCCCGCCAGACGGCCGTGTCGGCCGGCAGCAGCAGCCCACTTCGGCTTCGCCACGCCGCGGTCGCGGTCTGGGAGAACGGCGTCGCAGTGAGCGTCACGAACTACCCCGACGTCGTCAAGGCCCGGGCGGTCGCCGATGAGCTCGCGAGGTCGAGAGGGTAGCCGCGCTCGGGTGAGCGCGAACGTCGTCTTCTCGCTCTGTGCCGGTGTCGCATCGCTCGCCGTGGCGGTCGGCGCCGGGCTCAAAGGCGCCTATGTCGTCACGGGCGTCTGGACGTTGCTGTCGGTCGGGTTCTTCCTCAGGGCCGCGTACGGGCGCCGGCCTCGCGGGTGAGGGCGCGCGCGGCCTCGCATCCGTCTCGCCGGCCTGCATCTCCCGGCCGTTCGCTCAGTTGCGCAGGACGGCCGCCGAGGAGGCGGGCAGCGTCACCGAGGTCACCGTCTGACCCGAGACGTTCTTCATCGGCGAGGTCAGCTTGATCGTCTTCGGACTCGCGCCGGGCTCGTTCAGGTAGACGAGGCCGTGCGTGAACTTGCGTTCGAAGAGCCCATCGGAGCTTCGTGTGCGAGGTCCTTGGGCTTCGCCCAGGCTCACGCCCCAGCCCCGCCACAGGTGCTTGACGGTCTGAGCGTTGTTCCCCGTCACGAGGTCCCTGCCGTTGTTCACGAGGAAGTACCCGGCGAGGGTGTACTCGAGTTCACCCCAGGAGGCGCCGCTGCCCGCAATGTCGATCGAGGCGCCGAGCGAGTGGACCGCATCGACGTACCCGAGCAGACTGCTCAGCGAGTGTTCCCCGGTGCCTCCGCTGAGGCTGTGGTCGACGACTCCGAACTCGACGTCGATCCAGTTGGCCTGCCGTATCGCCTGGGCGACCTGGGCGTTGGCCGGGCCGCCGGCCCTGTACCAGACCTGGTTGTGGGTGATCTCGCGTCCGGCGGATCGCGGCGCGCAGTTCTTCCATGAACCTCACCATGTAGGAGCGCCAGACTTCGTCGGTCATCGGCTTGCCGGTGTTGTGATCGATCGGCGCGACGAGCTGACCGGCGCCGTTGCTCGTGTTGGCCCACATGTCGACGTCATCGACGAACACGCCCTCGTAGCCCTTGGTGACGGCGGCCTTGACGGTCGAGACGTAGTACGAGCGCCAGGCGCGGTTGGAGATGTCAGCGGCAAAGAGCGGACAGCTGCCGCGGGAGCACTGGAAGGGTATGTAGAGCCTGTTGCCGGCGGCATCCCGCACGATCCACCCCGGATGCCTGCTCGCGACCGTCGAGCCTCTGTAGATCGCGTACGCGTCCGCGTAAACCCGTGCGCGGTGATACCAGCCGAGGTTGCGATCGAACCACGGCGCGTAGCCGGTCATACGGTAGAGGTGCCGGTTGATCCATGTCGCGTTGGCCTGGACGTCTTCGGGGTCGAAGGATGTGTTGGCATCCTTGACGAAACGCACCTGTCCACTGCCGTTCGGAGCCGGCGGGGGTTCCGCGGTGGAGGAGGCCAGGAGGTGCCAGGACAGCGCAAGGACACCGGCCGCGGCGGCGATCTTCAGAGCCAGCGGCGGAACGAGCATCTGACTCCACACTACCCTCGTTCGCGCCTCACCTGCGCACGTTGGGCCCCCGCGAGAGCTCAAGCTCTCCCCGCAGGTGCCGATGCCGTCGCGGCGATCACCGTCCCGTCGATCGAGCGGTCGATCACGGCGAGCATCGGAATCGCGGTCCTCCCCGACCATGCGGGCGACGCGACGAGCCTGCTCCGCCATGCCGACCGTGCCCTCTATGCGGCCAAGAAAAACGGCCGCAACCGGGTCGAGGTCTTCAACCGCGACATGGTCCCAAGCGGTGCCGCCACCGACGTGCCGTTCGAGTCGATCGACGGTGCCACGCCCGTTCCCAGCGCCTGAACCCGGAGCCGCCCCCGTGCAGGATGTGCTGTCAGCGGTTCAGCCAGCGGGTCAGTGGGCGCGGCGGGTTTCGAACCTGCGACCTCTCGCGTGTGAAAAAGGACAGCACCACGGCTGATTTCGTACAAAAATCCTGCAAATGGGCGTAATTTGAGGGTTCTCGCGGAATAGCGAAAATATGCCCATTTGCGAGCTTTTCGGGGGGGTTTAGGCCCACGGAGCGGCCCATGGGCCTAAACCCCGGAGTCCCCGGGCGGCCCGATCCACTCCTCGGGTGGCGCTCCCGGATGCCAGGTCCTGGTGATGCCGCCGCCCTGTTGGCGAAGGGTGTGCGCGAAGTCGGCGAGCTGGCGGTGAAACGCGAGCTCCTCGCGGGGGTCCCGTCCCATGTCGTCGATCTCGGCTCGCCACACGCCGAACGCACAGAGGATCTCGGTTTGCGCTTCATCGGTCCACCATCCGACTTTGAGGTGTTCGAGCTGGCGGGGGTAGCGGGCGTGCAGCGCGACGATCGCCCCCCACATCTCCGCTCGCCAGCGCGGGTCGCCGCCGTACGGTTCAAGCCACTGCGGTCGGGCGCTCGTCTCGAGCGCGACGCGGGCGGGCGTCTTGGTCGCCCGGACCTCGCCTTCCGTGGCGGCGAGGGCGATGGCGTCTCGCACGATCCGTGCGGCAAGCGTCGAGGGCGGTTCGCCGGCGCCGGCGGCGAGCTGCTGCAGCTGACCCGCTACCGGGTCGGGCAACACGATTTGGAGTCGATGGCTCACCGTCCCCAGCCCGGTGTGCGGTCGGGGTCGGGGGTGCGCCCGAGCGCGTCGCCGCGGTCGGGTGTGCGCGGGAGGGTTGGTTGGGTTTCGGCGAGCGGGTCGCGGTCGCGGGTGAACGGGTTCCTGAAGCTCCGCCCCCAGTCGGGGTCGCGTAGCTCGCGGTGCTCAAGCGTGGGTGTGTGTCTGCGGCTGGCGCGCATTTTCTCGGCGAGCTGGTCGATGCGGCGCTCGTCTTGGCCTTCTGTGCCGAGCTCCTCGCGGCCGACGTACCAGTCGGTGCGTTGGCGGGCGCGGCTGGCTTGTACGTAGGCGGACTCGCGGCTCGTTTGCCAGCCGCCGGTGATCACGATCGCGCGGTCGACGGTCGCGCCCTGTTGGCGGTAGACGTGCTGGGCGTATGCGAGCCTGAGGTTCTCCAGCTCCTCGCCGGTCACGCGGACCTGGCGGTGTGACCCGTCGAGGGTGACGGTCAGCGCGTGTTCGCGCTCGTCGATGTGGGTGACCTCGCCGCGGGCGCCGTTCTCCACTTTCGCCGCCCCGCGGGGCCGCTGCTGGGCGGTGAAGGTGACGAGGTCGCGTTCGCGCAGCCCGTAGTGGCGGTTGGGGAGCTGCACCTCCGTGTCGCCGAGGTCTCCGCGCTCTGCGCGGAGGTGTTGGGCGCGAGCGTTCAGCCGGTCGATCTCCACGTTTGAGGCGTCGGCGATGATCGCGACCCCACGCGGGTCGCGGCCCTTCGTCAGCTGTCCCCAGTGCTGGACTGCGTTCTCGCCGGCCCGTTCGCGCGTGTCGGCGAGGTGGAGTTGCCCGCGGGAGCGGTAGTGCGCCATCGCGCGCTCTGGTTCCCCTGCCCTGAGTGCCGTCCAGGCTTTGCGTTCGGCAGGGTCGCGGGTGCGGTGGATGTCGGAGAGCTCTGCGGTGGGGGCGTGGGTGGTGAGCCTGTCGAACATCCCGCCGGGGCCGATCGAGGGCAGCTGGCGGCCGTCGCCGACCGCGATCAGCTTCGCCCCCGAACGCTCCACCAGGTCGGTGAGCTTGTCCATGCGCTGGTGGTCGACCATCCCCGCCTCATCCAGGATCACCGTCGTGTCAGGACCGACCTCGACCGCTCCGTGCTCGGCGCGTGCGATGAGCGCATCGAGGGTGAGCGTGCGGTCTGTGAGGGCGGGGCTGTCCGCGCCGAGCCGCTCGGCGGTGGAACCCGACACGGCGATGCCGATCACCTCGCGACCGATCGTCTGCTCGGCGCGTGCTGCCGCGTCGATCACGACGCCCTTGCCGGTGCCCGCCGGGCCGACCAACACGGCGAGGCGCTCGGGTCCGGTAAGAGCGGACAGGGCATGCTTCTGCTCGCGCGACATGGTTGCGCCGATCCGCTCGGCGACCTCGCGGCTCGCGAGTTCGCGCGCGACGACGCCGACCTCCCTGTCCGCCCCCCGGGCGAGCCGCTCGGCGCGGCGCTCGATCGCCTGCTCCTGCGCACGCACCTCAAGCGTGGTCATGCGTCCCCCCTCCAGCGTCAGGACGCGTCGCTCGCCGACCATCGCCCGCGCCACCTCGAGCGCCTGCTCCGGGGCGAGCTCGCCGACGGCCTGCTCCAACGCGACGGCGCGCAGCGTGGTCGGGTCAAACAGCGCCTCGCGCTCCGTCAGCTTCGCCTCGACACGATCCTCAAGCGGCCGCTCATGCGTCGGCGGGTCGGGGGCGCCGATCAGGTGGACGGCCTCATCCGCGCCGAACCCGTGACGCTCGGCGGTGCGTGCCCACGCACGCCGCAGATCCCCACGCGTCGCCAGTTCCTTGCTGCGCCGGCTCTCCAACGCCAGGTCGCGCAGCTCGCCCCGTTCCGGCGCCCGGCCGTGCCTGGCCCTGAAGCGCTCCGCCGCCTGGGCGATCTCACGGTGCCGGGAGGAGAACGCATCGCACAACCCCGTGGGCACCCCGGCGAGCTCGAAATACCGCCCTCCCGTGCCGGTCCCCTGCCGCACCTCATAGCCCTCCTCCGCGAGCTCCTGCGCGAGCGCCGATCGGTAGAACGCGCCGAGCTCCCGGCCCGCGCGAAAGATCGGCCTGGAAGCCACTGCGACGAAACGGTCGTCCTCACGCACCGCGCCCGTGATCACCACGTGCGTATGCAGCTGCGGGTCGGGCGCCTCAGCGCCCGAGACACCCCGCGCGGTCGTGTGCTGGTAGGCGGTCGCGAGCACATCCTTTGCTTGCTCCTCGACGACCTGGCCGTCGTAGCGGCGGCGCACGACCGGTACCCGGTCGCGCAGATAGTCGACGGTGCGATGCACCGCCCGAGTGTGAGCGGCCTGGATCTGCTCGCGCTGCCACGGGTCGCCAAGCGCCCACACGACCGACACCGACTTCGGCGCGCTGAACGTCACGTCGATCCCACCACCCCGCGAGCCATCCGCACCCGCCGGACGCAGCCAGCCACCCCTGCCGGGGTGGCGGCCCTCCATCAACGCGATGAACTGCTCGCCCGCGACCGGGGCGTCCGGGTCGATCCCGAGCCGCGTGAGCGTCTCGCGGTCGGACAGCCACTCGCCGGGGGTCTCGGTCAGCTGCCCATCCGGGGTCAGGTAATAATCGCCGCGCTCCGGCGCAACGGTCTTGCCCTCCAGATAACGCGCGTAGCCGCCCGCCCTCCCCGCACCGATGCTCGAAGCGCTCATCACGCACGCTAACGACCCCGAGCGCCCCAAACCGGCTAAGCGATCACACAGCGCCCGGTCCCGCGTGCATCCGGTGTGAGTTGCAGTCAGCGGAGCGAAGCGACGGGAGGCGTACGAGGCCGCTGCGAAGCCGCGAGAGCGGCAAGGAACGCGCACGGGCGCTTGGGAAGGTGAGCGCAGCGGCCGGCGGCGAGTGCTCGATTGGGGACCGGAGCGGCTGGGCCGGATCGAAGCGGGCGGTGACGGGGTCGTGCGCGAAGGCCGAGTTGGCGAGCGAGGCCGGCGCTATCGGCTCACGACCTCGATCGTAGGCGTTCAACCGAACCTTGCATAATCACGGTTCTTTTGATAATTATGACTATCTCGCAGAATCGAGTCGGACCTAATGAGCGCCCACAACCCAACGATCGATCAGACCGCCAGCCGTCGAGAGGACGCCGGACCTCGGAGCCCGCGTCCAGGTTCGCTTCCGCCGGGCCCGAGGTTGGCGACCGCGCAGCTCTTGAACTGGACGCTGCGTCCTGGGCCTTGGCTTGAGGCGTGCGCGCGGCGGTACGGCGACTGCTTCACGATCCGGACACCTGGGAGCGATCCGCTGGTCTTCGTCGCCGACCCTGCTGCTGTGAAGGCGATCTTCACCGGCGACCCCGAGGTGCTGAGGGCGGGGGCGGCGCGAGCTGGCATTCGCCCGATGTTCGGCGCCCAGTCGATCCTGCTGCTCGACGGCGCCGAGCACCTACGCGAGCGGCGACTGATGCTCCCGCCGTTTCATGGCGAGCGAATGGCGCGCTACGGCGAGCTGATGACGCAGATCGCCGAGCAAGCGATCCAGAGTTGGCCCGTGGGGCAGCCGTTCGCGCTTCAGGAGAGGATGCAGACGATCACGCTGGAGGTGATCCTGCGAGTGGTGTTCGGGATGGACGAGCACGACGGGCTGGCCGACATGCGCCAGCGCATTCAGCCCTTACTCGCAATGACCGCCTCGCCACTTGCCTTTCTGTTCGTCGCCGTACCCGACCTGCTTCGAGGACTGGCCGCCGCCGCGTTTGATCGCGTTATGCAGAAGGCCGATGCGCGAATCTTCGACCAGATCGCCCGCCGCAGAAGCGACCCAGCGCTGGCTGGGCGCGATGACATCCTCTCGCTGCTGATACAGGCTCGCGACGAGCATGATCGCCCGATGAGCGACAGGCAGTTGCGCGACGAGCTCATGACGCTCCTGATCGCCGGACACGAGACGACGGCGACCGGCCTCGCCTGGACCCTCGACGCGCTTTTGCGAGACCCCGAAAGGCTGGAGCGGCTCACGGCCGAGTGCGTTGAGAGCGGCGATCGCGGCGTCTACCTGGAGGCGGTTCTCAAGGAGGCCCTGCGCCTGCGCCCGCCGCTGCCATTCGCCGATCGCAAGCTCGCCACACCATGCGACATCGCCGGCTACCGGCTACCCCAGGGAACAGTGGTGGCCCCGTGCATCTACCTCGTCCATCGCCGCGCCGAGCTGTACCCCGACCCAGAGTCCTTTCGCCCCGAGCGCTTCCTCGACGAGCCAGGAGGGTCCGCGGACACCTACACGTGGCTCCCCTTCGGCGGCGGCATGCGCCGCTGCCTCGGCGCGAGCTTTGCGCTGTTCGAGATGACGACCGTGCTCAGGACAATCCTTCAAAACACGCGCCTGAGCGCAGCGTCCAGGCGACCCGAGGCCACACGGCGTCGCTCGATCGTGTTCGCCCCCGCGCGCGGAACCAGAGCGATCCTTCGCGAGCGCGTGACCCTGCCTGCCTGATGGATACGACGAGGAAGCGACTCGGGAGGGAGGAGCGGAGGGCGCAAACCAAGGCGCGACTGATCGCCTCCGCCAGAATCGTCTTCGCCCGCCGGGGCTTTCACCAAGCACTGCTCGAAGAGATCGCCGAGGAAGCCGGCTACTCCACGGGCGCGATCTACGCAAACTTCGACAGCAAGGAGGACCTCTTCCTCGCAGTCCTGGACGATCACGTCGCCGCACGCGTGCGCACCGTCGAGCAGGCCGTCTCTAACGCGACCACTCCGGCGCAACGCGCGCGCGCGGGCGCCGACGACTGGATGCAGTTCCTCCACGAGGACCCCGACTGGTACCGGCTCTTCATCGAGTTCTGGTCCTACTCGCAGCGCGACCCCGAGCTCCGCGCCCGCGTCGCGACGCGCTTTGCCGCATTCCCGAAGGCAAACGGCGAGCTGATCAAAGCAGGCGCCCGCGACCTTGGCGTCGTCCTGCCCGAGGGTCTCGCCAATGCGGCCGGCACGCTCTTCACCGCCCTGGCCGACGGTCTGGCCCTGATGAAGCTCCTTGACCCCGAGGCCGTACCGGACGAGCTGTTCGGCGACGCCCTCTCGGCGCTCTATCAGCTAGCCACTCGGGCAAACCAGCGGCGCGCAGCCGTACCCGGATAACCGAGTCTGCGCAATGCGCGTCCTGCTTTCTGACGGGTCGGGCCTGACCTCGCGGCAGGCAGCCACGCAGGCCGCCGCGGCCGGCCATGTCGTAGAGGCCATCGCGCCGACGTGGCTTGGCCCGGCGAGCTTCACGCGTCACGTGCGCCGCGTACACCGCGTCCCCGCGTTTGGCCAGGATCCCGAGCGATGGATAGAGGCCACGCTGGAGGTGCTGCGCACAGGCGGGCATGACGTGCTGCTGCCCACACACGAGCAGGTCGCGGTGCTCTCCCGCGACGCCGCGCGCGTATTTCAGCTCGGGGTCGCGCTGGCCGTCCCACCGTTCGAGAGCCTGCTGCGCGTGCAGGACAAGGTGGCGCAGGCGACGACGCTGCACGAGGTCGGGCTGCCGCATCCCCCGACCTGGGTCGCAACCTCGTACGAGGAACTCCTCGCACGCGCGACGCCCCCCATCTACCTCAAGGCGCCGATCGGGACGGCGAGCAACGCCGTGCGGTTCGCGAGCGACCGCGCCGGACTGCTGCGCGCCGCAAGCGAGTCCGATCTCACCGACGGTGTCGTCGTGCAGGACTCCCTCCCGGGGCCGCTCGTCATGGTGCAGGCCGTCTTCGGCCACGGCGAGCTGCTCGCCTGGCACGCCAACCTGCGCGAGCGCGAGGGCAGCTCCGGCGGCGCCAGCGCTAAGCGCAGCATCGCATTACCGATCGTCGGCGACCATTTGCAGTCACTGGGCGACGCCCTTCAGTGGCACGGTGCGCTGTCACTCGACGCCATCCTCACACCCGACGGCCCGCGCTACATCGACGTCAACCCGCGTCTCGTCGAGCCCGCCAACGCCTGGCATGCCGGCGTCGATCTCGTCGGCACGCTACTCGCCCTCTCGACCGGCGAACGCATCAACCCGCTCCCGCCGGGTCGCCCCGGCGTCCGGACGCACCAGCTGCTCCTCGCGATCCTGGGCGCCGCGCAACACGGCGGGGGCCGCCGCGGCATCGCACGCGAGCTCGCCGCCGCGCTCACCCACCGTGGCCCCTACGCCGGCAGCACCGAGGAGCTAACCCCGCTGCGTGGTGACCCGCTTGCGGCCATCCCAGTAGTCGCAGCAGCCCTCGCCACCCTGACGCACCCAGCATCCTGGAAGCTGTTCACCGACAGCGCAGTGTCCGCATACGCGCTCACCCCAACCGCGTGGAAACAGATCGTGAGGAACCCGGCGGCCTGCCAAAAAACGGAAGCGGACCTACGCCAGTAGCAGCACGCGACCCGACACGGCGACGGGGATCGGCATTCGCAACGATTCGAAGAGATAGCCGACGGTGGACTCCTCGTCAGCTGCTGAGCTCACACGCCGGGTCCATTGGCGCTCGCACCTGACCGGCGAGTTCACGCCGCTCTCCGGCGAGGTCACCCACGAGTATTTCGACAAGTACCGGTTCGAGTCAGACCGAGTGCTGCTGGAGGCGATGCTGCGCGAGCGCCGAGGCGCATGCTCGACCAAGCACATTTTCCTAGTCCAGGGCTCTAGGCGACCGGTTCCCCGAGAGCGAGCCAAGAGATCGTCCGAACTGGAGCGCAGCTCTGCGACCCCGCCCTGCGCGAGCCGTTCACCGTAGCGCTCGAGCCTACGCTGGCTCGCAATAGCGCGCCTGCTCGCTAGCTCTTCAATGCTGGGTCCTCGGGGTCGCTCGTGCGTGCTTCGTGGGTCTCGATTAGGAACAGCGCCATCGAGCCGGCGAGGTTTACGGCGAGCGATGCGTGCCGGGCCGCCAGGCGGTAGCGCTTCCGACCGGACGCGTGCGCGTCTGAATGACGATTGCGCACGCTGCCTAACTCCTTCACGATCGTCGTGCAGGCTCCGAGGATCGCTCGAAAACGATCTTCTGTCTGCTCGCTAGGGCTCAGCTGAAGAACCTTCTGCACGCGCTTGTAGAGCACCGGCAAATCGTCGCCTTCGGCGTAGGCCTCGCGCTCATCGTCGAGAATCGTCTTGCATGTCGCCTCCAACAGTGCCCGCGCGGCGGTGACGGCAGCCTCGGGATCGTTGTCGCGACGCTCAAGGGCCCGCATCCACGCATCGCGCACGGACTCCGCGTCGAGCCTTGCCACCGCGGCGGCGACAAGATCGTCGACGGGGCCTTGTCCAGCCCCATGAAGAGTATCGAGGATGGGGTCGATCGCGTCGTGCACCACCCCGCGGCGAATCGACCAGGACCCTGAGCCCGTAGCCTGAGATCGCAGGTACCCCAGAGCAGCTCCGGAGTGGCGCATCGAACAACGAACGCGGGTGCCATCTTCCGTGCGATGGCATCGGATAGCAGGCGCTCGCGCGCCGAGGAGAACGCCACGGCTGGGACGCTCTCGGGCTTGCCCTCGGCGATAGTCACGCCGAATCCAAGGTACTGCGCGGCAGCTTCGGCAGCGGTCCACTCGTTCACGCGCACCAGCGTATGCGTATACCTAGACGCTCACCGCTCCGGCGGTCCGTGCCCGTCGCGCGAGCGATCGGGCAGCTCGAGCCCGTCGCGAGAACGTAGGGGATCCAGGACCTCGCGCATGCGGTCGAGCACGGCGTGATCCTTGGGGCGATCCGCGGCCGTCTTGGACTGCAGGATCATCTCCGCCGAGGCGACCGGCACGACGATCTCGGTGCCCTCCAGCCGCTCGCGTGTCGCGGTCTGGGCGATCTCCTCATACCCGTCTGTGCCGTCGGGGGTCAGGACGATGTCGATATCTCCGTGGCGTGTCGTGAGGGTGACCCAAACCTGGCTGCGAAACGTGCGCCAATCGATGCCGCCCGGAGGACTAAATCCCTCGGGATAACGGACTGGGTCCACGCGGAAGCCTGCCTCGAGCTCTTCCAGCGCGTCGGCGAGGCGCGAGAGGTTCTCCCTCGAGCGCTCCGGTGTCACGTCGATGTCTTCTGTCTGCTCCGGCCACCCGCGAGCCCGCGCAGCCTCTCCGCCAATCACGACATAGGCCACCTCATGGCGCTCAAACGCCGCCATGATCGCTTCGCAGACCCGGGTCCGGGCTGCTCCTCAGGTCTCATGCCGGCCGGACGAGCCGCCGTCTTCGGTGAAGCGCTGTTGGGTCTCAAGCGTCGCCCACAGCGCCGGCACGAACGTGCGTCCGTCAGGGCCGGTCGAAGCCTCGGCGATACGGATCAGATCGATCAGCGAAGCGACCTGCACGGACACCCCGGAGCGATCAGCATGCTCTTCGCGTCGCGCGCGAGGTCGCGGTAGCCGTGGGTGCCGCGGAGGCACCACGCTGACGTGCAGCTCAGCGCCGGAGGGCAAGCACCCAGCGCTGTGCGCGATCTTCGCCCTCGCCAGCGGGTTCGGCGCCCAGCCGCCGCGCGGCCTCCTCGACAGCGCTCCACCGAGGAGTCCGCGGGCACGACCTGCAGGGTTCGAGCGCCCAGCATGATCGGCCACCCGTTGAAAGCGCCGGCGACCTTGCCGATCACCACGAACTGCGCGTCCTTGGCCAGCTCGCACAGCATCCCGATCGGGTCAAACCCTCCTGCCCGCCGCGCCAGGCGCCTCACGCGCTCGGCCGGATCGAGCAGCAGCTGCTCGTGCAATCAGCGACTCGTACGAGTCGTCATAGCGAGCCATGCCGACCGTCAGCTCGAGCCCGCACGCATGCAGCGCCTCGACGACGCTCTCAAGCGGCGGACGCTGATAGCCGGTCTCCCAACGAGCGATCGTCGACTGCGTACGGCCCGAGACGCTCCGCGAGCTGCTCCTGAGAGAGCCCGGCACGGCGGCGGCCGGCAACTAGGAGATCAGCACTTCGCATGGACATGATTATACCGAATCCGGAATAGCTGATGGAAGGATTGCGCTCGCTTGTCGCTCAGACCGCGAGGGCCCGCACCCGGCCAACAGGTGCGGGCCCACCGGCGGCTACGCGGCGACGGCCTTCCTGCCGTTGCGGGCCGGTTTCACCGGCGCCGGCTCCTCAGCCGGTTTCGGGGCGGTCAGGAACTCGACGTTCCCGACGACCGTGTAGTCGTGGCGTTTCTCGCCGCCCTCGGTCTCCCACTCGCCGTACTCCAGGCGACCGTCGACCGCGACCAGCCAGCCCTTCGCGAGGTACTCGGCGGCGGCCTCGCCGGCCTTGCCGAACACGCTCACGTTGATGTAGCCGACCTCGCGGCCACGGCCCATGCCGTCGACCGCCAGGCGCAGCTGGCAGACCTTCATCTCCTCAGAGATCGCTGCGGAGCTCGGGGTCCTTGGTCAGACGGCCCGTGCAGATGATCTTGTTGATGTTCATGGTGGTTCTCCTTCGGTTGGTTGGTGCTAGTGACGCAGCCCGAAGAACGACGCCGACCGGCGCGCGGAACCGAAGCCCCGAAGGGGCGCAGGGGAACCCCCTTGCGGGGTTGAAGCGCCAGACCGGCGGTGGCGAACATGGGGCAAGACACGCAAGCGCCACCAACAGAAGGGGCGACTCAGACAACCAACGCCTTCAGCGCGGACACGGCCGGTATTTCGCTGTTGGAGTAGCCGTCACGGTGCCTGCTCGTAATCGCGTCGAGGCGCACCCTGTCTCCGCCGTGACGGGCCGGCCGGCTGCCACGCGATTGTCGACGAGCAGCGGCGGTGACAGCCTCTAGAGGGGTTCGGTCCCCTCGTTCAGAATGGTGAGGTACTCGTTATAGACGTACAGCTTTCCGCGCCGTCGTCCGGTTGCCTCGCGCAGGATCCCGGCTTTCTCGAGTCTCTCGATTGCGGCGTAGACGGGTGGCGCCGTTAGGCCGAGCAGCTGGGCTGTGGAGCTCGCTCCGATCACCACTGAGCGCGCGGCCAGGTCATGTACTCGGTGTGCCGTGGCGGCGCCACGCCCGAAGGAGTGGATCTTCTGGCGGTCGTTCTCGACCATTGCGACGACCCGTTGGGTGGTGAGCGTTGTCGACTCGGCGACCTCGATGACGCCTTCCAGGAAGAAGCGCAGCCAGTCCTCCCAGGCTCCTTCGGTTCGCACGCGCTGGAGATGTTCGTAGTAGCTATCGCGGTTGCGCTTGAAGTGCAGGCTGAGATAGAGCAGCGGCCGGCTCAGGACACCCTCGGAGCAGAGCAGCAGTGTGATGAGCAGGCGGCCGACACGTCCGTTGCCGTCGAGGAACGGGTGGATGGTCTCGAATTGGGCGTGCGCGAGCGCCGCCTTGACGAGCACGGGGGTCGGCTCCGGCTCGTCGTGGATGAACTTCTCGAGCGCGGACATGGCTGGCACGACCTCCTGCCAGGGCGGCGGCACGAAGCGTGCGACGCTCGGCCGGGGGCCGCCGAGCCAGTTCTGGTCGCGTCGGAACTCCCCTGGGTTCTTGTCTGCGCCGCGTCCGGTTTGGAGCAGCCGTCGGTGGACTTCGCGGAGCAGCCGGGCGCTGATCGGCGGCGCCCCGGGACGCGCGATCTGATCGAGACCAAAGTCGAGCGCGGCGATGTAGTTGGCGGTTTCCCGTGCGTCCTCGCGTAGTGCCCCTGGCGCGGCGTCGTGCTCGAAGAGCAGCAGGTCCGACAGCGAGGACTGGGTGCCCTCGATTTGCGAGGAGAGGACCGCCTCCTTGCGCACGAACGTGTAGATGAACTGGTCGGGATCGGGGAGCAAGCAGCGTGATGCCGTCGAGACGGCCGAGGGCCTGGTTGGTGCGGTCCAGCAGGCTCTGCATGGCAGCGTCAATTCGTACGGGAGGCTGCGGAGGCAGACAGCGCGGGTGGAAGGCCCAGTAGCCGTCGGGTCCACTCTCGGCGAGCCGAAACTCGCCAGTCCGGGGGCTCGAGAGGGGCGCCGAGGGAGATGTACGATCGTTTACCACGCTACAAGCTTACTAAGCGATGAGGGAGGAACGTTTGCTTAGCCTCTGGAGACGTAGCGATCGTTCATTAGCCGACAGGGGCCCTTAGCGGGACCGACCAACGTCCAGTCGACCTGTGCGCTCTGGAAGTAGCACGCCCGCCGCGCGTGTTGGAAATGGCGGATCCCGGGCCGTTTCGGCCCGGTCAGGCTCTATATCCATGATGCGCGCTCTTGCAAGAACTCTCGGAAAACGATGACGCTCGACGATGAGGACATCGAGGCGATCGCCGAGCGTGCCGCCCACCGCGTCGTGCAACTCCTCGACCGGCCGGGCCCGGGCACATTTCAGCTGCTGGAGCCAAAGCAGCTCGCCAGGGCATTGAACGTCTCTTTGGACTACGTCTACGAGCATGCGGCCGACCTCGGCGTGATGCGCCTCGGTGACGGGCCAAAGGCAAGGCTGCGCTTCGATCTGCAGACGGCGCACACAGCGATGCGGTCGCGTAAGCAGCCGCCCGCCGTAGGCGCAGCCCGCAGGTAGTCTCATGAACTCACGTAAATGCCTCGGTGCCGCGGATGCGGAGTCGAGCGCACAGCCGGGAGCTGAGCACAATGCGACACGAGCCTCCGCGCCTGCCGGGAAGGGTGCGCTGATGCCAAGACCGAGCGCGGGGCAGGTAACCGAACGGTCATGGAAGAACCAAAAGACGATCACCTTTGGTGCACGTCTGTACGCCTACGGGCGCCGGCACCGACTCGTCTTCGGCACCAACACGCAGGGCTGGAATCGCACGCGCGCCGACATCGAGCTCGAGGACATCCTCCAGCAGGTTGACCGCGGTACTTGGGTCCCGCCCGAGAAGAAGACATCCGTCAAACCGACAAGCGCTGGGCGGCCCGACGGGCATCAGCCCTTCAGGCCCTTTGCGCACAGCATCATCGAGGCCAAGCGCAGCCACGGACTTGACGCCGACACGCTCGCGGACCTGAAGTGGAAGCTCGGCTATTTGACGGGCTACTTCGGGAGGTTTGAGTTGCTCGAGATCGACGTCGCCCGGGTCGACGCGTTCCGGGACGAGCTCGCCAAGCGAGCCCGGGTGATCAACGAGGCGGCAGCTCGCGGCAAGCCGCTCACGGAGACCGTCAAGCGGAGCGGACAGAAGCCCTACAAGCGCCGCAAGCGGGCGCTCTCAAATACCTCGATCAACGCGATGCTCTCGCTGCTCGGTCAAATCCTGCAACGCGCCGTCGACTACGGACACATCGAGCGCAACCCTGTCAGGGTTGGCGAGCGCAAGCAGCGGTTCCTGCCGGCCGTCAAGGCGGCGCGGACGTTCCTGGAGGTCGACGAGCTGACGAGCCTTCTTCAAGCCGCGGGCGAGCTCGATTCTGCCGCCAGGCGCGACCGTCGCATCGGCCGGCGTGCCGCGCTGGCCGCACTCGCGCTCGCCGGGTTCAGGATCTCAGAGCTCTGCGACATGCGCTGCCAGCAAGTGGACCTCGCCCGCGCGCGCTTCAAGGTTCCCGATGCCAAGACCGTCAAGGGCATCCGTGAGGTCGAGATGTCGCTCAGCTTGCGCGGCGAGCTCGTCCGACATCGCGCGCAGCGTGTCCGAGACGACTTCCCGATGGGACCGACCGACCATTTCTTCGGGACGGTAAGCGGCACTCGACGCGACCCCGACCGCTTCCGTGACAGGGTGCTCGGCCGTGCGGTTGAGCGTGCGAACGAGAAACGCGCCGAGCAGGGTCTGGCAGCCCTTCCCGCGATCACGCCGCACTCGCTGCGCCGCACCTGGGCGATGCTCGCCGCCCAGGCCGGGCGCGACCCGCACTGGATCTCCGATCAGATCGGCCACACCTCCGCGAGCTTCACGCTTCAGGTCTACCAGCAGACCCGTAACCGGCGTCTCAGCGACGCCGAGCGGCAGGCCATCTGGGAGCTGATGCGCTTCGCCGATGAGCCCGCCGACTGCCCCTTCTCGCGGCAGCTGACACGCATCAGCGAGGCGGAGTTTAGGCCCATGAATGGGCCCATGGACGATTCTGGCTCATCCGGCCTGCCACAGGGCGTTGCTGACGACGAGAAAAACTAGCGCTTTTGCAGGCCCTTTATGTATGGGCGCGGCGGGTTTCGAACCTGCGACCTCTCGCGTGTGAAGCGAGCGCTCTCCCACTGAGCTACGCGCCCTACAGGGCGGATTCTATTGGGGTATCGAGTCCCGGGAGGTCCGCCCACCCCCTAGCGGCGTAACCGCGGCCCAGCGCTCACCTGTAGCTGAACTGGAACCCGCTGAGCGAGGGGCTGGTCAGTTTGTTGACGACGACTTTGACTTTCACCCCGCCGGCGGTGTGCGCCGGAGTGGTCGCCTGGCATTCGACCGTCGAGGCGCAGCTCACTTCGGTGGCGTATGTCGAGGCGAACTTGACTTTCGTACCACCGGGTGCCGTGGAGAAGCCAACACCTGCGAGGGTCACGCGCGTTCCGCCCGCGGCAGGGCCTTCGTTCGGGCTCACGCTCGTCAGTTCGGGCAGGAACGAGTAAAGCGAGGCTTTGACCGGCGCGCTGGGCACGCCGCCGACGAGCGCTGTGATGTAGACGTTGCCGGCGAGCTCCGTCGGAGCGACCGCTCTAAGCGAGCTGGAAGACACAACTTCAAAGCTGGGCGCAGAAACCGAGCCGAAGTCGACCTCCTCGGCACCGCCGAGCCCGGTTCCGCTGACGTTCACGACCGTCCCGCCGGCGACCGAGCCCTTATTGGGCGCGATCCCGGTGACGATCGGAGGCGGCGGCGTCGAGCTGTTTTCGAAGACCTCAGCCGAGCCGCCCTTTTCGAAGCTGTTCCTGTCGCCGGTGAGCGCTTTGCTTGCACTCGGGGAGAGGGCCACGCTCGGCCCGAACCCGGGGGTTTCCTGTTGGCTCCACGTTTCGCCCGAGCGCGCGAACAGCACGTCCGGCCCGCGGTAGGCGCCCACGAAGGCCGTCGAGCCGTCGTAGGAGAGGGCGACGCCTTGTCCGTAGAACGCGGCTTCGGGCGGTTCGCTCGGCAAGAGCCTGGGCCCCTGCTGGGCCCAGGCTTCACCCGAGCGCGCGAACACCCACGCCGCCCCGGTGTGTTCGCCTTCGTTCGGCGCGCCGACTAGCGCCGTGGCGCCGTCCCCAGAAAGTGCGCCGCTCGCGCCAAAGCGAGCTTCGGGGTCCGCACCCGTTCCCGTGAGCTCGGCCGCTTCAGCCCATTCTTCGCCAGAGCGCTCGAATATCCACGCCGCTCCGGGTCCGTTCTGACCGGGAGCCGTTATGAGCGCTGCGTTGCCGTCGGTCGAGAGGCTCGCGCTCGTGCCGAACAACGAGTGTTTCGTGCGTGCAGGCGGAGCGAGAACGGGGCCCTGCTGGGTCCATGTTGCGCCCGAATGAACGAACACGAACGCGGCCCCGTGGTCTGTCGAGACGCCTTCTCGCGTTTCCTGGTAGAGACGGTCGCCGATCAGCGCCGTGTTTCCGTTGGCCGCGAGTGCGACGCTTGAGCCAAACGCGGTCGTGGCGGGCGCGGTGAATTTTCCCACGAGTGTCCAGGTCGTCCCGGAGCGGGTGAAGGCAAACACCTCCCGCGCATTCGGGGCGCCGACCAGCGCCAGGTTGCCGTTAGCGGATAGAGCGACGCTTTCGCCCAGGCGAGGGTGTCCTGCTTCGCGCGGGATGCGTAGCGGCGCCTTGCCCTGTAGGACCCATTGTTCGCCGGAGCTGCGGACGAACACGTACGCCTCGCCCTGCTCGGAGTTCCACCCGGGCGCGCCGACGAGCGCCGTCTTGCCGTCGCCCGAGATGGCGACGCCTGCGCCGAGTTCCTGCAAGCTAGCTCCGCTCAGCAGGTTGCCCTGTTTCACGAACGGGTCGATGCGCACGGGATAGTGGGCACCGCGCGCGTCGACCCGCAGGAGCAGATGATGGCCACCGTCCAGCTGTAGCCAGGCCCGCAATCGGCGGCCGTGCGCGTCGCCCGCGGCGAGCCCCGAGTAACGCAGCCGCGAGCGACCGTCGCCGATCGTGAGAGTGTTCGCTCCTCGATCGAGCCGGACCGCCGCGCCTGCCAGGCGCAGGGACACGGTCAGCGGACCGACGTGCCGACTACCGGAGGGCCAGCCCACGGTGAAGCCCTGCTCCAGACCGGCCGGCGCGTTGACGTACCAGGCACGAAGGCCTGGGTAGGCGTAGGACACCCGGTTACCGAGCGACCGGGGCGCGGACCCGCGCACAGCACGCAGCCCGTCGCCGAAGCCGACGGCGCCGACCCTGAGGCCGAGATGCACGCCTCCAGAGGAGATGCGCACCCCACCCGCCGCGAACCACATTCGCAGGCCCTGGGCCGGATTGCGTGCCTCGAGCCCTACACGAGTCCTCACCACGCGGTAGGCGGAATCGACCGATGCCTCGCCACGAAGGCTTGCCGCGGCGGCGAGACCCGCGACGCGGTCAGGGGCCATTGTGGCCCCCTTCTGATGATGCCGTTCGGCCGGTGCCAGGCCGAGCGCAGCAAGGGCGAGCAGCGAAACGGCGGCAACCAGGAGCCTGTAGGCCTGCCCGCGCGTCAGGCGCGCCGGTTCGAAAGGTGCACGGTCCGCTGGGTTAGGTGGCACATGCGCCACTCTCATCTCCCAAACGCCTCCCTGTTGACCACATAACCCGCCGCTGGTCGCCTGCGGGCGGATACTACAGCCGACAGGTTGGGCGGGTCAATGACCGCGGCCGGACAAACCCTGGCACGGCTTGCGTCCCGTACAGCTTCACGCAACCTCGTCTCGTTCGCCACTCGCGGAGCGGTGATCTCTTGTGGCGGACCTCGTCGCTGGCCGTTTGGGCAGCAGCGCGGATCCGCTGAGGCGCTCGAATCGCCGCACACGCCTGTAAGCACGGGCGTCCCGCAGCTTTGGCCTGCTCGCGTGTGAAGCGAGCGCTCTCCCACTGAGCTACGCGCCCTGGGACGGGTGATTCTATTGGGCCTGCGCGGTTCCGGCCGGTTCGCCGGAAAGCATCGAACGTGGCGCTGCCGCGATTCATGGTCGGACGCCCACTTCCCGCGCGCGTTCTGCGTGGCGCGCCGCTCCCTAGGATCTCTGAAATGGTCCATCTCGAGCGATCGCCGTCGGCGGGTGCCCTCGAAGAGGTTCGGCGCCTGGCCGGCTCGTCGGCCACGATCGACTCGGTGGTCAGACTGGAGGGCGGCCGAGCACGCCGCGACGTGGAGGGTGGACACCGCGAGCCCTGCGCTCACCGCCGTCGTTCGGCAGTTCCCGGTTGGCGACTCGGGCCGGCGCGTCCGAGGCTCGGGTTTTGCGGGCGCTTGACGGCCTTGAAGGGCTGGCGCCGGTGCTGCTCGGCAGCGACCTGGCCGGCAGGTGGTCGGAGCATCCGACGACGCTGATCAGCTGGCTTGACGGCCAAGCGGACATCACGCCGACCGATCCCGACGCTTGGGCAACGCAGCTCGGTCACGCGCTGGCCTTGGTGCACGCGACGTCCAGCGACCGGCTGTCTGCGCTGCCGAGCGTGTTCGACCAGCGCGGCGGATCTCGCGAGATTTTGGAGGGCCCGCTCGCAACGCGAATCCGGTCTGACTGGTCGCAGATCACCGCCTCCCCGGAGGTGCTCACGCACTGCGACTACTGGTCGGGCAACGTCGTCTGGCGAGACGGAGTGCTGACGGGAATCGTCGACTGGTCAGGCGGAGCTCGCGGTCCGCGTGGCTTCGACGTGGGCTGGTGTCGTCTTGATCTCTACCTCCTCTTCGACGAGCGGGTCGCCGACGTCTTCCTGGCGGCCTACGAGGATGCGAACGGTCACCCGCTCGGCGACATGGCTCTGTGGGACGGCTGGGCGGTCGCGCGCTCGCATGACACGGTCGAAACCTGGGCGGCGAACTACCGGCCCTTGGGCCGTGCTGACCTCGACGGTGCTGAGCTTCGACGGCGTCACTCCCAATGGACGAGCCGTCTCAGGGAGCAAAGCTGACAACGTGGCTGGGCCGAGCGGGCCGGCCGCTCGGCCCCCGAGATCCCGGTGTTCTTAGGCACTCTTGAGGATAAACCGGTACAAATTGCTTGCATGAGCGCCGGGGAAAGCGACGAGCAGGACCTCACTCGCAAGCAGCGTCGTGAGCAGGCGCGGGCGCATCGCAAAGAGTTGGAGGAGGCGGAGGCGGCGCGGGCGGTGCGGCGTACCCGGCTGGCGCAGCTCGGTGTGGTCGTCGCCGTCGTCGTCGTGGCGATCGTCGTGGTCGCGATCGCGACGGGCGGCGGTGGCAAAGGCGCGGCACCTGCGAAGGCCGGCAGCGCAGGCGCCAGCCAGAACGCGGCCGCGGTGACCTCGCTGATCGGGGGTATCCCCCAGAACGGCGTCGTGCTCGGCAACCCGAACGCGCCCGTCACGCTGCAGTATTTCGCTGATCTCGAGTGCCCGATCTGCAAGGACTTCACGCTCGGGGCCTTGCAGTCGATCATTCCGCAGTGGGTTCGTACGGGCAAGGTGAAGATCGAATACCGCAACCTCGAGACGGCGACGCGCGAACCGGAAGTGTTCCGCTCGCAGCAGGTCGCGGCGCTCGCGGCCGGCAAGCAGAATCTCCTGTGGCCGTTCGTGGAGCTCTTCTACCGCGAGCAGGGCGAAGAGGGAAGCGGCTACGTCACCGAACAGTATCTGCAGAACCTGGCGCAGCAGGTGCCCGGGCTGAACCTTTCGGCATGGACGGCGGCTCGCGGCGAACCTTCGCTCGCCAGCCAGGTCACGAGCGACGCACAGGCGGCCAGCGCCCAGGGCTTCTCAGGTACCCCGTCGTTTTTGATCGGCAAGACGGGAGCGGCGCAACAGAAGCTCGAATATGCGTCAGTGAGCGACCCGGCGTCCTTCAACGCGGCGATCGAAAAGACCCTCAAGGGTTGAGATCATGGTCAGCCGGCGAGCGCTGAGGATCACGATGATCGCGCTCGCGGTGGTCGGCCTCGGCCTGGCGAGCTACCTCACGTACGTCCACTATTCCGGTATCAAACCGGCGTGCTCGCTGGGCGGGAGCTGCGAGAAGGTGCAGACCTCCGCCTACTCCCACCTCGCGGGCGTGCCGGTCGCGCTCATGGGCCTCATCGGCTACGTGTCGATCCTGACCCTGTTGCTATTGCCGGAGAGCGAGACGACTCGCCTCGCGACGGTCGCCGTGACGACGATCGGCTTCGGCTTCAGCGCCTACTTGACCTACCGCGAGCTATTCTCGATCCACGCGATCTGCGAGTGGTGCGTGTCGAGCGCGATCATCCTGACGGTCCTCGTGTCACTCGCGGTCTGGCGCTTCCTGCTCGGGGACGAGATCCCGGCGAGCGGGGCAGCGGCTCGGGGCGACCGCGCCGATGCGGCTTCTTCGCTGGGCGCAAGTCCCTCCTGAAGCGCGGGGACGACCGGAGTTCGCGCTCGTAACACTCGTGCGGCCGCCGCGTGAGTCTATTTGGCATGTTTCGTGCTCGCACTGC
Organism: Vulcanimicrobiia bacterium; assembly: GCA_963696095.1. GTDB lineage: Bacteria > Vulcanimicrobiota > Vulcanimicrobiia > Vulcanimicrobiales > Vulcanimicrobiaceae > JALYTY01. Next base: position 521,310 of record CAVOIN010000002.1, on the reverse strand, counting down.
CGCGCCCGAGGGCGTCCAGCAGCGCGCTCTCGGTCGCGTCGACGAGTTCGTGCCCCTTGAACGTGAGCCAGACTCGCCGGTCCCGGGGATCAGGCGGCTCGTCGACTTCGAGATACTCGAGGTCCTCGAGCTCCTCGAGCAGCTGTTCGACGGTCGCAGGGTCGGAGTGGACCCGTGTGGCTAGTTCTGTCGGGCTCATGCCGTCCGGGCCGGGGGGGTAGAGCAGCGGCAGGTGCCGGCGCGTGAGGTCCCCGTGTTCGGCCCGGCTCCACTCGGCCCGCACGACCTCGACCGTGTGCTCCTCGAGAGGCTCGCCGGGAGCCGGGAGCCGGCCCACATCCCTGCGCCGACGGCGCTCCTTGCGGCGAACGTATACGTATATGGCGAGGAAGGGCACCACGAACGGCAGCCACTCCTCGATTGGGATGTTGCCGATGTGCGCGATCACGTGTGAGCCATTGCCGCGTTGTCATGTGTTCACGGCCGAGAGCAACCACAGGCCGAGGCTCGTGAATCCGACCATGACCACGAGCATCCAGTATTGCGAACGTACCGCCTGGGTCGCCGATCGGTACGTGACGAGAGCCCGATCGTGGGCGAGCGCCAGCCCGCTGACGTGACCGACGACGAGCGCCAGGACCTGCGCGTACCAGATCGTGTTGATGCTGAGGACCTGGTAGTTGACGTGCCAGCCGGCGGTGCCGAAGTAGTTGGTTTCGTGGCCGAGGGGGTTCGAGGCGAGGTACCCGATCGCCTGGCCCTGCCAGATGAGCAGGGAGAAGTAGTGCGCGAGCACGTAGGCGAAGCCGATCGGGACGAGCGTATGTGCAAAGGAGCGCGCGAGGTGCGTCGCACTGAAGCGTCGCGACACCGTCCGCATCCCGATCACGCCACCGAGGTAGAAGGAGGCGACGACGGCTATCGCGAGCAGCAGCCCGAGGCTGTCCGCCAGCTCGTCGGGCGCAGGGTCGGCGAGTCCAAGCCCGGCGAAGAAGCTCTGGACGTGCGGCTGGAGAGTCGTCCAGACGACGCCGTTGGAGGCCCCGTCGAAGGTCGTTATGCCGATGATCACGACCACCAGAGCCACCAGCCCCGGCTGCTCTGAGATCGAGGTCACGCCCGAGAGCGGACGCCGCAGCCACAGTCCTCGGTCCCGGACGTCGAGGGGCGAGAGGCGCGCCAGGAGCGCGAAGTATCCGCCGAACGCATCACCTTGCTCGCTCCACGTCTCGATGCCGAACAGGCCCATGCCGATCAGCATCAAGGTGAAATAGGCGAGTGACAGCGACGCGAGGGTGGAGGGGTTGTCGTGATCGTGGTAGATGAGCTCGAGCCAGCCGAACGCGAGCAGCCCGGCGACCACCGGCCAACGTCCAAGCCAGCGTGGATAGGCGAGGGGCGGTTGCCATGCGATGTGCGCACGTGTCCCTATCCAGCGGAGCGCGCGCGCGAGGGCAAGCCATGGGTTGAAAGCGCGAAACCAGTTGCCGAGCAGCACGCTCGCGACTGGGACAGCGACCCAGAAGATCACGAAGATGAAGGTGGGATCTATGTTGGATGTGTAGTAGGGGACACCCGTATAGCCCGCGTAGACGACGAGCGCGAACAGGCCGAGGCCAATCGCGCCGGCCGGAACGCTCAAGGCTGCGGGCCATGCAGCGATCCTGCGGCCCCGGCCGTCCTGCAGCCGTGGGCTGGACCACAGCGCGGAGAGCAGGATGAAAGAGACGACGAGCACGATCGAGGCGGCCCACGCGAACAGCCACGCGGGCACGGGCAGGCTGGTGAGACCGGAGATGCCGTGGGCGCTCGCCACATCGGGCGCCGCGGCGCTGACGCAGCAGAAGGCGGCGGCGAGCGCCAACGTACGCCGCGTCGGCGTCGGCGGCTTCGCCCGTCGGGGCGGGTTCAGATACGGCGACATGGAGATCCCTCGCTTTCGATGCTGGGTATGCGCCGAGCAGCTGCGCGCGGCGCGGGCTAGCTGAAGACGCTGGCCGGCGGCGGCGGGCGCACCGAAAGGGACGACGCGATCAGACTGCCACCGCGCGGCAGAAATGCGCGCGGCGGCTGGCGGGATACCTCGCCGGCCTCACAGACGGGCCGGCGGGCATGCCTGCGTCGCACGAGACGTATGAGCGCTCGTTCACCCGGGTACCAGCGCGCCGCGAGTGCCACGAGCAACAGCACTGGCGGCAGCAGGTACGCGATCGCCTCGCCGCTGCCCGGCAGCACCGCGTACGCGGCCGCGCCGAGCAGCACGACCCCAGCCGCGCACAGGAACAGCCGTCGTCGCGTGATGGCAATCGGCCCGGGCAGAACGACACGAGAACATAGCGCCTGGGGCGAGCCGGCGCGAGCACCGACTCAGGCGAACGAGAGCTGGAGCACGAGCAGCGCCGCGATCAGTACGGCGCACAGCACGTGGCCGCGAAAGATCTCGACCGCGAGACTGCTCTGACGCTCCGTCGAGTCGCTGCGCGCGCCGAGCCGGACCGCGCGCGGGCACGATCCGCGCGCCGGCGAGCCCGATCGCCGGCGAGGCGAGCGCGAGCGAGACCAGCGCGACCCAGGTCGCGCGGCTCGCCGCGCGGCGATCTCCACGACGATCGCGGCGAGCGTCGCGAGCATGACCGTCGCGATCAGCCGGTTCATCGGCCGCGCCGCCGTCGTGACGCGCGGCGTAGTAGGCGGCGATCGACGCGAGCACCTCCTCGGGCAGCGCTCGCCGCCGGTGGCCGAGGACCTGCACGTCGAACATCAGGTCGAACCAGAGCACGGCCAGCAGGAAGCCGGCGCCGGCGGTCGACGAACGCGCTCACGGAGCCGCAGCGTCACGCCGACGTGAGGATGCAGCCGGTCGCTGGCTTCGGAGTAGCCGCCGCGTCAGCGCGCGCGACTTCGCCCTCCGTGAGCGAGCGCGCCGAACGCCGGCGCCGCCGCCGAGCTTGCTGTAGGCCGACAGCGAGCTTCTTGCCGATCTGGCGCGAGGCTGAAGTGGGCGTCGTAGACGCTCTCGATGTAGAGCGCGACGTTCGCGCGGGCGAAGCGCGCAGCCGCGGGCGTGCCGCGTTCGATCGCGTCGATCGCGGCGCCGATCATCCGCCAGCCGTGCGTCGCGAGGCCGCCGAAGCTGCGGAACAGGCCCGGCGAGCGCGGCGCCGGGGCCGGTGAGCGTCGTCGCCTGCGGCTTCTGCGCAGACAGCGCCGGCACGATCGACCTTCGCGGCCTGGCTCGCGGCGCGGCGATCGCGGCGCGCCGCGCGGCCGTGGCGCGCTGCGCGGGCAGACCGTTGGCGACGAGCGGCCAGGCGGCCTTCGTCGCCGCGACCTCGCCGTGCGACCGGGCCCTGGGCGCGCTGCAGCGCGTGGCTGACCGCGACGAGGTCTTCGCGCTGCAGCCGCAGCTCGGCCGGGCTGGCGCCGGCTCGCTCGCCGCCGCAGCCGGCTGCGCGCGAGCGCGCGCGCCAGCTCAGCAGGAGCGGCGCGGCGCGCTGCGCAGCACGGTCTCGGCGCGGCCGGCGTGCGTGCTGCCTAGACGCCGAGCAGGTCGATCACGAACACGAGCGCCGCGTTCGGCGGGATCGTCGGCGCCGGCGCCTTTCGCGCCGTAGGCGAGCGCGGCCGGGATGATCAGCTCGACGCCGGCCGCCGACCTTCATGCCGGCGACGCCCTGGTCCCAGCCTTTGATGACCTCGCCCTGGCCGAGCGTGAACATGAACGGTTCGTTGCGTTTCCAGGAAGCGTCGAACACCTTGCCGCCGTTGAAGAGCGCGCCGACGTAGTTGACGGTGACGGTCTGGCCGGCTTTGGCTTCCGGCCCGGTGCCGTTGATGAGGTCCTTGATCACGAGTTTCGTCGGCGCGGCGCCGGCGGGCGTCGTGACGCGTCGGTTCGGTGGAGAGCGGGCCGCTGGTCGGCGTCTTGCGGCGTCGTGGCTCGAGGCGTCGCGCGCTGGCGTTGTCTTGCCGAGCGCGTTGTCGGCGTTGTTCTCGTTGCCGATCGTGATCGTGCTGCTCGAGCCGCTCGAGCCGCAGCCGGCGATCAGGGCCGCAGCGGCGAGCGTCGCGCAGCGCGATGGCCGGCGCGAGAGCGAGCAGAGCGAGTGTTGGGGAGCTTTTTAGGTTGGTCACGGTCGCGCAGCCTATCGGAACGCCGCGGCGCGGGTGCGCGGCGTGCGTTACGATCGGCGCGGACCGTGCTAGGCGGGGAGGTAGCGGTGCCCTGTATCCGCAATCCGCTCTAGCGGGGCTGAACTCCCCTCCGAGGGGTTCCGCTCCGGTCGCTCCGTCGCCCGGGGCGTCGATGGTTCGGGTCCCGCGCGGTGTCGGCTTGCGAACCAGGTCAGGTCCGGAAGGAAGCAGCCTTAAGCGATCACCGGCAGGCGCAGCGGGAGCTCCCGGACCGGAGTGCCGGGCGGCGATCAGGCGGCCGGTGGCGGAGATCTCGACGAGGGGTGCACGGTCCGCTATGCGCAGCGCATGAAGATCAGCCACGAGCGGTTCGTCGCCACCGGCTTGAAGCCCGGCGGCACGCGTCACCGCCGCGTGCGGGTCGCGCTTGTCGAGCACGTAGTCGCGTTCGACCTCGCCGGCTGGCCGGGTCGACGTAGACGCCGCGTGGCGATGCTGCCGACCTGGGCGCTGCACGATCCTGCGCGGGCTCGTCTTCAGGTACAGCGCCAGCAGCGGGATCGGGCGCATGGTTGGGCACGCCGACCGGCCCGCAGCGCAGGTTGATCGCGTCGTGGTCGACGAGCGCCGAGCAGGTCGCCTTCGATCCGCTGCTGGCGGGCGAGTTTGTCGCAGCTCGCGGTGCGCCGCGCGGTACTGCGAGGGCGCGTACGCGAGCAGCGCGAGCAGCGACCAGCGCCGCCGCCGGCCATCCACCAGCGCCGCCGCGGGTCGCTCGCGCTCGCAGGCGCGTCCAGCCGAACACGCCGGCGCCGCAGAAGATGCAGCAGGATCGCCGCCGCCAGGAACGCGTAGCGGGTGTTGATCGGCAGGCCGAGCGCCGCGAACGCGGCGAACACGGCCACCGCGATGACGCCCGCGACCGCGCCCGGGGAGCGCCCGCCGGCGCAGCCACAGCAGCGACAGCACGCCGCCGAGCGCCGCGCCGGCGAGCACCGGCGGGCGCAGGATCTCGCCGATCCGTCGCGGCACGTACTCGGGCACGTTCGCGATCCCGCGTCATGCGGTCGAGCGTCGAGGCGGTGTGGCGGGTGTTGGTCAGCGACCACAGCGGATCGCCCGTGATCAGCAGGTCGCTGCGCGAGCCAGACCAGCGGCGCGGCGGCCGCGAGCAGCGTCAGCCGGACGAGCTCGCGCGCATCGCGCGGCGGGCGCCGTCCGGCGCCGCGCGCCGGCGCGGCGCGGCATCCGATCAGGTAGAGCCAGTAGAGGCCCGAGAAGGCCCATGCCTCGGGGCGCAGCAGCCCCGCGAGCGCCAGCAGCGCCGAGCACCGGCGCGCCGGCGCGCGGGCGGCGCGACTCGACGAGCAGCGCGCCGAGCACGAGCAGCAGGTAGGGGAGGTCGACGTAGGCGCGCACGCCGTAGGAGAGGACCGGCACGCGCGTCAGCAGCACGAGCGCCGCGAGCGCGCCGGCGGCGCGCCCGAACCAGCGCGAGCCGAGCGCGTAGACCACCCACCCGCAGCGCCGCGAGGGCGAGGAAGCCGAGCGCGACGGTCACGTCCTCGACGCCGCCGGGGCCCGAGCGGCGACAGCACGACGCCGAGGGCTCGACGCAGCGGGTGCGGGGTCGGGGCGATCGGGACGCCGTAGGCGGCGTCTTCCCCGCGCGCGAGCTGCCCGCCCCAGGCGAGCGCGTAGAGCGTGTCGTAGTTGGCGAAGCCGACGCCGCGATCACGAGCGCAGCAGCAGCGCGCCGACGGCGACCGCCAGCGCGGCGCCGAGCGGCGGCCGGACGGCGCTTGACGAGGCTCTCACGAGCGCGGGACGCTATCCGCTCGGGCAGCCGACGCCACCCGCTCGCGCAGGCCGGCGGACCGGTCCGGCCGCCCCGCGAGCGTGGGTAGACTCAGCCCAACGGTGTCGGTTCAGGAGCAGCCACAGGAGCAGCAGCGGTCGCTGTACCGCAGGCACCGGCCCCGCACGTTCGCCGAGGTCGTCGGCCAGGAGCCGGTCGTGCGGACGCTGCGCAACGCCGTCGAGCGCGGCAAGGTCCATCACGCCTACCTGTTCGTCGGCTCGCGCGGCACCGGCAAGACCTCGATGGCGAAGATCCTCGCCGCCTGCCTGAACTGCGAGCACGGCCCGACGATCGAGCCGTGCGGGCGATGCGACTCGTGCGTCTCGATCGCGCGCGCCAGCTCGCTCGACGTGATCGAGATGGACGCCGCCTCGAACAACTCCGTCGACGACATCCGCGAGCTGCGCGAGAGCGTCGCCTACGCGCCCGTGAGCGGCCGGCGCAAGGTCTACATCCTCGACGAGGCGCACATGCTCTCGACGGCGGCCTGGAACGCCTTCCTGAAGACGCTCGAGGAGCCTCCGCCGAACACCGTCTTCGTGCTCGCGACCACCGAGGCCGGCAAGGTGCCCGGCGACCGTCGTCGACCGCTGCCACCGCTTCGACTTCCACCGCCCGACCGTCGAGCAGATCGCCGGCGTCCTGCGTCGCGCCGCCGACGCCGAGTCGATCGAGATCCCGCCCGCGGCCGTCGCCGCGATCGCGCGCTCGGCGACCGGCAGCTTCCGCGACGCGCTCGGCACGCTCGAGCAGCTCGTCACCTACACGCGGCACCGAGATCGCCCTCGAGGACGTGCTCGCCGTGCTCGGCGTCGCCGACGCCGTCGCTCGTCGAAGCGGCCGTCGACGCGGTCGCCGCGGGCGACGCACGCCGCGCGCTCACGGCGCTCGAGGAGTGCGTCGAGCAGGGCCGCGACGCCGCCTCGTTCGCCTCCGACCTCGAGGTGCGGGCGCGCGAGCTGCTGATCGTGCAGACCCTCGGCGAGGTGCCCGCCGAGCTCTCGCTGACGCCCGAGTCCGACGCGGCCCTGCGCGGCGCAGGCCGAGCGCGTGGACCACGGCGCCGTCGTGCGCCTGCTCGAGCTGCTCGGCGAGGCGCTCGAGGCGGTCCGCGCCGGCGCCGACGCGCGCACCCGCCTCGAGCTGGCGCTCGTGAAGGCCGCGCGGCCCGAGGTCGACAGCTCGATGCGCGCGCTGCTGGCGCGGATCGAGCGCCTCGAGCGGGGCGCAACGGGACCAGCGAGCGCAACGGGACCAGCGAGCGCAACGGGACCAGCGGGCACAACGGCGACCAGCGGGCACAGCGGGACCAGCGAGCGCAACGGGACCAGCGAGCGCGGCGGGATCAGCCGCGCCGCCGAGTCCCGCGACGCGCGAGGGCGAGCGTGCCACCCCCATCGCGGGCGCCGCCGCAGCAACGGCTCCCGCGCCCGCCGGGGACGACGTCCCGGAGGCGGAGGTGGCGGTCGATCCGCCCAGGCGAGCAGAGCGACCGGCCCGGTGCCCGCGACTCCGTGGCCACCGCGGGCCAGGAAGTGGCGAGTCCCTCGAGCGCGACCGCGACCGTGACGGCGAGGAGAGACCTCGAGTCGGTGTGCTCGCTGTGGCCCGCCGTAGTCGACCTCGTCCGTGGCGAGAACGCGCTGCTGGGCGCGCTGATCGCCGAGGCGCAGCCTGTCGAGATCGACGGCGAGGACCTGACGGTCGCGTTCGCGTCCTCGAAGCCGTTCCTCAGGAAGAAGGCATCGGTGCCGCTCAACCGGGCCGCGGTCACCGAGGCGCTTCGAGCCGTCACCGGCGCACGCTGGCGCGTTGCCTTCGAGCTGCGCGACGAGCTGGGGGCCGAGCAGGAGCAGGGCCCCGAGCCTGCACGCTCCGAGGAGGAGTGGGTAGCGCGCTTCATGGAGGAGTTCGACGCCGAGGAGATCCCCGGCGAGTGGGGCCGCGCGGGGGACGCAGCGAGCGACGGCGAGGAGCTCGAAGCCGCGACCAGCGAAGAGAAAGGCCACTGATGCCCAAGCAGCCGCGGATGCCGAACATGCAGCAGATGATGCAGCAGGTCCAGAAGATGCAGCAGGAGATGCAGGCCGCGCAGGAGCAGCTGAAGGACGAGATCGTCGAAGCCTCGGCCGGGGGAGGCATGGTGACGGTGAAGGTGGGTGGCGACCTCGAGGTCAGGGCGATAACGATCGACCCCTCCGCCGTCGATCCCGAGGACGTCGAGATCCTTGCCGACATGGTGCTCGCAGCGGTCAACGAGGGGTTGCGCCAGGCTCAGGAGCTCGCGGCGCGCAAGCTCGGCGGGGCGACGGGCGGGCTCGACCTCGGAGGCCTCGGCGGCCTTGGCATGCCGGGCCTGTGAACGGCTCCTACGCTCCGCCGGTCCAGAGGCTGGTGACGGAGCTCTCGAAGTTGCCGGGAGTCGGCAACCGGACCGCTCAGCGCCTCGCCTTCCACATCCTGCGCACGTCCACCGAGGACGCCTCGGCGCTCGCCGAGGCGATTCGCGAGGTGAAGGAGAAGATCGGGCTGTGCGAGGTCTGCTTCAACCTCACAGACGAGCCGCGTTGCCGCATCTGCCAGGACCCGAGGCGCGATCACGGGCCTGATCTGCGTGGTCGAGGAGCCCAGCGACGTGATCCCGATGGAGCGCACTCACGAGTACCACGGCGTCTACCACGTGCTCGGCGGGGCCCTCTCTCCGATCGACGGCGTCGACCCTGAGGATCTGAAGATCGCGGAGCTCCTCGAGCGGGCCGGCGAGGCCGACGGGGCCGTACGGGAGGTCGTGCTGGCGACGAACCCGACGACCACCGGCGAGGCTACAGCGCTCCATATCGCCCAGGAACTCCGCCTGCGCGCCTCTCACCTCACCGTCACCCGACTCGCGAGCGGCCTCCCCGTTGGATCGGATCTCGAGTACGCCGACGAGGTCACGCTCGGCAAGGCGCTCGCCGGCCGGCGCTCCGTCTGAGCGCGCTCGCTCCCCGCCACCTCACGCGCCGGCTCATCGCCGCCCGGCCGGTCATCGAGTCGCGGAGATCGCCACCACGGTGTTTGGAGCGATCGAGAGCGGCAGACGGCCGCTCGCAGTCAGGGTCTCGGTGATGAGCCCGCCATGCGCGGGGCTGAGGATCGCGAGGTGGACCGAACGGGCGTTTCGCACGACGACCTGGCGGGCCTTTGCGCGCTCGTTGTCGAGCACCAGCACATTCTTGCCTCCGGGCTGTGCGAGCACGGTCGCCACCAGTTCCCGCACTCCTGGGACGGTGCGCAGCGAGCCGCCGACCGGCAGCCACTGGTTCAGCGCGACGAGTGCGCTCTCGAGCGGACGTGCCACGACGGTGGCGCCCTGCACGACGAACGGGTCGTAGGGGTCGCCGGCGAAGTGGAAGCGCACCTCGCGGAAGCCCGTCTTCAGCGCCGAGAGGACGAAGCGCACCGCCCAGACGGCGGCGGCGGGGCTGTCGGAGACGCCGGGCTTACCGCCGCAGGAGGCGGAGTTCGCCTCTGAGATGATCGCCGGGAGCCCAGCGGCCTGGGCGTCGGCGACGACCCACGAAAGCCTCGCCGGCGATGCCCCCGCCCGTGAGGAGAGCAGCCCTCCGATCGTCACTTCTCGCGGGCTGCGACAGTCGGTCAGCGGGTAGAGGTGCACTGCCACCGTCTGAGCGTGCAGCTGTTCGAGGACATGCGGCAGCACGTTGCGCCAGCGCGCGGGCTGTGAGAGCTCCGGCCCGAGGACCGGGGCGCTCCCCACGGCCGGTCTGAGGTAGCCGGCGAGCTGCAGATAGCAGGTTCGCCGTCGCTGCTTCTTCGCCGGGCTTGGGCTTGTCGAGGGAGTAGAAGTCGGGCAGTCCGTAGAGGTCGGGCTCGTTGCCGAGCGAGAAGCCGAGTCCGGCGGTGGCGGCGCTCTGGGCCTTCGTCGCGATCTGTGTCGCCCACGCGAGGTTCCCCGTCCTCATGTTGAGCCCGACGGTCAGCGGGTCCTTCGCGCCGGCGAGCAGGCATTGGAGCTGACTCCAGAATGCGCTCGGCAGCGGATAGAGCGTCGCCGTTTCCCACGACGTCGGCGTTCCCGAGAGCGCCCCGTCGGGCGCGGTGAGGTCCTGGCTCACTCCCGCGAGCTGGAGCGGTGGGGAGCCGAGCCGCAGCAGCTCGGCGGTCAGTGCGGCCGGCGGGCAGCCCCCGCTCCCGAGATCCAGTGCCATCGTCGGGTACTCGACCGAGAGCCCGATCGCAGGCATCGTGACCGGAACGCCCCCAGCGCCGAGCCCGACGGGCAGAGTGACTTCGGAGGGGGCACCTTGCTCGCCGCATGCTTCGGTTTCGGCGGCGGCTTTACGCGGGGACGGCGCCGCGTTGGACGGCACGGCAGGAGCGGCGAGGGCCAGGAGAAACGCCAGGAGGGCGAGGACCCGTGTGATCCAGATACTGCGCCCGCGCCCCATCGTCTGAACATACCGGCATCGCCGGCATCCAGGACGCGCGAGCGTCTGGCGGGCCTGGGCGCGTCGCGCCGCCGGCATACGGCGCTCCGAGGGCGCAATATCCTGCACAGCATGCCAGGCATGGTCGTGATGAAGTTCGGAGGCACCTCGGTTGCGGACGCCGAGCGCATCAAGCGGGCCGCACGGCGGATCGTCGAGAAGCGCGAAGCCGGCGACCGTGTCGTCGCCGTGCTCTCGGCGAGGGGCAAGACGACCGATGAGCTGATCGCGATGGCGGGGGACGTCTCCGAGGCGCCCGACCCCCGCGAGATGGACATGCTGCTGTCCACCGGCGAGCGGATCTCCTGCGCCCTCTGCGCGATGGCGATCAACGATCTCGGACATCGCGCGATCTCGCTGACGGGCTCGCAGGCGGGGATCATGACCGACGAGTCCCATACGAAGGCGCTGATCGTCGACGTGCGCGCGGATCGCATCAAGGCGGCTCTCGAGGAGGACAAAATCGTGCTCGTAGCGGGGTTCCAGGGCGTGTCGAGCACCGGCAGGGACGTCACGACGCTCGGGCGCGGCGGCTCGGACACGAGCGCCGTGGCGGTCGCCGCGGCGCTCAACGCGGACGTCTGCGAAATCTACACCGACGTCTCCGGCGTCTTCACGGCCGATCCGCGGATCGTGCCCGAGGCCCGCAAGCTCGACAGGGTGTCCTTCGAGGAGGTCCTCGAGATGGCCGCGTCGGGCGCCGGCGTTCTGCAGCTGCGCTCGATCGAGTACGCCCGCAACCACGGCGTCCGCATCCACTGCCGGTCCTCGTTCGACGACGCGCCGGGTACCTTTGTCGTGGCAGAAGCGGAAACGATGGAGCAGCCACTAATCACAGCGGTCACGCACTCGACCTCCGAAGCGCGCCTCACGCTGATCGGCGTGCCGGACGCGCCGGGTGCCGCTGCGCGCATCTTCGAAGCGCTCGCTCGGGCGAACGTCAACGTCGACATGATCGTGCAGAACGAGCCCGCATCTGCGGGTGGGCGGGCGGAGATCTCCTTCACGGTCCCCCGTCAGGATCTGCGCGTGTCGCGGGCGGCTCTCGAGCCTCTCGAGGGAGAGGCCTTCACGACGGTGCACACGCACGAGGAGATGGGCAAGGTCTCGATCGTCGGCGCCGGAATGCGATCGCACCCCGGCGTCGCCGCGAAGGTCTTCGGCGTGCTCGCACAGGAGGGCGTCAACATCGAGATGATCTCGACCTCGCCGATCAAGATCTCCTGCGTCATAGACCGCGACCGCGTCTCCCATGCCGTCCAGGCGCTCCACAGCGCCTTCGAGCTCTCGGGCGAGGGAACGCTCGGCGAGGAGGAGACCTACCGGGCCAGCGGGACGCTCTAGGCGTCGGGTCTGCTGCCGGCGCCGGACATGCTGCCACGAGGCGGTCTCACGCCAGCGCGGCCGCGTGCAGCTCCAGACCCGGGAGCCCTTTGAGGTCCCACACGCCGAGGCCGACCATCTCGAGTCCGGGTGTGTCGTCCAGCGCCTGGCGCGCACGATCGCTGAGCAGCAGCTCACCTGGGCGCGCGGCTTCGGCGATGCGGGCGGCGGTGTTCACCGTCGACCCGTACCAGTCACCCTCGCGCTCGACCGCGGGGCCGACGTCGAGGCCGGCGCGGATCCGCGGATAGCCCTCGAGCGCGCTCAGAGCGAGGATTCGCTGGGCGGCGCAGAGCGCGCGCTTGCAATCGTGCGAGCGCACCATCACGGCGTCGCCGATCGACTTCACGAGCTGGCATCGCTCCCTGGCCGCCAGCGCCCGAGCGCGTTGGTGAAAGGACAGGGCGAGGTCGGCACCGACGTCGTCGCCGTGACGGCAGGTGAATTCGGTGTAGCCGCAGAGATCGGCGAAGAAGAACGCCTGCACCGCATCTTGCGTCGCGCGGCGGGTGGGAATGTCACGCACCATCGTCAGCATGCTCGCTCGTACCCCCCTCGGATCCCTTCCGGTCCCCGTTTGATCGTGGCGTCCAACGTGCTCTTCCCGCGAACTCGAAAAGGCATATGAGGGTGCGGGTACCGCCTGCCTCGTCGACCAGCAGCTCCGTCGCGCCGTCGGTACGCGCCATCTGGATGCGCTGGGGGCCGCGGATGAAGTACCGCACCTCGCCGGCGCCCCGAGGCGAGCCAAGCGTCAACGCGAGCACGTCCTCCTCGACGCTGTAGCCGATCTCGTGAAGTGGCCGGCGCAGCTCGCGCGCTGCGCCCTGCGAGTGCGCCCCGAGCACGCTGACCGTTCCCACCAGGAGCTCCCTGCATGCCGACAGCGAGCTAAAGAAGCTCGGCCACGTCTCGGCGACGATCTCTGTGGCGGGCGCCCGCTGGGGCGCCCGCGGTGTCGCGTCAATCGGGGCCGGCTGCAGCGTCCTGATGAACATGGCTGCGACATTACGTGCGCGCCTGCGATTTCACACCCGACCCTAGGGTGTGAGTCTCACACCGCCGGCCGTGGCCGGCGACGGGTCACGGCACGCGCGAGCGCGCCGGTGGCGGTGCGGAGAAGTCGGAGCTCGATTGGCTGCGTACGCGCCACCGCCCCGCCACGCCGGGAGCGCACGCAGCGCCCCGGTCGCGTCCGCCGCGCGACGGGATGCGCTCGCTCGGATCCACGTCGGTCTCGCTCCAGCTCAACCCGTCGAGGATCGAGGGAAACACCTCCGCGGCCGCGTGGCGGCCCCAGTACGCGTCCATGTGCCCGTACCCCTCGAGCGGCACGTAGGCGGCGTGAACATCGCAGTCCTTCAGGAACTCGACCGTGCGTTCCTGGCCCTTCGCTTCGAACATCGTGTCCTCGGTGCAGCCGAGCAGGGTGAAGCGCGAGTCACTGATCGTCGGCCTGCGCGCCACGTAGCTCGCGGGCGCGAGACCCCACGAGGGCACGATGTGACCGTACCTGGAGCTTTCGGCGACCTGACTGATGAGGCTGAGTGGCGTGTAGCCGAGCTCGCGGGCCGTCCACGCATGGACTTCGTCGTCCACGTTCGCGTGGCACAGCAGCACGTCCCACCCGGCGCCATAGATGAAGTTCGCGATCTGGCAGGGGGCGTTGCTGCAGGGCCGCTCCGCCCACATCGAGATCCCCGCGAGCAGCTTCGCGGCCGTGTTGACCGCCCGGATTCCCCACTGCGGGTCCGCGCCCGAGGCGACCCGCGTGACCACGGGCAACGTGAGGCGCTGCTTGAGCCACGTTCGGTCGGGCACCTCGAAGAACAGGGAGATGGCGCTCGACACGACATCGCTGACGAGCTCCGTCTTGGTCTCCTCGTCCCTGAGGTAGCCCGACACAGCGGCCATCATGAAGCTCACCGATCCCTGGCAGTGGACGAGCGCGCGCAGCTTCGGTGCGCCTGTTCTCGCGAGCACCTTTTTGACGGCGGCGGGATGGTCGTACTTCGCGACCTCGTCGAGCGTGTAGGAGTTGTTCGGGAGGTCGATCGATCCACGCCAGTTGAGCGCCCACACGTCGTAGCCCTCGCGCAGCAGGCGGTCCACGATCGTTTCGCCGAGCGGCTGCCCGTAGAACATCTCGGCGCGCACGCCCGCGCCGTGGGCGAGCAGGACGGGCCCGCGATTGCCCTTGGTCACGCCACCTGCCGCCCTCAGGTGGTGGAGGTTGAGCTGGAACGCGAGATCCTTGACGTCGAACGGGACGATCTGGCGCTCGAGCACGTATCGGCCCTCGACCGCACGCGTGCGGTCGGGGACCCTCTCCCAGGGCGGCTCGCGCTCTTCGGGAGAGCACGGCAGCGGCGGGTAGTCGCGCGGGAAGCTCGTCTGCCCGTCGACCGTGTTCGGGCCGACGTACGCCTTCGCGAGGCCTCCGAAGAAGCACTGGCCGAAGCGCAGCACGTCGCCGAGCTGAGAGACGGCCGACCCTTCTGTGCCCCGGAACGTCGTCAGCTCGCGCATGAATCCCACCCGGCTGATCTGCACGACCGCCGTTGCGAGGAGATCCGCTTCCTCGCGCTTCGCCCCGGCTTCGTCCTCTTCCGCCCACGGGTCCGGTCTCGTGGCGCCGGGCTCATCGTCGCGATCGTGAGGGGTCCGCCACCAGCCGGTGTAGATGCGCGTGAAGAGCGTCGTCGTGTCGCCCCATGAGTCGCGTCCAGGGTCGTTCTCGATTACCTTGAAGCCCGAGAGGCGAAGCTCGCGCCCCTCCGGGTTGCGCAGGTTCAACCGGTAGCGCATGCGCAGGTGCAGGTGGTCGAACAGCTTGTTAGCCTGCCCGAGCAGCTCGAACTCGCCCCAGTCCACGTTCATCCGGCCACCCAGATCGGGGCTGTCGAGCCAGCCGCGTCGCACCCAGGCACGTTTGTGGCCGCCGGGCACCGCCTCCTGCGGATAGGCGCGGTTCACCTGCGCCGAGTTCTCAGCGCCGCGCACGAATGCATCGATGTCGTCGATCTGAAGTGTCAGCCGCAGGACGAGTCGCGCCCCGTCGCGCCTGCCCTCCATCAGGGCCTGGTTGAAATCGGTCTGGTCGAAGGACATGTAGCCGGCTAGTTCCTCTGTCCAACGCACCCCGCCCATGGCCGCGCCTCCGGTCAGAGCCTTTCTACGGCCGTGTCGGCGATGTGGTCGGCGATCGCCGCGATCGTGAGGCTCGGGTTCGGGCCCACGGGCCCCGGCATGACCGAGCCGTCCGCGACGAACAGGTTCCTACACCCGAAGACCTCGCCGTTGACGTCGACGACGCCCTCGGTCGGGTTCTCTCCCATCGGTGCGCCGCCCAGGGGGTGGACGGTGAGACCCCAGGCCAGTCCACGCAGCCATTGCGACGTCGGCCAGAGCCTGCCGCCCAGGTTCTTGGCGACGCGTTCCAGAGCCGCCTCCGCGCCGTAGAAGTGTGACGCCGAGTCGGCGGGATCCCAGCTGAGGGTGAGCGCGTCGCGGTCGAGTCGAATGCGTCCGCCGGCGTTGTCGAGGCCCATTGCCAGCAGCGGGAGCATCGCCGAGGAGGGGCCCGTCGTCCCCACCGCACCGGCGAGCGTCACGCTCACCCGGCTTCCTCGCCCGCGTCGGCTCGACAGAAGTCGAAGCGGGTTGAGCTCGCCCTTCAGCGTTTTCCATGCCTCGGCCGCCAGCTCCGGCAGCTGCCATCCCCACTCCGACAGATTGGGCCCCCCTGCGTCCTCGACCCACAACGGGTTCTCGTCCTTGCCTGAGGTGCCCGCCACGGTGATCACGGGACCGCGACTGGGGGAGAGGTTGCGTGCCCGCTTACCACCGGGCTCGGTGCAGTCGCGCGCGAACAGGATCAGGTCGCCGTTGCTCGAGAAGCGCCTGCCCAGCGCGGGGCTCAGCGGCGGCAGCGAGGCACGGCTGCGAAGCAAAAGCCTCGGGGATCCGAGTGCTCCCGCGGCGATGACCACAATGCCCGCCTCGACGCTCGCGGAGCGGCGCGAGGTGTCGCGGTCGAGGAGCTTTCTGTCCTGTGCGAGCTTGTCTTCGCCCTTTGCGCGCTCGACTACGTGGCGGACGGCCGGGCCATGCTGGCGATAGCGCACCTCATATCTCCCCGACCGCATCTTCTTCACCTCGAACGCCTCGCAGCACGTTCGAATCGTCGCCGCCGGCGTCGAGGAAGCGCGAGAGGTAGTTGTAGTCGAGGCTGTTCTTCGCGCCCTCGTTGCAGCCCAGGTCGCACTCGCCGACGAGCGTGCACGTCCGTCTCGGGCGATCATGCAGGTTCGCGTTCCCCAACGGCGCGCCTGGCTCGCTCGCCCCGGCGCGGTTGCGGAAGGCGACCGCGAGCGGCGCGAGCCACGGTGTCGCCGAGTCGGCGTCGCCTGCCGGATGCAGGCCTGCGGCCTCAGCCGCGTCGATGAACTGAGCGGTCTTCGGCACCGGCGCCGTGCCGCCGCGCGGGTCGTAGTAGGGACGGGGGAGGGGTTCGATGTCGATCATCTCGCTCACAGCTTTGTAGTGTTCGGCGACCGTCCCGAAGCCGATCGGCCACGGCTTGTGCGGCTCGCTCAGGCCGGTCCGCTCGAATGTCTCCGACGGCTTTCTGATCAGCACGTTGGCGTAGATGAGGGAGCCGCCGCCGAGGCCGCTCGAGACGATCATCCTCGCGTGCTTGAAGCTCCACACCTCGTACAGGCCATACAGCGCGCTGTTGGGATCCCAGAAGGCCTTTCGCAGCTCGTGAGGCGTGCGTGCAAAGGATCGCGGCGGATAGGACATGCCGCGCTCCAGCAGGAGCACGCCGTTCGGGAGCGCCCTCTTCCTGCACTCCTCCTGCAGGCGGTAGGCGGCGACCGATCCACCGAAGCCGGACCCGACCACGATCGCCGCAAACGGTTCGACAGGGTCGGATCGTTTGCGGTGAATGTCAGCGTCAGGTGACACGTCGAATCTGCGCCACTCTACAGCGTGTTCGAATCCTTGTATGTGACCAGTGACACCTCGCGGCACTCGGGTGTGGCGTACGATGCGGAGCGTGCGTCCGACGGGGAAAGGACCGAGTTCGCAGGTGGGTGGCTGGGGGGCCGTCACGACCGTCACTCCATTGATCGGCTGGCGCCTGCCCTGGCTGCGGCTCGTGTTCTGGTTCGGCGAACAGACGACGATCGCTGTGACGCGGCTGATCGACATGCGGGTGATCTACCTGGCGCGATGGACGCTGCTGCCCAACCGCCGCAGGCCTCGCTATCTGGTGTTCGAGACCAACTGGACGGGCCAGGAACAGAGCTACATCCCAGATCTCGCCGAGCTGATGCAGGTGCAGTGGAAATCGATCTTCGGAAGCGTGCGGGGGTTCCCGGGACCCGTGCCTACGACTCGACTGCTCGAGTTCATAAAGACCGTCGACTGGGGCACCGACCACCTGTGGACCGACTACGACCGACGAGCCACCGCGAAGACGGTGGACAGCGCGCTGGAACTGCAGCCGCGCTTTGAGCGTTTCGTCGCCCGTGCGCGTGGCATGCCCCCCGATCTGCTCGCCGAGGAGTGGCGTCGCTTCGCGACGCAGTCGCAGGAGCTGCTGCAGTCATGACCGAGGTCGCCGTGCTCACTCGCGTGAAGCCCGGCGAGGGAGAGAACCTACGTGACTACCTGCGTGGCCCGCAGGTCCACGGCCGCGCACGAAGCCCGTTCGCCGGCCTTGCGAAGGGGACGCATCTCGCCCGGTTCGTGGTGATCGAGACGGACGCCCCGTACCTCCTCTTCACGAGCCGCTTCGACGGTGACGAGCGGGAGTATCTGAAAGCGCTGTCCGAACGCAGGGAGGCTCGCGAGATATTCGAGCGGTGCGTCAAGCCCGATCCCGTGAGCCAGGCGTCATTGCTCGCACACCTGAGCGACGACGAGAACCAGGTGCCGGCCAGCTACGTGATCGCACTGATCAAGCCTCCCGAAACCGTCGAGCTGATAAACGACGCCCTGGGACTCCAGCTCGAGCTCGCGACCTTCGCACGCGAGGCGGGTACGTTGACGGCGGCCGACCTCGCACAGACGTTCTGGGAGCTGCCGGCGGTGCGGCGGGTTCTCGACGGATGGGCTTGAGATGCCGGTGAATCTCGACGACGTTCAGGGAAACGTCCTGCGCGGCTACAAGCACATGCGCTCCGCCACCTATCTCTTCTGCGCGTTCGCAGACGAGAAGCGGCCACCGCGCGAGCTCCTGGCGCAGCTGGCCACACCCCCTCCACGCGGCGGTGAGCGCGACGGCTGGCCCCATGTGATGAACGCCGAGCCCTGGCCGGCAAAATCGAAAAGGCATGAGGCGCTCAACGTCGCGCTGACGTTCAGGGCCGTGAAACGTCTCGGCTGGGCGGAGTGGTTCGACGAGGACAGATTCGAGGCGTTCCGTCAGGGAATGCTCGAGCGCTGCGCCCGCCTCGGTGACGATCGGCGGACCTGGAAGCCGGAGCTGACCCGCGACGTCGACCTGCTGTTCATCGTCTATGCGGACTCCCAAGCCCTCCGGGACACCAAAGTCGCCGAGGTGCGCTCGAAGCTCGAGGGCTGGGGCCTGGCCGAGGTGAGCGTCCAGCAGGCGGCGGCGATCGTCGAGAACGGCCGTTTCGCCAAGCGAGAGCACTTCGGCTTCCGCGACGGGTTCTCCCAGCCGCCGGTCGACCTCGAAAGCGACCGGTACCCCGACTCTCGCCGCGAGCCCGTCGGCGAGGGCGTCCTGCGCAAGCCCTGGGCCGCAGGCAGGTGGCGGCCGGTGCGGCCGGGGGAGTTCCTCCTGGGCCACCGCGACGAGGACGACGTGATCGCGGGCGACTTCGACGCCGCGTCACCCCATCACAACGGGACCTTCATGGTCTGGCGCAAGCTCGAGCAGGACGTCGGTGCCTTCGACAGGTTCGTCGCGAAAGCGGCCGGTCCCGGAGAGAAGGGACTCCTCATGGCCAAGCTCGTCGGACGCTGGCAGGACGGGACATCGCTCGTGGACGCACCGTGGGCGAGACCGGCGGCGAGCCGGCGGACGCCGGGCAACGCCTTCTCCTACCTCGAGGATCCGCAGGGCGCGCGCTGTCCGATCGGCGCGCATGTGCGACGCGCGAACCCCCGCGAGTCGCTCGGCTATGGAACCGAACGCACCAAGCGCCACCGGATCATCCGGCGCGGGCTTCCCTACGAGGAGGGCGAGGTCAAGGGTCTCGTCTTCGTCTGCTTCAACGCGAGCATCGACCGCCAGTTCGAGCTGATTCAGGGCAGCTGGCTGATGGGAGGCGACGCGCTCAACCTGGGGACCCAGGAAGACTGCCTGCTCGGCCGGGGCGGCCCCGGCGCGACGGTCACGATTCCAGGCGACGGGCAGAGCCCGGCGAGGTTCCTCGAGCGCGGGAAGGAGCGGTTCGTGATCCCGCGCGGCGGCTACTACCTCTTCCTGCCGGGCGTCGCCGCGCTCAAGCGGATGGCCGAAGGACCGTCTTCGGGGCCGCCCAAGCGTAAGGAATCGCGCAGACGAACGCTACTCGGGATCACCGTCGCGATCGTCTGCCGCCGCCGCCTCGAGGAGGGTGGCGCCGTCCACGACGAACCCCATGTCAAGCTCCTGCGCAAGCTCGCGCGCCTCTCGCGCCAATGCGCGCACTCGCTGGGTGTCCGCCGTCGGGTCGCTGGCCAGTAGCAGTCGCGCCTCATCGAGTGCCGCGATCGCGATGCTCGGTCGAGCGCCGGCCGCGAGCGCCTGCTCTCGAGCCTCCGCGAGACGGGACCGGGCTGCGTCGAAGGACCTCGCCACCGTCGCAAGACGGGCGAGCGAACGGCTCACGGGCCAGAGGGCTGCGGCGTTTGGCGAGACCACCCAGCGCCCGGCGTAGGGCTCGAGCCAGCTGTACAGCTCGGCGGCGCGGGCCGCATCGTCGAGCTCTGCGGCGACTTCGCCGAGCATCGCGAGCGCGATGATGTGACAGTTGTCCTGCGGGAAGCCCCGGCGACCAAGGGCCATCAGGCGCTCGAACTCGGCGCGGCCCTCGGGGAGGCGTCCGTCCTGCACGAGGGCGAGGGCGAGCACGCACTGGGTCGCGACCATCGTCGGGTGGCTGTCGCACAGGGCTCGAAGAGGCGCCTCCAGCTCCGCCAGGCGCCCCTGCTGCAGGCGGATGGAGAGCATCTGCGCCGTGCCGGCCAGCTCGCCGATCGTCCCCCGGACGCGCAGGCCGATCTCATACGATTCGGCGTTGAGGCGTTCGGCTTCCGCCAGCCGGCCGACCGTTCCGGCCCGGCTGGCCTGGTGGAGCGGCACGAAGAGCATCGCGCGTGGCTGGCGCAGCTCGGTCGCGATCTGCTGCAGCCGGGCGATCTCCTGGTCGACCTCGCGGAAGCGGCCCATCTCGAGCAGCTCGATCACGCGCCAGTTGCGGGCGAGGATCTCGAGCTCGAGATCCTGCAGCTCGTGCGACAGCGCCACCAGCTCGTCGGAGAGCTCGTAGTCGTCGGTCGCAGATCTGGGGCCCCACCGGGCCAGCAGGTAGCGGCCAAGCACGTACCCGAGAACGCGACCCGAGTCGGCGGTGGCGAGGCGCGCATGCTCGTCGCGGGCGAGCTCGAGCGCCTCGTCTACGAGCTGCTCGCGCCGCTCGGCCTCTCGGGCCCAGTACAGCGCGCTCGCAAGCACGCCCTTGACGCACGCCAGGAGACCTGGGTCGCCCGCACGTTCGAGTGCTTGAACGGCCTCTTCGGCGAGGCGCACGAGCCGCTCGTCGATCCCGAAGGTCAGTCCCCAGATATTGCTGGCGAGCGCTGCCCGGCCGAGCCCGTCCGCATCGCCGACCGCCCGTGCGGCCTCCGCGGCTCGCTCGAGCGAGCTTCGCGCAGCTTCGGTGTCACCGACCCGCATCTGCGTCTCACCAAGCGCCTGCAGGAGCGCGATCCGCTCCGACGCGTCGGCGGGATCGACGAGCTCAAGGGCGCGCGCGTACAGCGTGGCCGCCTCGTCGTATGCGAACGTCCGCACGGCGCGATCGGCGGCGCGCCGGGCGTATTCGACCGCCCGCTCGCCCCCTTGCGCGGGGGCCGCTTCGAGGAAGTGGTAGGCGATCTCGGCGAGTCCCTCGCCTGCGCGGGCGTCGTAGACGTGTTCGAGGGCATCGCCCACCGCCGCATGGACTTCGCACCTGCGCCGGCGCGGGAGGCCCTCGTAGAGGGCCATCTGCACGAGTCCGTGACTGAACGCGTAGGTGTCCGCGACCGGCGGGTGCAGCAGGCCGGCCCGCACGGCGTCCTCGAGCGGCTCGAGCAGCGCCTCGGGTGGCATGGCGGCTGCGCGTGCGAGTGTTCCCGAGCGGAACCGCGTCCCGATCACCGCACCCGTCTCGAGGGCCTCACGCGCCGGCTGGGGCAGCGTCGCGAGGCGCTGCGAGATGGCCTCGCTGACGCCCGTCGGAAGCGGAAGCGCACCGTGGTCGAGGTGGTCGTTGAGGCGGCCCTGCGACTCGAGCAGGTTGAGGATTTCGCAGACGAACAGAGGATTGCCGCCCGTGACCTCCTGGATCCGGTCGACGAGCGTGCCCGTCGCATCCGAGCCAGCGCGCTCGCTGATGAGACGCCTCACCTGCGCGCCGTCGAGGCCCGACAGCGACACGCTCGTGCTCGACGCCAGCAGCACAGAAAGCAGCGACGCCGACCCGCGCTCTCCGCCGCCGGTGGCCGACCGCAGCTCGCCCTCACGGTAGGTGCCGACGATCAGCACGCCGCTGTCCCGGATCGCGCTCGAGATGAATGTGAGCGCCTGCAGGGAGGCGTCGTCTGCCAGATGCAGGTCGTCCAACACGACCACCAGCCCCGCGCCTGCGGCCGATCGCAGCAGCAGCCGCAGTGCGTCGTAGATGTGGAACCTGCCGTCGTTGCCCGCGGCGGACGCGTCGAAGCCGGCGAGCTCGCCGACGAGCTCGGGGGCGACCGCAGCCAGCCACGCGGCCGAAGGCCCGAGGCCCTCGAGCAGCGCGCCGTCATTGCGCCCGACGAGCGACCGCACGACCTGTGCCCAGTGCCAGTAGGCCGGTGGCGCCTCCCCGAAGTTGCCGCCGGTGCCCCAGACGGTGGGGACGCCGAGACGCTCCGCCTCCTCGCACAGCCGCTGCGCGAGCGCGGTCTTGCCGATTCCCGCCTCGCCGCAGAGGAGAATCACCTCGCCGCTCCCGCGGGTGGCTCGGCGAAGGGCCGCGAGGAGCAGCGCTTCCTCATCCAGGCGTCCCACGGTGTCGCGGAGCGGCGTTGCGGCCGCGGAGCGGCTCGCCTGCCCGGGCGCCCGCGGGCGGCCCGTCGCGCCCGTCGCGCCGCCCGCCGCGACGGCCGCTTCTGCGAATTGCAGCGCGCTGGCAGGGCGCGCATCGGGCGACTTGGCGAGCGCCCACGCGATCACGTCGTCGAGCGCAGCGGGTATGCCGTCGGTGTGCTCAGCCGCACGAGGCGGCGTCGCTCGCCGATGCGCGTAGGAGATGGCCTCGGCGGAGTCGCGCGCGAAAGGCACCTCGCCGGTGAGGCACTCATACAGCAGGCAGCCGAGGGAGTAGATGTCCGAGCGGGCGTCCTCCGGCTCGCCGAGCATCCGCTCCGGAGGCATGTAGTGCAGCGAGCCGACCGAGCTCCCCGGGTCGTGGCCGAGCTCGCCGCTCGCCGCCCGCGTAAGGCCGAAGTCGCTCAGGAAGACTCGCGGGGGGCCGCCGTCGTCACGGGATTCGACCAGTGCATTTCCGGGCTTCACATCGCGATGCACGAGCCCCAGCCGGTGGGCGGCATCGAGACCCGTGGCAAGCTGCTCGACGACCGGCAGTGCCGCCTCGAGCGGCAGTCGCCCCTCGCTGCGCAGCAGCGCCCGCAGGTCGCTGCCTGGCACCAGCCGCATCGCGATGTACAGCATGCCTTCACTCTCACCGGCGTCGTATATGGGCACAACGCACGGGTGCTCGAGCCGGGCCGCAAGTCGTGACTCACTCAGGAAGCGCTCGCGGAAAGCAGCATCGTGAGCGAGCTCGGGGGCCAGGATCTTCAGGGCGACCTCGCGGCCGAGGCTCAGCTGCTCGGCCCGATACACCGTCGCCATGCCACCGTGGCCGATCACCGAATCGATCCGGTATCCGGCAAGGTCTACCTCCAGGCGAACACCCCCCGTGTGTGTCACGATGAAATCTTCTCACCCTCCGCAACTTTCGAGAACGTGACAACAGGGATGCAGAGCGGGCCGGTCGCAAGCACTCCTCGAGAGCTGCAGCGGATCCTCGCGGCGGAACGCGCTGGAGCCCCGTTCCTTCAGTGGCGGTCCGAAGGGCAATTGAGGACACTGACGCTCGATGTGGCCCGCGGGCGGGTGACGGTCGGGCGAGACGGCGGGTCCGACGTTCCCCTGGCCGAGGACCAGGAGGTCTCTCGCACGCACGCGATCCTCGAGCCGCTCGGCGGCGAGTGGATGCTGGTCGACGATGGCATCTCCAGAAACGGCTCCTTCGTGAACGCCGTGAAGGTGCTCGGCCGCCAGCGCCTTGCCGACGGTGATCGTCTCTGCGTGGGCTCGACCGAGATGATCTTCCACGCCGGGGCTGAGCCACGCCCCGCGGCGACGCAGACGGCGAGTGAGAGCCGGGCATCGCTGACGCTCTCACCGATGCAGCGCCGCGTCTTGATCGCGCTCTGCAGGCCGGTGCACGACTCCGAGTCGGCGACGCCCGCAACCAACCGCGACGTCGCCGAGGAGGTGTTTCTGAGCGTGGACGCGGTCAAGGCGCACCTGAGGGTGCTGTTCGAGCGCTTCGGGCTCAGCGAGCTCCCGCAGAACGAGAAGCGAGCGCGTCTCGTCGCGAGCGTCCTCGTCTCCGGTCTGATCTCGCCGCGCGAATTCTGAGCGCCCGGCGCTCGGCTGTCACGGCGCCGTGGCCGTCGGTGCGCCGCCGACCGGGGCGGCCTGCCGCGCGACCGTGCCCAGCTTGCGACCGTTGCTGTTGACGTATTCGGCTGGATCCCAGCGTTGGAGGAAGGCCCGGGCGGCCTGTTCGCCGGAGCCAAGCAGCCACTGCTTGCGCTCGTCGCTGAGGTTGAACTCGGTCGTCCCGATGTCGCCTGCGGAGATCGTGCAGGTGCGGACGTATGTCGCGTGCGAGACCCAGTACTTGTCCCACGCGTCGGTTGTCGTGTGGAAGATGTCCACCCCCATCTCGACGGGCCAGCCGAACGCCTCGATTACCTTCGTAAATCCGCCGCCCGGCGTGCGTCCGCCGATCAGCTTGAAGCCGAACGTGGGTCGCTGCGGATCGCGGTCGGCGACGTCGAAGATCCAGACGGGGAAGTTGGAGAGGACGCCGCCGTCGACGATCGTCGAGGTCACCCCGGTTTCGTGATGAACCAACCGCACGGGCTGGAAGAAGTAGGGGATCGACATGCTCATGCGGACGGCATCGGCGACGCGAAAGGTGGATGGTTCGATCGGGTCGTGGCCCTTCTGGAGGCAGTAGGCGCTCAGCGCGTCGGGCAGCACGAGCATTTCGCGGCGTGTGATGTCTGTCGCGATCAGCTTCAGCGTACGGCCGGCGGCGGTGATGTCGCCGAAGGTCTTGTCGGCGATCTGCTCGGCGAACCAGTCACGGAACACCCTTCCGTGCGCCAGCCCGTGATGACGGGCGAGGTTGATCGCCCCGCCGATGATCTCGCCACCGGGGCCCCAGTCCTCGAACTGCTGAAAGTCCGTGCGGGCGATCAGCGCGGAGGTGTCGGCCGCGCTGTGGCCGCAGGCGAGGTACGCCGCCACGATCGCGCCTGCGCTCGTTCCGGCGAGCTGGATCCAGTCGCTGACGAATCCGTTCGGGTGCCGTTTCGGATCGGCGAACTCGGTGAGTGCACCCGCCAGGGCCAGGCCCTTCACTCCGCCGCCCTGGAAGACGCCATCAGCCTGGTGGTTCATGCTCCTCCCGGCCCCCTGCTCCGCTGTCGTCCATCGAGAGAACGCTGACGTGGATCTTACATTCGAGTCCGTGGACCGCGAAACTCGGCGGATTCGGGCTGCTAGGAGGGTCTCTGCTCCAGCGAGTGCTGCAGGCGCTCGAGCACCCGCACGACGCGCAGCCCGCTGTGACCGTCCGAGCGGGGCGCGGCGCCACTGCGGATGCAGTCGATGAAGTGCTCGCACTCGATCCTGAGGGGCTCGAGGTTGGGGATCTGGGGCGAGAACGTGTCGCCGGAGCGGGCGATGTACTCACCCCAGGATCGGGTGTCCTCATCGAAGCCCTTGTCGTAGATCGTGAGCTTGCCCTCGATCTGCATGTCGTCGAACGTCGCCATGCGCCGCGCACCGACGACCGTCAGGCGCCGCTCCTTGTGCGGATCGAGCCACGAGAGGTGCAGGTGGGCGACGATCCCCGAGGGGAAGCGCAGGTAGCAGAAGACGACGTCCTGCACCCCGTCGCGCACGTAGGAGGCGCCATGGGCGCTGCACTCCTCGGGCTCTTCGCCGATCAGATGCAGGGCCACGGAGACGTCGTGGGCGCCCAGGCTCCAGAGCGCGTTCTCGTCGGCGCGGAGCTTGCCGAGGTTCAGACGGTTGCCGTAGATGTAGTACAGCTCCCCCAGCTCGGCCCCGTCGATCAGCTCCTTCAGCCTTGCGACGGCCGGGTGGTACTCGAGCAGGTGCCCCACCATCAGCGTTGTGCCCGCCTCCTCCGCCGCGCTCACCGCACGCTGGGCGTCGGCGGCGGTGGTCGCGAGGGGCTTCTCGACGAAGCAGTGCTTTCCCGCCTGCGCCACGGCGACGGCCAGCTCGGCATGGGTCGGGACCGGTGTTGCCAGCACGACCGCATCGAGCTGCGCGTCGTCGAGCAGCTCGCCGATCACGTCCGTCGAGCGCGCGCCCGGGAACGAGCGCTCGAGCCTCGCGCGGGCCGGCTCGGACGCGTCGCACAGCCAGCTCACCTCACAGCCCGGGATCGCGGCGAGGTTGCGTGCGAGGTTCGGCCCCCAGTAGCCGAGGCCGACGACACCGACGCGCACAGTCTCGAGCCGCTCGCTCATCTCCGGAGGCTCGAAAGCGCGTCGATCGCGTGCACGCAGCGCTCGGCCGCGTGGCCGTCACCGTAGAGCTCGGGATGCTCGGCCGGCCGGCGCCTGGAAAGCGCGGCGAGGGCGAGCGGCGGGTCGAGGTCGACGAGCGTGTTCCAGCCCGTCTCGACGGTCTCGACCCACTCTGTGGTGACTCTGAGCGTCACACACGGCACGCTGGCAAGGTACGCCTCCTTCTGGACGCCTCCCGAGTCGGTGACGACGGCGCGGGCATTGTGCAGCAGCGCGCCGAACTCGATGTAACCGAGCGGCTCGCTCAGCTGCAGGCCGTCGATCGACGCGAGCTCCTCGAGCAGGCCGGCGGCCTCCAGTCGCGCGCGCGTGCGAGGGTGAAGCGGGAAGACGATCGGCACCGGCAGCGCCTTGACGAGCTTCACGAGCATCTCGAGCCGCGCGGGGTTGTCCACGTTGCCGGCGCGGTGGGCGGTCAGCAGCAGGTAGGCGCCCGGCTCGACGTCGAATCTGTCGACGGCGCCTGTGCCCTCGCGCGCCTTCGCCGCCCACCGCAGCGCGACGTCGACCATCACGTCGCCGACGACCTCCACACGCCCGCTCACGGACTCCGCATCGAGGTTCTGAGCGGCGATCTCCGAGGAGCACAGCAGGAGCGTCGAGAGGTGGTCGCTGAGGACCCGGTTGACCTCCTCGGGCATGCTCCGTTCGAAGGAGCGCATGCCGGCCTCGATATGCACGACGGGCACCTGCCCCTGGGCCCCCGCGAGTGCCCCCGCGAGCGTCGAGTTCGTGTCGCCGTAGACGACGACCGAATCGGGCGCGAGCTCGGCCAGCAGCGGCTCGAGCGCGAGCAGCATGCGAGCCGTCTGGGAGGTGTTCGATCCGCCGCCGATGCCCAGCTCGCGGTCGGGCTGGGCGAGGCCGAGCTGGTCGAAGAACACGCGCGAGAGCGAGTCGTCGTAATGCTGGCCAGTGTGCACGAGGGTCTCCTCGTGGCGCTCGCGCAGGGGCCCGGAGACGGCTGCCGCCTTGATGAACTGGGGGCGGTTGCCGACGACGGTCAGGATCTTCACGCCCGGGAGCCTATGCGCTCGCCCAGCGGTGGGCAGGCTCTACGCCGTGGCGCCGACGACCGACGTCGACCAGTCGATCACCGACGTGGGCCTCACGACGTGGCGGCTCATGCCGAGCTCCTTCGGCTCGAGGCCGAGTGCGAGGCCGACGAGCTGCGGGAGATGGAGCACGGGCATTTCGAGCTCGCGGCCGACGACGCCTTCGGCGAGCGGCTGCTGCAGGTCGAGGTTCAGGTGGCAGAGCGGGCACGGCGTGACGAGGCAGTCGGCTTCCGCGTCGACGGCATCGCCGAGGTGGCGTCCCGCCTGCTTGAGCGAGGCCTCCTTGTTCATCGTGATGATCGGGAAGCCGCAGCACTTGCGCATGCCGGCGTAGTCGATCACGGTGCCGCCGAGTGCAGCGATGACCTCGTGCAGGTAGTTGTCGCGGCGGTGGTCCTCGTCGATACCGAGCCGCTTGCGGGGGCGCACGATGTAGCAGCCGTAGAAGGGGCCGACCCGCAGGTTCGTCAGCGGCCGCTTGACTTTCGCCCGCAGAGCGTCGAGGCCGATCTCCTCGACGAGCAGCCACAGGAAGTTCTTGTTTGTGAAGCCCCCGCCCGCCCCGCCCGGATCGTTGTCATAGGAGAGGCCCTCAGAGGCGAGCGTCCCGTTGACGCGCTCACGGTAGGAGGCGCTCGCGTCGAGCCGTTCCTGGCACTCGCTCTGCGCGCCCTGGCAGGTCGAGCAGATGTTCATCATCATCTCGGCGCCCGGCACCTGCTGAGCGAGGGCGAAGGTGCGGGCGTTGAGCGTGTCGGCGAGCTCCTGGTTGTGCTCGGCGATTACGCCCGCGCCGGTGCAGCAGGCGCGGTCGAGTTCCACAAGCTCGATGTCGAGCAGCGGCGCGATCTTCGCCATCGAGCCGTGCAGCTCGGGGGTGAAGCCGCGACTGACGCAGCCGGGCCAGTAGGCGACCTTCATTGGCTCGAGCTCCCTTCCGATGTGGCGTCCTCGCCGTCCTCCGGGCGATCGGCGTCCGAGCCGACGGCGTCGGCCTCCTCGTACGTCGTCTCGGTCACGGCCGGGTTGCCCGTCCCGTGGTCCGGCGGCGAGGAGACGGTGATGCTCTCGCCGGCCGGGGCCGAGCGATCGGCGGCGACGCCCGCCGCGACGGGAAGCTCGGTGATCGGCTTCTCGTCCTCGCCGACGACGTAGAGGTTCAGCTCGTAGCGCTCGTCGCGGCTCTCGATGCGCTCGAAGATCGACTGCACGCCGTTGAGGTCCTGCTTGGCAAGGCGGTGCGGCTTCAGCGCGCCCATCGGTGTCACCTTGCGGCGCATCAGCGCCTTGACGATCGACGGCAGTGAGCTGAGCAGCTCTTTGGCCGCGCGGGGGTGGAATTTGCCGAACCACGAGTTCCCGCCATAGGAGCGCGGGAGCAGCTCGGCCTCCCACAGCAGGCCGTTGTCCCTGATGAGGCTCGCGAATGCGGCCTCGTGGCGCTCGCCGTTGTTGGCGTCGACGATGTGATGGTCGGCGGTGGCGATCCGGCGCAGGCGCATGATCTGACCCATCGGGTTGACGTCCTTGGGGCAGGCGTCGACGCACTTGAAGCAGTGGGTGCAGTCGAACATCCCGTGCGGGTCCTGTGCGAGGTCGTTGAGGCGCTCGAAGTGCTGGTCGTCGCGTGGGTCGCCGACGAAGCGGTAGGCCTTGGCGAGCGCCGCGGGGCCGACGAACAGCGGGTCGACCTCCATCGCCAGGCAGTCGGAGACGCAGGCGCCGCACTGGATGCAGGCCATCGTCTGCGTGACGTCGACCATGCTCTCACGCGGCACCAGGTACTCGCGCTCGGGCACGGGCTGCTTCGCCGATCAGCCAGGGCGTGACGCGTTTGATCTTCTTCCAGTGGACCGCGTCCATGTCGACGATCAGGTCCTTGATGACGGGCATGTTGCCCATCGGCTCGATCTCGATCACGCCGTCCGGCGCGCCGCGCTTCGCCGCCTCGAGATGGGTGTGGCAGGCGAGCGCGGGATCGCCGTTGACCCGCACGCCGCAGGACCCGCAGATCGCCTGGCGGCAGGAGCAGCGGATGCCGATCGAGCCGTCGAAGCGGTCGCGCGCCTGCAGGATCGCCTCGAGCACCGAACGGTGGGGCTCGAGCTCGATCGTGTGCTCGTCCCAGTAGGGCGCGTCGCCGGACTCCGGGTCATAGCGGCGCATCCGCAGGGTGAAGGGCTCGGGCGGACGGTCGTGGCTTTCGGCCATCAGTACTTCCTCTCCTCGGGCTGCCACTGCGTGATGGTCACGGGTGAGTAGCTGACCTGCGGCCCATCGCCGTTCATCGTGATGTCGATGTGCTTGAGCCACTCCTCGTCGTTGCGCTCGGGGTAGTCAGTGCGGAACTGCGCTCCGCGTGACTCCTTGCGCTCGATCGCGCCGATCACCGTCGCCTCCGCACAGTCGACCATGAAGCCGAGCTCGATCGCGCCGAGGACGTCCTGGTTGAAGACGCTCCCACGGTCGTCGATCCAGGCCTTCGTCGCCTCCTCTTTCAGGCGTCCGATCGTCTCGAGCGCGGTCTGGAGCCCAGCCTCGTCGCGGAACACGGCCGCGTACCGGTTCATCAGCTCGCCGAGCTCGTTCTTGATCTCCGATACCCGTCGGCCGTCGCGGGGGCGGGCGATGATCGCGTCGATCTGGCCGGCGTCCTCGCGCAGCCGCGCGTTCGTGTCGATTTCGGGCATTGCCATGTGAGCCGCTCGATCGGCTGCGTGTTCGCCGGAGCGCCGGCCGAAGATCAGCGTGTCGAGCAGCGAGTTGGCGCCGAGCCGGTTGCCGCCGTGGACCGACACGCAGGCGACCTCGCCCGCGGCGTACAGCCCCTCGATCGGGGTGCGTCCCTCCACGTCGGTCTTCACCCCTCCCATGATGTAGTGCTGGCCGGGCCGGATCATGATCGGTTCGCGCGTGATGTCCACCCCGGCGAAGTCGCGTCCCAGGTTGACGATCTCGCGAAGCGCCTCCAGCGTGCGCTTGCGCGGCACGACGGTCACGTCGAGGTAGATGCCAGAGCCGTTCGGGCCGACGCCACGGCCCTCGTTGATCTCGATCTGCTCGGCCCGGGAGACGACGTCTCTGGAGGCGAGCTCCATCTTGTTGGGGGCGGACTTCTCCATGAAGCGCTCGCCGGCCGCGTTCAGCAGGTGCGCGCCCTCGCCGCGCGCGCCCTCGGTGATGAGGATCCCCGTCTCGACCAGGCACGTCGGGTGGTACTGGACCATCTCCATGTCCATCAACGGAGCCCCCGCCCGGTAGGCCATCGCGATGCCGTCGCCGGTCACGATCAGTCCGTTGGTCGTCGGCTTGTAGACCTGGCCGGCGCCACCGCAGGCGAGGATCACGTTCTTCGACTTGAAGGCCTCCATGCGGCCGCTGCGAATGTCGCGCGCGATCACGCCGCAGCAGCGGCCGGCGTCGTCGATCATCAGCGAGGTGGTGAACCACTCCTCGAGCAGCTCGACCGTCTCGTGGTGCTTCATCAGCTGCTCGTACAGCACGTGCAGCATCGCCTGGCCGGTGATGTCCGCGACGTACGCCGTGCGCTTCATCGAGGCTCCACCGAAGGCCCGTAGGTCCATCTCGCCCTCGTCGTTGCGGTGAAAGGTGACGCCCATGTGCTCGAGCTCCATGACCTCGCCGGGGGCCTCCGAGCACATCACTTCGATCGCGTCCTGGTCGCCGAGGAAGTCCGAGCCCTTGACGGTGTCGTAGGCGTGCGAATGCCAGTCGTCATCGACGCTGATCGCAGCGTTGATGCCACCGGCGGCGGCGACCGAGTGCGACCGGACCGGGTGGACCTTGCTCATGACGGCGACGCTCGCGCCCTTCTGCGCGGCGGCCAGGGCCGCTCGCTGGCCTGCGAGACCGGCCCCGATGATCAAGACGTCGTGTGCTGGCATTCCTCAGGGATTCGTTTTTGGGAGATCGTGATGGGGTGCGGCACTCTATAACGAGCGGCCGGGCGAGCCCCGCATCGCTGGTCAGCCCCGGCCGGACGGCCTATGTCGCCGGCCGCAGCGCCTGACGCACCGCGGCGACCGTCACGACACCCTGCAGGACGCCGTCACCGTCGACCGCCACCATCGCGCCGAGCCTGCCGAGGCCCTCGGAGCTGAGCAGCGATTCGAGCGGCGCCTCCTCGCCGATCCGCACGGGCATATCGTCCTCGAGCACCTCTCCGACTGCCAGCGCCGGCCGGCCCGACGGCGATCTCGCTCTCGACGCGCTGCTGCCGCACGACGCCGAGGAAGTGGCGCGCCGGATCGACGACCGCGAACCACGGCCAGCGGTAGCGCAGGAAGTACTGCTCCTGCGCGTCGAGCAGGCTCAGCTCGGCGGGGATCGTGACGGGCTCGCGGTCCATGATGTCTGCGACGGTGACGTTCTGGATGCGACGCCCGAGTGCGCCCTGAAGGACTGCCCCTCCGGCGGCCTGGTAGAGGATGAAGGCGAGCAGCACCGTGAACAGGGCGAGCGTCGAGCCGCCGGCGGCGAAGGACCCGAGGGCGAGCGATGCCGAGCAGCACCGCGAAGGCCTGTCCGGAGCGTCCGGTCAGGTGCGTCGCCCGGTTGCGATCGCCGGTGCGCCACCAGATCAGCGGCGCGGGCGATGCGACCGCCGTCCAGCGGGAAGGCCGGGACGATGTTGAACAGAAGCAGCACCCCGTTGATGAAGGCCAGCCAGCCCACGAGCGCCAGCGCCGGGGTGGTCGTGAAGCCCTGCCGCGTGAGCGCCACGTCGGTGAGGTGGCTTCCGCTCGCGATCAGGCTGCCCGCGCCCAGGCACAGCGCGAAGAGGGCGAGCGTCACGGCTGGCCCGGCGGCCGCGACCTTGAGTTCCTCGCCGGCGCTCTGCGGCTCCCGGCGCATCTGCGAGAGCCCGCCGAAGAACCACAGGTCGATGCCGGCGATCGGGATGCCGAGCCTGCGTGCCGCGAGGGCGTGCCCGAGCTCATGCAGGATCAGCGAGGCGAAGTAGCCGAGCGCGCCGCCCACCGCGACGGCGTAGGCGGTGGTCTGCGAGCCGCCGAGGACTTTGTGGAAGTAGTCGGAGAGGTAGTAGATCAGGAAGAAGAGAACGAAGAACCAGCTCGCGCTCACCCCGATGCGGATCCCGAAGATCCGTGCGAGCTGGAAGTTCGTGCGCGGCCTCATATCCCCATGGTAGGGGCGTCTGTCGCTCTAGAGCCGGGGGCGGCCGCGGGCGAGGATGCCCTCGAAGTCGACGCCGGCGGGAAGCGTCCCGTACTCGAGGCCCGCCTCTCCGGCGAGCCGCGACGCGCAGAAGGCGTCGGCGACCGACGCCGGCGCGTTGCGGACGAGCAGCGAGCCCTGCAGGCACAGCGCCATGCTTTCGACGACTCGCCGCGCCCGCGTCTCGAGCGTCGGCGCGTCGCTGAACTGCCTCTTGAGCTCCTCCACGCGGTCGTCCAGCCTGCGGTCGGCCCCGCGGGCGAGCTCGACCTCGTGCAGGAAGACCTCGAGCGAACGCGGCGAGCGCGTCAGGGCACGCAGCACGTCGAGGCTCATCACGTTCCCCGAGCCCTCCCAGATCGAGGCCAGCGGCGCCTCGCGGTACAGGCGCGGCATCCCCGACTCCTCGACGTATCCGTTGCCACCGAGGCACTCGAGCGCCTCGAAGGCGTGGTTGGGGGCCCGCTTGCACGTCCAGTACTTGCCGCATGCGGTCGCCAGGCGCTTGAACAGCTGCGCGTCGCTCGAGTCCTCGCCCGCGTCGGCATCGGCGTGGGCTTCGTCGTATGCGCGGGCAAGGCGCATCGCGAGCGCGGTGCTCGCCTCGGACTCGACGCACAGGTCGGCGAGCACGTTTCGCATCAGCGGCTGGTCGATCAGCTTCTTGCCGAAGGCGCTGCGGTGAGTTGCGTGGTGGAGTGGCGTTGACCACCGCCACGCGCATCCCGGCAGCGGTGCCGATCACGCAGTCGAGGCGCGTGTGCCCGACCATCTCGATGATCGTCGGCACGCCACGGCCGGGCTCACCCACCATCCGCGCCCATGCGCCGTGCAGCTCGATCTCCGAGGAGGCGTTCGAGTGGTTGCCGAGCTTGTCCTTCAGCCGCTGGATGTGAAACGCGTTGCGGCTGCCGTCGGGCAGGATCGCGCGGCAGCAAGAAGCAGGAGAGGCCGTCGTCGGTCTGGGCGAGCACGAGGAACATGTCCGACATCGGCGCCGAGCAGAACCACTTGTGTCCCTGCAGCTCGTACTCCGCCGCCCGCGCCGCCACCGTTCAGCGGCGTCGCGAACGTCGTGTTGGCGCGCACGTCGGAGCCGCCCTGCTTCTCGGTCATCGCCATGCCCGTGATCGCCGAGCCCTTCTCGCCGGCGGGGATCAGGCGCGGGTCGTAGGTGGTCGCGGTCACGAGCGGTTCCCACTCGGCCGCCAGCTCGGGCTGGGCTGCGCAGTGCGGGCACGACGGCGAACGTCATCGTGATCGGACAGGCGAAGCCGGCCTCGGCCTGCATCGCGGTCATGTAGAGGGCGGCTCTGCGCCGTGTGCGCGGCGGGCTCCTCGCTCGTCCACGGCAGCGAATGCAGCTCGTGCTCGACGCCGAGCCTCATCAGTTTGTGCCACGCCGGGTGGAACTCGACCTCGTCGATGCGGTTGCCGTAGCGGTCGTGCAGTGCGCAGCACCGGCTTGTTCTCGTTTGCGAGCCGGCCCCACAGCTGCTGGGGGTCGCCGCCGACGATCCGTCCGAGTGCCGAGGCGCGCTCGCGCGCCCAGCCTCCGCCCTCGCGCTCGAGCGCCTCCACCAGCGGCAGGTTGCTCGAGAACACGTCGACGCCTTCGAGCGGCGGGACCTGGTTGAGACCGTGTGGGTCTGCCACGGCGCGGCACTCTCGCTCGGAGATTGCGAGACGGTTGCCATCGGACAAGTGAAGCAGATGGGGGAGTTCGCCGGGGCGCGCGCCCGATAGCATCGGCCGCCGTCGCGCAAGCGCCGTATCCCCAGCCCAGGAACGAAGGACCGACCAAATGGCGAAGATCAAGGTGGCGAACCCCGTCGTCGAGCTCGACGGCGACGAGATGACGCGGATCATCTGGTCGTTCATCAAGGAGCAGCTGATCCTGCCCTACCTGGACGTCGACCTCGAGTACTACGACCTCGGCATTCAGAACCGCGACGCCACCGACGACCAGGTCACCGTCGATGCCGCCAACGCGATCAAGCGCGACGGCGTCGGCGTCAAGTGCGCGACGATCACGCCCGACGAGGCGCGGGTGAAGGAGTTCTCCCTGAAGGAGATGTACCGCTCGCCGAACGGGACGATCCGGAACATCCTCGGCGGAGTGATCTTCCGTGAGCCGATCGTGATCTCGAACATCCCTCGACTGGTGCCTGGATGGACCAAGCCGATCGTGATCGGCCGTCACGCCTTCGGCGACCAGTACCGCGCGACCGACCTCGTCGTCCCGGGCGAGGGCAAGCTGACGCTCACCTACACGCCGAGCGACGGGAGCGAGCCGATCGAGCTCGACGTGTACGACTTCCCCGGAGGCGGCATCGCGATGGCGATGTACAACCTCGACGACTCGATCCGCGACTTCGCGCGCGCCTCCCTGCGCTACGGGCTCGAGCGCGGCTACCCGGTGTACCTGTCGACGAAGAACACGATCCTCAAGCGCTACGACGGGCGCTTCAAGGACATCTTCGCAGGAGATCTACGACTCCGAGTTCAAGGCCGACTTCGAGCGCGGCGGGACTGACCTACGAACACCGCCTGATCGACGACATGGTCGCCGCCTCGCTGAAGTGGGAGGGCGGCTATGTGTGGGCGTGCAAGAACTACGACGGCGACGTTCAGTCAGACACGGTCGCCCAGGGCTTCGGCTCGCTGGGATTGATGACCAGCGTGCTGATGACCGCGGACGGCAAGACCGTCGAGGCCGAGGCCGCCCACGGCACGGTCACACGCCACTACCGCCAGCACCAGCAGGGCAAGCCGACCTCGACCAACCCGATCGCCTCGATCTTCGCGTGGACCCGCGGCCTCGCGGCCCGCGGGCGGATGGACGGCACGCCCGAGGTGAGTGCCTTCGCGGAGACGCTCGAGCGCGTGTGCGTCGAGACCGTTGAAGGTGGGAAGATGACGAAGGACCTGGCGCTGCTGGTCGGACCCGAGCAGCCCTGGCAGACGACACAGGAGTTCCTGGCGGCGATCGACGAGAACCTGCAACAGGCGATGGCCTGAACCTTCCCGGTGCCGTCCTCGAGAATCGCGCGGAACCCGAATACTCACACGCACCTCACGTAACCCAGGAGATGAAACCTTGAGCAATCCCGTAAGAGTCACCGTCACAGGCGCCGCCGGGCAGATCGGCTACAGCCTCGTGTTCCGCATCGCCTCCGGACAGCTGCTCGGAGGAGACCAGCCGATCGACCTGCGCCTTCTGGAGATCCCACAGGCGATGGGCGCGCTCGAGGGTGTCGCGATGGAGCTCGTCGACTGCGCCTTCCCCCTGCTCCGTGGCCTCGACCTGCACGACTCCCCAGAGGAAGCGTTCGACGGCGTCGAAGTTGCGCTGCTGGTCGGGTCGCGCCCGCGCACGAAGGGCATGGAGCGCGCCGCGCTGCTCAGCGAGAACGGCAAGATATTCACGGTCCAGGGCAAGGCGCTGAACGATCGTTCCTCCTCTGACGTGAAGATTCTCGTCGTCGGCAACCCCGCGAACACGAACTGCCTGATCGCGATGAGCAACGCCCCCGACATCCCCCGCGAGCGCTTCACCTCGATGATGCGACTCGACCACAACCGCGCCATCGCCCAGCTCGCCAACAAGATAGCCGTGCCGGTCACGGAGATCACACAGATGGGGGTATGGGGGAATCACTCGCCGACGATGTATCCGGACCTCTTCCACGCAAAGGTCCGCGGCGAGCGTGCCGTCGACGTCGTCGACGACATGGAATGGATCGAGAACGACTTCCTCCCCGGTGTGGGCAAGCGCGGGGCCGCGATCATCGAGGCTCGGGGCTCCTCATCGGCCGCATCGGCGGCGAGCGCCGCGATCGACCACATGCGCGACTGGGTGACGGGCACCGTCGACTGGGTTTCGATGGGTGTGCCCTCAAACGGCTCGTATGGCATCCCCGAGGGGCTGATCTGCGGCTTCCCCTGTACCTGCGCCGACGGTGAGTGGGAAATCGTGAAAGGCCTGGAGATCGACGACTTCTCGCGCGCCAAGATCGACGCGTCGGTCGAGGAGCTCGTGAGCGAGCGTGACACCGTCGCCAGCCAGGGAATGATCTAGGAGTCAGGGCCGCCGCGTCGCCCGAGCGGTGACGGCACGACGCCGAAGGTCTGATTAATGGAACAAAAGGGGCGCCCTGGAGGCGCCCCTTTTGGTTCAGACGGCGAGATCGGGCCGAGACAGCCCTGCGAGTCAGCCTTTCGGGTGCCAGCCGCGGCCTTTCTTGGTCACCTTGTTTTCCTGCTCGAGCCCGGGGAGCACTCGGTACAGGTAGTTCTGCTTGATGCCCATCTTCGCGGCGAGCTCAGGGATCGTGATACCGGGCTGCCCCTTGACGAAGCCGAGCGCCTCGGCCGCGCGCGTGCCACTGCCTTTGCGGCGTCCAGCACGACGGCGTCCAGCCGCACGACCGGCTTTGCGTGCCGGTTTTGCGGCGGTCCGCGTCGTCGCGGCGGCTTTCGTGCGACTGACCGAGCCACGCGGACGCCCCGGACCTCGACGGCGAGGCGCAGCGGTCGCGGCGGACGAGCCCCCGACGCCGTCGAGCGCGGATGCGGCGGCCTCGAGGCGGGTGTACTCGTCGACAAGCGGCTTCAGCTCCTTCAGCCGGTCGGTTATCTCACGGCGCTTCTCGTCAAGGAAGTCGGTCACGATCTCATCCTCTTCACTAGTAATTGATGTGTCCGAACGCACATCGAACCTAGCGTGACTTTACACCAGTTCGCTTGGAGTGTTCCTGCTCGAGGTGTGCACGAAGACGATCGAGCGTCCGCTTGGCCTCACGCTCGGGGATCCCCCCGACCAGGGCGCGGCCGACAATCGCTCCGACCGGTCCGAGCGGTGCCCGAAATTCATTGCGGTAGTCAAACCGGGTGCCACCGTCCTCCGCGGCGAGCCGGTATTCGGTGCGGGCACGTGAGCGTGCCGGACCACGACCCTCCCAGACGGCCAGCTCGTCCTGCCGGCAATCGACGAGCTTCCAGTGAACCTCGACGTTGACTCCCCGCAGGTGTATCTGCTGATCCATCTCATATCCCACGCGCGGGGCACCCTCGTCGGCATGCAGGAGCCGACGGTGAATCGTGACCCAGTCACGCAGGCGTCCGGCGTCCATCACCATCTTCCACACCTCGGCAGGTGGCACGGCGATGAGGGTCGAGGCTGTGACTCGGTTCATGAGTGGGGCGCCGCCGTCACGGCGGCGCGCTGCAACCGTATCTGCTGCTGACGATCGTGCGAGCGTTCCATCAGCGCGCTCTCAGCGGTTCCGATTCCTCCCAGTCGCCGAGCGCGTGCTCGACGGCCGCCGAAAAGGGGTGCAGCTTGACGCCGAGCAGCTCGGCGGCGCGGTCGTCCGCTGCGAGCAGGTCCCCCTGGAGCCCTTCCATCAAGGGGAGAACGAGATCGGGGTCCTCGCCCGCGATCGCCGCCGCCAGCCGTCCGGCGAGCGGCGTGGCGCTCAGGCGCAGACGCAGCGAGGGCCGGTTCACGAGCAGCAGCGCTGCGATCTCGGTGATCATCTCGCCATAGGTGAGGATGTCGGGACCGCCGACGTCGAGCGAGCGGCCCGAGAGCTCTGCGACCGAGCACGCCAAGCCAGCATCTCGGTGATGTCACGGGCGTCGACCGGCTGCGTGCGGAACCGGTGCCACGCAGGCAGCGTGAGCACCGGCATGCGCTCCACCAGGCGCACGAGGAAGCGGAACGAGCGTGAGCGCTCGCCGATCACGATCGACGCGCGCAGCGCCACCGAGTCGGGGACCGCAGCGAGCAGGATGCGCTCGACCGCCTCCCGACTTGCGAGGTGACGCGACCCGGGCGTGCGCTCGGCTGAACCCCAGCTTGGGGTCAGGCCGCCGAGGTACACGATCCGCGAGACCCCGCCGCGGACCGCCGCCGCGGCGAAATTCTCCGCCGCGCGCAGCTCCCGCTCGGTGAAGGGGGAGGGCTCGCCGGTGGTGCGCTCCATCGAGTGCATCAGGTAATAGGCCACGTCGACGCCCTTCACCGCGCGGGCGAGGCCCTCGCCCGTGAGCACGTCGCCCTGAACCACCTCGATGTCCTCGTACTCAGCTTCGAGCAGGTGGTCTGAGAGCGCCTCCTCGATCCGGTATGGGTCCCGGCCGAAGGCCCGCACGGCGTGTCCGGCGAGCAGCAGTCGAGGGGCAAGCACCGACCCGACGCCGCCGCTCGCTCCCGTTACGAGGGTGCGCATCGGAGCAATCCTCGGCGCTCCCGGCGCGGTGCCACCGGATCGCTCGCAAAGTGGGGGCTCATGCGGTCGATTGTCACAGGAAAGTGACTCATTCCCGCCTATTTCCGCCTCCAATCCGGTTTTCTCTGCGATTTGCGAGGTGTGCCGGTGCGCTCCCTTGAGCGGCTCCCGCAATGGTGCTTTGATCCGCCTCGGCTCCATTGCATCCGAATCTCGGCGAGGGGAAGACGCTGTGCAAGCAGAGACAGGGCAAGCGGCCCGCGAAGCCGGCTGGCGCGGAAGGTGACCTGCGAGGAATGCTTCTTTCGGGTCAACCTCCTATGTGCGCTCGAGCTATCCGAGCCTTGCGCCACGTTCCGTCCCAGCGAGGCAGAGCTGAGGCCACCGCAGCAGCTGCGATTCGTGTTCCGGCAGGAGCGCCGCTCGCGCGCCGCATGGGCGTTTCCCTCCGCCCAGGAGCAGGCGGCGCTCCACGCCTAGACGGCCGGCCGGAGGTCGGCTGTCGATGGCTGCCGTGCTCGGGCGTCCGTCCGCGGTCGGTAGGCGTCACCCGCCCGCCGGGTATATTGAGCTGAGATCGGCAAGCTCTCGGCTCAAGGCGGTGGCGAAGATGGCAGCGAAGGACATACCGGGCAAGGTAGGCGAGGCTGAACTGAGGGCGTATCTGAAGCGCATCCTCGAGGACGAGCAGCTGCGGGGGAACCTCGCTTCTGCGTACGGCGCTGCGAAAAGCGCCTACGGTCGGGTGACGAACGGAAAGTCGAGCACGTGGGACCTGATCGACGACCGCCAGCCTCCAGCGTGAGCTCGCGCGCATGGCCGAATCGCTGCGCGACGCCTCCGGCGCGCTGCGCGAACCCGACAAGCGCCCGAGGCGACCCCGGCGCCGGCGCGGGCGCTCCCTGCTCTTCCTCATCGTCCTCGGTGTGCTCGCGATCGCGCTCAGCGAGGGGCTGCGTGCGAAAGTGCTCGACCTCCTGTTCGGAGCCGAGGAGGAGTTCGACTACAGCTCGACGACCGCCCCCGCGGAGCCGGCGCCGGTGGGCGCGCCCGCCGCCTGAGCGCAGATAGGCGAGGATGGACCGCGCCATGGATGTCGCAGCCGTAGATAGCCGGTCCGGGGATGAGAGCCCCAGCGCTTCACCCCCGGACGTCGGCGGACGCTCGCTGTCGAGCGAGAAGGCTCTGCGCATCGTCGAGGCGATGCGCAGGAGCGTCGCGCGCCGCGGCACCGCGGGCTCGACCTTCGACCACGTCTCGCGCGAGGCGGGCGTCTCGCGCGGGCTGTTGCACTACTACTTCGGCACCAAGGAGCAACTGCTCGTCGAGGCCGTCCGCCGCGACTGCGAGCTGCGCATGGAGCTGCTCGAGAGCCAGCTCTCGGTCGCGATGACGGCCGATGACTTCATCAACCTGATGGCGCAGAACCTCGAGGAAACGGTTCGCGACGACCCCGACTTCGTGATCCTCCTGTTCGAGCTCTTCACCCTTTCACGGCGCAACGCCGACATCGCCGCCGAGTACGCGGGGCTCATCAGCCGCACGCGAGAGCAGGTCGCCGAGCTTCTCGCCAAGGCGCAGCGGGAGAACATCCTCCACCTCCACGCCGCGCCCGAGGCGGTCGCCGACGTCCTGTTCTCGATGGCCGACGGCTTCGCGCTGCGCATGCTCACCGAGCCGGACCGTGATTTCACGCCGACGATGCAGGCCGGGATCGCCTGCGCGCGGTCGCTGCTGACCGACTAGCGTAGTCACATGCCGATCTACGAGTACAGGCGCCCGGACGGCACCACGTTCGAGATCCAGCAATCCTTCAGCGACGACGCCCTCACCGCCGATCCAGAGACGGGTGTACCGGTCGAACGCGTCCTGCACGCTCCGGCCGTGCACTTCAAGGGCAAAGGCTTCTACAACACCGACTACGGCACGCGCAACCGTCAGCGCGAGACGGCCGCCTCCGCCGAGAAGCAGTCCTCCGCCGAGAAGCAGTCCTCCTCCGACGGCTCCGCCGCGAAGGGAGACTCGGCGAAGCCCTCTGGCTCAGAGCCAAAGGGCAAGGGCGAGGGAGCCGGCAAGGACTCGGCGAAACCGGCCGACTCCAAGCCGGTCCCGGCCACGAGCTGAAGCGCCCCGCGCCGCTCGCCCCTCAGCCCGCCAGGAATCGCGCGGCCGCGGCCCGCCGTTCGCCTTCAGAGACCGTCAGGCCTTCACCGCCGCCCGGCAGGGTCTTAGTTCCCGAGGGCTTCAGCACCCTCGTCGGCGGCGTGCCGCCGATGCCGAGCGCCGCGAACAGCCCCAGGAGCGTCGGGCCGCTCATGTCCGAGATGATCGCTGGCGGGGCGTTCCAGGCGATCCACGGCAGGCGGAAGAAGCTCGATGGGGAGGTCACCCGGCTCTTGATCGCGTTGAACAGAGCCTGCTGGTGTTCCTGGCGCTGGAAGTCCGTCTGGGAGGGAGCGCAGAGGTTCTCACGCGTGCGCGCGAGCGCGAGGGCCTGCTTTCCATTCAGATGATGGGTGCCCTTGCTCAGCCGTAACGTGTAGCCGCCCTGGCTGAAGCCTCCGTCGAGACGCGAGACGACGCAGCCGCCGCTGTAGTCGACGCCGCCCATCGAATCGACTAGCTGGGGGAAGTTTTCGAAGTTGACTTCGACGACGTGGTTGATCGGGATGCCGAGCCAGTGCTTGATCACGGAGATCGACAGCGCGGGCCCACCGAATGCGTGCGCGGCATTGATCTTCTGAAGGCCGTGCCCAGGGATTTCGACGACTGTGTCGCGCGGAATCGACAGGCGTGCCGCGTGACCGCCTCCGGTGCGGATCAGCATTATCGAGTCCGAGCGTCCGTTGCCGGTCGTTTCGGCGTGCGGTTCCTTGCTGTTCTTCTGGCGGCGGTCGGAGCCGAGGACGAGGATGTTGTTGGCCGACGTCAGCGGGAAGCCCGCTGGGTCGAGCACGGCGGCGACGTCGCCCGGGGGCGAGGTGCGTTCGAAGTGCGAGCTCGCCAGGAACAGCAGCAGCGAGAACACGATCCAGGCGAGCGCCAGGCCCAGAAGCGTGAGCAGGAGCCGTTTGGGTCTCGTCCATCGGTGCCAATCCCAGCGGCCGCCTGCGGGCGCCATGCCGGGCCGGCGGCCGCGGGGGGCGCGCGCGGAGGGGGCCAGACCACCTAGCTGAGCGTCGTCCTCCTTGCGGGGAAGCAGGCGGCGGCCCGCGCGGTAGCGCGTGTATTCGGGGGGTTGCTTGGGATCGACGGGCATTCGGGGACCGTATATTTGCCGGATGACTCCCGCCGGCGCGGCAGTCGGGCGGCTCCTGGTGTGTCCGACCCCGATCGGCAACCTCGAGGACGTGACGCTACGCGTGCTCGACGCCCTGCGCGACGCAGACGTCGTGGCGTGCGAGGACACGCGCCACACGAGGGTACTGCTCGACCGCCACGGCATCCGCACGCCGCTTCTCAGCGTCCACGAGCAGAACGAACGCACGCGCGCCACCCAGATCGCGCGACGCGTCGCGGCGGGCGAGGTGCGTCGCGCTCGTCTCCGACGCAGGCACGCCGCTCGTCTCAGACCCCGGCTTCGCCGTCGTACGCGAGTGCCTGGCCGGGGGTCTGACGGTCGACGTGCTGCCAGGCCCGAGCGCCGTCACGACGGCGCTCGTCGCCTCCGGACTGCCCGCGGAGCGCTGGCGCTTCGTCGGCTTTCTGCCGCGACGGCGGCGCGAGCTCGAGGACCTGCTCCTGGACTCCTCGGAGACGCTCGTGGCATTCGAGTCGCCACGCAGGCTGGCGAGCACGCTCGCGCTGCTGGCCGAGCGCGAGCCGGGGCGCGCGGCGGCGGTGTGCCGGGAGCTGACCAAGCTCCACGAGGAGGTGCGCCGTGCGCCGGTGTCGGAGCTGGCCGATCACTATCGAGAGAACCCAGCGCGCGGCGAGGTGGTTCTCGTGCTCGGCGCGGCCGCGGGCGGCGCCGCGGAGATCTCAGAGGCGATTGCAGCTCTGCGGGAGATCGTCGCGGCCGGTGCGAAGGCGCGCCCGGCGGCGGCCGCGGTGGGGAGGCTGACGGGGCTCGCGGCGAACGAGCTGTACCGGGAGCTGATGCGCTCGGGACAGTAGCCTGGGGCGCGCATGTCCTTCTACGTGACGACGCCGATCTACTACGTCAACGCGGCCCCCCACCTGGGCCACGCATACACGACGATCGCCGCCGACGTGATGGCGCGCCACCACCGCCAGCGCGGGGACGACGTGTTCTTCCTGACGGGCACCGACGAGCATGGCGAGCCCGTCGCCGACGCCGCCCACGCGCTCGGCATCGAGCCCCAGGAGCTGGCCGACACCAACGCCGAGCGCTTCAAGGCGCTCGCGCCGCGGCTCGGGGCGACGAACGACTTCTTCATCCGCACGACCGACCCACGGCACGAAGCGAAGGTCCAGGAGGTGCTCTCGCGGGTGCGTGACAACGGCTACGTCTACATGGGCACCTACGAGGGCTGGTACTGCCCGCGATGCGCAGACTTCAAGGCCGAGAACGAGATCGACGAGGGCAACCGCTGCCCGATCCACCACATCGTTCTCACGCGGGAGCAGGAGGACAACTACTTCTTCAAGCTGTCGGCCTTCCAGGAGCGCCTCGAGGCGCTGTACGCCGAGCGCACCGACTGGGTGGCGCCCCGCACCCGCTACAACGAGGCCCTCTCCTTCATCCGCTCGGGCCTGCGCGACGTGCCGCTCACCCGGCACAAGCTCACATGGGGGGTTCCGGTTCCCTGGGATGAGGAGCACGTCTTCTACGTCTGGTTCGACGCGCTCCTGAACTACTACAGCGCGCTCTCCTACGCGCCGGCGCCCGAGGGCGTCCCGGCCGGCGCCGACCTCACGGAGACGTTCTGGCCGCCGAGCTATCACCTGATCGCGAAGGACATCCTGCGCTTTCACACCGTCTACTGGCCCGCGCTGCTGATGGCGGCGGAGCTCGAGCTGCCCGAGCACATCTTCGTGCACGGCTACCTGCTGATGGAGGGGGAGAAGATGAGCAAGTCCCTCGGGAACGTGCTCGACCCGTTCGCCGTGATCGAGCGCTTCGGGGCGGACGCGCTGCGCTTCTATCTGATGCGCGACGTGCCCTTCGGCCAGGACGGCTCGGTCTCGACGACGTCGTTCGAGCTGCGCTACGAGAGCGAGCTCGCAAACGAGCTCGGCAACCTCGCCAGCCGCACGATCGCGATGATCGCCCAGTTCCGCGACGGCGCGGTCCCGGCGGGCGACCTCGACCCGGCGCTCGCACGGGACTTCGCGGGGCTGCCCGGCCGCGTCGCGGGGCACATCGACCGCGCCGAGCTGACGCTCGCGCTGGATGAGATCTGGCAACGCGTGCGGCGGCTGAACCGTTACGTCGAGGAGCAGGCGCCGTGGCGCCTGGCGAAGGACGAGACGCGCGCCGCCGAGCTCGACCGCACCCTGCGCACGCTCGCCGAGGGGTTGCGCGCCGTGACCGTCCTTCTGTGGCCGTACCTACCGAGCAGCTCCGAGCGACTGCTGGCGGCGCTCGGCAGCGAGCAGCGCTCGCTGCAGAGCGCCGAGCTCGGCGCCGGGGCGATCGAGCGGGTGGAAGCGCTCGACTCGTTGTTTCCCAAGGACCCACAGCCCGCACCGTGATCGACTCGCACACCCATCTGGAGCTGTGCGAGCCGCCCGACGGCGAGCTCGTCGCCGCCGCGGACGCGGCGGGCGTGCGGCGAATGGTGACCGTCGGCATCGATGGCGCCTCCTGTCGCGCTGCACTCGCCGCCGCCGAGGCCTTCCCGCAGGTCTACGCGGCGGTCGGGCGCCATCCGAACACCTCGAAGGGCTGGGACGACGCCGATCTCGCCGACCTCACAGCGCTCGCCGCGCACGAGCGGTGCGTGGCGATCGGAGAGACCGGACTCGACTTCTACCGTGACGGAGCTCCGCGTGCCGACCAGGAGCGGGC
Organism: Vulcanimicrobiia bacterium; assembly: GCA_963696095.1. Lineage (GTDB taxonomy): Bacteria > Vulcanimicrobiota > Vulcanimicrobiia > Vulcanimicrobiales > Vulcanimicrobiaceae > JALYTY01. Next base: position 476,839 of record CAVOIN010000002.1, on the reverse strand, counting down.
GTTCGCCGCACAGATCGAGCTGGCTCGCGACACCGGCAAGCCGCTCGTGGTCCACAGCCGGGCGGCCGAGCGCGAGACGCTCGACCAGCTCGCCGGCGAAGCCTCGCGGGTGAGCGTCGTGATGCACTGCTTCTCGATGCCCGACCAGCTCGAGCGAGTGCCTCGACCGCGGCTACACGCTCTCCTTCGCGGGGAACGTCACCTACAAGAGCGCCGGCGATCTCGCCGAGGCCGCCAGGCGGGTCCCCGACGAGCAGCTGCTCGTCGAGACCGACGCCCCCTACCTGACGCCGCAGGCGGTGCGCAGGGAACGCAACCAGCCGGCGTTCGTCGTGCACACCGCCGCTTTCCTCGCCGAGCTGCGCGGCGTCGCCGTGCAGGAGCTCGGCGAGACGGTGGAGCGCAACGCCGCGCGCGTGTTCGGATGGGGATGAGCGCGCTGGCGGACACGCCCCTCCAGCCGAGCATGCGACGGATGCGCCAGTTCGCGGTGCGGCCCGACCGCGAGCTCGGGCAGAACTTCCTCGTCGACTCGAACATCCTCGGCGTCATCGGGCGGGCCGCAGAGCTCTGCGACACGGACGTCGTCCTCGAGATCGGCGGCGGCCTCGGCGTGCTCTCGGAGTATCTCGCCGAGCACGCCGGTCACGTCCACGTCGTCGAGGTGGACGAGCGTCTCCGCGACGCGCTGCTCGACGCGACCGGCCCGCACGCGAACGTCACCGTGCACTGGGGCGATGCGATGCGGATCGACCTCGGCGACGCTCGATCCGCAGCCGACCAAGCTCGTCGCGAACCTGCCCTACGGGATCGCCGCCGGCGTCGCTGCTGCGCACCATCGAGGAGCTTCCGAGCTGTCGCCGCTGGGTCGCGATGGTCCAGCGCGAGGTCGGCGAGCGTCTCGCCGCCGCGCCCGGCGAGCGGCGCCTACGGCGTTCCCTCGGTGCTCGCGCAGCTCGACTGTGAGGTCGAGGTGCTGCGCTCGATTCCGCGCACGGTCTTCACGCCGGTCCCGAACGTCGACTCGGTGCTCGTGGGCATGCGCAGGCGCCCCGACGCGCGTGTGCTCGCCGATGGCTCCCCCGGGAGCCCGTGGCGCCCTCGCCCGGCGCTGCGCCGGCTCGTCGGCGGCGCGTTCGCCCACCGGCGAAAGACGCTCGCCGGATCGCTCGCGCTCTCGGGCGGCGCGCCCGGGCCAGCAGCCGCGAGCAGGTCCGCACGGCGCTCGAGCGTCTCGGTCATCCGCCCGACGCGCGTGCCGAGCGGCTCTCGCCGGCTGACTTCCGGGAGCTGGCGCGCCTGCTCGAGCTATGAGCACATACCACGTGCTCGCCCCGGCGAAGGTCAACCTGGGGCCTGTTCCTCGGGCCCGTCCGCGCGGCAGACGCGCGCCACGAGCTGGCGAGCGTCATGCAGTCGATCTCGCTCGCCGACGAGCTGCAGCTCGAGCCGGGCGTCGCAGGATGCGCTCGGACGACGAGGTCGTCTGCCCGGGCGTACCCGGCCGGGCGAGAACCTCGCCGCCGCGGCGCTCGCGCGCGTTCCGCGCCAGCACCGGGTGGGAGGCGCCTCCCCGCTGCGCTCGAGATCGAGAAGCGGATCCCGGTGGCGGCCGGTCTCGGGGGCGGATCCGCCGACGCCGCCGCCGCCCTGCGCCTCGCGATGCGGGCGTCGGGGCTCGGCGACCGCGGCCTGCTGTAGGAGCTCGCCGGGCAGCTCGGCGCCGACGTACCCGCCCAGGTCCGGCCGGGGCGCTGGCTCGCGGCGGGGCCGGCGAGCGGCTGCAGGAGCTGCCGCCGCCCGGCGGCCTCGCTGGGCCTGCTCGTCCTGCCGCTGGCGAGGCGAAGCTGTCGACCGCCGCCGTGTACGCGGAGGCCGACCGGCTCGGGCTCGCGCGCGAGCACGGATGAGCTGGACGGGCTGCTCGCGCGCGATACGCGAGCGCTCGCGCACGAAGAGGCGCTGCCCGCCGACGAGCGTGCTGCTCGCCAACGACCTCAGGCGGCCGCGATCTCGCTGTGCCCGCGATCGAGGCGCCCTCGAGGAAGCGCGGCGGGCCGGGGCGGCGACCGCATTCGTGAGCGGCTCCGGGCCGACGGTCGTGGGGCTGTTCCCGGGCGGGCGCGGACCCGCAGGCCGACGGTCCCGGCGCTGGCCAGCGGGCGGCGTCGAGGCTGAAGGACCGCCAGCCCGGGCCCCGTTCGCCGCGCGGCCCGTGGGAGCGGCGTTCGCCCGGGTAGTGCGTCACAATCCAGCCGAATCGGCGAAACGGAGCACTCCTGAGCAGGACAGCCATCAACGATCTCGTCGCCGTGTTGCGGGGACATTCGGCCTGGCGCTGTTCGCCGGCCTGATCCTCGTCCCGGCGTGGAACTCCTACTCACGGCTCTGGGAGCGGCTCGCCGCGACGGTGCTCTCGCTCTACGTGCTCGCGGTGCTCGTCGGCATAGGGGTGGTCGCGGCGCTCGCCGCCGTCTACTTCTGGGGCTGAGCGGGGTGTCAGACCTCGCGGCGCTGGACGCGATCACCGAGGCGGTCGAGTCCGGGGCCGGGTTGCCCGAGGTGGTGCGCGCGGCCGCAAGAGCGCTCGACGCGAGCCTTGCGGTGACCGACGCGTGGGGCGCGACGCTCGCCGTCGCGGCACGCTCGCCGGCCGAGGAGCGCTCGCTGCTGACGCAGGGCAAAGGCGTCAGCAGCACGCCGCTGCGGGTGGCCGACACGGTCGTGGGCACGTTGCACATGCGCATCAAGAGCGAGCCCGAGCGCCTCGATGCAGCGGCTGCTCGTGACGATGATCGCCTCCGAGGTCGAGCGCGTGCGGGCGCCCGAGCGCGTCTCGGAAAGCGCCGCCGGCGGACTTCCTGCGCGCCGTGCTGCGCCGCGAGCTGACCGCGCGCGAGGAGCTCCTGGATCGGGCGCAGGAGCTGACGCTCGACGTCCAGGACGGCGCCACGCATGATCGTCGCCCGCGCGCACCCGCAGGCGCCCACCGACGAGGGCTGGCGTGGGCGCGTGCGGGCGGTCGCCGAGCGCGGGGCGCGGCCGTCGTCGAGCCGCTCGATCGCCGCCCTCTCCGAACGCGACGGCACCCCGGCGCCGAGGTGCTCGTGCTCGTGCCGGGCGGCGAGGAGGCGACCGCCGCGCGCGCGGCCGACGGGCGTCCTGCGCGAGATGGAGGCCGGGCTCGCGGGCTACACGTTCGCGCTCGGGCGCAGCCGCATCGCCGAGGATCCCGCGGAGCTGCCGCGCGCGGCCGGCGAGGCGCTGCTCGCGGCCAACGTCGCCGAGGGCGCCGGCGACGGCGTCGCGCTGGCGTTCGAGCAGACCGGTGCCTACCGGCTGCTGCTCTCGACGATGAGCGAGAACCCGGCCGAGCTGCAGCGCTTCTATGCCGAGACCGTCGAGCCGCTCGTCGCCTACGACGAGCAGTACGAGACCGAGCTGGTGCGCACGCTCGAGACGTTCCTCGAGGCCGACGGGAACGTCGCCGGGACGGCGCAGCGGCTGTTCACCCACCGCCACACGATCTACTACCGGCTCGAGCGCGTGCGCGAGCTCTCCGGGCTCGACGTCAGCTCCAGCGACGGCCGCGAGAAGCTGAGCCTCGGCCTGAAGGCGATGCGTGTCCTCGGCCTCTCGGCGGCGGGCGGCCCCGCGTCGGAGGCGGGCGCCGAGGGTGGCCGCGTCCCGCGGCGCAGCTCCGATCGCTCGAGCCGACGCTCCTGAGCGTTTCAAGCCGTTCTGCTGGCCGGCGAGCGCGCAGTACCCCCTGACGCCGGCTTGGAGTTCCGCCCTCGAGCTAGTGGCGGGTGCCGAACTCGATCGCGTAGGTCGCGCCGTAGCTACCGCGTCCGAAGCGCGACGGCACCGCCGGGATCGCGGCGACGCCGGCGTCGCGGAAGGAGCGGGTGAGGATCACCCTGCGGTGCGGCGGCGAGGCCATCCAGGCCGCGACGATCCGCGCGGGCGTGGCTGTCGGGACCGGTGCCCCAGGCGATGTTCTGCGCCACCGAGACGCTCGAGGCGTGTGCACGGTAGCCGGTCGCCGCCGACCAGCGCCATCGGAGTCAGGCCCGAGGGGCGGACGTCGGAGAAGTAGTCCCAGCGCACCATGCTGCGGACCTGGCTTGCGGCGACGGCCCTCAGCGCGGCGTTGGCGCGCACGGGGCCGAGGTGCCAGGCGGCCCTGATCCTGTCGATCAGGCAGAGCGTCGCCGCGGCGATCGAAGCGGAGTTCCGGGGACCGGGGCCAGGTCGGTGCCGCGGCACGGCCTCGGGGCCTTCGTCGCCGCCGTCGCCGTCTGGGCTCGCCGGCGAGAGCGTGCGAGCCAGAGATCGCGGCGCACAGGGACGCCGCTGCTGCCAACAGCGGGCTCCAGGGCCTTCTGGTTCTGCGAGCTCCGCCTGACAGAGTGCAGGAATAGTTGCAAGTCGTACGGACCGGCGCGTCGCGCGGTGTCTGAGATCCCGCTATCTGCGGAGATCCCGCCCGCAGAACGGCTCGCCGCCCGCGTGGCGGTGGGATGCGCGCCGTCGGCGGGCCCGAGGGCCACGATCTATCCTTCTAGCGCCCCCTGGGGGGTCGTCCAATGGCAGGACATCAGGTTTTGGTCCTGAGAATCGGGGTTCGAGTCCCTGCCCCCCAACTGCGATGCGGATGTGCGGCGAGTGAATAGCGGCGGCCCCCGATGAGCGCTCCGAGCGTCGTGATCCTCGCGGCCGGTCAGGGCACGCGTATGCGGTCCGAGGTGCCGAAGGTTCTTCACGACCTGTGCGGGCGGCCGATGGTGCTCTGGCCCGTGCTCGCGGCGCTCGGAGCCGGCGCCGGGACGGGTCGTGGTCGTCGATTCGCCCGCGCGGGCACTTGCCGAGGTGCTGCCCGACGGCGTCGAGATCGCGGTGCAGGAGCACTCCAACGGCACCGGCGGCGCGGCGGCGGCCGGCGATGTCCCAGCTCGACTGCCCAGGCTCCGCCCGGCTCGGACCCGGCCGCGCCCATCGTCGTGCTCAGCGGCGATGTGCCGCTCGTCAGCGCCGAGGTGATCTCCGGGCTCGTCGAGGCGCACCTCGAGGCGGGCGCCGCCGCGACGATGGCGACGACGATCCTCGAGGATCCGGCGGGCTACGGAAGGGTCTTGCGTGACGCGGGCGGCGGGGTCTTGCGTGTCGTGGAGACGAAGCGGCCGGGTGACGCCAGCGCGGCAGACCTCGCGATCCAGGAGGTGAACACCGGGATCTTCGCCTTCGACGCCGGCGCGCTGCGCGGCGCGCTGCCCACGGCTCACCGCCGAGAACGCGCAGGGTGAGCTGTATCTGCCGCAGGTGCTCGAGGAGATCGCCTCCGAAGGCGGGACGGTGGCCGCCCACCCCGTCGCCGACCGCCGCGTCGTGCTCGGCGTCAACGACCGCGTCGCGCTGGCGCGGCTCCGGCGGCTCGCCCAGGATGCGATCCACGAGCGCCACATGCGCGCGGGGGTCGGGATCGTCGACCCGGCGGCGACGGTGATCGACGCCGATGTCCAGATCGGGCGCGACACCGTGATCGAGCCGTTCACGACGATCAGGGGCGCCACGAGGATCGGCGGCGGCTGCGTGGTGCGGCACTCCTATCTGGTCGACTGCGTCGTCGAGGACGGCGCGAGCGTCGGTCCATTCGCCTACCTGCGTCCCGGGACCGTCCTGCGGGCGGGTGCGAAGGCGGGCACGTTCGTCGAGGTCAAGAACTCCGACATCGGCGCCGGCAGCAAGATCCCCCACCTCTCCTACATCGGCGACGCGGACGTCGGCGAGGGCACGAACCTGGGCGCAGCGACGATCACCGCCAACTACGACGGACGGGAGAAGCACCGGACGACGATCGGAAGCCGCGTGCAGACGAGCGTCGACACGACGCTCGTCGCACCGGTTGCGCTTGGGGACGAGGCCCGAACCGGCGGCCGGTTCGGTTATAACCGAGGACGTGCCACCGGGGGCCCTGGGGATCGCGCGAGAGCGCCAGACGAACATCGAGGGCTACGTCGAGAGGCGTCGTGAGTCGCAATGACCGATCCCATCAGCGACCTCTACACTCGTGGTGAGATGAGCGCGATGGACACGCGCACGCAGTCCTCGCGGGCGAGCCTGGCGATCGATTACAACAAGCGGTTGATGCTGTTCAGCGGGCGCGCCAACCCGCAGCTGGCGCTCGATATCGCCGACAAGCTGGGCGTCGAGGTCGGGCCGGTCACCGTTCAGACGTTCTCCAACGGCGAGGTCTACTGCCGCTACGACGAGTCGATCCGCGGCGCCGACGTGTTCATCGTCCAACCCACCTGCGGCAACCCGAGCACGGGCGTGACGGCGAACGACTCCCTGCTCGAGCTGCTGTTGATGATCGACGCCGCCGTCGGCGCCTCGGCGCACCGCGTGATCGCGGTGACCCCGTGGTTCGGCTATTCGCGCCAGGACAAGAAGTCCGCGCCCCGTGAGCCGATCTCGGCGAGGCTCGTCGCGCGGATGCTCGAGGCCGCAGGCGCCGACCGGGTGCTGACGATGGATCTCCACGCGGGCCAGATCCAGGGGTTCTTCCAAAAGCCCGTCGATCACATGACGGCGCTGTTCATGCTCACCACCTACTTCACCGACCTCGGCCTCTCGGACCTGGTGGTCGTCGCGCCCGATGCCGGCAGGGTGAAGCTCAACAAGAAGTTCGCCTCGAAGATCGGCGCCGAGCTGGCCATCCTCGACAAGGAGCGCCCCGCTCAGCAGGTGGCGGAGATCGGCTATGTGATCGGCGACGTCCGCGGGAAGACCGCGATCATCGTGGACGACATGATCGACACCGCGGGGACTCTGAAGGCCGCCGCCAAGACGGTGCTCGAGGAGGGCGCCGCGCGGGTCTATGCGGCGGCCACCCACGGAGTCTTCTCCGGCAACGCCTTCGAGAACCTCAAGACCTCGGGGCTCGAGGAGATCGTCGTGACGGACACCATCCCGGTCAGCACGGACCGCCCCGCGAACATCCGCGTGCTGCCCTGCGCCGACCTGCTGACCGACTCGATTCGGCGGATCTTCATCGACGATTCGGTCAGCGAAGTGTTCGGCGGCGAGAACCAGCTGTTCTGAGACGCCTCGTCCTGATCTCGACGGCAGTCGTTCTGTTCCTGGCCGTCAGCTTCCTGCTGGCGAGGTTCCTGTCGATCGAGAACACCGAGCGCGACGACGAGGTCGCGCTTCTGCAGGCGCAGGTGCGCGGCGACGTGCCCGGCATGCTCGCCCTTCTAAGCGGGTGCCGGGAGCGACCGGCGTGCGTGGCGATCGTGAGGGCGAACGCAGGCAACCCGCGACTTCGCCGCGCGGGCGCGGTGAAGATCCTGTCGCTGAAATCGTCGACGTCCTACGCGCTGAGCAGCACCACCGGCAAGACGCGAGTGGCATGGACCGTGATCGGCAAGCTCCCAGTCGTCCAATGCGTCGAGGTGCGGCGCTCGGGGAACTTCCTGAAGGGAATGACGATCAGCCTGCTCTCGCTGAGCGCCCCGATCCCCAACGAAGCCGATTGCTAAAGTCGTCCCTCCGATGGCCCAGACGACCACCAAGCTAGATGTGACGAGCCGCGACGCGGCCGGCTCGCGGGCGGCGCGACGCCTCCGTCGCAGCGGCCGCGTTCCGGGTGTGCTCTACGGCGGCGGGGGGGATTCGGTCGGCTTCGATGCCGACGCTCGGGAGCTGCGCCTTGCGCTTGCGGCGTCGGGTGCCGTGCTCGACCTGAGCATCGACGGCGGCAAAGCCACGCCGGTCGTGCTGAAGGAGGCCCAGCGCCACCCCGTCCGCGGCGAGACCGTCCACGTAGACCTTCTGCGCGTGCGCCTGGACCAGGCGATCCATGCGCTCGTCCCGCTCGAACTCATGGGCGTCGATGACGCTCCCGGGGTCAAGGAAGGCGGCGTGCTCGAGCAGATCACGCGCGAGTTGAACGTCGAAGCTCTCCCGAACGACATCCCCGAGTCGATCGCCCACGACGTGGGCGAGATGCAGATCGGCGACACGATCCTGCTCTCGGCGATCGGCGCGCCGCAAGGCCTCACGCTGCTCGACGACGTCGAGGAGACCGTGATCGCGACGCTCTCCCCGCCGAAACTCCAGGCCGAAGCCGCCGAGGAAATCGAGGCCGAGACGGAGCTTGTCGGCGAGGGCGAGGAGGCCGAGGAGGGCGCCGCGGACGAGGAGGCTCCCACCGAGGGCTCCTCAGACGAGGAGTAGCAGCCCCTGAGACGCCCCTTCGGTGGTGGCGGCGGCACGGTCGATTGGCTGATCGTCGGACTGGGGAATCCCGGTCGCGAGCACGTCAACACGAGGCACAACGTCGGCTTCGAGGTCGCCGAGGCGCTCGTGGAGCGCTGGGGCCTCGGGCGGCCCAAGAACCGCTTCCGCGGCCGCCTGTCCGAGGGCCGGATCGTGGCGCCGCCGGGCACCCCCGTCTCGGCGCGACCCCGGGTCGCCGTGCTCACCCCGCAGACCTACATGAACGACTCGGGCCGCTCCGCCGGTCCCGCGCGGGGCAGCTTCAAGCTGCCGCTGGAGCGCGTGGTCGTGGTGCATGACGAGCTCGACCTGCCCTTCGGCGAGGTGCGCTCGCGCACAGGCGGCGGCCTCGCCGGTCACAACGGGTTGAAGTCGCTCAAGCGCGAGCTCGGCGGTGAGGACTTCGTGCGCGTTCGCGTCGGGATCGGTCGCCCCGACTCGACCGACCCGGAGATCGTCTCGGCGTGGGTGCTCGGCCGGTTCCGCGAGGACGAGGACGAGGTGCGGGAGCTGATCGCACGCGCCGGCGAGGAGGTCGAGCGGATCGTGCTCGAGCGCGAGGACGATCCGGGCCGAGGCGTGGTCTGATGGCTGCCGGGGCTCCCGCGCTACGCACGCTGCTCGGACTGGCTCAGGAGGACGAGGCGCCGGCGAGGCTCGCCCGTGACGGAGGCCACGCGTTCGTCTCGGCTTCGCTGCGGCCGTATCTGATCGCCGCGCTCGCCGAGCTCGAGGACGGTGCCCGGGAGAAGCCGGTGATCGTCGTCGTCGGCGACGACCGCGCCGCACGCGACCTCGCCGCGGACCTCCGCGCCTGGCTGTCGCCGCGCCGCGTGCGCTACTACCCCTCCCGGGGGGTCGCCTACGAGTCCCATCTCGTCCCGCCCCCGCACCTCGTCGGCCTGCGCGTGGCGGCACTGGACGCCCTGCTCGACGCCGGACGGGGCGAGCAGGAGCCGCCCGTGGTGGTCGTGAGCGCCGTCGCGCTCTCGGAGAAGGTGCCCGACCCCTCACTGCGACCGCACTCGTTCACGCTGCGGGTGGGCGAGCTGCTCGACCTCGACGAGTGCGCCGAGGCGCTCGTCGGCGCGGGCTACGAGCGCACGGATCAGGTTGAGGAGCGCGGACAGTTCGCGCTTCGCGGCGGCCTGCTCGACGTCTTTCCGGCGACCGAGGAGCGGGCGGTGCGGGTCGACATGTTCGATGTCGAGATCGAGTCTCTCCGGTGGTTCTCGACGTTCACCCAGCGCTCACTGGGCGACGTCGAGGAGGTCGAGATCGCGCCGGCGGCCGAGTTGGCCGCCGAGCACCGGGAGCTCGCGGAGATCGCCGCTGCGACCCGCGCCTTCGGGCCCAACGCCGGCGAGGCGGCGGAGCGCCCGGACATAGCCGAGCTCCTGCCCGTCGAGCGATTCGGCTCGCTGCTCGACCTGGTCGCCGGCGATACGGAGCTGATCGTCGCCGCCGAGGAGGAGCTCGCTCCGGTGCTCCGTGACCACTGGACCGATGTCTGCGCCGCGTTCGGCGACGAGGACGCGCACCACCTCTACGTCAGCCCCGAGAGCATCCAGCAGACGCTCGAGCAGCGGGCGCGAATCTGGCTGTCGGCGATCTCGAGCGGACAGGAGATCGAGCTGCGGGCGCAGTCGGCCGATACGGCGGCCCGTTCGCTCGCCGACGCGGAGCCGGAGCTCGAGAAGCTCGTGCGTTCGGGTTACCGCACGGTCGTGGCCTTCCCGCGCCGTGGCGAAGGCGAGCGGGCGGCGTACAATCTCGGTCGCCTGAAAGCCAGCTGGCTGGGCGAGGACGTCGACGTCGGGCGCCAGGTGCTCGAGCCCTCGCTGCGGTTCGCACCGGCCTCACTGCGCGAGGGCTTCATCGCGCCGCAGTTCAAGCTGGCCGTGTTCCCCGAGCACCGGCTTCTTCGCCGTCGCCGCGCGGAGCGGCCCGGTGGCGGGGGCCTCGGAGATCGAGCCGGGCGCCATCGGGGCGCGCTGCGCTCGTTCACCGAGCTGCGCACGGGCGACATCGTCGTCCACGAGGATCACGGCGTCGCACGCTTCGCAGGCTTTGAGACGCGCACCGTTGCAAACGTCACACGCGACTACCTCTATCTCGAATACCAGGGCGACGACCGGGTGTTCGTGCCCACCGACCAGCTCGCCAAGATCTCGCGCTACGTCGGATATGGCGGGGCAGGCGACAGTCATCCGCCGCTCAGCAAGCTCGGAGGTACGCGCTGGGACACGATGAAGGCCCGGGCGCGGCGGGCCGCGCAGGAGCTCGCGGGCGAGCTGCTGGGGCTCTACGCAGAGCGGCGCCGGCGCACGGGACACGAGTTCGAGCCGGACTCAGACTGGCAGCGCGAGTTCGAGGAGCGCTTCCCGTTCACCGAGACGGCCGACCAGCGCGAGGCGATCGAGCTCGTCAAGGCCGACATGGAGGCGCCCCGTCCGATGGACCGGCTGATCTGCGGCGACGTCGGCTACGGCAAGACCGAGGTCGCGCTGCGCGCGGCGTTCAAGGCGGCGAACGACGGCAAGCAGGTGCTGATGCTCGTGCCGACGACGATCCTCGCCCAGCAGCACTACGGCACGTTCGTGGAGCGGCTCGCCGACTACCCGTTCACGATCGAGCACGTCTCGCGCTTTCGCAGCGCCGCCGAGCAGAAAGCCGCGATCAAGGGCTTCGCCGAGGGGCGCGTCGACATCCTGATCGGCACCCACCGCGTGCTCTCGCGCGACGTGCGCGCCAAGGACCTAGGCCTGCTGATCGTCGACGAGGAGCAGCGCTTCGGGGTCAAGCAGAAGGAGCTCCTGCGCCAGCTCAAGCTGAAGGTCGACGTGATCTCGATGTCAGCGACGCCGATCCCTCGCACTCTGCAGATGTCGCTGGCCGGGCTGCGCGACATCTCGGTGATCGAGACGCCCCCAGAGGGCCGGCGTCCGGTCAGGACCTACGTGGGCGAGTACGAGGAGGAGCTCGTTCGGCGCGCGATCATGCGAGAGCACGAGCGCGGGGGCCAGGCGTTCTTCCTGCACAACCGCGTCGAGTCGATCGAGGAGACGGCCGAGCGGCTCCGCGCCCTCTGCCCCGGAGTGCGCTTCGCCGTTGCCCATGGGCAGATGGGTGAGGGAGAGCTCGAGAGCACGATGATGGATTACCTGAGAGGCGGCGCGGACGTGCTGGTGTGCACGTCGATCATCGAGTCGGGGATCGATATCCCGCAGGCGAACACGCTGATCGTGGAGAACGCCGACACGTTCGGGCTGGCGCAGCTCTACCAGATCCGCGGACGCGTGGGACGCAGCCGCGAGCGCGCATACGCCTACCTGCTCTACGACTCGGCGGCGGCGCTCACCGCCGAGGCCGCGCAGCGGCTGTCGGCCCTTTCCGACTACACCGAGCTCGGCGCCGGCTTCAAGATCGCGATGCGCGATCTCGAGATCCGGGGGGCCGGAAACCTGCTCGGCGACGAGCAGTCCGGTCACGTCGCGGCGCTCGGGTTCGAGCTCTACATGCAGATGCTCGACGAGGCCGTACGCGCCGCTGAGCCGCAGCAGGACGGCGAGGCGCTGTCCGAGCCCGTCCGGCTCGACGTCAACGTCGACGCATACGTGCCGGCCGACTACATCCCCTACGAGCAGGCGAAGATCGAGGTGCACCGCCGCATCGCCGGGGCTCTCGAGGTGGCGGACGTCGAGCGCCTGCGCGAGGAGCTCGAGGATCGCTTCGGCGAGGTGCCCGAGCCGCTCGAGAACCTGCTGGCGCTGCAGCGGGCGCGCATCAAGTTCGGCCAGGCGGGCGCCCAGACCGTCAGCTTTCGCGGCGATCGTCTGGCTGTCGTGCCGATCGAGCTCGACTCCAGGCGCGCGCGGCGGCTTCGCGAGGAGCTCCCGGAGGCCCTGTACGAGTCCGGTCGCTCACAGGTGTCGCTGCGTGTTCCAAGGGATGGAACCGACCGCTTTCCCAGGGTCGTCCAGGCGGCCGACGTGCTGCTCTCGATCATGCGCGAGGCGGCGTGAGCGGCAACCGGCGCATCCCTGCTCGAGTTTCCGCTAGAGTACCGCCGTCGATGTACAGGACCCTCCGTTTCATCCCGGCGCTAGGCGCCGTTTTATTTGCCCTGGCAGGCCTCTCGGCGTGCGGTGGAATTCCCGGCAACGCCGTGGTGCAAGTCAACGGCACGCCCGTCTCCAAAGACGCTTTCAACCACTGGATGGCCATCGCCGCCACGGCCAGCTCGCCCGCGGCGGGAAGCGCGGCGTCGAAACCGGTGGTCCCGGAACCCCCCACCTACAAGGCCTGCATCGCACACCTTCAGGCGACCACACCAGCGCCCGCCAAAGGTCAGACCGCTCCCACCACGGCACAGCTGAAGTCGCAGTGCGAACAGCAGTACAAACAGCTCCAGCAGCAGGTTCTGGGCTTCCTGATCTCATCCGACTGGGTGGTCGGTGAAGCGGCCCATCTCGGGGTCAAAGTGTCCGACGCCGAAGTTCACAAGCAGTTCCAGAAAATCAAGACTCAGCAGTTCCCGCGGGCCGCCGAATTCGAAAAATTCCTCGCCTCCACGGGTCAGTCGACGTCGGATCTGCTGCTGAGGGTGAAGCTCAACCTGCTCTCCGCGAAGATCCAGGAAAAGATCGCCAAGCAGAAACACACCGTGACGAAAGCCGACGTCGAAAAGTTCTACAACGAAAACAAGCAGCGCTACGGCACGCCTGAAAAGCGGAACGTCGAAATCATCCTCGCCAAGACCGAAGCGGCCGCGAACAAAGCCAAGCAGGAAGTCGAATCGGGCAAGAGCTTCGCGAGCGTTGCGAAGCAGGTGTCGATCGACCCGACGAGCAAGGCCAACGGTGGCCTGCTGACCGAAGTAGTCAAAGGCCAGCAGGAGAAATCGCTCGATGCTGCGATCTTCTCCGCGAAGGCGAACGCGCTGGGCGGCCCTCTCAAGACGGCCTTCGGCTACTACGTCTACCGCGTCAAGAGCTCGACGCCGGGTACGCAGCAGTCACTCGCCCAGGCGGAAGCGGCGATCAAATCTCAGCTGACCTCGACCCAGTCGCAGACGGCGCTGACGAAATTCGTCAAAGACTTCCGGAACAAGTGGAAGGCCATGACGGAATGCCGCTCGGGGTACGTCGTCAAAGACTGCCAGCAGTTCAAGGAACCGAAGACGGGCACGACGACCACCCCGGCGCCGTAGTCGAGCGCGCGGTACGCACGCTTCACGTGCCCACCAGAAGCGAGTCACGCCCGGCTGAGGCCGGCGGGCAAGGGGGGCCAAGGGTATGAGCGAGATCGTCCGGGTCCACGGACGCCAGATCCTCGACAGCCGCGGCAATCCGACGGTCGAGGTGGACGTCCAGCTGCGCTCGGGCGCGAGCGGGCGCGCGGCCGTCCCGTCGGGTGCGTCGACGGGAGAGTTCGAGGCGACCGAGCTTCGAGACGGAGGCGAGGGGTGGCAGGGCAAGGGCGTCACGCGCGCGGTTGCGAACGTCGACGGTGAGATCGCAGCCGCGGTCGCCGGCCTCGACGCCTCTGACCAGGTCGGTGTCGACCGGGCCCTGATCGAGCTCGACGGGACGCCCAACAAGTCGCGCCTCGGAGCCAATGCGATCCTCGGCGTGTCGCTGGCCACGGCGCACGCGCAGGCGGCCGAGGAGGGGGTCGAGCTGTGGCGCTACCTCGGCGGCGAGCAGGCACGGATCCTGCCGCTCCCGATGATGAACGTGCTCAACGGCGGCGCACACGCCGACAACAAAGTCGACTTCCAGGAGTTCATGGTCGTTCCGACCGGCGCCGCGACGTTCTCGGAATGCCTACGCATGGGCACCGAGGTGTTCCACGCGCTGAAGCGCACGCTGCACGAGCGCGGGCTCAGCACGGCGGTCGGCGATGAGGGGGGCTTCGCGCCGGACCTCAGCTCCAACGAGGACGCGCTGAAGATGCTGCTGGCCGGAATCCAGGCGGCGGGATACGAGCCCGGAGAGGAGGTGGCGATCGCGCTCGATCCGGCCACGAGCGAGATCTACAGCGAGGGTGCCTACGTGCTCGAGCACGAGGGCCGAACGCTCGACGCGGCGGGCCTGACCGACTACTGGGCCGATCTCGCCGAGCGCTACCCGATCGTCTCGATCGAGGACGGCATGGCCGAGGAGGACTGGGCGGGCTGGAAGGCGCTGACCGACCGGATCGGCTCGCGCGTGCAGCTCGTCGGCGACGACCTGTTCGTAACGAACACCGAGCGGCTGCACCGCGGCATCGAGGCCGGCGTCGGCAACTCGATCCTGATCAAGGTCAACCAGATCGGAACGCTGACCGAGACGCTCGACGCGATCGCGATGGCCCGCGAGGCCGGCTACACCGCCGTGATGAGCCATCGCTCGGGCGAGACCGAAGACGTGACGATCGCCGACCTCGCCGTCGCCAGCGGACTGCGGCCAGATCAAGACGGGGGCGCCGTCGCGCTCGGACAGGGTGGCGAAGTACAACCGGCTGCTGCGCATCGAGGAGCAGCTCGGGCGACCGGGCGCTGTTTCCCGGGCGAGCCGCCTTCGCGGCGCGCTAGCGGCCCGAGGCGCCCGACAAACAGTCCGTCGCGGAAGGAGGTTCTCCTCCGGGGGCGAATGCGGGTGGTGCATGGCCGCACACCTCAGCAGCTCGCCACGAGCCGGACGCTCCGCCTCCTCCCGACACGCGTCCTCGCGCCCGGCGAGATCGGCCGCGCGTCCGCACCGCGCGCCGCGCCCGCGCGGTGGCGCCCGCGCGTGCGCTGGGACCGTGTCGGGCGCCTGGCGATGCTGTGCGTGCTGGGGGCCCTGCTCTACCTGTACCTGAGCGCCGGCGTGCACATGTTCTCGACCTGGCGCCAGTCGCGTCACGACCACGCCGCCGTCGCGGCGCTGCAGCGCGAACACGCGGCTCGCTGCCCGCCAGCACGAAACGCTCACCAAGCAGGCGACGCTCGAAGGCGAGGCGCGCCAGCTGGGGATGATGAAGAAGGGCGAGCAGCCCTACGTCGTCAGCGGACTGCCCGCCAACTAGCGTCGCGATCGCGCCCAGCTCGATCCGCGGACCGGGACGCGCTTTACCGCCGTCCCGTCGCCTCGCCGGGCGGGCGCTGCTAGCCTCGGCTGCGATGTCCTTCGAGAACGCCATCTACCAGTGGAGGCAGGGTGAGCGCCGGCTGAAGGACGCCCCCCCGGAGCGCCGCGCCGTCCTCGAGCGCGTCGTCGATGCCCTCGTCAGCGAGCTGCGCCGGCGGCTCGGCGGTCGCTTCTCCTCTCAGGAGCTCGCCGAGCTCTACGACAGCGGCTCCGGCTGGTGCCTGCAGCTGGCGATGAGGACGGCGCCGGAGGATCCGTGGGCATGGGAGGCCGGCGTCGTGGTCGACGCCGCGTTCGCGCGATACCTGCGCGAGGCCTCCGACTATGCCGGCGGACGGCGGGCGCTCTCCGAGGCCTGAACGGCCGCGCGCGCAGCGGCAGCTCGCTGGGCGCGATCGCGGCGCTCAGTCGTCGTCGCCGATGCGCCGGATCACGATCCGGTCCTCTTCGACGGCCACCTCGATCGGGCCGGTGGCCGGCCCAGTGCTCGGCGTAGATGGGGTTGTCCTGGATCGCCGGGTCGAGCCACAGGCCGTAGCCCTCCTCGCCGTGATCGAAGGTGCCCTCGATCGGCTCGGCGCCGCGCGCTGCGCCACGGCGCCCGCGCCCGCCACGACGGCTGCGGCGGCGCCCTCGGGAGACGGCTCGGCTCCTCGTCGACCTCTTCCCCGTTCTCCTCGGCTTCGGCGCGCGCTCGCTCGGCTGCGATTTCGGCCGCTTCGAGCTCGGCGGCGATCAGCGCGTCGTCCTCGGCTCGCAGGTCGATCTCCTCCGGATACTCGGGCGAGGCGGAGCCCTCGGTGGCCGCGGCGTCGTCGCCGACGAGCTCGTTCATGCGCTTGAACTGCTCGATGTCGCGGACGGACACCTCCAGCTGGTGCGCGATCCAGGCGTCGGTGCGGCCCTGTCGCACCCAGGAGCGGATCTGATTCAGGTGCGGGCGCAGGGATTTGCGAGGCATGGACGGTCCGGGAGACTAGCGCAAAGCGGCGCCCGCCGCGCCGACTGTCGGCAGCGAGCAGCGACGCTCGTCACTCGACGTCTTCCGCTCGTTGCGGGATTGGAAGAATCAGGACCGCGTTCCCCCGGTCGTGGGACTATGCTTGCTGGACCGGCGGTATGGGGAGCTGCGCCGGTCGCCTTGTCGGCAAAAGGAAGGTGCACCGAAATGCTGGTTCTGACTCGCAAGTCCAACCAGAGCATCATGATTGGCGACGATATTGAGGTGTCCGTCCTGTCCGTCATGGGCGAGAAGGTGCGCATCGGCATTCAGGCTCCTCAGCGCATCCCCGTCTTTCGCAAGGAGATCTACCTCGAGATCCATCGCGAAGACGGCACGATCGAGGTCGACGGCGACGGTCACGGCCCGACGTGCGCGAGTCGCTCGAAAAGCTCGGCGGCTCGCGAGTCGCCGCGGCGAGCGCGCGCGAGCTGGCGCGAGGCGCGCTCAGCCGAGCAGCAGGTAGAGCGTGCGGAACATGGCGACGTCACGATCGCCGCGGTCAGGATCAGCGTGAGCACCAGCAGCACGAAGCGAACCGAGCCGCGCTTGTGCCGTCGCTCGACCTCGCGCTTGAGCGCCCGCTGCTCGGTCGTGCGCCTCAGCGACGCGCGGCGGCGCCGGTCGAGCGAGGCCTCCTTCGCGAAGGCCTGCTCCCAGTCGGCCAGGCTCTGACGCATCTTCATCGGCGCTCACGCCTCGTCCGCTAGGAGGCGACGGGCGCCTTTGCCCGCTCGTAGACGGAGACGAAGTGCAGGAACTTCTCAGCGATCTTCCGCGCACCGGCTGCCCGCTCGATCTTGCCGTCGACGTAGGCCTTCAGAGGGTCCCACCAGATCGAGCGGCCGATCGCGAAGCCGATGAAGCCGTCCACGGGGGCGGCCTGGGTGAGCCAGTGGTCGACCTTGGCGTCGTCGGCACCCCGGCCGAGCACCACGCAGGCGACGTTGTCGCGGCCGCCTGAACGCGCCTGTGCGACGAGCATCTCGCAGTCCGAGCGCCTGTCGACGCCCTCGATCTTCCAGACATCGACCTCGATGCCGGCATCCTGGATCTCGGCGATAGCCCTGCGCATCAGCTCCGGGCGCAGCTCCACGTCGTAGCGCTCGACATCGCCTCCGACCGACTCCAGCTGGAAGTCCTCGGCCGGGACCAGTAGCTCGAAGAGGAACTTCGGATCGTGCCCCAGGAGCCAGTCGCTGAGGCGCTTGAGCTTGTGCAGCTGCTCCTGGTTCTCGGTGCTGTTGCCGTCGGGGTTGTAGCGGACGAGAACCTTCGAGAAGTCCGGGGCGAAGCGTTCGATGTGCTCGCCGAAGTCCTCGCCGTACTGGAAGTCGAAGACCGGCTGGCCCGAGCGCTCGACCGGCATCGCCAGCTTCAGGCCCCGCTCACGCGCCTCGCCCGGCACCGTCGATCCGAACTGCTCGTCGACCAGCACCCCGGTCACCGACGGGTCCGCTCCGGCCCCCACGGCCTGCAGCAGACCCTCGAAGATGAGGTGCTTTGCGTCGGCGATGATCGCCGTCTGCTCCGGGTCGGGCTCGCCCTCGATGCCGAAGAACTTCTTCTGGAAGGAGCCGCGGTGGTCGAACGCGAGTATGTAGAGCTTCTGGTCGTAGCCGAGAGTCATGGCCGTGAGTATTCCAGAGGCGTGCGAGGCGCGGTCGAGAGGTCCTTAGAATGGATCGACATGTCCTCCGGCGCCGATCTCTTCGTGGTCTGCAAGCAATGCGGATCCGAGGTCAGCCCGTACATCACCGAGTGCCCGTACTGCGGCAACCGTCTACGCCGGCGCGCCCCCAAGCTGCCGCGCGCGCGCAGCGGCGGGCGACCCCCGCGCCCTGCACGCCGGCCACTCTTCGGCCGGCTGAAGGCGAGCCCGCTCGCGGTGCGCCGGCGGCGGGCTGCGAGCTCGGGCGACCGCTGGGGCTACGGGCGTCCCAAGGCGACGATCGCACTCGTGGTCGCCGGTTCCGCCGGATGGATCGTCTGGCACGCCGAACCTCGCGCGTATGTCGAAATGGCGATCATCGGCCCGCTGCACGGCGACTGGTGGAAGCTCTTCACGAGCCAGTTCGTCTACGCGAACGGCCTGTACGCGTTCCTGACGCTCGCGACGATCGCGATCTTCGGGTGGTTGCTGGAGCGCCGGCACGGACCGTTCGTGGTGCTCGCCCTGTTCATCGGCGCCGGCTCCGTGGGCGCGCTGGTCGCGACCGCGGTCTACCCGTTCCCGATCGTCAGCGGCGGCAACGCCGGCGCGCTGGCCCTGCTGACCGCGTGGGCCGCACCGGACCTCGTGGCGGCCCGCAGGCGCTCCTACTACGAGGGCGACCTGCTGGGCGCGGCGGCGATCGCCGCGCTGCTGCTCGCGATCCCCTATGCGCGACCCGAGGCGAGCTGGCTTGCGGGGTGACGGGCGCCGTTATCGGGCTGGTCGTCGGCCTCGGCCTGCGTCGCGAGGATCCCAGCGAGTTCTAGGCACCGGGCCCGCGGGCGGTCGCGCAGCCGGGGGCAGGCCCGCCGCCGGGCGCCACTCGAGTGTCCTTATGATGGTCTGCGATGACCATGACGAACGCCGTTGTGCTGATCGAGGCCGAGCGCGATGCGCTGTCCAGCCTCGGCGGCGAGCTCGCCGACATCGAGGGTGTGGCCGAGGCCTACTCGGTGACCGGCGAGTGGGACTTCGTGGCGATCGTGCGGGTGGCCGACCACGAGCAGCTGGCCGACGTCGTGACGGTCGGGATCGGGGGCATCTCGGGGGTTGCGCGCACGCAGACGCTCGTCGCTTTCGCGGCCTACTCGCGCCACGACCTCGAGGCCCTGTTCTCGATCGGGGAATGATCGTCTGATCGAGATGACCGCGGTGCCGATGAAGCCGGAGTACGGTCCGACGCTCGGCCGGCTGCTCTCACCCCGCTGGCGTGCGGCGTCGCCGATGCTGCGGGGACTCGTGATCGCCGCCGGCGTCGGCGTGGTCGCGGTGCTCGTCGCCGCCGTGCTGACGCTCGAGAACGCCACTTTCTCCCACGGCGGCACGGTTCCGTTCAGCTTCGCCTACAGGAGCCTCTACCGGGTCGCGCCGGACCCCGGGGGCTACGTGAAGGTCCAGCGCCGTCGCTCCGACGGGACGCTCGAGGACTCCTATGCGGTGCAGCCCCTGGCCCTGCCGCCCTACTCGGGCGAACTGTCGGGCGAGTTGCCGGTGTATGCCGCCGGCTACATACGCGGACTCCAGCGGCGTGACACGGGCTTCGTGTTGCGCGGCGAGGGCAAGACGAGGGTCAACGCGGTCCCCGCCTACCAGGTCCTCTACACGGCGACCGTGGAGGGACGGACCATGTACGGCCGTGACGTGCTGCTGCTGCCCGAAAGGGCAGGCGCCCGTGAAGGGGTCGAGATCGTGATGCTGACCTCGCCGACCGCCAACGCCCAGGTCGACTCTCCGCTCGAAGTCGCCTCGACGGGCGTTCTGTTGCGGCCGCTGAAGACCTTCACCTTCGGCTAGCAGCGGGCGGAGACTAGTCGGGACACCGCGGCCACCGGCCGCGGTGTGTTCACGCCGTCAGCCGCCGGCGGGTGGGGTGCCGCCCGTGACGCTGCCCGCTTCGCCTTCCGGCGGAGAGCTCGCAGCGCTGGCGGCGGGCGCCGGCCCGGCACCCGCCGGGGGCGGCGTGGAGCCCGATGTGGGGGGCGGCACGGGTTCGGCCGTCGGAAGGTTGCTGGGCGGCGGGGGCGGCGTTTCGCCGGCCGGCACGGGCGTCGGCGGGGCCGACGGCGTCGTGGGTTGGGTCGGGCTGCTGGTCGCAGCGGGCGGGAGCTGGGTCGTTTCGGTCGTGACCTCGGTCGCCTGGACGGGTGGTTGCTTGTCGATCGGCTTGCTCGCGGGCGCGACCGCGGCCACCGGCGCGGCGGTGGGGGCCGCGGGTGCGGGGACGGGGAGCGGCACGGGGGCGTGCTTGGCCGCCTTCGAGGCGACGGCGAGGCGGTGGCGGTGCGCGGCGCGGGCGTGCGTGGCGATGCTCAGCGGCTGGCTCTGCTCTTTGACGACGACCGGTTCGGCGTCGCGCGTCGCGGCCGGCACCGAGGCCGACGCGAGGGCGCGGTGGGCATGACGGGTGGGCGCCGTGCGGTCGGCCGCAACGGCTCCAGCCGTCACGAGCGCAGCTGCGGCGAGGCCGGCGGCTGCCTTGGTCGCAAGCGCGCCTGCGCCGGCCGTGAGCAGGCCGCCGCCGAGGCTCCCTCCGGCCGTCGCTCCGGCGCCGGCGACGGCTCCGGCTCCGACGGTCGCTCCGGCGCTCGCGCCCACCGAGGCGCCCGCGCCACCTGCCACGTGGGCGCCTCCGGCGGCGCCGGTCGAGCCAAGCTTTGCGAGCAGCAGCTTGTGGAGAAGGACGAGCGGTCCGACCGGGAAGATCGCGGCGAGCGCACGGTTATTGTCCTTCAGCTGCTTCTTGAAGAGGCCGCACCGTTCGCAGCCGCGGACGTGGCGACGGGCGGGGGTGCTCAGCTTGCCGAGGCCCTCGGCGGCTTCCCCGAGCTCGAGGCGGACCTGCTCGCAGCTGAGCTTGCGCGCCTCGGCAGCCTCGGCGAGCGAGATGCGGGCGCGCACGAGCAGCGACTTGACAGACGGGACGGTGGTCTCCATGGCGTCCGCGATCTGCTCGTAGGAGAGAGCGTCGATCTCGCGCAGCAGCAGCGCGGTCCGCTGCGTCTCGGGGAGCTCGTGCACGTCGGCGACGAGCTCACGGAAGCTCTCGCGCCGGATCACGCGGTCGCCGGTCGAAAGGCCGTGGTCGGCGAAATGGACGTCCATCGAGTCGACGCCGATCGCAGAGGCGCGGCGGAGGTGGTTGAGCGAGCGGTTGCGGGCGATCCTGTAGAGCCACGGGCGCACGTTGATCGCGCGCTCGTCCGCCAGCACCGCGTTGTAGGCCGCTGCGAAGACCTCCTGGAGCACGTCCTCGGCGTCCTCTCGCGAGGCGAGCAGGTGCCGGCAGAAGGAGAGCAGCCGCGACTGGTAGCGCGCGCAGAGCACCTCGAACGCCGCAGGCTGTTCGCGGCGAGTCAACGCGATCAGACGCTCGTCTGACTGCAGGCGCAGCAACGGCGACGGGCCCCGCAGGCCCGGCGCAGTCCTCGAACGTGTTAGTGCGGAGGCCTCCATGAACTGTCTTTACCCTCCTCGGGGCGTATAGACACCGTACCAGCGCCGAAGTTGCGCCCAGGCAGGGCCCCGTACAGACTGCCAGAGGGGTCCCAGTGTGGCCTAAACGCGCCGTAAAACCCCGATAAATGGGGCGGACGTGGCTCCGCGGCGGCCGGGGGCCGTTTGCTCGGGGCGGGCGGCGATACGATCGCCGGGCCCGGGTAGACAAATTGGCAAAGTCAGCGGACTTAAAATCTGCCGCTCGCAAGAGCCTGCGGGTTCGAATCCCGTCCCGGGCATCGAGCCGCCCGCCAGGAGCGGTCGCGCCCGCCAGCGGGTAGAGTCGCGGCCGGATGTCGACCGACAGCGCGCAGGAGACCACGATGGTTCACGGCGGCCGGCACGTCGCAAGGCGCCTGAAGGCGCACGGCGTCAGCAAGCTCTTCACGCTGTCCGGCGGGCACCTGTTCTCGATCTATGACGGCTGCCGCTCGGAGGGCATCGAGATCGTGGACGTGCGCCACGAGTCCACCGCCGCCTTCGCCGCAGAGGGCTGGGCGAAGGTCACGCGCGAGGCCGGGGTCTGCGCACTGACGGCGGGCCCCGGGGTGACCAATGGGATGAGCGCGATCGCGGCCGCGCAGGCGAACCACTCGCCGATGGTCGTGCTCGGTGGTCGCGCCCCGGCGATGCGCTGGGGACAGGGTTCCCTGCAGGAGATCGATCACGTGCCGTTCGTGCGGCCGCTGACGAAGCTCGCCGCGACCCCCGAGAGCACCGCCGAGATCCCGGGTCTGCTCGACGACGCGTTCACCGCCGCGCTGACGCCGCATTTCGGGCCGGCGTTCGTGGACTTCCCGCTGGACTATGTCTTCATGGAGGCGCCCGAGCCCGAGCCGCTGAACGGGCACGCCGCCTCGACCTCGGCCGCCCGCGCCGCCGATCCCGCCTCGATCGACCGTGCCGGCGAGCTGCTCCGGGCAGCGGAGCGTCCGGTGATCATGGCCGGCACCGACCTCTACTGGGGGCGGGGCGAGCAGGCTCTGCTCGAGCTCGCCGAAGCGCTGCGGATCCCCGTCTTCCTGAACGGGCTGGCCCGCGGTTGCGTGGCCGCCGACCACGAGCTGTTCTTCTCGCGGGCCCGCTCGGATGCTCTCAAAGGCGCGGACGTTGCGCTGGTGGTGGGGGTGCCGATGGACTTCCGTCTCGGCTTCGGCGCATCGTTCGGCGAGGACACGGAAATCGTCGTCGTCGATGTCGCAGAGCCCGAGCGCCGCCATCCACGGGCCGTCGCGGCTGAGTGCTACGGAGACCTGCCCGCGACGCTCTCCGGCATCCGCGACATGGCCGGCGGCAGGGGCCTCGCGAGCGAGGCCTGGATCTCCCAGCTTCGCGCGGCCGAGACCGAGCGCCGTGAAGGCGAGCGCGCAGAGCTCGCGGACGACCGCGCGCCGCTTCACCCGATGCGCCTGTATGCCGAGCTTGCCGAGGTGCTGGATCGCGACGCGATAGTGGTGGGCGACGGCGGCGACTTCGTCTCCTACGCGGGCCGCGTCGTCGACAGCTTCGCGCCCGGGTGCTGGCTTGACCCGGGACCGTTCGGCTGCCTCGGCGCCGGCCCGGGCTATGCCCTGGCGGCGAAGCTTGCGCGGCCCGACCGGCAGGTCGTGCTGCTGCTGGGCGACGGCGCGTTCGGGTTCTCGGGGATGGAGTTCGACACACTCGCACGGCATGGGGTGAACGTCGTCGGCGTTATGGGCAACAACGGCATCTGGGCGCTCGAGAAGCACCCGATGGAGTTCCTCTACGGGTACTCGGTAGCGGCCGACCTGCGCCCGGCGACGCGCTACGACCAGGTCGTGGAGGCGCTGGGATGCCACGGCGAGCTCGTCGAGCGCCCACAGGACCTGCGCGCGGCGCTCGACCGCGCGCTCTCGTGCGGTCAGCCCGCGCTCGTCAACGTGCTGACCGATCCGGCGGTCGTCTACCCCCGCCGGTCCAACCTCGCCTAGCGCGCGTCAGCCGACGCCGGCGAGCCGCAGCGCGCCGCCGTGCAGGATGTCGTGGTCTGAGACCTCGACCTGCTTGAGGTCGAACGCGCGGAGAGCCTCGCCCAGCACGATCATGCCGGCGACGATCGTGGGAGCGCGGCTCGGATCGAGCCCGACGACCTCGCGACGCTGTGCTTCGGTCATGTCGGCGAGCCGCGCGAGCAGCAGCTCGACGGTCGCCAGCAGCAGCGCGTATCCGTGCACGCGGTCGGGGTCGTAGGGATCGAGCTCCTGGTCGATCGACGGCGGCCGAGGTGGCGGTGCCTGCGACCGCGATGCCCCGCGTGACCGGCGTCGCGCTCGCTCCGGCGGAAGGCCCCGAGTGAGGATCTCGCGCACCTCCTGCGCGAGGTCCTGAAGCTCCTCGGGCGCCGGCGGGTCGGTGTGGATGTGGCGCTCGCTCATGCGCACCACGCCGACGGGCAGCGAGACGTGGAAGCCGGCGTCGTGGCCGCGGCCGACGATGAACTCCGTCGAGCCGCCGCCGATGTCGATCACGACCGTCGGCTCCTCGGGCTCGGGGCGGCCGGACATCGCGCCGAGGAAGGTGAGCTGCGCCTCTTCATCGCCGCTCAGGACGCGGGCGTCGAGGCCGTAGCCGTCGCGCACCCGCGCCGCGAATTCCCCGCCGTTGGCCGCGTCGCGCACGGCCGAGGTGAGCACGGCGAGGTTGGCCTCGCACCGATGTGCGTCGATCTCGGTGCGGTAACTCGCCGAGCGTCGCGAAGACGCGCTCGACGGCCGCCTCGCGACAGCGATCCGTTGGAGTCCACGCCCTCGCCCAGCCGGGTGACCTGGGAGCGCCTGGCGAGCTCGGTGAGGCCGCCCGACCGGCGATCGACGTCCGCGATCAGCAGCCGCGTCGAGTTGGTGCCGATGTCCACGACCGCTACGCGCACCGGTGAGATGCTAGAGGTGTGTGAGTCCACGAACGAGGAGGGAGCGAGATGAGCGACGGGAGCGAAGGTCGTGTGGCGCTCGTCACCGGGGCGAACCGCGGGATCGGACGAGAGGTCGCACGACAGCTGGCGAGCGCGTGGCTATGAGGTCCTGCTGAGCGCCCGCGACGGCGAGAAGGCGAGCGCCGCGGCCGCGGAGCTGGCAGCGGGCACCGGTGGCGCGCGTCAAGCCGCTCACCCTGGACGTGGCCGATCCGCAGAGCATCTCCGAGGCCGCCGCGGCGGTGCGCGCCGACCCGGGACGCCTCGACGTGCTCGTCAACAACGCCGGCATTGGCAGCGACTTCGGCGTCGCCGGCGTCGACCCCGACTTCGAGGCGATCCAGCGTGCGCTCGACACGAACTTCTTCGGCGCCTACCGGCTCACGATCGAGCTGCTGGGCCTGCTGCGCGAGAGCCCGCATCCGCGCATCGTCAACGTCTCGAGCGGCATGGGCGGCGTCACCGAGATGGGCGGCTGGTCGCCCGGCTACCGTGTCTCGAAGGCCGCGCTCAACGCGATGACGCGGATCCTCTCGACCGAGCTGCACGACGCCGGCTTCCTCGTGAACTCGGCGTGCCCCGGCTTCGTGAACACCGACATGGGTGGTCCGATGGGCGCCACCAAGCCCGTCGAGGACGGAGCCGCCGGCATCGTGTGGCTCGCACGCTCCCGACGACGACGGGCCGACCGGCGGCTTCTTCCGCGACGGCCAGCCCGTGGCGTTCTGAGCGGCTCCGCGCTCGCTCGAGGCGCGCTCCGAGGCGGCCCTGGGGTGGCCGCGATGCCCGTTCTTTGCTAGAACATGAGGAGCGACGCGGGGTGGAGCAGTCTGGTAGCTCGTCGGGCTCATAACCCGAAGGTCGCGGGTTCGAATCCCGCCCCCGCTATTTCTCCGGCGCAACCGTGCCGTCCAGCAGGTCGGCCACTCGCTCGGCAGTCGTGGCGGCGATCTGGACACGACCCTCTACACGGCGGGTCGCGCTCTTACTCGGTGCGAGGGCGGACGGCCAAGGCCCTGTGTCGCGGGCTGTACCTGGCGTAGATGGCCCGGCGACCCACGGATCTCCCGATCGGGGCCAGCAACGCAGAGCTGATCCGCTGGACGAACGCAGGCGGCTTGGCGAGCGTCGGACAGGAGTCGCCGAGGTCACGGTAGGCGACGGCGATCTGGAGCAGCCCCGGGATGCCCTTGTCGTTGGTCTTGCCGTCTCGGGCGAGGCCGAAGAGCGTCTCAAAGAACGTTTGGGTGTCGAGAGCCGGTCTGAGCTCGACACGCACGGTTGCCTCCACCGTTCCCTCGTTCCACCAGCGGTGCGGGACACCGGCCGGGACCGTTACTTCTTCTCCTTCTGAGACCGTGCGCTCTTCGCCTCCGAGACCAAGCCCGATTCGTCCTGCGTCAACCCTGAAACGCTCCTCCTGGCGCATGTGCCGATGCTCGGCTGCCACAGCCGCGCCCGGACGGAGCGACAGGTCGAGCGAGAGCAACTCGCCTCCCGTGGTCTCGGCCGTCTCGATCCACGTGATCCGCTCGCCGTTGATGGGATTCTCGATCGTCTCACCCACGTCACTCACGAAACGGACCATAGCGTCAGCCGAGCCGATCGGACCTGGGACTAGCGACGTAGCTCTGCTTGTAGCCGGGTGGCGAGGCGGACGGAGGCCTCGATCTCGACTTGGCGGATCGAGACGCTCTCGACGCTGAGCCCAAATGGAACTCCCACGCGCCGGCAGAATGCGATGAGCTCGACGGCCGTGGCGACGGCTTGATCGTAGGACGCGTCGAGGGTGTTGTCCGCGTGGCGCAGCTCGTTCTCGATCCAATGCGGCACATCGACACCGAGCCACTGAACGAACTCCAGTGTCTTCAGCGAGCCGCAGACCGAGAACGTGAACACGATCGGTGCTGGCTTGACGTCACGAGCGGCACACTCGTAGTGATAGTCGGAGACCAAGTTCTTCGCGGCATTGACGTCATAGATGATCTGGGTGACAAAGAACGAGCAACCTGCCGCCTGCTTCGCCAGCAGACGGACATGCTCCCCGCGCCCGCGCGTGTGCCGCTCTGGGATCGCGACACCTCCGAGAAGGAGATCCGGGCGCACCTCGGTCCTGAGTTCGTAGGCTCGCAACAGAGACGTTGCTACCGCCTTCTCACGAGAGGACGCACCCACGAACACCGACAGCGCGTGGGTTGGGGCTTGTTCGCTGAGCCACGAGCGAAGACCTTGCTCTGGATACTTGCTGACAGCGCGGTACACGATGGCCGGCACTTCCAAGCCGACGAGATAGCGAGCGAGGTAGTCGGCTGGGTCCATCGTGGGTAGGAACGGAAAGGGGCGTTCCTCGGGATTGCGGTCGCTCTCGTCATCAATGTCGTAGAGCACGAGGCCGTCGAGGCCCACAGAGCGCAGGCGCTCGAGCGTTTTCGCGGCGATCTGACCGGCTTGCTCCGGTTCGGTCGTCAGGCGCGGTGGGGTCAGCGCGAACAGCAAGAACTCACCCGCCCCCTCCGCAATGCGCCGCTGCAGCTCCACGCGCTGAAGCGTAACTAAGCGCCTATGCACGTAAACGCCTATGCACGACGGCTGGGCGCTGGCGGTTGTGAGCTTCCGGTAGCAGCCGCGCCACGCGGCGTCCTTGCGTCCACGAGGCCGCGTCGAATGCTGCCTGGACGCGCCAACCCGCGCGGGAGTCGCGGGTGTCCCGTAAGCACTGACTTGCGCGCCTTTCTTGGACGACACCGGCTATCCGAGTAGGCACGACTCCTCGACCCTGCGGGCTATGGCCCCTGTTTGCGGGCCATCAACGGTCGCAGGATTGGGTATCAATCCCGCCCCCGCTATGTCGTTGATCTGCGACCGTCACTCAGGGCGGTCGCCGTCGTTGGTGGGACATCGAACACTAGAGTTGCGCCCGTGTCGTTCACGCTCAGGAACCTCAAGGAAGATCTAAAGGACGTCGGGTCCAACTTCGACGGCGCGCCCGACTTGGAGTTCCGCCTCGCAACCGAGGCGCTCGAGCTCGAACAGTCGGGCCTGAGCTACCAGCGCGTCCCGCCCGGCTATCGCTTCCCGTACGGCCACACGCACAGGACGCAGGAGGAGGTCTACGTGGTCATGCGCGGGAGCGGGCGGATGAAGCTCGACGACGACATCGCCGAGCTCAAGGAGTGGGACGTGGTGCGCGTCTCGCCCGGTACTTGGCGAGGCTACGAGGCCGGACCGGAGGGCCTCGAGATCATCGTCTTCGGCGCGCCCAGTCTCGGCGACGCTCCGCGCGAAGATGTCGAGGGTGAGCGCGGCTGGTGGGCTGACTAGCGTCCCGTGGGCGGCTTCGGCGCCGTCCCGACAGCAGTCAAGCCATGTCGAAGTCTGTATCCGGCTTGCCGTTGGCGGCGACGAACCGCTCCAACCCTGCCCGGAGCTCCCGGAATGACTGTTCGCCGACGACTTGGGCGAACTCCAGCTCCTCCTGGGCGGCGAGACGCCAGATCAGATCCATGAACTCCCGGCCGCGAGGGGTGAATGTGATCAACCGTGCTCGTGCGTCCTCTGGGTCCGGGCGTAGCTCGACATAGCCGGTGTTCTCGAGATGACGGAGCAGGCCGTTTACCGACTGCTTTGTGAGGTTGGCCTGCTCGGCCAGCTGGGTCGGGCGCAGACCCTCAATACCGGGATAGCGAAAGAGCGCGACATGAGCGGGGCGGAGGTCGGCATAGCCAGCTCGTTCGACGCCGGCGTAGATGCCGCGGCGAACATGCTGCCAGGCCAGCCGTAGGAGGCCTCCGATATGTGGCTGTCGCTCGCCGATGTCGATCGTGGTCCCTCGCATGATTCGTACGGGTCGTGTACTATATTAGTACGACGCTGATACTAACGGGGGTGGGGCGATGATGAAGGTCAGATCCAGCCAGGTAACGAGCGTCAAGGCGGGCACTACTCCAAGTCTTGCCGTGCTTGGGCATGGCCTGACATTTCTCGAGACGCCTGACGCCACTGACGACGGATTCTTTCTTTGGGAATGCAGGACTCCGGCCGGAGGGGGCGTTCCCCCTCACAGCGAGCGAAACCACGAGGCTTTCTATGTGCTCGAAGGCACGTTCGAGATCGAGGCCGACGGTTCACTGTTCAGCTGCGCGCCGGGAGACTTCCTGGGCGTCGCGCCGGGAGTCGTCCATTCCTTCCGAAACCCTGGTCCGGGATGGGCGCGGATGCTCACCATCGTCTCGCCGGGAAGCCAGCACCAGCGATTCTTCGAGGCGCTTGGCGAGCCGCTGGAGCCCGGGGTCCTGCCGGCGCCGTTGGCGGGGCCTCCGGACTTCGAGCGTGTCGCGAGTGTGGGCCGAGACAGCGGGATCGACTTCATGCCCCTAGGGGAAGCCGCTGTCGATGAGTGAGCTTCCGCCGG
Source organism: Vulcanimicrobiia bacterium (assembly GCA_963696095.1). Taxonomy (GTDB): domain Bacteria; phylum Vulcanimicrobiota; class Vulcanimicrobiia; order Vulcanimicrobiales; family Vulcanimicrobiaceae; genus JALYTY01. The sequence goes on along the minus strand of CAVOIN010000002.1, from coordinate 447,889 downwards.
CAAACCATGGGGTGGGAGGGCACATGACGAAGAGGCAGGTGGACCCGTGGACATGGCAAGACCAGTTTGGGTTCTCGCAGGCCTGGAGAGTTGACGGCGCTCAGTCAATCGTGTTCGTTTCCGGACAGGCAGCGGTATCGGCCGACGGGCAGATCGTGGGGGAAGGCGACTTCGACGCGCAGGCTCGCCAGACCTTTGAGAACCTCAAGACGGTGCTCGATCAGTCCGGCGCGTCGTTCGAGTCGGTGACGAAGCTGACCGTCTACCTGACCGACATGACCAACCTTGCGGACTACGGGCGGATCAAAGCCGAGTTCGTGAAGGCCGAGCAGCCGGCCTCTACGGCAGTCGAGGTCAAGTCTCTTGCATTCCCAGCGATGATGATCGAGGTCGAGGCGATCGCAGTCCTCTAGCTGGGGACCCAGCGACGCGTGGTAGGCGTGACCGCACCCGAGGGGAGGGTACGGTCACGCCGGTTTAGCGCCGCGACAGGAGTCCTCGCCCGGCGCCTTCCCGAACGGCGGCCCGGGGGCCCGTACCGTTCAAGTCTTGGAGCGTCGACCAGCCTCCGTCCGCGGGCACCCCGGGCACCAGGTGCAGATTCCGGTCGGGCTCAGGCGGGGGGAGGTCAAGGGTCCAGATCCGATCGTCGACGCCTGCGAGCTTGAGCAGATCGTCCACGACCGGGCCGGGCACCATCACCAACGGGGGCCCGCCCCGTTCCACGCCCGCGCTTGCCGCGAGGATCACGCGAAGGCCGGAGCAGTCGATGAAGGAAACCTCGCGCGTATCGAGCCCTACCAGGCGGGCGTGGAGTTGGGCCGCTCGGATCGTGCGCTCGAGCTGTGGGGCGGTGGACAAGTCGAGTTCTCCGCCAGCATGGACCCACGTCGCATCCGTGCCGGCTCGGCGCAGACCGCAACCAAAAGGCGCGGCACGAGATCGCGATGTCGCCTGTGCTACTGCGGGGAGCTGAGACATGCGACCTCCGGCTGCTTGCGTAAGCAGGTGCCAGAAGCCAGTTCGTGCTGCCCGTCCCGCCTCAAACACGCCCCAGTGATGCCCTCCTTGGGAGAGCATAGCGCCGCCCGGTCGTCGAGGCCAGTTCTGCGACCTCGGTTCAGGTGTGGGGCGGAGAGGGCCCGGCGGCCGGAACTTCGTCCTCGTCAACGAGATCGGTCGGGCCCAGGATGAAGACCTCGCACATCATGTCCGGCGCCTGCTGGTTTCCGCTCATGAAGCCGATCACCGGTCGGCCTGTTGCGCGTTCGATCACGTCGTCGAAGCGCCCGCGCATGACCTCCTGGAACTCCATGCGCTGCTGAATGACAGCGGCCCCGCGGCCGCCGTCGAGCAGGGTCTGCTCTGCCCGCGAAAAGCCGCCGCGCAGGACGCATACGACCAGGTCGTCCTCGTAATAGGACTTCGCGCGGGTCGGGCCTCGCCCGTAGAACTCCTTCATCAGCGCGACCATCCCGTCGGAGATCGCGGTCAGCACGTCCCCGTGGCGCTGACGGTCGCTCCTTGTGTCTGTGGGATTGATCGCTACCCCCTCAGGCTCGACGAGACGTGTGAGAAATCCTAGCCAATCGGCGTCTCGCCGTGCGAACGCTCGCCGGGGGTTCCCGCGCTCTGGCCCGCGCCCGAAACGATGCGCAGGAGGAGATCGTGGGCGCTCAACGCTTGCACACGGTGATGGCATCTGCGAAGGCGCTCAGGTCATGGCGTTGGTCCCGGCCCCATGAGGCGAACTGGCACTCAACCCGGAGGTCGCGCTCGACCGCCAGCGCCGCGAGCAGGCGTCGCGACATCGGTGAGCGCCAGCCCGAGCGGGATTGGAGGCGCCCGCGGTTACGCCCGTCGGAGTGGTGCAACACCGCTACACCGCCCGGCACCAGCACACGCGCGATCTCCTCCAGATAGGCCGCCTGGTCGCGGGGAGTCAGGTGGACGAAGACGTCGAACGACCACGCCGCATCGATGGATTCGTCCTCGACACCGGGCAGATCGTTTCCGGAGGAAACGATGTACTCGATCCTGGTGTCCTCGCGAAAGCGTTCTCGACACAGTTCCAGCGGCCGCTCGCTGACATCGACGAGCGCCAGGCGCGAAGCGCGCGCCGCCAACGCCTCCGACCAGCGTCCCGCGCCTGGGCCGATCTCGAGGACTGCTCCGCCGGCTGGGATCCAGCGGGCAAGGACGTCGTCGACGAGGGCCTGCTTCCACTCGGGCGAGGCGTTCCACTCCTCCCCTCGCCCGCTCCAGTCGTAGTCCGACCAACACCGCCGATGGTCGACCGGGGGCCGCCAGCGTAGATGTGCCGGCCCGAGCACGCCGCGCCGTTGCTCGGTCGTGAGACGTCGGTCCTCGACCGCCCAGCACACTCGCCGTACGGCGTGGCTCGCCCGACCCGCGAACCGGCGGGTGGTTCCAAGGCGGGCGAGGAGCCAGCCAGAGGTCGGCCTTCGCGTCGTCATTGGGCGCGATCGTATCCGCGGCTCACGGCTCCGTGGCCGATGGCCGGCGCGTGGGCGGCCATGCCGATCGAGTAGGAACTGCGGTGAGCGATGCGCCTCGTGAGCTATCAAGACGAGCCCGGCCCCAGTGCAGGCGTGCTGCTCGGCGAGGACGTGGTCCCCGTCTGCACTCTCGATGCCCCATCGCACTCGGTTCGTGGCCTTCTCGCGACGCTCGATGCGGCTGCGCTCCTCGAGCTCGCCAGTCGAGCAGAAGCCGCGCCCCATCGGGTCGCGCTCACCGACCTGCGGCTCCTCGCCCCGGTGCCTGACCCGCAGAAGATCATCTGCCTCGGGCTGAACTACCGAGACCACGCTGCCGAGTCCGGCCAGGAGATCCCGACGGCGCCGATGTGGTTTGCGAAGTTCGCGAACTCGCTCGTCGGCAGCGGCCAGGACATCGTCCTGCCGGACTCGCATCCGGACTACGTCGACTACGAGGCCGAGCTCGCGGTCGTCATCGGCCGTGCCGCCCGCGACGTCCCCGTTGCCGACGCGCTCGATCACGTCGCCGGAGCGATGCCCTTCAACGACGTCAGCGCACGCGACCTGCAGCTCCAGAACCCGCTGTGGACGAGCGGGAAGGCAATCGACACGTTCGCACCGTGCGGCCCGGCGCTCGTTACGTTGGATGAGATCGAGGATCTACACGCGCTCGGCCTGCGCACGCGGGTCAACGGCGAGCTGCTCCAGGAGGGGAACACGCGCGAGCTGATCTTCGGTGTGCCCCAGACGATCTCGTGGCTCTCCCGCACGCTCACGCTTCTCCCCGGCGACATCATCGCCACCGGGACGCCCGCCGGAGTAGGCGCCAGCAAGGACCGCTTCCTCAGAGACGGCGACACCGTCACCGTCGAGGTCGACGGGCTCGGCGCGCTCGTCAACATGGTGCGCCGGGGCTGAGCGATCTGACACGATGGCGCGGTGTCGGGCACGAGCGCAACGCAGGCGATCGCGCTTGGCCGGCTGGCGGGCGCGCTCGCGACGCTGGTCGCGCTCACATTCACCGCGGTGCCAGCCGCCGCCCGGCCGATCCCATCTCGTCCCCCGAGCGGCGCCGCGCCGTCCGCCCGGAGCGCCGTGACCGGTGGACAGGAAGCGTCGCCCACGCCGGTCCCGCCGGTCCCGCCGGCGCCGCCCGCGCCTCACGGGCCGCCCTTCGCCGTCGGGCTGCGCACGCTGCGCCTAGTGGACCGCTCGCGCACGATTCGCCTGCCGAACGGTAGGACCGAGGCGCGGACACTCCTCACCTACGTGCGCTACCCCGCGCAAGGCCCCGTAGCACGGACCGACGTGCCCGATGCGCCCGCGGCGCACGCCGACGCCCCGTATCCGCTCGTGGTCTTCGGGCATGGCTTCGCGGTCACTCCGAGGACCTACGCGCGCCTGCTGGCGAGCTTCGCGCGGGCCGGCTACATCGTCGCCGCCCCCGAGTTCCCGCTCGCCAGCGCCAACGCGCCCGGCGGGCCCGACGAGTCCGACCTGATCAACCAGCCGACCGACATGAGCTTCGTGATCTCAAACGTCCTCGCGGACAGCAGCACCGCCGCCGGGCCGCTCGCCGGCCTGATCGACGCGGCGCACATCGCCGTCGCGGGACAGTCCGACGGCGGCATGACGGCGCTCGCAGTCGCCTACAGCCGACGCTTCCGCGACCGCCGCGTGAGCGCCGCGGTGATCATGTCGGGCGCCGAGATGTCAGGAGTCGGAGGCTTCGACTTCGGTCACGGTTCCCCGCCTCTGCTCGCGATCCAGGGAACCGCCGACACCACGAATGAACCGCGCTTCACCTACGCGTTCTTCGCCGCCGCACGGCACCCGAAGTACCTGTTGCGGCTGCTCGGGGCAGGCCACCTCCCGCCCTACACCCGCGAGCAGCCCCAGCTCGCGATCGTCGAGCGCGTCAGCGTCGCCTTCTTGGATGGCTATCTCAGGCGCAGCCCGGGGGCGCTTGCGCTGCTTCCCTCGTTCGGCACCGTTCCGAGGTTGGCGTCGCTGCTCACCGCTCCCTGAGCGCGCGGCGCGCCGGCCGGTCTAGCTCTGCGGCTACAACAGCCCGACCTGGCGCAGGATCGAGACGGAGTCCGAGTAGACGTCCTTGCGGCTGACCTTGCCGTCCTCGAAGGGGATGATGTCCATGCCGTCCCATTCGATGCGCCTGCCCGACGGCTCGGCCACGATCTCACCGCGCGCGAGCGGCCTGACATGCGTCGCGCTCGCCGTCCACTCCTGGACGACGAGGTCCTCGCGCACGTACAGGCGGCGCGTCTGGAACTCGATGTCCGGCCAGGACTCGAAGATGCCGGCGATGTGCCTCAGCGCCTGCTCGCCCTCGGCCCGCTCACCGGCCGTGTGGTTCTCGAAGACCATGTCGGGTGCGTGCATGGAGCCGATGCGGGCCACGTCGTGCGCGTTCCACGCGTCGTTGTAGGCGTCGATCGTCGCACGCAGTGCATCGGTCGCCGCGCTCATGCCCACTCCATCGACTCGTATCCGCTCGATCGCGGCGCAGAGACGATCAGCACGCTCGCGCCGGCCTCCCCGTCGTTGCGGACGGTGCGCGGATGCTCGGGGTCGATCCGCGCGAAGGTGCCGGTCGGCGCCGCGTGCTCCTCGCCGTCGATCACGAGCGTCGGGCTGCCGCTGAGGACATAGAACAGCTCCTCCTGGTCGCGCGCGGTCTCGTCGTGCGCAGGAAGCTGCTCGCCCGGCGGGATGTCGACGAGATTGACGCCAAAGGACTGCACCCCGAGGGAGCGCCGGACCAGCCTCCAGTTGCCGGCGGTCTCGCAGTCGTCGCGATGGATGAGAGCGAAGCTCATGCGACCTTCCCCCTTTCGAAGCGAATCGCCTCTTCCTGCTCCGACAGACCTTACCGGCAAGGCGAACATGCTATTTCGATTCGTACGATACCGTACTGTTCCCGTGGGAGATTGCCGATCGCATCCCGCTACGCGAGACGCTGCCGAAGCTGATTCAAAACGCGAGACGCGTGCTTATCGTAATTGGCCCCGAGGGCGGATTTTCACATCAGGAAGCGGAGTCGGCACAGCAACACGGTGCCGCGATACTCTCACTTGGCGAACAAATTCTTCGAACCGAAACGGCCGCTCTGTTCGTGGTTTCGGTTCTGAATTATCTCAGCGCATAGGCGCCGCGAAATCCCAGTTTTGAACTAAGTCGTTTGTCCTAGCGCACGCGACGCAATGCTCTGCCGCGACGCAGAGGCGGCCCCTACGCTGAAACTACTATGCGAGCAACATGGCGTGCTTTGATTCTTGCCAGTGCAGCAGTTGCGGCGCTGTCCTCTTGTCGTGGACACGGCGGCGGCGTTGGGTTGCCGCCATTGGAACGCCGTTCCACATTGGCGGCCGGCACAGATTATTCGACCGTAGTGCTCGCCGATGGTCCAACGGCTTACTATCGCCTCGACGATACTGGGACTACGGCGCTGGATAGTTCGCCAAACGGCATTAACGGCTCCGTCGGCTCAGCAGTCGTCACGTCGGCTCCAGGTTTATTAACCTCCTCGAGCGACATGGCCATGAGTTTCCCCGGAACTGCGTCGGCTGCGGGAATACTAACGACTCCAAAAAATACGAAGCTCCAGCCGGCCACGGCTGTTTCGGTGGAAGCTTGGCTGCGTTTTACAGCCGTTCCCGCGGCTTACACGATGGCTGTTTCTTACGGAAGCGACCTTTCATACGCCCCTTACGGGCTGTTCTTCCGCGCGGCCGGCGCGCTTACAGCTCAATTCTATACAACGGCCGGCGTTTTAGAAGTTCAATCGCCGCTTAAACTCGTCGCGAATACGACCTATCATGTCGTGTCCACCTTCGATGGAACCACGGGGCGGTTGTACGTCAACGGTAATCAGGTTGCGAGCGTAGCAAAAACGGGCACTCTTTCGGGATACGTCCCAAACTACGGAGTTGGGATAGGAGACGATGCACAAGTAAGCGACCCGGCGTTCAAAGGCACGATCGACGAAGTGGCTATTTATGCCGGAACGGTTTTGACGGCGGCGCAAGTGCAAAATCACTACAATGCAGGCACTGGCGGGATTGTAACAACCCCGACGCCGAGCCCCACGCCGACGTCAGGCCCGACGCCGACCCCGACACCGTCGACGAGCAACCAATATGCTCTTACAGTCCTGAACGATAAGCCCACTGCATTTTATGAACTCGATGACTCGGGTACGATCGCGGCGGACGCGAGCGGCCACAGCTATAGCGGAACGATCGGTTCGTCCGTTACGAAAGGCGTTGCCTCGCTCGTTCCTACAAGTACCGGAACGGCAATGGCTTTTCCCGGGATGTCGTCGGCAAGCGGCATCGTCTCGTTCCCCCAAAATGTAGCGCTTCAGCCTGCTACCGCCGTTACTCTGGAAGCGTGGATTCGCTTCTCAACGGCGCCGGCTGCTTATACGGTTATAGCCGGCTACGGAAGCGATTATTCTTACGCTCCGTACGAATTGTTCTTCCGCGCCGGGTCTCAGTTAGTCGCTCAATTCTATTTGAGCAGCGGCGTCGTCGAAGTTGCATCGCCGACGCGTTTAGCAGTAAACACTACGTACCACCTCGTTTCCACTTATGATGGTGCCGCTGCGCGTCTGTACGTAAACGGCGTGCAGGCCGCTAGCGTCGCAGCCTCCGGCAGTTTAGTGAATTACGTCAAAGGTTATGGTTTAGCGATCGGAGACGATGCGACTTTGAGCGATCCGCCCTTTAAGGGGACTATCGACGAGGTTGCGCTCTATGCCGGTAAGGCGCTCACGGCTACTCAGGTTTCCAGTCACTATTCGTCGGGCGAAACCGGTGGTGGCCCGCCTCCGACGGCCACGCCCAGCCCCGGTCCATCAACGGATTGGTTGACGATGGGTTACGACGTACAACGAACGGGATACAACCCGAACGAAAAGACACTGGGTGCCGGCAACGTCGCCGGAATTAAGGCGTATTGGAGCCGGCCGTATTCACTTTCCGGAGGCGAAATCGGCGAGCCGGTATACGCTTCGAACGTGGACGTCGGCGGTCAAGCTACGAATGTTTTGTACGCTGCTAGTGGATCGGGGCTTGTGGCTGCGATAAATGCCGACACCGGAATCGCGATTTGGACGAAGCAGTTAGGTACGTCCGGCTACTCGTGCGGTACCGGAACGTTTACCTTCGGCGCAAACGGCGCTCCCGTTATCGATCGCCAAACCAACCGGATCTACGTCGGTGACGGTGCGCTGAAAGTGCACGCGCTGGATTTAGCTACCGGAGCAGAAGCAACAGGTTGGCCAATTTCTATTCAGGGCACATCTGGGCATGATTTTCTCTACGCCGGTCTGACCTACAATCCGGCCAACAAATTGCTTTACGCCGAAACGGCCTCTACGTGCGATATTTCGCCGTGGCATGGCCTCATTGCGTCGATAGACACGTCGAGCGCCGTTATCACCGGAACATTCTATCCGTCGCAAGGAGCGAGCGGCGGGAGCATCTGGGGCTTCGGTGGGGCATCGGTAGATCCGGGGACAAACGACGTCTATATTGCTACCGGAAACACGGATAGCAGCGTCAGCGGCGTCCGTCAGTCCGACTACTACGGAGAACAAATTCTCGCACTAAATTCGAACGTGAGCAGCGTCCTCGCGCACAGCTATGCCACGTTGCCGCCGGGTCCGGACTCAGACTACGGAGCCACGCCGCTCCTCTTCCAACCGTCCGGTTGCCAGCCGCTGCTTGCGGCCGTCAATAAATCAGGACTCTTCGTCTTATACGATCGATCGAACATCGGCAATGGACCACTCCAAACGATCGCTATGTCGATAGTGACGGATAACGGCAATTTTATCGGCGTCCCTGCATATGACCCGACAACACAATACGTCTACGTTGGCTTGCCTGCGACCAACGGGATCTATAAACCGGGTGTAGCAGCCTTCGCGATGCAATCAAATTGTACGCTGAACCCCACGCCCGTCTGGAACGCCTCCTTCGGCGAAGACGGTGCTGCAAACCCCTCGGATGACACACCGCGTTCTCCTATCGCGATTGCGAACGGCGTTCTTTACATCAGCGACTACGGCAGCAACGCGACCTACGCGTTTAACGATCTGAACGGCACGCAATTGTGGACCTCCGCGCTCAGCGGCCATGGCATCGTCGGTCCGATCGTGGTCAATGGAAAGCTTTACGTGGGTGATGAAAGTGGAAAAATCACGGCCTGGACGCCGTAGCCCGGCCCCCGCTGGTATTCAGCCCTATTTACCGTGGCTTTAGACCCGGTACGTTCGCCCCTTGTTCATGCTTCTAATCTGTTTTTAAATAAGCCCAGGAGCGAGTGCCAGGGCATTCGCTCCAGCTGAGGCGCAAGGGCCTGCGTAAACGGCAAGCGCCCCCGCATATTGCCCTGAACTGAGCCGATTTCTGCCTTGGAGCTCGGCGGCGTTGCTGTTTCTAGCACGTCGCGAGAAAGCAATGAATATGTCGAAACCTACAAACGTATGCATTGTCGAGAAACAGCTTCTGTTCGGGAAGGCGGTTGCCCAAGCTCTCTCCGCGGATCCGGCTGTCAAAATTCTCGGCATCGTCCCTGACCGCGAGGCGACTCTACGAGGGATGGAGCAGGTTGACGTAGTGGTCGTGGACATCGATAACGATGATATCGACGATGTCGTCGAGCACTTTCGCGCTCGATTTCCGGCGATTCGCATCTGCGCGTTGTCGATGCACACGCAACCGGAGTTTTTACAACATTGTCTTTCGGCCGGCGCAGACGCCTACATTGTGAAAGACTCCTCGCTTCAGGAACTGGTGAGCGCCATCAAGACGCTCGGCGAGGGCTCAAGCTACGTAGATCCGCGCGTCGCGGGTGCGTTTTTTCGCCGCCGCGCGCCGGCAAATCGCATGACCGGAACGCAATTATCGCCGCGCGAGATGGACATCATCCGTCTGATTGGACAGGGGCTTTCAAATCGCGACATCGGCCATCGCTTGATTCTGTCGGAAAAAACCGTGAAGAATCATGTCAGTCACATCTTCTCCAAGTTGCACTTCACCGCTCGATCGCAAGCCGCAGTTCACGCCATTCGTAACGGACTAGCGTAAGGCGGTTCCACACCGGCCTCCCGGTTTAGAGCAAGAGAGACGCAACACACGATCAATCCCAAGAGCCCGATCCAAGACGGAAGCTTTAGAAAGTATTCCGTGTGCGTTAACGCGGGCGTAGCATTAAGATAACGCGCCCAAGCGATTGCGGCTATCTCGGACGGTAAAGCATCGAAGTAGCGCGAGGTAAAGGCGCTAGGCGCGATGGGCCGTTGCGCGCGTTGAATGATGATCACCGCGACAACGGCGCACACGGCTCCGATCGCAGCATTGAAGACCCGCTTACGTTCCGAATCGTTCGATAAGGCGAAGAGCACGCCGGCCGCGCACGTCGCGCTTAGCGCGACTACGGCGCGGCCGGCGTGCTCGGTCCAGACCAGACTCAAAAGCACGGTCGAAAGCGCGGCAGTCCACTTATAAAGTGGGGCGCGCTTAATTGCGGCCACCGTGATTGCTGCCGGCAGAGCCAAGATCATCTGAATGTCATGGACGTAAATGCCGCCGAACAAAATCACGGCCGGGGGAATCAACGCTATGAACTCGTGGCGATGGGTTCGCTTTGAGACCTGCCACGCAAGTACTATGCTAAATGCGGCCATCAAGAAGAAGAAGCCCTTCGCAACGGCTATGCAAACGTTGGGCGCAAATCCTAGCTCGTACAGGATCCGGCTCGAACTGTATTGGTCTGACGCTACGAGTTCCGATATCTGTTGAATTGGCAACGCCACTGAAAAATATTCTATGTTCGTCGTGACGCCGAGCGCGAGAACGCTGGCAATCGCTAGAAACGCGGCGGAGGCGGAAATAGCGAGCCGCGTTCGAGGCAGAAATGCGAAGGCCGCAACTGCCGCGACCAGTCCCACGTTCGGTTCGATGAGCGCGACGCACACGGCGACGCCCGCCGCAGCATACTTGCGCCTCGCCAAGAAATAGGCAGCCGCAGCGATTCCGAGCATGGCGATCGGCGGTAATTCGCCGTAGGCCGCGTTTAAAAGCGCGAGCGGCATAAGTGCGAGCAGCACCGCCGTTTTCGGCGTATCGCTTATCGCTGCAATAAATGCCGCTGTAGCAATAGTCGCCAACGCCAGAATTGCACAAAAGACTTCCGCTGCCACTACTGCCGGCAACCGTGCGAGCGGCCCGAACAGCGCCAAGGTGTAGCCGGGTAGCGGAGCCGGTTCTACATATCCCGGAGGGAGTTCTTTGGCAACGAAATGGCGTTCGCAAGAACGCAGGGGTTCCACTAAGTACGGATCGCGATGGGCGTCGATGGCGGCACCGGCGCAGTAAAACGCTTTGAAGCTCGAACGCTCTGGCGTCCCGCCACGCGCAAGCATAAAACTCAGGGTTATTATGAGCAATGATACGCCGATAAATCCTAGGGTGTCACCGGTTCTGCGCATACCAATTTAACTTAAGTGGCAAATGCTTGGCGCGGCTAGGGATAATCGTCCAAATTTTGAAACGAAGGAACTAGAGGCGTCAGGGACTTTATACCTCCGGTGCGAAGGCCTTCGCAACGCGCACTTCTTGATGCGAGCAGCATAGAATCTATGTAATGACTGCCGCGGTGAGTTCGAGGAAGTCCGGTGCCGGCGTGAGCGGAAAGCGCCCGCGCATAGCGCTGATAGGCCTCGGCGCTAATTCGTTTACGAATCCAAGCGTCGCTCGTATGCTGGAGCAGCAGTTCCCCGACTGCGACGTCGACTGGATTGACCTCAATGTCGAATTGGAACGGCAGACGCACAACACGATGCGCGTTTTGACGTCGATCCACGGGATCAAAGAGTTCCACCGCGCTATGGGGGCGCGTCTGTGGGAAGTCCGCTGGCGGCGGTATTGGACGACGTTTCTGTTTGAACTGCGAAGCCGCGCGGCTCAAGCCGCCGTTGCAACACGCGACAACTACCTCTTTTCTTTTCAGATGCAGTCGCTATTCGATGCCGCCGTGCCCGGCATACCTAACTTCGTTTACACTGACAATACCGTGCTAGCGCACCGTCAGTATGCCGATTGCGCCGAGCGCGACGTTCCCGTAAGCGACCTGTGGCTCCGGTTGGAGCGAAAGCTTTATCACGGCGCATCGACCAACTTCGTTATGAGTAGCAACGTAGGCCGGTCAATGATCGAGGACTATTCTTGCGATCCCGAAAGCGTCGTCTGCGCGTACGGCGGCCCCAATATTCCCCTATCGCTCGCCCCTCAAGAGCGATACGACCGTAAGAACGTCCTTTTTGTCGGGGTAAACTGGAAAAATAAAGGCGGTCCGCAACTTTTAGAAGCGTTCCGCGTCGTGCGAGCGCGCATCCCTGACGCTACACTCACTATAGTCGGCTGCTCCCCGGATATCAAAGAGTCCGGCGTTCAGGTAGTAGGACGCATTCCGCCAAGCGAGGTCGCGCAACATTACGCAAACGCCTCGGTCTTTTGCTTACCGACGCTGCGAGAGGCATTCGGAATTTCTTTCATCGAAGCTATCACGTATAAGCTTCCGGTCGTAGCACCTAAAATCGCTGCGATTCCTGATTTCGTCATCGACGGCAAGAACGGATATACCGTGGCGCCGGGTGACGTGGCAGCGTACGCGGATCGGCTCACGTCGCTGCTTGCCGATGAGTCAGTGTGCCGGCGCATGGGTGCATCAAGCTGGGAGCTCTCGAAGCGCTACACTTGGCAGAACACCGGCTCCATTATGCGCACAGCGATTCAAAAGAAGTTGGCGCGTCCACGCCCAACGTTTAGCCGTTGTCTTGAGCCGCAGGCGCGATGACCGCTGCGGACCGCCTTTCCTCGATTGGCGTGCGCCGCCTTCCGCTAGCGATAACGGCTGCCGTCGTTTGCGTTCTCGTAACGTTTCCGCTCGCTGCATATCTAAATATCTGGCAAGACGAGGCCTATACGCTGCAAACGACCAGTCGCGATGTAGCGTACGCCGTGCACCAGTCCTTGGCGTTTGAACAAAACGCGCCGCTGTACTTCGTGCTGATAGTTTTGCTTCGCCACATCACCTCGAGCGTATTGTTTCTCAGGTGTTTTTCGATAGCATGTGCGGCCGTTACAATTGCTTTGGTTCCGGCGCTCACTCGCCGATATTTGCCGAGCGTAAACCCTGCGATAACAACCTTTGCAACGGCATGGAACCCGTTTCTCATTTGGGCTGCGGTCGAGATGCGCGTCTATGCGCTCGTCGTGCTGCTTTCGGCACTTCTATTGCTCTCGTTTTACGACGCATTCCTTGCGCGCCGCAGATCCATCGGAGCGGTGATATTCTACGCGGCGTGCGCTGTGGTCGCGCTCTATACGCAATACTATCTGGCATTCCTTATTGCTGCGCAAGGCTTCGCGCTTCTGGCGTACCGGCGCGACGCGCTCGTGTCTTTTCTCATCGTCGACGCAGCGGTAGCTATTGCATTCTCTCCCATGGTGTTCGTTGTGCCGGGCCAGGTGCAGAACTTCGATGGGGGCTTCGCTGCGCCGGCGTCGCCATTCCACTCATTAGCCTTTTTGTGTCGGATATTGCTGCGTTTCGTCCTTCCTATTTTGCTGCAGCACGCTACCGCGATCTATCTCGCCCTGGCGGCCATCGGCGCAGTCGCCGCGATTCTTGGCCGGCGCGCGTTCCGTCGAAGCGGCGACGGCATGCTGCCATTCATTACAATATGTGCGGTCTTCCTATTCGCGCTTGGGGCTTATGCGGCAAGGGTGCATATCTTGACCCGCCATGCCGCGTTCATGTACGTACCGGCTATTCTGAGCGTATTCGGCCTGTTAACCTTTCTGCGGCCTAAACTAGCACGCAGAGCGTCGTACGCGTGGTTCGTGATCGCGTTGGCTCTTTCTACATTAGCTGTAGCTCAAACGTATGCGCCGCTAGCCAAGCCCGGCGACTGGCAACGCGCAACCGCTTATCTTCAGTCTCACGAACGCTCCCGCGAACCGATCGTCATATTCGAAGCCGAGAATGCGCTGCCGTTTGCATATTACTATCACGGGCCGAATCGTGTAGTTGCGATCCCGGAAGCCGTCAATTTTCAACGATATGACGTGACGCGGTTTGTGGTGCACAATGAAGTTGAGCTTCGGGCGCGCGTTCCGCGTTCGCGCGAGATATGGCTGATTACGGCCGGCGAATGTACTTCGGCAAATATTGCGTTCGGATGTCCGGTAGTCGACCGCTTCTTTGCTTCCCGCTATAAAACGTTAAGCGACAGGCATTTCTACGGCTCTCGCGTACGGTTACTACGCTTAGCAGAATAGCTCTGCTTCAGCTAGGCAGCTTTCTCGCACCGGGCCAAACGAAAGCATTCTCCACTAAGAAGGTCCGATCTTCACTCGCAGGCGCATTCGCGCCGCTTTCGGACCTGCGCTCCACTGCAATCCTCCTAAACTCGCAGGCTGCAAAGGTGATCTCTACGAGCTCAAGGGACGGTTAATTGCATTCTAATTCTATAATGTGATGCGGCGCTAATATCTGCCGCTTCGGCTCCGAAAATAACAATGTTGGGCGCGCTTGAGCGTGCCTAGGAACTGCGTTCTGCACTCACTTCTCCCCGAGATGCGCAGACAAGCACGGAAGCATTAGCAGCTTGAGCCGGCCATTTGCGACAAGCTCGCCGGCAAATCAAAACATAAAGAGGACTAATGCTGAAATCGTTACAGCGTCTATTTCCTGTTGCCTTGACGATAAGTCTTGCGGCTTGCGGGGGAGCCGGAAGCACAGGCAATTCGCCGTCGGCACTGCCGGCAATTACGAGTTCCACATCGCAGGCAGCGCCTGCGGCCGCAGGTATTACGGATGCAGTGGCGTCAACAACGGCCGGATCGGTCGTTTGGCAAGCCGGAAACGCGCAACTGGGACGCTGGGTGAAATCGAACACATATCAATGCGGGTCCCCGGTTGCCAGTGGCGCAACGTTCAATTTTACCCTTTCGCGCTCCGGAACGAGCTGCGGCCGCAATCAGGCTTCGCCTATGGATGCGAATGGCAATAATTCCCGGTTGACCGACGGACGTCAATATACGTGGAGCTTCCGGTACGTCGACGGAACATCTGCCGGTAGCAGACCAGGAATGGGCTACGATCGCGATGCGCGCAGTTCGATCTTTCAAGTTCACGCGTACGGCGGCGGAAACGCGTGCACGGGTCTCGGTTTCTATAACGGCGGCGTCGTCGGAGCCGCGCAGAAGTGGTACTTGAGTACGTGCAGCGGCTACGTATGGAGCGGCAGCTATACGGCCGGCGAGAAAGACGACTGGACGATCGTCATGGTTCCGTCGCAGTCGTCGAGCGGTAACGTCAAGCTCTATCGCAACGGTGCGCTCGTAGCAAATGTGAACGGCGCAAACTATTCAAATAGCGGCGGTGGCAACGGCGGCCCGTGGTGGAATTTTGGCCCCTACAAATGGCGTTGGGAGCTTGCCAACGGTGGTGGATCATCGATGACGCAAATTAACGCGAGCATTCAAAACATGACGCTCACCGTTCGATAACATCTGCAGAAAAAAGCAGTGACAATCTAAACAATTTGACGGTTTTGCCGACAAAATAAGGGGCGCCCTCGGCGCCCCTCGGAGCTGCGTTGATTCAAACCGACGCAGAGAGCATGGACGCGATGCTGGAGCCAGGACCTAAAGCTGCAATCGCGAGCTTTTAGCGGCCTGCAAAACATCATGACAGAGGATCAATGCTGAAACCCTTACAGCGCGTATTTCCGATTGCCCTGGGCTTGAGCTTAGCGGCTTGCGGTGGCGGCGGAACGTCATCGCCAGGAACTCTTCCCGCCGCCAACTCGTCACCTGCCCAAAACCAGTCGATTACCGCGCAGTCGGCGACGTTGTCGACGTACGGGTCGGTGATTACGAAGGACTCCCCGACCGCTTATTATCCGCTTGACGACGCGGGCTCGACTGCGACCGACGCATCGGGCAACGGATTGAACGGCACGATCGGTTCTGCCGTGCAGCGAAACGTTTCCGGTCTACTCGCATCGTCGAGCGATGCCGCAATGGGCTTCCCCGGCAAGCAATCGGGCGCAGGAGCCGTAGACGTGACTCCGTCTTCGAAGCTACAGCCGTCCAATGCCGTTTCGCTGGAAGCGCTCATAAAGATACCGGCGGCGCCGGCGAACTACACCATGGTCGCGGGCTACGGTCAGCGTAGCGGGACGGATTCGTACGAGCTGTATTTCAAGAACGGCCATATTGTCGCGCAGTACACATTAGCTAACCGATATGTTGCAGTTGCATCTCCAACGCAACTGTCGACGAACAAAGTCTACGACGTCGTGACGACGTTCGACGGTGCCACGGCAAAGCTGTATCTGAACGGCTCGCTTGCGGCGTCCGCCGCGGCATCCGGTACGCTCAAATACGCGACCGGTTACGGTTTCTCGATCGGCGACGACGCCAGTTTCTCGAATCCGGCGTTCAAGGGCACGATCGACGAAGTCGCCGTGTACGCTGGAAAAGCTTTGAGCGCTTCGCAAATCGGCGCGCACTATGCGGCCGCAACCAGCTCCGTAGCAGCGTCTCCGGCCCCCACCCCCGTGTCGACTTCAGCGCCGACGGCACCGCCGACGGCAACTCCGACTGCAACTCCGACTGCAACGCCGGTTTCAACGCCGGCCCCCAGCGGCACCGTCGTATGGCAGGCCGGGAGTCCGACGTTAGGCCAGTGGATCGTTTCGAACACGTATCAGTGCGGTTCGCCGGTTCAGAGCGGCTCGCAATTCACGTTTACGCTCGGCCTGAATGGAACGAACTGTGGACGGAATCAGGCCTCGCCGATGTCTAACGGAAATAATTTTCGCTTGACGGATGGACGCACGTACACCTGGACGTTCCATTACATCGACGGCAAGCCGACCGGCAGCGGACCTGGAATGGGCACCGACCGCGATGCACGCTCGTTGATTTGGCAGATGCACGATTATGGTGCCTCCGGCGCGAGTGCAAGCCTTGGCTTCGCCAATGACAGCAGCGGAAAGCAAATCTGGGACTTCTCGCTGGGCGGTACGCCGCTTTACGTGTGGACTGGATCGTACACGCAAGGCGAAACCGATGACTTCAAAATCGTCGTCAAAGTCTCGAGCACTTCGAACGGCACCGAACAGCTCTATCGCAACGGCCAGTTAGTGATGAACGTCAGCGGTCCGAACTATTCGGCGGGCACGAATCCGTGGTGGAACTTCGGTCCGTACAAATGGCGCTGGGAGCTTTCCGGCGGCGGCGGATCGTCCATGACGCAAGTCAATGCAACGATTCAGAACATGACCCTCACCGAACAGTAAGACTTCCTTCTGCAAATGAAAAGCCGCCTGGGAAACCGGGCGGCTTTTTCTTTTCGGCTTCTTAGCGGCCGTTGATCGTGTGGGCAACGTACGCAATGAGGGCGGCTCCCGGAAGCAATAAAAATTGAGAAAGGAGAAACCCTAGAATCGCGGTGAGCGAGAGGCCGGCAACGAGTCCTTTCACGTCCTCGATGGGGCGCCCACCCCTTACCGTACGATCGGTAATTATGGCGGACTGCGGGTCGACTACCACGTTATAAGCGATGGTTGCGATACCATTGACTAGGCCGCTGGATAGCACCGCCGTGCGGGCTGCGTGCGGATCGAGCACGCTTGCATACGCAGCCGCGACGATTCCGATGCCGTAAACGGCCGTCACCAATGTGTTAAGGATCAATATATCTTTCGGAACGGCTCGGAAAGAGATCGTGCTGATCGGATCGACAACGCGAAGCTTGATGTCGCCGAACATTCTTAGAAGCGCTGCAGGCCGCATCGCGTGGAACATGGATTTAAGGACGCTTCCGCGATACTCCAAGGAACGAATCGCGCGAAGATAGAGCATAACGAACGTTGGAATTGCAAGCGTTCCTAAAACGACTCCCGCCGTTCCGGCAAACACGATCGACCGCAATTGCCACTGGAAAGTCGTCGTGTCGAGTCCGACTGCGCGGTCGGAGAGCGAACCCAGCAGCGGCGTATAGAGCATCTGGGCGAATCGGCTGCTCGTTGCAAACATATTGAAAAGCGAGATCGCCGTTGCCACACGTCCGGAGCGAGCCGCAGCCAAGCGAGACGCATAGGCAGCGACTGTGAGCGCTTGGAAGACGGAGTTGAGCAGCATGGCGACTACAAGCTGCCATGTCCAAAAGCCTTGCGAATTCACAGCAAAGTCAAGCGTACGCCGGTTCCCCTGGACGCGGCATCGGCCCTTAGGCCTCGGACCTGAGTCCTTCGCTTCATGCCCTACCCCCGCCATGGGCGTATCCTGTTGCAAGATGATGTCAGTTCTAAGAGCCTTAACGCTAGCGTCTGCCGCTGTCAGCATATTGCTATCCGGCTGCGGCGCGGCCGGCGATCCCAAGATTCTCTGGCAAGCTGGATCGCCCGGAAAAGATGGCTGGAGAACCGCCTCGGACGGGCAGTGCGGCGCCCCGTCGTTGGACGGGGATAAATTTGTATTTGCGCTGCAGCAGAGCGGTATGAATTGCGTGCGCAATCAAGTGCAGCCCACAGATGCGACGGGCGACGATTACCGGCTCGCCGATGGCCAGCAATTCACGTGGATGTTTCACTTCAAAGACGGTACGGCGTCGTCCAGGCAAGGGATGGGCTACGACCGCGATGCCCGCGGTTCGATATTTCAGATTCATCCTTATCGCGGCGGCGATTCATGCGTTGGACTGGACTTCTTCAATGGGGGAGTCGTTGGTGGCCCACAGCAGTGGCTTTTGACGAATTGCTCGGGTAACGTATGGACCGGCCCCTATACCCCTGGTGAGGAAGACGATTGGAAGCTCATCGTACTCGTATCCCAAGGTCCCAATGGGCACATTACGCTCTTTCGCAACGGCGCCCAAGTTGCGAACATCGCGGGTGCGACCTACAAGAATACCGGAACCGCCAGCGGCGGCCCGTGGTGGAACTTCGGTCCGTACAAATGGCGTTGGGGCCTTCCCAATGCCGGCGGATCTACGACGTCGCGCGTCAATGCAACAATTTCAGGAATGACGTTGACGACGCCCTGACACGACGATGATAGCCGCTTCCACGCAGTCCGTCCTTCCTCGCGTACTGCTCGTAGCGTTCGCCGGACTTTTCTGCTTCTTATCAGTGCGCTTGTTGATCGCAGGCGACACGTCGGGCGCGCTCTTGGTCGTCGGCATCGCAGCAGTACCGTATCTGTTGTATGCCGCTCTTTTGCGCCCGCTGATCTTCCCGTTCGGCTTATACATCTTGCTCGTACCGTTCGACAATTTGTTAGGTTCGGGTTCCGGGGGAACGATTACGAAAATGCTCGGAATAGCCGCCGGCATTTTCTTCATCCTTTTGGCAGTGCGCCGCAAGACCGCAGGGTTGAGCGGGATATCAATGGTACTTTTGGCCGTCCTTGCCGCATGGATGGCGATCAGCATGGTGTGGGCGCTCGATCAGGAAGCCGCCTTGCAGATAATGCCCACATACGCTGGTCTGTTCTTACTGTACATTGCGCTCTCCATGATTAAGCTAACGCTAAAGGAATTCAAATTCGTCTTATTCCTGATCGTGGTAAGCGGGCTTTGCGCAGCCATTTATGGGGCCAACGCCTTCTACACCGATCCTTCGCTTGTGGCTTCCGATCCGACGACCACTCGTCTCGTGGTGCAGTCCGGCAATCAGTCCATCGATCCAAACCACTTTGCAAATGCGTTACTGCTGCCTCTGGCGATTATAATTATGTGGACGCTGCGAAACCCGCGGCTTCTGGGAAAGTTAGCGGGTATGGCCATTGTAACGCTGATGACCGTCGCCTTGTTTCTTAGCGGATCGCGCGAGGCCTTAGGCGGACTGATGCTGATCGTGCTTTACTTTATTTGGCGATCGCGCTATCGAGCACAAGTAGCTATAGCGGCTGCGCTCGTACTGTCGTTCGCGATCACCGTTCAAACATCGATCTGGACGAGAATGGCCATGGTCTTTAGCGACGGAGGGTCGGGTCGAACTTCGATTTGGTCCGTAGGCTGGGAAGCCGCAAAGCACCGTTGGCTCCAGGGCTACGGCATCGGAAACTTCCCAACCGCATACGATTTGTATTATATCGGTGTTCACCAGCTTCAGCCATATGGATGGAGCAGCCCGGCCCACAACATAGTGCTTCACTACGTCGTTGAGCTGGGCATCATAGGCTTTGCGATGATTGTGGGGTTCTTCTACTTCGAATTTCGCTCGATGCGCCGCATCGAGCGCGACAGCGAGCTTTATGACTACCGTCTCGTAATGGAAGCTTCATTGCTCGCTATCGCGTTCGTGGCGCTTACTATCGACCTTTTCACCTATAAGTACGCCTGGCTGGTCTTCTCGACGATCGTATTGCTTCGCAATATCGTTCCCGAAGAAGTGCAATCGAGGGGAGACATTCTGTCTCCACGGCCCGCGACGTTGCAAAATATTTCCGCGTAATGGCTTTACGAGGCGGCGAGCGAAGAGAGTCTTTGCACTAACTGCTTCATGATACCGGCCCGGCTCGCGCGGTTTTGAACGGCGACTTTGCCTTTTTCACCGATCGCTCTCAAACCGGAGGGATCCATCTGCGAGAGCTTCCGCAGTTCGGCGGCTAAGGCGCATGCGTCCCCGGGCGGCGTACAGACCGCGCCGAGGCTGTTTCCTTCGATGGCAGCCTCGCCGTCGGCCGCAACGATGACCGGTCTCGCCAGGGCGAGCGAATCGTACAGTTTCGTCGGGACGCTTTCTGCGATGCCTTTTCGCAGCGGAACGATGGAGACGTCTGAAGCTGCGACCATCCTCATTGCCTCATCACGCGGGCGACTGCCGGTCATTACGACATTTTTTATCGCTTCTTTTTGTAAGCGATCTTCCAACCGTGCCCTCTGCGCTCCGTCGCCGACAATTTTAATCGTTATAGAATCCTCGGATAATAAGGCGGCCGCATCGACGAGGAGGTCGACATCCGTCGCTAGCCCAAGGTTGCCGGCGTAAATGGCGGTGAAGCCCTCGGGCTCTACCGTTGCCGAGCCCGGCTCTCCGGCTGTAATTTCAGCCGCATTACGTGCGAGGACCAGCCGGGATCTTTCCACGCCGCGCGTTGCAATTTGCGCGATAGCCGTTGGCGTCACCGCAACCACCAGGTCGGCGCGCCGGTAGAGGCGGCGTACGACGAACTCCGCCGCGCGCGACACGAGGCTGTCTTTGCGCCATTCGCCCATAGCTATCGCAATGTCCGGAAAGACGTCTCTAACGTCGACCACCAATTTTGCACGATGCCGGAAGGCGCCGGCCAAAGCAGGCAATGCCAACGTTATCGGAGGTGCGCTCACGATTATAAGATCGTATCGTGTCCGGCGCGTGGAGAGATAAAATGCGGCGGAAACTGCGGCAGAAGTCCAATGAATCAACCGGGCCGCCGGGAATCTGTGAGGATGCGCCGAGAACAGCCGCACCAGTGATCCCCACTCAGTTTTCTCGGCACGGCATAAGACGAACCGGTCTTCTGTCGCGAAACGCCCTGTAGGGAAGGACGGAAACGTCGTGATGACCGTGACGCGGTGGCCTTCATTTGCCAGCGCGTCGACGAGCGAAGCCATTCTCGTCGCGGCAGCGCACGGTTCCGGCGGATAAAAATGCGTTACCAACGCAACATTCACGCGACCGCTTCCCGTGCCGCAAGGCGTTTTAGCGGGCGCCCTAGCACGTAGCATTCGAATCCGCAACGCTCCCACGCAGGTATGTCGAAGAATCGCCGCGTGTCGATCAGCCGGCACTTGCGCATGTAGTTGCTCGCTTCTTGCGGTGCGACCGAGCGAAATATCTTGTGCGGTGCAACCAGCAGTAATGCGTCGGCGCCCGTGACGGCTTCTTCGAACGAGTCACACAGGGGGCGGTGATATCTCGTGACGAGCGGATCGTAGATCGCGCACGTGTAACCGCGATCGCGAAGCAACTGGTCGATTCGCGTTGTCGGGCTCTCCCGCGCGTCGTCGACGTCACCTTTGTAAGCCGCACCAAGAATGGCGATCTTCTGCCCCGAGCCGGAGCCAACGATATCGGCGACGCGCCGTACGACTCTGTACGGCATGCGCTCGTTGATGCGGCGGGCGGATTGAATCAGTTCAGTGACCAGCGGGTTCGCGTCCGAAAGAAAATGCGGGTCCACCGGGATGCAGTGGCCGCCGACACCGGGACCCGGAGAAAGGATGTTCACGCGGGGATGTTTGTTGGCGAGCGCTATCGTTTCCCAGACGTCTACGCCCAACTCCTCGGCAAAGATGGCGAGTTCGTTCGCGAAGGCGATGTTTACATCGCGATACGTGTTCTCTACCACCTTCACGAACTCGGCGACTGCAGTGGATGCGATGTCGATTCCACCATGGCAAAACGATGCGTACAAATCTTTTACGAGGGCTGCATCTTCCGGCGTCCGCCCGCCGACGACGCGCGAATTATTTTGCAGCTCCTGCACGATTGCTCCAGGAATCACGCGTTCCGGGCAGTGCGCGATGTGGAAGTCGTCCGCGTTTTTGCCTGTGGCGCGCAAGGCGGTTTCGAAGATTCGTTCTGTCGTGCCGGGTGGCACCGTCGATTCAAGCACGAGCATCGCCCCGGGCTCGGCTATGGCGGCTATTGTCGCCGCTCCGGCCTCGACGAACGAGAGGTCCGGCTTCCCTTCGTGCGTAGGCGTGGGCAGACACAGAATGTAAACCTGCGCCGGCGGAACGCGATCGACGACAAAGAGGCGTTCGTTTGTGAGCGCCATTTCTACAGCTTCGCGAACCTCAGTTTCGGTGGCGGGGACAATGCCTGCCTGGAGGGTGCGCCGCAGATGCGGGTCGACATCATAGCCGTAGACGCGATGGCCGCTATTGGCAAAAAGCGCTGCTGTGGGAAGTCCGATGTAGCCCAAGCCTATTACTGCGATGTTCATTGTAGGGTCCTTTCGCCAGAGAGCGCGGCGGCAAGCGTTCTCATTTGTACGCGAACGTCGTGGTACTTTACGATCGAAGAATAGGCGCGTCGCGCTCGTTCGCGTGTTTCGTCGGGCTGTTCGTAGACGTCTAGAAGCGCGCCGGCCAGAGCGTTCGCATCACCGGCAGGCACAAGTCGTCCCACGGTGTCGTTCAAGAGTTCTCCGATGCTTCCCGAATCCGTCGCGACGACCGGTACGCCGAAGGCCATGGCCTCGATCAATGCTGATGGAACGCCCTCCATCGTTTTTTCGCCCTCAGCGCGGCTCGCGAGAACGACCGCGGCAAACTCGCCGCTACGATAGCGTGCATGCAACGTGCTCTGCGGAATGAATCCGTCAAAACTTACAACATGGTCAAGGGCGAGTTGCGAAACGCGCAGCTCCAAAAATTCGCGTAGCGGACCGGTTCCCGCAAAGACACACGTTACCGGCACGCCTTTCTTTCTAAGTCCTGCGATGGCATCGAGGAGATCGGCGTGGCCTTTGATGGCGACAAGCGCAGCCGGACAGATCAGCTTCAATGTCTTTTCCGGGCGCTTCGCAATTGCGGTAAGTTCCGGAACCGCCGTGCCCAAACGGACCTGGATCACTCGATCCGCTAGCAGCGGCATATGTTTGCAGAGATCCCTTGTTCCGCGTTCGGAAATGGTTCGGACAAACTTTGCTGAGCGCTGCTTCAGATCGAAGGCGTTTCGTTCGTAGATATCCCAACGGTGCGCCGTAGAGCTCCAAGACGCGCCACTGATCTCCGCCGCAATAAACGCCATGGTGGCAGGCGCAGAGATCCAATAGGCATGAATGTGCTCGAAACGGTGTTCGATCGTCCAATGCGCGAGGGCCATGGCTTTCACGACGACCGTGAGATTCTTGGCTTTGCCCGGATCGCGCGAGGCTAGAATTTTTACGATTGTAACCAGGGTGCGGCGTGGACGCGCGAAGAGCACGCGAATCGCCCGGCTTAGCACTTCTGCGCCGAAGAGCGGCCACGCCAGCACCTCAACCCCGGGCGGAACTTGAAGACCCGCCGGGGGCGCAGGTGAGCGCAACGGCGCCACGGCGACGCGTTCGAAGTACGGCGCAAGTTCGCGCAGCTCGGTCGTTAGGTACGTCTCCTGATGACCGTAAGGAAAGCGCGAGCTTACCACGAGCAAGTTCGAACGCTTGCCGCTCATGAGATTGCGGCCCCGAGTTGACGGTATAGCCTTCTATGCGCATCGGCCATTTGCGAGATGCCATAGCACTCATAGGCATGCTGCTGCGCGCGCATGGCAACATCGTGCCGCGTCGCCGGTCGCGCAAGCGCACGCTCGATCTGAGACGCCACCTGCTTAGCCTCATAATTCGCTGTAAGAAAACCGAAGCGGCCGTCACCGAGCATGTTGGTGGCTCCCACCCAGGGAGTGGTCACGATAGGAACGCCCGCAATCATGGCCTCGATGAGGGCCAGCGGCATGCCTTCGAACCAAGACGTCATGAGTAGAAGGTCTGCGGCATTCAACAGCGCGTCCACATCGTTTCGATATCCAAGAAAACGGACGTGACCGTCCAAGCTCAGCGCTCGCGAAAGGCCCCGTAGCAAGACTTCATCTTCACCGGATCCCACGAAGAAAACCATCAGCCGATCGCGGAGACCTTCTTGGATCTCGGCCAGCGCACGAAGCACTAACGTTTGATTTTTTTGCGCGTGGAGGCGCGCGATTACCATGATTGCGAACTGTTCCGGCTTAAGTCCCAAGGCGCGGCGCGTATCGGTTGCATCGGCGTTGCGACCCTCAGGAAGAGGGAGGCCGTTAGGAATTACCGCGAGCTTCTCGTTTGGAATGCCTTCATTTTTAGCCCAAAAGGCTGCTTGTTCGCGGAAGAAGGTCACGAAACGCGTCGTTACTCGATGTAGGACGAAGTCACCAAGTCGCTCGAGCGGCTTTTTGCGAGTGTCGCAAGGGTTGTGTTCCGTGTGCACGATCATCGGAACGCCCGCGAGGACCGCAGCCGAGCGCCCCCAGTACCGGCCGCCCCGCGTATGTGTGTGCACGATGTCGGGCTTGAAGCGCCGGATTTGCCGCACGAGACGACCGAAAAAAAAGCGATCTTGCCGGTTCTTGCGCCCAGCGGTCAGGATTTCAAAGGGGAACGGAAGGTCCGGCGGGCGATAGATCGTCAACAGCGCTGCGTGAATTTCGTCCGAAGGTAAGTATTTGAGTAACTCTACGATGACGTGCTCAGCACCGTAACCTTCGACGGTTGGGATCACGTGTAGAATGCGCAGCTTTCGGCTCATCGCTATGCCGCTCGATGGAATAGGAATTCACAGAGCGTTTGAAAGAGCACGGAGATGTCGAGAAACAGCGACCAGTTCTCGATGTATTGCAGATCGTATTCGAGCTTCTCGCGAGCGGCCGAGGGATCCAGAGCGCGCTTCATGTGAACCTGCGACCAGCCGGTGATGCCTGGTGCAACGAGATGGCGTTCGTCATAGCGTGGCAGCGTGGTCCGGAAAAGGTCGACAAATACCGGACGCTCGGGGCGTGGCCCGACCAGCGACATTTCCCCACACAACACGTTTATAAGCTGCGGAAGCTCATCGATGCTGAAGCGCCGGATAAATGTCCCGACACGCGTCTTTCTGGGATCGGCTTGGCTCGCCCAAACCGGGCCGACGTCGCGCTCGGCATCCAAGCGCATCGAGCGGAATTTGAGTATGGCGAAAGTCTTTCCGCCGGTCCCCACGCGCTCTTGCGTGAATATCACCGGCCAGCCTGATTCGAGATAAACGGCAAAGGCAGCAAGAATCATCACCGGTGCCGACAGCAAGAGGGCGATGCTTCCGAGTGCGAGATCGACGAGACGCTTGAAGAGCTGGGCGCGCGGCGTGCATGCCCGCAGCCGGATCGGGACGATTAGCGCCTGCCGCCCATCCATCTGAAACGATAAATCGTAGGCATAGCGGGCGATTCGCGGTGGGGCGAAGGCGAGCTGAATGTGTTCGCGCGCGGCGACTTCCAGAAGATGACCCACCAAGTGCGGCGCGACGATTTCCGTGAGGATCAGAACATCGCAGCCCCATTTTCGCGCCTGCGCGAACCACTCGATATTTTCGAGCTGCGCGTCGCGGCTGAGATCGATGCGGCCTATTCCCTCGTCAATGTCGTCGACGACTTGTAAAAGCGTCTCGCAATCGTCCGGAAGTTCCAGGCTTTCGAGGGCTCGCCCGATGCGATCGGCTGTTCCGACGATGCACGTGCGCCGCCTACCGTTAAAGCGCTTGCTTTTCCGTATACGGTGCAAGACAGCTCTTGACGAGCCAACAAATACTATCGAAAAGCCGAGCGCATACAGCAACGCAATTCGCGACGTGGAGATGTTCGGGAAAATCGTAAAGAGCACAAGCTGCGGTATGGTGCCCAGAATCAATGCCGCAACGGTGTAATAGAGCTCGTCTTTGATCGAGAGGGCGTACGTCCGGCGGTACAGCCCGAGCGAGTCAAAAACGAGAACCCACAGGGCAACGAACATCGCGTTTGCGATCAAGAGGCTTTGGACGACTCGCGGCAGGTTCCAATGATGAAAACCGATCAGCGCGCCCAAGCCGGAAGCGACTACAAAAAAGAAAACGTCGCTTAGCAAAAGCACCGTGACCCAGCTCCTGGAGTGCACTCTGGGCGCACCCTTTAGAACCGTTGTCTTATTGGGCGTCGGTCGCTCGATGATGCGGGTCGACATGTGTTGCTTGATAATACGCGCGCGTCAGTCAGGTCCAGAGAGGCCTTAGTCCCACGCTGCGTGACCAAGGCCTACGGGGCCCAAGTACCTCCTTCAAAGGTCCCTGATGGTTGAGCAGTGCAGTCCTTATTTGCGCGCCGGCGGTAACGTACTATCACGCTCAGAGATGTCGAATTTAGCACCGCTCGCCAGCGGCAGTCTGGCGCGTAGCGAAAGACCGCCAAGCCAATCGACCGACGCGCGAGACCTGCTCAGGATTTGGGCGCTCGTGCGCAAGCATTGGCGCATGTTTCTTACCGTCACCGCTGGTTTCGTAGCGATCGTTGGCATCGCTACGCTTCTAACGCCGAAATCGTATACTACGACGGTCCGTTTGATGACCGGACGCCCTGCTAGCGACGCGACAAGGGCGAATGGCGACACCGCGCTGCCGATTCTGAATGCGCTGGTCCTTCAAAACGGCGAACAGTCGGCCGAGACCTTTGCGCAGCTCGCGCAGCAGCGGGACCTCGCAGCGAAAGTGATCGCAACGCTAAATCTTCGCACGACGCCCCAAGGCTTGCTTTCGAATTTGAGCGTCAAACCGACCGTCAATACGACGCTGCTCAATCTGAGCATTTCGTGGAAGACGCCGGAGGGCTCAGCGCGCATTGCCAACGCCTTCGCCGACGCCTTCGTCGATCAAGAGCGCGAGTTCGTGCGCTCGGAGGCCGTGGCTGCGCTGGCTTATCTCTCCAATGAAGTGCCTCGAGCCGAACGGCGCTTGCGCGATACGGCAAGTGCCCTGGCGAGATTCCAGTCGGATCATGGTTACATAGACGCGCAAGCGCACGAATCGGATATTGTGTCCCGTATGTCGGCGATCGATCAACGAATCGACCAGTTGGGCGTGGACACAAGCGAAGCCAAGTCCCTGCTTCAAAGCGTGCAGTCGCAGATGGCGGCGATGTCGTCGACGGTGGACAATTCTAAGGAAGTAGCCGAAAACCCCATTTCAGCGAGTCTCGAACAGAAGCTCGCCGAAGTTCAAACGCAGCTTGCCGAGGCAGAACAGGTCTACACTCCGGCGCACCCAACGGTGATTTCGCTCAAACAGCAGCGTCAAACGTTGTTGGCGCAGATCGCGAACCTCCCGTCATCGGTTGTGAGCCGGACGACCCTTGGGCCGAATCCGATTTATCAGTCGTTGCAGCAGCAGGCCGCAAATTACCAAGCGCGCATCGAGGGCGATGCCGGCGATCTAAAAGCGTTACAGGCCGAGAAGAAGTCCTATCGACCGACCGTGAGAGCATTGCCAGATCAGGTCATGCAATACGCGACCCTGAGCGAAGAAGCTAAGCGCGCTCAAAACGTGTACGACGCTCTCGCGCAAAAATACAGTGACGCGTTGATTGCTAAGACCACGGCCATCAGCGATATTTTCGTGGTTCAGCCGGCCAGTGCCGATACCGCGATCCGCCGCCCAAGTCTTATTGTAAACCTCGCAATCGCGTTGGCAGTCGGCTTGCTCCTGGCGCTCGGGGTCATCTTTATCCTAGAAGTGATCGAGCAGCGTAGCGATCGAGAAAGCTTTGAGGGACGCCTCGGTCTCCCCGTAATCGGACGAATCCCAGCGTTCAACACTCCGAATCGCCGCATGTTGCCCTGGGTCCAGTCTATGACCGTCGAATCTTTCTTGCATCTTTGCATCACGTTACGCTTGAAGAACAAACGGCCGCTCAAGACTTTAGCTGTCGTCAGCGCTTGCCGCGGAGATGGAAAGTCTACTGTCGCCTACCACTTGGCAAAAGCCATGGCGACCCTGGAGCCGCGTGTGCTTCTTATCGATGCGGACCTGCGGCGCCCGAGCCTGCACGAGAAGACCGACTGTCCGAATACGGTCGGCTTGGGAGACGTCCTTACCGGAGCGATGCCCGTAAGCGAGGCCGTGCAGCATGCCTCGCCCCAACTTGACGTTCTTACGGCCGGGGCCGACGTGGCGAACCCCGTGAGTTTGTTGCAATCGCACTTGCAAGAGGTGCTTGCCAAAGTGCAAGGCGATTACACGATGGTTATCGTGGATGCGCCGCCGCTCGGCGCGGTTTCCGACGGGTTGCTGATTGCCACGCAAGTTGACGGCGCAATCTTCGTCGTCACAAGTAATACCGACGAAAAAGAAGCGCGCTATGCCGTCTCTCAATTGGCGTCGTTAGGCATCGATAACGTGCTCGGTATGGTCGTCAATAAAGACACTCTGCGCGTCAACGACTACTCCGACTACTTCGCAACTTCGTCCCAGCCGCTTGCAGGGGGCACCGCATGACCGGCGTGACCGTAATCATTCCGGCATATAACGAAGGTGAGACGTTCGCGAGCAACCTCGTTACTCTAGCGGATCACTTCTCGATCCATCAGCGCAATTACGGCTTCAAGTATATAATTGTCGATGATGGAAGCCGTGATGAAACGTTTGTCGCGGCCGAAGCATTCGCGCGGTGGCGAGAAAACGTTTACGTCTTTCAGCATCCGCACAATCAGGGTCTTGGCGCGGCGCTCCGTACGGCGTTTCGCGAGGTCGAGACCGAGTACGCGATCGTGCTCGATGCGGATCTTAGTTACGAGCCCTCCACCGGCATGCAGTTACTCGAGGCGCTGGAACGCCAAAAGGCCGATATCGCGCTGGCTTCGGCATACGTGCGCGGCGGCTCGGTCGTCAACGTGCCCTTACTGCGACGCGTGCTGAGCCGCGAAGCGAACCGGCTGCTGTCGTTTGCTTCTGCCGGAAAATACGCAACGTTTACGTGTATGGTTCGAGCGTTTCGCGTTTCCGCGATGAAGCAGCTCGAATTTGAAAGCAACGGCATGGATGCGATTGCGGAGATGCTGCTCGACGGACTGCGCAAACAGTTGCGCGTCGTGGAGGTGCCGGCAACGCTGAAATGGAGTGCCGAGCGCCGCGCGGCTCCGGGGCGGCTGCGCCCCGCGCGTCTGCTCAAACAAATGTGGGCCACAATCCGGATGGCCTTCGAATACCGGCCGTCGCTATGGCTTGCCGTCCCGGGGCTCATCCCCGGCCTGCTGCCGGTCGTCGTAGCGGTTTTGCTATTGCTTCGCGTGAGCCCATGGGTATTAGCCGCGGGCACCGCGACGACGGTCGTTATTCAGTACACTAGTCTCGCTATTTTCGCGGGGCAAGCCGGCACCTTTTTCACTCGTCGACTGCAAAATCGCCGCCACAGCCAGATTGGATGAAAGAGCACACAATGACCACGACTTCCCCGCTTGTGTCCCGTCGCAGCCTCCCGTCGGATCAAGATGCCTCCGGCAGAACGCTTGGCGATGAAGAGATTGCCGCCGTAACCGCAGCCTTGCGAAGCGGAACGCTTACGAGCACCAAAGGCTCGTTCGTCACCGCTCTCGAGAAGCGATTCGCTTCAATGCTGGGCGTAAAGCACGCCTACGCGTGCGCATCCGGCACCGCGGCCGTGCATTGCGCGATCGCGGCGATCGATCCCGAACCCGGTGACGAGATCATCACCACGTCGATCACCGACATGGGCGCGCTCGCGCCGATCCTGTATCAGGGCGCGATTCCGGTCTTTGCCGACGTCGATCCGCGCACGTGCAACGTCACGGCCGAGACGATTGCGGCGAAGCATCAGCGATCGAACGAAAGCCATCGTCGTCACGCACCTGTTCGGCAATCCATGCGACGTCGACGAAATCGTCGCCTTGGCGACCGAGCGCGGGATTCCGGTTATCGAAGATTGCGCGCAGGCGTTCCTGGCGACCTATGACGGCCGCTACGTCGGCACGGCAGGCACGATCGGCGCTTTCAGCCTGCAGCAAGGCAAACACATCACCACCGGCGAGGGCGGCATCGTCGTCACGAACGACGACGCTCTCGCGCGCCGCATCTATCTGTTCATCAACAAGGCGTGGGGCTACGGCGATCCGCAACCCGACCACTACTTCCTCGCGCTCAACTATCGCATGTCGGAACTGTGCGGAAGCGTTGCGATGGCCCAGCTCGAGAAGCTCGAAGCGATTGTCGAGCGCCGGCGCGCGCTCGCCGCATTGCTGACCGAACGCCTCGCGGGCATCGAGGAAATCGTTACCGCCGCTCGTGGCGGAGAACGCGCAGCACAGTTACTGGAAGTACTGCATTCGCATCGGCCCGAGCCTTCCGGCTTCGCGCGGTGCTGGAGATGGCGCGATTGCTCAAAGAACGCGACATCCTGACCGTGCCGCGGTACATTCAAAAGCCGGCATTCATGTGCGAGGTCTTCCAGAAACGGCGCACGTTCGGCAAGAGCGAGTTCCCGTTTACGTTGCGCGCCGGAGGCCGTCGATTACGAGCTCGATCACTATCCGGGGACGGTCGACGCGCTCGAACGCGTCTTGGTCGTTCCGTGGAACGACCGGTACACCGAAGAGGACGTCGAGTACATCGCCGAAGCCTTCAAGTGGGCCGCGAAGTCGCTCGGCGAGGGAGCGGTACCGGCATGACTGCCCTTGCGGTTTGCTCTCATCGGCACCGGCGCAATCGCGCGGCGTACGAAGCCGCCTTTGCAGCGACGGATCGCGCCGAAATCGCGGCGGTTTGCGACGTGCGGCAAAACGCCGCGCAAGAGTTCGCCCAGCGAATCGGGTGCAAGCGTATCGCTCGCTGGAAGGCCTCCTCGCGAACGAGCAGTTCGACGCCGCCATCGTCTGCACGCCGCCGGCCTACCATGAAGACATTGCGTGCCGCCTGCTGCAAAGCGGCCGTCACGTGCTGTGCGAGAAGCCGCTTGCGACGACCGAGGATGCGGCGCGGCGGATGCTCGCGACGGCGCGCCGGAACAACGCGATGCTGACGATGGCCTCGAAATTCCGCTACGTCGCCGACGTGCGGAAGCTCGCGAACTCGTCGGCGAAGGGGCGATCGGCGAAGTCGTATTCGTCGAAAACGCGTTTACGTCGCACGTCGACATGCGGAACCGTTGGAACTCGGACGCCGCGATCAGCGGCGGTGGCGTACTCATCGACAACGGCACGCACGCCGTCGACATTCTGCGGTACTTCCTGGGCAATCTCCGCGACATTCAGATCGTCGAAGGCCGCCGGATGCAAGGCTTGGCGGTTGAAGATACGGTTCGCGTTGTTCGTGCGCAACGACGAAGGCGTCATGGGCACCGCGGATTTGTCGTGGAGCATCGACAAGGAGCTCGAAACGTTTCTGCGCATCTACGGCAGCGAAGGCACGATCCTCGTCGGTTGGCGCGAGTCGAAGTATCGCCGGCGCGGCGATCCGGAATGGCATGTCTTCGGCAAGCGGCTACGATAAGGTCCAAGCCTTCCGTATCAGATCGAAAATTTCTGCGACGCGATCACCGGACAGGGAGAATTGGTCATTACGCCGCGCGACGCGCTGGCCTCGGTCGAAGTCATTCAGGCGGCGTACGCTGCGCTCGAAGATGCACGCTGGCAGCGCATCGAGGGCCAGATGAGCGACTTCGACATCGTTTCGCTCGATATTCCCGCTTCCGCGGAGGCTTCGTAATCATGGCCGTTCACCCGACTGCCCTCATCGAACCCGACGTGACGATCGGCCGCAACACCGCCGTTTGGGACAACGTGCACATTCGCCGTTCCACGCGCATCGGCGAAGACTGCATCATCGGCGAAAAGACGTACATCGCGTACGGCGTGACGATCGGCGACCGCGTGAAGATCAACGCATTCGTGTACATCTGCACCGGCGTCACCATCGAACGCGGCGTGATGATCGCGCCGGCACGGTCTTCACCAACGACCGGTTTCCGCGCGCCACGACGCCGGATTTGAGTCATCTGCTGCCGTCGGATCCCGACGAAAACACGCTGCCGACGCTCGTGCGGGAAGGCGCGACGATCGGCGCGCAGTCGACGATCGGCTGCAATCTCACGATCGGGCGTTTTGCCATGGTCGGCATGGGTTCGGTCGTCACCCGCGACGTGCCCGACTTCGTCCTCGTCGTCGGCAACCCGGCGCGCGCCGTCGGTTACGTCTGCGCGTGCGGCTATCCGCTCACCGGCGCAGGTCCGGGAATCGTCGAGGGGCCCGTTGACATTGCTTGCCACGAGTGCCACGCTCGCTACACGATCGACAGGTTGACGGTAAAGCAGCTCGCCGCCGTAGCTCACTAACATGCGCTTTGGTATTGTCGGTGGCGGCATGCTCGGCATGACCCTTGCCTTGAAGCTTGCGAAGGCCGGGCACTCCGTAACGATCTTCGAGGCCGCGTCGCATTCCGGCGGGCTCGCTGCGCCGTGGCAACTGGGCAACGTCGTTTGGGACCGTCACTACCACGTTACCCTGTACTCCGATCTCGCGCTGCGCGAGTTGCTCGAGGAACTCGGCCTCTCGGATGCGCTGCAGTGGGTGACGACGAAAACCGGATTCTTCATCGACGGAGCGATGCATCCGTTTTCATCGGTGCTCGATTACGCGCATTTCCCGCCGCTTTCGCCGATTCAAAAAGCGCGGCTTGCGGCCACGATTCTGCGCGCGTCGCACATCGAAGATTGGAAGCCGCTCGAGCGTCTTACGGCCGTCGATTGGCTGACGCAGCAGTGCGGACGCAAAACGGTTGAAAAAGTATGGCTTCCGTTGTTGCGGGCGAAGCTCGGGACCTATGCCGAACGCGCGTCCGCAGCGTTCATTTGGGCCATTATCGCGCGCATGTATGCGGCACGGCGAACGGGCATGAAACGAGAGATGTTCGGTTACGTTCGCGGAGGATATGCGCGCATTCTCCGCAGGTTCGAACGGCGTTTGAGCGAGCTTGGTGTTGACGTTCGCTTCGACGCCCGTATCGAGGCGATCGAGCCCGAGGCGCAAGGCGGCTTTCGCGTAGCCGTCGCCGCCTCGGGTCTCGAGCGATTCGATCGCACGATCGTCACGCTCGCATCTCCGCTTGCCGCGCGCATTTGCCCCACGCTTGGTTTAAAGGAACTCGGATTGGCATCGGACATCGAGTATCAGGGGATCGTATGCGCCTCTATGCTTCTGGACGAGCCGATCACGCCGTATTACATCACGAACATCGCGGACGCGTCGATTCCGTTTACTGCCGTGATCGAAATGACGGCGATCGTCGACCGGGAAGCATTCCGCGGAAAATCGCTCGTCTATCTGCCGAAGTACGTAGCGCCTGACGATCCGGCGTTCATCACGAGCGACGAGCAGATTGAGGAAACGTTCGTTTCGGCGCTCGAGCGCATGCATCCGCGGTTCTCGCGTTCGTCGATCCAAGCGTTCCGCGTCTCGCGAGTTCCTTACGTTTTCCCGGTTCCCACGCTGAACTACTCAGATCGTTTGCCGCCCGTCGCGACGCAGCATGCCCGGGCTTTACCTCGTCAACAGCGCTCACATCGTGAACGGAACGTTAAACGTGAACGAAACAGTTAAGCTAGCGAACGCGGTTTTTCCGATAGTTACGGGCGGCGTGGCGCCTCAGCTGCAGGTGACGAGCGCATGAGGGCCGCGCTGTCGCTCGATATCGACAACAAATGGTCGTACATGAAGACGCACGGCGGCGCCGGCTGGGAGTCGTTTCCATCGTACCTGGACGTCCTCGTCCCGCGCGTGTTGGATTTTCTCGATCGCTTGCACCTTCGGATCACATTCTTCATCGTCGGACAGGATGCGGCGATCGAATCGAACCGCGACATGCTGCGCGAGATCGCGCGGCGTGGTCATGAAATCGGCAACCATTCGTTCCATCACGAGCCGTGGATGCACCGCCATAGCGAACAGTCCATCGACGATGAGTTCGCGCGTGCCGAGGAAAGCATAGAAGCGGCCACCGGATGTCGTCCGAATGGGTTTCGCGGGCCCGGGTTCACGTGCTCGCCCGCGATTCTCAGCATTCTCGCGCGGCGCGGCTATCTCTACGACGCGTCGACGCTGCCCACGTTCATCGGCCCGCTCGCGCGCGCATATTATTTCCGCAGCACTAATCTCAGCAAAGAAGAGATGAAAGACCGCGAGGATCTCTTTGGGCACTTCAGCGATGGGTTTCAGCCGAATCGCCAACATCGAGTCCGCGCGAACGGCAGCTCGATCGTAGAGATTCCGGTTACTACGATGCCGATCTCACGTTTGCCGATTCACATCAGCTACGTGCTGTATGCGGCGACGATCTCGCCGGCGCTTGCATCGGCCTACTTCAACACGGCGATCGCGCTGTGCCGGCTGACGCGCACGGAGCCCTCGATCCTTTTACATCCGCTGGATTTTCTAGGCGGCGAAGAGTGTCCGGAATTAGCGTTTTTCCCGGCGATGAACTTCGATTTGGGACAGAAACTCGACATCGTCGAACGTTCGCTCCGGAAACTGGCGAACAATTTCGAGGTTGTTCCACTCGGAAAATTCGCGCTGCCCTATTCCTTACAGCCCTTAGAGTCGCGAAATATCCACCAAAGTGGGTAGTGCATATGGCTCATCGTTCGTATACCGTTAAGCTATGAATACACCGGCAACCGGCCTCGGGAATTTGGCCGTGTATATCATCGAACCGCAGGTCTTGCTTGCAAAAGCGATCAGCACCGTGCTGTCTCAAGACGGCGATTTTACGGTTGCCGATTCTCGCACGTTCGATCTCGAGGAATTCAAAGATGCCGGTGCCGACGTCGCGGTACTGGACCTCGACGACAATTTGGCCCAATTAGAGCGCTTGATCGGGGAGTGCCACGCCGCAAGCCGTCGCACGAAGATCTGCGTGATCTCATCGCATTTGAGCAGCGAGCTGATGCTGCGCGCCATTGCAGCCGGCGCGGACGGTTACGTAGTGAAAGACACGTCGCCGGCGGATCTGATTCGCGCGATCCGGACGATCGTCAGCGACGGCTTTCACGCCGACGGACGGCTCGCCGGCGCGTTGCTGCGTCAGCGGGCGACGCGTACCCGCGGCGACGTCAACGAGCTCTCCCCGCGAGAACTCCAGATCGTCCGTCTCATCGTGGAAGGCCTCTCGAACAAAGAGATCGGCCAGCGCCTCATGCTCTCGGACAAGACCGTGAAGAATCACGTTTCGAAGATCTTCGCGAAGATGCGGGTGAACGCGCGCACCCAGCTCGTGATTCGCGCGATGCGAACCGGCCTGGTTTGACGTTCTGACGTATCAGGAAACCGGCTCCCTTCCGTCGTAATAGCGCCGATTGAAGATGAGCAGTTTCCCGTTTTCCATCGTCATTCCGACCTATAACGAAGCCGGCGGTATCGAGCGTCTGCTTCGCGGGCTCGATGAGCTCTTCAAAAAGAACGGCCTCGACGGCGAAATCATCGTCGTCGACGACAACTCGCCGGACGGTACCGGCGCGATCGTCGACCGTCTCTCCGCGGAACTCCCCGTACGATGCCTGCATCGCCCCGGCAAGCTCGGGCTTTCGAGCGGCGTCATCGACGGCTGGAAATTCGCGCGTCCCGAATCCGAAGCGCTCGGCGCGATGGACGCCGACTTCAGCCACGACATCAACATCCTGCCGCAGATGGTTCAGGCGCTCGCATCGGGGCTACGGGCTGGCCATCGGCAGCCGCTACGTGAAGGGCGGCGGCATCACCAACTGGCCCGCGAAGCGCATCGTTACGTCGAAAGTCGCCTGCTGGCTCGCGCGGCCGCTGACGAACGTGAAAGACATCACGAGCGGCTATTTCTTCGTGAAGCGCGAAGCGCTCGACGGCGTCGAGCTCGACCCGATCGGATTCAAGATCGGCCTCGAAGTCGTCGCGAAGGCGCACTACGGGAGCGCGCATCGAGGTTCCGTACGTCTTCACCGACCGCATCGTCGGCGAGTCGAAGCTGAACGAAAAAGAAATCTTCAACTACCTGAAGCAGCTGCGCAAGCTCTACAGCGGCGCGGCTCTTTCCGGGGAAGAGTTAGGACGCCATGCCGATGCCCGAATGGCTGCGCATCCGCCGCAGCAAGAACGCAGACGCGCGCGACGCGGCGCTTTGGAGCAAGTGCCCGAAGTGCAACGAGGTGCTGTACCGGCGCGATCTCGCCGCGAACCTCTACGTCTGCACGAAGTGCGGCCATCATTTCCGGATGAGCGGCGTACGACCGCATCAGCATGCTGATCGACGGCGACTTCACGGAGATCGGCGCCGACGTGCAGCCGGGCGATCCGCTCGACTGGGTCGACAAGAAGACGTATCCCGTCGAAGATCGCCGGCGACAAGAGAAGAGCGGCATGTGCCGAAGGCGTCGTGTGCGGCATCGGACAGATCGGCGGCTTCGACGTCGCGCTCGGCGTGATGGATTTCCACTTTCGCGGCGGCACGATGGGCACCGTCGTCGGCGAGCGCATCACGCTGCTGCTCGAAGAAGCGCGCGAGCGCGCACATTCCGTGCATCATCTTCACGGCGTGCGGCGGCGCGCGCATGGAAGAAGGCATGCTCGCGCTCATGCAAATGGCCAAGACGACCGCCGCGGTGCAGCGCTTCATGCGACGACGGCAACTTCTTCGTGACGGTGCTCACCGACCCGACGACGGGCGGCGTCTCGGCGTCGTTCGCATTCGAATCCGACGTCATCGTCGCCGAACCGCAAGCCATGATCGGCTTCGCCGGACGGCGCGTCATCGAGCAGACGATCCGCCAGAAACTGCCCGAGCAGTTTCAAACGGCCGAATTCTTGCTCGAAAAAGGCCACATCGACATGGTCGTCGACCGTCACGAGCTCAAAGCCACGATCGTGCGCTTGCTGGAGTACGCCGTCGGAGTTCGGTTAAGGTGACGTCGCGTGAATCTGATCGTCGAACGCGAAAAGGGGCTGCTCGAGCTCGAGCGCCGCATCGCCGAGCTGCGCGCCGCGAACGCACAGCCAGCCCGTCGACATGTCGGCCGAAATCGCCGGCGCTCGAGCAGAAATACGCAAGAGATTCAGCGCGAGATCTTCGGATCGCTGACGCCGTGGGAGAAGGTGCACATGGCGCGCCATCCGAACCGGCCGACGTCGCTCGACTATATCTCGCAACTCGACCGGTTCGACGAACTGCACGGCGACCGGCTCATCCGCGACGACCCGGCGATCGTCGGCGGTTTCGCTTGCTGCTCGGGCGCACCCGGTCATGGTGATCGGCGCAGCAGCGCGGCCGCGACACCAAAGAAAATCTGCGTCGCAACTTCGGCATGGTGACGCCCGAAGGCTATCGCAAAGTGCAGCGGCTCGCACATACCGCATCGCGCTTGGGCGTGCCGATCGTTACGTTCATCGACACGAAGGGCGCCGATCCCGGCATCACGTCGGAAGAGCACGCGCAATCCGAAGCGATCGCGAGCTGCCTCTATGAGTTCACCGAGCGCGCAGGTGCCGATCGTTGCAACGATCATCGGCGAAGGCGGCAGCGGCGGCGCGCTCGCGCTTGGAATTGCCGACCACGTCATCATGCTCGAGCATTCCGTTTACTCGGTCGCGTCGCCGGAAGGCTGCGCCGCGATTCTCTGGGGCGATGCCGCAAAGGCGGAAGAGGCGGCGACGCGGTTGAAACTAACCGCCGAGGATCTGCGAGCGCTTCGGCATCATCGACGAAATCGTTCCGGAACCGCTCGGCGGTGCGCATCGCGAAGCCGCGGCGACGGTTGCGAAAGTGCTCGATGCAATCCGATCCTCGGTGCAACGGCTATCGGCAATGACGCCGGAGGCGTTGCAGGAGGCGCGCTATTCGAAATATCGGCGGATAGGCGCATGGCAAAACGAGCGCCGGGAAGCGATCGAAGAGGCACGTGAAGAAGCGCACGCGTGCTCCGCTGTTGTTTCCTTCGCCGGACGTTTGACTGCGGCGCTTGTTGCGCTTCTCGTATTCACGCTCGTTACGGTGCAATTTACGCGCGTGATCAATCAAAACGTCGCGCTTGCGCGCGAACTCTCGTCCACCGAATCGGATATCAGCGCGTTGCACGCGCATCGCGAACATCAGTTGCGCGAACTGCGCCGCTTAGAATCGCCCGACGGAACGATTCCCGAAATTCACGACCGCCTGCGGCTCGTCGCGCCGAACGAAGCGATTATTTTCGTGAGCCCGGCCCCATCGGCCGCGCCGTCCACCGCTCCGTGACCGATCCCGTCTACGGCTTCGTCATCAACGTCAATGCGTATGGCGCAACGGTGCGCCTGGAATCGGGTGAACTCGCGAGCGCGCCGGCCGGCGACGTCGAAGCGCACCACTCAGAATACGAACGCGGGCTAACAGGCCGCAAACGCTTGATGTTCATGGTTCATCCCGGGCGAACGGCGTCCGATGGTGACGATTGCGCCGCAGATTCACGACGAAGAACTCGACGAACAGATCGCGCACTACTTGCAGCAGCACCGAAGAGTGGGACGCCAACGAGCAAGGCGTGCCGTCCGCCGAGCGCCATTTCCTAAAGAAGAAAAAGCGCGCAGCGCTCTTCGAATCCAAACACAGCGAACAGTAAGGGCATCCGCATGAGCCGACAGGATGCCGTCATTTCAATCGGCACGAACTCCACGCGAGTCCTGTTGGCCGATCTTTCCGGCGAGCGTCCCCGCACGGTACTGGCGCTTGCGACCGGGACGCGCGTCGGCGAAGGATTGCGTGAACGCGGCGAGCTCGGCGAAGAACCGGTGCGCCGAACGCTGGAAGCGGTGCAGTCGCACTTCGAACGAATCCGCGGCCAGTACGATCGTCTCTCCGTAATTGCAACCTCCGCCGTGCGGCGTGCGCAAAACGGCGAAACGTTTGCGGCGGAGATTAAACGCATCACCGGCGCAAAACTGCGCGTGCTATCGGGCGATGAAGAAGCGCAAGCGTCCTATCGCGGCGCGATCAGCGAATTCGGACATCTGCACGGCGCCGAGGTCGGCGTCGTAGATACGGGCGGCGGCAGTACCGAATATGCGATCGGCCGCGGCACGCATGCCGAACGCACCGTGTCGTGCGAAGTCGGCGCCGTTCGTCTGACCGAAGCGCGTTCCCGAACTTGCCGGACACGACGGCGCTCTCGCATCGGTAGTAATGGAACGCGCGCGCGAATACGCTCGCGAAGCGCTCGAACCGATCGCGCGATTTCGTGCAATCGATAAACTCGCGATCGTCGGCGGATCGGCAATGACGGCGGCCGCGGTAATTCACGGCGGTGTACCCGGCGAGCGATTCGATCTCACGCGCAGCGACCTTGCGCACGCGCTCTCTGTGCTGTGCGCGCTCGTTTACGAACGCCGGAAAGACGTCCCCGGCATGAATCCGCAACGCGCCGACATCTTGCCGGCCGGCATGATCATCATCGATACAATCCTCGAGATGCTGACGAAGGATCGCGCCGTCGCAACCAGCTCCGATTTGCTTCTCGGCTACTTGCTGCAACAGCGCGATCAGGAAGATATCTAAACCGAGCGTAGGTGCGGGTGTCCGTCAATCTTTGCGGACAGCGCCGTCATGAGCATTTTCTTGCTCTGACCGCCGTCGCTCGACGCGTATTCGTCGTAACGATCCCCCAGCAATCCGCGCGCGGCGGTATCGAGTTCGCGCATGATTTCCGGCGTGTAGCTCGATTCAAGATGCCGCACGCGCAGGCGCTCGTCGAGAATTCCTAGCTGGAGCAAGCGTAGAATCGTGTACTCCCACGGCGGACGCTGGTACAAGTTCCTTCGGCCGCTCAAGCCCGGAAGCACGCGGCGGTGCCGGACGACGAAGCCGTAGTCATCCAAAATGTCGAGCGCCTCGAAGACCATGTTGGGCCGGTTCAGGCCAACGAACGAGCGGATCTCTTCCGTTGTCGGGCTGCACTCGTCCTGAGTCGCCATACAGGTAAGAAGGTAAAGAAGAACGCTGAGCTGGCGGCCTGTGAGCACCCGGAAGACGAAGGTGCGCCACCAAGCCGGCGGGTTGTCGGTCGCATGTCCCCGGCCGACGAATCCGTCGCCCAGGAAGGTGGAAGGTATATCCTCTTGTTGCACGGTGACTATGGTTACCCATATTCGAAACTTTTTAGCAGCCTAGCGCCGCCTGCCCGCGTTCAAATGGGGGAAGGATGGCATCAACGGCTTCCCGGAGGTAGCGCCATGGACGACAAGCAGATCAATGATCACATCGAGGGTCTCGTAGCTGAAGAGCATCGTCTCCTCGAGCACGGCGACGGCGGCCATTTGAATGAAGAAGACCGCAAGCGCTTAGAAGACATTCAAGTGCAACTCGACCGGTTTTGGGATCTGCTGCGTCAACGCCGCGCACGTCGCGATGCAGGACAAGACCCAAACATTGCGCATATGCGGTCGGCAGACACTGTCGAACACTATCGACAGTAGCGCTATGGGATGATGGTGGAATCGGTAGACACAGCAGACTTGAGGTAACACTCCTTGAGCCGCACGATCGGGAAACGCCGTGCGGGATGCGCTCAAAGTCGGTGAACTCTTCGCGCGCTTCAGCGCATGACAACGCCGAGCCAAGCTCGATCTGCGAACGCAGATTCGAGAAGGTGTAGAGACTGGATGGGCGCGGCCTAACGGGTCAGATTTAGAACGATCCGCATGGTCAAGGCACAGTCCGGACCACAAACGCGATAGTGCGGTAGCGAAAGCCATAGTGGTGCGAAAATCTGCAGCCCGAAAGGGCGTCCGGGTTCGAGTCCCGGTCATCCCAAAACCTTAGAGCAAGAGCGCGTCGAATGGCGCGCTTTTTTCGTTCACGCCGAAAGATCACTTGATGCGCCAAGCGAGGTCGCGCCTACACGCATCGTGACGCCCTGCTGGCATAGGATTCCGCTAGTATTGGAAAATGTCGCAACAAAGGTCGCGTGAACATCGTGCCATGTTCGTCGAAGCTATCGCTATTTCGGTCTCAGCAGCAGGCGCATTTATAGCATTTTGTGGGTAGTGTTCGGTAGATCGAAAAGCGAGCTCGACGAAAACGCGACAGCGAATGTCGAATTTTGACAATGAAGAAATAACATCTGCTTGAGCTTTCGCCAGATTCGTGCGTTAAATCGACCGCGAACATGAAATCGGAGAAATGACATGACCATCACGCACCAACTCTTAATGCGTCTGCTCATCGACGAATCGGCTTATCCTCCTGACATGGCCTCCGAGATTGCCACGGCACTCGTGGGGCTATTAAAAAAGGACGGCAGGATTGAGAACCTTGCTGCGTCGGCCCGGTTCCTCGATGGACTTGCTAACGCGTGTGTCCAGTTAGGTGCCGCCCTAGACGACTTCAAAGATGCCAATCAGGTTTTGGATGAAGTTTGTGAGGGCCGAAACCTAACGTTCAGCGCCGATGAGCGCAGCGCTGTACTCGAAGCCATAAGAGCGGGTATCGACCTCGGGCACGCCCGACATCACCAGCACGAACAGGAACACGAACACGAACACGAACACGGGCACCACGGACACGAGCACGGGCACCACGAGCACGAGCAAGACGAGGAAAACGAAGGTTAGCTCCGGTTTCGACGTGGCTTTCGCCGATGTGCGCGAGGAGCTAAGTTCCCGGCGGGCGATACGTAGCGTGTTTCTTCGCCGCTTCGTCGATTAGTTCGGCTGTGATTGGCACGGTTGTTTTTATGCGAACGCTGCCGGAGGTATTCACTGCCATGGCCAGGGCCGCGGCGCTTGTGTCGTCGGAAAGATCGAAGATGATCACCGCGTCGTCTTCCCCGAACGCAAAATAGAACGTCTCCAGCGTTCCGTTGAACTGCGCGAGTAGATCCTCAACCGCTTTGCGTCGAGCCCGTCATCCCTCCATGCGTTCCAGCTAGTGGAGCGCTAGGAAAGCGTATCACGTTCGGAACACGGAGGGTCAAAACTTGAAGGCGCCCGATTTTACCAAAGCGGTTCTAATGGTGACGGAGCCGCCTCTGTTGCCATAAGCGTCGACGATGAAAGTGCAGGGGTCGTACCACATTGTCGTGGGCCGATCCGAAATCGACGTGACGGAGAGTGCCTTGTCGTGCGAAGGCACGCCGTCAGGATAGGGCGCCCCAGGCACATCGGCGATGATGATGTAGTCCGTTCGTAACGGATCGAACGAAATCCGTACTAGGTCGTTGCTCTGTGTTGCATGATAGAGCCATGGAACGAACAGCAGGCTGCCGGCAATAAGCGGGCGGTTCGCCTCGGTCTCGAAATGGGGCCGGCTTTCAAGCAAGAAATCTTTGCCATCTCGCGATGGTGGAAACGTCTTTGATTCGATATCGTACGAGGCGTCGCCGTTGCGCTCGATCGACGATTTCCAATATGCTCCGCAACAGCTTGCGTGCCTTTCGGACGAGAGTAACTGGAATGTCTTAGCATCGTAACGAGAAGTAACCGTCGTAAACATTCTGTCGCCGAAGGATTCGTCCACGGTTATCGTATGGCCGTCGGAGCTTACCGATTCGGACGGCAGCGGCACGCCGGCGCCAACGCCGAACGTTCCAGTGGACGATGCCGCGGGATCTCCGCAGGCGCCATGCGTAGCCAGCAATCCAATCGCAAGTAAAAGTGACCAGCCTTTCACAACGATCCTCAATTTGGGTTCACGCGCTCGTTCTCCAAGCGACTTAGCAAAGACTCGGCTGTAATGTCAATCTGCCATGCGCAGTAGAATTGAGTTCTACCGTTGCCCCGCAGAGGAGAACTTTCATGCGAAAGGCCTTTTCCTTATTGTGGGTGATTGCATTATCGGCGTGCGCGGGTGGCACCATGCAATCACAATCCAGTCTTCCCGCGGCCTCAGGCGCTGACGATCGAGCTTCCATAAGCGCGGATGCCACATTCCAAAGCTTTTCCTCGCTGGTTTGGAACGTTCAAACCGGCGCCTCGACCAACTTCTATGCGATTCAGGACCTCGACTACTATCCGAATGCGATAACGGTCGATGCTGGTGACTCGATCACTTATCGTATCGCGAGCGGCTCGGGCGGCGACGCGCACACCGTGTCGTTCGTACCGAAAGGGCAGCCCATCCCGCCGCCTCCGGCTCCGCAAAACCTCGTCCCAGCCGGCGGCAATACGATCGACGGGACAAAATTCGTCAATTCCGGGATCCTGGTGGGCGGTCAGTCGTTCACGCTGCACTTCCCAAAGGCGGGGACGTACCCGATTCTCTGTCTGTTCCATGAGCCGGCGATGGAAAGCACCGTGGTCGTGCAGCCCGCCGGAACGAAGTATCCCCACACGCCCGGCTATTACCTCAGCGCCGGCGCTCAAGACGAATGGAACGACTTCCGGGCTGGTGCCGCTTCGGTCGCGTCATTCCCATTCGCGGCGGATGGCAACACGTTCGCGGCGGGTATCGCCCCGGGCTTGGGACACGGCCCGCCAACGCAAGCTACGGTCTTGCGGTTTTTGAACAACGGCAACTTCGATGACGTTGCAAAGGCCGGCAGCAAGACGGTGAAAGTAGGAACGGTCTTGACGTGGGTCAACGAAACCACGAACGAGCCGCATACGGTAACGTTTGCTAAAGCCGGTGCCAACCAACTGCCGCCCCTTCCACCCGATCCGGCTATTAACGTTGTTCCGGCGCCCGGGATAACGCCGATTGACGGCACGAAAATTGTTAATTCGGGGACGTTCATCGCTAATCAAAAGTTCTCGGTGAAGTTTGTCAAGGCCGGCACTTACTTGTACGGGTGTCTCTATCACGACAACTCGAGGATGACCGGTACGATCACAGTCGTTCCGTAAACGGTTATTCGACGGAGAAAACGCGGGGCGGCCACGGCCGTCCCGCCTCTTTGCTGAAACGAAGCAGAAAAGAAGTGACGGATGTCGACGGTAAAGACCGGCTTTGCGTCGGTTGCCGAGTACATCGCCGCGCAGCCTTCCGGGATTCAGCCGCTTCTAAGGAAAGTGCAGGCGGCAATTCGTAACGGGGCGCCGGCGGCTGAAGAAATAATCTCGTATAAGATGCCGACGTATAAGATCGGCAACGGGCTCGTGCTGCACTTCGCGGGCTGGAAGCATCACATCTCGCTCTATCCAGCGAGCGA
Source organism: Vulcanimicrobiia bacterium (assembly GCA_963696095.1). Taxonomy (GTDB): domain Bacteria; phylum Vulcanimicrobiota; class Vulcanimicrobiia; order Vulcanimicrobiales; family Vulcanimicrobiaceae; genus JALYTY01. The sequence continues at coordinate 403,639 of CAVOIN010000002.1, read as the reverse complement.
CAGCATCCTGGAGACATTCAAGGTCGAACTCGGCCCGTACGAAATCGACAACCGCACGATTCGCTTTCCCATCGACAAACCGATGCCAACCGCATTGATCGAACGCATCGCGGAGCTGCGCGCGGCCGAGCTTCAATAAGCACTTGGGGAGTTGCTTGCTGCGTTTCCTCGCTCGCGCAAGGGTAATAGGAAGTGTATTGAGCAAACTGTTTACGCCTATCCAGCTGCGTGACGTCGAATTTGAAAATCGGATCGTCGTTTCGCCGATGTGCCAGTATTCGTCGGTGAACGGAAACGCGAACGATTGGCACGTCGTGAACCTCGGGCACTTTTCGCTGTCCGGACCGGGGCTAGTGTTCTTTGAGGCGACGGCCGTCAATCCCGAAGGGCGCATCACGGCGCAAGATCTCGGGCTTTACAGCGACGAGAACGAAGAAAACACGTCGCGGGTGATTGCCTTCATTAGACGATGGGCGCGAAGCAAAATCGGCGTGCAACTCGCGCATGCCGGGCGCAAGGCTTCGACGATATCGCCGTGGGATGGCGGCGGTGCGGCGAGCGGCCCCGACGCGTGGGAAACCGTAGCGCCGTCGGCAATTCCGTACGGCCGGTGGCACACGCCACGCGCGCTCGATGCGGCCGGTTTGCAGAAGGTCCGCACTGATTTCGTCGCCGCTGCGGAACGTTGCAAGCGTCTCGGCATTGACGTTATCGAGTTACACTTTGCGCACGGGTATCTCGGCCACCAGTTTCTTTCGCCGTTGACGAATCACCGTACCGACGAGTACGGCGGAAGCTTGCCGAACCGCATGCGTTTTCCGTTGGAGCTCTTCGACGCGGTGCGCGCGGTGTGGCCGGAAGACAAACCACTCGGTGTTCGCGTCTCGGCAACCGATTGGGTCGACGACGGCTGGGACGTCGTGCAGTGCGTGCAACTCGCCCGCGAGCTGAAGAAGCGCGGGTGCGACTTCATGGACGTTTCGAGCGGCGGCCTCGTGCCGGAACAGCAGATTGCCGTCGGGCCGGGCTACCAAGTGCCGTTTGCGGCCGAAATCAAGAAGCTCGCCGACATGCCGACGATGGCCGTCGGCATGATCACCGAACCCAAGCAGGCAGAGCAGATCCTCGAGGCGGGCGCCGCGGACTTCATCATGCTGGCCCGGGGCTTCATCCGTCATCCGCGCTGGCCGTGGGATGCGGCCGACGAATTGGGCGGCGACCCGTTCGTGCCCAAGCAATACCAGCGCGGCCGCTCCTCTCACCGGAAGTAGCCTGCCCCGTGGACCCCTCCGGCCGAATCTGATAAAATTATCAACGTTAAAAACCTGCAGAATCCGGCTTTCCTTAGAGGGTTGAGCGCCGCTCAACCCCAATAGGGCCGGGTTCTCCCCCGCGGACACCAGGAGGTCAGATCTCCACGTGAAGATCGTGGTTACGGTCAAGCTCGTGCCGGACCCGAACGCCGAAAAGCGTATCGATCCGGGCTCGAAGCGTTTGGTTCGCACCGGCGTTGAAACGGTGCTGAATCCCTACGACGAATACGCGCTCGAAGCGGCGCTGCAAATCAAAGAAAAAGTTGGCGGCGACACGACGGTCACCGTCTTTGCGATGGCGCCCGAGTCGCTAAAAGAGACGCTGCGTAAAGCGCTCGCGATGGGCGCCGACGATGCGGTGCTGCTCAGCGACGCGGGCCTCGAAGGCAGCGACGTCTGGGCGACTTCGTACGCGATGGCGCAATGCGCTCAAGAAGATGGGTTTCGATCTGCTGATCGTCGGCGGACTCTCCGACGACGGCAGCACCGGCGCAACGCCCGGCGCGATCGCCGAGCATCTTCGGACTTCCGATGATCACGAACGCGGTGAAGGTCGATATCGCGGGCGACAAGCTCACGGTGCAACGCGAAACCGATACGGGCCATCAAACCGTCAGCGGACCCGTGCGTTCGCTGTTGACGACGGCGCTGACGTTCGGCGAGCCGCGCTATGCGTCGCTCAAAGGCATCATGGGCGCGAAGAAAAAGACGATTGCGCCGTTGACCGTCGGCGATCTCGCGCTCGATCAACCGGTCGGCACGGCCGGCTCGAAAACTGAACTGCTCGACGTGAAGCCGCCCGCCGTTCGCGGCAAAGGCCAAGTCGTCGAAGCGGCCGACGGTGCGACCGGCGCCAAAGCGATCTTCGACTTCCTTAAAGAGAAGAAACTCGTTTGATGCAAAACGTTCTTATTTACGTTCAGCACAAGGGCGGTCAAACGCCGAAAGTAACGTTCGAGATGGCGACGGAAGCGCGCAAGCTCGCCGACGCACTCGGCGGTAAAGCGCACGCGCTCGTCGTCGGTTCCGGCGCCGGGCAGCTCGCAAAAACGCTTGCCGGGTATCCGCTCGACGTCGTTCACTTCAACGAAGACGCCGACGTCGACAAGTACCTTCTCGATCCGGTCATCGATTATGTGGAAGCCGCAGCGCGTGTCATCGGACCGTCGCTCGTGTTGATTCCGAATACGCTCACCGGGAAAGACATCGCGGGACGCGTCATCGCGCGCCTTAACGCCGGCATCGTCGCCGACGTCGTCGATTTCAAGATCGATGGCGGCAAGGTCGACGCCGTGATGCCGAAAATGGGCGGCGCGGCGATTACGACCTGTGCAGCTCAAGCCTGGCGACTACGGCGTAGCGACCATTCGTCCGAATGCCTTTGCGGTGCAAGCGGGCGGCTCAGGTGCGACGGTTCAAGCAATCGATAAACCGGCCGGCAAGAGCTATGCGCTCACGGTCGAGAACGATGTGGAAGAAAGTTCCGGAGAGTTAGCGCTCGAGGAAGCGCCGGTAGTTGTTGCCGGCGGCCGCGGGCTCGGCGGACCGGAACCGTTCGACACGATGCTGAAGCCGCTCGCGCAAGCACTCGGCGGAGCCGTCGGCGCATCGCGCGCCGCCGCGGACGCCGGCTGGGTGCCCTACAGTCTGCAGATCGGACAGACCGGTAAGACGGTCAGCCCGAATCTCTACATCGCCGTCGGCATCTCCGGCGCGATTCAGCACAAGGTCGGCATGCGTTCGGCCCAAACGATCGTCTCGATCAATAAAGACGGTCAATCGCCGATAGCCGAATTTTCCGACCTCATGGTCGTCGGCGACGCTTTCGCAATCGTGCCCGAGCTCACCAAGCTCGTGCAGGCGGCGAAAGGGTAATTTTTTCGACGGTAGCGTGACGAACGCGGGTCTTCCCGCGTTCGTCTCTTGTAAAGGACCTGGATTTCGTGAAACGTTTCGCTCTTATCGCCTCGATGGTCGTTGCTTTTGCTGCGGCCGCTCTTGCAACGACCCCGAGCGCTCAAGCCGGCCTCTTTGGCGGCAAAGCGGCGGCGTCGCCGAGTCCCTCGCCGTCACCGTCGGCGTTGCCGACCGCGTCGCCCGAGCCGCCGGATGTTGCTATCCCACGCCTTCAGGCGAAGCTGAAGGCCAACCCGAACGATCAGCAGGCGATGGTCGAACTGGCCGGACAATTCCTCAACGTCAATCGGCCCGACTACGCCGTGCAGCTGTCGCAGCATCTGCTGCAGATGGGCGACAAGACGGCGCAGGTCTACTACCTCGACGGGTACGCGATGGAACAGCTTGGCCGCATGGACAACGCCGTCGCCGATCTCGAGCAAGCCGAGAATCTCGATCCGAGCAACGCGGGCGTCCTTGCGAATCTCGCGGACCTTTACCTTCGCTCGAATCGCGGCGCGGATGCCGAACGCATCGCCAAGCGCGCCGTAACGTTGAATAAGGACGACGCGCAGTCGTACATGACGCTCGGGGCCGTTTACGCCGCGCAGCAGAAGTTCGACGATGCACGCGCGCAATTCGAGCATGCCGCATCGATCGATCCGAAAGACACCCGTCCGATCTTCCAGATTGCGACGACGTACGCGCAGCAGAACAACATTCCGATGGCGATCCAGACGATCGACCGCGAACTCGCGATCGATCCGAAAGACGTTCAAGGGCTGGTCTTCAAAGCCGATCTGTACGCCAAGCAGCACGACGACGCGAAGACGACTTCGGCGTACGACGATGCCGTCGTAGCCGCGACGAGCGACGACCAGAAGGTCGCGATCCTCGTGCGCAAAGCGACCTACTACATCGACGAGAAGAAGACGGCCCAAGCACAGAGCGTGTTCGACCAGATGGTCGCGCAATATCCGAAGGTTGCCGCCGCGCACGTCTCGTACGGCGACTTCTGGGGTTCGCAGAAGAACATTCAAAAGGCGCAGCAAGAATGGCAGGCCGCGCTCAACATCGATAAGGACAATCGCGAAGCGCTTCTCCGCATGGCGCAGCTCGCGATGAGCGCCGGCAAAATGACCGATGCCGTCGGCTATCTGAAGCATCTCACGCAGGTCGCTCCGGACGCGCAAAGCTTCGCAATGCTCGGCCAGGCGTATTCGTACACGCACAACTACTCGTCGTCGAAGGACGCGTGCAGCAAGAGCTTCCAGATCGACCGCCAGCCGTCGACGCTTGGATGCATCGCCGGTGCGGATTTCGAGATGCGCAACTACAAGGAAGCTTCGGCGATTTTCGATGCGCTCGATCGCGCCGCGCACGGTTATCTCGAGCAGAATCCGCAGCTGCTCTACATCGCCGGCAAGTCCTACCAGCAGACGAATCAGAAGCAGAAGGCGCTCTCCGCGTATAAGCGCCTCCTGTCCCAAATGCGCAAGGGCACCAAAGAGTACGGCCAAGTCCAGCAAGCCATTGCGGATCTGAACAAGAAACACTAGCCGGATTCGCGCAACGCGCGAAGCACATGAAAGTCGTTACAGACGCGATCTACGGCGACCATCTCCGCGGAATCGGGCATCCTGAATCGCCCGATCGCGTGGAGGTGGTCGCCGCGCTTTTACGCGAGCGCGGGCTGCTCGGCGAAACGGTTGCGGCGCGGGACGCTACCGATGAAGAAATCGAACGCGTGCATCGTGCGCAGTACGTCGAGCTCGTGAAGCGCGAGACGAACGGTTTACGCGACGGCGCGCTATCTCTCGACGGGCGACGTCGTTATCGACGGACGTTCGCTTGCGGTGGCACGGCGCGCCGCCGGGGGCGCGATCGCGGCGATGGATGCGGCAGTCGACGCAAATGCGCCGGTGTTCGCCCTGGTTCGCCCGCCGGGACATCATGCGGAATCGGCGCGCGGGATGGGCTTCTGCCTCTTTAACAACGCGGCCATTGCGGCGCGCGCGTTCCAGGCGCAACACGGCGGCCGCGTGCTGATCGTGGACTTCGACTACCATCACGGAAACGGCACGCAAGATATCGCGGGCGACGGCGTTTCGTATCTCTCCACGCATGCTTCGCCTGCATATCCGGGAACCGGCTTCGAAACGGCGTCGATCGGGCGCGATCTCGTCGTGAACGTTCCGCTTCCGGCATCGGGGATTGCAACGGAGGCGTTCGCGGCCATATGGGAGCGCTTGTTGGAGAGAGCGGCTTCGTTCGTCAAGCCCGACGCCATCGTGGTCAGTGCCGGATTCGACTACGTCAAAGGCGATCCGGTCGGCGACTTAGGCGTCGACGTCGAAGTGGCGAGCGCTTTGGCGGCCGGCATTGCCCAAGTGGCGCAACGGTATTGCAACAATCGCGTGGCGTACGTCTTGGAAGGCGGCTACGACATTCATTCGCTGGCCGAATCCATCGAACGCGTGCTGGTTGGCGGCGCAAACGCCGACACAGAACCGCTTGGAAAGGCTGAAGCAGCATCGATTCCCGCGGAACCGATGTATTACCTAACGCGGTTCGACGAGTTGCTGGATTAAGCGCCGCGTTCGGCGAGCGCGGCCAGGGCCGTAAGCGCGTCTTGCGCGCGATCCGACGGAACGAAGAGATGGTCGTGATGGTACGCGCTCACGACATTCGCGGGAATGTTCTCCGCCGTCAGTACACGCGTCATTTCCGCTAGAAAGCCCACGGCGTCGAGAGCCGAGTAAGCATTGATGACGATGCGGCGCCACGTCCCTTCGTAGGACACGTTGAATCGCGCGAGTTCGGCGGCGGGCGCGACGATCGTGGCGCCTTCACGTTCGTGGAAAACGAGCAACGGCTTCGCCAGCGCTACGGGGAACGTCGCGTCGACGCAGGCGAATGCCCACTCTTCGGAGTCGAGTTCCGGCTGAATCGCTGCCAGCAAGGCGTCGAGCCGTTTCTCCGCCACGGCTACGGCACCACCGATGCGGCAATGCGCTTCAGTTCGTTCAAATCGAGATCTCCGACCAGGGCGAAATGTAAACCCGCTTCCGACCACGCGAGCAGCGTCGTCGGTCCCTCTTGCACGTACTGCCCGTCCTTGTTTTCGAAGTGCACGTCGCTCACGCGGTAACGCGACATGTCCACCGCCGCGCCTTTAGCATTCTGGAAAAGCGACACCGTGCGAATGCCGTCGGAGTAGAGCAGATGCAGCGTGCGAATCCCTTTGACGTCGGCGACATCGCCTTCGACCGGGATGAAACCCAGCGGCAAATACTTCGGACCGTGCGCCGAAAAGCCGGCGGTCTTCAGCAGCTCCTGAAGGTTGTTCGAGGGAATGCCGCGGCTTGGGCCCTTGACTCTCGGCAACGCGGCCGGAACGTCGAAAACGGCGCCCGGAATATCGCTGGTGTAGCGCAACTGTTCGAAACGTGTCTGCGCGAGCAGCGAGCCGTTTGACCCGTACGTTTCGCGTTCTAGCACCAGCTTCGTTGCTGCGTCGATGCGCACGCGCATCGTCGTCTGGCCGGTATGTTTGTTATTGAGCAGCACGACTTTGACGGCGCGTCCGTTCGAGTTTTCGTCCGGCCCGTAGATGGCGTTGTAGTTGGCGTTCAGAAGCGCGAAGTTATCGTCTTCGGCGACCTGATCGTCGATGGGGTCGTCTTCGGTCACGACCACGCGATCGCGCTTGACGTCGATGGAGTACGACGTATCGCCGCGCGAAATGATCGAATCGCCGTAGAGATCCTGCGGCGCGAGGTACCAGCGGCGCGTAAGGTCCGGCGCCTTGTGCTCGATGCGATAGATCGCCGCTTCGGATTTCTGCGCACCGAAACGGAGCGTCTGCACTTCGCCGACATACGAAAGTTGCTGCGGTGCACCCATCGCATCGCGAAGCAGCGTCTCGGCCTGGGGCGTTGCCGGCATTGCGCCGGCGCGCGGCGCCGCCAGGAAGATCGCAGCGAGCGCCGCTAAGGCGATTTTAGCGCGCAACATCCGCCGTCATGACGGTCGTATTCGTGACGGCGACGACGTCGCCGCTCGTCTGATCGCTTTCAAACTGCGTCGGCAAAGCATTGCCTTCACCGAACGGCACCGTGCTGGTCAAGGCGGCGTGATCGTCCAGATAGTACGCAGCGTCGATCGTCGTGACGCTTCCGGTGTGGTGGGTAACGGCGACGCCGAAATAAATCGCAACCGCGGCTGCCGCGGCCACCGGGAGCGCCAACGCAGGACGGAAGAGCGCGCGAAGGCGTTCCGCTAACGACGGATCGGGGGGCGCTTCGATCGCGGCCCAGATGCTGTTGACTACGCCTTGCGGCAATTCGCGTTCAGTCGCGCGCGCGTGAATGCGAAGCGACTCGGAGAGACGCGCTTCGACCTCGTAACGCGCGCGGCAGTCGTCGCACGATTCGACGTGCAGCAAGATCGCTGCGTCGTCTTCCGGCGAGAGCTCGCGGTGGATGTAGTCGATTAATTTGTCAGTGCTAGGATGATGTTCTTGTTTCATGATTTTGCCGAGTAGTGTTCAACGAGTTTTCGAAGCTGGTGTCTAGCCCGATGTAGGCGAGAACGTACCGTTCCGATGGAGCAGCCTACGATCTCTGCTATCTCTTGGTAGCTGTACTCCTCGATATCCGCAAGAACGACGACTTGCCGTTGGTCGGGAGAAAGTGCCTCCAGCGCTTTCGACACGCTCTCGCTGAATTGCGATTCGACCATTTCGTCGATCGGCGCGACAGCGAGCGGGCGCTCTCCTCCGAACTCTTGGGGGGCGTTGTCCTCAGGGATCTCCTCTTGGTAACGTCCTTTTCGTCTCCGAAGTTCATCTCGATACAAATTCGTGACGATTCTGTAGATCCACGAAAGAAACGACGTGCCGGGCTGAAAGCTCCGCCAAGCCCGATAGACCCGGATGAACGCGTCCTGCGTGAGATCGCGGGCGTCGGCCTCGTTGTGCGTGAGCCGCAGGGCAAAATTGTAGGTCGCCTTGCCGTACTGCTCGATCGCGCGTTCGAGGAAGACCCGCTGCTCCGGGGTCGGCGGTTCGAAGGGCTTTCGCGGTGCTGCCATGGATTCGAGGGCCTTTTACCCCGAAGGGGGCCGGCGGCCTTCCGGCGCCTGCTCGGGCGCTCTTATTGGTTCTTCCAAAGCACGCGCCCGACGACCCAAAGGCCGGCCGTCACGAAGATCAGGATGACGAAGAAGAGCGACATCTCGAGCAGCACGATGCCCGCGAATTGCGAGCCGCCGCAGAGCGCGACGACGCTCGCCACGAGCGAGAGCTTCAGCCGCTCGAACGGATTGCTGGCGACGCCCGAAATCGCCCTGGCTTCGGAGATAGCGCCTTCGGGGTCCCAGCCGCCGGTCTCGGCGGTGAAAGCCACCTTGCCGTTGGGCTGGACGATCAGAAGCTTGTCGTTGTGGATGAAGTTGGCCGAGCTGACTCGCAGCGAGTTGATGCCGAATTGGTTGAGCAGGCGTTGCACCGTCGATCCGGTCCCGGTGAGCAAGTGCCAAATTTTCGAATCTGCACCGTAGTTGGCGCCATATTGGCGCAAGACCGCCGGCGAATCGTACGGCGGATCGAGGGTGATCTCCACCAGGGCGAATCGCGCCGGATCGAGGCGCGACTGCATGTAGGCGTATTTGCCGCTGATCGCGGGACAGAGCGTCTGGTCGGGGCAGCGCGTGAAGATGAACGTGAGCAGCACCGTCTTGCCGGCGTAGGCTTTCGCAAGATCAACGGGATGCTCGTTTTGGTCGACAAGCGTCGCGTCCGGCAATTTCTTGCCGATGTCTACCGGAATGACCCGGTCCGGTTCCGGCGCACCCGGTGAAAACGGCGCGGCTGCGACAGCGTGCCGTAAGGTCCACGGCGTCGTCGATCGATCGAGAAAACCATCGATTCCGGTGCCCGAGACAAACGGCGTTTTCGTATCGATGCGATAGCTGCGCGTAGCGCTGGGCAGCGTCTCCGGAATGACGTCGTTGCGAATGATCGCGGTCTGCGCGCTGGGCGCGGAAAGCACCGTTCCGTGAAACGGAATCAACCCTGCGAGTAAAGCGAGCGCGGCAATCATCGGGCGAGCGTGCGTATGTCGGCGGCGAAGGCTTGCAGCGGATCGTCGTCGCTGTGCATCACGCGTTGATTGCCGTCGCGATCGATCATGTAGACGACGGCGCTATGCGCGTCGTCGTAATCGTCGACGCCGGTGTGATTTCCGGGAATCCGTTGGGCCCAGACGTGATAGGCGCGTTCGACTTGCTCGACCTGCGACGGCGTCCCCGTGAGGCCGGCGATTCGCGCACCGGAGTAGCGCGCGATGTAGCGATGCATCACCGCCGGCGTGTCGCGTTGAGGATCGACGGTAACGAACGCGATCTCGGTGCGCGCTGCAGCAGTCCCCTGGTGCGCGACGGCGCGCGTCAATTTCGCAAGGGTCAGCGGGCAGGTGTCGGCACAATGCGTGTAGCCGAAAAAGAGCACTACGGTGCTTCCGCGCTGGTCCGCGAGGGACCACGATTTGCCGAGATCGTCGGTCAAGGTGATAGCCGGGGCCGGGCTTGCCGGCAGAGCAGTCCCCTCAAAATGCGCGTTGGCGCGTTGCATGCCCGCGCAGCCCGTTAGACCGAGCAGCGACGAAAGCACGAAGATCCCGAGGCGGTTCATCATGGCTAGCTTACGCCTGCGGCGGCCCTGCTGCTATGACTTAGCTTCCGCCCGGGTGGAGTATCGTCGTAATCGCCATCCAGACGCCCAGAGCGATGCAGATTCCGGAAAGGGCGAAGGTGATTGCGTTGCCCAGCGGCCGATTGTGCCGCTCGCCGATGACGCGTTTGTCGTTCACGAGCACGAGCAAGAAGCCGAGGACGATCGGCAGCACGAAGCCGTTGAATGCCTCGACGTAAACAGTAATTTTTACGAGCGGCAGATTCGGTATCAGCACGATGCCCGCGGCGACGGCAACGCACGCAATAAACAGTCCCGTGAAGCGTTTGGCGCGCAAGCCGTCGTTGAGCGAGCAGCGCCAGCCAAAGGCTTCGCCGAAAGCCCAAGCGGTTGCAAGCGAAACTACGAACGCACCGAGCATCGACGCGCCGATGAGCGCGACGCCGAAGGTTACGCCGGCAAGATGGCCGACCAGCGGTTCGAGTGCAATTGCCGCGTGCGCGGCGTCGCTCACTGGAATGTGGCGGACAAATAACGTAGCGGCGGTCGTAATCACGACGGCGCACATGATCGCTTGCGTGAAGACCGCGCCAAGCGCCGTGTCGATGCGCGCAAAGTTCAGATCGTGCAGGCGAAGCCCTTTATCGACGGTCGCGCTTTGCTGATAGAAGATCATCCAAGGCATGATGACTGCGCCGATGTTCGACGCGATCAGCAGCAAGTAGTTGTAATCGGTGAGCGGCTGCTTTCCGAACAAGCCTTGCATGACGATTTCGCGCGCGGGCGGATGCGCCGCAAACGCCGCCGGGATAAACAGCAATTCGACAAGGCACAGCGCTAGCGCGAACGCTTCAGCGCGTTTGTACGAAGCCGTGAAGATTACGCCGACAAGCAGCAGCGCGGCCGCAACGACGATCGGCGCCGGATTGAGGCCGAAGATCATCGCCGCGCCGGCGATGCCCGCGAACTCCGTAACGAGCGCCGCGATGTTCGTTACGAGCATCGTCCCGAGCGAGACCCATGTCCAGCCGATTCCGTAGTGCTCGCGGATAAGCCGCGCATGGCCTTTGCCGGTGACTACGCCTAATCGAACCGTCATTTCTTGTACGACGAAGAGCGGTACGATGAGGAGCAATTGCAGCAGAATCAGTTTGTAGCCGTACTGTGCGCCCGAAGTCGCTGCAGTCGTGATGCTTCCGGCTTCAGTGTCGGCGAAAGCAACGACCAGACCCGGACCGGCGACAGCCAAGAATCGCAGCAGCCACCGCCGCCAATCGGTTCGGCGGGCAGTGGGGGCGGCGGGCGATTCAACAGCGGCCATGCGTTGTTAGGTTAGCCTAACTCGGGTATATGGCCCTCCGAGAAATATCCGAGGAAATCATTTTCGTTTTGTGGACCGTCGCTTGAACGCGCAGGTAAACCGCCTCGAACCTGGCAAGCAGCGTGCTGACATGCCGGGCTTTTCGATCGCCGTGCTGATTCTTCGTGTGCTCTTGGGCGGACTGCTTGTCGTGGCCGGGGCTCTAAAGGCCGGGCATGCCCCGGATCTGGCAGCCGCGATCGCCGGCTTTCGGATTTTGCCGGCAAACATCACGGCGCCGCTTGCTTTGGTGCTGCCGTACTTCGAGATCTTGCTCGGAGCGTATCTCGTCGCGGGGCTGTTCACGCGGGCCGCGGGGGTCGTGGCGGCCGTCCAGTTCCTGCTCTATGCCGGCGCAATTGCCTCGGCAGTGGTGCGGCACATCCCGGCGAACTGCGGATGCTTCGGCCCGGCGGACGCCGCAACCGCGGATTGGCCGCACGTCCTTTTTGACCTGATGCTTGCTGCCCTCGCAGCCATAATTGCTTACGGCGCGCCTGGAGCGTTCGCCGTGGACCGGAGACTCGTTAGGAAATGAATCAACGCCTGCTCGCCACCGTCTCGATCGTCATCGTCGCGATTCTCATCGTCGGCGGCGTACTCTATACCAAGCTGCATCCATCGCGTCAATTGCAAAACGCGTCGTCAGCGCCGACGGTCGGAACCGCGCAAACGGGGCAGCCCGCGCCGGAGTTCCGAGCCGCCACGACGAGCGGCCCGTTCGATCTTGCGACGGCGAACAAGCCGGTCTTCCTGGAAGTTTTTGCGACGTGGTGTCCGCACTGCCAGCGCGAAACGGCCGTGATCGACAAGCTCTATAACTCGTACAAGTCTCGCGTCGACTTTATCGGAATCCCCGGAAGCGACACCGGCATGGACGGCACGTCGCCATCTTCACAACTCGACGTGCTGACCTTCAAGGACAAGCTTCACGTCGAGTATCCGATCGCCGCTTACGATCCGACGCTTTCCGTTGCGAACCAGTACTTGCAAGGCGGCTTCCCGACGATCGCCGTCATCGGGAAAGACAAGAAAGTCTCTTACATCAACTCCGGCGAGATCTCGTTCGGCGAATTGCAGCGCGAGATCGACAAGGCCCTAAAGGGCTAATCGTTTACGGGGAACGTGTAGTTCGGCGGCGGCACCACTTTGCCGACCTCCAACACGATCTGTTGGTGGGCGCCAAGCGGAATTGCGCGCAGGTCGCCGTCGTACTTCACGCCGTTCACGTAGGCCGTAACCGGACCTTTGATGCCGGCAACGTTGTCGCTCGCGAGCGGCTGGCCCCAGATGTCGAAGAGATTGCCGAGCGTAAATCCACTCTGTCCCGGCGGCGCGAGCTGCGGCGATTCGATGTGAATGATGCCGCTCGCGTCGTGCGTGTGAATCCAGTACAAGCACCCGCCGCTTGCGGTAGGCGTTCCGCCGATTAGACGCGGCACTTGAATCTGCTTGCCGTTGTCGAAGATCGCCAAGTGCGAATGCACGTGCAGCGTTGCGTACTCCATGCCGGCGCACGTGATGCCGTCGACCGGCTGTCCGTGACCGCCCTGCGGCGTGTTCGCGCCCATGTTCGACGTTTTGAAGAACGGCGCACCGACGGCCGAACCGTCCGCGAGTTGAATCGGCGCCGGCGTTTTTTCTCCCGACGGAACCGGAGCGGGCGTCGGCGTCGCGACTGCAGCGTCCATCGCGCGGTTCTGCTGCCAACGCGCGAACGCAAGGCCGCCGATCAGCAGTACGAGGATAACCGCAACCGAGATATACACGGCCGTCATCGGATCGCGCCGGTTTGGCGGCAGGGGCGTGTTTCCGCGATTGGTTTGACGGCGCTGAGCGCGGGAATTCGATTCTGACATCGGTCCTCTACGAAACGGTAAGTGCGGAGAATTCGCTGATATCGGACGGATCGAGCGCTCGTCCCGGCACGAGATAATTGCGAACGTAATCGGTCACGGCCGTACGAAGCGGCGTCATGGCGCGCTTATAGCCGGTCGCGCGCAACTTTTCCATGTCCGCGCACGTCGAGTATTGGTATTTGTTGCGAAGCTGCTCCGGCATCTCGATGAACTCGATGCGTTCCGGAACGTTCATTGCCGCGAAGATCGGCCGTACGAGTTCGAGCCACGTGCGCGCTTCACCGGCGCCGATGTTGAGCAGGCCGCTAACGCCGGATTCGGCTGCGTGTACCGTCATCGCGACGGCGTCTTTGACGTAAATGAAGTCGCGACGCTGTTCGCCGTCCCGGAATTCCGGACGATAGCTCTTGAAGAGCCGCACCGAGCCGGTGTCGCGGATCTGTTCGAACGCCTTGAGGACGATGCTGCGCATATCGCCCTTGTGGTCTTCGTTAGGTCCGAAGACGTTGAAGTATTTCAAACCCAGCACGCTGCCGGCGATCCCGGTACGCTGCGCGTAAAGATCGAAGAGATGCTTCGAATACGCGTACATGTTGAGCGGGCGCAACGATCGTAGATCCGCCGTATCGGAAAGCCCGTTCTCGAGCGCACCGTACGTGGCGGCCGACGACGCATACACGAAACGCGCGCCCTTGTCGATCGCCCAGTGCGCGATCGCTTTAGTGTACTCGTAGTTGTTGCGCATCAGGTAGTCGGCGTTGGTCTCCGTCGTCGACGAGCAGGCGCCTAGGTGGTACACCGCCGACACGTCGCCGAATGCGGACGGATCGTTAGCCGCCAAATCGGCGAAATCGTCCGCGTCTACGTATTCCGAGAAGCGCAATGGAACCAGATGTTTCCATTTCTCAGAATTATCTAAGCGATCGACGACGATAATGTCTTCGTATCCGCTTTGATTGAGAAACCAAATCAGAGCGCTGCCAATTAGGCCTGCGCCCCCTGTTATGACGGTGGTACCGCGTGATAGATCATGCATGGCTGACGACTGGCCCCTATTCCCCCTGCTAAAACGGGGAGTCCTGTACGGTTTACAGGAGCAGTGGCAAATATTTGAGAATGAATCGCAAATCGTGACCCAGGTCAGAGCTGCCGCACTCTACGCCGGCCTCACCTTGCCGCTGGCCATCGCGTCGCATATTGCGGCCGAGGCCCTCGCACTGCATCAAAGCGTGCTCTCCGTAGCCGCTTCGCCGCTGCATGCCTATTTGGGCGCGATCGCGGTACTTTGCCTTGCCGTCACCGGCGGGACTCTGGCCGCCGGCAGGTACGAAGTCCGCCGCTTGGGCGGGCTGCTTGCGAACGATCTGCCGTTTAAAGGCCAAGGCCTCCGCTTCTTCGCCGCGAGCATGGCCGTTCAGTTTGGTTTCGCGGGCATCACGCTCTTTGGCGAGGGAACGCTCGACGCGGCCAACGCGTTGGTTGCCCTCGTTGCCGTAGCGATCGCGAGCATCATCACGTCGGCGTTGCTCGCACTTGTGCGCGAACGCCTGCGCCATATCTCCTTTTCTGGATTCCGCCTCCGGATCTTCACGGCACGGCCCGTTCCGCGCCGTTCCTTCAGGACGCTCTCGGGCCCGTATTTTGCGTACGTGCCTGTGCGCGGCAATCGTCCGCCGCCGCTCCGCTAGATAGTCTCGCGCGCCGTTTGGCGTTAGTCGTTTCTTGTATCTAGTTCCAAAGGAGCATCATGTCACGGATTCAGCCCGCCGTTCTCGGCGCGCTCTTAGCGATGGCGCCTCTGAGCGCAATCGCCCAAACCTCAACGTTTCTTGACGGAACGGTCTTTGACGACGCCGGTCGCCCGGTGCCGGGCGCTGCCGTCGTCGTAGCCGGACAGAACGTCAATCTTGCGACCAAAACCGATGGGCGCGGACACTTCGCGTTCGCGACCCTCGGCCCAGGACGCTATATGGTCTCGATTTCGAAAGGAAGCGAGAACATCAGCCAGCCGGTAAGCTTAACGGCCGGCGGACAGGAGATCACGGTCGCGCTTACGCCGCTTAAGACGATCGGACATACCGTGACCGTCACGAATCCGGCAGCGAAGCGCTCCGGCACCGACGTCGGGATCGATTCGACTCAGCTCGGGCGTTTGCCGACGGGCGGCAGCATCGCCGGCATTCTTACGCAAATGCCTTCGGCTGCTCTCGGTTCGAACGGCCAAGTCCATATTAACGGCGATCACAACGGCATCAACTACTACGTCGATGGCGTCCAATTGCCGGCGAACTTGAATCGTGCGATCGGCAATGAAATCGACCCGTCCAACATTGGTTATCTCGACCTGATCGAAGGCGCATATCCGGCGCAGTACGGCGATAAGTTCGCCGCCGTGATGAACATCGGAACGCGCGCCTACACGGGGCCGGCGGGCTACGATTTTAGCGCCGGCGGCGGCAGCTTCGGGACCATAAATAGCTCGTTGAGTTACCACGTGCCCGTCGGTACCGGCGGTTCGCTCAGCTTTTCTTCCAACGAAGGGCAGAACAGCCGCGGGATCGATCCGCCGGTTTGGGATGCCGTTCACAACGAAAGCAGCAGTTCGAACCAGTTTTTGCGCTTCAGCATGCCGGTTCACGGAACGGATTTCGTGAATTTCGACCTGATCCACTCGCTGCAAACGTATCAGATCCCACCGGACACGGGCAACGGTGTGCCTGCCTCAACAGACGACAACGAATACCAGAACGATTCTTTCGTCTCGCTCCAGTACCGTCACGCGATCGGGGATCACGGCTCGCTATCCTTCGGTCCGTCATTCAAGCGTTCGAGCTTGGTGGATACGAACGATCCGCAAAACGATCTTGCGGCAGCAGCCGGCACCAGCTGCACCGACTTTAGCGATTGTGCTTACTACTCGGTGTACGACAAAGGAACGTCCAACGACTTGCGCTGGACGACCGACTACGCGCTACGTTCCGCGAAGCACGAAGTGCGCGCCGGAATAATGTATGACGCCTCGGTCATCAATGCCGACTACGTTATCACGCTTCAGCCCAATAACGCTCTCAATCCGTCGGGCGGAACGTACACCGCTACCGACACAGCGCCGAACGTGGCGCACCAGCAGGAAGCGTATCTGCAAGATTCGTGGCGGATGGGCAGCCGGTACCAGCTCGACTACGGGCTGCGAATGGACGCCTTCCAAATCTTCTCGACCGACTTCGATCGCGGATTTTCGCAATTCAGTCCGCGCATCAAGCTCACGCGGACCTTCGGGTCGCGCTCGAGCGTCTACGCGTACTACGGGCGCTTGTTCGTGCCATTTTCGTTCCAAAGCATCTCGCCGGCGACGGCGGAAGCGCTCTACGTGCCAGGCACCTATACCGGCGCAGCGTTCGACCTGCGTCCGCAACGTGACTCGCTTTACGAAATCGGCGGCCACATGCCGTTCGGCACGTCCGACGTCGGCATCCGGATTTCTCACAAGGATTCGACCGATTGGCTCGACGACACACAGGTCGGCGCAACCAACCTACATCAGGACATCAACTTCCCGGTGGGACGCGTCGACGTGCAGACGGCGTACATCCAGCATCCGCTGGCGCGTGACGGACGCGCGTACTTCTCGCTAACACACAGCATCGCGACGAACAGCGAGAACTGCGAAACGCAGCTTCTTCAAAATTGCGCTAGCGGTGGTCCGCCGGGAGGCCCACTCGTTGCTGCGGATCACGATCAGCGATGGGATGCCAACGGCGGCGTGCTTTTAAACGATGCGCGCGGCGGCTGGTTCTCGATCAACGGCTCTTATGGCAGCGGTCTGAGCACCGATCCGTCGGCTTGCAACGGCAACGCTTTCAACTGCAAAGTGCCGCCGCACCTCGTTTTTAACGTGGAAAAGGGCGTTGCTCTGACACGCAATGTGTCGGTGTCGCTGTCGGTCCAGAATCTGCTCGACGACCACTACGCTATCACCCTGAACAATTCGCTGCAGGGCACGCACTACGCCGCGCCGCGCAGCATCATGGTTCAGTTCGACATGAAGAGCCCGGATTCGCAATAAAGCAAATCCGGGCCCAATCAGTTTAGAACGGAGCGGTCAGCCGCAGAAGCACGCGGCGGCCGCTCGCTATTTGTGTTGTGTTGAACCCGTTGGCGATCTTGATGATGTATTGGTGATTCAAAAGATTGTCAATGTCCACATTGAAGCCCAATCCGCTCTTGGCGCCAAGGGGCACGGTCCGCCCGAACGACGCATCGAACGTCAAGTGCGTCGGCAGACGCCCGCTGAGACTCAAGTTCGCATTCTCGAATGCAACCGGGTAGCCGGTGCCGTAGTTCGATTGCAACGTTCCGTACCACGCTTGGCCTTTCCCGAAGCGGTGGGTGTACGAACCTGTGGCCGCCACGGTTTGGTCGTGATCTTCGGGCGCCAATTGCGCCGGTGATGTCAACGGCAGATCTCCGTTTACGTCCGGTGGGAAGAGAAACGTGGATCCGGAGATGCCGCCGGCGTACGAACCCGAAACCGTCCCGCTGACGAACCACGAATCGCCGTCATGCAGAGTTTGCTCGAGGCGTAACTCGACGCCGGTATCAATGCCGGTCGCGTTGTTGAAGACCGCGAAGAGCGGGGTGTTCAAAAACTGCGTCGTGTCGAGCACGTTGACAACGGTGCGGCGGAAAAGGTTAACGTAGCCTTTCGTGTGAGAGTCGAACGTGTGCGCTACGCCAAATTCAAGGTACGAGTCGCTCTCCGGCTTCAAATCGTAGGCCGGAGTTCCGCTGCATCCGCTCAGCAAGACGCAGTCTTCGCGAACGTCCTGCAGTGACGGAGCCGCGTAGAACCGGCCGTAGTAGGCGTGCAAGATGTTCTTGCCGCCGTCGGAGAGATTGAAGCCGATGCGCGGGCTGAGCTGCCACCCGCCGACGTACCCAGTCGAGTGATCGTAGCGCAGGCCGTAGTTGACCGCGAGGTTTTCATTGGGCTGCCACTTGTCTTGCGCGTATGCGCCGATTTGCGAACCGGGCTGGCTTTGTTGCGTAGTGAAAGGGTAATATCCCGGGGCCGGGGGTGCCGGCGGCGGCGTCGACGGCGCAACGTTACAATCGCTTTCGTAACACCCGAACGTTTGCGAATTATCGAACTGCGAATGCTGAAGATCGAGCCCGACTTTGACGTTGTGG
Source organism: Vulcanimicrobiia bacterium (assembly GCA_963696095.1). GTDB lineage: Bacteria > Vulcanimicrobiota > Vulcanimicrobiia > Vulcanimicrobiales > Vulcanimicrobiaceae > JALYTY01. The sequence continues at coordinate 385,327 of CAVOIN010000002.1, read as the reverse complement.
TGTTCAGTCGTTCGCAGCTGCGAAATACGGATACCGTAGTCGGTTTCGCGTCCATCTTGCTGCAGGCCGACTTGGTTCGCGAGCGCGGGCGCTCCGGAGTTCGTCGCGGTGTTTGGAGCAAGAGCCAGGACGTCGTTCGGCAGATCGCCTAGATACGCAATGCGCGAGTATCGCACCCACGGGATGAATTGGAAGAGCCCGTTCCCGTCTTTGGATGCGCGCGTGAAGTTCAAGTTCGCGAACCGGTCGTACTCCAGCTGGACGTCATCGGTCGATGGAGGGCTGAAGATCGGATCGATCGGATTGTTTGGATCGGTGTTCACCGGGATCTGAAACTGTGAGAACTGATTGGAGTAGTCGAATGCGAGCGTCGACTGCTTGTCGAGTTGCGAGATGACGCGGAAAAACGCATCGGCTTGCGACGACTCGTCGTGGATCGGCTGATAGGTCGGCGCGTCGATTCCGCGGTCCGTGCGTTGCGAGTTCAAGTCCAGCGAGACTTGCGTGTTGCCGAACCGCGCGAGCTCGTCGAGCTGGCTGAGCGCGCTCGCGTAGTTCCCGCCGCCCACCGAAAGCTGTCCGTAGTACCCCTGCGGCACGTCGGACAACCGCGTTGAAACGATGTTGATGACTGCCCCTTGCCGGCTGCCGCCGAACTCCGCCGGGCATCGCGCCCGTGAAAACCTCGAGCGAGTCGATGGACTTTCGGATCGATGATCTCTGCGAAGTTCGACGTCGTCGACTGCGGAAGCGGCGCGCCGTCGATTTCGTACGTTAAGCCGTGAAAACCATGTGCCACCGGCTCGTCGTACGAGAAGCGAACGATGCCGGGAAGGGTCTCGAGCAGCCGGTTCATGCTGTCGCGGTTGGGCGAAGAGTCGATTTGCGCCCGTGGGATGTCGTTTACGGAAACCGGCTCGCCCCCGACACCGGCATGTGCGGTGACGGTCGTGTTGGCGATTTCCTTTAGCTGTTCGAGCGCCACCTCGATGCGCGACACGGAATCGCTGCTGACGTCGATGTCGATCGTGCGATCCGCCGCGCCGGTCGCATGAATCGTCACGTGGTAGTGACCGAACGGCACGTCCGGAAAGACGAATTCCCCGTTCGCGTTGGTAGTGGTTGAAAAGCGCGAGCCTTCGCCGGCGAGCGAAACGGCCGCGCCGGCCTGCGGCTTATTGTGAAACGCGACGGTGCCTCGCACGACGCCGCTCGTTGCGGCGGACGCCGGCAAAACGCACCAAAAGAACAAGACGGCGACGAACGCCGCGAGCAATCGTTGCATATTCTCCTCGAATGATTTCAGTTTTAGTGACGGTCTCTGGGGGGCGCCTTAGGCGCAGGCCGTCACTCGAGGAGGTGGCCGGACGAAAAGCTTGCGGCTCGAGGCCAAGCGCGAAACCGCCGCGGGCCGTTCGAATCGCGCGATCCAAACGCGCAGGCGCGGCGCGAAGGCGCTTGTGAAGACCGCCAGGACGAATTTTGCCACGCGGCAATGGCCGCCCGCGCTGCCGAGTGTACGACGACGACGGCTAAGCCGAGCGCAAGCGCAACGAGGAGCAGTGGGTCGTCGGCGTGCGCGCCTTCGATGCTTTCGAAGAAGAAGTACCACGCAGCCGTGGCTACGCCAAGCAGGGGAACGCCCGGTAGATATGACGCCAGCCGGGCCGCAAGCACGCTGCCTTCGAGGCACCGACCCGCGCAGGCCCAAGCCAAAGCGACCGCCGCAAGCACGAACGCGCCCACGCCGGCGTCGGCGAGCGTTATGAGAAGACCGTGATAGGGGCCGCCCATGGCGTGCGCGTTTCCGTACGCGGCCGCGTGGCCGAGGACCGAAGCTAGCAGGCCAAGGGCAAGGGCTCCGGGCAACTCCCGTACCTTCACGCGGGTTAGCTTCTATGCGGGCCAGGTGTGGCCTTGAGCCCGCGTCGTATTCATGGCGTCCCCCGAAAGATGAGTCGGCCGGCCCTGGCCGGACGGCATAGCCTGCGGGATATCCTCAAAGTAAGAACCGTCTCCAAATTTCATGAATAGCCGTTTACCTGTCGAAAATGCCGATACCGTCAGCCTCGTATGTGCATTGCTGGTGCGCTTCCCCGAGCTCGCGTCGATTCGCTCGATGCCGGCCGAATCGCACCGTGCGGCTCACCTTTGCCTTGAAGTCGCGGCTTGATAAGAAGGCGCAAGCGGCGCTGCGAGACGGAATCGAGGATCACGTCGCGGCGTACCTGCCGCTGGCCAAGGACGAAGCCGCAATCGCTCCGGGTCGAATTCGAAAGCGACCGCACGACGACATTCGTCCATCTGACGCGCGACACGGAGACGCTTCTCTAAGGAAGAACTCGAGATGCTCGTGACGCTCTTCGCGCAGCGGTTCGGCGATACGCTCGTCGCGCAATCCGCTGCCCGAGGATCATCTCGACGCCGACCCGGTCGCGCAGGACGAAGCAGCCGCTCTACGCCATCGAGGCGCTTGCGCGATCCGACCCAATCGAAGAGTTTGGTCGGGCTTTCGCGAAGAGGCGCGGGTGCTCGTCTACTTTTTGAAATCGCAACGGAAAGCGAAGGCATCGTCGCGCCGATGAACGACCCGCTCAACATTCTGCTCATCGGCGACGTGGTCGGTTCTCCGGGCCGCGACACGCTCAAGCGATGCGTTCCGCTGGTTCGGGATCAATACAACGTCCATGCCTGCATTGCCAACGGCGAAAATGCCGCGGGCGGCTTCGGCCTGACCGCGCAAACCGCCGAAGAGATGTTCGCGACCGGCGTGGACTTCATCACGAGCGGCAATCACATTTTCGATAAGCGCGACTTCAAGACGTACCTCGAGAATTCCGATCGCGTGATTCGTCCGGCGAACTATCCGCCCGCCGTTCCGGGCCGCGGAAGCGGCACGTTCACGTCGACGGCGTGACGGTCGGCGTCCTCAACGTGATGGGGCGCACGTTCATGCCGACCGTCGACGACCCGTTTCGTGTGCGCGATGCGATCGTCGACGATCTGCGCGTCGCAACGCCGATCGTGATCGTGGACGTGCACGCGGAGGCGACCTCGGAGAAAGTAGCGCTCGCTCGTTTTCTAGACGGACGTGCTTCTGCTATCTTTGGGACGCACACGCACGTGCAGACGGCGGACGAACAGATTCTGCCGGGTGGAACGGCCTACATCACCGACGTCGGAATGACCGGTCCGACCGAAGGCGTGATCGGCATGGAGGTTGGAGCTGTATTAGATCGCTTCCTAACCGGCATGTCGGAGCGCTTCAACGTACAAAAGAGCGGTACCAAGCAGTTTTGCGCGGCGATCGTCTCGATCGACCGGGTGACGGGCAAAGCCGCAGACATCAAACGAATCTTTCTGCGAGGCATTGCATGAACGGCGACCAGACGATTCAGGTCACGCCGGGTACGCTTAAGGTCTCGGCACGAAGCAATCCTAATGCGGTTGCCGGCGCACTTGCAGCCGTCATTCGCGAACGCGATAATGCCGAGATTCAAGCGGTCGGTGCAGGCGCGATCAATCAAGCCATTAAGGCCGTTGCGATCGCGCGTAGTTACCTTAGAGGAAGCGAGATCGACGTGATCGTGGTTCCTTCGTTCATTACGGTTGAAATAAGCGACAACGAGCGTACCGGCATCTCACTTGCCGTGGAGCGCCGCCACCTATCGCCCAATTGAAGCGCGCTCGTTGATCGTCGATTTTCACAGTCATACCTACGAAAGCGACGGAACGCTTTCGCCTCAAGAGCTCGCCGATTTCATGGGCGAGCGCAACGTGGAAATCTTCTCTATCACGGATCACGACTCGCTTTCAGCATACGGAAACTTTGAGGCGCGTAATGGCGCTCGCGTCGTCACCGGAATAGAAATCAACACGACCTACCGCGAAAACGAAGTCCACATTCTGGGCTATAACTTGCCGCTTGCCGGCGACGAACTCGTCGCCATGATCGAGAACAACTGCTCCGAACGGCGGGCGCGCGTCGAGAAGATGGTCGATCAGCTGCGGCGCGCCGGCTATGGGATCAGCGTTGCCGATGTGCTGCGCGAAGGCGGCGCCAACGCGAAGGCGCTGGGCCGTCCGCACGTTGCGAAGGCGCTCATCCGCGCCGGCCTGGTGGAAGACGTCGATTCGGCGTTCCGCAATTTGCTTCGGCGCGGCAAGCCCGGGTACGTTCCGTCGGCACATATCACGCCGCAAGAGGCGATACGCGTCATCGGCGCCGCCGGCGGCGTATCGGTGCTTGCGCACCCGGGCCGCCTGAAAGACCGCTCGCTCATCCACGAACTCGTGCGGGACGGCCTGGCGGGCCTTGAAGTATTCTATCCGTTACACGACGTGGACGACGTGCGGGAGTTTCGCGAGCTCGCGGAGCGGTACCGGCTGATTATGACCGCCGGCTCGGATTTTCACGATATTCGTTACCACGCCCGCGGCGTCGGAATGGAAGTGGACGAGGAAGATATCCGGCCGTTCCTCGAACGCGTCGGTTCCGGGTAATTTTTGGAGGGTCCCTTGCCTCTTTTCCGTACCGCGACCGCCGTTCTTACTGCCGGCGTCTTTTTGTGTTCTCCGGCGCTCGCGCAAACCGCATCGCCCGCGCCTTCGCCGGCCGCGGTTGCGGACTCCGTAAGGCAAGCGACGCTTCCCAACGGCATGCGCGTCGTTGTCGTGCCGAACAAACTTGCCCCCGTGGTGACGACTTCGCTCACGTACAACGTCGGCTCGGACGACGACACGATCCCCGGCATCGCGCATGCGACGGAGCACATGATGTTCCGCGGAACGACGGATGTCTCGGCCAACCAGTTCGCCGATATCGCCACGCGTACGGGCGCCGAGTACAACGCGGAAACGACCAATCAGTACACGCGCTACTATTTCACGATGCCGTCGGCATATTTGCCGGTGGCTCTGCGTTTGGAAGCCGATCGCATGATGAAAGCGGCGATTCGCGCGACCGATTGGAAGACCGAACGCGGCGCAATCGAGCAAGAGGTACGCGCGCACGAGAGCAGTCCGCTTTACGGCGTTTCACAGCGGCTGCAATCGTTTTTCTTCGGCGACACGCCGTACGCAAGCGACGCGGTCGGAACGATCGCCGGTTTCGACAAGATGACTGCCGCCGACATCGCGGCGTTTTACCATACGTGGTACCACCCCGGCAACGCGACGCTCGTAATCTCGGGCGACGTGGACCCGCAAACCGCACTTTCGCAGGTGCAGTCGGCATTCGGCGCAATCCCGGCCGCTGCGGTTCCCGGGCACAAGCCGATCGTCGTTACGCCGGTTAAGTCTACGACGATCGCGCAGAAGATCGATTTCCCGGTGCCGATCGTGGCGCTTGGCTTCCGCCTTCCGGGCGCGACGGACAAAGATTATGCAGCGTCGGAAGTGCTGTTTGCCGCGCTGAACAACGGCCGAAGCGACTTGACGGGACTTGCGCTTCAAGGCAAGGTGCTCGGCGCCTTCGCCGTTGCAAGCGCGTATCCCGAAGTCGGCTTCGGCATGTTTCTCGGCATCGCGCGTCCGGGCGGCGACACCAAGGCGGCGATCGCGGATATACGTTCCGTTATCGATACGTACGCGAAAGACGGCGTGCCGCCGGAATTCGTCGAGGCCGCGCGCACGCGTCTGCTCGCCTCTAAGGCATATGCGGGCGCTTCGATTCCGGGTCAAGCCTTCGACTGGTCCCTCGCGCTGGCGGAAGGGATGTCGTCGCCCGACGCGTCGTACGACGCCTTCGCAAACGTCACTGTTGCCGACGTGAACCGCGTGCTGAAGCAGTATGTCGCAACGGCGCAACAAGTGACGATGGACCTCTCCGCGACGAACGGCGCGACCGTGGCGCACGTCGATCCGAATGCCTCGAAAGAGCACGTGCAAGTCACCGCTACCAGCAGCACGAGTTTGCCGGCATGGACGGCGCAGTATTTCTCGGCGCCGCTTCGCGCGCCGCGCGTAGACGACAAAGCCAAAACGGTGAAGCTTCCCAACGGTCTGGTGCTGACCGTGCGCCGCGAAGCGTTTTCGCCGACGATCGTCTTGAGCGCGCACATTCGCACGAGTCCGCAGCTTTACGAACCCAAAGGGAAGGACGGCGTTGCTTCCATTACCTCGGGGCTGTTGGACTACGGAACGACGACGTACGACTATAAGAATTTTCAAGCGCAACTCGACGCGATTGCGGCGAGCGTGTCGCTCGGAACGGACTTTGCCATGAAAGCGCGCGCGCAGGATTTCGATCGCGCGGTCGCCTTGCTGGCCGACGGCGAACTGCACCCGGCATTCTCGCCGAACTACTTTGCGCTCGTGCAAAAGAACGCGCTGCAAACTACCCAGGCGATGGACGGACGCCCCGAGACGCAAGCGATGATCGCGCGAATGAACGCGATCTACGCGAAGGGTGACCCGCGTCGCCGCCGCGCGAATACGACCACCGTGGCGTCCATCACGCTCGACGACGTGAAACGCTGGTATGCCTTCGCCTATCGTCCGGACCTAACGACCATCTCGATCGTCGGGGACGTCGATCCGGATCACGCGCGCGCCATCGTTCAACAGTACTTCGGCACCTGGAAGGACGCCGGGCCTCGTCCGACGTTCAAGTTTCCGAAACTGGAACAGCGGAAGAACTCGACGAGCGTAACGGTGAAGTCCGCGAGCGCGCGACAGTCGAGCGTTACGCTCACGCAGGCGCTGGCTTTGCATCGCGGCGATCCCGACGTCGTCGCGTTGGAACTTGCGAACACGATCCTTTCCGGCGAAGGCACCGGATCGCTGCTCTTCCGTAACGTGCGCGAAGCGAAGGGTTACGTTTATTCGATCGATTCGAGCTTCGACGTGAGCCGCAGCGGCGCAACGTTCTCCATCGACTTCGCATCGGATCCGAAGAACGTCGAGCACGCGCAGACGGCGGCGCTGGCGGAAATCGAACGCATGCGCCACGAAGTTCTGCCGGTGCAGACCCTGCAGCAGGCAAAAGCGCTGCTTATCGCGCGCGACATCGTGGAGCTCGATACGTACAACGGCGTAGCCGACGACTTGCTGAGCTCGGCTGAGAGCGGCATCGATGCGAACGATACGTACCGGTACTACACACGGCTGCTTTCGACCACGCCGCAAAATTTACGCGACGCGATGCGGCGGTGGATCGATCCGGCGCATTTGAATCGCGTCGTCGTCGCGCCGGAGTAAGGGTGCAGGTTTCCGCTTCCGAAAAGATCGACGTTTTCCGGCGCTTGCACGAGCGGCCCGGGACGTTCGTTGTTGGTAACGCCTGGGATGCGGGATCGGCGCGCGTGCTCGAAGCGCTCGGTTTTGAAGCAATTGCGACGACGAGCGCGGGATTCGCGTTCTCGATCGGCCGGCGCGACTCGGCCGCCGGTCTTACGCGCGATGAAGTGCTGGAGAACGCGCGTGAAATTGTCGAAGCGACGCAACTTCCGGTTTCTGCAGATCTGGAAGACGGATTTGCGGCCGATCCCGCCGCGTGCGCCGAGACGATCCGGCGAGCCGCCGCGATCGGCCTCGCGGGCGGCTCGATCGAAGACGCCACCGGCGACGCCGCGAATCCGATCTACGATTTCGAACGCTCCGTCGAACGAGTCGCAGCGGCGTGCGAAGCCGCGCGAGCCTCAGGTTTCGTCGTAACCGCTCGCGCAGAGAATTTTCTTCATAAGCGGCCGGACTTGGATGATACGATTCGCCGTTTGCAGGCCTTTGCGGCTGCGGGTGCCGACGTCGTATATGCTCCGGGACTGCCGAGTCTGGCAGCGATTCGCGAAGTCTGCGCCGCAGTTGGCAAGCCGGTCAACGTGGTGATGGGCCTGAAAGGCGCGACGTTCACCGTAGCCGAGCTCGCGGACGCCGGCGTTAAGCGCATCAGCGTCGGCGGCGCCTTCGCGCGAGCCGCGCTCGGAGCGTTCGTCCGCGCCGCGCGCGAGGTTCACGACAACGGGACCTTCACGTTTGCGGCCGACGCCATTGCGCACGCGGAGATCACCGCGTTCATGCGCGACGAGAAACGCCGCTAACGCGCCTCGTTACTTCTCGAGCAGCGATGCGACGCCGCGCCGGATGGCCGCCGCGAGCGCATTGGCCTCGCGTTCGTAGCGCACAAGCATGTTGCGCTGTGCTTCGATTGCGTCGACGTCGTGCATGAAGCGATGGTTGATGCGCACGTTGTACGCGCACGCGTTGAGTGCCGCCAGGCCGAATTCGCCGGCGCATCCGAGATCGCTCGCAAGATTGCGATTCGGAATCTCCAGCATCGCCGCCGCTAGGCGTAGCACTTCCAGCGACAACTCGGCGCAAGCAAGCGGCTCGGCGGCTGCATGGTGCAGCGCCGTCTCGAGCGTTTTGCGACGCAGCGACTTTTCCGCCTCGGTTGATTTCGGCATGGCCGAGGCCGAAACGACCCGGTCGAAGGCCGCTTCGTCGCGTTCCCGGGCGCGTAAGAACTCGTCCCGCAACTCATCGGCTCGCCCGACGATTTCAAGTGCAAGGCGCTGATGCGATGCAAACTTTGGATTGGTCGAACAAATCCGGCCCACCATGGCTACGAGTGCCGCTCCGGCCGCTGCGACGATGGTCGCAGCACTGCCTCCTCCGGGAGTAGGCCACTCGGAGGCTAATTGCCTTAAATAATCGGGAAGCGTTTCCACGCTTGTGGCATTCCGCAGCGGAGGACGCTGCTCTTGCGAAGAACGTAAGGCGTTCCCATAGTTTCCTTCCATTCGAGGAGTTTCGTCGTGCCCGTCACGGAAAAGCTTGCTGGTGATGTCAAAGACCGCAGCCTGGCAGAGACTGGCCGCTCACGCATCGCGTGGGCCGGTGCCTACATGCCCGTGCTTCGCGCAAATTCGCGATCGTTTCGAGGCGGAAAAGCCGCTCAAGGGCGTGCGCATCGGTGCGTGTCTTCACGTCACCACCGAAACCGCCAACCTGATGCTTGCGCTGCAAGCCGGCGGCGCCGAGATCGCGCTGTGCGCGTCGCAACCCGCTCTCGACGCAAGACGACGTCGCGGCGGCGCTCTGCGAGTACGGCATTCCGACGTACGCCATCAAAGGCGAAGACAACGCGACGTACTACTCGCACATCGAATCGGTGATCGCGACGAAGCCGCAGATGTCGATGGACGACGGCTGCGATCTCGTGACGACGATCTACACGAAGCACAACCATCTGCTCGCCGACATGATCGGCGGCTGCGAAGAGACGACGACCGGCGTCATTCGCCTCAAGGCGATGGAGAAGGACGGCGTGCTGCCGTATCCGGTCATCGCCGTCAACAACGCGCTGACCAAGCACATGTTCGACAACCGCTACGGCACCGGCCAGTCGACGCTCGACGGCATCATTCGCGCGACCAACGTGCTGCTCGCCGGACGCACGCGTCGTCGTCGTCGGCTACGGCTGGTGCGGACGCGGCGTCGCGTCGCGCGCGGCCGGCATGGGCGCGCACGTCGTCGTCACCGAAGTCGATCCGCGCAAGGCGATCGAAGCGGTGATGGACGGCTACCGCGTGATGCCGATGGGCGACGCCGCGAAGATCGGCGACGTCTTCGTCACCGTCACCGGCAACTATCACGTCATTCGCGAAGAGCACTTCAAGCTGATGAAGGACGGCGCGATCGTCTGCAACTCGGGCCACTTCAACGACGAGCTCGATCTCGACGGCTCAAGCGCATCAGCAAGGGCATGACGGAGCCGCGCCAGTTCGTCGAGCAGTACGAAATGCACGACGGCCGCAAGGTCTGCATTCTCGCCGACGGACGCCTCGTCAACCTCGCCGCCGGCGAAGGCCATCCGGCGGCCGTGATGGATATGTCGTTCGCGAACCAGGCGATGGCGGCGGCGCTACCTCGCGCAGAACTACAAGACGCTGGAGAAGAACGTCTACGACGTGCCGGTCGAGATCGACGAAGAAGTCGCGACGCTCAAGCTGTCGTCGATGGGCATCGAGATCGACACGCTGACGCCGGAACAAGTGAAGTACATGGCGTCGTGGTCGGAGGGAACCTAGACGTGGCATCAGTACCGCCGACTCTTCACCTCCGAATCGGTGACCGAGGGTCACCCCGACAAAGTCGCCGACCAGATCTCCGACGCGGTGCTCGACGCGATGCTCGCGACGATCCGATGTCGCGCGTCGCCGTCGAAACGTTTGCGATCACCGGTCAAATGCACATCGCCGGCGAGGTCACGACCACGACGCTACATCGACATCCCGCGCATCGTGCGCGAAACGATCGCGCGAGATCGGCTACACCAAGTCGGCCGTCGGCTTCGACGCCGAAACGTGCGGCGTCAGCGTCTCGATCGACGAACAGTCGCCCGACATCGCGATGGGCGTCGACAAGTCGCTCGAAGCCAAGCAGGCGGCAAGGACGACGAGTTCGAACGACCGGCGCCGGCGACCAGGGCATGATGTTCGGTTTCGCGTGCCGCGAGACCGCCGAACTGATGCCGCTGCCGATCGTGCTCGCGCACAACCTCACGCGCATGCTCGCCGCGGTGCGCAAGAACGGCGACATTCCGTATCTGCGTCCCGACGGCAAGTCGCAAGTCACGGTCGAGTACGACGGCGACAAGCCGGTGCGCGTCGACGCGGTCGTCATCTCGACGCAGCACGATCCCGACATTCGCGCTCGAAGTGATCCGTCAGCGAAGTCACCGAGAAGGTCATCAACGCACGTCATTCCGGCGTCGATGCGCGACGAGAACACGCGCATCTACGTCAACCCGACCGGCCGCTTCGTCATCGGCGGCCCGAAGGGCGATGCCGGCCTGACCGGACGCAAGATCATCGCCGACACGTACGGCGGCATGGCGCGTCACGGCGGCGGCGCGTTCTCGGGCAAGGATCCGACGAAGGTCGACCGCTCGGCGGCGTACGCCGCGCGTTACGTCGCGAAGAACGTCGTCGCAGCGGGCCTGGCGGACCGCTGCGAAGTGCAGGTCGCGTACGCGATCGGCGTCGCGCGAACCGATGAGCGTGCTCGTCGAAACGTTCGGCACGGCGAAGATCGCCGAAGAGCAGATCGCCGAAGCCGTGATCGAAGTGTTCGATCTGCGTCCGGCGGCGATCATTCACAACCTCGACCTGCGCCGTCCGATCTACAAGCAGACGGCGGCGTACGGCCACTTCGGCCGGCCGGATCTCGATCTGCCGTGGGAGCGGCTCGACAAGGTCGACGCGCTGCGCGAAGCGACCGGCTTCACCGGCGAAGCTTTGCGCGTTCCGAACTTCGCAAAGTAGATTGCGGGAGAGTAGCATGGGAGCATGGCTCCCATGCTGCTCGCACTGCTCTTGGCCATGCTGCCGCCCGGCGGCGCACGGCCGTTCAAACCGTTGGCGTCGTTACGACCCAGCATCCAACTACGCTCAAAGCCGACACCCGTTCAACGCGACGCTGAATACGACTATCGATTCAACCGTCGCTCAGCCGGGTGATAACTTTGCTTTGACCGTGAACGATCCGTCGTACCCGTACTTCAGGATGCGAAGATCACCGGTGCACCTCACGAAGCGTCGCAGCGCGCGAGGCGTCGATCCGGCGTCCATCGGATTTCTGTTCGACAACGATTACGTTCCAAAACGGAATGAAGGAGCCGTTCCGCGGCTGGGTAGAGCAATGCGCGCGTGACGCATCACACGGCGGGCACTCCGCCGCCTGCAGCCGGCGCGATGCCGATGGGAACGTTCGCTCCGAATCCGTACACGATCGTGTGGAAAATGGACATCGGGCGCGCGCGAAGCCGACCGCGCAAACCGGCGGTCATGGCTACGCGCGAAGGCCGGCGTGCCGATTCACGTCGACGAGGGGACGGCGGTGACCCTCATGCTGGCAAGCGATCTCAACACCCCTTAAAGTGCAGAGCGACCGAAATTGGGAAAGAGTCCCGCGGAACATCCCGCGGGGTCTGCTCGTTCTCTAGGGTGAAAACGTGCGAAAGGGTTGCGCCGAGCGCAAACCGGCCGCGCTCAAAAGGAGGACCTGATGAATTTTCGAAACGGCTTGATGGCGCTCGCAGCGCTCACGGCTTTCGTAGGAACCACCCTGACCGCGTCGGCGCAAAGCACCCTGACGCTCTACCAGGGAGCGCAGATCAACGGACGTCTGCGCAACGACATCGATACGGGCAACGCCCACGTCGGCGATCGTTTTGTGATGGACGTCGTGCCGCCGTATCCGAGCGGAAATCCCGCGTTCCAGGGTGCGATAGTCGCCGGTGAAGTGACGAGCGTCACGCGCGCCGGCCAGGGCAAGAAGCCCGCGCTCGGCCTGCAGTTCGACTACCTGCGCTTGGCCGACGGCAGCACCGTCGACATTTCGGCCAACATGACGCAAGACCAGCGCAAAACCGAGCAAGCAAACGGCGGGCACGTCGCGTTGACGACGCTCGGCGGCATGGTGCTCGGAAACGTGATCGGCAAGACGATCTTCCACACGACGGCGGCGGCGTCGTTGGCGCGGCCGGCGGCCTGCTCTACGGCGTCAATAAGAAGACGAACTTCGATCTGGCGGCAGGCTCGAACGTCCAGATCACTCTGAACAATACCGTGACCATCCGTCGTCAGTCCGGCGGCGGTCACCGGTAGTCACCGGTAGTCCATCCACGTCCCGCAAGAAAGCGGTCGGAGCAATCCGGCCGCTTTTGTTATTATGGAGCGATGTTCGACGAAGAAGCGCTTGCGCGCGAACTGGACGAGAACGGGTACTTCCGCGCCGGGTGCGTGCTCGACGAAACGCAGTGCACTGAATTAATTTCGGCCTACGAAGACGACGCGCGCTTTCGCAGCCGCGTGATAATGGAGCGCCATAATTTCGGCGTGGGCGAATATAAGTATTTTGCAGATCCGCTACCGGCAGTCGTCGATTCGCTGCGTCACGACGTGTACGCGGACCTTGCGCCGGTTGCGAATCGCTGGATGGAACGCATGCGTTCCGGCGTTTCCTATCCGCCTGCGCTGGATGCATTCTTGGAACGATGTGCGCACGCGGGACAGCGCCGTCCGACGCCGCTGCTTCTACGCTACGAAAGCGGCGGTTACAACTGCTTGCATCAGGACCTCTACGGCGAACTCGCGTTTCCGCTTCAAATGGTGGTGATGCTGAGCGAGCCTGACCGCGATTACGCCGGCGGCGAATTCGTCCTCGTCGAGCAACGCCCGCGCATGCAGTCGAAACCGATGGTGATTCGCGCAAGACAAGGCGAGGCGATCGTCTTTTGCACCAACGAACGGCCGGTGCGCGGCCGGACGGGCTACTACCGCGTCAAGACGCGGCATGGCGTGAGCCGCATCGAGGGCGGCCGGCGATACGCCTTGGGAATAATCTTCCACAACGCTGCGTGAGGCGGCCCCTTGCCGCAGCCACGCTAGCGGAGCGCCGGATCGTGATTTCACGGAGACTTAAGTCGCATGAATGGAACGGCTGTTTGCGGCCGGGAGGGGACCGAGTCGCATCGCAGAACCAGGCTCCCCGGCCCGCCCGGCACACCGTTGCCGCGATGTGGTCAGAAACGGTTGCGGAACGTTTCCAAATCCGATACAATCCCGCAGTCACTCGACGTTCCGGATTAGCTCAGTTGGTAGAGCAGCTGACTGTTAATCAGCGGGTCGCTGGTTCGAGTCCAGCATCCGGAGCCATAAAAAGAAAAGGCGTCTCATTCGGGACGCCTTTTTTATCGTTTCGGATGGTCAACTCGAACGGTCATCCTCAACAGAACCGGGGGCGTTGTCGAAGGCGAGTCGACCATCCGGAATGATGTGACCCTCGCAAAGTCTCTTATTTCGCGGGGGTTTTTATTCGCGCCGCGTGCTTTGCGAGTGCCTAAAGGAATGTAGCTATATCGCCGGTGCACGGGCGCATTTTTTATGGAAGCACGCACTCGCGTCGACTCTTGTGAGCTCCGGAGTAGTCAAAAAGAACCACAGGCTATAGCATCTGCCCGGCTAATCGTTTAGGGTGCTGCGAAAGGATGTCTATGCGCGTTAGAACGATGGCCTTGTTCCTCTTGGCTGCAATGCTCACCAGCGGATGTGAAGGGACGCAAACGGGTCGTTCGCTCTTCGGGTCGCCCTCGAATAATGTCATCGCCAGCATTCAACTGTCTTTTCCCACGAAGCCGACCCGCGCTGCTTCGAGCGGTACCCAGTATTTGGCTCTTACCGTTAACGCCTATGACAAATGGGGAAATTTGATCACCGTTCCATACAACGGGAATATCAATTTAAGCAGCAACGGATCCAGTTGCGAGGTCGCCTTCAGCTTCTATCAGAACGTAAACAGTGGCGGCAGCGCTCAAGCATATTCCAACCTTGCATTCAACTCGCCGGTTCCCGTGGGCGTGACGTTCGATCCCACGTGCGGGCCGAATCCGGTGACGATAACGGCTTCAGCAAACGGCGCGAATAACGCAACGGTCAGTTTTTAAGATTCTATGCAGTACACCGGGGTCACGGGTGTAGGCGTGGGCGGCGTGCGCTAAGCGCCGAATGACGACCGCGGGCGGCAAGCGATTGATCTCATCGGCATCGCCGAGTTGCGTTCCAATTTTTTGCGCCGTTGCTGCTCCCGCAGCGGTGCCCCATTGAAGACCGAGCGCTAACGAACGGTGCTCGTTAAAACCGATCGCGAGTCCGGCAACCATCGAGTCGCCCGAACCGACCGTGCTTTGTGCCAGGACCTCCGGCGGTAAAGCTTGCGGGATCGAGACCATCGAGGCGCGTCCGGCACGCGCCAAGTATGCGCGGGCCGCCGTACCGATTCGAAGAAGCAGGCGGGAAGGAGTCGTTACCGGCGCTTCCTCAGGCGTTCATAAAACGCACCTACGATCCGCTTATGGAAGAAGATGCTCTCTTGCAACAGGCGATTATCGATGAACTCGCTGAGGACGGAAATCTCGATCGCGCGACCATCGCGGTCAGCGTAAAAGACGGCGTCGTTCATGTAACGGGTACGGTGCCGACGGCTGCGGATCTTCGCGAGGTCTGCGAAAAGACGCGTATGGTGCCGGGCGTCCGGAGGGTTTACGAGTCTCTCCAGGTAGCTCGAGAACTTATCTGACCGGCTTGGACATAAAGAAGAGGCACCTAATTAGGTGCCTCTTTCGTATCGACGCTTGCGTTTAGTATCCGCAGCGCAGGTAGCCGTTAAGGTTGCGGACGGCGTTGTTGTTACAGCGGCTTACGTCGAGCGACGAGTTGACCCGCTGGCCATTGTCCGCCGTACAAGAGCCCGTTAGCGTCGAACCGCGCATCTGCAGATTCGTGCAGCTCTGTTGATACGATCCGGCCGGCAAGGAACCGTAGCCGTTGTTATAACCGCCGCGGTTGTAGCCATTATTGTAGTAGCCGTTGTTGCCGCTGTCGTTATCGTTGTCGCGGTTCTGGTTGTGATGGTGGTGGTGATGGTGGCCATTGTTGCCGTTGCCATAGCCGTTGCCATAGCCGTTACCGTAGCCGTTGTTATAGCCGTTTCCGTTGTTATAGCCGTTTCCGTTGCACGTTAGATTACCGTTCTGATTCGAAATGTCTCCGCCGCTGCAGCGTCCTACGTCGAGCGAAGTATAGATACGCTGCCCGTTTGTCTTGGGGCATGACGCGGAGAGCGTCGAGCCGTGCATCTGGATGTTGTTGCAGCTTTGTTGATAGGATCCCGAAGGAGCGCCGTACTGTCCGTACACCTGCGCGCTAGCCGAAACCACCGAGGCGGCGCCGAGGCTGAGTGCGAGCGAGAGGACGGTGAAGAGTCGAACCATTGTGTACCTCGTCGTTGCTTGATATGAAGGCGATACAATCGCGTTCTACCCCGGCAACGCGAGGTCGTAAAATTAGGTTCCTTGCTGAGAATTTACTGACAGTACGAACGCAGTGGGTATTAGGGTTCATTCGTGCCTTTTGGTAAAGGTCCCGAGCTCTTGGCTCCATAACCTGGCGAGCGGTTTGAAGCAGCGCATGTTCTTTTATGCGGTGCTTCTGTCTCGCTAGAGCCGCCTCACCGACACGAAAGGCCTTCTCAAGCTCATGAAGACTCGTTTCCTGGCGCTTGCAACGGCGCTCGCGCTCACTGCGTGCGGAGGCGGCGGCTCGGTCCCGAGCGGATCGCCCACGCCCACGCCGCGTCCGACGTCCGGCCCCGTAAGCCAACCGCAGTACGCGAAGATGACGCTTTCGTGGAAGGTCGCTCCGACCGGCACGACCGTTACCGCGCCTACCGGCAATCGTCCGCAATACGTCTCGCCAAACGCGACGAAAGTTCAAGTTGTCGTCAACAGCGTTAACGGCGGCGCGCCGCCGAGCTGGGTAACGGCGAATACGACGACGTCCCTCGTGTTCAGCGGCGGGAATCAGAACTGCAGCGTTTCGGCCGGCACGGCCACCTGCACGATTCAAGTTGCAGCGCCTCCGGGAAGCGTCAACTACACGTTCTCGGTGCTCGACGACAGCAACGACGTGCTCGCGACCTTCACCGCGAACTTTACGATCGGGCAAGGCACGAATAATACGCTGGCCGTTACGCTCGGTGGCGTCGTTAAAACCGTTACGGTCAGCGCGCCCACGCTCGCCGCCAACACCTCGCAGAGCGGCGCCGCCGTTACCGTGAGCGCGTTCGATGCGTCCGGTGCCGAAATCGTCGGCAGCGCAGACTTCAACAATCCGGTGACCCTTACGTCGAATGATTCATCCGGACAGACGCAACTCCACCTCAACGGCGGAACTGCTTCCTCGGCCGTTGTGATGAACAATCCGGGCGACGCCGTAACGATCGACTACACCGGCCAGGCGATCAACAATTTCAGCATCGGAGCCTCCGGAAGCGGAATCAGCGGCGGCGGGGTCGTCAGTTCGACCGTGAACGACGTCGCATTCAGCGGCACGACGGTTGACGACGCTGCCCACGGCGGCCTGAACTCGGATACGAACTGGGGACAGCAGACGGTGTTCTTCGCACAGCCGAGCGGCTCGCAAACCGTCACCGGCTCCGAAACCGGCTTCACGAACGCGCCGTTCAATCAGCAATTCGACATCGTGCTCGATTCAGGGTGCTCGGGCATTGCCACTGCGAGCGCAAGCCCTGCCACGTCGTTCACGATTACGGCGACGGGCGTCGGCGTCTGCAAAGCGCGGCTCAAGGAACACGGCACCGGCTATCCGATCTCGCAGCACACCGCAAACGTTGCCGGCAGTCAAACGCACGACGGTACGTTCTGGATCTCGGTGACGTCCGCGTCCATTACCGTCAACTCTAAACCGCACACGCACTAGGAAAAAACCTCGATGTTTGGATCCCGGCTCGTACGCACGGTTGCGTTTGCCTTGTCCGCCACGCTCGTAAGCGCGTGTGGAGGAGGCCATGGAATAAGTTCCCTTCCTGCGGTAAGCGGGCCGGGATCCGAACAACAGCAGGTGCATGCGGCGTCTGCGACGTTCTCCTTTAGCTTTAAAAAAGACACGGCCGCATCGGCAAAAAACACGCGGTCGCCCCAATACATCTCGTCGGCGACTAAATCCGTAAGCGTGCAGGTAACGGATACGAAAAATGCCGGCACGAGCGCCGACATCTATGCGAACGTACCGGCCGCGATGAAAGCCGTTCAAACGGCAAACTTCGCGAACATGACCGGAAACGGCAGCGTGGCGGGGCAGTGCGGCACCGACCCGAGTAATGGCGGCAACTATAAATGCACGGCCAAATTCCAGCTGCCTATCGGCATCAACACGATCACCGTTACCGCGTGGAGCGCTAACGGCGGAACCGGCAGCACCCTGTCGCAACAGGTTTCCACGGTAACGACGGTTCAAGGCGCTGCTAACGCCTACGCGATCTCGCTCGACGCCAATGCCTCAACGATGACCGTGAGCGGAACGGCCGCTTGTGCGACCGGAGCAGTCGGCGCGACGTTTGGATCGGTCGGAACGTCGCCGGTTACGTTCAATGTTGCCTTTACCGATCCGGCGGGCAAAACGATTACGGCGCCGGGCCTGCCCACCATCGAAATTCAAGACAACGGCGGAACGTACCAAACTGCTTCGGGAACGATCAACGCGACCGGTGGTACCGTGTCGTTTACTATCAATCAGTCCGCGCAAGCGTTCACGCTCACGCCGGGCAATTCGAACATTACGAACGCGACCGTTGCCATAAAGGCGGTCCCGCCCAACGGTTCAGACGGCCTCTCGTTCTCGCAGACGAAGAGTTTCACGTTTTCCACCGGCGTTGCGCCTCCGTCGAGCTTCCTCGCCGTCGTGGAGCAAAGCGGTGCAAACGGCAAGATCGATTTGTACGCGCTTTCCCTTGGCGCGACGGACACGTTCACGCCGTATGCGGTGCCGTCGCTGGCCATCACGAATTCAACGAACGAAAGCAAACCGGACGTCGATAACCCCCGCGCGATGCTCTTCGATAGCAACGGCAATCTGCTGATCGCCAACGGCGGTCAAGGCGGAACGAACGGCGACTATGGCGATTTCGCCTGCGTTCCAGCCGGGGCCATCAGCACCGGAGCAAGCACCGCGACGACCAGCTCGACGAACGCAAAAGATCCTGAATCGATCGCGCTCGACACCGACGGCAGCGTCGTCATCGGCAACGTCCCCGCAAGCGCGAGCTACAACACCGTTGCCTACACGTTAGGAAGCACGTACACCGCGGCTCCGGTTGCGCGCGATATCGCGAACGCGGGCGGCACGCTGGGCGCTCTCGACGTCGTGGCACTGCCGGGCGCAGCGCAAAGCGGAACGTATGCCGCGGCTATTACCGACGGGACCACCACGTCGAAAGTCGTGATCGTGCTCGCCGAGCGGAGCGCAGACCACACTGACGGATTCCACTATCTATTCGCCTCAGGCCTTGGCTTGGGATCCACTGAATTCGCAACTGGTAATCGCGAGCCAAGTAAACCCCAACACCGGCTCAGCCTACCTCGATTTCTATACGGTAGGTGGAACCAGGGTGAATTCACTCGTAATTCGCGACTCCGGCGGCGGCCAATCGCTGCTCGAAGGCGACAAAGTAACCGCGAGCTCTAGCGGATATATTGCCGTGGCGGGCGTGGGGGCAAGCGGCTTTCCCGAGGTTCAAGTCTATGACGGAACGGCGTCGCGCAATCCCGTAGGCGGTCCGATTCCGTTCGATGCGTGCGCCGATTCCAATTGCGCGGGCAACGTGTATGGAACGAATCAAGTTGTCACCGGACTCAAGTTCTTGACTGCGACGAAATTGCTCGTAACGCTCAGTGACACGACCACGACCTCGAAGCAGGGTGTGTACGTCTACGACGTTTCGATGCTTGCGCAACCGTGCGTTTGTTACGATCCGTTCACCTTGTTGCAAGAACCGAACAGTCCGAAGCAGACCGGGTTTCTGAATTTCTCCGTGAACCCGCCGCTCGCAGCGGCGTATAAACCCTAAAGGACGGCACTCAGGATGGCTAGCGATCCTTTCGTAGGCGAGATTATGTTGTTCGCCGGGAACTTTGCGCCGGCGGGCTGGATGACGTGCGACGGACAGTTGCTCGACATCGGCACGTATGACACGCTGTTCCAACTCATCGGCACGACGTACGGCGGAGACGGGCAGTCGACGTTTGCGCTGCCCGATTTGCGCGGACGCTCGCCGCTTCACATGGGGAGCGGCGCCGGCACGACCTATTCGTTGGGACAAAACGGCGGCGTTGAAACGGTAACGTTGACTGCGACGCAAATCCCTACGCACACCCATACCATCGTCGCCGACGGAAACGCCGCCACGAGCGGCGACCCGACCAATGCGTACTATGCGGGCGCGGCGCCGGAGAAGCTGTACAGCAGTTCCGGCTCCCCCTTGGTGCGCACGATGAATCCTGCGATGCTGACGCCGGTGGGCGGTTCACAGCCGCACGATAACATGCAGCCGTATCTCACGTTGACGTTCTGCATCTCGTTGTTCGGCACTTATCCGAGCCCCACGTAAGGAGCGGCCCGTGTCATCTCAACCCTACGTCGCTGAAATTTGCATCTTTCCGTTCAACTTTGCGCCCAAAGGCTGGGCGTTTTGTGACGGGCAGATATTCCCGATCTCGTCCAACACGGCGCTGTTTTCATTACTTGGAACGACGTACGGCGGCGACGGGCGAAGCAATTTTGCGCTCCCGAATCTTCAGAACGCCATCCCCATCCATACGGGACAAGGCCCCGGCTTGCAGCAGTACTTCCTGGGGCAAATGGGCGGCGAGGAAACCGTCACGCTGTTGCAACAGGAGATTCCCAATCACACGCACTCGGTGCAGGCCGACGGCAACCACTTTCATGCCACGCAAACGTCGCCGAGCGGCGCGATGCCCGTTAACGACTCGCCGAAGCTGACGTTTTCGAACGGCAACACGCAGCTTTCGATGGTGAACATGAACCCTGCAATGGCCGGCGTCTCGGGCTCGAGTGCGTCGCACAATAACCTGATGCCATATCTCACTTTGAATTTCTGCATCGCGCTGCAAGGCGTGTTTCCGCCGAGGTCCTAATGAGTCTGTCTCCTTTTTTGGGCGAAATCCAGATCTACACGTTCAATTTTGCACCGAAGGGCTGGGCGTTCTGCAACGGACAGCTAATGCAAATCAACACGAATCAAGCCTTGTTTGCGCTGCTCGGCACGACCTACGGCGGAAACGGCCAAGTGAACTTTGCACTTCCCAATCTCCAAGCCCGTGTGCCGATGCATATGGGCGGCAACCACACCCTCGGACAGATGGGCGGCGAAGTAACTCACACGCTAAC
Source organism: Vulcanimicrobiia bacterium (assembly GCA_963696095.1). Classification (GTDB taxonomy): domain Bacteria; phylum Vulcanimicrobiota; class Vulcanimicrobiia; order Vulcanimicrobiales; family Vulcanimicrobiaceae; genus JALYTY01. The sequence continues at coordinate 364,559 of CAVOIN010000002.1, read as the reverse complement.
GCAAAGCGAGCTGCCGGCGCACACCCACGTGGCCGTTGCTGATGCAAAAACCGGAAACGCCAACTCGTTCAGTCCTTCGAATGCGTATCCGGCGAAAACCGATCCGGTTCTCGCCTACTCGAGCGGCAGCAGCAATATGGTTGCGATGTCGCCGCAGATGGTTACGTCCGTTGGCGGCAGTCAAGCGCATGAGAACCGCCAACCGTTCTTGGCATTGAGCTTTTGCATTGCGCTGCAAGGCGTCTTCCCGACGATGAACTAGGGGTTATCGAATGAAGCGGCTTTATTTTCTCAGTGCGGCCGGAGCGGCCGCGCTCGCGGGCTGCGGAAAGCACGTGCTGCCCGGCATGACGCCGACAAGCGCGGCGCAACGTCCCGTCGCGGCCAGTTCCTTCAAACTGGTTCCGGAAATTCCGGATCCGATTCCAACCGGCGTGCTCGCGAATCCAATCGTCGGCGAAGCGCGCCGGTTCTCCGGCAATGCTGCGCCCGCGAACTGGATGTTCATGCAAGGCCAAAAGGTCGCGATTGCGGATTATCCTCAGCTGTTTTCCGTGCTGGGACACGCTCCAGGCGATAAAGAGACGAAGACGTTCACGTTGCCGAACGTGAGTTACGGCGTGATCGTGGCTGCGAAAGGAACTGTCCCGGCGAGCCCGCGCGCGCTTGCGCGAACGCGCAACATGAGCTATCAGGCTTCGCTTGGCCCCGGTGCGCGGCTGCCGATGCCCAAAGTTGCGAACACGCCTTCGCCGGCAACGCTCGAAGCGCGGCGTCTCATGGCATCCGCAATTCGCCCGCGTAGCGCATCACCCGTGGAAGTCAGCGCGGAAGTATCAGGCGCCCTGGATCGTACGCGCGCAACGGCGCACGATTCGGCGGTGCAAGCAATAGGCGCGCGTTCGCTCGAGGTGCTCGACGGCGCCGTGGCGGCGGCCGTTGACGGGCGTATGACGGTGTACCAGGCGGTCATGCAGGTTGCGCAGCGGTTGACCGGCTCCGAAGCCTCGGCGGTGCTTGCCGTCAACGACCGGATGCGTCAGTCGTTTTCGAACGTCAATAGTGTCTCGCATCAAGATCCGCAGCGCGAGGCCGCGACCTTCCTGGTAACTGAAGCCATTACGCCGGAGCAGGCAGCGGTTATCGCTCAACGCGAATAGCGGCGAACATCGTGGCAAAAATCGTCAACTTTCATCTTCCGGCAGACGACGTCGAGCGAGCGGCCAATTTCTATCGCGAGGTCTTCGGCTGGGAATTCGCACCGCACCCCGATTCGCCCACGGCGTATATGGTCCACACCGGAACCGGTGATGGCGAAGCGGCCGGCATTCCGGCCGCGATCACGCAACGCCAAGAGATCGTGAAAGTGCCCGTGCCGACGATCGAAGTGCAAGACATCGATCAGGCGATGCTGGACATCGCCACGAAGGGCGGCCGGCAAGCGCGCGTTCAAACGATTCCCGGAATCGGGCGCTTCGGTTATGCGATGGATTCGGAGAACAACGTCATCGCGCTCTTGCAGCCGGAGTAATCGCTACTCAACCCTCTGGAGTACCAGCGCGGCATTGATGCCGCCGAAGCCGGACGAGTTGCTTAGCAGCGTTCGCGCCGTGGATGCGGCGTGGGAAGACGCGCACCCGATCTGATAGCCGTCGTCGGTAGCAACGAAGTTGACGTTCCCGGGTAGACGTTGGCGTTCCAGCGAGAGCGCGGAGATGACGATCTCCCAAGCGCCGGTTGCGCCGAGCGCATGTCCGTGCTGGCCTTTGGTCGCGCATACCGGAATGCGGCCGGTCCGTTCTCCGAAGACGTTTTGATATGCGCGAATCTCCGCGCGATCGCCGGCTTGCGTTGAAGAGCCATGCGCGTTGATGGTTTCGACTTCGTCGGGAGCAAGGCCGGCGTCGGAAAGCGCCGAGCCGATCGCGTGCGCGACTTGCGAACCGTCGGGCAACGGCGCCGCCATGTGATGCGCGTCATTCGACGTGCCGAATCCGGTGATCTCGGCATAGATATGGGCGCCGCGATCGAGGGCGTCTTCATACCGCTCTAAGACCACGAAACCGGCGCCTTCAGCCATCACGAAGCCGTCGCGTTCGCGGTCGAAAGGCCGGCTCGCGCGTTTCGGGTCGTCGTTGCGCGTCGACATTGCGCGCGCAACCGTAAACGCACCGAAAGTCAACGGCGCAAGCGGCGCTTCGACGCCGCCCGCGATTGCCGCGGCGATGTCGCCGTTGCGAATGGCGCGGAAGGCGTCGCCGATGGCGATCGCACCGGCGGCGCATGAGTCGGCGTTGGCGATCGTGGGGCCGTGCAAGCCGAATTCGATCGCGATATTCGAAGCCGCCGCGCCGCCGAAGACCGAAAGCGACAACAGCGGACGCACCGACCGCAAACCTTCGCGATGGAAACGCTCGATTTGTTCTTCGGCAAAGGTCAGTCCGCCGAGCGCCGAGCCCGTGTAAACGCCGACGTCCGCGCGATCGCGCAATGCGAGCCCCGAATCCTCGCAGGCCAGCATTGCGCCGGCAACGGCCAGTTGCGAGAACCGGTCGGTCCATTGCAAACGGCGGCGCTCCAAGTACTGCGATGGATCGAAGTCGTTGATCTCCGCGGCGATTTGCGAAGGATATTCGCTCGCGTCGAAGCGCGTCAGCCGGTCGACCGCGATCGCGCCGTCGAGCAGCGCGCTCCAAAACCGCTCCTTGCCGGTGCCTATCGGGGCGATCGCTCCGAGTCCGGTGATAACGACGCGTTGAGTTTTCCTCACGCACCCTCCGCCAAAGTCTTCATGCGCGCCAGCGTTCGCTTTGCGATGCCTTCGATAAAGAACGGCGTAATGATGAAGCGTTCGATGAGTTGCGCAGCGACCGGAAATCGGAAGACGACGTCGTGCACGATGGAAACGTGTGTTCTCGGTCCACGCTCCTCGAAGATCCAAACAACGTCCATTCCGCGCGTCCAGCCGCGAACATGATGGAAATAAATCGCCGGCGTTTGCGGATCATCCCGTTGGATGGCCGTCCAGCGCACGGGAAAGACCGACCGGCGCGCCGCCATCTCGATGGTCCGTTCCGATCCGTCCTGGGAGAGGACGTGCACGAAGCGGTAGTGCGGGAGTATCTGTGGCCAGCGATCCGTCTCGTGGGCGAATTCGTAGATGCGCGAAGCCGGAGCGTCGATCGTGATGCTCGTGACCGATCTCATCGCAAAGCCCTCCCTACCGCGCCCGCAAGTTCGAGCGGCTTCAGTTGCGTGTTGCCGCACACGGCATCGACGAGTGCCGTGAAATCACATGGCCTCCGGCGAAGCGCGCGCGCGGCGCGTCGCGAAATCAAACTACTAAGAAGCATCGCGCGCATCAACAGCGCAACGCGCTCTCGTTCTTGAAAGAGCGCCGTAAGTTCGCGTGCATAGGCCTCGAATGCGGCCGCGTGCCGGTGCTCCGTATGCGCGCGAGCGATGGCGTTCGCCGCCAAACGCGCTCCCGCCAGCGCGAGAAACACGCCTTGGCCCGTAAACGGGTCGACGAATCGCGCCGCGTCGCCTACCAGCAGAACGCGATCTTTTACGGGTGAGCGCGTCGCATGTGCTAGCGGCCCAATCGCGCGCCGGCGCTCGAGCAGTCGTGCGTCATCGAACGTATGCCGCTCTTTACTGACGCGCCGGGAGAACCGCGTTAACTCCTCGGGTAAGGCTGCGCGATGGCGGCGAAAATGCTCCTCGCCGAAGACGAACATCACGTTAGCAGATTGGGGTGAAAGCGGGTTGATCGCGAGGTATCCATCCTTGCCTGCGTACATTTCGATCCAGTCGTGCGCGACGGGCGCCGCGTAGTGCCCTCCGGTTGCAAACCGCGTGCCGTTCGCCGGAGCGCTCAATCCAAGGAGGCGGGCAACCCGCGAACGCATGCCGTCCGCACCCACGGCGAAGCGTGCTTCGATCGCCGATGACTCGCCATCGCGGTCCATGAAAAGCGAAACGAACTCTCCGCGGTTGCGGATGTCGTGTACGCGAGCGCGAATCGGCTGCGCCCCGGCGTCGATTGCGTGAGAACGAATCTTTTCGTCTAGTTCGGAGCGCGGCATCGACCACGCAGAAGAAGAGAAAACGAACGACGCCGATTCGTCGTGCGCGAAGAGGCGCATGCCTTGCAACTTTGCCGCATGCGGCGCCAGCGCTTCCGCGACGCCGAGCTCGCGCAGTTCGCGCAATGCCCCGAGATTCAAATACTCACCGCAGAGTTTCGGACGCGGGAAGTCGCGCTCGTCGATAAGCGCCACGGCAAAGCCGGCACGCGCCAGGCGCAAGGCGCAAGCCGATCCCGCAGGGCCGGCCCCCGCGACCGCGACGTCAAAGCGCTGCGGCATCTAGCAGTACCAGGCGAATCAGGCGAAAAGACCGGACGCGGGGCGCTTTCCATCCGGCGCGCCGCGCAAGCTCTACAGCCTCCGCGGGCGTGTAGGCCCGTCGGACCGAGAGCGGCGCGTCATGCCGCGTGAGACGGTTGCGCGAAAAAACACGGCTGAAGACATAGGTTGCCGCCAAGGCGAGTGCGCTCCGCTGCAAATCCGTGACGACGGGAGCAATGCGAGCAACGCGCCGCATTTCGCGCAACAACTCGATCGCGGCGTCCGGCGCGAAATGATGCAGCGCGAGATTGCACGTGACGGCGTCGAACGCTCCGTCTGCATACGGCAAAGCTGTGCCGTCTCCGCACACGAACGTAAGACCCGGGTCGCCGCCGGATTTGGAATTCGCGGCTTCGATGAGCTCCTGGTTCGAGTCCAAACCGGTGAAGTGCACGTCCTGCGAACGCCGACGAGCCTCATCGCGTAAGGCCGTAGCTATGTCGCCGATGCCGCAGCCCACATCCAGCACGCTACGGGCATTCAACCCGCCCAATCCGTTGCGAGCCGCAGCCGTACCGCCGAACCAGCGATTCGCGAGCGCGATGTCGCGAAAGCTTCGGAAGAGCTCGTCGCGGGAGTCGATGTGCCCGTCGATCAGTTCCGCTTGCGGCGAACGCGCGTGCAGCGTCCACATCGAGGCAACGGAGGCTTTCAAAAAACCAGCTTCGCGCGGACGATGCGATGCGTCATGGCCTCGAGATTCTTCTTCGTTGCCGTAAGCTCCGCCGACATCCATGCAAGCTGCATCTTGGCCACGTTAAGTCCGCGCTCCATCGTTACAAGCCCCCGGTTGGTATGCAATGTGCAACCGTTTTAATTTCACCAGAAGCAAACCATTGTCTCGAAACATGAATCAACGCTGAACGGGCTATAATGCGAGGGCACCACGGAATTGAGGTACCAATGATCCGCACTCCATCGGCCGCGGCGGCCGGACAGTTTCGCATCGGCGATTTCACGGTGAATCGTTTAGGCTTCGGAGCAATGCGCTTAACCGGAAAGGGCATTTGGGGCGAGCCCGCCGACCGGCAAGCGGCAAGGGCGACGCTCGAACGTTTGCGCGCGGTCGACGTGAATTTCATCGATACTGCGGACAGCTACGGTCCGTTCGTGAGCGAGAGTCTCATTCGCGAAGTCCTTTATCCCTACGACGGACTGCTCGTCGCGACCAAGGGCGGGTTGTTGCGTACGGGGCCCGATGAATGGACGCCCGATGGAAAGCCGGAGTACTTGCGTCAGGCTGTCCATATGAGCCTGAGGCGTCTCAACGTCGAGCGCATCGACTTGTGGCAGCTGCATCGAATCGATCCCGATATTCCGCGAGAAGCGCAATTTGAAGTCATTGCCGCGATGCAAAAAGAAGGGCTGATCCGTCACGTCGGATTGAGTGAAGTGTCGATCGAAGAGATCGAAGCGGCCCAAGAATATTTCCACGTCGTCACCGTGCAAAATCTGTACAATCTTACCGATCGCCAGCACGAAGACGTTCTAGATTATTGCGAGGGGCATGGAATTGGTTTCATTCCGTGGTTCCCATTGGCGGCAGGCGATCTCGCGAAGGAAGGGTCTGCGTTTTCGAACATCGCGCGCCGGCTGAGCATCTCGCCGTCGCAACTTGCGCTCGCGTGGATTCTAAAACGATCGAAAGTGATGCTGCCGATTCCGGGAACTTCTAACCCCGATCATCTAATCGAGAACGTCGCGGCTGCCGAAATCCATCTTTCGGACGAGGACTTCGACGCGATCGACCGCCAATCGCGCGGTTAACTTTCGTTAGCTGGGTCGAAGTACTCAGGGAACTCCTCGCAGCTAGTGGAACCTTGCCGCGAGGAGATCGAGGGCAAGGGTGCATCAACGAAAACGAAAGTGGTCTCGCGTTGCGTCGGCGGAGCGCCGCCGTTGCGAAACGCCGGGTTGCGAGAATTTGGCGAAGGAACGCTGCAAGCAGTTCAATTGCAACCAACTGCATTGCGAAGAGCACAAAGGATCGCACTCCGCGATTCATACGCTCATGAAACAACGCGGACTGGGCCAGAAGAACGTCGTTAAGCGCGACGGCTGAAGAGAATCGCAACCACCGATAAGATCACCGCGCCGCCGCCGGCAATGATGTTCGCGGTGATCGGCTCACTGAGAATCATCGTGCCCAGCAGCACCGCTACGACCGGATTTACGTAAGCGTACGTCGCCGTCACGTGCGTCGGAAGCGTGCGCACGACATAGCCATAAGCCGTGTAGCCGACGATTGCACCCGGTCCAACGAGCCAAAGCCAGCCGAGAATCGATTCGCGCGAAATCGCAGCTAGGTGCAAATGCGCGCCTTCGCCGGTGGCAAGCCCCACGACCGTGAGCATGATGCCGCCGAGCAACATTTCCAGTGCGGGAAAGAGCGGATTGCCGTGTCCCGCCGTGTCGCGTCGCGCGTAAATCGAGCCCGCCGCCCATGCAAACGAACCGGCGAGGACGATGAGCGTCGGCGCGAGCGGAATCGACGCCGAGTGTAAGCCGACGAGCAGCGCGATGCCGAGCGTTCCAAGTACGAGGCCGGCAGTCGCCAGGGGAGCCGGCATCCGTCGTTCGAGAACGGCGTCGATAGCGAGCATCCAGATCGGAACCGTCGCCACGACGAGCGCCGCTACGCCCGAGGCCAGCCGCTGCTCGGCAAAGCACAGCGCACCATTGCCGCAGACCAAGAGCAGGAAGCCCATAATCGCAAGCGATTTCCACTGGGCGGCCGTAATCTGGGCAAGTAGCGAGCGTTTCCACGCGAGAAGCGCGCCCGAGAGCAAAAGCCCCGCGACGATGTAGCGGATGCCGGCCATTAGAAACGGCGGGATGGTTTCGACCGCAACGCGGATGCCGATGTACGTCGAGCCCCAGAGGATCCAAACCGTCACGAGCGCTATCCACGGCAGCGCCCGGATCAGAGTGCGGGGCGGGGCCGAGGGTAATGCGCTTTCCATAATGAGTGCTATACTACGGAAACGTCGTCCATAACGTCAATCCAAAACAGCTAAATCCTACGTTTTGGAAAGTAAGGAGAAGCCCGTCGATGCTAGCCGAAGCGCCGAAGTCTTCGAATCGAAAGCCGCATGCCGCTCAAGCACCGAAGGTCGATGAGATCGATCGCCAACTGCTCGACGCGTTACGGCGCAACGGACGCCGGAGCCAGGAAGAGCTTTCGGAGATGCTCGCGCTGTCGCGCCCGGCCGTGCGCGAACGCATGCGCCGGCTCGAGGCGAGCGGCGTCCTCACGCGCTACACGGTGGACGTGAATTGGGAGCATCTGGGATATCCGCTGCTCTCGTTTATTCGCGTTCGCACGAAATCGGGCGACTGCCGCACGTTCGCGGAACAAGTTATGGAGCTTTCGAGCAACGCCGCCGTCGTCGAAACTTGTCATCGCATCACCGGCAAGTGGTGCTTGCTTGTGAAAGTGCGAGCGCGAACCTCGGCCGATCTGGAAGAGCTTCTCGCGCAGATTCGCAACTTGCCCAAAGGCGCCGCGACCGCTACGACCCTCGCGCTCTCTACGCTATACGAACGCTGAGTTGACCAAATACTCTCATTTTGGATATAGTCTCAAAATGAGAGTATCGGCCGGTGCGCGCGACGCAGTCCCCCTCAGCAGTACGACATTCTACATTCTGCTCTCGCTCGCGGATGCCGATCGTCACGGCTACGCCATCAGCAAGGAAGTCGCCGGATTGACCGGCGGCGAGGTATCTTTGCCACCGGCAACCCTCTACCGCATGATGAAGCAGCTGCTCGCGGACGGCTGGATCAAAGAGATCGACGCGCCCGGGGACGACGCGCAGCGCCGGCGGTCGTATCGTTTAACGCCTCGGGGCCGCGACGTGGCCCGCGCTGAAGCAGCGCGGCTCGCGGTGGTCGTGCGTGCCGCGCAGTCGCGCAACCTGTTGCCGGCGGGGGCGATATGATCGCGCTCTATCGTTTGCTGCTTGCGTTCGCCCCCGCGGAGTTCCGCCGCGAGTACGCCGGCGAGATGCTGCGCGATTTGCAAGAGTCTCTGGAGGAGGCGAGGGAACTCGGCGCATTCGCCACGTTCTCAACGCTTCTTCGCGCATATTGGGACCTTTTGGGCGCCGCCTTCGCCGAGCACGCCGTATCGATCGAACGCGACGTTTCCTATGCGTGGCGAATGTTCGTAAAGTCGCCGCTCTCAACGGCTATCGTCGTACTTACTCTCGGGATCGGCATTGCGGCCAACACATCGGTCTTCGCGATTTTGAACGCGGTGCTTCTCCATCCGATGGCGTATCCGGAGCCCGGCCGAATCGTTACCGTCGTTCAGAACCAGTCGAGCAATTCAATTCCTGACGCTCTGGATTGGGCTCAGCGTAACCGTTCTTTTAGCGCACTCGCGGCCTTCAATCGAATCGCCGCCGTCGAAACTCGGCGCGGCGTCCCGAAACGCCTCGCCGAAGCGCAAGTCACGGGGCAGTATTTCAACGTGTTGGGCGCTCAGCCGTTGCTGGGACGTCTCCTCAACGCGCGCGACATGCGCCCCGGCAGCGCAAACGCGGTGATCTCGGAATCGGTATGGCGGTCACAATTCCAGGCGAGCCCAAGTGCGCTAGGGGCTTCAATCGTGCTTGACGATCGCCAGTATCGCATCGTCGGCGTCATGCCCGATCTGCCGGCCGATCTCTTCACGAGAGGGCGCTCGGACGTCTGGGTGGCTCCGCATACGGCAGATGCCTTCGATCGTGATCTTGCGGATTTTTCGACGATCGCGCGACTCAAGCCCGGCGTTTCTCTGAATGCGGCGCGCGCCGATATGAACCGGATCGCTGAATCGATGGCCCGCGATTTTCCCGAGAACGACAAAGCCGCAAAAATCGTCGTGTTGACTTATCAAGAAGCCTTCGCCGGCGACGATGCCGTCGTGCTCCTAATGGTCGGAATTGCGATGGCCGGCGTGTTACTCGTGTGTTGTGCGAACGCGGCCAATCTATTGCTTTCGCGTGCCGCTTCGCGTACTCGCGAAGTCGCCGTGCGCCTTGCGGTCGGAAGTTCGAGGGCGCGCGTTATCGCTCAGCTATTCGTAGAATCCGCTCTTTATGCCATCTTTGCCGGCGTCGTCGCCCTATGCGCTACGGCGCTCATCACGGGCCGGTTCAGCTCTCTTATCAGCCAGTCGTTTCCGTATGAAGTACGCGTACATCTTGACGGCTGGGTTTTCGCGTTTTGCTTTGCCGCTGCTGCAACGGCAGCTCTAGGGTGCGGAATTGCTCCCGCGACCGTGCTTTCGCGGACGAATTTGGTCGCCGTTTTGAAGAACGGCACGCACGGCTCTGCTGCTGTTGCAACGGCGCGCCTTCGAAACGCTTTTGTGGTAACGCAGATAGCGCTAGCTCTGACGCTGGTCGTTGCTTCGACGCTCGTCGTGCGCAGCTTGATAGGGCTAGTGCATGCCGATACGGGCCTTCGATATGACGGCATCGCCGTTTCTGAATCGCAACAGTTTCCCAACGCGCTAAAGACCCAAGCACAAAGGACCGCGTACGTGCAAAACCTCCTCGCGGCTTTGCATGCAGTGCCGGAATTGCGGCAGGCGGAACTGGCGACGGAGGCGCCGCTGACCGGTGAGGGCTCGTACGTTACGCCTTTCGCGGTCTCCATGCATCGGGGAGCCGGAAAGCAAATCGGGGCGCATTTCAACCTCGTAACGCCCTACGCGTTGCAATTGCTTGGGGTGCATCTCGTGCGAGGGCGTTTCTTCGCGGGCACCGACGCCACTGCTCACGAGCGCGTTGCCCTTGTAAGCGAACGATTTGCGCGCGAGGCCTTTCCTGGTTCGGATGCGCTTGGAAAGCTCGTGTATTCGTCGATCTCGCAGTTTGCGCCGTATCGGATGCGGCAAACGCCGGTTCGCATAGTCGGCATCGTCTCCGATTTTAAAACGGACGATCCGGCGGCGGCAGCGCCGCTCCAATTCTTCGAGCCGCTTTTGCAAGACCCGGCGGTATCGAGCGTTCACGTCATCGTTAAGTCGCCGGTTCCCGCAGCGCAGCTCGCAAAAACCGTCACGCGCGCCTGGCGCACTGTCGATCCCGAAATACCAGACGTCGTATTGACGCCGTATCCCGATGAAGTTTCAAGTTTGTTTGCGCAGTGGAGAATCGCATCCATCGTGCTTGGCTCGTTAGCGGCCATCGCGCTGTTGTTGGCGCTCGCCGGCGTGTATGGCGTCATGGCGTACAGCGTCGCTCAGCGAACGCAGGAGTTGGGCATTCGCATTGCACTGGGTGCGAAGCGTAGCGAGATCGTCATGCTGGTTTTGCGCCGGACGATCGTGCTCGTCGGAATAGGGGTCGCTGTTGGAACCATTGCCGCTGCGGCGGTAAGCCGGTTGCTGCAAAACATGCTGTTTGCGGTAAGCGCAAACGACCCGTCAACTTTCGTAGGAGTGGCGACGGCCATCGTAGCGTTCGGGCTGTCGGCGGGATTGGTCCCCGCTATGCGCGCCACGCAAGTGGAGCCGGCCAACGCTCTGCGTTACGAGTGAGCGAACCTACTCGTCGACGTTAACGCTGCCGCCCGCGTCGTCGAAAAGGAAACGCGTGTTGTAGGAGTTCACATCGCCCGTCACCTCGTCGCGTACGCGCGAGTGAATCGTTAAACGGTGGAACGCGCGTCCGTTGCGTTTGAGGACGCCCCCGTAAGAATATTGGACAAGCGGATTCTTTTCGCTCAGCGGCGCTAGGCGGCCACGCTGAACCAACATCGCCAGCAATTGATCCTGAAGTTTTTTCGGGATGAGGCGCGCCACGTCGTCGGCCTGCAGGCGCACCAGTTCGAGTTCTTGCTGAGCTTTATTCTCAACGGCGACCGGATCGTTGTTGCAGAAGCGAATGATCGCGTCCCAGTCGTCGGCGCTGATTCCCGTGAAGGTCAAGCCGTAACGCCAAGCCGGTTTGCCTTTGACCATGCCTGGCTGCTGCCACACCCGTTTGGCGCGAGCGAGCACGTTGCGGTTCTCGATTTGAAGGCGGATGTTGACTTCGGAATTGATCTCGACGGCGGAGATTACGCCAACGCCGCTGCCGGAGATATCCAGGCAGGTGATCGGGGCCCAGCTTGCCCCTTGAGCGACCCACGCCGGAAACGGGCCCGAACGGCGCGGATACTTGCGCCTGTTCTGGGGGGCTCCCGTGAAAAACGTGATGAGGTCGTTCAACATCTACAGTAGTAATCGGTACAAGGCAGCCGGGCGATAAGTCGCGAGCCGGTCACAATGCCGGATTGTGCAGCCGAAAGCCGGCTCCTTTATTGGATCCTTACGAGTTCCTAACGGTGAACCGCCACGGCGGCGGTCGTCGGGATCACGGTGTGGTCCGTAATCCACGCCGCCGGACCGTTCGCTTGCACCGTATAGACGCCGAAGTAGCGGCCCTGCGGACCCGTGATTTCGACGTCGATCTTGGCCGTGCCGCCGTTGCGCAGAGCGGCATGTACGATTCGGAAGCCGGCCGCCCGCTGGAGAACCGGCCCCTCGCTTAGGTTGCTAATCGGCGCATTTGCGCTAAGGCCAAGATGCCCCAGCGCCGTGCTGGCGTCGCCGCGCATCAACGACGCGAGGTACGAGGTGACGATAAGCCGGGCGCGCTGAACGAGTTGCGGTTCGACGCGCGCCGTTGCTATCTGCGGAGCACGCGCTTTGCGCGGACGTTCCACGCGCGCAACGATGCGGTTCTTCGAGGTAAACGGGTTTGCGGCGGGATCGAACTTCCACGCAACGTGATTGACGTTACCCTTCGCGCGCGGCGCTTTACGCGGAGCCGATGCGACTCGAACCGGCCGCGGTTGCACGCGATGAATCTTTGCGCGCGCGATCTGCTTCGGATGCGGCTTCAATGCAACCCGCCCGCGCGAGCGATGGTGCTGCACTTTTGCGCGCGCCACGGTCGGCGCAGTAGCCGCGGCGACGGGCGCGCTCGGCGTTCCGAAATGCCACGTGCGCGCGAACGGCAAAACGATCGCTGCAAAAAGCACCGCTGCGAGAACGCCGCTCGTAACCACGGCAAGCGGCGTCGCTGCGATCTGCGCCCACGGAAAACTTTTTTTCGCGGCATTGGCGGTGGAGTGTCCCGCTGCGAGCGCCGCACCGCCGGCGGCAACGACTACGTTCTTAGAAAGCGCGGCGGTCTTGTGTCCGGCGGATGCGACCGGGCCGGCCATCGTGCGTCGAGTCGTGGACGCGAGGCGTCCGGGTACCGTTGCCGCGGCCGATGCGAGCGCTACGAGCGGACGCAGAACGACAAGCGCGACAATAACGATGCCGTTCCATACGGCCGAAGGTACACGCGATGCGACACGCGCGAATGCTCCTGCCGCTTTGACGATGCTTCGCCCGAGGGCGGTAAATGCGTTGCCCGCAAAACGCGCAGCTGCAGTAAATGCATTTCCAACGAAGCGCGCAGCCGCCATAAACGCACTTCCGATAGAACGTCCAGCCGCCATAAGCGCATTTCCGATAGCGCGAGCGGCCGCCGTAAACGCATTTCCGGTAGCGCGTGCGGCCGCCATGAACGCATTTCCGGTAGCACGTCCGGCGGCCATTGCGCCATTCCCCGCGAATCGCGTCGCGCTGACCGTTCCCCGCACACTCGATCGGGCGCCGTTTCCGATGCCGTCCAGGACGAATCGCACAGCCGCTACAATCGCGCCGGCAATCGCGGCGGCAAGGGCGATGGTGCCGTTGCCTAATGCCGTAACGCCGCGGCCGATGGCGGCCAAAGCCAGAACCACGAGCTTGTACAACGCAATGAACGGTGCGGCGACGGCTCTTCCGAGAATGCGTGCCAGCGCGATCGTTGCATTTCCGAGCGAGGTCGCGAAGCGGATGAACGCCGTCCATAGACGCCGCGGAACGCTGAATGCGAACCGTGCGATCGAAGCAGCTCCTCGTCCGCCGGCGACGAAGGGCGCCGTAGCGGTACGTTGTACGCGCTTGAAGGAAATCGCGGGCACCAAACTTTGCAGCGCCGTCGCGAGTTCGTGCGAGTACGGCGCGTCGTCGGGCACGTCCGTTCCTTGGACGTCTGCTTCGCGTGATTTGATAACCGGAAGCAAAATCGCACGAATTGATTCAGGATCGAGCGTGCGTATGACCCGCGGGTTACGTTCCAGGAATGTCGCAAACCGGTCGATGGCGCGTTCGCGATCCGCCTCCACGATGGCGATCAGTTCGGGCGCTTCCATGGTAGGTTCGGCGATCAAGAGGTCGTCGAGCTGCGCCAGCTCGTGGCCCAACGCCAGAGCGTACTGCGCGCGCTCGCTCCCTTGCATGCGCGTGATGCTGCGCCGGATCTCCGGCAAAATCTGGCCGGCGTCGCGTTCGCGCACGAAAGAGCCCGTAGAGGTTGCAACTTGTTGCGGACTTAGTGCCGAAAGCAAGTAGTCAACCGAACGGGACGGTCGTCTGTAGCGCAAAAACATGCTCCATCACACTACGGCGCAAGCACGCCCGCCACAACGGCCAACCAGGTTCGTTGGACCAGGGGCGTTCGACCTACGCCAATCTCGCTTAGGAAGATTCCGCTTGCTTCTTAGCATAGTAGAATGGCCAATGCGCTTTCCGATCGCCGTCTGGCTGCTTTCCCGCATTGCGACATTCTGTGCGATAGGGGTGGCATCGCCGCACGGAATCGCGCCAATAGGCAATTGGGACGGCGCTTGGTACGGGAGCATCGCGGCGCATGGCTACGAGTTTGCAAGAGACGGCAGCCAACATAACGTCGCGTTCTTTCCGCTCTTTCCGATGCTTGCGTCGTTGCTGCTCCGTATCGGAATCCCGTGGCCGCTCGCGGGCGCACTAATTGCGAACGCCGCTTTTCTTGGAGCGGTCTTAGTCGCGTACATCTACGCGAAGAAACGGTTCGACGAGCGGATCGCGCGGTGGTGCGTTGTCGCGCTCTGTCTGTCGCCGCTCTCGCTTTTTGCCGGCGTCGCGTACTCCGAAGGACTGTTTTTATTTTTCGTTTCGGTCGCGCTGCTGGCGTACGATGATGAACGCTTTCTTTTGGCTGGATTGGCGACGGCAGCCGCTTCGGCGACGCGGCCCCTGGGCGTTGCGCTCGCAGTCGCCCTAGTAGCCGGTGCCCTCGTCGAGAGAAGAAGCCCGTTCGCGGTACTGAAGTGCGCGACCGGCTTTGCCGGGATCGCGCTCTTTGCGCTTTTCTGCGAGCGGCGCTTCGGCGATGCGCTGGCCTTCGTGCACGCTCAAGTCGCTTGGCGTCACTCCACGTCGATCGATCCCGACGCCTGGGCTGGACTGCTGCGAGGTGCAGCCGGCGGAAGAGTCCATGATTGGATCGCGATCGCCATGTTGGCGGCGGTCATTGCGGGCCTGACAGTTTACCGAAAACGGCTCGGCGCGGTAAACGCCATCTTTCTTCTCGGCGCGCTCGCAGCGCTGGCATGGGCCGGGACGCCGCTGTCGGCGGATCGCAATCTCTATGCGGTGCTTCCGGTTTCGATCGTGCTAGCATTGCTCTTCGAGCGCGCTCCGGCGATCGGGTACGCGGCCGGTGCTCTCGGGTGCGCCGGCTTAATTTTTGATGCAATGGCGTTTGCGCGTTTTCAGTGGGTTGCCTAGAATGGGGCGAATGCCGGTTTCTTTGATTCGCGCTGCCGCCGATCGCGCTCAACAATTGCTGGGCCGCTCGCGACTCATGGTGCGCTTCGCGGTTCTCGTGCGGAACCAGGCGCGTTGCGTTATCAAATACCATCTCGCCGAAGGACCCAACGTTGCGGACACGGGCGAAGGCTGGCTTCGCGACGCCGTAGCAAAGCAGGGCGCGAATTTCATCGACGTAGGAGCGAACGTTGGTGACTGGCTGGCGGGCATTGCCGCCGTGAAAGACGGGGCACCGTTTCAAGCGATCGCGTTCGAACCGTCGCATAGCGCGCTGGAGCGGCTGCGCCTACGCTTCAACGGAGACGCTCGCATCGCGCTCGTCGAGGCAGCCGCCGGCGATGAACCCGGCGAGCTCACCTTCGTCGAAGAAAACGATGCCGGAAAGGGAAGCACGCTGGTTCCCGGTTTGGGCCGAATCAACGGCGCGCGGCGTACCGTGCGCGTTACAACGGTGGACGCCGAATTAGCGCGCGCCGGCTGGAAAACCGTCGATTTCTTAAAGATCGACGCCGAAGGCTTTGACGCGCGCGTCATTCGTGGTTCGCTCGGCGCGTTACGCGACCAGCGTGTCGGCGTCGTACAATTCGAGTACAATCGCGCATGGCAGATGGCGGGCGAGACGCTTCGCGGCTGTTACCGGATGCTCGAAGATTGCGGCTACCAGGTCTTTTTGCTCAAGCGCGACGGTTTATTCGAGTTGAACTACGCGCTGTACGAGGAGTATTACGAGTACTCGAATTTCGCCGCATTTTCGCCTGAGGTGCTGCCGAAATTCGCGTCTTTCGTGCGAGGGACCATCTAGACTTCAAGTCGGTCAACGACACCTGGAACAAGCTTTTTACGCTCCCTTATCCGCGCCGACGTAGTCGATTAGCTTTACGATGAACTGCGGAACCGTGAACAGGGGGCTCGGGTTTCCGTACGCCACGTAGAGCTCGCGTTTGTCGAAGCGCTTGTGGTAGGCGAAGGAGATGTTGGTGCACGTTCCTTCGCACGAGCCGCCGTTAGGCGCGGGTGCTTGTCCGCTGAAGCGCCGCAGGCCGATCGCAAACGAACTGTTCTGCGAAGTTTGAAATGCGAAGCTAAGGCGCTCGAGCCACTGTACGTTCGTTCCGCTTGCAAGAAACTGCTCGGTGTTGTCGGCCTCAAGCGTCATCGTATAGCGGCGCCCCAGGGCGATCGTGCTGGAGCGATACCAGGCGTTGAGACGGCCAGCGCCATACTCGCCCGAGGCAAACGCGAGCGAAGACGGCGTAGCCGTGCCGGCGTGGTACGTGAGCGTGTACTGGTTTTGCGTGAGCGGCGTCATTATCCCCGAAATCGCCGTATAGGTCGCTCCGCTTTGCGCCTGCAAGATCCCACAACGTGCGCGTCGTCAAGTCTAAATTGAGCCCCTGATCGGCGTCGTTCAGTCCGCCCGTCGTGCCGTGATACCGGTCGACGTACCCGACGAAGCTCACGTGTTTGAGCGTGCCGCCCTGAGGATTCCACGTCTGCTGGCGAAAGGCGCCGTAGCCTGCAAGGTCGTTCAACGGAACGAAACCGTCGTAAGGCGCGTACTGCGAGCCCATTTTTGCGATGTTGCCCGCAATCCACGTATTTGCGCCGTACCATCCGCCCCCGATCATACGCATTTTTGCGCTGCTCGCGTCGGTTACGTTGGTTCCGGTCTCTTGAGAAAAGTTCGCAAAGAGAAACTTGTGCTTTTGATCGCTCCACTTCGAGGAAAGTGCATAGGACGTGTCTTGGAAGCCGGGCATGTTGACATTGACCCGCTGAAGTGCGACGAGCAGCGTTCGCGGGAGCGTGCGGTACGCGACCGAGGCCGCGGTGTCGTCCCGCCCGGCGCCGACAGCGTCGAACGCGCCGAAGGTGTAGCGGCCTTCTTTGCCTTCGACGGCGTAACCCGTGCGCGGCGTCGGAATCGACGGCGTGTACAACGTCGAGATCGATTGGCACTCGTCGCATTCAAACACGTTATAAGCGCTCGCACCTTGCGCGAAGAAAGGGCGTGTTTCTTGATAGAACCGCGCAAAAGCGCTTGGCGCAATCGTCTGCTGGTCGTTCTCGACGTTGGAAAAATCGGGATGGATCGTGCCTACGAACGACGTTCCGGCGCTGACCGGAATCGCAAAGTCGACGCCGGCGCGCGAAGTGCTTCCGCCCGCGGAGGGCGCCGCGACCGCGCCAAGGCCGTATGCCGCAAAGCGCGGCTGCGGACGCGCCGCAGCGACGGACGGCATATTCGCAAGCGGTTGCGCGAAGTTGACGTCCATGCTGTTCTGAATCGTTTCGCCGCCGTTCATGACGTAGAGCGATCCGGTCGTCGGCTCCCATCGTGAGAGCTGCATCAGCCAATGGCCCGAGCCGGCGCCGCGCATGATCGAAAAGGGAATGCGCATGGTCACGAGATAACGGCCGCGTTCGACGTGCCCGGCGGCTTGCCACAACGGTTCGTACGTGGAATTCTCAGACGAGCTTTGATAGCGCGTGCCGATGGGCGTGGAGATGAACTGGTACGCGAAGCCTTGGGAGCCGCTGGGCCACAGGCTAACTTGCACTTCGTCGTCGGAGTCCAGCCCCACGTCGTTCGTCCGCTGCGTCGTCAAGATCGACGCGCGAGTCTGCCGCGCGTCGAATGCAACGTAAAGCGCCTTTCCGTCGGTCATAACATATGCGGTCGTCGGCTCGGCGCTCGCGGAATGGAGATGCGAATCATAAACCAGCGGCACCGCGACCGCCTGTTTCCAAGCCTCACCCAGCATCCCGTCGAGCGGCGGCGCAGCGGCGACGTTCGGGACGGCGATCGGGCCTTTGCCAATTTCGGCGGCCAGCGCGTGGCCGGCGCAATGTGCCGCCGCAACGAAGAACGCGAGAAGAGCCAGGGCCGTCTTCATGGGCATTGCCACGCATCTCCTAATTCGTTAATACTAAATCTTTAGGAGAAGAATAACTGCCCTCGGCAGGCTTGTCAACTAATACTTTAAGAGATGGGCGCCCAACTTTCACTTTTCGACAGCGGCCCGCGAACGCTCGAGCATAGCCCGAGCGGTACGATCCGCTACTTTCCATCGCTGCTCGGGCCGGGCGAGGCCGGCGAGCTCTTCCGTTTCTTGCTGGAAACCACGCCTTGGAAGAACGAGACGATGTGGATGTACGAGCGCGAAGTCGAGGTGCCGCGGCTCGTCTGCGCCTACCGGCCCGGCGAGGAGCTCCCCGAGCCGCTCGTGGCCGCGAAGAGTCAAGTAGAAGCGGCACTCGGCGAGCGCTTCAATTCCGTCGGTTTGAACTACTACCGCAACGAACGGGACAGCGTCGCGTGGCACAACGATCGCCTGGATGAGCTCGCCGATTGTCCGACGATTGCGCTGCTGAGTCTCGGCGCCACGCGCCGCATGCAGGTCCGGACGAAGGCGCAGCCCCGACGCACGCATTCCGTTGACCTCGAAGCCGGCAGTCTCTTCGTCATGAGCGGCCGCGCGCAAGAATTCTGGGAGCACACCGTGGCTAAGTCGCCGAGACCTAGCGACGCCAGAATCAGCGTGGCGTTTCGCCTGCGTCGCGTCCAGGTATGAATCCCGTATGGACAAGAACGACGATCGTCCGCATCCCCAGCGCGAAGTTTCGAGCAAGAAACCGTACGTCGAAGAATCGTCGGTCCCGGGCGACAACGATCCGAAGACCGCGCTAGATCCGTCGCTGGCCGCGCGCCACGAACCGGATTATCCGCCGCAAGTGACTGCGAAGTGACGACGATAGAGCCGAAAGAGTTCGACGCCGCCACGCCGGTGCTCGACATTCGCAAGCACACGCACAACGAACAAATTCGCGGCGCCGTGCGATACGACGCCAAGAAACTGCTCGACGCCGATAAACTCGTGCTGCCGCTACCGAAGAGCGGAACGATAGTGCTCTGCGCCGACGACGAAAAAACGGCGGAAGAAGTTGCGGCCCGCCTCGAGCAACAAGGCTACGGAGAAGCGCGTCTGTTGCGCGGTGGAATCGACGAGTGGAAAAAACATGGCCTGCCGGTCGAAGCCGCAACGCAAGAACAGCCGATTCCCGGCGAAGAGAGTGCCGGCATTCCGCGCCTCTAGCCGTTCACGACGGTGCCGCCGTTTACGTGCAGCGTTTGTCCGCTGATGTACGAGGCTTGTTCCGAGGCAAGAAATAGGATCGCCGCGGCCACCTCCGCCGGCTGGCCCGGCCGTCCCATGGGCGTATCCTTGCCGAAATCTTTCACGCGATCGGCGGGAAAGGAAGCGGGAATCAGCGGCGTCCAGATTGGTCCCGGCGCAACGGCATTCACGCGGATCTTGCGCTTTCCGACGATCGCGTTGGAGAGCGCGCGCGTGAACGAAACGATCGCGCCTTTCGTGCTCGAATAGTCGATCAGCCGGGGATTGCCTTCGTAGGCCGTTACCGACGCCACGTTGACGATCGAGCCGCCTTCTGACATGTGCTGCAGCGCCGCCTTGGCCATGAAGAAATAGCCGAAGATGTTCGTGCGGAACGTACGCTCCAGCTGTTCGGCAGAGATGTTTGCAATATCGTCCTGCGGATGCTGCTCGCCCGCGTCGTTGATCAGCACGTCGAGCTTGCCGAAGCGCTTTACGACTTCGTCGATGACCTTTTTGCAAAATGCTTCGTCGCCCACGTCGCCGCGAAACGCAAGCGTTTGCGCGCCGAGCTCTTCCATCTGCTTTTGCGAATTCTTTGCGTCCTCGTCCTCGTTTAGGTAAACGAATGCCACGCCGGCTCCTTCGCGGGCCGCGCCGACGCCGACGGCTTGGCCGATGCCGCTATCGCCGCCGGTAATGACGAAGACTTTATCTTCGAATCGACGCGCCGAATGCAAGCGCGCGTCGTCTTCCTTAGGCTGAGGGCGAAGTTCGCCCTGAATGCCGGGCTGCCGGTTTTGGTGTTGGGGTGGAAGGTCTGCGTTCATGGGAACATTTCTACCCATGAAGTTTCGAACGATTCTTGCTACTGCAGCCGTCTTTGCAATCGCCGCGCCGGTCCTCGCCGCTTCGAACGATGCAACGTTCATTCAAACGGCGTTGAAATCGGGAACTGCCGAAATCAAGGAAGGGTCGGTGCAGGCTGACGTTTCCGATTCGTACGTGCACGATTTTGCCGGCAAAATGGTGACCGATCACTCGGCGGCAAATCGGGAGCTGCTCGCACTTGCCAACGAGCTGCACGTGCAGGTTCCGAGCGGCGTCGCGCCCATGGCGGCGGCGCCCTACTCTCCCGCGCCGTTGAACGCGCAGCCGGAACGTGCGCAAAAGATGCCGCCGGCCGAGTACTTCAAGAAAGAAATCGCGGACCACGAGCAAGCCATTGCGCTCTTCAAAAAAGAAGCGGCGTCCGGCGAGAACGCACGAGTGAAAGCTTTTGCGGAGAAGACACTGCCGGTTTTGGAGTCGCATCTGGCGCTTGCGCAGAAATACTACAAGATCGAGAAGAGCAAAGCGGGCTAGCTGCGAATTTGCGGCCGGGTGGAAACCGAAACGATCCGCGTCGCCGGCAAAGAGCTCGAAATCCGTCGCATTGCGGGCGAACGGTCGAAATCGCCCGCGATCGTTTTTCTCCATGAAGGGCTCGGGTCGATCGCGCTTTGGCGCGATTTCCCCGATCGTCTTTGCGCTAGAACCGGGTTCGCGGGCGTCGTGTATTCGCGCTACGGCAACGGCTTCTCGCAGCCGTTGGACGAGCCGCGCGACGTCGAATACATGCATCGCGAAGCGCTCGAAGCTTTGCCGGAACTCTTGGACAAACTCGAGCTCGAACGCCCGGTGCTTTTCGGCCATAGCGACGGCGCTTCGATCGCATTGATCTTCGCAGCCGCCCATCCGGAAAGCGTTGCATCGCTTGTCCTCGAAGCGCCGCACGTCTTCGTCGAACCTTTATCCGTGCAAAGCATTGCCGCCATTGGCGCAGAATTTCGGGCCGGATCGCTGCGCGAACGGATGTCGCGTTACCATCGTGACGTCGACCGCACGTTCTCCGGCTGGAACGACATCTGGCTCGCGCCGGCGTTCCTGGAGTGGGACATTACCGCAATGCTCCCTGCGGTTGTCGCACCTGCGCTTTGCATTCAAGGCGAAGAAGATGAATACGGAACGCTCGCGCAGATCGCCGCGATCGCCGATGGAAGCCGGGGTCCGGTGGATCGCCTCGTTTTATCGCAGTGCGGTCATGCTCCGCATCGCGACCGCGCACAGTACGTCGAAAGCGCGGCCGCCGAGTGGCTTCTCGCGCTTAATACGCCGGATGCTGTTGGCAGTGTTCGACCGACGGCGAGTCGCTCGGAAAAACGGTAAAGACGCTACCGCGCGTTACGACGATGTTCTTGCCTTTATGGAAGTAGTTGAACACGCCGATTGCCGCGCCCACGCCGGGAACCGGAATCGCGCCGAGATAGCCCGGCATGTTGCCGCTGGGTCCGCTGGGGTCTAAGTTGGCGGTGTTGTGATTGAGGACGACGCCGAGATGCCTGCCGTCCGGCATAAGTAAGTAACGCGGTTCGAGGACCAGCGAGCCGGCGTGTCCGCTGCGGCCCGCGGGCGAGGCGATCGCGACGATGCCGTACCCCATCGTGCGCGCGGGGATGACGATGTGGTCGCCGTGCGTCACGGCATTGATCGTTTGAAAGCGAAAGAAATCGCCGGCTCGCGCGTCGGCGGAGTCGACCTGGTCGACCATCTCAACGGCGACGACGGTGCATTCTTCGACCGGTTCGGAGTAAGCAGCGACCTGCGCGGGAAGTAGTGTGACGCAACCAAGGAGCAACGCGAAGGCGCCGGCTTTCATTAGCACGTCGCGTTGGCGCGCCGGGCGGCGCTTACCTTTCTTCGTCGAGTCGTTGGAGCAACACGCGTCCGTAATGCTCATGGAGCCGGTGACGGCGAGACGAAATCGACGCGTCCGCGCGCGTAGTCCAGCAGAACCGTGAATTGTTGCAGAAAACCGGCGCCGAGATGGCCGTAGGCGGTGCTGTGAAGCGTCGTCGTCGTGCCGATTCGCTGATCGCGAAGGACGAGACTGCCGATGCGCACGTCGGGAATGACCCCGATCAACTCCACGCTGGATCCGCCGACGCCGGTGACGGTCCGCTGTTCGGTCGCGGAAAACAGCTCGCGGTGTTCGTTGTAAAAATCATACGAGAGATTTATGGTGGACTCGTCTCCGGTGTCGACTGCAAGCTGCGCCCCGAGATTCCCGAGCTGCACGGCAACCGTCGGTACGAAGTTTTGGAAATGGACCGGCACGCTGACGCTTTGCAAAGGCTCGGGTGCATCGAATGCGATCGTGTGTTTCGCCGAATCGAGGCGGACCCGGGTCGCTGCGAGCACGTCCGCACCCAAAACGACGTCGTAACCGAAACGGTGGACGTCGTGCAGCACGACGTAATTCGCGTTCGGAAACGTCGCGTTTCCGGCCACGAGCGGCCCGGCGTGAACGACCTGCGTCGCATAGCTCCCGAGACCCGCGACTTGCATTTCACCGACGACGGGAGCGTGAAGGCGTTGCGAGAGCTCCAAGCTGACGGCAAGGCCGGAATTGCCGGTGTCGAGCAGGCACGTCGTGGCAATGCCGCCGAGCGTGCACGGGAAGAGCGGAATCGAGCGGTTGGGGTCCGTATCGATGGCGACCTGCGGTCCGCTAAATGCCGGCACGGGACCGTGCGGCTCCTCGAAATCCCCTGGCCGCAGGCTGCGGTCGTCGTACCGCTCCAAAACGTTGCCGTTGCGCAACACTAAAAACGGAAGCCATAAGCCGCCGTCGATTTTGCGATAGTCGCGGTACTCGAGCGTCGCGTCGCCGTTCACGTCTCGCAGGTACCGGATGAACGCCGTCGCCGGATCGACGTACACTTGCATCGCAACCGTGTCGGGCTGCGAAACGACCAGCATGCGATACTTCGCCCCGTCGACTGTCGCCGTGCCGCCGTCGGATATTTTTCCGCCGTCGTCTTCGAAGGCCGGGTCGAGGAACGCATGCGAGGCGATCGTGCGTTCGGCGCGCAGGAACGTGTCGGGCAGATCCGATTGCGGCAATGCGGTGCCGTTGATGTCGATCGCGTAGGTTCGCTCGCCGTCGAAGTACGTGCCGGTACACAACGTCTGCGCGCATTGATACGTAGAGAATCGCACGCCTTGAGACTCGCTCTCGACGTTAGCGCTGCGGTCGCCGACCGCAATCAGGGATCTCGACGAAAGATGCGCGCGCCAAACGGCGCCGTCATGCGAACGCATGCGATCCAAGAACAGCGGAAGCGACTCCGGCCGCGCGGCTCCGAAAGTAATCACCGCGACGGCGCAGAGCAGCGCAAGGCGGGCGGCGAATGGCATGCCATGGATTTCGAGTTGATCGACCGGTATCTTCTCGACGGCTCGCCCGGAAAAGGTGAGGTCGTCACGGCGCTGCTCGCATCGCCCTCCAGCGTTCCCGCGGCGCGGCCGTTTTACGAAGGCATGAAGATGCTCGGCGCGCGGACGCCGGACCTCACGTTGATGGCGTTGCGTCTGGTTTTGGGCGGCAAGAAAGCCGACGACACCGCGGTCGTCCAGCTTCGGGAGATCGTCGAACGAGTGCGCGCCGGCGGGCCGGACGCGGACGAGGCGCGGGCGGCCTACCGGCAGGCCCTCGCTTGAGCACCGGCTCGGCACCGTGCCGGATAAGGAAACGGCCGCGAGGAAACGGAAAGCCGTCGCGTCACGTTCATGAAATGACCATGGGGAAATTTTCAGCGTTCGCTTTTGCTCTGGCCGCTCTAACGGCGGTTCCCCTTGTCGCGCCCGCCGATCCGCCCCCCTATCCGAATCACGTCTACCGCTCGCTCGAATCCGGGAAAGCCGCGCACGACGCGGGCGTGATCCACGGGAAAATCGAGAGCATCGACTACTCCAGCGGCACGTTGGTCGTGCGGAGCCACGGCGGACAAATCGTCGTCGCCGTCGTTCCGAGCACGGCGATTTATCGCGGCGGCGAGTTCGCCTCGGTCGGAGATTTGCGACGCGGTGAAAACGTGGAGATTTCGGTTTTCGAAGTGGGCGGCGGCCTCGTCGCGCAAATGATTCGCCTGAAATAGAACGTGACGACGTCGCCTGAGACGCTGCACGTCAAGAACCTAACCATTCAGCATTCCGGATCGAGTCGCAGCGCGGTGCGCAGCGTTTCGTTTTCGGTATCGCCCGGACGCACGCTGGCGATCGTCGGCCCGTCCGGTGCGGGCAAGACGACGCTGCTTCGCGGCATCGCCGGCCTAACGCACGCGCAAGCCGGAAGCATAGCGCTCGGCGATCGCTCCATCGACGCCTTGAGCGCGCAAGAGCGGCGCATCGCCATGGTCTTTCAATCCGACGCGCTTTTTCCGCACCTCTCCGTACGCCGGAACTTAGAATTCGCGCTGCGCGAACGTTCGTCGCGCTCGCGCGTCGACGAGCTGGCTCGCGCGCTCGACATCGGCACTCATCTGGAGCGTAGTCCGGCATTGCTCTCCGGCGGCGAACGGCAGCGCGTTTCGATCGCGCGCGCACTGCTTTCCGATCCCGCGGTGCTCTTGCTTGATGAACCGCTTGCCCATTTGGATCCCGAATTGCGCGCTCGCGTGCGAAACGAATTGCTGGGCGTACGGGAGCGTTTCGAGGGACCGATCGTGTACGTGACGCACGATCATGCCGAAGCGCTTGCGATTGCCGACGAACTCGTCGTTCTCATCGACGGCGCCGTGGAAGATGCCGGCGAGCCGCAACGCGTTTACGACGCGCCGGCAACGATTCGCTCCGCGGCGTTTCTCGGCGACCGCCCGATGAACGTGTTGCCCGATCCGTCGGGGCGTGGCTCGATCGGCATTCGTCCGGAACACGTGCGCGTCGGTCCCGGCGGCTCCTTCGAGGGGCGTGTCGTTCGCCGCGAAAGCACGGGCGCCGACGTGTATTTGCACATCGAAAGCGCAGCAGGCGCCGTGGTTGCTCGCGTGCCGGCCTCGCAGGCGCCGCCCGGCGGGGCGGTCGTTAATTTTTCGTACGACGCGCAATACGTGCGGAGATTCGACGCCGCAAGCGGAAGAGCGACTTCGTGAACGAGTTGGAGCGTCTGGCCTGCGGCGTCATCGTCACGGGTTTTAGCGGGACGGCGCTGGACGGCGATCTGCGCGAGTTTCTCATAGCGCATGAGTTCGCGGGGTACGTGCTGTTTGCGCGCAACGTCGAGAGCCTCGCGCAAGTGCGCGCGCTCAACGACGATTTGCGCGCGCTGCATCCGGTGTCGCCGATCCTCGCCGTCGATCAAGAAGGCGGGCGCGTCGTGCGCCTGGTGGACGGCGTCGAGACGATTCCGCCGATGATGGCGGCCGGCGCTGCGGGCCGCGCACGGTTAGTACGGAACGCGGGCGAGCAGATGGCTTTCGATTTGCGGCGCGCCGGTTTTACGCTGAATTTTGCGCCCGACGTCGACCTGGCGTTGGACGCGCGTAATACCGTCATAGGCACGCGATCTTTCGGCTCCAATCCCGAACACGTTACGGCGCTGGGCGCCGCGCTCGCCGCCGGGTTGGAAAACGGCGGCGTTGCTGCGACGTTCAAACACTTCCCGGGCCACGGCGCGACCGCGTACGATTCGCACCTGGAGCTGCCGGTCGTGGAAACGGACGCACTGACGCTTCGCGGGCGCGACTTCGTGCCGTTTCAACGCAACGCTGCCAAGGCTTCGGCGATCATGACGGCTCACGTGGTGATGCGCGCATTCGACGCCGAGCGCCCTGCGACGCTTTCGCCTGCGCTGTTGACGCAAGTGCTGCGCGACGAATGGCACTTCACCGGCGTGTGCTTCACGGATTGCATGCAGATGGACGCAATCGCACGCAGCGTGGGAACGGTTGACGGCGTGGCAAATGCCATCGCCGCCGGGGCGGACTGCGCCCTCGTAAGTCACGATCCGCACCTCGCGTACCGCGCGGCGCAGCGTCTCGTTGAAAACGTTCGCGCGGGACGCTTGCCGCTCGTCCGGCTGCAGGAAGCGTACGAACGGGTTCACCGGCTGCGCGTCCGCGCGCACGGCCCGCTTCCGATCGATGCAGCGCCGCCTCATCCGGGAATCGGACGCGAACTCGCGCGCCGCGGCATCACCGTCCTCCGCGGTACGCCGCACGTCGATCCAACCGCCGCCATGGCGATTTCTTTTGAAGGCGTCACGACCGAAGGCGTGCAGGGACGGCACGAACGTCATGCGGCGTTGCAGCGCGAGGCGCCGGCGCTCGAAACGTTCGTAGCTTCGCTCGAACCCGAAGCCGGCGAATGCGAAGCGATCGCCGGTGCAGTGGCCGCCGCGGGAAGGCGCCCGATCTTGTTGATGCGGCGCGCGCACGTCTATGCGAAACAGCTTGAAGCGGTGCGAACGCTGGTCGCGCGATTCCCGGACGCGCCCGTCGTTTCGCTTCGAGAACCTTACGACTGCGCGCTCGTTCCGGAAGCGCGGCACGTAATCGCCGCGTACGGCGACGATGAATCTTCGATCGGTGCGGTAGCGGACGTGCTCTTCGGCAATGCTGCCGCGGGCGGCACCCTTCCGGTTAGGTTCGATGGATAAACGGTTCGGCGCGGTGGATCGCGTTTTGCGTGAAGCGATCGGCTCGTGGGCAACGGCCATCGTCGCTCGCGTTCAGTCGGGAGATCGCGTGCTCTTCGAACGCGCGTACGGAAGCACCAGGGACGACGACGGCGCGCGCCCGGCATACGTCGACACGCGTTTCGACCTTGCATCGATCACGAAGCTTTTCGTGTCGACCTTTGCGCTGCAGCTCGCCGCGGAGAACCAGCTCGATCTCGACGAGCCTGCCGTCCGATGGATGCCGGAGTGGCGGGACCGTCCGCATGCGGCCATCACCGCGCGCATGCTGTTGGCGCACACGTCGGGCATGCATTCGGGCGCCGATTACCGCACGCTCTTCGATCGCAACGTCGAAACGTTTGCGCTGACGCGGGATCTGGCGGCGGCTCCGGGAGAACGCGTCATCTACAGCGACCTCGGCATGATTGCACTCGGCGCGCTGATCGAACGGATTGAAAGCAAGTCCCTCGGCGCGATCGTCGCGCATCGCACGAACCGTTCGTCGGTCGAGTTCGTGCCGGGCGAATCGGAGCGCTTGACGATTCCGGCAACCGAAAAAGACGCGTGGCGCGGCCGCGTACAGGGCCGCGTTCACGACGAAAAAGCCGCATTGATGAATGGCGTTTCCGGGCATGCGGGCCTTTTCGGAACCGCAGCCGACGTTGCGTGGCTCACGAAGCCCTATTTGGACGCTGCGAAAGGCCGAAGGCAACACCTATTGCCTGAGTCGCTCGCGCGAGAAGCGATTGAAGAAGCGGCGTACGATCCGGTGCTTAGGCGCGGACTCGGATGGGCGCTCAAAACCAACGACGAGAATTCGTGCGGCCGTTTCTTCTCTGCACGCAGCTTCGGCCACACGGGATTCACCGGGACCTGTGTGTGGGCCGATCCCGAGCAAGATCTCCAAGCGGTGCTTCTGACGAACTCGGTGTACTACGGCCGGCGCGATTCGCGTCCGTTGCGAGCGGCGTTTTACGAAGGCGTCGTCGAGGCGATTGCCTCGTGATTGCAGTCGGACTAATGAGCGGGACATCGCTCGACGGCATCGACGCGGCTCTGGTCCAAATCGTGCCGCGCGGCGAATCGTACGGCGTAGAGTTGCTGAAGTTCGTAACCGTTCCGTTCGAAGAAGACCTTCACGTCGCGCTGCGCAACGCCTTGCCGCCGAATACCGCGACCGTTCCAGAATTGACGCATTTGCATCGCCGGCTCGGGAGCGCATTCGCGCGCGCCGCACGCCAAGCGGCAGGCGCACTACGCGTCGACTACGTAGCGTCGCACGGACAAACCATTTGGCACGACGGTGAAGCGCACTTGACGCTGCAAATCGGCGATCCGTTCGTGATCAGAGAAGCGCTGAATGCTGCGGTGGTGTTCGATTTTCGCAACGCCGACTGTGCCGTCGGTGGTCACGGTGCGCCACTCGTGCCGTACGTTGACGCTCTGCTCTTTGCAGACGAGCACGAGGATCGCGCTTCGCTGAATATCGGCGGCATCGCGAACGTAACGTTTCTGCCGGCGAAGGGAAGGACGCACGACGTAATGGCGTTCGACACCGGACCGGGTAACATGCTGATCGACGCGTTCGTGCGCGAACGCACGCAGGGCAGCATGACGATGGATCGTAACGGCGCGCTCGCGTCGGCCGGCGCCATTCACGAAGCGCTGCTGCATCGAATGCTGCAGGATCCGTATTTCGAGATGCGGGCTCCAAAGAGCACCGGCCGCGAACGCTTCGGCGAGCAGTTTCTGCGCGCGCATGCCGGGCTCGCCGCGCTTTCGTTGGAAGACGGTGCAGCGACCCTTACGGAACTGACCGCGGCGTCGATCGCGGAGGCGCTTTCGCAGGCGCCGGCGCATCCCGCGCGCCTGATTGCAAGCGGCGGCGGTGTTTACAATACCGAGTTGGTGCGCCGCCTTAAGGCACGGCTTCCGGGCATCGCCGTCGAAACGAGCGATGCATACGGGATTCCGGCCGAAGCGAAAGAGGCAGTAGCCTTTGCGATGCTGGGATACGAAACGCTTCGCGAGCGAGCCGCAAATGTGCCGCGCGTAACGGGCGCTTCCCGGGCCGTTCCGCTCGGGGCGATTGCTCCGCTGCGGCTTGCAGAACTCATGTCGGAGGTAGAACGGGAATGTCGATCGTCGTAGGAGTCGATGCCGGTGGAACGGCAACGAATGTAATCGCGGCAAAAGGCGACGCAACGGTCGGCGAATTCGTCGGTGATCCGGCTAACGTGCGCATTGCCGGCGTCGATGACGCCGCGGATACCATTGCGCGAGCCGTTGGAAGCGTGCTGGAAGGCGCAACGCCGGCTGCGGTTTTTGTGGGCGCTGCAGGCGCCGGACGCGACGATCTGGCGCAGTCACTGCAACGCGCGCTTTCGGTGAGGCTGCCGGGCGTGACGCTCGGCGTCTCCGACGATGCATACATCGCCTTGAGGGCCGGCGTGCCCTCCGGCGATGCCATGGTCTTAGTGGCCGGGACCGGGTCTATCGCCTATGCGGAATCGGACGGCCGGCGGTTTCGCGCTGGCGGCTACGGGTATTTGCTCGGCGACGAAGGCTCGGCATTTTCGATCGGCGCGGCGGCGGTGCGTTTAGCGCTCCGTTCTTACGACGGCCGCGCGCCGCGCGATCCGTTGGTCGAAGCGGTGGAAACGCAGCTCGGAGCGACTTCTGCTCAGGCAGTCTTGAACGAAGTATACGAACTTCCGCATCCGACGCGACGCATTGCGGCCATGGCTCCCGAGGTCTTGCGTTTAGCCGGCGACGGCGAACGCAGCGCAACGAAGATCGTTCAAACGGCTGCGCTGGAACTCTTCGATCTGCTGAAATCTTTGGTGAAAACGGCGGAACTACAGGACCGCGAATTTCCGCTCGTGTTTGCAGGCGGATTGATGGCGCAGAATTCGCTCTTGAGTTATTTGCTTGAAACGCGCATCGGTAACGAGATGCCGTTCGTGCACGTCATCAAAGGCGCGCCGGCTCCGCAAATGGGAGCGCTCGCCATGGCGCGCAGCCTGCTTGCGACCGCATGAAAGAATCACTTCCCGCCACCGAACTCGTCGATGAAGCGACGGCGGGGTTGGACCTGCTGCCGACGCAGCAGCTCGTAGCTACGCTTGTAAACGCGCAGCGCCGTGCCGTTGAAGCCGCCGTCGCAGAAACCGCTTCGCTTGCCGCGTTAACCGACGCCGTCGTCGAGCGATTGGCCCGCGGCGGTCGTTTGCATTATGTCGGCGCGGGAACGAGCGGGCGCCTAGCGGTGCTAGACGCAGCCGAAATGCCGCCGACGTTCGGCACGCCGGCGGACTTAGTGTGCGCGCACATTGCCGGCGGCGAACGCGCGTTGCGTTCGGCCGTGGAGGGCGCGGAAGACGACGCCGAAGCCGGTGCGGCGCAAATGCGCGCTCACGCCGGAAAAGACGACGTCGTCGTAGGCATCTCGGCGAGCGGCGGCGCGCCGTATGTCGTCGCAGCGATCAACGCGGCTAAAAACGCGGGCGCTTTTACCGCAGCCATCGTCAATGCCGAGGGCTCAGCGCTCGCCGCAGCTGCCGACGTAACGGTGTTGCTCGCAACGGGTGCGGAACCGGTGGCCGGGTCCACGCGGATGAAGGCGGGAACGTCGCAGAAGATCGCGCTGAACACATTATCGACGGCTGTGATGATCGGGCTAGGGAAAGTCTACGACAACTTGATGGTCGACGTCGCTGCGACGAACGAGAAACTTCGCCGGCGCGCTAGCAGGCTCGTTCAAACGCTAGCCGGCGTCAACGAAGCGCGCTCGCTCGAACTCCTGTCAGCGGCGAGCGGCAGCGTCAAAGTTGCGGCCGTCATGGCAAAGCGCGACGTCGATGTCGCAACCGCGCGCGCTTTGCTCGACGAACATCAAGGAAGATTGCGCGAACTGCTGTGATTCGTTCGGTGCTGCCCACGCTCGCTATGGCGTCGCTCGTTGCCCTGGCCGCGCTGCTCGATGCATTGTTTTCCGCCTTGCACGTTCGCTTCTCGAGTGCGGTCTTCGGTTTACTCGTCTTGCTCGCGCTGCTCGCCGTTCGCCGGGGAGTCGATACGCCGGTCGCGCGCGCCGCGCACGGCCTCTTGCGCTGGTTCCCGTT
The DNA here is from genome assembly GCA_963696095.1 of Vulcanimicrobiia bacterium. Taxonomy (GTDB): domain Bacteria; phylum Vulcanimicrobiota; class Vulcanimicrobiia; order Vulcanimicrobiales; family Vulcanimicrobiaceae; genus JALYTY01. Next base: position 333,741 of record CAVOIN010000002.1, on the reverse strand, counting down.
CTTTTTCGTGCCGGCTTGCGTGGGCGTGATGACGTACGCCGGCGTTTTACGCGAAGCGTGGGCGGGAATCACGGTTGCGCTGGTTGGTTCCACGTTGCTCGGCATCGCGGTTGCCGCAACTGTCGGGCGCGCCGTGCGCACATGGACGGTACGATGATCGCGAGCGTGCTGCTCTGGTGCGGCGTCACCACCGTCCTGTATATGCTTTGCCTGCGCCTCTCCCGCGCGTGCGGCGATTTTCCGCTGCTGCATCCGGTCGTCACGTGCAGTGCAGCCGTCATCGCTCTGCTGGTCGCGTTTCACGTGCCGTACGCGCAATACCAGCGCTCGACCTCAGGAATTTCGTTTTTGCTGTTGCCGGCCACGATTGCGCTCGCCGTTCCGCTGTATCGCGAGTTGGCGGCGATCCGTTCGAATGCGGCAGCGGTATTTGCGTCGCTGCTCGCGGGGTCGGCGACGGTCGTAATCTCCGGTGTTTGGCTGGCGCGTCTCTTTGGCTGCGACAGCGAGATCGTGCGTTCGCTCGCACCTAAAGCGGTAACGACGCCGGTCGCTATGGCGGTGAGCGCGCAGATTGGGGGAAGCCCGTCGCTTTCCGCCGTGTTCGCGATTCTCAGCGGAATCGTCGGCGCGATGGCCGCGCCCTTCGTCCTGCGCAGATGGAAGCCGCGCATTGCCGGGATCGCAATCGGTACGAGCGCGCATGGCATCGGGACCGCGAAACTGCTTTCACGCAACCTCATCGCCGGGGCGTTCTCCGGGCTTGCGATGGGATTGAACGCAATTCTAACGGCATTGGTGCTGCCGTTCCTAGCACGATTCTTTATCCCGTTGCTTGCGATAGCGTTGTTGACGACGACTATCTCGCGCGCGCAGCCGGCGCCTATCGTGCTCGTGCCGCTCGACGATCGCCCGGTAACGTTGCAGCTTCCGGTAATGCTCGGAGAAATCGCCGGCCGCCGCGTAGCGACGCCGCCTGCGGATATGCTCGGGCGCTACTTGGAGTTCGGAAAACCCGACGCGATTAGCGTCTGGCTAAACGCGGAGGCGCCGCGAGATGCGCGGGCATTCGTGCTTTCGAGCGACATGCTTGCGTACGGCGGACTCGTCGGATCGCGCGTGCCGGGCACCACGTACGCGGACGCCTATTTCCGTTTGCATGAGCTTTCGATGCTGCGCGCCGCCCGGCCCAAAGCTTGGATCGGCGTATTCGGAACGATCATGCGCCTCGCGCCGACCGGAGTTCCGTCCATCGGCGATGCGGCGAAGTTCTTTGCCGCGTATCCGGCTTGGTCGTACCTTCAGCGGTACGCGAACCTGCACGACCCGTTCCTTCCGGAAGAAGAAGCGACGGCCGAACATCTGCGCGACCTCATGGGCGAACCGACGCTCGACGCGTATCTTCAAACTCGTGCGCGCAATTACGGCGTGGACCGGTTGCTGCTCGATCTGGCGCGCGCCAACGTCGTCGATCGCCTAGTGCTCGGACAGGACGACGCGGGCCCCGTGGGTCTGCACGTTCGCGAAGTGCGTTCGCTGGAGTCGTTTCTCGACGGCATCGGCAACGATCGCGCTTCGATCGAACCGGGCGCCGACGAACTCGGGATGGCGCTGGTGGCAAATGCGCTTGCGCGCGATGCGCGCTGGACGCCGCGCGTAGCAGTGCGCTATTCGACGCCTACGGGCGCGAGTTACCAAGATCCGCTTGAATTTGCACCGATTTCCACGACGATTCAAAGCCTGATCGGGCTTTGCGGCGGCATCGAAGACGAAGCCGACCCGGACATCGTGCTGGCCGTGCACGTTCCGCGCACCGGAGAGTTGGACGACGCCTTTCTCGCGAGCATTGCAAGCGATCTCCAAGCACGGCGTCCGGTTGCCGTTGCGGATTTGAGTTACGAACAAAGTTACGCGGTGCAGGGCGCGTTCGCGCAACGGCTTCTTAGCAGCGGGATCGCCTCGCAGCTCGACGCATACGCGGCGTGGAACACCGACGCCAATACGGTGGGCACGGCGCTTGCCGAAGCGATCGCCGCCGGCGCTGGGCGACGCACGAACGGTTACGACCGCCTGGCGCACCAAACGTTCACGTTCATGCGCTTCGTAGACGACGTCGATTTTCACGTGAACGTGCGTCCCGATTTGAATCGCTGGCTGGACGCGCAAGGCGTAACCGATCACACCTATCTCTTGCCCGGCGTCGCGAGTGCGACGGCCGAGCGCAACCGCAGTCTGCTCTGGAGCCAGGCGCAAATGACGCTCGGTCAATTGTATCCTGGGCTGCACATCGCCGCAATGCAGATTACGCTGCCGTGGAACCGGACCTTCGAAACGGGTCTCGACGTCCGCTTGGCGCCGAATCTTTAAGAACCGAGTCCGAGTTCTCCGAGCCGCCGCCCCATCTCCCCGACGTCGGTATAAACGCGATACGCGCCCGCAGCCGTGAGTTCTTCGCGCCCGTAGCCGCCGGTCAAAACGCCGATTCCGAAAGCACCCGCGCGCCGCGACGCAAGCACGTCCCACACGGCGTCGCCGACGATCAACGAATCCTCGATGCGCGTGCGAAGTTTCTTCGCAGCTGCTTCGAACGGCTCGGGTGCAGGCTTCGACTCTTTAGCATCCTCTTGCGTGACGATTACGGCGTCATCGGGAAGATGAAGCTTATCCAACAACACCTTTGCGTCTTGCGGTTCCGCGCTCGTCGCGATCCCCCACGGAATTTTGCGCTCGGCGAGTATTCGCCAAAGGTCCACCGCTCCGGGAAGCGGCTGCGTGCGATCGATATTTTCGCGGTAGATGCGGCTATGTGCCGATTTCAGCCGGACGCGCTTTTCTTCATCGAGACCGAGCGAAAAAACGTCGTCGAGCGCGCTGATCATCAAGCTGCCGGTCATGCCGATGCGTTTGTGCACTTCACATGCGGGTATGGTGATGCCCAGTTCGTAAAAGGCCCTGTGCCACGCCGCGACGTGTTCGTAAACTGAATCGACAAGGGTGCCGTCCAAATCGAAAATCAACGCAGAAGCCTTCATGCCCCTGACGCTACCCAAGCGGCGAGCACACCACACGTGCGTACCGGTAAGGCCCTTGTTGCGAGCTGTTCTTCGGTGCGTTCTATTGGGCTTCGCGCTGGCACAGCTCGATGAGCACGCCGGCGGAAGATTTGGGATGAAGGAAGGCGATGAGATTGCCGTGCGCGCCTTTGCGCGGCGTCTCGTCGATCAGCCGGACGCCTTTGTCTTTCAATTCCGCAAGCTTTGCGGAGATGTCGTCGACGCGATAGGCCGTGTGGTGAAGTTTTGTCGCCGCATCGCCGCGGTACTTCGCAATCGGCGAAGATTCGTCCAGCGGCCGCAGCAGTTCGATAATCGAATCGCCCGCCTCAAGACCGACCGCTTCGACGCCTTGATCCGCAACGATCTCGCGATAGACTTGGCGAAAGCCGAGCGTTTGCGTGTAGAGCGCAATCGTCGCTTCCAGATCCTTGACGACGATCGCGACGTGATCGATTTTCAAGCTACGATTTCCTTTGCACGGTAGACGCCGAATACTTCGCGCAGGACGTTGCAGATTTCGCCGAGCGTCGCTCCGGCGTCGACGGCTTCGACGAAGTGCGGCATTAGGTTGTCGGTGCCGGCGGCCGCCGTGCGCACGGCTTGCGAGCCGTTCCTTGACGAGCGCGTCGTCGCGCGAAGCGCGGAAGGCATTGAGACGCTGCGTCTGCTCGCGTTCGACGCGTTCGTCGATGCGCTGCAGCGGAATCGAAACGCCGTCGCTTCCGGCTTCGGCAAACTTGTTGACGCCGACGACGACGGCTTCGCCGCGTTCGATGGCTTGCTGCGCGACGTAGGCGGAATCCGCGATGCGCGTTTGCATCCAGCCGCTTTCGATCGCCGGAATGCTGCCGCCCATGTCGTCGACTTCGCGCGATCAGCGCGCGTTGCGCGCTCGATCAACTCGTTGGTCAGCGATTCGACGTAGTACGAGCCGGCCAAGCGGATCGACGACGTCGGCGACGCCGGATTCGTAGCCGATGATCTGCTGCGTCCGCAGCGCGAGCTTTGCGCTTTCGGCGGTCGGCAGCGCGAGCGCTTCGTCTTTGCCGTTGGTGTGCAGCGATTGCGTGCCGCCGAGTACCGCCGCAAGCGCCTGAAGCGTAACGCGCACGACGTTGTTGTCCGGTTCTTGCGCGGTGAGCGTCGAGCCGCCGGTCTGCGTGTGGAAGCGCAGCATCTGCGAACGCGGATCCTTGCAACCGAACTCGTCGCGCGTGATGTGCGCCCAGAGATAACGCGCGGCGCGAAACTTGGCGATCTCTTCGAAGAAATCGTTGTGGGCGTTCCAGAAGAACGAGATGCGCGGCGCCACGAGATCCAGATCGATGCCGGCGTCGCGCGCGGCGCGCAAATACGCTTTGGCGTTGGAAAGCGTGAACGCGATCTCTTCGACCGCCGTGGAACCCGCTTCGCGGATGTGATAGCCGCGAGATCGAAATCGTGTTCCATTGCGGCACTTCGCGCGCGCAGTACGCCATGACGTCGGTGACCAGGCGCATCGACGGCTCCGGCGGATAGATGTAGGTTCCGCGCGCGACGTACTCTTTGAGCACGTCGTTTTGGATCGTGCCGCCGAGCTTCTCGAACGGAATGCCGCGCCGCCGCGCGACCGCAAGCACCATGGCGAGCAGAATCGACGCGGGCGCGTTGATCGTCATCGAGACCGTCACGCGGTCGAGCGGGATCCCGTCGAACAGCGTCTCCATGTCGGCGACCGAATCGATCGCGACGCCGACTTTTCCGACTTCGCCCCGCGCTTGCGGCGCATCGGAATCGTAGCCGAGCTGCGTCGGCAGGTCGAAGGCGACGGAAAGTCCCGTTGTGCCCGCGCTCGAGCAGATACCGGTAGCGCGCGTTCGATTCGGCAGCCGTGGCGAATCCGGCGTACTGCCGCATCGTCCACAAGCGTCCGCGGTACATGTCTTTGCGAATGCCGCGCGTATACGGGAACGCTCCCGGCTCGCCCGCGTCGTGCGGCGCGCCCTCGGTGCGATCGTAGTGCGGTTTCAGCGGAACTCCGCTGGCGTTGAGATCCCGTGCCATAACGCTCATCGATTCGTGGAAGGATTGCCTTCACCCGGCCCGCATTTCTCGATTTATGAAGAGAGCTTGCCTTGGCATAGCCGTCGCTTTTCTTTTGGGCGCCGCGACCGCGGCGGCAGCGCCGGCGGCGACCGCGACGCCGGACGAAATCCGCCATATCCTTCAAGCGCGAGTGGCCGCACAGCCGCAGACCGGGATAATTCTCGGCGTCATCGACAACGGAAAAGTCGACGTCTATAAAGCCGGCTCGAGCGGCACGCCGCGCGCGTTGGACGAGCACACGCTTTTCGAGATCGGTTCCGTTACCAAAACCTTCACCACGACGGTGCTTGCAGAACTCGTCCTGCAAGGAAAAGTTCACCTTGACGATCCGGTTGTCCGGTATCTTCCCGAGAAGGCGTCGGTCCCGGCGAAGGACGGCAAGCAAATCACGCTGCTGACGCTTGCGACGCAGCACTCCGGCCTGCCGCGCGTTCCGGCGGATCTCAACGCCACGAGCGACAATCCGTACGAGGACTACACTCCCGAAAAGCTTCTCGCGTATTTGCGCTCTTACAATCTCACCCGCGATCCGGGCGCCGAATTCGAGTATTCGAATCTCGGGATGGGCCTGCTGGGATTCGCGCTTTCGCGCGAGCAGCACGCCGGCTATGAAGCGATGATTCGCGACCGCGTGTGGCGGCCGCTCGGGATGAACGAAAGCGCGATTACGTTGAATGCCGCCGAGCGTTCGCGCTTCGCGCAGGGCCACGACGACACCGGCGCGGCGGTTCATTCGTGGGAGTTTACGGACGCGCTAGCCGGCTGCGGAGCCATTCGCTCCGACATGAACGACATGTTGAAGTATCTGCGCGCAGCGATGGGAGAAGGGCCGCTTGGCAAAACGCTGCTCTTCGCGGAACAGCCGCGTTCGACGTTCGAGGGCCATCACATCGGGCTCGCATGGTGGATCAACGATCTCTCGCATTTCGTCGATCACGGCGGTGATACGGCCGGCTATCACGCGGTCGTGCTGATGAGCGGGGACCGGCGAACCGGCGTCGTGATGTTGAGCAACGGGCCGCAAGTAGCCGACATTGCCGCGCATGTTTTGAATACCGCGTACGCGCTTGCACCGCAGCCTCGCCCGGTGTCGCTGGGCGATGCGATGCTCGACCAATACGCCGGAAAATACGTCAACACCGCGTACGGCATGGAGTATAGCGTCAAACGCTCCGGGTCTGCGCTGAGCGCGCAGCTTGCCGGACAGCAAAGCGCGGGGATCTATCCGTCGCGCGCCGATCACTTCTACTACAAGATCGTTCCGGCATACCTCGAGTTCGTGCGCCAAGCCGGCAACGTCGTCGGAGTGATCCTAACGCAGAACGGGCAGCACGTTCCGCTCTACAAACTCGACGCCCAAGGGAAGCAACTTGCGGCCGAGCTGCAACCGGCGTATCCCCCGGTCGTAACGCTCGATAACGCCACGTTGCAGAGCTACGCCGGAACCTACGAAGTGCAGGGCACTGCCGACGTGGTCTCCGTCAAAGATGGACACGTATTCTCAAAAATCGGCTCGCAAGAGGCGCTCGAACTCTACCCGTCGGCAAAAGACGAATTTTACTATAAGGACGTCGACGCGCAGGTCCATTTCGACCGCAACGCCGCCGGTGCGATAACGAGACTGACGATCAGCCAGAACGGGATCGAAGTTACGTATCCGAAGCTGCGTTAACTACTCGATCGTCAGCAGCGGCTCGTTGGCTTCGACGGTGCCGCCGGCTGCCGCGTGAATCGCCGCGACTTTGCCGGCCTTATGCGCCCGAATTTCGTTCATCATCTTCATGGCTTCGATGACGGCGACGACTTGATTCTCGGCGACCTCGTCGCCCTGCGCCGCTTTCATTTCGACGACGACGCCGTGCATCGGCGAAACGATGTCGTTGCCATGCGCGCCGCCGCGGCCTTTCTTTCGTTCCCCGCGCGCAGCGCGCTGTGCGGTCTTCCCACCGGGCGCCGTTTGCAAGGCGGCCGGCGCATCGATCAGACGCACGTGGAAAAGCTTGTCGTTTACCTCTACGCGAATCGAAGGAGCCGTCGACGCTGCAGCGGGTACGGCGCCGTCCGTGCTTGCCGCAGCCGGCTGTGCGGAAGCGAAGTGTTCCGCGGCAAACGGTTCAAGCGTGGCGGTTCCGTAGGTATCGTCGCGAACGGCCGGTGCGTCGCACAATGCGCGCAGAAGCGGCAACGTAGTAGGAACGCCTTCGATCGCGTACTCGTCGATCGCGCGCTTCAGTCGCGCGATCGCCTCGGCTCGAGTCGGCGCCCAAACGACGAGCTTCGCGATCATCGAATCGTAATCGGGCGAGATGACGTAGCCGGGAAACGCGGCGGAATCGATGCGCACTCCGAGGCCCGCCGGTTCGCGGTACGCCGTGACCGTGCCGGGCGCCGGCCGGAATCCCGCGGCGGGATCTTCGGCGTTCACGCGCCCTTCGATTGAAGCACCGCGGAAAACGATATCGTTCTGCGTGTAGCCGAGCGGCTCGCCCGCGGCAACGCGAATCTGCTCGCGGATCAGGTCGAGTCCGGAGATCATTTCGCTTACGGTGTGCTCGACCTGAATGCGCGTGTTCATTTCGAGGAAGAAGAACTCGTTGCCGCTGACCAGGCATTCGATGGTACCGACGGAGTCATAACCGATTGCTTGGGCGGCGCGAATGCCGGCGTCGCGCAGTCCTTGACGCACGGACTCGGGAATGATGGCCGGCGCTTCCTCCCACAACTTTTGGTGGCGCCGCTGCAGAGAGCAGTCGCGTTCGCCGACGTGCACGACGTTGCCATGCTTGTCTGCGAGAATCTGGAGTTCGATATGCTTCGGATTCTCGAGATACCGCTCGGCGTAAACGGTCCCGTTTTTGAAATACGCTTCCGCTTCACGAGTCGCGGTGGTAAACGCCGACTCGAGCTCGTCCAGCGTTCGCGCGACTTTCAACCCTTTGCCGCCGCCGCCGCCCGACGCCTTTAGTGCCAGCGGCAACCCGTACATCTCGGCCGCTTTTCGCGCGCCCGCCGTATCGGCGATCGCCTCGGTACCGCCCGGAACGAACGGCACGTTGGCCTTCTTCATTGCTTGCCGGGCGCGCAGCTTGTCGCCCATTGCGTCGATGGCTTCCGGATGCGGACCGATCCACGTAAGGCCTTCGGCTTGCACGCGTCGCGCGAACTCGGCGTTTTCGGCGAGGAAGCCATACCCGGGATGAACGGCAACCGCGCCGGCGCGCTTCGCGACCTCGAGCAGTTTATCGACGTTCAGATAACTTTGCGAAGGCGCGGCCGGCCCGAGCAGATACGCTTCGTCGGCCATACGCACGTGCATGGCGTCGCGATCCGGTTCCGAATACACGGCGACGGTTGCAATGCCCATTTCGCGCGCGGTGCGAATGACGCGGACCGCGATTTCGCCGCGGTTGGCAATAAGGATCTTAGAGAACAATTCGTTTCCCTTGCGCGTGACGAAGCGCGTCGATATCCAATTCGGGATGAAGCGCCGCGAATTTCCACGGCGAGCGGGCCGGTTCGAACTGCTGTGGTTCGGCCGGCGTCATGGCTGCGAGCGCGGCGACGATTGCGGCCGTCTCTTCCGGCGTTGCTCCGCCGCGAACCTGAATCACGAGCCGAATTCCGGCGGGTACATGCCCATCGCGTGGTATCCGGCGTCGACGAAGTGCACGTCGGCCGTGATCGATTTCGAAAGATCCGACGCAAGATACACGGCCGTGTCGCCCACGTCTTCCGCGGTGATGTTGCGCTTGAGCGGCGCGACTTTCGGCACGACGTCGAGAATTTTGGAAAAGCCGCCGACTTGACGCGAGCTCGCCGTCTTGATCGGTCCGGCGGAGATCGCGTTCACGCGAATGCCGCGGCCGCCCAAATCGTATGCTAGATAACGTACGATCGACTCCAGCGCCGCCTTCGCGATGCCGGCAATGTTGTAATTCGGCACGATCGCCGTTCCGCCGAGATATGAGAGCGCCATGATGGAGCTGCCGTCGTTCAACTGCTTGTCGAGGTGCTTCACGAGACCGATGAGCGAGTACGACGAGATATCGAGCGCCATGTTGAATCCGTCCCGAGACGTTTCGTAGACCGTTCCCGAGAGATCTTCTTTCTTCACGAAGGCGATCGAATGGACGAGAACGTCCAAGTTTCCGAACGGCTGCAACGCTGCCGCGGCCGCAGCGAGCGAGTCGTCGTTGGAAACGTCGCACTCAATAACGGGACCGCCGCCGAGTTCGGCGGCAAGCTTCTCGACTTCGCCCTTGACGCGTTCGCCCTGATACGTAAGCGCGATCTGCGCACCGTGCTCGTAGAGCTTCTTTGCGATGCCGGTAGCAATCGACCAGCGATTGGCGACGCCCGTAACGAGCGCGCGCTTTCCTTCAAGCAGTTTCACGGTTCCATAGATACAAGCGCAAGGGGCGGCGTCCTTTTCTACGAAGCGCGCAGGCATGTTTCTGCTCTTGTCGCGCTACGTGAAGCCCCTCGACGAGGTCGACCGCTGGCTACCGGCGCACCGCGAATTCCTAGACCGCCAGTACGCCGCGGGGCACTTCATCGTCTCCGGCCCGATGGAGCCCCGCTCCGGCGGAGTCATCGTAACCGTCGACATGCCTCGTGCACAGATCGACGAGATCTTGAAGGAAGACCCGTTCGCTCGCGAGGGCGTCTCGGAGTACCAGATCATCGAGTTCACCGCGACGAAACGCGCTGAGGCGTTCGTCGACGCGCTAAAAGCAGGCCGTTCGAGCTGACTTCCCGGGCGGGCGTTTCGTCCGCGGCGGTGGGTCGACGATGTGCTGGGGCGTGAGGGCGGCGGTGTAACGCGTCCGGAGGAACCACTCCTCACAGCGCGCGGCGCTCGTTTCCGGATGTACTGCGAGTAGGCGCTATTTCGCACTCGGAGACCCGCCGTCTATACCGTCGGCGTCTGTCGAACGTTATTCGCTTTGGTTTCGCCGGCGTGCAATGCGGCTGTTCGTCCAAGCGGAGGCGATTACGACGCTAATCGCGCCCGCGATCGGCAAGATTATCACGAGAATGAAATCATGATATAAGCCGAGCGTCCACAAAAAGAACGTTATCAGGAAATTGCCCAACGCGAGGATGGCCGCGCTTCTTGCGACAGACTTGTCGAGTCTCAATCAACATTCCCCGTATTGAGTTCATCGTCTGAAATCGCAAGTGAGATTACGTAGCGCCGGCGCACGCGCCTTCCGGCCGTCGAATCTGCGACGCGCGAACCGCCGCATTTTTCGATGACGCGGATGGAAGCCTGATTATCGTCACTACAAGTGACGAGCGCTTCGGCGAGCCCCATACCGCGCAGAATTTTGAGGCCTTCTCGCAGCGCGAAACTGGCGACACCCTGTTTGCGATAATCCGGATGCGTCATGTACCCGATGTTGCCGCCGACTTGTCGCAACCAGTCGTTGAGCGGATGACGAAGTTCTACTTCGCCGACCACCTCACGACCCGACCGCACGATCCAAAACGTCGTTTCAGGAACCCACCCTTCCGGAATATCCTCGCCTGCCGCCCGTCGGTTCAATAAGGCTATGAACGCAGGGACGTCCGTAAGCGCAAGAGCGGTTCGCTTCGTCCACGGACTCTCGCCATTTCGCAAGCACGCATCGCGCATGGCTTCGAACGAGCACGCAAGCTCAAGCGACGGCCGTTGCAATGAAAGCTCATCATCCTTCATTTCTGCCGGCCACCCAGACTCTGCAAATCTTTCCATCGACGATGCGCAGGGGAGCGAGGGTGGCATATAACGTGGCCGGGGAAGCTCGAAGTTTTTCGCAATTGCCCGGAGGGCATTTTCCTTTGAAATGTTGCGAAAAACTCGGCAACAGGAACAGCGCAGGAGGCGCTGTGAGGAGTGGTTCCTCCGGACACGTTATATGCCACCCTCGCTCCCCGGAGCAACGCCACCCACCCTCTTACAACGACGTATGTAAAAGCGTAAACCGATGCTCTTGCACCGCATGCACCGCCCACACACCGCTCGGAACTAACGTCGCATTGGAGACGAGGTGCGCAGCCAGCGCGCGATAGACGTCGTCTGCCTTGAGGTTGAGTTCTGTCGCGATGTAGTCCGCGAAGCCGTGCGTCGCGATGTTGCAGATGAAGAAGTGAGCGCCGGCGTCGGCGACGAGGGAGGCGATGGAATAGTCCCACTCGCCGCCTTGCTTTTTCAGGAATGGATTGCCTTTGGTTTTTGCTTCGATCGCGGTCTGAAAGTCTTTGGCCATCGGGTTATGGCTTTTTTGCATCTTGCGCGCTAGTGGAAGAAAGTATTCGTTCCACATGGCGTCGTCGAAGCCGATGGCAATCGACGGGCCGTGATAGAACACGGCGGCGGGAAAAACGTCGGTAAGCGGGGTGCCGATGTCGCCGTAAGCTTTTAGCGTGTTGCGCATCGCGGAGAGCACCTCGCCGCCGTCGACTTTTACGGATGCGTAAAGGTGTTTGTGCGCGGCCGTGCGATCGAGCAGCGCGTTGAACGCCGGGAGGTCGAAGTTGAGCTTTTCGAAGTTTTTCGGCGCTCCGCTTGCGTGCGGTGAAGGGCTGGGGAGCGGGGCTGCGCCGGCCGCAACGGGCGCCACCGCGGCAATAGCACCGGCGGCGAGGAAATCCTTGCGTGTCGTCATCGGTGCTCCTTACAGCGGAATATTGCCGTGCTTGCGTTTCGGACGCTCGACACGTTTGTTCTCGAGCATGTCGAGGGCCGTGGAAATGGCGCCTCGCGTGCGATGCGCTTCGATAACGTCGTCCACGTAGCCGTACTGCGCGGCGATGTACGGGTTTGCAAAGCGTTCCGTGTACTCGTCGATCAGTTCTTTCATCTTTGCTTCGCTGTCTTTTGCGGCAGCGAGCTCGCGGCGGCGAATCACTTTCACAGCGCCTTCCGCGCCCATCACGGCGATTTCCGCCGTGGGCCATGCAAGGTTCACGTCGGCGCGAATGTGCTTCGACGCCATGACGTCGTAGGCGCCGCCGTAGGCTTTGCGCGTAATGACGGTGATCTTCGGGACGGTGGCTTCAGCGAAGGCGTAAAGCAGCTTTGCCCCGTGGAGAATGATGCCGCCGTACTCCTGATCGGTTCCGGGCAGAAATCCCGGAACGTCGACGAAGGTGACGAGCGGGATATTGAATGCGTCGCAAAAGCGGACGAACCGCGCGGCTTTGATCGACGACTTGATGTCGAGCACGCCGGCGAGCACGTTGGGTTGATTGGCCACGACGCCGACGCTGCGCCCGTTCACGCGTCCGAATCCGCAGATGATGTTCTGCGCGTAGAACGGCTGAATTTCGAAGAAGTCGCCGTAGTCGAGCACGCCTTCGATGACTTGATGCATGTCGTACGGTTTGTTGGGCGAGTCCGGAACGACGTCGTCCAGCTCGGGAATCTGGCGCTGAGGATCGTCGTCGCACGCAAAGCGGGGCGCTTCTTCCAGATTGTTTTGAGGAACGTACGAGAAAAGCGTTTTGGTTTGTTCGACGAGATCGTCTTCGTCGGCGGCAACGAGATGCGCAACGCCGCTTTTGGTAGCGTGCGTCATTGCGCCGCCGAGCTGTTCGAACGTAACGTCTTCGCCGGTGACCGTCTTGATGATCTCGGGCCCCGTGATGAACATCTGCGAGATCTCTTCGGTCATGAGAATGAAGTCGGTGATGGCGGGCGAGTACACCGCGCCGCCCGCGCAGGGGCCGGCGATCAAACTCAATTGCGGTACGACGCCGCTGGCTTGCACGTTGCGCCAGAAAATTTCAGCGTAACCGCCGAGCGAAACGACGCCCTCCTGAATGCGCGCGCCGCCCGAGTCGTTGATGCCGATCATGGGCGATCCGGTGCGAACCGCCAAGTCCATGACCTTGCAAATCTTTTCGGCGAACGCTTCGCCGAGCGAGCCGCCGAGCACCGTAAAATCTTGCGAGAACAAGAAGACTTGGCGGCCGTCGATCGTGGCGCGGCCCGTTACCACGCCGTCACCCAGGAACTCTTTTTCATCTAAGCCGAACGCATTCGCCCGGTGCACGACGAACTGGTCGAGCTCCGTAAACGAATCCGGATCGACCAGCGCGGCGATACGTTCGCGAGCGGTTCGCTTGCCGCGAGCGTGCTGCTTTTCGACGGCGGCGTCGCCGGCCGGGGCCTGCGCCATCGCGCGTTTACGCTCGAGTTCTTGGTACTTTTCGTGGTGCGTTCTCACGAACGCATCCGTTAGGCTCCCGGCTCGTCCCCGCCTTCCAGCTCTTCCTCGATCTCGGCTTCTACGGTGGCGCGCTCGGAAGAGACCATTCCGGTGTCGTCGGCCGCGATGACGGCCTTGTCTTGGTCGTCTTCTTCGAAGGCGTGTTCGATGGAGTCTTTGTTCTTGCGTTCCATGGGCTCGTTCGTACCCACGTTATTCCATTGCAACCGCATGCGCGGCCGGAGCGGCCTTCGGAGCGCGCAACAGGATCACAAGCGGCGTAAGTATCAGCGTGACGATCCCCAAAACGTAGAACGCGTCGGCGAAAGCCATGGTACTGGCTTGTTGTGCGACGACGCCTGCTACGGTGGAAAACGATCCGTGCATTTGAATGACATGCTGCACCGCGGGCCTGGCGAGGTTGACGTTGGCGGCAAGCGCGTCCTGATGCATCGCTCCCCGCCGGTCGAGGAGCGTAACCAGCGTTGCAGTCGATATCGATCCGCCAAGCTGCTGGCAAAGGCTTAAGAGCGACGTCGCTTTTTGCGTGTCGATGCCCTGAACCGAAGTCAAGACGGCGACCGAGAGCGGAACGAAGAGCATGCCGAAGCCGACTCCGCCGAGGAACAGCGGAAAAACGAACGTTCCGAATGCGCTTTGGGTCGTTAGAACCTGCGCCGTAATGACGTTGGCAATGGCGACGATAACGAAGCCGGCGGCGAGCAGCACTTGCGGCTTTAATTTGAAGCGGCTAAGCAACATCAACGTCACGGGCGTCATGATCATAATGCCGATCGCCCGCACGAGAATCGACTCGCCCGAAAGCGTCGCGGTGAAATTCAGCAAACTTTGCTGAAACTGCGGCGCGAGAATGACGCCGCCGAAAAGGCCGAAGGCCAGCGTCATCGCGAGCAAGCATCCGGCCGCGACGGTGCGATTGCGCAAGAGAATCCGGAGGTCGACGATCGGATTCTTGACGACTTTCAACTCCCAGTAGACGAACGTTGCCAGCGATGCGACCGACAAGAAGGCGGTTGCGAGTATGTTTGGATCGTTGAACCAGTCGTAACGTTCGCCTTCGTCGAGAACGTATTGCAGCGCACCGAGGCCGGTTGCCATGAGCGCTAAGCCGACGCCGTCGAGCGAAGCGCGCCCGCGCGCCGGCGGATCGCGCAGCAGCATAAAGCAAAGCAGCGCCGATAGAATACCGGGAACGATATTGATGTAGAAGACCCAGTTCCACGACAGCGCGTCGGTTAGCACGCCGCCGAGCGTCGGTCCGATTGACGGTCCAATGACAGCCCCGATGGACGTTAACGCTTGGCTCAATCCGAGCTGTTTCGCCGGAAACGTGTCGCGCATGATCGCTTGGCCGGTTGAAATGAGACCGCCGCCGCACAAGCCTTGGAGGATGCGGAAGAACACCAATTCGCTCAGGGACGTGGAAAGGCCGCAGAGCGCGGATGTGACGGTGAAACCGACGATTGCCGCGACGTAATAATTACGCCGCCCCATCAGAAGCTGAAGCCACGGCGTGAGCGGAATCACGATAACCGCGGCGATGATGTACGCCGGTGACGATCCACGCGCCTTGATCGAAGTTGGCGCCCATGTTCCCTTGGATCGTCGGGAGCGCCACGTTGACGATCGTGGCGTCGAGCACTTGCAGCAGCGTAGCGGACATGACGCCGATGACGATAAGCCACCGCCTCAATCCGTATTCGACGACGCTATCGTGACTCTGGAATGCTCCTGAAGCGTTCAAGGATCGTCTTCCTTATAAACCGAACGGCCGGGTCGTGAAAGCTTCGCAACGCTCGCAAACGCGGCCTTCGGAGCCCGCGGCGAGCAGCAGGACGCGCACGTACGAGTGGAGCGATCCAAGCGAGGTCATGCGCGGCGTCTTAGGGCGCGATCACGTCGAATGGATGCAAGCGATGATCGCGGGGAAAATCATGCCGCCGCCGTTCGCGCAAACGCTCGACTTGCGGATGGAAAGCGCGGAACCCGGACGGGTGACGTTTGCTTCGGCGGCCTCGCCCTGGATGTGCAATCCCGCCGGAATCATTCATGGCGGACTAGCCGCGACGCTCCTCGATTCCGTCGTAACGCTCGCGGTGATGTCGAAGCTTCCCGCGCAGAAACTGTGCACGACGCTCGACCTGAACGTGCACTTCGTGCGCCCGCTTTTCCCGAACGGTGTGAAGCTCGTCGCCGAAGGCATCGCCGTTCATATCGGCAGCACGATCGGCACGGCCGAAGGCCGGTTGAAAGACGAAAACGGCCGCTTGATCGCGCACGGCACCGCGTCGCTTGCGATTATCGATGCAGAGAATCTTCACCGCTAAAGCGCGCCGTTACAGCACGGTCACCGTCACGCCGTAGTAACGGTCAGTAATGGAGGTGCGAACGTCCTACCAAATGCCGAGAGCGGCTTTTACGTCTTCCGAAGCCATCGTGCGCGGATCCCACGGCGGAGTGAAGGTGATCTCGACGTTCGCTGTTTTCACGCCCTCGACGGCGAGCACGTGGTCCTCGACGGATTTCTTGAACATCGGTCCCACGGGGCACATCGGCGACGTGAGCGTCATGGTGACGGTTACGTGCTCGCCCGACTCGCCTTCGGCGACGACGTCGTAGACGAGGCCGAGTTCCAGGATGCCGAGATTGAGCTCGGGGTCCTTGACCTCGATGAGGGCTTCGCGAACTTGTTCGGAGGTTGGCATACCGCTATTCTAACCCGCTTCGCCGCTTCCACGTTCCACTACGGTGGCAAGGGCGCCGCCAGTCTGCAACCGCTGCGGACCATGCCGTGTTCTTAGGGGAGCCTCACGCAAGAACGTTATCCACCGCTTTCTTCGTAAACGAGCGAGGCGTACGTCAATTGTCCGACGTACCCTCAAACCGCATGAAGAGATGGCTCTGCCCCGGATTGCTGATGCTGGCCTGTGCGCTTGCTCCCTCAATCCGCTGTACGGCTGCAGAGCTTTCCATCGCGGGCGGCGGATTCGTCAGCAGCAGTCCGTCCCAAGCCGGAGGTGCCGTCCTCCTGAGCTCGGCTGCGTCGGTGCCCAGTCTTCCTATAGAAATACAGGGCACAGTACTCGTTCCGGTTACCAAGCAAGGAGGGTACGCAGTAACTGCAGAGGTTCGAGGTCTCTCGGGCGGCGGGTTCGGAGGCGCGTACGTCGGAGGCGGTTTAGGGATCGGTACGCTATCGTCCGACCGGCAAAACGGCCCCGTGATCACGGTTTTTGTGGGCAAACCCGTTGCGGCCTACACGACCATCGAGCTGCGTGCCTATAAAGGTACACGAACGAACGGGACGACGGCAGGCTTCCTCGGACTCCGCTTCACTTTCTAATCGATAAAAACCGAAAACTCGCAATAAGAAGCGTCACGAAACCGGAGTTCGACGGGTAGAGTTTATAGACAGACACTGCTCGCGCCGCGAGTGGTACCGGAGGAAAAAACCAGACCATGTCAATGTGGGAACCGTTCACCGAGCGCGCGAGGCGCAGCATCGTGCTGGCTCAAGAAGAAGCCCAGCGCTTGGGAACAACTACATCGGTACCGAGCACATTCTGCTCGGCATCATCTCCGAGGGCGAGAGTCTCGCGGCCAAAGTGCTCGAGATCGCTCGGCGTCAACTTGGCCAAGGTTCGCCAAGAAGTCGAAGCGATCGTCGGCCGTGGCGGTCAGACGGTTCAGCAAGAGATGGTCTTCACGCCGCGCGCAAAGCGCGTCATCGAACTGGCGTTCGAAGAGGCGCGCCAGCTCAACCACAACTACATCGGCACGGAGCATCTGCTGCTCGGCCTCATCCGCGAGGGTGAAGGCGTTGCGGCGCGCGTCCTGACCAACCTCGGCGTCGATCCGGCGAAGGTTCGCGTGCAGACGACGTCGCTGCTCGGTGCCGAAGGCCAGCCGCCCGCACCCAAAGGGCAAGAGCAAGACGCCGACGCTCGATGCGTACGGGCGCGATCTTACGCACGCTTGCGCGCGAGAACAAGCTCGATCCCGTCATCGGGCGCAACAACGAAATCGAGCGCGTCATTCAGATTCTCTCGCGCCGCACCAAGAACAATCCGGCGCTCATCGGCGAACCCGGCGTCGGTAAGACGGCGATCGCCGAAGGCCTGGCGCAACGCGTCATCAAGGGCGACATTCCCGAGCCGCTGCGCGACAAGCGCGTCATCACGCTCGATCTTGCGGGCCTCGTCGCCGGTACGAAGTATCGCGGCGAATTCGAAGAGCGCATGAAGCGCGTGATGGACGAGATCCGCGGCGCCGCCGGCGAGATCATTCTCTTCATCGACGAACTGCACACGCTCGTCGGTGCGGGCGCCGCCGAAGGCGCGATCGATGCAAGCAACATCATCAAGCCGGCGCTCGCGCGCGGCGAGCTGCAATGCATCGGCGCGACGACGCTCAACGAGTTCCGCAAGCACATCGAGAAAGACTCGGCGCTCGAACGGCGCTTCCAGCCGGTCATGGTCGGCGAGCCGTCGGTCGAAGAAGACCGTCGAAATTCTCATGGGCCTGCGCGACCGGTACGAAGCGCACCACAAAGTGCAAATCACCGACGAAGCGCTCGCGGCCGCGGCGAAGCTGTCGCGATCGCTACATCACCGATCGCTTCTTGCCCGACAAAGCCGTCGATCTCATCGACGAAGCAAGCTCGCGCGTGCGCCTGCAGGCGACGTTGCCGCCGGCCGGCAATTCGCGAAGTCGACGCGCAACTGCGCAAAGTCATCGCCGAAAAAGAATCCGTCGTCAAGAACGCAAGAGTTCGAAAAGGCTGTCGTCGGTGCGCGATCGCGAGGAGAAGCTGCGTCTCGAAAAGGCGCGTCTCGAACAAGAGTGGCAAGAGAAGAAGGCGGCGCAGGCCGACAAGCCGTTGCGCGTAACGCCGAAGACGATATCGCTGCAATCGTGTCGTCGTGGACGAAGATTCCGGTCAGCCGCCTCGCGCAAGCCGAGACCGAGAAGCTGCTCAACATGGAAGAGTCGCTGCACAAGCGCGTCATCGGTCAAGAACGAAGCGATCGAAGTCATCACGCGCGCGATTCGCCGCTCGCGCGCCGGCCTGAAGAATCCGAACCGTCCGATCGGATCGTTCCTGTTCCTCGGCCCGACCGGCGTCGGTAAAACCGAAGTCGCGCGCAGCGTCGCGGAGTTCTTGTTCGACGACGAAGAATCGATGATTCGCATCGACATGTCGGAGTACATGGAGAAGTACTCGGTCAGCGCGTCTTGTCGGCGCGCCTCCGGGATACGTCGGCTATGAAGAAGGCGGTCAGCTCACCGAAGCGGTGCGTCGCCGTCCCTACTCCGTCGTGCTGCTCGACGAAATCGAGAAAGCGCATCCCGACGTCTTCAACTTGCTGCTGCAAGTGCTCGACGACGGCCGCCTGACCGATTCGCAAGGCCGCCAAGTCGACTTCAAAAACTGCGTCATCATCATGACCTCGAACGTCGGCGCGACCGGCATGCAGACGACGACCGACATCGGATTCCGTCCGCAGAAGCAGACCGAAGAAGATGAAGCCAAGTCGTACGAACGCATGAAGAACAAAGTGCTCGAAGAAGTCAAGCACACGTTCCGTCCGGAGTTCCTGAACCGCATCGACGAAGTCGTCGTCTTCCATCAACTCACGCGCGAACAGATCGAACAGATCGTCGGTCTCGAACTCGAGAAAGTCATGCGCGAAGTCAAGGCGCAAGAGATGCATCTCAAGGTCACCGACGCCGCGAAAGCGCTGCTCGCAAAGAAGGGCTGGGATCCGCAGTTCGGTGCGCGTCCGCTGCGTCGCGCAATTCAGCGCAACGTCGAAGACGAACTCGCCGAAGAGATGCTGCGCGGCACGTTCTCGGCCGGCGATCACATTCTCGCCGACGTTTCGGCGGAACGATCCCGAGAAGCTCGCCTTCTCGAAGATCCCCTCCGTCGAACCCCCGGCTGCGCCTCCCGAACGCGCGCACGCTTAAGGCACAACGCCACAACCAAAAGCCCCGAGATTTTCTCTCGGGGCTTTTTTCTTTACTCCCGAGGTCGTAATGAAACTCAGATGGGATAGTCATGAGTGATAGCGCGATCCTCGCAGCGCTCAGTGGAAAATCGGTCATGCGCGTGAACCAAGACCTCGCGCGTGAGCTCTCGCGCAATCGCGCCAACCCCGCCTACGTTTCGGCGCTAATCGCAATAGGCTCGTTCCCGAAGAGCTTCATGAGCGCATCGTAGGACGGGCGCACGGCATCCGCGTGGCTCACACGCAGATCGATGTGGCGTAATGCGCCGCGGTACGCCCAGAGGCCACGATGCCGGGGCACTCGGACCGCGCCCGTCTGATACGCCGAGCACCCCGGGTGACTAAGCGATTAGAGAGAACGAATCGTAATTGCCGATACGTTTGGGTAGTAGGATACCACCGGGCTGGCACAATCGAGGTCTCCATGCATCGCGTAACGTCGTGGTTCGCCGTCTTCGCGCTCTCGAGTAACGTCGCCGCAGCAGCGCCGCTCCCACCGGACGCGTATCAGATCTTTGCGCATGCCCGGGCCGTGTGGCTATCCCAGCGTTATCCGGATATGGTATCGTACCGGATCGCCGTCGTCGTCGACGACAGAGGCGTTACGAAGACGAACCATTACCGCGCGATTTATGATGCACTTCACGACAGCGTCCGAGTAGACGCCGTAAGTCTCGAAGAGCACGCGAACCCGCATACGCCAGAAGGTGTGAATCTTTCGATACGGCCAAAGCGCAATTTCCAAACGATCTTAGTCAAACCCGTTGGAAACCCCGAAAGCGCCGTCGATTTTCTCGGCGTGCCGCACTTATCACCGAATTACTCATTCGGGATTTCGCCCTATGTGGCAGCCGCGCCGAATAGCCAGGACGACGCCGCAGCGCGCGCTGCGCTCGTGCGCGCCATTCGCCAGCAATACAACGATCCGATGTCGGAGAAAAAAACGGAAGACCTGAGTTCGCACGACGGCCTCAAAGAAATTGCCAGCGTCGCTACTGCAAATCGGAACTATGTCGTCACGTACGGCGGCATGGAAACGCTGGCCGGACGCGACACCTATCATCTGCTTTTGCGGCCCGTCCACACGTCCGTGCATCTGCGCCTGCGCGAGCTTTGGGTCGACACCCAGACGTTCGCGACGCCTCAACTGATCACGCAGGGCAATTTCAATCGCCTCGGCGACGTGCCGTGGACGGTGACGTTCCAGGATGTCGGCGGTTCGCAGTATATTGCCTCCGAAACGGCCAACGCACCGGTTAGCCTGGGGCCGCATACGTACGATCGAGCTAAGATCGCATTCGAAGAAATTGCACCGGCGCAAAGCGCACCGACGTCGTTCCAGCCGTTTACTCCCGAAACGAACACACTCGAGGAACCACCGTAAATTTTCGATGAGGCCAAAGGCTCATTGAAATAAAAGTCACAAGCGCCCTCTTGGCGGATGTGCAGCCGGAGCGGGGCCCATGGCGCAAATCGGCTCGAGAAAATCCGTGACATCAGATTGGCCGCCGTAGCGTGCCCACTCGAGTGGCGTCGCGTTATGGTGAATGTCGCGAGTATCGGTGCGCGCCCGGCGTTCGACCAGCAATCGCACTGCATCGAGATGGCCGCCGAGCGCAGCTTGATGCGACGGCGTAGCGTGAGAGTGTATGCCGAGAGCTGCATACCGGTTGGGATCGCTAACGGCATCCAGAATCACGCGCGCTCGGTATAGCTCCATTGGGCGGCGATGGAGTCGTTATTTATCACAACGAGGCTCGATTGAATCCACCGCATCCCTAACAAGGTCAAGCTGACAAGATGGCGGTGCGCATGCGGGCGACGGCTTCTTCCAGGATGGAAGTGGAAGTTGCGAAGTTGACGCGGACGAAGCCGGCGCCTTCTTTGCCGAAGTGACGTCCGGGATTCAATGCAACGCGGCCTTTTTTCAGGAAGACCGCGGCGGGGTCCATCCCGAGATCGAGCGCGCGGCAATCGAGCCACGCTAGAAAACTTGCTTCCGGCGCCGTGTAACGTACCGATTCGAAGCCATTCGAGTCGAGCAGTTCACGCAGGGTCTTCCGCTGGGTGTCGAGATGCGCAACGACGCGATCCAAATACGCAACGTCTTCGCCGAAAGCCGCAATAGTAGCAATCGTGCCGAGAATCCCGCTGCGCTCGGTCATCTCCTTCGGCAAACGCGCGAAGACCGATCGTCCCCATTCGCTCGTGGTAATCGCAAGCGCGCATTTCAAACCGGCGATGTTCCAGCCTTTTGAGGCGGAGGTAAGCGTGATCGCCTTTGCGCCGCTCCTTTCGACAACGCTTTCGAACGGCGTATGGACGGCGCCCGGCAGCACGAGCGGCGCGTGAATCTCGTCGGCGAGTACCGCAACGTCATAGCGTGCCGCGAGTTCGGCGACGCGTTCGACTTCACCGGCGGAATAGACGCGCCCGACGGGATTGTGCGGATTGCAGAATAGAAAAACGCGCGCGCCGGCTTGAAACGCCGCTTCGAGCGCGTCGAAATCCAACTCGTAGCGCGTGCCGGTCGCCGCGAGCGGAACCTCGACGATGCGCCGGCCAACTTCGCGGATCGTCAAGAAGAACGGACGATAGACCGGCGGATTGATAACGACGCCTTCGTCCGGCGAAGCGATCGCGCGTAAGATCTCCGCCACGCCCACCATGACTTCAGGAACCGCAAGCACGTCTTCGGGGCGCAGCGAAAGTCCGTAGCGGGCGCGTGCGAATCCAGCATAGGCTTCGCCGAGCGCCGCGCTCTCGACGGCATAACCTAAGTCGCCGCGGTCGACCGCGTCGTGCAGCGCGCGCGCCACGTTCGGTGCGACCGGAAAGTCCGTCTCGGCGACAAAGAGCGGGAGCACGGAGGCGGGATAGCGCCGCCATTTTTCACTCGTTCGCGTGCGCAGCGATGCGAGATCGATTTCGCCGTCGAACTCGGCCGCCGAACGAATCGTCGACGTCATTGCGAAGCGTCGTGCGGCCGCGAGGCGACCATGAGGTTTGCGATTTGTGACATAACGACGACGCCATGTTGGTTCACGGTATGCAGACGCACGCGAACCGTTCCACGCGTCTTATTGCCGGGCCAAGGCGATTTCTCGACGATCTCGGCGCGTACGCGCAAGCTGTCGCCGGGATGAACCGCCGCAAGCCAGCGGAGGTCGTCGATGCCGGTGCCGATGATGCCCGTTGCGCTAAACGCTCCGGTTTCGACCATCAGGCGCATCGTAATCGCGGCCGTCTGCCAGCCGCTTGCAGTCAACTCCCCAAAAACGCTCGCTTCGGCGGCTTCGGTCGAGAGATGGAACGGCTGCGGATCGTATAGATGCGCGAAAGCAATGCTTTCTTTTTCGCTCAAGTGAAATTCGGCGCTTTCCAGCGTTTCGCCGATTTGAAAATCCTCGAAATATCGCGCGGCCGTTTTCATCGCGTCAGCTCTACCTCGTTGAAAGACTCGATGCAAGTATGGCGAGTCGTCGGCACCGTGCCGTCATCGGGCCGGGCCAGCTGAACGCTTTGCAAGCCGGCTTCGCGCGCCGCATCGAGTTCGGCTTCGTTGTCGGAGAAGAAGATCGTTTCGTTTGGAGGAACGCCGATCTCGCGGACGATGCGCTCGTACGATTTGGCTTCGCGCTTGCCGCCTATCGTCGTGTCGTAGAAACCGTTGAAAAGCGGGAGCAAATCACCGGCGACGCTATGGCCGAAGAGCAATCGCTGCGCGGCGACGGAGCCGGAAGAATACACGTAAAGGGCAATCCCCGCATCGTTGAAGCGTTGCAGAGCATCGACGGCGTCCTGATAAAGGTGCCCGCGAAGTCCGCTCGATTCGAACCCTTCCACCCAAATCAAGCCCTGCAGCTCTTTGAGCACCGTAACCTTTAAGTCGGCGGCTGCCCACGCATGAAGCGCTGCCAGAATCGCAGCGAGATCGTGTACGTCAACGGACGCTTCGCGAGCGGCTTCGTCGAGAAGCGCCCGCACGCGCGACTCTTCTTTATGCCGCGCGACATATTCGTCCATCCGGTCGCGTGCGTATGGAAACAGCACGTCTCGCACGAACGCGATTGAACCGACCGTGCCTTCGATATCGATCAGCGCGGCCGATGCGCGAAACTGCATCGTTTTATGAATCGAGTTTCGGAAACGCGCTCGCAATCGGATCGCCGGTAAAGTTGGCAATCCATCCGTCGGCATTGGTGAAAAGGCGAATGGCCGTAAACTCCGGATCCGGTCCCATGTCGAACCAATGCTTCGTGCCGGCCGGCACGGAGATCAAGTCGCCTTTCACGCAGACCGTTTGATAAACGCGTCCGTTTGCGTGCAGGTAGAACGCGCCGCGGCCCTCGACGAAGAATCGCACTTCATCTTCGGAGTGCTGGTGCTCGTCGAGAAATTTCTTTCGTATCGGTTCGGTATTCGGCGTGCCGCGCTCAAGGCGGATGACGTCGACGGATTGATAGCCGCACTCGGAGATCAGACGATCGACCGAAGAACGATACGCGGCAATGACCGTTTCCTGATCGGCTCCGGCGGGCAGCTCGGCGCCGGCAGACCACCGTTCGAAACGCACGCCGATCTTCGCGAGTTCTTCGGCGATGCGGTCGCCGTCGGCCGTTTCGAGAGCCGGGGTCTCGGGAGCGTCGTCTTCGTAGACGCGAAGCGTCGTCGTAAGAGTGGTGGTCATCGCTGTAGTCTCCGTTCCTCGAGTGCACACTGAAGCAAGAACTCTATGCCTTCCAGGTGGCGTTGCGCTTCGGCCATGGTCGCACCCCAAACATAGAGGCCGTGACCGGCGAGCAGGTAGGCCGGCACCGTTGCATTGCCGCCCAAACGCTCCTCGATGCGCGCGGCCAAAGCCTGCGTATCCTGATCGTTCGCGAACACAGGCAGGCTGACCGTGCTTTCGTGCGTCGTGATTCCCGCCAGCGCCTTATGCATCTCGAACCCGTCGAGGCGCACGAACCCTTGCGAGGCGTCGGCTCGCGATAGCACCGTTGCTGCCACCGAATGAACGTGTACGATCGCCCCGATAGCCGGATCGCGACGGTACCGCTCCACGTGCAGCGGCGTCTCCGCGGATACGCCTCCCGGTAACGGCCCGTTCAAATCCACGACGATGAGGTCGTTTGCCCCGATGGCGCCTTTGTCTATACCCGACCGCGTGATGGCGGCGTGACGATCGTCGATTCGTCGCGAGAAGTTGCCGCTGGTCGCCGGAACCCAACCGCGGAGGGAAGCAAAACGGCCGATTGCGGCAATGTCGACGGCAACGTCCGAGGGAATTGCCGGAAGGTGGAGCGTCATCCGCATCACCATACCACACCGGTATGCTCGCCGCGATTGTAGCCATCGTAGCCCAAGTAACCCCTTTGCCGTCGCCGCCGGTGCTCGTTACGCCCGCCGCACCGGCATCGCCGGCCGCCTCGGCTTCCCCGCAAGCATCACCCTCTCCGAGTCCAATTCCATCCGGCGCCCTAAGTGCCGAGCCGGCATCCATTGCGCTTTCGCCCGCGCAGCAGCGCGTCGTTACCGTGAGCGGAGCGATCGCGCCGCTCGCGGCGACTTCCGATCGCAAGCTCGTCATGCTTGCGGTCGACCAAAGCGCGTCGACGGTCACGGTTACCGCGACGCAAGCGACCGGGAACGACACGATCCATATCACAAGCGGGACGAATCAGATCGACGTGCCCGTCAGGGTGGCGTTCGCGGCCGGGACCGTCCAGAAGACGGCGACGTTAAAAGTCACCGGCTCGCCCGTCGACCCGGCGTGGCTCGCGCAGCAAGTCGCCGGACTCGTGGCCCGGCTCACGCAAGTTCAACCCGGCGCGCAAGTTGCGATGTCCGCAGTCACGCCCGCACCGTCGCCGCTTCCGCCGGGCGCGCAAGCGCAATTTACGGTGCCGGTGCAAATTGCCGGCGGCGACACGTACCTCGACGTTAACGACGCCACGACGGTTACGGTTCAAAACGTAGACGCCGGAACGTTTCTGCCGTCGTTCCTGCTTTATGACGACGATCCCGAGCGCGTGAATGCCGACGGCGTGCTCTACCGCGGGACGTTCGATGCGACGCGCCCCGCGCGGCTGTACTTTTATCACGATAACGGGCCGCAAGCGCGCCGCGTCGTGGTGATTCTTTCTTCGCAGTCGCAGGATCCGTCGTCCGTGCAAATCATCGACTCGACCGCGGGCCCGAACATCGACGTAATGAGCGTGGGACACGCAACGAGCAAGAACTTTTTGCTGTATAAACCGCGCAATCAAGGCATAGTAGTCGATTTGGATACGCCGTACGTATTGCACGATCTGGCGATGCAGTATCGCCAAGGCGTTGCGGGAACGGTCGGGTTGCGCGTCTTGTCCGGCGGTCCCGTGAACGTAACGGTGGTTGCGGTTTCGCCCGGAGTCGATCCGTTGACGTTTCTGAATCAGCCGCAGCTTCCGGACGACGGACACCATCGCACCGGAGTTTTCTCTCTCGCAAATTACGGCACGGCCCAGCTCGCGTACGCCGTCGGCGGCCCCGACGCGAAGTTCGTATACGGCGATCGCGAGCCGACGCCGCCGAACGCCGTGCCGAATTCGCCCGGTCACGACTACGGCGATTACGGCGTGCTTTGGAACATCGGTTTCACGCTTGCGAATCCCACATCGGCGCCCGCGACGGTTTTTCTATACGAACGCCCGATCGGCGGCGTAGTGCGCTCCAGCTTTCTCGTGGGCGACGCGCTTATCGACATGGGCTGCGTGCGCGTTCCGCAGCCGTATCAGGTCGGCGCCTATACCTTGAAACCGAACCAAACGTACCGGCTAAACGTGGAAACGATGACTGACGGTGGGTCGAACTATCCCCTCGAGATCGGAATCACGCAGACGCCGCCGCAGCCGACGCCGCCGCCGATTTCGGCGCCCGACGGGTGTTTCCCGAAACCGGCAGCGTCGCCGTCGCCGGCCGGCTCACCGCCGGCGTCGCCGAGTCCGATACCAACGATAGAGCCGTCACCCGGGAGACCACGCGCATAGAACGCACGACCGAACCGAAGATCGTCCTGCTCGTCCGGCTGCTCAATGCCATCGACGAAGGCCGTCATTCCTTCGAAGATCTGAAAGATCGCATCGCCGAAGGCGGCAAACGGCCGAGCACGCGGAGCTTGCGCCGCTATCTTGCCGTGCTTTCGGAAGCGGGTTTTCCGTGGTTTTTCGATCGCATCAGCGCGACGTACAAATTCGCCGAAGGCTATAGCCTCAAGCGTTTGGATCTGAGCGGCGGCGAGCTTTTCGGGCTCGTCGCATTACGCTCTTTCGGCGCGTCCATCGGCGGTGCGATCGGACAATCGATCGACGAGATCACGGATAAACTGCTCGGATCGGCCGGGCGCGTAGCAAAATCGCGCGCCGAAGCGCCGTCGCCTTTTGCATTCCGTCTCGCGGAAATTCGCTTGGACGAAGCGGGCGAAAAAGCGTTTTCCGTTTTCGCCGCGGCGGAGCGGACTTCACGAAGCGTGCAATTCGTGTATTCCGATAAAGAGGGAAAACAAAGCGCGCGTACCGTCGACCCTTACGGATTCATCGTGAGTTCGGGACGCATCTACTGCGTCGCTTTCGATCACGCGCGCCGCGACAAACGCGTCTTCGCCGTCGACAACGTTTCGTCGCCGGAGCTGCTCGCCCGCACGTTTACGAGACCGAAGGATTTCGACGTGGAAGCTTACGCCGCCGCGTCGATCAGCGGCGTGATGCACGGCGTCGACACGACGAACGTGCGCGTGAAATTTGCGCCGCGCGTAGCCAAAGCGGCCATCGCTGCGCGCGTCGTAGCGGAGCGGCAAATCACGCGCAATGCCGATGGTTCGACGGAAATCGAGTATAGCGTCGGCGACGTAGACGAACTGGTGCGTTGGGTTTTAGGTTGGGGCGCGCAAGCCGAGATCTTGGAGCCCGCAGAAATTCGCGCGCGCATCAGCGTGCTGGCCGCGGACATCGCTCGGAAATATACGTAAGGCGTAGTACGCAAAAACCCGCCGGTGAAAAAACCGGCGGGTTTTGACGTATTCGCTCACCGGTCTCGCCGATATGGCCCCGGGTGGGAGACCCTACCGACTTCGATCCGGCGGTTCAACCGGCGTTTCGGAAAGCTGCCAGCGCAACTTGTCACGGCGTTTGCGGTTGCGATCGATACGTGCGTCGCACTTCGTTTACGAAGTGACCGCATCGTAGCAGATGAAAAACGCCGCTTCAATACACCATTTTGAGGGATTCACACCCTATCCACAACATTTTTCTACTTATTCACTCCGAGCGCTTGGTTATACACTATTCGAGCCTGGCTGTAGGTGAGAATTCCATGTAGCGGGCGACGCGCGCCGACGCGGCACCGTCGAAATACCGCGAAACCACGTGCATTGCCGCCTCGATGCCCGAAGTAATGCCGCCGGCGGTGACCAGCCGCCCTTCGTCCACGAAGCGCTGTGCGCGCACCAAACGCACGCGAGGAAACTGGCGGGAGAAGGCGTCGTAGAACTCGTGGTGGGTCGTGGCCGACTTCCCGTCGAGCAGCCCCGTCATGGCGAGTTTGAAAGCGCCGGTGCAGACCGACATTACCAGTGCGCCGGCTGCATACCGCTCGCGGACGTATTCGAGCATTGCCGTACTGCTGCCGTGCTGCGCCCCGATGACGATGACGTTGGCGGGCGGGGCCGTGGCAAAGGTGGCCGCGGGCAGAACGCGCAGCCCGCCGGTCATTTCGACGGGATCCGTGGTATCGGACACGGCGATCGTTTGAAATGGGGCTTCACCGCTGGGCAAGACCACGTCTTGGAACGTTTCCCACGGTCCGATCATATCGAGCGTGTTCGCGCCCTGACTGACGATGAAGGCGGTGACGATCCGGCCGTTCGACGGAACTTGCAGCGGTTGCCCGGCGGCGCGCGATGGGGCCGGGATGGCCGCGACGCCGGCGGCGGCAGCCGCACCTTCTAAAAAGTTTCCTCTGTTCATGACATCAAGCATGACGCATGTTACGCTGCGCGGCTTGAATCGGATTGACCCGATGGAAAAACGGGCGCGGCTTTAGGCTGCACCCGTTTCCTTCTCCGGTTCGAAGCGTTTTGAGGTTGATGCTGAGCTGAGAGTACGCCTGGAACGGATAGCTTTCGTGATCAAAGGTCTTCGAGATAATTATACACGTTCGCGGTAGACGTGGAACCGGTACGGGAACTTGTACCCATCAATGCGGTCCGTCATAAACCTGGCATAAAAACCGGCGGAGACGACGGCGCCGCCCGCATAGTACGAGCGTGATGATCTACCATTTCGGGCCATACGCCTTCAACCCGCAAACGCGCGACTTGAGCTGTGGTGAGACGCGAGTCAAGCTGCAGCCGAAGTCGCTGCAGGTGCTGCAGTATCTTTTGGATCGTCCGAAACACATCGTGACGCGCGAGCAACTGTTGCACGCGTTATGGCCGGGCGATTCCGTTCACGAGAACAATCTCACCCAACATATTTTCCTGCTGCGCCAGGCTTTTGCGCATCACACGCCCGAGCTGACGGTGCTGCTCACCGTTAGCGGATCGGGGTACCGTGTCTCGGTGCCGGTCGAGATTTTCTCATCCGTAAACTTGCTTAGGAGTCCGGCTTGGCGTTGGTATGCGCGCGGAAAATTCTTGCTTGCGAAGCGTTCGAGCGCGTCGCTCTCCGAAGCGCTGGCGTCGTTTCAGCGAGCCGTCACGGAAGATCCGGCTCTTGCGGACGGCTATGCCGGGGTGGCGGACGCGCGCATCGCTCTTGCGACGAGTTACGAGTCGGCGCCGGCTTCGGAGTTTCCGCGGGCCGCGCAGGCGGCGGCTAAAGCTCTGGCCCTCGATCCGGAACACGCGGATGCGTATCGCTGCTTGGGGGACATCGCGTTTCTCTACCGTTACGACGCGCAGCGTGCCCGTGAGTACTACGCGCGTTCGCTGTTCTACGCGCCGCACGGACCGCAGGCACTCGTCGGCAAAGGGCTCACCCACGCCGCTGCCGGCGAAACCGAACAGGCGAAGCAAGAACTCGAACGTGCCGTGCAACTCGATCCGGTTTCGCTCGACCTCCTAACGATGCACGGCGCGGTCGACTTTTACGGCGGAAACTTGCAGAACGCGGAAACGCGATTCAAAGACGTGCTTCAAATAGACGAATCGTTCGAACCGGCCGCCGCCTACTTAGCCGCATGCTTTGCGTTGCGCGGGGAGGCGGAAGAGGTACGCGCGTTGCGCGCGCGCTTCAACGGCGGCTCCTTTTCGCAGCGCTTTGAAGCAGCGCAAGGGTATGCCGACGCGACGACCGGTGATGCCGTAAACTCGCGCGCCGCCGCCGGCCGGCTGCGATCGCGCGCGTTGCAAGCCGGGGTCTTCGCGGGCATGGGCCTCGTCAACGAAGCACTGCGCGCGCTTTCGGCGGCGCTCACCGAGCGCGAACCGGATATTGCGTTCTTGCAAGTCGATCCGTTTTTGAAGCCGCTGCACGATCAACGCGGGTTCGAGCTGCTTCGTAAAGAGCTCGAGACGCCAGATATAGGAATGCCCGAGCGCGTTGCGCTATTGGCCGGACGCAGCGGCCAGTAGGTGGCGAAGTTCCTCGGCTTCACGCCGGTGAACGCGATTTCGCGTGACCGAAGCCGAGAGCGTTAAAGCTTCCATGCGATCGTTGAGCGGCGCTCCCCGCTCCAAATAAGAAATCGCGCACTCTACGTCCTCGCGCGCTTGCGGCGACTTGCGTAAGGCGCGCGAAGATCCTCGCTTCAAGTACGCGAGGCCGATGTAGTGCGAATGGCTGCGGCCCTCCATCATCTGGATAGCTTGCGTTGCCGCATCGATGCTGCGCTGGTGATCGCCGTTCGCTTGGCATGCGCGAGCTTGCGCCAAATGGAAAATTGCTTGCAGCAAATTGTTTCCGCGCACGTGCGGCTCGGCTTGCAAAACGTGAGCGAGCGCATCTGCGGGCCGTCCCGCCGCGCATTCGAAACGCGAGCCGATGAACAGCGTTCGCGCCAGCGGATCGCCCGAGAGGTGTTCGGCGCCGAGTCGCATCGCTCGC
This sequence comes from Vulcanimicrobiia bacterium, assembly GCA_963696095.1. Lineage (GTDB taxonomy): Bacteria > Vulcanimicrobiota > Vulcanimicrobiia > Vulcanimicrobiales > Vulcanimicrobiaceae > JALYTY01. The sequence goes on along the minus strand of CAVOIN010000002.1, from coordinate 303,292 downwards.
GATGCCCAAAGCGATGCGCCCTCTTGCGGATTTGAGCCGTAGGTCGACATTGCGAGCGCCAGATTCGCCCACACGAGCTCGGCCGTCAAACCGTGCCATGCTGCGATGCGAACGGCCTCCGCCGCATCGTGCGGAGCGGCGGTCACGTCGCTTGGCATGCCGGCTCGCACGAACGCCCGATGCACGTAAATTTGCGCGATCTCGGCCGCCGGCGGACGTTCCAGCGACATCAGCACGGCCTGTGCGGCACGGAGATACTCCAGCGCTTGGTCCAGCGATCCGCCCTCTTCGTGTTGAACGGCAAGGAAAAGTGCGTGACGCGCCAGTTTTCGGGCCGCGTACGGATCGTTCGATGGAACGATCTCGTGCAACGGAAGCGCGCGTTGCGAAGCTTCCATGGCCGCATCGTACGAGCCGTCGCGGTAAAGCGCGTAAGCTCGTGCTAGCTCAATATCCCGTTGCCACTCCATGCGCTGTTCGCCGCCGAAGCGCAAGGCTATCCGGCCCGCTTCTTCGAGCGATGTTTGCGTGCCGGCGGGTTCTCCAGCGTCGCACGAGGCGCGCGCCTGCAGTACGAGTGCTTCGAGCAAGTCCGGAGCGCGCAGCGACCGGTCCATCACGCTTTTCAGCATCTGCACGGCGGTCGTGGTATGCCCGTGGTCCAGCGCCCGGCGCGCGATCTCGAGCGCCAGACAATCGGTGTTGATCGTTTCGCTTACGTGGAGCCGTTGCACGGCCAAACCGGCCCGGATCTCCTCGATCATTTGGTTGCGCAAGCGGAAGAACTGCCGCAGCGAGATCGCGAGCTCACGGGCGATCATCTTGTAGGGAACGCGCTCGACTACCGTGGCCGTAAAGATCAGCCGCGAAACGGTTCCCGGCCGCAGCACGCCATGCACTTCGGCGATGAACCGCAATCGCGCGGCGCCGGCCGCGAATTCGCCCCGGCGGTAGCGAAGCGCTCGAAGGGCTTCGCCGACCTCTGTCACCGTCATGAGGCCCCCTCGTTGAACTAAGAAATTAATTCTTTCATTTATGATGGCACGGCCGCAGCGGACGGTCACTCAAGAAAGCATCAAAAGAAAACATGAATCCCGAACGCCTCTAGTCGAAAAGCGCAAGCGATGGCCTATTTTCTAGCGATTCTGGTCGCCCAGGCGTTCCTGGGGCTGCCCGTTGACGGCATAACGTGCGACCGGGCGGAGGGCGTCGTGCAGCACATCCACGCGCATCTTGCGATCTTCGACCGGGGAAACGCAGTCGAAATTCCCCAGGGCATCGGCATCGTGCCGGCTTCGAACTGCTTGTACTGGCTGCATACGCACACGCCGGACGGGGTGATCCACATCGAATCGCCGGTTCGCCGGACGTTCACGCTCGGCGACTTTCTGGACATCTGGGACCATGAGATCCACTGGAAACATCCGGCAGTATGGGTCGACGGTAAGCGCTGGTCAGCGAGCCTTCGCGCGATCCCGTTGCGCGACCACGAATCGATCGTGATCCAGAACGGGCCTCCCTTTGCATCCCCGCCGCCGTTCCACTGGAACGGGTTGTAGCAGGCGCGTAAAAAGACGGCCGGAAGTATCTGGCGCCATGGCCTCCACCTTGTCCGGTCTTCCCGCCGTCGAATTAGACGGGCGTCACCTCACGCTCGAATCGATCGAAGCGATCGCCGACGGCGCGTCCGTCACAATTGCTCCCGCGGCGCGCGAACGCGTCGCCAAAGCGCGCGCTTTTGTGGACGCGCGATTCGCCGACGGCGATGCGATCTACGGCGTGACGACCGGGTTCGGGCGCCTGGCCAACGTGCAGATCGATCCGGCCGACGCAGCGCAGCTGCAGTTGAATCTGGTCCGCAGTCACGCGGCGGGAACTGGGACGCCGCTCGCCGAGCGCTTCGTTCGCGCGGCCGGCGTGTTGCGCGTGAATTCGCTCGCCGCCGGACACTCGGGCGTGAAGCTCGAGACGCTGGAGCTGCTCGCGGAACTGCTCAATCGCGGCATCACGCCGGTTGTGCCATGCCAGGGATCCGTCGGCGCAAGCGGCGACCTGGCGCCGCTCGCGCACATGACGCTCTCGCTCATCGGCGAGGGCGAGGCGATGTACGAGGGCGAGCGTCTTCCGAGCGCCGTCGCGTTGCAGCGCGCGGGGCTGAAACCCGTTACGCTGGGCCCGAAAGAAGGGCTGGCGTTGATCAACGGCACTCAAGTGATGACGGGCATCGGAACGCTTGGGCTTTTGCGCGCGGAGCGCCTGGCGGAAGCCGCCGACGTGATCGGCGCGATGTCGCTCGAAGCATTTCTCGGTACGGATCGCGTTTTCGACCGACGCATCAACGATCTGCGTCCTCATCACGGACAAACACTCGTCGCGAACAACCTTCGCGCGCTGCTCGCCGGTTCCGAAATCATGCTGTCGCATCGCGAATGCGGGCGCGTGCAAGATCCGTACTCGTATCGATGCATACCGGTCGTGCACGGAGCGGTGCGCGATTCGCTTGCGCACGTGCGCCGCGTTACGGAAGTCGAAGCGAATTCAGTGACTGACAATCCGCTCGTCTTCCCGGACGACGGCGTGTTCCTCTCGGGCGGAAACTTCCACGGCGAACCGATTGCGCTCGCCATGGACTTTTTGAAGATTGCCGTCAGCGAACTTGCGTCGATCGGCGAACGGCGGCTCTATCTGCTGCTCAACGCGGAAGACCGCGGGTTACCGCTCTTCCTGACAGGACGCTCCGGCTTGCAGTCGGGCTTGATGATCGTGCAATACGCCGCCGCGGCGCTCGTGAACGACAACAAGGGGCTATGCTGGCCCTCGAGCGTCGATTCGATTCCAACTTCGGCGGGACAAGAAGATCACGTAAGCATGGGCATGACCTCGGCGAACAATCTTGCGCGCGTGCTCGACAACGTCGAAGGCGCGCTTGCGTGCGAGCTGATCGGCGCATTGGCCGCGACGGATTTCCGGCGGCCGCTGCAGTCCGGCATCGGCACGCAGGCGGCGTACGAAATCGCGCGCGAACGCATTGCGCCGTGGACGGAAGACCGGGTGCCGGCTCCCGACATCGAAGCCGCGCGCGAACTGATTCGAAACGGCACGCTCGTTGCCGCCGCGCAAGGCGCCGTTGCTTAGATCGTTACGCCCACATGCCTTCGATGCGGGCCTCGGTCTCGGCCGCGCTCAGGGGCGGTGCGAAGTAATTGCCCTGGAGCTCGTCGCAGCCGAGGTTGAGCAGGGAAGAAGCCTGGTGTTCGGTCTCCACGCCCTCGGCGACCACGCGAATGTTCAGCGCTTTACCGAGGGCCGCTACGGCGTAGGAAATCGCTTCGTCGAATGCGTCGACGCCTAATTCGGCGACGAACGAGCGGTCGATCTTGAGAGCGGTCACGGGGAAGTGCTTCAAATAGCTCAGCGAGTTGTATCCCGTTCCGAAATCGTCGATCGCGATGCCGACGCCGAGTTCGCGCAACTCGGAGAGAATCGCAATGACACGTTCGAGATCTTGCACGATTGCCGTTTCAGTGATTTCTAGTTCCAGGCTCGAGGGCTCCAATCCGGAAACGGCGAGCGTTTGCGCGATGCGCGCCGCGAGATGATCGCCGCTCGCCAGTTGTCTCGCAGAAAAATTCACGTTCAATCGAAGCGGCAGATTGAAACGCTTTCTCCATTCGACGACTTGCGCAGCGGCTTCACGCACCGTCCAATCGGCAATCGGCGCGACGAACTCGCTGCCTTCCATGACGTCCATGAACGTTACCGGCAACAGCAACCCTCGCGTCGGGTGCTCCCAGCGCAGCAGCGCTTCCACGCCGGAGATCTTCAACGACTTGGCGTCCACCAGCAGTTGATAGAAGAGACGTAGCTGTTTGTCGCGCAGCGCTTGCGGAAGATCGACTTCCAACTGCATGCGGCGTTCGAGCGCGGAGTTTCCGGAGCCGCGGTACTTGCGAATTGCATTGCGTCCGGCTTCCTTGGCTTCGTACATTGCGGCATCGGCACACTGCAGCAGCTCCCGTTCGCCCCTGGCGTCGTCAGGATACGCCGCGACGCCGATGCTTGCGCGCACGAAATACTCTTCGCCGCGCAAGCGGAACGGCGCATGGAACACGCCCTGAATTTTGCGAATGGCCGTTTGCTCTTCGGCTTCGTTCGAATTCGAAATCAGCACGACGAATTCGTCGCCGCCCGCGCGCGCCACCGTGTCGGTGTGGCGGATTGCGTTGCGCAGGCGTTGGCCGATTTCCGTAAGCAGCACATCGCCTTCGGAGTGCCCCAGCGAATCGTTGATGCGCTTGAAATTATCCAAATCGATGAAGAGAATCAGGAAGCGCGAAAGCTCGCGCTCGGATCGCGCGATGGCTTGATGGATGCGGTCGCTGAGGAGCGAGCGGTTCGGCAGACCGGTCAGCGAATCGTGATAAGCCAGCACTTCCGCGGCTTGCTGCGCTTCGACGCGCGCGGTGATGTCCCACATCGTTCCGACGCAGCGGAAGGCGCGGCCTTGCGCGTCGCGTTCAACGCGTCCGCGCGATTTTACGTAGCGAACCGATCCGTCGGGCCGCGCGATGCGATGATCGATGTCGTACGAGCCGCCCTCGCGTAAGAGGCGGTCTTTCTCCCGCACGAGCATCGGCAATTCTTCGGGATGCAGGAGCGACGCGATTTTTGCGAACGGCAGCGGTTCTTTCACCGGTTCGATGCCGAGCAGACGGGCGAGTTCCGGCGAGATGGAGATGCGGTCGTTTACGATGTCGGCAACCCAGCTGCCCAACCCGGCGAGCCGCTGCGCTTCCGCGAGCGCCTGACGTTCGCTTTCGAGTTCGCGCTCCAGCCGTTTGCGCGGCGTGATGTCGATTCCGACCGTGACGGTGCCGTTGATCTCGCCGTTCATCAACGGCGCAACGTGGCAAACGAACGCGCGCCCTTGCCACTCGTGATCGAACGTGCCGGTACCGCCGTCGAGCGCCGTGCGCAGGTGCTCCAGCGTGTGTTCGCCTTCCGGCCCGACGAAGTACGTTTCCACCGGCTTGCCGATGAGCTCCTTGATGGCCGCCTGATCCAAGCCCAAGTGCCGCAGCGTCGCGCCGCGGATCGCCGTAAAGCGGAGCTCCCGGTCCGTGGCAAATACGAACGCAGGCAGGCTCTGCAAGATCAGATCGAGAGACTGCGGGGGCGTTTGCGAGGAAGCTATGCTGCCGGTGATGGCTTCTATCGTCCGGTCCCTCCGAACTAAAAAACGCGCCACCCGTTAATCCTGGATACCCAACAACGGTCAAGGCTATGGCATCAGCGGTGGCAAAGTGGTGGTCCCTTATGACTACGACGATCTCCGGGCCACGCACGGTTCGCGCGCCCCGCGGCACCGAGCTGAGCTGCCAAGGCTGGCCGCAAGAAGCGGCGCTCCGCATGCTAATGAACAATCTCGACCCCGACGTGGCGGAACGTCCGGACGATCTCGTCGTTTACGGCGGAAACGGCCGGGCGGCGCGTTCGTGGCCGGCATTCGATGCGCTCGTCCGGACGCTGCGCCGGCTGAAGATCGGACGAAACGATGATCGTTCAAAGCGGCAAGCCGGTCGCCGTTTGGAAGACGCACGAGCGCGCTCCGCGAGTCTTGATCGCGAATTCAAATCTCGTGCCGCAATGGGCGGACTGGAAGACGTTCCGCGAGCTCGAAGCGCAAGGCCTTACGATGTACGGCCAGATGACGGCCGGTTCGTGGATTTACATCGGCACGCAAGGCATCGTTCAAGGCACGTACGAGACCTTTGCGGAGCTCGCCCGCCAGCATTACGGCGGCTCGCTGAAAGGCCGCGTCTGCTTGACGGCCGGCGTCGGCGGCATGGGCGGTGCGCAGCCGCTCGCGATTACCATGAACGAAGGCATTGCGCTCGTCGTCGACGTCGATCGTTCGCGCCTGGAACGGCGCCGCGACTTGCGATATCTCGACAAAGTCGCCGACTCGCGCGAAGAGGCGCTGCGTGAAGTCGAAAGCACGCGCAAGGCCGCCGGAGCCGCGATTTCGATCGGCTACGAAGGCAATGCCGCAACGGAATTCTGGGAGCTCTACGATCTCGGCTTGCGTCCGGACGCGGTGACCGATCAAACCTCCGCGCACGATCTGCTCAACGGCTACGTGCCCGAAGGGCGTAACGCCGGACGAAGCCGCCGCATCTGCGTCAACGCGCGCCTGAAGAGTACGAGCGCCGCGCCCTCGAGAGCTGCGGCAAGCACGTCGAAGCGATGGTGCGTTTCCTCGACGCGGGCGCGATCGTGTTCGATTACGGAAACAATATTCGCGCGCAAGCGCAGCGTGCGGGATACGCACGCGCGTTCGACTTTCCGGGATTCGTTCCGGCGTTCATCCGTCCGCTGTTTTGCAAAGGATCCGGACCGTTCCGATTCGCCGCGCTCTCGGGTGATCCGAAGGACATCACTCGCCTCGATCGGAGCTGCTGGCGCTGTTCCCTGAAGACGCCGCGATTGCAGCGCTGGATCAAACTCGCGCAGGAGCGCGTGTCGTTCCAAGGACTGCCGGCGCGCATCTGCTGGCTCGGCTACGGCGATCGCGCGAAAGCCGGATTGCGTTTCAACGAACTCGTTCGCAGCGGCGAAGTCGAGCGCGCCGATCGTCATCGGACGCGATCATCTCGATACCGGCAGCGTCGCGTCGCCGTATCGCGAAACGGAATCGATGAAAGACGGTTCCGATGCGATCGCGGACTGGCCGATTCTCAACGCGCTGCTGAACACCGCCGCGGGCGCGCACTGGGTGAGTTTCCATCACGGCGGCGGCGTCGGCATCGGCTACAGCTTGCACGCCGGCATGGTCGTCGTCGCGGACGGCTCGCAAGATGCGCAAGAGCGGTCTCGCAGACCGTGCTGACGACCGACTGCGGCATGGGCGTCGTGCGCCACGCGGATGCCGGCTACGAAATCGCCATCGAAACGGCCGACGAAAAAGGCATCGATTGGCGGCTGTAAGTATCCGCTCCTCGTTCGACGCGCAAAACCGATTCTGCCGTGCGATGGTGACGCCGCTCAAAACGGCGTCACCTTCGACGACTTGGGCCGTATCGACGATGCGGCGCTGCTCGTCGAAGGCGATCGCATTGCCGCTGTCGGCAGTCGCGCGCGACCGTCGAAAAGGCGTTGCACGGGCGCGATGCTCGAGAGCTGGACTCTGCGCGATTGCGTGGTCGTGCCGGGTTTCGTCGACGCGCACGCGCATCCGCTCTTTGCGGGAGACCGCGAACCCGATTTTGCGGCGAGGCAACGCGGTGAAAAAGCGCCGCTCGGCATGCTCTACACCGTCGAACAAACGCGCGACGCGCTTGTTGGATCCGCAAACGTTCTACGAGCGAACGGTGCGCCCGCGCTTGAAAATGATGCTTGCGCACGGCACGACCACGCTGGAAACAAAAACCGGGTACGCGCTGCACGCACCCGGCGAAACGCAGCTGCTCGACATGATTCGCCGCGCATCGCGAACGATCCGACGTTCCGACCTTGATCGCAACGTTTCTTGGCGCGCACGCCTTGCCGCCGGAGTTCGCGCAAGAAGAAGCCTTCGTCGATTACTTGATCGATCAAATCGTTCCAGTCGCGCGCGCGCACGGAGCCGTGTATGCCGACGCGTTCTGCGAGCCTGGATTCTTTTCGCCGGACCAGACGCAGCGGTATTTGGAAGCTGCGCGAGCGGCCGGGATGCGTCTTGCGCGTGCACTGCGACGAGATGCAGTTTGGCGGGGCGGCCGAAATGGCGGTCGCGGCTCGGCGTCGATGCGGTCGATCACTGCAACTGCATTCGCGAAGAAGACGTTGCGCGCGATCGCGGCGGCCGGTGCAGTCACCGTGGCCTGTCCGGCCACGATTGCGTATCTCGACCTGCCGCAACGCGCGCCGGTGCGTTCGCTGCTGGAACGCGGAGCGGAAGTCGCACTGGCGAGCGACTACAATCCCGGCACGTCGCCGTGCTTCAATCTGCAAACGGTCGCATATTTCGGGCGCAAACTTTTCGGGATGACCGCTGCGGAGGCGCTCTACGGCGTTACGCGCGCGGCGGCGCGGTCGCTGCGGGCGGAAGCGGGCACGCTGCAAGCCGGAGGACCTGCCGATTTCGTCGCGCTGCAAATCGAAGCGCCCGAAGAATTCGGATGGCAGCACGGCGGAAATCTCGCCGTCGGCGGTCGTGCACAAAGGAACGCTCCATGGTCGATGAGCTCGTACGATGTGCGCGGGCGATTGCAGGCGGCGAAGAACGGCGCGACTTTGCGTTCGCGGTGCGCGACGGCGTCATCGTTGAAGCTGGCGACTTCACAGCTGTGCACGGCAATCATCCGCACCTGGCAGCACGATCGTTTCCGGAAGATCGCCTCGTCGTGCCGGGATTCGTCAACGGTCACAGCCATGCGTATCAGATTCTGCTGCGCGGCTGGGCGGACGATCTGCACGTTTGCGCAATGGCGCAGCGACGCGCTCTATAAAGTGGTTCCGCACCTGACGCCGGACGAAATCCGGTGGATATTCATCGCTGCGTTTTCAGAGATGCTCCCAGCGGGCATCACGACGGTCGCCGAGTTTTTCTATTTAAACGGCGCCGGAAACGAACATGCCGAAGCCGCGATAGCCGCGGCTGCGGAAACGGGAATCCGTTTGGTTTTCGCGCGCACGTGGATGGACGCCGATTATGCGCCGCCGCAGTTTCGCGAGTCAATCGACGACGCGGCCGCGCGAACGGACGATCTTGCGCAATAAATACCCCTGGGCGAACGTCTGCGTAGCGCCGCACTCGCTGCACGCGGCGTCGCACGACGATGATCCGGGCTGCAGCGGAGTACGCGCGCATGAGAGATTGCATGATGCACGTGCACGTTGCAGAGGCCCAATACGAAGGCGAAGAAACGCTGGAGCGGTTCGGCGCAACGCCGATTGAGTTGCTCGAACGGCTCGACGCGCTCGACGAACGCACGGTCGCGATCCATGCGATTTACATCACGGATGAGGAGAAGCGGCTGCTCGCGGAGCGCGGCGCCCGCGTCATTCACAATCCCATGACGAATCAGTACCTGGGCGACGGCATCTGCGACGTAACGGGGATGCAGGCTCTCGGCGTGACGATGGGCTCGGCACCGACGCCGACGTCAAGCCGTCGCTGATCGAAGAGATGCGGGCCGCAACGCTGCTGCAAAAGATTCGCATGCTGGACGGCAGCGCACTCGGCGCGCGTGCCGCATTCGATCTGGGAACCGCGCAAGGCGCGCGCGCCTTAGGCGTGGCCACGGGCGATCTCGCGGCCGGGCTCGCCGCCGACTACCTCGTGCTCGACGCTTCGCAAATCGATCCATGGACGCCGGGCGTGAATGGAGTCGTCTATCGCGGGGAAAACTCTTGGGTTCAAGCGGCGTTTGTCGGCGGCTCGCGGGTTTACACCGGCGAACGCTCGGCTCTCGCCAAACATGCCAACGTCAAGCTAAAGGAGATTGCGAATCGTGTCATTCGGTAAGACTCTGCTCGCGGGGCTCCTGGTCGCGGCGCTCGCGGCCTGCGGCCACAGCAGCAGCACCAATTCGAAGGCGAGCTCGCAGACCAACGGCGTTATGAGCAACGCCACGGCAAGTCCGCTGGACAATAACGGCGCGGCCGTGCCCATGGGCGGAAACGACAAGTCGGGCAACGCAATGGCGCCGGGAACTTTCGCAACGATTCCGCCTTCGTTGCAATGCGGTGCCGTCCAGCCCGTTTGGGCGAACGAAAAAACGCATGTGTACCACCTCCCGAGCGATCCGTATTACGGCCGCACGAAGCATGGCGAATACATGTGTCCTTCGACGGCCAAAGCGCAAGGGTACCGCCCCGCCGGCAAACACGCGACCAAATCTACGGACGAGAACGGAAGCGGGACTTAGAGCCCGCTAAGGTTACGCAAGAAGAGCGTTCATGCGCGCATAGTCGACGGTCGGTTCCGAGAAGAGCACCTCGCTGCCGTCGCGCATGAACGCGCTCGCCAATCGTTCGGCCGTTGCAAACGCAACTTTCGAAATTGCCGCACCGGCGCTAAGCCGCCGCACTCCGAGCGCGTACAGCTCGCCGGTTGAAGGCAAGCCGGGAACGGCCATCAGATTCAAGGGCAGCGCTACGGCGGAAGCCACGGCGCGAATCGCTTCGTTGCCGCCCAGTTCGGGCACGAAGAAGCCGTCCGCGCCGGCGCTCGCGTAGCGTTTGCCGCGCGCGATCGTTTCACGAACGGCTTCGTCGCCTTCGGCAAGCTCGCGCAAATACACGTCGGTGCGCGCGTTGATAAAAAGATCGTCACCGCGCACGCCCAACGCGCGTTTTATCGCCTCGATCTTCGCTGCATGGATTTCCGGTGAAGCGGTCCCATCCTCGAGGTTGATGCCGGAGACGCCTGCGTCGCGCAACTCGACTGCAAGGTGCGCCACTTCCTCCGGATCGTCGGAGTAACCGTTTTCGACGTCGGCCGTTACCGGAACGCCGCCGGCAACCCGGCAAATGGAACGTACGGCAAATAATAGGCTGCTCTGCGGAAGCTTATCGCCGTCACCGTACCCACATGCCCACGCAAGACCCGCGCTCGTAGTGGCGATTGCGGGTGCGCCGGCGGATCGAAACAGAGCCGCTGTCGCCGCATCCCAGGCGTTTGGCAGCAGCAGAAGGCGCGAACCGGCGTGCAGCCGGCGAAAAGTTGCAACGGTATCCAAGGTATCAATCCTCAAAGCGAAGCTCTCAATGCTTCCATAAACGGACCGAAGCGCGCGTTGTTTGCATCGGTGCTTGCAAGTCCCGTATACACCACGACGACGAACGTCCGTCCTTCGCGCGTCGTGAGAATGCCGCCGTCGTGCGTCACGTCGTTTGTGTCGCCGGTCTTGTGTGCGAAGCGATCGCCTTCGCGCAAGCCTTTGCTAAGCTTGTCGTTCCAATACTGGCGCACGAGCGCGCCGCGCACGACGTCGCTATGCGGCACGCGGTCGAGTGCGATGAGCGCGAAAAGCCTCGCTGCATCCGAAGCCGGATGCGTGTTATGGGACGTTCCGTCCCAGCCGGGATCGGCGATTAGCGGATCGCTGCCGGAAAGCTTGCGGTGAAACGACGTTCGCGGTAAGCCGTAGCGTTCGCGAACGATCGCCGTCGCGCGGTCGCGGCCTACGATGTCGAACAACATGTTGGTCGCGACGTTATCCGAACGCGAAATTGCAAGATCGCATAGCTCGTCCAGCCGCGCGAGAACGCCCGGCTCGAGCGGCGACGGCGCGTCGTTGAAAGTCATGTTCGCCGGCGTGACCTCGTGCCGGCCGTCCAGCGCCAAGCGCCCGCCGGCCACATCGGTCAGGGCCGCTACGACGAGGGGCGTTTTTACCATGGATGCGGGGTAAAGCGATAATTCCGGATGTACGGCGGCCTGCGCCCCATCGGTCCCATCCCCGTGAAACTCTTCAAGCGCTATCGATGCCGGCTCGAGACCCGCCCCCTGCGCGAGGGCGGCCAGCCGGCCATTTCCAGGCAATGCATCCATCGGGCGTCCCGTGCGGTTTTGCGCATCGTATTCCTGCAAGTATGTACTTGCATGCGGCATTATGCGGTGGTATAGTGATGCGTGCAAGTACACACTTGCGCATATCAAAGGGATCGCATCTGGAATGAAATCGCTACGTTTTCGAATACCGGCCCGACCGGTTGGCAGCCGTCCAGGCGGCCGTCATGTCCGCCTTCGAGGCGGGCGCGCCCCGGGTGGTTCTGAATCTCGACCCGCTCGAGCGCCTCGACAGCTGAGGGCGTTCGCGGGCTGATCCTTTTGCTGCGCCGATCCCGCGAAATCGGCGGGGAGTTGGCGCTCCAAGTTACTCGTCCCGATATCATCCGGTCGCTCCAGGTCATGGCGCTCGACCGGCTCTTTCCCCTTGTGAAGGCTGAGGTGGCTGCTTGATGAGGCCCATGGTTTTTGCCGTCCTTGCGGCGGCCGGCGCATCGTTGGTGCCTGCGCAAGCGCAGTCGCCGTCGGTGGACGCGCATTCGATCATCGAAAAGATGGCGGATCGCAATCCTTCCCTGTCGTCGTATCGCGCGCCGGTTCACGTCGACGTGCACATGCTCAATTTCCCGTTCCTCTCGCCGAAGCTCGAGGGCACGTCGTACTTTAAGCGGCCGAGCAACTACGAAGTCGTGTTCACGAAAGTCCCGAGCTACGCGAAGGGCTTCGAGAAACTTTTCAACGACGTCGGCGATCCCGCTTCATGGGAAAAAGATCAAAACGTTACGTTTAACGGAACCCAGCAGCTCGATGGACGTTCCATGCTCGTGCTTACGATGACGAAGAAGATTCACAGCACGATCCTGGATCACACGGTAGCGTACGTAGATCCGCAAACCTACGAGCTGTGGCGCATGGAATGGCACTACACCAGCGGCGGCACGATTGCGATGCGTCAATGGTATCGCAGCGAAGGGCCGTTCAGCGTGCTTTCCCAGCAACACGCCGACATCAATATTCCGCACGTCCATGCGGTCGCCGATTCCCAGTACGGAACCTACCAGACCAACGTCGGGGTAGACGATTCGGTGTTCACGAAGAAATGATCGAACCAAAACCCGACGTAGTCAAAACCGCAAGCCCCGAAGACACGCGCCTGCGCATCATCAACGCGGCTCGCGAGGTGATCGCGCGTAAAGGCAAACGCGGCGCTACGACTCGCGAAATCGCCGACGTTGCAGGCGTCAACGAGGCAACGCTGTTCCGTCACTTCGGTACCAAGGAATCGCTGATTATCGCCGTCGCCAAACATACGTGCGGCGAGGTCGTGCTGCGCGACGTGGTTTCCACGCTGCACGGGCCGATCGAGAACGATCTATATCAAATCGCTCGCGCCATGAGCGACCGCATGGAGTCGATGATCGACATCATCCGCTGGTCGCTGGTCGAGAGCGACTACGAACAAAGCGTTTTCGCGCAAGAAGCGTGGCGCCCGCAAACGGCGATCCGCTCGATCATCACGCAGTATATGGCCGGGCAGGTGGAGTCGGGGACGCTCAAAGGCGAGCCCGGCGAACTGGCTTCCATCTTCATGGGCATGATTTTTTCGCGGATCATCGCGCGAGAGAAGTTTCCCGAGAGCCGTATCTTCACCGACACGGAGTACGCACTCCACTATTTCATCGACGTATTTCTCAACGGCGTAAGGAGCAAGTAAATGGATACGCGCGAGGCTGAACAAAAGACGTCAGCACCCACGCATAAGAACGGTCGTACCGAACCGGTCATCGTAGAAGAGGAGCGCACGGGTCCTCGCAAGCGCGTCATCTTCGGGATCCTCGGCGCGATCGTTGCAGTTCTTCTCATCATTTGGGGTATCAAGTGGTTCGCGTACGCACGGGTCCATGAAGGCACCGATGATGCGCGCGTCGATGCCGACGCCGTCGCCGTTACGAGCAAGATCAACGAACGCATCGACCAGATTCTCGTAGACACGAACCAGCCCGTGAAGAAGGGCCAGCTGCTCGTCGTTCTGGACGACTCGGTCGAAAAAGCGCAAGTGCGCCAAGCGCAGGCGCAGTACGATCTCGCCGTGGCGAACCAGCGGACTTCGACGACGCAAGGCCAGGGCGGCGTCGTGCAAGCGCACGCCAATACCGCTAATGCCGCAGCCCAAGTTCCGGTCGCGCAATCGGGCGTCTCGCAAGCGCAGGCGCAATTGCGCGCCGCGCAAGCGCAGCTTCCGGCGGCGCAGGCCGCATACGATCGCGCAGCCGCGGACTACGGCCGCACGGCGTCCCTCGTTTCGACCGGCGACGTTCCGCGCCAGCAGCTCGACGCGGCGCGCGCGAACGAAGCTTCGGCCGCAGCACAGTTGCGAAGCGCCGAGGACAACGTCAACGTTGCATCGGCGAATCTCAACGCGGCGCAGCAAAAAGTCGGTGCCGCTCAGGCGGCAGTGAGCGCCGCGCAAGGCGGCGAGACGACGGCGCAAGGCAAACTGCAACAAGCGGCGGACCCGAGCCAAGTCGAAGCCGCGAAAGCGCAGCTCGCAATCGCAAAGCAGAATTTATCGTACACGCGGATCTATTCGCCGATCGATGGATACGTCGGCGAAAAGAGCGCCGAAGTCGGTCAGACCGTGCAAGCCGGCATGACGCTGCTGACGCTCATTCCGACCGGTCCGGACAAGATTTACGTGACGGCGAATTACAAAGAAACGCAGATGGGCGACATGCAAGTCGGACAGCCCGCCGACATCAAAGTCGATGCTTATAAGGGCACGACGTTCCACGGGCCACGTCGTTTCGATCAATCCGGCGTCGCAGAACACGTACGCGCTGGTTCCCGCGCAAAACGCGACCGGCAACTTCGTGAAAGTGACGCAGCGCATTCCCGTACGTATCTCGATCGACGACAAGCGCGCAGACATGCCGCTCCGTCCGGGCATGAGCGTCGAAACGTACGTGAAGGTTCGTTAGAGCAAAGCAGCTCGAATCGATGAAACAACCGGTAAACGTGGTCGAATACGGCCTGCGTAGGGTCATCGTGAGCGTTGCGGTCATCGCCGCAACCCTTCTCGAAATCATCGATACCACGATCGTCAACGTCGCGCTTCCGAACATTCAAGGCAATTTCGGCGTCTCGGTCGATCAAGGCGCCTGGGTCGTGACGGGATACATCATCGCCAACGTCGTGGTGATCCCGATCACGCCGTGGCTCGCGGCACGCTTCGGCCGGCGGCAGTACTTCTTCGCCTCGATCGTGCTCTTCACGATCGCGTCGCTGATGTGCGGCCTTGCCGGAAGCTTCGGGCAGCTCGTGTTCTGGCGCATCATTCAAGGCCTCGGCGGCGGCGGTCTGATCTCGACGTCGCAGGCGATTCTGCGCGACACCTACACGCTGCAAGAGCAAGGCAAAGCGCAAGGCATCTTTGCGATGGGCGTGATCGTCGGACCGGCGCTCGGCCCCGTGCTCGGCGGCTGGATCACCGATAATCTGACGTGGCGATGGGCGTTTTTCATCAATCTTCCCGTCGGGATTCTCGCGGGTGCGCTCATCTGGCTTTACCTGCGCAACCCGTCGGAGCCGGAACGTAAGCGACTCGACTGGATCGGCCTGGCATTGCTTGCCGCCGGTCTCGGAGCGATGCAGTACGTGCTCGACCAAGGCCAGCAATACGACTGGTTCAGCGATCCGAACATCCGGCTCTTCACGTTGGTGGCGGTTGCCGGCATCGGGTCGTTCGTGTGGTGGACGTTGCGCAGCGGTATTCCGGTCGTCGATTTGCACGTGCTTGCGCCTGCGCCAGGTCGCCGCGGGAAGTCTGCTCGGAGCGGTGCTTGGCGTGAGTCTGTACGGATCGATCCTCGTGCTGCCGCAGTATCTGCAGAACTCGCTCGGATTCACGGCGACGCTGTCCGGTTTGACGATTCTGGTTCGCGCGGCCGCCGTTATGATCTTCACGCCGCTTACCGCCGCCCTCGCGGGGCGCGGCGTCATCGACGTGCGCATCTCGACGGCCCTCGGATTCGTTTTGCTCGGCGTTTCGAATTGGATCCTGGCCGGCGTAACGACGCCGCAGTCGCAGTTCGGAACGTTCATTCTCTCGCTGATCGTCAGCGGAATCGGACTCTCGCAAATCTTCGTGCCGCTTTCGATCGCCGTGATCGGCGGCGTGCCGGATAAAGAAGTCCCCGCGACCTCGGCATTCTTCAACTTGTCGCGACAAGTCGGCGGAAGCATCGCCACCGCGGTGCTCGTTACGCTGCTCGTGCGCGGCGCGACGGCGCACCAGACGCAGCTGGCGGCTTCGATCAATCTGCACAGCCAGCCGACGGCGGCCTATCTGCAGCAAAACGGCGGGGAGCGCGATACTACGGCGCTCGTGAGGCTGGAAAATATCGTTGAATCGCAAGCTACGGTGCAGTCGTATGCGGACACTTCGCGCTGGGTCGCGATCATCACGATCGCCCTCGCGCCGCTGGTCATTTTACTGAACAAGCCGCGTTTGGGCGGTCCAATCCCGGCCGAATAGGAGAACAGGTGAAAAAACGTACGCTCTCATCGCTCGTTGCTCTCGCGACGCTCGCCGCGACGGTGCCGCTTGCGGCGCCCGCTGCGCCGTCGCCGCGACCGCAGCCGCCGAAGGCAGCGGTAGGAATTCCCACACCCGAGCCGTCGCCGGTCGTGCCGGTCACGCCGACGCTGCGCACCGGGATACGCGGCTCCCAACGTCGCGCCGACGTCGGCGGACGTCGTCGGCGTAACGCAACAGCCGTTCGTGGGTCTCTCGCTCAACGACGCGATCGGCATGGCGCTCGTGAAGAACCCGGATCTCGCCGTTGCAGCCGGCAACAATCGCATAGCGGCATACCAAATCCGCGCTGCAAAAGGCGCCTACGATGTGAATTTTCTGGTCGAGCCGTCGATCGAACACAGCACGACGGCGCCGGAGAACGCGTTCTTTTCCGGTCCGAACTTCGGTCCAATCGTCCAAAACCAGCAATCGGTTTCGGTCGGCGTGACGGGGCTGACGCAAACGGGCGGCCAGTATCAGGTCAGCTTGATGCAGTCGCGCACGGATAACAACACCGCGATCAACGCTTTCAATCCGTACTACGCCGCGACGCTGAACGTCGCGGTCACGCAGCCGCTGCTGAAGGGATTCGGCCCAGGGAACGAAGTGCTGCGGCAACTGCGGCTTGCCTCGGTAAATGCCGCCTCCACTTCGGCGCAAACGTACGTAACGGCGTCTTCCACGATCGCTGCGGTTTCCAATACGTACTGGGATCTCGTCGCGGCATGGCGCAACGTCGCCATCCAAGAGGATGCGCTGCATCAAGCGATCCTCCAGCAACAAAGCAACGTACGCCTGGCGAAGCGCGGCGCCGCGGCGCCGATCGACGCCGTTGAATCGTCGACGCAAGTCGCCACGTATCAGGACGCCGTGTACTCGGCGCTGCAAAACGTGTCGTCGCTGCAGAACGAGCTCAAGAGCCTCGTCGTCGATGATCCCGCCGATCCGATCTGGCAGGCCAATTTGGTTCCGACTTCGTCGGTGCGCAACGTGCCGAACGTTCCGCCGCTCGCGACGATGTTGACGAATGCGATGGCCAATCGCCCCGAGCTGCGTCAAGTTGCCGCGCAACGGCAACAAGCCGACATTAATCTCGCTTATGCGAAGAATCAACTGAAGCCGCAAGTCGATTTGCAGGTGAACTATCAGGGCAACGGCTTCGCCGGTAACGCGTTGCCGCCGCTCGGCGGAGCCCTTGGATCGGCAACGCCGCCGCCGTATCTTGGCGGCACGTACAACCAGGCTTACGGAAACATCGGGCGGTTCCCGTCGTATCAGGCCGGCGTGAAGATCACGGCGCCGCTCGGAAACAACACGGCCAAAGCCAACGTGGCCGCGGCCGAAGTACAGCAACGCATCGCGTCGATTCAGACCTCGAGCGTGGATCAACGCATCGTGTTCGAAGTGCGCAATGCAATCCAGAGCTATCAGGCTGCGACGGCGCGCCTCTATGCCGCGCGAAAGGCCCGCGAAGCGGCGCAGCAAGTCTTCGCGAGCGAACAGCGGAGGTTCCGCAACGGCGAATCGACGACGTTCCTTGTCACGCAACGCCAGGTCGAACTCGTTCAAGACCAAGGACGCGAATTGCAAGCACAGACGGATCTCAACAAAGCCGTGGTGGAATTGCAGCGCGTAGACGGAACTATTCTCAGCGCGAATAACGTTACGTTGAATACAATCGGCCAAGGAGCCGCGAAACCATGACGATCCTCTCGAACAACAAACGCTTGAAACTGAGCGAATCGACGTACCGGAAACTGCAGCAGCGCAGCGCCATGCTTTATCGCCGCGAACTGGAACGCTGGAACCGCCGGCCGTCGTGGCCCTAGCGTAGAAAGAGCCGCCTCTTACGGGCGGCTCTTTTTTCCGGAAAAGCGCTATGATGAATACGTGAACCGGCGGACGTTCTTGCTTTTGCTTGGTGCGGCGCCGCTTTTGGATGCCGTGCCGGGCGATGTAACGGTCCCGGTCGAGCTAAGAGGCGGGCGCTTCTTTGCGGTCCCGCAAACGCTCGACGGAAAGATTTTTGCTTGCTGGCTCGATACGAGCGGCAGCGGATTCATTTTTGACTCGGCAATAGCGGCATTCGGACTTCCGTTTACGCGCGAAAACGGAAAGCGGCGCGCTGTGCTGCCGCCGTTCCGGGCTGGACACGACATTCCGGCGGTCCGTTCCCCGCTCGGCGAATTACCCGTTTTCGAACGTAGCGAAGATGACAAGCGCGATCCGATCCTGCGCGGTTTTGACGCGCAGCTTGGCGTGACGTGGTTCGACGCTCGGACCTGGCGCTTCGATTATCCGGGGAAGACGCTGCACGCGATCGCCGCCGGTCTCGGCGCAAAAGACGCAAGCATCGATCTCACGATGGATCGCGGCGTTCCTCAAGTCGTCGCCGTGGTCGGGGACGATGCGGTGACCATGGATTTCGATACGGCGGCGTCGATAGCGTATTCGCCGGAGTGGACGCTGGGCGGTCCGGAGGTCCAGGCTACGAGCTTCATTCCGCGCGCCACACTCGAACGCTGGCGAACCCTTCATCCGTCGTGGAAAGTGAACCGCGACGTCGGCTCTTCACCGGGATGCGATCGCATCGTGGTGCCGCAAGTGCGGATCGGCGCGTTCGTGAGCGGTCCGGTCGCATTTACCACACGGCCGGGCGACGACGTATTCGAAGGCGAGAACGCCGGCGGGAAGTTGGGCGCCAACGCCTATGCGGACTGCGTCGTTACGATCGACTATCCGAATCGCCGGCTACGGCTCGATCGACCAGCCAAATGAGTTCACCCTGTTCCGGTGCGACGATCTGCGAAGGGAATTGCGCCGGATTGCGCGGCCCTTCACGCACGAGCGCGAGCGTTTGCGCTTTGGCCGCACCTTCGACCGCAAAGACGACCCTGCGCGCGGCATTGATCGCTTTAGGCGTGAGGGTAATGCGCCACTGCTGCTGCGATTCGGAATAGACGGCGCGAACGAGTTTGTCGTCGTCCGCGAGCGGATCGGAACCCGGGAAAAGCGAGGCGGTGTGTCCGTCGTTGCCCATGCCGAGCATGACGAGATCGAACCGCGGACGTTCGCCGAGTGCAGCAATCAATTCTTCGCGATAGGCTTCCGCGGCCGCTTGAGGATCGTCTTCACCGTGAATACGGTGAACGTTCGCTGCGGGAACGCCGGCCGGCGCGAGAAACGCGTCGTGCGCCATTTTGTAATTGGAGCGGTCGTCGTCCGGCGGCACGCAGCGCTCGTCGCCGAAGAACACGCGAATTTTGCTCCAGTCGAGCGCGTTCGAAAGCGGCGGCGCTCCCAAGAGCTGATAGGCGGCCTTCGGCGTCGTGCCGCCGGCGAGCGCAACCGAAAACGTGCCGCGTTTTGCTATCGCTTCTTTGGCGCTCTCGACGAACAATTCGGCCAAGGCGTGCGCCACGGCGGCGGGATCGGGATAGACTCGAATCTCGGATGCCACGTTATTGCGCCTGATGGTCGACGATCTGCCTCGTCATCTCGGCCGTTTCCAAAAAGACTTGGTCGGGGACGTTTTGCAGAATCGCCCGTTCGACCAGGGAGGCGATTTCCAAACCGAAGACGGGAGCGCAACGCCGTTCCTGAGACGCTGCACCGGTTGCTTGCAGACAGACCGCATTCGGATCTTCGTCAAAAACTTCCGCGGAAAACGTGGTATGTTCGCTGCGCAGAACGACGCGTTGCAGCCTGCGCGGCGGTCCTTCCCGCTCGATCTTGAACGAAACGATCGCTTCGTCCCGATTGCACATCTCGTTGCGGCCGCACGGCTTCCATTCGAGGCGGCTCGCAAGCCATCCCAAGAGGTAGTACGCTTCCGCTTCCGAGCCGGCCGCAATTTCTACGCTGCGGAGCTGAAAGAGTTCGTTCATCGCTTCGCGCTTGTCAAAGAAATCCGCAATCAGATCTTGCCATCCCGAAAGACGTAGATAGGCCAAGTCTTGCACGCGGATTTCCGGGTGCGCTTCGACGAAGCGAATGAGATCTCGCTGCGAGTTGTGCCCGGTTTCGAGGACGGAGCTGTTGCAGATGACCGTCTGTACGCGAGGCGCGAGCGTCGCGAAGCGATCGTCGTCCGCGATGCGCGATGCGATCCACGCCAGAACGACGGGAGCTTCCGGGAGCGACAATTGGGAAAGCGCTCCCGCGAGCTCGGTGCCGTTTGCGCCGCGAACGCCGACTTCGATCCATTCACCGCGCGGGACTTCTGCGTCGATATGGGCGGCGTCGGAACCTTGGGAGCCGTCCAGCATTACAACGCGGGAGGGATGCTTGTCTATGATGAGCCGCATGCGTTCGCGAATCCACGGCGCGATCGCCGGTTCGTCGAAGTAGACGACGAACGTCATCGTCGTAGCGTTGGGTTCGTTGCCTTGACGCGCGTGCTGCAGTTCGTCAAGCAGCGGATGAACGTCTAAACTCACAACGGCCGCCAATCCGGAAAGAGCCGGTTTGCGAGTTCGGGACCCTGGCTGCCGGCGGGATAATTGGGGAACGTGAAGTCTTTGGTGTTTTCCCACACGTCGAGAATCGGTGTGACGACTTCCCATGCCCGCTCGACGGCGTCCCAGCGCGTAAAGAGCGTTTGGTCGCCACGCATCGCGTCGGAAATGAGGCGTTCGTATGCCGGCGGAGATTGCACGCCGAAGCCGCTGCCGTAGTTGAAGTCCATGAACACGCTGCGAATGTGGCTCTTCGGTCCGGGAACCTTGGCGGAGAAACGCATCGCGACGCCTTCGTCCGGTTGAATTTTGATGACGAGCGCGTTCGGTTCGATCGTGTCGCTCGCATCGCCGTAAAAGCGGTGCGGAATCGGTTTGAACGTGACGGCGATCTCCGACATCTTGCGCGCGAGCCGTTTTCCCGACCGAAGATAGAACGGAACGCCCGCCCAGCGCCAGCTCTCCACGAACAGCCTTACGGCGGCATACGTTTCGGTATTCGAATTTTTTGCGACGTCCGGTTCGTCGCGATACGCCGGAACGGGTTTGCCGTTGATGGTGCCGGCCCCGTACTGGCCGCGAACCGCCATGTTGGCGACGTCGGCATGCGTGGGCGGAACGATCGACGAAAAAATTTTGTATTTCTCGCTGCGGATCGCGTCCGCGTCGGCATTCGCGGGCGGCTCCATCGCGACGAGCGCAAGCAAGTTCATGACATGGTTTTGAATCATGTCGCGCAGCGCGCCGGCGTGATCGTAGTAGCCGCCGCGGCTTTCGACGCCGAGCGTCTCCGACGCGGTGATTTGAATCGACTGAACGTAATTGCGATTCCACACCGGCTCGAAGATCGTGTTCGCAAAGCGCAGCGCCATGATGTCTTGCACCGGCTCTTTGCCGAGATAATGGTCGATGCGGTAGACTTCCGATTCGCGGAAAACGCGGTCGACGGTTTGGCTGCAGCGCGCGCGCCGATTGAAGATCGGTCCCGAACGGCTTCTCGACGATGATGCGCGTCCAGCCGCGTTCGTTGCTTCGCGGGTCGAGGTCTGCGGCTTTGAGGTGATCGACGATGATCGGAAAGACCGAGGGCGGCGTCGAGAGGTAGAAGAGGCGGTTGGCCTTCGTGCCCAGGTGCTCGTCGTTCTCGTCGAGCCGTTTCTTCAACGCGAGATACGAGTTCGTGTCGTTGAAGTCTGCGCTGATGTAACTGATCCGCTTCGCGAAGTCGTCCCAGATGGCGCCCTGCGGCTTGCGGTCCTCCGGCGAAAACTCTTCCAGCTGTTGCTTGCAGTACTCGCGAAACTCGTCGTCCGTGTAGGATGAGCGCGAGAAGCCGACGATGGCGAAATCGTTCGGCAGAATGCCGTTGAGCCGCAGCGAGTACATCGCCGGCAGCAGCATCCGTTTGAACAAATCGCCGCTCGCGCCGAAAAAGACGACGCTGCACGGATCGGTGACGCGATCGGTTTCGAAGCCCCGCTCGCAGCGGATTGGTTTGTCTGCCGTTCGCGCCGATGGTGGCGGTGCTCTCAGCCATGGGTCTCCGGCTTCACGGCGTGGCCGCCGAATTGATTGCGCAACGCCGCCATGACCTTCGCGCTGAACGATTCATCCTGGCGCGAGGCGAAGCGCGCGAGTAACGAAAGCGTGATGACCGGCGCGGGAACGTTCTCGTCGATCGCAGCTTGAACGGTCCAGCGTCCCTCGCCCGTATCGTCGACGTAACCGCGAATGCTTTTCAGGTCCGGATCCGCTTCGAACGCCAGCGCCGCAAGATCGAGCAGCCACGAACGCACGACGCTGCCGTGCCGCCAAAGATTCGCGATTTGCGTCAAGTCGAAATCGAATTGGGAGCGCTCGAGGATTTCGAAGCCCTCGCCGTAGGCTTGCATCAATCCGTACTCGACGCCGTTGTGCACCATCTTCGAGAAGTGTCCGGCTCCGGCCGGTCCGACGTGCGCGTAGCCGTCTTCGGGCGCTAGCGTCTTGAAGATCGGTTCGCACGCGTTTGACCGCGTCGTCGTCGCCGCCGACCATCAAACAGTAGCCTTCCTTCAATCCCCACACGCCGCCGGACGTTCCGGCGTCGATCAAGTGCACGCCTTTGGCTTTGCAGCGATCGTACGCGGCCAAGCCTTCGCGCCAATTGGTATTTCCGCCGTCGATGATCACGTCGCCGGTTTTCAAAAGGCCGGCCAGCTCGTCGATCGTGTCGTCGGTGGGACGTCCCGCCGGAACCATGATCCACACGATTTTCGGCGATTCCGTAAGCTGCGAAACGAGGTCGCCCAGGCTTTTCGAGGCGGACGCACCGCCGGCGGCGGACGCTTGAATCGCGTCCGCGCTGCGGTCGTATACGATGACTTTGTGTCCGCCCTGCAACAGGCGCGTCGTCATGTTGGCGCCCATCTTGCCGAGCCCGACCATGCCTAGCTGCATTTAGACTCCCGCCGTTAAAGCGTCGTCGACGGCGCCGATGAGCGCGCGTAACGCGGTGTCGATATCCCCCTTGAGATGAATGCGCGCGCCGCGGCGCTTGCGCTTGTCGAGCGACTGCAAATCGCCGAGCGCTTGCGCGGCGAGCAGCGTGCGGAATCCGACCTTCATGCCTGGAATCGGCGGATCGTTCGGCTCGTCGCCGGTGATTTGCACCATGACCGCCGTGTCCGGGCCGCCCTTATGAAGCTGTCCGGTCGAGTGCAGGAAGCGCGGGCCAAAACCGACGGTCGTAGCGACGTCGTCCGCGTTGCGAATGCGTCAGGCGCAAATCGTCGCAACATCTTGATGTGTTCGGCGTTGCGCGCGATGTACGCGCAAATCGCGACGTAGTCGTCCCGGCTTGACTTGTCCGAAGAGCGACGCCAGAGCGCTGCGCCGTGTCTTTGGCTTGAATCGACGAACTGCCCGAAAGGAACGTGATGTCGAACGATCGAGCCTTCGACGTTTGCGTGCGGCTCGTCGAATGCGGCCCGTTTGCTGCGTATTGCTCGAGCAGCGCTTTCGTGTTGTCTTTAGATTCTTGCACGTTCGGCTGATCGAACGCGTTGATGCCGAGAATCGACCCGGCCGCCGCAGTCGCGATTTCCCAGAGATAGAACTGTTCGCCGAGATCGTACTGGTCGTTCATCGCGAGGCGAATGACGGGATGTCCGGCCGCCTCGAGAGCCGCAAGTTTTTCCTCGACGCCCGGCGCCGGATCCGGCAGATTCGCACCGACGTAAACGAAGACGCGATCGTTGCCGTAATCCTCCGGCGTGCCGAGCTCCTCGCCCTCGATCGGAACGATGCCGTTGCCGTGTTTACCGGTCGATTCCGCGATGAGTTGCTCCGCCCACGCGCCGAACGCGGCGACGTCGGGGTGCGTCACGATCGTGAGCTTGTCGCGGCCGTTTATCGCGAGTCTGCCGATCGCCGCGCCGAAACGCACGCCGGGCGCCATGTGCGGATCGACGATCTTGTCGTTGGCATGCATCGCGCCGAGTCCGCGATCGAGCAGCAGATTCACGTCGTAGCCTGCGAACGCCGCCGGAACCATGCCGAAGAACGAGAGCGCCGAGTAGCGGCCGCCGATGTTCGGATCGTTCTTGAAGATGCGGCGGAACTTGTGCTCCGTCGCAATGTCGACCATCTGCGTGCCCGGATCGGTGATCGCGACGAATTGCGAGCCCGCTTTCTCGGATCCGACGCTCTTGGCTACCTTGTCGTAGTAATACGCGAAGTACGCGTTGGGCTCGGTCGTCGTGCCGCTCTTGCTCGCGACGATGAAGAGCGTGTGATCGACGTCGATCGCTTCGTCGAGCTCTTGCGATCTGCTGCGGATCGGTCGAATCGAGCACGTGAAGTTGCGGGAACCCGTCCGTCTGTCCGAACGTGTCGCCCAGAATGTCCGGCGCGAGCGAACTTCCGCCCATGCCGAGCACGACGACGTGATCGAATTCGCGCGCGATCTCTTGCGCGAACGAAACCAGGTCGGTGACGTCTTCCAGCAGTCTGCTGCGGAATGTCGAGCCAGCCGAGAGCGTGCTTGATGATCTCGGCGGCCTGCGGATCGCTCGACCACGGCGACGGATCCTTTGCCCAGAGTTTCTTGAGAAAGTCGCCTTTCGCGAGTTTGTCCAGCGCGCTCGTCATACGGCGCTTTGGTACTCGCCCGAGCGAAAGCGCGACGCGTTCCGCGCCGCTGCGCAACTGTTTCTGTTTGTAGACGATCGCGCCGAGCAGCGCGGCGAACGAATCCGAGAACGAGCTTGACGCCGTCGACTTGCGAGCTGATGCGTCACGTCGAAGAGCGAGATGCTCGCCTCCTGCAGCGCGCTTCATGATCGTTGCGCGCTTCGTCGACGCCTTGCTCGACCGTATCCGGCACGACCTTGCCGTGATCGAGCAACGCGTCGAGCGTATGCGGCGGCATCGTGTTGACGGTGTCCCGTCCGATGACCGGTTCGACGTACATCAGATCCGGATACGTCGGGATTCTTCGTCGACGTGCTGGCCCACAGCGGACGCTGAACCTGCGCGCCGGCGTTGCGCGCTTTCGAAAATTCGCCGCCTTCGAAGATCTCCTGAAACTTCTGATAGGTGAGCTTGAGGTTCGCGATTCCGGCCTTGCCGAGCAGCGCTCGAGCTCGTTTTCGCCTTTATCGATGCGCGCTTGCAGCATGCTTGTCGACCGCCGTGTCGATGCGGCTGACGAAGACGGAGTTGACCGAACGAAGCGTGTCGACGGGTTTGCCCTCGGCGATGCGCCGCTCCAGTCCCTTGATGTACGCGCGTGCCGTCTTCTCGTACATCTCGATGGAGAAGATGAGCGTGACGTTGATGTTGATGCCTTCGTAGATGCACTCTTCGATCGCCGGCAACGCCGGCATTCGTGCCCGGGAATCTTCACCATCAGGTTCGGGACGGTCGACGCGCTTCCACAGCTCTTTGGCCATGGCGATCGTGCCTTCCGTATCGTGCGCGAGCAACGGCGAGACTTCGAGGCTTACGAATCCGTCGTTGCCGCCGGAAGAATCGTACACGCCTTGAAAGCGTCGCACGCGTTTTGAATGTCGCTGAACGGCGAGTTCCCAGAAGAGCGCGTCCGCGTTCGTTTCTTCATCGATCAGCGAGCGGAGCTGCTCGTCGTAATCGTTGCCCGTGCCGATCGCTTTTTCGAAGATCGTCGGATTGCTTGTCATGCCGCGCAGGCCTTGATCGATCAGCCGCTTCAACTCGCCCGAGGCGAACATGCTCCGGCGCAAATTGTCGAGCCACACGCTCTGTCCGGCGTCGAGCAGTTGTTCGAGTTGGTTCTCCACTACTATCTCCTAATCGCGAGCTGACGAGATGCGAATTTTTCAAGCGCGAGCTTGCGCGATGTTGTCCGCGCGTAAAGCCGAAGGCTTTGGCGATCGCCGCTGCCGGCGCCGACCGTGCCGAAATGATCGATTCCGAACGCGATAGCCGCGATCGCCCGACCCATTGTTCCCAGCCGAACGTTGCGGCGGCTTCGATGGACATGCGCGCGGTGACGTTGGGCGGAAGCACTGTCGTCGTTATACTCTCGATCTTGTTGCTCGAAGAGTTCCCAACACGGCATCGAGACGACGCGCGTCTCGCACGCCTTTCCCTTCGAGAATCTTTTTGGCGTCGATCGCGAGCGCGACTTCGGAGCCGGTCGCGATGCAGCAATCAGATCCGGCGTGCCGTCGCGAATCAGCGATGACGTACGCGCCTTTGTGCGACGTCGGCGTTGCGCTTGCCGAGGAACGGGACCTTTTGACGCGTTAGGACGAGCGCCCACGGGCAGCCGCTGTGCGGATCGATCGCGAGTTTCCAGGCCTCGAGCGTTTCGAGCGCATCGGCCGGCCGGACGACGTTGACGTTCGGAGTCGCGCGAAGCATCGCGAGCTGCTCGATCGGCTCGTGAGTCGGCCCGTCTTCGCCGAGAAAGACGGAATCGTGCGTGAAGACATAGATTGCGTGCAGCTCGCTGAGCGCGGCCAGACGCAGCGCGGGCTTCATGTAGTCGACGAAGTTGAAGAACGTCGCGCAGAACGGCATGCAGCCCGCCGTGCAACGCGATGCCGTTGCTCGCTGCGGCCATCACGTGTTCGCGAACGCCGTAATGAATGTTGCGCCCGGCGTACCCGTCGGGTTCGAAGTCGCCTTGACCTTTCAAGTAGGTCTTGGTCGACGGATCGAGGTCGGCCGAACCGCCGACCAGTTCCGGGAGCGCCGCGGCGATCGCGTTCATAACGGTGCCGCCGGCGTCGCGCGTCGCGACGCTGCCGTTCTCCGCCGTGAACTCCGGCCAGGGCAGATTCGCGGGGAGCTTCCCGTCTAATGCGCGCAGCAGCTGTTTGGCGAGGTTCCCGTTTGCGCTTTGCCATTTGTCGAAGCCCTGTTGCCACTGGGCCTGAGCGCCGGCGCCTTTGCGTCCGAGGTCGCGGTAGAACTTGAGCACGTCGTCGGGGACGTAAAAATCGGGCTCCGACGGCCAGCCCAACGCTTCTTTCGTCTTCTTGACGTTTTCGGGGCCGAGCGGTTCGCCGTGCGCTTTGAACGTGTCTTGCAGCGGCGAACCGAAACCGATGTGCGTGCGGACGGCGATCATCGACGGACGGTCGGTGACGTTCTTTGCGACCGCAATCGCCTGGTCGATCGCGTCCACGTCGTTTGCATGACTAACGTCGACGAACTGCGTGTGCCACCCGCTCGCTTCGAAGCGTCCGCAGACGTCGTCGGTGAAGGTGACGTCCGTCGGACCGGCGAGCGAGACGAGATTGTCGTCGTAGAGCACGATCAGCTTGCCGAGCTTCAGGTGACCGGCGAGCGAGATCGCTTCTTGACTAATGCCTTCCATCAAATCGCCGTCGCCGCACAGCGCGTAAGTAAAGTGATCGACGATCTCCGCGCCGCCGGTGTTGTACGTAGCGCGAAGGTGTGCTTCGGCAATGGCCATGCCGACGGCGTTGCCGAGGCCCTGGCCAAGCGGCCCGGTCGTCGCCTCGACGCCGGGCGTATGGCCGACTTCCGGGTGACCCGGAGTCTTGCTGCCGAGCTGACGGAAATTCTTCAAGTCGTCGAGCGTCAGGTCGTATCCGGTAAGGTACAGCAGCGCGTACAGCAGCATGGAGCCGTGGCCAGCCGAGAGGACGAACCGGTCGCGATTGAACCAGTGCGGGTCGGTCGGATTGAACGACAGATGGCGGCTCCAAAGCGCATAAGCCATGGCGGCCGCGCCGAGCGGCATTCCGGGATGACCCGAGTTGGCTTTTTGTACTGCATCGACGGCAAGAAAACGAATGGCGTTTATGCGTTGCTCGTCGACCGGCGAATTCGGCACGGCAGCTCCTTACAAATGGCGCGCAATCACGGTGTCGGAGGCGTCTATGCTTCCCCGGCAGGGGGTGAGCGGTATTCGCCTTCGTTCTAGTAACTCTTACCCCCGCATTACACCCTGGGATGCATCGCCGGTGAATTCGAGCTGATAAGCACGCGCGAGGATGATTGCGGCTTCAACGAAGCGTAACGGTACGCCCGGCATGGACATCGGTGAAGTTCGCGCGCAGATCGAAGCGCTTGCAGCCGGCAACGGCGACGTTCGCGATGCCGAAGGACGCGTCGTAGACGACGCGATCGCGGCTTTGGACGAGGGACGCATTCGCGTCGCGGAACCTGGTGCGGACGGCACCTGGAAAACCAACGCTTGGGTGAAGCAGGCGATTCTGCTCTATTTTCAACGCCGCGACGTTGAATGGATCGGCGATCCCGCTCGCGATGCGCTGGTCTACTACGACAAGCTGCCCGTAAAACGAAATTACGAGGAGCTCGGCGTACGCGCCGTGCCTCCCGGCGTGGCGCGATACGGAAGCTTTTCTGGGGCGCGGCGTGATCCTGATGCCCGGTTACGTGAACATCGGCGCCTACGTCGATGAAGGCAGCATGGTCGATACGTGGGCGACCGTTGGGTCGTGCGCGCAAATCGGCAAAGGCGTTCACCTTTCCGGCGGCGTCGGCATCGGCGGCGTCCTGGAACCGCCGCAAGCTTCGCCCGTCATCGTCGAAGACGGCGCGTTCATCGGCTCGCGCTGCATCGTCGTCGAAGGCGTTCGCGTCGAACGCGAAGCGGTGCTGGGCGCGGGCGTCGTGCTTGACGGCGAGCACTCCGATCGTCGACGTTCGCCGAGAGCAAGCCGTTACGACAAAGGGCGTGATTCCGGCGCGCGCAGTCGTGATTCCGGGAACGATTCCCAAGCGGTTCCCAGCCGGCGAATACGGCGTTCCGTGCGCGCTGATCATCGGAACGCGGAGCGAGGCGACCGATCGAAAAACGTCGCTCAATGCGGTGCTTCGCGAGTACGAGGTCGCAGTTTAAGTGAATCCGAAAGTCCTCGATATCAAAGGGTCGCTCATCCGGGAAGTCGCTGCGAAGAAGCGCGCCACTTCGATCGATCTTGGTCTTGGCGAACCGTCGCTGATGCCGAACGCCGCGCACCTCGAACGCGCGATGGCCTACGTTCGCGAAAAGCGGACTGAAGTATACGCTCAACGCGGGCGACCATCGCGTCCGCGAAGCGATCGCGCAGCACTACAAGTATCCGGACCTGCATCGCGCAGCCAACGTTTGCGTTACGACCGGTTCGCAAGAAGCGATGTACGTCACGCTCAAGACGTTGCTCGATCCATCGAAGGACGAGCTGCTCGTCGTCGAGCCGGCCTTTCCGGCCTACGTCAAGATGGCAAAGCTCGAAGGCGTCGCCGTTCGCGCCGTGCAGATGAGCGAAGACGACGATTTCGGCATAGACGCGGAGCGCATTCTCGCCGGCGTGACGGAACGTACCCGCGCCATCGTCATCTGTTCGCCAAACAATCCGACCGGCCGCGTCATCAATCGCGCCGAAGCGACGAAGCTCGTGCGCGGGCTGGAGTCGCGCGGCGGCGAGCCGGTATGGCTGATTCACGACGAAATCTACCGCGAGCAGACGTTCATCGAAGATGAAGCGTATCTCGCGGAGCTCTATCCGCACGTCATCGTCACGAATTCCGTCAGCAAGAGCAATGCGCTCACCGGCCTGCGCCTTGGATGGATCATTGCACCGCCGGCGTTCATCGAACAGGCGGTCAAGACGCATGCGTGGGTGACGTCTTGCGCCGACACGTTCGCGCAGCAAGTCGCGCTCAGCATCTTCACGACGCTGGGCGGCGTACAAGAACATGCGGGCTGGTATCGCGATCAGTGGAAGGGCGTCGTCGAAGCGCTCGAGGCGAGCGGCCTGCGATACATCAAACCCGAAGGCAGCTTCTACGCGTGCGTGCGCTTACCGCAAGGAACGAAATCTTTGGACGGCGCGCTGCAAATTCTCGAAGAACGCGACGTACTCACGATTCCCGGCTCGGCGTTCGGCGAGTGTTTCGAAGGCTGGCTGCGCTTGAGCTGGGTCGCGCCGCTCGAAAACGTGCGCGAAGGCATCGAGCGCATCGCGGCTCACGTCAAGTGAGCTGCGTGGTCAGCAGCTGAAGCTTCCGCTCCGATTCGGACCCCGGTTCCGCGGTGTACACCACAAGCCGCATGTCGGGAAAGTCGGGCACGAGCAGCGCGGTGTGATCGAGCTGTAGCTCGCCGACGAGCGGATGGAAGAACTGCTTCATGCCTTCGGTCGCTTCGCAAACATCGTGCTGCGCCCACCAGCGGCGAAAGTGTTCGCTGCGTTCTTGGAGACGTTCGATCAGCGACCGGAACGCCGGATCTTCGGGATAGCGCGCGGCGACGGAACGAAACTGCGCGACGATCTTCGGGCCGATCGTTTCCCATTGCGGATGGCGCACGCGCGATTCCGGTTTGGTGAAGAAGTTCCACAGCATGTTGGGCCGCTCGGTCGCGTCAAGCGGATCGTAGCAGAGCGCGGCGCGCCACGCCCGGTTGCCGGCTAGTAAATCCCAATGGCGTCCGCGGATGTACGCGGGGCTCGGTTCGAGCGCCGCGAGCGTGCGGTGCAACAAGTCGCTGACGATTTCATCCGGCGCTTCCTCGGACTCGGGAATCGTGTGGCCGGCGAGCGTGAAGAGATGGCGCCGTTCCGAGCGCGACAAATGCAGCGCCCGCGCGATCGCCTCAAGGACGTCGGCCGATACGTTGATCGGCAGGCCCTGTTCCAGCCGGGTGTACCACGTTGCGCCGATATTTGCCAGCAGCGCAACTTCTTCGCGGCGCAACCCGGGCGTGCGTCTGCGCGGTCCATCTAGTAAACCGACGTCGGACGGTGAGAGCCGCGCGCGGCGCGAGCGCAGGAAATCGCTTAATTCGGCACGCCGCTCGTCAATATACGGTTGAAGCAAGAGCCAAACACTCCCAGTGCTAGGATAACGGCGGTCTCGTCATAGGACGCCGCAGCCATTATCCTAGCACGGTAGAGATAGCGCGTCTACGATGCGCGTGAATTCAGAAAGGTCCTCGATGCAAGCCGCCGTGCGCACGTCCGTGCGCGCCTCATTGCCTATTGCCCCGCAGCCGAAGCACGCTCATGTCAGCGTTCCGCCCTCGTACGTCGAGTACGGCGCGCGCCGCGCGCTCATCGTTGCCGGCGTGATGCTCGCAGCGCTGTTGCAAACCGTCGACGCTACAATCGTTAACGTCGCGCTGCCTACGATTCAAGGCAACCTCGGCGCGACGGTCGACGAAGCGACGTGGGTCGTTACCGCCTACGTCATCGCTAACGTCGTCGTCATTCCGTTGACGCCGTGGCTGCAAGCGCGATTCGGACGCAGGAACTACTTTCTCATATCGATCGCCGGCTTCACGGTTGCCTCGGTGTTGTGCGGGATGGCGTCCTCGCTGGATGCGCTCATTCTCTTTCGCATCGTGCAGGGCGCGTTCGGCGGCGGACTGTTGCCGACGGCGCAGGTCATTCTCCGCGAAACGTTCCCGCCCGAACAGCTCGGAACGAGTCAATCGATCTTTGCGATGGGCGCGATTTTAGGTCCGTCGATCGGTCCGACGCTCGGCGGAATCATCACCGACGGGCTGTCGTGGCAATGGGTTTTCGACGTCAACATCTTGCCGGGCGTCATTGCGTTCGTCATGCTCGCGCTGTTGCTGCGCGAGAGCCCGAAACGCGCCGGGGCGGTGGACGTGTTGGGCATTGCGCTCCTTACCGTAGCGATCGCATCGTTGCAGTACGTGCTCGATCAAGGCCAACACGACGACTGGTTTTCGAGCTCCGGTATTTGTTCGGCAACCTTCGCAGCCTTGACCGCGGGGGCGCTCTTCGTGTGGTGGGAACTGCGCACGCCGCTTCCGATCGTCGACTTGCGCGTGCTTGTACAACGCGGAGTCGCCGCCGCATCGCTCGTTGCGGCCGGAATTGCCACCAGCATCTACGGCGTACTGCTGTTGCTGCCGCAGTTTACGGTAAGCGAGCTGGGATTCACGTCGACGCTTGCCGGAATGCTGATCGGCGTGCGCGCACTGCCGATCGCGTTGCTCACGATTCCGGTTGGCCGCCTAGCGAACCAGAAGTGGATCGACTTGCGCTTGTTGATCGGGGGCGGACTGGCCGTTGCGGCGTTTGGATCGCTTTGGCTCTCGCGTGAGACCGTGACGGGCGCGACGTTGTCGACGCTGGCTCCGCCGTTGCTCGTTACCGGCGTCGGAATTGCGTTCATCTTCACGCCGCTGCTCGTGTGCGCGCTTCGCGCGGTCGCGCCCAAGGACGCACCCAAAGCGTCGGCCTTCGTCACGCTCTGGACGCAGCTCGGCGGCTCCGTGGCGGCAGCGTCGCTCGTCACGCTGATGGACCGTCGGGAAGAATTCCACCAAGACGTGCTCGCGAGCAACGTAAGTTTGCACTCCGTTGCGGTCGGGACGTTTTTACAACAACATTCGCTTGCGTCGCTCTACCAGATGGTGACGGCGCAGGCGACGACGCTCGCGTACGGGGATGCTTTTGCGCTTATCGGAGCGCTCGGGCTCTTGGCCGTGCCGCTGGTGTCGCTGCTTCAAGGAAAGGTCCGTGCATGACGCCGGCTAGCTCGCTCTTTATCGAGCCCGTACGTGAAGAGTCGCCTTTGCCCGCCAGGCTGGCTTCGGCGCTCGATCCCTCGGCACTCGCGCTCGCGCGCCGCATTTCCATGCAGCTGTTGGAAGCGCTGCCGCCGAAATCGCCCGTGCTGTGGCGCCGGACGAGGATGATCTCGCTCTTGTGTCTCGATGCGCTCAACGCGCAGCGCGGCGCGAGGGCTCGCGAGATGCGGTGGGAGCGCTTCGTTTCGGCGCTCGCGCCGTTCGCCCGGGAGACCGGTTCACCGGCATTGCTCCAACTCGTCGCCGAAAACGACGATTTGCTTTAAGCGATCGACACCGTTTGCACGTTCACGAACTCGTGAATGCCGAACGGCGAGAGCTCGCGGCCGTAGCCGCTCTTTTTCACGCCGCCGAATGGTAAACGCGGATCGCTTGCGACGATCGCATTGACGAAGACCATGCCGGCTTCGACTTTGCCGGCGAGCTCGCGTGCGCGCGCTTTATCCTTCGTCCACAGCGAGAACCCAAGCCCGTAGCTCGATTGATTCGCAAGCGCGATTGCGTGGTTTTCATCGTCGGCGACGACGACGGCGGCAGCCGGGCCGAAAACCTCTTCGTCGAACATTCGCATTCCCGGTTTCACGCCGTCGACGATCGTCGGCTCGTAGAAGAAGCCTGCGCGATCGATCGGCTTTCCTCCGAGCAGCAGTTTTCCGCCGGCGCCGATTGTGTCCGAAACTTGTTCGTGAAGCGTGTCGCGCAAGTCGGCGCGGGCTACCGGACCGATCTGGGTCGCTTCATCCTGCGGATCGCCGATTTTCTGCGCGCGCGCCGCTTCGACAAAGCGCTTCGCGAACTCGTCGTGCACGGCCGCGTCGACGATGAAGCGTTTGGCGGCGATGCAGCTCTGGCCGTTGTTTTGAAACCGGCCGGTGACCGCCATTTTCGCGGCTTGGTCCAAGTCGGCGTCGCGGAAGACGACGAATGCGTCCGAGCCGCCTAGCTCCAATACGCACTTTTTCAAAGCTTTGCCCGCTTCGGTCGCGACGGCGACGCCGGCGCGTTCGCTGCCGGTCAGCGTGACTGCTGCGATGCGCGGATCGGCGATCTTCTCGTCGGCTTCGTCGTTCGTCACGAGCAAAGCGGTAAAGAGTCCGTCCGGAGCGCCGGCTTCGCGGAAGATGCGCTCCAATTCCAATCCGCAGCGCGTCGTGCTCTCGGCGTGTTTCAAGACGATCGCATTGCCGGCAACGATCGCCGGCGCAGCCGCGCGGATCACTTGCCAGTACGGAAAATTCCAGGGCATTACCGCGAGGATTACGCCGAGCGGGCGAAACGCGGCGAAACTCTCCGAGGCTTCGGTCGGGATGCGCTGGTCCGCCAGCATCGATGGGCCGTTTTGCGCGAAGTACTCGCAGCACCACGCACATTTTTCGACTTCCGATTGCGCTTGCGCGAACGGCTTGCCCATTTCGTTGACGGCGATGCGCGCGAGCCCGTCGCGTTGGGCGCGCAACGCTTTCGCTACGCCAAGCAGCAGCGCGCTGCGATCTTCCATCCTCGTCGCGGCCCATTGCTTTGCGCCTTCGTGAGCCCGCGAAAGCTTCGCATCGAACTCTTCGGCGTTCCAGCGCTCGAAGCGTTCGAGCGGTTTGCCGCTCGCCGGATTTGTCGTCGAAAAGCTCTTCGGTGTCGTTGTGGCCGTCATATCGACCGTTGTGCCCAAACTCCGGGCGGCCCCGCGTAGATTTGCACTAATTGGTTGGGCTCGAGATACTTTCTCGCGACGCGCTCGACGTCGGCGGCCGAGATGCGGCCGAAACGCTCGTTCAGGCTACGGTAGTAGTCGCCTGGAAGATTGTTTGTGGCGATGTCAAGTAGCTGTCCGACTTGCCCGTCGGCCGAAGCTTCGTCCAGCAATGCGTCGCTGACGAGACGCAATTTCGCCTCTTGCAGCTCGGTAGCCGAAACCGGTTCGGTCTGGAATCGCGCCAGCTCTGATCGCACGAAGCGCACTGCTTCGACGACGCGGCTCGGCGACGCGTTGATTTCGATTCGAAAATCGCCACGGTCGTCGTCGGCGGTGACGCTGCTGCCGACGGTGTAGACGAGGCCGCGCTTTTGACGGAGTTCTTGCCACAGCCGCGACTCGAAGCTCCCGCTGGCACCGAGAATTTGGTTGAGCACGAGGAAGGTGTCGTAGTCGGGATTCGTGCGGGAAACCGCCGGTTGTCCCAAGCGAATGTAGACTTGAGAAGCGCCGGTACCCACGTAATCGTGGCCGCGATGCGCTGCGGGGAACGGCAGATTGTGCGGGTCGGGCTTCGGGCCTTGCGCGGTCCAGCCGCCGAATGCCGACGTCAATGCGGAGCGAACTTCGTCCGGCGTAACGTCGCCGGCGA
Source organism: Vulcanimicrobiia bacterium (assembly GCA_963696095.1). Classification (GTDB taxonomy): domain Bacteria; phylum Vulcanimicrobiota; class Vulcanimicrobiia; order Vulcanimicrobiales; family Vulcanimicrobiaceae; genus JALYTY01. The sequence continues at coordinate 268,353 of CAVOIN010000002.1, read as the reverse complement.
CCGCGATCGTCGTGAGGTCCGGGCGCCAGTACGTTTTCGCAAACGACGTGAGGTCGTCGCGCGTGATGGAAGAGACGCTGCTTGCCGATGCGTGGCGCAGCGACGGATCGCCGGTCGAAGCGAGCAATCCGAGGTACGCGCGTTCCACGATGACGCCCGAAATCGTGTCTTCCGACTGCAGGCTGTTCGCGAGCTGCTCGCGTTCGAGCGAGAACCACGGATCCGCAAACGTTGGATGCTCTTCGCCGTCCGCAACGATGTTTACGATCGTCGAAAAATCCCGTGCCAGGCCGCGGGCGCCGAACTCTTGTCCGCTACTCACCATGGCGCCCAAATCGTCGATCGCTTTGCGTCGCTGTGCGAACGGATAATTTGCGCTCCCGTAATCCGCAACGCTTGAAGCGAGGCGAACGATGCCCTCTTTGCCCGGCGGCGAGAACGCCGGCGACGAATCGATCTCGCCTTTGAGCACGAACGTCGGGCGATCGTGCTTCTCTTGCACGATTACGCGAATGCCGTTCGGCAACGTAAACTCCGCCGGATTGAGTTTGCTGCGAGCGCTCGTGGGCGTGTGCAGCGCTTGACGGATCTCCGCGGGTTCCACGATCGGTCCGTTGGGCACGCGCTTGGAGAAGTCGTCGCTCGCGGCGGCGTCGCTCTTTTGCGACGAGCTTTGCGGCTGCGAAGGGGTCGAGCGCAAGTGGCCGACGACGGTGGGAGCGCTCAAATACTTTTTCGCCGTCGAGAGCAGGTCGGCCGGTGTCAGCGCGGCAAGCCGCGTGTCTTCGTCGTTGACTTTCTCGCCGACGATGCCGTACGTATAACCGGCCAAATCTCCGATGCCGCTAATCGAGTCGGCCGAATACAGCCTTTCGGCAATGGTGAGCCGTTTCGCGGCCGATACGAGGTCGTCGGAGAAACCCGATTGCAACAAATGGTCGAGCGTCGACTGAAAGATCGTTTGCGCTTCGGAACTCGTGTGGCCGGGATTGAGCACGATGAAGACGTTCAGCAAGCCGCCTTTGAGCTGCGTGTCGGAATCCGCTTCGATCGCGAGCGCGACGTTGCTTTGCACGAGCGCTTGATAGAACGGCGATAGCTGATCGGGAATCAAGGTTGCAAGCGTGCTGACCGCGGGTTCTCCCGCCTCCGTATCGCCGGGAACGGCGTAGGCCAAATCGACGATTTCGAAGGGGAACGGCATGTTCGATTCGACGACGGCGCCGTGCGACGCCGGGGTCGGATGCGTTTCGCGATGCACCGGCAGCGTCTTCGCGGGAATGCCGCCGAAGTAACGCTTCGCCGATGCGAAGACCGTTGAATGATCGACGTCGCCAGCGACGACGAGCGTGGCATTGTTCGGCGCGTACCACTCGTGATAGTACGTGCCGATGTCCGACGCGGTCGCGCGTTCGATGTCGGCGCGTTTGCCGATCGGCGTGCGGCCGTTCGGCTCGCCGGGATACGCGGCGGCACGAACCGCCGAGAGCAGGCTGTAGAAGGGAGAGCTTTCGTCGCCGGCGAGTTCGTTCAAAACTGCGCCGCGTTCGATCTGCCATTGAGATTGCTGCAACAGCAGGTGCTGCATGCGATCCGATTCGATCGCCAAGCCGACGTCGAGCTTGTCGGCCGGCATTACGAAATAGAAGTGCGTGTCGTCGTACGACGTTTCGGCGTTCATCTGTGCGCCCAGACGAGCGACGATGTCGTCGAGGCCGCCCGCCGAGATGTGCTCGCTGCCGCGGAACATCATGTGTTCGAGGGCGTGTGCGAGTCCGGTCTTTCCGGGCGTCTCGTCGAGCGAACCGAAATGATACCAGATCGCGGTCTGCACGACCGGCGCCGCATGATCCTCGACCACGACGATTTTGAGACCGTTCGCGAGCTGCGCGGTGTATATGCCGCGGTCGCCGGGGCCTCCGACGTCCGTGGACGCGGGCGTCGCAGCAATCAGCGCGAACGCGCAGCTAAGAAGTAGAACGAGCCGTTTCACGTAAATCCCCGCAGTCTCCTAAATAGTAGCGCGCTGCCGACTCGACGGCGGCACGCGGAAGACAACCGATCAATTCGCTCTTTCGAATGGCGACGCCGTCCTCGGCTGCAAGGCGGCGCACGAGCTCTACGATGCGGTAGAGCGGCGTAGCATCGTACCTCGTGACGTTGAGCGACACCTGAACGAGGTCGTCGCTCAGGCGCAGGCCGAGTGCGCGGAGTGTTTTGAGTCCGCCGCTGCGCTCGCGCAACGCGCGCGCGATGCTTCGCGCAACCGCGAGATCGCCGGTTGCCAGTTCTACGTTGAAAGCAATCAAAATCGGTCGCGCGCCGATCGCGATCGCCCCGGCCCGCTCGTGTTTGGCGACGTCGCCGGCATCGGGCATCCACGCCGGGTCCGTGAAACGGGCGTCCAGGCCTTCGAACTCGCCGGCTCGCACCGCGGCGAGCAGTTCGCGTTCGGGCCGGCGCGCCGCCGCTCCGTAAAAGAACGACGGAATGGAGTGCCGGGCCCAAATGCGCGCGCCCGCTTCGTGCGCCAACGCGACTGCTTCCGCCATTTCGGCGCCGTCGAGCGGCACGAACGGCAACACGTCGAGCGCGCCGATGCGCGGATGCACGCCGCTGTGCGCGCGCAAGTCGATTCGTTCTGCGGCGACGCCGGCGAGCGCGACCGCCGCCGCCAGAATTTCGCGCGCGTTTCCTGCCGCAGTGATAACGCTGCGATTGTGCACGGGATCGCTCGTGCGATGCAGCACTCGCGCGCCTTGTTCTTCGATGGCCGCGACCGCAGCGTCGATCGTGGCGAGATCCCGGCCTTCGGAGAGATTCGGAACGATCTCGAAGAGGGCCATTTCGCCGTTACCCGAGCGCCGCGCGAATCGCGGAGGCGATGTCTCGATACTCGCCCGGCGAGAAAACGGTGCGATAACCCAGTTTACTTGCCTCCGCTTCTCGTCGCGCAGCGGCGTTGACGCTGCGCAACTCGCCGGAGAGCCCGAGTTCGCCGAAGGCTACGCAGTGCGGCGGCAACGGCACGTTTCGGAACGACGACGCGATCGCAAGCGCGATGCCGAGATCGGCCGCCGGCTCGCTGACGCGCAAGCCGCCGGCGACCGACGCATAAACGTCGTGCGTTCCAAGCTGCAAGCCGACGCGGCGTTCGAGCACGGCGAGAATCATGGCAAGGCGCGCCTGATCGAGATTGTTCGCCAAACGCCGCGGCGTGCCGTAGCTGCTTTCGCCGACGAGCGCTTGCACTTCGATGAGCACCGGCCGGGAGCCGACGATCGAGGCGACGACACACGAACCGCTCGGGCGCGCGTCGCGTCCGGCGAGGAACAGCTCCGAAGGGTTCGCGACTTCTTGCAAGCCCGTATCGTGCATCGCGAAAACGCAGATTTCGTCGATCGAGCCGAAGCGGTTCTTGTACGCGCGCAAAATGCGGTATTCGCCGTTCGCTTCGCCTTCGAAGTAAAGAACGGTATCGACCAGATGCTCGAGCAGGCGCGGACCCGCGATCGTGCCGTCTTTGGTCACGTGGCCGACGATGAACGTAGCGCAGCCGGTGCGCTTTGCGTACTCCATGAGTGCTTGCGTGCAGTCGCGAACTTGCGTCACGCTGCCGGCATACGTTTCGGCTTCGGGCAGCCACACCGTTTGAATCGAATCGACGATCAACGCGACCGGCGCCATTCGTTCGAGCGCTTCGAGCACGGCGCGCAGGTTCGTTTCCGGAAAAATCAGCAGGTTCTCTTCGCCGCCGTTCGCCAGCGCAAGGCGCTGCGCGCGAAGCTTCACTTGCGCCGCCGACTCTTCGCCGCACACGTACACGGTCGGACCGATCTCGGAAAGCTGCGCCGCAATCTGCAGCAGCAGCGTCGATTTTCCGGCACCGGGCGGACCGCCGACGAGCGTCAAGCTTCCCGGAACGATGCCGCCGCCCAGCACGGAATCGAATTCCGCCATACCGCTGCGCACGCGCGCGATTTTGCCGCCGTCGATTTCGCGTAACGGCACGGGCGCGGCTGCGGAACTGCGCGGCGCCGAGGTCTTCGCGCTCCGCGCCGCCACGGCAAACGGCCGCTCGTCGAAGGAGTTCCAAGACTCGCATTGCGGACAGCGGCCGAGCCATCTTGCGGACTCGAATCCGCACGCGTTACAGAAGAAGACGGAGCGCGCTTTAGCCACGCGCTCCCTTTAGAGGGCGTGCAGGTGCAAGCCTGTGTCCGGTGCGAAACCGCGGCACGGACATGAGCTTCCCAACGCATCTGCAGATCGCTATCGACGGGCCGGCCGCGTCGGGGAAGACGACGGTCGCGCACGCGCTTGCGCGGCGCCTGGGCATCGTCTATCTCGATACCGGCGCGATGTATCGCACGCTTGCGTATCTCGCCCTGCAGACGCGCACCGAAGCCGACAGCGAAGGCGCGCTCGTGCGCCTTTGGGAGTCGCACCACGTGCGGATCGTTCTCGACGCCGCGGCTCCGCTCGGCTTTCGCATCTTCGCGGGCGACCACGAGCTCGACGAACGCACGTTGCAGTCAAACGAAGTTACCGCGATCGTGTCGACGATCGCCGCGCATCCGCGCGTTCGCGAAGCCATGGTGGAGAGCCAACGCCGGATCGCGCAAGACGTTGCGGTAGTCATGTGCGGCCGGGACATCGGCACGGTAGTCTTGCCATTCGCGCAAGTGAAGATCTTTCTGACGGCGTCCGTGGGAGCCCGCGTGGAACGCCGTCGAGCGCAATTACTTGCAGCCGGCGTCGACGTCAGCGCGCACCAATTAGCGGAAGAAATAGAAGAACGCGACCGCCTCGACCGCGATCGCGCTGTTTCGCCGCTCGTGCCCGCTCCCGACTCGCACTTCGTCGATTCGAGCGCACTGAACGCGGATGAGGTCGTCGACGAAATCGTGAAAATCGTCGAGCTCGCGGGGGCGGCGCGGTGAGTCTGCTCTACTGGACCGCGCGCAACATCATCCACGGCGTCTCGCGCGTCGTCTGGCGAACCAAAGCGACCGGCGCGGAGAACATTCCCCGCACCGGCCCGCTGATTATTGCCTGCAATCACGTTTCTTTTCTCGATCCGCCCGTAATGGGGTCGTTCGCGCCGCGGCAAATCAGCTACATGGCGAAGAAAGAGCTTTTCGAGATTCCCGTGCTCGGCCCGGCGATTCGCGCGGTAGGTGCGTATCCGGTCGATCGGGAGGGCAGCGCCGCGGCAGCCATCAAGCGCTCCGTCGAAGTGCTGCGCGCAGGCGGGTGCATCGGCATCTTCCCCGAGGGCGGCCGCAACGTATCGGGCGAGAAAGAGGTCCGTCAGGGCGTGGCGCTGCTGGCCTCGCTTGGGAGGGCGCCCGTCGTTCCGGCGGCGATCGTGGGCTCGAATAAGGCGAAGAAACTCGGTAAGATCAAAGTCGCATTCGGGAAGCCGATTTCGCTTCCGGAGGGACGGAAAGCAACTCGCGAAGACCTGGCGAAGTTCACGGATGAAGTCATGAACGCGATTCGCGTTCTGGAGAAGAGCATCGGTGGAAATTCGGAAGTCTAAGACGCAAGGATTCTGCTTCGGCGTCGCCATCACGGTCAAGAAAGCCGAAGAGGCAATCGGAAACCGCGACGACGTTACGACGCTGGGACACGTCGTCCACAACCCCCAGATGGTCGCATCTCTGGAATCGAAGGGCCTCAAAAACGCCACCTCCATCGACGACGTCGACGACGGCGCGCTCTTCGTCCGTGCGCACGGCCTCCCGGTCGAAGTTTTCGAGAAGGCCAAGGCCAAAGGGCTCGAAGTCATCGATGCCACCTGCCCGATGGTTACGAAGATCCACGTTCAGGCGGAGCGGCTCAAAGATGACGGCTATAAGATCGTCGTCGTCGGCGATCCGAACCATCCGGAAGTCAAGGGCACGCTCAGCCACGTTCCCAGCGCCTGGTGCATCGAGACGGTAGAAGACGTCGAGAAACTTCCACGCGGCAGCCGCATCGGCGTCGTCGTGCAATCGACGTATTCCCGCGAGCGCTTCACCGATATCGTGAAAGCGCTCACCGCGAAGTACTACGAAGTTCGCGCGGTCAACACGATTTGCACCGACACGAACAACCGCCAGAGCGAAGCGTTGCGTTTGGCTGAAGAAGTGGAAGTGATGGTCGTAGTCGGCGGCAAGACGTCGGCGAACACCAAGCACCTCGCCGAACTCGCCGAAGTCCACGGTGCGAAGTCGCATCACATCGAAGGTCCGGACGAATTGCAAGCGGAGTGGTTCGATGGCGTGCGGGTGGCCGGACTCATGTCGGGCGCCTCGACGCCGGGATGGCTCGTCGATCAGGTCGAGAGCCGCATGGAGGAGCTCAGCCGTCAACCCGTCTGAACCGTTCGAAGCCTACCTCGAAGAACGAATAACGGCTTATCGGGGATCGAGCACGATCTCCGATATGCTTTTCTATCACTTCGGCTACGGACCGTACGGCCCGGCGCGGCGCGGAAAACGCTTGCGTCCGCAGATCGTCATGCGCACGGCGCTCGCTCTCGGTGCGCCGATCGAGCGGTGTTTGGATGCGGCGGCTGCGGTGGAGATTCTTCACAACTACTCGCTGGTCCACGACGATATCGAGGACCGCGACGAGTTGCGCCACGGCAAGCGAACGCTGTGGAATGTCTACGGCGTGCCGCGCGCCATCAATGCCGGCGATGCGATGTGCGCGGTGAGCGTTTTGACGCTGTTGCGCGCGCGCAGACATCTCCCCGCGGAACGCGTGGTGCGCATGGTAGAGATGCTGCACGAGGCGCACCGCATCATGTGCGACGGCCAGTCCCTGGACCTTCAGTTTGAATCGGCGACGCACGTTGCGCTCAACGACTACTACCACATGATCGCGTGCAAGACGGCGGCGCTTTTCGAAGCCTCGTGTTTTCTGGGCGCGCAGTGCGCCGAAACCGATGCGGCGCTGCTCGGGCAGTACGGCAAGCTCGGACACGCGTACGGCGTGGCCTTCCAAATCCGCGACGACATTCTCGGAATTTGGGCCTCGAGCGACGCAACCGGCAAAGTCGTCGCGAACGACATAGCCCGCAGAAAGTGGACGTACCCGGTGGTCTGGGCTCTGGCGCAAGCGCCCTCGCCGGCCACCGCCGCCATCGCCGAAGCTTACGCCGGCGGCGGCGAACTGACGACGGAGCAGGTCGAGCGCGTCGTAGCCGCCCTGGACGAACTCGGCGCGAGAGAGGCCGCCCGGCGTGCCGCTGCAGAACCTATGGCGGTTGTCGAGGCTCATTCGGATTCGTCGCTCCGCGAGTTTCTGATGGGAACGCTCGCCGAACCCGTCGCTTAATTTTCGTCGATACCGGAGGACTACACGCGCGTGAACGCTAGGGCGAACGTCCAAACGTCCGTCTGGGAGCGTCTGCTCCCCTGGGGCTTGCCGGCGCTGCTCGTTTTGGGCTTCTTGCTGCGCGCAATGTTTCTCGGCGACGAAGGCTTCAAGAACGACGTCCAGACCTTCGAAGCCTGGACGATGTCGCTGCTCGACAACGGCCTCCCGAACTTCTACGCCAAGACGCGCTTTGCGGATTATCCGCCGGGCTACTTTTATATACTCGCGGTCGTAGGACACATCTGGCAGTTCTTCCGCGCAAGCGACGCCGGATTCGGGCTGCTGAAAGTGCTCGTGAAACTCCCCGCCGTGCTCGCCGATCTCGGCGTCGGCTGGGTGATCTACCGGATCGGATGCCGGTTCGCGCGTCCCGCGATCGCGTTCGGCGCCGCGGCGCTTTACGTCTTGAATCCCGCCACGATCTTCATCTCGGCCAAGTGGGGACAGGTCGATTCGATTGCCGGCGGCCTTGCATTGCTGGCGGCTTATCTGCTGCTGCGTTCCGATGACGATGCGGAAGGCAAAGCCACGTGGTCGATCGTCGGCGCTTGGCTGGCGTTTTCGTACTCGCTGTTGATCAAACCGCAAGCGGCCGTGTTGATTCCGATCTTCATCGCGTTTGCGTTCGTCGATCCGGCCCGGCGCCGCATTCGCGTGCGCGCAACGGCGATCGGCGTGGTCTCAGCCGTCGCGCTCGGCTTGCTGCTCGCCGTTCCGTTCCATCCCGGCGCGAATCCCATTGCTCTCGTGCATTGGCTCCTGGAACGATACGAGTTCGGCTCGAGCGTCTATTCGTACAACAGCGTGAACGCGTTCAACTTGTGGTCGATTCGCGGCGGTTTTTGGAATCCGGACAGCAACCCGATCGGCTTCATCATCTCGTTCCCGCAGTACTACTGGGGCATCGGGCTCGTGCTGGCTGCGCTAGCGCTCATCGTGTGGCGTTACGCGCAAGAGCGCAGCGCCGGAGCGCTGATGGAAGCATGCGCGGTAGCGCTGATCGCGTTCTTCGTGCTCTCGACGCGCATGCACGAACGCTATATCTTCGACGGCCTGACGTTCACGATCGCGTGCGTACCGCTCGCGCGCCGGTATCTTTGGGGCGCGATTGCGCTCTCGATCGTACTCTATGCGAACTTGGTGTACTCGCTGCAGTACCTGCAGGTCATGACGGTCCAGACGCCGGGCGTCGATCCGCGAAACCTGTGGGGACCGCTTACGTCGTTCTATTCGCTGATTGCCGTCGGCACGTTCTTCACTCTCGGCTACGCGTTCTTGGGTTCGACGCCGCAGGCGGAGTCAAGCGCGCTCGAACCGGCGACGGAACGTAAGCGCAGATGCATCCACGACCGGGACCGCCGCACAATCTTGGTGGAGCAAAGCGCAGGATTGGTTCGATCCGCGCGAAGGCTTGGCGCGGATGCGCAAGCCGCTCGACTACATCGTCATGTGGGCGCTCGGTATCGTCAGCTTCGTGCTGTCGTTCGTCAACTATTGGTATCCCGCGGACAAGATCTTCGACGAGATCTACTTCGCGCGCGCGGCGGAAGAGTATCTGCAGAACATGCGCATCTACGAGAACACGCACCCGCCGCTTTCGAAGCTGCTGGTGACGTTCTCGGTGATGCTCTTCGGCGGCATGCCGGCCGGACACGGCGCCGGCGGCTGGACGTTCATGAACGCGATTCTCGGCCACATGCCGAGCGGCGACAACTCTTACGGCTGGCGCTTCCTCGACGTCGTGTTCGGCGCGCTTGTCGTGATGCTGCTCTACGTCTTCGCCAAACGCGTCACCGGTTCGACGATCTTCTCGGCAATCGCCGCGCTCTTGCTGATTTTCGACGGCATGCACTTCGTCCAGTCGCGCATTGCGACGCCCGAAGGATTCGTCGTCTTTTTCTCGCTGCTCGCGGTCTACGCGTTCTATCGTTTTTGGATCTCGTCGCAAGTCGAAGTGCGCCGCCATGTCAACGTGCCGGTTTGGGGATACGTCGCCGGCGTCGTGGGATCGATCGTAGCCGGTGCCGTCGTCTCCGGCATTTGGAAGGCGTTCTGGCCGGCGCTCGACCGCGCGACCGGCATCATCGCGGCATTGTACGTTGCTCTCGGCTGTTATCTGCTGGTTCGTTACGTGCTGTACGTGCGGCTCTTCGCGGCCAACGGGCAGCGGGAGCTGACGTTTGCCGAAGGATCGTACGCGCTCAGCGACGCCGACGGAGTCGCGTTCTACACGGCGGACGGCGGCGGTTTCGAAACGAATGCGGCCGGAAAAATCGTCAATACGCGGCGCGGCGCGCTCTCGCAAAATAAGGGTGGCGAGTTCGTTTACGAAGGCGGCGACGTTACGATTCACTACCGGAAAGACGCGTCGGTTCGCTACGAATCGCCCGACGGCGACGCGACGTATGCCGGGAACGAGATCGTGACGCCGGAAGCAAAAGAAAACGGCGGCTCCGCTACGCTGTGGCTAATCCTGTTCACGGTCGCACTCGGACTGCTCGTCAGCGCGAAGTGGTACGGCGTCATGGGCTTCGGCGTGAGCTTCATCGTGCTGATCTTCGTGTGGCTGCAGCGAGTCTTTTTCGAGGGCCGTCCGGCGCTTTGGGGAAATCCGCGCGGCTTCCGCCTGGACGGCGCGCTTGCGACGATCGTATTCGTTGCGGCGACGGTGTACGGGCTCGTTTGGATTCCGGATCTCGTGCGGCACTCGCCCGATCCGTCGGAAATCCACAACATGAACGACGTCGTTTATCGCCAGTACTCGATGTTCGAGTATCACGATACGCTTACCGCGACGCACCCGTACTCTTCGAAGTGGTGGGAGTGGCCGCTCGACTACGTCCCGATCGCGTACTTCTATCAGGACCATCGCGCGAACCAGAGCGATCCGCACGGATGCTGCGTGCAGGAAGTAACCTCGATGCCGAACCCGCTGCTTATGTGGTTCGGCCTGATCGCCGTCCCCATTGTCGGGTTTTTGGCGTGGAAAGAGCGGCACAAGGCGTATGCCCTGATCGTGCTGACGTATTTGCTGCAGTGGCTGCCGTGGATGAGGTCACCCCGCATCACGTTCGCCTACCACTTTTACGTCGACATACCGCTGATCTGTCTGTGCAACGCCATCGTGCTGCAACGCTTGTACCGATGGTCGGCGAGCCGGGGCGAAAACGGCCGGCGCTGGGGCATCGCTGCCGTGGCCGCAACGGTCGTCGCCATCGGCGCGGCATTCATCTTTTTCTATCCGATCCTCTCCGCGACGCCGCTTCCGTGGGATGCCTGGCACCAGCGGATGTGGATCGACAAGTGGGTCGTAGGACCGGGGTAGCGAAGGAAGATTCTATGGGTCGCAAGTGGCAGAACATCAAGCTCGACAAGGGCAAGACCGATTCGCAGCGGAGCGCGCTGTTCACGAAGCTGAGCAAAGAAATCACGCTCGCGGCGAAAGGCGGCTCGCCCGATCCCGAATCGAATCACCGTCTGAAGATCGCCGTCGACAAAGCGCGCGAAAACAACATGCCGCAAGATAACATCAAGCGGGCGATCGCACGCGGCTCCGGCGCGACGGGCGAAAAAGAAATCGAAGAGCTTCGCTACGAGGGGTACGGTCCGCATGGGTCTGGCGGTAGTCCTCGACGCCGCAACCGACAATCGCAATCGTACCGCGGGCGAGCTTCGGTTCTTATTCACCAAACACGGCGGCAACCTCGGTGAGACCGGCTCGGTCGGCTGGATGTTCGACGCCGTCGGCATCATCGAAGTCGAGACGCAGGGGAAGTCTGAAGAGGCGCTCACCGAAGCGGCGCTCGTCGACGGCGTCATCGATCTCGAATTCGAAGAGCCGGTGAGTTTCATTTACACGGACACGGCGATGCTGGCGAGCGCGCGCGACGCATTACGCGATGCGAGCCTCAAAGTCTCGGACGCATATTTGGGCATGCGCCCCAAACAGAAAGTTTCGCCGGAAGGGAAAGAACTGTCGGCGGCGCTCGCGTTTCTGCAGGCCATCGACGATCACGAAGACGTGCAGCACGCTTCAGCAATCTCGATGTGTCGGAAGCCGCTATGGAGGCACTCGCCTGAACTCCTCGCGTGAATGGCGTAATATCGTCCATACCTACGTGCCGCGAGATTGGGTCTTCCCGATCGTTCTCGCGCTCTTCGTTGCGGTCGTCGTGTGGTTCGGACGCGAAATCCACGACTTTCTGTTGCCGCCGGCCGACACGGTTACGGTTCCGTCGTTCGTCGGTCAAACCGTAACGGACGCAACCAATGCTGCGACGCGCATGAAGTTGACGGCATCGGTGATAGATCACGCCACGAGCGACCGGTATCCCAAGGGCGTCATCACGAGCCAACGCCCCGATCCGGGCACGGAAGTGCGCGAAGGGCGGCAAGTTTCGTTCGTGGTGAGCGACGGGATCATCACGCGCTTGATGCCCGACGTGCGGTATCAGTCGATGCGCGAAGTGAACCTCGATTTCGCGCGTAACAGCGCTGCAGCTCGGAAAGGTCACGTATCAAAGGAGCGACATCGTTCCGGAGGGCCACGTGATCGATCAGGATCCCGCAGCCGCTCGCCAACGTGCTCGAGGGCGATAAGGTCAATCTCGTAGTGAGTCATGGAGGCGCGCGACGGCGAAAGTGCCGAACTTTGTCGACATGAAGATCGACGACGCGCGCACTCTTGCCGCCCGCAGCAACGTCAAGCTTGGACAAATCGTTTGGACTCCGCTCGGCAAGTCCGGACCCAAGCACGGCATCGTCGCGAAGCAAACGACACCGGCGGGCACGCGCATCGCAGCGTACGAGCCGGTTTCGTTGGACGTCAGCGCGGGGCCGAACGAGTCGGGATATCTCATCCGTCAGGTTCACGTACTTGCGTCGGTGCCGTTGTTCGACAACGTAAGGCCGGGTGATTCAGTGAAAGTCGTGCTGCGCGTTCGCGACGCAACGGGACAGTACGACGCGTATCACTGCCTACGCGCAACCGGGGCAGAAGCTTAACTTCGTCGTCACGGCAGTCGGCACGTCGGTCGTGGATTTCTACGTCAACGACGAGCTCGTCGGCGAATCGCGCTTGGGGAACGAGCCGGTGAAAATCTACGACGAAGGCCAGCCTTCACCGTCTCCGTCGCCGAAGGGGCAGTAATGGAGATCAAGATTGCGCCGTCGCTGCTCTCCGCCGATTTCGCGCGCATCGCGGAGCAGATCGCCGAAGTGGAAGCGGGCGGAGCGGACTACTTGCATCTCGACGTGATGGACGGGCGCTTCGTGCCGAACATCACCTGGGGGCCGAAGATCATCGGCGACTTGCGCAAACTCAGCGGGCTGCCGTTCGACGCGCACTTGATGATCGTCGAGCCGGAACGGTACGTCGACGAGTTCATCCATGCGGGGGCAAACATCGTCACGTTTCACTACGAGGCGACGCCGCACGCGCAGCGGCTGCTCGCGCACATTCGCGCGCGCGGCGTAAAGGCCGGCATCTCGCTCTGCCCGCAAACGCCGGTGTCGATGCTTCAAGATATCATCGAAGACTGCGACTTCGTGTTGGTGATGAGCGTGAATCCCGGTTTCGGCGGGCAGAAGTTCATTCCGAGATCGCTCGTGAAATTGCGCGAAGCGCGCGCGTTGATCGACGAACGCAATCCGGCTTGCGAGCTCGAAGTAGACGGCGGCGTCGGTGAAGAGAACATTCGCGCGGTGGTCGACGCCGGAGCGAACGTTATCGTCATGGGGTCGAGCGTTTTTGGTTCGCGAAATCCCGGCGCAACGGTGCAATCGATGCGCCACGCCGCCGTTCCCGCGTGAACGCCGCACCCGCGCTTAACGAAGACGAAATCGTTGCCGCGATCGCTGCCATTGCCGGCAGGGAGCGCGGTCGCATTACCGTCGGCATCGGCGATGACGCCGCCGTTTGGCAACCGTCGCGTTCGGCCCGAAGCGTAATTACCACCGACGCGCTCGTCGAAGACGTGCACTTTACCCGCGCGTCGATGTCGATGGAAGAAATCGGCCGGCGCGCAATGGCCGCAAACATCAGTGACGTCGCGGCAATGGGCGCCCGTCCGGTCCTCGCAACGATCGCTCTTGGAATTCCCGCGCACGACGCCCCTAACGTGCGCGATCTCTATCGCGGCCTCGTTGCGTGTGCCTCAGAAAGCGGCTGCGCGATCGTCGGCGGCGATCTCACGCGCGCGCCCGTGCTGACGCTTGCCATTACGGTGGTCGGCGAAGTGCGGCCGAGCAATCTCAAAACGCGCTCCGGCGCGCGGCCCGGCGACGTCTTAGCCGTCACGGGACCGCTGGGAGCCAGCCGGGCCGGCCTAGCGCTTCTGCGGGGTGAGTTGACGCTCGACGAGATCAACGCAACGCAAGCCCTGGCCGCGCATCGTACGCCCGTTCCGCGGGTCGACGAAGGACGATGGCTCGGAGCGAGTCGCAACGTTCGCGCGATGATGGACTGCTCCGACGGGCTTTCCACCGATCTCGCCCGGCTTTGCGCCGCGAGCAACGCCGGCGCGCGAATCGAACGCGTTCCCGTCGCCGATGCGGCCGCGGCGGCGGCGCAACGCTTGCAACAGGATCCGGCGGCCTTTGCGCTCGCGGGCGGTGAGGATTTCGAACTGCTCGTGGCGGTAGCTGCGCGCGCCTTCGATCATCTCTCGCGCCGCTTCGCGGCACGTTTCGGACGGCCGCTGGAGCGAATCGGCACCGTCGAAGCGGACGCGCGTCTCGTCTTGGTGAAGGACGGCCGCGAAGAGCCGCTCTCGCGAGCGGGCTGGGATCACTTTAGCTGAGGTAGTTTTGACGGCGGTAGATGAAGCGCAGTCCCTTCCGTTGATCGGAAGCATCCAGAACAGCGTCGGGCATGGGCTTCTTCGGAAACCAAGCCACGACGGCCATTGCCAATCTGCTCGGCGCCCGTGTCGTCTTCGCGCAATCCCAATTCGCAAACGCGCATGGGGCCATTCCCGGCCGTACGACAACGACGTCGGATCCCGCGCAGTTGCGTCGAGACGTAAACTTTCTGGTTGCGCAACGTCCCGGCATCATTCACGTCGGCTATTTGCCGAAGCCCGAACACGTCGACGTCGTCGCTACGGCGTTGCGCGATTATAAGGGCGTAGTTCTGGTCGATCCGGTGATCGGCGACTTCAAAAAAGGCCTTTACGTCAGCGAAGAAACGGCGCGCGCGATTCGCGACTGGCTGATTCCGATGGCGCAGATCGTCACACCGAACCGGTTCGAAGCGGAAGTGCTGATGGGCGCCGGCGGACCCGACGTTTCCGAGTTCCAATATCTCAACGGCATCTTCGATCTCGGCCCGCAGGCCGTGGTCATTACGTCGTTCGAGCGCGAGCCGGAGAAGCACCGGATGACGTCGCTCTTTACCAACGGCTACAGCTACAACCGGATTCACGGCGCCGTATTTCCCGGTCCATCCCGCGCACGGCGCAGGCGATATCTTCGCGGCCAGCGTCGCCGCGTTCGCCGCGCTCGGCGGCTCGCCGTTTGCCGCCGCGCTGCTCGCGACCGCGCTTGCCTCGCGCGCCGTAGCCAATACGACTAATTACGGCGGCGCAACGTGCCGATCCGGTCGCTGCGCTCGCAAAATGGAACCCGCTCGGCTACCACGTCGAAGACGAACGCGCGATGCGTTTCGCCGAGAAATCGAGCGTTGAAGTCGAAACGCTTCGAGCCCCGGCAAACGAGAGCGTCCGCCTGAAGATCGCGCCGCCGAAACACAAAACCAATACGGGTAGATACGAACAATGGTGCCGCTGACCGTTCGCCTCGGAAACGACGAGCGAAAACCTCACGTTCGCTTGGAAGTCCTCGGGTTCGAGCATCCCGAGATCGTCGAGCCCGACGGGCTCGATCTGCTGATGTGCCGCGTGCACGCGCACGCCGCGCCCGTTTCCGCCGTCTTCGACGTTTCGGTGCGCGTAGCCGAACTGCTCGACGTCGCGAACTTATCTCGCCGAAATCAACTCCGGAAACGGACCGCCCGCCTCATTTTCGATGGCCGGCGGATTGCTGAGCTTATCCTTTGCGCCGAGCCGCCGCGGCCCCGTCCTATGCGCCGTCCTCCTAAAATCGATCGACGCCTCGCACGTGCGCGTGGAGTACCTGGTCACGCTAGAGCCTGAATCCATCACGCGCTCCCTGGCAGACTTGGCCGTTGCTCGAGCGGGCGGCGGCTGAATAATAAAAAAGCCGCCGCAATAACTCGCGGCGGCTTCTTAAGCTCAGCGGTGACTTAAACGGCGCGCGTGACGCGCTTCGAGCGCAGGCACTGCGTGCAGACCTTCGCGGTGCGGTGGGTGCCGCGCTCGTTGACCTTCACCGCCTGCAGATTGGGCAGCCAGCGGCGCTTCGTCTTGTTCATTGCGTGGCTGACATTGTTGCCGGCCTTCGGCCCTTTGCCACAGACTTCACAGCGCTTCGCCATCGAACGGATCCCTCTAAAAAAGCGTAAATTAGACAAATGTCGCAACGCCGTCGCGATGCGGCCGGCGAGGACAACCCCCGGATAATACCATGGCGCCGGAGCGTTGACAAGGATTCCAATCGCGAGCTCATAGCAGACCGGGGGCCCGTGGACGTCACCGCGCTCGACGGTCGAGCCTACGCGAAGTTCCTCGCGGCCGGCACCTACTTTCTTACGGAAATACCGCCAGGTCCTCAACGATCTCAACGTCTTTCCGGTGCCCGACGGCGACACCGGTACGAATATGTACCTGACCGTCCGCTCGGCCATGCTGGAAGCCGCCAAGCTTCACGATGCGCCGCTGCGCCGAGGTGGCGGCGGCAGCCGCGGCAGGGCAGCCTGATGGGCGCCCGCGGCAACTCCGGCGTCATCATCTCGCAGATGCTCCGCGGGTTCGCGCATCACGTGCGCCATCGCACGCGAGATCGACACGTTCATGCTGGCGACCGCGCATGCGCGAAGCGGTTAGCGCGGCCCGTCAAGCGCTGCTGCGGCCGGTCGAGGGCACGATCATCTCGGTCGCCGAGGCGGCGGCCGATGCCGCGTACCACCTGGCGCTTCACGAGCGCGACTTCTATCGCTTTGCCAACGGCGTGCTGCGCGCGGCGAACGAGGCGCTGGACCGGACGCCCGAGCAGCTGCCCGTGCTCAAAGAAGCCGGCGTCGTCGATTCGGGCGGCGCCGGATTCGTGTACTTCCTCGAGGGCATTCTGCGATTTCTGCCCGACGTGAAGGTGCGCGCGACGGCGTTTCCGCGGCGGCCCGTGCGGCAGAACGTCTTCACGCCGCAGCAGGTCGTCGGCGAGAACAAGTATCTGCACCGAGTTCGTGCTCGAAGATGGCGACGTGCAGCGTGCATCGACCTGCGCGATGCAGCTCGGAGCCGCGCGGCGAATCGCTGCTGGTCATCGGCGCGCCGCCGACGATCAAAGTCCACATTCATACCGATAATCCGGAAAAAGTCCAAGACATCGCGGCGCGGCACGGCACGGCTCACGCGCGTCAAAGTCGACAACATGGAACAGCAGCACAACGTGCTCGTCGTCGACAAGCCGCAACGTCGCGCACTCGATCATCGCCGTCGTTCCCGGCCCGGGCTTCGAGCGGATCGTGCGCGAGCTCGGCGCCGAAGTCGACGGTCGCGGGCGAGAAGAATCCGAGCGTTCGCGATCTGTTGCTTGCCGTCAACAAGACGCTCGGCAACGACGTCTATCTCTTCGTCAACGACAAGAACGTTGCGCTGGCCGCCAGCGAAGTCCGCAAGCTGACCGACAAGCAGCTGCACGTCATTCCGACGCGTCGACATCGTCGGAGGCATCGCGGCGCTTTTCGCGATGCCGATTCCAGCCGACGGCACGCGTGCCGATCGACGCCGCGTACTTCAGGCGGCGAATCGCGTGCATAGCGGGCAAGTCTTTTTCGCGGGAAAGGACGCGAGCCTCGGCGGCGTTAGCGTCGCGCGGGGAAGCCGGCTGCCACGTACGGCGGACGCTGTATTCGCGGTGACGACGATCGCCGAAGCGGCTGCGGCGGTCGCGGGCGGCGATGGGGGCGCGAGACGGGCGGTCTGATCACGCTTTATTACGGTGGCGCGCAGAAAGAAAAGGATGCGCAACGCTTGAGCGAAGAGCTTTCAGAGCGCTTTCCGCAGCCGACGTCGAATACTACTACGGCGGCATGAAAAACGCGGAGTATTGGATTTCACTCGATGAGTAAGCCACGCATCGCGATCGACGCCATGGGCGGCGATCACGCGCCCGCAGGAAATCGTTGCCGGCGCGCTGCTTGCCGCGCAAGAGTATCCCGACGCCGAACTGACGCTCGTCGGCGACGAGTCCGCGCGTGCGGCCGCTGCTTCGCGGCCCGGGAGCGGATCGCATATCGCGATCGTGCATGCACCCGAAGCCGTGCCGATGGATCAGCACGCGTCGCAGGCGCTGCGCTCGGCCGATCGCACGTCGCTCGGCATCGCCGTCAATCTCGTGAAAAGCGGCGAAGCCGACGCCGTCGTCTCGGCCGGCAACAGCGGCGCGTTTCTTGCGATCGCGCTGATCAAGCTGCGCACGATCGAAGGCATCGCGCGTCCGGCGATTGCGACCGTGTGGCCCGCGCTCAACGGACCGACGGTGCTGCTCGATTCGGGCGCCAACGTCGATTGCCGCCCGGAATGGCTCGAGCAATTCGGCATGATGGGATCGGCATACGCGACGGCGGTGCTCGGCATCGCAACATCCGCGCGTCGCCGTCCTCTCCGTCGGCGAAGAACGCACGAAGGGCAACGCGCAAGTGCTCGAAGCGGCGCAGCTGCTCGAAAAAGCGCCGGTGCAACTTCATCGGCAACATCGAAGGCAAAGACATGTTCCACAACATCGCCGACGTTATCGTCGCCGACGGGTTCGTCGGCAACGTCGTGCTGAAAACCGGCGAAGGCATGGTCTCGGATCTCGGTAAGGTGATCAAAGACACGCTGCTCGCGCGGAAACATCGTTACGAAGCTCGGCGCGGCGCTGCTCGCCCCGGCGCTGCGCGGACTTGCGCCGCAAATTCGATTACGAAACGTACGGCGGCGCACCGCTGCTTGGGCTTGCGCGGTAACTGCATCGTCACGCACGGACGCGCGAGCCGCGCGGCGCGATCAAACACGCCATCGGTGCGGCGATCGCCGAAGTCGATCACGACGTCGTCGGCAAGATCTCCGAACTCGTCGCACCGCATCTGGCCGCGAAAGAAGCCTAGACGCTTGTCGATCGCGATCGTCACCGACAGCACGTCGGACATCGAGCCGCGAACGCGCGCGAGCAGCTCGGCGTAACGGTCGTTCCGCTCTTCGTGGTGTTCGGCGACCGAAGCTATCGCGATTACGTCGATCTCTCGCGCGCGCAGTTCTACGAGATGCTGCAAACGCGAGAAGACGCTGCCGATCACGTCGCAGCCGACGGCGCAGATGTTCGAAGACGCGTTCGCCCGCTCGTCGATGCCGGCGACGACGATCTTGTGCATCACGATCTCGTCGCATCTTTCCGGGCACGATCAACGCCGCGCGGGCCGCGGCGCAACGTTTCCCGACGCGAAGATCGAGATCTACGATTCGCGAGAGTGCGGCCGGCGGCCTCGGCATGATGGTGATGCGCGCGGCCGAGCTAGTCGCCGCAAGGCGCGAGCATGCGAGCAGATTCTTGCGGCGCTCGAACACGAACGCGCAGACGCAGCGCCTCTATGCCTGCTTGCCGGATCTTTCGCATCTGCAGCGCACGGGCCGCATCGGCAAAGCGCAAGCGGTGCTCGGGACGCTGATGAAAATCGTTCCGGTGCTTGCGCTCAAGGACGGACAAGTTGCCGCGGAAGCGCAAGTGCGCACGTTTTCGCGCGCGCAAGAAACGATGCTCGATCTCGCGCTTGAAGGCGCCACCGATGTCGCGAAGGCGCGGTTTCTTGGTGATGCACACGAATGCACCGGCCTCGCGGCCGCGGCGCTCGAAAAGCTGCGCGAACGGCTCGGCGGCGTGCAGCCGCTGATGCTGGACGTTCTCGAAGCCGGCCCGGTCATTGCAACGCACGGCGGACCCGGCGCGGTCGGCATCTTCGTCGCCCAAGACGACTAAGAGCCGAGTCGATCATGAGCCTCGGCATTTACGTCCATCTTCCGTTCTGTCCGTACATCTGTCCGTACTGCGATTTCGCAAAGTGGCCGATGCGGCGCAGCGCGGCAGCGCGCTACCTCGACGCGCTGCTTCGCGAAATCGCATCGCGAGCCGCCGGCACGCGCGCGAGACGATTTTCTTCGGCGGCGGAACGCCGAATGCGTACGATGCCGACGAGATCGCGTCGCTGGTCGCGTCGCTTGCGCGAACGCTTCTCCGGCGGACGCGCGATGCGAGAAATCTCGATCGAAGTCAATCCCGAACTCGTCCGGCCGGGCGACTTCGCAACGTATCGCGCCGCCGGCATCAACCGCGTTTCGATCGGCGTGCAGTCGTTCGAGCCGGCGGAAATCGCGACGCTCGGGCGTAAGCACACGCTCGAGCAAGTTCGCGCCGCGGTCGGAGCCTGCGCGCGCAGCCGGGCATGCGGTCGGTTTCGCTCGATCTGATCTTCGCGCGTTCCGGGGCAAACGCCGGAGTCGTGGCGCGCGTTCGCTCGAGCCGCGCATCGCTCTGGACGTCGATCACATCTCGACCTACGGGCTCACCATCGAAGAAGGCACGCCGTACGAGCGTGGCACGAGCGCGAGCCGCGCGCGTTCTTCGGATCAGGATCGCGAGGCGGATCTCTACGAGATCGCCATCGCACACGCTGCGAGACGCCGGATACGAGCAATACGAGATCAGCAACTTCGCGCGGCCGGGCACGCAGCGCGCACAACGCGAACTATTGGGCGCAACGGCGAGTACATCGGACTCGGCGTCGGTGCGGCGTCGTATCGCGACGGCGTGCGCTCGGTGCATACGCGCGATTTCGAAGACGTACGTGGGGGCGGCGCTGCGGGAAAGCCGATTCCCGCGCGAGAGCGAGCGCCTCGAGGGGCTGCGGCGCGACCGGCGAAGCGATCATGCTCGCGCTGCGCACGGCGCAAGGGGTGAGCCTGCCGAGCTTCAAAGAGCGCTACGGCATCGACGTGCTCGAGCGCTATGCGCCGGTCGTCGCGCACGTATACCGAAGCGGGCCTGCTGGAAGTCGAGCGGCGAGCGCATGCGGCTGACCGAACGGGGACGGTTCGTCGCGAACGATGTCTGCGGAGCATTTGTAACATTCGAATAACAGGCTATGTCCGGCGCGGTCCTGCGCGCCGTGTTTCGCCGTCGTCTTTGCGATCACGGGCTTCTTGCTGGGCCGCGAGATGTATTTGAACGTGCTCTCGCTGCACTTCGCGAGCGAAGGCCTGCAATTGGCGTTCCTCGATTCTCGCGCCGGTGGTCGGCGCGGTGATCGGCGTGCTCGCTCGCGCCGCTCGCGCAAACGCTTCTTCGAAGACGAACTCAACGTCGCCGAAGGCGCGATCGAACGGCTCGCGCCGGCCGAGATCGCCGGCGGCGCGATCGGCCTGATCGTCGGGCTTGGCATCGCGCTGCTGATCAAGATCGATTCTCTTCGAGTTCAGTCGCCATTCGCCGGACGTGCCGGAAGTTACGTCGCGATCGTGCTGTACTTCATCGTCGCGATCTTCTGCGCGTATCTTGGGCGCGCGCGTCGGCGCGAAAACGCAAGTGCTGCCGTTCCCGCGCAGCCGCAACGGCGCTGCGAACGGACCGCGTCAAGATCATCGACACGTCGGTCATCGTCGACGGCCGCATCGTCGAAATCGTCGCAGAGCGGTTTTCTTGGAAGGCCCGCTCGTCGTGCCGCGTTTCGTGCTGCGCGAGCTGCAGGCGATCGCCGATTCGCTCGATCCGATCAAACGCACGCGCGGACGGCGCGGACTCGACGTGCTCAGCCGCCTGCAAGAATTGGCGCGCTCGACATCAGCGAGCGCGACTACGACGATCTGCCGCGCCGGAAGCGTCGACGCAGAAGCTCGTGCGGCTCGCGCAGGAACTCGAACGGCAAACTCGTCACCAACGACTACAACCTCAATCGCGTCGCACACGTCGAAGGCGTCGACGTGCTCAACATCAACGAACTTGCCGAATGCCGTCAAGCCGGTCGTGCTGCCGGGCGAAGAGCTGCACGTGCAAGTCATTCGCGAAGGAAAAGAACCGCATCAAGGCGTCGGCTACCTGGACGACGGCACGATGATCGTCGTCGAGCAAGGACGCCGCCTCATCGGCGAAGCGACGGACGTCGTCGTGACGAGCGTGCTGCAAACCGTCGCGGGCCGCATGATCTTCGCGAAGCCCAAAGGGAAGCATACAACAGCCGGATGATCTGGGGTGCAATTATCGTTGCCGCGGGACGCGGAACGCGGTTCGGCCGGCCGAAGCAATTCGTCGAAGTCGGCGGGCTTGCCGATGGTCGGCTGGTCGTTGCGCACCTTCGGCGCGATGCCGGAGGTCGCGCGAGACTCGTCGATCGTGACGGAAGAAGAGTGGATCGAGCCGATGCGCGCGCTTGCCGCGCAACTCGCGCCGGATCAGCCGGTCGCCGTCGTTGCCGGCGGTGAGACGCGCCAGGCAGAGCGTGCGCAACGGCGTTGCTGGCGCTGTCGCGACGCTGCGATGCGCGTGCTTCGTGCACGACGGTGCGCGCCCGCTCGTGCGCGCGGACGACGTGCGCGCCGGCATGCGCGCCGTGTCGCGCAGGTCGCGCGGCGGTGCTGGCGTCGCCGGTCGTCGACACGATCAAACGCGTCGACGCCGCAACGATGACTCGTGCGCGAAACGCTCGACGCGCGGCGAACTGTGGGCGGCGCAAACGCCGCAGTTCGCGATGCGCCGCGATCTGCGTGCGCGCGCACGCGCAGGCGCAGCAGAACGGCATCGAAGCGACCGACGACGTCGCGCTGCTCGAGCGATCGGCATCGAAGTCGTCGTCGTACCGTCAGTCGCCGGAGAACTTCAAAGTGACGCATCCCCGAAGACGTGGTGCGCGCGGAAGCGCTTCTGCGCGAGCGGATGGAGCACGCGCCGGCCGAAGAAGAAGTGCTGCTCGTCGAGGTCTTCGCGCGACGACGCGCTCGGTGGAAGCGATTCGCAGCGGAGTTGGAATCGCGCGGCGGCACGCATCGACGCCGTCGAGCGCGATCTTCCCGCGCGGCGTCGCGGTGCGCGCGTTCGTCCGCATCCGAACGCGCTGCGCGGATTCGCCTCGCGCTTCGAAGCCTTTGCCGACGGAACGGCGACGTTTACGACGCGGTTCTCGCACTACGCCGGGCGCGACGAAAGCGCGAGCGCGCGTGCATGACGCGTTTCGGGCACGGGTTCGACGCGCACCGGCTGGTCGAAGGACGGCGTCTGGTTCTCGGCGGCGTCGAGGTTCCGTTCGAACGCGGTGCGCTCGGACACTCCGACGCCGACGTCCTGGCGCATGCGATCTCCGACGCGCTGCTCGGAGCGGCCGCGCTGGGCGATCTCGGCGGACACTTTCCCGACAGCGATCCGCAGTGGAAAGACGCCGATTCCATGGTGCTGCTCGGAAGCGTGCGCGTCAAACGTCCGCGAAGCCGGATACCGCATCGGGAATATCGATGCGACGATCGTCGTGGATCGTCCGAAACTTGCAGCCGTATATCGGGGCCATGCGCGAGAACGTCGCGCACGCGGCTCGGACTTGCCGCTCGAATGAGTGAGCATCAAAGCAAAGACCAGCGAAGGCATGGGGTATACGGGCGACGGGACGCGGCATCGCGGCGTACGCGGTCGCCGCCATCGAACGGTAGCGCACGTATATGGAGACGTATCCAACGCGCAGATGATGACGGCGATGCAACGCTGGGGATTTCTCGAAGATCCGGCTCCCGACGCGGCGCTGCGCTGGATCGACACGTTTCTTGGAAGCGTACGGCGGCGACGTTGACAGCGACCGACGACGCGTTCCGCATCGTCGCCGGACTTGCGCGCCGAAGCGTGCGTCATTCCGGCGCTCGAACTCGAACGGCTTGCGCACGCGCAAGTGCTGTTCTTTCTGGACTCGATCGGGCAGTACGTCGACTCACCAGCCGGAACTGCGCGGGCTCCCGCTCGATCACGACATTCCGTCGATCGCGGTCGGAGTTCGGAATCGAGCCGGCCGATGCGCTACGCCGCAGTGCGCATGGCGCTGACCGGCCGAAAGGACGGGCCGCCGCTGGAGCTGCTCTTCCCGCTGCTCGGGCACGACCGCATGCTGATCCGGATCGGCGCGGTGAATTCGCGGCTTGCTGCACGGGCGCGGGCTCGAACCGATCAGTTCGGTCCCGACGGTAAGCCGTTCGAACCGATTCAGTCGACAGCCGCCTGACTGAACCAGCCTTGACTTCCGCGGTTAAACTAAACGAATGCCAACGCCGCTGCAGACGTTTCTGAACGACCTGCGCGCCCCGCTCGAGCGCGACCCCGCCGTGCGCGGCTGGCTCGACGTCGTGCTTGTCGTATCCGGGCTTTCACGCGATCACCGCCTACCGGTTCAACCATGCGCTGTACCGCGCCGGGATTCCGATCTTGCCGCGCTGGCTTTCGCACATCGCGCGATTTTTGACCGGCATCGAGATCCATCCGGGCGCGAAGATCGGTCAGAGCGTGTTCATCGATCACGGCATGGGCGTGGTCATCGGTGAAACGGCGGAAGTCGGCGACGGCTGCACGATCTATCAGGGCGTCACGCTCGGCGGCACGAGTCTGTCGCACGGTAAACGCCATCCGACGCTCGGGCGAAACGTCACCGTCGGCGTGAATGCTGCCGTGCTCGGCGCGATCTATCGTCGGCGACAGCTCGCGAAAGTCGGCGGCGGTTCCGTCGTCGTGCGCGACGTGCCGCGCGAATGCGACCGTCGTCGGCATTCCCGCGCACGTCGTTGCGCAGGACGGCAAACCGGTGCGCGCCGTACCCGACCGTCCGCAGGTCGAAATGCCCGATCCCAACGCGATGCGATTCGACGAATTGGAGCGCCGGCTCGATGCAACTGGAAGACCGGCTCGCCGAAATCGAACGCGAGCCAGAGCGAAGAAGCGTGGTCGTGGGTGATCTAAAGCTCTACAATACGCGAACGCGGAAGATCGAAACGTTCGAACCGCTGCGCGGACGGGACGTTCGTATCTACGTGTGCGGACTTGACGCCGTCGGCGCGAGGCGCATCTGGGTCACGCGCGTTCGTTTCTGTTCTTCGATCTGCTGCGCCGGTATTTTCGAGCATCGCGGTTACGACGTTACGTACGTGCAGAACGTCACCGACATCGACGATCGCAGCATCAACCGCGCGCGCGAAACGGGCGAAGATTGGCACGAGATCGTGATGGCGATTCTATCGGAGCTTCAAAGCTTCGATGCAGAGGCTCGGCGTTCGCGAACCCGACGAGGAACCGTACGCGACCAAGTACATCCCGCAGATTCAAGCGATGATTCGCGAACTGATCGAAACGCGAGCATGCGTACGTTGCGCAGGACGGCATCTACTATCGCGTCAGCACGTTTCCGGAATACGGCAAACTGAGCAATCGCAACATCGAAGAACTCGAAGCGGGCGCGCGCATCGAGGTCGACGAGCACAAAGAAGATCCGCTCGACTTCGCGTTGTGGAAATTTGCGAAACCCGGCGAGCCGAACTGGGCCTTCGAACCGTACGGCGAGGGACGTCCGGGCTGGCACATCGAGTGCTCGGCGATGTCGCAGGCGCTGCTCGATCCCGACGGAATCGGCTTCGACATTCACGGCGGCGGCGCGGACTTGATTTTTCCGCATCACGAAAACGAAATCGCGCAGAGCGAGCCGCTGATGGCGCATCCGCCGATGGCGAACTTCTGGGTGCACGGCGGTTTGCTGAACTTCGACGGCCGCAAGATGTCGAAATCGCTCGGCAATTTCGAGCCGCTTGTCGGACTTGCTCGCGCGCCACGATCCGCAGGCGATTCGCCTTACGTTCTTGACGACCGGCTACAGCAAGGTGATGAACTTCACCGAAGAGTCGCTCGGCGTCTTCGATGATGACGCTCGAGCGGTTGAAGAAGACGTATCGCCGTCTTGCGTCGTTCGACGCAAGTCATTGCCGCAAACCCGAAGAACAAACGCTGCTGCCGAAGATCGAAGCCGCGCTGAACGAAGACATGAACACTTCGGTTGCGCTTGCGGAGTTGCTGCAGTGGACGCCGGTCGAAAACGCCGGCGGCCGTTGCGAATTCGAGCGCGCGCTGTGGCTCCTCGGACTCGAACCGGACGATGCTTGGCTGAAAGAACCGGAAGTCGTGTTGCCGCCGGACCTCGTCGAGCGCTTGCACGCAGAGCTCGGCGCGGAGATTCCGTTCAACGGCGCAACAGCCGGAAGAAGGCCGATCGAAAACGTCATCAGCGTCCGTCGAGCGGCGCGCGCACGCAAAGACTTGGCCGCATCCGATCGCCTCCGCGATGCGCTCGCGCGATGCGGCATCGCGGTCAAAGATTCGAAAGAAGGTACGACGTGGACCGTCGTCGCGTAGGGCCGCCGAAGAGCGGACGGCCGAAGCCGAAATATGGCGGCGGGGCGCCTCGCCGGCCGAAACCGAAACTCGATTTCGACGACGTGATGTACGGCATTCACGTCGTGGAAGAAGCGCTCAACGCTGGCGAGCCGCTGCGCGCAATTCACGTTTCCGACGAACGTAAACGCGATCCGTTGTTGCGCAAGATCATCGCGGACGCGAAGGAACGCAACATTCCGGTTCGCTTCGAGGACCGCGGGTTTCTTCACTCAACTGCCGTTCAAGACGCATCAAGGCGTGGTGGCGATCGCGCCGCCGTTCGAATACGCGACCTTAACGAAGTGCTGCGCGAACGGCGGCGAGGCTCCGGCGCTCTTCGTCCTCCTCGACCATCTGACCGATCCGCACAATGTCGGCGCGATCATCCGCACCGCCGAGTGCGCGGGAGCCGACGCGGTCGATGCTTCCCGAACGCCGCTCTGCGGGCGTGAACGCTACCGTGCGCAAGGCCGCCGCGGGGGCAGCCGACGTACCTGCCGGTCGTACGCGTTTCCAACATCAATGAGACGATCCGCGCCCTGAAGAAGGCCGGCATCTGGATCGCCGGCGCAGCGGCCGGCGAAGGGTCCGTCCCAATGGGCCAGGCCGATTTGAACCGCGACCTCGCGCTCGTGATCGGGGCCGAAGGCGAAGGGCTGGCTCAGCTCGTCCGGCGCGAGTGCGACTACCTGGTGAGCATCCCGATGCGGGGCAAGACCGAGTCGCTCAACGCCTCGGTGGCCGCCGGAGTCCTGCTTTACGAGGTCCTGCGGCAGCGCGAGGCAGCCCTGGTTCCCGGCTAAGCGACCGCTGCTTCCTCAGCAATCCGGGCCAAATTCGGATCGTTATCTAATCAAAAGGCTCCGCGCAATACGCTTGACGGGAGGAGGACCCCCTCCTATAATTGCGTGGATGTGTCGCGTTCGACGGGCCACGGCCTGCGTTTTTTCGGCACATCGACCCCACGAGGCGACAAATTACTATGGCTATGACCCATCCCGTTTCGGATGGTTTGGAGTACAACGAGCGGGCGGACGAAGATCTCGTTGCCATCGCAAAATCGGGCGACAACCTGGCGATGGAGTACCTCCTCAACAAGTACAAAAACTTCGTCCGGATCAAAGCCAAGAGTTACTTCCTGATCGGTGCGGACCGCGAGGACATCATCCAAGAAGGTATGATCGGCCTCTATAAAGCCGTGCGCGACTTCAAAGCCGACAAGCTCTCGAGCTTCCGCGCGTTCGCAGAGTTGTGCATCACGCGCCAGATCATCACGGCAATCAAGACCGCGACCCGTCAGAAGCACATTCCGCTCAATCAGTACATCTCGCTGAACAAGCCGATTTACGACGAGGACAGCGAACGCACGCTGCTCGACGTTATGGCGTCGCAGAAAACCTCGGATCCCGAGGAACTGGTTGTCACGCAGGAAGTCTCCGACGACATCCGCCAGCGCATCCGCCAGAATCTCTCGGAGCTCGAATCGCAAGTCCTCGAGTCGTACCTCGAAGGCAAGAGCTACCAAGAAATGGCGCGCGACCTCGGACGCCACGTGAAGTCGATCGACAACGCGCTGCAGCGCGTCAAGCGGAAGATCGAAAAGAATCTAGCGGAGTTCGAGTTTCAGTAAGAAAAGCTGACCTGAGAAGGACCGTCCGAGAGGGCGGTCTTTTTGTTTGTGGCGGCGTGGTCGGAACCTGCGGACGAAAAGGTGGTGTGTGAATCGGGGGACCGCTGGAAAAATTGCATCGTGCAATTTTTCCGCTACGCGACTTTTTCGGGTCAACAAGTTTTGAAACGGCCATCCGTGGCCGGCCCGAAAAAGTTCGAGTTCCCCCGATTCACACACCACCTTTCCGCCCGCAGGTTCCTCAACGAGAAACAGCGGAGCGCATTTCGAGGTGCTTGCCCCAGCGTTTCCGCAAAAACGCGCGCGAGCGTAGCGAGCGATGCGTTGATGCGGAAAAGCGCGTTGTCAATCGAGGGAAAATTTTCAAAGCAGTGGCGCATCCTGGTGTTCGTGGTTTTTCCCAAAGCGCATCGCAAGCAGATCGGCTCGAGGAAGAAGGCAGTTGCAACGGCGATACATGCAGTTGGAGGGCATGATCGCGCTCAGTGAAAATCAGACCATCAGGCTTTCCGCCGTCGTCAGTAGCTGATTGTGCTTCGCCAAAAAGGGAGCCCCGATGAACATTGCAACCGAGGTCGCGGCGGTCGTTGTTGCGTTTTTTGTTGTGCGGTGGGTTGCCCAGAAATGGACCGCTCGCGAAAGTGACGATGAACCCCGTGAGCCATAGTCAACTTCAAAGGCGAGTGGGCCTCACCGTCGCCTGAACGCTGCCTCCGCCGCCACGGTTTCATACACCACGAGCCGGGACGCAATCGTGCGCCGGGCTCATATCTTCTTCGAGAAACAGCGGAGCGCATTTCGAGGTGCTCGCCCCGGCGTTTCCGCAAAAACGCGCGCGAGCGTTGCGAGCAATGCGTTGATGCGGAAAAGCGCGTTGTCAATCGAGAGGCAATTTCTCACAGCCGAGTGCCGGGCAGTCAGCTTTGCGACTTCCCTTCTTGACGATGTGCAGGCGGAGCACGGGGAATGGGTGTGGATATCGTGCTCCGGGGGGCGTCACAGTTTTTTCGGGCTGCGCAGGATGCGCGCTTGAGATGACGCGATTCTTTCGGAAGTTTTTTTCGCTCGCCTTAGCCCGAAAAAATGTGCGAGCAGAAAATCCGCACGAGGCGGATTTTCGGGTGTCCCCCCGGAGCATGATATCCACACCCATCCCCGCGCGTAAGCCGGAGTCAGCGCCACCCACCCCTACTGTTAATGCCATTGTCTGTGCTAGGATTTAGAAGCGAGGTGTGCTTCTGTTTCGAGGTGCATTATGCGTACGCTGTTGAGAATCTCGATGGATACCGATCGGAGTAACGGCGCGATTACGAGCGGGTTGCTTCCGGACTTGATTCAAGGGTTCGTGGAGCGCGTCAAGCCCGAAGCATCCTATTTTTATCCTGAAGATGGAAAACGTACGGCGCTTTTCGTTTTCGATCTCATGGATCAGTCCGAGATTCCCGTTATTGCGGAACCGTGGTTCTTGCATGCGGGGGCGAAAGTCGAATTCTTCCCGGTGATGAACGTCGACGATTTAAAGCTTGGATTGAGCAAAGTCGCGAAAGCGCGTGGTAACATCACGCGCGAGCCTGCCGGCGTTTAAACTACTCGTTCACTTTACGGCCGAGCTGATCGACGATTTTTCCATAGAGCTGGTGCTTTTCGTCGACCGGATCTACGACGACTACTTCGGGGCGGTCACCGTTTTTCGGATCCAGACAAACGGTGACTTTGCCTTTGGCGCAAACGTCCATGCAACTCGTCGAAATGACGCGAATTGGCCCCCACTCGCCGTTTTGCTTTAGTTCTTTCTTCAGCCAATCGCGCAGATTGAAGTCGCCTATTTTTGCGCCGATCTCCGGCGTCTCTTCGGGAATGCGTTCTTTCGAACAGCGTTCGCACACGAGGACGAGGCCGCTTTTGAGCCATTTCGGATTGACTTCTTGCATGGAGATTTTACCGTTTACCCTTATCGAAAAGATCGCCGCATGATCCGGTCTCGCCATGCGATGGGAAGCAAGGCAAGGATGCTGCCTGCGCGCGCCGACGCACCAACGAGATAGGCCGCGCGCGGACGCCCGGACAGCGCGTGCCGGATCGCTTCGGTTACTCGCTCCGCCGGCATCCCGTTGCGCTCTTGATATTCCGTCTGTTGCAAAACGGCCTCTATTGCGTCGAAATAGTGCTCCGGCGCGTCGGGCGGAATGCGCCCGCGCATGGCTTCGCCGTTTTCGCGGCCCTTGCGCCAGATCGGCGTTTTTACCGACGCGGGCTCGATCAGCGAAACCGTAACTTTCGGAGCGAGCTCAACGCGTAGCGCATCGGCGACGGCGCGCATTGCGAACTTGGATGCGCTGTACGGAGCGATGTACGGCATGGCTAGCCGCCCCTGAATCGAGCCGACGAAGATCAGCCGCGGCGACTGCGCTTGGCGAAGCATCGGCAAAAATTTCTGCGTGACCGCGAGCGCTCCGAAGAGATTCGTTTCGAAGAGCCGCTTGAACTCGTCGATCGGGAAGTATTCGAGCGGACCACCGAGCGCGATGCCGGCGTTATTGATCAACGCGTCTAAGTGCGGTTCGACGGAAGCGATCGTTTCGAAGGCGTCGTGGATCTGGCGCTCGTCGGTCACGTCGAGCAGTACGGGCGTGAGGTTCGCGGAAGCGGCTGCAAGCGCACTCGCGTCGTGCGCACTTCGCACGCCCGCATAGACTCGCCAGCCTTCTTTGGCTAAAGCCGTTGCGGCCGCGGCGCCGATGCCTGTGGATGCTCCGGTGATTAGGACGCTGCCGTTCATCGCTGCGTGGTTTTTCCCGTCACTCGAGCAGCCCTTGGATCGCAATTGAACTTCGTGGGTTAGCATAGCCGACGGCCGGATTCGAACCGGCGGTGTCTTTCGAGCTTGATTACAAATCAAGTGCCTTCAACCACTCAGCCACGTCGGCGTGTCTGGGGACGGCTCCATCGCTTCAACAAGGTCGACGAGGCTCCTTGGAAGGGGAAAGGGGGCCTCTTGTGGCCGAAGGCGGCTATGTTTTTTTAAGCTTTGGCGCAGAGGATTGCTGCGGCCGCCCCAGCGTTCCGCGCGTCCCCGTCCTCTATTCAATCCGCGAAACGTCGCGGTCAACGAATGACAGTTGGGACAAAGTAGAGAGAGGTTTTGCAACGTCGTATTTTTCCAATTCCCGTCGATGTGCTCGACCTCTAACGGAACGCGCCCCGTCGTCGGATTGCGTTCGGCCCATCCGCAGCGAACGCATCGTTCTCCGTGCTTCCAAAGTAAATAGCGCCGTATAAAAACGGGATTGGAACTTGGCGGATACAGACCGCTTTCCAGCAGAACTACCCGGCGCTTGAAGTCGTGCTCATGATGGCATTTGACGGAACAGTATTTTCGCTTCATCGTTGAGCAGCGTTTTCCGCATCCGTTCGAACAGAATGGCATTACGTACTTCATCTACTAATGACGCAATATTACTGTGCCACCAGTATGTCATTAGTGATTCAGGTGTTTTGCGGCCTGACCATCAGTTTCGAGCCGGTGCCGGAAGCGCCGGACACGCGATTGCTATTACCGAGCTATGGTGCCGGTACGATGCTCCGCGAGCCGCTGTAGCGCCTAAAGAACTTCCGCAAGAAAGCGGTCCAGCGTCAGCGCAAACGCTTCAAAATCGGTGCGGTACAAGTTGTGGCCCTGATCGTGGAACGTTTCGATGCGCACGTTCGCTGAATGGTTGCCTTGAACTTCGTCGACGACTTCAGCTGGGACGATACTCTCCTCGGCGCAGGCCATTGCTAGAAGCAGCGGTTTGCCGTACGTCGCGATCTCCTGGCGAAGATCCCAATTGCCGCCGGCGTTTTCGCTGCAAAGGCGTGCAATCGGATCGGCGGTCATCGAATGTACGGCGTGAACTTTGCCTTCGACGTCGTCGGGATGCCAGCCGGCGTACTCCACGCGCGTTGCGGTATCGCGCTCCGATCCGCCGAGTGCGAAACTCTCACGCAGTTCTTGAACGTACTCGTCGTACCACGCGTTGTCGACTTGCACGATCATCGGGTCGATTGCCGCAACCGCCTTCGCGTCGACGCGCAACCCCCCGCGGATCACGACCGCGCCGCCCCACGAATGTCCGACCAGCACCTGCGCGCCGCCGATTGCGGCGGCGACGTTTTCGAAGTCGCGCACGCCGCGGTCCAGGGTCATCGGGCCCAAAACCACGGCGCTGTCGCCGTGTCCGCGTTGATCGTACGCAAACACTTGGAAACGATCGGCAAATCGCGAGGCCAGACGCGTCCAGGATTTCCGGGAGCTGGTCATGCCGTGCACGCACAACATGACCGGCCCGGAGGTTCCCCAGCGTTCGACCGTCGTTGCTGCTCCGTCGTCGAGAACGACGGTAGAGACCCGCGAATCCGCCATGGCGTTGGTTATCCTTTCAACATTTCACGTGCGGCATTCCATCCGGGCGCGCCCATCACGCCGCCGCCGGGATGCGCCGCCGCGCCGCACATGTAGAGATTCTTGACCGGCGTCTTGTAGTTCGCGTAGCCCGGGACCGGCCGGAACATATACAGATTATGCAACGGCATCGTTCCCTGGAAAATGTTACCTCCGGTGAGTCCGAACGTCGATTCGATATCGACCGGGCTCAGAATCTGCTTGTCAAGGATCGAGTCTTTGAAGCCGGGCGCGTACTGTTCGACGATGTTGAAACAGCGGTTCGCGAAGTCTTCTTTGATTTCGTTTGTCCACGGACCGTCTTTGAGTTTGTACGGCGCGTATTGCACGAACATGGACATCAGGTGTTTGCCCGTACGGCGCAACGGTGGAATCGAGAGACGACGGCATCGTGCATTCCACGACCGGCTCTTTCGACGGATAGCCGTACTTCGCGTCGTCGTACGCGCGTTCGATGAAGTCTTGATCCGGACAGAGGTGCACCGTGCCGTGATGTTGCGGCCCGGGTTCGTGGCCCGGCAGTGCAGTGAAGCTCGGCAAGCGGTCGAGCGCAACGTTGATCTTCACGGACGCGCTGTCGTACGCGATACGGTCGACCGCGGCGCTGAACTCCGGCGGCAGCGTCGCGGGATCGAGAAACTTCTGGAACGTGAGATGCATGTCGACGCCGCTCGCGACTTTCTTCGCGTGAAACTCGTCGCCGTTCGTCAACGCAACGCCGGTGACGGCGCCGTTCTTCGTGAGAATCTTTGCGACTTCGGCTTCCGTGCGAATCTCGACGCCGAGATCCGTCGCCGCCTTTGCGAGCGATTGCGTGAGGCCGCCCATGCCGCCCCGCATGTACGCCCAAACGCCCTTCTTGCCGTTCGTCTCGCCCATGACGTGGTGGAAGAGCACGTAAGCGGTACCGGGCATGGACGGCGCCATGAACGCGCCGATGATCGCGTCGGTCGCGATCGTGCCTTTGAGTTCTTCCGATTCGAACCAGCGGTCGAGGATCGGACGCGCGGCGCCGCTGAGCATTTCGATCGCTTCGTTCATCGCGGGGCCCATCTTTTGCATCGCGCGGCCCATCTTGCCCATGTTCATGAGGTCGCCGAGACCGGGCTTAAGTACGTTGGGCGGAATCTGCGTCAGCGTCGGTTCGATGACGGCCGCGACGCGCTCGAGCATTTCCTCGTACTTGGGATACGCTTCGGCATCGTGTTTGCTGAATTTTGCGATCTCGGCGACGTCGCTTGCGCGGTCGCGTCCGAGCATCAAATAGCGTCCGTCGAGGAACGGCGAGAACGACGCCGGATTGCGTTCGATCGCTTCGAAGCCGTACGACTTCAAGTTCAAATCGCGGATGATCTCCGGACGGAAAAGACTGTTCACGTAAGCGGCCGTTGAGACTTTGAAGCCCGGGAACGTTTCTTCGGTGACGCACGCTCCGCCGACGATGTAACGGCGCTCGAGCACGAGCACTTTCCATTTGGCCTTTGCCAAGTAACACGCGGTCACCAGGCCGTTGTGTCCGCCGCCGATGATAATCGCGTCGTATGTGCTTGCCATTTCCGTAAAGAGACCTTTCTAGTCCAGGAGTGCTTCCGGTTCTTCGACCGGCACGATTTCGTCCGGATTCGACTTGCGATATCCGTAACTGAAGAAAAAGATGAGTCCGACGAGCAGCGCGCCGATGAACCACGCCCACGTCGTGAGGTCCAAACCGTAAACGGCGAGCGCCGCGCAAAACAGGATACCTAGGAGCGGAAACCACGGCACGAACGGCGACGTGAAGCCGCGCCGGATGTCCGGCCGCTTGTACCGCAAATAGATAACGCCGCCGCACACGACGGCGAAGGCGAAGAGCGTGCCGATGTTTACGAGCGTGAGTAAATTGTCGAGGGGCGCGATAAGGGTGAGAATCGCTATGGAAACGCCGACGAGGACCGTCATGCGTACCGGCGTTTTGAAGCGGCGATTCACGCTGGCAAAAGCCGGCGGCAGCATCTTGTCGCGCGCCATCACGTAGAAGATGCGCGTTTGTCCCAACACTGCCGAAATCGCGACGCTGCCGGTCGCTGCGAGGACGCCGATGATGATCGCCCAGTTGACGAACGGGTTGTGCAGTGGTTCAAGTGCGCGCGCTAGGGCGTGAGTTTCGTCGACCTTCTGCCATGGCACGATGCCGACGAGCACGATGGCGACGGCGCAATACAGCACGGTCCCGATCGCGAGCGAACCGATCACGCCGAAAGGCAGATCGCGCGCCGGGTTGCGGCACTCCTCCGCTACCGTGGTCGTGCTGTCGAAACCGATGTAGTTGAAGAAGACCAATGCGGCGGCCGGAATGATGCCGACGCCCGCGCCGCCGGAGAACGGTTTGAGCGAGCCCCAGCCAAGCGGAACGAACGGGTGCCAGAGCTGCGGATGAATCAGGCTGATTCCCGCGACCAAGAACACCGCGAGAGCGACGAGTTTGAGCGCATTGAGAATGTGGTTGGCCATGGCCGTCTCGCGTATTCCGATGGTCAACAAGGCCGCCAGCACGATGATGAACGCGGCGCCGACGACGTCGTATTGCGAGTGCGCGAAATCCCAGCTCGCCGGCTGCCACCACGGGCCGCTTATGACGAGGTGCGAGCGCTGCATCCAGTACGGCGTTTGCCATCCGAATGCTTGACGAAGCAGATCCTGGATGCCGCCGGAAAACTGCTGCGCGATCGGCGCGCCGCTGATGCCGTATTCAAAGATCAGCGAAAAGCCGATCAGCCACGCGATGAGTTTGCCGAGGGTCGCATACGCGTAGGTGTACGCGCTGCCCGCAATCGGGACCATCGAGCCGAGCTCGGCGTAAGCCAGCGCAGCGAAGAAGCACGCCGCCGCCGCCAGTCCGTAGGCAATGAGAATTGCGGGACCGGCCATCTTCACGCCGGGACCGATGGTGGTGAAGATGCCGCCGCCGATCATGGCGCCGAGGCCGATGGAGAGCACGTCGAATCCGCCGAGGGCGCGCCGCAAGATGCGTCGCTCTCCAAGTGCGCGCAGCATCTCCAAGTTCGCGGTTGCAAAGAGTCCGGCAGCGAAAGACTGCCGGCCGCCGGCCGCCATGAGCGCCTCCCTCACAATTATACGACGCAAGGCATGGGTTTTCCGAATGACATTCGGTGAAACGGACGTACGCCCCGAAGGATAGCGGTCCCTCCGGACGAAAATCCGAACAATATTCGGCTAGGGGAGAAGGCATGACCGCGTTCGTCAAACCTACCGTCGGAGCCGGCGCGCATACGCTCGACGCGCGCTGGTACATCTCGCCCGAAGTGTTCGCGCAGGAACGCGAACGCTTATTTGCGCGCGAGTGGCTGTGCGTTGGACGCGAAGAGCAGATTAGTAAGGCGGGAGATTACTTCTTAGCCGACGTCGCAGGCGAAAACCTCATCGTTACGCGCGACGCCTCCAACAACGTGCACGCGCTGTTCAACGTCTGCCGCCATCGCGGCACGAAAATGTGCGAAGTACGCAGCGGGCACTTCAGCGGATCGATTCAATGTCCGTACCATGCGTGGACCTACGGGCTCGACGGCACGTTGAAAGTTGCGCGCAACATGAACGACGTGCCGGGATTTTCCACAACGGATTATCCGTTGCAACGCGCCGCCGTTGCGCTGTGGGAAGGTTTTATTTTCGTCAACGTTGCCACGAATCCGCAGCCGTTCGACGCCGCGTTTGCGCCGGTGCTGAACCGGTTTGCGCGTTGGCACATCGGCGAGCTGCGAACGGCGCGGACGATTCACTACGATCTTCCCGTAAACTGGAAACTCATTTTCCAGAACTACTCCGAATGTTATCACTGCCCGCTCGTTCATCCGCAGCTCGACAAGCTTTCGCCATCGGATAGCGGACGCAACGATTTGGAGGACGGCCCATTTCTCGGCGGCTATTCCGAATTGCGGCATCACGGGTCAAGTTTGACGACGTCGGGCGGAACCACGCGGCCTCCAGTCGGTGAAGTGAGCGGCGACGACGTCGACCGGATTTACTACTACACGATTTTCCCTTCGATGCTGCTCAGTCTCCATCCCGATTACGTGATGGTGCATTACGTGTATCCGCGCGGCGTCGATCGCACGGAGATCGATTGCCATTGGCTCTTCGACCCGAAGGCGATGGAATCGCCGGGCTTCGATGCGGGCGACGCCGTGGACTTCTGGGATCTCACGAATCGCCAAGATTGGCACGTGAGTGAATTAACGCAAGCCGGCGTGCGATCCAAGGCCTACGTCCCGGGTCCGTATGCAAACGCCGAAGGATTGCTCGCTGCTTTCGACAGACACTATCTCGCGATGATGACGGAGCAGTAGCGCGATCGTTTTGAAGCGATGGATTGCCCTCACGTTCCTTTTAGGAACCGTGTGCGGCGCACGCGCATCGGCGGCAACTCCACCCTGGCGGGCGATCGGCCCAGCTGGGGCCGGAGGCCGCGTCACGGCCGTAGCCGGGAGCGACGCCGATGGGATGCTGTACTACTTCGGCTCCGCAGGCGGCGGAGTTTTCAAGACCACCAATAGCGGCCTCACGTGGAAAGACGTGTGGCCGCAGTCGTCTGTAGGCGCCATCGGCGCGCTGGACGTTGCGCGATCGGATCGCAACGTGGTTTGGGTCGGAACCGGTGAAGCCAATCCGAGAAACGACGCGTCGTACGGCGACGGCGTGTGGGTTTCGCGCGACGGCGGGGCGCATTGGCGCCATACCGGACTCGAGAACACGTATGCGATTTCACGAATCGCGGTCGATCCGCGCAACCCCGGCGTCGTACTCGTGGGCGCACTTGGCGATCCGTTCGCCGATTCAACCGCGCGCGGCGTCTATCGCACCTCCGACGGCGGCGCGCACTGGACGCGAACGCTCTACGTCGGTCCGCAAAGCGGCATTTCCGATCTTGCCGCAACGCGCGACGGACGAACGGTGTATGCGGGCGTGTGGCAATTCCGCCGGAAACCGTGGACGTTCACGAGCGGGGGTCCGCAGGACGGTATTTACAAATCCGCCGACGGCGGCGTCACGTGGAAACTGTTGTCGGGAAATGGACTGCCGCATGGAATCATGGGCCGCATCGGCGTTGCCGTTGCACCGAGCGATCCGCGGCGCGTCTATGCGTTGATCCAGTCGAAAGCCGGCCTCCTGTGGCGCTCCGACGACGGCGGCGGGCATTGGCGGCTGATGTCGCGTGACACCTTGATCGACCAGCGCCCCTTTTACATGAGCCGCTTGGAGGTCGATCCCAGCAATCGCGATCGTGTCTTTTTCTCGTCAGAAAATTTGCTCGAAACGCGCGACGGCGGGAAGACGTTTCATGACGTCGCCGACGCGGTGCATCAAGATCACCACGGTCTCTGGATCTCGCACGACGGAAAGCGCGTTATCGAAGCCGACGACGGCGGCGCACCGATCTCGATCGACGGCGCAAGAACCTGGGATTGGCGCTTTAACGTAACGCTCGCGCAAATCTACCACGTCGGCTACGACGAGCAAAATCCGTACCACGTCTGTGCGGCGATGCAGGACGACGACTCGTTCTGCGCGCCGAACCTTAGTTTGAGTCCACTCGGGCTGCTCAATGCGGATTGGCGCGACGTGGCCAATGATTCGGACGGCGTCTGGGCCGTGCCGGAACCCGGAAATCCGCAAGCGATTTGGAACGTCGGCGTGAACGAATTGAACGGCCAGCTTGGCATCTACGACTATGCGTCGCGTCAAAACTTCGACATCACGCCAGATGTTACGGACACGAACGGACGCGCGCTCGTGGGCCTAAAGCACCGCTTCAATTGGGAAGCTCCGGTTGCATTCTCCCCGAAGGAACCGGGCGTGGCATATTTCGGCGGCAACGTCGTTTTTGAAACGCGCGATCGCGGCCGTACTTGGACCGAGATCAGCCCCGATCTGACCCGCAATGACCCGAGTAAACAGCAGCTTTCCGGCGGCGCAATCGATACGGACATCTCCGGCGCGGAGTTTTACGACACGCTCTTGGACATTGCTCCCTCGCCGGTCGACGCAAACGTCATTTGGGCCGGCACGGACGACGGGTTAATTCAAAGGACTGCCGATCACGGCGCGCATTGGTCGAACGTTACGCCGTCGTGGATCGCGCCGTGGGGACGAGTTGAAACCGTCGAGCCGTCGCGCGTCTCCGTCGATCGCGCGTATGCGGTCGTCGACCGGCATTTGATGGGAGACCGCCGGCCATACGTCATCGAAACCAACGACGGCGGAAGAAGCTGGTACGGAAGAGTGAATGGCTTACCGAAGGACGACATCGCGCGCACCGTGCGGGAAGATCCGCAGAATCCCGACGTGCTTTATGCCGGTTTGGAGCGCGGCGTCTGGTTTAGCATAGATCGCGGCGCGCACTGGCGGCGCATGCAATCGAATATGCCGGCCGTTTCGGTGCACGATCTGCGCATTCAGCCGCAGGCGCGCGCTCTCGTCGCGGGAACGCACGGCCGCGGTGTTTACGTCTTCGACGATCTTACGCCGGTCGAGGACCTTGCGAGCGCCGAAGGCTCGCGCGCTCCGACGCTCTTCCAGCCGTTGCCGGCATACGCATGGTACTACTGGTGGAAGAGTTCGTACGGAACGTGGGATACCGAATGCTGCGCTCCGGCGGGCGAATACGCCGCGTTCGATCCGCCGTACGGCGCGGCCATTTCGTACTATCTTCCGTCGAAGCTTTCCGGGGTGCCGGTTGTCGAGATTCTCGATGAGAAAGGCGCCGTGGTCCGGCATATGCCCGGACCGAACGACGCCGGCATCAATCGCGTCACGTGGGATTTGTCGTACGGTGCGCCCGCGCCGTGGCACGAGACCGGTGAATGGAATCAAGGGCCCGCGGACGGCCCGCCGGCCGTGCCCGGGAAATACACCGTTCGATTGCGCGCGGGCAGCACCGTCCTAACGCAGCCGCTGGAGATTCGTCCCGATCCGCGCGCGCATTGGAGGCAAGAAGAGTACGTTGCGCGATACGAGTTCTTGCGCGAGCTCGACGACGAGTTGAACCAAATCGATATCGCCTTGAACCATCTCGACGCGCTGCGCGCGCATGCTGCCGGCGCAAAACTCGCCGCGATCGAGCGCGTGCGCGCCGCCTTTACTTCCGGCGTCCGCAATTCGGAAGACGATCAACTCATGCCGGATCGCTTGCGTGAAAGGCTCACGATTCTCGCGGGAACCGTCGCGCTTTCACAAGGGCCGCCTCTACCGCCTCACTACCGGGAAGCCGAAGCCGTGCGAACGGAGTTCGAACGAGCGATGGCGATGTATCACGCCTACCTAGAGGAGCACCGATAAATGACATCCTCGAGATTCCTACGGAGAATCCTCAGCACCGTTCTTACTTGCGCGTTCGTCTTGACCGCAATCCCCATGATGACTCTTGCCGGAACGACGGGAACCGTAAGCGGCGTCGTCACCGATGAGTCGCATGCGCCGATTGCGGGAGCTTCGGTCACGGCGACGAGCCCGTCGGAAACGGTCACGGTAACCACGGACGCCGGCGGCCATTACGCCTTCGTTTCGCTGGCCCCCGACGAATACACGATTGCCGTGCAGAAGAGCGGCTTCGACAACGTCTCGCTCTCCGGCGTCGCCGTCTTCGCCGACGCTTCGCAAACCGTTCCGATCACCTTGCGCAAGTCGTTGAAGACGATCGCGACGGTGACCTCGCGTAGCGCCGGCGATCTCGTGCGCTCGGGCACGACGGCCGATCTCTATTCGGTCAATGCCGCGCAGCAAGAACGAACGAGCGTTCTCGGCGGCGGCGGCAATTTGAACAGCGCGTACTCCGCAATCGCCTCGGTGCCCGGCGCCTACGTTCCCTCGAATCAGAACGGCTACAATCAAGCGGTTCACGTTCGCGGCGGCGACTCCAGCGAAGTCGGCTATGAGTTCGACGGCATTCCCGTCAATCGCGCGTTCGACAACTATCCGTCCGGTTCGGCATCGTCGCTCGGGCAAGTCGAACTGCAAGTCTATACCGGCGCCGCGCCGGCGGATGCGGAAGCGCAGGGCTTGGCGGGCTTCATCAACCAAGTCATCAAGACCGGAACGTCGCCTGGATATGCATCGTTCGACGCCACCGCCGGTGCGCCGACGTTCTATCACAGTTTACAGTTCGAAGCGGGCGGCGCGACGCCGGATCGCCGCTTCAGCTATTACGTCGGTATCGGTGGCTTCAATCAAGAGCACCGCTACATCGATCAATTCGACGGCGCGAGTTATGCCAATGAGTTCGGGCCGCCGGTAGACTCTTGCGCGCAGCCGCTGGTTGCGCCGGCTCCGCCCTCGTGCTTGACGAACGGCGTTCCGAACGTCAGTCAGGCCGGCGCGGGAGGATACGTGCTCGGACCGCCCGCGTTCGGCAACAATCCGAAAAGCGTCCTGGAACGGACCGCCGTGCTCAATTTCCATTTTGCGATTCCGCACAAGAACAGCGGCCTGCACGACGACATCCAGCTGCTCTACGACAACGACTCGATTCAAACGCCGCTGTACATCTCCGCCCTGGACGAAGGCTTGTACAACCTTCAAGAACGGCACGCCCACCTATACGGATAGCTATCAGTACAACGGTTCTTTGGGCGGGTTCATGACCGACGCGAATGCGTCGCAAGTCGTACCGTACTTCTTCCCGTCGTCGCCGCGGAATCGCGACTTCGGCGCTCCGCTGCCGCTCGATGCGCGCGACGTTCAATATAACAACCAGGCCATCGCGAAGCTGCAGTACCAGCACGCCTTCAGCAGCGACTCGTTCCTGCGCGTTTACGGCTATACGTATTACTCGGACTACATTGCGGCCGGCGCCGTGTCGTCTTGGCAGCCGATCACCGGGCTACGATTCCGGAGATTACGAGCTCAATTCGCATACCCGCGGTTTGAGCGCGAACTTCACGAAGCAATTCGGCTCGAAGCACCTCGTCCAAGCGGGGGCGTCGTACGTTACCGCGACGTCGCTGCGCATGAACAGCGATCAGGTCTACGATACGGCCGACTCGTTCGCGGTGGTCGTAAATCCGAACGACCTTACGAGCGGAACGTGTTACGCTCTTAACGGCGGCGTCGCTACGGCAACCACCTGTGGAACCGGAAATACCATTCCGATTGCCGCCCCCGCAACGTTCGCTTCTCTTGCCGGAACGTATGCTGCGACCCAAGCGGCCGGCGTCCCGACGATCGCGGATGCGAACGGCAATCCGTTGACGTCGGGAGTGCTTTCCACCTATACGTGCGGCGGCGGCCCGTGCGCATTGTATTCGGTCGAAAACGGACTCTCGGGAAAGTACAACACCGTTAAGCCGGTCTTCACCGGGTACTCGCTGACCGACGAATGGCGCCCGAGCGAAAAATTCCTGATCAATCTCGGTCTGCGTTTGGATCAATATAAATACATCGGCGATGACACCACCGGTTCGCCGGCGCGGGCGTTCTGGTTCAACGCGTTCAACAACGACACGTGTTACGATACGCAGAACCTGACGTTATATGACAAGACGTCGCTGGCCGACGGGTCTGCGATTCCGATCTCGAGCCCGTGTTCGTCAGCCGATGTGCCCAATGGAGCGCAATACGTCAACGCTCAGCTGAACAACGTGCCGAGCCAGACGTTCACCTACAATATCTTCCAGCCGCGCATCGGCACTACGTACACGGTGAGCCCGGACACCGTGCTGCGCGCAAGCTTCGGCAAATACATCGAACAGCCGTCGGCCGCCTACGAGCAGTACGACGCGCTGAATCAAAATCTGCCCGACCAGCTCGCGGGGTTCTATTCGCTTGAACTTCCGGACGCCGGGGCACGAAGTCCGGCCGCCGGTTTCCTATAACGCGGACTTGTCGTTCGAGCATCACTTCAAAGGCACGGACATGTCGATGAAGCTGACGCCGTTCTTCCGGCAGACCCACGATCAAATCGAAAACTTCTACCTGAACATCAAGCAAGGGTTCACGTCGGGCCTCAATGCCGGTCAGCAAACCTCGCGCGGTTTTGAGTTCGCCTTCACGAAGGGCAGCTTCGATCGCGACGGGTTCGCCGCGCAAGTCGGCTTTGCGTATACGTATGCAGACCTGAAGTTCAGCAGCCTTGGCAACGGCACGACGATTCTCAGTCCGATCAACGCCGACATTGCTAACTACAACGCTTTCACGAAAGACTGCGCTGCCGGCGGAGCGCTGGCAGGGAAGACGGAGTTCGGGCAACCGCTATGCGGAACGACGACCGGCGGGCAGCCGGCGGCGCCGTGCTACACGACGGGCGGCATCGCGGACCCGGCGTGTGCGGCTGGTTCGGTTGCCAATCCATACTGGAATGGCGCCGGACAGTTCTTGCTCGATCCGAACGCAAGCTATCTGCCGTATTCGACGATTCCCGGCGGCATCGGCACGGGCGTCAACGCGTATACGTATCCGTACGTTGCAACACTGATTTTACAGTACAAACACAACAAGCTTGCAATTTCGCCGTCCTTCCAATACGTCGCGGGCAATCGCTACGGCGCGCCCGAAACGACGCCGGGCATCGATCCGACATCGTGCACGGGGGCGCTCGCAACTTCGACGTCGGGGGATGCGCGTTATCCCTACGGGGCGGCGGGCGGCTCGCCGTACGATGCGACGACTTGCGGAAACCAGCTCTCGGCAATTCCGGATCCGTATACCGGCCAGTTCGATGCGCTCGGCGCATTCCGGCAGCCGGCGCAATTGCTCGGACATCTGCGGATTTCTTACGACTTCAGTCCGCGCGTGTCCGCGAACGTCACGTTTGCGAATTTGCTGAGCACGTGTTTCGGCGGCCAGCAAACGAAGTTCACGTACTACTGGAACAAAAACGTTTGCAGTTACGGACCCGTGGGTGAGGGACTCGTAAATCCCGTCGGCAACGTGTACAATCCCGGCGACAACGTGCAAACGTTCTTGCAGTACCCGTACGAACCGGTCTTCGGAACGTACAACGACCTTACGAGCTCGACGCTCAACCCGTTCTCGGTCTACTTCAACCTCAAGGTCCGTCTGTAAACCTCGGATCGACAGGGTGACGCGCGCCCCGCTGCTCGGCACGAAAGTGTCGCGGCGGGGCGCAGTTGTTCGAACGCAAGAAGAAGTATCTAAGTCGTATGGAGATTCGCAAAGCCGGCCCGCAGGATTTGGAGGCGCTGCTGCCGCTCGTTTGGGGCTATCGCCGCTTCTACAAGCAAGACTCCGACCCGCAAGCGGAACGGCGTTTCATGCAGGAGCACCTGCAAAACGGAACGAGCGTAGTCTACGTTGCGACACAAGACGCAGCGCTCGTCGGCTTCATGCAGCTCTTTCCGACCTACAGCACCGTGCATCTCGGCAAAGCGTTGATCCTCGAAGATCTTTTCGTGGCGCCCAGCGCACGGCGCAGCGGTGCAGCGACGATGCTGCTGAATGCCGCAATCGAGTACGCGCGAGAGATTCACGCGACGGGGATGTTCCTCGAAACCGCGATCGACAATCACACGGCGCAAGCGGTCTACGAGAAGGCCGGTTGGGCGCGCGAAGGACACTTCTACAAATACAACGCGCCGCTTCGGGCTTAAGGCCTTGCGAGGACTCCGGACCCGTGGTATCGTACCGTGGTGCCGTGACGCGTGGGTAGGTGGCCGAGTGGTTAAAGGCACCAGACTGTAAATCTGGCGCGCTAACGCGGTACGCTGGTTCGAATCCAGCCCTGCCCACCAGTTTCTCTATGCGGGCGTTGCATAGTGGTAGTGCTTCTGCCTTCCAAGCAGACAGCGCGGGTTCGATTCCCGCCGCCCGCTCCATTGTGCCACCCAGTTGGCAATCCGGCATCGTACGCTCGCTTCATGAAGCGAGACACGAAACGC
The DNA here is from genome assembly GCA_963696095.1 of Vulcanimicrobiia bacterium. Lineage (GTDB taxonomy): Bacteria > Vulcanimicrobiota > Vulcanimicrobiia > Vulcanimicrobiales > Vulcanimicrobiaceae > JALYTY01. The sequence goes on along the minus strand of CAVOIN010000002.1, from coordinate 224,471 downwards.
ACCGGCGACATTTCCGAAATCGTTGTGATAACCGCTTTTATTAAAGCTGGATATGTCGTATCCGTCCCGTTCGGTGAGAATCACCGCTACGATCTTATCGCGGACAAGGACGGCGTTCTTTCACGAATTCAAGTAAAGACAGGGCGGCTTAAGGACGGCTCGATCCAGTTCAACACGTTTAGCTCGCACTTCAATCGCGGGATGTCCAGTATGCAAAAGTACACCGGACAAATCGAAGCGTTCGGTGTCTTTTGTCCGGAAGTAACGGCGGTGTTCGTCGTTCCGGTGGACGCCGCGACCGACAAAGGGTATCTCCGCTGGGAAGCGCCGCGAAACGGTCAGGTCAAGAAAATACGAAGAGCCGATCAGTTTTTATTTTCTTTTGTCGAACCGATAGAGTTAGTAGGGGGTGTCGCTGTCGATGGAGTATCGTGCGATGGCTCCTGAGGGTGCGCCGTCGTAGCTCAGTGGTAGAGCATCTCATTGGTAATGAGAAGGTCACGGGTTCAATCCCCGTCGACGGCTCCATATTTTTAAAAGGCCGCTCGGCATACAGCCGGGCGGCCTTTCTTTTGCGCCTTAGATCGGCCGTCCGATTCGTTGTCGAGGCCCGGAAGACCCATTTTTGCGACTAAAGCCCTAACGCTTTTGCCCATGCGAGCCTTTCGGCTGCACCGCGCGATTCGTCACCATAACCGGGTCATGAAGCGATACTTGCCGCAAGTTGCGCCGGCGGTATTCGCGGCAGTCGCGATGCTTTCGGGCTGCGGCGGCGGTGGAGGCGGAAGTTCGTCTCCGGGCGTCGTCCCGAACCAGCCCGGCAACCCCGCGACTCCGGGAACCGCTGCGCCTCCCACCCCGACGCCCACGCCGCCCGGGCCCTCCACGCAGACGCTCGTAACCACTCCGGGCGGGGTGCTCGGAGAAACCAATCAATTCAATCCGAATCGCGGAGATGCAAGCGCCGGCGGTCAAGGGCAACCCGTCGACAACGTCACTTGCGATTCGACGATGTCGAATAATTACCACGTTCATTTCTATCTAGGTATTTTTGTGAACGGGAAGCAGGTCGCGACGCCGGCCGGCATCGGCATGAAAAATCCGCACGCGCCGGATAGTCGCGGATTCGTCAACTACGCCGACTGCTTCTATCACATACATACGCACGACGCGAGCGGACTCGTTCACGTCGAAGATCCGAACCCGCAGAACCTTCCGATCACCGCAACGATGTACACGCTCAAAACGATGTTCGACATCTGGGGCGTCACCGTGAACTCCAACCAGTTCGGGCCGTTCAGCGGACCCGTGCGCGTCTTTACGACGGGACAACTCTATCGCGGCGATTCGGGCAACGGCACCGTGCCGGCGAAGTACCTGACGTTTTACGGCACCGACGCCAACAATATTCCGATCTATTCTTACGAAGTGATCTTCATCGAAGTCGGCCCCACGTATCCAACGACGTTACCAAACGTGCACTTCTACGAACAGCACTGAGATCTCAACGCACAAAGAACGAACTCCCCGCGGGAGACGCGGGGAGTTCTTCGTTTCTGCCGTTGCCGTTAGCGGTTATAGGTCGTGGTCGACGAGGAGCCGCCGCGCAGGCCGAAGAGCCCGAGCAGGCCGATCAATCCCAACCAGCCCCAGCGACCACCGCCGGAATTGTCGGTCGTCGTGGTACTCGTCGTTCCGGTTCCGGTAGTCGTACCGGTTTGATCCGCCGGCACCGGCGACGCCGTTGCGCCGCTGGTATCGACGGCCGCAGGCGTTGCGGTCGCCATGGGGCTCGATGTATCCGAGGGAGCCGAAGTATCGGTCGCCGTCTGTGCGACGGCGTAACTGGGCAGCGCCACGGTCAGGGCTGCGAAGACCGCCGCTGCAAAAAGCCTTTGAGTTCTCAAGGTGCTCGCCATCCTCCATTGTGCTTACGATGTTTGCTCCTTATCCGCCGGAAGCCACGCTCTAAACGTCAAACCGTGCGCTCGTTTGGTCGTGAATCCGCAGCCGCCGTTGCGGCGTTCCAAAGAATGAGATGAAACATGATAGCGAACCGAAGGTTGTCAAAAGCGAAGAAGATTGGCGCAACGAGCTCGGTCCGGAACGCTTTCACGTCTTGAGAGAGGCCGGCACCGAGCGTCCGTTCACCGGCGAACTGCTCGAAATGCGCGACGACGGCACATACGTCTGCGGGGCGTGCGGTGCGGAGCTCTTCAAATCGGATTCGAAGTTCGATTCGCATTGCGGATGGCCGAGCTTCACGCATCCGAGCGAACAAGAGAACGTGCGTCTCTTGGAAGATCGCAGTCATGGGATGGTGCGGACCGAGGTGCGATGCAGACTTTGCGATTCGCACCTCGGACATGTTTTCGATGACGGGCCGGGGCCGGAAGGCACCCGGTATTGCATCAACTCGCTAGCGTTGAACTTCGCGAGAGACGCCGAGGGTTAGAGGGGGGCATCGGTTCGTAATGCACTCGAACCGATAGTTCCGCGAGAAGTGGTTTCGTCACGGCCTTGGCGCGACGCGATCCATGCGTCAGTAATTTGCCGGCGGCTCGATTCGATCGTAGCGCTGTCGACATCCAGATCGATGGCGCGCAGTTCTTGCACGACGACCGAGGGCATCGCTTCGCCGATTTCCATGACGCTTTGCGCGTAGTCTTGCAGAAATCGTTGCGCCAGTTCCGATACTTCTGCGTTACCCATCGCATTTGCCGTCGAGAGCAACGCCGAGTAACTGACGCAGCATAACGAGAGCGCCGTGTAATCATCCCGAAGAGCCTTCGAGACTTTAGTCTTTCGTACTTTGTCGATCGCACCGGCAACCGCGCCCTCGATTTCGGTGACTGCGCTCTTGATGGGCGATGCTTCGTGTCCGCCAAGATCTTGGAGCGTTTGCTTTAAGCCGTCGATATGCGTGTCGCATAGCGCGGAGATGCGCGTCGCCAGCTGGTAGGCGTCACCGAATTCTTTGAAGTCTCCGTCATTGCGTTGCGTGTCGAAGGGAATCCGAATGTGCCGCTCCAGCGCAAGCATGTCGCTCACATACGTAGCAAGACTGTGCTGTTCGTTAGCCATCTTTCTCCTAATCTTGAAGCGTTGGTTGGAGGCGTGCCGGATCGTAGCCATGGGCTAACATCCGGCCGCAAAGCGTTTGAAAGACGTGATCCTCGAGCGAAGGCGTGCGCGAAAGCATCCAGACGTACCGGCGCGACGGTTCGCCGACAAGCGCGTAGGTGTAGTCGTCTGCCAGCTCCAGAATCCAGTAGTCGCCGCCCGGTATTAGCCCCCCAATCTTTACCTTCAGTTTTGCATTGGTATCGGGATCGGCAACCTTGGCCGTTCCGTGCGCCGTTACGATATCGCCGTTAGCCGTGGTGCATGCGTTCACGATGCGCAAGCGGCCTTCGCCGGTAATCGTATACTCGGCTACCGCATTCTTAGCGCATCTCTTTTCGAAGCGGGCCGGATAACGGGCGATTTCGAACCAGCGGCCCGCGTAGCGCTCGAGATCGACGTACGGAACGACTTCCAATTCGCGAAGACGAGCGCGCCGCGCCGCTTTCAAGGTCAACGCGGCGGCGATCCCGGTACCCAAGCCGGCGCCGGCGGTCAGCCAGCGAGTTGCCTTTTCCATGCTGACCTCTATACCCGCATCAGCGGTGCTTTTCGAAAGCGCGTATGGCGCGTTGCAGAGCGTCAAAGGCCTCCATTCGCGACCCCGTCCCCTGGTATTCGATCGTGTTGCCCGCTTCTTCGGAGTAATCCACGAGGAAACGCTCGATGCCACGCAACGTCGCATCGGGGACGTCACCAATATCTTTGAAGCCGTCGGTAGAAAGTGCTACGCCCTTTCGCCTCGGAGGGCGAGCAATGAGGCGATCATTTTGCACGCCGTTTTTCTTCAGTCGGATGATGCCGAGCAAGCGCGCTTCTACTAAGCAGCCGGTGAACGTCGAGATATCGTTTAGCAACAGCACGTCTAGCGGGTCGCCGTCCTGTGCGAGCGTTCCAGGCACGAAGCCGTAGTCATACGGCCATGCAAGCCCTTCGGGAAGCGTGACGCGCAGCGTCATCATCTCGAAGTTCGAATCGTATGCGTACTTGTGTCGCGTAAAGGCCGGCGTTTCTATCACCGCATGAATCCGCCGCTTGCCTTTCACGTAGGGCGGAATCTTTGTGTAATCCTGTGCCATTTGGGTTGCTCGTACCCAGGAGAAGCGCGCCGGCAGATGCATCGTTAGCATCTTGACTATCTTGCCATGCCACGAACGCGATGGAGTAGAATAACAAGACGAGGTGATCCGGCATGATGGTCCATGAAATTCTTCGGTCTTCTCAACTGCATATCCGAAGCGACATGGATTTCCAGTTGGCCGTTTTACAAGACGTTTGCGAAAAAGCCGACGCCTATTGGCGCAACTGGCTGTGGAACCGGCAACAATGTACGGCGGAACCGAGCGCCGGTTTGCTGCGCGCTTTTCCGGAGCGCGACCCGGAGGCTGTTTCGGCCGTTTGGCGCGAGTGGTTCGGCGTTTTGACGAGTTGGGAGTATGCGGACGCGCTTACCGGCTGTGATGTAAGGCAGTTGCTGGGCGATTTTGCGCGGCCCTAAGAAAAACTTCAACTAAGCGTTCGATGCCCGCGCGGTCGCGGTCGCTAAAGCGTCCGGTGACGGGGCTGTCGATGTCGAAGACGCCGTACACGCGATCGCCGTCCTGCAGGGGGACGACGATTTCCGATTGGGACGCGCTATCGCAAACGATGTGATCGGCAAAGGCCTTTACGTCCCGTACGACCACTGTTTCGTTGCGAGTGAACGCTGCACCGCATACTCCGCGTCCTTGCGGCAAACGCGTGCAAGCGGGCCGGCCGTTGAACGGGCCGAGTACGAGGTCGCCGTTTTCTTCGACGAAATAGAACCCGACCCAATTGAGCTCGGGTAATTCGTGATAAACGAATGAAGCAAAATTCGCCGCGTTTGCAAGGAAGCTCGGCTCGCCGGCAAGGAGATTCTGCGCTTGCGCTGCCAGCAGGTCGTAATCGGGCATGGAGTCCGCGATTCGTCAAGTGCGCCGTCGCGTCCGCTTACCGACTCTAATGTTTGCTATCGACCCTCTCCGGTAAATATGAATAGGGGAGGGCCAACATGTACGATCTGCGAGGGTCGACGCGCGGAGTGATCACGTACAATCCGCAGCTGCAATCGCTTTTCGGCAACCGGTTACTCGATGGGCTGCCTCGGGATGAAATTACGAAGCTTTCGCCATACCTGCGGCGGCTTTTTCTGCACCGGGGCCAAGAGTTGGCATCGCCTGAAGAGCGAGGCGAATTTCTCTATTTTCCCGTAGACGCGCTTCTTTGGTCCTGGAGCGATACGACCCACACCGAGCGGCCCACCTCGGTTCTCACCGTCGGACGCCGGGGCGTCGTTGGTTTGTATCGCATGCTCGAAATGTCGAGTAACAGTTTGCGCACTATCGTTCTCTCGCCGGGAAGCGCATGGCGGTTGAGCATTGCTGCATTCGAAGCCATCAGCGACTCCATTCGAACTCCGCTACGGCGAATGTTGCTTCGCTCTACGTACGCCGCTTTCACGATCAGTTGCTGCCGGCTTGCCTGTAATGCGGAGCACAACGTCGACAAGCGTCTCGCGCGGTGGCTGCTATGGATCATGGACGAGACGGGCAAGCCGGAGGTTTCGCTAACGCACCAACAGCTCGCCGACGTAGCTGCGATCCGGCGGCCGTCGGTGTCGCTTGCGTTCTCCGATCTGCAGCGCCGCGGCATCGTCCGCGTGCATCACGGTCTCGTGCAGATTTTAGATCGCGAGCGGCTCGAGCGCGACGCATGCCCGTGCCATGAAGCCATCGACCAAATCATCGAAACGGCACTTTCTTCCGAAGGCGGAATCGAGACGCCGTTGACGTCGTGACGTTTACAGGTGTGGATTGGTGAAGGGCGTGTTTTGATCGTAGATCAGTTTCCACGTATCGTCCGTCCTAACGAAGAGTAGAAACAGCAGAAACCGGTCGAGTTTATTGGGCACGGTGTACCGGACGGACGTTAGAGCCCAAGCGGCGTCGTCGCGTTCACCGCTCCAAAGCACGCTCGGCTCGAAGGTCCAGCCTCCTTCGGCGAACCATCCATGATGGGCCGCGACTGCGTCGTCGTACCCGTGTACGATCGAGCCGGTCGGTCCGACGAGCCGCACGTCCGGATGGAGCGTTTTTGCGAAGCGCTCGATGTCCCGCGATGAGATCGCGGCGAGATGTTCGTTGAGCGCGGTCTCAAAAGAGCTTTGCCGGTCGATCATGGCCAAGAGGTCTCCGTATTAGGCGTGATCAGCAGTTCCTTGACGTCGCATCCGCGCGGTTGGGAGAGGGCGAAAACCACGGCGTTCGCTACGTACTCGGGCTTGTTGAGTTTCGCATCGGGGCCGGGTTTGTATTTCTCTTCCCGCCCATCGAAGAACGTCGTCGACATTCCGCCTGGAAGAAGCAACGTCACGCCGATCTTGCCGGCGAGCTCAGCCGAGAGTGCGCGCGTGAACCCAACGACACCGAACTTTGAAGCGCAATACGCCGATGCGTCCGATAGCGCGCGCAGGCCGAGGGTAGAGGCGACGTTGACGATCCGTCCGTTGGGAGCTTCCAAGAGATACGGAAGAGCGGCGCGAGCGAGCGCTGCAACACCGATGAGATTTACGGAAATCACCCGCTGCCAATCTTCGAACGGCACTTTGTCGAAGGGGCCGCACGCATCGATGCCCGCGTTGGCCACGATGCCGGAAAGACCGCCGTGTTTCTTCGCCGCATCCTCTACAGCTCGTGCGACGGCGCTTGCATCCGAAACGTCGACTTGATGGAAGGCTGCATCTGCGGCGCCTTCCGGCTTACGCACGTCAAAGACGACGGGGGTGCCGCCGGCGCGCTCAATGGCAGCCGCAACCGCCGCTCCGAGCCCGGCGGCGCCGCCCGTAACGACGTAAGCGCCGCTCAACGTTGCCGGCAAGCCGCCGGTCGCGCCGGTCTCGCGCGTCATCATTTCCATCGTGGTTACTCCTTAGGAAGAAGAAAGACGCCGAATCACGTTTTGCGTGATCCGGTCGACGATAGGTTCGCCCGCTGCAAGCACACGTGCCCAATCGACCGTACCGCCGGTAAAAAGCGCGCCGGAACCGTTTTGAACGATGCCCAAGCTTGCACGTCCGCCGTGAATTTCACCGCTTCCGTCGTCGACGGCCCAATCTGTTATGCGACGCTGCGCAAGTAACGAAAAATCGGTTGACGGCTCATCCGGTACGCCGTCGAATTCGTACCCAATCAATCGTTCCTCATCACCGAAGACGTCGCCGTCTCGCACGTCGCAACTTTCGTACATCCAATGCGATGCGGACCGCACGGTAAACCCGCTCGGTGGACGTCCGCCGCGCCACTTGCCTCCGCCGAAACGGTAACTTACTCCGAAGGTGCGCTCTTCGGGATCGTCGTCCCAGCGGCCGGCGCGCGCGATGCTGCGATTTTCCGCATCGTACGTCACGCGAAAATAACACGTATTCCCGCTGAAGAATGCAGCATTGCCGCCGGCATGAACGTACGCACGTAGACGTTCGCGCATTTCGGCGGTCCAGTATTCGTGGTGCCCGAAAGCTAGGAGCAAGCGGTACGTTTCCAGCGCTGAAGGATCTTCGTGTAGATCGAGGTCGCAGGCATAGTCGACGCCGCCGAATTGTGATTCGAGCCAACGGATGGCGGGCTGGTCCCAATGGGCGAACGTTTGACGCGGCGACTCCGGATCGTAGACGTCGACGATTGCTTCATCCCAAAGATGACCGCCGTTACCGCCTCCGGGCCGGGCCAGCGTCACCGACTTCGCGTTGTTATAGAGACACGTGCCTTCGGCGGCCGGGTCATGCGCCACGTTGTATGCGTGATAGGTGAAGAGCGGAACGTTGTAGAGGATCGGCGCAGACGGCGTGCGCGGACGAACGACGAAGAGCGCGCGGCCTTCCCGGGCGTCGAGGCGCGTGAGCGGCGGGTACGTGCTTTCTTCCAGCATGGCTGTGTAGACGCCCGAGCGCCAGGTCTCGGGAATTTCGAAAAGCATCGCGGGCCAATCGTACGGCTTGCCGGGTTCTCCCGGTGGGCCTGCCATCGGTTTCACGGGTGTCCCGCGATATTCTCGCATTGTTTCCGCCAAACGGCCCGCGCGGACAAAGCGCAAAGTTGCGGGCCTGTCAGCGCAGACATGAAGCGCGAGGCGATCGCCGGGGCGAACGCTCGGGCGGCTCGCGAACGCGGCGATCATCCCGCGTCGAAGCTCCAGACCGCGTCCACACGTTGCTGCAAAGCTTCGTCGATCGGATCCCGGTGCAGCATCGCCCATGGCAGACCGGCGAGTGCCCTAAGGAACGCGCCGCGGATTTGTCCGTCGGTGCGCGCGCGGCGCGCCGCTTGCAGCGTTGCGCGCCAAGCGCTGGCGCGGGCGTAGCGCATCCATGCGACCCACAGACGATTCCGCATCACTAATCGCCGCCGCATCGCATCGTTGCGTTCGATCGGCGAAGGATCGTGCCGCACTATCATGGACCCCAAGTAGCGCACGAGCCAGCCGCGCCGCTGCAGATCGAGCGAAAGCAGCGTCTCTTCGCCGCCGATAAGGAAGCGCCGTTCGTAGCCGCCGCAGGCAAGAAACGCTTGCAATCGCATGAGAGATGCGCCGGCGAGGAAGAAGAGGATCGGCGCACCGGGGAGATCGTCGCTGCCGGCCTCCGTAGCCATGGCATTGCACGCATCGTCGACGCGTTCGGCGGGACCGATTTTCACGCAGGCATTCAGCACGCCGATCTGCGGGTGCCGGTCCAGCACGTCCGTACCGATTGCAATGGAACCCGGCAACCACCACGTATCGTCGTCGCAAAACGCAACGTAGGGACTGCGGACGTAACGCGCAGCGATCGTTCTCGCGAACGCTCCGAGGTTCACGGGAAGCCGCAGCACGTTCACTTTCGGAAATTGGGAGCGAACGGTTTCTGCCGTGCCGTCCGTCGAGCCATTGTCGGCGACGACGATGCTTGCCAGCTCGTCGAGCGGCTCCAAAAAAGCGAGCGTTTGGACCAGGCGGTTTACGCGGTTGCGAGTGGCTATGACGAGAGTAGTTTGCGCTTTGGCATTCATGCCGGTACGGCGGTCTTGAACCAGTCGATCGTAGAGAGGAGGCCGGCTTCTAGGGGCGTGCTTGGTGACCATCGTAACGCGTCGAACGCGCGTGTCAAATCCGGCCGGCGCTGCAGCGGATCGTTCTCCGGAAGGGGGCGAGTATCGAGCCGCAGCGTAACGCCGCAAAGCTTTGCAACGAGCGCAGCAATCTCTAAGACGGTCACTTCGCGATCGTTTCCAATGTTGATCGTCCGGTACATGGGCTCGTCGACCGTGGCAAAACGTACGATCGCCTCGACCAGATCGTCCACGTAGCAAAGCGAGCGCGTCTGCCGACCGGTTCCGAAAATAGTTAACGGCTCTCCTGCGAGCGCTTGCGAAACGAACGCCGGAACGACACGGCCGTCGTTGCGCCGCATGCGAGGACCGTACGTATTGAAGATACGCACGACGCGCGCGTCGAGTCCGCGAGTGCGCCGAAAAGCAGCGACGACCGCTTCACCGTAGCGCTTCGCCTCGTCGTAGCACGATCGCGGACCGTTCGGGTTAACGTTGCCGAAGTAGGTTTCGCGCTGGGGATGTTCGAGGGGATCCCCGTAAACTTCCGACGTCGAAGCGAAGACCAGACGCGCGCCTCGCTCGGCTGCGAGCGCGCAGCATCGCTCCGTGCCGATCGAATTGACGCGCAGCGTTTCCAGCGGCCGTTCGGCATAGTCGATGGGGCTTGCGGGCGAGGCGAAGTGAAAGATCGTATCGAGTCTTTCGGGTTCGCGAAGCGTTTCGCTGACGTCCGCGTGCACGAATCGGAAGCGGTCGTCTTCCAGCAACGGCGCAATGTTCGAGAGTTCGCCCGTAATCAAGTTGTCGACCGCGACGACGCTGTGTCCTTCGCGAAGGAGCGCCGAGCAAAGGTGCGAGCCGACGAATCCCGCGCCGCCGGTGACGAGTGCATTCATACCTGGCTCCTCATTCGGTCGGGGCGCGCTATGCCGAAATACTGAAAGTCCATGGAACGCAACATGCCGGCGTCAAGGCCGTTTCGCATGTCAAAAATGCGAGGCATTCGTAGCGACGCATGCACGTGTCTCCAATCAACAGTCTTATATGCCGGCCAGATCGTGGCAAGTACCAAGTAGTCGGCATCCTTTACCGCGTCGTAGGGCGACGCCGCGAACTCGACGCGATCCCGAAAGATTCGTCCGGCGTTTTTCATTGCGGCCGGGTCGTGCGCGCGCACGCGGACGCCTTGAGAGAGCAAGGCTTGCACGAGCGCGATGGCGGGCGATTCACGGATATCGTCGGTCTCGGCCTTGAACGAAAGACCCCAGACCGCAGCGGACGTTCCGTCGAGATCGCCGCATTCTTCGGCAATGCGCCGGATAGCCCGGGCGACTTGGCGCCGGTTGACATCGGTAATTGCATCGAGCATCGTCGGCTCGATGCCGTGCGCGCGCGCAACGTGCGCAAGGGCGCTTACGTCCTTCGGAAGACAAGAGCCGCCGAATCCGATCCCGGGCTGCATGTACTGCCGCCCGATGCGATGGTCGTAGGCGATGCCGCGAAGGACCGCGTCGATGTCTGCACCGACCGCATCGCAGAGCGCCGAGAGTTCGTTTACAAACGAAATTTTGGCGGCCAGGAAAGCATTGGCGGCATATTTGATCATCTCTGCCGTGTGCGGGTCCACTACGAGCACCGGCGCGTCGAAACTCGAATAGAGGTCTCGGAGCAACGCGGCGGCCGATTCGTCGCGTGCCCCTATGACGATGCGATCCGGCCGCATGAAGTCGTCGACGGCCGAGCCTTCGCGCAAGAATTCCGGATTCGAAGCAACGGTAAAGCGCTGACCGTTTCCTTCGCGTTCCAGTAGGCGAGCTACGAGATCAGCCGTTTCCACTGGAACAGTCGATTTGTTGACGACAATCAACGGTCCGTCTGCAAACCGGGCAATGTCTCGAGCCGCTTGCCGCACGTACGTGAGATCGGCATCGCCGAGCGGCCCGACCGGCGTGCCCACGGCGATGAAGACGATTTCGCGTCCCGCAAGCGCTTCGCTCGCCGACGATGTGAACCGCAGGCGCCCGTTTGCGATAGCCGCCTTCAGAATCGATTCGAGGTTCGGCTCGTGAAACGGCAGATCGCCGGCACGCAATGTCGCGATCTTCGTGTGATCCGTATCGTACGCTACAACGTCGTTGCCGATGTACGCAAAACACGCGGCCGTTACAAGGCCAACGTATCCGGTACCGCAGACGGCTACGCTATGCATGCATGGCTCGTTGCCATCTCACGCCTCGCTTAGACGTCTTCATCGCGCATACGACAACACTGTTATTTTGCGGACAGCCGCAGGCATTAATCATAATAATTCTGGGAAACGAAGCTGTAGAAGTCCCCCCTTTTACGAAGGACGAGCAAGCGAGTAGTGAACATTCTCGGAATAAATGCCGTGTTTCACGATACGTCTGCAGCATTGGTCTGCGACGGACGCATCGTTGCCGCGGCGGAAGAAGAGCGGTTCAACCGCCGCAAGCATGGAAAGCCCTGCGTACCGTTCAGCACGTGGGAACTTCCCGTGGCTTCGGCTTCCTGGGCGCTCTCTTACGCGGGATTGCAGCCGGCGGACGTCGACGTCGTAGCGTACTCGTACGATCCCGATCTTGCTCCGCCTCTATCGCAAGACCTCACGGACGACGATTGGGAAGGCTTGCGCACGCTCTATGCACGGCGCTTCCCGAAGTTTCTCGCGACGGCGCTGCCGGGAATCGATCGCGCGAAAGCGGAGTTCGTGCCTCATCACGTGGCACACGCTGCGTCGGCCTATCTCGCTGCCGGCTTTCCATCTTGCGCAGTTCTCGTTCTCGACGGCCGGGGCGAGCGTTCTTCCGCGCTGCTTGGAGTCGCCCGCAACGGCAAGCTTTCCGTCCTCGCTACGCAGGAGCTTCCGCATTCGATCGGCCTGCTATACGAAGAGTTGACCGCGCATCTCGGATTCCACCGTTCGTCGGATGAATATAAGGTAATGGGACTGGCGGCTTATGGAAAGCCGAAGTTCATCGAGCGGTTGCGCGAGCTGGTTCAGGTGAAGGACGGTCACTTCAGCGTTGCGCCGGTCGACTACAGCGAGTTTGCGCCGTTTCGCAAAGACGGCGAGGCGTTTCTTCCCGAACATGCCGATCTCGCGGCGAGCGTTCAGCTGCGCGTCGAAGAGGTACTGCTCGAGCTTGCGCGCTGGCTGCACGCGCAGACCGGTGAACGGTATCTCGCGATGGCCGGCGGCGTCGCGTTGAATTGCGTGGCAAACGCTCGCATAGCGGCCGAAGGACCGTACGAACGCGTTTGGGTACAGCCTGCGGCCGGCGACGCCGGTACGTCGCTTGGCGCGGCGCTGTTCGTTGCGGAGCGCTACGGCGAACGCGTGGAGCCCATGCATTCGGCGGCGCTCGGACGTGAATGGGATGATGCGGCGCTCGAGCAGTGGCTGCGAGCCGCCAAAATCCCATACGAACGTTGCGACGACATTGCCGCAGAAGTGGCTAGAACGATTGCCGATGACGGCATCGTGGCCTGGTTCCAGGGACGAAGTGAATTCGGCCCGCGGGCGCTGGGGCATCGCAGCCTGTTGGCCAACCCGCGATACGCGCGAAATCTGGAACGGCTCAACGACGTCAAGGGACGCGAACAATTTCGTCCCGTTGCGCCGATGGTGCTGGCGGAACGCGCAAATGAAATCTTCGTGGGACAATTTCCGTCGCCGTACATGCTCTTCACGCACAGCGTTCGCGACGGATGGAAAGAGAAGGTCGCTGCCGCCGTACACGTCGACGGCAGCGCGCGAGTGCAGAGCGTCGACCGCGGAGAGGAGCCGCTCGTCGCGCGCATGCTCGACGAAGTGGAGCGCCTTACCGGCACGCCGGTGGTGATCAACACGAGTTTGAATACGGCGGGACGACCCATGGTCGACGATCCGCGCGACGCGTTGGAATGCTTCGGCTCTGCGCCCGTCGACCTCTTAGCGATCGGGCCGTTTGCAATCCGCCGCGAGCGCGCCTTTTCTCACGCGTCGACGAACGGAGAGCTTGCGGCCGCACCGTGAGGTATTCCATCATCATCCCGACCATCGGGCGTGCCTCGCTATGTTCGCTTCTCGATTCACTCGAGCGGGCCGGCGAACGCGATGCGCAAGAAATCGTTCTCGTCGACGATCGGAAGGAAAGCGAGCCGCTCGACACCGGTGAACGCGATTCGAGCTTCTCCGAGCGAATCAAGATCGTTCGCAGCGGCGGACGCGGGCCCGCGGCAGCGCGTAACGCGGGATGGCGCACCGCAACCGGTGAGTGGATGTGCTTTCTCGACGACGACGTCGTCGTCGATGCCGGATGGGCCGCCGATTTACGCGCAGACCTCGCAGCAGTGAGTGACGACGTCGCAGGCATTCAGGCGCGAATCGACGTGCCGCTTCCTTCCGATCGCAAGGCGACGGACTGGGAACGCAATGTCGGCGGTTTGGCAACATCCAGCTGGATCACGGCGGACATGGCGTACCGGCGCAGCGTGTTGGAACGCCTTGGCGGCTTCGACGAACGTTTCAAACGCGCGTACCGTGAAGATTCCGATCTCGCGATTCGCGCGCGGCGCGCCGGCTACACGCTGCAAGCCGGCCGCCGGCGTACGCACCATCCTGTGCGGGCAGCCTCGCGGTGGGTCAGCGTGAAGTTGCAGCGCGGAAATGCGGACGACGTGCTGATGCGTGCATTGCATGGACCGCAATGGCGGATGCTGGCGCGCTCGCCCCGCGGGCGTTTCGCTTTGCACGCCGCGACGGTGCTAAGCGCGGGTGTCGCAATTACGGCCGCGCTCGAACGGAGCAAACCAATCGCGTTTGCAGCATCGGCGGCGTGGCTCGGCTTCACGGTCGACTTTGCGTTGCGCCGCATTGCGCCCGGGCCGCGAACCGTCGAAGAGATTGCGACGATGGCGGCGACCAGCGCAGCAATTCCATTCGCCGCCGTGTACCACAAGGTGCGTGGCGTCGCAACGTTGCGTTCGTTGCTTCGAGAGGAGGCTGCGTGAAGGACCGCGCCATCCTGTTTGACCGCGACGGAACGCTGATCGTCGACCGGCCGCAGAACTACGATCCGAACGCCATCGAGTTAATGCCGCACGCCGGCGATGCGCTCGCGCTGGCGCGAGAGTGGGGATACGCCGTCGGCGTCGTTACCAATCAGCCTGCGGTGTCGGAGGGAGGTCTCAATGAGAACGACCTATTCCGAATGCACGCGCGAATCGAAGAGCTCGCTGGGCCAATCGACGGATGGTTTGTATGCATCCACGGTGTTGAAGACGGCTGCGACTGCCGCAAACCCGAACCCGGACTCATAGTTGCCGCGACGCAACGTTTCGGCATCCCGGCCGAACGATGCGTGGTAATCGGGGACATCGGCGCCGACGTGGAAGCGGCGGAGGCGGCCGGTGCGCGCAGCGTACTCGTGCCGACCGCCGTAACGAGAAAAGCGGAGATTGAAAACGCGCCTGCCGTCGCGGGAGATATCCTCGACGCCGTGCGGCGCGTGGTCAAAGGATGCATCTAGCATGAAGAGCGTCGTTGCAGTGCGACAGGACAATAACGGCGACGTTCTCCTCGCCGGCCCGGCTCTGCGCGCCTTGCGCGCCGGTTGCGACCGGTTGACGCTGGTGTGCGGTCCACGCGGCGCAGCCGCCGCGAACATTCTGCCATGCGTGGACGAGATCGTTGTGTGGGAGGCCGCATGGATCGATGCGGACCCGCACCCCGTAGCGAGCGATGACGTCGAGCGTTTTCTCGAGTCGATGCGCGGCCGCTTCGACGAAGCCGCGATCTTCACGTCGTTCCACCAAAGCCCGCTGCCGATGGCGTTGCTCCTTCGAATGGCCGGCGTGAAACGGATCGGCGCAACGAGCGTGGATTATCCAGGGTCGCTGCTCGACGTTCGCCATCGCATAGAAGACGACGTTCATGAGGTGGAGCGAGCGCTCTCGCTCGTAGGAGCAATGGGCTATTCGCTGCCTGCCGGTGACGAAGGGCGATTGCAGATGGGCGAGCTGCCCGAAGGTACGTTCGGATCGGGATACGTCGTCGTCCATCCCGGTTGCACCGTTCCGGCTCGTGCATGGTCGCCGGAACAAAACCGCCGTCTCGTCGATGTGCTTGCGCGCAACGGGTTCGACGTCGTCGTGACCGGAGACCGGAGCGAGCTCGAATTGACGCGCTTCGTAGCGGGAACGCATCCGCGCGTTCGCAACGCCGGGGGATCGACGACGTTCGCCGGGTTTGCGGCTATAGTTCGCGATGCCGCGGCCGTAGTATGCGGCAACACCGCGGCCACTCACGTTGCGTCTGCAACGGGGACGCCGGTGGTGGAGATTTTTCCGCCGACGATTCCCGCGGTACGCTTCCGTCCGTGGATGGTCCCGCACGTTTTGTTGGGCGATCAGGAGATTGCATGCGCCGGCTGTCGCGCGCGCGTTTGCCCGATTCCAGGACAACCGTGTCTGCGCGACGTCACGCCTGAAGGGGTTCTCGACGCGGTCCGTTCGCTCGTCCCGAATCCGGTGGCTGCATGATGAACGTGCTTGCCTGGCACGTGCACGGCTCGTGGATGACGGCGTTCGTTCAAGGTTCGCACCGGTATTTTCTGCCGGTACTTCCCGACCGCGGCCCGGACGGCCGCGGGCGCGCGCAAACCTGGTCGTGGCCCGACAGCGTCGTCGAACTCCCGCCGGAAGCGCTGGCAGACCAGCCGATCGATTTTGTCATCCTTCAGCGGCCCAATGAGTACGACCTCGTAAAGAAGTGGCTAAACAAGACGCCCGGCGTCGACGTTCCCGCCGTGTATTTGGAACATAATGCGCCGCAAGGACGAATCAACGACATGCGGCATCCGATGGCCGGCGTGGAGAACGTGCCGGTCGTTCACGTGACGCATTTCAATCAGTTGTTCTGGGATTGCGGCGACGCGCGTACGTACGTCATCGAGCACGGCATCGTCGATCCCGGCCACCGCTACACGGGCGAATTGCCGCGGTGCGCAGTCGTAATCAACGAAGCGCGCCGGCGAGCGCGGGTAACGGGTACGGATCTACTCTCCCGTTTCGACGCGGTCGCGCCCGTAGACGTGTTCGGCATGGACGCCGCGCCGATCGGCGGCATAGAAAACTTGACGCAAGATCGCCTGCACGAAGAATTAGGGCGGCGGCGAGTGTACGTTCATCCGATTCGTTGGACGTCGCTCGGCCTCTCGCTCATCGAAGCAATGCAAATCGGCATGCCGGTAGTCGCGCTTGCCACAACGGAAGTCCCGTACGCCGTTCCCGCCGGTGCCGGCGTGATTTCCACAAACGTCGCCGAGCTGGTCGATGCCAGCCGCGACTTAATTAAGGACCTGGACCGATGCATCGACATGGGCACTCGTGCGCGCGCATATGCTCGCGAGCGTTTCGGGCTCGAGCGCTTTCTTGATGATTGGGACCGGCTCATCGGGGAGATGGTGTGAGATGAAGGTTGCGTTTGTTTCCGAACATGCGAGTCCGCTTGCGGTGCTTGGCGGTGTCGACGCCGGCGGTCAAAACGTGCACGTCGCTGCGCTTGCCGAAGCGATGGCGCGTCAGGGCGCCGAAGTACGCGTCTACACGCGTCGCGACGACGAACGTCTCCCGCCTACCGTTCCGTTTTGCACCGGCGTGCTAGTCGATCACGTCGACGCGGGACCGCCGCGCAATATCGAGAAAGATGGCCTGCTGCAATATATGCCGGCCTTCGCAGAACAGCTTGCGCAACGCTGGAGCGATTGGCGGCCGGACGTCGTGCACGCGCATTTCTGGATGTCCGGGAAGGCCTCACTTGACGCCGCCGGGCCGTTGGGCATTCCGGTCGTGCAAACGTTTCATGCGCTCGGCATCGAAAAGAAACGCCACCAGGGAAGCAAAGATACAAGTCCGGAAGGGCGCTTGCTGGAAGAAGAGCGCATCGCCCGCGAAGCCTCGCACATCGTTGCAACGGCAACCGCCGAAGCGTTCGAACTGGTGCGTATGGGAGCGAATCGTAACGACATCACCGTCGTTCCGTGCGGCGTCGATCTTTCGCATTTTTCGGCGCTTGGAGCGACGGAGCCGCGCGACCGCAAGAAGTATCGGATACTTTCGGTGAGCCGTTTGGTGGAACGTAAAGGCATTGCAGACGCCATCACGGCGCTGCGGCTTCTTCCGAACACCGAACTCGTGATTGCGGGCGGTCCCGATCGTTCGTACCTCTGGAACGATCCCGAAGCGTGCCGCTTGCGCGACGTCGCGCATTCGCTCGGCGTAGAGGATCGCGTTGATTTTCGGGGTCGCGTCGAACGCACGGCCATGCCGCGATTATTGCGTTCGGCGGACGTCGTTGTGTGTTATCCGTGGTACGAACCGTTCGGCATCGTGCCGCTCGAAGCGATGGCGTGCGGCGTTCCGGTCGTCGTGGCCTCAGTCGGCGGCCTCGTCGACAGCGTCGTCGACGGCGTGACCGGAATCCATGTCGAGCCACGTTCGCCGATTGCGTTGGCGGAAGCCGTTCGCGGCCTACTGCAAGACGAGCGCATGCGCATTTCGCTCGGCGTGGCGGGCGCGCGCCGCGCGCACGAACGCTACGGCTGGGCGCGCATCGCCGCGGAAACGCAAGAAGTTTACCAGCGCGTCGCCCAACGGGCATTCTCCGCGCAAGCATCATGAAAGCCGCCATCACGACGCACCGTCCGCGCCTCGTGATCGTGCGTCCACTCGGCCTCGGAGA
This sequence comes from Vulcanimicrobiia bacterium, assembly GCA_963696095.1. GTDB lineage: Bacteria > Vulcanimicrobiota > Vulcanimicrobiia > Vulcanimicrobiales > Vulcanimicrobiaceae > JALYTY01. The sequence goes on along the minus strand of CAVOIN010000002.1, from coordinate 206,501 downwards.
CTTCCTAACCGGCGTTCCGGCGTACCGTGCGCTGGCGCGCGCCTTTCCGAATCACCATCGAATTCTCGCTGCGCCGATTTCGCTCGCGCCGCTAGCGCAGCTTTGCGGCGATTGCATCGATGAAGTTGTGGACACGGCGCCGCTGGCGGCGCTCGATCCGGCGCTGCACGGTGCGGACGTTGCCGTGAACCTGCACGGCCGCGGACCGCAAAGCCATCGCTTGATCTTGGAAACCGAGCCGCGCCGTTTCATTGCCTTCGAAAATAACGACGTCGGTTTGCCGGCCGGCGGCCCGAAATGGCGCGACGAAGAACATGAAGTGCTCCGTTGGTGCCGCATGTTGAACGAAAGCGGCGTTCCGGCCGACCCGCGGGACTTGGATCTGCGCGTAAACGCGCGCCCGGGACGCGCTTATAACGCCATCTTGCTCCATCCGGGCGCGTCCAGCGAATCGCGTCGCTGGCCGGTGAAGTGTTGGATAGAATTAGCTACCGAGCTTCGCAAACGCGGCTACCGGCTTGCATTGACGGGAAATCGCAACGAGTTCCGGCGGTGCCGCGTCATCGCGCGAAATGCCGGTCTCGACATGGAGGCGGTACTTGCCGGACATACGTCGCTCGAAGACCTCGCTGCAATCGTCGCCGGATCGCAGGCGGTGATTTGCGGCGATACCGGAATGGCTCACGTTGCCACGGCCGTGCGGACGCCCTCGGTCGTATTGTTCGGGCCGATGAGCCCCGCGCGTTGGGGACCGCCGCGCGAACGGACGCGCCATCGCGCGATCTGGCACGGACGCGTAGGGGATCCGCATGCCGCTACGGTCGACCCCGGATTGGCGGAGATCTCCGTCAAAGAAGTCGTTGCGGAACTCGAGTCGGTGCTGGAAGCGCCGCGCGCAGGTTGAATGCAAAGGAAGAAGCAGACACAACAGGATCCAACGCTTGTTCAAAAGCTGTTCGCGGAAACGGTAGGTACGTTCATCGTGACGTTGACCGCGACGGCGGTCGACATACCGTACTATACGACCCATGACGTCGATTACGTTTCGCGATGGCTGGCGCGCGGACTTATCACCGCGGTCGTTATCTACGCTTTTGCCGAAACGTCCGGCGCACACGTAAATCCGGCCGTTACGGTTGGCTTTTGGCTGACTCGCGTCTTCCCCGGCAGGATGACGCTTGCATACATCGCCGCGGAATTTCTCGGAGCATTCCTTGCAGCAGCGGCCGTGTTGTGGTGCTACGGGCCGTCCCTGATTCTTGGCGCGAGCCATCCCGGCCCATCGTTCGGCCCGTTTCAGGCGACGCTGGCGGAAATCGTTCTTACGTTTATCGTGATTCTCACGATCCTCATGACCGCAACACAGAAGGCGGTCGTCGGGAAAGAAGCCGCGTTAGCCGTGGGCTTCGCGGTCGCTGCTTGCGGATTTTTCGGCGGCCCGGTCAGCGGCGCGTCGATGAATCCCGCGCGTTCTATTGCACCGCAGATACTCGGCGGCCGCTGGGATCTCGTGCCCATCTATGCAATCGGGCCGCTGCTCGGAGCGCTCGCCGCCGTGGGCGTCCATTTTCTGGTATGCGGCGGTGCCGGGGAAGCCGAACGCGAGGCTGCACAGGGAAAATAAACACTATGTGCGCGCGAAGCGTGGACCCCCAGTATTTCATCGACCTCTATCGCCGGGAACGAGACCCGTGGAACTTTGAAAACAGCGAATACGAGCGTGAAAAATACACGCGTTCGCTCAGCGTGCTCCGCGATTCGTATGCGTGCGCACTCGAGATCGCATGCTCCATCGGTGTCTTTACCGAGATGCTAGCCCCGCGATGCTCGAAGCTGCATGCGTTCGACGTTTCGCCGGAGGCAGTCGAACGGGCGCGGCGCCGATGCGAGCGGTTCGTGAATCTCAGTTTTGCGGTGGGAAGCGTTCCGCGGGATTTTCCAAAGCACGAACGCTACGATCTGGTGACGTTTTGCGAAGTGGGATTCTATTTGAACGCAACGGATCTGCTGGCCACTCGCGACGCGATTCTGAATTCGCTTCTGCCCGGGGCCCACGTTCTGCTCGTCCATTGGACGCCGCCGGTTCACGGTCACGCCTGCAGCGCCGAAGAAGTGCACGCAGCGTTCGCGGCCACTTCATTGCTTCTGCGCGCACATTATGAAGCGCGCACGTACCGGTTGGATTTGTTCGAGAGCGAACAGAACGTCCGAGGATAGGTTGGAGGACGTTCGAGCGTTGGGTACCTACACGACGTACTAATCCTCTAGAGGAGGTTTGATTTGGCAAGTGCACGCCAAACGACCGATCACGACGAAATCCGTGAGTGGGTAGAGCGCAACGGCGGCCGTCCCGCTCAGGTAGAAGGGACGGACGGAATGCTGCGCATCGACTTCGGAGACCGCGACGAACGGCTCGAGCCGATCGACTGGGATCATTTCTTCGAGGTGTTCGACCTTAGCGGTTTGGGTTTTCTGTACGACCCGAATAGCCGCTTCAACAAGTTCGTTCAGGAGGGTCACGACGAAACGGGCATCGGTAAAACCGAACCGGACGAAGTGAGAGCAGCCCCACGCGGCGGACGCAAGAAATCGACTTCTGCGCGCAAGAAGAGTTCGGGCGCACGTAAGAAGTCTACGGGCGGCCGAAAGAAGTCGAGCGGCGGCCGAAAGAAGTCGACAGATGGTCGAAAGAAGTCGACCGACGGCCGAAAGAAGTCGACCGGCGGTCGCAAGAAAACGTCGACCGGCCGGAAGAAAACGTCTCGCAAAGCGGGCACGTCGAGAAAGAAGACGACATCGGACCGGAAGAAGACCTCGACGCGCAAGTCGGCCTCTTCACGCAAATCAACGTCAACGCGCAAGAAGACTTCGACCCGAAAGAAATCCACCGCGAAGAAAAGCTCCTCGCGCAAAACGACTTCTTCTCGCAAGAAGAGTTCGTCCCGCAAGAAGAGTTCGGGACGCAAGTACAGCCCGAAGGCCGGCCGCAAGGTCGAACGCGCGATGCACGAGATGAAGGAAGGCAAACTGCGTTCGGGGCGCAAGGGCCCGAAGGTAAAGAGCCGCAAGCAGGCCATCGCGATCGGCCTTTCCGAGGCACGGCGCGGCGGGGCGAAAGTTCCGCGCAAGAAGTCCTCGTCACGAGGGCGTAAACGACGGTAATCTGCGAGGCCGCCTCACCGAGGCGGCCTTTTCTGTAAAGAAAAGCATGATTTGTCGAGCGGGCCTTTAGGCCCACGAAACGAAGCCGATACCTGGTTCCAAGGAGAGTCCACATGAAGGATCGGCTTACTGCGCTCGACCGTCCTCATACCAAGGACCGGCTGCTTTTAAAGCAAGCCGCGACGTTGCTTGCTGCAGATCTCTCCTTAGGGGAACTCTTCGACCGGCTCACGCGCATGCTCGCCGAACACGTCGACTCTTCGGTCGTGTTCATCGCGCTCGCAAATGCCGCCGGCAATCACGCGATCGAGTATTTTTACGATCACGGCGACATCCGGCGCTACCCGCACATCGAGCTTTCTTCCAAATCGCGCGCTCGCGCGGCCATCGAATCGGGCTCGATCATTTGGGGAAACGCACCCCACGAATGGGCACCCGAGGGTTCCCTTGCGATCAATCAAGACCGGCCGTGGACGAACGACAGCGTTTCGGCAATCTTCGTGCCGATGCGCGCCTCAGGCGAAGTCGTCGGCGCACTCTCCGTGCAAAGCCCGCGAGCGAATGCGTACGACACCAATGACGTCGACGTCATCGCCGCGATCGGCCACTACTTGGCCATCGCTATCCAGAATCAACGCATGTACCAAGCGCTCCAGCGCACCGCCGAATTCGATCCTCTTACGACGCTCGCGAATCATTCAAGACTTTCGCGTGACCTCGATCGCGCGCTTGCGGCTGCTACATCTACGCGTCCATGCGTTGCCGTGATGTTGAATATCGTAAACTTCGGCATGTTCAACGAAGTCTACGGATACGCGCAAGGCGACGAAGTTCTTCGCCGTGTCGCGCAAGAGCTGCGTGAATTCGAAGACGCGCACGACAACGTGAGGGTCGGGCGCTTCGGCGGCGACGTCTTTTTGGCGTTGCTCAGCGACACGCCGCCGGATCTGATCGCGCATTTCGTCGAACGTCTTGCGACGCGCTTAGCCGGCCTGGCATACGTTTCGCCCGATCAAACGCTGCCGGTTTCCATTGCCTGCGGCTACGTCATCGCGCCCCTAGAAGCGGGAACGCGCGCCGACGTCACGGCGCTATGCGTTCATCGCGCGCGGTTAAGCCGGAAACAAGGCTGCGTTCCCGTTGGGTCGGACGACATCGACGCCTACACGACGCATGGGAATTTCAGCGGCGTCGAAACAATCGTCGAAGGCCTGCTCGATCGCGATCCTTATACGCGCGTGCATTTGCTGCAAGTGAACGCAATGGCGAAGTCGTGGTCGGAATACAATCTCGAACTGGACCGCGCGATGCTCGCGCAATTGCTGCAAGCAAGCCTGTTGCACGACGTCGGAAAGCTGCTGGTCTCCGACCGAATTTTGGTTAAGCCGGGACGGCTGACGCGCGACGAGTATCAAGCCATGCAGCAGCATGCCGTCTTCGGCCGCGACATTTTGCAACGGCACCCCGGCTATGCCGAAGTTGCGGAGATCATTGGCCAGCACCACGAACGGTGGGACGGCTTCGGGTACCCGCTTGGATTGAAGGGCGAACAAATTCATCCGCTGGCCCGGGCGATCGCGATCCTAGACGCCTTCTCGGCAATGACGTCGGATCGCCCGTACCATCGGGGCGTCAGCGAAACGGCCGCCTTGGCCGAATTACAGCGCAACGCCGGAACGCAGTTCGATCCTGACCTGGTGGGGCGCTTCGTGGCCTGGCGCGAGGAGGGTTCCCCGCCTTCCCTGGCTTAAGCGCTCAGTTGCACGCGCGCCCGTAGCTCAATTGGATAGAGCAAGGCACTCCTAAGGCCGAGGTTGCCAGTTCGATTCTGGCCGGGCGCACGAATTTGCCGCGCGTCAGCGCGGCAAAATGTTTGCGCCCGGCCGAGGCGTCGGACCGCGGGCGGGCCAGCCTCCCCTGGGCGCACTTCCGCTCCAGTCTAGCCTGTGGCCGGCCCGCGCTATTGGGCCTCGACCCGGTCGCCGCCCGAAAATGCCCATCGTGGGCATTTTCTGCTTGCGCCACTTTTGCGGCCCCTTGCGCGTCGTGCGCGGCCGCAAAAGCTGGAGCACGCCCGGGTCGAGGCCCAATAGCGCAGCCCGGCCACAGCCTCGACCTACGCTCCATGGCGATGCAAAGACAGGCAAGCGGCAAAAGTCGCTAAGCGGGGGCGCAAATAATTGACCTGGGCGGTTGCATGTAGGCTGGCGGCCGTGTTAGCATGGGTTGCTGAACGGACCTCCGAGTCCGTTTATTTCATGTTCGTGGTAGACTGAAAAGTGGCAAAAAAAGAAAATCGTGTGATGGTTGTGATGGCGTGTACGGAGTGCAAGCGTCGCAATTACAATACTCAAAAGAACAAACAGAAGACGACGGATCGGTTGGAGCTTAGCAAGTATTGCCGCTTCTGCCGCTGTCACCGTTCCCACCGCGAGACCAAATAATTACGGGAGCGCCGCAGGGCGCTCCGAACGCGTAGGGCGGTAGCTCAATTGGTAGAGTAGCGGTCTCCAAAATCGCCGGTTGCAGGTTCGAGTCCTGTCCGCCCTGCCAAGTCATTTTCCCGGGAGACACGTTTCAAAGTGAACGAGCAGAAAAAGAGTGCGGTGACGCGCGGCGCCTCGACGGCAACGCGACAGGCTCAGTCGATGCGCAGCAACGACTTCGTTCAGGGCGTCATCACCGAGCTCAAGCGCGTTACGTGGCCCACTCGCGATGAGTGGGTTAGTGCGACCGTGCTTACGGTATTGCTCGTGGTTGGTATCGGCCTGTTCACCTACGCCGCCGACCAGCTCTTCGGCTGGCTCTTCAGCCAGATTCACTTGTTGAACGTTTAACGATGTCCATGTCTGAATTCGAACGCGAGTACGACGGCGGCGCCGTGCACACCGAACTTGACCCGGCGACGACTGAGATCGACGCAGGCGATTCGACGCAGCCCGATGGACCGTTTGCGAGCGCCTTCGACGTCTCCGGCGAGACCGCGGAGCAGCCGGAAGAGCGCGCCGCGCGCCCGGCCAAAAAAGATAACCGCAACTGGTTCGTGATTCACACGTACTCGGGTTACGAGAACAAAGTGAAGGCGAACCTCGAACGCCGCATTCACTCGATGGGCATGCAAGACAAGATCTTCCGCGTGCTCGTTCCGATGGAAGACGAAGTCGAGTTCAAAGACGGCAAGCGCAAGATCACGCCGAAGAAAGTTTTCCCCGGCTACGTGCTCGTCGAGATGATCATGGACGACCAGTCGTGGTACGTCGTGCGCAACACGCAAGGCGTGACCGGATTCGTGGGCAGCCCCGGCCCGGGTGAGAAGCCCGTTCCGCTGCAAGATAAAGAAGTGAAGACGATTCTGAAGCAGATGGGCATCGAAGCGCCCAAGCTCAAGATCGACTTCAAGAAGGGCGATCGCATCAAGGTCACCTCGGGTCCGTTCTTCGACTTCACCGGCGTCGTCGACGAAATTCAACCCGAAAAGGAACGCCTCCGCGCGCTCATCTCCATCTTCGGCCGCGAAACGCCGGTCGAGCTCGAGTTCTTCCAGGTCGAAAAAGTCTGAAACGTCTGTCTCATCCTGAGCTTGTCGAAGGACAGGCGCATCTGGAGCAATGCCAGTATGCGCCTGTGGTTCGACAGGCTCACCGATGACGGAATGAGCAAACAACTTTCTCGCATCAGTGACCCCGGGGTGCGAGATTGCTGAGGGGCAGAGGCTGGCCGTTCGCGGCGAGGCCTCAATAAGGAGCAATCATGGCTAAAAAAGTTGTAGGCAAAATCGGCCTGCAAATTCCGGCCGGCAAGGCCACGCCTGCGCCGCCGATCGGTCCGGCTCTCGGACCTTACTCGCCTGAATATCATGGATTTCTGCAAGCAGTACAACGAACGTACTGCCTCGCAGGCCGGCATGATCATTCCGGTCGAGATCACCGTTTTCGAAGACCGCACGTTCACGTTCATCACGAAGACGCCGCCGGCGTCGTTCCTGATCAAGCAGGCTTTGAAATTCGAATCAGGCTCCAAAGAACCGAACCGCAACAAGGTCGGCAAACTGACGAACTCGCAGCTCGAAGAAATCGCCAAGGTGAAGATGCCCGACATCAACGCCAACGACATCGATGCCGCCAAGAAGATCATTGCCGGCACCGCGCGTTCGATGGGCGTGGAGGTGGAAGCCTAATGCCGCAACATCACGGTAAGCGTTTCAACAACATCGTTGCGAATTTCGACAAGAAGACGCTCTACTCGGCGTCCGAAGCGATCTCGCTCGTCAAGAAAAACGCAAACGCGAAGTTCAACGAAACCGTCGAAGTGCACGTGCGCCTCGGCGTCGATCCGAAGAAGAGCGACCAGAACGTGCGCGGCACGGTTCTGCTGCCGCATGGCACGGGCCGTACGGTCCGCGTGATTGCGTTCGCGAAGGGCGACAACGCCAAGGCAGCGCAAGAAGCCGGCGCCGACATCGTCGGCGATCAGGATCTGATCGATCGGCTGAAGGGCGGCTTCGCTGATTTCGACGTCGCCGTTGCAACACCCGACATGATGGCGCAAGTCGGTAAGGAACTCGGCCGTATTCTCGCGCAGAAGATGCCGAACCCTAAGGCCGGCACCGTTTCGGCGAACATCGCCGGCGCGATCCGCGACATTAAGGCCGGTAAGGTCGAGTACCGCCTGGACAAGACCGGAATCATTCACACCATCGTCGGCAAGGCGAGCTTCGACGAGCAGCAACTGCTCGAGAACGTCAACGTGCTGCTCGACGCGATCGTTCGTGCCAAGCCGGCTGCGGCCAAAGGCACCTACCTCAAGAGCGTGACCTTCACGAGCACGATGGGCCCGGGCGTCAAGGTCGACCCGAACCGCGTCCGCGCAACCGCGTAGAGCGCGCGCATCGCTCCCAGGCTCCGCGGCCCGGCCTCTGAGAAGAGACCGGGCCGCGGCTTTATCCGTGTTCCCGAAAAATTTGCTTTCCCGGAGAACTTGCTATTGCGGGTTCTTTGCCTTATTATGATTTGGGATTCGACCTGGGATTTAGGCTGATATGCGCGAAAGAGAAATTGAGTATACTGACGGGGAGCGGCTGCTCGGTCCACGCGGCGAGGCGAGCGCTTTCGACGCTCATGACCACGCCATGTCCATCCCCATCAATCGGGTCGTACGCGAGTTGGTCGAGATGCTTGGGGCAAGCCTCGTAGCCGCAGTCGGCAACGTTTCCGAGACGCGCGCAGTGGCGCAGTGGATGAACGGGCGGGAGCCCCAACGGCCTCATGTTTTGCGTTTTACGCTCCAGCTGGCGAAGATGATTGCCGACGGCGGCGATCCGGAGGTCGCCCGCGCCTGGTTCCAGGGCAGCAACCCGCACTTGGGCGATCAGGTACCGGCGATCATGCTTCGCATGCAGCCGCTGACGGAGATTCAGCCCGCCTTGATGGCGGCCGCGCGAGCCTTCGCAGCGCGCTAATCCCGCCCGGAACCCCAGCTTTCCGCGAGACGATGAGGCGGCCCCAATCCGCTTTTGAAAACCGATTTCGAAGAGCCGTCACAACTTGTTTGCCCATGCATCCCGGCGTACGGTTTAAACTCGAAGGGAGTTCGCGTCATGAACGAAGCGAAGATCATCCCCTTGCAAACGGCGTCGAATTTACACCGCGGAACCACGCACGTTTTCGTGCGAGACTATTCTGAGGATATGGAAGTCGTTCACGTTTTCGGGGATATGGATCTGGCGTGCGCCGACGAATTGGAGTCACTGCTTGTCGGGCTCGCGTCTCAAAAACACGAGCCGGCGGTCGTCGTAAACCTAACTGCGTGCCATTATTTGGATTCCACCATTCTTACCGTCTTCGTGCGCGCGTCCAAAGCACTTGGGCCGCGTTTCGCCCTGGTCGTTCCAAGCGCAAGCGCCGTCCGGCGCATTTTCCAAATCGTCGGACTGGATCGGGTTCTGCAAATTATGAAATGTGTGGATGAAGCGTCAACGTCGCTTGGCGTTGCGCTTCCGCGGACGTAATTACGTTTCTACGAGTGTAACCTTACCGGTGCTCAAATCATAAACGGCGCCCGCGATCGTTAGGCGTCTTTCGCGCACGGCATTTGCAAGCATCGGCGAGCGTTCCGTTATTGCCGAAGCGTTGCGGCGAACGTTCTCCTCAACGGCGGCCCGGTAGTGGTCCGTCGAGCCGCGCGTAGCGACGGCTGCAGGTGCAATGGATGAGACAAGACGCGCAATGTGCCCGGGAAATTCCGAGCCGTCGTTGACCTGTTGCATCGCGGCGGCGACGGCGCCGCATCCGGAATGGCCCAACACCAAAATAAGCGTTGATTTGAGCATTTCGAACGAGTACTCCATCGAACCCAATCCGTCGTCGTTTACCAAATTTCCGGCGACGCGTATGACGAAGACGTTGCCTGGTTCCTGATCGAAAATCGTCTCGATCGGGACGCGTGAATCCGAACATCCGAGCACGACGGCGAACGGATTTTGTCCCGCGGCGACTTCTATGCCGAAAGCCGTCATTTCGTGGAGTTGCGTGCGGCCTTCGACGAATCGCTGATTTCCGTCGAGGAGCCGTTGCAGGCCGGAATTGGTTTCAATAGCCACGCCCGACCATTCACGTCAACGAACGATCGAAACCTTCCCCGAATGCAGATCGTAGACGCCGCCGGCAATCTTGAGCGAGCCCGATTTGACCGCGCCGGCAACGATGGTCGAGCGTTCGATAAGCGCGCCCATGTTGTCGTGAACGTTTCGCTCGATGGCGTTCGCCAGCCAGTCACCGGAGGAAGCTTTTGTGCTTTTGGCCGCCGGCTCGATCGCCGTGACCAACGTTTGAATGCTCCCGGGCTGGACGGTTCCGCTCTTAACGTAGTCGACGGCTGCCTTCACGGCTCCGCATTGAGTGTGACCGAGCACGAGAATAAGCGACGATTTCAAGGCGGCAATGGAGTATTCGATTGACCCTAAGCCGCCGCTCTCGACGAAATTTCCGGCGATCCGAACGCCGAAAATATTTCCGGGAATTTGATCGAAGATCGTCTCCACCGGTACGCGGGAGTCCGAGCAGCTCAGAATGATTGCAAATGGGCTCTGCCCTTCGGCAAGTTCCAGCCGCCGCGCGGTGAGAGGCGGGCATGCGGCCTTGTCGGCCACGAAGCGGGCGTTGCCCTGGAGCAGTTTGGCAAGCGGATCCGCGGGCTCGGCGGCCGGCGCGGCGACCGGCATCCCGGCGGCCGTTAGGGAGGCGAGGCTGAGACCTGCCCCAGCCAGAAAGGTGCGGCGATCGTAGCTCATCCTTCGCGCTTGGCCATTGGGAAAGGATAGCCCTCGTGCCTTTCTCGCTTGTGCTTCCCCCGCTCTTATGATATCCTTGCCGACGGCTCCGAAGACCGTAGAGGTCCGAAAGGACTTAATCGTAAGCTTCGCCACCGTTTGTGCGAGCGCGTTAGCAGCCGCACGAGTTGGAGCGTAAGCGTAAACTCTACCGAGGTGCGTAAAAAGAGATTTCGTCGTGTCCTAACGACGTTTGGATCTTCTTAAGCGCCCTCCGGACGGATGGAGCGCTTTTTTAGTCCCCTCGGGGACTCGTAAACGAAAGCGACACTAAACGTCATGCCAACCGCACGTAAAGAAGCCGCGGTACAAGAACTGCGCGACCGGCTCGCCGAGTCGCAAAACTTGTTCCTGACCGACTTTGCGGGCCTCACCGTCGAAGAGATCACGAAACTTCGCGGCGAGCTTCGCAAAGACGGCAGCACGTATGCGGTCGTCAAGAACACGCTTTTCAAGCATCGCAGCCGGCGATGAAATCGCTGCGTTGCTCGAATCGTTTCTACCGGTCCGACCGGAATCGTTTTCGCTGGAAACGATCCCGTCGCACCGGCGAAGGCGATCAAGCAGTTCGCTGACGACAGCAAAAAACTCGGCATCAAGGCGGCCTACGTCGACGGCAAATTCGTCGATGCAGCGCAAGTCAACGTCCTCGCGTCGTTGCCGTCGAAGTCCGAACTCATCGCAAAACTCGTTGGTTCGCTCGCAAGCCCGCTGCGCGGTCTCGTCACCGTGCTTTCGGGCAATCAGAGCGGCCTCGTCCGCGTGCTCAACCAGATCCGCGAGCAAAAAGAAGCCGCGGGTTCGAACGCTTAAGGGAGATCCTGAATTATCATGGCAGTTGCCGAACTCATCGAACAGATCGATAAACTCACCGTTCTCGAGCTCGCGGACCTCGTCAAGCAGCTCGAAGAGAAGTATGGCGTCAGCGCAGCCGCTCCGGTTGCGATGATGGCCGCGCCGGCGCGCCGCCGCCGCTGCTCCGGCCGCCGAGAAGACCGAATTCGACGTCGTCCTCACCGAGGCGGGCGCGGAGAAGATCAAAGTCATCAAGGCCGTTCGCGAAATCACGAGCCTCGGCCTCACCGAAGCGAAAGCGTTCGTCGAGAGCGCGCCCAAGGCCGTCAAAGAAGGCATCGCTAAAGACGAAGCCGAGAGCATCAAGAAGAAGCTCGAAGAAGCCGGCGCCAAGGTCGAAATCAAGTAATCACACACCGTGTGTGCAGAGAATGGAGGCGTGGAAACACGCCTCCATTTTCATTTGCGGCAAACGGCCATTAAATCGAGCGCCGCATCGAGGTTCTCGGTGCGGTAGTAGAAGTCGGCCGTGGAATAGCGCGATGCGACGGACTCGGGAAGAACGGCGGGTGCAGCCGGCGAGCTTTTGCCGCGGGGCAGGACGCGCCGAGCCGCGTCGATTGCGCCCTGCGGTAAAATGCGGCGCGCCACGTTTTTCATGGCGTGCTTTAACTTCCACGAAGTACGCTTTTCGATCTCCCGCTGCCGCCGCGTGCCTTCCTTCGCGCGTTGCACCCGGCGAAATTCGATGTCGTATAATGGCGGCTCGGCGAAAAGCCCTCGGATTTCAACCGACGGGAACGTGCCCTCGAGTAACGTTCGTAATTCGGCGGCGGCGTATTCTCGAACGTGGAATTTGTTCCACGGCTTCATGCCCGGATACAGACGTATCGTCGCATTGGGCGTAGTGAGAATTGCCAGGCCGCCGGGCTTGAGAACGCGCCGGATCTCGCGAAGATAGGCTTCCGGCGTAAAGACGTGTTCGACCACCTGAAAGCTCACGGCCAGATCGAAGGCGTCATCTTGGAACGGCAGCTGCAACCCGTCGATTGCGAGATAACGGAGGTTCGGCGCAGCATTGAGTTCCCTCGCGGCGGAGACGCTTTTCGCAGAAACGTCCACACCGGTCGTTGCGCGGCTGTCGCGCGCGACGATGGCCGTGCCATACCCCGTGTTGCACCCGATGTCGAGCACGTCTTTGCCGCCGGCAAGTTTCGCCGCTTCTTCGTACGCGACCAGATGGATCAAATACAGCGCGTACTCTTCGAGTGAATGAAACTCCGCGGTCGGAACCAGCGGATGTTCTTCGGCCTGGAGCCGGATCGCTTCGGACTCGGTTTGCATGTGCGGCCCTCCGTCGAACTCCATCTATGGCAAGGCTACGCCGTAGCGTCAAGCGCGTCGAAAGCGAAGCGAGCTCGCGCCCTCTTGCGGGCCGCCGGTGCGCGCGAAGCGAAGTTCAGACGTTCAAGGCCACTTTCAGCGGGAGGAATGCGTGAATCAATCGGGACCGGGCGTTCTTGGAACGCAAATACTCGTCTGGATCGTCCTCGTCGCACTGGTGTTGTACCGCTCGTCGCGAGCGCAGCGCATCAGCGTAACGCGCATGTGGCTCATGGCGGGAATCCTCATGCTGGTTGCCGCTTTCGCCGTCTACTCGACGGAGATGCTGTTCCCGGCACCGGCCTGGGAGATAGCCGTCGCCGTGGTGCTCGGAGTCGCCGCCGGCATTCCTGTCGGCATGTTGCGCGGCCACCACACGCAGGTCAGCGCCACGGATCGTCACGGCGTGATGCAGCTCGGCCCATCGTGGGCGACCGCGGGAATCTATTTGGGCGCATTTGCCGTACGCGCTTTGATACGGTTTTTCGTGCCGATGCATAGCCCGCTGGGAACCGTCGTCGGTGACGGCGTGCTCGTATTTGCGATTGCCATCGTTGCCACGACGTATTACACCGTATACCGGAAATATGAAGCGTTGGACCGCCCTGCGGCGACCGCGGGCGGGGCTTAGATTTTCTTCGACTTCGCGTAACTTGAAACGACTGTTTCAATTTGCTAGACTGCACGCATGGGCCGTACCGCTGACGCGCAGCGGCGGGCCGAGCTCCTCGATTCCATCGTGGACTATGCCTTTGCCAATGGACTTGCCGACTTGTCGCTGCGCCCGTTGGGCGCTGCGGTTGGAATAAGTCCGCGCGTTCTGCTGTATTACTTCAGGTCCAAAGAGGCGTTGATCGAAGAGATTCTCGCCGGTGTGCGCGCGCGGCAATTCGCCGGCTTCGCACGATTGCGGGAAGCACATTTCGAATCGCCTGCGGAGGCGTGCCGTGCCGTCTGGCAGATCGTTCGTGACCCCAAGAACGAAGCGCTGTTCCGATTTTTCTTCGAGGTCTTCGGAATGGCGCTCCAGGATCGAAAGCGTTTCGCGAAATTTCTGCGCGGCGCGGTTGGTGACTGGCTCGACTTCCTCGCGCGGCCCTATCTCGCCGCGGAAGTGCCGCGCGAGGAATCGTACGCGTATGCGACCGTCATTCTCGCCGGTTTTCGCGGATTGGTAATGGACCTTGTTGCAACGCGCGACCGAGAGCGCGTCGATCGCGCCTTCGAAATTTGGATGCGCTCTACGGATTTTTCTCAACGCTAGAGGAGCCGAGTAATGCTCAATAAGCGCAATGCGGCGATGTCGTTCATCTTCATAACCGTGCTGCTCGATATGCTCGCCTTAGGCATCATCATTCCGGTTTTCCAGCCGCTGATCTTGAGCTTTGCGCATGGCAACTTCGCAAATGCGTCGCTCTATAGCGGGATATTCGCAACGATTTTCGCCATCGTGCAATTCTTTGCGGCACCCGTGCTTGGCACGTGGTCGGATCGCGTCGGGCGGCGTCCCGTCGTGCTCTTGTCCAACATCGGCACCAGCATCGATTACGCGATTCTGGCTCTAGCGCCGAACCTGCAGTGGCTCTTCGTCGGCCGCATCCTTTCGGGCGCGACCACGGCGAGCATCATCGTCGCGAGCGCTTACGTTGCCGACGTTACGCCCGCGGACAAACGGGCGGGCGCCATCGGCATGATCAGCGCTGCGTTTGGCATCGGCTTCGTGCTGGGGCCGGCCGTCGGCGGATTTCTGGGCGCCCACGATCCGCGTTTGCCGTTCTGGGTTGCCGGGGGATTGAGCCTCGCAAACTTTTTGTACGGCCTGCTCGTACTTCCTGAATCGCTGGGGCACGAAGATCGCAACGCCTTTTCGTGGAAGCGCGCCAATCCGCTCGGTTCCGTAAAGCTCCTGCGCCGTCATCCCGAGCTTTCCGGCCTAGCCACGGTCAACGCGCTCGGGTACGTCGCGCATGAGGCGTTGCCGCAGCTCTTCGTGCTTTACACGATGTTCGCGTATGCCTGGACGATGCGCACGATCGGCGTGTCGCTTGCCATCGTTGGGGTTGCCACGATCCTCGTATCGGCGTTTCTGATTCAGCCCGTCGTCGACCGCTTCGGCGAGCGGCGGGCGCTGATGATCGGGTTAGCCGCCGGCGCGCTTGGCTTTGTCCTGTACGGCGGCAATCAGTTGTTGTTCTGGATTGCCATTCCGGTAAGCATGCTTTGGATGATCGCCTCATCGGCGTCGCAAGCGTTGATGACGCGCCGTGTCGGAAAGAACGAACAGGGCGAGCTGCAAGGCGCTATTCAAATGCTGCGCAGCATCGGCATGATTTTGGGGCCGGCGATCTTTAGCGGCGCATTCGCATACTCTATCAGCAGCACGCACGCGTGGAAACTGCCGAGCGCGGCATGGCTCATTGGCGCGGTGCTCCTCGGTGCTTCGATGGTCGTTGCGGCTAAGGTGACCAACCGCGCCGACGACGTCAGCGAGCCGGTTGCGGTGAGCGAAGCGTTGGAAGAAGCGCAGTTCGGCGACGTCGCACCCGTACCGGAATAAGGCAAATAGAAAAGGCTCCGCAGGTGCGGAGCCTTTTTTATCGGGCCGGGTCGATCGTTACCAGATCTGGCAGCGATCCTTTGCCGGACGAACCATCGGTTCGGGGAGTTTGCAGCCCCAAGCCTTGGCGAATTCCGGCATGTTCGACAGCGTCGCATTCACGCGGAACTTGTCGTACGGATGCGGATCGACCGTTGCGAGCATCGAGACGTACTGCGGACGTTCGTTGCTCGCCCATACGCGAGCCCAACCCATGAAGAAGCGCTGCTCGGGGGTGAACCCGTCGAGCACCTGGCGGGGATGCGTTGCCTGCCATTTTTCGAACGCCTTATAGGCGATCGTCAAACCGCCGAGATCGGCGATCGCTTCGCCTTCGACGAGTTTGCCTTGTTCGTGCACGCCCGCCGCCGGTTGCAGCGCATCGAATTGGTTGACGATGCAGTTGGCGCGCTTAGAGAAGTTCGCGGCATCGCTGGCCGTCCACCAATCCGTGAGGTTCCCGGCTTTGTCGAATTGGCGGCCTTGATCGTCGAAACCGTGCGTCGACTCGTGGCCGATGACGGCGCCGATCGCGCCAAAGTTCACCGCCATGTCGGCGTTGGCGTCGAAGAAGGGCGGCTGCAAAATGCCGGCCGGGAAGTTGATGTTGTTTTGCGTCGGTTCGTAGTACGCGTTGACGGTCGGCGGCGTCATTTCCCACTCGGAGAAGTCGACGGGTTTACCGATCTTCGCGTAATCGTACTTGCTTGCAAACACGTTCGCGGCCATGACGTTCGAGACGTACGGTCCCTTCGTCACGTCCAGCGTGCTGTAATCACGCCACTTGTCCGGGTAGCCGATCTTGATGCCGAACGCGTCGAGTTTTTCGACCGCTTTAGCTTTAGTTGCCGGCGACATCCACGAGAGCGTGGGAATGTCTTCACGCAGCGTGCCTTTGACGTACTTCACGAGTTCGAGCGCGCGCGCCTTAGCGGCCGGCGGGAACTCTTTCTGTACGTAGGCTTGGCCCAGTGCTTCACCGAGCGCGCCATCGGTTGCGCGAACGCAACGCTTCCAGCGATCCAATTGCGCGGTCGTACCCGAGAGCGTCTTCGAATAGAAATCGAAGTTGGCATCCACGAAACGCTGCGGGAGCGTACGCGCGAATGCGTGGATCGTGTGCCACCGCAGGTACGTCTTCAACTGAGCCGGCGTCCACGTTGCTAACTGCGTGTTGAGCGCCTGAAGATATGACGGCTCGGCGACGTTGATCGCTTGCGGCTGGACGCCGGAACTTTGCAGGTACGACGCCCAGTCGAAGTTGGGCGCCAGCTTTTCCACGCCGGCGAGGTCGGTCTTATTATAAACCGCTTGCGGGTCGCGTTCTTCCACGCGCGACTTCTGCGCTTTCGCCATGGCCGTTTCCATGTCCATGACCGTTTGCGCATCGGCGGCGGCTTGCGATTGCGATTCGCCAAGCAGCGTGAACATCTGCGTGACGTGCGCGACGTAGGCTTGTTGAATGGCCTTGCTCTTTGCGTCGGTCTTCAAGTAGTAGTCGCGGTCGGGCATGCCGAGACCCGACTGTCCGAGTTGCGCGATGTTCATGGAGCTGTTTTTGAAATCAGCACCGGAACCGAAACCGAAGAACGCGTCAACGCCCTGCATTTGCAGCGATGCAACCAGCGGCCCAAGGTCCTTTGCGCTGGTTAGTTTATCGATCGATTGCATGAGCGAATCGAGCGGTGCGGTTCCCGCCTTCTCAATCTCCGCGGTGTCCATGCAGCTGGCGTAGTAATCGCCGATCTTCTGTTCGTTGGTGCCGGCAGCGGCGTTGGCTTCCGAAGCTTGATTCAACAGCGTGTGAAGAACGTCGTTGTTGTGGTCGGCCAGAATGTTGAACGATCCCCAAGACGCATATGCGCTTGGAATCGGATTCTTCTTGAGCCATCCGCCGTTGGCGAATTGATAGAAGTCGGTGCACGGCTTGCACGTGCGGTCAAGGGAACTGAGGTCGATGCCGCTCGTCGCCTTACTGACTTCGGCACGTACGGTACCGTCAGTAAAAAGCAACGTAACGGCAGCGACCACGGCTGCAAAGCGCAGCGCGGTCGATTTCGTAATGTGCATGGGAAATAGTACGCGGGCTGCCCGCGCACTCCCGCTAGAGCCGGTGCGCCGTATCCGGGTTGGAGCTGAAGCGCCCGAACGTTCCGGGATCGTTGCGGAACTCGTTTTGCAAGTCGCTTACACGGTGATCGTCGCGCGGATGGTCGGAAAGCATTTCAAGAGGTACGCCGCTCGGCTTCGTTTCAAAGCGTTTGAACAGCCACACCATTCCCCACGGGTTATAGCCGGCTTGCGCGCAGGTGTACGCGCCAAGGTGATCGGCGTTACTTTCGACCGAACGCGAGAAGTTCATCGCTTGCGCGTTCGCCAGGAAGTTTACCGCGAAATTTCCGATCTGGCTGCGGCCCACGAGCAGCCCGATGAGGGTGGCGCCGATCTGCAGATTCTGGTCTTTTTGCGCCAGGTTGTAGACGTCGTGATGAATGTCGTGCGAGGTTTCGTGGCACAGGACGCCGGCCAGCTCTTCCTGATTTTGCGCAAACGTCATCATCGCGGTCGTGACGTAAACATTGCCGCCCGGCACGGCGAAGGCGTTCGGCTGGCTGTCTTTGACCAAGATGAAATGGAACGGTGTGAAATATTTTTGATCTGCGACGGCCGAAATTCGCTTGGCGATCGGCTCCAAAACCTTGTAGTACGGCGACGATTGGACGATCACGCCTTGCTGCTGCAGCTGTTGGTACTCTTGCTGGCCGATCTGCATTTCCCATTGCTGCTGGTCGGTTAACGCCGCAGCGGGGGCGATGGCGCTGAGAAGCATCGCCGCCGAGAGAGCAGTTCCGAGACCTAGCCGAGCAATCGTTCGCATAAGTTGAGTTCTTCCCACATTCCATTAAACGCGTCGACCCGCCATTCGCGTTCCAAAAGAAAGCGGACCCCTTTCGGGGTCCGCTTCGTGTGGCTAGAGTTTATCGACTCAATGGACGAGGAAGCCGACCAGTAACAGCGCCACGATGTTCAAGACCTTGATCATCGGGTTGATGGCCGGGCCCGCCGTATCTTTATACGGATCGCCGACGGTGTCGCCGGTGACGGCCGCTTGGTGCGCGATAGAACCCTTGCCGCCGTAGTGGCCGTCTTCGATGTACTTCTTGGCGTTATCCCACGCGCCGCCGCCCGTCGTCATCGAAATCGCGACGAAGAGGCCGGTGACGATGGAGCCGACGAGAATGCCGCCCATCATCTGCGCCGCCGTGTCGCCTTGTAGAATGTTGAAGACGCTGAGCAGCACGACGACGACCGGAACGCCGACCGGAATCAGCGCCGGAACGATCATCTCCTTGAGTGCCGCGGCCGTAACGATGCCGACGGTGGTGCCGTAGTCCGGCTTAGCGGTTCCCGCCATGATACCCGGAATCTCGCGGAACTGGCGGCGCACTTCTTCGACGACGGAGCCGGCAGCACGTCCGACCGCTTCCATCGAAAGCGATGCGAACAGATACGGCAGCAAGCCGCCGATGAAGAGTCCGGACAGCACGTACGGATTGCCGATCGCGAAGAGATTCGTTACGCCCGCCGCGCACGCCGTCGGGTTCGACGAACCGGCGCCGCACTTCGCCTTGATGAGTTCTTGCAAGAACGACGCGAAGAGCACGACTGCAGCAAGCGCTGCCGAACCGATAGCATAGCCTTTGGTAACGGCTTTCGTCGTATTGCCGACGGCGTCGAGCGGATCGGTAACGTTGCGAACGTCCTCCGGCATTTCCGCCATTTCGGCAATGCCGCCCGCGTTGTCCGTGATCGGGCCGAACGAGTCGATTGCCACGACGATGCCTGCAAGCGAAAGCATCGCCATGACGGCGATGCCGACGCCGTACGTTCCGTCGAGCGCGAAGCTGACGAGGATGCCGATGACGATTACGATTGCCGGCAGCGCCGTGCCTTGCATCGACACAGCGAGCCCTGCAATCATGTTGGTTGCGTGTCCGGTGACCGACGCTTTGGCGATACGCTGCACGGGCGAGAATTGAGTACCCGTGTAGTACTCGGTGATATACGTGATCGCACCGGTAATCAACACGCCGATGAGCGCACAGATGAAGATCGTAAGGGCGTTGATATGCGCGCCATTTGGCAACGCGTTATCTCCCGGGAAATCTTTTCTGGCGAGGAAAAAGAACCCAATTAGCGCGAGTATGCCGGCTGCGATCATTCCGGTGTACAGCGAACTCATGATGTGGCTGCGGTCGACTTTCCCGCGTCCGACGAACAACGTTCCGATGATCGAAGCTACGATGGACAATGACGCCAGCAAAAGCGGGAACGTCGTCGCCGCCGTGGCGAGTGGTGTGCCGCCGAACGTGAGGTTGCCGAGCAGCATCGCCGCTACCGTCGTCACGCAATACGTTTCGAAAAGGTCGGCAGCCATGCCGGCGCAATCGCCGACGTTGTCGCCGACGTTATCGGCGATGACGGCGGGGTTGCGCGGATCGTCTTCCGGAATGCCGGCCTCCACCTTGCCGACCAAGTCCGCGCCGACGTCCGCCGCCTTCGTATAGATGCCACCGCCCAGACGCGCGAACACGGAAATCAACGAGCACCCGAAGGCGAGTCCGACCATGGCCGCCAGCGAACGGCTCGCGTCGCCGCCGTTGACGCTGAAGCAAGAAAGCATAGTAGCCCGAGACGGCAAGCAGGCCGAGACCGACGACCAGCATACCGGTGACGGTGCCGCCACGGAATGCGACGTTAAGAGCCGGGCCGAGTCCGCCGCGCGCCGCTTCGGCGGTGCGGACGTTGGCGCGAACCGAAACGATCATGCCGATGAAGCCGGCCGCGCCGGAGAGGATCGCGCCGATCAGGAATCCGAGCGCCGCTTGCCATCCGAGGCCGGGCGCAATGAAAATGAGGATCGCAAGCACGATGGCGACGATCCCGATCGTGGTGTACTGACGTTGGAGGAAGGCCATCGCGCCTTCTTGGATAGCCGCGGCGATCTGCTTCATGCGCGCGTTGCCGTCCGGCTGCCGCAAGACCCAGAAGGTCAAGGCAACTCCGTAAAGCACTGCCAGCGCGCCACCGACCAACCCGGCCAATATCGCGGATTGAGACGTCACGTATTTTCCTTATAGTAGTAGCAGCATAGCGGCGCCCTGAGGGCGCCACTTCACGCCGTGCGTACTGCGATAAGAGAGTTGAGTCCTTTGTCGCTAGTGCGACTTTTTCGGTGCTGCGACTTTTGGCGGAAGCGTACGAGGCGTCGCTTACTTTCCTTGCTGGCGAAACCGTTCGTACGATTCGGCGATCACGCGGCGCGCGTGCGCGGCGTCGCGCCACTCACCGACCTGCGTCTTCTTGCCTTCGAGCGCTTTGTAGGTTTCGAAGAAATGCGAAACTTTGCGCAGCATGTGCGGGAAGATCTGCGTGTAGTTGTAGATCTCTTCGAACGCCGGTTCTCCGACCGGAACGGCGAGGATCTTGTCGTCTTGCTTTGCCGCCGTCGATCATCTCGAGCAGGCCGATCGGGCGAGCGGCCACGAGGCAGCCGGGGAACGTCGGTTCGATCACGAGCACGAGAACGTCGAGCGGATCGTCGTCGAGCGCAAGCGTCTGCGGTGCAAATCCGTAGTCGCCGGGATAGTGAATCGCCGAATGAAGCGCGCGGTCGAGCCGGAAGATGTCGAGCGATTTGTCGTATTCGTACTTGTTGCGCGACTTCTCGGGAATTTCGACGATGACGTTGATTTCATCGGGCTGATTGTCGCCGAGCGGAAGGTGCAAGTAGTTGCGGGGACTGCTGTCTTTCATTACGAGGATTTGCATTTCGCGCCGGTTTTAGACGGGACCTCGACGCTTTAAGTCGCAACACACGAGCTATGGAGAGCGTCGAGTTTCTCGTGGCGGGATGCGGTCCGGCCGGCGCGCAGGCAGCGCGCGAGGCAGCAGCGCACGGCATTCAAACGGTCGTGCTCGAAAAGGACGCGATCGTCGGCACAAAGCGCGTCTGCGCGGCCGGATTGCGTCCCGGATTTTGCGATACGTTCGACTTGCCGCGCGAGCTCGTGCATTGCGACACGCCGCGTTTGGCGCTCTTCGATACCAACGCGCGCGAACACGAAGTTTTCTTCGGACCCGGACACACGTCGACGCGTGAAGAGCTCGACGGAACGATGGCGCAACTCGCGCGCGCGCAGGCGCCGAGATTCGCACGCAATCGTTGCTTCGCTCATTCGAACGCGACGGCGATTCGACGATCGTCGAGTATGCGGATCTGCAACGCGGCACGCGCGAGCGCATTCGCGCGCGCCACGTCTTCCTCGCGCAAGGCGCGACCGCGCGCTTCGAAACCTTGAGCCCGTCGCGGGACTTCGTCGACGAGCGATGGCGCGACGGATTGATGACGACGCTGCAATACCGCGTCTACCTCGATCGTCCGGCGGCGCCGATTGCGTATCAGACGCTCGAACTTCACTACTATCCGGCACGCGACGGACGGCAAATCGTTGCGTGGATGTTCCCCAAGCGCGACCACTTGGCGATCGGCCTCGGCCTGCTCGGCAAACTCGAAGGTGCCGTTTTGCGCGAGGAGTTGGACGCGTTCACCGAACGCGTGCGCGACGCGCCTTTATCCGAACGCGCAAGTCGTCCGCGTGAAAGAAGAAGGGCATCTCCTGTACGGTGGCCGTCCGCGCGCGGAGGTGCGGCGTCGCGGGCGTTATGGTCGGCGGCACGGCTGCCGGCCTCGTCGACGCGACCAACGGCGAAGGCATTTTCGAAGCGGCGATGAGCGGCCGCTTCGCGAGCGAGGCGGTCGTCGAGCATCGCAATGCACCGGCGAAAAGCGCGGAACGTTATGCCGCCCGGCTGACCAAGCGTTTCGCGCGCCGCCTGACGCACCGGGTGAAGCTGATGCGCTTTCTCGAGGATCGCCCGCAACGGTACGGGGTGCTTTTCGATCAGCTGGCGTCGTCGCCGCGCTTCGCCGACGCTCTACAGCGCGAAGATCACGAACGCTCGCCGTTCGACCGGCTGTACTTGTAGTGCAAGCCCTTCGTTTCGGCGCCCGTTCGCTGCTTGCGTAGGCTAAAGGGCTCACCGCCCAGAACCCTGCGGCACCGGATCAACTGACGCGTGTCGACGATAGCCATCTCGGAAACGGAGTTCCAAGCGCTTCGCGATATTATTCGCGAGCGATTTGGCATTTATTACGACGACACGAAGCAATTCTTGTTGCAGAGCCGCCTGCAGACGCGCTTGCTGAAATGCCGGCTGAACGATTTCGGCGCCTATCTACCGTTATCTGACGACGCTCCCTCGAGCGCGAAAACGAGTGGGCCGAGCTGGCGTCGGTGCTCTAGCAACAACGAGACCTATTTTTTCCGCGAGCGCGCGCAGCTCGACGTGCTTGCCACCGAAGTTCTGAACGAGGCGACGAAGAACGGCGGCAGGTTGCGCATCTGGTCGTCGGCGTGCTCCACGGGCGAAGAGCCCTTTACGATTGCGATGATGCTCGCGGAGACGCGACGGCTCTCGCCGAGCGCGATCACCATCCGCGCGACCGACCTTTCGCCGCGCGCGCTCGAGAAGGCGAAGACCGCGTTCTATCGCGAGCTGTCTTTTCGCGCGACGGCGCCGGAAATGGTCCAGAAGTACTTCCGCCCTTTTGAAGGCGGTTTCTTCATTAACGACGACATCAAGCGCATGGTCGAGTTCTCGCGCTTGAACCTGCTGGAGGCGCGGGCAGTGGCGAACATGGGAACCTTCGACGCAATCTTTTGCCGTAACGTGCTTATCTATTTCGATAAGCCGACGCAAAAGCGCGTCGTCGAGGCGTTTGCGAAGGCGTTGCGGCCCGGCGGCTACCTTTTCTTGGGTCACGCGGAATCGATCATGCGCCTAACCGACCTTTACGAGCCGGTCATCTCGCCGAAGGCGATTTACTATCGACGGAAATGACGACATGGACCTGATAAACGTTCTTGTAACCGACGACTCGGCGTTCATGCGCCGCGCAATTACGAAAATGCTGGAAGATGAAGCCGACATTCGCGTGGTTGCGACCGCGCGCAGCGGTGAAGAAGCGATCGCCAAGACGCAGCAGTTCAATCCGGACGTCATCACGATGGACGTCGAGATGCCCGGCATGGGCGGACTCGAAGCGGTGCGCCAGATCGTTGCCGACCATCGCATTCCGATCATCATGTGCAGCTCGCTCACGCGAGAAGGCGCTGAAACGACGTTTCGCGCGCTCGAGCTCGGCGCCGTCGATTTCATTCCGAAACCCGACGCCGCGTACGTAAACATTACGGACGTGGCGCGCGACCTCGTGAGCAAGATTCGAGCCGTGGTCCGACGCGGCGCATCACCGCGTCCGCAACTCTCGCCGGTGGCGCAACGGACGCTCGTCGCTCCGCCGCGCCCGGCGGTTGCGCGCACGCCGAGCGACGCGCGCTTTCACTGCGTTGCGATCGGCACGTCGACGGGCGGACCCGTCGCGCTCTCGCACGTCATACCGCAGCTGCCGGCAAACTTCCCGGTGCCCGATCGTTGATCGTGCAGCACATGCCGCATGGGCTTCACGCGTCCGCTTGCCGACCGCTTGAACTCGCAGAGCAAACTCACCGTGCACGAAGCCGCCAACGGCATGGTATTGGAGCCCGGAACGGCGCTTGTCGTTCCATCAGGCAAGCAAGTTTCGCTCCGGCGGCGCTCGCCGGGCGAAACGGAGGTGCGCTTGGTGGACGACGACGGTACGTCGCTTCACGTGCCGAGCGTCGAT
This sequence comes from Vulcanimicrobiia bacterium, assembly GCA_963696095.1. GTDB lineage: Bacteria > Vulcanimicrobiota > Vulcanimicrobiia > Vulcanimicrobiales > Vulcanimicrobiaceae > JALYTY01. Next base: position 182,450 of record CAVOIN010000002.1, on the reverse strand, counting down.
TGGATGACCGAACAAGTGGCGGAAGTCTTCGGACCGGCGGCACTCGGCGTTATCTTGACCGGAATGGGGCAAGATGGAGTCAGAGGTTTACGCAAGCTAAAAGAGCGCGGCGGCTACGTCATCGGACAAGATGAAGCGACGTGCGTCGTGTACGGCATGCCGCGCGCTGTTGCGAAAGAAGGCCTCGTCGATCGCGTCGCACCGCTGAACGAAATCGCTGCCATCGTCACGGATCTGACTTCCGTAGCAAAGACTTAACACCCGGGCCTAATGGACGTGTTTAGTAGGGTAGGAGGCTTTGTGGAATCTGTGAATATCTGCTCTGTCATGCGCGGACGCATGGTATTCGGGGTTGCATGAAGCTGAGTCGTAGTCCCCGTCGCTACGTCATCGGCGGCGTCGAACTCTCGAGAGAAGAGATCGTCCACAAGTACTTGCACTTGGTGAAGTACGTGGCCGGTCGAATCTCGGTCAACCTTCCGCCGAACGTTGAGATCAACGATCTCATAAACGACGGCATTTTGGGTTTGATCGACGCGATCGAGAAGTACGACGACGCCCGCGGGGTCAAGTTCGAAACCTACGCGATCACCCGCATCAACGGGGCGATTCTCGACGCGCTGCGCTCGCTCGACTGGGTGCCGCGCGCGGTGCGCCAGCGCGCTCGCGAGCTCGAACGGACGCATCACGAACTCGAAACCGAACTTGGCCGCGTCCCCACCGACGATGAAGTTGCCGCGCGGATGGACCTTACGCGCAAAGAGCTCGATCAAGTGATGCAGCGCGTACGCGGCACGGCCGTGCTTTCGCTCGAAGAATTTCTTCCGAACGAAAAGGGCTACGAGATCCCGCTGGTCGACACGCTGCGCGACGACGAACAACGACGTCACGAGCGAAGTCGAGTCACGCGAAGTTCGCGCCGAACTCGTCCAAGCCGTCGAGAATCTGCCGCCGCAAGAACGCACCGTCATCAAGCTCTACTATTTCGAAGGCCAGACGCTCAAAGAGATCAAGGGCGCGCTCGGCGTCTCCGAGTCGCGCGTCTCGCAGATCCACGCCCAGGCCGTCATTCATCTGCGCCAACGGCTTCGCGAGCTCCGCAACGACCTTGGGTACCGTGAAGGCGACCCGAACGTCAAGCAAAAGTACCTTCGCAAGCCTCAGCCCCCGGCCGAAGAGGCCGATACTACAGTAGAACGCACGTTGCGGGGGGAAGTAGCGGGCAATGGCGATTCGACCGGTGGATCTGCAACTGGCCTATATGGCCGCTCCACAGAGCGCGGCCCAGGTTAACAGCGCCCAGAATGCCCCCCAGGCAGCTCAGCAGGCTGCCCAGGCCTCCTTCTCGGCCGAACTGGAGAAGCGCGAAGAAACGATCGAGGAAACGCAATCGACGCACGGCTCGGTCATTCAAACGAACCCGGATGGCCGGCAAGGCGGTCAAGGATCTACGCCTCAGCAGCGGCAGCGTCGCGGCCCATACGATGATGAAGGCGCGCCTTTGGGGCTGGCCGGCGACGGCGAGCACTTCATCGACGTCACCGTTTAGGGCCTTGCCCGCGTGTCGAACCTCGATCCACTAGCCGCTATCGCCGCTCGCGCCGCCCTTGCCGCGCAAAATTTTGCCGCGGACACGGCGGTCGACCTTGGCGTCCCAGCCGAGGTTCTGCAATCCCAAATCAACGTCGGCGATCTGCTGGACGCGATCGTGCTTCCTCCGCAAAACGGCGTCGACCGGATTTCGCTGCTTGGGCAGACCGTGGCGGCGCAGTTGCCGCCGGGCATCGATCCCGGTGAATCGATCCTGCTGCAAGTTACGGGATTCCAAGGGCAGCAAATTTACGTGCGCAATCTCGGCGCGATCGATTCCGAGAATCCGCCGCCGGTCGTAAACGTTCAGTTCGAACCGTCGCCCGAAGGCGCGCCGCGTTCCGCGGTGCTCACGACGAATCCGGCTCCGCAATCGCCTGCACCGCCGGCGAACGCATCGACGCCGGCCGTTGCCCCGCCGCGAGAAGTCTTCGTCGCCGCTTCCGTTCGTCCGAATGCGAACGCGGGCGTTCCGGCACAGCAGCGCGTTGCCGTTTCCAAGCAAGACGGCGAAGTGGAAGTGCGGCTTGCCGTGAATCGTACGACGCTGCCACCGCGCACGTCGCAGACGCAAGCATCGCCGGCAGCGGTTCGCTCGGTGCCGCAACCTGCGCCGGCAGCTTTGCGAAATCTGCCGCCGGTAATCTCGCGCGGCGCGCCCGGCGCGCCGGCGCAAACGCCGCAGGCGTCGTTGCTCGCGCGCTTGCGCGTTCCGATCTCCGCATCGACGCTTGTCGCGGTCCGATTGGCGGACGATGCGGCGCGGCACGTGACGTCTTCGTATCAACGGCTCGATCTGGCGCTGAGTAAATTGCAAACGGGCGATCCGCGCGTCGGTTCGCTCCGCTCGTTACTTGCCTTCGTCGGGAAACTGGACTTGCGCAACTCTCGCGCGTTACCCGAACAAATTGCCGCGTTCATTTCGCACGTCGTGGACGGCGCCGAAAACAAAGTGGCGCAAATCGTCCGCGCGCTCACCGCCGTCGCGGAGCAGGCGCTTCCCGAAGAACAAACGCCGGCGGCTTCGCAAACTGCCGCGCCGCCAACAGTCCAAACCGCCGCCGTGGCGGCGCCCACCGATCTTCCGCCGGCCGTCGCCGCGCGCGTTGCGGAACGAACGGTAGCGCTCGATCACGACGTCAAGTCGGCGATCATGGAGCTCATTCAAAATCCGCCGCGGGAAACGACGCCGCAAGTGACGCAGGCTTTGAGCAGCGCACTCGGCGCGACGACGGCGCTTCAACTCAACGTGCTTTCCGCGCAGAACACCGATCCCAATGCGATCGCCATTCCTTTGCCGGCGTATTTCTACGAAGGCGGAAAACCGGCGCAACTTTCGATTTCGCGCGAGGCACCCGGCGGCCGCAAGAAGTTAGACGGCGATAACTTCCACGTTTCGTTCGTGCTAGATACTAAGACCATGGGCACCGTGGCGATCGATCTGCAGACCGTTGGACGCAGCGTAAGCTTGAACGTAAAAACCGAACGGCAATCGGCAGCGTCGCGGTTCCACGACACGCTTACCGATTTACGCGGACGGCTGGAAGGTTTGCGTTACCGCGTCGCTTCGATGGCGGCCGGCGTGGCGACGGCGCCCGCGAATCAAGCCTCCGCCGCCGTCATGCCGCCGTCGGCGAAAGCCGAAGTATCGAAGACGAACGTGGACATGCGCGCATGAGTTTCTTCGATTTTCGCAAGAACGTTCGACGCCGTCCGGCAGCTGCAGCCTTGCAGTACGATCCGCAGAAAAACGAGCCTCCGCAGGTGTTGGCCGTGGGGCGCGGCGTGAGCGCGGAAGAGATCGTGCGCATCGCGAAAGAACGCAAAATTCCGCTATACGAAGATCCGGGATTGGTTGAAGCGCTCGCGCGTCTCGACGTTGCGGACTACATTCCGCGCGAACTCTACGCCGTCGTGGCAGAAGTCTTGGCGTACGTTTACCGCGTAGATTCCGGCGCCGGCAAAGGCCGTTAAGCCGCTCCCTCCAACTCGTCGCATTTCGCCGCAAAGATAAAGTCGCTCTCGGCGAGCCCGTCGATCTTATGCGTCCAAATCTCGAGCACGACTCTGCCCCATCCAAGCGCGATCTCCGGATGGTGCCCGATCTCTTCCGCCAACTCGCCGACCCGATTCGTAAACGCCAGCGCTTCTCGAAAATTTTTGAATTTATATCGTTTGCGCAAGTGGTGATTCTCTACCACTTCCCATCCTTCACCGAGCTGCTCCCGCATCTGCTCGATCTGCGCGCTCTCCATCGCCGGGATCCCGCCTCTACACGGGATGCACTCTCTCTTTGCTAATTCACTCATTTTTGTTCGCATAGCTTAGATGCGCCTCTGGTTCGACAAGCTCACCATGACAGTTGTGTGCCGCCACGTCCACCCGCAACCGGAACCCCTCATGTTCGCAGCGCCCACCGGCAACGGAGCCGCCTTTAGGCGGCGTCACGTGCCGGATTTTGCCAAGCTTGCGCGGCACCATCGCCGGCAACGGAGCCGCCTTGGGCGGCGTGACGTGCCGGATTTTGCCAAGCTTGCGCGGCAAAATCGCGGCAACGGAGCCGCCTTGGGCGGCGTGACGTGCCGGATTTTGCCAAGCTTGCGCGGCAAAATCGAACAGGAGTTCGATAGAAGCGAGCCAAAGAGAGAGTGCCGTGAGCTGGTTTCAGAGACTCCGGACTTCCTTAGGCAAGGCGCGTGAATCGCTGGCGGCCGTCCAAAATTTGGGCCGCGAGAAGAAGCCGCTTACGCCCGAGTTTTGGGACGACCTCGAGGAGTTGCTGATCCTCGCCGACTTCGGCGTGCCGACCACCACGAAGATCGTCGACGGCCTGCGGACCGTCGCGAAACAGGAAGCGTGGAAGACCAGCGATCAGCCCGTCGCGCGTTTCCATAAAGACGTCGAACGGTTCTTGACGCTGCCCGGCGGCGAGCTCGACTTTCGAGCCGGCCGGCCGTGATTCTGGTCGTCGGCGTGAACGGCAGCGGCAAGACCACGACCATCGGCAAGCTCGCGACGCGCTTCCGTAACGAAGGCAAACGCGTGATGCTCGTGGCGGGCGACACGTTCCGCGCCGCAGCGGCGGAACAGTTGCAGATTTGGGCCGAGCGCAGCGGCAGCGATATCGTTCGCGGCGCCGAAGGCGCCGATCCGGCGTCGGTCGTGTTCGACGGCGTGCAAGCCGGCAAGGCGCGCAACGCCGACGTGATCCTCATCGATACCGCCGGCCGTCTGCAGACCAAGACGAACCTCATGGAAGAGCTCAAGAAGATCCGCCGCGTCATCGAGCGCGAGCTCGGCGCGCCGCCGGACGAAACGCTGCTCGTGCTCGACGGGACGACGGGGCAGAACGCGATCTCGCAGGCGAAGCTCTTCAACGAAACGACGCAGCTCACGGGCGTCGTCGTAACGAAGCTCGACTCGACGCGCAAAGGGCGGCGTGCTCGTCGCGATCGTCGACGAGCTCGAGATTCCCGATCAAGTTCGTCGGACTGGGCGAAAGCGCGGACGCGCTGCGTCCGTTCGTCGCCGTCAGAATTCACTCAAGCCCTATTCGAGGATGCTCCCGATTCTCTCAGCGTGTAAATCGAAAGTGCCATGCACTTGGCATTTGCCCGTGAGAGCGTGATCTGGATGACTGCAAACGTATTGGAAAAGCGATACGCAAAGCATACGAGGAGAAGCAGATGGCAGCGCAAGACGAACGGCAAGTAGCCCTGAGCAACGCCCTCGCGCAGATCGAACGGCAATTCGGTAAGGGCTCGATCATGAAGATGGGCGACTTCCAAGAACGCATGTCGTTCGAAGTCGTGCCCACCGGCTCGATCGCGCTCGATCTTGGCGCTCGGCGTCGGCGGTTTTCCGCGCGGACGCATCGTCGAGATCTACGGCCCGGAATCCAGCGGTAAGACGACGCTCGCGCTGCACGCGATCGCCGAAGCGCAAAAGGGCGGCGGCACCGCAGCGTTCATCGACGTCGAACACGCGCTCGATCCGAATTACGCCGCCGCGCTCGGCATCGATCTCGACAATCTGCTCGTCTCGCAGCCGGATACCGGCGAACAGGCGCTCGAAATCGCCGAAATGCTCACGCGCAGTAACGCCGTCGACGTCATCGTCGTCGACTCGGTCGCCGCACTCGTAACGAAGGCCGAACTCGAAGGCGACATGGGCGACGCGCACGTCGGTCTGCAGGCGCGTCTGATGTCGCAGGCGCTGCGTAAACTGACCGCCGCGATCTCGCGCAGCAAAGCCGTGATGATCTTCATCAACCAGCTGCGTGAAAAAGTCGGCGTCATGTTCGGCAATCCCGAAACGACCTCGGGCGGACGCGCGCTGAAGTTCTACGCGTCGGTTCGTCTCGACGTGCGTAAGCTCGAACAAATCAAAGTCGGCACAAGATGTCGTCGGTTCGCGCACTCGCGTCAAAGTCGTGAAGAACAAAGTCGCGCCGCCGTTCCGTCAAGCCGAATTCGATATCACGTACGGCCACGGCATCTCGAAGATGGGTTCGATTCTCGACGTCGCGCTCGAGCAGAACATCGTCGGCAAGAGCGGTTCGTGGTACACCTACGGCGATCAACGCATCGGTCAAGGCCGCGAAAACGCCAAGGCGTTCCTCGAAGAGCACAGCGACATCGCGAGTCGAAATCGAAACGAAGATCCGCGAAGCGCTCGCGACGACCGCAGCAAAGCAACGGCAACGGCGCGACACACGCCGCCGCGGTCGCAGAAGAGTAAGTCGTGGCGAAAAGCGCCTATGCCGCGGCATTGGGGCTGCTCGCCAGACAACGGTTAACCGAAGCGCAGCTGTGGCAGAAGCTGGAGCGGAGGGATACGACGACGACGCCATTCGTGGCGTCGTCGTTCGTTGTCGGGAAGAGCACTTTTTAGACGACAAACTGTTCGCGCAGCTGTATGTGGAGAGCAAACGAAAGGCGATCGGTAATTCGCCGCCTCGTGGGCGAACTCGTTCGCAAGGGCATCGATCGCGATGCCGCGCATTCCGCCGTCACGCTGCTCGAAGACGACGAACGCTCTCGGTGCGAACGCGCTCTCGATGCCTTGCTACGCAAAAAACCTGCGCTAAGCTATCCTTCCGCGGCCCGCGGCTTGGAACGCTTGGGCTTCCCTGCCTCGACGATCTACTCGATTCTACGCGACCATGCCGCTCTGCACGGGCCTTTGGCGGAGGTGCTGGAGTAACTACGGTCGTGGTGAGCTTGCCGAACCACGGGCGCACATCGTGTTCTGCTTGATATCAAAACAAACATAGTATGCGCCTGTCCTTCGACAAGCTCAGGATGACGAGGATTAGATGCGCCTCTGGTTCGACAAGGTCACCATGACAAGGTTATGATTCGGGATTTTCGGGGGCGACCTGAGCATAATTGATGATTGAGACGAGAAGCACGCCGCCGACCGAGTTGCCGATGAAAACCGGAATCAAGAAATCGATGAAATAGTGCGACCACGAAGCGGCGCCTGCGACGACGGCATAGAGCGCTTCGACCGAGCCGGCGATAATGTGCGACAATCCCGCTGCGCCCACGACGAACGTAATGATGATAATGACCCAGAGTCGCTGGTACTCGGCGCCCGGAAGCAGCCAAACCATCAAGGCGATAAGCCAGCCGGCGAAAACGCCTTTGACCAGCGTCGTTCCAAAGTCGTTGGAGAGCGTCGCGTTGCCAAGTTCGAGAAACGCGCGCTTGATTTCGGGCGAGAACGCGCCGCTGTGATAGACGAGCAAAGCGAATAAGAGCGCGCCGACCAGATTTGTCGCCAGGACGATCGACCACAGGCGAACGACGTTGCCGAACGTCTTTAAACGGTCTTTATTGTCGAGCAGCGGGATGATGGCGGTCACGGTATTTTCCGTAAAGAGTTGCTGCCGGCCCAGCACGACGATGAGAAATCCCAACGTGTAGCCGAGTTGCGCTACGACGGCCGACCATGGCGCGCCGGCCGGCAGGATCGCGCGGAGCATGCCGGTTGCGACGAGCGAAAAACCCATCGACAGGCCTGCTGCAAGTCCGGAAAACGCGAGCGCCGCGTTCGATCGCTCTAATTCTTGCTGGCCTTCGCGCCGAACCGTTTCGAAAACGACCGCAGCTCGTGGGCTGACACGGCGTACCGCCTCCCGCACTTCCCGTTCGGAGAGTTGGGCGGCAGTGCTGCCCTCTTCGATTCTGTCCTCGGGCGCTTCGCGTTGCGTTTTCTCAGCACTCTCTTCGCTCACGCGCGCATCGTACCCGAAGGCGAGCGACCCTACGCAAATGTCCGGAGCGTCCTGGCAAGGGGCACTACCGCCGGTATGGCGCCTCCAACGATCGTCGTCGCGGAAGACGACGCCGCAATTCGCGACTTGCTCAAACACCATCTCGAGCGCGACGGGTTCAGCGTCATCGCGGTGGCCGACGGGCAAGCCGCTTTGCGCAGCGCAAGGCACGCTGCCGACTTGTTGATTCTCGACGTCGGACTGCCCGGCATCGACGGCTACGACGTCGCGCGCACGCTGCGGCGCGAAGAACGAGCGATACCGATCGTGATGCTTACTGCGCGCGCCGAAGAAATCGATCGCGTTGTCGGTTTCGAACTTGGCGCCGACGACTACGTCACGAAGCCGTTCTCTCCGCGCGAACTGCTTGCGCGCGTGCGAGCGGTGCTGCGGCGCAGCGGCCGAAACGTCGAACCGGCCGGCACGGTGCTGCAGTTCGGCCGCCTTGAGATCGACGAAGCTGCTCGCGAAGCGCGCATCGACGGCGGCGACGTTCATCTGAAGCCGCGCGAGTTTGCGCTGCTGTTAGAACTTGCGGTGAACGCGGGCGTGGCTTTATCGCGCGAACGCCTGCTCGAGCGGGTGTGGGGCTTTGACTTCGACGGAGACGAACGGACCGTCGACGTGCACGTTCGCCGGCTGCGCGCGAAGATCGAAGAATACGCCGGTCTTCCCGAGTACGTGCAAACGATTCATGGCTTCGGCTACAAATTCGTGCGCGCATGAAGCGCCTGCTGGAACGCGCGCTGCTCGCATCGACCGAGCTGTCGTCGCTCGTTGGGCCGTTGCTCGACGACGGACGAACGGTTCCGCTGCTCGTGTTCCGCTTGCCCGGGTTCTCCGAAGCGGCGTGGCGAGACGGCAAAGCCGCCGCACGGCGCCTGGAGCGCGCGACGAGCGTGGCGTTTCGCAAGAGCGCTCGCGAAGTCGTACGGCAAGAAGATCTGCTGGCGCACGATCCGGGCAGCGATTGGTTCGCCATCGCGATGCTTGCGCCGGCTCGCGATGGCGCGAGCTTCATGATGCTCGACGCGCGTGCGGCACTCGAACGCATCGCCGCGGGAGTACATCTCGTCACCGGAGGCCGCATGGAAACCGGCTGGCATCCTCTTCGCCTGCGCAGCGAGGTCGTCGAATTCGGACGCGCAATAGAACGCGCGCTCGAACGTGGCGCGAGAGAACGCGAACGGTACGAGTTTCTCGCGACGATCGGTCACGAGCTGCGCACGCCGCTGACCTCGATTCGCGGCTACATCGAAACCCTGCTCGACGAAGGCGTCGACGGGCCGCAAAGCCGGCGCTTTCTGCAAACGGCGCGGAACGAAACGCTGCGGCTGGGGCGGCTCGTCGACGGCATGTTGGATTTTTCGCTCCTTGATCTCTCCTCGGTGGCCGATGTGCGTCGCGCGAGTGACGTCGCAAGCATCGTCGAAGCCGCGCTCGATGCGCTCGCGCCGGTCGCGCGCGCCAACGGCGTCCGGCTCGAACATAGTGTCCCCGAAGCGATTTACGGCCGCATCGACGCTGACGCGTGCATGCACGCGATCGTGAATCTCGTCGAAAATGCGGTGAAGTACGGCGCGCCCGGCGGCTGCGTGCGCGTTAGCGCGGAACGCGTGGATCCGTATATTACGTTGACGGTTGACGACGACGGGCCGGGCGTCGCGAGAGAAGATGAAGAATCGATCTTCGCTCTGCATGCGCGCGGCGCATCGACGGCGGATCGCTACGGGCGCGGCATCGGACTCGCCATCGTGCAGACGATCGCTGAGCGCGCGGGCGGCCGCGTGTGGACGGAAAAGTCGCCGCTCGGCGGAGCAAGATTCGCGCTGCAAATTTTCGCCGCAACATGCGCCGCAAAGGCGGAATCGGTGTAGGGAATGTCGTAGAAATTAGCCCGTGGCATCGTCACGGATTGAAGGAAAGATCGGGAGCGTTTTATTCGACGCTTCGACGATCTCGCATCGTGTCGGCGAGCTCGCGCGTGAAATCTCGCGAGACTACGCCGGAAAAGTTCCGCTTTTAGTCGGCGTCCTGAACGGAGCCGCTCCTTTTTTGGCGGACCTTACGCGCGCTATCGACATCCCGTGCGAATACGACGTCATTTCCGTCACGAAGTTCAGCGAAGCCGAAGGGATCCGCTTTAATAAGGACACCTCAGCATCGGTTGAGGGTCGGCACGTTATTCTAGTGGACGACTCGGTCGACACCGGCCAAACGCTTCAGTACGTCGCTCGGACGCTCGCTTCACGAGCACCCGCTTCTTTTGCTGTCTGCGCTTTGCTCGATAGAGCCGGCCGAAGAACTGCCGATATAAGTATCAGGTACCTCGGGTTCGAAATTCCGGACGTCTACGTTGTAGGCTACGGGCTTGATTACGAGGGCCGTTACCGGGAACTCGACGCCTTATATGCACATGGGACGTGGCCTTGAATAAACTGACGAACGTTTTGGCGTTTTTAAGCGCTCTGCTCGTCGCCGTTTCGCCGCTGACCGGCTCCTCGCTCGAACTCCAATCGATCGAGCGCGCTGCCGCCAACTATAGTAATCCGAACGAACACCTTCAGCAGATGTTCCGTTCGGCGTTGCTCGACACTGGCAAGCTGGCGCAGTACGCGCCGGACGGAACGGCTTACATCAAGACCGGAGATATCCCGGCCGAATGGCTGCGTGACGCAAGCGCGCAGGCACGTCCGTATTTGTTCTTCGCAAAAGACGACCCCGACGTTCGTTCGCTGCTGCGCGCGATCATCGGCCGCATGACGAAGTACCTTACGGTCGACCCGTACGCCAACGCGTTTACGATGGATTACCGCGTGTGGGAGCAGAAGTTCGAGCTCGACTCGCTTGCTTATCCCGTAACGCTTGCGTGGAGTTACTGGAAGACGACCGGCGACACGTCGATCTTCAACAGCGACTATCAAAAGGCGCTCGACGCAATTCTGGCCACGCTGCAGCGCGAACAAGATCATCCGCGCAACTCGCGCTACTCGCATAAAGAACTGGCCAACAACGGCAAGGGCCGCGACGTCGGCTATACCGGCATGATCTGGACGGGATTCCGCCCGTCCGACGACGCTTGCTACTACAACTTCCTGATTCCGTCGGAGATGTTCGCCGTCGTCGCGCTCGGCGACATGGCGGAGATCGAACGGGACGTGTACCACAACGTCGTCAAAGCCAACGAAGCCAAGTCGCTGCGCGACGAAGTGCAGCGCGGCATTCAAACCTACGGCCTCGTGCTCGTTCCGAAGTACGGCTACATTTACGCCTACGAAGTCGACGGACTTGGCCACGCGATCCTGACCGACGACGCCAACATGCCGAGCCTGCTCTCCGCGCCGTACATGGGCTACACCACGCCCGACGACCGCTACTATGAAAACACGCGCCGCTTCTTGCTCTCGCAAGACAACCCGCTGTTTTATCAAGGGCAAGTTGCGCGCGGCATCGGCAGCCTGCACACGCCGGATCATTGGATTTGGCCGCTCGCGCTCATCATGCAAGGTCTCACGGCCACGGCCGACACCGAGAAGCAGGACGTGCTCAAGCAGATCCTCGCGAGCGATCCCGGCGATCACTTGCTGCACGAATCGTTCGATCCGAACGATCCCAAGCGCTTCACGCGTCAAGACTTCGGCTGGCCGAATGCCCTCTTCTCGGAATTCGTTATGACGCAGCTCCAGGGCGTCAACGAAATCCCGATGGGCGACACCTCCGATTTGGAGTTCCGTTCCGAGTAAGGCTCCCCGGCCTTGGCGGATCCGTCAAAAAATGTCCGGTGTAATCCCGGGGTCCGGCGTCGTGCTTTGTATCAGGACTAGAAAGTCGTAGCCGTAGACGAGCTGGCGAAAACCAATGTCGGCGATGCCCATTGCCGTGAAATGCGAGCGGAACGGCCGTAAATCGTAGAGGGTGTATCCGGCGGGATACGCTGCGTCGATGAATGGTTTGAGGAAGTGGAAACGGTCGTGACCGTCATCCATGAGCGAGTACGTGCGGTCTATCCATGGTTTGCCGATGCCCGCGAATACCGTTTGCTTTCCTGATATTCCAAGGGCGAGCACATGCAGGTCCGTCGTCCCCAGGGCATCCGCGGTCTCCGTCATGAAGTTCCCGAGGTCGTTGTTGCCGATCGGGTTGATGCCGCGGTATAGATGCTCTTCGCCGAACTTGAAGAAGATGTGCCGGTTCTCATCGCCCTGCGCTCGCACGTACGACACGTAGGTTTGTTTCATGAGAATGGCCCGGTTGCGATTCGATGTGCGAGCGTGCTCGTTGCAGCAGTCGACGTAAATACGATACGTGTCGAGCAGGCTCTGGGCCATAGCGACCGCCCTCGCGTTTCCGTCATGCTTAAGGCTCGCCACCAAACGCGAGAACGTCGATTCATTTGCTTGCAACAAGTACGTATCGGGCGGTGCTCCCGTTTGCGCGGCTTTCTTCCAGTCGCGTTCGTTTTCGAGAAGCATCGACTGGACGAGCGCGCTCGAGTTCGGTCCGGGGTGCGTTTCAAGAATGGAATTGAGGATGAAGCCCGGCGCTCCCATCAACTCTTGATCGAGCCCCCAAAGCGCGAAGTGTGAGCCCGAGCGCTCTGCCGCATGCTGGAGGAACGTAAACTCGTCTTGCCAGGTATAGAATGCGGTCGTTCCCGGGAAGCGTCGTTCGAAGGCAGCCAGATCGTTCGCGCCATTGCGCTCGGTGACGAAGTGCTGCAGTTGCTCGGTCGCAAGCGGTCCGGTTTCGACGGCGATCGTATCGTAGCCAAACGGCTGGAGCGTCGCATCCATGGCATCGGCTAGACGCGCGATTTCGCGCGTGCCGTGGTCTTCGCCGAGCATCACGTAGCGCGCGTTTTGCGCGGTGCGAATAAGAAGCGCTGCTCCCGGTCCGCCAAGCGTCGAGCTAACGGTGATGCGGCTGCGTGCCGCCGCAATGCGGTCTGCCGGCGCCGGCGAGGAAGTTGCCGAAGGCGCCCCGGCGACAAGTCCGGCGAGAACGATACTTATCATATGCCGACGTACGGGCGTGCAGGCTCGCAAGTTTCAGGTTTAAGCCCAGGATACAACGGTGACAGGCGAGCCGTGGCGCGAGCGCAAAACCACTGCGGCGTGAGCACTAAGGCGGATATTATTGTAGGCATTCAGTGGGGCGATGAGGGTAAAGGTCGCATCGTCGACCTGTACGCCGCGGACTACGACGTCGTTGCGCGTTTCGGCGGCGGCGATAACGCCGGCCATCAAATCAAAGTCGGCGACACCGACGTGGCGTTGCGTATCGTTCCATCGGGAGTCCTCAATCCGCACGTCGAGCTTGTTCATCGGCGGCGGCACGGTCGTCAGCCTACAGGGTGTGCTCGACGAACTCGACCGTTTGAGCGCGATCGGCGTCGACACGTCCCGGGTGAAAATCTCCGACCGCGCGCACATCGTGTTCCCGTACCATGCGGCGCAAGATCGCGCGAACGAACGCGCCCGTGGCGCGCAAGCGATCGGAACGACCGGCCGCGGCATCGGTCCCGCCTACGTCGATAAAGTCGCGCGCAGCGGCATAACCTTCGGCGACCTCGCGCGACGTGAAGCGCTCGCAGAACGCATCCGTTTGAATTTGACACGCGTGCGCGCGCTCGACGGCGAAGCGGTTCCGAGCGAAGCCGACGTCATCGGAGCGACCCTCGATGCCGCAGAACGCCTGCGCCCGCACATCGTCGACGGCGTCGATTGGATTCACCAACGTCTCGAGAGCGGCAAGCGAATCCTGATCGAGGGCGCTCAAGGCTCGTTGCTCGACGTCGGATTCGGAACGTATCCGTACGTAACCAGTTCGCACACGATTGCCGGCGGTGCATGCATCGGTCTCGGCGTGGGGCCGACGCAATCGGCCGCGTCACCGGCGTGGTGAAGGCCTACTGCACGCGCGTCGGCGCCGGCCCCTTCCCTTCGGAGCTCCATGACGATCGCGGCGAACAACTTCGGCGCAACGGCGGCGAGTTCGGGACGGTTACGGGCCGTCCGCGCCGTTGCGGCTGGTTCGATGCGGTCGCGGGCCGTTATGCCGTGCGCATCAACGGGCTCACCGGGCTTGCGATTACGAAACTCGACGTGCTCTCCGGCTTTGAACGCATCGGCATCGTCACCGGATATACGTTGCGCGGCGCCGCTGTCGACTTTTCGGCCGCTGCGGCACCCGATCTGGAAGTGGTCGTGGAAGAAATGGAAGGCTGGAGCGAGGCGATTGGTGACATTCGGACGATCTCGGCGCTGCCTAAAGCAGCCCAGCGTTATGTCGCCCGCCTAGAAGAGTTACTAAGCGTCCCAGTCGAATTGGTGAGCGTAGGACGGGAACGTTCTCAGTTGGCTCGTTAAGCAAGCGGCTTGCGTGAACTTTGTCTTAAGGCAACCTAGCCGCATTAAAGCCCGCTGAAACGCGACCGATATTCGGGATAAGTAGTCCGTCTTTCTTGAGAACGCGGACACTCCCGCGTTGGGCAGGGACGTCCAATGTTGCAGCCATGGTCGGCGTGGAGAATTGGATAACATAGGCGTGGATCGTCTTCAATCGATCTGGTCCGGTCTCGCTGGCCGTCTGCAGGCGATTTGGGAAGGTCAGAACCGTCAAAGCCGCTTCTTAGCGGTGGCGGGTATTTCTGCTGTCCTCCTGGGTCTTATCGCAATGGCTTGGCTTTACTTCGGCCGTCAACCCAGCTACGAAACGCTCTTTTCAAATCTCTCGTCCGAAGACGCGGCGGCGGTGACGCAGCGCCTCAAAGACGACAAGGTTCCCTATAAGCTTTCGACTGACGGAAAAACGGTCTACGTGCCCGCCGCGAGCGTCAGCGACGAGCGCGTAGCGATCGCCGGCTCCAATCTGCTCAAGGGCGGCAGCACCGGTTTCGAGCTCTTCGACGCACGAACTTCGGCATGACCGAGTTCCAGGAGAAGACTCGATAAGACGCGCGCCATCGAAGGCGAGCTCCAGCGCACCATCGACGGACTCGATCCGGTCGAAAGTTCGCGCGTTGCGATCGCGACGCCGGACCAGGCGCTCTACACCTCCACGCAAGAGCCGACGACGGCTTCGGTCGCCGTTAAAACGAAGGTCGGCCAGTCGCTTTCGCCCGCGCAGGTGAAAGGCATCACGTCGCTCGTTGCCAACGCGGTCGACGGTCTCAAGCCGGAAAACGTCACGATCGTCAATCAGACGGTCAGATTCTGCTGCCCGGCGCCGGCGCTACCGGCGACGGCAACGATCCGTCGCAGCCCGACGCGCTGAAGATGACGCAAGAGCAACTGCTTGCGAAGCAGCGGTACGAATCGATCGCTGCAGCAGAGCATTCAGTCGATGCTCGACGACACGCTCGGCAAAAGGCGTGCTGTCGCGCGCGTGTCGACGAAGATGGACTTCGACGCGAATTCGACGGAAAGCAAAGTCTACGCGCCGCAAGGCACCGTGCTCTCGCGCAATCCGAACGCGAATCGTACAACGGAACGCAGCCGCGTGCGTCAGCCGGCCATCGGCGTTCCCGGCACGACGAGCAACATCGGCACGTATCAAGCGCGCGCAGCAGCAAACGGCAACGGCCGCTACAACAAGTCGAAGTCGACGACGAACTACGACATCTCCGAGCAGAACATCAAGCACATCGATGCGCCGGGCAAAGTCTTGCAAACCAGCGTTGCGGTACTCGTGATCGACGGCGCGCCGGTGCGCTCCGGCACGGCCCGGTGCGCGACGGCGGCTCCGGCATATCAGCTGACGCCGGCGAACGTGCAGCAGATTCGCAACGTCGTCATTGCCGCGGCCGGATTGAATCTGGCGCAAGGCGATCAAGTTTCGGTCGAAGCGTGCCGTTCAATCCGGCGGTCACTGCCGGTAGGCGCGACGTCCGCCGGCACGACGACCGTTCTCGGCGTTCCGCTCTGGGCGCTGATCGCACTCGGCGGCGTCGGCTTACTCGCCGGAATTGGGTTCCTGGCAATGCGCGCGCCGCCGCTCGCGGTTCTCGCCGACCAGCGATCTGCCGTCCTTCGACTCGTCGCTCGCCGAAGAGCTGCCGCCGTTCGAAGAACATCCGATGCTCGACGGCGCACCCGGTATCGCCGCGCCGATTCGTTCCGCAGCCGATCTGACGCGCGAGCAGATGATCGAATACGTCACGACCGTCGCTCAAGAAAACCCCGACAGCATCGCAAAACTCGTCAAGCTGTGGCTGGCGGAGTAGGAGAGGCACGACATGGAATCACCGATCGTTAATCTCTGCTCGTTTGGCGAACTCGGGCTTGGCATGCCGGAGCCGCCGTTCGGCATGATGCCGGAGTCGCCGCAGATCGAAATTTCCGGGCCCGGAAAAAGCCGCGATTCTGATGATCACGCTCGGCCTCGAACTCTCGGCGACGATCTTCAAGTTCTTGCGTCAAGACGAAGTCGAGCGCATCGTTCTCGAGATCGCGAAGATCTCGACCGTTCCGATCGAGAAGCGCGACGCCGTCATTCAAGAAGCGTACCAGCGCGCGATCGCGCTCAAGTACATCAACGAAGGCGGCATCGAGTACGCCAAGGAGATTCTGGAGCGTTCAGCTTCGGCGCCGGCCAAGCCGACGACATGACGAACCGGCTCTTCGCGGCGCTCAAGCACGGCAATCCGCTCGAACTCATCAAGAAGACCGAACCGGCGCAACTGCTGCAGTTCATTCAAGACGAACATCCGCAGACGATCGCGCTGATTCTCGTGTACATGGCCGCCGAACAAGCCGGCGCGGTGCTTTCCGCGCTGCCGCCGGACCTGCAGGCCGAAGTCGCGATGCGCATCGCGATTCTGCAGAAGACCGCACCGGAAGTTTTGGAACAGCTCGACGAACTGCTCGGACGCCGGTTGCTCGTGAGCGGCGCGGACTTCGCGAAGGCCGGCGGCGTTCAGTCGCTGGCGAACGTGATGGGCTTCGTCGATCGCGAAACCGAGAAGAACATTCTCGACGGCTTGGCCAAACGCGATCCCGAGCTCGCGCAAGAAGTCAAGAACCTGCTCTTCGTCTTCGAAGACATCATCAATCTCGACGATCGCTCGATCCAGCGCATCCTCAAGGAAGTCGACGGCAAGGATCTGGCGCTCGCGCTCAAGGTCGCGAACGAAGAACTGCTCGCGCGCGTCTACAAGAACATGTCGCTCGCGCGCGGCCGACATGCTCAAGGAAGAGATCGAACTGCTCGGACCGACGCGCATGCGCGACGTCGGCAAGGCGCAGCAGCAGATCGTCGACGTCATTCGCACGCTCGAAGAGAACGGTCAGATCGTCATTGCGCGCGGCGCGAAAGACGAACGGCTCGTCTAAGCGCATTGGGCAAAATCGTTAAGAGCGCGAACGTTGGCGGCAAGTATGTCGTCGCGATTCCGCGTGTCGAAAGCAGCGTCAGAGCCGCCGGCGTTTCGCCGGCGAGCTCGACGATCGCTTTGCCGCGCCGTCTGCCTTCGACGAAGACGCGGCCTTCGCCGCGCACGCCGCCGCCGAGCTGCGCCGGAACCGCCTCCGGCCGAGCCGCAAATCGACTGGGATCAGGTGCGCGCCGATGCGGATGCGATCGTCGATCGCGCCGCTGCCGATGCGCGAAGCGCATGATCGAACAAGCGCAGCGGTCGGCGCTGGAGCTCGTCGACGCAAGCCGAAGCGCGGGCCGCAGATCGATGGAAGCAAGCGCGCACGCGCGGGTACGACGCCAGGGCTTCGACGTAGGCAAAGCTGCGGCCGACGAGCGAGATGAACGAAATGATCGACGACGATGCGCGGGCTGCATCGAAATGGCGCGACAGCCGAGCGGCACAAGATCATCGAAGCCGCCGAGCCGGAACTCGTTCGCCTGGCGATGGCCATTGCGGAACGCATCGTGCACCAGCAGATCGCGATCGATCCGAACGTCGTGGTCGAGAACGTGCGCAGCGCGATCACGCGCCTGGTCGAGCCGTGAAGTCGTGACGCGTTCGCGTGAATCCGGCCGATCTCGAAACGATGCGCGAACATCGCGACGCCATCGTGTCCGTTAGCGACATCGAGCAGCTTGCGGATCGTCGAAGACCAGCGCGTCGACCGCGGCGGCGTCGTCGTCGAAACCGACGCCGGCACGATCGACGCCAAGATCGCGACGCAGCTGCGCGAAGCACGCCGCGTGCTTCGCGCGGACGATGGCGCCGCGCTCGCGCCGCGCTCGAGCGCGAGAGTTCTCCATCCCGTCCGCGCAAGCGAGCTGAACCGTGACGAACTGCCGGTTTTTTCGGCGGAGTCGCTACCTCGAGCAGTCTGCGCAGCGCCGATCTTGTGCGCCAATACGGCAAAGTTCGCCAAGTCATCGGCGTCGTCATCGAGAGCCTCGGTCCGAACATGGCCGATCGGCGAGACGTGCGAGATTCAGTACAAGCGCACGGCCGAACCGGTGCTCGCCGAAGTCGTCGGCTTCCGCGACAACAAAGTGCTGATCATGCCGCTCGGCGAGCTGATGGGCATCGGCGCCGGCAGCGACGTCGTGGCGCTCGGCAGCGCCGCTCGAAATCGGCGTGACGGATCATCTGCTCGGGCGCGTGCTCGACGGCCTGGGCCGCCCGATCGACGGCAAAGGCACGATCGTTGCGGATAACCGCGCCGTCGTGACGGCGCACCGCCGCCGCCGCTCTCGCGCAAACGCATCACCGAACCGCTTGTCGCTCGGGCATTCGCGCGATCGACGGATTGCTGACGTGCGGCAAAGGACAGCGTGTCGGCATTTTCGCCGGGCTCGGGCGTCGGCAAGTCGACGATGCTCGGCATGATCGCGCGCAACACGCGGCCGACGTGAACGTCATCGCGCTCGTCGGCGAACGCGGCAAAGAAGTGCGCGATTTCATCGAGCGCGATCTCGGCGAAGAAGGCTTGCGCCGCAGCGTCGTCGTCGTTTCGACGAGCGATCAGCCGGCGCTCGTGCGCATCAAAGCGGCCTTCGTGGCGATGACGATTGCGGAGTACTTCCGCGATCAAGGCCTCGACGTGATGTTCATGATGGACTGCGTCACGCGTTTCGCGATGGCGCAACGCGAAGTCGGTCTGGCGATCGGCGAACCGACGACGACGCGCGGGTACACGCCGTCGGTCTTCGCGCTGCTGCCGAAGCTGCTCGAGCGCGCCGGAACGTCCGAACGCGGAACGATCACCGGACTCTTTTCGGTGCTCGTCGACGGCGACGACATGAACGAGCCGGTCGCCGACGCCGTGCGCTCGATTCTCGACGGGCACATCGTGCTCTCGCGCCAGCTCGCCGCGGCGAATCACTATCCGGCGATCGACGTGCTGCAGAGCGTGAGCCGCGTGATGCCGGACGTCGTCGGATCAGAATCACTATTCCGCCGCGTCCGCGCTGCGCGATATGCTCGCGACCTATCGCGAAGCCGAAGATCTGATCAACATCGGCGCCTACGTGCCCGGCAGCAATCCGCGCGTCGACCTCGCGCTCTCGAAGATCGAAGCGGTACGCCATTTCCTGAAGCAAGGCATCTATGAAACGAGCTCGTACGAGCATACGCTTGCGTCAGATGATGGGTCTGACGTAATGGCGAAGGTTTCAAGTTTTCGCTGCAGCCGGTCCTCGAGCAGCGCAAGCGCGTCGAAGAAGAAAAGCAGCAAATCGTCGCGCAGCGTCAGCGCGAGCTGGACTTTTCGGAAGCCGAATTGAAGCGTTTGAACGACGAGTTTCGCGCCGGTTCGGAAAGCTTGCGAACCAGTCACCGGTCGTTCGACGGCGAGTCGCTGCGTTTGCACTACGCGCATTTACAATTTCTCGATCGTGCCATTACCGCGCAGATCCGCGTCGTCGCGGAGCGCCGCGTGGCGGTCGACCGCGCGCGAATGGACTTGCTTGCAGCGAGCAAGGAGCGCAAGGTCGTGGAGAAACTCAAAGAGCGCCGCCGCGAGGCGTTCGTTGCTGAAGAACTTCGTGTCGAGCAAAACGAGCTCGACGACGGTAACGCCCGGCGCTTCGGGCGTACCGCAGGTGTAGGAGGTATGCCGTGATCGTCACGCGCCAACGGCGCAAGCCCTTTCCGTGGAAACGGTTGATTCTGCCGCTCGTCGCTATCGCGCTCGTAGTGGTTGCCCTATCGTGGCAACCGTCGCGCAGCGTTATCGCGAACGGCCCGGCGGCGCCCGTATGGCGCACGCTGAACAACGCGCTCGGCGGAGTAGCAACGCCGTTCCATTTCGCCGCGCAGAACCAGCTGCTGACGGAACGTAACAAGCAGATCGTGCAGCTGCAAGGCCAGATCGCGGATCTTGCAAACGAAGTCGCAAGCAAAGGACAAGCAGATCTCGTCGTTGCAGGCGCAGGTCGGACAACTGCAGGCGCAAGCGGCGGCTGCAAGCGCGCCGGCGCAGAACGCGCAGGCTGCAAAGCCGTCCGCAACCGCAGGTCCCTTCGGTGGCAGTGGTGCCGCCGCGGCGTTCCGGCACCGACGCAAGCGCGAGCGGAAGCGATCTTTCCGCGAGTGCATCGCCCGACATGCGCCGCACCGCGCAATACTGGGCGAACATGGAACCGGAGAACGCAGCGAAAGTCGTGCAGAAATTGCCCGTCGTGTACGTAGCGCGCGTGTTCGCGCTGATGTCCGCCGATTCGGTTTCGTCGATCCTGGACGCACTGCCGTCCACGTACGTTGCCGCGCTAACGCAGGAACATCCCGAACTCAAGCGGTAAGCCGGGACCCATGATTGCGCAAGGAGGCCGCCCGATTGGGCGGCCTTTGCTCGTTAGAACGCGCACCATCGTTGCCGACGTCGTCACGCCGATCGGCGCATTTCTTGCGCTCAGCGTTCCGCGTGCGTCGTGTCTGCTCGAGAGCGTCGAACACGGCGGCCGCCTCTCGCGCTATTCGTTCATCGGTCTCGACTACGCGTTCGTTCGATCGTTCGATGCAACGCCGGATCTCTACGATCGCATCCGTGAAGCACTCGAGCCGCATCGTCCGCCCGAGGATCCCACGCGGCCTTGGCGGCGCGCTCGTCGTTTTCGGCTACGACGCTGCGCGTCCGATGGCGCATCTGCCGCGACCGTGCGGCCGACGCGCCCGCGATGCCGGCTGCGTACGTTGCCGTTCCGGCGACGTGGCTCGTCTTCGATCATCTCACGCACACGCTCGTGCTCTGGGGCATGCGGCGAGGATGCGCTCGAAATCGACGTGCGGCTCGAACGCTATCTGCAGCGCATGCTTTCGAGCGCGCCGGAGCTCGCCGGCGAAGTGCGCGGGACCGGTCCGCTTTCGATTTCGATGGAACGCGAAACGTATCTCGATCGCGTTGCGCGAAGTCAAACGACACATTTACGACGGCGACGTCTATCAATTGCAAATCGGCATTCGTTTCGGCGCCGATCTGGAAGGCACGCCGTTCGATCTCTACCGGGCATTGCGCCGCCGCAACCCCTCGCCGTACATGTTCTACGTCGACACGCCGTTCGGACAGCTGCTCGGTGCATCGCCGGAGTTTCTCGTGCGCCTCGAGGGCCGGAAAGCTCGTATCCGGCCGCTTGCCGGAACGCGGTCGCGGGGCGTCAGCGATGCGGAAGACGTCGCGATTGCGAAAGAATTGCTCGAAAACGAAAAAGAGCGCGCAGAGCACGTGATGCTGGTCGATCTCGGGCGCAACGATCTCGGCATGGTGTGCGACGTACGGTAGCGTCGTCGTCGACGAGCTGCTGCAAATCGAACGGTACAGCCACGTGATGCACATCGTCTCGGATGTCGTCGGCGAGCTGAAGCGCGGAATGCGATGGACTCGATCTATTCCGCGCCGGATTTCCGGCCGGCACGGTAACGGGCACGCCGAAAGTGCGAGCGATGCAGTTGATCGACGAACTCGAACCGGTGACGCGCGGCTTCTACGCCGGAAGCATCGGCCGCTGGGCATTCAACGGCGACTTCGATTCGTGCATCACGTTGCGCAGCATTCACGTCCAGGACGGCCGCGCCTACTGGCAAGCCTCAGCCGGCATCGTTGCGGATAGCGACCCGGAAGCCGAGTACGAAGAGGTATTGCATAAGACGCGAATCGCGCGTGAGGTACTGGGAGTTGAACTTTAGCCATCACTGCGATGTCGCAGTGTAGTTCGATAGGTTCAAGCGGCGCGTCAGAAAGCGGTAAGCGAAAGTGAAGCCGGGCCAGAGAGCGGTGTTGCGGCCGGAAGAGTCGAGGTACCAGCTGCGGCAGCCGGATGACCAGACAGTTTGAGCGTTACGCTTAGCTAGGCCGCGCTGGAAGCGCGTTTGGGTTTCTTCGCGAACGTCGAGCGCGGTGAGGTGCTGTTTGCGCATCGTGCGTAAAGCACTCATGACGTACCGAATTTGCGCTTCGATCATGAGGACCATGGAGTTGTGGCCGAGTCCGGTGTTCGGACCGACGAGGAAGAACAAGTTGGGGAAGCCGGCGGTGTTGATTCCTAGGTAGGTTTTTGGTCCATCGTGCCACGCTCGGTCGAGCGCGATGCCGTTGCGCCCAATGACACGAACCGGCGTGACGAATTCTTGCGCGCGGAAGCCGGTGCCAAAAACAATGGCGTCAGTTGGATGTTCGGTGCCGTCCATGGTGACGATCGAGCGTTCGCGCACTTCTGCGATTGCTGAGGTTTCGAGCGTGACGTTCGGTCGACGCAGAGCCGGATAGTAATCGTCCGAGAGCAGGACGCGTTTGCAGCCCATGCGATAGTCCGGCGTCAGTTTGCGGCGCAGGTCCGGTTCGGGAACCTGGCTATGCAAATGTTTGAGGCCGAAGCGTTCGTTGAAGCGAAGCACGCGTGGGTCGACGGTGAAGGCGTAGGCGCGAAGTTCGAGCGTCCAGTAGATGGCTTTGCGCACGAGCCAAGAGTAGCCGGGGATATGACCGCGCAGCCATTGTTTGAAGCGCGAAACCGGTGCATCGCCGCGGGGAACGATCCAAGGCGGCGTACGTTGGAAGACGGTGAGATGGCCGGCTCGTTCGGCCAGTTTTGGAATGAACTGGATTGCGCTTGCGCCGGTTCCGATGACGGCGATGCGCTTTCCGTTCAGATCGATCGAATGGTCCCAAGTGGCCGAATGGAAAGCCGCGCCGGTGAAGCGCTCCAGTCCAGGGATTTTCGGAATGGCGGGATTGCTCAAGCCGCCTAGTGCAAAGACGACGACTCGCGCTTCGATAATGTCGCCGGAGCGCGTTTGCAAGCGCCAGAGCGAGGCGGCTTCGTCCCAGCGCGCTTCGACGATGTCGGCATTGTATCGTATGGCCTCTGCTGCGCCGTACTTGCGAGCGCAGTGGCGCAGGTAGGCCCAGATTTCTTGTTGAGGGGGATAACGGCGCGACCATCCGGTGCCGCGCTCGAACGAGAACGAGTACAGCATCGACGGAATGTCGCAGGCGCAGCCCGGGTAGGCGTTGTCGCGCCACGTTCCCCCGAGATCGGAAGCACGTTCGAAAATGGCGAACGAATGCTTTCCCTCACGATGCAACGCGATCGCCATGCCGATGCCCGCGAAGCCCGACCCGACGATCGCTACGTCAAGCATTGTCACGTTGATTTCGGCGCGCATCGAACGGCACGCGGCTATTGAAGAGTTTGGCGGCGCGCGATCCGAGGAGGCGAAGGAGAAGATCTACGCGATGCGCTTCTTTGCCGACGAGTATACGATCGTGGCCGCGCCGGATTCCCTGGAGAATGATTTCGGCGGCCCGATCCGGCGGCATCGTGAGGAAGTGGCGATCGAACTTTTCCGATTCCGAAGCTGCGCGCAACTGGTCCGCGGACGCAGCGATGCGCGAACGTTTGGCGATGGCGGTGGCGACCCCGGCCGGATGCACCGTTACGACCCGCACGTTGGTTGTAGCGAGTTCCGCGCGAAGGGCTTCGGAGTAGCCGCGTACTGCGAACTTACTCGCGGCATACGCAGCTTGTCCCGGCGGAGCCCACAAACCGAAGAGGCTGGAGACGTTTACGATGCACGCGTCGGGACGTGCGAGCAACTGGGGAAGAAATGCGCGCACACCGTAAACGACGCCCCAAAAGTTGACGTTCATCAGCCAGGCAAACTCTTCGTTCGAGATTTCCATCACGCTGCCGTACAGCCCGACACCCGCATTATTGATCAAAAGGCCGGCGCCGCCGCGGTCGTTTACGCTTGCGGCAAGTGCGCTGAGAGCCGAAGCATCGGCGACGTCGACGAGGTGCGCGCGAACGTCGACGCTTTGGTTAGCGACGAGCGAAGCTGTTTCCGCAAGGCTGCCGGCGTCGCGGTCGGCCAGTTCGAGATGCGCGCCGTTTTTCGAAAGTGCAAGCGCGAGGGCTCGTCCGATTCCGGAGCCGGCGCCCGTAATCACGGCTCGTCTGCCGCGAAACTCTTTCACTTTTCGAACTCCTATCGGCGAAGGGCCTTCGCCACAGATTGAACTGCCTCGCGAACGGCGCGTCCGCCCGCGGGAGCAATGCGCGGAAAGCTTACGAAGCCATGCGCTAGAGCCGGCCGCAGGTCGTACGTAACGTCGACGCCTGCCGTGCGCAGCCGCTCCGCGTAGGTTCGGCCTTCATCGACGAGCGGGTCGTACCCCGCCGCTAGGATATACGTCTGCGGTAAGCGCTCGGGATGCGGCGCATCCACCAGCGTCATAAATGGCGCCGCTGCATCTTCGGGACGATTCAAGTAATGCCGCGCAAACCAGTCGACGACGGACGCCGTAAGCGGCAGCCCGCGCGTGAAGGCCGTTCGCGACGCGAACCGGCCGGTGCCGTCGACCGGCGGGTAAATGAGGAACTGATAAGCTGGACGCGCGAGTCCGCGATCCGCGCCGTACGTTGAAAGCGACGCCGCGATGCCGGCGCCCGCGCTGTCGCCCCCGACGGCGATGCGGTTTTCATCGACGTGCAAGTCGCGAGCATGTTGCTGCAGCCATGCGAGCGCGGCGAAGCCGTCTTCGAAAGCAATCGGGAAACGATGTTCCGGGCCGAGCCGGTACTCCACGGAAAGCACCGCCATGTTGCCTTCGCCCGCGATGAAACGCGTGAGGTGATCGAACGACCTAACGTCGCCGATGACCCAGCCGCCGCCATGGAAATACAGCATCACCGGGAGCGCGCCGTCGACGTTGCGGGGACGATAGAAGCGCGCGTAGAGTTCGGCGCCGTCGAACGACGGGATTGTAAGATCGGTGACGTCGACTCCACGACGGCGAATGAACCCGAAGCGGCGGTTTAGCTCGGCGTAGTTAGCACGCACGTCTTCGACGTCGAGCTTCTCGTGGAAGCCGCGGCCGGCGAGTTGCACCAGACTCATGAGAGCCCGCGTTGGTATGTCGAGCATCGTTACACACGTTCGACGCGGGATGCGTGCTTTGCTGGGATGCGCCTGTCCTTCGACAAAGCTCAGGATGACGAGGGGGCCGGGACCGAAGTCCCAGCCGCCTCGCGAGTAAAAGCGAAGGAAGTTTACTGTTGTAGAACGCTGATCGAAGAAGCCTCGAAAGAAGCGTTACGCGGAGCGAACGATCCGGTTACGCCGACGAGTTGTCCCGTACGAACCGGTGCATTCGTGTAGACCCAAAGGTCGCCGTGGCCGCCATTGGAGTCCATCAAGAAGCGGCCGCTGCGCACTGCCTCGACGCGTCCCTGCAGCGAAACGGTACGGCGCGGATACGATTCGTACGCTGCTTCATTCGGAGCCAAGGTTACGTCTTCGGCGTTGAACTGGCGACGGTCGGGCGTCAAGCAGCCGTACACGCCGGCGAAAACGCCGCGACGTAATTGCAGGCCGTTCGCGTTGACGCGCGCGCCGTTGGAGATTACGTGGATGTAGCCCATGCGTCCGAATTCACCGGGAACCGAAGAAAGCGTGAGTTCGTTCGAGCGCACGCCGGAGACGGTGCCGAAAATGCTCGAACGCACGGGGCAATAAAGAGCCGCGTTCGCTGCGGCAGGAAAGAGTGCGGTTAGGAACCCGGCGACCGCCGGGATGAGAAGCAGCTTTTTCATGAATACCTCCGTACCCAGCAACGAATGCAAATAGCGGTTTGTTCTCACAAACCGCTTGCTTGAAGTCGTTGCGGCGAAGCGCCGTTAGTATTCAGTGTAGAAGTGAATGCGCGGCAATTGTGTCTGAGTGAGGTACTTCGTGCCGATTTCGATCCATATAGCTTCGTGTGAATAAAACTGAATCGCGCGCGGATTTCCCGTGTATGGTTTGTACGTTCCGCTGTACGCCGAGCGCAGGGGAGTCGTCGCATAGAATACGTGAACCGGTCCGGTGAAATTCGCGAAACCCGTTGACGAAATGCTTTGTCCCCAGATATCGAACAAATCGCCGAGGTTGAAAACCGGGTCGTTCAGCGGCACGCTGCCGCCGGCTTCAACATGGATCATTCCCGAGGCGTCGTGCGTGTGAATTTGATAGACGCAATTAGCGCCGCTCGTGAAGCCGTTAACTTCGCTAGCCGGAACGTGCATGCCGATCGTATCCGGAATTGCATACTGCACGCCGTTGACCAAAACGCCCAAGAAGAAATGGACGTGATGGCCGCCGTCGGTCATGGAACCGCACGGAATGCCGTCTACGGTTTGTCCGTTGCCGCCGGTCGATGCATCGCCATCAGCGGGAGTGAATCCATCGTCGATGCCGATGACCTTGCCGGATGATAAATAAATTGTCGACGGCATGGGCGTTGCGGCCATTTGCGCGACAAGTGCGCGAGCTCCCACGGAAGGTAAGGCGCTGCTTTGCGATCCGCCGCTGCATGCGGCAAGACCTAAAAGGAAGGCAACGATTGAAAGGCTTGATAAAGTCGTAAGCGTTCGACGCATGCTTGTAAAATACGAACATCGTCGTTCCGGCGCCCAGGGACTCTCGGCCCAATCGTTGTAGGCCCAATCATAATGCAAGCGGGCCGTCTGCTTTTTATCGACAACTACGATAGCTTCACGTATAACGTCGTGCACTTACTTGCTTCGCAAGGCGCCGCGCCCGACGTCATTCTTAACGACGATCCGGCACTCGTGCCGTCGATGTTGGACGACTACGCGTTGCTCGTCGTCGGGCCCGGTCCGGGAAATCCATCGCAGCAGCCGCGCATGATGAGCGTGCTGCGCAGCGCGATCGAGCGAAAGATGCCGGTCTTCGGCGTATGTCTTGGCCTGCAGGCGATCGGCGAAGCCTTCGGCGCAATCGTTACGCACGCACCATCGCAGATGCACGGGAAGACGTCGGCCATCGAACACGCCGGCACGGGCATCTTCACAGGACTGCCGACGCCGTTCACGGCAACTCGCTACCACTCGCTCTGCTTCGATCCGCAGTCGCTTCCCGAGGATGTAGTCGTGACCGCCCGCAGCGAGGACGGCGCGGTGCAGGGAATCGCACACCGCGAATTGCCCGTGCACGGCGTCCAGTTTCATCCCGAGTCGGTGCTGAGCGAACATGGCGGCCGCATCGTGCGGAACGTGCTTGCGCTTGCCGGCGTCGTTGACGCGCCCGGAGCGACCGTGGTAAGCTCCCCGCAATGACGACGTTCCGTGCGTTCGCATCGTGGTGGCACCTCTGCCGCACATTTGCCGGTGAGGCGTGCGTCCTTTGTCATGACGTAGCACGTACGAGTTCGTTTCAGCTAGTCAACGAAGGCCGTCCGGATCACCGGGCGGTCTTTGTTTTTTTCGCGACGCAAAGGTAAGCGAAAATGATGTACGAGTTGGCGCGCCGGCGCGCGCGCGAGGATCGATCGTCGAAGTGAGCGGCGTGCGCTTCGGCGACGGCTTCACGATGGTTGCCGGGCCGTGCGCAATCGAAGACGAGCTGCAGATGGAAGCGGTGACGCGGGGCGTAGCCGCCAGCGGCGCTGCCATGCTTCGCGGGGCGGGGCGTACAAGCCGCGGACCTCGCCGTACTCGTTCCAGGGTCTCGGCGAACGCGGGGTCGATCTGATCGCGCAGCGTCTCGGAGCGCCACGGCCTTCCGGCGGTCGTCGAGGCGACGTCGGAAGAGCAGCTGCGTTATCTCGCGTCCCGGCGTCGCGATGATTCAAATCGGCGCGCGAAACATGCAGAACTTCGCCCTGCTCCGCGCTGCCGCTAGAACCGGGCGCCCGGTGCTTCTGAAGCGAGGGCCGGCGGCCACGCTGGACGAGCTTTTGTGCGCGGCCGAATACCTGTTGCTCGAGGGGAATCCGAACGTGGTGCTCTGCGAGCGAGGGGTCCGCGGCTTCGATGCGCATACGCGCAATCTCTTCGACCTAGCGGGCGCCCTGCGGCTCAAGGAGCTGACCCATCTTCCCGTTATCGTTGACCCTAGCCACGCTACCGGGCGGCGAAGTCTCGTCGCACCGCTCGTGGCGGCCTCGGCTGCGGCCGGGCTGGACGGTGCCATCATCGAGGTTCACCCAGATCCGTCGCGGGCTCTCTCCGACGCCGAGCAAGCGCTGGACCTGGCCGACTTCGCCCAGCTCATGCGCCGGCTGGCGCCGTTTGCTGCCTCTAAGGTAGCTAGCGCAGAGTGCCGATGACCTATACGAGAGACCAAGCCATGGTCTCCGGTTTTACTTTGGTGGAAAGGAGGTGACAGACAAAATGAACTCTCTTAGTGCATTGGGATCCAACGCGAAGCCGCTTTCGTTCGAAGGAACGGCGGTCGCGAAGCACGCGTCGCTTATGGCCGACGGATCGCAGGGCCTCGACTGGTTTTCGATGATGCCGAACGTACTGGCTTCAGCGCAGTCGAACGGAGCATCATTCGCCTCGCTGTTTTCCGGCGCGACGAACGCTTCGGGAACCGCTGCCGACCCGCTCGCCCAGCTCAGCGCGTTGCTTCAAAGCGGAACCCCAATGTCAACCATCATCGATCGCTTAGCGCAGAA
This sequence comes from Vulcanimicrobiia bacterium, assembly GCA_963696095.1. Taxonomy (GTDB): domain Bacteria; phylum Vulcanimicrobiota; class Vulcanimicrobiia; order Vulcanimicrobiales; family Vulcanimicrobiaceae; genus JALYTY01. Next base: position 153,713 of record CAVOIN010000002.1, on the reverse strand, counting down.
GCTCGCGAGCGCCGTGCAGCAGCAGCTGCCGTCGCAAACGGGTGCAAGCACGAGCGCTCGATTGAAAACCTCACTCGTGGACTCCATCGCAAACGCGCTCGCTCCACCCGGAAACGCTCCGCCAGGTACAGCTGCCGAACAAGCAGCAGCCCTCGCGCAGCGATTACGAAAGATGATCGCAACAATCGCGGGGGACACGAAAAACACCGCAGGGCAGCAGAACGATATCGCGGGAAAAATCTTGGACGCCAACTCGGCGAAAGACATCCCGGCCCAGCGCAAATCCGAATCGGCATCGACGCAAGTCGACGCGGATGCGATTGCGCGCGCGCTTCTCGGCTCTGTGGTGAATTCATCCGGCTCGGCAAACGTACCGTCGAGCGCATCGGCCGCTAGTACCGGACAATCCGTCCAGACCGGCGCGCCGCCAACGCAGATCACCCAAGCGAACGCACCCGATCTCCTCGCACGCATGTTAGTGCGCGCGGCCGGAGTCGATGCGCGCGTGAACGGCACTGCGGCGCAAAGCGGCCAGCTATCCGCGCCGGTAGGAACCGACAGCACGCCGTCGGCGCTCGCCGCGCGTTTTCAAAACGCGCTTGCGGCGCTCGCGCACGCGTCCGATTCCAACACGCAAGGCAATTCGAGCGGTTCGAATGCCGAGCGCGACCTCTCGCAGCAGCCCGATTCCAAGCCGTCGTCGTCAACCGATGCGACGCAACTCGGCATCGCCGCTGCGGCGAACACGCAAACCTCAAACGCTTCATTTACCACGCAAGTCCAAGCGCACGCGCAATCTGCCGTCGACGCAAACGCGGTCGTCGAACAGGTCGTCAAGTCGATGGTCATGCGCACCAACCAATCCGGTTCGTCGGAAATCCGGCTGCGGCTGAATCCCGACAATCTCGGCGAGGTGACGATGAAGATCACGGTAAGCGGGTCGTCGATCAGTGCGAACATGGTTGCCGCAAACGGTGACGTGCGTAACGCACTGCTTTCCAATCACCAGCACCTTGCACAGTCGCTGAACGAAGCCGGGCTAACCCTTACGGGTTTCTCCGTCGACGTTTCGGGCGGCGATGCGGGCCGCGATCAGAACCGCGATCGCACGGGCGGTTTCGGCCGTCGCTACGTCGTTCACGAAATCGGCGGCAGCGAAGACGGTTCCGACGCCGCGCAAACCTCGAGTACCGGACCGCAGCTTTTGCCAAGTTCGAGCCTCGAGCTCTTTAACTACCTCGCGTAGTTAGGAAGGAAGAACATGCCATCGGCACCAGTTGCTGGCACGACGGCTCAGCCCATCGACCAGCTAATCGGCGTCAATCAGCCGTCGACAAGCTCGTCGGGTTCGAACGGTCTTACCGTCGATCCGAACGAGTTTTTGACGCTATTGACGACGGAACTGCAGAATCAGGATCCGACGCAGCCGCAAGACCCGACGCAGTCGGTCACGCAGCTCGCGCAATTCTCGGCGCTGCAGTATCAGCAACAACTCGCGTCGTCGTTCTCGAATTTCCAAAGCACCTTCGGAGTCATGCAAGCCGCATCCCTGATCGGCAAGCAGGCCACGGTGGTGGAAACGAGCACGTCGACCGGTAATTCGAGCACCGTCACGGGCACCGTTTCGTCGATCAGCGTGCAGAACGGCACGCCGTACTTCACGATGACGGACTCGAGCGGCAAGACGATCAGCGACAGCAACGGGAACGCGCTGCTTTTCGCGACGACGAACATCGTCGGCATCGGCACGTCAACTTCTTCGACGTCGGGTTCCACGACGTCGACCGGACAATAACCTGATGGACAAGGACGTCAGCAAGGTTCAACAACCGCAGATCATTCCGGGTCCCGCGGCGCGTCCGATCGGACGTCCGGTGCAGATTCCGCCGGCGGGCTCACAGAGCTTCCGTTCGGTTCTCGAAGGCGTTACCGCTCCGGCGGCCCCAACGTCGGCCGAACCGCTCAAGTTCTCGGCGCACGCCATGCAGCGTCTGCAATCGCGCAACATCAGCCTCTCGTCGGAAGACGTGGCGCGGATGAACGCGATGGCGGACAAAGCAGCGGCGAAAGGTGCGAAAAATTCGCTGTTCATCATGCGCGACGTCGCGATGGTGGTGAGCATCAAGAACCGCACCGTGATCACGGCGGTCGATTCCGATTCGATGAAAGAGAACGTATTCACCAACATCGACTCGGCGGCAATTATTTAAAGACTTTTAAAGCACAATCCGGGGCGGACCGCATGCGGAGCCTCGGCCGCGACGCCGACTGACTGAAGCGTTGCGGACTCCATGTGAGGTTAAACATGGCTTTCGATTCACTGTTCACGGGCATCAGCGGTCTGAACGCTTATCAAAGCTGGATCGACATGCTCTCGAACAACATCGCGAACACGGCGACGACCGGCTTCAAAGGTCAGCGCATGACGTTCGCGGACATGTTCTATCAGCAGACCGGACGCACCATCGGGCCCGACGCAAGCGCAACGGCGGCGTCAACCCGATCGACATCGGTCTCGGCGTCAAAGTCAACAGCGTCGACACGCAGTTCGCGCAAGGCGGACTCGAAACGACCGGCGTCAACACCGACCTCGCGATCAACGGCGACGGATTCTTCGTGCTGCGCACATCCGACGGTTCGGCGCAGCCGGTCTACACGCGCGACGGCGCGTTCTCGCTCAACTCGCAAGGCTTGCTCTACGATCCGGCTTCGGGTCTCGCGGTGCAGGGCTACATGGCCGAATTCGAACGGCGACATCACGCAGAACGGCACGCTCGGCAACATCACGATTCCGATCGGTCTGACCGAACAAGCAACGGCGACGGGACAAGGCGTGAAGATCGGCCCGACGACGAACGACAAAGTGTTCGACATGTCGCTCGGCGGCAATCTCGACCAAACGCAGTGGTCGCAGCAGTTCCTGAACACGATCGGCGCCTCGATCAACCCCGGAACGCCGAAGACGATCTCGACGACGATCTACGATTCGCTCGGCAACGCGCATCAAGCGCACGATCACGTACACGCCGGATGCGACCGGCTCAACCTCTGCGGCTCTCGCGGGTCCGCCCACGAACGCGGCCCTCGGCGGCGGCGGCAATCTCATCAACAGCGCGGTGACGGTTGCTCCGCAGACGACGAGCGCAGCGCCGAACAAGATCACCGTTACGGTGAACGCGGGCGGCGGCACGGCGACGGTGACCGACCAATACGGCAACAGCGTTACGGGCAGCCCGGGTTCGAGCGTTACGCTTAGCGGCGCAACGTTCACGCTCGGCAACTTCGCCGCAGCCGATGCCGGTTCGACCGCGAACTTCACGGTTAACCCCGCGACCAACGGTCTTCCGACGACGGTGCAGGACGCTACCGGTTCGGCGCACACGGTTTCGTCGCGTTGGAAAGTCAGCGTGGCGTTTACGGACGGCACGACGTTCAATACGATTGCGACGCCGGGCTCGATCAGCAACACCGGTGCGGTGACGGCGCCGACCTACGGCACGGCATCGTCGGGAACCATCGGGTTCGCGTACTTCGATCAGAACGGCCAGTTCATCAACTCGTCGGCGATCGAAGGCGTCGCAGCCGGACAAGGCATCACGCCGGCGGATGCGATGTATCTGCACACGGTCGGCGGCGGTTCGCCGAACATCAACCAAGGCAATCAGATCAACATCGCGCAGTGGGGCCCGAGCGCGGGCAACAACGCGAGCGCTCCGACGGCCAGCGGTTCGGCACCGGCTCCCGGCCCGATCGCGACTCGACTTCTCGAACGACGCCAGCCTTGCCGGCAGCTACACGGCAAACGTCATTTCGCAGAACGGCTTCGCGTCGGGCATGCTCTCGAACATCACGGTCGGTCAAGACGGCACGGTCGACGGGATCGTTCACGAACGGCCAACAGAAAGATGCTCGCGCAAATCGCGCTTGCCACGTTCCAAAACGAAGACGGCCTCGCAGCGCGTCGGCAGCAACCAGTTCCAGCAGACTTCGGCTTCCGGTCTCGCCGCAAATCGGCACGGCCGCAAGCGGCCGTTACGGCACGATCGTCGGCGGCACGCTCGAGCAGTCGAACGTCAACCTTGCGGATCAGTTCACGAAGCTCATCGTGGCGCAACGCGCGTTCGAAGCGAACACGCGCGGCATCACGACGGCCGACCAGAACCTGATCACGCTCGATCAACCTGCGCGCGTCGGAAAACTAACCGGATAGTCTTTAAGGACTAGACGGTGTCCCGCGACACGGATGACGCGGGCGCAATCGAGGGGCCGGGCCAAGGAGGGTCCGGCCCCTTTTGCTCTCACGATTACCTTATAAGAAGAAGAGCGACGACGGTGATAGCACTGACCCGGTTAAACGGCCATCCCGTGATGGTCAACTCCGACCTCATCGAGCAGATCGAAGAAACGCCCGATACCGTCGTGACGCTTACCTCCGGCAACCGGATCATCGTGCGCGACTCGCATGGACGACATCCAGCGGAAGATCGTGGAGTTCAAAAGGCGAATCTACGGGCCGTCCGAAGGGAACTAGCAGACGTCTGCTTACCCGGGACTTGAGGTTAGCGGCACACGCGGCCGATACCAGAAATAGACGCTAGTTGCCTATAGCGGAGAGCGATCGTTGGACTTTGCCACTATCAGCGGCCTTATCTTAGGGTTCGGCGCTATCTTTCTAGCCGGATACGTCGGCGGGACGGATGCCCACGTCATTTTTGGACGCTGGGAAGCCTTCGTTTTGATCATCGGCGGTACCGATCGGCGCGACCCTGACGTCGTTCCCGATGCGCACGTTCGTTCGCGGGTTCTTCGGCGGCTTGCAAGCACCGCGTTCTCCGAAGTCGAACTATCACGAACGCGACGTGATCTCGACGCTCGTATCGTTCGCCGAAAAAGCGCGCCGCGAAGGTTTGCTCGCGCTCGAAAACGAGGCCGCGGCGCTCGACGACGACTTCATGCGCAAGGGCATCCAGCTCGTCATCGACGGCCGCGACACCGACATCATTCGCAAAGTTCTCGAAACCGAAGTCAGCAACGCGCAAGATGCGAGGCGCGAAAGCCGAAGCCGTCTTCATGATCGCTCGGCGGCTACTCGCCGACGCTCGGCATCATCGGCACCGTGCTCGGCCTCATCGGCATGCTCAAGGGCCTTTCGCGATATCGAGCAACAGCTCGAATATCGCCGGCTCCATCGGCGTCGCGACCGCGCAGGCGTTCGTCGCAACGTTCTTCGGCATCATGTTCGCCAACTTGCTGTGGCTGCCGATCGGCACGAAGATCAAAGAGCGCAACGGACAGCTGCTGCTGCTGCGCGAGATCATGATCGAAGGCATTCTCGCGATTCAAGCCGGCGACAATCCGCGTCTGCTCGAAGAGAAATTGCTGGCCTTCCTCGATCCGAAGGAACGTGAAACGGATATCGAAGAGGGCGGCGCGATCGGCGAGGCCGATAGCTCGTCGGCATAGCGTAACGTGCGTCCAACCGCATAAAGACCGCGGCTCGCGCGCCGAATCAAGTTTCGCAAGAAGCCGAGCGAACAGAAGTGGAGACAGCGGGCATGATGCGCTGGCTCCTTACGTATGCGGACATGATCACGCTCATGCTCGCGCTCTTCATCATTCTCTTTGCGATGTCGACGATCAGCCACGTGAAGGTTCAGGAGTTCGCCAAGCACGTCTCGGCGGGGTTCGACAACACCTGGTCGGTCAACCAGCCGCCAAACGGCGGGGCGAACGGCCAGCAGTCCTTCGAATCGAGCTCCAGCATCCCGGCGATCGAGAAGGAGCTGGACAAGTACGTCCAGCAGCAACCACCTGGAGCAGCAGGTGCAGGTCCACATGGACCACCGCGGTCTGGTGATGACGCTGCTTTCGGACAAGTCGTACTACGACAGCGGCAGCGCGGAGATGCGGCCGGAGACGCTGAAAATTCTCGACGGCGTCGCAGTTATTTCTGAAGAAGAACGATAACTTGATCCGCATCGAGGGTTATACGGATAACGTCCCGATTCATACGGCGCAGTATCCGACGAACTGGGAGCTGTCGACGGCGCGCGCCGTCAACGTCGACGCGCTATCTCGTCGAACACGACGGACTCGATCCGACTCGCGTTTCGGCGGCAGGCTACGGAGAGTTCCAGCCGCGCAATAACAATCTACACGGAAGAGGATCGTCAGCAAAACCGACGCGTCGATATCGTATTGCTCAACGCAACGATTTCGAAGGCGGAGAAAGGGCAGTAGACAAAAGGTCGCATGTCGAGTCTCTCGCAAGAAGAAATCGATGCGCTTATCAATCAGCTCTCGGGCCAGGGCGGAGCGCCGGCCAAAGAAGCGATCGACGGCACGACGGATCAAGTCGTTCGATTTCCGTTTCAACAAGCGGTCTCGACAAGTTCACGAACAACCAGCTGCAGACGCTTCGCACGCTGCACGAGAACTTCACGCGCCTGCTGAACAACTCGCTCTCCGTCTACCTGCGCACGCGCGTCGAAGCGACGATCATTTCGATCGAGCAGATCAGCTACGGCGACTTCATCGCCTCGATCGGCATGCCGTCGATTCTCGGCGATCTACTCGATGGATCCGCTGCCCGGCAGCGGCATCGTGCAGGTCGATTTGAACCTCGTATTCTCGATCATCGACCGTTTGCTCGGCGGACCCGGCTGGTTCCCGAACAAGCTGCGCGACCTCACCGACATCGAGCGTACGCTGATGCAGCGCTTCATGGCGCGCATGCTCAACAGCTATCGCGAGTCGTGGAACTACCTGCTGACGCTCTCGCTGAAGATCGAAGCGCTCGATTCGAATCCGCAGTTCATTCCGCGCATCATTCCGCTCGACCAGATCGTCGCGTACGTGTCGATGGAGCTGAAGATCGGCGACATGGCGGGCGTGATGAACTTCTGCCTGCCGTACCTCGTGCTGCAGTCGATCAGCCAGCAGCTCACCGACTTCCAGTGGTCGCCCAGCGTGATGGCCGGACGCGGCATGACGGAAGAAGACATCGCGCAGCTCACGCGGAACGTCGAGCGCGCGGACGTCGAAGTGGAAGTCGAACTCGGCAAGACGATGGTTTCGCTGCGCGACCTGGTCGCGCTGCAGCGAAGGCGATATCATCGTCTTCGATAAGCAGACGAGCCAGCCGCTCTGTGCGACGGTGAACGACAAAGAGAAATTCCGGGTCTTCCCCGGCATCAACAAAGATCACTTGGCCGTGCAAGTCGCACAAGTCGTTAGAGAACGAGGACGAATAACGAATGCCCGACATGCAACAACTCGCCGACTCCATGCTGGCCGCGGCCGGCACCGTGCTCGGCCGGTTGGTCGAACAGCCTTCGGCGGCGACCGGCGCGATCGCGTAACGATCACGAGGGCTCGATTCGCACCGACGGCAACGAACTCGTCACGGTCGCGGAGATTCCGTCGCTCGGCGCGCAAATCGTCGTACGCTTCCCGAAACGGCGACATGCAGCAAGTCGTCGGCGTGATGCTCGGCGGCGGCGACGAGTTGGCTGAGATGGGACCGATGCAGCTGTCGATCGCGTCCGAAACCGTTTCGCAAATTGCGGGCGCCATGGCGGAAGCAACTCGCGAAGCAGCTCGGCGCATCCGCCGACGGCGTGCACGCGGAGCTCTGCAGCGACGCAACGCTGCTGCCGCCGCCGCCCTTCGAATCGTACGAAGGCGGCGTGCAAGTCGGCGCGGATCTGCATCCGACGATGAGCATCGACTTCGCGGCAATCACGCTTTCGAAACTCGGCATCTGCGCTGCGACGCGCCGCGCCGACCGCAGCCGGTTGCGGCAGCGCCCGTTCCAGCCGCGAGCCCGCAGCGGCCGCCGCCGGCGGTCAGCGCGCAAAGCGTCGCCTACACGCCGATGCAGCCGACGCCCGTGCGCACGGCGCAACGCGGGACAGGCGAACCTCGATCTCGTGCACGACGTGCCGCTGCAGATCAGCGCCGTGCTCGGCAAAACGGTGATGCCGCTGCGCGAAGTCGTGTCGCTTGCACTCGGGCGCGGTTTTCGAACTCGACAAGCTCGCGGCCGAACCGATCGATCTCTACGTCAACAACATCCTCATCGCGCGCGGCGAAGTCGTCGTCGTCGACGATAAGTACGCGGTGAAAATCAGCGAACTCAATCCCGCAGGCAAGCTAAGATTGTCATGACGGCCGGTTTCTGGCTGCAGTACCTGCTGGCACTCGTGGTCGTCGCGCTCATGCTCGGCGGCCTCTATGCCGTCGTGCGCGGCCTTGCGCGCGGGCGCATACTCGCTTCGGCGGACCGCCGTCTGGTCACCGTGCTCGAATCGACGGTGCTCTCGCAGCACGCGGCGGTGCACGTCGTGAAAGTCGGGACGAAATACTTGCTGCTCGGCGCGAGCAACGGCGGCGTCACGACGCTCGGCGAACTGCCGGCCGAAGACGTAGAGTCGTGGCTGAAAGGGCAACGCTCGCTCCTCGGCGCGCAGCGCGCGTCCTTTGCCGACGCTTTCAAATACTTGCGCGGGAAACAGTGATTATTCGTCGTGTATTCGAGCGCGTGTGGGAACGCCACCGCGCCTTTCTGGTTGCTGCTTCGGTATTGCTCACGACCCTGTGGGTGATCCCGGCGATCGCGGCGGCGGCAACGGCTCCCGTTGCGCCCAACGTGCCGATTCCGCAGATCAACCTCGGCGTCGGCGAAGCGAAGAACCCGCACGACGTCGTGCAGGCGCTGCAGATTCTGCTGCTGCTCACGGTGCTGGCGCTTGGCGCCGACGCTGCTCGTGATGGTTACCGCGTTCACGCGCATCGTCGTGGTACTGTCGTTCGTGCGCACGGCGCTCGGCACGCAACAGGTGCCGCCCAATCAGGTGCTCATCGGCCTCGCGCTGTTGCTGACGTTCTTCGTCATGAGCCCGGTGATCAAGGACGTCAACGCCAATGCCGTCCAGCCGTACCTGAAGAACCAGATTTCGCAGCCCGTCGCGCTCGACCGCGCGGCGAAACCGCTGCGGGCGTTCATGTTCAAGCAAACGCGCGAAAAAGATCTGCAGCTGTTCTATTCGATCTCGAAAGAACCGCGGCCGGCGAACCAAAACGACGTTCCGACCTACCTGCTCATCCCGGCGTTCGTAATCTCCGAACTCAAGACGGCCTTCGAGATCGGCTTCGCGATCTACATCCCGTTCATCGTCATCGACATGGTCGTGGCCAGCATCTTGCTCTCGATGGGCATGATGATGATTCCGCCGGTGATCATCTCGCTGCCGTTCAAGATTTTGATCTTCATCCTGGTCGACGGCTGGAACCTGACCGTCGCGGCGCTCTTCCAGAGCTTCAAACAATGAGTTTCGGCGACGCCATCGCGCTCGGACGGGAAGCGATCTTCGTGGCCCTCGTGGCCGCCGCACCGGTGCTGATCTTGAGCATGATCATCGGTCTGGCGATCTCGATCTTCCAGGCCGTGACGCAGATCCAGGAACCGACCCTCGCGTTCATTCCGAAGATCGTCGATCTCGGCGCTCGCGATTCTGTTCTTTGGACCGTTCATTCTCGCGATGCTGACCGATTTCATGAGCCGTGTCTTTTCCAATATGGCCCACTTCGTGAAGTAGTGGGCCGATGGTAGACGTCTTCGGACTAACCGGGGCGCAGTTCGAGACGTTTTTGCTCGTCTTCGTACGAGTATCGGCGATGCTCTCGGTGTTCCCGATTTTTTCGGCGCCGCAAGTTCCCATTCTCGTGCGCTTCGGCTTTTCGGCATTCATTTCGTTCATGCTGTTCCGGGTGGTGCCGGTCGTCCCGGCTTCGACGGACTTGTACGGCCTGGTGCTCGGCATCGTGAGCCAGGTCGTGCTTGGCATGATCGTAGGGTTCATCGCCCAGCTCGTCTTTATCGGCATTCAGTTCGCCGGCGAACTCATCGACTTGCAAATCGGTTTCGCGGTGGCGAACGTGCTCAATCCGGCCACGCAGCAACAAGTCACGATCATCGGCGAGTTTGAGCTCGCGATTGCCACGCTGATCTTCCTTGCGACCGACTCGCACCATCTGCTGATTCAAGGCATTGCCGGTTCGTTCACGCTCGTGCCGCTGCCGTTCATCAATCTCGATCCAAGCGTGGCGGGCAACATCGTCATCTTTTTGACGCAGGCATTCCTGATCGTCTTCAAGATTGCCGCACCGATCTTGCTGGCGCTATTCCTGACGAACGTTGCGCTTGCTTTCGCCGCCCGTGTCGCTCCGCAAATGAACGTCTTCGTCATCGGCCTCCCGCTTCAAATAGGCGTCGGCCTCATCATGATGTCGATCTCGATCCCGCTGCTGGGCTCCGTCGGTCCGCAGCTTTTTCAAAACATCGCGCAACAGATGGACATTGTCATGCGGGGCTTACGGCCCGGCTAAAAAATAAGTTTGGGCTGGGATAAAATCCCAGCCCTGGCAAGCTAAGCCATTGGACTAACCTCTGATTTGACTTGACAGTACCGTTATGCCAAACCCGCGCAGCTGTTAAACAGTTCTGCCCGGTGTGCTTACGGGGTACGGTTCGCTTGCGCGATGGAAAACTTCGTCATGGTGAGCGTGTCGAACCAGAGGTGCGATACAGACTCGAGCTGATATGCGCGTGTCCTTCGACGAGCTCAGGATGACGAAGGGGAAAAAAGTTTGGGCTGGGATAAAATCCCAGCCCGGCAAGCTAAGCCATTGGACTAAACCTCTGATTTGACTTGACCTTACCCTTATGCCAAACCGGCGCAGTTGTTAAACAGTTCTGCCCGGTGTGCTTACGGGGCACGGTTCGCTTGCGTGGTCTTCAAGTGAAAAAAGAAGAGCCGCGCTGTATGCGCGGCTCTTGCATTAGATGCGCCTGTCTTTCGACAAGCCACGATGACGAGTCGTTAGAAGTAGCGGAACTGGCCGATGTTGTTGGAGGCTTGTTCGCCGAAGTAGACTTCGTTGTCGGGGCCAAGCGTGAACATGTACGGTTTCGACGGACTGCTCTTCGTCGGGAAGAGTTTGAGCGCGGCGTTCGTCGGGTTGTACTGCCCGATCTGGTTGCCGGTCTCGTCGCCGATGTAGAAGTTGCCGTCGCCGCCGAGGACGAGGCCGAACGGCGCCTGCATTCCGGTGAGCGGGCTTTCGCTCGAAACCGTGCCGTTGGTCAGCATGCGGGCGATGTTCTTGCTGGCCGTTTCGGTGAACCACAACGCGTTGTCGCTGCCGGAAATGATTACGCCCAAGCCGGTGCCGCTAACGGGGAATTCGGTCGGGCTGCCCGACGTGGCCGACGGCAGCAGCTTGCCGATCTTGTTGGCGTTGGCTTCGATGAACCAAATGGCGCTGTCCGGGCCGATGGCGATCGACGTCGGGTCGGCATTGGCGGTTGTCAGCGGGTACTGCGTGGTGACCCCGGCAGGCGTGATCTGCCAAATCGAGTTCGCGCCCGGGTCGGTGACCCAAAGGGAACCGTTGGCCGCCGTGACGATCCCCCACGGCCGCGCCGTGTTAACCGGCAGCGAAATTTCGGTGAAGCTCAGAGCGGCGATCGCGAGGCGGCCGATGGCCGGGCGTCCCGATTCCGTGAACCAGAGAGCGCCGTCCGGACCGACCGTAATAGACTGCGGGGCCGCACCGGCGGTGGGCACGGGGTAGTCCGTCACGACTGCGGTCGGCGCGAGGCGGCCGATTTTGTTGCCGGCGATCTCCGTAAACCACAGGGAGCCGTCGGGCCCCTTCACGAGGCCGCCCGGGTTCGAGCCTGCGGTCGGAATCTTGTACTCGTTAGATACGCCCTGAGGAAACGGCGTCGGCGTCGCCGGCGCGGTGCTTCCGATGGGAGTTGCGTTGCCGCAGGCGGCCAAGAGCACGGCGGCTATCGCGCCGGCCAGCAAGCCCAGCGTTCGTTGCAATGTAGTCTCCTTGGGGGTTCGATTTTGTCAGCCTCCCTTATTGGCAGACCGCGCTCTGCTTCCCGCTTGCCTCCTTAGAACGGCCTTGCAGAAAAGGTCTCTCCGAGCCGAATACTAGCTGGAGAGTGTTCACGAGTTGCATCGATGGCTAGACCGGAACAAACCGAGAAGGCCACACCGAAGCGGCGCGAGGAGGCACGAGAACGCGGCCAGGTCCCAAAGAGCCAAGACTTAACGGGCGCCGTGATTTTTCTCGTGTCGGTCATCGCGCTGCACGCGTTTTTGAACCGGATGATTGTTGGACTTCAATCATCCGTTGGTTCGCTATTCGAACGCGTCGCGCAGCACGGCGATCCGACGTTCCATTCCGTCTGGCTGCAATTCGTTCAGGCGGCGTCCGGCGTTGCGTTCCCGCTGTTCATCGTGTTCGCCTTAGCAATGTTTGCGGCAATCGCCGCGAACGTGCTGCAGTTCGGTTTTCTCTTTACGTTGCAGCCGATCGTTCCGAAGTTCAGCAAGCTCAACCCCATCAACGGGTTTCAGCAGCTGTTCTCCAAGACGGTCTTCGTGAATCTCGCCAAGCAGCTTTTGAAGCTCGCGGCCGTCGTCGTGATCATTTACACGGCTATCGCGCAGAACATCGACGTGTTTGCGGCGGCCGGACAAATGATGCCGGGGCAACTAGCCAACATGACGGCCGATCTCGTGTACGGGATTGCGTGGAAATTCGGCTTGCTGCTCGTCGTCGTCGGATTGCTCGACTACGGCTACGAAGTGGCAGTTCGAAGAGAACCTGAAAATGTCCAAGCAAGAAGTGAAGGACGAATTCCGGCAGTCGGAAGGCAACCCGGAAGCGAAGGCGGCGCTCAAACGCCGTCAACGTGAGTTCGCGCGACGCCGCATGATGTCGGCTGTTCCGCGCGCGACCGTCGTGGTGACGAACCCGACGCACTTCGCCGTCGCACTGGAATGGGACGACGACAAAATGGAAGCGCCCGTCGTTGTTGCCAAGGGCGCAGATCTCGTGGCAAAACGTATTCGCGACCTCGCTCGCGAAAACAACGTGCCGATTATGGAGAATCCGCCGCTCGCACGGACGCTGTACGACCGCGTTGAACTCGATCAGGCAATTCCGCCGAACCTGTATGCTGCGGTAGCGCAGGTGATCGCGTTCGTCTACAAGCTCAAACGAAAGACCATCGCTTAATGGCCATGCAAGCCCCGGCTGCGAACGCGCAAGGCGGGACTCTCGCCAACGCTTGAGTTCGTCGGCCCCGCTTTTGGTCGCCGTCGCTTCCGTCATGCTCGTCTTCTTGATGATCGTGCCGGTACCGGCGCCGCTGCTCGACGTGCTGCTGACCTTGAACATCGGCGTGGCGCTCGTGATCATCGGCACGGCGCTCTATACCGAGAACGCGCTCGGCATTCTCCGCGTTTCCAACGCTGCTGCTGATCATCACGCTCTTCCGGCTGTCTCTGAACATCACGGCGACGCGATCGATCTTGCTGCACGGGTATGCCGGCGAGGTCATCAACTTCTTCGGGCAGATCGTCATCGGCGGCAACTACGCCGTCGGCTTCGTGATCTTCCTGATCCTCATCATCATTCAGTTCGTCGTCATCACCAACGGTGCGGGCCGTGTCGCCGAAGTCGCCGCGCGCTTCACGTTGGACGCGATGCCCGGTAAACAGCTTGCGATCGACGCCGACTTGAACGCCGGGCTCATCACCGAAGCCGAAGCGCGCCAGCGCCGCAAAGACATTCAGCGCGTCCGCCGACTTCTACGGCGCGATGGACGGTGCCAGCAAGTTCGTGCGCGGCGACGCGATCGCCGCCGTGATCATCGTCGCCATCAACACGATCGGCGGCTTCATCGTCGGCATCGCGCAGATGCACATGGATTTCATGACGGCGCTCAGCCACTTCACGCTGCTGACCGTCGGTGAAGGCATCGTCACGCAGGTGCCCGCGCTCCTGATTTCGACCGCAACCGGTATCATCGTCACGCGCGCCGCAGCAGAATCGGATTTCGGCAACGACATCACGCGCCAGCTCACGGCGCAACCGAAAGCCTTGCTGATCGCCGCCATCATGACGGCGATCTTCGGCATTGCCGGGCTAGCGCGTCCGCTGTTCCTCGGGCTCTCGGCCCTGCTCTTCTTCATGTACTGGCAATCGCCGCCGCAATCCGATTTCGGCGACCGGCACGATGCTGCCGACGCGCGGCGCAGGCTGCCGCCGCCGTTGCGGGCGGAACGTCCGCTCCTGCGAAGCCCGCAGAGAGCGTCGTGCCGTTGCTTTCGTACGATCCGATGGAGCTGGAGATCGGCTTCGGCCTCATCCCGCTCGTCGACGTGAATCAGGGCGGCGATCTGCTCGAGCGCATCACGCTTATCCGGCGCCACGCCGCGCGCGATCTCGGCATCGTCGTTCCGCCGATTCGCGTGCGCGACAACCTGCAGCTTCGCCCCAATACGTACGTCGTGAAGATTTACGGCCTCGAAGTTGCGCAGCGCCGAAGTCATGGTGAGCCGTCTGCTCGCGATGAACCCCGGCACGGCGACCGCGCCGATCGACGGCATTCCGACGACGGAGCCGGCTTTCGGGCTCCCGGCGTTGTGGATTGCCGAAAGCGCCCGCGCCGAAGCGGAGATGGCGGGATACACGGTCATCGATCCGACGAGCGTCATCGCGACGCATCTGACCGAGTTGATCAAAGGCCACGCGCCGGATCTGCTCGGACGTCAAGAGACCTCGGCGCTGCTCGACAACATCAAGTCGCACTATCCGGTCGTGGTCGACGAACTCGTGCCCGGGCTGCTGACGGTCGGCGAAATTCAGCGCGTGCTGCAGAACCTGCTTCGCGAACGCATTCCGATTCGCAACCTCGTGTTGATTCTCGAGACGCTTTCCGACGCCGGACGCGTGAGCAAAGACATCGACTTCCTCACGGAGAAAGTCCGAGCAGCGCTCGCTCGGCACATTTCGGCCGAGTATGCGGAGAACGGACTCCTGTCGGTTATCACGGTCGATCCGCGTCTCGAAGCGTTGCTCTCCGAAGCCGTTCGCCGCGGCGAAGACGCCTATGCGCTGCTCGATCCGAATACGGTTTCGAAGATCTACGTCTCGCTCACGCACCAGATCGCCGTGGCGCAGAACGCCGGTCTGCAGCCGGTCGTCTTGTCGTCGCCGTCGGTACGTCTGGCGCTCAAACGCCTGACGGAACGCGCGGCGCCGCAATTGGTCGTGCTGTCGTACTCGGAGATTGCGCCCGGTCTGCGCGTTGAATCGATCGGTCAGATTTCGACGACCGACGAAACGCAGCAAGCGATGGGATCGACGACGTAATGCTAAGATCGCTCTTTGGAGCAAAATCGGCCGATGTGCCGTTGACGAAACTGCCGCCGCTACATTCGTTCGTCGACGTTATCGTCGCCGGCCGTCCGTTACGAAGCGTGACGGTCGAAGCGGTCGAGCGGCAAGGGCATCGTCACCAAAGAGTGTCTTGGACGCGTCGGAGAGAGCGCGGTCATCGTTTATACGGCGGTCACCGGCCGCTACCGCGCACAGACGAAGATCGC
This sequence comes from Vulcanimicrobiia bacterium, assembly GCA_963696095.1. GTDB lineage: Bacteria > Vulcanimicrobiota > Vulcanimicrobiia > Vulcanimicrobiales > Vulcanimicrobiaceae > JALYTY01. The sequence continues at coordinate 138,237 of CAVOIN010000002.1, read as the reverse complement.
CGGCGCCACCGCGACCACCACGCAGTTCGAAATCCCGCGCAAACTCACCATCATCGGCGCGGCTACGGGCGTACAGAAACGCTCGAGCGTCCGGCTCGACACGCTCGTCACGGGCTCGTGGCGCTTTGCGCCGGGCGGTGTTGGGACCGGCGACTTCACGCGCGGGACGATTCGGGACATCAGCCGCGGCGGCTGTTCGCTCATCTGCGAACGGGCGTTGAAGCTGGGCACGAAGGTCGAGGTGCAAATGCCTCTCAAGACGGGCGCTGCGCCCCTGACGCTCCTTGGGCGAAGTGATGCGCCACGAGCACATCCCGACCTCGGGAAAGCACTCCCACGGCCTGCGGTTCCACGGCGTCCGCCCGCATGAAGACCAGGCGCATCGTCGAGTTCATCAACCGCAAGCAGACCGATCTCAGAAACCGCGGTCTAGCTTAGGCCAAAATCCTCAAGTAGAGCCTCGCTTCAGCCGATGGAGTTTGAAGGATGGGCGCCTATGTTGTCCATCGCACTTGTGTTGGGAGCTACGGATGAGCAAGAGGGTCCTCATCGTCGACGATGCCGTCGTCATGCGGATGATGATCAAGGGGATTCTGTCCAAGAACGGCTTTGAAGTCGTCGGAGAGGCCCAGAACGGCGTTGAGGCGGTCGAGAAGTACAAACAGCTTCAACCTGACCTCGTAACCATGGATATGGTCATGCCGGAGATGGACGGCATTTCCGCGGTCAAGCAATCGTCGCGTCACGATCCCAACGCGAAGATCATCATGTGTACGTCGATGGGTCAGCAGGCACTGGTCGTCGAGGCCATTCAAGCCGGCGCGAAATCGTTCATCACCAAGCCGTTCCAGCCGCCGAAAATTCTGGAAACAATCCAGAAGGTGCTTTCATGAGCGCAGAGCATGCAACTCAGCGACCTTCAAAAAGACGCGCTGAAAGAAGTCGGCAACATCGGCGCTGGTCACGCCGCGACCGCGCTTTCGCAGCTGCTGAACACGAAGATCAACCTGAGCGAACCGCGCATCGACGTGATCAAGTTTCGCGACCTCGCGTCGCGCGTCGGTCACGAGAACCGCACGGTTGCCGCGCTGCACATGTACGTGCGCGGCGAAGCGCCGGGCCAAATGGTCGTGCTCTTCGATCGCGAGCAGGCGCTGGACTTCGTTAGCCAGTTCTTGCACCGCGTCATCGGCGACATCCAGATCTTCGATTCGATCGCGGATTCGACGCTCAAAGAACTCGGCAACATCATCGCCGGCTCGTACCTGACGGCGATCATCCAGCTGACCGGGAGCAACCTGCTTGCCGTCGGTGCCGACGCTTTCGTACGGCACGGTGCAAGCCGCGTTCCGCACGCTGATGTCGATTCTTCCGGATCAGGACGTCTTCTTGATCGAATCGGCCTTCCTCGACAAAGAAAAAGAAGTCGCCGGTCAGTTCATCCTCATTCCGGAAACGGGATCGCTCGGCCCGCTGCTTTCAGTCTTCGGCGTCGAGTAGGTTTAGGCGCCGTATCGCATGGCCGCGCAATATGCATCGGTCAGGGGGTCACGAAAAAACCACCTCGTGTGGTTCTTTCGCTCGACTGATTTTTGCGCAGAACAAGTTTTGAAACGCACATCCTGTGCGGGCGCGAAAAATCAGACGCCCCCTGCCCGATGCACATTACCCGTCCATGCGATACTCCCTGACATACGGACGAAGACTGCAAGCAGCAGTCCTCGCTGGTGCACAGCATGTCTGACGAGCTGTTTAACAGAGAAGAGTTCATTTCGTACTTCCGTGACGAAGCGGAAGAATTGCTGCAGCAGATCGACGGAGATCTGCTGCAAGCTCGAAGAGAACGTCTCGTCCGGACACAGCGATCCCGAAATCGTCAATTCGCTTTTCCGAGCGCTGCACACGGTTAAAGGCAGCTCGGGAATGCTGGGCTTTACCGACGTTCAGGCGCTCGCGCATAAGCTCGAAAACCTTTGCGACCTGCTTCGCAAAGACCGGATGCCGCTCTCCGAGAGCATGCGTCGACATCCTTTTCACGGGCCGCGATTTGCTAACCGGATCTCGTCGAAGCTGCCATCGGCGACAGCGACATGCCGACGGGCGTCGACGAGTACGTTCGCAAGCTCGATCAGTTCACGTCGATCTACGAAGAGACGTCGCACGTCATCGAAGGCCGTACCGGCGAAGAGCATTCGTTCGAAGAACGTGCTGCCGCCGAGGCCCCCGTTGAAGCAAATGCCGGCGACGTTGACGCGTTCGAAGCCGAAGTCGAGCGTTTGCTCGCGCAGGTAAGCGGCGACGCCGCCCGCGGCAAACGCGCCGGCCGCAGCCGGCGCCTTTGCCCCGTCGAGCCGTTCATCGCAAGAGCTTCCGCCCGAGCCCGTGGCACCGGCGCCCGTCGCGCGCGCCGACAAAGCCGGCAGCGGCCGCGCCAAAGGCTTCAGAAGCGGCGTCGATCCATCAAACGATTCGCGTCGACATCGAACGGCTCGACGCGCTGCTGAATCTCGTCGGCGAACTCGTTATCAATCGCACGCGTATTTCGGATATCGCGAATACGCTCGAGCGGTTGATGACAAGAGCGAAGCGCCGTCGATACGGTCAGCCGGCATCATCGCGCCGCTCGCGAAAGATCTCGCCGATAGTTCGCGCGTTGCTCGCGCGCACGACGAACGAAATTCAAGAGTCGATCATGAAAGTGCGCATGGTGCCGATCGGTCAGGTCTTCGACCGGTTCCCGCGCCTCGTGCGCGACGTTGCCAAGGCGCGCGGCAAAGAAGTGCAGCTCGTGATCTCCGGCGCCGAAACCGATCTCGACAAGACGATCGTCGACGAAGTCGGCGAGCCGCTCATGCATTTGCTGCGCAACAACGTCGATCACGGCATCGAGCCGCCCGACGAACGCGCAGCGCCTCGGCAAACCGCGCGTCGGGCACGATCTCGCTCAACGCCTATCACGAAGGCAATCAGATCATCATCGAAGTCGCCGACGACGGCGGCGGCATCGATCTCGAAAAAGTGCGCGCGCGCGGCATCAAGCAAGGCTTGATTTCGGCGGACGACCGCCTGACCGACCGCGAAATCGTCGAACTGATCTTTACGCCGGGCTTCTCGACGGCCGACGTCGTCTCCGACGTCAGCGGACGCGGCGTCGGCATGGACGTCGTCAAGAAGCAACATCACGCGCCTCAAGGGCGTCTTCGACGTCGACACGGTGCCGGGCCAAGGCACGCGTTTCACGATCAAGCTGCCGCTGACGCTCGCGATCATTCAAGCGCTGCTCGTGCGCGTCGCCGACGAGCTGTACGCGATTCCGCTCGATTCGGTCATCGAATCGCAGCGCGTCGAAATGGCCGACGTGCGCACGGTGCACGGCAACGAAGTCATCACGCTGCGCGGACAAGTCGTGCCGCTCGTGCGCATCGCCGACTTCTTCGAACTCGGCGGCGAGCGCGATCCGGACAAGGTGATGATCGTCATCGTCGGCCTGCAGGGCCGCCAAGTCGGTCTCGTCGTCGACTCGTTCGAAGGCGAGCAAGAGATCGTCATCAAGCCGCTCTCCGACGTCGTCGGGCGCATCCCGGGCATCTCCGGCGCGACGATTCTCGGGCAACGGTTCGATCTCGCTCATCATCGACGTGCACTCGCTCGTCAGCGAAGCGTATGCGAGCGGCAAGGTCGCGCGCGCGGAATTCTCGGGAGTCTAATCAAGCCATGGCAGACGTCAAAGAAGACCGCAGAGCAGCAGCTCTCCGGCGAGGTCGTGCAAGTCGTCTCGTTCCAGCTCGGCAGCGAAGAGTACGGCGTCGACATCTCGCAAGTGCAAGAAATCATTCGCATGGTCGAGATCACGCACGTGCCGCGCGCGCCGCGCTTCATGGAAGGCGTGATCAACCTGCGCGGCCAGCTGATCCCGATCATCGACCTGCGCACGCGCTTCGGCATGCAGCGCATCGACGCGACGAAGAGCACGCGCATCGTCGTCACCGAAATCGGCAGCAAGCGCGTCGGCATCGTCGTCGACAGCGTCAGCGAAGTGCTCAACATCCCGATCGAGAACGTCGAAGACGCGCCGGAGATGATCGCGGGCGTCGGCACCGAGTACATCCAGGGCGTCGGCAAGATCGGACGACCGCCTGATCATCATGCTCGACCTCACGATGGTGATCTCCGGCGAAGAGAAGCAGCAGCTCGAGCAAGTCGGCGACCAGGCGCCGTCGGCGTTTAATGCTCTTAACAGTATTAGTTGACAAGCTAACGCGCCAGGTGGTAGCCTACTCTTAAGGAATTAGGAGCTATGCGAGGTAGCACACGATTGGCCCGTAAGAAAAGCCCCGACCCTAACCGAAGGCGAACTGCGCATCATGGAGGTGCTGTGGCGCCTCGGACGCGGAACGGTCGCCGAAGTCTCCGAAGCGATGCCGCCGCCGCCGATCGCGTACAACACCGTCCTCACGACCCTGCGCATCCTCGAGCAGAAGGGCCACGTCGCCCACGAAGAAGCCGGCCGCGCCTACGTCTACCATCCGCTGATCGCGCGCGAAGCCGCGGCCCAATCCGCCGTCAAGCAAGTCGTTTCAAAGTTTTTTGGAAACAATGCGGGCGCACTCGCGCTACGCTTGATCGAGAACGAGCGTCCGTCGGACGACGAGCTCGCGCGTTTGCGCTCGCTCATCGAACGGTACGACGAAGGGAAGTAACGCATGGCTTCCGTTCGATCTGCTTCGGGCCGGTAGCGCGAATCGGACTCGCGATTCTGCTCAACGGCCTCTGGCAGGGCGCGCTCATCGCGTTCGTGACGTGGGTCGCGCTGCTACATCTTCCGAAGCGCGAACGCCAGCGACGCGATATGCCGTGTGGTCGCTTGCGCTTCTGCGCGATGCTGGTCGTCCCCGTCGTGACGAGTCTCTCGCGCGTGAGCGTGGAAACCGGCAGCCGCTGCCGTCACGCAAATGACTCCCGTATCTCGACGCACGCTGCAGCGGTCGCGCAGCCGAACGACACCGGCGTTCAATCGCTGCGCCGCCCGTGGAAACGTCACGAGACGGCAATCTCGTCGACCGTGCGCGCCGCATTCGCCCGATGCCGTCGCTGCAACTTGCACGCTGCCGACGATCGCTGCTCGCAGTCGTGTTCGCGCTGTGGTTTCTTGTCGCGCTCGTCATTCTCGTGCGCCTCGATCGTCGCGCTTCTTGCGCTCGAACGCCTGAAACACGACTCGCTCCCGCTCTCCGTCGAGTACCGCGATTCGATGCCGCGCTGGATGAACGCGCTCAAAGGCGCAGCGCGACGTTCGCATCTGCGTCTCGGACGACATCGAAGTTCCGATCGCGGTCGGACTCTTCGACTCGATGGTGCTCTTGCCGTCGCACCTCGTGCACTCGCTCGATCCGGCCGAGATCGATCAGATCAGCTTGCACGAACTCGCGCATCTGTTGCGCGCCGACGACTGGACGAACGCCTTCAGCGTATCGCTGTCAGCCCTGCTGTTCTTCAATCCGGCGGTGTGGTTCATCTCGCGCCAGATGGACGTCGAACGCGAAGTCGCGTGCGACGACTACGTGCTGCAACTGACCGGGCAAGTCCGTCCCTACGCATTCTGCCTCACGAAGATGGCCGAAATGACGGCGTGGCCGCATCGCGCCGATGCCCGCGCCGGGCGTGTTCGTGACGCGCAAAAACATTTCGATTCGCATCGAGCGTCTGCTGCGCACGGGACGCGCGATCGGTTCGTCGATCGCCCCGAGCGTCGCCGGCAGTCGTCGTCGCGTCGCGCTCGTCGCGGTGTTCATCGTGCTGCGCACGATGACGCCGAGCATCGCGTTCACCGCAGCCGGCCGCGCCGCAACCTGCCGATGCATGGGAAACAACGGCGCATGCCGCGGTTCCCGCAACGCATTCTGCGGCACCTGCGGTTAAGGCGCCGCAAGTCAAAGCGCCCGAAACAAAACCGGCGGCTGCGAATGCGCCGATGACCCAAGCAAAGGCCGAAGAAACCAAGACCGTCATTCGCAAAGTCGTCGAAGAGCACGTGAAGACGGCTACCGGCGTTGCCGCCCGGGCAGTCGCTGCGGCCGCGGCTGCGGCGAATGCCGCTCCGTCCGTCGATGGAGCCACGGCCGGCGTGAATGTCGCGCAACTCGTGCACGATTCACTCAAACAGTCGCTGCACGTCGGAGCAACGCACGGCACGCAAGGCGAGTGCATCGGCTGCGACTACGGCAACGCCAACCTGCAGAATAAAGACTTCAGCAATCGCGATTTAGAAGGCTCGAACTTTGCGCGCGCCAACTTGCAGGGCGCGCACTTCGACCATGCGTCGCTGACCGGCGTGAATTTCAAAGACGCCGATTTGCGCAACGTCTCGTTCGCAGGTGCGAATCTCGAGGGCTGCAACATGAAGGGCGCGCAGCTTGCCGGAGCGCGATTCGACGGCGCGCAACTGACCGGCTGCAACATCGACGCGAGCCAGCTTTCGCCGGACCAGGCGCGCGTCGTGTTGAGCGCGTGCGAAGGCTGCAACTTCGCGCACGTCAACCTGCGTGGCATGGACCTGCGTCACGTTCACCTCGAAGGCGCGAATTTCGAAGGTGCCGACCTGCGCGGAGCGGATCTTACCGGTGCCATGTTCACGGGCGTGAACTTCAGCCACGCGCAGCTCAGCGGCGCACACGTCGACGACACCGATTTCACCGGCTGTAATTTCAACGGCGCGGATCTGCGCAACGTCGATCTCTCCAAGGCTTCGATTACCGGCAGCGCGATGAGCGGTGCCATCATGCGAGACTAACAAGGAGTCCCAACATGGCCCGCTTACTACTCGCTGCGCTGTGTGCGCTAGCGCTGGTTTCCTCTACCCCGATGGTCCGCGCCGAAGCGGCCGCGCCGCCTCACTGCGTCGGATGTGATTTTTCGCACGCCGACATGCACGGGCAGAACTTCGAGGGCGTGGCCTACGTGGGCGCCGATTTCCGCGGAACGAATTTGCAGAACGCCAACTTTCGCAACGCCAAGCTCGTAGGCGCCGATTTCCGCGACGCGGATTTGCGCGGCGCGGATCTTCGCGGAGCCGACCTCACGGGCGTTGCGTTGCGCGGCGTGCGGCTCGACGGCGCGAAACTCGACGGCGTTCGCGCGACGGGCATCGACATACGCGGGATCGCGGTCCCGAGCGGCGACATGGCGATGCGCGCTCTGCTCGCAAACTGCACCGGCTGCGACGCGCAAGACGCAACGCTGAACGGACTAGACCTTTCCGGCGTGCACATGATCGGCGCGAATCTTCGTGGCGCCAAAGCCGCCGGGACCCGCTTCACCAATGCCGACCTCATCGGCGTGGAATTCAAAGACGCCGACTTGCATAACGCCGACTTTCAAGGCGCGGCCCTGTGCTGGCGCAACAGCGGCAGCGGGTCGGACCACAGCCCGCAATGCGCCGATCTGCGTGGAGCCGACGTGCACGGAGCGAATTTTCGCGGAGTGCGCATCTGCGAGGAAGATCGCGGCCAACGCAACTGCTCCGCCGTGGATGCCGCGATGCTGAAGAACCTCAGCCGCTCCTCGCTCGAGGGAGCAACCCTACCGTAATAAGCGTGTAACGGGCAGGCCTGGCCGTGCGTTTCCGTCGTAGAATGGAACCTATGCGTAACCACCTGCCCGCAGCCCTCATCGCCGCTGCGCTTCTTGGCATGCCGGTCCTCTCGGCCGCTGCCCCAAGTCCCGCGCCGGCAACGGCCAAAACCGCTGCGGCCGCAGCGACGAATCCGCCGCAGATCATCCACTTGTACACGCGCCGCATGTGCAGCGTGCTGCACAAGACGATCGCGCCGGCCATCGGAATGATGCTGCAAAACGACAAGACGATCGCGAAGAGTCCCGATCTTTTCAAAGAGTACAACTTCGCGATGGGCTACGGCACCTCGGGATCGCAAGACATCGCCGTGATGCGTATGGAAAATTTGGTGGGTCCGCTCGCCGACAACGTCGTGGCGATTCACAAGCAACTCGACGATCAAAATGCGTTCCCGCCCGTGCCAAAAACCGAAGACGATCGCCACTTGCTTCAGCTGAAATCCGAATTGGAACGGACGCTCGCATCGCAAGAGGCGGCGCTCGACATCATCAACGGCTTCGTTACGACGCAACAGCTTTCGCAAATGCAGCACGAAGGCTTCGGCTATATCAGCGCGATTAACAACCCGGACACGACCAAAAGCAATAGCGCGCAGCAGCCGCAAGGCCTGAGCGCGTTCTACGGAACGCCTCCGCCGGGCATGCAAGACACGCAGGCAACGCTCGGGAACGCGGGATTGCCGTCGAATCCGTACGAGCTCGACCTCACGCGCATCCCGGGCCTGACGCTCGGCTACAACCCGGTGACGCATTTGCGGGACGGCGTTCTGTGGACGCAATCCGACGCGCAGAAGAATGAAGATGCGCTTTCGCGCGACGTCATCGACACGGCGAAACAATGCGACTCGCAAACGCACGTCGTGCCCAACGGTTCTCCGGGACCGTAAATAACGGCTCGGCTATGACGACCGTGCGCGGTACGTTTTGCGCGCAAGACGGTGATGCGCGGGCAATGAGTTGCGGAACGTTTCGTGCCGCTGCACCATGTCGGCCGATACGTCATTGAGGAATTGCACCATCGTCTTATGGGCGAACCGCGAACCGACGAGCCGGTCGAAAACCTTCCCGAAAAGCCCTAGCGGCGCTTCGTATTTCGCATCGATGTAAAGCATCGATCCGCTGAATTGCGGACGCATGCGAAGGGCCGCAGAGAGCGCCGGTATGAGCCGCGTATTGGGATAAAAAACGAAGAGTACGGCATCATGAATACGCGCCGGATCCGAAGTATCGTCGACGGCCGCAAAATCCGACGTCACCGTAGTATGAAGCTTGTTGAGATGGACGACGAGGTTGTGGCGGTCGCGAAAAAACTCCGATGCGTAGCGTTCCGCTGCGCTAAACGGGACTGGAACGAAGTCGTGGACCTGGACCTGCGTCATAACGCTTCTACGAGCCTCCGCAACGTCGGGCGATCTCTACGCCTTTAGGCTAACGTAGTACTGAGAAGACCCAAAGAACCGCCCTTCACAGACTTCGCGATTTTCCCGGGCCCCATGGGAGTGGCGAAAATGAACGTTCAACCATCGACGAACTACGGACGTGCGGCGACGACCCGCCTCGCTCAAGACGATGCCGTAACCGCCGTAAAGGCTTTCCTTAAGGATGAGGGTTTCGGCGTGCTGTGCGAAATCGACGTCGCCCAGACCCTGAAAGAGAAGATCGGTGCCGAAGTCCCGCCGTACCGGATTCTTGGCGCCTGCAATCCTCAGCTTGCGCATCGCGCGCTGACGCAAGAACCGCAGCTTGGACTGCTGCTGCCGTGCAACGTGGTGGTTCAGCAGATTGAGGGCGCGACGGTCGTCTCGGCCATCGATGCGCGCGCGCTTCTAGGCGTCGTAAAAAGCGATGAATTGCTGCCCGTGGCCGACGAGGTCAACGCTCGGTTGAACCGCGTGCTCGACCGGATCCAAGCGGCTCAGTAGCAAGGGGCATCCTCGGTCGACGATCATCTTGACATCGAACATATGTTCGATTAGGATGATCACCCATGCTCACACCCGCCGCCGTTCCCGACCCCCGGCAAGACGCTTTCACCGAGTTGAAATTGCGCCTTCAGGGGGCTCGCGGCTCCGCGGCGGTCGCGGTCGATTCGTGCATTCCGAGCGGGTTTCCCGAGCTCGATAAAATGCTGGGCGGCGGCTTTCCCCGCGGCACGCTGGTAACGCTGGAAGGCGGGCGCAGTTCGGGGCGCTGGAGCCTCGTTGCCGGCCTTTTGGCGGCGGCGACCCGGCGCGGACTCGGAGCAGTAATCGACGAGGGCGAGCTTTTCCCGCCGGCGCTGGCGCAGGCCGGCGTGCGGCTGGAACGCCTGCTGGTGGTGCCCGCCCGAACGGCGCTGGGGGTGGCCCGGGCCGCCGACATTCTACTGCGTTCCCGGGTGGTGCGCGTGGTCGTGATCTGCGCGCCGGTGCTGCGCGCGGCGGTGTGGGCGCGGCTCGCCGGTCTCGCGCATAAGGCGGGCGCGCTCCTCGTGGTCGTTGCGGCTCGCGCGGCGGCGGAACTCGCGGCGTCGGCCGGGATGCGTTTGGGGTGCGCGGTGCAGCGTGTGGCGGTCTGCGGCACGCGCGGCGTCTGGTGCACGTTCAGCGGCTTCACCATGCGCGCGGAATTGCGCAAACACAAACGCCTGGCGCCGGGGGCGTCAACCTGTCTTCGCATCTTCACGCAAGCCGACGGCACGCTCGTGCGAGAACGCGCCGTCGACGAACGCGCGATGCGTTCATACGCGGAGGCTCGATAATGCTTTTATGCGTGCGCATTCCTCAATATCCGCTGGCGGTGTCGCTGGACGGACACGTTACGGCAACGCCCACGATCGTCGCGGATCGATTCGATCGCGGCCGCGTGGTGGCGCTCGACGATCGCGCGTACGAAGACGGCGCGCGCATCGGGCAAACCGTCGCGCAAGCGGTGGCGGCGGTTTCGAACGCGCGAGTGGCGGTGTACGATCCGGCCCGCGGGCGCGCGGTCTGGAACGAGCTGCTCGATGCGTTCGATGCGGTGACGCCGCTGATCGACGACGTGCGCGAAGGGATTGCGTTTCTCGACATGCGCGGCATTGCGGGCGATCCTTCCGCGTGGATCGCGCAGGTTCGCAGCATCGTCGAGCGGTTTCAATTGCCGTTGCGCGCCGGCTGCGCCGGAAATAAATTCTGCGCCTATGCGGCCTCGTGGATCGGCGACGGTACGGCGATCGCAGAAGATGAGGCGCCGCAGCGTTTGCAGCCGTTGCCGATGGAAGTGCTTGAACTCGATCCGTCGGCCAAGGAGCGGTTGCGGCTGCTCGGCATCACGACGCTCGGCGAGCTGGCAAAACTTCCCCACGGACCGTTCGTCCGGCGATTCGGCCGCGATGCGGCGCGTTGGCACGAGTGGGCGCGTGGCATCGATCGTACGCCCTTCGTGCCGCGCGGGCATGCCGTCAGCATCGAAGCCGCGATCTTCGGCGAAGGACAAGCCGACGACGAAGCGCAGGTATTCTTCGCGCTGCGCGTGCTGTTGACGCGGATCTGCAGCGATCTCGAACGGTGCGGCAAACGCGCGAGCGCTCTGCATTTGCGCGTGGAACTGGACGACGGCGAGGAAGCGGCATTCGAGATTTTGCTGGCCGTGGCGACCGCGGACGAACGTTCGATGCTCGACGTGTTGCGCGCCAAACTCGAAGGCGTGCAGTTTGCGGCGCCGATCGTCGGATTGCACTTGCGCGCGCTGCGGCTGGAAGAAGGCGGAGAAGAACTCGCGCTCTTTACCGCCGAGGACATCGACGCGCAGCACGTCGCCGTAACGCTCGCGCGCCTCGAAGCCGTACTCGGGGAGCCGGCGCTGCGCGCGCGTTTGCGCGAAGCGCATCCGCTCGAAGAACGCTTCGTATACGAGCCGTTTACCGTGCCGAAGCCCGATCCGGTCGATGCGCCGGTCGCCACGGTGGCCGCCGTCGCGCCGCAACTGCGGCTGCTTAACGTGCGAGAAATCGACGTGCGCGTGCATCGGGGCGAGCCGGCGTTTATCGGCAGTCCGCCGCGCGCCGTCGTGGAGTGCGCGGGACCGTGGCGCATCGAGGAGGGCTGGTTCGGCGACGGCGTCACGCGAGACGAATACGACGTCGTGCTCGAAGACGGCGAGATCTGCCGCATCTACCGGCAGGGAGCGCGATGGTATTTGCGCGGAGCGTACGACTGATGGCGGTAACGACGGCCGTTTCCCCGTGCGAACGTTTTCAAAGCGTCGCTTCCGCCTGGCTGCGCAGCGGCGAGTTGACGCGCACGCATCACATGCTTTCGCCGCTCGAAGAGCTGGCCGGGTACAACTACGGCTTCGTCTACCTGCTCGAGGTGGACGAAGAATCGTGCAAGATCGGCTTCTCCGAAAATCCGATGCGCCGCATCAAAGAGCTGCGGTTCAGCTACGGCGAGCAGTTGCGCTTGCGCGCGTGCTTCGTCGGGGAGCAGCAACGCGAACGCGAAGTGCACCAACGCTTCGCGCACTTGCGAATCGAGAACGAACGGTTTCTCAAGAACCCCGTCATCGAAAAATTCTACGCTGAAGAACGGGAGCGCGTACGCTCGCGCCTGCGTTCGCTGCACCTCTGCGCGCCGGAGTGCACTCAGATCGTCAAACGGCTCGATCTGCGGATGCTGCGCACGTGGCTCTCGCGTTAGCGAGCGGTGCGCAGTTACGCCGAACTTCACTGCCGCTCGAACTTCACGTTCTTGGACGGCGCTTCGCATCCGGAAGAGCTCGTCGAACGAGCGGTCGAGCTGGAACTCGATACGCTCGCGCTCACCGATCGCGACGGGCTTTACGGCAGCGTCCGGTTCGCTAAATACGCGCAGCGGGCCGGCATCAACGCCATCGTCGGCAGCGAGCTGACGTTCGCCGACGGCTCGCATCTGGTCGTACTGGTCGAGGACGAGCGCGGCTATGCGAACTGCTGCGATCTCATTTCACAAGCGCAGCTGCGCGGCAGTAAGGGCGACGCCCGGCTGCTATTCGAAGACTTGGAGTCCCGCTCCGACGGCTTGATCGCGCTTTCCGCAAGCGTCGATGGAGCCGTCGACCGCGCTCTGCGCGCCGGCGATCGCGCGGCGGCCTGCGCACACGCCGATCGTTTGCGCTCGGTCTTCGGCGAGCGATTTTACTTAGAACTGCAGCATCATCTCACGCCGGAAGAAGCGCTGCGCAACGAGCAGCTCGTGGGAATCGCGCGCGAGCTGCACGTTCCGTACGTAGCTACCAACGGCGTCGCGTACGCGCGGCGCGAAGACGCCCCGCTTGCCGACGTGCTGTGCTGCGTTCGCGAAACGATCGATTTGCAACGCGCGCGTAACGAACACCGCTTGCGCCCGAACGCCGAGTATCATTTGAAAGATGCCAAGGCGATGCGGCGACTTTTCCGTCAGTATCCCGAGGCGATCGACGCGACGCTCGGCATCGCGCAGCGCTGCCGGTTCCGGCTGGACCGCCTGGCGGGACAATTTCCGCTCTTTCCGGTGCCGGACGGTTTCTCGCGGCAAACCTATTTGCGCAAACTCGTCTACGAAGGCGCGCACAACCGGTATGGCGCGGCGCTTTCTTCGACGGTCGAGCGCCAGTTGGAATACGAGCTCGGCATCATCGCGAAAATGGATCTCGCCGGATACTTTCTGATCGTGTGGGACATCGTGCAGGCCGCGAACCGCTTCGGCGTGTTGTGCCAAGGACGCGGTTCGGCGGCAAACTCGGCGGTGTGCTATGCGCTGGGCATCACCGCCGTCGATCCGATCGGGATGAATCTGCTCTTCGAGCGCTTCATGTCGGAAGAGCGCCAAGAAATCCCCGACATCGACATCGATTTCGCGCATCAGGATCGCGAAAAGGTGATTCAGTACATCTACGAGCGGTACGGCCGCGCCAATGCGGCCATGGCGGCGGAAGTCGTCACGTATCGCACGCGTTCGGCGATTCGCGACGTCGGTAAAGCGCTTGGGCTTTCACTTGCGCAAGTCGACCAAGTTGCGCGAGAGTTCGACACGCGTGAATCGCTCGCCGGTGCGACGGGGCAAGAAGACCCCGAAGCGCTCGACAAAGCGAGTCCGCACAAACCCGAAGGCGTGTTGCGCCGCCGGGATTTGGATGCAAGCACGAACGTCCGCGCGTCGCGGCTCGAAAACGGAAAGAGCGACCAGTATCTTTACGGCTTCAAGGGCAAAGATTTCGGCACGGATCCCGATCCGCAGATGGCCGCACCGGTCAACGGCGAAATCGCGCAACGGTTGTACGCGTTCTGCCGCCGCATCGACGGCTTTCCGCGGCATATGGGCATTCACTCCGGCGGCATGGTCATCACGCGCGATCCGCTCATTCGCGTCGCGCCGATCGAGTGGGCCACGATGCGCGACCGCACCATCATTCAATGGGACAAAGACGATCTTCAGGAACTGGGCCTCATCAAGATCGACTTGCTCGGCCTCGGCATGCTCTCGCTCTTACGCGAAGCTTTTTCTCTCCATGCGCGTTGCGTTGACCGCCGCGACCCTTGGCTCTCCCTTCGTCATCCTGATCGCGGCACGAAGCCGCGAGGGAACGCAGCGCACGACGCGCGACAGGCGTTCCCGCTTGTCGAAGGACCGGCGCATATTAGCAAAGCTCCGGATGCGCCTGTGGTTCGACAAGCTCACCATGACAATACATACTACCCCCGTCATCCTGAGCTTGTCGAAGGACCGGCGCATATTAGCAAAGCTCCGGATGCGTCTGTGGTTCGACAAGCTCACCATGACAATACGCATCCCCGTCATCCTGATCGCGGCACGAAGCCGCGAGGGAACGCAGCGCACGACGCGCGACAGGCGTTCCCGCTTGTCGAAGGACCGGCGCATAACAAGCTTGCCTTACATACGATTCCGCCGGATGATAAAGCGACGTATGAGATGACGCAGCGGGCGGATACGATCGGCGTCTTTCAGATCGAATCGCGCGCGCAGATGTCGATGCTTCCGCGGATGAAGCCGGCCTGTTTTTACGATATCGTGATGCAGGTGGCCATCATTCGTCCGGGGCCGATTCAAGGCGACATGATTCATCCGTTCTTGCGCCGGCGCAACGGCCTGGAGCCGGTGACGTATCCGCATCCGAAACTGAAGCCCGTGCTGGAACGGACGCTCGGCGTGCCGCTTTTTCAAGAACAGGGAATGCGTCTGGCGATCGAAGCCGCGGGATTTTCGCCGGGCGAAGCCGACAAGCTGCGCCGCGCGATGGGACACAAACGGTCGCGCGAGCGCATGCAAGAAATCTATCCGAAACTCGTCGACGGCATGGTGGAAAACGGCATCGACCGCGCGGCCGCGGAGCAGCTCTTTCACATGCTCGAAGGCTTTGCCGATTACGGCTTCCCCGAATCGCACGCCGCCAGCTTTGCGCTGCTGGCCTATGCCTCGGCGTACGTGAAGTGCCACTATCCGGCGATCTTTGCGGCAGCGATTCTCAACGTGCAGCCGATGGGATTCTATTCCACCGAAGTGCTTGTCAACGACGCCAAGCGGCACGGCATCGTGGTGAAGCCGATTCGAAGTCAATGCGAGCGAGTACTATTCGTTCGTCGAACCCGACGGTTCGTTACGATTGGGATTCCATCTCGTGCGCGGTTTGGGCGAAGGCCAAAAGCAGCGGCTGCAAGAGGCGCTGGCCCAAGGAGCATTCGAGAATTTGCTCGCGTTTGCGAAACGCACGCAGCTCGAAAAAGAAGCGATCGAAAACCTCGCGGTGGCGGGAGCGTTTTCGCCGTGGTACCGGTCGCGGCGCGACGCGATGTGGGCGTTGCGCGCGCTCGACGAGCGAGAAGCGCGCGGCGAGCTCGGACGGCTGATGGACATGGAAGAGCCGGCCGTGCGGTTCGCGCCGATCGCGCCGAAACAAGAAACGGCTTTCGATTTATGGTCGACCGGCGTCACGACGCAACGCCAGGCGATCGAACATTTCCGCCCGCAGCTCGAAGCGGCGCGAGTCCTCACCGCGGGTAAGCTCGCGGAGATGCCGTCGAACCTCGTGTGCCGCGTCGGCGGCCTGGTCATCACGCGCCAGCGTCCGGGCACTGCCAAAGGCTTCGTATTTCTCACGCTCGAGGACGAAACGGGATTGGTGAACGTCATCGTGCGCCCGGACGTCTACGAACGCTACCGTCGCGAAATTCGCACGAGCAATACGCTCGTGATCGAAGGGAAGCTTCAGAAACAACAGGGCTGCATCGACATGCTGGCCCAGCGCATCTGGACTTTCGACGGCGAGGGCCTCATCGACGGCGTCCGCCCCCGCAATTTTCATTGAGTCCGTATTTCATATTAAGGATTGCTTCATCTTTGCGTTCTACGGTCAAGCCGTGTTCCAGGATCCGAAATGGAATGGGCGTGACGGGCGCGGGGGCATCACCTGGGACGAACGCAGTCGCATGGGCCTGCTGCGCGGCGTCATCGACGCCGGCGATGCCGAAGGCAAACGCAACAAGTACCTCCATCGCCTCCATTGCTACGCTCTCGTTGAAGCCTTACGGAGGCGAAAGCCGTTCAGACGTTCCCTGGATTTCGGATGCGGAACCGGTCGCTTTCTATCGTTGCTCGCCGAGGTTTCGGAACATGTCTACGGAGTCGATAGAAGCGCCGCTATGGTCGAGGCAGCGCGTCTTCACAATGCGTCGCTTGCCAGTTCCATCGTTTCCTGTTCGGAAGGGACACTACCGTTTTCCGACGGTGCGTTCGACTGCGCGCTTAGCTTCAGCGTGCTTTCCGCGATCGCTGCCGACCAGGTCGACCCGTGCATCGCTGAATTAGCTCGTGTGTGTGCGCCGGGAGCGACATTGTTGCTATGTGAAAAGGTCCGCCGCTCCATTGGAATGACCCCGGCATTCTACCGGGCGAAGCTCGCAAAGGCCGGTTTCACCATGCTCCAGGATTATCCGATTCGAGCCGCCACGTGTAAACTTTCTAGATGCGCAACCAAGCCTTGGATGCGTGGTCCGATGGTGGGTGCGCTAGCGGCTTTCGAATATTACCTGACGGCGTTCGGTTTCATTCGATTACCGCGGGATTCATACGCGGACTATTTCTTTGTGTGCGAACGAGGTGGCTTTTAGTACGCGAACGACCCTTCATGAAGCGTGCTCGCGCCGAACCCGAGAACGATACTGAAAGTATTGTGCGTTTGGAGCGAGTGCGTAAGACTGTCTTCCAGTTCGATTCGAAAGGCGCGCGCGAAGACCGTTCCACCGCCGAAGGTGAAGCTGCGCGAGAACGTCCCTACCGAGTCGTTAGTACCGTCATATCTTGCGATGAAGAAGCCTTCCGATCCGGTTTGATAGCGCTCTTGCACGAACCCGCCGCTCGAAGACACTCCTGAGCCACCGGTAGGGCTGGAATCATATCCCCGCTGCAGCGCTACGGTGAAGGAAGAACGGCCGAAGAACGATGAGACCCCGTATCCGGTTCGTTCGAAACGATCGACGCCGCTATCGAGCAAACGTGAGCCGCCGTAGCGGTAAACCTCGGCGACGTTTTGTCCGGCCGTGTCCTGCATCGCGACCATCGTGTCCAAGGTTCCGCGGCCGTTCTTCCTTCACCCTAGCGGCGCGCACGGCTAACGGGACGGGACGAAATTCGCCCGAGCGATATTCCAGCCACGCTTCACGTCCGGAGCCGATCCGGCCACCGTCGAGCGCATAAGCCTCAGAGTTGTAAACGAAGTGCTTTCCGATTTGTCTTGCGCTCAGAAGATCGATTTCGTCGACGATCGCTTTGGGCAAACCGGTTGGATCCGGATCGCTCGAATAAACCGCCTGCCCGCGCACGGCTACGGCGGGCATAGTGCGCGGCAGTGCCGGCAGCAAGAATCCGCCGGCCATGTAGGTGCGTCCCAGTTCAGTTAGCCGCGTTCCGACGCTGTGGCAGGCATTGCACGAGAGCATCGTGCGGCGCGCGAACTCCGGAGTGCCAGCTGCCGGCGTGTAAACCGCGGCAAACATCGCAGCAGTCAGCACGACGGCCGGGAGCCGCTTAGCGAACATCACCGCACGAGGCATACGTGCCGAGTTCCGAGGTGCTCTTGTGTACGTTTATGGCGTAGTGCGCCTTGAGAAGATCAGCCAGCGAGATGCCCGCAACAAGCGTAGCGGACTTGCCCCCGACGGTGTTTTCGAGACCGTACTCCGGGGCTTTATTGATATTGCCGCACGTGCCGATGTGTATGTGGGTCGGCTGTGCATCGCTTGGAGCGTTTTGCAGAGTGATCTCGACGCGCACCCCATGAGGCTCTTGCGTGAGGACGGCGACGCCGTCTTCGCCGCTGCCGTTCAAGGCGTGCATCGGGACGGTGAGGGTTTTATCGTCCGCGGCATTTGCCGCGGTCGTTAGGAGAACGCCGAAAATAGCGGCTGCTAAAAAGTGCTTTGCCTTCATGAGCAGACTTTCGCTCGCAAAAATGAAGAAAGTCTGAACGAGCGCCTGCTTGGGGGCTTGTCCCGCCGGCTAGGTATCTATCTCGATATCAACGGTCGGTGACGGGTCGTCGTGGTGTGCGAGACGCGCGAAATATCGGCAGGTAACACGGCGGAAACGCAGTTGCCGCGATCGTGACGCTCGACGGTAAGCGAGCGCGCCAAGCTGCGAATGAGGAACAAGCCGCGGCCGCCTTCGAGCCAATCATCGGGCGCCGCTGTGCCGTTGAGCGAAAACGGCGCGCCGAAGTCTTTGACGTGAAGCGTCGCGACATCGCCGGAGATTTCGAGCGTTACGTCGGCGGTTCCGGGCGTGTGGCGCGAGACGTTGCCGATAAGCTCGCCGAAGATCAATTCGATTGCGGACAAGTCGCACTGCTCGTGCGCGAGTTCGCCGATGTGCCAGAGCAGCGCGCGCTTCGCGCGTCCGGCCGCTTCGCTGTCGTGAGCGTTCAGCGACCACGTGCGTGATTCGCTGCTTCGCGGCGCGTTGAGTTCCGTCACCGCCACGAACAACAATGCCGAATCATCGCGCCGTTCGGAGCGTTCGAAAATACGGTGTTGAATCGCGGCCGCGATGTTGCCCGTGGAGCGGTACTGCTCGGAGCCCGCGGTTTCCATCAAACGGCGCAAACCACGGTCGTAGTCGCGATCCATTTCGATGATGCCGTCGGTGTACAGCAACAAGGCGGTGCCGTTTTGCAGCTGCGTTTCGTAGGTATCGAACCGCTCGCCGGCGCTTACGCCAAGAATCATGCCGACGCCGTCGAGCAGACGCGCTTCACCGGATGACCGGAGCACAATTGGACTCGGATGACCGCCGATGCTGTACTTCATCGTTCCGGTGACCGTATCGAACAGCCCGAAGAACGCGGTTGCGATCGTGTGATCGGGGTCGTTGCACAGCAGCCGGTTTGCGGCCGCGAGGACTTCGCTCGTGTCGTTCGTCAGCAGCGCAGCGGTGCGAATCGATTGACGAAGCGTAGCCATCGTGCGCGCGGCGTCTAGCCCGTGGCCTGCGACGTCTCCGATGCTGAGCCCGTAAACGTTGCCGGCGACGTGAAAGACGTCGTACCAATCCCCACCCACCTGGTCGCCGTCCGACGCCGGCGCGTAAGCCGTGTCGATTCGCAATCCGGCGATCTCCGGCAGCCGCTGCGGCAGCAGCGCCTGCTGAAGCGTCGACGCAATTTGGCGCTCGTGCCGCATGCGTTTGGCCATCTCGCGATACTGGCGGTCGAGTTCGGCGATCTCGTCGGTTCCCCCGAGCGCGATCGGCGCCTCGCCCTCGCCCAACCGGCGCGCGTTTTCGCCCAAGTGATGCAAACGATAGACGATGCGTAAACCGAAGAACGTCATGGTGCCAAGCGTCAGCGCAATTGCGCCGATCGACGCCGCCATGAGCACCGTCGTATACCGGTCGAACCCCGCGGCATAGGCACTAAAGCGCAAGACGGCGAGCTTGCGTTCGCTGCCGTCAAAAGCCGCGACTGCGCGATCGAGATCCGTGCCCAAGCGGCGCGTGCCCGGGTCCCGCTCGATCGCGGCTTGTTTGGCTTTGTCGCGGGCGAAGCCGGCCGCGACGTAATCGGCCATGATACGCTGCGCCTTCGCGAATACGGTCGCGACGTTGCGCGCGCGCTTCCTTTGCAACGGGTTATCCGAAACGAGCTGAACGAGCCTCGCGGCCTTCTTCGAAAGATCTGCATCGGCGGCTTTGTACTGGGCGTCGTCGGCAGCTTTGCGCGTCGACGCCGCTTCTACGGCGAGATGGTTCGTCGTGCCGAGAGATTGCTGAAGCTCGGACGATGCCGAAAGCACGGTCTCGGAATGCTGCGCCCAATACGTCATCTCGCGAGCTTTCTGCTCGGCGGAAACGGCGAGGAGCAAAATCACAAGAAGCGCCGTTAGCGGAACGGCGCTTAAGAGAACGGCTTGGGTTCGGATTTTCGAGAGCACGACGAGTTAGTGTTCGGTGGCAATTGCCGGGCTCTGTAGTTTAGGCCTTTACAAGCGTGCGCTAGTTCTGGATCTTCCGGTCATAGATTTCTTGGAGGAGCGGCGAAAGAACGGTCCCGGCCGGGAGGACGTAGCCCGGTTGCGGCGCGGGAACGGGCAGCATGTGCGGCCGGTCGAGCGGCAGCATAGCGTCGTGGTCCTTCGGATAACAGACGGGCCAAGGAATCGTGCCGTTGTCGGTACCCCCGCCGCTGAACTGCGCGTCGTAGCGCACGTAATAGCAGTGAAGCGTCGCCGTTTGGAATCGCTCGCGCACGGTCAGCACCGCAAAAACGTTCTCCTGTTTGTCTTTGCCGTTGAGGTCCATGTACGAGCGCTGGTAGGCCGCCGGCGGCTGCGGCGCGATCGTCGCAACGCTCATCGGATTGTTCTCGGACTGCAACGTCTTGGTTTCTTGCGAGAACTGCTGCTCGTCTTTGGCCAGTTTTTGCGCGAGCGTCGCTTGCGTGCGTTCGCGCGGCTGGGGCGGCGCTTGCGGCTCCTCGCGGGCCAGCTCGTGATGCTGGGCGGGCGGCTGATGCACGACGGTCGCCGGCGTCTGGACGCGCTGCGGAACCGGAAGCGTGCGATGCGGCGCCGAGACGGGTTGCGGAACCGTGCGGCGCTCGATGCGGACGGCGGAAGAAGACACGATGAACTGCTCGCGCTGCTGATTCGGCGCGATGATGGGCATCTTCGCTCCGAACAACCATACGAGGAAGGGCCAGAGCACGAGGTTGAGCAGCGCAGACGCGAGCAACGCCCACGGCAGCCGCGAGCGCTCGTTTCGCGACAGCTCGTCGCTAACGGTGATCATTTAAGGGGTTCGGTATTGAATGCCGGCGCGCTCGAGGATCGCGCGGCCATCTCCCTTCAGGATGAACTCGGCGAAGCGTTGCGCCGCTTCGGGGTGCGGCGCATTCTTCATTATTGCAAGCGTGTAGGTGATTTCGTCTGTGAGCGCCGCTTTGCCCGGAAGCGGGACGAACGGAATTTTCCGCGCGATCGCCTCGGTAGAGTAGAGGAAGCCGGCGTCGGCCTCGCCGGTCTCGAGGCGCACGAGCAGGTTCTCCTCCGGCACGATCTGGTCCGGATTGTCGTCGGGCCCAAGGATTGCGGAAACCTCCGCGGGCGTGGCAAGCACGTGCATCGCTCTAATGGTACGTGCTCCCTTGGGATCAAGCTGAGGGTCGGTCCGGACGAGGCGCAATCCGGGCGTCTTTAACGCATCGACGAGCGAGCGCTTGCCCGCGGCGACCTGCTCGAAGACCGCGGTATGGACCGTCTTCGGAGAGTAGCCGAGGACCATCGAGGCGCCCGCGAACGTGACCGCCGAAGCCACGAGGCCGCGCTTGGCCAGGGCGTCGACCAGGCTGTCATCGGCGCTGATAAAGACGTCGGGCGAACGCAGCCCGTCTCGGATGAAGTTCGCCAACGCCTTGCTGCCGCGGCCTTCGCCTGAGAACCGCACGTTGGTCTCACGCAGGAGGTTCGAGGCCACGGGCCCTTCCATCGGCGTAACCAGCGAGCCGGCATAAAGTACGGAAACGGTAGACGGCATTGGCGTAGCAGCTAACAGCAGCAGGGTAAATAGCACCCGGACAAACGTCTGCATCGCGCAGTTCTTCGGAAAGAAGAAGAACCGTTCCGCTGCAGCGAAACATCGAACACTGGCACTCTAACGTAGGAGAACCACAACGTTGTCGGACCCAATGAACGCTTCCATGCCGGAACACGACGGAACCGAGTCGCACGGCAGCGCAAACTTGACCCGTACGCTAGTATGGATAGGCGTTGCGGGGCTTGGTGCCGCCGTCGCTTTTGCCGCCGTTCGCGCAATCATCGCGCGCAGCCGGCCGGCGGATCCTACGAGCCAGCGCATTCAAACACTCATCGACGAAGCCAACCAGCTTCTGAAGACACTGGACGAGCAGAGACATACCGCGTAGTACCGTTGCGCCGCTGACGACCGGCGCCGAACTCGAGTTGACCTTTACCGACCTGCTTGCAAACGGCCAAGCCGTGGGCCGTGCAAGCGGGTTGGTTGTTTTTTGCTTTGGCCCGTTGCCGCACGAAAAAGCGCGCGTGCGCATTACCTCGGTAAAGCCGAAGTACGCGGTCGCGCAAATGGTCCAGCTCACGTCGCGCTCGCCCATGCGCGCGACCCCGTTCTGCGCGGTCTTCGGGTCCTGCGGCGGCTGTCAGGTGCAGCACTTCGCTTACGAGGGGCAGCTGCGCTGGAAGACCGAGATGGTCCGCAACGCGCTCACGCGCATCGGCGGATTCAGCGACGTCACGGTCCGCGACACCGTCGGTATGGTCTTTCCGCGCCAGTACCGCAACAAAATGTCGCTCGTCGTCGAACAGCGCGGCGGAACGCCGACGATCGGCTTTTACAAACAACGTTCGCACGACGTCGTCGCGATCGACGGCTGCCCGATCGTCACGCCGCAGCTGAATGAATTCATCGGGCGCCTGAACGCAGCGCGCAAGAAGCCCGAAACCGCCGACGCGTTTCGCGTGGCGCGCCACATCGTTTCGCGCAATGCGCGCGCGAGCGGCGAAGCCGTCGTCACGTTCACGACGCCGCAGCAGTCGGCCGAAGTCGACAGCGCCGGGCCGGCGCTTTTGGCTCAGCTTCCAGGCGCCGTCGGCTTGACGAATTCGTACGACCTCAACAGCGAAAATGCGATCGTGGGGCGGCGCCAGCAGCTCGTCTTCGGCCGGCCCGAGATCGAGGAACAGATCGCCGGCGTGCACTATCGCGTCTCGGCGCGCTCGTTCTTTCAAGTCAACGTCGAGATCGTCGAACGCATCTTTTCGGTGATGCGCACCGGCCTGCAGACGCCGCGCAAGATCATCGACCTTTATTGCGGCGCCGGGACGTTTTCGCTGTTTTTCGGAAAACACGGCTGCGACGTTTACGGCATCGAAGAGAGTTCGCAAGCGATCGCTCGAAGCCGAAGAGAATGCCGAACTGAACGGGCTGCAGTCGCAAGTGCGCTTCCGCGCCGGGCGCGTCGAAGACATCGTGCGCACGCACGAGGCGAAGACCGCGATGGCACAGGCGGACATCGTGTTCTTGGACCCGCCGCGCAAGGGAAGCGACGAGCGCACGCTGGAGGCGGTCGTCGACTCGGGCGTTCCGTACGTCTGGTATCTCTCGTGCGACCCGGCCACGCTTGCCCGGGATTTAAAGTTCCTTGCCGCCAATGGATACCGGCTCGGCATCGTGCAGCCGTTCGACATGTTTCCGCAAACCGGACACGTCGAGACCCTGGTCACGCTTTACCGCGAGGTCATGGCTGCACGAGAGGTCGTGCACGACGCGTTTTTGGACGCTCCCGTGCCCGCCTGGCCCGCCGACGAGTACGCCACCGATCAACCGGAGTATCCCGACTTTGTCATCCGAGAAGATTGACGTTCGCTATGTAGCTAAGCTCGCGCGCATTGCGCTCACCGACGATGAGGTGGAGCGTTTCGGCTCGCAGCTTGGCGATCTGCTCGAACACGTAGACGCCCTCTCCAAACTCGATGTGTCGCAGGTTGCGGCGACGGCGCAAGTCGTCGAGTCGCGCAACGTCGAGCGCGAAGACGAAATTCGCCCCTGTCTGGATCGCGAGACCGTGCTGCAAGAAGCACCGCAACGACAAGGCGGTTTTTTCCGCGTTCCCCGCATCATCGCTGAATAGAGGACATCTTGGCAGAGATTATCGAGCGCAGCGCGGCCGGCAGTCGCGCGCGAAGTGAACGAACGTACGCTTTCGGCGGTTGAGGTTGCCGACGCGATGCTGGCGCACGTCGATGCGGTCGACGGTGAAGTCGGCTCGTACCTTACGCGTGCTGCACGAGACGGCGCGTCAGCGGCCGCGCGCGTCGACGAGCGCGTGAAGAACGGCGAGCACCTTCCGCTTGCGGGCGTGCCGCTTGCGGTCAAAGACAACATGTGCCTGACCGGCACGCGCACCACGTGCGGCAGCAAGATTCTCGAGAACTGGCACGCGCCGTACACCGGCACGGCGGTGCAGCGGTTGCTCGACGCGGGCTGCATTCCGATCGGCAAAGCCAACATGGACGAGTTCGCGATGGGCAGCTCGTGCGAAAACTCCGCGCTCGGCGTGACGAAGAATCCGTACGACCTCGCGCGCGTTCCGGGCGGTTCGAGCGGCGGCTCCGCTGCGGCGGTGGCGGCATACGAAGCGGCGATCGGCATGGGCAGCGATACCGGCGGATCGATTCGCGAACCGGCGGCGTTTTGCAACCTCGTCGGCTTCAAGCCGACGTACGGGCGCGTTTCGCGTTACGGCTTGATTGCGTTTGCGTCGAGCCTCGATCAAATCGGACCGCTTACGCGCACCGTTGAAGACGCGGCGCTCGCGTACGATGCGATGGCCGGCTGGGATAAGATGGATTCCACGTCGATCGACCGCGCAGTCGAGCCGACGGCGGCGCACCTGCGCAGCGATCTCAAAGGCTTGAAGATCGGCATCGTTAGCGAATTCGACACGAAGCAGCTCGGCGGCGAGATCGACGCGCTCTACGAAAAAGCGTATGCCGATCTGAAGGCGCTGGGCGCGGAGCTCGTCGAGGTTTCCTTGCCGACGGCCGATTACGGCCTCGCGACCTACTACCTCATTGCGCCGGCGGAGTGCTCGTCGAACCTCGCGCGCTTCGACGGCGTGCGCTACGGTTTGCGCGTCGACGGCGCCGACGTGCACGACATGTACGAGAAAACGCGCGCGGCCGGATTCGGCCCGGAAGTGAAACGCCGCATTCTCATCGGCACCTACGCGCTCTCGAGCGGGTACTACGACGCCTACTACGTGCGTGCGCAGAAGGCGCGGACGCTCATTGCAAACGACTTCAAGCAAGCCTTTGCGGAGTGCGATCTGATCGCGTGTCCGGCGGCCAGCTCCGCCGCATTCGAGTTCAACGCCAAGAGCGATCCGTACAGTATGTACATGATGGATTACTACACGATCCCGATGTCGCTCGCGGGCTTGCCGGCGCTTTCCGTACCGTGCGGCTGGGTTACGCCGCCGGGAGCTACGCGCCCGTTGCCGATGGGTTTGCAGTTGATGCACGCCGATCTTCCAGGAGCGCCTGCTGCTCGGAGCCGCGCACGCGTACGAACAGTCTACGAAACACGCGCTAACGCATAAACCCGCGCTTGCGACGGTGGGTGCATAACACATGGAAACCTTGGTCAAAATCACGCCGGAAATTCGCGCCAAATACGAAGCGGTCATCGGCATCGAATGTCACGTCGAACTTAAAGACCGCAACGAAGATGTTCTGCGGCTGCGCGAACGAGTTCGGCGGCGAGCCGAACACGAAGGTCTGCCCGGTTTGCCTTGCGCTTCCGGGTGCGTTGCCGGTTGCAAACCGCGTCGCGATCGAGCACATGATCCGCGCGGGTCTGGCCTTTAACGCGGAAATTCCCGCGTTTTCGAAATTCGACCGGAAGAACTACTTCTATCCGGACATGCCGAAAGATTACCAGATCTCGCAGTACGACATGCCGCTCACGCAAGGCGGTACGGTGCGCTACTGGCTCGAGGACGGCACGATGAAAGAATGCCGTCTCACGCGCATCCATCTGGAAGAAGACACCGGAAAGTCGACGCACGCGGGATCCGGCGACGGCCGCATCGCGGGCAGCACGTATTCGCTCGTCGACTTCAACCGTGCCGGCGTTCCGCTGATGGAATGCGTCTCCGAACCCGAGATCCACAGTGCGGAAGAAGCCGTCGGCTATCTCGAAGCGCTGCGCCGCACGCTCCTGACAGCTTGGCGTGAGCGACGTCAAGATGGAAGAAGGCTCGCTGCGCTGCGATGCCAACGTGTCGATCCGTCCCGTCGGTTCGACGGCGCTCGGTACGAAGACCGAGATCAAGAACATGAACTCGTTCCGTTCGGTCTATCGAGCCATCGAAAGCGAAATCGAGCGGCAGATCGCGATCGTCGAAAGCGGGCGAACGCATCGTTCAAGAGACGCGCGGCTGGGACGAAGTCAAAGGCACGACGCACTCGATGCGCAGCAAAGAACAGGCGCACGACTACCGCTATTTCCCCGATCCGGATCTCGTGCCGCTGGAAGTCGATCGCGATCTCGTCGAACGTCTGCGTTCGGAACTGCCGCGAATTGCCGTGGCAGCGCTTCGAACGCTACACGAAAGAGTTCGGGCTCAACGTCAAACAGGCGACGCAGCTGATCGACAACCTGCCGCTTGCGGAGTACTTCGACGAAGTCGTCGCGGCGAGCAATCAACCCGCAGCAGTCGACCAATTTCGTGCTCGGCGATCTATCGCGTCTTGCGAACGAAACGGAGACTGCCGGTCTACGAATCGCGCGTTACGCCGGGACACGTCGCAGAGCTCATCGCGCTCGTCGAAGGCAAAACGATCAACTCGAAGATCGCCAAAGAACTCGTCGCAGCGCATGTGGGAAGGCGACGGCTCGCCAAAGGCCATCGTCGAGATGGAAGGCCTCGCGCAGACTTCCGATCCGGGCGCCGTGGAGAAGTTCGTCGACGAAGTGCTCGCGGCGAACGAAAAGAGCGTCGCCGACTATAAAGCGGGCAAAACGAACATCATGGGCTTCCTCGTGGGGCAAGTGATGAAGGCCAGCAAAGGCAAAGCCGATCCGCAACTCGTCAATCAGCTGATGAAGCAGAAACTCGACGCCTCGTCATCGTGAGCTTGTCACCATGACGCCACCGCACAGATGGAATCTGAAGACCAACTCGCCGACGAACGAACCCTCGAAGCTCTAGACTTCGCCGGCGTGCGCGAGCGCGTCGTCGGCGCGACGCGCACGCATCGCGGCCGCGCTCGCGCCGCCGAATTGCTGCCGTCGCTCGAGTTTGCCGCCGTCCGGCTTGAACAACAGCGAACGTCCGCCATCAGGCAACTCGTAGCCGGCGCGGATCTCCACGTTTTACCGGCGATCGATACGGCGGAGCTGACACAGGCCGCGGCGCTGCAACGCACGCTTGGGCCTGCGGATCTACGCGCCGTCGCGGATGCAATTTCGGCTGCCGCCGCGGCTTATAATGCGCTGCGCGAAGAGCGGCATGAAGCCTTAGCCGCGATCACCGCGCCGTACACGCCGCTGCGCGACTTGCAGCGATCGCTCGTCGATGCGGTTGACGAACGCGGCACCGTCTTGGACCGCGCTTCGCCGGCGCTTGCGCGCATTCGCAAGAATCTCGTGCACGCGCAGAACGACGCGCGCGAGCGCGTATCGACGATGGTGCGTTCCGGCAAGTACGCCAACGCCATTCAAGACGCGGTCGTGACGATTCGCGATGGCCGGTTCGTCGATTCCGATCAAGGCGGAATTCTCGGGCGAATTTCCGGGGATCGTGCACGACACGAGCTCGTCGGGGCAAACGCTCTTCGTCGAACCGCTCGCGGCGCTCGAAACGAACAATCGCGTGCGCACCCTGCGGCTGGAAGAAGAACGCGAAGTACAACGCGTGCTCGAAGAACTGTCGCGAGCCGTCGGGGCGCAGGCCGATGCGATCGAGCGCAACGTCGACATGCTGGCGGAGATCGATCTGCTTGTTGCCAAAGCGCAGGTGGCGCGGGCGATGGATGCGATCGAGCCGGAGCTGAGCGACGAAGCCGTCGTTCATATCGAACGCGGCCGTCATCCGCTGCTGGGCGATCGCGCCGTTCCGCAGACGGTTCCGCTCGACGGCGGGACGCGGCTGCTCGTTATCAGCGGTCCAAACATGGGCGGCAAAACGGTTGCGCTGAAGATCGTCGGGCTCTTCGTGTGCATGACGTATTGCGGCTTGCAGATTCCGGCGTCCGCCGGCACGCGGATCGGCCGCTTCACGTGCGTTATCGCCGACATCGGCGACGAACAGTCGATCGTCGGCAATGCGTCGACGTTCTCGGCGCACTTGCAACGGATGCGCGAGATGCTGCGGCGCGCCGACGCGCACACCCTGGTGCTCGTCGACGAAATCGGCGGCGGGACGGAGCCGACTGCGGGCGCGGCGCTTGCCATCGCGATGCTCGAACGGCTGCTGGAACTGCATGCATGCGGCGTGGTTACGACTCATGCGACGGAGCTGAAGCTTTTTGCGTCCGCGACATCCGGCGTGGCGAACGCAAGCGTCCGTTTCGATCCGCAGACGTTCCGGCCGACCTATCAGCTCGACGTTGGGGCGCCCGGGCAGTCACTCGCGTTCCCGCTTGCCAATGCCCTCGGAATTCCCGAAAGCATCGTCGATCGCGCGCAGGCGTTGCTCGATACACGCGAACGCGACTACGAATCCGCGCTGAGCGAGCTTTCTTTGCGCGCGGCCGAGATGCAGACGGAGCGCGACACATTAGCGCGCGAACGCCGCGCCGCGGAGACCGAACGTGAATCGTTACGCGAGCAGCGCGAACGCTTCGATGTCGAGCGCCGTTCGTTCTCGGATCGCGCAGAAGAGCGAATGCAACAGGGCCTTCGCGATTTCACTCACGAGTTGCAGCGGCGCGCCGCCGCAAATGCTGCGCGTCCGCGCGTCACCAACGCGCAAAGCGAATTGCTTGCCAGAACGATTCAAGCGATGCGCAGCGACCTGGGTATCAAGGAGCGCGCCGTCGAGGCGCCGGTCGAAGACGGCGTGCTGCAGCCCGGCGACCGCGTTCGAATACATTCGCTGCGGCAGGACGGCACGGTCGTCGAAGATTACGGCAATACCGTCCAAGTCGCCATCGGTCCGATGAAAACCGTCGTGAAGAAAGGCGACCTCGAACGGCGTGGACGCAACGTTGCGGAGAAGCGTGAGGCGCGCTCGCAACGACGGGCGGTTCGCGACGAGGCGCCTGAGGGCGACGCGAAGATGCAGGCCGCCGCGCGTACGATGGGCGAGCTTGACGTTCGCGGCAAGCGCTACGTCGAGGCCGAACCCGTGGTCGACCGCTGGCTCGACGAAGCCGTGCTTGCCGGAAACAGCCCCTTGCGCCTGATTCATGGCAAAGGCACCGGCATGCTCGGGCGCGGCCTGCAAGAGTTCTTGCGCAGCCACCCCGCCGTAAAAAGCGTGCGCTATGGCCATGAGGACGAGGGCTCCGGCGGCGTGACGATAATTGAACTGCAATGACTCACCCGCGCTTTTCCGACGTCGAGTTTTTACTCGACGGCTTCGATCATGTCGAAACGATCGAGGATTTCCGCGAACGGCTGAAACTAGGCCGCCCGCTGAACGTCAAACTCGGCATCGATCCGACCAGCCCCGATTTACATTTGGGATTTATGGTCGTGCTGGAAAAGCTGCAGCGGTTTGCCGAAGCCGGCCACAACGTTACCCTCATTATCGGCGACTTCACCGCGAGCATCGGCGATCCGAGCGGCCGCAACGCCATGCGCCCGCCGCTGACGCAAGAACAAATCGAAAGCAACATGCGCACCTATCGCGAGCAAGCCGGCAAAGTGCTGGATCTCGAGCGGGTGCAGATTCGCTATAATTCCGAGTGGCTCGGAAAGATGAATTTCTCCGATCTCGTTCGGCTGGTTTCGCACGTTACCGTCGCGCAAATGCTGGAGCGAAACGACTTTCACAATCGCTACACCGGCGGCGTTCCGATCTCGTTGCACGAATTTCTTTATCCCGTCGCGCAGGCGTACGATTCGATCGCGGTGGAAGCCGACGTCGAACTTGGCGGAAGCGACCAGCTGTTCAATTTGCTCTTAGGGCGCCACTTCCAGCGCGAGCACCATCAGCTGCCCCAAATCAGCGCGACGGTGCCGCTGCTCGTTGGACTCGACGGCGTCAAGAAGATGAGCAAGTCGCTCGGCAATTACGTCGGCATCGCGGAAGACGCGCAAACGCAGTTCGGCAAACTGATGTCGATGGCGGACGATTTAATGCCCACGTACGCGCGCCTTGCCGCGTTCCGTTCGCAACCCGAAGCCGATAAGCTGCGCGACGCGCTTGCTGCCGGCTCGGTCAACCCAATGGACGAGAAGAAGCGCCTGGCGCATGAGATCGTCGCCCGCTATCACGGAGAAGACGAAGCGCAGGCGGCCCGCGAGTACTTCGAACGCACCGTTCAGCGCAAGGAGATTCCTACGGAAGACCTGCCCGAGATGCGCCGCGGCGAGGCCGCCCGCGTGGCGGATTTGCTCGTCAAAGCGGGCTTCGCCGAGAGCAAGCGCGCGGCCGAGCGACTTATCTCGGGGAATGGTGTGAAGGTGGATGGTATAGTCGTGAACGACCCCAAGGCGTCCTGGATCTCGCAAGAGCCGGCGGTACTCTCGGTTGGGTCGCGCAAATTCGTCCGCGTTCTTCCTTGAAAGAGAAAGCACATGGCGCAGTCTCCGGTAACGTACACCTCGTCGATGCAGCCGATCGAAGGCCGCAAATTCGTCTGCAAGCGCTGTCAGCGCCTCTATAACTATCCGCAGCCCGGTGAACGTCCGATTCGCTGCGAGTGCGGCTGGTGGTATTACAACGACGGTGCGGGCGTTCGCGAAGCCTACTGGCAGCGGATCGAACCCTATCGCATGCCGCCCGAATTAAAACGGCTGTTCCACGTAGACTAACGGTCTTCGGCGGCCGAGCCGCCTTCCGTCGAATCCGCCAGCGCGAAAATCTCGTTCGACGTAAAGACGAAGACGCGCTTACAAAATTCGCAGGTCGCTTCCGTCTCGCTCTGTTCCGCGGCTAAACGACGCAGTTCGTTGCCGCCCATGGCGAGCAGAGCGGCCTCGACTTTTTCTTTCGAGCACAAACACGCAAATCGCAGATCCATACTGCGGTGCGCACGCAGCTGCAGCGGCCCCGCGAGCGCATGCAACAAGGCATGCGCGTCTGCGCCTCGATCGATCAGCGTCGTAATCGGCGGCATCGCGAGCGCGCGTTCCTCCAGCATCGCAACGGATTTTTCGTCCGCGCCCGGTAAGACTTGCGCAAGAATTCCACCCGATGCGCGTACGCCTTCCGGATCGGCCAGCACGCCAAGCGCCACGACGCTCGGGATTTGCTCCGACTGAAGGAGATAAGCCGCGATGTCCTCGGCTACTTCACCTGAGTAAAGCGGCACGACCCCGACGTACGGCTGGCCGACTTCATACGATTTCGTGACTTGCAGCGATCCGGTCCCGATGGCGCCGGCGACGTCGAATTTTCCGCGCTCGTTCAGCGGAATGTCGACGAAAGGATTGCGTGCGTACCCGCGCGTCGCGAGAACGTCCGGTTCTAAAAGCCAGGCGTCTGCCGCAATGGAACCGATAGGCCCGTCGCCTGACATCTGCAGCGTCACGCGCTCGCGCCCTTTCAATCCCGATCCGAACAGCGCCGCTCCCGTCGTGAGCCGGCCGGTTGCCGCGGTTGCGCTCGGCGAAAGATCGTGCCGTTCACGCACCTCGCGAACGAGTTCGGTAGTAATCGCCGCGACGATGGCAATTCCGGCTTCGGGAGCCGAGGCGCTGATGATCATATCGGGCATACTACGCTCTCTAGCGAAGGCCACGCGATTTCCTTCAAGAAAGACGGCGCATGCGCGTTCTTGTAATTCACGGACCGAATCTCAATCTGCTAGGCGAGCGCGAACCGCACATTTACGGCACGCAAACGCTCGGTGAAATCAATCAATTCATCGAGGCCACCGCGCGCGAGCTCGGCACGGAAGTCATTTGCAGTCAATACAACGATGAAGGCACGATCGTTACGGCGATTCAAGATGCTCGAACGCAATATGACGCAATCGTGATAAATCCGGGCGCCTACTCGCACTACTCGTACGCCATTGCCGATGCGCTCGCGTCAATCAGCATTCCGGCAATCGAGGTACACCTTTCAAATATCTCGGCTCGCGAGGCGTTTCGCCGCACGAGCGTCACCGCAGCTGCCTGCCGGGGGCTTATCTCCGGCTTCGGCGCGCGATCTTACACGCTGGCGCTGCGCGCCCTCGTGCAAAGCACCGAAAAATAGGCATTTCTTCGCATTTTAACGGGAGGAGCGGGTTCGCTGCTTCCGTATATCCCCGGCAGGCGGCGAGGGACACTTCTACCCGTTGCCCTTCCGGCATGCCGCCGTTCTAGGAGACGTTGAGTTTGACGAAAGCCGATTTGGTTGATGCCGTAGCCGCCGAAGTGGAGCTCTCGAAGCGCCAGTCCGGTGAAATCGTCGACTTGATCCTGAACGAGATCAAGACGGCGTTGCAAAAGGGCGATCGTGTGGCGCTCACCCCCTTTGGAAGTTTCGTCGTACGTTCTCGCAAAGCGCGCGAAGGCCGCAATCCGAAAACGGGCGAGAAGATCAAAATTGCCGCGCGCAAGGTTCCGGCTTTTGTAGCCGGCAAGTCGTTGAAGGAAGCTGTCGGAGGACGCACGGCGAGCGCGAAGTCGAGTGCCAAAAAGTCGGCAGCAAAGAAGGGCGGAGCCAAAAAAGGCGGCCGCCGCTAAGGTATGCTGCGGACGGAACGCTCTAGAGTAATTGCGAGCCTTCCGTCCGCCTGTTATACTACCGACCGGTATCGGGCTGTAGCGCAGCTTGGTTAGCGCGCTTGACTGGGGGTCAAGAGGTCGCTGGTTCGAATCCAGTCAGCCCGACCATTCAAACCTCGAGAAATCGGGGTTTTTTCTTTACGCGGGGCATGTTGACGCCACAAACGACTGAATATGACGGAACGCCCTGACGATCGCGAACGAACGAGTAAAGACTCTACCGGTTGCTGTACCTTTGATGCGTCTTTTATGCTCTAGCCTGCTGGCTTTCGCGCGCTTGCTCTATTGATTGAAACTAGTTTTCATTTGCGCTACGATGAACGCACCCAGAAGTTCAACGCAGGGAGTTATCTCATGCAAAAACGCCATTGGGAAAAGCCCGAGTACAAAGAAATTCCGCTCGGCGCAGAAGTGACTGCCTATCTCGCGCAAACGAAACAGACGCCGAAGCTCTAACGAACACTTCGCAGCGCGACGCGACGCTTGCATTTGCCGACCGCCTCCGGGAAGTCGGCGCCCGTAAGTATCACGATAAGCATCCGTTTCATCGACGCCTTGTAGCTGGAACTCTAGGCGTCGATGAAATTCGCGCGTGGGTCAACAACCGCTATTACTATCAGAAGATGATTCCCGTGAAGGACTCGCTGATTCTGGCAAGTCTTCCAACGGCCGCGCACCGGCGCACTTGGATAAAACGGATCGTGGATCACGACGGTGAAGCCGGGGGAATCGGCGGTACGGAGAAGTGGCTCAAACTCGCGCAGGCAGTCGGCCTGGACCCCGAAGAAGTGCGCAGCGAACGAACGATCGCCCCCGGCGCAAAGTTTGCGGTCGATGCGTACGTTGATTTCGCCCGGCGCCGGCCTTGGCTTGAGGCCGTCGCATCCTCACTCACGGAACTCTTCGGCCCTCCCGTGATGCAGAATCGGGTCGAGGCAATCGTACGGAATTATCCGTGGATCGACCGTGCCGGCCTGGAATACTTCAACGACCGCATCGTGCTCGCACCGCGAGACGCGCAGACGGCTCTGGATTGGGTTACGGAATCCGCCGTCACGGAGAGCCAGCAAGACGCCTGCGTCGCCGCGCTCGAGTTCAAGTGCGACGTTCTTTGGTGCCTGCTCGACGCGACCGCGCTTCAGTGCGGCGCGTTCTCGCGATGACCGGAGCCGGGGCATTGCGTTTCGCGCCGGGCGTGCGCTTGCGCCGTGAAGAGAACGGCGCCGCATTTCTTTTGGTCCCCGAAGGGATTGTCGACCTAAGCAGCAGCGCAGCCGACGTTTTCGATTTGATCGACGGAATTCATACACAGATGGATATCGTTGCTCGCCTCGCGGAACTCTACGATGCACCGCTCGACAGACTCACGGCGGACGTCGGTGAACTGTGCGCGTCGTTCCGCGTTCGTGGATTTCTATTGCCATGAGCGCGCCGCGGCCGTTGTCCTTACTCTGCGAAATCACCTACCGGTGCAATCTCCAGTGCCCCTACTGCTACAATCCGCGCGACCTAGGATCGTATCGGACCGAATTGGACGCCGGAACGTGGAAGCGCGTCGTCGGCGAAGCCGCTGCGCTCGGTGTTTTGCAAGTGCACGTTTCGGGCGGAGAGCCGACTCTGCGTCCTAATGAAGCCCTTGCGATCGTCGAATCCGCCTCACAGCATGGCGCCTACACCAATCTCATCACGCAAGGCACCTTTCTCGATGATTCGCTGCTCGATCGTTTTCTGGATGCGGGACTCGAGCACGTTCAGATCAGCATTCAGGCACCGCAGGCTGAGCTAGCCGACGCGATTGCCGGAGCGAACGTTCACGAGCGAAAGATGCGCGCCATCGAGCGAGTCCTCGAACGCGACGTCGCCTTCACGCTGAACTGCGTCCTCCACCGGGCGAATCACGATATGCTCGAGCAGGTTATCGATCTTGCCGAACGACTTGGCGTGCGCCGCCTGGAACTGGCCAATACGCAATTTTACGGATGGGCCATGGCGAATCGCGCATGGCTCATGCCCACGAGAGCGCAAGTGGAGCGCGGGGACCGCATCGTCGAGCAGGCTCGAGCACGGCTCGCGGGACGCATGCAGATAACATACGTGCTGCCCGATTATTATGAAGACTTTCCGAAGCCGTGCATGCATGGGTGGGGCAATGCCTTTCTGACCGTCACCCCAAACGGCATGGTGCTGCCCTGTCCCGCGGCAGCAGCTATAACGCCGCTTCGTTTCGATAACGTATGCGACCGATCGCTGAGCGATATTTGGGAGAACTCCGCCGCGTTTACGGCGTACCGCGGCACGAGCTGGATGCCGGAGCCATGCCGCTCGTGCGAGCGCAAGGAGATCGATTTCGGCGGTTGCCGCTGCCAGGCGTTCGAAATGCTCGGCGACGCGGCCGCGACGGATCCGGTCTGCATCAAGAGTCCACACCACGCGGCGATCGCGTATGCGGTGGACGAGCCCGCGCCCGAAACGTTTTTGCCGCGACGCATTCACGCCAAGCCGCCGGCGTGATTGCATGCATTCTAGGCTCCGCAGCCGGCGGCGGCGTGCCGCAATGGAATTGCGGCTGCGGCAACTGCATGCGCGCGCGGCGCGGGACGGCGCCTCAGCGATCGCAATCTTCGATTGCGGTTTCTCCCGACGGGCGCTCGTGGCTGCTCGTAAACGCTTCGGTGGACTTGCCGCGGCAGTGCGCTGCAACGCCGGAACTTTGGGTAAGGTCTGCACGCGCAACGCCCTTCGCCGCAGTTCTCCTGACGGACGGGAACGTGGATCACACCGCCGGCCTTGGAGAGTTACGTCAACAACCCGATCCGCTGGTCATAGTATCCACGCCGGTCGTGCGATCGTTGCTGATAACACAGCTCGCTTACGAACGCTTCGATCGTCCGCCGCATCGATGGCTGGCGGTCGATCCTAGTCCGGATCGAGATCTTGGACCGGCGATCGCCGCGTCGATAGGCAAACGCTTAGAGGTTTTCGCGGTCGGCGTTCCGGGCACGCTTCCGGGTTATGCAGGACGCGCAACGTCGGCCGGCGCCGTCGTTGCGTACGTTTTCCGCGAGCGGCTTGGCGGCGCACAGCTGCTCGTCGCGCCGGTCTTCTCGGAGTTCGATGACACGCTTGCAGCGCTTGCGGCCCGCTCCGATGTGGTACTGCTCGACGGAACGTTCTTCGCCAACGACGAGCTCGCTCGGGAGAATGCGGGAGATAAGACCGCGCGCAGCCTCGGCCACGCACCGGTCGGCGGCCCGGACGGCACGCTCGCACGCCTCGAAGACATTCACGCAAGACGCATCTTCGTTCATCTCAACAATACGAATCCAATCCTCGAACCGTCGTCGGCCGAGGCTGCGGCTTTATCCAAAGCCGGATGCGAGGCCGGCTATGACGGGATGCGCATCCTCGTCGGACGCGAAGCGTCTTAACGGACGTAACTTCCGCCGTTCACGTCGATGGTCGAATCGTTGGCGCGATCGCTACCGCGACGATGCCGAACGGTGCCGTCCGAGGAATCGAAAAGGCCGCCGGAGTTCCGGCGGCCTGTAGGTTTTACGCGGAGCGGCTTACTGTTTGCCGATCTTTTCGTTAGCGTTGTTCAGGAGATAGATCTTGTCGGCGTGGCGGATGCCCAGCGCCTTTTGATCGTAGATGACGCCGACATACTGGCCGGCTTTGATGGACTTCATCTGATACGTCGTCTTGCCGTCGGCAGAGAAAATTTGGTCGAATTTCGGTATCAGGGCGAAGCTCAGGGTTTGCTTGGTCTTGGGATCCTCGACCTTGATGTTACTCGTCGAAATGTGGACGGTGATGCCGTAGAACGTGTTCGCGGCCATGGCAATTTGCGGGAACGATAGGGCGGCGGTCGCCGCCAGGACCGCGAAAGTCGAAAACAGTTTCTTACGCATAGCGCTTTGTCTATACCCTCTCTTGCCCGGTCTTCACGGGAGAAGAGTAGCCGCTGCTTGCGAGGAACCATGCGCGGGAATGACCACGCTCTTCGATCGCCTGCCCCACGAAGCCACCCTGTACGCCGACGGCGGGTCGAGAGGCAACCCCGGCCCCGCAGCCAGCGGCGCGGTTCTAGTCGCTCCCTCCGGCGAGATCCTAGACAGCGTCGGCCTCTTTTTGGGCCGGGCGACGAACAACGTCGCGGAATGGACCGCGCTCTGCATCGGCCTGGAACGCGCGGCTGAGCACGGGATCCATCGGTTGGCCGTGCGTATGGATTCGGAACTGGTCGTAAAGCAGCTGCGCGGCGAGTACCGCGTGAAGCACGAGGGGCTGCAGCCGCTGTTCCGGCGCGCGCGAGCAATGCTCGGCAAGTTTGAACACGTCGACGTCGCGCACGTGCGCCGCAAAGACAACGCCCTCGCCGACCGCCTGGTGAACGAAGTGCTCGACCAGGAAGCCTCGGCGTCGTCTTCGTAGCTCGCCCGTCATGCGCCGTTTCCCCACTACAGCCTTCATCATCGTCTTTGCGATCGTCATGGCGATCCTTGGCTGGCGCGTCTATTACGGCAAGACCGAGTTCTCGCGCGTCAACACCGTCTCGCGCGCGCAACACGCGCCGAGCCAACTCTACGCGCGGCTGCTGATCCGCTACGACAAGCCGCCGATTTACGAAGAAGAATACAACATGAAGGACATCGAGGGCGTCTCGACCTTCACGTA
This sequence comes from Vulcanimicrobiia bacterium, assembly GCA_963696095.1. Classification (GTDB taxonomy): domain Bacteria; phylum Vulcanimicrobiota; class Vulcanimicrobiia; order Vulcanimicrobiales; family Vulcanimicrobiaceae; genus JALYTY01. The sequence goes on along the minus strand of CAVOIN010000002.1, from coordinate 101,017 downwards.
CCGCATTCGGACCTACGCCGGTAAGCAACTGACGATTACGGCGCCGCCCAAGCAGATGTACGATGTCAGTTTTTTCTTCGGATCGCTCGACCAAGACGGCGTGTGGCAGTTGGTGAACAAACCGCCACGCGGCAACACCGATGTCCACTACACGGTCTACGTAAAACAACTCGCCGATTTCAAGCAGGGCGAGCGCACCATTACGTTTACCGATCCCCACTATTGGGCGACGACGGCCGGGCGACAGTTCAATATCGATCTCTCGAAAACGAACCCGAACGACCTGTTGAAGCTTCAGAGCTCGTCGCTCGCCGACCCGCGCTACCAAAAGATCGTCGACGATTTCCGCGGCTTCGGGCCGCCGTCGTTTAGAGAAAAAGTGTCCCGCGCGCGCGCCGCAGCGGCGCAGAATAAACTGTAGCCATGGTCACCGCGGTCCGTGGAGCCGTTCGCTGGGGACTCGTTGCAGCAATCTCCGCGGTTCTCGTATTTGCGACGTACGAAGTCTGTGAAAATCCGAGCAACCAGCTTTTCGGGAAGACCATTGTTAGCGGTCCGGCCAACGAGCGCGTCGTTGCGTTGACGTACGACGACGGGCCGAACCCGCCGTACACGACACAGATTCTGAACGTACTGGATCGCGAGCACGTTCACGCTACGTTCTTTCTCGTCGGACAGGCCGTAACGGCGTATCCGTCGGTGGTGCGGCGCGAGCTGCGCGACGGGGATGCGATCGGCAATCACACGTGGCAACACGATCACATGATCGTGATGACGCCCGGTCAGCTCCGCAAGACCCTGAAGCGCACCGACGACGCCATCTATGCCGCGACCGGAGTCCACACGCATATCATGCGGCCGCCGTACGGGTCGCGCGATTGGCTCGTGCTCGATGAGGCGCGACGCTTGGGATACACGCCGGTGATGTGGTCGGTGCCGTTAGCGCGAGACTGGGAGTATCCGCCCGCAAGCGTCATCGCGAAACGCGTTTTGCCGTACGTGCGCGACGGCTCCATCATCGTATTGCACGACGGCAACCGTGGCCTCATCTGCAGCCGGGCCAAGGTAAATCCGCACCTTTGCGACCGCAGCGCGGACATCGAGGCGACGGACCTGATCGTTCGCGAACTAAAGCGCGAAGGGTATCGCTTCGTAACGATTCCGGAACTGCTGGCTCTCAAAGGGACTATGCATACACCTTCCCCTGGAAGCGAATGAATCCGTCGGGGTGCTCGTGTGCCGGATCGTGATGCGTCCAGTGCACGATCGGCGGCTTGCCCGCGTCGTGCACCATTTCACCGCGAACGTCGATGCGGTCGCCGGGCGAAACCGGAACCGGCGGCGCAAGACCGACATTGTCGATGACGTCGAGCGGCCCGGCCGCAGTTTGCATGCCGAATTCTTCGTGTTCGGCGTGCGTGTGGGTGCCGTAGAAGAAAGACGGCGCCGACGTCACCGTTCCGCTGAAACTCACCATCGCCGGACGATCGGAATTGTAAGCCGCCGTAATTGTCATCGCATGACTCCTCTGCATGCGGCTATCACGCGCGAATTTGGGTACAGCAAGCAGCAGTGCGAACGATTTTAACCGAGCGCCTGCGTTTAGTCCCCGTGACGGTCGAGAACGCGGAGTTGCTATGGCAGGTGCTGCAGCAGCCGGATTTGCGAACGTACCAAGATCTGCCCGACGCGGATCTCGCGCAATTTCAGCGCATCGTCGCCTCGCGTCCGCGCCGGTTGCAACACGGCGCATGGGGACGTTTCGAGTGGCTGATTCAGCTCGAGGGCATCGAACCGCCGGTCGGCTGGGCTTCTTTGCGAATCGGCGAACGCTCCGCGGGATCGGCCGAAATCGGCTACAGCGTCGTGCGCGAGTATCGCAGCCGCGGCATTGCAAGCGAGGCGGTGCGCGCCCTCGTCGCGGAAGGGTTCGCCCGCGTCAATCTGCGCCGCGTTCGCGCCTACTGCGTTCCGGAAAACGAACCGTCGAAATTGGTACTGCAGCGTGTCGGCTTCGAAGCTGACGGTGTATTGCCGCACGGGGCCACGGTACAGGGACATCCCGTCGACGTCATAGGGTTCGTGCTCGAACGCTCGCGCTGGGAAGCCGCGAACGCGGTTTAGCCTTCGTCGAACCAGCGGACGGAAATATCTGCCCGCTTGAACCCGGTATAGCGTTGCCCGCGCTCGACAAAATCGAGGAGCGGCTCGCGCACAACCGCCGCTTGTAATCGCTGCGCGAGTTCGCTCACCGCCACCCATTCCAGCGCAACCACGTGGTCGTCGCCGGCCGGCAATGCCGGCTCGCCGCCTGCATTTACTAAAAACGCCGCATTCAAGAAGTGCCGGTCTTCGTCGTAACTCTCCGCAACGTACGCGAGGCCCATTATGACGCCGCGCAGCCCGGTCTCTTCGCAAAGCTCGCGCAGCGCCGTCTCTTCGAGAAGCTCGCCGTTTTGCTGACGGCCTCCGGGCAGATTCCACAGCGGCTCGTCGTGCGAGGGATAGCGCGACGCGACGAGCAGAACGGTGCCGTCGCGCTCGATCAAGGCGGTAGCTAGGTGGATGCGCTGCATGAAAGGGCGGTACGACGCGGAAGGGCGCGGATTCTGCCTGACGAACGCGCGTTGCGGTGCCCGCCCGCATTGCCGCCCACCTGATCCTCGGACCGCGAGAAGAGCCGTTTTTAGCGGCGCTGCTCGAGTCGTTGGAAGGCGTGGCGCAGACCGTCATCGTCAATGACAACGGCCCGGGGCCTTCGCCGCACGCGGAGGCTTTGGAAACGAGCGGTTTCGCCGCGCGCGACGCGTTGATCGTCGACCACACGCCGTTCGCAGGCTTTGCCGCCGCGCGAAACGTGTGCCTCAAAATCCACGAGCGCGAGAATGCCGGCGATTGGGTCGCTTTCGTCGACGCCGACGAAGTCCACGGAACCGTCGCCCAACGCGTTGCGGCACACTTGCATGAAGTGCCCGCAGGCTACGACGCCGTCGACGGCTACACGTGGCATTTTTTCGGCTCGTTCGATTGGTACATGTCGATCGAACGCCGCCTGATGTTCCATCGCTTCCGCCCGGGCGTGCACTGGGAAGGCACGGTGCACGAACAATTGCGGGGGTTGCCCGGAAAGCGCCTGATTCTCCCGTACGTCTACGCGCATTACGGCCATACGCTCGACGTACAGCGCCACGCGGAAAAAGAGTGGCACTACACGAATCTCGGCGCGCCCGGAAAAGTGGTCGACGAGGCGCAGCTGCGCGACATTCACGTGCCCACGTACTTTGCCGAGTTCTATCCGCGTTTGATGCGCTTTCGCGGCGCGCATCCGCCGGCGGCACTCGCAACGATCGCTCGACTGCGCAAGCAGTTGGCGCCGCTGCATGCCCTTACCGATGAGCTCGCCCGCAAACAAACGCTAGCGACCCGCGCGCGAAACCTGTTGCGGCGCGCGAATTACGAGCAACGGTGGCGCTTGCGCGCGATCAACCCGTTGGCGCGTCGTCTGGTACGGTAAGCTCGCCGCGTCCCACGACGACGGCATTGCCGCCCACGTCCGCTTGACGTAACGCGTTGCCGTCCCACGTGCAGCGGACGTGAATCACCGAGCGGCGTCCCATCGCAACGCCTTGTAAGATCACGAAGCGTTCCGCTTTCGGCAGCGCGCCGTAATTTGCAAGATAGAAGCAAAGCGGCCCCGCGGCGCTTCCCGTTGCGGGATCTTCGGGAATGCCCGACATGGGCGCAAACATGCGTGAGTGGAACCCGCCTTCGTCCTGAGCGAAGCAATAGACGCCGACGATTTGCGAATAATCCACGATGCGACGCAGCGCCGCATCGTCGACGCATGCGCGGTCGACGGCGTCTCGAGACGCAAGACCGATGTAAAGAAACGCCGGCCCTGCGCCGGCGATTTGCGGCGGAACGTCTTCGCGTACGGCCTCGCTCTCCAACCCCAATGCCGCCGCTGCGGCGTCGCGAGCAAAGGTTTGGCGCAAGAACGTCGGCGGCGTCGTGAGCCACGCCGTCAGGGCTGCACTGCGGTCGAGCGAAATGGGCACGTCGCCGACGTTTTCGCGCAAAACGAAGGCGTCGACGGAGTCGTCGATCCACTGCAATTCCGTTGCTATTGCAATGGCCGTGCCGATCGTCGGGTGCCCCGCAAACGGCACCTCACGACCCGGCGTGAAGATTCGCAGCGTCGCCGCCGTGCGTCCGTCGCCTCGCGTCGCAAAAACGCTTTCGGCGAGATTCAATTCGCGAGCGATGCGCTGCATCGCGCGATCGCCCAGCGCGCCGTCCGGAAAAACCGCGAGCTGATTGCCCTGGAACGGGCGGTCGGTGAAAACGTCGAGCAAAAGATATCGCGCTGTCGCCATTATTTACTCCGCGGCAGCCATCGCCATTGCGGCGGCTCCCGTACTGCGTGGTTTTACCTTGATGAAGAACACCAGGGGCGTGCATACGAAGAACATGATCGCCGTGAGGCGGAAGAGGAAGTCGTATGAGATCATCGACGCTTGCTGCGCGACCATTTGCGTGAGCGTCCCGATCGAATAGCCGTGCGTCGAGGTAACGCCCGAAGCCAGGACGTTCCAAGCCACCGCGGTTTGATGGGTGAGCAGCGTCGTCAGAATCGCGATGCCGAAACTACCGCCGAGTTGCCGGACCAGCGTATATACGCCGGTTGCGCCGGCCAATTCTGGAATGGGCACATCGCCGAGCGTAACGGTCGAAAGCGGAACGAAAAGAAAGCCCAGGCCCAAACCTTGAACGACGCGGGGCCAGAACACGTCCCAGTAGCCGGCCTGCGCGTTGAGTCCGCCCAGCATCCACGTTGAATAGCCGAACACGAGCATGCCAAACGCAATCGACACGCGCGGATCGACGATGTTGTTGATCCGGCCGATGATGACCATGCTGACGGCAGTTGCAATTGCGCCCGGCAGCAACGCCATGCCCGTATCGAAAGCCGTAAAGCCGAGAATCGTTTGGAAGAAGAGCGGCAAGATCAGCGCGGTGCCGAAGAGTCCGAAGCCCGAAACGATGCCGATGATGTTGCCGATCGTATAAGACGAAAGACGGAAGACGCGCAGATGTACGAGCGGATACCGGTCTCGCAGCATCTTGATGACGAACCAGACCAGGGTGACCGCGGCGACGATCGTCAAAATCCAGATGGTGCTCGAGCTGTACCACTCGTCGTGTTCGCCGCGTTCAAGTACGTACTGCAGCGACGCAAGGCCGGCCGTGAGCAGCGTGAGGCCCGTCCAATCGATGCCCGCCTTGACCTTCTCGATGAACTTCGGATTCGGAATGAACGCCATCGTCATCAGAAACGCAATGATGCCGATCGGAATGTTGATGTAGAAAATCAACGGCCACGAAGCGTTGTCCACGATATATCCGCCGAGCGTCGGCCCGACCGCCGGGCCCACCATCGCGCCTAGGCCGAAAATAGCCATTGCGGCGCCGCGTTTTTCCGGCGGATACGTTTCGAAGAGAATGGCCTGCGCGGTCGGCTGCAGCGCACCGCCGCCGATGCCTTGAATCACGCGGTAAATGATGAGCTGCGTTATCGAAGTCGCGGTTCCGCACAGTAACGAAGCCACTGTGAAGATTGCAAGCGACGCGGCGTAGAAGCGCTTGCGCCCAAGGTACGCGGTCAGCCAGCCGTTCAACGGCATGATGCATACGTTAGCGAGAATGTAGCCGGTCGCTACCCAAGAAACCTCATCAACGGATGCGCCGAGATTGCCGGCGATCGTGTTCAATGCGACATTAACGATCGTCGAATCGATGATGGCCATAATCATGCCAAGCATCACGGTGATCGTGATCATCGCAACCGGGGCGTTCTCGCGGTGTTTGAAAGGGTTTCTCATTCGTCTGTTACGTTACCGTGCTAAGTTTCTACCCCGTCGTACCGGAAAGGCCTCTAGCGGAAAAGTCATACCCCTTAATGCGCGTATAATCAGCCGTCCGCTACGCTCGTCAACATCCGCCCATAGGAGACAGGAATGGATTTTGAATCCCATACGCTCGGTACGGAAGTCATCGCGATGAACATCACGATCTCCGCTTTAGAGGGTTGGCTGAAGAACGTGCCGGCCGATCGCAGCGGCGAGGAGCTCGGCCGCGAGATCGGAGCGCTTGTACCGCGAAGTCTTCAGCGCCGTCGACGAGATGTCGCCGTCCAGCGAAGAAGACGATTTCGACTACGAAGACGAGGAGGAAGAGGAAGAAGAGGAATCCGCCGACGAGCGCGATTGAAAAAAACACTTTCGGCTTTCGCTCAGCCCGCTCCAACTGCAACGCTTACCGGCCGCGTCCTTGAAGCCTCCGGCGGCGTGCGACCCAACTCGGCTGCAACGAGCTCTCGAATGCCGGCGCGGCGCGTTACGAGGGCATCAATCTCGACGGAACGATTGGTGTCGTCCGCAATGTGACCCTCGGACTGCAGTATGGCGTTCAGTCGGCGAGTTATAAAGGCATTGGTTTGACGGTGCTGCAGAACAACGCGACGCTGCTCAGCGGCGGCCAGGTATACAACATTCCGCTTCGCAAGGGATTCTCGGATCTGGTGTACAGCAATCCAAACGGCTTTCGGGACTTTACGGCTTGCCGCCACGCCAGGCGTTCCTTACCGTAACGTTTCACGTGTAAGCAATCATCCGAAATGCCCAAACGGCGCCTCGCGGAACCTTCTGCGAGGCGTCGTAGTATAGTACGGCATGAAACTGCTGCTCGAGATTCTCGTCGCCGTCTTTCTCCATCCCGTTGCGGTGATTCTCGCGTGGATCAACATCGCGGCGCGCGGCGACATGCAAACCGGCAAGAAAATCCTATGGGCTCTCGTCTGCACGTTATGGGGAGTCGGGCCGATCCTCTATGCGGTGCTCGCCGACGGCACTCTTTGGTAACGGCGCCTTCAGCGCGGGACGAGCAAGAGCAGGCTCGCGCCGAACACGACGAGCGCAACGAAGAAGACCACCGCGGTAAACGCCATTACGCGACGTAATCCGACGCCCGCAATCGCGAGAACCGGAAGCGCCCAGAAGGGCTGAATCATGTTGGCAACTTCCTCGCCGATCGCGACCCCCATGGCGGTCGCCGCTTGCGACGCGCCGAGCTTCGCCGCCGCCGGCACGGCAAACGGTCCTTGCACAGCCCAATGGCCGCCGCCGCTCGGAACGAAGAGCGAGATGATGATGCTGGAGACGTAATTCCAAAACGGCAGCGTTGCGGCCGTCGAGAACGTAAGGAACCATTGCGAAATCACGCCGGCAAGTCCGGTACCCGTCATCATGCCCATGATCCCGCCGTACAGCGGATACTGAATCAACAGCGGTCCCGTAACGCGTGCCGCACCGTCGATCGCGCGAACATAGCGAATCGGCGTCCAGTGCAACAGCAATCCGAGCAGTAGGAAGATGAAGATGACGCTGTTGATATCCAGCGCAAACCCGGTCTTGCTCCACGTCAGCCCCAAATACGTCGCGCCGCCCAGCACGATCGCAAGATTCAACACCCACGCATTCTCGAGTTTCCTCGCCAGCGTACCTCCGTCACCCTGAGCTTGTCGAAGGGCACGCGCATCGATCTCCTTCAGCGCTTCTACATCGCCCGTAACAACGTCATCGTCTTTGGGCTCGAGCGCCACGAAGAGCAGCGGCACGATAACGACCAGCACCAAAACCGGCACCAAATTGAAGGTCGCGAAAACGGTTTGCGAAAGCGGAAGCACCGCCCCGGTAAGATTCTGGACGATGTTGAGTTTGTTGCCCGGCGTGGCTTGCGCGAGCGCGATCGAACTGGAAAGCCCGCTCGCCCAAATGAGAAACCCGCTGTACGCCGCGGCGACCAGCCAGCCGAAATCGATGCGGATCCGTCGCGCGATCTCGCGCGAAAGCAATCCCGCTACCACCAAGCCGAATCCCCAATTCAACCAGCACGCGGCAGCCGAAACGAGAAACGTCAATACGACCGCTGCGCGCGTCGATTGCGGAATTGCGGCGACTCGCTGCAGTGCGCGCTCGATGGGCGGACTGCTGGCCAAAGCGTACCCCGTCACCAAAATCAGGATCATCTGCAGCGCGAACGCGAAGATATCGAAGATGCCCTTGTACCAAGCGCCCAGCACATCTTCGAATCCTCGATGCGGCGCTAGTCCGAACGCGAGCGCCGCGGTCAGCAGCGTGAGAAGAACCGCAAAAACGTACGGGTCCGGCATAGCAAACTCAAAGACCCGCACGAAAAACGCAGCGACTTTTGCCATGCCGGTACTTTCCTCGCTTGCTACCGCTCTCCCGGCGGAGCGCGCAATCCCGTCACCCTGAGGGCATTGCACTATCCGCCGCGAAGTATTGCTGGATGATCGCTTTGCAGTACGATCGCTTCGGCGACCCCGCAGAAGTCGTAACACCGCAGGAAGTGCCGGTTCCCGACCCCGGTCCGGAGCAAGTGCGCCTTCGCGTGTTGCGCTCGCCGATTCACAACCACGATCTTGCGACAATTCGCGGAGTGTACGGACATAAGCCTCAGCTGCCGGCTATCGGCGGCAGCGAATTTATGGGCATCGTGGATGCGGCCGGCGACGGCGTGACCGGGCTGCAACCCGGCTTGCGCGTTGCGAGCGCGACACAAGGTGCATGGGCGCAGTACGCGATCGTGCCGGCAGGCGCGCTCGTGCCCGTCCCCGACGAAATCGACGACGATAGCGCGTGCCAATTGCTCGCGATGCCGATGTCCGCCGTCGTGTTGCTGCAAGAGCTCGACGTCAAACCGGGCGACTGGATAGCGCAGAATGCCGCCAACGGCGCCGTCGGAACGATCTTGATGCGTCTCGCGCAAACGAGCGGCGTCAACGTGATCAATCTCGTGCGCAGCGAAGCCGCCGCGCAGGCAATGCGCGCCGCGGGCGCCGTTCATGTCATCGTTACCGGCGTCGAGGGCTGGCAGCAGCACGCGCGCGAATTGACGGGCGGCGCGCCGATCGTGCGCGCCGTCGACTCTATCGCCGGTCCGCAATCGCTCGATATGCAGCATCTGCTCGGATCGCGCGGTGAACTCATCGTCTTTGGCGGATTGGCCGGCAGCGCGATGAAGCTCGATCCGGGCTTGATGATCTCGCACGAACTGGTCGTACGCGGGTTTTGGATGACGGCGTGGATGCAACGCGCGTCGCTCGAGCAGCGGATGTCGGCAATGCAGCGCGTCTTTGCCCTCGCGCTGAGCGGCGAGCTGCCGCTGCCGGTTCAAGCGACGTATTCGCTTCAGGAATGCGCGCAGGCGCTGCGCGCCGCCGAAACTCCCGGACGTCATGGAAAGGTGCTCTTCCGGCCTTAACGGCGCGGTCAACGCTTATGTTCTTGAATGCAGACGACGGCCGCCGGGACGCTGCCGACGGCGCCGTAGATAGCTGGATCGATTCGTTCGCAGCCTCGAATCGTCCGGCGCCGCGCACCGCCGCGCGCCAGCAAATTCGTTACGCCATCGACATTCGCGAACGGTATTACGTGCCGTCGTTTCATCTGGCCGCGTATATCGTGCCGTTATTGAAAGACGGCGTCGCGGGAACGCCGCAAACGTACGATTTGCATTCGCTTTCCACGAGCAGCGCGAAGTTCGCGCAGCCCGTCGATCGCATCATCGGACGGCTCGTCGGCGCCAGCGGCTTGCTAAGCGGGCTTTCCGGCGTTTCGCCCGCCGTGCTTGCGACGCTGTTGGACGTTGCGATCGAAACGGGACGCCTGCACTGGCGTTCCGTTACGGAACCGCCGCTCGAGCTGCGCGCTGCGGAAGACGCGCGCATTGCGTGGCGCGTCGGCAACGACGGACGGCAGCGCCCGCACATCGAGGGATTGCCGCAAAGCGTGCTCGTCGCAGCCTCGCCGTTGTGGTACGTCGACCCGCACTCGCTGACTGCGGGTCCCGTGCAATCCGCCGTGCCGGCCGGCGTTGCGCCGCTCATCGCCAATGCACCCGCGTTGACGGCGGCGCAAGCGCGGCGCGCGCAGATTTCGCTGCGCCAGCTCTTCGAATCCGTCGGTATCGAAGGACCGAAGGCGGAACTCGACGTTCGCGTCATCGAGCGCGATCCAACGCCGATGCTGTCGCTGAACACGTTCGGCGCGAGGAGTCATGCCGGCGGTGCGGATTCGTTTGCCGTCGCCGAGCTCGAATTCGCTTATGGCGACGAGATCGTCGGGCCGAACTCCACGCTGCGAGAATTTCGCGTGAACTCTTTGAACGGCGCCGCGACGTGGCCGCGACACCGTGCGTTCGAGGCCGACGCGCTCGCCAAACTGCGCGCTCTCGGATTGATGCCGCTCGAACCGCCCTACGACGCAGCGGTCGACGTGGAGCGCGTCGTGTTGCGCATGCCCGAAGGCGACGACCGCCGCTGGATTGCGTTTCTCGGCGACACCGTCGGAAAATTACGCCGCGAGGGTTGGGCGGTCGAAGTCGAGGAAGCGTTTCCGTACGAAATTGCCGAGACCGGCGAATCTTGGCATGCCGAGCTGCGCGAAACGCAGCCGCAGTGGTTCGAACTCGATTTAGGCATAGACGTAGAAGGCGAACGCATTCCGCTGTTGCCGATTCTCGTGCAAGCGCTGGCCGAGAACGGTATCGGCGCCTCCGACGATCTCGCAACGCTCGCGTTGCGCCCGGAGCCGATCTTCGGGCGTTTGCCTAACGGCGCGTATGTCGCGTTGCCGCCGGCGCGCGTCGCGCGCGTGCTTGCAACGTTAGCGGAATTGTTTGAAGGGCCGCAAGTTCTGGGCGACCGGGGAACGCTTTCGGTCGCTGCGGTGCGCGCGGCGGCGATCGCCGATTTGGATCGCGCGGTCAGCAACGTCGAGTGGTCGAACCGCCCGGCTTACCGGGAATTCATCGAAGCCGTCGGCGCGCTGGAATCGCGGCGCATCGAGCTGCCGGCGAGCTTCAAAACGGAATTGCGTCCCTATCAGCACGACGGCGTCGCGTGGCTGCAAACGCTCCGCGCGCATGGATTCGGCGGCGTGCTGGCCGACGACATGGGTCTCGGCAAAACCGTGCAGCTGCTCGCGCACGTGGCCATCGAAAAAGCCGCGAATCGCCTTCGCGCCCCGGTGCTGATCGTCGCACCGACGAGCGTCGTGCCGAACTGGCGCTCCGAGATCGCGCGCTTCGTGCCCGATCTCCGCGTCGTGTCGCTCACCGGCCCCGACCGGGCCGAGCGCTTCGACGACATCGACAAAGCCGACATCGCGCTTACGACCTACGCGTTGCTTCCGCGCGATGCGGCGCATCTCGTGGACCGAACGTGGTCGATCGTCGTGCTGGACGAAGCGCAGGCGATCAAAAATCCGCGCGTAAAAGCCGCGTTGGCGGCGCGCTCGCTTCACGCGAGCCAGTTCATCGCGCTCACCGGCACGCCGATAGAAAACCACCTCGAAGAGTTGTGGTCGATCTACGCTTTCGCCGTTCCCGGACTACTCGGCGAGCGCCGCCGCTTCGCACAGCTCTTCAGAACGCCGATCGAAAAACGCAACGACACGCTGCGGCGCACGGCGCTAGCCTCGCGGCTGCGTCCGTTTTTGCTGCGCCGTACCAAGGATCGCGTAGAAAGCGAACTGCCCCCGAAAACCGAAATCGTGCAACGCATCGAACTCTCGGGCGCTCAACGCGACTTGTACGAAACGATTCGCCTTGCCATGCACGCGCGCGTTCGCGACGAAGTGGCGCGGCGTGGACTCTCGCGCAGCCGCATCGTGGTGCTCGATGCGTTGTTGAAACTCCGGCAGGTCTGTTGCGATCCGCGCCTGCTGAAACTGCCCGCGGCCGAGGGCGTCGATGAATCGCAGAAGCTCGAAGCGCTCTTGGAGATGCTGGAAAGTCTCATCGAAGACGGCCGGCGCATTTTGCTCTTCTCGCAATTTACGTCGATGCTCGATCTGATCGCGCCCGAGTTGCGCAAGCGCGGGATTGCTTTCGTGGAATTGCGCGGCAGCACGCGCGATCGTGAAACCCCGGTCGCGCGCTTTCAGGGCGGCGAGGTCCCGCTTTTTCTCATCAGTCTCAAAGCCGGCGGAACAGGTCTGAATCTAACGGCCGCGGATACCGTGATTCATTACGATCCGTGGTGGAATCCGGCCGTCGAACGTCAAGCAACCGACCGCGCACACCGCATCGGCCAAGAACAACACGTGTTCGTGTACAAGTTCATCGCCGAAGGCACCGTCGAAGAGCGCATCCTCGAGCTTCAAGCCCACAAGGGCGCCCTTGCGGCGAATCTCTTCGAGGAAGCTTCCAACGCGCCGCTCGGACTCGATCCCGACGACATCGAACGGCTTTTCGCATAAGGCCGGAACGGCGAATCAGGTGGTATATTGAACCGACATGTTTGATCGAAGTGCAAACCGGTTTCCCGGGTATCGATCGACGCTCGAAGATGCGCAGGGACTCGCGGGAATGGGCACGCTGTGGTTCGACGAGAACGCGAACACCTATCGTGTCGTCGGGCTATTCGCGCAAATCTTCGAAAAAGAAGAGATCGCTCCCGGCGAGCTCCCATCGGAGATCCAGCGAGTTACGCACGGCGACGATGCGAGCGAAATCCAGCGGCTGATAAAAACGTTATTGCGTTGCGAATCCTTTGCCGGCGAACTTCGCTTCCGGCTCCGCAATCAGTGGCGCTGGTTTCGCGCGAAAGCTGCTACGGCGAGCAAAGGCCAGTCCGAATGGGCCGAGCTCGTCGTCGCTTCGGACGTAACGGAAGATCGCGAAGAAAAAGAACGCTTACGCGAGTTGGCGTTTCGCGATCCCGGAACCGGTTGGCCGAACCGCACGGCGCTCTTGCAGAATATCGCCGAAGACCGCACGTACTCCGGATTGATGTTAGTTCGCTTCGAATGGGTTGGCGCCACGTCCGTCCGGTCGCTCGAAAACCGCGCCGAAAACGCAAAAGCGATTACGAGGATCCTTCGAAGCTTAGCGCTGGATCACGTCGGCATGTACCGGTACAACGACGACACCGCGGCGATTACGATTCCGCGTGGCAGTGAAGACCTCATCGACCCGTTGGTCGAGCGGATCACCCGAACTTTTGAACAACCCATCGCGGTCGGTTCCGACACGCTCGTCACGAGCACGCGGATCGGCGTCGTCTCCGCTCCGGAGGAGTCGTTGACGGTTCTCGATCTCTTGCGCCGGGCCGAGACCGCCTTGCGCGAATCCGAACGGGGGGCGCCGCACGTCGTGGTCCACGACGAAAAGCTCGAAGCCGCGCAAAAGCGCCGTGGAGATATCGAGCGTCATCTTCGTTATGCGGTCGCCGAGCGCGAACTCCACGCCGTCTACCAGCCGATTATCTCGCTCGCGACGGGACGAACCGTTGCGGTGGAAGCCTTGATGCGATGGTACTGTCCGGAAATCGGGTCGCTCGGCCCCGAGCAATTCATTCCGCTCGCGGAAGAGAGCGGCGTCATTTTAGAACTGGGCCGTTGGATGTTGTGTGAAGCGTGCTCGCAGTTGCAAAATTGGCGTCGCGAAGGCTCGCCGCAGCTACGCATGGCGATAAACATCTCGGTCCGTCAGGCGCGCAGTCCGGAGATCGTTCCAACGATCCGGGAAGCGCTCGAGAAATACGGCGTCGAGGCGAATTTGTTGGAAGTGGAACTCACGGAACGCGCGATGCTGCAGCCCGAAGGGCCCGGCGCACGAAACCTGCAGGCGTTACGCGAAATGGGCGTGCGCGTTTCGGTTGACGACTTCGGAACGGGCTATAGCGCGCTCAGCTACCTCGCCGAACTTCCCGCCGACGTTCTGAAACTGGACCGCTCGTTCGTCGTGCCGCTGGAAGCGCAAGAGTTCCAGCGCGACATCGCCGCCAGCGTCATTCGCCTCGCGCACAAACGAGGCTTATCCGTCGTCGGTGAAGGCGTCGAGACGCTCGAGCAGCTCGAGATGCTGCGCGCGCTCGGCTGCGACGAGGCACAGGGCTATTACATCGCCGGCCCCATGCCCGCCGCCGATTTTGTTTCCTACCTCAAGGCGTAGCTCGAGCCGCTACTGCGAAAGCGTCCGCGACATCGCGCGTAACGCCGATCCGGTCATCTCGACCGCTTCCCCGCAATTGACGTTAAAATTCAGTACGCGCAGCGAGCCGTCGTCATTTCTAACGATCAGCACGGCCGGTGCGCCGTCTTCGATCTCCGAGAAAAGCCGTTCGAACCGGCGTCCTTCACGCGTCGGTTGCGGGGCGGGATCTTCCTCGAGCAGCCGCCTCAAAAAACCGTCCATGTCACCCGGTAATTTCACTCCTAAACCCTCCATGTGATTCGCGTATCGACCGAAGCGTGCAAATCATTAAGATGCTCGCCTGCTCTTCGGGGCCGGAAAATACGACCGTACTGTTAAGAGTTTCATACGGACGGTGCTTGCACTGCCGTGATACACTATCGCGGTCATGGGCGGTTTTGGTGCGCATCCTTTGCATCCATATGCGGTGCAGGCTATCGCGTTTTCACTCTCGTTGCTTATTCCGGGCGGCGTTTTCGCGTTGCTCGGCGGAGCTTTTTTCGAGAACCACCGCCGTCGCGCGCAGAGCCGCCGCGCTGCGGAGTCCGCCTCGTTGTGGGATACGCTGCTCTAAGCGTTCGAGTGAAATGAAAAGGCCGCTCGCGTTCTGCGAGCGGCCTTTGTTTTATCCGGCGCTGCCGCCCTACCCCACGGCCGGCGATCTGACGCGGGGCGTCTGCAAGAAAGACGAGGGGACTTTACGCCTATCAGCTCGCGGACCGCAGCCGCAGCCGCGTCACCGATTCCGACGGAACGGAGGCATCGTAGGCCGGTACGACGTCGGGATGCGTCTGAATTTCACGCACGTCTTCGTAAAAGCTGGCCGCATTGCGCTGATCGCGACGGATCGCTCGCGCGCGCGCACCGGGAAGTTCGTGCGTGCGAACGTAGTGGAACAGGCGGTCACGATCGATGGAGTAGCTCTGAATCGGGACGGGCGTGTACCGGAAGACATACCGGCGCCCATCTTCGTCGTATTCGGGCTCCGCGGCCGGGTCGTTGGGACGCGGCGCGACGGTGCTTTGCGGGTTGCTGAGTTTGAGCCAAAAAAGCGTCATGATGAATACCCTCGCGAAAGCAATATACCCATCTTTTGCACCCCTAGCTAAACGCTAAGCCCTTTCTGCCCAAGGGGCATGAAAAAAGGCGGGTCGCCCGCCGCCCGCCCTGGGAATCCAGAACCCGCTTGGCCTTATTCGGACGTTGGGGACGTCCCGCTCGTGTTTTTCACGTGCTTTTCGCCTATGGTCGGGATCCCGGCCGGCGACGGCGACGGCGCTCCCGGTTGTTGTGCGCCGGGTTGCGTCGCTTGATCGTCCTTTTCGTCTTGCGGAGTGGACATAATCACCAACCTCTTAGTAGCAGCGCGAACGATCGCGCTCTTTCATCCTGTGGTCGACCGGCATGGAAGTCAAGGCTGCAACGGCATCCCCGATGCTACGTGAATGCGGTTGCCGCCCGAACGCTTAGCGAGGTAGCAAGCCTGATCGGCTCGCGCTATGGTTTCGGCGGCGCTCGAAGTTACCGCGGTAAGACCCAAACTTGCGCCCACGCGAATTCCCGCGTTCTCCATCACACTTAAAATAGCGGTCAACAGATGTTCCGCCGTATGATGCGCGTTATCAAGCGTAGCTTCGAGGAGCAAAACGACGAATTCGTCGCCGCCCCAACGCGCAACGATATCGTCTTCGCGCGAAGAACGGCGCATAGTCGTAGCGGCAAGTTTCAACACCCTATCGCCGGCAGCATGACCGAACGCGTCGTTGATCGCCTTGAAACCATCGAGGTCGATGAAGATGAGCACTGCGGGCTTCGAGCTTTTCGAGTCCTTGCAACATTCGCTTAAATGCCCTTCAAAAAAGCGGCGGTTTTGAAGGCCGGTCAAGCTGTCGTGGTCCGCGTTATATTGCAGATCGGCTTCGCGGCGCTTGCGCAGCGTAACGTCGCGATAGATTACGACGGTGTGAAGGGAGTGTTGACTGGGCCGCTGCAGCAAGGGCCGTGAATTCGCCTCAAAGGTAAAGACCGTGCCGTTCTTCGCTCTCAAGTGAATTTCGTCGTGCAAGGGGTGCCCGTTTCTCAGCCGGCTTCGCAAGCGCTCCAAACGCGGGCGGTCCATGCTCTCGGCCATAATGCAGTCGCTCGTTCGGCCTACCAACTCTTCGCTCGTGTAACCCAAGACAGCGTTGAACGCGCTGTTGACGAAGCTGAAGTGCCAAGACGCGTCACCCTGCAATTCGAAAATTGCGATCGGATCGCGAGCTTGGTCGATCGCGGCGGTCATCAACGCCACTTGTTCGTGAAGCGCCCGCGTTTGCGTGACGTCGCGCGAGATCACGATCCACAGTGACTGCGCGCCGGACGTTCTCTCTATTCGTCCGAAGCTGATTTCGAGGTACACGACCGAGCCGTCCGGTTGCCGGTGCCGCCGGCTCTGTCGGAACGAATGGCCCGTGGCGAGACCTTCGCCCGTCGTGCGAAGATCGTTCTCGTCGATCTGCCCAGCGAAGAAGTCGACGGCTTTCTTATCGACGAGTTGGGAGCGCGCGGCTTGATACAGATGCAAAAACGCGGAATTGACGTACCGAATGATGCCGTAGGCCGCTTCGCCCGGCCCGACTTCGATGATGGCCACCGCATCGGGAGATGCCTCAAAGGCTTCTTCGAAGGTGATCAATCGTTAGCGCCGCCTTACGCTCATTCCAGCGGCCAAAATGTGCCGCCGGCGCGCCCGCACCGTACGCCACCGTTACACGCGGCCCGGCCTCAGCTCCTCGCAAAACGCTCTAAATAAGGCGAAAGCGGGGAAATTTCGCTTCCCCGCCTTCGTTTCTCACCGAGCGGACGCTATATGTTCGTAGCTATCGGAACCCCGGTGCTCCAGGCGAACGCCGGTCCGGAGTCGCGCCAGAAGAAGACCAGCTGGCATCCGCTCAAGCCGACGACTTCCAGATTTCCGGGCCACCCGTAGTTGCTTTCGATCATCGAAACGGTGTCGAACGTACCCGAATCCGCACCGAACGGCGTCGGCCCGAACCACGGAAGCGCCGGATCGTCGTTGTTCCGCCAGTAGTGCGCGAGCCCGCCGGAGTCGACCGGCACGATCAGCTCGAAGTTGCCGCGCTCTCCGAAGCGCCCTTGGAAGAAGCACGGATTGCCGCACACACCGCGCGCGATGGTATAGGGACCATTCCACGTGAACGACGGTCCGGAATCGCGCCAATAGAAGTCGAGCCGGCTGCCCGTGCGCGCGATGACTTCCAGATTTCCCGGATAGCCGAAGTTGCTTTCGAGCAGCGTTACCGTTTCGTAGCAGCCCGCGCTCGTCCCGAACGGCGTGGGTCCGCTCCACGGCAAGGCCGGGTCGTCGTTATTGCGCCAGTAGTGGGCCAAACCACCGCCGGCAAGTGGAACGACCGCCTCGAAATTGCCCATGGTGCCGAAGCGGCTTTGAATCAGCGACGGCGATCCCGCAATGCCGCGGCTTACGAGAATCGGTCCGCTCCAGGCGAACGCCGGCCCGGAGTCGCGCCAGAAGTGCACGAGTTGATCGCCGCTGCGCGCAAGCAATTCCAGATTGCCCGGCGTTCCGAAGTTGCTTTGAATCAGCGAAACCGGCCCGACGAAATGCATGCCTGCCGCAAACGAGAACGGCCCGTACCACGGCATGGCCGGGTCGTCGTTATTGCGATAGAAATGGGCGAGCCCGCCGTGATGGACGGGAACCACCATTTCGAAGTTTCCGCGCGTGCCGAAGATGCTTTGGATCAGATAGCTGCCGTTGGTCATCTTGCGCAGCGGATACGGATTGTCGGTTGTCAGTCCGCACGGCGTGCCTTCGGGGAATTTCGCTTGCAGCAGTGCCTTGAATTGCACGAGTGCGTCGGTGCGCCCGGTGAGCTTCTGATACGTTTGCGCAAGCGTCGTGCCGCCGGCGGTACAGATTTGATTCCACGTGAAGCCGAGCTGGTAGCGCAGCCAGAAGAGGAAAAGCACCGCGCAGCCGATCGACACGTAATTGCGATCTGTCGGATCGGTAACGTTGACGAAATCCGGACGTCCGGCCGCATCGAGCCACGAGGCCGCGGAATTGAATCCATCGAGCTCGTTTGGATAGAGCGTCTCGGCAAGAACGCGCGAGAGGCCTTCGCCGGCACTCGCACCGCAATTCCATCCGGCTCCCTGGACGGCCATGTCGACTTCGGTTTCCTCGGCAATGGTTAGGAAATTCGTCCAGTTTGCATCGACCGGCGAAATGTGCGCGTCGCAATACAGGTCGGTGGCCGAGCATCCGTAGTGGTACGCGCCCGGGATGCCCGCGTGAATGAGAATGTTGAACGGCCCGGCGAGCACGCCGAACCATGACGAAACAACTCGATAGTCCGCTTCACAGTTCGCGAGCACGCCGTCTGCTACGGTGGCACCGTTCGTTCCCATCGCCGGATCGTAATAGACGTTGAAGTGCGCGGTGCTGCCGCGCAGCGTCATCGGATAGTCGAATCCGGTCGGCTGCGCTTCGTCCGGTATGCCCGCAGCCAATTCGTCGTGTCTGCCCGGCAAGACCATAATGTGCGGCACCGGTGCCACAGACTCGTCCGTCGCGCCTTGCGCTGCCGTCGGCATCGGACCCGCCGGCGCATGCGTGATCACGTGCCGCTCGCTAACCGCCGGCGAATCGGAAGGCGTCGTTCCGAGAATGGAAACCGGCGGTTCCAGGACCGTCGGGCCGCCGCCGTTCTTTTTGGGACCACTGTGCTTTGTGGACATAGACTGTCCCCTTCGTTACAGATGCGCACACCCGCAATGGCAAAAGAATCGCAAAGTGCGAATCGAGCTGCGCTTGTTATGGTCTCTCTTGCGAAAGGGCGCGTCAAGAACGAGTTGACGTTCGTACGGCGTTGCGTCTGCGAATATACTGTGTTGCTTTTCCTGCGTTGATAATCCGTTTATCGTGCTCGAATCAAAGCGTTGCTTGTGCGCTTGCCGTTTCGGCGGATCCGCTGCGCCAGACGTACGAAGTTAGCCGAATCAGCCATGCGAGCGAGGCGACGAAGACTGCGGTGTAAATCGAACCGGCCGCGGCGTGTCCGTAGAGGAACGCGCCCGTTCCGAAGAGCGCGGAGTAGATGCAGAGCAATCCCAACACCCAGCCAAGCAGCGAATTCGGTAGACTGTCCGGCGATGGTCCGAGACCGGTTTGCTCGCGCGTGCGCCGCCAACCGGGACCCGCGGGACGCACTTTTGCATAGAATGTCGCGAGCGTTTCATTGTCGACCGGCTTCGTGAGGAACGTCACTCCGAGCCACACCGCCGTGGACACTCCGACGGTCCATAACAACGCGGGAACTTGATCGACTGGATGCCCCGCTTTGCCGAGGAAGAAGATGCCGAGAGAGATGATGAACGACGAGGCCATGCCGGCAACTTCCGTCCAAGCGTTGATGCGCCACCAATACCAGCGCAGCAAGTAGATCAGGCCCGTTCCGGCGCCGATCTGCAGGATCAACTGGAACGTCTCTTTCGCCGTATTTAAGATGAGCGTGAAGCCGAATGCTGCGATCATGATAAGCGCGGTAACGACGCGCCCCATCATGACGTAATGTTTCTCGGACGCCGACGGGTTAAAGAAGCGCCGGTAAAAGTCGTGCACGAGATAGGACGTGCCCCAGTTCAAATGCGATTCAAGCGTCGAGCGATACGCCGCGAAGAGCCCAGCGACCATGAACCCCGCCCATCCTGCCGGCAAAAACACGAGCATCGCCGGGTACGCGATATCGTCGCCGATCAACCCAGGCGCCACGTGCGGAAACGCTTTCTGAATGTCGCCGAGCGTTGGGTAGGCGATCGTCGACGCGAGCGCGACGACGATCCACGGCCACGGGCGCAATGCGTAGTGCGCCGCCTGGAAGAGCAGCGTCCCCCACACGGCGTCGGTCTCGCGCCGTGCCGAAAGCATGCGCTGCGCGACGTAACTGCCGCCGCCCGGCTCCGCTCCCGGATACCACACCGACCACCACTGCACGGTCACCGGAATGATGAAGATCGAAAGCGCTACGGCCCAATTGGAGAAGTCCGGAAGAATGGTTAACGCGTGCGGATTCGTCGCTTGAACGTGCGCCAGCATCCCGCGCAATCCGCCGAACGCCGCAACCTTCGGTGAATGCAGCGCGTAGTATGCAGCCGCGAACGCGCTCGACATGGTGATGCAGAACTGAATCGTATCCGTCACCATGACGCCCCAAAGCCCGGCCGTTGCCGCAAAGATCACCACGATGACGCCGGCGACTGCGAGCGTCGTAACCTCAGGCAATCCGAAGAGCACGCTTGCGATCTTCGCCGCGGCGAGATTCACCGACGCGATGATCATGATGTTGAAAAAGAAGCCGAGATAGATCGCGCGGAACCACCGCAAGAACTCCGCAGCTTTTCCGCTGTAACGAAGCTCGTACAGCTGCAAGTCGGTGAGCACTCCGCTGCGGCGCCACAAGCGCGCGTAGAAGAAGACCGTCGCCATCCCGGTCAAAAGAAACGCCCACCACTGCCAGTTCGCCGCAACGCCGCCGGTTCGTACGAAGTTGGTCACGAGGTTGGGCGTATCGGTGCTGAAGGTCGTCGCAACCAGCGATATCCCGATCAGCCACCATGGCGCTTGTCTTCCCGCCGCAAAAAACTCCGTCGTATTCTTTCCCGCACGCCGCGCCAGCAAAATCGCCGGCGTAAACGTGACTGCCAGGGAAACGCACAGAATAACCCAGTCGAGCGTCGTTAAATGCACTCGTGCTCCTTAGAATGGCCGCCGTTCCTTCTTACATTTGTCGACCTCCCCTCTTGCTCATCCTGAGCTCGTCGAAGGACAGGCGCATCTAAACGCTGCTGATATGCGCCCTCCGGTCATCCTGAGCCTGTCGAAGGACAGGCGCATACACGCATTGCTTTAAGCAAACCTTACCGTCGCAGCCGGTGCGGCGTTCCCGCCGTGCCCATCACCGAGCGAATGCGTTTGCTGATTTGTTCTTCGCTTCGGCCTGCCATTACGTCGGTGAGAATCGCGGAGAAAATCTGTCCGGCCAGTTCGATGGCATTCGGCGATAGGGCCTCGAGCGTCGCCGGATGAGGCGCGCCCTTGAACGGATCGTCCGAAGCAACTCCTTCGGGCAGCGCTTTGACGGCGGCCGAAAACGCCGGCCATGCGTTGCTTTGCGCGTCGCCGGTGAGTCGCGCATACAGCTGCGCAAACGTCCCGCTGTCGCCGAGCTGCACCATCGCGGGCGCAATCGCGTCCATTGCGTACCCTTTGCTCAGCAGCCACGAGATGAACGCCATGCCGCACCCGGTGCTATCGGCGTTTTGATCCGTCGGATCGGTTTGCGTCACGAAATCCGGCATGCCGTCTTGCGCCCAAGCCGGCGCGGTGGCAAAATCCGCGAGCGCATTGTTGCTCGTGATGAGCGCGCACCAGCGCGAAAGGGCTTCGCCCGTGCTGAGGCCGCAGAGGTTGTTGTTCATCGAGCACTCGCTGAGCTCGGCTTCAAAAAGCGCCGAAACGCGCCCCGGGTTTCCGAACGAGGCGCAGACTTCGATGTTCTGGCCGGTCGTGTACGAGCATCCCATGTGATCCGCGCCGCCCGTGCCGTCGGTTGCCCCTCCAAGTGCGAAGATGATGACGTTGACGACGGCGCCCGTCGTTCCGAAGAAGCCGTCGTTATCGTTGCAGACGCGATCGGCATCTTTTACGAGGTCCTGTGCGTTCGTAAGCGCGGGCGTGCCGAGCGACGGATCGACGAAAACGTTCACGCGGCCGCTGGTGCTCGTGCCGACGTACTGCGACGTCCCGGTGTAGCTCGGCCACTTCGGAGCCTGAATGCTCGACTGAAGGCGATGATGCATTATGAACCCTCCATCGCCATGATACCGCGCCGGAGCCTATCCGTCGTATAATGGGCGCGGTGACTTCGGGAGGTCCCTATGCAGCAGCATCGTGCATGGCCTTGGACGGCCTGGTGGGCTAAGAGCACCGCCGGCGATCTTACAGAGAAGCTCCCCGATTTCGTTCAGTGTTACTACGACCAGCTCAAGAGCGATTATCAAGCGGCTGGGCTTACGGTTCCGCTGCAAGATGCGCCGACGTGGCAAGACTTGTACATGATGGAGCAGGCGTTGCTCCGGGCGCGCGACGAGAACGATTTGCGGCGTTCGGCCTGGATCGTGCGCATGCGGTTCCGCAACGTCGCCGGCGACGTCGCTTACCAGCAGTACCTCAATTCGACTCCGCCGGACCCCGCAACCGCGTCGCGCGACATCTTGCTGGCAGACTTGGAAAACCTGATCCGGCGCACGTATTACTTGATGGTCTTACTTCCCGCAAGCGAAAACATTCGCCAAAATCTGCTCGCCTGGGCCGTCTGCGTCGGGCTCGCCGTGCTGGCGCTTATCGTGCTCGTCATCGTTTTCGCACACCGCGTTCAAACGCTGAGCATCTTCGGCTTGTCGTTGCTTGCCGGAGCGGTCGGCGGAACGATGAGCCTGATACAGCGCGTACAGTCGCTGCCCGATGCCGATCCGCTGCTCATCCGGCTGTGCGGCATGCGGACGATCGTGCAAACCGTCATGATCCCGCCGCTCGCCGGCGCAATTTTTGCGGGCGTGATGTACATGATTTTCGCGGGGCATCTGTTAACGGGCTCGGTCTTTCCGGAGCTCTACAATGCCACGCCGCCGAAGAATCAGCCGGGCATTTCGTTCGAGACGTTCTTCGATCGGACGATTGCAACGACGTCGAAGGATTTCGCGCTCGTGCTCGTGTGGGCGTTTATCGCCGGGTTCGCCGAACGTTTCGTGCCCGATACCATCAATCGATTGACGGCGCAACGCTCCGGCGACGCCAAAGCCGGTTCCACGCAATAGCATGGGACCGCGGGACGACGCGGACCACGATCCGCAACTCGATTTCATTCGTTACAAGGAAACGCTGGCGCAGTCGATCGTCGCCGAACCGCTGCTCGGCGAAATCAATGACCCGAAGAACCAAAACGTTCCGTTCGACGTAATCGTCGACTTGAATATGCTCTACCCGTACGGGATCAAAGCAGCGCGTTCGCGCGTCGAAGGGTTGGTTCTGGAGGCGGGCGGAACGCTTCGCCGCCGTCACGAGGATCCTCGTCATCCCTACGTCTTCGCGACGCTTACGCCGGCTCAGATTCACGAGATCGTCGACAAGGATTCCCGCGATATTGCTGCACCCTCGCAAACGCTGCAACCGCGCGGACAGGTGTTGCGCGGCGCGATCTTCCGCGTGTGGGAAGACTCGCCCATCTATCCGCTTATCGTTCACAGCGTCGCGACGGTGAAGGCGGACGCCGCGCAAATCGCGTTCTCCGCTTCGGGAAAAGACATCGTGTGGGCCGTCGTGGATTCAGGGATCGACGAAACGCACCCGCATTTCAAAACGCACTCGAACCTCGTCTTAACGCCGCCGCTCCAGCACTTCGACTACGTAACGCCGAACCGCGACAAAGCGACCGAAGATCCGTTCGGCCACGGCACTCATGTTGCCGGCATCATCGCGGGCGAACTCCATGACGACGGCACCACGCATCCAACCGCCGCAATCGTCAAGCGCGACTCCAGCGGAACGATTACGACGCAAACGGAGTCGTTTTCGAAGATCGGCGGCATGGCGCCGCAATGTAAACTCGTGAGCTTGCGCGTGCTCGACGACAATGGCGGCGGTCAGGTGAGCGCCGTCATCGAAGCGATTCAGGAAATTCAGCGGCTGAATGATTACGGCCGCAACATCATCGTGCACGGCGTGAATTTGAGCGTCGGCTATTCGTTCGACCCGAAGTGGTATGGCTGCGGCCAATCGCCGATCTGCATGGAAGTCGACCGGCTCGTCCGCTCGGGCGTTGTCGTTGTGGTTGCCGCCGGTAATTCCGGCTATGGCTATCAAAGCACGACCTTCACCAACACGTGGGCGTGCGGATTACCAATGACCATCAATGATCCCGGCAACTCCGCTCTCGCCACGACCGTCGGATCGACGCATCGCGAGAAGCCGCACACGTATGGCATCTCGTACTTCTCGAGTAAAGGGCCGACGGGCGACGGCCGCTCCAAGCCCGACCTGGTTGCGCCGGGCGAACGGATCATCTCGTGCGCCACCGGCGCCAACGTAACGAAGATCGCCGGCGTTCCGCCCGGGAGTTTTCAATACGTCGAGGATTCCGGAACGAGCATGGCGGCGCCGCACGTATCGGGAGTGATGGCCGGATTTTTGTCGATCCGCCCGGAGTACATCGGCCAGCCGGAGCAGGTGAAGCAGTTGTTCTGCGATTCAGCAACCGATCTAAAGCGCGAGGCTGCGTTCCAAGGCGCGGGTCTCGTCGATCTCATGCGAGCGATCCAGCAAGTGTAGGTGAGGAACATGACCGCTTTTGCCGACTTCCCCGCATTCGAAGTCCAATACGATCTAAACGGCGCGTTGGTCGACGCAAATGCTGAAACGGCCTTGCTCGACGCCGCCCGCCAAGGGGACGTCACGGATGTCATCGTCATCTCGCATGGCTGGAACAACGACATGCCGGAAGCGCGCGCGCTCTACACGAATTTCTTCACGCTGCTGCAACAGGCGAAGAGCACTTACCCCGCCCTCACCGCGGGCCGCAAGTTCGCCGTAATGTGGCTCTTCTGGCCGTCAAAACGCTTTGACGAACCGCAAAATATCGCGGGCGGAGCCGCGGCCGTCGCAGACGTTTCCGCCGCACAATCCGCGGTCAACACGCAGCTCGATCGTCTCAGCGACGCGTTTTCCGGCGATGCCGCCGCGCAGGCGAAGATTGCCGAAGCGCGCCAATACGTTCCAAATTTGGAAACCGATCCCGCCGCACGCGATGCGTACGTCACCGCGCTTTCCGCAGCAATTCCGGCAGCCGTACACGAACCAGATGACGGCCTCGACGCCGCTCGCACCGAGGCGTCGAATAAAAAAGGCGTAACGCTGCAAGAGCTGGCTACGCCCGTCATCGTGCGCCGCACGCCGGCGCCGGGTTCGGGCGGCGCAGCGTCAATCGATACGACCGGCGCAGCCGCCGGCATTCTTTCGAGCGCTTACAACAGCGTCACGGGCGGCGCGCTCGCACTTGCGAACTGCTTCACGTACTGGGCGATGAAAGAACGCGCCGGCACGGTCGGCAAGACCGGCGCCTTGCAAACCGTGCAGAAGCTGCTCGATGCGAAAAAATCCGTGCATCTGGTCGGCCATAGCTTCGGAGCTCGACTCGTTTCGTCGGCAGTCAATGCACTGCCGGCGCCGCAAACCGTTTCCACGATGACGTTGCTGCAGGGAGCGTTTTCGCATTACGGATTCTCGCCGAACTATCAATCGGGCAAGGTCGGCTTTTTCCGCAGCGACGTCGCGGGCCACAAAGTCCGCGGCGAGATTCAAGACACGCATAGCGTCCACGACTGGGCGGTCGGCATTATGTACCCGCTCGCATCGCGCATTCTGAATCAAGTCGGCGCCGCCATCGGCGACGCGAGCGACGTCTACGGCGGCCTCGGCCGCAACGGCGCACAGCTCACGCCCGAAGCCGCCGATCACACTTTGCTCGACGCCGGCCAGCCTTATCCCGCACTCAACGGCTCCGCCATCCGCAACCTCAACGGCGACGCCAAAATCACCGGTCACGGCGACATCTGCAAACCCGACATCGCTTACACCCTCCTCCGCGCCATCGGCTCCTCACCGCGATAAAACGGCGATCACCTTCGTCATCCTGAGCTTGTCGAAGGACAGCGCCTCTCAACATTGCTGCCCCGCCGCCTCGTCATCCTGAGCTTGTCGAAGGACGGGCGCCTCTCAACATTGCTGACCGGCCGCCTCGTCATCATGAGCCCGTCGAAGGACAGGCGCCTCTCAACATTGCCGACCGGCCGCCTCGTCATCCTGAGCCCGTCGAAGGGACGTGCCGCATCCCACCACTGCCGCCCATTGACCAAAGGCAATGCGTCATATACTATGTGTCGTATAGTATATGGGAAATGGTATGAACGGTGCGTCCCAGGGTCTTTTCGAGAATCTCCGGCTGGAGTTGAGGCGGGGATGCCTCACGCTGGCAGTGCTCTCGCAACTCCGAACCGAGCGCTATGGCTACACGCTGCGCAAGGCTTTAGAAGAAGCGGGGCTCGAGATCGACGAGGGCACCCTCTACCCGCTGCTGCGCCGGCTCGAAAGCCAGGGACTCTTGCAAAGCGAGTGGCGCGAAGAGAACAAACGCCGCAAGCGTTTCTACCGGCTGCTGCCCGCGGGCGAGCAAATTTTCGAACAACTCTCGGCCGAGCTTCACCGCATCAATGCATCGCTCGACCGGATCATTGCGGAGGCATAACGTCATGTCGTCGATGCTCGATCGGTACCTCTACGCCGTGCAAAACGATCTTCCGAAAGATCAGCCCGCGGCGGACATCATTGCGGAAATCGGCGACGATCTGCAGTCGCAAATGGACGAACGATCGGCTACGCTCGGACGGCCGCTAACGGAAGAAGAACAAGCGGCACTCATCAAAGCGTACGGCCATCCGCGCATCGTTGCCGGAAGATACAATCGCGTCCAGTATCTCGTCGGTCCCGAAACGTTTCCGTTCTATTTCTCCACGTTGCGGCTCGTGCTGGTGGTGGTCGTTACCATCGAGTTGCTTGCGGGCGCAATCTCATCGCTCGTGACGCACAACGGCTTCCTCTTTTTCGAAGCGCTTGGAGCGGCGTGGAACTCGCTGATCTGGATCTTCGGCATCGTGACCGTCGTCTTCGCGCTAGGCGAACGCACGCACGATCGCGCGAGTTTCCTCAACCCGTTCAAATGGGATCCCCGCCGCCTGCCCGCACCGAACGCATGGCCGCCGGTTCCTCGCACGTCATCGATGGCGGAATTCATCGCGAATTTCTTGGCGCTGCTGGTGCTGCTCGATGCAGCCGGCCCGCATCACATTCCGCTCGATGCCGTTGCTGGCGAGCATGTTGCAGGCAATGCAATCCTCGCTGACGCCGGCGTGGCATGGCGCGTACATCGGAACGATTGCCGGATCGGCGCTCTTGGCGGCATCGGCGCTCGCCGCGTTCGTGCGGCCGCAACTCGGCGCCGTGCACGAAGGCGTTCGCGTTCTTGCAAGCGCCGTGACGATTGCCGGCATCGCGTTCACGCTCCAAGCCGGACCGTGGATTCAGTCGCCCGACCCTCGTTTAAATACGGTCGCGCTGTACTTCCTCGTCGCAGTGCTGGTCGTTCTCTTGGTACAGATTGCCGTCTCCGCTCGCGCGCTTCTCCGCAAACCGGCGGCACCCCGCACGGCTTAGCGCACCTATGTCGGTTTCGATACACATTACGTCTTAAATTCTTCAGTCGCTACTTAGATATTCTTACGACGGGCATAACCTCAATAGGCTAAGGCTGCGTGGCCTTAGCGGCTCCCGTAGTTGATGCGGAGAGAAAATGAGGACCGGTCATGGTAAATGTACTCAATAGTCGCCTAAGTGAAATTACTAGTAAGTGGTGGCTGCTGCTTTTGCGCGGCCTGGCTGCGATCGCCGTCGCGATTATCGCCTTCGTACACCCTGGCGATGCCCTCGTGGGGCTTGTGATCGTTCTCGGTCTTTATGCCTTCATAGCCGGCATCTTCGCAATAGCAGTTGCCGTGGCCGGCGTTGGAGGCGACCACTGGTGGGCGCTGTTGCTTGAAGGCCTCCTCGGGATCGTCGTTGGGCTGATGTTATGGTCGTGGCCAATCGCGAGTGCGCTCGCGTTTGTATATTTTGTCGCGGCATGGTTGATCGTATCGGGAATCGTGCAAGTCGCGGCCGGAGTACGGCTACGTGATATGATCGCTAACGAGTGGATCTACATCGTGAGCGGGATCGTTTCGATCGCGTTCGGCGTGTGGGTGTTTCGCAGTGGAGCGCAAGGCGTCGTAGCTACCGCATATCTCATCGGCTGGTACTTCTTACTCTATGGAATTATGCAGGCAGCGGTCGCCCTCAGGCTGCGCTCCATACACTCCGTGGTAACGCCGGCTCACGCCAAGCCCGCATAGCTTGCTGATTATCGATTTCGGAATCACGAAGCCGGTTCGTAAAAACGGCGTAGAGACAAAAACTCGATGTCGTGACGCGAGGTGCCGGTGAGCGCGAGATCAGCGCCGGTTTCGCCGATGACGCTTGCGAATTTGAAGCCGTGGCCGGAGAATCCGCCGAGCAAAACGACGTTGTGATGCTGCGGGTGAACGTCGACGACGAAGTGGCGATCCGGCGTCAACGAATACATACAGGCCTTCGCCTCGCGGAAGCGTCCCGCTGCTCCCGGCATCCACGTTTCGAGCACCGATGCGAGCGGGCTCGACGTCGTGCTGGAAATCGATCGAGCGATCCAATGAATTCGCGGCGGTAATTGCGCCGGAGCCGTGAAACGCGGCTTTGACGCCGTCGCCGAAATCGGGAAACCCGTAGATCGGCGCGGAAAGCCCTGCGCGGTCGAGCAAGAACACGGGGAACGCGCCGGCGTCATAATCATGAGTCGCCGGCGCAAACCACACTTGTACGTTGCGCTGCACTTCGAACGGAACTCCGAGCGCGGCAAACTCCGCATGACTCCACGGTCCGAGCGCGAGCACAAGCGACCCGGCTTCGACCGCCGTGCCGTCGGAGAGCCGAACCGTTACGCGATCGCCGTTGCTCTGCCATGATTCGATGCTCGTCTCGAATCGTGTTTCCGCGCCGTGGCGCTCCGCCAGCTGCAGTTGCGCGCGCACCGCGATCTCCGGAAACACGACGCCTCCGGCGCGCTCGTAAACGCCCGCTTCGCCATCGAGCACGCGCAGCATCGGATACCGCGCGCGAATTTCGGCAGCGCAAAGATACTCCACCGGCAAGTCCCAAGTTTTCGCCGCGCGTGCCGAACCGGCGAGCACGTCGTTCTCCGGCAACCCCGCCATCAAGAGACCCGTGAGGCGCATAACCGATTCATCCGTCCGGCGCTCGAGTTCGTCCCACAGTTCGTACGCGCGAAGCAGCAGCGGGACGTAGCTGGGATCTTCGTAGTAGGCCTGGCGGATGATACGGGTCTTGCCCGTCGACGCACCGAGCTGGTGTCCGCGTTCGAATCGCTCGACGCCTAAAACCCGCGCGCCGCGCAGCGCGCACTGCGCGAGCACGGCGCTTCCCATGCCGCCCAATCCGGCGACGACGACGTCGTACGGTGCGCTCATGCCGCGGCGTTTCGACGCATGCCGGGCACTTCCGGGCCTACGCGGCGACGATTGTCGTGGCGTCCCCTTCGAACGCGCGGCGAATCGCCTCGGGACCCGCGGCGCAAATGTAGACGTTCGAAACGCCGGCTTCGGCCGCAGCGAGCGCGGCATCGATCTTTGGTTTCATGCTTTCGCGGCACGCATCGCTTTGCGAGAACGCGCGGGCCGCGGCGACGTCGATGCGATCGATACCGCTTGTCGCATCGTCGGGATCGCGCAAGACGCGGCGCACGTTCGTCATCAGCATGAACGCGCTCGCTTTCGTTGCCGACGCAATGGCGGCGGCCGCTAAGTCCGCGTTGACGTTGTAGGCCGTCGAACCGTCCGCGGCTACCGCGAGCGGCGCCACGACGGGCAGGTATCCCGCGCCGAGCAATGCGTGCAGAAGCGCCGGAGAACACTCGACGATTTCACCCACGAAACCGAGGTCGACACCCTCTTTGCCGAAGCTGCGCTTCGCGACGAGGGTTCTTGCATCTTGACCGCTGACGCCGGCCGCCGGAACGCCGAGCGCGCTCAACGCGCGCACGATGCGCTTGTTGATGGTGCCGCACAGCACCGCTTCGGTCGTTTCCAGCGTCGCGGCATCGGTGACGCGCATCCCGTCGATGCGCCGGCTCTGAATCGATCGCGCGCTCAGCCACCGGTCGATCTCGGGACCGCCGCCATGTACCACGATGACCGGGCGGCCGGCGCGCCGGAGCGCCGCAATCTCCTCGAGCAAAGGGTCGGCCCCGCCGTCCCGCATTGCGTTGCCGCCGTACTTGACGACGAGGGGGCTTGCATAATCATGCGTCATGATGCATAAATATACAGAACATGTACGCACCTGCGCTAGTCCCCCAGTCAAAACTCCGGGGAAGGCACGTCCTTCGCACCACCGATCTGGACGCCGGCGAGATCCGTTCGATCTTGCGGCTGGCGCGTTCGCTCAAAGCCGCTCCGGCCAAAGAGCAGCGTACGCTCGCGCAAGGCCGTACGCTCGCGATGCTTTTCGAAAAGCCGAGTCTGCGCACGCGCGTCTCGTTCGAAGTGGCAATGGCGCAGCTTGGCGGCGAATCGCTCTTCGCAACCGGCGGCGAATTCATGGTGGGCTCGCGCGAAACGCCGGAAGACGCCGCTCGCGTACTGTCGCGCTACGTCGACGCGATCGTGGTGCGCACGCATGCGCACGAACCGCTCGAGCGTTTCGCTCAGGCCGCGACCGTGCCGGTGATCAACGGCCTCTCCGAAGCGGCGCACCCCTGTCAGTCGCTCGCGGATTTGCTGACCATCGAAGAGCGCTTCGGTGAAATCGCGC
The DNA here is from genome assembly GCA_963696095.1 of Vulcanimicrobiia bacterium. Lineage (GTDB taxonomy): Bacteria > Vulcanimicrobiota > Vulcanimicrobiia > Vulcanimicrobiales > Vulcanimicrobiaceae > JALYTY01. The sequence goes on along the minus strand of CAVOIN010000002.1, from coordinate 70,359 downwards.
GCCTTCGCATCGCGTTTCTCGGCGATGCGCGCAATAACGTGGCGGCCTCACTCGCGGAAGCGGCGGTACTGCTCGGCGCGACGGTGCAATTCGGCGCGCCCGCAACGCATCGTCCGTCGGAAGCATTCCTTGAGCATCTCAACCGTCTCGGTCAAAGCACCGGCGGTTCGGCGCGCGCCTTCGCAAACGCGGTCCGTGCCGTGCGCGGTACGGACGTCGTCTATACCGACGTGTGGACGTCGATGGGCGAAGAGCGCTTCCGCGAACGCAACGACGCCATGCTGCGTCCCTTTGCCGTCACCGAAGCCTTGCTGGCGTACGCAGAAACGCACGCGATCTTCATGCACTGTTTGCCGGCCCATCGCGGTGAAGAAGTGAGCGATGCCGTGATGGAAGGCAAACAAAGCGCCGTCTTCGATCAAGCCGAAAATCGTCTCCACGCGCAAAAAGCTTTGCTCGTGGCACTTCTCACCGATTGCAAGGGATTATTCGTATGAAGGAGCGCCGGCAGCGCGCCATTCTCACTCTCGTCGCAACGCGTCCGATTCATTCGCAAGATGAACTCGTGTCGCTGCTCGAGCGCCAAGGGTTCGAAGTGACGCAAGCGACCGTGTCGCGCGACATCAAAGAACTCGGTCTGATCAAAGTGCCGATCAAAGGCAACGACGAGGAAGAACCGATGTTCAAATACGTCGTGCCCAGCGCCACGGTCAGTTACGTGAGCCGCTTGCACCGCGTCGTCGCAGAGCTCGTGTCTTCGGTCGACGGCAGCGTGAACCTCATCGTACTGCGTACGCCGCCGGGCGGCGGCATGATGGTTGCGTCCGCGATCGACGAAGCTGCATGGCCGGAAATTCTCGGCACCATCGGCGGCGACGATACGATTCTGGTTATCCTACGCTCGCCCGACGAGCGTGCAATGATTCAACAACGTTTTCTCGATTTGAAAGGGACCCGTTCGGCATGAGCCGCGTCGTTCTCGCATACTCCGGCGGACTCGATACGTCGGTTCTCCTCAAGAAACTCATCAATGCCGGCCACGAAGTCGTCGCCATGACGGCCGATCTCGGCGAGAGCGACGCGTCGACGTCGCTCGCGACCGAAACGGCGAGCGGCGACCCGGCGGCGGAACTCGCCCGCGTGCGCAGCAAGGCGCTCGCGCTCGGTGCGTACGACGCCGTCGTGATCGATGCGCGGGAGCGTTTCTTTGAAGAGTACGTCTCGCCCGCGCTCGCTGCGAACGCGTTGTACGAAGGCGTGTATCCGCTCTCGGCTGCGCTCTCGCGTCCGCTGATCGCCGCGCTGCTCGTCGAAACGGCGCACAGCTTCGGCGCGACCGCCGTCGCGCACGGCTGCACCGGCAAAGGCAACGATCAGGTCCGCATCGAGCTCGCCGTGCGCGCGCTCGATCCGTCGATCGCAACGTGGGCTCCGCTTCGCGAAGAACCGCTCACGCGTCCCGATGCGATTCTCTACGCGGCAGAACACGGCATCCCGATCGCGCATACGGCCGAAAAGCCGTACTCCATCGACGCGAACCTGTGGGGACGTTCGATCGAAGCGGGCGTGTTGGAAGACCCGTGGAACGCGCCGCCGGAAAGCGCGTATTCGTGGACGAGCGCACCGGCGTTTCGCCCGCAAGCCGCAGAGGACATCGTCATCAAGTTCGACGGCGGCGTGCCGTCGATGAACGGTCTTACCGGTCCGTCGCTCGTTGCAAAATTGAACGGCGTCGCCGGAAAACACGGCATCGGCCGCATCGATCTGGTCGAAGACCGCGTCATCGGCGTAAAATCACGCGAGATTTATGAAGCGCCCGCGGCAACGGTATTGATCGCCGCGCATCAGGCGCTGGAACGTTTGGTGCTCACGCGCGACGAACTGCGCTTCAAGGCATCGTGCGATCAGAAGTACGGAGAACTCGCTTACGACGGCCTGTGGATGTCGCCGCTGCGAACCGCGCTCGACGCCTTCAACGCGTCGTTTGCCTCGCGTATGTCCGGCGAGATTCGCATCGCGCTCCATCAGGGCCGCGCCTGGGTTTCCGGATCGAAGTCCGTGCATGCGCTCTACGACGAGTCTCTCGCAACGTACGGCCACGGCGACCGTTTCAACCATCAAGCCGCCGGCGATTTCATTGCCCTCTACGGGTTGCCGCTGGAACGCGTGGCGCGCACGCAGCAGGCTCAGCTTACGTGAAGCCGTCGCTGCAGTGGGGCGGACGCTTCACCGAAGCGCCTGACCTCGAACTCTTGCGTTTCGGGTCGTCGTTGGAAGAAGATCTTATCTTGGCGCCGTTCGACGTGCGCTGTTCGCTCGCGCACGTCGATGCGCTCGAGGGCGGCGGCATCGTCGATTCGCAACGCTGTGCGGCGTTACGTGAAGCGCTCGTGCGGGTCGGCGCCGAGGTTCAAAGCGGCGAGTTTGAAGCGTATGCGCGCGCGAGCGAAGCGGAAGACATTCACGGGGCAATCGACGCTCGCGTTCGCGAACTGTGCGGCGAGCCCGGGGATTGGCTGCATGCCGGCCGCAGCCGCAACGATCAGGTAGCCACGACGTTGACGCTGTACGCGCGCGACCGCGCACGCAGCGCCGCGCGCCGTGCGCTCGCGCTGGCGAAACACTTGCACGATCGCGCGCACCACGAACTCGAGTCCGGAACGCTGGTTGCGGCGACGACGCATTGGCAGCCGGCGCAGCCGGTGCTGCTGGCGTTCTGGCTGCAAGCGGCTGCCGAACCGTTCGTTCGTGCAGCGGCGCGTTTTGCCGCCGTGGCCGGGGAGGCCGTGCGCGCGTGTCCGCTCGGCTCGGCAGCCGTCGCCGGTTCGTCGTTGCCGCTCGATCGAAACGCGTCCGCGCACGCGTTGGGTTTCGAATCTCCCTCGCGCAATGCGATGGATAGCATCGGCACGCGCGACCCGGTTCTCGATCTCGCGCATGCGTATGCGCGTTGTATCGTAGATGCATCGCGCATTGCCGCCGAGATCGTCGTCTGGGCGACGCCGGCGTTCGGCTACGTGCGCCTTGGCGACGCTTCGTCTACCGGCTCCAGCTTGATGCCGCAAAAACGCAATCCCGATCCGTTCGAACTCGTTCGCGGCGGTGCGGCCGAGCTGCTCGGCGCCTACGCAGGTGCGGTTGCGTCGCTTGCGGGCTTGCCGCTTTCGTACCATCGGGATCTACAGCAGGCCAAACGTCTGTGCCTCTCCGCCGTCGAACGCGGAAGCGCGATGCTGTCCGCCTTCGAACGCGCCCTGCACGATGTTACGTTCGTCCGCGAACGGATGACTGCGCAGGCAGCGGACGGCTTTACCGTTGCGACGGACCTTTCCGATGCGCTCGTCCAGTGCGGCGTCAGCGCGCGCCGCGCGCACGCGCTCGTTGGAACGGCGGTCGGCAACGCCGAACGTCAATCGCGCGCGCTGGAAAAGACCGACCTCGACGACATCGCCAAGTTTGCGGGGCTGGCAGCTTTCGTCGCGCCGCTCGACGCGCGCGCCAGCGTAAATGCAAAACGCACGCCGGGATCCACGCATCCCGGCGCCGTTCGCGCCGCGCTTACCTCGCTATTGCAAGATCTCGAAGGAATAGAAGCCGGCCTGTGACTCGCGTTCACATTTGGGGCGCCGCCGGCTATGCCGCCGCGGAAGCCGTTCGTTATTTGCACGAGCATCCGGAGCTCACGCCCGGCGCGCTCGAAAGCCGTAGCCATGCGGGCCAGGCGCTCGGCGAACATTTTCCCGGATTACGCTGCACGCCGTACCGCTTCGATGAGCCGGGCGCGGTGTTGGATGCGGTGCGGCCCGGAGAGATCGTCATCGCCGCCGGTTCGCACGGCCAGGCATGGCAGATCGTTCCCGACTTGCTCGAACGCGGCGCGCGCGTCGTCGACTTGTCGGCCGACTATCGTTTCGACGATACGGCAGCATACGGTCTCACAGAATACCACCGTGAAACCGTCGCCAACGCGTCGCTGGTCGCGAACCCCGGCTGCTATCCCACCGCAACGCTGCTGGCAACGTTGCCGTTGCGAAATGCCGGAACGATCGTGCAGATCGTCGTGGATGCAAAAAGCGGCATTACCGGAGCGGGCCGCAACCCCGAGCGTCGGCGCGCTCTTCGCTGAAGTAGCCGGCGACATTCGCGCCTACGGGCTGCAAGGCCACCGGCACCAACCCGAGATCGAGCGCCTATTCGGCATGCACCGCGTCGCCGCGCCGCTGGCGTTCACGCCGCACGTCGTGCCGCTCGCACGCGGCATGCTCGTTGACGTCTACGCCATCTTCGCAAGCCCGGTGGATGCAAGCGCCGTCGAAGCCGCGTACGCGCGGGCCTACGCCGGCAGCCCGTTCGTGCGAATCGTCGACGGAACTTCTGCGCCAAGCGTTGCTGCGGTGGCACGCACGAACGATGCGGAAATTCGTTTCGATGTAATGGGCAATGTCGTGCGCGCGATCTGCGCTATCGACAACCTTGGCAAAGGCGCCGCCGGCCAAGCCATTCAGAACATCAATACCATGTTGGGATTTCCCGAGGAGACCGGACTTGTCCATCGCTGCGCCGTTGCTTGAAACTGAAGAAGAGATCCGGCTCGTCGCCATGCGCGGCGGTTTGGGCTGCGTTCCCGGCGTTCGCCTCGCGGGCGTGCACGCCGGCATCAAACCGCGTAAGCGCGATCTGGCGCTCATCGCGTTCGACGTCAACCAAGTGTGCGCGTCTGTCGTCACGACGAACGACGTCAAAGCGGCGCCCGTCCTCGTTTCGCGCGAACATATCGAGTCGCACGGCACGCTAGTGCGCGCGGTCGTATGCAATTCCGGATGCGCGAACGCCTGCACGGGCGAGCGCGGCGATCGCGACGCGCGCGCGACTGCACGTCAGGCGGCGGCGCTTGCTGGGCATCGAACCCGCGACAAGTGGTCGTGGCATCGACGGGCGTCATCGGCGTGCCGTTGCCGATGGACCGCGTGCAACGCGGCCTCGAACGCGCCGCCGGACAAATCGAATCCGGCGGAAAGGCCGCCTTCGATGCCGCCGAAGCAATCATGACGACGGACCGCGTGCCGAAGCTTTCAGCGTACGCGTTCTACGTCGACGGAAAAAAATACGTCGTCGGCGGCATTGCCAAAGGCTCGGGCATGATCGCTCCCAACATGGCGACGATGCTCGCCTTCGTGGCGACCGATCTCCCGCTCTCGCAGGCCGCGCTCCAACGCGTAACCAGCGCATGCGTCGATGAGAGCTTCAACATGATTTCCGTCGACGGCGACATGTCGACGAACGACGCCATCTATGCTTTCGCTCCGTCGGGAACGGCCGAGGCGCCGCCCGCATTCGAAGCGGCGTTCCGCCGCGTGTGTCTCGACCTCGCGAAGGCGATGGTTGCCGACGGCGAGGGCGCAACGAAAACGCTGACCGTGCACGTAACGGGAGCTGCCGACGCGAAGCAGGCGCGCACGATCGCGCGCGCCATCATCAACAGCAACCTCGTGAAAACCGCGCTCTACGGCGAGGACCCCAATTGGGGCCGCATCATCGCGGCCGCGGGATCGGCGCAGACGAAGATCGATCCGTCGTGCTGGTCGCTGCTGCTCAACGGCAAGACGTGGGTGGACGAGAACGCCGTCGAAGCGCTCTCCGAAGCCGAAGCGCATCGCGAACTCGAAGGCACGTCGATCGAAGTCGAGTTGAAACTCGGGCTCGGCGGCGGCAGCGCTACCGGCTGGGGCTGCGATCTTTCGAAAGATTACGTCCGGATCAACGCGAGCTACCGCACGTGATTGCTACGAGCGCTCTTCTCGATAATTACGCGCGCGCGCCGCTCACGATCGTGCGCGGCGAGGGTTGCGAGCTCTTTGACGACCGCGGAAACTCGTACCTGGATTTCATCGGCGGCATCGCGGTCTGCGCGCTTGGTCACGCCCATCCGGCGATCACCGAGGCCATCGCGCGACAAGCCGCGACGCTCGTGCACGCAAGCAATCTATACCATCACGAACCGGCCGGAACGCTCGCTCGCGAACTGGTCGAACGGTCGGGGCTCTCGCGCGCCTTCTTTTGCAACTCCGGCACGGAAGCCAACGAAGCCGCAATCAAACTGGCGCGTAAGGTTGCGTTTCGCCGCGGCGAGACCGAACGCACGACGATTCTCGCTTGCACGAATTCGTTCCACGGCCGCACGCTCGGCGCGCTGCACGCTACGTGGAATCCCGCGTATCGCGAAGGATTCGGGCCTGCGCCGGGATCGTATGCCTTTACGCCGTTCAACGACGTCGCGGCGCTCGACCGCGCTATCGACGACTCCGTCGCCGCCTTCATCATCGAACCCGTACAGGGAGAAAGCGGCATTCATGCTGCCGATGCGGAGTTTCTCCGCGCCGCACGCCGGCTGTGCGACGAACGCGGAGCACTCTTGATGTTCGACGAGATCCAATGCGGCGCCGGGCGTCTCGGCCCGCTGTTCGCCTTCGAGCATTTCGGCGTGCGCCCCGACGTGGTTACGATGGCCAAAGCACTCGCGAACGGCCTCCCAATCGGCGTGATGCTCGTCGCGGAAAAAGCTGCGTCGGGCCTGCAGCCCGGGGATCACGGCTCGACGTTCGGCGGCTCGCCGATTCCCGCCGCGGCCGCGCTCGCCCACCTTCGCGTGCGCGACCAACTGCAACTCGCGCGCCACGTCGAGGATGCCGGAAACGTGTTGCTCGCCGAACTGCAGCAGCTAACGCAACGCTATCCGGCCGTGCTGTTTGACGCACGCGGAATCGGTCTGCTGGCCGGCGTGTCGGTGCGCGCACCTTTCGCAGCTGCGCAGATCGCGTCAGCCTTGCGCGAGCGAGGCGTCTTGATTGGCACCGCGGGCGGAAACTCGTTGCGCTTTGCGCCGCCGCTCATCGTGACGCGCGCGGAAATCTCGCGATTCGTCGAAGCGCTGAACGACGAACTTCGCGCGCCGGCTACCTGAAGAAGCGAAGATTGAACCCGCCGGCGTGATAGAGATCGCCGGTGCCGAACGGGATGATGCTGCCGGCTTCGATGCCCATGCCGTTCTTGCGGCGGAAGCGCACGTCAAAGGCCGCGCTGAACTCCGGGCGGCCCACGCCGAAATACTGCGCGTAATCGTGCGCGTACGTTAGCGACGAAATAAGGCTGAAGGCGCTGCTCGCCTTCCACGTGCTGCCGACGACGTACGTGCGATACGACGAGGGAAACGGCGGCGCATCGTGCGCGAACGTCGCCCCGGCATTCAGCTGCAGTTTCGGGTTCGCAACGTAAGTGTCCCAGAACGAGACGCCGGTCGCGAGCGTCGCGCGTCCGTAGTCGTACCAGCTCTCGCCGATGTCCGCCGAACTCGACAGCGTCGAGCGCCCGAGGCGCACGCTCGCGGTGTCGAAATGCAACCCCGGCGTCACGCGAAAATCTTGCGAGCCGCTGTAGTCCGTTGGGTGCACGTCGTGGCCAAAGTCGATCTGCTCGCGCAATTGGCCGAGCTTGCCCACCGGGTGCTGGTTGCCGGTCATATACAAATCGTCCGCGCGAGTGCCGTCGTATTGGAAGAACGAGAGCGACGAATACCCTTCGCGCCCGCTCAGGTTCAAAGCATAGCGCAGCGATCGGCTTCCGAACAGCGACGAGCCCGTGAGCGACTGCGTCAAGTTTGAATTCAAGCGCTGAAATGCCGCTAAGTCAAACCGCGCGCCATCGACGTCAAGCGTTTGTCCGAGCGCGACGTAGCCGCGATCCGTGCGCGCATAGTGCTCTTCGAAACCCGCGCCTGGGCCGCCGTTATACCGGTCGTAACGAAGACGTCCGAACGAATACGCATCCCGATCCGAACCAAGGCGAACGTATTCTTCGAGCGCTGCGCTTGGAACCGGCGAGTATCCGAAATCTTTCGCGTTCGGCGGCGGAATCGTATATTCGTACGCTGCGACCGGCGCGAGCACGCTGCCGGTGCGTACCTGCGCGTTGCTGAAGAGAATCGACGCAGCCGGATGCAACTCGACCTGCTGTGCGATCGCCGTCGCTTCCTGCGTCGAATACTGCGGCAAGGTTGCGCTTTGCAAGAAATGCCCTTGCGCCGTTTTGAAGTCGTACACATACGCGGACCCGGCCGCCTCGGCCGCGTTTTGCGTGACCGTTACGTTGCCCGTCGCCGTGAGGGTGTCGCCTTTTAGATCGTAGAGCGCGCGCGTCGACGTAATCTGTAGCGCTTGCGAACGCACGGACACGCCGCCGTCCGCCAGGAGTACGCTGCGATCGGTGTAGAGCGCGATCTGCTGCGCCGTGATCGTAACGGAAGCCGCAGGCGGCGCCGCCCGAGCCGGAATCGGGCCGAGCCAAAAGGCACAAAAGAGCACGGCAAGCAAGCGTCGCACGCGGAGAAATACTCCTCCACAAGGCAGCAACCTTTCGGCAACGAAGCGATGCCACCATGGCGGAGATGAATGCTGAAGAATTCTATTCGCGGCTCGAAGCAAAGATCGAGTCGACGGCCGCCGCTAACCTGGAAGCGATAACGTCCTTACGGGACGCCGTCGAGATGCGATTCGGTCTCAACGACAAGCGCTTCGATTCTATGGACAAGCGCTTCGATTCCATGGACAAGCGCTTCGATTCTATGGACGCGCGTTTCGACCGTATGGACAGGCGCTTCGACGCAATGGACAAGCGCTTCGATTCGATCGAAGTGCGCCTCGATGAACACGATCGCAAGTTCGACCGCATCGACGACCGGCTCGTTTCTCTCGAAGGCGAGATGCGCGAAGGATTTCAACGGGTCGAAACTCGCCTGACCGTCCTAGAAGCCGGGCGTAGTTGAGGGTAGGGATGCCGGAAGAAGCGATTCTTAATTGTCCCGGGTGCGGGCATTCGATGGCGCTCCATCGCGGGCGTCATTGTACGTCGTGCGAGGAAGCGGGCGTTGAGTGTCCGGCGGTCGACCCGGGGTTCGAAAGCCCCGGCGGTTAGCAGAAATTGCGGGTAAAACCGCGCAATGGACGACCGTAGAAAAGACGAGACCGACCACGACCCTGCGGCCATTGAGCCGCCCGCCGCACAAGAAGAAGAGAAACAAAAAAGCGGGCTGCATCGCTCGGGAACCGACCCGCGCAAGATCATCCCTGCAAAAGAAGGCGGCGAGACCTGAAACACTTTTCCATGGACGCTCGTACTGGGCTACATGGGAACGAAACACTTCGCTACTGCATTGTTTGCGAGCGCATTTGCGCTTTGCGCTATTCCTGCCGCTGCCGCGCCTGACGCCGCGGCGAAAACGTCGCTCGCTGAACTTCGCAAGGCGATGCTCGGCCGGCCGGTTTCATCGATCTCCTCGATTCACGCGTCCGGAACGACGGTCGTGCTCGGCATTCAGTCGACCGCCGAAGAATGGGACGACGCCAAGGGATTGCGCTTCGCGTCGCGCCAGGTCGGCGGCCCAATCACCGGCGGCTCGGGCTGGGACGGATCCAGCGCCTGGAATCAAGATTACGCCGGAGTCGTAACCATCGACGGCGGCGTTGCGGGCCGCACGCAATCGGTAGATCAAGCCTTCTTCGATAATCTGGCGTTCCTTCGTCCCGATTTCGGCGGTGCCGCGGTGCAATCGCGCGGAAAGAAAGCCGAGAACGGCATCACGTATGACGTAGTCGGCGTCACGCCGGCGCACGGCAGCGAGATGGATTTCTGGGTGAATCCGCGCACGCATCTGCTCGATCGGATGACCAGCACGGTCGGCCTCGTTTCGGTCGACACGCACTTTGCGGATTATCGCAAAGTCGACGGCGTGAACTATCCGTTCAAGAACGCCACCAGGACGTCCGACGGAAACGAATTCACGCAAACGCTTTCATCGGTGAAGTTCAACGAAGACGTCGCTTCGAAGATGAACGTTCCCGCCTCGACCGTCAACGATTTCAGCATCGCCGGCGGCAGTTCGACGACCGTGCCGATCGAGTTGATCAACAACCACATTTACGTGCATCTGATGCTCAACGGCAAAGGTCCGTACAACTTCATTCTCGATACGGGCGGCGACTCGATCGTCACGCCGGAAGTCGCCGCGGCGCTCAACGCGCAAACCTCAGGCAGCGCGCAGATCGGCGGAGTCGGAAGTAAAACCGAAGCAGCCGGCTTCACGAAGGTCGATTCGATCGCAATCGGCGATGCGACGGTTCGCAATCAATACATGCTCGTGCTTCCGATCGGCGCGGGCTTCGGAATTGCCGAAGGCGTGAAGATCGACGGAATGATCGGTTATCAAACCCTCGCGCGTTTCCTCACGACGATCGACTATGCCAACTCGAAGATCACGTTCGCAATGCCGGGGAGCGGACCGGCGTCTATTCCGGGTGCAACGGCAGTCAACTTTTACTTCGATCGCACCATCCCGCGCATTCCGATCGCGATCGACGGCGTTGCGACGAACGGTGAGGTGGATACCGGCAGCCGTGCCGCGCTGACGCTCAGCACGCCGTTCGTGACGACTCATCCCTCCATCGCCTCGCAGGCGAAGACGGCCGACGGCGTTGCAGGGTTCGGCGTCGGGGGCCCGTCCTACGCAAAACTCGGGCGCGTGAATTCATTGCAGATCGGTCCCTTCGATCTCGATAACACCATCGCTGATTTCACGACCGGCGAAAAAGGCGCGTTCGCGGATCCCAACAATCCCGCAAATCTTGGCGGCGCGATTTGGCGGCGCTTCACCGTCACCTTCGATTATCCGCACCACCAGATGCTGCTCGCAAAGAACGCGTCGTACGACGCGCCCTTCGTGTACGATCGCTCGGGCCTCTTCCTGATCGACAATAAAGGCGCGTACACCGTCATCGACGCGCGCCCCGGCACGCCGGCCGCAAACGCTCACCTCGCCAAAGGCGATGTCATCGAAACCATCGACGGCAAGCCCGCTTCAGATCGGTCCCTCGCGCAAATCCGCGCACTCTTCCAGCAACCCGCCGGCACTGTCTACCACCTGACCGTAAAAGGCCCGACCGGCGCCCGCGACGTCACCCTCACCCTCGCCGACTACGTTTAGTCCCTCGTCACCTGCGCCCGTCGAAGGGCGGCCGCATATCACCATCGCCCCCCGTCACCCTGAGCCCGTCGAAGGGCAAGCGCATATCAAATAACCGAGCGAGCGCACCACCCCTCGTGTGGGCACAAAGTCTCGGTTATTTGGTCGTGCATTGTGAGGTAACTCGCTGAGTGCAATACTGAAGACACTTTCGCAAAGCGGCGTCGGAGGGGTCTTTGGCTTCGGCGGTATTTCAGCGTTTCGGCGCATTGGCCACGGTCGTATGCGCTTTGGGACTCGCGCATTGCAGCGCACCGCAAGTGAAGGCCGACGCGCCTGCGCAAGCCGTTCGCGTCGCGCGCGTGACGGCGACGAGCGTTCCAGTCACGGCGGAATACGTCGCGCAGACGGCGGCGTTGCAGCAAGTCGACCTGACCGCTCGCGTGCAAGGAACGCTGGAGCGCATTTACTTCAAGAACGGGTCGCTCGTGCATCGGGGTCAGGTGCTCGCGCAGATCCAGCAAGCTCCATATCAGGCCGACGTGCAAGCCGCGGAAGGTGCGTTGCAAAAAGCGCATGCCGATTTGATGCATGCCAAGAGCAATGTTGCCGACCAATCCGCGAAGGCGAAGCTGGCGCAAGCGAATGCGGCGTACGAGTATCAGAAGGTCGAGCTTGCGCGAATGGGACCGCTCGCCGCAAAGCATGCCGTCTCGCAAAAAGACTACGATCAAACGAAAACGCAGTATGACATCGCCGTCGCCGACGTGCAGGCGGCGAAGGCGAACGTGCAAGACGTCGAGCTGACGCAACAAACGGGCATCTTAACGGCGGAAGGCAGCGTCTCGCAAGCCGAAGCGCAGCTCGAAAACGCGCGTCTGAATCTCGGCTATACGACCATTGCCTCCCCGGTTACCGGCATCATCAGTTTCGCGAACGTCGACGAAGGCAACCTCGTCGGGCCGGGCAAAAACTCGACGCTCGCGACTGTCTCCACGATCGATCCCACCAAAGTGCTTTTCCAGCTCAGCGAATCGGACTACCTGAAAGTTGCGAAACGGCTGGTCGCACTGCGCGAACGCGCCGCACCGGAACTCGAACTCTATCTTGCGGATGGGTCGATTTATCCGTATCGCGGTCGCGCGACGAGCATCAATCGCGCCGTCGATCCGACTACCGGCACCATTTCGGTTGAATCGCTCTTCCCGAATCCCTCGGCCTTCCTGCGACCCGGCCAGTTCGCGCGCGTACGCTTCACGATTTCGGAACAGCGCAACGCCGTTGTAATTCCGCAAAGCGCGGTCGCGTCGTATCAGGGAACTCCGATCGTTTACGTCGTCGGGCCGGGAAACAAGATCCAGTTCCGGTCGGTGCAGACGGGGACGCCCTACGGCAATCTGATGGTCATCTCGTCGGGGCTGAAGCCCGGCGAAGAAGTGGTGCTCTCGCCCAATTCGCGGCTGCAAGCCGGCACCGTCGTCACCGTCTTGCCGGGAAACCGGAGCCCGTAACGGTGTCGCGCTTTTTCATCGAGCGCCCGGTCCTCGCGATGGTGCTATCGGTCGTGATCGCGCTCGCCGGCGCCATCGCGCTGGTGCTCCTGCCGGTCGCGCAGTTTCCGCAGATAACGCCGCCAACGGTGCAGGTCAGCACCGCGTACCCCGGCGCGAACGCCTCGATCCTAGAACAAGCCGTGGCAACGAACATCGAATCGAAAGTCAACGGCGTTGCGAACCTGATGTATCTGAATTCGTTCAGCACGTCGAACGGCCAGTACAATCTTACCGCGACGTTCAACGTCGGATCGAACATCAACGACGACGCGAACTTGGTACAAAATCGCGTGTCCGCGGCGCAGAGCACGCTTCCTTCCGCAGTGAACGACTACGGCATCACCATCAAGCAGCAGTCCCCGGCGATATTGCTCATCGTTACGCTCTACTCGCCCGGGAATCTCTATGATTCGCTCTTCCTGAGCAACTATGCAACGATCAACATCCTCAACAGTTTGAACCGCGTGAACGGCGTCGGCAATACGAACCTGATGGGCGCGGGAAACTACTCGATGCGCGTTTGGGTGCGCCCCGATTCCCTCGCGGGATTGGGACTGGACACAAGCGACGTCATTAACGCGCTTTCCCATCAAAACGCGCTCGCGCCCGCCGGCCAGCTAGGAATGCCGCCCACGAGCTTGCACCCGCAATTCCAGATGCCGGTCAACGTGAAAGGGCTGCTGGGGACGACCGGCGAGTTCGATAACGTCGTGCTGAAGACGCTTTCGAACGGCTCGTTCATTCGATTGGGCGACGTCGCGCGCACGCAGCTTGCCGCGCAATCATATACGCTCTTTAGCGACTTCAACGGCAGGCCTGCGGTCAACATCCTGATCTACCAGGCGCCGTCCGCCAACGCAATTCAAACCGCCGACGCGGTCCGCTCTACCCTTCAGGATCTCGCCAAGTCGTTTCCGCCCGGACTGGCATACAACATCACGCTCGATACGACGGCGTTCGTGCATGCGTCGATCCACGACGTGCTCGTAACGCTGCTGCTGGCGTTCATTCTCGTTTCGCTAGTCGTATTTCTGTTTCTAGGCAGCGTGCGCGCCACGATCATACCGCTGCTCGCCGTGCCTGTTGCGCTCATCGGAACGTTTGCGGCCTTCGTGCCGCTCGGATTCTCGGTCAATACGCTTTCACTCTTCGGCATCGTGCTCGCGATCGGCATCGTGGTCGACGATGCAATCGTCGTCGTCGAAGCGACGGAGCTCCACATCGAGCAAGGCCTGTCCGCCAAGGACGCCGCAATTGCCGCAATGGAGGACGTTCAAGGCCCGGTGATCGCCGTCGCTCTGGTTTTGACGGCGGTGTTCGTTCCCGCGGCGTTTCTCGCCGGCATCACCGGCCAGCTCTACCAGCAATTTGCGCTGACGATTTCGTTCTCGGTAATTCTCTCCGCCGTCGTCGCATTGACCCTGACACCGGCGCTCTGCGCGCTGTTGCTCAAGCCTCGCAAGCAGATGCGCGGACCGCTCGGGAGATTCTTCACCGGGTTCAACACGCGGTTCGAGCGCGTTCGCTCGCGCTACACGGCGCTCTTGAACGTGGTGATGCGGCGCTCGGCCTTCATGCTCGTGGCGCTGCTGCTCATCGCGCTCGGCGCGGCAGGTCTCTTGAAAGAATTGCCCGGGAGTTTCGTACCGTTGGAAGATCAAGGCTACTTCTTTATGAACGTCGCTTTGCCGGGCGGAACGGCACTGCAGCACACGCAGGATGTCGCACGGAACATCGTCAGCGAACTTTCGTCGATTCCCGGCGTCCAGAACGTTATCACGCTCGGCGGTTTCAACGTACTCAACAGCCAGAGCCAGTCGAACGTGGCGTCGATCGCGGTAACGCTCGAACCCTGGGACGATCGCAAAGGTAAACAAAAATCGCTGCGCACGATCATCCTCGACGCCTACGCTCGCGCGAGCAAACACGTCGAAGCGCGCATTTTACCCATTCCGCCGGCGCCGATTCCCGGGTTGGGCAACTCGGGCGGATTTCAATTCATGGTAGAAGACCGGGCAAATCACACTCCTGCGGAGCTGGCGAAGGTCGCGGGCGACGTCCAAACCGCTGCCGCGCAGCGTCCCGAACTCCAGAACGTAATGTCGCAATACTCCGTCGACTATCCCCAAGTCGATCTGTCGCTCGATCGCGACAAAGTCCATCAGCTGGGCATTCCGCTCGACTCCGTGTTTCAGACGCTGCAGGCCGAATTGGGCGGCATCATCGTGAACAACGTCATTTTGTTCGACAATAGCTGGAAAGTGATGGTGCAGGCGGAGCCCGAGTACCGCATGACCCCCGCGAACATCGGCACGCTGATGGTGCGCTCGACGCAAGGCAAGATGGTGCCGCTCGGAACGTTCTCCAACCCTGCGCTTACGCGCGGTCCGAACATCATCCAACGATATAATGTGTATCGCACGGCCGAAATCGACGGCCAAGCCGCGCAAGGCTACAGTTCGGGCCAGGCGATTTCGGCGATGGAAGACATCGCGAAAACCGCGATTCCCGCAGGATTCGGCTATGAATGGAGTGGTACCGCATACGAACAGAAGCTCGCCGGCAGCACGCAGGCGATGACGTTCGCGCTTTCGATCGTGCTCGTATTCTTGTTTCTGGCGGCCCTCTACGAAAGCTGGGCGATTCCGTTCGGCGTTATCCTAGGCATCCCGATCGGCGTCTTCGGCGCGTTCTTTGGCGCGTTGATCTGGAAATTACCGAACGACGTCTACGTGCAGATCGGCTTGATCATGTTGATCGGGCTCGCCGCAAAGAACGCGATTCTCATCGTGGAGTTTGCGAAGAATCTGCGCGAGCGGCAAAACTTATCGCCGGCCGAGGCTGCGGTGCAAGGCGCAGCGGTGCGCTTGCGTCCCATTCTGATGACGTCGCTCGCGTTCATCTTCGGCGTGATTCCGCTAATGCTGGCCTCGGGCGCCGGCGCCGCCTCGCGTCATTCGCTTGGGACGGCGGTGTTCTTCGGCATGGTCTTTGCCACGTCGCTCGGCGTCTTTTTCATCCCGGTGCTTTACGACGTCATCGAAACGGCGGTCGAACGCCGGAAGGCGGCGCGAGAATGAAGTTCATTGCCGCCGGCATCCTCGCCGCTCAGCTGCTGGCCACGTGCGCCGGACCGCCGTACCAGCGTCCCGATGCCGCGCTGCCGCCCGTCTTTCCGGACGCAACCGCGTCGCCGGCAAGCAGTGAATCTATGGGCGATCTGGGCTGGTGGCAAGTTTTCCAAGACCCGGTGCTGCAGCAGTTGCTTCGCACCGCCGTCGCCCAAAACCAGGATGTGCTCGTTGCCGCGCAGCGCATTCAACAAGCCGAAGCGCAGCTGACCATAGCCGGCGCGGGGCGTTTTCCGCAAATCAACGCGGTACTGAGCGCGCCCTACCAACGGACCAACGGTCAACTCCCGGTCACGACGCCGCGCTCGACCTTCGCGCCGAACGGTCTGCTAACGCTTTCGTACGAAGTCGATCTCTTCGGAAAAGTGAGCAGCGCGACGGCGGCCGCGCGTGCTACCGTGCTGCAGTCGGAGTTCGCGCGCGAAACCGTCCTTTCGACAATTGTGTCGTCGGTCGCCACGTTGTACTTCCAGCTGCGCGAGCTCGACGGCGAACTCGTCGTGACGCAGCAAACGCTAACGGCGCGGCAAGCGTCGTTGGATTTGGTTAGCGCGCGTCTAACGGGCGGAATCGGCACGCTGCAGGACGTTCGCCAGGCGCAGGAACTCGTCGCGCAAGTGCAAGCCGCGATTCCGCAGCTGCGCAGCGGCATCAGGCAAACCGAAAACGCCATCGCCGTCCTCATCGGCGGCTACCCGCATTCCATCGCTCGCGGCTACGGTTTGCAGCGGCAGATCGCGATGCCCGGCGTTCCGGCAACCGGTGTACCTTCATCGCTCATCGAACGGCGTCCCGACATCAAAGCCAGCGAGGCTGCGCTCATTGCCGCTAACGCGCAAATCGGTGAAGCGCGCGCGCTGCTCTTCCCGCAGTTCACGATCTCCGCCTCGGCCGGCGTAGTTTCCGCCCAAGCCGTTACGCAGGGAATCGGTTCCGTCATTCCCTCGGGTGTCAAGACCTACGGCGAAGGCATCGTTTCGATCGTTCCGCAAATCGTCCAACAGATCTTTAACGCGGGCGCCGCGCGCGCCAACGTCGGTCTCAACGAAGCGGGCAAAGAAGCGGCGACGCTGCAGTACATCGAGACCATCCACCAGGACGTCGAAGACGTATCGAATGCGCTCGTCTCTTACGATGAGGGCCGAAAGAACGAAACCGCACAGACCGCCGAAACTGCCGCCGCCGTCGACGCCACGCGCTTGGCATCGCTGCGGTATGAAAGCGGCGTTACCTCGTACCTGGAGGTTCTGGTGAGTGAAACACAGTCGTACGCCGCGGAAATCTCGTTGATTCAATCGCGATACAACGAACGCGAGGCGTTGATTCAGCTATATAAGGCGCTCGGCGGCGGCTGGCAACCGGAGCCAGTGTCCGCAAACAAATAGCAGCTAAGCGTTCGAACGCCCGTGGACTCTTGCTGAACTCGAAGTGCAGAATAGGCCTACAATCGATCGCGGCAATGCTTATGGACGGAGAAAGGATCTAAATGAACCGCTCTACTTCCGTTATTCCACGCATATCCTTAACCATTGCTCTTGCGTTGACGGCCGTCATGCTCCCTTCGCAACAAGCGGGAGCGCAGCCTCACGAGCAGATGAAAGCCAAGATTGTCGATGACGTCGCCAATCAAATGGTCGCGGAGATCCAACAGGATTCGTGTCCGCAGTTCGAGTCGTTCTTGAAGTCCCACAAGAGCGGCGGCGGCAGTGCCGGCGGAATGATGAAGAAAGACCCCGCAATGCGTGAGCGATTCGTCAATAAGGTCGCGGGTCCGCTGCTCAATAAGATGATCGATTGCGATCTGCTGCCCGGGAAGTAACATCCACAATCGGAGCGTTTTTTATGTTACGTTTTTTCGCTGCCGCGGCGTTTACGTTTTGCGCGATCGCGGCTGCTCCCGTTCTTGCCGCAACGCAGACTCCTTCGAGCATCGTAGCCGATCCGGCGTCGTTCGAGGGAAAGACCGTTAGCGTATCCGGAAAAGTCTCGCACTTCCAAACGCAAAAGACGCCAATGGGAACCGTCGCGGCCTTCCAGCTGTGCGATTCAAAGTGCGTCGTCGTGATCGATGAAACGAACGCGTCGAAGTATGCGGACGGCGACACCGGAACCGCAACCGGAACCTTCCACCAGAAGTTCAAGGGCCGGAAGCGCTCGTTCGACAACGTCGTGCTGATCAAATAAGACCCATGGTACGCCCGTTGTAAATGCACTAGCGGCCGTCAACGCGAATGACGATCGCGATGTTTAAGACGATCGCCTTTCTTCTCGCCGCGGCGCTCGTGACGCCGATGGCTACCGAAACGCCGCAGCCCGACAACTCCGGAAAACTGGCGCCGAAGCAATTCCTGGTAACGACACCCGCGGGCAGCGGCCTCGCCCGCTATTTCAGCAACGGGTCGCTGGAAGGCGACCGGAACGCCAAACGCGCGCTCATCATCGTTCACGGCGTGCTTCGCGATGCAGACTACTACTATGATACGGGCATGGAGTCGGTCCGCGACGCGCATTCCACCGACACTCTGGTCATCTCGCCGCAATTCGTAGAAGCAGAAGACCTCGCGGGCCACCATGTTCCGGCGAATACGCTGCGCTGGAACGGCAAGTGGCCGGGCGGGTCGCCCGCAACCGCGCCAGCGCCGGTTAGCACCTACTCTGTGTTTGACGCGATCGTCGAGCGCCTATCGGATCGTAAGCGCTTCCCGCAAATGCGCGAGATCGTGCTCGCGGGCCACTCCGCCGGTGGACAAATCGTCCAGCGCTACGCCGCCGTTGGTAAAGCGCCGCAACTCGACCCCGGCGCGGGCGTTCCCGTGCATCTCATCGTTTCGAACCCATCGTCGTATTTTTAT
The DNA here is from genome assembly GCA_963696095.1 of Vulcanimicrobiia bacterium. Classification (GTDB taxonomy): domain Bacteria; phylum Vulcanimicrobiota; class Vulcanimicrobiia; order Vulcanimicrobiales; family Vulcanimicrobiaceae; genus JALYTY01. The sequence continues at coordinate 51,812 of CAVOIN010000002.1, read as the reverse complement.
TTCAGCGACGATCGGCCGGTGCCGCAGAAGAACTGCGCCGATTTCAATCAATGGCGCTACGGCATCGCCGGCGCACCGCCGTATGTCACGCAAACCGTTACGCAGCTCGAATCGCAATACGTTAAGCGTCACGTAACGTATTTGCTCGGCACCGCGGACACCAATCCGAATGAAGACGATCTGGATCGAACCTGCGGCGGTGAGGCCCAAGGCCCATACCGGTTCGCGCGCGGAAAAAATTACATCGCGTACTTGAAGCAGCGCCACCCCTCAGGCACGAACCAGGACTTCGCTTTCGTTCTGGGCGTCCCGCATGACAACCGCCGCATGTTCCGCTCCGCTTGCGGCCTCGGCGTCATTTTCAACCGCAGCGAATCCTCATGCGCCTCTCACGGCAAGGTGTAACCACCCATCGTCATCCTGAGCTTGTCGAAGACCCATCGTCATCCTGAGCTTGTCGAAGGACAGGCGCATCTTACCATCGCTCGACGTTATGGCGCTCCCGCGCGAATACCAAAGCGTACTGCCAAAATAAACAAAAGAATCGTTAATACGATCTTCCAAACCGTATCGAAGAACCCGGGGGCGAGCCAACGTTCGGCGCGCTCCCACCACGTTGGCGACAACCCCTTGGTGATGTAAACGTCGTTCTTGAACGCCTTTTTTAGCGTGCAAACGACGCTCGTGGGGTCTTTCATCTTCCCGAGCCAAGCGCGATCCGTCAGCTTCAGCAGATCGTTCAGCGCTTGAGATCCGGCTTTCTCTGCAATGGCTTGCCGGCACGATGCACATAGCGTACTGGTGAGCACCATGAAGCGAGCGTCGCGGAGGCTTCGGTTGAAGTCATGTAAACAGCCGCGCGTTACCCGGTGACTGACTATCTCGGGTGCCACCGCGTCTATGCACGCACGCTGCGACATAGCCAGAACGAACTCGATGACCGAAGGAGGCGCCATCACGCGATTCCAATCGGCTAGACTCAAAATCTCGACCTGCCCGTTGTCGCCGTGAAGATAAAAGCGGTCTTTGAACGGCAACTCGGTAACGGCGAGCCATTTATCGCGCGGATCGTAGGGCCCGGCGAACAGCCGGTCGCGTACCGCGGCGTGATAAGTTTCCCACGCGGCATCGGACGGAAGCCGGGGAATCATTCCTAAATCGCATGCACCGAATTCAAACGTCGTCTGCAGGCGGTTTTGCTGGACGATCGTGTACGTGACCGCTTCTTTCGCCAGGTGCGGAGCATCTACAAAAGCGACGCCGATCCGCCACGTGCGTTTGTGCGCAGCCTTGCCCGCTTCGATTTTTCCTTTGACGATCATTCGCGTACCGCCTTGGCTCGCTACAATCATAACGCGGCATCGAAAAATCGCGCAATCGCCAGGCTACAGCGCGCGATGCGCCGGCTACCAGCCGCCGTGGTGGTGGTGGTGGTGATGGTTATGCCGGTGATTGGCGAGCTGTTGACCGACGATGAAGCCCATCATGGCGTCGTCGCTTACGTTCGATCTTCGGGAAACGGAGCGGCCTCGCCGTGCCGGCGTGATGACCTTGAGCAGCGCGTGAAGCCCGAACAAGAAAAGAGCTACGAAGAACAGCATTTCAAGAAGATCGTAACCCGCGGCCCTGTCACACGTCCGGCAGAGACTGCAGACCGCTTATTTGTGAGGCGGTACGCGATCTCCGGAGCACGAGCGCTTTCGCGGCTCCATTGCAAGAAGTGTCGCGTAGTAGCCCTGAAAGGACGAAAACGCCTCGTCGAACGTTGCGGTGAGATGCCCTTGGTGGCGGTCGTCGCGCAGCGTTGCCGTGAGCAGCGTGCCTTGCAACGCACCATTGATGTATCCGCGCCGGCCATAATGACCGACGACGACTCCGTCCCGAATGATGAGACGTATGAGCTTTGCTCGCAAAAACTCCGCCATGTCTGCATTCAATCGGTAAATGCCTATCGATCGTCGCACGTCCCCCTCCGTCCCGGAATCTAGGGTACGGCTCCCGGCGCACGCGGCAGTAGCCCCTGGGCGCAATCGCAGAAAATATTCTCTTTAAGAGGCGTGCCTTGCCATATCGGGAGCCCCTGCCGGCCCAATAAAGAGTAAAAATGGGATATCCAAATTCAGCTAATCGGGATTCCTATGGCCCAGACGGAAATCGTGCCTGAGCTCAGCGATCGACGATATGCCATTAGTGAAGCTTGCCTTCGAGCAATTCGTCCGCCGATGCAGTTCCAATCCGGCGATTTGGAAGACTTGTTCGCCGGAACCGCAGAGTGTTTGCAGTTAACCGACGGCGTGCTCGAATGCCGTGGGTCGCGAGTAAGCCTGCCGGGAGTGAGGATAACCGAGCTTCACATCAACTGCGGGGTCCAGATCCATAGTCCGGTAGAGCCTTGGCGGCTATTGATCCTGTTGTTCCAGCCTGCGCCCGGCTCGCGTATACTTTCGAACGGTACCGATTGTGGGCGAGAGTGGTGTGTCGCGGCCTCCGGTGAGGAGCTGGAAGTAAACATTCTTGGTCCGACGTCGCTTCTTTGGTTCGACGTCGACCGGCGGGCGTTCGCGCGGAACGATCGCGATGGCTTGTTCGAATCGATACATTGCGTGCTTCCGCTTCGCGTCGCCGAACGGGCAGCACTCGCGTCATACGCACGGGACCGGTTTGCCGCCGATCGCGCTGGCGGCTATGGCGTGCTTGATGAAAGCGACGGCTGTGCGGATCTGCGGATCCGCAACTGCGCGTCGACGATCGTCCATCGGGCGCGAAGCTGTGTCCGCAGTGGAACTGACGCCAGCCGTGAGCGCGTGGTGCGAGCAGCTCAGGAGTTGATGTGGGCCAGCATCGAGGAGCCCCCGATGCTCCGGGATATCTGCTCGGCCGCGAAGTGCAGCGTAAGGACGCTTATCTATGCCTTCAACGCGACGTTCGGAATGAGCCCAATGAAATATTTCAAAATCCAGCGTCTGAACGCCGCTCATCGTAAGCTGAAAGCCGGTGGCTCCGTTGCTCGCATTTTCGACGTCGCGGCGGATTGCGGTTTTTGGCACTTGGGGCACTTCGGGGTCGATTATAAGCGTTTCTTCGGAACGACACCGGCAATGACCTCACGCGTTGCCCCGGCTGCTAGGCCGTTGCAATGTTGGGATGCCGGCGGCCCGTAAAGGCCTAGTATGATGGAGCTATGATAAAGACAGAAGTGCGGCGCATCTTCGGTGCGCTCATTGCCGCGGGGCTCCTTTGTTTTACCGGCTCGCACGCGAGCGCGCAAACGCACGCATCGGCCGCCTCCCTCATCCACGTCAGCGATTGCAATCCGAAGCTGAATTTGCAGCAAATGGGTGGATACGCGTCCTACGGGCCGGCTTTTTACGGAAGGCCGTACTGGGGCGACGTGTATGGAGCGCGCTACTATCAGCCGCCCGTAACCACAACGAATCCGGAACTTGCAATTCACTACAAGAATATTTCGCCGCAGCCGATGCGCGCGATCGAATTCGGATTGGTTGCAAACGGGATTCTCAAGGCAGAGGTTCGCGACGAAGGCACCTTTACCAGTGGAGCAGAGATCAAGCACCGATTCGGAATCAGCCCGAACGTGTTTCCGATCGGTACGGGCCTGCCGCAGTGCGTTCCGCTTCGTATCACGTATGCGGACGGGACCAAATGGGTCAATCCCGCTCTGCCGCATAAAAACAGCCACATTTACTACAACCCTTAGGAAGTCACTTTCTGCGGTCCACTGCATACATCGCTCCGGCAATCGGTGCTGCGGTGATCTGCGCGGGTTGCTAGCCGCAGCGTCTATTGAAAGAGGTCTCCGTTATGTTGCTTCCGGTACGTAAAAAAATCAAACGTCTTTTTCTGTTCTTGTCGCTCGGTGCTTCGATGGTCGCGTTGTCGTCGGTAGCGGCGCAGGCCGCTCCGCCGAATATGACCGGTACGTGGACCGTTCAGCAGAGCGGTTTGAACGGTTCCAACAGCAGTACCGTGAAAATCACACAATCGGGCAGCGGCCTTGTCGGACAGAGTTCCGTCAATGGTAGAGGGTTCACCGGTACTTTCGTAACCGACTCCCAGATCAACGGGAAATGGCACGGGCCCGATGGAGCGGGATGGCTCACGGTGTACGTTACCCCCAACGGTCACAGCATGAATGGTTCTTGGGGCTACAACGGACGGAAAGAAAATGGAACGTTCGTCGGCAACAAGGTGCTGCCGCCGTCGCCCATTACCGCGGCGGGAAAGTGGAACGTCGTAGTTGCCGGCGGCAACGGTGCCATCGCGGGACCGATGGCGTGCACGCAATCCGGTCCGACGACGGTCTGCCACGCAGGGCACGTCATTATAAACGGCACGTTTAAAGCCAAAAACAAGATCAGAGCTAGGTGGACCAACGGAAGTAAATCAGGATGGTTCTCTTTCTGGTTCAACAACGACAATAATAGCTTCAACGGCGTGTGGGGCTTTGGCCCCGACACCACGCCGCCGGCAGGCCGCGTCGTCGGCCAGCGTTCACTGGGCGGCTAAAACTAAGCGTAGGCAATTGCAGTAAACCGATGTTCAGCTACGGCGGAACATCGGTTTAGAAATAATTCGGAGCGTGGTCTTTATGACGTCGCGAGAGACTTGGGAGTGCACGGCAAGACTATGGGTGACGTGAGAGCGCAACCGCTTCCAGGCGTCGTACCGGCCATCGCTCCGACGGAACACGCGCCGTTGCTGGACGTGTTCGTGACGTTTCTCATTATCGGTGCAACGAGTTTCGGCGGGGGAGTCGTCGCCTATCTTCGTAACGCGCTCGTTACGAAGAAGAAGTGGCTCGACGATGCGCAGTTTCTGGAACTGATGTCGATCAGCAACTCGCTTCCCGGCCTCAACGCTACGAACATGTCAATCCTGGCCGGCGATCGCGTAGCCGGAACCGTCGGTTCCATTGCCGCGATGATCGGGATGTGCTTGCCCGGTTTTATCTTCATGACGATCGCCGGAATTCTCTACGGGCACAATGGCGATCGTCCGATCGTCACGGCGATGTTAAAAGGCGTCGCTGCGGCCGCCGTAGGCCTTATTGCCGCGACCTGGTTTCAAATCGGCAAGAAATCCGTCAAGGGTTTTTACGACGGCCTATTCGTCTTGCTCGCGGTGTTGGGCGTAAACCGCTTCGGTTTCTCGGTGCCGGTCGTGCTTATTGGTGTCAGTGCGCTGGCGATCTTCACGTTCCGTCCGCGTAAGGAAAAGCCGCAAGTGGAGGGCTCCGACGAATGGATCAAATCCCTTCAATAGCGCGTGTATTCGCCTATTTATCGCTGCTGACCGTGGGCGGCGGCATGGCCGCTTTTCCCGAGATGAAGACCACGGTGATCGACGTCCACCACTGGCTCACATATCAGCAGTTGATTCATATCTATAGCGTCGGACAGATGGCACCGGGCCCAAACATGATGATGGTCGCGGCGATGGGCGAGCGGGTGAGCGGAATCGTGGGCGCTTTGGTCGCCGCTTTGGCGTTCTTTGTGCCGACCGGGATTCTTACTTTCGCCGTCGGGCGGATATGGGCGAAATTGAAGGATTGGCCATGGCGGGATTCGATTCAGCGCGGACTTGCGCCCGTTGCGATTGGGCTCGCCGTTGCCGGCCTGGTAACGTTTGGGAGAGGCGCCGTCACCGGTTGGCTGACGGTTGCACTGGCACTAGCAGTTTTTGCTGCAACTATGCGCACGAAGGTCAACCCCGCGCTGCTGATTCTTGGCGGCGCCGTTGTAGGCGCAATTGGTCTTAGGTAAGGTGGAATAAATGTCGATCCCGTTTACGCATCGAGAATTCAAGCTCCTGATGAAACCGGAAAAGTTCCCTACGAAGAGCTCGGTCTACGAGTTCAATGCTCGCCTAACGAAAATCGCCAAAAAATTGGGAGTTGAGTACGAACCATTTGATGCCGTGCAGTCGCAAGCGCGGCAAGTGCAGTTTTTTGACACCGACGACAACGTGTTTCGCAAGAACCGTGTCATTTTGCGGCTGCGTCGCGACCGCACCGGGGGATGGCCTGACGAAACCTGGGAGGTAACGCTGAAGCGCCGCTCGCCCGACTACGCCGAGGCCGCGAATTTTGACGTGAACACGTCACTAACCGGCTTGACGCAGAAGATCAAATTCAAGGAGGAACTCATACGGGGCGATGGCCCGCAAACGATCCACAAGATTTACTCGCATAATCTCTGCGCGCAGTATCCCGTAATCAAGTTCCGGCACCTTGTCTCGGAGCTTCTGGAAATCTTTCCCGGGATGAAAAAACTGGACCTCGACCCGAGTGCGATGGTGTCGATCGTGAACGACGCAAATGTATTCGAGATCCAGGCGAATCTCGGCAACTTTCGTTTTAGTAAGAGCGTCGTAACCGATTGCGGTCTTGCCGTATGGGTGCGTCCGATTCCCGATGCGTTCGAGCCGCTGTGTGCCGAGTTCGGGTTTGCGTACAAGTTAAACGGCGAAGAGGACAAGCATTCGAAAGGCCACGACGCGTCGGATCGTTTTTTCAAAGAGGTACAGAGTCCGTTAAACGATCTGCTTGCCGACGGAACGACGAAAACAGCCATAATCTATGGCGAGGAAGAACCGGCAAAGGCCGCAGTGCCTTCGTAGCCGCTAGTTGAAAAACAGCTTGACAAGCACCGTCAGCGAAATCGACGCGAGGTAGATGCCGGTAATGGCCTTTATTCGCTGGATGTGGGGTCGCATGGTTATAGCGTAAGCTTACGCGGCGGCTTCAACTATCCCGAAACCGCAAAGGCTAACGGCTTCTAAGAACGCAGCGAAAGCCGAGATGGCTCATGCCGGTGTCGATCATTTGCGGCGATCTCGCGGCGGGCCGGAAACGCAGACAATAGTTCGGTGCGCAGAGGTGGGAGCCGCCTTTGAGAACCTTGCGCGGAATACGAAACTGGGGTTGTGCCGGATCGTAGCTTTGCTCGGCGGAAACGCGCGGTGAAGAGACGCTGCAGCATGACGCCGTCCCGCTCGATGCGACGTGCTTAGCGCTATACCATTCCGAGGTCCATTCCCAGACGTTGCCGGCCATATCGTAGAGGCCATAGCCGTTGGGTGGAAAGGTGCCTACGGGCGATGTGCGTTCGTAGCCGTCTTTTAGCAGGTTCTGCCAGGGGAATTCGCCTTGCCAAGTGTTGGCCATCACTTTTCCGCCGGGTTCCATTTCATCGCCCCATACGAAAGCCGCGCCGTCAAGACCGCCGCGCGCCGCGAATTCCCATTCCGCTTCGGTCGGCAACGCTTTGCCTGACCAGCGCGCGTAAGCTTCGGCGTCTTCATAGGCAACCTGAACCACCGGATGGTTCAAGCGTCCATCGAGCGTCTTTTCGGGAGACTCGGGATGACGCCATTGTGCGCCGCGCACGTAGGCCCACCACTGCGTCCAATCGCGCAAATCAACCGGTCCGCGCGTAGGATGAAAGACGAGCGCACCCGGCACGAGAGCTTCGGGCGGCGCACCGGGATAATCTTCCGCTCTTGGAGCGCGTTCCGCGACCGTAACGTATCCGGTCGCCTCCACGAAACGCGCGAACGCTTCGTTCGTCACCTCATATGCGTCGATCCAAAATGAATCGACCGTTTCGTCGTGGACCGGCGCCTCTTCGGGATAGAAATCGGCGGAGCCCATCCGAAACGTTGCGCCTTCGATCCAAACCATTCCCTCGGGCCGGACTTGTGCCGTGCTGCTCATATGGATGTCCCTCAGTTCCCGGTCGGAAGAGCCAGCTTGATCCCTTCCTTCGCGAGCATTTCTCTGACGTGCGCGAACCGCTCGTACATCGTGAGCGTGATCGGGCCGCCGTAGGTTTCGCCTTGTTTCTTCCGCGGCGGAAAGTCCAAGTAGGACTTGATGAGTGCGCTAAAAGCAGGTTGCATCCATGCGCTAACCCACGTACTCTCCGCGAAACCGTTCATCAGGATATCGTGTCGCTCTTGAGGATCCGCCCAAAGATCGAAGACTTGCGGCGCGCTTGCTACGTAGTTCTCGTTGCCTGCATCCCCACGAAGATTATACACCAGCTTGTACTGAGCGGTACGGAGGGCGCCCGGCAAAAGCTCGTCTTCCGTGAAGTAAAACCAGGTCTGCCGTTTGCATTTTCCGGTGCCGAAAAGAATTGGGCACATGTCGAAGCTGTCGAAGATGGTTGGCTTACCCTCGCGATCCTTCGCCGGCAAAGCTGCGCCTGCGAGCGCAGCAAACGTTGCCATCAAATCAAGGCCGCCAACGATATCGCTGTTTCGTGAATGAGCGGCGATTTTTCCGGGCATCCAGGCGATCGCCGGAACGCGATTGCCGCCTTCACGCAGCGTGCCCTTCGTACCGCGAAACGGCGTGTACCCGGCATCCGGATAGGCGTCTTGCGACGCTCCATTGTCCGTGGTCCAAAAAACCAAGGTGTTTTTATCCATACCGAGCGCGCGCACTCGTTCTATTAGACGGCCCACGCGGTCATCGAGTTCAACGATCGAGTCGGCGTATTTGCTCTTCGACAACGACTTGTGAATGTAGTCGGGATGTGGCAAATTCGGCCGGTGAACTTTCGTAAAATTCACGTTCATGAAGAACGGCGTTTTTGACGCCGCCGCTGTCTCGAGGTAACTCAAGGCGGCTTTTTCGATATACTTATCGATGAAAGGGATCCCGACGACACCTTTCTCCGGCGTATCGACGTATTCGCCGTTCAGCTTGAACTCTTCAAAGGCTTTTTGTCCGGCGTTTCCGGAAAGCAATCCCTTCGTAGCGGCTTTGAACAGCGTGCGCAGATCGTCGGGTATGCCCGGGAACCATTCCGGGTCGGAGTACGTGTACGCGTTAAGGTGATAGAGCGCGCAGTATTTCATCAAGTCGTAGCCGTGCGCGTTAGGCAGCGCCGAATCGGCTTCCCCGAGATGCCATTTCCCGGAAAAAAACGTGTTGTATCCGGCCATCTTGAGGATCGATCCCAAGGTCCACTCGGCGGCGGGAAGTCCGCCGCCGTGACCTTGAAAAGCCATCGTCGTCATCCCGCTGCGATTTGGGATTCGCCCGGTTTGCATTGCAGCGCGGCCCGGCGTGCAACTCGGCTGCGCATAGAAACTAAAGAACGTCATGCCTTCATTCGCGAGCCTGTCGAAGTGCGGAGTGGGCATGCCGCGCCCTTCCCCGCCGCCCCACGGCCCAAGGTCGCCGTAGCCGGTATCATCCGAGACAAGCAAAATGATGTTCGGCTTAAAGGCAGCAGGCATTATTGGACGGCTTCCGGCAGGTGCATTGCATCAGCCATTTCCCTGTATCCTAACAGCAGTTGCTGCCGTTGACACATCCCAAAAATGACGCGCGCAAGATCCTGGCAGTTTTGGGATATACGCCGCCGATGGAAAAGCGCGACGATTCCAGTACTTTGACAGAAGATGCGCCGGTTGTGCGTTCCGAACGCAGGTGGCGGTTTGACTCTTGGGTCGATGTCTTTTCGGTCTTGCTTATTTCCGCGGCCACGGTCCTCACGGCATGGTGCGGATACGAGGGAGCGCGCTGGACAGCGATTCAAACGCGCGAATATAATCTCGCTGCCGCGGATCGCGTCGCTGCGTCGGTCGCTGCAGAGCGGACGAACACGCTCCAGATGGCGGACCTCTCCATGTTTCTTCAGTACGTTGCGGCATACGCTGCGCGGAACCAAGACGAAGTGTCGTTCATCTACGAGCGCTTCCGTCCCGAAATGAAGCGCGCCGTCGACGCGTGGGTTGCCACGAAACCGCGCCGGAATAAGAGCGCCCCGTCGTCTCCGTTCGTGATGTCGCAGTATCGTCTCGCTACGAAGGTGGAAGCGCAAAGGCTGAACGCGCTGGCAGCGGCTAATTTTGCGACGGCCGTCAACGCCAATGAGAAGGGTGATGCCTTCGTACGCCTGACGGTGATTTTTGCGGCCGTTTCGTTCCTTGCCGGGATGAGCACGAAGTTCGTCTTTCCCTATCACATCGTCGTTATAGTCGCGGGAATCATTACTTTGATCTTCGGAATTCTTAGGATGTTCGGGTTACCGATGCTGTGACGAGGAAGATGGCTGCGGCAAGCGTTACAACGCAGCCGACGATCCATCCGGTTGAAGCGAGCGCCGTTCCAATCCGAGCCTGCCCCATCGTCTTTGAGTCGCAAGCCAGGCGAACGAGAAAATAGAGCGTGAGCGGCGTACTAAGTCCGCCGGCGATGGACGCCCAGTAGAGAAGCCCGACTAAAGGAAGCGGAGCTAGAGCTGCAATTGAAGCAAGCAGCAGCGAGCCAAGAATCACCGCATAAAAGCGTTTGGCTTTACGAAAACTGCAGTTCAGGTCTCCCGGCCATCCCAAGGTATGCGAAAACACGTAAGCATTGGATCCGGCCAGAATCGGCACGACGAGAATCGCCGAACTCAAGAGGCCGATGCCGAAAAGTCTCCCGGACCACGGTCCTGCAAGCGGCGTTAACGCCCGGGCCATATCGTCCGCGGTTGCAATAACCAGGTGATGTTTCCCCAGTGTGGCCGCGCTTGCAACGACGATGAAGAGAAAGATTATGCCGACGATCAGAATGCCAAGCGCTGCATCGCGCTTATAGAACTGCGTCCACGACCCGGCCGGCCGCCGCTCGGCGACCTCGATAGATTCCCACACGTACACGTAACTCGTGAGAATGGTTCCAAGGAGCGCTACGGCCATCGACGCTTCTCGAACTGACGGCGTAAGACGCGGCACGAAAACGCCCCGAAGGGCAGCGCCGGCGTCGAAATGAGCAATGATGGCGCTCGCAACATAACACAGAAACGCTAGCGGAAGAAGTTGCAAGATCCGTTCTATTCGCTTAAAGGAGTGGGTCACAAGCAAAAGCCCGACCGTAACTCCAAATGGCAAGACGAATGCCGCGGCGTTGATTCCGGTAAGCAACGTAACGGCTTCGCTGCCGGCCTTGATGTCGGCGACTAGCGTAATGGTATTTACGGCCACGATGGCGCATAGAGTGGCGACGGCCCAGCGCAAACCGAAACGCCGGAGGAGTGCGCCTTGCACGCTGGTTCTGCACGCGGCGCCTACAGCGGCAGCCATTGTTTGAACGACGGCAAGCATGGCGATCGACAAGACCACGAGCCAACAAAGCGTGTATCCGGTGGTTGCGCCTATGACCGCCAGCGTAGCGACGGTTGTGGGGTCGTTACTCGAGGCCGCGGAAATAAGGCCGGGACTCGTTGTATCGTCGGTCCGTGGTCCGTTTGAAGCGCGTAGCAATTACGGTCTTTTCGTAGCGCGTGCACCGGCGAGTTCCGTTTCGAGTCCCTCTCCGAGCGTCTTCCTGGGCTTTTCGACCGTTCTATCGTCAGCCGGCTCCCACGGCTCCCACTCTTCCCAACCTAATGTGAGCGAAAGCAGCCTAAAGCCGAAGCCGATGAAGAAAGCTACTGCCGTTGAAGCAATGACGTTCATTCCCAGGCTCTGACTGCAGATAATATACGAAGCACCGGTCAGGGCTGCTGCAAGAACGAAGAATTCGCCCCGAACGAGCTGCTTCGGTACAACGTTACAAGCCGTGTCGATGATCCAGCGTCCCGCTGTAGTAGCGATGACGCCGATGAGGACTGCCGCGGCATAGCCCAAGTGCGCAGCCAGCGCCGCCTGTGCGCCGACGATTGCGTACCACGGTAACGAGAAGGACGTCATAAACTGGAATAGTCCATCCTTGAAGCGTTGCGCGGAGTTGAAGTCGACCAGGATCGCAAGCACCGCGGCGGCCATGCAACCGATCAAATACCACGGATTCACGAGTGGAGACGGAACCCGATTGAGAAGGACGTCGCGAACGATGCCGCCGCCGATGCCGCCGGCGTAGGCCAAGATTATGACGCCCGCGATGGTGAAATTCTTATAGTGATCGGGACGGCGGGCCAACAGCGCTCCGTTGAACGCATTTGTTATAGCCGCGATTAAACTGATAACGCCTACCGTGTCAAACGTCCAGATCCCATATTGATTGAAAATGAGCGGCGTCACGGTCCCGCCTTTCTAACGTGCCGGCCTGCTTTGAGAAGCTTATCGTATGGCGTGGCGGCCCAACCCGATTATCCCGAAGCGGCAAATACGAAGGAAGCGCTCTTCTCATAACCTTCTTCCTTGCGAGAGATTGCTATAATAGGATAGCGGTCCGAGGTGAGAATCGTGAGATTATCTAGTCTCTCAAATCGCTATTCAGAGCTGGAGCGAAGCGAAGTTGAAGCGAACAAGTTTGCGCTCGATCAGCTTGCGAACGATTGTCCGTTGAGTTCGGCGGCGTGCGGCGCAACGGCTCGCGATGCGGTCCAGCTTGCGCCTGCGTGCATCGGCAGCACGGAAACATTCGTCCACTACAAGGACATACAGTTTCGCAGGGTGGCGTATAACGTCAGTGCGGGAGACTCGCTCGGATCCTTAGAGCACAGGCTCACGTTTGCTTATCTGCAGGAGCAGGGTGCGCCGGTCCGCATCGATGGGCGGCTTTGGCCCCGCGATCGCCTTGCAGTGATCTACGGGCCCGCGAAAGTCAGCACGTCCGGACCGGCGCTATTGATGATCTTGGAACTCGACGCGACCCGCGTTCCAATGCTTGAGGAACTGTTCGCGCCAAGCGCGGTGAAGGGGAACTGGCTCTCGCTGCTGCCGTCGAGCAGCTTCGTTGTCCGTGACCTTCAACGTGTCATCGCCGATGCGATCGCGCCAAATTCGAGTGCGAAAAGGTCGTCGCCCGTCGAGCGTACCATTGCACTGGCGTTGCGGACGACCGAGCTGGCGCTTCACCCGAAGTACAAGACTTCGCTGAATTCAGAGCGTCAGCGATTCGTCGATGCTGCCGAGAACTTTATGTGGTCCAACATCAGCGAGGGCATTGGTCTTTCGCAAGTAAGCCGCGGCGCTGGTTGCAGCCCCCGCACCCTTTCCAATTATTATCGCAATCTCTACGGCATTAGTCCCATGCGATATTTCAAACTGCTCCGCTTCAACCATGTCCGGCGAGCACTTCGAAATAGCGGACCTGCGAAGAAGACGGTTTCCGATATTGCTGCCGACCATGGGTTTTGGCACATGGGTCATTTTTCGGAACAATACCGGGACTTTTTTGGAGAAACAGCCACCGAAACCATGCTCAACGTGTGCGTCGACGAATCTAGGACGTTGTAAGTGCCGCCGCTCAGTCACGGCGCTTTCTTCTCACGTTTGGCAATCGCAACTGCATTAGGCTTTCTCATCGGTTTCGAAAGACAGTGGCGGCAGCGAACAGCGGGACTTCACACCAGCACGCTCGTTGCTGCCGGCGCCGCGCTTTTTACGCTGGTTCCTGAGCTCGCCGGCCTGAACGATGGGATGCGCGTCGCCGGTCAAGTGGTAACGGGTGTCGGATTTTTGGCCGGCGGCGTAATCCTTCGCGAAGGTTTGAATGTCCGCGGCCTTATAACGGCGGCAACGCTTTGGTCCACGGCCGCAGTCGGAGTTCTAGCGGGCGCAGGATTCGAAACGCAAGCAGCGCTCGGCGCAGCCGTCATCCTGATCACCAATCTCGTGTGTTGGCCTCTCGCCGCAGTTGTTGCGCGCATTCCACGCGGAAACGAACAGTTTACGACGACCTACTCGATGCGCGTCAACTGCGCGGAACACGCGCGCTCTGCGGTTCGCGAACTGATTATGCGAGAGATCGTTACTACGTCGCTCATTTTGCAAACGATGCAAAGTTCGGCCCCGGCCGTCGGCGCGATAGAACTCGTGGCTGAATTGACGAAGCCCGGCCGCGATGACGGCGCCGCCGACCGGCTGCAAGCATCGCTTGAGAAACTCGAGGGGGTGATTTTCGTCCATTGGGAGGGGGCCGAAAGGGCGACTTAGGGCCGATTGCGCCTTTCGGATACGCACATATCGATTGCTAGGCTACGCTAGCTTTCAGAGTCTTAGTGAAAGGTTCAAGCATGTTTTTGTTGGTCTCTGCAGTCATGAGCGCCACGGTCGTTGCGGCCGCCTCAGGCTCGTCGTCTGCAATGCCTGTGCCCATCCTGTTCAACGATCATCACGTCATGGCATCTCCCGATAAGCTTCAGCGAGGACGCGTATTAGCAGCGCTCGTAAGAGGCAACACGGTGCTTGTGCCTTTGCGCTCGATGTTCGAGGGAATGGGCGCAACCGTCTCGTATGACGCGGGAACGCGAACCGTTCACGTGTCTAAAAGCGGAGCCGATGTTTCCGTGCGCGTCGGTGTTCCTGAGGTGACCGTAAACGGCGAGACGCGCCCGCTCGACGTGCCGCCGGAAATGTACCACGGGCACCCTCATGGTTCCGATTCGCGTGCTTTCCGAGGGAATGGGGGCCTACGTCCAATGGCTGCCCGACCGGCAGACCGTTGTGGTGCGCTACGTAACCGCGACGCCTCCGCCTCCCGCAGCTTCGCCGCCGCCTCCGCCAACGGCAGCGCCCGCAACTCCGACGCCTTCGCCCACGCCTGTACCAAAACCCAAGAACGAAGCATTCATTGCGGGCGACTACATGGTCTCGGGTAAAACGTACAACGAATTTAGCGCCGGTTACCGTACGAGCGGTTCATGGACCGCGCGTGGCGCAGTGGAGTTCAGTCCGATCATGGTCGGATACGACTACTCGCAATACCGGTATCCGCACAACTGCTCCGATCCGACGATTCCGACGACGGATTGCCTGGTAACGGTTGTCGGAAACTTTGGCCAAACCGTCGTGCCGGCATTCACCGCTCGCGACACGTTCAATGAAGTCCATCTGGGTTACAAGGTCTTCAATCCGCGTGTATACGTGGCAGTCGGTTGGGACTTCAACGCCGGCAATTACGGCTATCCGAATTTGACTGGTGTAGGATTCGGCATAGAGAAACTTCCAGATCTGGATAGTTCTCTCTCGGTCTACGGAAGCTATTACTACTATCCGAACACGCGAGGAACGTACTCGGGCTTTGGACAGTCGCTGCCGATGCAGTATTCGTTGCAGACGTACAAGGTCGGGGCAACCTGGACGTTCCTCAAGCCGGTTTTCTTTGAAGTCGGCTATGCAGGGAATCGCGGGAACGCCAAGGCGAATTCGCCGGGAGTCGGGTATACGCATAACGGTTTATACGTCGGCCTCGGCGCGTTCTTCAACTATTAGGTTCGCGATGATGCTCTAAGTGATGGACCTCAGCGAGTTTTGGTTCGATGTCGACGGGAAAATCGTTGCTCTAATCCTCGCCATCTCCATCGTGATCGTGGCCGAAGCGGGATTCCGCTTCGGCCGCTTCATGCATCGAACGCGTGGTATGCTGCCCGATGCGGCGTTTACCGTTGTGGAAGGCGGCGTGTTGGGGCTGGTTGCGCTGGTGCTTGGTTTTTCGTTCTCACTTGCCGAGAGCCGGTTCGACGCGCGTCAACAGGCAATCGTGACGGAAGCAAACGCAATTGGAACGACGTATCTGCGCGCCTCGTTCCTCGAGCCGTCGAATCGCGAGTCATTCCGGTTGCTTCTGCGCCAACACGCTCGCCTCAGGCTGGAGCGCTATGAAAATTATGCAAGCCTGCAAGTTAGAGATCGAACCGCCAAAGAAACCGCCGCGCTGCAGCGCCGTATTTGGAGCATCGTCGCGAACGAAGCTGACGCTCACCCGAATCCCATAACGTCGCTGTTGACCCAGACGACCAACGACATGTTCGATATCGGCGCTGAACTCGACGCGTCGCTGGCAAACCACGTGCCCGGCGCGATCGTCCTACTCGTCATCATCGGCGGTCTTGCGGGAGCAGGCATTATCGGCTTCGGCTATGGCTTAAGCAACTCAGCGCACGTGACCGTATCGGTGCTTTACTCGCTTATCGTAAGCCTGCTCGTCACGACCACGCTCGATCTGGATCGACCCTCGAGAGGGTTCATCGTTCTTCGCCTCACGCCGCTACGGGATCAATTGCAGACGATGTCGGCGGGCGGCCAAACGGCGTTACGTATTCCCTTGGAGCAACGATTGCATGTCGATGCCGCGCTTTATTGGGAAAAGCAGGCTCCACTGGAAGCGGAGCTGCGTCTGCGGCGAGCCGATCGGCTTTGCGACGTAGGTGTAATAATACACTCCAAGCTGCATGGGTTGCTCCCCGAGTTTGAACGTCTTTGATACGCCGCCGCCTAGCGGAACGGCCCACTTATTTTGCGTTGTGTTCCAGTTCGCGGTGATGATCGGCGCCGTCGTAATCGTCCATCCGCCTTTGAGATTGTAATTCAAGAATGGCTGAAAGAGAGCGGAACTAATGTCGGGGCGATTCGTCTTCCCCGCAAAGGACCACAATTGCGTTACCAGCATCCCCATGACCCACGGACCCGGTGTAACGAGACCGACCAGTGCCGGGCCGGCCGCCCATTTTCCCGATCCCAGCGTATCGGGCGACGCCGTGGGAAATTGGAAGAGCGGGCCAGCCCCCCAAATGAGCCGCCCGGGCTTGGTTTTCGGAGCAAAGAAGAGTTGCTCTTGGATGTCGCCTATGCCGAAGGTGGATCCGCAGCCAAAGGACGACGCGCAGACGGACGGCGGTGCTGACGACGGCTGATTGATGACTGGAATGATCGTACGAGCGATCAGATTCATGTTTGGACTTAGCATGAACGGCACTACGGGTTGTATGTTCAGATTGTATTGAAATCGCGTGTATGGACCGACGCCGTAGTTGAAATTATTTTGAAACGGAATGACGGCGATGTTGCCGACCGGATTCTGCGACAGTTTCACGATGGCCGCCTGAAGTGCAGCCTGTTGTGCGGGCGTTAATTTACTTAAATCGACGGCGCCGCCGGCGGGCGCCGCCGCTGCTGCAGATGCCGATGGTGACGGGGCCGGCGACGGTTCCTGCGCTTGGGCGTTGCGCGAGGCGATAAGAAGCAGCGTAACGAGCAGCGCGACGGACCATTTCATAAAAAGCAGCCTCGTGTTGGAGTGCCGGTTGCTCGCATTGTCGCAAAGCTGGAGCCGCAGCTGCAATCCGGATTGCGCATTTCGGGCGCGTTGCGGTCTCGGGATAATCGCGCAAAGGAGAAATGCTTTATTCTGTCTTGTAGGAGCGACGACGCAACGGCTTCGTATACACAATACGCCGGCAGTATGCTTGTGCACGCTTTAAGCATTACCAGTATTTAAAGAAAGGCTTCGAAAGATGGCTCAAAAGAAGCCAAATATCCTCATCCTTTGGGGCGACGACATCGGCATATGGAATATCAGCCGGTTTAGCAACGGCATGATGGGCTATCGCACGCCGAACATCGATCGCGTAGCGAACGAGGGCGGGCTGTTCACCGATTATTACTCCCAGCAGAGCTGTACTGCGGGTCGCGCTTGCTTCATTACCGGCCAGAATCCGATTCGCACGGGCCTCACGAAAGTGGGAATGCCCGGCGCCTCCGTCGGCCTGCAGCCGGAAGATCCGACGATCGCCGAGATGCTCAAGCCCCTCGGATATGCCACCGGCCAATTCGGCAAGAATCATCTGGGCGACCGTAACGAGTATTTGCCGACGGTGCACGGTTTCGATGAATTCTTCGGCAACTTGTATCATCTGAACGCCGAAGAAGAACCCGAACTCCCCGACTATCCGAAGGACCCGAAGTTTTTGGCGCAGTTCGGGCCGCGCGGCGTACTGGATTGTAAGGCGACCGGCGTTGACGATCCGACCGTGGATCCTCGCTGGGGCCGTGTCGGCAAGCAGAAAGTCGTGGACACCGGACCGCTTACCAAGAAACGCATGGAGACCGTCGACGAAGAGATCACCAACCGCGCTCTCGCGTGGATGGAAAAACAAGCCGAAGCAGACCAGCCGTTTTTCCTTTGGTACAACTCGACCGCGATGCACTTCCGGACGCATGTCGCCGAAAAGAATCTCGGTAAGAGCGGCCAGGATCCTTACAGCGATCGTATGGTCGTGCACGACGAGCAGATCGGCATGATGCTTGACAAGCTCGATGAGCTCGGAATCGCCGACAACACCATCGTCATGTATTCCACCGACAACGGCCCGGAGAACGACACCTGGCCGGACGGAGCCAGTACACCGTTCCGCGGGCAGAAAGACTCGAACTGGGAAGGCGGATGGCGAGTTCCATCATTCATTCGGTGGCCCGGAACGATAAAGCCGGGAGCGGTCTTCAACGGCATTGTCTCGCATATCGATATGTTGCCGACGTTGCTCGCCGCCGCCGGTAATCCGGACGTAACCGAGCAACTGCTCAAGGGTACGAAGGTCGGCGAAAAGACGTTCCACGTCCACCTCGACGGCTACAACATGATCCCGTATTTCTCGGGACAGACGACCGAAAGCCCTCGCAACTCCCTTGTGTACTTCAGCGATGATGGAGACGTCATTGCGGTTCGCGTCGGCGACTACAAGTTCAATTTGGCTCTGCAACGCGCGAGCACCATGGAGCAGTGGGCCGCGCCATTCGAGAAGCTTCGGCTGCCGCACATCATGAACCTGCGGCGAGATCCCTTCGAGCGGGCCGACTTTAACGCGAACACGTACTTGGATTGGATGGTCGATCACGCACCGCAGCTCTACCTGATGCAGGCAGTGGTCGCTCGACAGATCGACGACTTCATCAAATTCCCGCCGCGACAGAAACCCGCGTCGTTCAACCTGGATGCGGTGTTGGAACAGGCTAAAACAGCGCACGCTTCTTAGGTTCCCTTGAGAGACCATGAAGCCGCCGAAGTCATCTGCGCATCGACAACCGCGCAGGTGACTTCCTTTTATGAAAACCATCCGTACCCGCCGCCGGTCGACGACCTGGAAGCGTACCGTCGCGCATGGGACGACTCGCGTCGACGCGCAGAATCGCATTTGTTCTGGCCCAACGAGCCGTACCGCGATGACCGAAGCATTCTTGTCGCGGGCTGCGGAACGACGCAAGCGGCCCACTACGCGCTGCGCTGGCCGCGTGCGAAAGTTGTCGGGATCGACGTAAGCGCAACCAGCATCGCGTTTACGGAAAAATTAAAACGGAAATACGGCCTCAACAATCTAGAAGTGCATCAGCTTCCAATAAAGCGCACCGGAGAACTGGGGCAAGCCTTCGAGCATGTCGTGTGCACCGGAGTGTTGCATCATCTTTGCGATCCTGATGCCGGCCTGAGAGCATTGCGCGACGTCCTCGCACCGTCGGGCGCGCTTCATGCCATGGTCTACGCGCCATATGGCCGTGCCGGAATTTACCTGCTCCAAGACTACTGCCGTCGCCTCGGCATCGGCCGGTCAGCTTCGGAGATTCAAGATCTAGCTGCAACGCTCGGTGCGCTAGCGCAAGACCACCCGCTCATGCCACTGCTGCGTAAGTCGCCCGACTTTGCGAGTGCGGCGGGGATTGCAGACGCGCTCCTCCATCCGCAGGACCGGTCGTATTCGGTTCCGCAACTGATGCAGTTCGTTCGCGGCGCCGGTCTCACATTTGCGCGTTGGGTACGCCAAGCGCCATATCTGCCGTGGTGCGGCGCGCCGGCATTGACGCCGCACTTTTCGAGACTTGTCGATCTACCGGCAGAAGAGCAATACGCTGCCATCGAACTATTTCGCGGAACGATGGTCCGGCATGCGTTCGTGGCGTACCGAAGCGATCGACGAGCTGCAGCGCGAGCGAATTGATTTCGAGGGCGACAGTTGGCTCAGCTACGTGCCCATTCGCCTGCCCGAAACGATCGACGTGCACGATCGGCTGCCGCCGGGAGCCGCGGCGGTGTTGATCAACCGCAACCACACCGATACCGACCTTTATCTACCTATTGAAGCCCGCGAGGAACCGCTGCTGGCCGCTATCGACGGACATCGCACGATCGCCCGGATTTGCGGCGAGCGGCGCCTTGCGCGCACCTTTTTTCGAAAGCTTTGGCAGTGGGACCAGGCGGTATTCGATACGTCTGCCGTTTAGGCGCTACGGTGCGTCGAATCCCAATCTGTCCAAAACTTCTTTCAATGCGTCGTACGCTGGATTGTTCTTCGTATTGTCATCGTGGTATTTATTGATACAAAACGGATATTGACGTACGTTCCCACAGGTCGGGCAGTTCTCGTTTTCACTCATTCGGCTTGGGTCCATCGCTCTAAGAAGTTCTCTTGATGCCTATCGGCTTCGATCTTATTTTCCCGCTGCGCCGGGTCTTAATGCGTTGCTCGGTCGAACGAGCGGGTTGCCGGGCACAAGCCGTGTCCTAGGCCTCTCTTACGACCGGACGTTCGCCTAGAAGCGATATTCCAATTCGACGCGATTGTAGACGAACAACGGCGTTCCGCCCCAAAGTTGCGTGTATGTTTGGGTCCGCTGTTCCCAGCGATTGCGAATCGACCAGCCGCGAAAGTCATCGGCGTTCAGTGGGCTGAGATAGTACTCGACGTCTACGTCGGTTCCCCACGTCGCTTCGGCTCCGGCCCCGTTGCTGTAGTCGTCGAGGGCTCGCGCAAGAATAATCCGCAGGCGGCGGTCGTTCGTATGAATCGTCGCCGAAACGCGAATGGAATTGCCGGCGCTCCGGCGCTCCACGACGTCTTGAGAAATGGCCGTGGTGTACAGCGGCGACGTGCTATAAGAGTCGGTATATGGCGACGCGAAACCGCCGTAAAACAACGTGGCGTTAGTGCCCGGCCCGGGGATGCAATTCGGAGTGCCGCCGGTCGGAAGCCAAAACGAGACGCCGCCGCCTGAGAGCACATGCGATTTGCACGACGTGCCGGCCGGAAGAACCGCCTCGGCACGGCGCCACGGCAGCGAATCGAAGCTGATACTCAGCGCAACGTTTCGTGCGACCTCTGCGCCGAGCTGAACGCCGAAGACGGTGCTGTCTACTGTCCCGACCAAACTCGATCCGACGTTGTGTTCGGCCCCGAACTGAATGCCGCCGTACAGATGAAGCGGCGCCTTTGCCGGACTCCATTTTGCCTCAATCCAAAGCAACGAGGCGATGTCGTAAAAGCTGTACTCATCGGCGGAAGCATGAAACTGCGAGCCATTTGCGTACGACGCGCCCAGTTCGAAGAAGCCGCTTGTAGGATGGGCGATCGACCCGTCGGGCGCGAGGGGTACGATGAGATTGCTCTTGTTGAAATTAGAAGAAGTGCGATTTTCCCACTCTGTGATGCGCGCCGCATCGACACTCCAATGATGGCCGCCGAACGCATACTTTGCATCCAGACCCTGAAAGTACGCTGCTTTGATCCGCGAGTCGGACGGCCCGGCCCAAGGTGAGTCGTACCAAAGATCGCCCAAACTTGCGCTCAGGCGTGAGTCGTCGTACTTTACGTACATCTCCGCGAGGGTGCTTAGCTGAAATGCGGGAAGCGTCGTATCTTGACTGCGGTAGTTGTTATTCTCAGGATACTGCGAACACGGTTCTCCGGCGCCGTAATTGCCCGGGGAGCTGCATGCGCCGTTTAGCCCAAGCGGATCGGCGTACACGTACGTTCCCGCAACGGACCAGTGCGAATGGGGAAGCAAATACACCGCACCGATTGCGATTGCGGCGTTGAAAGAAGCCTGGTTGAGCGCTTTGTACGTACCGGCGATCGGTGGATTTGGTTCGGGAACGCACGGACTCGACGCGTATCCGGAACAGTTTTGCCGTGTGAAGTAATAGGCCCGGACATGACCCTTTAACTGAATTCTGCTCGCTTCGGGTGTACGCGTAGCCAGTGGTCTGGGGCTCTCGCTCGACGAAGCCTCAAAAGGGCGCCGGTGTTGCCTCCCCCGTGTCGACGAGCCCTGCCGCAAGAAAGGCCGCAAATAACGCAATCACGGTACGTTTCATAATAAACCGCCCCAGGTCCGAAGACGACGTTGCAAGCCTTATCGTACAAGCCGCCGGGGCGGTTGGTTATCCGAGTCGTGCAACCGGATCGCGGGGCTCCATGCGCTTTCGGGATGTGACGGCACGTATGTCCCCCCTAAGATGAGAGGGCGCCGCTTTAAGGAAACCGCCATGCACGCTCTCGTTCCAATCTTAGGGATGCTTCTGATAGCGTCGATCATGCTTCAGGCCGGCTCTGAAACGAGTGCCGAAGGGATCGTCACGGCGCTGCGCCAGCGCAGCCTCATGACACGCGCGATCGTTTTGAATATCGTCGTTGTTCCGCTTCTCGCGCTGGTGTTCTGCCGGCTGCTGCGAGTGGAGGACGGCGTGACAACCGGAATTCTTTTGATGGCGATGTCCGCGGGAGTCCCGTTCCTGCCGCTGGCCGGCGGGAGAGCGAAAGGCGGCCACTTGCGATTTGCCGTCGGCCTCGTGTTCGTCTTCGCGCTCATTTGCGTGGTGACGGCGCCGGTCACTGCAAAGTTGCTCTTGCCGGCCGGATACGCTGCGCAGCTCCCGTTGCTGCGATTCCTGACCACGCTCGTGCTCTTTCAGTTGTTGCCGCTCGTTATCGGACTGCTGGTTCGCCGCAGCAGCGTTCGCATCGCTGAAACCGTCGCAAAAGTAACGGGCATAGCCGCCGGCGTATTTCTCATTGCGATTATCGTTCTTGTCGCTGCGAAACTCGGCCCGAGCTTTGCCGCGCTCTTCGGAACGCGCGGCATGCTCGCAATAGTGCTCCTCGTAGCCGTTTCGATGATCCTTGGCTGGCTTGCAGGCGGTCCGGATCGAGGAAATCGCGTCACGCTTGCAATTGGAACCGGCTTGCGAAACCCGGGCTTAGCTATGCTGATCGCCTCCAGTAGTTTTCCGGGCTCGAACGTTGTTGCAGCCGTCGTAGTCTTCTTGATTATTCAAATACTCTTGAGCGTTGCGGTGGGCGTCGTATTTAAGAGAAGTTATAAAGCGCTGTTGGCCGCCGAAGCATCCACCGCGTAAGGATCGCCCTTCTACGGCTAGTACGGCAACGCGAACGCCCCTTCGGGTGGGACAAATGCCTGCCAACCGCCCTTCCCGTCCGCATAGCCTAGGTTCCACATCTCCGAAAGAAGTTTTTGATCGTTGAAGTCTGCAGCTTTTCCGGGCAAATCGTTCTGAGGCCGGATGACGAACGGGTAGAACGGCAGGCCGCGAGTCCCAGCTTGATAGACCAGCCGCATCTGATATTCGATCATTCCCGCTTGCATTGTATTGAAGACTCCGAGTCCAACCTCAACCGCGTTCGCGTAGGCCTCGTTCGGATTTTGTTTGGGATACAGCACAACGACATGGATTGACTCCACGCAGATTTGCGCGATGCGCGTCGGCACATTCGATGTTACGCCGCCGTCGACATATTGGTCTGCCGCGGTTGAGTCTTCTCCGCCGCCGATAACGACCGGATCGAACATCATCGGTAAGCAGGCACTCGCGAACAGCACATCTTCGACGTTGGCGTCGGTTGCAGGACGAACGAGAGTCGGATACGGGGCCAACAGCCGATCGTTGATCCGTTGTTTCTCCAAGCCATCGGCGGTTGTCGCGCTCCGCAAGAACATTTGATTTCGCTGACGCGTTAGATTTGTCGTTGAAATATAGAGCGGGAAGTGAAGCGGCGTCGCGGGATTCATGTAGTGACTGAGCATCGCGCGAACCGGTTGCGGGTCTAAGACGCCGGCAACGTTCGTAACGAAACCTTTTTGTAAGCTCAAAGCAGCACCGACGCGGCTTAATACGCCTGAATTTTCGTCCGGGATTGGCTCGTATGCGGGTTTCAAACGAAAAACATTGGCGCGTGCTAATTCGCTTTGCCACAGCTCGCGTAACGTTGTGTATTGCGCGGCCGCAACCAAATAAGCATTTAGCGCGCCGATCGACGTTCCGGCGATCATATCGTAATCGAGCGGTTCACCATCGGCGAGATTCGCGCGTTCTCTCAGTCCCTCGATGACGCCCGCTTCGTACGCGCCGCGGTTGGCGCCCCCGATAAGGACGAGCGCTTTGCGACCGGTCCGCAACGTTTGCGCGGGAGCAGGGACCGGCAATGCAGCCAAGAGCGAAGCACTGGTCGCTGCGATAAACGCTCGACGTTCCATCTGGCCATCAGTGTACTTGAGCGCGCCCGCGAACAGCGCTCCCACAATTGCACAATCAGGATGCCCGGTTCAATAGGCAACAGCGTATATTGGCCCTAGGCGCCGCCGCACGCTGCAACGGCTAGCCGCGGCTCTCTTCTTTTGGAGGACATCAATGAAACGTGCGTTTCTAGCTATTGCGATTGCGTTTTTCGGACTGGCGGTTTCGGTTGCATCGGGCACGCCCGTCAGCGCTCAGACGCCGGCAGCGACGGCTGCGGCGGCTGCCGCGCCTGCGCCCGGAATTACCGGAGACTGGGCCGTGCAAGCGACGGGCGATCAGCTAATCGTCGGGATGGTCCATCTAACGCGCGTGGGCGATACCATTGTCGGTTCATCGAAAACCCCAGACGGCTCGATTCTTCAGATCAACGGCACGATGAAGGACAACGTGCTTTCGGCAAAGTGGCGTGGTCCCAAAGGCAACGTCGGTTGGATGACGCTAACGTTCAACGACGGTATGTCGGGATTCAACGGCAATTGGGGATACGGCGGGCGTAATCCGAACGGTTCGATCGTCGGGCGCCAAATCGCGCAAACCGAATTCTAATATCGGACGGCCGCTAGCGCTTCATAGATTGGAATCCATCATGAACGTCGGAAGAATCGCCGTGTGCGCAGCACTTCTGTTCGTGTTACCTTCCGTAGCATATTCACAGGAGACTCCGTCTCCGTCAGCGAGCGCCGCGCCCGAATCGACGGCGTCACCCGAAACATCGATGCCCGAAGCCACGGCGACGCCGGAGACCTCAATGCCGGAAGCGAGCGCGACGCCAATGTCGCCGGCACCGACAACGGTGCCCGCGTCCCCGAGCGCGGCGACGCAGCCGATGATTGCGGGATCGGTGAATATTCCGACTGACGGCAAATGGCACTCATCGGTTACGCCCTATTTGTGGCTGCCGGCAATCAACGGCACTTCCAGTTTCAACGCACAAGCCTCATTAACGGTCAGCCGATCCCGGTAACCATCAACTCGCAAGTCACGCCGGGATCGTATTTCTCTCACATCAATGGCGGAGCGCTGGCGTCATTTGAAACGCGAAAGAATGAAGCCGCATTCTTCGGCGATTTTATCTGGCTCAATCTTTCCGCTCAAAACGGCACGGTCAAGTCCGTCGTTGGGCCCGGCGGCCGGGTGGAATTTCCCGTCAACGTCAATGGCGGCGGCCGGGTAAAATCCATAATCTGGACGATCGGAACGTCCGGTACGGTCGTGCACAACGATAATTTTACGCTCGATGTGCTCTTCGGCGTTCGATCGGCATGGATAAGTTCGCAAGCAAATTGGAATTTCGCGGGCCCGCTCGACATTTTGCCGATTAGCGGCAGCATCGAAAAGAGCGGATCGACGGCGGACGTGTTTACCGGTATTCGCGGAAAGCTCCGCTTAGGAAGCCGTTTCTTCTTGCCGTATTACGGCGATGCGGGCTGGGGAACCGGCAGTTCGACGTGGCAGGCATACTCGGGCATCGGGTACGAAGAGAATTGGGGCAATGTCGTTCTCGTTTGGCGCAACCTTGCGTACAACACGGACAGCACCGTTCAAAAGTTGAACTTTGGCGGTGCGGCGCTCGGATTCACAATCAAACTGTAACGATGAACGGAAAAAGAAGAAGCCCCCGGCGAATGTGCCGGGGGCTTTCTGTTCAAACGCGGCGCTGCTTACTGCTTCGTGCAGCTCCCGTGCCCAGTTTTGCTTGAGCCCTTCTCCATAAAGGTATCGACGCTGGTCATCTTCGTTCCGCTGAAATGGTAGGTGGTCTTGTCGTGCGTCGGATCCGCCGGATAGGCGCCGGTGAACGTCATCGACATGGCGGCCGGCGATGCATCGGCTACACCGACGCCGTAGTCGCCGGGAATCGTGCTCGCGCCCCAGCCGATGTATTGATGTTTCTTCGGATCGTAACCGACTGCACCGAATCCGGTGTGCGCGGGCCGGTCGCCGTATGCGCTGTCTTTCTCCGTGTCTTGAACCCAGAGATCGTTGACGGCTGTGAACGTGATCGTGGACGTGCTCGTACCTTTGGGTCCGGTATAGGTGCAGTTCCACGTACCGACAAGTATCGGCAGCAACACGGGCTTCGTCGCGGCGGCATGCGCGCCGTACGTTCCGGCTCCCAGAGCTAAGAGTAAGCTTGCCACGCCAATGAAGAAACGACGTGCAGAAGACATGAACCCCTCCTTCAAGTAAGCAAGTGTGGGATACCATACGAAACTGCGAGCACTGTTCGAGCCGGTCCTTGAGTATTTGGCCTCATTTCGCGGAGGATGGCGACAAGCGTATATAAAATCGTATACGATATGAAGTGGCGAGGCGTATTCTCGGCGATCACGACGCCGTTCGACGAAGCTCTTTCGGTGGATTACGACGCACTGCACGAACACGTTAGCTGGCAGATTGCGAGCGGAGTGCGCGGCATCGTGCCGCTCGGATCGTTAGGTGAAGCGTCGACGCTCGTCGCCGACGAAAAACGCCGCATTTTGAAGACCTGTGTCAGCGCCGCGAGCGCGCACGGGGTTCCGGTAGTCGCCGGAGTCGCGGGGCTGCGCACGGCGGAAGCCGTCGATCTCGCCGAAGCGGCCGAAGCGGCCGGGTGCGAAGGGTTGATGGTCCTCCCGCCCTACGTCTATCGCGGCGATACGCGCGAGATGGAAACGCATTTCGACGCCGTGATCTCCGCAACGAAGCTCTCGTGCATGCTCTACAACAATCCGGTCGCCTATGGCACCGACGTGCTGCCCGAACGCGTAGCCGCACTCGCCGAGCGCCACGCGAATCTGCACGCCGTTAAAGAATCGAGCACCGACGTGCGGCGCGTTACGGAAATCCGCCGCCTCGTGGGCGACCGGCTCGCGATCTTCTGCGGCGTGGACGACGCGATCGTCGAATCGCTGCACGCCGGCGCCGTCGGGTGGATCGCCGGCCTCGTGAACGCGCTGCCGGAAGAATCCGTGCGTTTGTTCGATCTCCTCACCGGCGACGACGGCGTAGCGGTGGACGAAGAAGCTGCGCGCAAGCTCTACGAGTGGTTCTTGCCGCTCCTTCGCCTCGACACCGT
This sequence comes from Vulcanimicrobiia bacterium, assembly GCA_963696095.1. Taxonomy (GTDB): domain Bacteria; phylum Vulcanimicrobiota; class Vulcanimicrobiia; order Vulcanimicrobiales; family Vulcanimicrobiaceae; genus JALYTY01. The sequence continues at coordinate 24,705 of CAVOIN010000002.1, read as the reverse complement.
GCCGAAGTTCATTCAGCTCATCAAGCTCGTCCAAGCCGAGGCCGGCCGCGGTTCTGCGCGCGTGCGTCCGCCGCGGCTCGAGTTGGAAGGCGCCGAACTCGCTTCGCAGCTTGCGCTAATTCGCGAATGTTTACAACTGCGTGAACGTGCCGGAGCTGCGGCGCGCTAGGTAAGGCTTGAGCATCGAGTAGACGTTGTCGATGTGGCTCGATAGCAATGCGACCGCCTTTTGCGTTTCGCCCCGGCCTGCAAGCCGTAGCAAATCGCGATGCTCTTTCTCGCCTTTTTTGCGGTAGTCGAGAATCGACACATGCAGCTGAAGATACCGTTCGGTGTGCCCGTGAAGCGTTTCGATCATCTGCAGCAATCGCGGCCGGTTCGCGGCGGCGTAGAGCGTCGAGTGAAATGCCCAGTTGCGAGCGCTCCAACTGGTCAGGTAATCGTTCGCGCTTTCCGCTTCGTCCAGAATCTTGCGCGCTCGATCGAGCGTCGCTTTGTCGAGGTTCTTGATTGCGAGTTTCAACGCGCGCGATTCCAAGTCGATGCGGATTTCGCAGATTTCTTGCAGCTCGTCGGCCGACAATTCCGCCACGAAGACGCCGCGATGCGGGAACGACTTTACCAGTCCCTCGCCTTCGAGCCGCTGCAGGGCTTCGCGTACGGGAATCTTGCTCGTGCCGAAATGTGCCGCAAGCTCGTCTTGCCGGAGCGGCTGTCCGCTGCGCAAATCGCCGTTCATAATCGCCTTACGCAAGCGCTCGAGAATCTGCGTCGCGGCGGGTGCTTGAACCTTCGGCATCAGCGTACGCGCTCCGCGGTAGCAATTCCGTATCGGAACGGGTCGTCGCGCTCGAAGAACAGCGTCGTCTCTCCCGTGATGAACGCGCGCCCGCGGATGAACGGGACGATTTCATGGTCGCAGCGTTCGTATCGCCCGGTGAACAGCGTTCCGGTGATGCTCTCTTGACGCCAGAGTTCGCCTTCGCGCAATTCGCCGCGCCGCGCCAGCACCGCCATCTTTGCCGACGTGCCCGTGCCGCACGGCGAACGATCGTATGCGCCGTCGGGACACAAGACGAAGTTCTTCGAATCGGCATCCGCCCGTTGCGGCGCCGAGAACAGCTCGACGTGATCGATAATCGCCCCGTTTTCGCCGGTGATTTGCTGTTCGCGCAAGGCACCGTCGATGGATTTCGCAAGCGCCGTCAATTCGGCGGAGTTCGCGAGGCCGATTCGGAGATTCAATTCGAGCTTCGTCGCGTCGACGAGGAAAAACCAATTGCCGCCGTAGGCGACGTCGCCCGTGATCCGGCCGATCTGCGGCACATCGAGCGGGACGTCGAGCCGGTACGCGTACGATGCGACGTTGCGCACCTGCACCGAGCCATCGTCAAAACATTCGACCTCGACGTTTCCCGCCGGCGTGTCGAGCGAGAATCGCTGGGCGCCGCCGGCGATGCGACCGAGATGTTGCAGCGTGCGTGCCACGCCGATCGTCCCGTGTCCGCACATGCCGAGATACGCCGAACGATTCGCAAAGATCACGCCCGCCGTCGCGCCTTGGGTAACGGGTTCCGTCAGAATCGCCGCAACCGTTCCTTCCGAGGCACGCGGTTCGCCGGTCAGCGCCGTCCGGATGTAATCCCAATCGCGCTGCAGCTCGTCGCGCTTTTCTTCCATCGTCACTCCGCCCAATTGCGGCCCGCCTTCGACCAAGACGCGCGTCGGCTCACCTTCGGTGTGCGAATCCACCACTCTCATAGGCCTTATCATATATCATTCCGTATACTTTTCGTCATGCTCTGCGTGTCGAAGCACAGGCGCATCACACCATTGCGAACCACCCACCCATGAGCGAACAAACAGACGTAGCCATCATCGGCGGCGGCATCATCGGCACGTCGCTCGCGCTCGCGCTGCAAAATGAAGGCGTCGGCGTCACGCTCTGCGATCCCGACGGCGCCGGTAGGGGTGCGGCAGTCGGCAGCGCGAGCTACATTTCCGTGGGCGAAATCTTTCCGCTCGCGCATCCGTCGCTGCTCTTCGAATTACCGAAGATGCTGCTCGACCCGCTCGGCCCGCTCGTCATTCGCCCGTCGTATCTGCCGGCGCTCGTGCCGTGGGGCCTGCGCTTTCTCGCAGCGATGCGTCCGCCGGCCGTCCGCCGCAATACTGCCGCACTTGCGAGCTTGAACCGTAACGCCGTCGCTGCTCTCAGCGACCTTGCGACGCTCGCGGGTGCCGAACGCTATCTGGACTACAACGGCGGTTTGCTCGTCTGCGAACATGAGAAGACGCTGCGTTCGGTCGCACCGCAAGTCGAAATGCTGCAGTCGTTCGGCATCGGCGCGCGCCTCATTACGTCGTCCGAACTGCACGAACTCGAACCATCGCTCGCCCAGGGTCTCGCCGGCGCGATCCTCTTTCCCGACTCCGCGCGCTGCACCGATCCGCTCGCCTTCAGCGCGAGCCTTGCCGTAGCTGCCGTCGCGCGCGGTGCACGCATCCTCCGCGAACGCGTTACCCGCATCGAACCGCAACCGAACGGCGTATTCACCATTCATGCCGCGGAACGATTCACCGCGCGACGCGTCGTCGTGACCGCCGGCGTCTGGTCCGGCAGACTCCTGTCGCCGCTGGGCTACCGCGTGCCGGTCGAAACGGAGCGCGGCTATCACTTAATGTTGCCCGAGCCCGGCGTCACGGTGCGCCGTCCGATGGTTTTCCAAGAGCGGCACTTCTGCGTGACGGGGTTGGACAACGGCATTCGCCTCGCCGGCACCGTCGAATTCGCCGGCACCGGCGCGCCGATGAATCCGCACCGCTCCGACGTGCTCTACGATCTGGCAAAGCATTACTTACCCGGCATCGAGAAGCAGCACAGCACGCGCTGGATGGGCTTCCGCCCGTCGCTCCCCGATTCGCTGCCGGCGATGGGCAGGGGCTCGAAGTACGAGAATTTGTTCTATTGCTTCGGACACCAGCACTTAGGACTGACGCAAGCCGGCATCTCGGCAAAAGCGATGGCGGCGCTCATCGTAGGCCGCGACCCCGCGATCGACCTGACCCCATTTCGAATCGAACGTTTCGGAGGCACAGCATGATTCACCGCAACTTCATCGCCGGCGACTGGCGCGAGGGAGACGACGTCTACACGAACGTCAATCCCTCGAACACCGCCGACATCGTTGGTGAATACGCGATCGCCGGCGCCCGAGATGCGGCCGCCGCGGCGCTTGCCGCTCGCGATGCGTTTCATGCCTGGTCGCGCAGCGGCATTCAGCAGCGCTTCGACTTACTGGACCGCATCGGCACCGAGATTCTCGCGCGCAAAGAAGAACTGGGCACGCTGCTCTCGCGTGAAGAAGGCAAAACGCTCCCCGAAGGCATCGGCGAAGCAACGCGCGCCGGGCAAATCTTCAAGTTCTTCGCAGGCGAAGTGATTCGCCAAACCGGCGAGTTGCTTCCGTCGGTGCGCCCCGGCGTCGAAGTTGAGATCACGCGCGAACCCGTGGGCGTCGTTGCGCTCATCACGCCGTGGAACTTCCCGCTCGCGATTCCGGCGTGGAAAATCGCGCCGGCGCTCGCATACGGCAACTGCGTCATCTTCAAGCCGGCCGAACTCGTGCCGGGCTGCGCGTGGGCGCTAAGCGACATCATCGTGCGCGCCTTCACCGATATCTACGGCGGGACGTTTAACGGCGCGTTCAATCTCGTCATGGGTCGCGGTGCAACCGTCGGCGACGCGCTCGTCGAATCGCGCGACGTCGACGCCATCAGCTTCACGGGCTCCGTTGAGGTCGGCCGCAGCATCGCCGTAAAAGCCGCGACGCAGATGAAGAAGCTGCAGTTGGAAATGGGCGGGAAAAACCCGCTCGTGATTCTGGACGACGCCGAGCTCGACGTAGCGGTCAATTGCGCCATTCAAGGCGCGTACTATTCGACGGGCCAACGCTGCACTGCCAGCAGCCGCCTCATCGCAACGGCGGGTATTCACGACCGGTTCGTTGCCGCAATGGTTGAAAAACTGAAGACGCTTTCCATCGACGACGCGCTCAAAACCGGAACGCACATCGGCCCGGTCGTCGACGATCGACAACTCGAAAAGGATCTGTCGTACCTCGAAGTTGCGCGTACGGAAGGCGCGCATCTCACGTACGGCGGCGAACGCCTGAAGCGCTCGACGGACGGGTATTACCTCTCGCCCGTGCTCTGGACGAACACGCACGCGAACATGCGCATCAACCGCGAGGAAATCTTCGGTCCGGCTGCGTCGGTCATCGCGGTCAAGAATTATGAGGAGGCGCTCGAGGTCGCCAACGATACGCCGTTCGGCTTATCCGCCGGCATTTGCACCACGTCGTTACGCTACGCTTCGAAATTCAAGCGCGACTCGCAAGCCGGCATGGTCATGGTCAACCTCCCGACCGCCGGCGTCGATTACCACGTCCCCTTCGGCGGTCGCAAGGGCTCCAGCTACGGCCCCCGCGAGCAGGGCCGCTACGCCCGCGAATTTTACACCGTCGTCAAAACCGCTTACATCGCCCCCTCGTCATCCTGAGCCCGTCGAAGGACCGCCCCCGTCATCCTGATCTTGTCGAAGGACAGCCCCCGTCATCCTGAGCTTGTCGAAGGACAGGCGCATCAAACCATTACATCGCCAACGCGCTATTCGTCTAGCGACGCGAACACATCATCAACGGCAACATGCAACCACGGAAACTCCTCCGATGTGATCGTCTCGCCTTGCCGCTTCACCGTCACGCCATCGCGTGTGAACACGCGGACAATTCGTTCGTCCGGCAAGACGTCAAGAACCAACGTCGCGCCAAATTTGAGATACGCCTCGACCTTGCGCTCGACGATCGAAAGCCGGTCGCTCGGCGATCGCACTTCCACCGCAATGTCCGGCGCAAATGCCGGCTCTTCGCGATCGTCCGGCGCTAACGCCGCCAAGCGTTCCGAAGACACGAATGCTACATCCGGGACAAGCGTGGTGCGTTCTTTGGAGGCGGGGATCAGGTGAAACCGCCATTCCGTTGCTACGGTGCCGAGCCCAAAGCTGCAATCGTGCAGTTTCCGTCCGAGGTTCAGCTGCACGATTGCGTGCCGGCGTTTTGGGCTCGCCTTTCGGAGCAGCTCTCCGCCGATGTACTCAACGTACGGTTTTTCGTCCAACGATATTGCTCGCATGGTCAACCTCTCACGCCTACCGTATCGCGCCGCCGGATCGTCCACCAAGTCTAGTGCGCCCAAGGAGGACGCCTGCGCTCGAGGGTTCTATACGGTGCTCGAGCCTGGCAAGTATACCGGCTTAGAGTCAACTTGGGCCAAGGTAAGGGAGTGACTTTGGTGTTTCGAGCTTCTGCGATTCTAACATTTGTTTTGGTAGTCGTATTGACTGTCGCATCGAGCGCATACGCAGGCACAGCGGCGTCGGGACAAGACGCATGTTTCGAGCTTGTTGCCCAAGTCGATTTGAAGGGCTACATCGATCGCGGCGATCTTGAAGGCGCATTGACGTACGAAGCTGCGATCGCTCCCAAGATAGAGCAATGCGCCCGCGGCGAGAAGGACGACGGGGCGCGCCAGTCGCTCATAGAAGCTGCAGCGCGGAACTATGCCACGGCGGGTGATCTAGCTATAAAGGCGTCGGACCCCGCGACGGTGGCAATTGGCTATTGGCAAACGTCAAGCCGCCTGTACAAAGAGCTGCTCGATGAGACACGCCAAAACACTTCACTCGGAAGCTACGGCGATCCGGCGATACGAGAGCAGATCGAATTGCAAATGACAATTAACGCTGACAAACTCAAAAAATATGCCGGCGCGACTGCGACCTCAAGCCATTAACTCTCGGTCACGCTGAGCGAGTCGAACGGGATCGCATCCCCGCGTAGCCGCGCAATTTCGCGGCGCAGCGTCTCGGCTTCGAGCCGATCCAGCGCGGCGCCGGCACTCGAGCCGAGTCGTTCGAGCAACGCAATCTCTTGCGCGTCCAACGCCGTAGCGTCCTTATGCAATCCGTAGAGGACGACGGCATCGAGCGTCCCATGCGAGAACACCGGAACCGCGATCGCCGGAATCCAGTTCTCGTGGACCAGCTCGCTCAAGTCCCATTCGCCGTCCGTCAGTCGCGCGGCGCCCCGGCGTGCCTGCAGATAGGCTGCCAACGTCCGGATTGCTTCATTTCCATCAACGCCGTTGTTGAGAATGCAGGCGCCGGTAAGGTCGAATGCGCGCACCGGTTCCACCGTAAGCATCGCCTGAACGTGCTCTTCGCTCCGGGCATACGCCATGGCCGCCGCGACGCCCGTAACGTACTCTTCGGCGCGGTGGCGCTTGCGAAAAAGAATCCGGTCCACGAACGTGTCGATGCGCCGGTGTAACGTATTGAACGAAAATCCCAGCACTAATGCCAGCGCGACGTCCGCGATGAGGCCGGCGCTCTTTTCGTCGAGCGCATGGGAGAAGAAGAAGTCCACGAGCGCGAACGCGCCGACGATTAAAACCGAGAGCGTTGTATATACCGTCGCGCGGCTGATGGCGACGTTCACGTCGATGATGTGATGTTTCAAAACAGCATACGCGACCGGCGCGGCCACAAAAACGTACTCGCCCGCAGTAAGGAACGAATGCAACACATACGACTCTTGGACGATTCCGAGGTTTCCTTGCGTTCCAACTTGATCGATCGCATTGCATATCGTCGAAAGCCCGAAGCCCACGATGATCCAGCGAAGCCGCTGACGAACGTTCGGCTCGCTTTCATAGTACGTCGCAATCAGAATGATGGGCGCGGCAATGAACGGCACGGCCGTCAGAATGCTGTAAAGAATGCCGGCCGCCGGATCGGGAACGGGCGCAAAAAGGAGCATGTTCGCATGCCAAACGGCAACCGCGGACGACAAACAAACCAACCCGACCGTGATTTTCTCCACGATGCGCCGCCATCGTGGAAGCGGACCCGGATGGAGCAGATGGAGCGCGAAAAACATCGCGCCATACTGCGGAACGACGTCGAGGAGCCAGTAAAAGCTCAATGCCACCGTGCGCCACCAATGCGGGCCCGTCGTATAGGAGATGTTTACCGGCGAGCAGCCGACAAACATGACCGCGAAAAAGCCCCATGTCGCTGGACTCGGACGTCGTAATACGACGATGGTTCCAAGCGCGAAAACCATCAGCTGAACGACGAAGCGCAGCAACACCATGTTTATTCGATCGTTGCTCTCGGGCGCGGTAGTTAACGTGGCGACGTAGGAACGATGGCCGCGGAGGAGCGGAAACTGAATGCGCTGACCGGCATCGGCCGTAGCGAGCCCCACCCACGCGTAGCGCTCGAAGGGCGGCGTGTGCGCAAGATCCAATCGATCGCCGACGCGCACGCCCGCGGCCTTCGCGTTCTCATCCACGCCGCTGACGACGGCGTGATAATCGAAGGCGACGCCTGGAATGCCGAGCGGATGACCGAAGCAGCGGCGCAAATCCGGGCCGCTCATGACCGCAAGAAACAGAAACGCAGCCACGACGATGATGACGCGCCTGGCAGTACCGTGCTCGATATGGCCGGTAGAACGGACCATGCATCTGCGTTCGCCTTGGTGCGCTCATGTCATGCACTCTGCACGTGCGCACGACAACCACACACTTGCTTGCTCGCGCGAGGCACGGGGAATGCGCCGGATGTTGGTATATCCGTGCATGAACGTTGCGTGGCTAACGCGGCCGTATCAGGAGTTCCCGGTGCCCGAGGTCGCGCAACATCCGCAAACCGGGGCGCGTGCCTTGGCCATTATCGCGGCTGCCACGCTAGCAATGCTCGTTGATGGCACCGCCAACACTGCGATCACGACGGGACTCCCATACATTCAGGGCCTAACTGCTGCAACGCCCGACGAAAGTTCCTGGCTCGTCACGCTGTTCAACGGCCCCTATTATGCCACGATCCTGTTTACGCCGTGGTTGTACGCGCGATTCGGCCGCAAGCCGCTGCTGCTCTTCGCCATCGGCGCCTTCGTCGCCACATCTTTGGCGCTGTCGCTTGCCGATACGTTCGGGTTGGTCGCGATATTACGCATGCTGCAGGGTATTGCGTTAGGCTGCGTGTTTGTGCCGGCCGCAATTCTGCTCTTTTCTTCCTTGCCGCTCGACGCAATGGTGCTCGCGATCCCCGCTTTTGCCCTGATCTCACTCGGAGCGGGAACGCTCGGCACGCTCGTCGGCGGATACTATAGCGAAACGTACGGCGCAAGCGTGCTGTACTTGCCGAGCGCCGTTGCCATGAGTATCGCCGGCGCCCTCATCTGGGTCGCATCGCCCAAATACGATGCGCCTCAGCCGCACCTGCGGATCGATGCGTTCGGCATAGCGTGCGCCCTCGTGCTGTTCGGAACAATGCAATACATCGCGAACGAAGGCGAACGTCGCAATTGGTTCGACGATCCCACGATCTGGTTTGGGCTCGTCATTATCGCCGTCTCGGGCGGTATGCTCATTCTGTGGGAACTTTTCGGCGCGCGGTATCCCTTTGCAAATTTCCGAATGTTCGCCGAGCATCGAAACCTGGCGGTGGGCGGCGGCGTCAACTTCATCTTAGGCAGCGTCGGTTATTCCATTACGGTCTTCGCGGCGTATCTGGAAAGCGCGGTAGCGGCGACTGCTACGCTCGCGGGCTTGATGATTGCCCTGCGCTTGTGCACCTACGTCCTTGGCATCGCTCTGGCGTTCTTGCTCGTTTCGCGGAGAATTCTCGACGTGCGCATCGTTGTAAGCGTTGCTGCCGTTGCGACCGCCGTGTCGCTCGTGCTCTTTGGCAATCGCATGACGACTACGGCCGAGGCGGCGTCGTTCGTCGCGGTTTCACTGTTGTTCGGGCTGTTCTACTCGATGATGAGCCAGCCGGTGCCCTCGCTCGTACTCGGAAGCCTCCCCAGAGAACAGCTCGCAGCCGGCCTTTCGATCTACAAGCTGACGTCGCCCATTGGACTGATGGTAGCGACGGCGCTGATGTCGACGTTCATCGATCATCGCGCGACGGCGCACGTAAGCGATTTGGCGGGCTTCATCACGCCGCATAATCCGGCCGTGGCGCAATTCTTACATCGCGGCGGCTCCCTAAAGGTGCTGGCCCAGCTTGCCGCCGGGCAGGCGCAAACGCTCGCGTATCGCGATGCCATGTTTGTGTTTGCCGGCGTCGTTCTCGGCCTAATTCCGCTCGTCGCGCTCGTGCGCGTGCAGCGGCCGGCGGCATAGGCCGATGTTCTTGAACAAGCTCCTCATTGCCATCGACGATTCGCCGCCGTCGCAATACGCCGTCGACGTCGGTATCTACATCGCGCAGCGCGACGGTTGTCCGGTCGAATTCTGCGTCGTGCTCGATCCGCGCATGCTCGAGCAAAACTACGGCTTGGCTTCCATGTGCGAGCTCGCCGAGCAACTCGCCGGCGAACTTCTCGCGAGCGCAATAAACAAGGCCGCTGAAGCGGCCGTCCCGGCAACCTCGACGATTCTCTATCGCGATCCGGCGCAGGGCATCATCGACGCGGCGGTTCGCAGCAACTCGGGCATGATTGCGATGGGCACCCATGGCCGTAGCGGGTTCGCGCGCGCATTCACGAGCAGCGTTGCCGAGAACGTGTTGCGGCATAGCACTATTCCGCTCTGCGTGGTTCGCCGGCCGCGAACGGGCATCGTCCACAATCGAATCCTGGTTCCAGTTGTCGACGATGAACTCTCCGCATTAGCCGCGCGCTACGCGATCGAATTGGCAAAAGCTTTCACGTCGTCGCTGCTCTTTTGCACGGCTTGCACGGAGAGTGCATCCGGAGAGTTCTTGCACCGGTTCGAAGCCGATGCTAAGGCCGCCGGCGTCGTGGCCGACAGCTTCACGTTCAAGCAAACGCAGCGCGTTCCCGACGAGATCATCCGTAATTCCGTAACCAACGAGTGCGATTCAATTGTGATGGCAAGTCACGCCCGTGACGGCTTTCTGCGACTCACACAGGGGAGCGTGAGCGAAGCCGTCATCCGCTCGAGCCTCCTCCCCGTCATCGTCTTGCGCGAGCCGCCTCGGCCGGCGTGACCGAACGTGCACAACGACGTCATGTTGGATGGGACTACGTCCCCTTCTCGCCTCCGGCGTAGAAGATCAGCTTCAGAATCGCCTGCGGCACGGTGACGAGCGTGTTCGGATCGCCGTAGGCGGCGTAGAGTTCTTCGTTCTTCCAGCGCATGTGGTACGCGACGGAGATGTTCGAGCACGCGCCTTCGCAGTTGCCGCCGCCGTTAGGCTGCGGCGGGAAGCCGATGACGCGGCGCACGCCGATCGCGAGCGACGAATAGCGCGAAATCTGGTAGGAGTACGAAACGCCTTCGAACCATTGAATGTTATCGGGTGATTTCGGCATCCACTGCGACGTATTGTCGAGCGTCAGCGTCACAAAACCGCGTTCGCCCATCTTGAGCACCGACGAGCGGAACCACGTGTCGAGGCGTCCATCGCCATAGCGCCCGGTGTAGTATTGAACCTGCGTCGGCGTGGCCGATGCGCCGTGCGACGGGAAGTTGCCGACGTTGTTCTGCATGCCGCTGTGATAGGTAACGCTGAAGCCGCCGTTTTGCGAAATCGGCGTAAGCGTTTGCCCGAAGCGCCAGTAATCGGACCCGGAGAAGAGCTGCACGTCGAACGTGTTCTTGAAGAGCATGTCGAGCAGCATGCTGTTGTCGCTCTGCGCGACGCCGTACTGCGTGCCCTGATAGCGATCCATAAAGAAGTCGATGCCGACGGACTGGAACGCATCCTTCGGCGCAAACGTCCAAATGCGCGCCGAGTAGAGGCCGTAGCCCGCGATGCCCGGATGCGAGTTGAATCCGTCGACCGGATTGAAGTAGCTGCCGACGGTGCGCACCGAGCCGTACAGCGCGAAGTGCTGATCGCTCCAGCCGCCGCCGGCGTCGAGCCAATTACCTTGACTTGCGTCGAGCACGTTGGTGCCGCGATCGGTCGCGTAATTCGCATACGCGCTCAAGTGTCCGCCGTTCCACCAATTCAGTCCGACTTGATCCGAGTCGTCCACGATCCCCGGTACATCGGCGGTGACGTGTTGCGCCGCGGCCTGCCAGTGCGTGTCGTTCGAGGTCCACGTCAACGCACTCGCCGCATCGGTGCGCGTGTCGCCGATCGCGTCGAACGCCGCCAAGCCGAAATTGCCTTCTTTGCCTTCGAATGCGTAGCCTTGCGACGGCGTCGGAATGCCCGGTGTGTAGAGCGTCGTGCGAAACCCGTTGCAAACGTTGCAGTTGAACTGGTTATAGTACGACGCTGCTTGAGTGAAGAAGGGCCGCACTTCGCTATACGTGCGTTGGTACACCGTCGGAGAAATCGATTGTTGATCGAGTTCGACGTTCGAATAATCGGGATGGAACGTGCCGAAGAATGCCGCCGTCGGCGTCACCGGAATCGAGAAGTCGGCGCCCATGCGCGACGTCGATCCGCCGGCAGAGGCGGTCGCAATCGATCCCAGTCCGTAAATCGCGGTGCGCGGTTTCGGCACCGGAGGTTTTGCGAGCAATGGGAACGACACGGTTCCGGCACGCGCCGCATCGTCGGCGCTGGTTTGCGAGGTTTCGTACGACCATACGTCGAGCGCACCGCTCCCGCGCTCGTAGCGAATGAACTGCACGCGCCACGAACCTTGATGCGCGCCGTGAATCACGCTCAGCGGAATCGCCATCGTCACCGTGTAGGCATTGCCGTGAATCGAGCCGTGCGATTCCCACTGCGGCGCAAACGCCGCGTTCTCGCTCGAGGCTTCGTTGTGCGCGCCGGCCGGATTCGATTCGAACTGATACTCGAAGCCGCCGGGACCGGTCGGCCACAGGTCGACCCACACCGCGTCGTCGTTGCTCCACGAGATGCCGCCGTTCGCGTTGCCGCCGCCGGTGATCAGATCGTCGCCGTGCTGCGTCGCGACGATCGGCGAATGCTGCACCGCATCGAACCGCACGTACAGCAGCTTCCCGTCGGTCTCGAACTTCACGGTCGTCGGGTCTTGCGCCGGCCGGGCATGCGCCACGTCCCATTGCAGTGAGATCGAGGTTTGCGGCCATCCCTGGCCGGCGGTCGGGTCGAGTGCGGGCGGCGACTGAACCGCAGGGGCAAGCATCGACAACATGACGGCGCTATCTCCTAATTCCTTAAGACTAATTCTTTAAGAGAATAACTGACTGCCAGAAAGATGTCAACTAATACGTTAGTTGCCCCCCGTCGCGGTGAGCTTGTCGCGGCCCCCGTCACCCTGAGCCCGTCGAAGGGCAGGCGCCTCGATCTTGTGCCTTGCAGCCCCCGTCACCCTGAGCCCGTCGAAGGGCAGGCGCCTCAACCTCTCGCTTCGCGACCCTCATTTACAAGGCGGCAATAGTGGCACAACGAACGTCCAGTATCCAACTCTTATGCAAGAGCCAACACTACGCGACATCCTCGACGCAATGCTCGGCTTCCGCGAAGCCGTCGAACTGCGCTTCGAAGTTATTGACCGCCGCTTCGACGCCGTCGACCGCCGCTTCGACGCCGTCGACCGCCGCTTCGATGCCAATGACGGCCGCTTCATCGGGCTGGAATCCCGCATGAGCGCCGTGGAGCGTCGCCTCGCAACGCTCGACGATCGCGTGACCTCATTAGAGGCAAACGTGGCCGTCGGCTTCGCCGCTCTGGGCGATCGCGTTACCTCATTAGAGACAAAAGTAGACGCCGGCTTCGCCCGCATCGACAATCGCCTAACCATCATCGAAGCGCGCTAACCGTCACGCTGAGCCCGTCGAAGCGCAGGCGCATCAACCTCGCGCTTACCCCCGTCACGCTGAGCTCGTCGAAGCGCAGGCGCATCGATCTCGAGCGTGGGCACAATCTCAGTATGCCAAACAAACATCGATACAGTGCCAAAGAACACCGGCAGGTCGAGCACATCGCGAAAAGCGAGGAAGAGCTTGGCCTTTCAAAATCGGAAGCCGAAGCCGTCGGCTACGCAACGGTGAACAAGCAGAATCCCGATGCGCACCGTTACAGCGCCAAAGAGAAACGCCAAGCCGAACACATCATGGAATCGGAAGAAGCGCGCGGAAAATCGGAATCGGAAGCCGAGCGGATCGCCTACGCCACCGTCAATAAACGAAGCTGAGTACCGCTGCGGACGTTCTTGGGTATGACGCATTCATGAGAGCAACGTGGAAACCGCATGAAAAGCACGGCCGGCTGACGCGCCAGAGCGATCTTCCCGACAGCGTCTTCGCATTTCCCAAAGAACGAAAAGAGCCGCTCACCGATGCACGGCACGTACGAAACGCCGTGGCGCGCTTCGATCAAGTCACCGGCGTAAGTGCGAGCGAACGTGACCTCGCGTTCGCCAATATCAAGAAGGCCGCGAAGTACTACGACGTCGATCTCTCCGAGAATTCAGCGTCGGATCTCGGCGTACACCCGCAACCGCGCCGCAAAGCGACCGCGCGTAAAGGCGCCGCTACTCGCAAGCGCACCGGCACCGCGAAGAAAGCCGCGAAAAAAGGCGCCGCGACGCGCAAGCGCACCGGCACTGCGAAGAAAGCCGCGAAAAAAGGCGCAGCGACGCGCAAGCGCACCGGCACCGCGAAGAAGGCCACGAAAAAGGGCACGGCGCGCAAGCGTACCAGCACGGCGAAGAAAGGCTCCAAGAAAGCTACGCGCACTCGGACCAAACGGAAGAAGTAATCTAACATGCCTGCTCGGTTCCACCGCTCCCCGGTGTGCTAGGCTTAACCCATGGCCACCGAAGCATTGCCTTTTTGGCAGCACGATTACGACGCGGCACTCGAACGCGCACGCGGTGAACGCAAATTCGTTTTATTGGATGTGTTCAACCCTGGTTGAGGGGGATGCCAAGCGCTGGATACCGTGACGTATCCACAAAAATTCGTGCAAGAAGCGATCGTCTCGCACGCAATCCCCATACAGATCGACAACACCGACTCGAAGAATAATCAGTTTCTCCACACGATCCATCACATCTGGACGCCGGATGTACGCATCCTAAATAACGACGGTTACGAACTTTACCGGTGGGATGGATTCTTGCCGCCTGCCGAATTTACGGCTCGTTTGCTCACGGCGTTCGGACTAGCCTATCTGCGCCTGAAGCGATTCGACAAGGCCGAGGCATGTTATCTGGATGTACTGCGCCGCTTCTCGACAAGCTACGCCGCACCGGAGGCGCAATACTATCTCGGCGTAACGCGCTATCGGCGCGATCCTGACAGCGACGAATTGCTCACGCAATGGGCAAATTTGCGCTCGCGCTATCCAACCAGCGAATACCGCGTTAAACAATCTTTCAAGGATCTGCCGGATTCGTAGGATTCAAGCAGTCGAAAAAACGGCGGGTGGATCGTCAGCATTCAATAGCGGAACGCTGCTCGGAAATCGACGTCGCGCCACACGTTTGGCGCAACACTTGAGTACAATCGCCGCATGTGGATTTTCCTCAACGACGCGTTCTTCTCGATCGTAGCCGACCGCAAGGACGAAACGAAGCTGCTGGTTCGCGCCCGCCGCGCCGGCGATTTAGAGCGCTATTTCCCGAACGCCGACGTGACCGAATCCCGCAACGCCGACTACCGCTATCGTGCCTTCGTTCCGCGCCTCGAGGTCGCGATCGCGATGATGTCGGCATTAAATTCCATCGACTACCCGAACTTCAAGGACTCCGTCGGCGAAGCCGATCGCCACGACGCGTACATGAACGTGTGGTCGATCATGCATCGCTACCAATCCCAGGCTCCGCAGTAACTAATAGATTAGTTGACAGAGCGATGCCGAGGCGCTATTATCACCTAAAGAATTAGTTGAAGCCGCCTCCAAGGAGCACTATAAGAATGAAGCCAGTCTCCGCGCTCGCCCTCCTCGCCGCCGCCCTCATCGCGCCGGGGTTACCGGCAGCCGCCCAAACCGCACCGAGTGTCGGAATTCTCCAGCACTGCGTGGGCTGCGACGTCTCGGGGATGGATTTGCACGGCCGCAATCTTGAGGGCGTCCGTCTTCAAGGCGCCGACCTGCGCGGGACCGACTTGCACGACGCAAATCTCCGCGGCGCTCGCTTCCAAGGCGCTGATCTTACGAATGCCAATCTCACCGGCGCCGATCTGCGCGATGCAAGATTCGAAGGCGCGACGTTGCACAACACGCAATTGCGCGGTGCGCGTCTCGACGGCGCTCGCTTCGACGGCATCGACTTGCGCGGCGACATCCTCAACGGGTTGGATTCCAACGCGCTGCGCAACATTTTGAACCGTTGCGGCGGCTGCAATCTTAGCGGCGCGAATCTGTCGGGCAAGGATCTGCACGGCATTCGTTTGGAAGGCGCCGATTTGCGTAACGTCGATTTCCGTCATGCAAATCTCGACGGCGCCCACTTCGAAGGCGCATCCCTCGAGGGCGCGCTCCTCGACGGCGCTTCGCTCCACGACACCAACTTCGACGGCAGCGATCTAGGCAGGCAGATCCCGCCTTCGTCACGCTGAGCCCGTCGAAGCCCACTTCGTCACGCTGAGCTCGTCGAAGCGCAGGCGCATCCTCACTTCGTCACGCTGAGCCCGTCGAAGCCCACTTCGTCACGCTGAGCTCGTCGAAGCGCAGGCGCATCCCGCCTTCGTCACGCTGGGCCCTTCGAAGCGCAGCAGCGCGGCCGCCGTTGTCTTTACCGCTCCGCCGCCCGGAAGAACGCCGAGTTCGCCCTGCGCTTCCGCATCGGCATCGAGGACTAAGTTCAGATGAGCGATCCACATAAAAAGTTCTTGCTACTCTTCGGTCACGCGCAAACGCCGGATCAAATTCTCGAAGCGATTCAGGACGCCCACAACAAACTGCACGAAACAAACGACCAGAACGATCGTGCCGAAGGCGACGCCGATGGTTCCACGGACCCGCAGACGCCAGACACGCAACGTTAACTCACGTTCCCGACTGCGTAAGCCATAAGTCTCACGGAACCTGCCGCGCGCAATAAACTGGCGTGCGATGCCGAAAAGAAGAAGCGATGGCATCGAAACGTTACGGACACCCGCGCCCATCCGGCGAACCGAGCACCGCGACCGAGCGGAAAATCCGCATCCTGCTCGAGCTCATCCGCCACCGGTCGGTTCGTCTGAGTACGCTCTGTGACGAGTACGGCGCTTCCGAACGCAGTATGCTGCGCGACTTTCAAGAGTTGCGCAAGATCGGCGCCCGCGCCGGCTTTCGTCTGAGCGAGAAAGCCGAACACGACGTCATCAAGCTCACGAACTTCGAATCGCGACCCGCATCGATCGACCAAAGCGCCCGCGCGCTCCAAGGCCTCATGCGCGCCGCCGCCCGCGCGCTCGGCAAACCGGTCGAAGAACAGCTCGCGCCACCGGAGGAAGAAGACCGCCGCGCCGATCGCCGCTTCTTGCGCTTCCTCATGCCGACGCTACGCGAAGGCACGCGCGTCGCCGACGTCTGCAAAACGCTGGAAACCGCCTGGGACGCCAACGCCCGCGTTCGCTTTAGGTACAAGAAGCGCGGCGAGCGGCGCGTGGAACCGTACGCCGTCATCCAGCGCTCCGGGCGCTACTATCTCTTAGGTCGCGATCTGGACGCGAAGGACGACGGCTGGCGCTACTTCGCCCTCGACGAAATCTCCGGCACGATCGCTCGCGTCGGCACCTTCACGCCGCGCGAAATTCCCTCGCAATACGAAACCGAAGATGCCATCGGCTGGATCAGTTCCGGCAAGCGCATCGGCGTCGACGTCTGGCTTTCGCCGCAGATCGCGTCATCGGCAACGTCGCGCGTGTGGCAGAAGGGCCAGCGCGTCGTCGAAAACGCCGACGGCTCGGCGACCATCACCCTTCAGGTCAGCGATATCAACGAAGTCGTCCGCTGGAGCCTCGGCTTTCGCCGGCGACGCAAAGATTGGCGCCGGCAGCCGCCGTCGAACGCGCTCGCGAAACGATGCAGCAGATCGCTTCAGCATACCAAGCGAGCCGTACATCTTCCCGGCGCTCGTAATGTCAAAGTAGAAGGAGCACTGGCAGTTGAGCAGACCACATCGTCGAACAGCCGCGAGCCTTCGTGCGAGGCCTTCCGGGTCTGCGAACGCGCGACTCAGTCATTATGCAGCGCCTCTATGGCATGCGTCCGACTCGTCGCCCTCGCGCCCTTCCAGGCGTTCCAAAAAGAAAAACTATTACTTAAGGAATCGAGCGAGTACTTTCGTCCTAGGAACTGGGTCATACGTACAAAGGACAAATTATTGAGCCGATAAGTATTTCTAGTTGCCGAACGTGTGGCACCGCTTAAGTCTAGGATTTCTCCATGTGAGCTTCAGATAGTCATAACGTCTCTGAAGCCGCCGACTGCCTTAGTCTCTCGCGGTGTTTTACCTGTGTCCGCCACCCCGCCGGCATCTCCTTCAAGCGTTGAAAGACGGCTCGTATAGAGCCGCTATGCAGTCGATATGACTCCATTCCGATCGTCTTCGCGAACGCGAAGCGCGCCTCGCCGCGAAGTTTCCAAAACAAGTCGTCGGCGAACTTGCGCTCGCCGAAAATGACTTTCGCGAGCTCATCGACGACTTGAAGGGCCTTTCAAATCTGGGGCATCCTCCGAGAATGTTTCCGCGTGTTGTCATGACCGCGATGGTGTTTACTGCTAGGTACGACTATGATGGTGCATTCTGGCCAGCGTTGCTCAGAAATTTGGATGTCGAGTCCGTGGATCAGGCGGCTTGGGGAGAATACTTCAGGCGCTGCCTAAAAAGTTGCGGCTTGTTTCAGCCACCTCGTCACCTGGATGGTCAACGTCTTTCCGGTGCTCTTCCATGCTATTATCCCAGAGGCGAGCCGCCGCGACTTCGGCGCGATGTTACGTTCCCTAGTTGATTCTGTAGCCTTAACGGACATGGACGACTCTCAACTGCTAGAAGTGGTAAGGTCTTATGACCTTCCAGTTTCGCTTCGGGCGTTCATCGATTCTAAGGAATCAAGCGGTGTCGCGTGTAGTCTGATCCGACAGACGTATCGACGATTATCGCCAAATAAGAAACGACTCAACAGCGATTATTGAAGATGGATCAATTCGGACAGCCCTTCTCGCATCCGTCCAAAGTGCGCCTCAAGAATCTGTGGCGGGCTATAGGCTTCATGTCCGCCCGTTTAGTTGGCGCTGGGACTTTAATACTGCCCAGATCGGAATAGTTCTTACGGGAAGTCGTTTCTTTGAGTATCTTCCCGTGAGGCTTGAACTTGGTGACGATTCCTATGATCTAGATTCAATTGAAGCGTCCGACGGCCGATGGGCGATTGAAAGCGCAATAATCATGGTTCCAAATGCAAAAGCTGGAACCAATGGCTCAATTGTCCTAGCGTCTGGCTCTTCTGAGAAAGTGCATGTTGCCAATCTTGAGCCCGGCCTGCTGTTTTTTAAGGCTCTGGGAAACTATGGCGCGCATGTCACTAGCGATGCAATTGAATCCGGGGTGTATGCGATTGCTTCGGCCGAACCCATTATTGTAAGTCAGTCATGCGGTACCGCGCGATCGCCAGTTGAGGTTCTTTTAACGCCGCCACTCGGCAATACTTCCTACGCAGCGCTATACGATTTGGCCGATGGGGACTGCGTGGAAGCCGGTACCCAATATCGTCAGAGTTCGTGGCGGGACCAGGCCCCAGGTGTCCGTATTGCGGACTTCACTTCTTTCCGTGTTAGATTCGCGGTACGGCGAATTACCCGTTTATTTCACCAAGCCTGCCTTGAAATTTGAGTCCCCCTTTTTAGAGAGCACATTCGTTATTAAGAGTCGTGAGGGCGCGACAACAATCGAGGCGGGGCACTTCGAAAAAAGCCATATCCTACAGCTCGATAACAAGCACACGGGCTTAATGCGCGCCGCGGTGCTAGTCGAAGGCCGGCCTAGTGGGTCAAACGTCGCTGATTATGCAGTTCTGCCAATAGCAATCGAGCAACACCACTCTGATCACCGACACGTGCGGATTCGTGGACACGGATCCATAACGGCCAGCGGTGCCTCTCTCGACTTAACGGAAGAGCCCAGCCTATTTTCGTCAGAAAAATTGGTTGCGGAAGATTCCTTTGATTACATCTATTGCGACCGATCCTACCGCCTTCGATATGTCGGGCCGCGGCCTCCGCGTTGGCGATTTGCAGGCATCTCTTGGGGGCACCGAACGCTTAGAACGTAGCGCAGCGGATCTTGCTTCCTCGTCTCTTTTAGAATTGCACGGAATGCCGGGTCAGCACCTAGCCGTTCTTCGGGATGGTGTTGCGTGCTTCGAGACCACTTTCGGCTTGAATGGGCGCTATAGTTTCAATGTTTCGACCATGTTGCCCACATTGGAAGTCGAAGATCGAATCAATTTCAGCCTAATTGTGGCGGGCGAACAGTACGACTTCTTGTCGATAACTGGAAGCCCGGTCGTCGAACACTGCGATATTGGACCAGTCCATGGAAAAGGTCACGTACTGGCCATTAGCGGCATGGTAGCATTCGACCGCGCCGTGGACCGGGCATTTGTCGTGGCAAAACCCTTCGGAAGCCCTGGCTCGCCCAAGCGGCGCTTCCCTGCGAAGGTTGTGGGCGTTCATGGTTTGTGGACGGCGCGCTTGCTAAAGGCCGGTACACCCTTCAGTTGCGTACTGAAGTTGGAGGCGACCACCGGCGCGCTAGGTAGTACCGGGCTTTGGCAACGCGATGTCGGTCAAACGTTTGACAATCGCACGGCTAACAATACGGATGCGTATCTTGCAATGAAAGGTGACGCCGAGCTCTTCACGTGATTACATCGACTGCTACTGGGCGTGCTGAAGTCCTCTGGCGCTGTAGGGACACTTTTCGCGAAGCTGATGCAAACAATTACTCACACGGAATCGGGCAAATCTGCAAACGGTTAGCCCAAAAGCTCGCGTCCGACGAATTAGATGTGCTCGAAAGGCTCTTAAAGCACCCGCAAGATGCGAAATTCGTTGATTTTGCTGCAAGCAGCGGAATACCGATCACGGCGACAAGACTTGCCGGAAATAGCAGTAGACGGGCGCATCCCGCCGCGTCCATAGACGAACTGATTGATCGTTCGTTTTTCGGATGGTGCGCAAGGGTCGCCACAATGCGTTCAGAGGCGGACCAGGCTTGGGATTTTCTGGACGGACTTCTCGCCGATTCCTGCGCGGAACCGCTTCGACGAATTTACGCGTCTCTTTTGCGGCTGTCGATTTCAGGCGGTGCCGAAGTGACGAATAAGCCGTTAAGCGATACTCTGGAACGGCCGGATGTTGCGCGAGCTGTTGCCAGCGCAATCGAGCTGTTACGTCGCTTTGGATTCGAGATCGGCCCGTTAGTGGACATGGTGGCGGCAGAACAAATTTTTGAAAAGTGCGCGAGCCGAGTGTGGATTTTCGCATTGGCATCTCGGCTTATCGCTCGCGTTCGCTGCAAAAATCACTCGCTGTCCTACGCTTCGATTTTATCTACGTGCCTTAGGGATTCTAATCTGTCTACGCTAACTCGGCTCGCGTTAAGCAGATCCGATGCTTACATTTGTCATAATATCAAAGGAACGGAAAAGGTACATGCAAGCTCCTAACAGCCTGACGAATGCGCTACATGAGTCGTACTTGCGGTATCTTTTTTCTGCGCATCCCATCGGAGTTTTCAATCCCGACTTAGAGGAAAATCTGCTATGCCCTGGCGGAAACCCGCGACCTCGTGCGCGGACCGATTCTTGAGCTGGATCCTGCAAGTCGCAAGGGCGACAGCGTAAGTGCACTAATCGAGGAAGGCACATTATGTCGCAAATTCGGTGAACTGTGGGTAGACGACTCCGCCCTGAGCAACCGGGTCCTTTATACACATCAATCGCAGGCGATTCGCGCTTCGAAAAAAAGGAAGAGCGTCGTAGTCGCCTCGGGAACCGGCTCTGGCAAGACCGAGTCCTGGCTTTACCCGGTCGTCGATGACCTGCTCTCAAGTCCATCTGCCGGCCTGCGGGCGATCGTTCTTTATCCGATGAACGCATTGGCTGACGATCAGCGTCGAATTCGAATGCGCGGCTTACTACGTGACACCGGAATTACTTATGGCGAATATACCGGAAATACGCCCGAAGGCAATTCTGATGCCGATCTAGCGCGCCTCGACGACGATGCGCCACAAAATGAACGGCAAACGCGCATGCTTATGCGTCAGAATCCGCCCAATATTCTGATTACAAATCCGAGCATGTTAGAGTACCTTTTGCTGCGCCCGGAGCGTATAACCGCCTTTTTGTAAATGCGAATCTTGGATTTTTTATCTTGGACGAAGCGCACACTTATCGCGGCGCGTATGGGATTGAAGTTGGCAATCTTGTTCGTCGTTTGAAGGCCCGGCTCGCGATTCCGAATGGTTCGCTTACCAGCTTCGTCTAGCGCACATTAGATCGAGATCTTTCGGCGATCTCTCAATTTGCGGAGAATCTCACTGGTGAACATGTTGAAATTAAAAACATTTTCTTTGGGGACGTAGAAGTAGCAAAAGCCCCACCAGATCCAGTGCACAGGGCACCAGAGACCTATGGTTGCCTTGATCCCAAGAGTATCACCAGGGTCCTTGAGGATCCCCGTGCTCTTGTTGACGTACCGGGCATCGCCGCGTTTGGCGACCAGCGAGTACTGGATGCGGCGGGTGCCGACACTGGTGCACGTGCGCTATGGGAGCTGCTTCATGAAGATGCAGCAGTACACGCGCTTCGGGGCCTAGTCGCGAATGGACCCGCGGGATGTACAGACCTAGGCCGCACAATATTCGGTGCGCACGATATCGACGTGGACCTGACGATGAGTCGCCTAATCGATGCTGCGTCCTCGGCACGGGAAATAAGCGACTCCACCGCGCTCCTGCCGGCACGTTATCATGTCTTCCTCCGAAGCCTAAATGGAATTCGCATCTGTTTCAATTCGGCGCACGGGCACATCGGAGATGGAGTGCATTCCATCGGGCGCTATTATTTCGAACAGCGCGATCTTTGTGATTGCGGATATGGCCTCTGGGAACTCCTTGTATGCGGTGACTGTGCGTCGTGGTATCTGCGCGACTGCTGCGATCCGGGCAATGATGGCGCGGCTGACGACGATGGGCCGGCTAATTCCATCTATCTCGTGGGTGCGGACGATGAGACCGACGATGAAACCAAAAAGGGAGAGGTTGACCGTTGTCTCGTCTGCCGACTTAGCTCGGCACATTGTGGATGCCAAGAATCGGCTCGGCGACTTGTTGTCGATGTAGGTGCGCGAAAGACTTGCCTAAGCTGCAATAGTGACAACGTTGGCCGCGTGATGACGGGGACTATGGGGCCGACGCAGGTCCTAGCGGAGGTCCTCACGCGCGCGCAGGACCCAGATCCGAGGGCAGTGGGGCGCGGAACTGCCAAGAAGCTTTTGACTTTTTCCGATAGCCGGAATTCGGCAGCACAGTTTGCGGCGCAGTTTGACCGGGCGCACCGTCAACATGTATCCCGTGCCGGTATATACCGCGCCGTACAGTCGTTCGAGGAACCAGTGGGCATAGACGAACTCGCTTCGCGCGTCGCAAAGGTATTAAGAGAAGCGAATTTCTTTAAACCTGGCCCACAAGCACAGCATGCCGCAAAAGGGCTCGTCTTTGCGGAGTTCACGGCATCTTATGCGAGTCGCAGGCGCTTGACGAGCCTCGGGTTAGCGGCCAGCAGTGTTCACTTGGAATCGGAACCTTCTTCAGGATTTATTGACCTCGCTGGGTCGAGAGCCAACGCAATCGCCATAACGCAAGCGTTGCTTGAAATAATGCAATATGATTCGGCAGTCACGAAGGGCGACATAACGCAGCTCTCTGGTTACGTGAACATCCGCGGCGACGTGTTTTATGGGTATACTGTCGGTACGAAGCGATGGATCTCCCCGGGCGCTCCGCTTCACCAGAGGCGGCGAAACCGGCTGTTCAACCTTGCATCTCGCATTGTTGGCGAGGAACGCGCCGACGAGCTTTTAGCGCACGTCTGGAAGTATGCCTTGGACGACGAAGTGCTAGTCGGATGGGGTAATCAATTCCAGATCGACGTCGATCGCCTGATATTCTTTAGGCCCGAAACATGGTATCGCTGTACTCAGTGTCGACGCGTGACTCCGTTCGCACTGACGAACGGAGTCGGGTGTGCTACGCGCAACTGCAGTGGACGACTAGAGCCTGATGCGAACGTCGTAGCGTTGGGCGATCATTACACGCGAAATGTTATCGAGCCGATTGAGTATTTAAGAATTGAAGAGCATACGGCGCAGCTAGACAACCCGGAAGCTCAGAAAATTGGAAAAGAGTTTCGCGAAGGGAAAGTCAACATCCTGAGCTGCAGTACGACGTTCGAGCTGGGTGTCGATATCGGCACACTGCAGACCGTGTTTATGCGCAACGTCCCGCCGACCGTCGCGAATTACCGTCAGCGTGCGGGTCGCGCGGGACGAACGCGACAAGGCGCCGCCTTCCTTGTTACGTATTGCGGCCCAACGCCTCACGATCAAGTGTTTTTCCAAAATCCAAAAGATATAATAACCGGAAGCCTTTCTGTCCCTAGCTTCAACGTCGATAATGCTCTTCTTCGCGAACGTCATATAAATTCATTACTTCTCGGAAGCTTGTGGCAATACGTCTCACGGACGCTTGGTAAACGTAACACAGTCGAGGACTTCTTACTGGCGCTTGATGTTCAGGAATTGGTGAACGAATGGGTAACCGCTGTTCAACCGATTCTGGATCGTGAATGTGAGAGGTACTTGGGCCAAAACAACCGGGTCGGCGTGCGTGAAAGATTTGCGCTCGCATTATCCAAGGAACGCGAGTATGTGAACCTACGCCTAGACGAGTTGAGGGGTTTGTTGGAGGTCTTGTCGGCGCCCGCATTATCCAACGCTATGAATGACCTTCGTCGCTTGAGAGAGCGAAGAATTATTGAACATTTAAGCGCGCGGGCTTTCTTGCCCAGCTATGCTTTCCCGATATATACCGTTGAATTGCGTACTCCGGATAACACGGTTAATCTTCAGCGCGATCTCGAGGCTAGCGATCAATGAATATGCCCCCGGCAGCCAAGTAGTCGCGAACAAGAGGGTGTTCGAAAGTATAGGTATTGTTCTTAAAGGGCCGACAGCTGCCGCAAATGTCCCTTATCAAGATTTCCGATACTGTAAGGACTGCCATGCTGCCTATCCGATTACCGTTTCCTCCTGTTCTTGTGGGAGCTCCGGTCAATTAGCATCTGGGCGCTACATCGTACCGGACGGTTTCACGAGTGACATGGCGAAGGCAGCCCGCGAAACGATGCCCAAAGTTCGTAGACATGCGGGTTCAGTTTCTCAACATGTACTTTCGGGAGGCGAGCAAAGCGGAGAAATTTCGCTCGGCCCAGTCCGCGCAAGAAAGTTCGAAAACGTAAACCCCTATTCGTCAATCGGGGAGCTGGGGGGCGACCCTTTCGAATCTGCACGGCGTGCGGAGTAAATGTTAAAAGCGGCGCAGCGGCCGATCACAAGAACCCTTACGGCCGCAAATGTCGCGGGTTGCTGCAGCAGTGCTTTCTCGGCCACGAAGTAATCGGTGAAGCACTTGCACTGCAATTCGAGTCTGACGGAAACTTTGT
>CAVOIN010000001.1:0-2248903 GCA_963696095.1 Vulcanimicrobiia bacterium | reverse complement strand
AATTACCGCCCTCGACGCCGATGACGACGCAAGTCTACATGACGACCGATACGACGGGCTGGAATCCGCAAGCAATCCAGCTCGATCGAATCGACGCATTGCATTTCCGCGTCACTCGCAAGATTGCATCGGGCACGATCATGCGCTATCTGTATACCCGCGGCTCACTCCAGAGCGAAGAACGAGCGGAAAACGGGCTCGATCGCACGCCGCGCCAAGTCGTGATCAACGACGCCGACGTGCGCGCGATCAACGACATAGTCTACGCGTGGGCCGATCAAACGACTGGCGGGCAGAGCTCGCAGCCCTACGCGTTGCCGACGCCGTACAACCCGGCGCCATTCCCGAACTTGCCGGCCGGGGCACCCACACCGCATCCGCGTTAGCGGACGGTAATCGGCACGCTCGTCGAGGTCGCTTCGCCGCGTGTATTGCGCGCGATGATGTTCATCGGGTACGTGCGGTGCAGAAAGAACGGAACCGACGGCACGGTGTACGAGAGCTGGAAGCGGCCGGGCGACGCTTTCGGCATCGAAATGCTGAAGCCGGCGATTCGCAGCTCGACGCTCGCGACGTTCGAAGACGTCTGGACGAACCCCGAGACCGTGTCGCCGCCACGCACCGTCGTCTGGCTCACTTCGACTTTTAGAATTTTCGGCGGCGCATCGGGCGGGAGCATTACGACTTCTTCTTGCGGGTGGGGCTGCGGCGTGCTTGCGGAAGCGCTCGCGTTCTTCACCCGATGAGCTGCGGTGTAATCCGGGGCGATAGTCGCTAGAGGCGAGCCCGTTACGACCACCAAGGGCGCGTTCGACGCCGCGGGCCATGGCGTAGGGGTGACGGTTGCGCTGCCCGAGGCCGCGGGGACGGCCGCCGATGCCGAAATGGACGGCGGCAGCGACACGCTTGCTGCCGGAGAGGGACTCGGACTCGCCACGGCCGGCGACGGGGACGGTGAAGCGGCGGTTTCGTCGTGCTGAGCCGGGCCGCAGGCGGGAACCGCCAAAGCCACAGCCAGCGCCGCGATTAGGAGCCGGGAGCGAGAGAGCAGTTGTTTCAAGCCGGAGTCTTTCTGCAGTAAGCGTCGAACCTCGCGCGCGATGGACGTCACCCCAGACCGCCCCGCGCTCAGCATCGTCGTACCCCTCTTTAATGAGGAAGGCAACGTCGAGCCGCTGCTAGCTAGGATCGTAGGAATTGCCGAACGGCTCCCCGGCATCCCTTCTTACGAGATCGTACTCGTAAACGACGGCAGCACCGACGGCACGCTTGCAGCAATCCGCCGGCAGCTTGCCTTGCGGCCGGACATCGTGCTCGTAAATCTCTCGCGTAACTTCGGCCATCAACTCGCGGCATCGGCCGGAATCGACATCGCGCAAGGTTCGGCCGTCGTGCTGATGGACGGCGACCTTCAAGATCCGCCGGAGCTTATCGCTGCTTTCGTTCAAAAATGGCGCGAGGGATTCGACGTCGTCTATGCCGTGCGGCGCACGCGTAAAGGCGAGAGCCCCTTTAAGCTCTTCACCGCACGCTTGTTCTATCGCATCATAAAACGGCTCACGAAGGTCGCGATTCCGGTGGACACCGGCGACTTCCGCCTGATGAGCCGCCGCGTCGTCGACGCGCTGAAACGCTCGCGCGAACGGCACCGGTTTTTGCGTGGACTCGTGAGCTGGGTCGGCTTCAACCAAACCGGAGTCGAGTACGATCGCGACGAGCGCCTCTCCGGCACGACGAAGTATCCGCTGCCGAAAATGCTGCGCTTTGCGATCGACGGCATCACGTCGTTCTCCGACGTTCCGCTGCGATTCGCTTCGTATCTCGGCTTCTTCTCGAGCATCATCGCATTCGTGTACGCGCTCGTCATCATCATCTACAAGCTGCTGAAAGTAAATCCGCCGGGGTACACGCGCGGCTGGGCTTCCACGATCGTCGCCGTCTTGTTCCTGGGCGGCGTGCAGCTCATCAGCCTCGGCATCTTAGGCGAATACATCGGCCGCATCTACGACGAAGTAAAAGGCCGCCCGCTCTACCTCATCTCCGACATCGAACGCTCTTAAAGCGTTGCTGATATGCGCCTGTCCTTCGACAAGCTCAGGATGACGTGGAGTACTCAGGATGACGTGGAGTAGATGAGGGGACGTGAAGGCGGGGGTGTGGGTGAGATCGTGAAAGCGGCGGCCACATGTTCGTGGATCGTGTGGGTTTCGTTACCGAAAATTTCTGCGAGCAGCGCTCCTGCTTCGACGTGATCGCCGGTGCGGACGGCGACGCGAATGCCGGCGGACGAATCGCGGTGCGTAAGGTGCCGGGCCGCATTGCCGAGCGATACGGCATCGATCTTTTCGACGAAACCGCCGGTCGCCGCGGTAATCGCGTGACGATCGCCATGCGGCGTCATCGCTTCGAGTGCGGCGCGCGAACTGCCCTGCGCTTCGATCATCTCGGTGAATTTACGATAGCCTGCGCCCGAGCGTAGCGCACGCGACGCCGTCTTCTCCGCGTCCTTGACGCCGCCGAGTTCCAGCATATGCGATGCGACGTGCACGCACGCTTCGGTGATGCGTTCGTCCGAGACTTCGCCGCGCAAAACGTCCCGCGCTTCGATCACTTCGAGCGCGGTGCCGATGGAACGTCCGAGCGGTTCGTTCATATCGGTGACGAGCGCGCGCGCCCGGCGATCGAAACGCTGCGCCACGTCGACAAGCGTTTGCGCCAAGTGTTGAGCTTGCTCCGCATCGTGCATGAACGCCGCGCTGCCGCATTTCACGTCGAAGACGATGGCGTGCGCGCCGCCGGCAATTTTTTTCGATACGATCGACGACGCGATCAATCCGACGGCCGGAATCGTGCCGGTGTGGTCGCGCAGCTTATAGAGGCGCTTGTCGGCCGGCACGACCTCCTCGGTTTGCGCGGCAATCGCACAGCCGACGGCTTCGACTTGACGGACGAATCGATCCAACGGCAGCGCCACGTTGAAGCCCGGCGTCGTCTCGAGTTTGTCGATCGTTCCGCCGGTGTGTCCCAACGCTCGACCTGACAACTTCGCGACGCGCACGCCGCACGATGCGACGAGGGGAACTGCCACCAGCGAAACGATGTCGCTCACGCCGCCGCTGGAGTGCTTGTCGACGACGATGCCGTTGCCGCCATAATTCAGGCGCCGGCCGCTATTCACCATAGCCTGCGTCAATGCGACGATTTCGTCCATGGAAAGGCCGCGCCAAACGCAGGCCATGGCCATTGCGGCCATTTGCGCGTCGTCGACTTTGCCGTCCATATACGCGCCGATAACGCTTCCCCATTCGGTCGCGCTCAGCGCCTCGCCGGCTCTTTTTCTCTCGATCGCGCGGCGCATCGTCAGTTCATCCATGGCGGCGGTTGGGTTTCTTCACCATCGACACGAAGCCCGCCGCGTGCAGTACCACGCGGTGGTCGACCGCTTTCCGGTTCCCGTGCCGCTCGACCCGATAGCGGCCGCCGTATTCGCGGCGGCATTCGTCGCAACGCTGCTTGCCACGCAGCGGCGCCCGGCCGCAGGCATCGCCGCCCTTGCCTTTAGCGCGCCGTTCGCCTACTATCACGACCTTTTCGGGACCTCGATAACGTTTCCGAAAGTCGTCCTCGCAGCGTTGGTGTGCGGTCTCGCGGTTCGCCCGAGCGCGCTTGCGACGTTCGGCGACGGAAGAGTGCGGCGGCTTTTAATGGCCATGGCAGTCGTGATCTGCGCCATATTGGCGAGTGGAGTTTTTGCCGAACATCATGCGCCGGTCGTACGCGAAGCCTTCAAATGGCTCGAATACGCGGTCGCCGTCGCCGCGGTTTTCGCGGCGTACCGGCTCGATCCGGACGACGCTCTGGTAATGCGCGCATGGATGCTGTCCATCGCGCTCGTGTGCGCCTCCGCGCTCGCTGAAGAATTCATCGGCGCTTCATCCGGGCTGTTGATTGCACCGGGCGTCGTGCCTCGAATCGCAGGCGTGCTCGAAGGCCCGAATCAGCTTGCCGGGTACTTGGAAACAACGATCGCCCTGCTTGCGGCTTGGACGATCTTCCGGCCGACCCGGTCGATCCAAACATTATTGAGCGTTGCCGTTATCACGCTTGCGCTCACGTTCTCACGCGGCGGATGGGCCGGCTGTGCGGTCGCGATCGTTGCGCTCGTTGCCGTTTATCGCGAACGCTCGAGGCCGCTGCTGCGTCCGCTGTTGACGGGCGCCGTCACCGGTTTCGCGGCCGACGCCGGCTGGTATCTCGCGGCAAAAACCGTTGCAGCGCTCCGCGTTCCCTTCATCGGCGCCGACTACGCAGGCGGCGTCGGCAATCGCTCGGAGCTATGGCGCGCAGCGTGGTTCTTCTTCCGCACGCATCCCGTTTTCGGAATCGGCGCGGGGAACTACGAGCTCGAACTCGCGCGCGCAGGCCTCCCCAACGTACGCACGCATGCAAACAACTGGTATCTCCAGCAGCTAGCCGAAGGCGGCGTCGTCTTGTTCGGTGCTACGCTGGTTTTCATCGGCAGTGCGCTGGCGCCGCTCGTTCGGGCCGCACGTTCGTCGCCGTGGACCGCTGCAGCGCTTGCTGCAACGCTCGCGCTGTGCACGCATCAACTTGCCGACTACATCGTGTTCTATCCGAAGGCCGGACTGCCGTGGATGCTGGTGGTCGCGCTCGGATTTGCAGCGTCGGTTCCGCGCGAATGCGCCGGCTAGCGGCGCTCCTCGTCGCGCTCGCAGCCGGGAGCGCGGCGGCACACGTCGCGATGCAACGCGTTCCCGCGCGCTTTCACGTCGACATGCTGCAACCGCTCCCCGTTGCCACGAATTGGGGCAGCTTCGGGCTGTTGCTCGGATGCATTTTTACCGGCATGCTGATCGCTGCATCGGTCGCGTATCTGCTGGCGCTCGGCGATCTGGCAAAAGACGACGCGCGGTTCAACGTCGCAACCGTGATGGGCGTCTCGATTGCGGCGATGGCCCTGCTCTGGACGTTCGCCCCGCTCTTCTCGAGCGACGCTTACGCCTATGCGGCCTATGGCGAAATGGCCCGGCTCGGCATCGATCCGTATGCGACCCAAGCGACGAGATCGGCAGATCCTGTAGTTTCCGCCGCCATTTGGCAGTGGAGCGGAGCGCTGCCCGTGTGCGTGTACGGCGAAGTATTCGTGCGAATTGCGCAAGTTTTTGTGTCGATCGCGCACCCGTTGGGCGTTCGCGCGCAAATCGAGGCGATGCGCGTGCTATCTTCGATCGCCCTGCTCGTTGCCGCGCTGCTCCTCGGCCGGCTGCGCAAGAGCGAAGGGCGCGCAACGTATGCAACGGCGTTGCTTGCGTGGAATCCGGTGCTGCTGTGGTGCGCCGTCGAGGGACACAACGACGCGCTGATGCTTGCGGTTGCTCTGGCGGGCATCGCCGTTGCGCGGCGTCATCTCTTCGCCGGCATGATCCTCGCTGCGGCAAGCGCGCTCATCAAGATTCCCGCCGCCGTCGTTCCAGCCGCAATAGCCTACGTACGGGCGCGCCGCACCGACGAGTGGGTGTATCCAATCGCGTACGGCGTTTTCGTCGCCGCCGTCATCTACGCCGGATCGTATCGCTGGCTTGCTTCGATTCAGTCGCACGTCGCCACGCACGGACATTATGCTCCGGCAGCATCGTTGCAGGGATTGACGTCGTCGATCGCCGGCGCCCCGGCCGGCATCGTCATCGCCATCGCGGTCGTCGGAATCGCAATTGCCGCGATCGCACGAACAGCGTCCGGCGCGCAGCGCGCGATTGCCATCACGCTCGCACTCTGGCTGTTGATCCCCAACCCGTATGCATGGTATGCGTTTTGGCTCGTTCCGCTTTTAGCGTGGCTTCCCGTGACACGGGCGCACTACGTTACGGCAGCCTTGACGCTCAGCGCAACGCTGCGCTATCTTCCGGACGCCGTCGCAACGCCTTCACCGGCGATAAATGCGCTCTTGAGCGCACTCGCGCTCCTGCTTTTCGGCGTTGGGCTGAGATTGGCGGCTTCTCGGGAGCGCATTCCTCTGTTATAATCAGCCGCTCGTTATGAACGCCCAAACGTTGACCCCGCCCGCTTCGAGCGGTGGCCTGCACGACGCATTGCTGCGCGGCCTGGTTTCTTCCAACCGCGCGCTTGCCACGCTGGCGGATCGCTTGCGCACGGGACGCGGCAGTTATGTCTGCCACGAAACCGTAGCCGCGGCCCGGCCGGCGCTCCTTGCTACGCTTTACCGGGCCGTTCAAGCGCCGCTGCTCGTAGTGATGCCTACCCCCGACGTCGCGGAGCGCGCGTTCGCGGATTTGCTCTACTATATGGGCGAAACCGAGCCGCAGACCGTGGCGTTGCTGCGTTCGCGTGACGAAGCTATCGGCGCTATCGAAAGCCCGTCGGACCGCAGCGCGCGAATGACGCTGCTTTCGGATCTGGCGAACGGTTTGCCGCGAATCGTCCTTGCGCCCGTCGTTGCGTTGCGCCAATACATGATGCCGCGTTCGTGTTTCGACGAATTACGGTTCACGCTGCGCGTCGGCGAAGATGCCGGCTGGGACGAGCTGCAAGAACGGCTTTTCCACCTCGGGTACACGCGCGCCGACGTCGTGAGCGCCGTTGGCGAATACGCGGTACGCGGCGGCATTCTCGATCTTTTTGCGGCGACGGCGGAATCGCCGGCGCGCATCGAGTTCTTCGGCGATACGATCGAAAGCATTCGTCCCGTTCAATCTCGAGACGCAGCGCAGCGAAGGCGAACGCGAGTCGCTCGAAGTCGTTCCGTGGGGAGAAATTCCGCGCGAAGACCGCTACCGCGAACGCATCCTCGAGACATTCGAAGGCCCGCATCGCGTGCGCGACGCGTTAACGACGTTTCTGGACACCGGCGGCGACGTGCCCGCATCTTGGCTGCCGCTTGCCTACGAAGAGCGCGCGACGGTCATCGACTATTTGCGCGACGACTCCGTCATCGTGCTCGACGAGCCGGGCATGCTGGCAACGATCGAACGCGCGCTGCAGGAAGAACGCTCGCGCGAACACAGCGTGCTGCTTGCCGGCGTCGACTCGGGCGAACTGTCGATCAACGAGGGCGAGGTCGACGAAGCGTTGCTCGCCGAAGTCGCGACTCCGCACCCGCATCTGTCCGAACTTGCGCCTGCGCTGCAATCGCGCGCATCGCTCATTTTTCCCGGCGCCATCGAACGTCCCGACGACGTCGCGTGGCTTCCGGCTGCAACCGAAAGCGTTGTGGTCGAGTGCCGTCCGGCGGAGCACTTCAACCGCCAGATCGAAATGTTTTCGCAGAGCGTGCGCGAGTGGGTTGCGCAGGGCGAGACGCTCGTTATCGTCAGCTCCGCCGTTTCGCGCACCGTCGACTTGCTGCGCGCCGCCGGCGTAACGGCGGAACGTTCGGTACAATTGCTGCATCTCGGCGCTCGCAACGGCCGCGTACTCGTCGATCATGGCAATATCGAAGCCGGCTTCGCGATGCCGGATCTGCGCTTGCGCGTGTTAGGCGACCGCGAAATTTTCGGCCAGCCGCCGAAACGCGTGAAGCTGCGCGCCGTCAAGGAAGGCGTGCCGGTCACGCTCGCCGATCTCAAGGTCGGCGACTACGTCGTGCACGCGGTGCATGGTATCGGCCAATACTTGGGTTTGCGCACGGAAACGATCCTCGGCGCAACGCAAGACTATTTGGATTTGGCATACGCCGGGTCGGACCGCATGCTCGTGCCGGTCACGCAGATGCATCAGGTAACGAAGTACTCGGCGGCCGAGGGCCAGTCGCCGCGCCTTTCCAAGATGGGCGGCGCCGATTGGGCGCGCACGAAGACGCGCGTTTCCGAATCGCTCGCAAAGATCGCCGACGGACTCGTTTTGCTTTACGCGGAGCGAGAACTCTCGAAGGGCTACGCGTTCGGCGCCGATACGACGTGGCAAGCCGAGATGGAAGAAGCGTTTCCGTACGAGCCAACCGTCGATCAGAAGAAGGCGATCGACGCCACCAAAGGCGACATGGAGCGCCTGCGCCCGATGGACCGTCTCGTCTGCGGCGACGTCGGCTACGGCAAAACGGAAGTCGCGATACGCGCCGCTTTTAAAGCGATCGCCGACAAGAAACAAGTTGCGGTGCTCGTGCCGACGACGCTGCTTGCGGCGCAACACTATCGCAACTTCAGCGCCCGCTTCGCCGGCTTTCCCGTCCGCATCGAAGAGCTTTCGCGCTTCCGTTCCAAAGCCGAGCAAAAGCAAACGCTAAAAGATCTGGCCGAAGGCAAAGTCGATATCGTGATCGGCACGCATCGCCTCCTGCAAAAAGACGTCGCGTTCGCGGATCTCGGCTTGATCATCGTCGATGAAGAGCAGCGTTTCGGCGTCATGCACAAAGAGCGCCTGAAAGAATATAAGACGTCCGTCGACGTGCTGACGCTCTCGGCGACGCCCATTCCGCGCACGCTGCACATGTCGCTGATGGGCGTGCGCGATCTCTCGCTCATTCAAACCGCGCCGAAAAACCGCATGTCGATCAAGACCGTCGTCGTGCCGGCCAGCGACGCCATCGTGCAGCGCGCCATCACGCCGAGCTCGATCGCGGCGGACAAGTCTACTACTTGCACAACCGCGTCGAGTCGATCTACGCGGTGAAGAACGCGCTGGAGCGGCTCGTTCCGCGCGCCCGCATCGCGTCGGTCACGGACAAATGACCGAACACGAACTCGAGCCGGTGATGCAGCGGCTTCATCGACGGCGATTTCGACATTCTCGTCGCGACGACCATCATCGAGAACGGCATCGACATTCCGAACGTCAACACCATGATCGTCAACGACGCCGATAAGTTCGGCCTCGCGCAACTCTACCAGCTGCGCGGCCGCGTCGGACGCTCGAACCATCAGGCGTACTGCTATCTGCTCTATCAGGGACACAAGGCGCTGACCGAAGACGCGAAGGCGCGTCTGGAAGCGATTCGTGAATTCACGCATCTCGGCTCCGGCTTGCAAATCGCGATGCGCGATCTGGAGATTCGCGGCGCCGGCAATTTGCTCGGCGCGGCGCAATCGGGTTTCATCGGCTCCGTCGGGTTCGACACCTACTGCCAGATGCTCGCGGATGCAATTGCGCAACGACGCGGCATGACCGCTTCGATGGAAGACCAGCGTGAAGCGGTGATCGACGTGAAGATCAGTGCGTTCATTCCGAACGACTACATTCCGCAAGTCTCGCAGAAGATCGCCGTCTATCAGCAACTCGCCAAGGCGCGCAGCGAATCGGAGGTCGAGGAAATCGCCGCGGGCGTGCGCGATCGCTTCGGCGCCTTCCCGACGCCGCTGGAACACCTGGTCGAGCTTACCAAACTGCGCGCCATCGCGCTTGCAGAAGCACGTGACGCGCGTCGTCATCGACGAGAAGCGCTTGACTCTCGGCGTCGGCTCGGGCTTCGAACTGGATCCGAAGATGATCCCGACGTTCCAGTCGCTCACCAAGAACAAATTCCGGTTCGGGGAAGGCAAGATTCTGGTCGACCTGCCGCCGGTGGCCAAAGGCTCGACCGCCGAGGGCATGTGGATGCCGCTCTTGCGCCGCCTGCTACTTGCGATGTAACGACCGCCTGCTTGCTATGGCACCCGCCTCGAAGGACCTCTAGGCTTCCGAACGAACCCGGAGTCCGGATAAGCGGGGTCAGTGACTCCGCTTTGTGTACGCACCCCCTTACGCACTAGTGGAGTCCGAAATGTCGAAAGCCGGCCGCGTTCTCGCGGGTCTAGCTACTATGCTCTGTGCCGCCTCGCTTGCGGCATGTTCGGGCGGCGGCAACATCGCCACCGTCAATGGCCAAGCGATCAGCAAAGCCGACTTCGATTCGAAACTGGAGTCGAGCCCGGCCGCTCTTGGCACGCTGCAGACGATGGTTCGTGAAGACCTCATCAACCAGTACGCCAAAGACAACAACATCAACGTCAGCGACGCCGACATTCAAAAGAAGGAAGACGAGCTCAAAGCCAACTTCCCGAACGGCTCGTGGGACGACATGCTAAAGGCGCGCGGACTCACCGAAACCGACGTGAAGAACGCGCTGCGCGAGCAGATCATCATCGATCAGGCCGTCGGCAAAGACGTCAAAGTTTCCGACGCGCAGATCAAGCAGTACTTCGATAAGAATCATGCGTCGTTCGATAAACCCGAACAGGTTCAAGCGCGACACATCCTCGTTCCGGATCTTGCGACGGCGAACAAAGTCGAAGCGGAGCTGAAGAGCGGCAAGAACTTCGCAGACGTTGCGAAGCAGTACTCGATGGATCCGGGCAGCAAGGACAAGGGCGGCGAACTCGGCACGTTCCGTCGCGGCCAAATGGTTCCGGCCTTCGATCAAGCGGCGTTCTCGCTGCCGGTCGGCCAGATCAGCAAGCCGGTGAAGTCGCCGTTCGGCTACCACATCATTCAGGTCGAAGTCGAAAGACCCGGGCCAGAAGGCGACGCTCGCAAACACGCACGACCGTATCGCCGACATGCTGCGCCAGCAACAAGAAGCGCCGTTGATCCAGCCGTTCCTGCAGAATCTGCAAGCGAAGGCGAACATTCAGGTCAACGACCCGCGTTACACGTCGGCGTTCCCGACGCCGGCCGCAGCATCGAGCACCGAACCGACCGCCGCCGCACCGGCCGCAAGCTCGAGCCCGAAGTAACCTCGTCATCCTGAGCCTGTCGTAGGACAGGCGCATATAACCCAAAGGGCCCCCGAGAGATCGGGGGCCTTTGCTATACGAAAGCGTTTAGTACCTCTGCCTAGAAAGGAGCGCGACCGATGCTGGTTCGTATCGTCGGCTTGGGTCCTGGTGATCCGGCGCTTCTCACCCTGGGCAGTCTCGACGCGTTGCGTTCTGCAAGTCGCGTGACGGTCGTTTCTCGCGCCGCCCGATCTTACGAAGTACCTCTCCGACAACGGCATCACGCTCGAACGCGAATCTCGTCGGCGATCCCGCCCTCTTCGTGCGCGGGGAGCACCGAGGAGATCGAACGGTTTGTCGAACGCGTCGACGCCGCGCGCGACGCCGAAGATCTCGCCCTCGGCGTGCTCGGAAATCCGTTCTCCGATCTTCCGGGTTTGCCGCCGCTGCTGCGCGCGCTCGAGGCGCGCGGCATCCGCACGGAGATTATGGCCGGGATGGCCCGCGCAACGATCGCATCGTCGCTTGAGATGCCGCTCGTGCCGTTGCCGCCGCAGTCGCATCACTATACCTTTCAAGAACTCATCGAAATCATGGCGCGCCTGCGACTCGGCTGTCCGTGGGATCGCGAACAAACGCACCGCACGCTGGTTCCGTATCTGATCGAAGAGACGTACGAAGTCGTCGAAGCGATCGAAGCCGGCGACATGGACGCGCTGTGCGAAGAACTCGGCGATCTGCTGCTGCAAATCGTGTTTCATTCGCAACTAGGTTCGGAAGTCGGCAAATTCACCGTTGCCGACGTCATCGACGCGCTCTCGAACAAAATGGTGCGCCGCCATCCGCACGTTTTCGGCGACGCCGTCATCGAAGACGTCGACTTCGCAATGGAAAAGCTGGGAAGCGCTCAAGGCTCAAGAAAAAACAGGGCAAAAGCGCAAGAGCCGCCTCGATGGAATCCCGAAGCACCTCGGCGCTTTACAGCGCGGTCAACGGATGCAAGAGAAAGCTTCGCGTGTCGGTTTCGACTGGCGCGACGTCGGCGGCGTGCTCGATAAACTGCACGAAGAACTCACCGAACTGGCCGAAGCGCGGCGCGCCAAGCAAGACGACGACCACGTGCGCGAAGAACTCGGCGATGTCTTTTTCACGCTCGTGAACCTTTCGCGCGCGCTCGGCATCGACGCCGAAACGGCGATGCGCGAAGCAAACGAAAAGTTCTACAAACGCTTCTTCTTCATGGAGCAGCACGCAGCCGATGAAGGCAAGGCGCTCTCCGATCTTTCACTAGACGAACTCGAGGATCTGTGGCAACTAGCGAAAACGCAAGCGGCGTAACGAGTCTGATCCGCCTGCGCATGAGCGCGCACGACGCGCACTACGGCGGCAAACTTGGTCGACGGAGCGCGCATGCTCGCGCTCTTCGGCGACGTCGCAACCGAGCTGCTGATCAAGCATGGACGGCGACGAGGGCCTATTCGTCGCGTACGACAAGGTGGAGTTTCTGGCGCCCGTTTACGCCGGCGACTACATCGAAGCGTACGGCCGGATCACGAGCGTCGGCAACACGTCACGCAAGATGGAGTTCGAAGCGCGCAAGGTCATCGCCGTGCGCGCCGACGTCTCCGAAAGCTCCGCCGATTTCCTCGAAGCACCCATCATCGTCTGCCGCGCGAGCGGCACGTGCGTCACCCCTAAGGACAAAAAACGCCGCCCGTCATAACAGCATCGCGGATATCCGCCCATGGTTCGACAAGCTCACCATGACGAACAATCCCCCGTCATCCTGAGCCCGTCGAAGGACACGCGCATAACAGCATTACGGATATCCGCCCATGGTTCGACAAGCTCACCATGACGAACAATCCCCCGTCATCCTGAGCCCGTCGAAGGACACGCGCATATCAGCATCGCGGATATCCGCCCATGGTTCGACAAGCTCACCATGACGAACAAATCCCCGTCATCCTGAGCCCGTCGAAGGACACGCGCATAACAGCATTACGGATATCCGCCCATGGTTCGACAAGCTCACCATGACGGAATAACACCCTCCGTCATCCTGAGCCTGTCGAAGGACACGCGCATAACAGCGAGGGTCAGCGGGAATCTAAACTTTCGGAAACGCCCTTTGCGACCTTAGGGGCGAAGGCGGTGATGGTTTCGGGGTGTGCTTCCACGAAGCCGATAACGGCGCGTTTGAGGCCGTCGGGATTAACTTGACCGGCGCGAATGAGATCTTGCAGTTCCTTCGCCAAGTTCGGATTGGAAGATTGAAGATTAGCGATCGCTGCTTGTGCATGCATCGCGACTTCGGCCGGCGGAAGACTGCCGATTTGATCGCGTACCGCTTCGCTTTTGGCCTGCGGCTCGGCGTTCTGCAATTTCTCCGCAGCCTCGCGCTTGATTTCGTCAGCCATGGCCGCGTTATACCCTTTGCGGAAGCCGCCGTCTTTATTGGCTACACTTAACCGAGCGCTCGCACATGCGATATCCCGGCGCCTCGTGCTACACCAGTCGTTCGTGCGTCTTGCGTTTCCAGAAGAATTCGTAGTAGCAGAACTGGAGGATTAAGCCGCTGCAGAACGCGATCGGGTAGCCCATCCATACGCCGTCCAGGCCGAAGCGCTGCATCAAGAGATACGCCGCGGGAACTTCGACGCCCCAGATTGTGAAAATGCCGATGATCGTCGGCCATAAAACCGTTCCGCTGCTGCGCATGATGCCGCTAAGCACCGCCGAGTTGCCGAAGACCGCGTAGCCCCACAGCGTGATCATGAGCAGCGTGTGCGCGATGTTCAAGCGTGTGCCGATCGGTGATGAACCAGCCGAGAATGAACCACGACGCAACGTAACAGATGACGATGAGGAAGCCGCTCACGATGTAGTTCATCGTCACGGCGGTGCGAATGACGGCGCCCAAGCGATCCTCGCGACGCGCGCCGATGAACTGTGCTCCGAAGATTGAAGCCGCGATGCCGATGGACATAGCGGGAAACTGCACGTAGCTCGCGACTTGGTTGACGGCGCCGTACGCTGCCGTAGCACTCGAGCCGTAGCGATTCACAAACGAAATGACGGCGATCTCCGCAAGCGAGACCATGATGACTTGCAAGCCGGTCGGCACGCCGATGCGCATGACCGTCCACAGGATCTTCGGATCGAAGATCATGTCGCGCGCCATCTCCCGGTCGAACCGCAGCGGATGCTTTCTCACGTGCAGCGTTAACAGCATCGCCGCGAGAGAGCCGCCTTGCGCGATGAGCGCGGCCCACGCGGCGCTTGCGACGCCGAGATGCGGCAAGCCGGCCCAGCCGAGAATGAATGCCGGCGTGAAGATCAACGACAGCGCGGTTGCAACGATGAGGAAATAAAACGGCGTCGTCGAGTCGCCGATTCCGCGCAGAAACGTCGTGTAGGCCAGGTACGGAAACAGAATCGGCGACGTCAGGAAAAAGATGCGCGCATAGTGATCCGCGTCGGAAAGAATATTCGCGGGGGTGCCCAGCGCCTGCAGCATGAACGGCGAGATGAACTCACCGATAACGGCGACGATG
Source organism: Vulcanimicrobiia bacterium (assembly GCA_963696095.1). Lineage (GTDB taxonomy): Bacteria > Vulcanimicrobiota > Vulcanimicrobiia > Vulcanimicrobiales > Vulcanimicrobiaceae > JALYTY01. The sequence goes on along the minus strand of CAVOIN010000001.1, from coordinate 2,234,679 downwards.
AGGCCGAGCAGCAACGTTGCACCCAATACCGTGCCGGCTACTTTCTTCACGCGATGTTCGTCTCTCGCGCCGTAGGCTTGTCCGATGAGCACGGTGCTGCCGCTGGCGATTCCAATCAGGAACGAAACGAGCAGAAAGATGATGGGGAAAACCGAGGAGACGGCTGCGAGCGCGTCGGTGCCGATCAGACGCCCCAGATAAATGCTGTTGAACGTCTGCGAAGCCGACTGGAGGATGTTGCTCAACATCAACGGCACTAAGAAGATCGCAAAGGTTTGCCACAGCGGCTTCTGCGATTCGGTAATGTGCTGCCGGGGACGCGGTTGTGCCATGGAAGGGCCTTTTGTTGCCGAGCGGATGCAAGCCTGGCGCGGCTTTGCTATGCTGATGATTCATGCGGCTCGACAAGTTCATGAAGGTAGCTCGTCTCTCCAAGCGGCGCACGGAGGCACACGAGGCGCTCGAACACGGGCGAATCACGAAAGACGGCAAGGCATTGAAGCCGGCTTATCAAGTGAAGCCCGGCGACGTCCTCGAAATTCACTATGCAACGCGATACGTAACGGTGCGCGTTCGCGAGGTGCCTTTGCGCATGACGCCCGGCGTGAAGCCAGCCGATCTTTACGAGATTCTGGAAACGCGCAAAGACGATCCCTCGGAGTGGATCTAGCGCGGTGACGGCTTCGTCGATCTCCGGCGACACCAAAGACGCGCTCGCCCGCGAGCTGCCCGCAGCGCCGCACTGCCGGGCCGCCCTAGCCGCGGGCCTCGCACTTTACGGACGCGACGGCGCCGGCGACCACTTCGTGACGCACCGCAATTCCATCGCCCGGCTCTTCTGGTCGCTGCTGGAAGAGCGTAAATCACACCCGATCCAGAGCCTCGCCGCCACGCGCCTAGCGCGCCTCCCGACCTTCGCCATCGCCCTCCCCGAGCGTGCACTTGGAGATCCCACCGAAGCCGGCCCATAAATGCGACCGGATCATGGAGATCCGAGCCGCCTTCCTTGCGTCGGGCTCCCTCGCCGCGGGCTCGCACGGCTACCACCTCGAGTTCGTGCTGCCGTCCTCGGAGGCCGCGGACCGCCTGGTCTGGATGCTCCGCAGCACGGGCCGCGCGCCGAAGCGGACCGTTCGGAAGCGCCGCCAGGTGCTCTACTTCAAAGATTTCGAAGCGATCGTCGACGTGCTCACCGTCATCGGCGCCTTTGGAGCGGTGCTCAGGCTCGAAGACGTCCGGGCGTTCCGCGAGACCAAGAACCGCATCCACCGTCTGGTGAATACCGAAGCTGCGAACCTCGAGCGGGTCGCGGCCGCTGCCGCCACCCAGCGACGCGTTATCGAGTATCTCGCCAGCGCCTACGGCCTGCCGCAGCTTTCGCCGCCGCTCCGTGAGATTGCCGAGCTACGTCTGGCCCACCCGGACGAGTCGCTGGCGGAGCTCGGCGCGCGGTGCAATCCGTCCATTTCCAAGCCGACCGTCAGCAGCCGCCTTGCTTCACTTGCCCGCTTGGCGGGCAAACTCAGAGCCGGAAAGGGCACCAGGAGCACGCCCGGTAAACGATAAGACGTTCCACCCTTAAAACTTCACGGAGTCATGCATGCGCATCGGTATCAACGGCTTCGGCCGCATTGGTAGAAACTTTGCCAAGGCGCTAATGGAGCGCCATCCGGACATTGAAATCGTCGCGGTGAACGACCTTACGAGCGCCGCCGAGTGCGCGCATCTCTTCAAGTACGACAGCAACTACGGCCCTTACGACGGCGACGTTTCGGTCGACGGTGATACCATCGTCTTCGGCAAGCAGCGTATCAAGGTGCTGGCCGAGCGCGACCCGGCGAAGTTGCCCTGGAAAGATCTCGGCGTGGACGTGGTCATCGAATCGACGGGCCTCTTCACCGATGCAGCAAAGGCGCGCGCCCATATCGACGGCGGCGGCGCGAAGAAAGTCATCATCTCCGCGCCTGCGAAGGGTGAAGACGTGACGCTCGTGCTCGGCGTCAACGAGAACGACTACGATCCCGAGAAGCACAACGTCATCTCCAACGCCTCGTGCACGACGAACTGCCTTGCGACCGCGGTAAAGCCGCTGGTCGACCATCTCGGATGGGTCAAGGGCTTCATGACGACGATTCACTCGTACACGAACGATCAGAACATCCTCGATGCGCCGCACAAAGACATCCGCCGCGCGCGCAACGCCGCGACGAACATCGTCCCGACGAGCTCGGGCGCCGCAAAAGCGCTCTACCTCACGATTCCGGAAGTCAAAGGCACGTTCGACGGCTTTGCGCTGCGCGTTCCGACGCCGACCGTTTCGATGGTCTATCTCGTCGCTCAGGTCAAGAAAGAAACGACCAGAGACGAAGTCAACGAAATTCTTCGCAAAGAAGCGCAAGGCGCGCTCAAAGACTACGTTCAGTTCACGGACGAAGAGCTGGTTTCGAGCGACTTCAAGCGTTCGCCGTACAGCTCGATCATCGATTCGAAGCTCACGCAAGTCAACGGCGACCTCGTGCAAATCTGCGCGTGGTATGACAACGAGTGGGGCTACTCGTGCCGCCTCGCCGATCTCACGGCGATGATCTTGGAGAAGATCCCCGCGACGGCGTAGGCCTTTTTCGCTACTCTCCGATGCGCCTGTGCTTCGACGGGCCTCAGCATGACGAATACTTGTCACCCTGAGCGTGTCGAAGGCAGGCGCATCTCACCTCAAGCCAACCGGAAAAGCTAAGAACACCATGAATTTTCGTACGCTCGAAGATCTCGATGTTGCGGGCAAACGCGTCTTGGTTCGCGAAGATCTCAACGTCCCGATGAAAGACGGCGCAATCGCCGACTACACGCGCGTCGACGCCGCAATTCCTACGCTGCGATGGTTGATCGATCGAGGCGCCCGTGTCATCGTGATGTCGCATCTCGGGCGTCCCGACGGCACGCCGAATCCGAAGTACTCCTTACGCCCGGTCGCACAGGCACTATCGGATCGCTTGAACGTCAGCGTTGCTTTTGCGGAAGATTGCATCGGCGATAGCGCCCGCCGCGCGGCTGAAAACCTTCGCGACGGCAACGATCTGTTGCTCGAGAACGTTCGCTTCCACGCCGAAGAAGAACGAAACGATCCGGCCTTTGCGCGCGAGCTCGCGTCGCTCGGAGACGTCTACGTCAACGACGCGTTCGGCACGGCGCACCGCGCGCACGCTTCGACCGAAGGCGTCGCGCATCTGCTTCCCAGTGCGGCCGGCTTCCTGATGCAAGCCGAACTGCACGCGCTTGGGGCGCTGATGGTTTCGCCGAAGCAACCGTACGTGTGCGTCATCGGCGGCGCCAAAGTGAAAGACAAAGTCGGCGTCTTCACCAACCTGATGGATCGCGTCGATGCGTTCTGCATCGGCGGCGGCATGGCCAACACGTTCTTGCAGCGCGCGGCACCAACGTAGGCCGTTCGTTGCGCGACGACGATTTGTCGCCGGCAAAAGCCATTCTCGAACTCGCGGCGACTAAGAGCGTTACGCTGCATCTGCCGATCGACGCCGTCGTGTCGAGCTCGTTCGATGCCGACTCCGAAGCGCACGTCGTGGGCATCGAGGACGTCGGCGACACGATGATTCTCGACATCGGCCCCGCCTCGGCGCAAGCCTACGCCGAGGTCATCGAAAACGCCAAGACGATCGTCTTCAACGGCCCGATGGGCGTGTACGAAAAGACCGCATATCAGCAAGGCACCAAGATCGTCGGCGATGCCATCGCGCGTGCCACCGCAAACGGCGCGACGAGCGTAGTCGGCGGCGGTGATGCAGCAGCCGCAGCACACATGCTGGGTTTCGCCGCGAGCATGACACACGTATCGACCGGCGGCGGCGCCACGCTGGAGTTTCTCGAAGGGAAGACGCTTCCGGGCGTTGCCGCGCTCGAGACCAAAACCCATGCCTAGAACGCTCGTCGCCGGCAACTGGAAGATGCACAAGACGGCAGCGCAAACGCTGTCGTTCTTCGATGTCTTTCTTCCACTTGCCGCCGGTTTTCCTAAAGACGTCGACGTCATGGTCGCGCCGCCGTTCACGGCGCTCGCGGCCGCCGGCGAACGGTTGCGCGGAGAAACGCGCGTAGCACTCGGCGCCCAGACGGTGCACTGGGAAACGCAAGGCGCGTACACCGGTGAAATCAGCGTTCCGATGCTCGTAGAGCACGGCGTGACGTATACGATCGTCGGACACTCGGAACGACGCGCGTACGACGCCGAAACCGATCTCACCGTCAACCTGAAAGTGAAGGCGCTCCTGGCCGGCGGAATCACACCGATAGTCGCGGTCGGCGAAACTCTCGCCGAGCGCGAAGCGGGCCGCACCGACGAACGGATCTTATTGCAAATCCGCGAAGGCCTAAAAGATCTTACGACGGATCAGCTCGCGAAAGTCGTAGTCGCCTACGAGCCGGTTTGGGCGATCGGCACGGGCGAGAATTGCGATGCCGCAGAGGCGAACCGCGTGATGGGCAAGATTCGCAACGCGCTCGAGGGACTGCGCGACGTGCCGATTCTTTACGGCGGCAGTATGAAGGCCGACAACGTGGCCGTCTACATGCAAGAAGAACACATCAACGGCGGACTCGTCGGCGGCGCATCGCTCGATGCGGCGGCGTTCGCTACGCTCGTCGCCAATGCGGCCCTTCGATAATCCAAGGATGACAAGCATGTACAAACCCGTAGTTCTCGCGGTTCTCGACGGATGGGGCTGCAGCGACAACACCCACGGCAATGCCATTGCCGCGGCAACGCTGCCGCATTGGAATGCCTTCTTTCAACGCTATCCCTGGACGACGCTCGAGGCGTCGGGTGAGGACGTCGGGTTGCCAAAAGGCATCATGGGCAACAGCGAAGTCGGTCATATGAATCTCGGAAGCGGCCGCGTGGTACCGCAGGGCGTCGTCGTCATCGATGCCGATATCGCCTCGGGTGAGTTCGCGAAGAATGCAACGCTGCAGCGTTGCGTCGAGCACGTGAAGCGAACCGGCGGGACGCTGCACCTCATGGGGCTCGTCTCCGACGGACAAGTCCACAGTTCGATCGTGCATCTATTCGCACTGATCGATGCGGCCGTTAGACGCGGATGTTCCGTTGGCCGTGCATTGCTTCTTGGACGGCCGCGACACGCCGCCGAGTTCGGCGCGCACGTATCTCGAACAACTCGAGGAGAAGCTCGACACGGTGGGACGACCCGGAGCAATCGCAAGCATTTGCGGGCGCTTCTACGCGATGGACCGCGACAAACGCTGGGAACGCACGCAGGCGGCGTACGACATGCTCGCGTGCGGTGAAGCGAAGTATCACGCGCCCGATGCAATTGCCGCCTTGGAAGACGCGTATGCGCGCGGCTGAAAACGACGAATTCGTCATGCCGGCGCTCGATCGGCGAACCGCGTCCGGTAAAGAACGGCGACTCCGTCATCTTCTTCAACTTCCGCCCGGATCGCGCGCGGCAACTAACGCTGGCGTTTGACGGCGATGCGGCGGCCGGTTTCCAAACGAAGAAGTACGATGACTTGCTCTTCGCGACAATGACGAAGTACGACGAAACGTATCCGAACCCGGTGCTGTTCGGTCCGCGTCCGCAATTCGACACGTTCGGTGAGATCGTCGCGAACGCCGGACTGAAACAACTTCGTTTAGCCGAAACCGAAAAGTACGCGCACGTGACGTATTTCTTCAACGGTGGACGCGAAGAGCAGTTTCCCGGCGAAGATCGCAAGCTGATCGCCTCGGACCGCTCGGTGCCCACGTACGATCTAGCGCCGGCCATGCGCGCCCGCGAGATCACCGCATACGCGATCGAATGTATCGACGAGCGGAAGTACGACGTCATCATCATGAATTACGCGAACGCCGACATGGTGGGCCATACCGGCAAGTGGGAACCGACGATCGAAAGCGTGCAGATTCTCGACGAGTGCCTGCAGCGTCTTGCAGACGCAGTGGTCAAAGCAGGCGGCCTACTCGCGATCACTGCCGATCACGGGAACGCGGAAGAGAAACTCGATCCCGATGGCAATCCGCTCACCGCGCACACTACCAATCCCGTGCCGTTCATCTTGGTCGGTGAACGCGACGACGTCAAGCTTCAAAGCGGCGGCAAACTCGGCGACGTAGCGCCGACGCTGCTCACCATCATGGGCTTGCCGATACCGAGCGCTATGACCGGGACGAATCTTCTGCAATCCACCAAAGATCGGACGCCGGCATGATCGATCGCCGCGCTCCTAACGATAAACTGCTCGCGCACGACGCAACGCTCGTGCAAGAAGCCGCCGGCGGCCCGATCGACATCGGCATCGTGCTTGGCAGCGGCCTTTCATCGTCGCTTCGCGATCGTTTTCCGGCGACGCCGGTTCCGTACGATAAACTGCTCGGCTTTCCCGTGGCGTCGCTGCGCGGCCACGCCGGCGAAGCGCTCATCGGGACCTGGCAAGGCAAACGCGTATGCGCGTTTGCGGGTCGCGTGCATTTGTATCAAGGGTTCTCGCCGCAGCAGGTCACGGTCAACGTGCGATTAGCGCAGGCCGCCGGCGCGCGCATGATGATCTTGACGAATGCTGCGGGCGGCTTGAATCCCGACTTCGCGCCAGGCGATCTAATGATGCTTACCGATCACATCAATCTCACCGGCCGCAATCCGCTTATCGGCCTTCCGACGGAAAACCCGTTCGTCGACATGATGGACTGCTACGCTTCACGTTTGCGCGATCTGCTGCGCTCCGCGGCGAAACCGGAACACCGCTTGCGCGAAGGCGTTTACGCCGGATTGCTGGGACCGAATTACGAGACGGCAGCTGAAGGACGCTATCTCCGCGCGATCGGCGCCGACGCCGTCGGCATGTCGACTGTCCTCGAAACGATCTTTGCCCGCTTCCTCGGCATGGGCGTCACCGGCATCAGCCTCATCACGAACATCGTCGGCGCTCCCGAAACTTCCCACGCCGAAGTCACCGACATGGCCTCCACGCGCGCCTCCGACTTCGCCTCTTTACTCGAAGCTTTCATCACCAAGCTTTAACCTAACGTCATCCTGAGCCCGTCGAAGGACGCGCGCATATCCGCAACGCCCGCATGCGCCTCACCATGACGGCGGGGGCCTTTTCAGTGAAATCTCATCAATTTACGGAGAACCTTTCAGGTTTTCGAGCGATACTCGAGGCGTTGAAAGGGAGGACGACCTATGGTGAAACGCGTGAATCGCGCGCTTGACGAGATGCGCATGGCGACGGCATTGATTTACTTCTTGTTCGTGGGAGCGATCGCGGTGATCGCCACGATCGCTTCCCACGTTTTGTGATTGCCTACTGGCCGAAGCTGTGCGTGATGATGAACCGCACGGTCGCCGGCCCGTAGGGCACGATATTCCGCAAGCCTACCTGGCCGTTGGCTAGCGGAGCCGGCACCGAGGCACCGTACTGCACGTGCTTCCCGGCATCGGCGCCGAACAGATTGTCGACGGAAAGCTGCACGGCGGTGTCACGCATGATGGGCTGGCGGTACGACGCTGAGCCGACTAAAAATACCGGCATGTTGTATGTATTGTTAGGACCGTAGTACGTCAAACCGAGCTGCGTGAACTGTCCGAAAGAACCACGGCGATGCACTTCCGCATAACCCATGGCATACGCCTCGCTTTTGTTTGAAATGCCGTTGAACGCGGGCGCATTGAACCCGATGTAGTTGAGGCCCGGCACGACGCCGAGATTCGTCGTCAGCGGTCCGGCCGCCGAATCATAGAACCCCGGCGGGACGTTGTACGCGTACGCCCGCTGCAACGAGCCTGACACGGTGTAGCCGTAGCCGCGCACGGGATCGCGGCGTAGCGACGCTTCGAGTCCCTCGTAACGGCTGCTCGCCAGATTCGCATTCGTCGTAATGTAGACCGGGGTGCCGTTGAACGACGTCCCGCTCGGATATACGATGCCGACGAACTGGTTGCGAATGTTCGTTTGGTAGGCGTCGACCGACAGAATATTCCCGCCTTGCAGACGCACGTCCGTGCCCAGATCGTAACCGAATGACGTTTCGGGCAATAGCGACCCCGAGTTTTGCGATATCGTAATCGTCCCGTTTACGGGCTGCGTCGTCGCAGGGTTCGTATTGAGGTTGTCGATGAGTTGCGGATACGGCGGCGCGATCGCCGAGCCGGCCGAGAAACGCACCGCGACGTTGGCATTCGGCAGATACGAGAGGCCGAGACGCGGGTCGTCGTGCGTCGCCGTCGAGTGCGTGAACGTGAAGACGCCGTTCGAACTGGAAGGCGTATACAAGCTCTGGTAGACGTTATAGTAGTTCGCTAGCGTCAGCTGCAGCTTATCGCTGATGCCGAAGACCCCGCGCAGCAAGTACGTATTGAAATCTTGCCGCGTGCCGCCCGGAATCGAAATCGTCGTCGTGCCCGTTCCGCCGTTGATCTTATACGAATTTGTGAGCGACGTATTGCGGTCGTACGCGAACGTGTAGACGTTTGAACCCACCGGGTGATCGTACTGGAACGAAAAGCCGTGCAAATAGTCGTGATCCGACGTGTTGTTCACGTAGGCAGCCGAGGCCGGAACCGTTATGGTCGCCGGCGCGCCGTTGAATACGGTGGGAGCATTGGACGAATTCCCAAGGACTGCCGTGCCGTAGAGGTTCAGCGTCGAAGTGTAAGGCGAAGTCGGCGACGTAGCGTCGGAGTAGGTGGCGCGCTGGAGCACGGCGCTGTAGTAGCGCGCGAGGATCGTGTCGTTGTTCAGCGTCGTGCGCAGATTCGCTTCGAACATCGGCTCGTTGTCGTACGTGCGCTGATCGGGAAGCGTCGGCGTCGTGTTCAGCGAGAAGAATTGTCCGCGTGCAAAAGGCGTTCCGGTGGAGTCGTAAACCGCCGCCGGCGAAAACACGGACGCAACTTCCGTCAAGCTGCCTGCAGGCGCGTCGTAATTCGATTGAATGCCGATATACGCCGCTGAAAACACCGTCGAATCGGAGAAATGATATTGCAGCTTGGCGAGCTCGCCGCGGTTGAGGAAGTTGGAATTGACGTACTGGCAGCACGCAACGAGCGACGTATAACCGGCGTTCGGGCTACCCAACGCGCCGGCGACCGGATACGGTCCGGCTACGCCGTTGATCGGTTTTGCGCTGGTCGTTGGACCCGCAACGGTCTGTCCATTTACGAGCGCACCTTTAGGCAGCGAAATATACGAGGGATACTGCTGTAGCGGTCCGTCGGTGCCGTAGCTCGCGTAATCCAAGAGATAGCCGAGCTTCCCGATCGTGTCCGAAAGCCGCACGCTTCCGATGGTGCCGGAGTAGTTGTCGAAGCCCAAGAGCATCGAGCCGCTCTGTTGCGGCGTCGGATCGCCCGTGCGGAAATTCAGCGTGCCGCCGATGCCGTAGTTGATCTCCGGCGCGTAAGCCGTGGGACCTTTGACGATTTCGACGTCGTCGAAGAGCAGCGAGTTGACCAACATGGTCGGATAATCGCCGCGTGCGCCGTTGATCAGCGGATGCCCGTCGAGCAACGTCGCTTTTTCATAATCGAGCGCCCCGCGCAGATTCGGCGACGTGATGGATCCAGGAGCCGCCGCGTTGGCCGAACCGGGACGCGCAGAGACGACGCCGGGAGTCTGATCGAGCACGTGGCCGATTTGAACCTGCCCTTGATCGGTAAACTGCTGGCGGCTCACGGTCGCAATCGCCGACGCACTCGTGTTATACGTGCTCGTCGCCGATGCCGTAACCGTTGCAATCTGCTGCAGCGTGCTTAGCGATTCGGCGCGCAACGTGAACGCGACGGGCGCCGCTTGCGGGACTTGCACGGCGGCAACGGTCGACGAAATGAACCCGGGCTTCGATGCCGTCACTTCGTACGTTCCGCTCGGAACGCCGGCAAGGGTGAAATGGCCGGTCGCGTCGGTCTGTACCGCTTTTGCGACGGAAGGACGAACGCGTACAGAAACGCCGGCGAGCGGCGCACCTTGCGTATCTACGACGCTTCCGCTAAGGGCAACGCTCTGCGCGATCGCCGGCGGCATAGCGAAAGCCGCCATGAAGGTAAAGACGAGAAGACATCGCAGGTACGTCACCTTATGAAGCACTCCGTTGGAAAAAAGCAGCTACTCGCTGCTATCATTTTAAACTTAGCTTTTGCTGTGAGCGCGTGGTTGCCGGCGTACGCTTCCGACAAAGTGCGCATCGCTGTTACCGATGATTCGGGGCGCCCCGTCGCGGCGGCCTCAGTCGTCGTTTCGGGCGAAACAACCGTTCGCGCCACGACCGATCGCAATGGCATTGCGACGATCGGGCCGGTCGACGGATCGGCGACGATAACGGTTACCGCGCCGGCATTCAAGCCGGAACGCCGCGCTATCACGGCCGGCACGGGAAGTGTTTCAATTAGCCTCACGCCGTCGGCGGCCGCGCTTCATGTCATCGGCTCAGTAACGGGACATGGGCGAACGCCGTTCAACGCGACGCCGGTCGCGCAAAAGGTCTTCCCGCGTGAGGCGTACCGCGACCAAGGCCAACCCTCCGCGCGCAGCGTTATCGATCAAACGCCCGGAGTTTTGGCCATGCCCGGCGGATCGGCCAGCCCTACGTCGCCGTACGCACCCAGCTCCGTTATCGTGCGCGGAAGTTTGCCGTACGAAACGCCGGTATCGCTCGACGGCGAGCCGGTTTGGTTCGGGTCGACGGGGACGTTCGACCTGAATCTCGTGCCGACGTTCGATCTTCAGGAAGTCGAGATCGTGAAAGGTCCCGGCGACGTGGCGTCACTCGGTTCGGGCGCCGGCGGCGCAGTGAACTTCCGCACCTCCGAACCAACGGCCGTCCGGCGCGCATTTCCGGAAACGGAAGTCGACTCGCATGGCGGATCGTTCAGCGACGTCTCCTACGTGGGCACGGTGCCCGGCGGCAAACTCGCGTTCGCGTCGATGGCGGAAGTCGACGGAACGCCGTGCTGCGGGCCGCTTCCCGCCGACGCCGTCCGCAAATCGCTACTGCTGAAGCTGCGCTACATGCCCTCTCAGGCGTTAACGCTTACCGGCACGTTTCTCGGCACGAACCTGGATCGGTCTATCGGCGCAACGACCTCGGCGCAGTCGGGCAGCGGGTTCGTTTCATTGCTGCCGGCAACGACTGTGCGCGAAAACGAACGATTGCGCTTCAGCGACGTCGTAGCGTCTCTCGATCGGGGCGACAATGCGTATGCCTTTCACGCCTACGACGCATCGACGAATCGCGACCGCTACGATGGGCTCAATGCAACCGCCACGGACCGCGCCACGGGCGCCAGCCTCGAATGGCAGCACGCCGCCGGAAAGAATTCTTACGGGCTGCTCGCGCGCTCCACGGTTTTCAATAGCAGCAACGACGATTCGTATGAGCAACCTTTAGCCGACGGCTCGACCGAAACGCTCACCTACCTTCGCGGAAACGCGACCCTGCATCCGTCGTCGCGCGACGAAGTCGATCTTTCGGGCGGAGCAATCTTCACGAGCATGCGCACCGGCACGGCGTTTGCCGCAACAACCCAACAGCGCACGGGCGATGCGCCTGAAGCGCGTATCGCACTCTCGCACACCGTGCGCTCCGGCGTTTCGTTGCGTGCCGCGTACGGAGCCGATGCCATTGCGCCGCCGCTTGACGCGCTTTCGGGCGGATTCGTGCCGGTTCGCCAACCGCTGAATTTGCCGGCTACGGCCGTCGCCTTCCGCTCGAACGTCGACCGATTCGAGGTCGCCGCCGGCGGCGACGTGGGAGCGGAATGGCGCCTGCACGGCGGCAGCACAACGCTCTCCGCCGACTGGTACTCGACCGTCACGCATGGTGCCTATATGCTGCAGCGTTCGCCGCAGATCGGGTTCACGGAAACCGATACGTGGTTCAACGGACCGCCGGTCGAAGAAAGCGGCGTCGAACTGGCGCTGCAGCAGTTCAAACCCGTGGGGATGGGCTATATCGCGCAAATTTCTTTCCCGCGCACGACCGCCCGCGGTTCACTTCTCCCGGGTTTTTATAGCGGCGGCAATTTAGCGATCGTGCCGGGACCGAACATCGGCGGCGGCGCATGGTTCGCGCCCGGCGAGAACGACATCGCCGCCGAACGCATTCCTTACGCGCAAGGCTACGCGGAAATCAGTTACAAGTGGCCGCGCGGTTCCCGGGCATCGCTTGGGATGCTCTACGTCGGTTCGAACAATCCGTACGCGCAGAGCGCATTCGCGACATTCAATAGCAATCTCGAGCTGTCACTCGCATCGCGCTCGAAGTTTCAGATCTCGATTGAGAACATCTTCAACAACCTCGATATTCCGGTGCCGCTCTTAAACAGCGGAATCGGCGTACCGCTTTCAAACGGCTCGTTCGCGCCGCAAAACGCTCAGGGACTCGCCCCCCGCACGATCCGCTTTATGTATCGCCAATCCTTCGGTGAAGGGTCTATCTACGAACATTAAATCCAAGAATGCAGCCACATACGCTGCATCCATGCGCCGTACGAAATCGTCATCCCGGTGAGGATTGGATAGAAATAGATGAACCACAGAACAACGAGCGCGAAGTATCCCGCAGCGAAGCCGCGCACGGCTTTCGTGTCCCATGCGCGCAGGTTTTTCCACAACCATTGCATCGCTACTGCCGTGCAGATACAGATAAGCGGAATGTCGACGTAAAAGTGATACTCCCACGCAATGCGCGGCGACCGCGACCACGGCAACCACTGCGCGAGGTACGTTAGTACGACAAGAGCATAGGCTCGATTGCGTTCGCGATAGGCTAAATAGCCGACGAACGGAACGGTGACGAGGCCCATCCACAAAATGATGGGATTCGGCAACGACGTAATGATGGCAGCGGTGCGAACGTCGCCGGCTTGGCCGTAGTTCGCATAGTAAAGAATGGGCCGCAAATCGAGCGGCCACGTCCACCAGGCCGATGCGTACGGATGCGTTGCGGTAAGGTGTGCGTGATAGAGATACGCGTTTACTTGCATCGTGATGACGTCGCTGAGAGTGTACGGGCGCGGCGCGAGCTGCGGCAGATCGCGCAGTCCAACGAAGTGCGGTATGTACGCGAGCGCATAAACGATGCCGATTGCAGCGATAAGGCTGGTCGCGACCAGATCTACCGGGAAGAGCGGACGGCGGTGCTTGGTGAGGGCATAAATCGTCGCATACGTGACGACGCTGAAAGCCACGAAGTAGGCCATCACGCCATACCACTTGCTTGCGACGAGCAACGCGGCCGAAAGTGCGAAGAGCGTCAGCCACAAAGCGCCGGCCGGCGGCCGGACGTACACGCGGTAGGCCACGTACAGGACGCACGCAATGACGATTCCGGCAATAATTTTTGCAGGTAAAATCTCGTGCGGGAACCGCAGCATGACGATAGCGGCCGACAATACGACGGCTCCGGCGCCGCCCGCGATCAGGCGCTTCAGCGGAAACGGTTGCCTTTCGGAACTCCGCTCGACGAGCGCGTCCCAATAGCGCATGAACGTGTAGAGCGTTGCAAGCGAAAAAACGACGACGAAGCTTTCCGGCGTTGCGATGCGCGATTGCACGTAGTGCATGCCGTCGAACGCGAAGAGACCCGCCGCATACGCACCGAACAGGGTCGAGCCCGTCACCCGGCGAGCGAGAACGTACAACAACCAAACCGCGACGGCTCCGGCAACGACGTCCAGAAATCTCCAGCCGAGCGAAGTATCGCCGCCCGGTAAACCGCCGAAGAGGATCGTGGAGAATGTGATGAGGAGCTTGGTAACGGGCGGGTGCGTGTTTTCGTAAATGTACCGCCGCTGCAGATACTCTTCCGCCGCGCGCGCGAAGTAGACTTCGTCGAAGATTTTTTGCGGCGGAAACCAGTAGCGGTACACCAGCATCAGGAAAGACCCGAGCGCTAAACCCACACCCACCAGCCGGTCCACCGCGCTGGCCCGGCGTACGGAACTCGGCGCGCCGGCAGTTTCATAGCTCGTCATACAGAAACTACAAATAGCCGAATCGCTGCCTTGCTCCTTGCACCGCGCCGAAATTCGAAGCGGGAACGCTTCTTACGTTGCTCCCTAGAAGCCTACTCCCGCCGGTAACTTCCGCTCGGATCGACGGACACACGCGTTCCGGAGACGACGATGGAGCGGATGCGGTGATCCCAGAACGTCAAGATTCTCACGGTAATCCGCGGAAGTACCGCGATGATTTCTCGCGCCCGGCGCGACAAGGTTAGAGCATCTTTGACCCACGGCGGATGATCGTGCGGGAGAAACGGCGTTTCAAAGTCGGCTTCCCCGGCGGCCGCGACAACCGGCTCGCCGTGCGTCTTTTCAAGCGCTACAGCGAGCGAAGCACTTCGCTCCTCACCTTCAACGCGGCGAAGCACGTAACGCTCTTCTCATGCGGTTAACGGCGGCAAGGTGAAGTTGCGAAGCCCGCTGCGGCGAAATCTGCATGGCTTTACCAATGTCGCGTAAAGAGCGATCGAAGAAATAATGTTCGCGCACGAGTTTTTGCTGCCGCTCGGGCAGCGTCGAAATGGCTTCGTGAACCGCCGTTCGTTCCAGATTTCGAAAGAATTCCGATGCGGGATCGTCGCGCCAGTCGCGTGCGAGCGCCTCACCTTCGGGCAGCGGCGCGTCGAGAGAAAGAGGCTGCGTGCGATGCGCGACGACGGTTGCGCGCGCGAAGCCGGGACAAACTGCGTCGACTTCTTCTACGGACGGCACCTCACCGCACTCGACGGCGATGCGATAGCGTTTCATCTCACCTTCGCGCACCGTGCGGCGCGCCCGCTCGGAAACCGGATCCATTCGCCGGATTCCGTTCAGCATTGCGCCGGCAATGACGCCGCGCGCGTATTGCTCGAGCGTCGGTCCTCGCTCGGGATCGAAGTTGTCGACGGCGCGAATCAAACCGATGCTGCCGTCCCCGACGAGATCGTCTGCGTCCACGCCCGCAACGAGGCGCCGGATCCGCCGGGCGATTCTTTTTACGAGCGGAAACAGCTCCCGAATCTGCCGCTCGCGTTCGCTCTCAGCGGACACGATCGGCCAATTGCGTCGCAAGGGCGGCGCCGAATCCGGCCTCGTCGCGCTCAGCGATCGCCTGCGCGAGCGACGCCATCCCGACGGAGCCGACCGGCCCGGCGCCGTTTGCAAGCGGAGCCAGACATTGCTGCAGCAGCATCGCCTCGAACGCGGCGCCCACGCTGCGAAGGGTGGCACTATCCATGACAAGACGCTATCAGCCGCTTGTTGCCAAGGAATCATCCGTGAGTTACGTATTTTCTATGGAGGTACGACGATGGAAAGCACAGCGAATGAGGAGCTTCAGGTAACATTCGACGGACTGAGCGAAGCGTGGAGAAAAGGCGACGGCGCCGCATTCGCCGATTGGTGCACCGATGACGTTGATTTCATCAACATTCTCGGCATGCACGTCAAGGGACGCCCGGCTGTTGCCGACCTTCATAACAAAATTTTCAGCGGGCCATATAAAGGCAGCACGGTCAAGTTTTCTATCGAAAGCGTGCGCACAATCGCACCGAACGCGGCGCTAGTCGTTGCTCCGGCGCGCGTCGACATTCCATCGGGACCTGTTAAGGGTATTGTCGCGACGGTTGCGAGCGTTCTTCTCATGCATAGCAACGGCGGATGGAAGGTTGCGAACTTTCAAAACACGCGACGCGAAGCGACCGAGTCCGATCACCTCGCCATCATGCGAGACGCGGTCAAATAACTGAGCGTCGTTCAACGGGCGCTGTCGCCGGGTTTCGAATCACGTCGATTGGGCAGCAGGTCGATCCCGCGATGCACGATTACGTCGACACGATCTTCTCGCGGCGCATTCGATCTAGCGCCTTCGAGCGCGGCAGATTCCATAGACGATGCGCTGAGAGCGTGAGCGACAAAAGAGAAACAACCGCAAGCGCAAGGAGCGTCCAGACGAAGAAAAAGGCTCCGCTCAATTTGCCGATCTTGATGCCCGCGAGGCCGCCGGCGCCGGTTAAGTGGATCGCGAAAATGGCCAGCCCGAGTAGCGATCCGATCAGCATGATAATATGCCCCAACCGACGTTCGGACAGCATCAGCGTTCCGTACAGCCAAACAGCAAGAATGGCTACCATAATGAGGTTTGACGCCACGCTTTTGTCCGACCCGTATACGATGTCATCCACCAGGTGAAATGATACGAGAAGGATCGAGAGCAGCGACGTTACCGGCAATACGAGGTTTCGCTTCACCAGAATGCCTTCTTAATCTAGAGCATCTGCACATCATATTAGCACATATACGCTCGCTGAATGTTATTAGTGATACGGAGCCTCTGCGTCCTGAACGCCTTTGGGATATTTACAGCAAGTCGATCCGCGATGCACGATTACGTCGACACGATCTTTCAGAACGCACTCAATCTAGCGCCTTCGAGCGCAGCAATTCCATAGATCATGCGCTGAGTAGCGCGTGAGCAACAAAAGAGAAAACCGCAACCGCAAGCGCAAGGCTGTGGTTCCCGCACTGGATCATCGGCCGCGGCCTAAGCCGTCCGCAGCGGCTGTCCGCAGTGCGGACATGTTCGAGGCTGCCGCGAAGCCCAGACAAAGGAGACGGCTACGACCGCCAGCACGGTCGCGCATAGAATAGCGGTGGACAGAACAATGGCAAACGGCAAGCTCATACGGACCTCCTCGGGTCTGCCGTAATATACGCGTAAGCCGTCAGGGGAGTTTCGTTAGAGCGCGGCTAGAACCCGATTGGTAGTAAGCAGAAGTTTCTCTGAGGCCGATTTGAGGAGCGATGCGGTCCTTCGACTGCACGCCTTCGGCGCTCCGCGCAGGATGACAGCGTTATCAACTTCGCTGAAGATTGTTGGCAATGCGCCGCATCTCATCTGCGGCCTGAACGCCTTTAGGCGTGCATGCGAAAAGCAGACGGCCACTAGTGCTTTTTAGCGCGCGCGTTCCAGAGACACGACGGTATCTTAGGCGGCGCGCGAGAGACGAGCAATGCGAGGCCAAGGTGGTTATAGTCATTGCGCACGAAGGTGCGCTCCTGGAGGGATTGGCCTATGCTCCTGGAGTCTTTGAACACCGTTGCGGCATTCTCAACCCTTGTTGTGATTGGGATCGCAGCAATTGCCGCCGTCGTACAGTTACGTCACCTTCGAGCAAGCAACCAGTTGAGCGGACTGCTCACTATTCTGCACTATTCTCAGGACCCAGAAGAGCACCAGTGGCGGAGCTTCGTTCTAAACAATTTGGAAGCTCGCCTGAAGGATCCCGGATTTCGCGGGGGTTTAATGCAGCACCCCGTCGACCAGAGGATTCACGTCGAACTCGAGGTATGCGATTTTTTCGAACAGGTTGGCAACTATGTAAAGCGCGGGCTGATCGATGAGAGCACATACCTAGATACGGCCTGCGACTTCGTCGACACGATGTGGGGAAAATTACAACCGGTAATCGCAATCATGCGGCGCACTCGGGATGAAACAGTCTACGATAACTTTGAATATCTCGCTGCGCGTAGCCGCCTCTGGATTGACCGTCACCCAAACGGAAACTACCCTAAAGACACAAAAAGGCTTGCCATTCGCGACCATTGGCTGACGACCGATAGCGCAGCGTTTAAAACAGCACTCGAATAAAAGCTGACGAACTCCTGCGAGCGAGACCAGCAATAGAGTGAGCAGTGCGCAAGGTTAGCCTCGTTGCAAGTTGTTGGCAATACGAAGCATTTCGTCTGCTGCCTGGACCCCTTTAGCGGTGCATGCGAAAAGCGCATGGTTGCGCAATCTAGTCCCAAGGCTGTCCAGACGCGCAAACCGAACACAACAACCGGCGGGGCTTGGAAATCGGTTCCTCAGTTCCAATCGAGGTGCCATTTTGAACGATCGACCTTCGGGTTCGCTGTGGCGCGCCATACTGCTCGCGCTGTGCGCGCTTACCGCACTACTGTCGATGGCGGAACTTGCTGACGTAACGGGCCTCGCGGGCAAGTCGCCTTGGTATGGTCTCTGGGGAGCCACCATGGGTGATGGATCGCTACCGTACATGGCTAAAGTGCTGAGCATCGATCCCGGCAGGGCGTCAGATCGTGCCGGCCTGCGTCGCGGTGATCTCCTTGATGTGCGCGCAAACAATCTAACGGAACGCTTTCATATTCTATCCGATTCGGCCCAGCCTCTCAGCGGGAAGCCGATAACACTCTCTGTAACGCGCGGCACCCGCCATATGAACGTTACGGTCGTGCCGCTTCCGGTGAACGTTATGCGACGATTGGATCAGATGATCGCGCCGATCGCGGTTCTCTGGCTCGCTGTTTTCGCATCAATCATCGCGTGGCGACGCGCATACGTTCCCGGAAACCTTCTCCTTTCATCCGTGCTCCTTCTGACGGCGATCGCAAGCGGTGCCCCGAGCCACGGATTTGCTGCACCATGGACTTGGGTGTATATCGTCCTCGCGATCTGTCTACTAGCAGCGCCCTTAGGCGTGGCAATGTGGTCGTCGTATGCGAGTGGCTTGGCGCGTCCGCTTTCACGGCCACGCCGTATCGCGCAATTGACCTGCTATACACTCGTTGCAACGGCAATAGCTATCGACATTGCCCAATTCATAGCAACTGTGACTCTGCGGTTGGATCCCGTTGCTTTGTCGTTTCGGCCAATTTGGACTTTACCGATTTTTGCCGCCATTTTAGCCGCGATATGGTGCAGCGTGCTCGCAATAGGGGAATGCCGAGGAGTCAACCGTCAGCGCGCGGCATGGTCGCTCGTCCCATTGCCTTTTGTCTACTTAGCCTTGCAAACGTTCCTCTTGATAAACTTTACATCGTCATCTTATGCGACGTACCTTGGCTTTGCGCTCGCCTACAGCTTCGTTACTCTTATCGCCCCACTCGCACTGACATACGCGGCGGTGAACCGCCGGTTAATCGACATCGGCTTTGCGTTAAACCGAACGCTCGTCTTCGCCATTGTGTCAGCAATCGTAATTGGCGCCTTCGTTCTTTCCGAATGGGCCGCAAGCGAGTGGCTTGTGAGCGCAAGCCACACCAGCAGTGTGGTTGTCGGCATGGTGGTGGCATTGGCTCTGGGCGTATCGATGCGCTACATCCATAAGGCTGCGGATCGCTTCGTCGATCGAGTATTTTTTCGCAAGCGGCATGAAGACGAAGAGGCGTTACGAAATTTCGCGCACGAAGCCTCGTATATTACCGATCCGACGGTGCTGTTGGAGCGATCGATTGAAATAGTCCGGCGGCACACGGATGCCGACAGTGTGGCGATATTCATACGTGGCGCCTCCGGTTCATATCTGCAATACGCTACGGGACGCGCCGCCGTCTCGGAGAACGATTCAGGAATCGTCGCTCTGCGTGCCCGTGGAAAGCCTTTAGACTTGCACGATTCAACGAATTCCGCGCTGCAGGGCGCGGTCGCGTTTCCGATGATTGCTCGCGGCGTGTTGGTAGGGGCACTCGTTTGCGGGCCAAAGGCAAGCGGCGAGTCGTTCGCACCTGATGAGATCGATGCGCTCTTAACGCTCGCACAGAGCGTGGGCGTCGCACTCCACTCTTTAAGTCGCGAATTCAGCGACTCAACCGCTTCCCTCCACGAAGCCATGATCGGCCTACAAAGCAGCGTCGCGACGATGCAAGAAAATATAACAGCCGAGCTTCAGGGACTCAAAAGATCGCTTCACCCATGAACCAGGATCGTTGCAAGCTCGTCCTAACCGCGCTGCAGATTATTCGCGATGCGCAACATTTCATCCGCGGCCTGTACGCCTTTAGCATTCGCTTCGTAAGCGCGTTGGGCGCTGAGGATCTCCATCATCGATTCGATGATGGAAACGTTCGAATGCTCCAGCATGCCAAAGCGGATTTTGGGGCCGTCGTCGCTTCCGGCATTTACGTAGTGCGGAGGACCGGATTGCGGAGTTGCGTAGAAGAGCGTTCCGCCTACGGCGCGCAGATGTTCCGGCGAGATGAATTCCGCGGGGCGGAGACGCGCCACGCGATGCGCGCCCTTCTCAGTCGTTACGGTAAGCGTTCCGGTTTCGTCTACGGCAGCCGATAAGGCATTGGCGGGAATACGAACGCCGTCGAGACGCCATCCATCCGCATTGCGCAGCGCTCCGTCGGCACCGCGCGAAAATTCGCCGCCGCGCACGTACGCGCGATGACCCGCAGCGTCGACCACGGCGAAAAACCCCGGCCCATCAACCGCTAAATCGAACGGACCCCCGCTCTTTTCGAGTTTGCCTTGCTTGAAAATGAGCTGCTCGCCCGTAGCAACGGTCCCGAGCCCACTTTCGCCTGGTGCCGCTAGCGCCGCGAAGCTCTCGGATGAGCCTTTGAAGCCGGTGACTTCGGAATTGGCGAGATTGTCGGCAATGACGTCGAGCGTTTTTTGTTGTGCGGCCATGCCGGTTGCAGCTGCGAAGAGCGCGCGATCCATTAGTGAACCCTCGCGACGTCACTCGCGGCTTTCTGCCGCGTTTGGTCGATCGCACTTACGACTTTTTCTTCGCTTTCGAACGCACGCTGCGCAGAAAGCACCGTGACCATTTCTTCGACGGCGTTGACATTTGCGCACTCGAGAAAACCGGTTCGAATGCTTGCGCCTGGATCTACCGGGATGCGATCGAGCTGCCGCCCCGCGAGCACGATCCGCCCGCGTTCATCGATGGTCGCGCCTTCGGGGACGCGAACGGGTCCTTGGAGGCCAAGCAGCGCGCGGCCTTGCGCATCGCGTAGAACGCCGTCGCGATCGCGCAAAAAATGGCCGTCCCGCGTGCCGGTTACGGCGCCGCCGGCAGCGCGAACGCGAAAGCAGCCGCCGCCGACGATCGCCAGATCGAATGGTTCTCCCGTGTGGCGCAGCGCACCATGTTCGGTTGACTCAAGGCGCTCCATCTCGACGCCGCCGGCCGTCAAAACCCCATGCGCAAGAGCTTTTCGAAACCCGTCGGTCGAGACGTTAGCGAGGTTACCGGTGGCGATTTCCAAGCGCGTGCGCGCCGCGACCATAGCACTTAAGACCCATTCGATTCCGTCCATAGCGCGGATGATAGCTGCCGCTTGTGACCGAAAGGTTGCTGCATGATGGTCAAGCTGTGCATTACGGTCGCGGCGCTCGCTGCATTGGCCGCATGCGCTCAAGCGCCGACGGCGCAAGCGCAAGCCGAATCGCGCGAACGCGACACGATGGCGCAGGTAAAAGCGAAATACCCGGACGTCGTGATGGGATTCGATTTCAAAGGAAACGCGTTGGACGTGTCCATCGACGCAAACAGCCTGGTTTCAATGGACGAGGACGCCGAGGACGCGCTCAAAGCCGACGCCGCCAAACGCTGGCGCGCGGCTTGGACGGAAGCGCATCCAGGCGCGCACGGAACCATCACCCTGCGTCTGATCGACTTTCGGGGCACGCCCTACTACAAGACCGCGATCCGCGTGTAGCGCTCTAGCCGACGAGGCGCTCTAAACGATTTCGTCGGGGGTGCCGGCGTGCTCGTCTCGCACGTCGTCGGCGTTGGGATTCATATCGGTATCGCCGTAGATCGCTTCGTTCCGCTGGACGGAGCGCGGTACCGGGGGCGTGGGCGTGACGGAATCGATTATTCCGCTGAGCGTATCGCGGCGCTCGATGTCGTTGTCCGCGTTTTCATCCAGATCCGCCGGATCTTTTTGCGAAAGGTCGGCGTCCTGCCGGTTGTACGCCTGCGGGTCTTGGGGCCAATCCTTATCCATAGTGACCCTATACCCGGCAGCCTTGAGAATTCAGCGTTAGCGCATGCGGCGGAAAATCGGCTGATCGGCGACGACGTGCCGGAACGCTCGCTCGTGCACGGTGTTTGCGAGCGACTCGTGGTGTCCAAGCCCAAGGAACCCTAAGTGCATCAGGCTGTCGAAATAGAGCCGGTGCATACGGTACTGAACGGCGCCGTTGTAGAGCGGCAGAATCCCGCGCGCCACGATCGCGTGGAACTCGTTGATCGAGCCGTCTTCGACCGGGTTGTGCCGCGCGAACATCACGTTTTGGCGCAGGCGCTGTCCGGCCACAGCGAAACGGTCGTGCACTTCGAAATGCTGCGCAAGCGGCGCCACGATTCCCGCCTGGCGAGCCAGCGCGATCAGATCGTTTTCCGTCCGGTGTTCGAAGACGCCGGCCTTTGCAATTGCAGCCGCGACGTCGGTGATGCACGTCGCGTAGATGATCGTTTTGTCGAGCATCCCGGCTTCGTCCAGAAGTCGCCGCGAGCGAGTAGGCGTCGCCGCCCGTGCCGCCGCCCGGGATCCAAATTCGCACGAACGAGTACGTCTGCAAGAGCGGCACGACGTGCGAAACGAAGGCCTTAAAGAACAGCGGGTCGTGGAAGAGCTCCATGCTTCCGCCGCTCATCGACACGATGAACGACGCGAGCGCCCGTTCGTCGTGCAGCAGCCGGTCCTGAAGACCGGAGATCGTTTCGATGCTCTCGGCACGCATCGAATCAGCGATGCGCCGGCGCAGCACCGATTGGTTGAAGTTCCGGAAGTCGTACCCCCCGTAGCGCAAGAGCGCATCAAGGAAGAGCTGCAGCTCGATGTCTGCCAGCTCATCCCTGCGGAGGTTCAACGCCGTCAATCCGGCGTCTACGACCTCTACTTGTTCAACCATATTTTCAGCAACGACGTGAGTTGATCGATGTCGACCGGTTTACTGACGTACTCCGACGCACCGGCAGCAATACACGCGTCGCGATCGCCTTTCATGGCTTTAGCGGTAAGGGCAATAATCGGAATGCTGCCGATCCGATCCTCCGCGCGAATGCGGCGGATCGTCTCGAAGCCGTCCATTTCCGGCATCATGATGTCCATCAGCACGATGTCGATGTCGCCGCGCGTCCGGAGCGTCGTGATCCCTTGAAGACCCGATTCCGCGCTGACGACGTCCATCCCGTAGGACCGGAGCGCCGCCTCGAGCGCGAAGATGTTACGCGAGTCGTCGTCGACGATGAGCACGCGTTTATTGTGGAGCGACACGAGCGAGGGATCGCCGCCCGACGGCGCTTTCTTCGCGCTGCCGAGATCCGCTTCGACGCGGTGCAAGAAGAAATTCAATTCGTCGAGCAGCCGCTCCGGCGCGTGTCCGTCTTTGACGATGATCGTCGAGGACAGACGGCGCAAGCGCGCTTCTTCGTCACGCGTGAGGTCGCGCCCGGTGTAAACGATCACCGGCACGTTGCTCGAACCGGGCCGCGAGCGCATCTCTTCGATGAGCGAATCGCCCGCCATATCGGGCAGTCCGAGATCGACGACGACGCAATCGAAGGTCTGCTGCGCGAGCGCCATCAGCGCCGCGTCGGCCGACGCGACCGCCTTGACGCTGCATTTCACCGGTGCCGATAAGGTTGACCATCGCGTTGAGTTGCGTAAGATCGTCCTCGACGACGAGTACGTTCTTGCCGCGATTCTCCGCGAACCCGAGCAGCCGGTCGAACGTGTCCATCAGCGCTTCTTCCGACACCGGCTTCTGCAGGTGCGCCACCGCCCCGGCCGCTATCGCGCGCTGCTGATGCTCGTCACCGGAGATTACGTGCACCGGAATGTGCGCGGTCGCACTGGTGCGCTTGAGGTTATCCAGCAGCTGCCAGCCGTCCATGTCGGGCAACCCGACATCGAGCGTGATGGCATCGGGCACGTAGCGGTTCGCAAGTTCGAGTGCTTCGCGCCCGTTGTGCGCCACGATACCTTTGAATCCGCGATCGCGTGCGAACGAGAGCAAGTAGTCTTGCGAAGGTCGGATCGTCTTCGACGACAAGCAGCGTCCGCTCGTCCGGCAGTGATCGTTTCGCGATCGTCGGATCCGCGCTCATGGCGCGGGCAACGCGATGTTCGAGCCGGTCGACGACTTCGTGCACGTGCGCCGTCGCCGACGGACGGCTGTCATGGACGACTCGCGACGTCGCTGCGCTGAGCAGTCGCGGCGCGTTGAGCCGGATGGTACAGCGTGAACGTGCTGCCCACGCCGACGGCGCTTTCGACGCGATTTCGCCGCCGAGCAAGGCCGGCAATTTCGCGGCTGATGGCGAGACCGAGACCGGTGCCGCCGAACTTACGCGACGTTCCCATGTCGGCTTGCTGGAACGCTTCGAAGATGACGTTGAACTTGTCGTGCGGGATACCGATGCCGGTATCCGTTACAGCGAACGACGACGGCCGGTCCGGGAACCGGCAGCGCCCGGTCGTGCGTCATGCTGACGTGCAGCGTGACCGCGCCTTCGGTCGTGAACTTGAACGCGTTGGAAAGCAGGTTCTTCAACACTTGCTGCAAGCGCGTCGGATCGGTCACGATCGAACTTCGGCACGTCGCCGTCGCGCGCAACGATGAACTTCAGATTCTTGTCCGCGGCGATCTGGCTGAACGTGCGTTTGACTTCGCCCTCGATCGAATCCAGCGTACACTTCTTGCAAGATCGATGGCCGTCGTGCCCGACTCGATCTTCGAGAGGTCGAGAATGTCGTTGATGAGCGTGAGCAAGTCGGTACCGGCGGCGCGAATCGTCTGCGCGAACTCGACCTGCTTGCCGGTCATGTTGCCTTCCGGATTCTCCGCAGAGTTGTTTCGAGAGAATCAAGAGCGAGTTGAGCGGCGTGCGCAGCTCGTGCGACATGTTCGCAAGGAACTGCGACTTGTACTTCGACGTAAGCGAAAGCTGCTCGGCCTTCTTTTCGAGTTCCGTCCGCGCTTCTTCGATTTCGCGCGTGCGGCGTTCGACTTCGGCGTTGCGCTCTTGGAGCAGACGCGCCTTTTCTTCGAGTTCGTCGTTCGTCTGTTTGAGCTCGAGCTGCTGGCTCTGCAGTTCCGTCGTGAGCGACTGCGACTGCTTGAGCAGTTCTTCCGTTCGCATCGACGCTGAAATCGTGTTCAGCATGACGCCGATCGACTGCATGAGCTGATCGAGGAAGAGCAAGTGAATTTCGCTGAAGCGTTCGAGCGACGCCAGCTCGATAACGGCCTTGATCTCGCCTTCGAATAGCACCGGCAACACGACGACCGACACCGCGTTGAGCGAGCCGAGACCGGATGCAATCTTCAGATAATCGCCGGGCACTTCCGTGAGCAGCTATGCGTGCTTTCTCGACGGCGCACTGGCCGACGAGTCCTTCGCCGAATGGCACTGCACGGTTCAAGCGGCGATGGCGCGGCAGCGCATAGCTTGCGATGAGCCGCAGACTCGCCTCGCCGTCCGTAACGTCGGTCATGTAGAATCCGCCGGCTTGCGCGTTCACCAGCGGAACGAGCTCCGACATGATGAGCTGCGTAACGGCGTTAATGTCGCGCTGGCCTTGCAGCATCGACGTGAAGCGCGCGAGGTTCGACTTGAACCAGTCTTGCTCGGTGTTCTTCCGCGTCGTGTCGCGAAGGTTCTGAATCATTTCGTTGACGTTGCGCGTAAGCTCGCCGACTTCGCCGCGGGCCTCGATGTCGATCGTTCGCGAAAGGTCGCCCTTCGTAACGGCGGTCGACACTTCGGAGATCGCGCGAATCTGGTTCGTCAGCTGCGCGGCGAGCTGATTGACGTTGTCCGTCAAGTCGCGCCACAAACCGGCGGCGCCCGGAACGGCCGCCTGACCGCCGAGTTTTCCTTCGAAACCGACTTCGCGCGCCACCGTCGTAACCTGATCGGCGAAGGTTGCGAGCGTGTCGATCATCCCGTTGATCGTCTCGGCGAGCTGCGCGATTTCGCCGCGTGCCTGCAGCGTGAGCTTGCGCTTCAGATCGCCGTTTGCGACGCCGGTGACGACTTCCGCGATACCGCGGACCTGGTTCGTGAGGTTCGCGGCCATCGAGTTGACGTTGTCCGTCAAGTCTTTCCATACGCCGCTGACGCCTTGCACGTGCGCCTGTCCGCCGAGCACGCCTTCCGATCCGACTTCACGCGCGACGCGAGTGACTTCGGATGCGAAGGCGTTGAGCTGGTCGACCATGACGTTGATCGTGTCTTTCAGCTCGGCGATTTCGCCGCGAACGTCGACGGTGATTTTCTTCGACAAGTCGCCGTTGGCAACGGCCGTCGTGACTTTAGCGATGTTACGAACTTGCGACGTCAGGTTCGACGCCATGAAGTTCACGGAGTCCGTAAGGTCTTTCCACGTGCCGGAAACGCCGCGAACCTGCGCCTGGCCGCCGAGGATGCCTTCGGAACCGACTTCACGCGCGACGCGCGTGACTTCGGATGCGAATGCGTTGAGCTGATCGACCATCGTGTTGACGGTGTTCTTCAGCTCGGCGATTTCGCCGCGAACGTCGACGGTGATCTTCTTGGACAAGTCGCCGTTGGCGACGGCCGTCGTAACCGACGCGATGTTACGAACCTGCGACGTCAAGTTCGACGCCATGAAGTTCACGGAGTCCGTCAAGTCTTTCCACGTGCCGCTGACGCCACGGACCTCGGCTTGTCCGCCGAGTTTGCCTTCGGAGCCGACTTCACGGGCGACGCGCGTAACTTCCGACGCAAACGCGTTTAGCTGGTCGACCATGACGTTGATCGTGTTCTTGAGTTCGAGGATTTCGCCGCGAACGTCGACGGTGATCTTCTTCGACAGGTCGCCGTTCGCGACGGCCGTCGTGACCGACGCGATGTTACGAACTTGCGACGTCAGGTTCGACGCCATGAAGTTCACGGAGTCCGTCAAGTCTTTCCACGTACCGCTGACGCCTTTGACGTCGGCCTGGCCGCCAAGCTTGCCTTCGGAGCCGACTTCACGGGCGACGCGCGTAACTTCCGAAGCGAAGGCGTTCAGCTGGTCGACCATGACGTTGATCGTGTTCTTGAGTTCGAGGATTTCGCCGCGAACCGGAACGGTGATCTTCTTCGACAAGTCGCCGTTCGCAACGGCGGTCGTGACTTCGGCGATGTTACGAACCTGCGACGTGAGGTTCGACGCCATGAAGTTCACGGAGTCCGTCAAGTCTTTCCACGTACCGCTGACGCCGGCGACCTGCGCCTGGCCGCCGAGGATACCTTCGGAACCGACTTCACGGGCAACGCGCGTGACTTCCGATGCGAAGCCATTGAGCTGATCGACCATGACGTTGATCGTGTCTTTCAGCTCGGCGATTTCGCCGCGAACGTCGACGGTGATTTTCTTCGACAAGTCGCCGTTGGCAACGGCGGTCGTAACTTCGGCGATGTTGCGAACCTGCGACGTAAGGTTCGACGCCATGATGTTCACGGAGTCCGTAAGGTCTTTCCACGTACCGGACACGCCGCGAACGTCGGCCTGGCCGCCGAGCATGCCTTCCGAACCGACTTCGCGAGCGACGCGCGTAACTTCGGACGCGAATGCGTTCAGCTGGTCGACCATCGTGTTGATCGTGCGTTTCAGGTCGAGGATTTCACCCTTGACGTCGACGGTGATCTTCTTCGACAAGTCGCCGTTGGCAACGGCGGTCGTAACGTCGGCGATGTTACGAACCTGTGCGGTGAGGTTCGAAGCCATCGTGTTGACGGAGTCCGTCAAGTCTTTCCACGTACCGGCGACGCCTTGCACCTCGGCTTGTCCGCCGAGTTTGCCTTCGGAACCGACTTCGCGAGCAACGCGCGTAACTTCCGACGCGAAGCGCGTTCAGCTGGTCGACCATCGTGTTGACCGTGTTTTTGAGTTCGAGAATCTCGCCGCTTGACGTCGACCGTGATCTTCTTCGACAAGTCGCCGCGAGCAACGGCCGTCGTGACTTCGGCGATGTTACGAACCTGCGACGTCAGGTTACCGGCCATCGTGTTCACCGAGTCGGTGAGATCTTTCCACGTGCCGGCCACGCCTTCGACGGCCGCCTGACCGCCGAGTTTACCTTCGGAGCCGACCTCGCGAGCGACGCGC
The DNA here is from genome assembly GCA_963696095.1 of Vulcanimicrobiia bacterium. Taxonomy (GTDB): domain Bacteria; phylum Vulcanimicrobiota; class Vulcanimicrobiia; order Vulcanimicrobiales; family Vulcanimicrobiaceae; genus JALYTY01. The sequence goes on along the minus strand of CAVOIN010000001.1, from coordinate 2,206,786 downwards.
GTGACTTCCGACGCGAACGCGTTCAGCTGGTCGACCATGACGTTGATCGTGTCTTTGAGTTCGGCGATTTCGCCGCGAACGTCGACGGTGATCTTCTTCGACAAGTCGCCGCGAGCAACGGCCGTCGTGACGTCGGCGATGTTACGAACCTGCGCCGTCAGGTTACCGGCCATCGTGTTCACCGAGTCGGTGAGATCTTTCCACGTGCCGGCGACGCCCGTGACCTGGGCCTGACCGCCGAGAATACCTTCGGAGCCGACTTCGCGCGCGACGCGCGTAACTTCCGACGCAAACGCGTTCAGCTGGTCGACCATCGTGTTGATGGTGCCCTTGAGCTGGCGAATTTCGCCCCGCGCTTCGACCGTAATCTTCTTTGACAGGTCGCCGTTCGCGACGGCGGTCGTGACTTCGGCGATGTTACGAACCTGCGCCGTCAGGTTACCGGCCATCGTGTTCACCGAGTCGGTGAGATCTTTCCACGTGCCGGCAACGCCTTTGACGAGTGCCTGGCCGCCGAGCTTGCCTTCGGATCCGACTTCGCGAGCGACGCGCGTGACTTCCGAAGCGAAGCCGTTCAGACGATCGACCATCGTGTTGATCGTGCGGCTGGATTTCAGGAACTCGCCCTTGAGCGGATGATTCTCCGTCTCGAGGGGCATTCGTTGACTCAAGTCACCATTTGCAACGGCACCGAGCACGCGACCCGCTTCCGACATCGGAAACACGAGATCGTCGACGAGCTGGTTGACCGACTCGATGCAGCCGCGCCATGCGCCTTTGGCGCCTTCGGAACCGGCACGCTTGCCGATCTGTCCCTCGCGGCCCACGACTTCGCTAATCCGGCCGAGCTCTTGGTGCAGCTCTTGACCGTGTCCGATACAATCGTTGAATGCTTGCGCGATCTCTCCGTCGATACCGGTGAGGTTTGCAGGCAGACGGACGCTGAAATCGCCGTCGCGCGCGGCGCGTAATGCAGCAAGCAAAGCCGTCAATTTAAGACGGCCCGGCTCCGAATCATGCGGTTCGGTGGGCTCTATAGTAACTGTCGACATCCTGCGCAGGTGCCTCCAACGATTCGATTATTAGACGGACAGAGCCGAGACAGTTGTCCAAAAGACTCCGCCTCGGTAGCATGCACCGTTTTACCCTAGTTGTGAACAAAATGAAACAGGCAACCGAGAAAAAGCTTACGTTTGAAACCGCAAGCAGCCAGGGCATACTGCCTGTAGCATTCCCGCGAGGTTTTTTTTGCTGAGCGATTTGCCGGGCGAACTGTTTGTCGGTCTCGGCGCGTTTCCGACTGAGAAACCGCCGGCCCAAGCAGAAGGTGGCTACCCCCAATCCATCGCCGCACAGATTTGCCATCTGTGTACGGATGCTTTTGCCGACTTCTGTGCGGTCTATTTGCGTTCGGCCGGCCCCGAGCCGGTAGCCTTTGCCTCGCGCTCGGAATCAATTCGCAATTTGCTCGCCGATGTGCCGTTCGGCGAAGATTTTGAAGCGCGCGCGTACGACGCCGGCATTACGGCGATCGTCTCCGAGCCGCTCGTCGTCAACGAGCGCCGGATCGGCACGATCGTCACCGGCATGTCGGCGGAGAATGCGCTCGGTGCCGAAGGCCGGCGGAGCTTCTCCGTGTTATCGTCCGTACTATCGACCGCCGTCGAACAAGCACAGCAGCTCGAGCACCACTATCGCGTATCCAAACGACTGCAACGCGCCATGCTTCCCGCGCAACTGGCCGCGGTCGACGGCGTGAAGTTCGACGCCGCCTATCGTCCTGCGAGCGACGAGGCCGACGTCGGCGGCGATTGGTACGACGCATTCGAACTCGGCAACGGGAAAATCGGCATCTCCGTCGGCGACGTAACGGGCCACGGCCTCGAAGCCGCGGTCGCAATGAGCGAAATCCGGCGCGCGATTCGCGCCGCAGCGCCAAGTCACGAGTCGCCCGCCGCTCTGATGAATTACGTGGACACCATGGTCGCGTCACAAGGCATCGGCATGGCGACCGCGATCGTCGGCTACTACGATCCCGAAAACAATACGCTGAAATACTCGTGCGCAGGGCATCCGAATCCCGTGCTGCTCTCGCCCAGCGGCCGCGCCCTGTTCTTACCGGGCGGCGGACTGTTGCTCGGACTCGGAATGAACCCCGCATCGCAAGACTGGACGGTAACGTTGCCTCCGTCTTCGACCTGCTTCCTGTACACCGACGGTTTGCTCGAATACAGCCGCGACGTCATCGCCGGCGAACGCGATCTATTGCGTGCGGTCGAAGCGCTCGGACAAACCCCCGAACGAACCGCCGACGCGTTGCACACCGAGATCTTCAATGGCTCCATTCAGAATACGGACGATTGCGCCACGCTCGCGCTGCATCATGCCGAGGTCGCAGACCGCAACCGGTTCATGCTGCATTACAGCTCGTTTCCGCTTTCGGCCGCACTTGCGCGCGAGGCGCTCCGGTCGTTTTTTGACGGCATTTCGCTCACCGAAGAGCGCCGGTTCGAGATTCTCGCGGCTGCGGGCGAAGCGATCGCCAATGCGATCGAACACGGCGAACACGAACCTTCGAACACCTTTACGGTCGAAGGTTCCATCGACGACTCATTTATCACGCTCAGCGTCGAGAACCGCGGACACTGGCGGCCGTTCGTGCCGCGCGAAGAACGCGGACGCGGCGTGCCGATCATGCGTGCGTATTCGCAAGGCTTCGAGATTTCGTCAACGAGCGATTTCACGCGCGTGACGCTGTCTTTCAAGCGCTAGTAGACGAAGACGTTTGCGGCCGTAACGAGACCGCCGCCGAAACCTATCTGGAGGATCTTGTCGCCGCGACGCACGCGCGCGTCGCGAATTGCGGGCACCAGCGCTAACGGAATCGAAACCGCGGAAGTATTTCCGTACTCGCCCACGCTGATCAGCGTTTTTTCCATCGGGACGTTCAATCGTTTGACCAGCGCTTCGATCATTCTCAGATTCGCGCTGTGCGGAACGAACCAATCGATATCGTCGATAATCATCCCGGCGCGCTCCAGCGTGCGAAACACCGTCCCCGGAATGTTTTCCATCACCCAGCGGTAGACGTCTTGTCCCTTCTGCCGCAATTTGCCCGACGGGTCTAGAACGCCGTCGATATCGGTGCGCAGACCGGTGCGATACAGCGCAGGGCCGCCGCTTCCATCGACGCCGGCCGTCATGCCGAAGATCTGCGGAGTTTCGCTGCGCTCCAGCACGGCGACGCCTGCGCCGTCGCCGAAAAGCACCGCGGTAGCGCGATCCGTATAGTCGGCGGAAAGTGAAAGCGCTTCGGATGCAACGACGAGCACGCGTTCGGCCTGGCGACTCGCGATCAGACCGGTTGCCAGATTCACCGCATACGCAAATCCGGCACACGTTGCCGAAATGTCGACGGCGCCGGCATTATTCGAAAGCCCGTACTGCAGCTGAATCATCGCGGCAAGGCTGGGATACACGTAGTCCGGCGTGGTGGACGCCACGATGATGTAGTCTATCGTCGCGCGATCGATCTCCGGGTGGTGCGCGAAAAGATCGTCAAGCGCGCCGAAAGCCAGCGTGCTCGCATACTCGCCTTCACTAACCACGTGGCGCTTATGAATGCCCGTTCGCTGAACGATCCACTCGTCACTCGTATCCATCATGCGTTCCAAATCGGCGTTCGAAAGAACGCGCGGCGGTACGTAGATACCGAATCCGGCGATGCGCGCGGGTGCTTCGATGCGTGCCGGCGCGCTGTTTGCGGTCATGCGAGCTCGCGCAGGACCGCTTCGGTGAAGTCGTTGGTCGAGAGCGCATTTTCGCGAGTCAATTCCGCCGTTCGCGCGCCGTTAGCATACGCGCGTTCTACGGCGCGCTCGATGCGCTCCGCACTTGCGGCGTCGTCGCAGCTCATGCGCAGCAGCATCGCCGCGGAAAGAATCGCTGCCGTCGGATTCGCAATCCCCTTGCCGGCGATATCGGGGGCGCTGCCGCTGATCGGCTCGTACAAGCCGAACTGGCGGCCGGGTTCGCCGCGCGTTCCCAAGCTCGCGCTCGGAAGCGTACCGATCGAGCCGGTCAGAATCGCCGCTTCATCGGAAAGAATATCGCCGAACATGTTCTCCGTCACTATCACGTCGAAATCGGCCGGACGCCGGACGAGTTGCATCGCCGCGTTATCCACGAGCAAATGTTCGAGCGCACGTCGGGGTATTCCGGGGCGATGCGCTCCACGACGCGCCGCCAGAGACGCGACGTCTCCAAAATGTTCTGTTTGTCGACGGACGTGAGGTGCTTGCGCCGGGCGCGAGCGAGCTCGAAGCCGGTGCGAACGATGCGTTCGATCTCCGGCGCGCGGTAAACCATCGTGTCGACGGCCGCTTCGACGCCGTTATCGCTGAACTGCTCTTTCGGTTGCCCGAAGTAGATGCCGCCGGTAAGCTCGCGAACGACGATCAGATCGAGCCCGCGCACGAGCTCCGCTTTGAGCGACGACGCGTCTTCCAATCCGGGAAAGACGCGCACCGGCCGGATGTTGGCGTACAACTCGTAGTCGCGCCGCAATACGAAGAGCGCGTATTCCGGGCGCTCCGGAAGCGGTTTTCCATCGTACTGCGGCAAGCCGACCGCGCCGAAGAGAATGCCGGCGCTGCGATCGCAGAGCGCGCGCGCGTCGTCGGATAGCGCGGGCAAGCCCTGCGCAAGCGCGGCGCCTCCGATGACGGCCTCAATGCACTCCAAATCGGGACGCACGCGCCGAGCACGCGTACGGCGGCACGCGTGACCTCAGGCCCGATGCCGTCACCGGGCAGAACGGCTACCGTCTGCGCCATCGCCTAATAGACGGTGATGCGCGAGGTGTCTTCGGACGGCGGCTCTTCGCGTTGCGCGACGCTCTCGCCGTTCGTGCGCGTACCGTTGAGGGCTTCGCGCCCGGCCGGAGCCGCAGGCGCCGCCGCGGTTTCCAGCAACGCAAGATGCGTCGTAAGCAGCGAGCGCAACTCGCTCTTCGCTTTCTCGGCGGCTTCGACCGTGCGCTGGTGTTCGCGTCGCGCTTCCGACATTGCGTCGTTATAGCTTGCGATCTCGCGCTCCGCCGCCATGCGCGCCTGTTCGCGAATCAAATCGGCTTCTTTATGCGCGGAGGCCTTGACTTCGTCGGCGGTTCGCTGCGCGAGCACAAGCGTGTTTTGCAACGACTCTTCCATCGCTTTGAAGTGGCTGATGCGCTCCTTCAAATCGGCGATGTCCGCTTCGAGCGCCGCGCGATGGTGCGCGTCGTCTTCGAGCGTTTCGATGATTTCATCGAGAAACTGATCGACTTCCGTGCGATCGTAGCCCTGCAGCGCCTTTTTGAAGGTTTTGTGCTGGATATCGATCGGAGTGATCTTTTCCACGGTTTAATCTAGCCTCTATTCGTAATGAAGTCGAGCGAGCCGTCGGCCATCATCGTGTCTCGAGACCGGCAGCATTTACGACAACACCCGCTGGAACGATCAAATACATCGCTTCTGCCAGTTTTTGAATCTTCCCGTCGATCGTGTACGCGACGCCCGATGTAAAGTCGACGACGCGCTGCAACAGCGTGCGATCGGCGTTTTGAAGATTCACGATTACGACTTGACGGTTACGCAACGCGTCGGCGATTTCGACGACGTCTTGAAAACCGCGCGGCGAATAGACGCTGACCTCGGTGCCGCTACGCCGTCCCGCGTTAGAAAGCGGAACGACGCGGCCGCCGGCCGGCTCGTCGTCGTAAATCTCTTCTTCGTCGTCTCGGATCGAGAAGAACGATCCAATTCTATCGAACATGCTCATAGAAGAAGGTGCCTCCGTCACACACGGCGCTCACCGAAGAGCGCGGTGCCGATGCGGATCATCGTCGATCCGGCGCGCACCGCCTCGCGCCAATCGCCCGACATCCCAATTGAGAACGTGCTTCCACCTACGCGGGCAAACGTCTTTGCGGCAAGCTCGAATGCGCGCGTGATTTCTTCGCGATTTTCCGTAATCGGGACCAATGGCCATCACGCCGTCGAGGCGCAGGCCGGCGGTCCCACGGACCAGTTCGGCAAGGCGATCCGCCTCGGCCGGCGGACAGCCGAAGCGTTCCGTCGGTGAAATGTTGAGCTGCAGAAGGACCGGCAATACGGCGCCCCAGTCGCTCGCCGCTTTGCCGAGGGCCTTCGCCGCATCCGCTCGATCCACAGTCTGCACCACGTCGAAAAGGCGCGCGATCGCCTTCGCCTTGTTCGTTTGCACGTGGCCGATGTAGTGCTTTCGGACCGGTACGTCGATGGACGCGAACTTCGCCGTGGCTTCCTGAACGTAGTTCTCGCCGATGTCCTGCAGGCCGGCGGCCACGGCTTCGACGATGGCCCCGGCGGGCTGCTTCTTGCTTACGCCGAGAATGGCGACGTGCTGCCCGTCCCGGCCGCACGTCCGCAGTTCGCTCTCGAGGTCGGCTCGCAGTGCGGCCAAGCGGTCCGCAAAGGCGCCGGCCATCACACCGCAGTCGCGGCCGGCGGCAGGGTCACATCCGTGCGACGTCCGCGCCGCGTGCAGTACACGAGTCCGATGACCCCGATGACGATCATCGGCAGCGCATAAAGCTGGCCGCCGGTGATCGGACCGAGGTGGAAATCCGCATGGCGCCAGATCTCGGCAATGCTGCGAGTGATGCCGTAAATCGTGAACCACGTCCAGCCCACGACGCCGTCGGGCGGACGTCGCTTGTAGACGTAGAGCACAATCGGCAAGCGTGAGAATGTCCAGGATCGCTTCGTAGATCTGCGCCGGATGACGGTACGCGAGCGGATCCGGAGCCGACGGAAACTGCAGGCACCACGGACGGTCGGGATTGCAGATGTCGCCCCAAAGCTCGTCGTTGATGAAGTTGACGATGCGCGTGAGCGTAATGCCGATCGGCAGCAACACGACGACTTCGTCGCCGAAGACCGTGTACTTCAGGCCCGGATGCTTGCGCACGAAGAGCCAGATCGCGATTAGAACGCCGACCATGCCGCCGTGGAACGCCATGCCGCCGTTCCAGACGGCGATGAAATTGATCGGATTGGCAAGATACTGCGCGAGGTCGTGCTTGCTGATGATGTCGTTGAAGACGAAGAACGTCCGGCCGCCGATCAGCACGCCGAGAAGCGCATAGAATAGAAAATCCTGAATCTGCTCGCGCGTAAGGCCAAGGCGGCGGCGCCCCTCCGGCCGGCTCATCCACAGATAGACGCAGATAAATCCGACCAAATAGGCAATACCGTACCAATGAACCTTAATTGGTCCAAGGTGGATCGCCACCGGGTCGACATTTGTCGGATAGCTAAACCAATGCTGCATCGAGTATCGTTAACTCTATCGTGAGCTCGACGTCACATATAACTGTCGGCATCGCGTTTCTCGCGGGCCTCGTTTCCTTCGTATCGCCGTGCGTCCTTCCGCTCGTTCCGGCGTACCTGTCGCTTTTGACCGGCTCGCAGCTTGGAAGATTTGCGTGACGGCGCCAGTGCGGCGACGCGCGCAAATGCCACCGCGCATGCCGGAGCGTTTATCACCGGATTCACCATCGTCTTCGTTGCCCTGGGCTTAACGGCCAGCGCCATCGGCGGCGTGTTGAGCGAAAACCGCGTGCTCATCGCGCAGGTCGGCGGCTGCCTTGTTGTGATTCTCGGCCTGCAGATGATGGGGATGCTTCGCATCCCGTTTTTGATGATGGACACGCGCGTCCACGTGCAAAGCGAACGCCGTTCCTACTGGACGTCGGGGGTCGTGGGCGTCGCGTTCGCAGCCGGGTGGTCGCCGTGCATCGGGCCGATTCTAGCGGGAATTCTGGCCATCGCGTCGCAGCAGCACAACGGCGAAGCGGCGATTCTGCTTCTTTGCTACTCCCTGGGCCTGGCCGTGCCGTTCTTCCTCACCGCGCTTGCGATGGGAGCGGTGCTGCCGGTGCTCAACCGCATCAAGCGGTTTCTGCCGGCGATCGAATTCGTCGCGGGGCTGTTCTTGGTCGCAGTGGGACTCGTTCTCGTAAATAATGCTTTCCTCACCGTCGCCGGATGGTTCTATCAATTTGTCCCGCAACCGAAAATTTAATCCGACAGCCATCATCCTCATCGTTGCGTTTTTCGCGCTCGTGCTGGATCAGTGGAGCAAACGCACTCTGATTTCGTCGTTCATGCCGGGCGAGAGCCGCCTGGTCGTGCCGCGTTTGCTGCGCTGGACGTACGAACGGAACTTTCACGGCGCGTTCGGACTCTTCGGCAGCAACGGTGCGTTACTCATCGCGCTCGCCGTTGCGGTGCTTTTCGTGTTTTGGCTGAGCTTCCGCGACTCCGCCGCGCGCTCGCGGCTGGTTTGCGTAGCGTTCGGCATGATCGTCGGCGGCGCCATCGGCAACATCGTCGATCGCCTGCACTTCGGCTACGTCGTCGACTTCATCGACTTCTACAAGATTTGGCCGAACATTTTCAACGTCGCCGACTCGTGCATTACCGTCGGCGTCATTCTTCTGCTTCTCTCCAGCCTTGTTACATCACGTCGTCACGCCTGACGAGGCGGGAAAACGCGCCGACGTCATCGTCGCGCGTCTGTCAGGTTCTCCGCGTTCGCTCGTAACCGACGCAGTGAAGCGCGGCGACGTGCGCGTGAACGGCGACGCCGGTGAAAGCAAAGTTATCTGCTCAGAACTCGACGACGTCCTCGAATACGACGTGCAGTCGCGCGACCCGCTCGTCGCCGTCCCCGAAGCGATCGACATTCCGATCGTCTACGAAGACGACGATCTGCTCGTCGTCGACAAGCCGGCCGGCATGGTAACGCATCCCGCGCACGGCGCGACGAGCGGCACGCTCGTCAATGCGCTGCTGGCGCACTCGGAACGATGCCGGGAGACCCGCTGCGCCCCGGACTCGTGCACCGGCTGGATCGCGACACGTCCGGGCTGCTCGTCGTTGCAAAAACCGAAGAAGCGCTCTCGGCTCTGGGCAATCGCGATGAAAGCGCGGCGCATCAAGCGTGAATACCTCGGACTGGTGCACGGCGTTCCGGAGCATCAGCAAGGCACGATCGAAGGACCGATCGGCCGCGATCCGCACAACCGTTTGAAGTACGCGATCGTGCGCGAAGGCAAACCGGCCGTCACGCACTACGAAGTGCGCGAAACGTTTCCGAAGCACGCGGAGCTCATGTTCCGCTTAGAAACCGGACGCACGCACCAAATTCGCGTTCACATGGCGGCGATGGGCCACTCGATTCGTCAACGATCCCGTGTACGGACGCGAGGAGCCGCGCTTCGGTTTGCCCGGCCAAGCGCTGCACGCGTGGAAACTGCAGTTCACGCATCCGCGCACGGATCGCCTCATGAGTTTCGAAGTCTCTCCTCCCGAAGAGTACGCCCGTGCAAAACAGCTTCTTCTCGCTCGTCAAGACTGACGGCACTGCGCGCCGCGGCGCGATGCACCTGACGCACGGCGTGGTCCAAACGCCGACGTTCATGCCGGTTGGAACGGCGGCGACCGTCAAAGGGCTGACGCCCGAGGAAGTGCGCAGCGCGCACAGCCAGATCATCCTTTCGAACACCTACCATCTGTGGTTGCGTCCGGGGAAAGACCTCATCGTCGAAGCCGGCGGCCTGCACGAGTTCATGGGCTGGCGCGGGCCCATTCTTACCGACTCCGGCGGTTTTCAAGTTTTCAGCTTGCAAGAACGCCGCAAGCTCGACGACGACGGCGTGACCTTCAAGTCGCACATCGACGGCAGCAGTCACCGCTTCACGCCGGAAAGCGTCATCGCGTTCGAAGAAGCGCTCGGCGTCGATATAGCGATGGTGCTCGACGTCTGCGTGAAGCTGCCTGCCACGCCGGAAGAGATTGCCGAATCGGTGCGTATGACGACGCTCTGGGCGAAGCGTTCCGCCGAAGCGCGAGCGACGGAGAAGACGGCGGTCTTCGCCATCATGCAGGGCGGCCTGGATAAAGCGATGCGCGAGCGGAGCGCGCGCGAAATCGTTGCGCTCGATTTGCCCGGATACGCGATCGGCGGTCTATCGGTCGGCGAAACACGCGAGGAAATGTACGACACCGCGCGCTTCTCCGCCGCGCTCCTGCCCGCAGAGAAACCGCGCTACTTGATGGGCGTCGGCACCGTTCGCGACATCATTATGGCAGTCGACTGCGGCATCGACATGTTCGACTGCGTGTATCCAACGCGCTGCGGGCGCAACGGCCGCGCGATGACGCGGCGCGGCGAATACAGCATTCGCAACGCGGCCTACACGCGCGACTTTACGCCGGTTGATCCGGAATGCGACTGTTACGTTTGCACGAGCTACACGCGAGCGTATCTATCGCACTTGTTCCGCGCCAACGAGATGCTCGGACCACGCCTGCTTTCGTACCACAACGTGTACGTGCTGAACGACCTCATGCGCGAAGCTCGCGAAGCCATCGAACTCGATGCCTGGCCCGCATTTCGCGACCGCGTGCTCGCCGACACCGCGAAACCGTAAAACCGGTCTATTCGACCGCATACAGCGTGCCGTCGGTGCTTCCGACGTACAGCACGCCGCCGGCGATCGCCGGCGAGGCGATGATGGATCCCAGCGAATAGATGCGGTCCAAACCGGCAACGATGCCTTCGAACGTGTTGTCGGTATAAAATCCGCGCAGATCGACGACTCCTTTTGCGTCAAGGTGCGGCGGTAGGTTCTTGCGCGACGCGTCCGTCGAAAACATTTGCGTCACACGCCCGTCTCGCACGTCGACGCCGTAAAGCCGTCCGTCGAATGCCCCGAAGTAGGCCATATTGCCGGCGACAGACGGAGACGAAAACGAAAAGATGCTGTACGGCACGCTGAAGCGTTCGGAACCGGTTGCGGCGTCCAGCGACCACAAACGCTTCTCGTCGGAGGTCGTGTAGAGTACGTCTTCGCCCGCGAATGCCGGCGACCCGATCACCCAGCTTCCGTGCTCGTTATGTTTCCAGCGCAACCGCCCCGTACTCGAGTCGAGCGCATAAAAGAAGCTGTCGCGGCAGCCGAAATAGACGGTCCCGTTGCGGACGGCGGCAGATCCGGCAATGCCGACCTGGTTGTAGATGTCGCGATCATCGCCGGTGGCAAACTTCCAGCGCACCGCGCCGCTCTTTGCATCGAGCGCGTAGAGATAGCGATCCCAGCTCCCGATATAGACCGTTCCTCGATAAACGGCCGGCGTAGCGTGAACGACGTTCCCCGTCTCGAACGTCCATCGCGGCTTCCCGGTAGCGGCATCGAGCGCATACACGTGATTATCTCCGCTGCCGAAGTACACGACGCCGCCGGCAATTGCCGGTGAGGACATCAGCACGTCGAACGGATCCGGCATCAATTCCGTCCGCGGAATGATTCCGTGAATGCCCGGCGCGGTAAACCGCCGTTCGCCCTTCGTCGCGAAATGCCAACGCTCTTTACCGCTCCGCGCATCGACGGCATAAAAGTTTCCGTCGAGGCTCGCGAAATAGGCGACGCCGTTAGCGACGGCGGGCGAAGAATTTACCGGGCCTCTCGTTGCAAAAGACCACACGGGGACGCCGGTGTCTTGCCGTACGGCGTACAGCTTGCCGTCGTAGCTGCCTACGAAAGCTAATCCGTCGGCCACGACGGGCGAAGAAACGATCTTTCCGTGCGTACGGAAGCGCCACTTCACCCGCTTCAACGAAGGCGCCGCGGATGCATATGCACCGCTGTGCGCGGCGTCGTTTCGAAACATCGTTACTTCGGCCACAGCCGGGCGCGCGCCGGCAACCGGGCCGGTCAACGCAAAAAGCAATGCCGCGGCAAACGCTCTTATTCGCATGGGCGTATGCTAGCTGAACGCCGTGCATGCGCCCATCAAAGAACCTTTAAACCAACGGCGTGCCATTTTGATGACGGCCTTTACAAACGAGCGATCGGGATCTACAGAGTGTCTGGAGCAACTCAAGAAATCGCGGCACGTACCGCCGGTATAGCACTCAGTAATTTTACTCCTACTGTGAATCCCGAACGCGTTCGGGTACCTTAGGCGTATGCCGAAGATTTTGATGATCGTAACGGGACATTCGCAAATCGACAGCGAGCATCCGACCGGTTTGTGGCTCGAGGAGTTCAGCATTCCGTGGCGCGCGTTCCGCGAAGCGGGATTCGAGGTAACGGTTGCATCGCCGCACGGCGGCAAAGCGCCCGTCGATCCGCGCAGCCTCGAAGGCGTGAACGCCGACGAGGAAGCCATGCGCGAACTGCAAGCGACGAAAATGCTGCTGGAAACCGGCGACGCAGAAGGCTACGACGCGGTCTTCATTCCGGGCGGCCACGGAACGATGTTCGACTTAGCCGGCTTCCAGCCGGTCAAAACGTTGTTGAGCGAATTCGACGCGGAGGGCAAGGTCGTCGCGGCCGTCTGCCACGGTCCGGCGGCATTCGTCGACGCAATCCGCACGGGTGAGGCCGAAACGCTCGTCGCCGGCAAGCGCATTACGTGCTTCACCGATTCCGAAGAACGCGCGGTGCAGCTCGACAAATTGATGCCGTTCCTTCTCGCGAGCAAGCTGCGCGAACAGGGCGCAACCGTCGTCGAGAATGCCGACTGGGCCGATCACGTTGAAGTGGACGGCAACTGGATCACGGGACAAAACCCGCAATCCAGCGCAAGCACCGCGAAGGCCGTAATCGAGGCGCTAAAAACGCGGACCGCTTAGCCGAGTCCGTTGACGACGGTCGCGCAGTCGCTGCAAATCTGCGGATGCTGCGGATCGGTTCCAAGATCGCGATACTTCCAGCACCGCGCGCACTTCTCGCCGTGCGCGCCGAAGAGCTTCAGTTCTGCCTGCGTAGCGCGGCCGTCGAAAGAGTCTTCGCCGGCCTCGTTCAGGTGGAGGTGCGAGAGAACCAACGCCTCGCGCAGATTGTCGCCGAGTCCCTGGAGACGCGAGTATAACGCCGGCGCGGCGAAAATTTCGCCGCCGAGTTCGAAGTCGCGGCCGCTGGGATTGGCCGCAACCTGCGCGCGCAACGTCCGCAGCACTTCCCACAACTGAAGATCGTCGCGGAGCGCATCGACTTTGATGCGAGCCGCATCGAACGATGAATCGAAGACGCTGGCTTCATCGCCGCGCAAATCCGCCGGGATTTCTTGCCACGCTTCTTCCGCCGTGAACGAGAGAATCGGCGCGATTGCCGTCAGCATACGGCGTAGCGCGTAAAGCAGCGCCGACTGCGCGCTGCGGCGGCGCGGATCGTTCTCGGCACGCGAGTACAGCGGGTCCTTCAGTGCGTCGAAATAGAAACTCGACATCGCGCTTTCGAATTCCACGATTCGCAAATACGCATCGTGAATTTCGAATTTGTCGTAGAGACGCTTCACATCGGCGACGAACGCATCGGTCACGTTGCACGCCACCACATCCAACGGCTCCATTTGCGCGCGTGCCACGACGTGCGAGGCGTCGAGATCGTCGAGGTTGGAGAGCATGAAACGGATGCGGTTTCGAATGTTGCGGTAAACGCGCCCGACCTGCTCGACGACGTTCGGCCCGAAGCGCACGTCATCGACGAACTCTACCGACGCCGACCACAAGCGAAGCACGTCGGCGCCCCACTTGTTCATGGCGTCTGCCGCATCGATGCCCGTGCCCTTGGATTTCGACATCGGACGGCCTTGCTCGTCGTTCACCCAGCCGTTCTTCACGACGTGCTTGTACGGCGCAGCGCCCTTGATGGCGATCGCCGTAACGATGCGAACTGCGGAACCAGCCGCGATACTGATCGCCGCCTTCCAGCACGAGATCGGCCGGCCACGGCAGGCCGTCGCGCCCGAGCACGGCGAGATGCGTGACACCCGACTCGAACCAGATGTCGACGATGTTCAATTCTTTTTCGAACGCCGTTCCGCCGCACTTCGGACAAGCGAAGTTTTTCGGAAGATACGTTTCGACCGGATCGCTCCACCACGACGCCCGCACCCGCTTCGAGAAAGCGTTGCGCCGCGATTCGCGCGACGCTTCGGGTCGAGAATCGACTCGTTGCACGCTTTGCAAATCACGGCCGGAATCGGCGTGCCCCAGGTGCGCTGGCGCGAAATACACCACTCCGGATGGTTCTCGAGCATCTGCACGAGGCGCGTTTTGCCCCATTCGGGCGTATAATCGACGCCTTCGGCCGCCTCGATTGCGCGTGCGCGCAGACGATTTTGATCCATCGCGATGAACCACTGCGCCGTCGCGCGGAAGATCACCGGATTGTGGCAGCGCCAGCAGTGCGGATACGAATGCTCGTACTCGTGAGCGCGGAAAAGCGCGCCGCTCTCCTGCAAATCTTCGACGATCTTCTTGTTCGCCTTGAAGATGAACGTGCCGGCGTACGGCCCGGCTTCACTCGTGAAGTGCCCGCGACGCGTCGACCGGATTGAGAATCGGCAATCCGTATTTGATGCCGGTGTCGAAGTCGTCCGCGCCGTGCCCGGGCGCGGTGTGCACCGCGCCGGTTCCGGTTTCCAGATCCACGTAATCGGCAAGCACGATAACCGAGTCGCGATCGAGGAACGGATGACGCACCGCAAGCCCGTCGAGCTTTTCGCCCGTCGTCGTCGCCAGTAGTTGCGCCTCCGCGAATCGTTCGCCGAGGGCTTGCGGCGCCAGTGCGGTCGCGAGCACGAGCGCTTCATCGCCAAGGCGGATACAAACCGTACGTCGCGTCGGCGCGTAACGCAATCGCAACGTTGGCAGGCAGCGTCCACGGCGTCGTCGTCCAGATCAGCACTGAAACTGCAGCCGGCGCATTCTTCGCGGCGCCGAACGCGGCAAGCAGCGCCGCGCGCTGCGCATCGTTCGCGCGGAAACGCACGTAGACCGAAGGCGAAACTTTCTGTTCGTATTCGATCTCGGCTTCGGCGAGCGCCGTTTCGTCGTGCACGCACCACAGCGTCGAACGCAAGCCTTTGTAGATCTGCTCTTTTTCGGCGAGATCGGCGATCGCGTCTACGATCGTCGCTTCGAACGCTCGGATCGATCGTGCGGTACGGATGATCGTAGTCGCCGAACGTTCCCATGCGCATGCGCGTGCCGCGCTGGCGATCGAGCCAATAGAGCGCGCGCTCCTTGCATTTCTCGCGGAGCTCGAGCGGGTCGATCGGCATGAAAATCTTTGATGCCGAGATGCTTGAGCGTTTCGAGCTCGATCGGCAACCCGTGCATGTCCCAGCCCGGAATGAACGGCGTCCATTTTCCGTCGAGCAGCGCGATCTTCACGAACATGTCTTTGAGGACCATGTTCAAGAAGTGCCCCATGTGCAGCTCGCCGTTGGCGTACGGCGGACCGTCGTGCGAGCATCCATGGATCGTTCTTGCGATTGCGTTCCAGACGCTTGGCAAAGGTTTGTTGCTCGGTCCACCACGCAACGCGATCCGGCTCGCGCTTGGGCAGCTCGGCCTTCATCGGGAACGCCGTTTTGGGCAAACGTAAGGTATCGCGGTAATCGCGTTCGACGGTTTCGCTCATGGCTCGCCCAACAGTTCGCCAAGGACATCGAAGTTTCGTGCCGCCGATGCGCGGACCGGCTCGACGGCCGCTGCGAGAAACGTCGAAAGCTCGTCGCGTTGCGCGACACAGCCGGTCGACGAGCGCATCCACGTCGCCCGGCAACGGCGCGCCATGCCCCGGAGTCCACAACGGATCGAGCGGATAGCCCAGGTCCGCGCACAGCGAACCGACCTTCGGATCGTAAGGGATCGCCAGAAACGGCACGGCGAAGCGCGCGGCGAGAATCAGTGCGTGCAGGCGCATGCCGATGACGACGCGCGCGCCCTTTGATGACGGCCGCTGCACGAGCAAGCGAACATTCCGGCAGCAGCATCGGCGCGGACGAGCACGCGCGAATGACGTTCGTCGAGACTTCGGCGTCGGAAACGCCGCCCAACGGCAGAAACGCGCTTCGAATTCCGTGGCGGTCGTAGAGCGCATCGACGGCGCGCACCAGCGCGGCGGTGCCTTCTTTGAGGGCCGGAATCTTGCGCACGCTGATTATCGCATACGGTTCGGGTGCGAGGCCCTCGGCCTGAAGATCGATCTCGTCCACCGGGAGATCGTAAAGGAAAACCGGATCGGCTGTCTGTTCCACGGGCGTCCCCGGAAGAAGCGTTTGCAGTAATTGAACCGACCGCGCGTCGCGAACCGTTGCGCGATCCACGCCGCGGCAGAAGCGTTTGACGATAAAGCGCCCGAGCGCGTCGAGCGGCCCGATGGATTGAGCGAAGATCATGCTGCGCCGGCGCTGCTTTACGGCCTCACGCAAGATCGCCGCGTAGTAATATGCGCTCCGGACGCTCGTCGCGCTTTGCAGCAAGCCGCCGCCGCCCGAAAGGACCGCGTCGGCTTTGGCGATCGCGGCGCGAACCGCCCGGCCGTTCCAGCGCGGCGTCGCTTCGACGCCGTACGCGCTCGCGGTTTCCTCGGGCCTCGACGACAGCACGTCGATTGTGATGCCCGGGAAGCGCCGGCGAAGCTGAGTCACGATCACTTCGAGCAACGCTTCGTCGCCGAGGTTTCCGAATCCGTAGTATCCCGAGAGCAGCACCCGCATGTCGTCGAAACGTCAGATCCGCGAAGGCGCGAACTTCGTCACGATCCCGCGATAAACGGCGATGGCGATCGCTCCGATGATGATGCCGATCACGAGACCGTTGAAGATTCGAAAGAGCGAAATGGCAATCGGCGTGTGCAGATGCGAGAACGTGTCGATCACGTCGCCGAGGCCCACGCCGATAGCCAAGGCGAAGAGCCAACCGACGATACGCCGGTGGACCACGGTGAGCGCGGGAAGCAGCATCAATGCCGGAAAGCCAATCGCAAATTCTTTCGAGCGCGGACGAACGCTAAGAATCGACGTCAGGCTGTGCCGGATGAACAGCTCGAATTGCGAAGGTGCGACGTCGCTTTGATTGCCGCTGCGCATCAAGAGCAGGCCGCCGGCTGCGACGATAACGATGCCGACGAACAACTGGTACGCCAGCACCGGCGACGCCAGTACGTCGCGGGGCCGCTCGATGCCGGAATTGAAGCGGCCGCTGAACAGATAGGCAACGAGCGCGATCACCGGCGGCAGCGCAAGCACCAATTTCACGCCGCGAAACCGCTCGATTTCTTCCATCGTCAGCGGCGAGCTCATCAGACCGACGACGACTAACGCGCCGAGCATGGCGATACCGACGGCGAGCAGCGTCCATCCGATGCTGCGCACGAGCTGATCGCCGAACTTGGCGGCGGGCGTCTCGGCAAACGCCGGCGCGAGCGCAAAGAATGCAGCGGTCGCAAAGAACAACGCGCCCAAAAGCGCGAGCAGCGAACGCGCGAAGAGATCGTGGTGGCTTACCAGCCCGCCTGCGTAGACCAGCACCGTAAGCGCGTAGGCAGCTATCGCCCACGAGCGGCGGTAGAACCCGAGGACCCCGAGCAGCAACACGAAAATCGACGGAACGGCGAGCGCCGCAACGCCGACGAGAATGCGGTTATCGCCGCGATAGAGCGGAATCGGCGTCGCGCGTCCGAGTTTGAATCCATGCGATTTTAAATCGTCGGCAAGCTGCTTCACGAACTCGACGTTCGTCTTTTCGATCGAGAGCGTGCCGTCTTGATGCGGCCACGTGCGCAAGTACACGACGCGCACGTTGCGCTCGCGCACGCCTAATTCGTAACGCGCGACCGCTTCGTCGATTTTGATCTTGTCGTATTCGCCCTTAGCGATGGCTTGCACGCGCACGGTTTGCCCGGGAATCGAACGCGCCAGCGTGTCGTTGCCTTTTTGAACTTGGCTGTCGTCGTACGTTTCGATTTCGCCGAAGTTGAACGGACGCGCCGACTTGGCGTCGTGTTCTTTGAAGAGTTCCGAAGCTTCGGGCAAATGATCGGGATATCCGAAAACCTCGTTGCGCAAGCCGAAGAACATGACCGTGGAAACGAGGCGATCCTGGCGGAGAACGTCGTTGATAGCCGCTTCCATCTGCGGCTTGCCGAACCGCTCGTCGTTCTGAAAGCGCGGGATGACAAGCAGCCCCAATCGCTTGGCGAGCGCGATTTGGTCGGCACGGAATGCCGAGTGACGTGTTGTTGAAGTAGTCGATCTGCGTCCGCACTTCGACGATCCAAGGCGCGCGATCGCGCAGCACGCGAATCGTTTTCGGTTCGAAATGAAGCGGGAGCTGCTGGCGGTAGCGCTCGTAGGTCGCGCGATCGTAGACGATGAGATACACGGCGTCGGAAGCGATTTGCTTGCGCGCAACTAGTTGCGCGAGCGTCGGATCCGAGATTGGCGAAATCGCGCTTGGTTGATCAGCGCGGCGCCGGTTGTCGCATAGGCTTTGCCGCTGTCGCCGACGTTGGCGCCGAGCTCTTCCGTAAGCGCGAGCGAAGTAAGGCCCGCGCGGCGCAGCGCGATCAAGGAACGCCGCCGCGTTGTAATTGTACGATCTGGCCGTCTGGATGAAGTCGCCGAAGTCCATCGCGATTTCGACGCGACGAGCGTGGGACTCGGTTCGGACGCGGAAAACCCCGACGGCGAGCGAGGCCAGAAGGGCAACAAGCAAGATCAACGCCGCATAACGCGTTTTTCCATCAATTCGGATCACGGGGGAGGGGAGTTCTCTATAAAAACAATCGAGCCCGCTAAAAGCGAGCTCGACTGCCGTCGCGTATGCGGTTTCCCGCATACCGGGTGTGGGCGACGTCTTAGTGACTCAAGCGACGTTTGCCCACGGATATACGTCGCGAGTATCGGTCAGGGTTCTAGCCTAGCAGATTCCGTCCTGCCCGAAAAGTAACCGCGCCTAGTCTTTACAGACCAATCGCCGGCGCCGCCGGACCTAGTCCGGCCACTTGGGCTGCCGCTTGTCGACGAAGGCGGCGATGCCCTCGCGAGCGTCGCGATCCTGCGCGTTCTTCGTCATGACTTCTTTCGTAAAGGCGTAAGCGTCGCTCTGAGAAAGGTCCAGCTGCTTGTAAAAAGCGACCTTGCCCAGCCCGACCACCCGCCGGCTGGCCTCGGCGATCTTACCGGCCAGAGCCAGCGCCGTCGAACGCAGCTCCTCGGGCGCCACGACTCGATTCACCAGGCCCCAGTCGAGCGCCGTCCGCGCGTCGATCGGAGTCGCCGGTCAGTAGCATTTCCATCGCGCGCTTGCGGCCGATGTCGCGGCTCAGCGCCACCATCGGCGTGCTGCAAAAAAGTCCGATGCGAACGCCCGGCGTCGCGAACTTTGCGTTCGTCGAAGCAATTGCTAGATCGCACGTCGGCCACGAGCTGACATCCGGCGGCCGTCGCAATAGCGGCGACTTCGGCGATGACCGGTTGCGGAATCGATTCGATCGTCGTCATCAACGTGACGCATTGGTCGAAGATCTCGCGATACGCATCTTCGCTCCGCTCGCGCAATTCGTTCAGATCGTGGCCGGCCGAAAATGCCGGACCTTCCGCCGCAAGAATCACCGCGTGCACCGATTCGTCCCGGCCAAGGAAGACCAACACTTCGTCGAGTTCGCGCATCATCGAAAGCGACAAGCGCGTTGCGCCGATCCGGACGGCGCATCGTCACTATTGCAACGACGCCTTCGCGCTCGACGCTCACATGTTCGGTAGTTTGCATTTCGCACTCCGAAAAAATTAGGGGTCCCAATGTGCTGCGCACATCGGGGCCCCTGTGGTTGCCGTCTTAAACTTGGGCGATGACGGGCTCGAACCGCCGACATCCTCCTTGTAAGGGAGGCGCTCTCCCAGCTGAGCTAATCGCCCGTGTTTCGGCCTCTGCATTCTAACGAAGCAGGCCCTCGTACCTTCCCCTGGTGCCCCACTATACTTAGACGAATTCGCCATTCGGCCTCGTTTACTACCTGGGGAACCGGGTACGGAAGAACGCGTGTGAACCCGAATTATCGCGCCGCTTTTACCGGCGACCGTAGGAACGTTCCGTTAGCGCGCAATGCCATTGCCAGTTTCGCGCGCATTTGCGGCTTCTCGCAGGATGAAGTCGCCGATATTCGGCTGGCCGCCGGCGAGGCGCTCAGCAACGCTGTCGAACATGGGATAAGCGGGCGGTCGAATGGTTTTTCGGTCCGCTGCGTCTTCGAAGAAGACGAACTTACCATCGAAATCCGCGACAACGGCCAGGGCTTTTCGCTCGACAAGCGTGACCCCACTCCCATTGAAGAGCGCAACCGCGGATTCGGAATCTTTCTGATGCGCCGCCTTATGGACGGCGTCCAATTCGACCGCAATGGGACGATGGTGCGGTTGACGCGCCGCCACGTCAGCTAAGGTTTCGCGTCGGCGATTTTCTTCTGGAGCACGGAAATTGCAGCGCGCAGCTGTGCGTCTCTCGCGACGTCGCCGAAGCGCGCGTTTTCGTTTTCGTCGATGCGAACGTCGGGATCGATGCCCTTGAGATTGATGTCGCGTTTGAGCGGCGTGAGATAGTGCGCGGTCGTAATCTTGATTGCGGCGCCGTCCGGAAGCGGCGTTAACGTTTGCATCACGCCTTTGCCGAACGTCCGCGTTCCCACGATGGCGCCGATGCCGTCGTCTTGTAGGGCGCCCGCAGTAATTTCCGAAGCCGACGCAGTGTTCTGGTTTACGAGAATCGAAACCGGAACCGCCGTCATGACGCTGTCCTCCGCGCGGTACGTCGTGTCGGGAACGCCGCGCTGCTCCACGGTCAGGATCGGCTTGCGCGCGACGAAGCGCGACACGATATCCAGCGCGGAGTCAACATACCCGCCGCCGTCATTGCGCAGATCCAAAACGATCGCGCGCGCTCCCGCGTCTTTCACGCGGTTCAATGCGAGGTCGAACTCGCTCGGCGTCGCGCGGCCGAACGCCAGGACGTCGATATACCCGATGTCGTCGGGCAGCATGCGAAAGACGACCGTCGGCGGCTGCACTTCCGAGCGCGTGATGACGACCTCGCGCACTTCGGCCGGGCTTTGCTGCACGCCGACGCGCACGCTCGTGCCGGGTTTCCCGCGAAGCAGCCGGCTTGCGTTTTCGGTCGTGAGGCCCTTGGTCTCGGTACCGTCGATAGAAGCAATGACGTCACCTTGGTGCAGTCCTGCGCGGTCGGCCGGCGTTCCCGGAATGACGTAGGCAAGACGCATCAAACCCGACGCCTTGTCGGCTTCGACTAAAACGCCGATGCCCGAGATGCGCTCGGGGTCCAGCGCGTCATTGAAACGCTTGAATTCGTCAGGCGTGAAAAAGGCCGTGTACTTGTCGCCGACGGCCTTTGCCATGCCGTCGATCGCAGCGTACGCGAACTCGGTGGGCGCAACGTGCGCTTCGTCGGCGAGTTGCGCGATCGCGCCGTCGAGCGAATCCGTCGTCGCGTCGTCGTTCGATCCGGCATGGAGATCCGGAACGGCGATCTTCACATTGTGCTTCTTCGCAAGGTCTGCAAGCGCGCGGCGTGCGCCGTCAACGATCGCCTGCTCGGATACCGGCGAGAAGTACGTCGTGCGCAACAACCGGTAGCTCTCGTTCACGTCGACCGTGAGCTGAGCCGGCAGCGGTTGAGCGGCAAACGCGGGCGTCGCTGAAAAAGCGAAAAGCGCAACGCATAGGCTTGCGCGCAGAATCCGAGGCGTAGGACGAGTCATCGTGTCTTTTATCGGTTCGATCCAGGCGGAGGTTGAAGCAGACCGTTAGCCGATGAAGCGCATGATCCCTCACGTTGCAGCACAAATCAACCCCTCCTCGCACCAACTTTGCTTGGCAAAGTATGAATGCCGACTCAATGCCCCTCCATGGCCGCGTGCCCGGGCTCGTCGGCGTGATGATGGCAACCGTGCTCCATGGGATTGCGGCGATTCAGCTGCCACGCCCATAGTGCGATCGCACCGAAGACGAGATTGAGCCAGAACGTGTAGTTGAAGCGAAAGACCGGTTCGGTTACCACCGGCACCGTTGGATGTGCCGGCACCAGATGCAGCGCGTTGAACGCAATGGCAATGACGATCGCAGCGATCACCATCGTGCAGTAAAACACCGTGCCGATATACAGCGCCATCTTCCACCCGTAGTATTTGCGGTAGACGTCAAGAAGCGGCAGCACGATCAGATCGCCGTACAGGAACGCCAAAACGCCGCCGAACCCGGCGCCGCCGGCCCAGAGCACCGCGGCCATCGGGACGTTTCCGATCGAGCAAACAAACGTAATCACCGCAACGAGCGGTCCAATCAAAGCGCCGCCGGCAATTTGCGCAGCGGGTGACGCATGCTGCAAGAACAGCGCGCGCCACACCCCGTCGGGCACGAACGCCGCGAGTACGCCCGCTATGAAGAACCCGGCGACCAAGTCTTTCCACAACATCGACCAATCCATCGCAGCATTCTGCGCGACGATTACCGGCGTACGCGGATTGCGTAAACGCTCCCAGGCCGTGCGGCCCTCGACGACGTTGTCGCCGTGTTCGTGTCCGGAGGTTTCATCCAAACGTACGCGCGCCGCTTCAACGAGATTTTTGGGATACGTGGCTTTTACCAACAGCGACATAATTACAACGAGCACGATGCCGCCGAGCCACTCACCGGCGGTGAACTGCCAGCCCATCAAAAAATACAGAATCAGCCCGAGCTCGATTACCAAGTTTGTCGATGCGAACAGAAACGCAAGCGACGGAACGAGCGCGGCGCCTTTTTTGAATAGCGTTTTGCTGAGCGCGGCGGCAGCATAAGAGCAGCTCGAACTCGCTGCGCCATAAAGCGTTGCAAGCGCGGTTTCGCGCACGCCGTTGCGGCCGAGAGCGCGCTGCATGCGATCGCGCGGAACGACGGCCTGCACCAATCCGGAAAGCATGAAGCCCAGAATCAGGCTCCAGCCCACCTGCCAAGCCATGCCTGCCGCGATTTCGAGCGCGCGCAACAACGTCGTGAAAAACGCCATAGCCTACTTCTTAACCCAGCCTTCGGTGCTTTAGGTGCTTTTACGGTCGGCAAAAACCAGCGCAACCAGTCCGGCAAGGACCAGCGCCATGCCCGCGCCCTGCAGCCACGTCGGCACTTCGCCGAGTTGCAGCCACGCCGCAAAAACGCCGACGATCGGATTCACCAGCGTTCCCATACTCGCATCCCGCGCAGGGAGTTTATCGAGAATGAACGTCCAGAGAAAATACGCAAGCGCCGTTGCGAGCAAGATGTTGTAGGCGACGGCAAAGATAAACGACGCGGTCCACACGGTGGGATGCGACGGCACGAACCACGCGATTACTGCGAGCGCGGCGCCTCCGGCGAGCATTTGCCACATCGTTAGCGAGTACACGTCTACGCGGTGCTTGCGCTGAAGGCGCTTCGTAATCAGCACGCCGATCGCCCACCCGAAGCCGGCCGCAAGCGCGAGCGCGGAAGGCAGCCATCCGTGCTGCAACGGCCCGATCATGCAGGCGACGCCCGCAAACGCAACGGCAATGGCTGCAGCCTGCGCCCAATTCAACTTCTCGCCAAGCGCCGGCCATGCGAGCAAACTCACCCACAACGGCATCGTGTACGCAAGCATTGCCACTTGCCCCGCTCCCGCGCTAACGACGGCCCACGTAACGAGTCCGACGAACGCAGTCGTTTGAAACAGTCCGATCCACACATACGGCGCCGGGTATTCGGGCTTCAAAGATTTGCGTGCCGCAACGGCGCCGAGCACGAGGGCGCAGCCTCCGCCGAAAGTCCGCAGCGCCGCAAATGCGAAAGGCGATGCGTCTTGCACCGCGATCTTCATGACAACCCAGTTGTAGCCCCAGATCAACGAGAGGACGGCGAGCGCTAGAAAAGCGACGCGGCGGTTGTTATCGAGTTGCGGCACGCCGGAGACGATCCATGATCGCGACGCCGATTCCTGTTTCCGGAACCGGGTCCGCGTCGATTCGCTCCAATCCTAAAGCATCCAGATCGTGCAAACATTCGAAAAGATGCGAAGCCGCTTCACGGATGTCTCCGCGCTCCGACAACACTCGCACTTCCTCGTAGCCCGGGCGCGCTTCGCGAAACGCCAAAAGGCCGGCGCCGCGGCGAACTTCCATCGCCGCTTCACCTTGCAAAATGCGAATCGGCGTGCGGGGCGCATAATGCTGCGGAAGCCTTCCCGGCGCCAGAGGTTTCGCTTCGTCGGAAAGCTCGCGCTGCAGCGGTCCGACGATCGCCTCGATCGACTCGACAGGAATCGCGCCCGCGCGCAAAAGCGTAGGCTGCGGCTCGAGCATGACGATGGTGGACTCTACCCCGTATTCGGTCGGCCCCGCCGTCGACGATCATGTCGACGCGATTTCCAAGCATGCGTTCCACGTGCTGCGCGCGCGTCGGGCTCAAGTAGCCGAACGGATTTGCACTTGGCGCGGCGAGGGGCACGGCGGCACGCAAAAGGAGCTCCCGCGCAACGGGATGCGCAGGCATGCGCACTGCGACGGTAGGCAACCCGGAAGTCACGAGGCTTGGTATCTGCTCTTGTTTTTGCAACACCAGCGTCAGCGGTCCGGGCCAAAACGCATTGATGAGCCGGCGCGCATTTTCCGGCACGCTCGTCACGACGGTGTTCAGCATGGCTTCGTCGACGACGTGCACGATCAGCGGATCGAACGTCGGACGGGCCTTGATTTCAAAGATGCGCGCAACGGCTGTCGCGTTAAACGCGCAGGCGCCGAGGCCGTAAACGGTTTCGGTTGGGAACGCGACAACCGCGCCGCCGCGTAAGAGCGCGGCAGCGCGGTCGAGCGTATCGCTATCGGCTAGTGCGATTGGCGGCGCGTGACCGAATTCACGCGAACTTGAACGATGGTGCCGTGCGGAATGTTGACGTTCTCCTTGTTATTTTTCGCAAGCAAGAACCCGCCCGTAGCGCCTAAGAATCCGCCGGCGCTGCTGTGGAAGATCGTCTTTCCGATCATGTTGCCGACGCAGCATGCCGGCAAGTGCGCCGCCGGCTTCCTTAGCAGCATTGCTCTTCGTCGCTCGTTTGAGTTTGAGTCACGGTCGTGTCGACGGAATACGTCGTTCCCGCGCCGGTAACCAAACGCGTGAAGTTCAGAGCGATTTTTCCCGGACGCCCTTGGCCCGCCGGTTGCACCGATGACACGTGACCGTAAAGCGTGCCGCCCGTAACCGAACCGCTGCCGTCAGCGGACGTGACGTTTGACAGCGTCACGGATTGGCCGACGTGGGCGTGGTTGCTGGACAAATCTTGATTGATCGTGCCGTTCAGGAGCGATCCTGAAGTGAGAGCCGCTTGCGCTGCAATCGCCGTCGACGCGATCAGGGCGAGCAAGGTTCCTCCGGCGATGCGAACTCGCATACGATGCTTGACCTCCAAACGAAAAAGGGTTCGATACGAACCCTTTTTCCCACTTTGCCCGGTTTCTTGCACTATGGGCAAGCGCGCTATTGGATGGCGTATACCGGAACTTTGCCTTTGATGAGCGAGATTTTGATCGTTTGGTTCGCCTGCACGCGCGAGAAATCGGCGGAGCCTTGGGCGATCAGGATCGTCTCGACGCCGTTGTCCATCAGCACGGTCAAGTGCTTAGAATCTTGGACTTTCTCGACTTTCACCGTGTAGGTGCCGTCGGGCACGAGCGTAGCGTCGACAGTAGCGGCGCTAGCGAGCACCGGGGCCGCAACGGCGGCAGCGATAAGGGCGGTAACCAGAACTTTGGGCACGGGGTGGGGGTCCTCCATGAAATATATTGCGCCTAGGGATTCTCGACGCTGACCGTCACGTTGCCTGTCTGAGTTAGTAGAAAAACTAGTGCTGAGCGGCCTACAGACGGTAAAGGATTCGTAACGGTGCCGGTTCCTGCCGTCGCATCGTATTTTGCCCGGAAGTTTTTCGGGACGGCCAGCGTCAGATTTCCGGTCTGCGCCTCGAGGCGTACGAGCTTGCCGGAGAAGTCCGGCGCAAGGTCCGCCCGCACGTTTCCGTTCTGAGCGGTGAGCTCGAGCGTCGAATGCGCTCCGGAAACCTGCACGTCGCCCGTGTCGGCGAGTGCCGTTACCGCGGCCAACGGCTGCGTTACCGTGATGCCGCCGGCGCCGTTGTAAATCTCTACCGGCGCCCTGGGCTTCGTTACGGAAACGCCGCCGCCGAATTGCCGCACGCGCAACGCCAGCGCGGGCGGATAGTGCACTTCGAAAACGTGGCCGTTGTTGCCGGCGAATGGTAGCGCCGGCCTGCCGGGTCCCTCGAGGGTAAGCTTCAACGTGCGGCCGTTGCGCGTAACCTTGAGCGAAGGCGCCGGCGCAGCGGCTGCGCCGCGCACGTGCACTTGGACGACCTTAAGCCACGGATCGGGCACGGCGACTAGATCGCCGGAGCGCACTTCGATCTGGAGCGCCGAAGCGCCGTTGACGGGGTAGTTTCGGTCAGGTGCGGCTTGCGCAGTTACGCAAACCATCGCAGCGGCAAGCGCAAAAGCGCCTGCGAGAAGGAAGCGGCGCAATTTCATCTCAGTGATTGTATCATGCTCGCGGATTTTCGCTTAGAATCGTTTTTCGCGGAATGGGAATTCAAAGCGCGCTATCACCTAACGGCGTCCGACGCCGAAACGATGACGCTGGCCGCGCTTCTCGAGTTCGCCGGCGACGAGGATCTGGAACGGTGGAATCGCCTCTCGCTCGGCTATATCGAAACGCAAGGCACGCCGGCGTTGCGCGCGGCGATCGCTCGCACCTACGAGAAGATCGATGCGGAACAAATCTTGTGCTTTGCCGGCGCCGAAGAGGGCTTGTACTGCGCGCTGAACGCGCTGTTGCAATCCGGCGACCATGCGATCGTGACGATTCCGAACTACCAATCGATGGAAAGCGTTCCGCTTTCGGTTTGCGACGTCACCGGCGTCCCGCTGCGTCCGGAGAACGGCTGGGAGCTGGACGTCGATGAGGTTCGAAAGGCGCTGCGTCCGAATACCCGCCTCGTCGCGATCAACTTCCCGCACAATCCCACCGGAAAAGTGCTTTCGCATGCTGCGTACGGCGAGCTCATTGCATTGTGTGCCGAGCGCGAACTCTATCTCTTCAGCGACGAAGTTTATCGCGGCATTGAACGCGACGATGCCGTCCGTTTACCGCACGCCGCCGATCGATACGCGCGAGCGATCTCGTTGAACGTCATGTCCAAGGCCTACGGATTGCCGGGCTTGCGCGTGGGGTGGATCGCTTCGCAAGATGCGGACGCGCTGACCCGCATGAGGCACCTCAAACATTATCTTTCGATCTGTAACGCGGCGCCGAGCGAAATGCTGGCAACTATCGCCTTAAAAGCCCAGGCTCGCATCTTCGCGCGCGTACGGTCGCTTGTAACGGCAAACTTGCGCGAACTCGGCGCGTTTTTTTCGCGCCATCCGGACTCGTTCGAGTGGTATGAACCCGACGGTGGCTGCGTGGCCTTTCCACGGTATATCGGAACGGGCGGCGTCGAATCGTTCTGCCGCACCGTGTTGGAGCGCGAGGGCGTGCTTTTGCTGCCCGCTTCCGTATACCGGTCCGCCTTGGGTCCGGTCCCGGCGGATCGCTTCCGCGTCGGTTATGGACGCCAGGGAATTACCGAGGCGCTCGCGGCATTGGAACGCGCAATGCCGGGCTAGGAGGCCACCGCCAGGGCCGCGCGCGCAGCGTGCACGTGGCCGATCATTCGCATGGTCAACCGTTCAGCAGCCATGCTTTGCTCGCCAAGGATGGAGCGCCCGCAATGTACTGCCTCCTCGAGTTCGCCCAGGAGCCGTCCGGCGAGCCGGGTGACGGCGGGGGACGTCGCCCCGTGAACTTCCAGCCGCAATGCGTCGAGATCGCGCGTCGCCGTGGCGACGCTGTCCAACAACTGCGATGGCGATCGCTGTAAAGACGTCGCAAGTTCGTCCTCAATGCTACGAAGACGCGTCGCTAGACGCATCAATATCGCGGTGGTCATGGTTCCTCCGGCGCTTGAGGACTTCAGTGTACCTTATTATTATGAAAAGCGTCAGTATGGAACCGAACCGGGCTGCTTAAAGAGCGCGTGCGGCCCGCGCGATCGCCTTGAGGTCGTCGACGAAGCGGGCGAGTTCGGCATGGCGCGCATCGTCGTCCCGGGCTCTCAGAATCGACGACGGGTGAACGGTCGCGATGACGTGCTTCGCGAGGTCGGAAGCGAAGATCTCGCCGCGATGTTCCGTAAGGCGGAAGCCGGATCCGAGCAAAGCTTGCGCCGCCGTCGCTCCCAGCGCGACGACGATCTCCGGGCGAACCGTTTCGATCTCCGCTTCCAGCCACGGACGGCAGGCGCGTATTTCGATAACGCGTGGCTTGTTGTGAATGCGCCTTTTTCCGCGCTCGATGAATTTAAAGTGTTTCACGGCATTGGTGATGTAAACGCTGCGTTCGTCGATGCCCGCTTCGCTCATTGCTTTACGCAGCAGCTTTCCGGCCGGACCGACAAACGGATGTCCTTCGCGATCTTCGCTATCGCCGGGCTGCTCCCCGACGAACATCAATTTCGCGCGTGCCTTTCCTTCGCCGAAAACGGTTTGCGTTGCGTACTTATACAAATCGCAGCCGCGGCAATGGGATGCCGACTCTCGCAAACTTTTCAGCGAATACTTCGCCGGAAGAAAGCCGGCCGCCGATCTTTGCAACGCCATAGATTACAAAGTGATACCCAGCGCGGTCCGCAGCCACCGCTCCCCCGATTCCGAAATGCTTAGTGCGCGCGTGTCGCTTCTGCGAACCACCCAATGGCGATCGATGAAAATCTTGCACAATGCAGCGCCAAGCGCGCCGGCCAAATGCGGGCGGCGCTCGCTCCAGTCCACGCATTGCGCAGCGAAGTGACGGCGCGCGGAACGGGCGGCAGCCAAATCTATCCCGACCTCTTCGAAAAACGCTTCTCCCCCGGCCGTCGGCCGATAGGCTTCGTCGCGAAGCGGCGCGAGCAGCGAACGTTCGACCAGACGTTCCGTCACCGCGACGCCCAGACGGCCGGCGAGATGGTCGTAACACCGTCGCGCATGACGTAAGTCTGCGGCAATGCGCGATTGTGAAAGCCCGGCGATTTTCGCGGGAGGCGCGATGACCGCAAGCGCTTCGAGCGCGCGCGCAACGTCGGCATCCGCGAGCCGGAAAAGGCGCCGCCGCCCATCCGCGCGCATCGCAACTAAGCCGCCCGCGCGCAGCTTACTGAGGTGAGCCGTAGCCGCATTCGGCGCAACACCGGCGAGATACGCGAGCTCACCCGCCGTACGTTCGCCCCCGCCGAAAAGCGCGCAAAGCATCGCCGCGCGGGCGGGATCGCCCATGAGTGCCGCTACGGAGGCTATGGCCGGGTCAGGTGAGCGTACTGCGGCGGTTCTGCGAATCATGGCCTTATCAGAATACTCCATTGATAGTTCACGCGCACGTGAATTTTCCGCGAGGTATGCTCCGAGCGTGAACCCGCTCTCCGCGCCTTCGCAACCCGACCCCTATCCGTACTACGAGAGTTTGCTGCGGCGCGGAATGCCGTGGTTCGATCGGGAGCTTGGCATGTGGATCGTTGCTCGCGCTGCGCATGTCGACTACGTGCTTTCGCACGAGGCTGCGCGCGTAAGGCCTGCCGGTGAGCCCGTGCCTGCGGGAATACGCAATTCGCGAGCCGGCGATCTCTTCGGCGCGTTCGCCAGAATGACGGACGGCGCGCGCCATGCAGCGCTCCGCGAACTGGTCGAAACACGATTGCTCGAGCTCGTTCTCCAAGCGCCGGCCCCTTCGACGAGTGCTGAAGACTTGAACGCCTATATCGAACGCTCCGCCATCGATTCGATCGCGCGGGCTTTCGGCTTTGCTCGACGAGATATCCCAGAGCTATTGAACGCAGTGCGCGCTTTTGCACGCGGCGCTTCGGCCTCCGGCGACACGGCGCGCCTCGCCGTTTCTGCCGGAAACGATTTGTTCGAGCATTTCGCGGCGCGTTTTGCGAATGAGACGTTAGAGCAGCTGGCAAGCAGAGTCAGTTTACTCTTTCAAGCGTACGACGCAACGCGCGCACTCACCGGAAATGCTCTGGCACGTCTCGCGACCGAAACGAACCGTGACGTTGATGCGGCGATCGCCGGCACGATGCAAACGAACCCGCCCGTGCATAACACCCGCCGCTATCTTGCAGCCGACCTAACCGTCGACGGCACGTTTATGCGCGAAGGCAGCGCCATTTTGGTGATTCTCGCGGCCGCGACTATTGATGCGGGGCGGCCCTACGGATTTGGATCCGGACCGCATGCTTGTCCGGGTTCACTTCACGCGCGAACGATCGCCGCTTCGACACTGCGAAACATCTTGGACGGCGGCTGCGACGCTTCGCGTCTCACGGTTAGCGGATACGCCGCGTCGCCGAACTGCCGGATCCCCCTAATAAGAGAAGCCGCCGCGTAAAACGCGACGGCTCCGTTGCATCGAGAGGCAGGACTTACTGAACGCAACCGCCGGCGCTGTTGCTCCAGAGAGGCTGCGTTGGGAAATTCGTGCCGTTCAGATTCGTGTTTTGCAGGTTTATCCACGCGCACTTATCGCCGATTTCCGATCCGGACGAATCGTACCAGGCGTTGAGCATCGGATCGTTTTCCGACTCAGCCATTTCGTGGCCGCCGACGATCGACACGCCGTCCAGCGCGCTGCCGGTTACGGAACCCGAGCCGCAGGACGAGCCGGCATCCGGCAAGTACGGCAAATTCGTCCACGAGATCGTTCCACCGGAAGCGTTCGTGGTGCTGTGGTACGCGCAATACTGCGTGCCGAAGCCGGACGGCTTGATGCCGTGCGGCATTGCCACGATGTACTGAGCGTTCACGGTGTAGTTGCCGAAGTGCGCGGCCGCTTTGGCCGCTTCAGCAGCCATCTGACTCTGCGACGGACGGCTCGGCGGCGAGCTGCTGGTATCTACGTACGAACCACCGAAATTGTTCGCCGGATTGCCTTCATACGCGGTCGGATTCGTCTGATAGTACTGCGTTACGGTGGAGTTCCAAGCCGATCCGCCGACCTTCGACAAGAAATTGTTGAAGTACGTGTGCATGCCCTTAGGATCGCCGCTTCCATTCCAAGCCGAGCCCCAGTACACAACGAAGGTCTTCGGTGAGGTTTGGATCGGGCCGCCGTTATACAGCAGGTTGTTGCCCGACGCGGCCCGGACGCGAGATTGCGCGCCCATGCGCGTGACCCACAGACCGTCGTTAGTCGGGAAATAGTGGATGAGGCGGTTCGCATCGCCCGTGGCGCGATACGCGTCCATCGGGTGGAAATCGCCGGCGTTACTTTGCGGCGTCGAGCCGGTATCCGCAGGAAGGGACGACGTGCCGCCGCCTCCGCTACAGGCGGCGAGCAGCGAGGCCGCTACGACGGCCGGGATGAGTCGCATGGAGAAATTACGCAATCAAAGAGCCCTCCACGAGCAACGAAATGCATACAGGGATGCGATGCCCTGTGAAGGCGATGGTAAATCCTGGTAGCACCAGCAACAAGTGGCAAATCGCATATAGCTGCGCTGACAGCTTGGCTAAAGGCCCTATCGTGAGCTGAAGGGATCCGCCGGAGTCGGCTCGGTCAAGAAATCGACACTATAACGCGCGACGTGTCGACACATGGTGATACCGAGATCGTGGCGTCAACGCGATCGAGCGACTGGGGCAGATCGATGGTAAAGCAAATCGCGACGTAGCCGGCGACTTGCACGGAAGCGCTGATCGCTTCGCGCCCTTGCACGTTGCCGCTCGGACCGGTTGCTGCGGCGAGCGCGCCTGCGGCAACGAAGGCGAGCAGTCCGCGAAAGATCTGTAACACCCCTCTAGCGTAAGGGCGTGCCGGTCCTCCGGTCTTGTACCGGGTTTGCGCGTTCGCCACGCCGGTGCGCGCCCGGTGAGTGACCGGTAATGCGCTTGAAGATGCGCGTCATGTGGCTCTGATCCGTAAACCCAGCCTCGAGCGCAATCGCCGTAAGCGAGTCGTCGCTTTCGATTAGCGACCGGCAAACGTGCTGAACGCGCATGCCCAACACGGCGTCGGAGATCGTGCGGCCGCGAAAGCGCCGGTATGCCCGGCACAGATGCGAAGGATGCACGTGAACGCCGGTAGCCAGCGCTTGTACGTCGACGGGTTCGCGATACCGCTGCTGAACGGAGGCATCGATATCCGCAAGCCATCTTGGCTCTTCGGTTTCTTCGACGGATCGTTTCGCAACGTGTCCGCAAAGCTCGAACAGCAATCCCTCAACTGCCGGTTCGCCGCCTGCGTCACGCGCAAGAAACTCGCGGTATAAACGCAAGAGCAGCCAAATCGCATCGCCGCCGTGCATTTCAAAAACATGGGCTCGCGCTCCGCCGAGTTCATCGATCACGGCGATCCATCGCGAGAGCAATTCTACGGAAAAAAACCGTCCGCCGGCGCCCATTCGGTCTTCATGCAAAGTGCGGGCAGCGTGAAACGCGACGGTGTAAGGTTCGTACACGATGTTGAAATCGGCGCCCCACTCCGCGTACGTCCCTTCAAGCAAAAGACTGAAGTACGCAGCCTCGTGACGATGCGGCGGGACCGACTTTCCTACGGGATGGCGCACTTCGGATACAATTGCGTCCGCGATCTTCCACGACGCCGTTTCTCCCGCGAAATGGCCCGCCGGAAAGACTTCGTACGGCGATTCATCACCGCTCATGATAGTAGTACTTTAACACCTGTTTTTTTGAGCGTCGAGCCATGAGCCGCGTATGTTTAATAGCGGCCAGAGATATCGTAGCGTATACGAGGAGCGGTTTCTTGAATCGTATTTGCGCGTTTACGTCGCGCTAGCGAAGCCTTACGCGTTTTCCGGAATTGCGCTTTCTGGAATCGATTTTGCGGATCGACGCGAGAGAAGTGTCGCCGTTCCGGCCGCGGCCACTGCACCGAGCAGCACGGCGCCGATGCAAGCGCTGATGCCTGGTTTCGTCGTCATGATAAAAAGCGCCGCGATTAATTCGAATAAGCTTAGGTTGATGGAGTAATTCAAAAACCCATCGCTGCGTGCGCGCTGAATATCCGCGGTGACCGGGCCTTCGGGGGCCTCAGCCGCCAAACGGTGGATCGCCTGGCTGCGTTTGCCGTTCGTGACGGGGCCGTTCACCGCCAGGATCAATGTTAGGAAAAACGTTACGTCGATCCATGGCTGCGACCAGCCGAATCCGCCTGCATAGACCAGCGCAATTCCGGCGCCGACGAGCAGCAGCGACCCCATCCCCATCAGCGGACCAACGAACGGAAAATTTTGCGTCGCGGCGCGTACTTCACCGACGGTCGCGGCGCGGTGCAGGCATGTAAACGCAACGAGTTCCAGAGCTATGCCCGAGAAAATCATCACGACGGCGAGGATATGAACGAACAACAGGATCTGAAGCACCTCACAAACCCTCCTCTTTGCGGCTGATATCGGACGTACTGCGACGCCCGACGAAGTGTTTCACGGCTGCTTACGGCGTAAGATAGCGGTCGAACCAATCAGCTAAGAGGTGCAACCGTTCCACGCGGTGGATCGGCGCGCCGGTACGGTTGAGATCGTGGTTTTCGCCGGGCACCTCCACGAATCGGGCGGTACGTCCCAACTGTTTGAGCGCTGAAAACTCGTCCAGCGTTTGATCGAGCGGCGTTTCGGTATCTTCCGTCGAGTGCAGCAGCATCACCGGCGTATGGACGTGTTCCACGTACACGAGCGGTGAATCGGTGAAGTTCTTACTTGACGGGTCCCACGGCTTTCCCCACGCGTACTGGCCGCCGAGTCCATTCGAACTCGCAAAAAACGCGTCGAGCGATTCCGTTGCGATATCGCTCGCGGGGCGCTCGGCGACTGCGGCTTTGAAGCGGTCGGTGTGCGAGATCACCCAGAGCGTCGCATAGCCGCCATAGCTGCCGCCGATCACGCCGAAGCGCGACGGATCGACACTGGGCCGTTGTGCAACAGCGTCCATCACCCGCGTCACGTCGTCGAACATCGGGGCACCCCAATTGCCTTCGAGCGCCGCTTCGAACGCATGGCCGTATCCAATGCTTCCTTGCGGATTCGCAAAGACGACGTTGTACCCGCGCCCAGCCCAATACTGGAGTTCGTGAAAAAATGTGGCGCCGAATTCGGCCTGGGGGCCGCCGTGAATATCGAGCAGCGTCGGCCGCTTGCCGTTGGCTCTTGGACCGATTGCGGGCATAAACCACGCCTCGACATCGTAGCCGTCTGCATCGCGGATCGTGAAACGTTGCGGCCGCGATACGAGCACGCTGTCGATGTAAGGCTGGTTCAACGCCGTTACGGCGCGCTCTGTTCCGCTCTGCATATCGCGCACGTAGATTTCAGCGGGATGCATGAAATCGGATCTAGTGTACGCGACGTACTTCCCGTCGGCGCTCATCGAGCAATCCGCCGCTTCAGCATTCGTACCAGTCAGCATTTCCACGTTACCGCTAGCGACGTCGATCGCGGCGACCTGCGTGCTTCCGTGCGTGGAGACGTCGGTAACGATCGTACGATCGTCCGGCGTGAAAAGCGGCCCACACACCATCCCCGGCATCTTGAGGTCCGCCAACACCCAGTCTCCCCATTGATACGCGTTCTTCTTTACAATGACGCTTCGATTCGCGCCGCTCCCGTCGCTTGAGACCAGTGCTGGGTATTCCGCGCTGTCATCGACGTTGCCGCTGAAGTAGAACACTCGCTTCCCGTGACGAGCGTACGCCGGCTGCGTGTTTGCCACCTCGCCCGAACGCACGAGGGTCATCGTGCCGCCGCGTGCGGGAATGATGTACACGTCGCTTTCGTTGGCACGTGCAGTTTCACGCCGCAGTGACGCAAACGCAATTGCCGAGTCGTCGGGCGACCATGCAAACTGCGTTTCCGACCAGCGATTCCCGGACGTCAACGCCCGTGGCGCAGAACCGTCCGCATTCATCACCCACAGATGCCGGTGTTTGTCGTAGATATAACCTTCGCCGTTGGCCTCGTAGCGCTCCGTATCAATCACTCGGATATCGCTCGTCCGTTGCGACGGTTTCGGCGTAAACCCCGCGGCGCGGAAATCGATTCCCGCCGGCGGTTTGGCATCGACGGTGACGGATGCAAATGCAATGCGCTTGCCATCATGCGACCACACCGGAGATGAACCCCCGCCGGCGAGATGCGTCAGTTGCGTTGCTCCGCCCGAGCGAACGTTATAGGAAAAGACCTGCGGAACGCCCCTTACGGAGCGTACGAACGCGAGGCGCGTTCCATCTGGCGACCATGTGGGCGAAGATGAGTTGCCATCGGTAGCGATCGCTCGCGGAGCGGCGTTCCGCACGGCGATCCAAAGATTCGTGTCGTACCGGTTGTCCGGGCCGTTCATCCGTGAAACGACGAATGCGACGGTCTTGCCGTCGGGCGAAATGGCCGGCTCCGAAATCAACGATAGGCGAAATAAATCTTCCGCGCGCACCGGGCGTTTCGTCGAAGCCGGCGCCGGCGTGCCGGCGAGCAAGGCACAAACCAAGAAAGCCGCTCCGCAGCGGGGCAACGTCCGGAAAGCAGGCATACGACCTCCAGCTAAGCCGTATCACATTTCCTGGCGTCGCGCGGATTTCCGCCTGATTCCGCAATACGGCGGTCTTCCTTAGAAGTTCCGCACTTAGTCACGCCGTACGCGTTAAATGAACCCGTATAGAGCCTGCCCTTGGCTTTTGCTCGGAGCGTTAGCGAATGAAGCGCATAACTGTTATCGACGGTCATCCCGACGCGAAACACGATCACCTGACCCATGCGTTATCCGGTTTTTATACCGATCGAATGCGAGAAGCGGGTTGTGAAGTGCGCCGCATAAACGTCGCGGAGCTCGACTTCCCACTTTTGACCGATCCCGACGACTTTACGCTTGGGGCTCCGCCGGCCGCCATCAAAAGCGCACAAGAGACCATCGCCTGGGCGGATCACGTCGCTTTCTTTTATCCGATGTGGATCTCGGATGTGCCGTCGTTGCTGAAGGCGTTTATCGAGCAAACGTTCCGTCCCGGTTTTGCGATGGATTACGGCGGCAAAGGACGCTTCCCGAGAGCCCTCCTAAAAGGCCGCTCCGGCCGTTTGATCGTTACGATGGGTATGCCGGCGCCGATCTACCGCTGGGTATTCGGCGCTCATATGTTAAAGAGCTACCAATCGGCATTGAACATGTGCGGCATCTCACCCGTGTTCCAG
This sequence comes from Vulcanimicrobiia bacterium, assembly GCA_963696095.1. Taxonomy (GTDB): domain Bacteria; phylum Vulcanimicrobiota; class Vulcanimicrobiia; order Vulcanimicrobiales; family Vulcanimicrobiaceae; genus JALYTY01. Next base: position 2,170,561 of record CAVOIN010000001.1, on the reverse strand, counting down.
ACGGCGATCGGCGGCGTCACCGAAGACGCTTCCGAGCATACTAAACAACGATGGATTCAGAAGATCGAATGCATTGCGGGAGCTGATGCAAAGCGCAAGCCGAGGGCCCGATTCGGGCCGCAACGTATCGCTTTCGGTGTTGCCAGGGTAGCGGCTGCGGCGTACCTGGGCTCCGTATTGTGGTCGTGGCTGCGCTACGGCAAAGACAACGCGCCGGTTAGGCACGATGCTCTGCTTGAAGGCGTCATGCCTGTTTATGAAGTCGCGGTACGGCATCGAACCGGCATCAATGCGCCGGTTGACGTTACGTTCGACGCGCTTCGCCGAACCCAACTTGAACGATCGGCAATCGTACGCGCTCTATTCAGAACTCGCGAGCTTGCATTTCGCGCTAAACATGACGGACACCATGAGTCTCGGGCCCTCGTGGAAGAAATGCTGGAAATAGGGTGGAGCATTCTTGCCGAAGGCGCGAGCTACGAGATCGTCCTCGGAACGATCACGCAGCCCTGGAAGCCCAACCCCGCGTTTAACGCGCTGGATTCGGCCGGCTTCGCGGCTTTCAACGAACCTGGGTTCGCAAAGATCGCTTTGTCGCTACGAGTAGATCCCGTTTCGCCCGGCCGATGCGAGTTTTCTACCGAAACGCGCGTCAGCACCACCGACGATCGCAGCCGCGCGCTATTCAGAAATTATTGGGCATTTTTGGCTCCCGGAATAGATCTTATTCGACGCGTTCTGCTTCAGCAAATAAAAACGGAAGCAGAATCCCGCAATAGCGCCGGGTCGCAGACGCCTGCATCAGATTTCAAAGGTGAAGGTGTAAACACGTGAGCAGCTCGCTCGAGGAAATCCAAAAACTGAAACTTCCATCCGTCGACGTGGTGTTGATCGCTTCGTCCCTGGGCGGGATAAGGGCGCTCCAGACCGTTTTATCGCACTTACCCCAAGATTTTCCGGCACCGATTGTAATCGTTCAACATCGATCTCAGCGGTTGCCGAATCTTCTCGTGAGGGTTCTGACGCGCGCGACGAATCTAACCGTGAAGAACGTTCTTCCCGAAGATTCCCTGGAAGACGGTACCGTCTACTTGGCGCCTCCTAACCGGCATGTCATAATCACCGGCAAACATCGCCTGGCGCTAATGGACGGCCAGCGCATACGGCACGTACTTTCTTCCGCCAATCCGCTCTTTGAATCGGCAGCGGCCGCCTTTGGGCCGCGCGTGGTGGCGGTGATTTTGACCGGAACCGATTCCGACGGCGCTGAAGGGGCGCGAGCCATAAAAGATGCAGGCGGCGTGGTTTTGGCCCAAAGTGAGGCGACGTGCGAAAGTTTCGAGATGCCTCGAGCGGCCATCGCGACCGGCGCGGTCGACGCCGTACTTCCGCTCGACGAAATCGCAGCGGCTTTGGTGAAGCTAGCCGGGCATTAAAACCACGCGGCGCAGTCGTCACCGTTGTCGCAGTTGCGAGTGGCCACTACGGCTTTCGGAAGATCGGCATTGCCTTCCGTTCGCAAAAGAGAGGACAGGCGCTAGCATGGTTATCCGAACGAATGCAGGGCGTTTTAAGGCCTACCGGTCTCAAGATGTATGCTATCCTTTTAGCATGCAAGTAGTTAAGGCGGCTCTTGAAGCGTACGCCAAATACTATGCTACTCTTGGCATTGAGCTAAATGAAGCTCAAGCAGAAGAACTTGTCCGATCGGTAGTCGACAGCGAAAATCCGGAACCAAAACCATTCTATGGCGAAGTGAGACAATTAACTGACGACTTCATCCGGCGTACGCGTGAGTTACCGAAGCAGCCAGTTTAGGCCGCTCTAAAGGCGTCTTTCGAAACGCCCGGTTTTGTCTTCTAAGACGATACGGTAAACGGCTCCGTCGGGGTTTGCGTTTACGGGGTGAACGGTTTCGCCCGGCGGTCCCTCCACCCGGGAGCGTAAGCTATCCGCAATCCAGGTATGACGCCGGCGGGCGTCTTCACCGTGAAGTTCGTCGAAAACGCCCGAGGCGATGACGCTTTTCCAATTCGCCATGCCGTCCATTGAGTCGACTTCGAAACACACATGCGGGTTCGCGCGCATCATGTGAAGCTTCATGCCTTCGCGCGAATGCGCGTAAATTGCATGTCCGTCGTAGACATAGGTAATCGGCACAACGTACGTCTTGCCGAATGCATGGCATCCGATACGGCCTATCACGTTTTCTCGCAGCAGCGCTTCGATTTCGCTAGCTTTCAATTCACCCAACACGGGTTGATCGTAAGCGCCGCTCGTGAAGAATTTAGGGTGAGGTCTTCCCAGCCTCTTCCGATCTCGTTCTCTTGGCGACCGCCCTTAGGCCCTTCGCCGGAAAAACGCATCGAAGACGGTCTTCCACGAATGTCCGCCGTCGATCGACGTGGTCCAAAACTCTTCGAAGCCGTCATCGCGGCGCCGGAAAAGTACGCGGTTACGCTCGAGTACGCCCGGCTTGGGCACATCAACGCCTTCGAAAAGCATTCCGTCGGGCACCGCGTGTCCGACGAACGTCAACACGGTCCCGTCGTTCTGAAAGAAATCCTGGATCCATCGGTTTTGTTGAACGTCATAGGCAGAGTACCCGACGCCTTGATCTTTCTTATGGTCCCACCGTTCCAGAATCGCGCATCCGTCCATTTCTTTTGTCACGACGTCGCTGGCGAACCGCCTGCCGTCGGTCCGATAGACGTCCCAGTTACCTACAAAAAAGTCGTATGCGTGATAGGCCGGACTATCGCACGCCGAAGCGCGCGCAACGCCCGGCATAAGGACTATGGGAAGCAATAGCGCAGCGGCGCCAAACCAAATGCGGGGGACTAATTTCACATGCACTCCTTAGCAAGCGGTCCTAGCGCTGGACCACCAAGTCTATAGACCGAGCGGCGAAGGATTTTGTGACGCTTGCAGCTCGGAAACGAGGTCGTCCACCGTTGCGATCCTGGCGAAACGATCGCGCAAGACGTACTCCGTGCGTTCGATAACGTCATCGACGGAAAGCTCTTCGGCTCCGGGGTCATCCGACTTCGGAATCGGGAACGTAAGCGTGGCTTCCGTTACAAAATCCATGTCGAATCCAAGGTCCGCTCCGACGCGGGTCGTGGTTTCACAGCACTGCTCCGTTTGAATGCCGGTCACCACGACTCGACGGACTCCGCGCTCGAGTAAGAGCGGAAGCAAGTTCGTGCTGGTAAAGCAATTGCGCGTAGTCTTGTGAACGAGCGGCTCCGTCGGACGTCGCTCGAGAAAATCCATGAGCTTGTAGTGCGGGCTTCCCACCTCGAAGCCGGGATCGGGGTCGCTATGCAGCACGAAAACGACCGGGCGATCCGACGCGCGGAAGGCAGCAATCAACCTGGACAGGTTCTCCTCGAACCGAGGATTGCTACGGCGATCCCAGCGCGGGCCGAACTTGAACGAATCCTGTACGTCAACGACCAGCAATGCCGTCTGTTCGATCGGCGCACGTTGTGATTTTCCCACAGTTTAAAACTCCATATTCAAAAAAGATATTGCTTCATGCAGTACACGCTGCCGCCGGACTTCATGAATTCCGACGTATCGATCGGCAAAACGTTGAACCCGCGCTCGCGAAGCTTTCCGATCGTACGAACCGCAGCCCGTTCGATGATCACGTTGCCGGCAAACGAACACGCGTTGCATGCAAACAGCAACGCTTCGTCTCCGTCGACTTCAATGATGTCCGAAAAACATTCTGAAAGCTTAGCATAACTATCCTCGCTCAAAGCCGGTGGGTAGACGAGTGCGGTCTCTTCATCGACGACACACAGGCATGTATCCAAATGATAAAACTGCGGAGAGCGCAGACTTAAGGGAACGACTTCGCATTCAAACGTCTCCCTCACTAATTCGTAGGCGCTGACTTCACTTCGATAGCCGAAGCCGCCGAAAATCCGTCGCCTGCCTACGTGCCATATCGCATCCCCGCCACCTTCGAAACGCCATGGGCCGGCCAGCCTTTGACTCGCATAGCCGAGCTCTTGAAGCGCCGCGACGGTGGGCTCGACTTCACGCCGGCGCGACGGATAGGACATGTGTGAAACTACGGCGCGTTTTACACCGTGCGCATCGACGCCCGTCAAGGCGGTATTTGCGCAAAAGACCATGTCCTCGCACTCAGGAACGGGAGGCACTATCATAACCTGAGCGCCCACGGATCGAAAAGCATCCGCCATTGCCGTCCACTGCTCACGTGCGCGCGCCTTATCGACGTTCGCGCGTTGCTCCATGAATGGGTTCTTCATGTCGATAACGTCGAAGTACCGCGGATCGCATAGGAGAACCCCGGACGGGCGATTTTGGAAGGCCTTATCCGAGACGGTCGAGGACATCGAGAACTTGCTCCACTTCGAGCGGCGTGTTGTAATGGGCGATGCCGATCCGAACGACCCCGTCGTGCTCGTCGATATTCAGGCGCCGAATCGTTTCGAGCGAATAGTTGAAGCCGCTCCACACGAAGATGTTTCGATCGGCCAGCGCCTTGGCTATGGTCGACGACTTCACGTCACGGTGCGTAAACGAAATCGTCGGCAAACGAAATGCCAGGGACGACGCGTCGGCAATGCCGACGATCGACACGCCGGGTATGCGTTGCAGGCCGTCAAGCAGCAGTTTCATCAATGCTGCTTCCCAGGCTGCCGACGCTGCGAATGCGGAGACGATCCTCGAACGAGGATCCGCTTCATCCGAGCATAACGCGCCGAGCCACTCGATATAATCGACGGATGCCTCCAAGGCTGCATGCAGCTCGATCTGGGGCGTGCCCTGTTCGAAGCGCCACGGAAGTGCGCTCTTAGCGGGTCGAACCTTGTAGGCGGCGAGCGGCTCCAGCATTTCCTCGCGGCCGTACAACACGCCTAAATGCGGTCCGAACACTTTGTATGCGGAACAGGCCAAAAAATCGCAACCGAGATCCCGTACGCCGATGAACCCGTGCGGGGCATATTGAACGGCGTCGACGTACGTCATCACGCCGGCGCGACGCGCCACGTCCACGAATGCTCGAATATCATTAATAGATCCGGTAAGGTTACTTGCGTACGTGATGGCAAGAAGACGGGTCCTCGGCGACAAGGTCTCTTCAAACGCTTGAAGATCGATTCGCCAAGTCTCCAGGTTAAAATCAAGCCACCTGATTACGCAACCGCAATCCTCCGCCAACATGAGCCAAGGCGCGATATTCGCATCGTGGTCCATTCGAGTTACGACGATCTCGTCTCCGGGCCGCAGAACGCGCCCGATGCTGCGCGACATATGGAACGTTAGCGCAGTCATGCTCGGACCGAAGATGATCTCGCGCTCAGAATCGGCGCCTAATAGCCGGGCCATTGCGAGCCGCGCGCGCTGCACGCGTTCCCCGGCCAGAATGCTCGTCCGAAACGTGCCGCCGAGGTTCGCGTTGGCTTCTAAGAATGTTCTGGATGCCGCCATAGCGACGCGGGCCGGGACTTGCGTGCCGGCCGGGTTGTCGAAGTAAATGCGAGGAAGCCGGCCATCGACTGCACCGAGGGCGGGAAATTCCGGCCGAATGAGGTCGATCGGGAAACGCGTCGCTAGATTCACCGCTCGGGCTCACCGCTGCTAGAGGGCGCGAGATTGAAGCCAAAGAGCGTTACACCGTGTTCCGAACGAGGCTGGTGTCGGCTTAGCGGCCCAAACAACACGTACGTCCCGGTACCGTAGCGTTCGCTGCCTTCGATTAGCTCGCCGCTGACGACAAATACGACCTCGCCCGTTTCGTCGTGCATGTCAACGTGCGGCCATTGTGCTCCGGGTTGAATTTCCACGACCCACGAGCGCACGCCGTTTTCGCCAGGCAGGTCCCAGCGATAACAGCCCGGCCCAACCTCAACGCGCGTGCAAAGTTCATAATTCGTTGCCCGAAGGCCCTGGGGAAGCGATGTTGACGTAGACGACATGCTCACGTTATAACCAAGAAACTTGAATGCTTCAATGTCGTTACATAAGCGGTCCTTATATTCCAAAATGCGCAAAAACGATTTATCCCTCCGAGCCATCACCAGCTTCATCGCCGTCGTCGAGTGCGGCGGCATTGCTCGAGCGGCGCGCGAACTCGGATATAGCCAACCTGCAGTCACTTTGCAGTTGCAACAGATCGAGGAGCGTCTGGGAGTAAAGTTGTTCGAACGTCGACAACGGCGAATGGAGCTCACCGAAGCCGGAAAACAAGCTCTGAAACCTGCTCGGCATTTGCTCGCGGCATTGGCCGCTTTCGAGCACGCGGTAACGCGCCACACGCCGGCAAAGACGACGCCGCTCGTCGTCGGAGCCATCGAACCTACTGCGAGCACGAAACTTCCACCGATCCTTTCAGCGATGCGGCGCGCTTTGCCCGATGTAGCGGTCAAAATAACGATCGCGGGCGGGGACAACATTGCGCAGGCGGCGGAGCGAGGCGACGTTCATGCGGCTCTCACCGTTCCCACGCAGATTCGCGGCTGGGTTTACGAGCCGCTGTTCGCGGAACGTCTGGTCGCGCTGGTTCGCACCGATCACCACCTCGCCCGGCAAACGTCGGTATCACTCTCGAAGATCGCCTGCGAGCAATTGCTCCTTACCGACGAGACGTGCGTCTATCGACGAACTCTGGAGCGCGCTTTCCTTCGCTACGGAATAAAGCGATCGCATGTCATAGAAAGCAGTTCGCTCGCATCTTTGCCCAATAGCGTCAGGGCCGGCTTAGGGATCGCAATCGTTCCGAGGCCGGCTGCGGATCCGATTCCTGCAGACGTTCGGGTTGTTGCCATTCGAGAACCGCTCGATATGACGATCGGGCTGCTCCGTCCGAAAGCGTTCGACGAAGAGTCCGCTCTGGGGCGCTTTATCCTCTCAACGTACGACCTTAGAAAACGATAGGCGAGCGCGCGCGTCACTCTCGAGAAGCCGTTTCAAGGTGACAAGGCCCGCTGCAGTCGGCAATGCGACCGTTACCAATCCTGAAAAATACCATGAATGCGCTATGATCGGGAATGTCACGTGCGCTACGGCATTCACCATTCCGGGCCCAATGACGTAGAACCACATGATGTAACCGCCGATTTGTCTTACTACCGTATTCGATGACCGTATTGCTAGAAGGGCCATTAGTGCTACGGCATTTACCGCGCCCATAAGCAGCATGGCATGCGTTACGAGATCGAACGAACTTGGAATGTGGAAGATATTCGCGAGACTTCCGGGAAAATTCGTGAGCTGTTCCTCGGCCATATGAAGCAGCTCCGCCGCGACCAGCACGATGTACGGCAGAGTTACTAGCGCCGGATCGATGGGCCTGAGCCACGCCGTGGCGAGCCAAACGGAATAGGCAATGACGGCCGAGCCGCCGATGACGGCCATCGTCGCCTTCCCGAGTAAAAACGTGCCGAGATAAACGAGGGTCGAGACGATTACCGCTACCATGACCGGTGCAACGTAGCGCTTAAGCTCGCTCACTGTTGATTGCTCTCAGGGAACATTCGCCGATCATCTGCATCCAGAATGTCGACAAGTTTTATAAGTTCCGGATGTTCGGCCATCGTGCGGGCGTAAATTTCCCGCACCACCGACTCGTCCTCAGCGTGGCGCGGCTCGGCGCCGCGAATCATCGCGTTTATTTCGTCATACTTGGATACGTCTACGCGGCTACGCAACCACGACGCAACATCGGCGTCGCTTCGGGCGCCGGCAACAACGGCTAAAAGCTCGTCCTCACGGACTCCCAGCCGCATTAGCAAAAAGCCCGAAAGTCCCAAGATCCGTCCGTTAATGAAATACTCGCCCGGTTTCCCACCGGGCAAAATTGCTCGGAGCTTGTCGATCGTGCGCGGCATCATCATCAACCCGTCCAGCTCCGCGTAACCTGAACGGGGCGGCATCTTCGTGAGATCTAGTGGTTCCATACGTCTTACCTAGCGCTCGCGAAAGAGCGAACCGCGTCCGGCCGGATTGCAAGCACCGCGCGAAATCCTTCGCGCCAGGATGCATATCGTGGCCGCCAGCTCAGCTCTTTACGAGCCTTGGCATTGCTCGCACCGCGCACCATCGTCATCATGGAAACGCCGGCCTCGCCGGCAGCCCAACGTCCCACGAACGTAGGCACGCGCATGGGTTTCCCGGCTTTCACGATATCTGCAAGTTCAGGAATCCACACCGATGTCTGAACCGGCTCGTCATCGGCAACGTTGAACACGCCTTCGGCATCGGCATTAATTGCCTGCACCGTAGCGGCGGCCGCATCGGCAACATGGATAAACGACCAGATGCCGCTTCCCGCTCCGACGATTGGCATTTGACGCTTTCGAATAAGGGTCACGAGATCGCCGTCGGGAGCGATTGCCGTGTTGGGGCCATAGAGATTCGCGCAACGCAGCACCAAAGGAGACAAACCTCCGCCGTTCTCCAATACCGCGCGCTCAAGATGGATCAACGCTTGTAGTGACGCCGTTTGGCTCGATGGCGGATGGGCGTCGAACGGGTCTGACTCACGCTTCGCCGCGCTGCCGTCACGCGCATAATTCCAGCCCGCAAAGCTATGAGCGACGAATTTGCGAACGCCCGCCTCGCGTGCGGCGTAAAGGAGATTGTCCGTGCCGGCCGTCCGTAACAAGTTCGTCTTGGCAAACGATTTATCGAAATTCTTATAGTCCTGCACGCCTCGAAGCGCCGTCATGACGTGAATCACTACGTCCGGCCGGGCCTCGGACATCGCTCGCACGACGGATTCGCGATTTAAGCCGTCTCCAAGGACCGTTGTTGCGCCGAAGCTCTTCAGGCGCGCCGCTCCTTCTTGGGTCCGAATCATCGCGATTGGGGTATGACCGCTCTCAACCAAGCTCGGAACGAGCGCAGTTCCGACAGCGCCGGACGCCCCGGCGATGAAAATTCTCATTACTCTTTGTCACTCCGGAAAAAGCAAACAAAATATATTTGCGAATGAATGACGGGCTTAACCCGAAAACGTGACGCGCCCAATAGCCACCCGCTTCAGCCGCGTCACAAATACTTAAGGAGACCGTCTTCACGTCTATGGGGCAGCACGACGTCGAACGATATCGTAAACGCTTGCTCGGCCTGGCGTATCGGATCGTTGGGAACATTGCCGATTCAGAAGATGCCGTGCAGGACGCCTTCGTTCGCTGGCACCGCCGCGAAGGCACAGCCGAACCCGTCGAATCTCCCGAAGCGTGGCTCGTCACCGTAGTCACCCGGCTCTCCATCGATCGAGTTCGCGCGTTGAAGCGCGAACGCGAGTTGTACGTCGGGCCTTGGTTACCCGAACCGGTATCGGCGCACGATGCAAGCAGCCCGGAACGAAATACGGAAATTGCCGAAGATCTATCGCTTGCGTTCCTCGCTCTTCTTCAACAACTCTCAGAAGATGAAAGAGCCGCAGTCGTCCTGCGAAACATCCTCGGGTACTCGTACGAAGAAGTTTCCCGGATCTTGCAAAAGACGCAGGAAGCCTCGCGCCAACTCGTTCATCGCGGCCGGCGCAATTTAAAGTCCGGTACCGTAAAAAACCATCTTGCGTTCAAAGAGAAAGACCGGATAGTCCGAACGCTGCTTACTGCCGTCGAGAATGGAGACGAGCCTACCATGTTGCAGCTCTTGGCGCCCGACGTTCGCTGGACAGCCGATGGTGGCGGAAAGGTCCCCGGAGTGGCGTCTAAGCCCGTCGCGGGGGTCGATAAAGTGGGCAGCATGCTGGCCGGCATTCTCCGTAGAGCGAGCAGCATATCCCGAATTGCGGTTATCGAGCTTGCCGGCGAACCGGCACTGGCTTTCTGGGACGATCGAACGCTTTACGCCGTGTGGACCATCGATCTGGACGGTGGCTCGATCGGCTCGTTCAATAACGTTTTGAATCCGGACAAATTAGCGCGGCTTAGCAAAACTTTAAAGTAAACCGTACTCGAACTGAAGAGCTTCGACATACTTGACGCGAGCGAGTCCGACGCCTCGCTGACGATCGAAAGTGGTGATTTCGCGCGTTAACTTCTCGAGCGTTCTTACTGGAGCAACTAGTTGCTTTAACCATGCCGCCTCAGCCGGCTTCGGATGTCTGAGAAGCTTTTCGATCTTAACAATGCACCAATCGGCGAAAACGACGTTTTCCGGCGTCGGGAACTCGAAACACACTCCGAGGCCGCCCGAAACGTGATTCGTCCACCGCAGCTCCATCTCGCGCGCGGTGTAGCTCAGGTCGAGTCGTCGCGCCGCTGCGGCAAGCCGGAGCTGAAACGTTTGGCGGGTACAGGCGTTTTCAAAGTACGAAGGTGGAACGTACAACGATCCGTCGGCCATTCCGAAGGATGGACGCGGAAGGATCGCCAGCGCTACCAGTTCACGCACGTCGTCATAACAATAGCCATATCGCTTTTTCAAGGCCGTAAGATCGGCGAAGGCCGTGGTAACATAGCCAATGTCTTTCGCATCCGTAATCGGTGCGGAAAACGCGATCATCGGATAAAACGTCTGGAATCGCATCGCTTCGCTCATAAGACGCCGGCTTAACGCGCACGTGACCGCTGACATCAATCGATTTTGTTTCGGAGACTCGAACCAATGAAGATCCTGGCAATCAACGGAAGTCTCAGCGCTCGTTCCGTAAACCGCGCAGTGTTGGAGTGCGCGATTCTGATGACGCCTCCGGATGTGACAATCTCGCCGTTCGATCGCCTGAGCGAAATTCCGATGGTCGACGGCCGCCTGGCCGACGACGCGCAGGATCCCGCGGTCGAATCGCTTCGTCGCGAGGTAGCGAATGCCGATGCGCTCCTCATCGTCACGCCTGAATATGCGCACTCGATGCCGGGCACTCTAAAGAATGCGCTAGACTGGCTCGTTCCGACGGGCGAGCTCGCAGGCAAACGCGTCGCGATCATCAGCGCCTCGACGACGCCCACCGGCGGTCTTCGAGCGCAAGCGGCGTTGATTCATACTTTGCTTGCGCAATCCGCGGAGATCGTGGCGTTGCTCCCCATAGCCGGCGTAGAACGAAAGCTCAATGCGGAGCGAACGCTCGTTCACGCTTTGACGCAGCGCCGCGTCCGCGAAACGCTGGCGGCTCTGGCGGCGCACTGCGCGGAGGCTTCTTCCTAGCGCGAGCGCGTTGCGCTGCTATCCGCGCGAAATATAGCTATTCCATCGAATGCGGAAATCGCTCGCGTTTGTAACGGAAGCGGCAAACTGCTGGTTTTATGCCATGAAAAGGCGCGCCCCCAGGGGCGCCCTCACTGACGCACATAGCGCAAGTGGGTGGCGGCTGGACCATCAAAAACCGTGTCAATACGAAACTGCGGTACGGGCTCGGATATGTTCTCGAAGAGACGCCGGCCGCCGCCGAACAACACGGGTGCCAAGGCGATTTCCAGCTCGTCAACGGCACCCAGGTTCAGGTACTGCTGGATCGCATCCGCTCCGCCCGCGATACGAATATCACGGCTGCCCGCGGATTCCCGAGCCTGCTCTAGGGCACGCTCCGGCCCGTCGTTGATGAAGTAAAAGGTCGTGCCGCCGGGGCGCACCCACGGTTCGCGTTTCTCATGCGTAAGAACGTAGACCGGTGTGTGAAACGGAGCGTCCTCTGGCCACGCGACTTCGCCTTGGTCGAACATTCGCTTGCCCATAATGTTGGCTCCGATGCGCTCCGTGGTGCTTCGAACCATGTCATTGACCGGGCCGGTCTCTCCCCCTGGTCCGGCCTTAAGGACGTTCTCGCGAAAGTACTGCTGATTGAAAATCCAGGCCATCAGCGCAGCCCACTTCGAGCCCCAGTTTTTGTACTCAAAATTCTCCATGGTCATTCCTTCCGGTGCCATGTAGCCATCGAGGCTAAGTCCAATGTTGACGAATACTTTGCTCAAGATTCTCCTCTCGCGTGTCCGGATGCCGGACTAACACATTCTCTGACCCGACTGAGGCCGGCGCAAACATGACAACGATCGTAACAACCGGTGGTTGCTCGGAGTTGCCGGTCTTAGACATCGAACACTTTTGTCCAAAGGGCTGCCTTGTGTACTAAAAACCGGCATATGCGGCGGCCGCCACAACGATCGTCAACGCCGAACGCGAGACACCCGAAGGACCACTGGCCCCTCGCTCCGCGGTTTAATTGGACCTTTCGTGGACTTTTCACCGTACGTACCATGATATAGGTGAAGAACTGGGCAAGGACGCTTCGAAATTCGACATTGCAGGTCGTGCTCGTCGCGGGATGCATCGGAGCGGCGAGTACGCCGGCCTTAGCGTCGGCATGTCTCGATAAAGCACTGGACGGCGCCGATAAATCGGCATCGACCGCGCACGCTTTCGATTTTTATAAAGGCGACTGGACCATACACATGCGTCAGCGCAAAGTCGACGGCAATCTGAAGCCTTCGTCGGACTGGACCAGCTTCGATGCCGCGGTTGCGGTGCGTCCGCTGCTCCAAGGCGCGGGTTTCTTCGAGGAATACCGCCTTAATAAGCCTGACGGCGTGAAGTATGCCGTAGGTAGTAGGTTCTACAGTCCCAAGACAAACCAGTGGGCGATCTATTGGGCCAATAAAGGTGAAGGCCAATGGCAGCCGCCCGCAATCGGCGGCGTGATGACGGCTACGGGCATCCGGGTGATTTACGACGATACCTGGGGCTCGCGTGCAATCCTAACGCGATACGAATGGACCACCTCAAATCCCGATCGTCCGAAATGGGAGCAATCTTTTTCCGCCGACTGCGGGGCGAGTTGGATATCAAACTGGGTTATGGAATTCACCCGCCTATCGCCGCGCGGCTAGCCTTCGTGCGGCGAGCAGCCCGATGCTTTTGCACCTAATCGCGTGCCTAGCGGCTTTGATGGTACCGCGCCTGCCCGCGCCGCTTGCCGCGGCCTCGTACTTGAGACCGATGAAACGCCTATACACCCACGGTCAATACGGTTTCCCCGGCCAAGCGATGGCTCGAAGTCGAGAAATTTATCGACGCTAGAATTTGTCTGCGGCGGCCCATTTTTTTCGCGGAAACAACGAGCCGTATGTCGTCTACGGTGATCCAAATCAACTCTTCACTTCGCCGGCATTGTTCGTCAAACTGATCCGGTATGTCGGTTCCGGGAAGGGCACCTAGCGAACGATATTGATAGCCATGACCGGCGTAACCGATGCAGACGCATTGCTTCCTAATGGAAAGAGCCGCACGCCGGCAATTATTCCGAGATTTGGCGATAGATTGTATTCGACAGCGGGAGCCAGCGCAAGCGAATGACTATCACCGGAGTTTACAGTGAGCGTACCCTCGCCGGAAATCAGCGTGCTCTTTTCGTAACTGTATACAACGTCGCTCGCGAGCACCCAGTTCCGCGTCATGCTGTACTCCAATGCGGCGTCGACCGATAGCGCCGAGCCAGGATTCGCGTACCCCGTAAATTGCGCCGGCGTTCCATACACGCTCACGCCGCTAACTGGAACCCTTTGCGAAAACGAGTCCGCAAGGTTAAGGCGCGCGCGTAAGATGCGCCCATTCGGCAGCCACACATAAGTCTGGCTGTATAGCCCGATCCTCGTGCTGTAAGCTCCGCTCCCCTGTCCGTCAGCCGGTCTGGAACCGAGATTATCGTACCTTCCAGTCGGAAACGTCTCTTGCACGGAAAGCGCCGTTGTCGGTATCCACTTCCCTTCCTTAAATTGGGTCAGCCGGTACTGAGCGAGCAGCGACCAATCTCCAATTCCGATGCGGGAGCCGTAAGCACTTCCCTTAACCGTCGTATATCCGAACGTTGGAATCAAGCCGGCATTAAATCTATCCGTCAGTCCGTAAATGAAATACGTGAGCGATCCGTAGGTGTTCTGATGAGTCGCGGGCACCAAGGTTCCGTGGCTGTCAAACGATCCATATTCGTTGACGCCGTAGAGATATGGTTCGATCAGGATATGGCCGCGTGGAAGAGTGCCGGCGCCCGGCGCAAGCAGCGGGCCGGTCCACCAGGCGTCTTTGAGCGCCTGTCGTTGCGGCGGCGGAGGCGGCGTCGGCGCTTCGGCGCCGGCCCGGCAAGCAGTGCCGGGAAATGATAGCGCCAGAAACAACGCCAGCCGGAATACAGAAGTAAATGGTTTGCGCTCGACCACTTCGTCCGTGGAGGATCCGTATCGCTTCATCAATTCATCAATCGTCAAGAAAATCCAATACCATACGCCGTGGTTTGTAGAATAGACGCTCATGCTCTTCGACCATATCGATCTTCGAGTAAGCGACATCGCCGGCGTTCGCCCGTTGTACGATGCACTGCTCCCAGCCATGGGCTGCTCGCATCTTGATGAAGGGGACGACTTCATAAACTACTATCTTGCGGGCGAGGACCGTACCAAGCCGTTCTTCGGGTTGATGCAAGAGCGCAGTCATCAGCCTAACGGGACGAGAATCGCATTTCGCGCGGGTTCCCGTTCCGACGTCGACCGCTTGGGCGCAATTGCCGCGGAAAACGGGGCTCGCGAGTACGATCCTCCCGGCGACTACGATCCTGACAGTCCATGGTATTATGCCACGTTTTTCGAGGATGCCGACGGCAATAAGCTAGAGATATGCTATCGCGAGCACCGTCGTTAAATCCATCGAGGCTGCTCGGGCACGTTCAACGATAGAGGCATCGCCGTTCTGGTTCTAGACGCATGGTAGAGAAGTGATGCGCGGCAAGCACCTTGGACCAACGGTCGGCTGTTTCGAGATCGTCGCACACTCCGAGGACGGAGAAGACGTTTTCCGGCCTGACCGGAAGCTTCGGAAATTGATTTGGACGCTGCTCCGAACGGAAATATCCGATTCGCGAGCCATATTCTTTCATTTCGTCAAGCAGTTCACGTTCGAAAAACCGAACGAACGAGTCTTCATCGCCGCTCGTTACGCGAGCGGTCGACGCAACAACGAATGATTTGCGCCGGTCCGCATCCGGCCGGTCACGTTCCAGACCCGTCAAGTCGCACCCGCTCTGCGGCGCTGCCGGGCGCAGCATCAAGACATCATCCGAATCGATCATTGTCGCGTTCGCACGATCCCGGTGCGAGCGCCATACCTCGCCGTGAACGTAGAACGCCTCGAGGCATCGGGCACGTGCTTCAAACGTCTTGAATCCACGGAACCAGACGAACGCGTCCGGATCATCGACATCGCGATAGTGACCGAACGGGGTCATTCCACACGCTTCTTGTGATTCGATGAACTCGCGTTCGAAGAGCTCGACGAGCGTATCGCGCTGTCCCGGCTGTAAAGTGTACCGGCGAATCTCGATTGTCTCAAACATAGCTAATGGACGATTCTTATACGCGTGTAAAGTCCATCGTCCAATTTGTTTCCCACGGTTGCCGTTTGTCCACGGAGAATGCTTGTTCCCAGCGGCATTTGTCTTCATCAAACGAAAACCAGCGATAGCGGCATACTATAGGCGTATCTTCGTAGAGTTCTTCGCTGAAAAACTCCCCCCGGCCTGATGCGTCGAATCGTCCAACGTTGGGTTTGGTAACCAGACCGCGCTGAGGCGTGCCCCAGTAGAGAGACCATAACCCGCTTTCAGCGTTGTACAGCCGCATCGTCATGCCCTCAAAGCGGCCGTGCGGATCGTCGAACACGAATTCGTCCATGTTCGCTTTTCCGCCCCAAACCGGTCTTACAATACAGGTGCCTTCAAATGTATACCACTCTTGTTCGTCTCCAAGAGGCCGTTTTAGGCGCATGTTATGAACCTTCCAGGCGCCGAACAGGAAGTTGAAATCATGAGTGCCGTCGCGGCTCATTACAGCGGAATCCATATCTCATAGAGATTACGCGAAGCGGGCGACCGCCGGTAGAGCCACTTTTCTTCACGACGGTGGAACCGGCTTGGCGAATTTCCAGGTTCTATGCCGCGCGGAAGCCGCTCGGCGTTACGCCCGTCCGGCGCTTGAACAATCGGGCAAAATATCCGGAATCCTCAAAGCCGACGCTCCTTGCGATAGACTCGACCGAAGCGCTCGTCCCAAGGAGTAAACGTTTAGCAGCGTCCAGCCGCACCTCGAGTAGATAGGCGTGAGGCGTTTTTCCCGTTGCAGCCTTGAACTGCCTTATGACGGTGAACGGTGAAAGCCCGAGCTCATTTGCAAGATCCGCCAGCGTTACGTTTTCGAATGCGTGCGCTTCGATAAAGCGCTTCGCACGCTCGGTTCTCAGTACGCCGGAGGCGTTTTCCGGATACAACGACAACGACGATGCTTCGCTAAAAATATTGAAGACGATCGAATCGAAGTCGTCCTCGCTCGCGGCATCGAGCGCTCGCAAAAACAGACGCTCGATACCATTTGACTTGAGGATCTTCTTCGAAAACAGCGGCGTTTCGTCATCGATTGCGCCCGGCAAGAGATAAACGGCTAAGGCTTTCGTGGGTTGAAAGGACGAGTGCCGGCAGCTAAACCGGTCGCCGCCGTTCCCTACAACCAGCCACGCCGGGTCGATCGCCGCCGGCTGAGTGCAGCCGCAACGGAACAGCCATTCACCTTCGAGCGTGGCGACGACCACATTTGCGTCGAATTCGCCCTCCTGGGCCGCGACATGCGCGGCGTGACACTCGAGTTTGACAAGGCGCGCAAGTGCGGAGCTTCGTAAGATGCGCGCCGTCCCGCAAACGATGTTCGTCAAATCCGTCCCCGCCTAAAATTGGGCAAGAAAGTCCCTGGCGGAAGAATACGGTTGCCGTGCCTTTGTGAAAAGAGCCACTATTTTAAGGCGGCACAAGTCCACCGCCGGCGGCAAGTGTTTAGATTCTATTCGAGCGCATAACTTTAAGAGGAAGGCTAGCCGTCCAAGCCGCAAGAGCGGTACTTTGAAGGCAACACGCGTGATATGAGGCCTGACGCAATTTTTATTAACCGGGCATCACCGGTGCCGCTGCACCGGCAGCTCGGAAACGCAATTCGAGAGGCGATCCTATCCGGTGTTCTTAAACCCGGAGAACGGATGCTATCAAGCCGCGAACTGCAGAGACACCTCGGCGTTTCGCGGAATACGGTCACCGAGGCGCTTAACGAACTCGATGCCGAAGGGTACATAATAACGCGCCGCGGCATCGGGACTTTCGTTGCAACGGACGTAACGGTCAAACGCCGCAAGAATGCAGAACGAATGCCGTCCGTCGTGCCTTCGGAACAGGCGATGCAATTTATCGCCGCGCAGGCGGCCGCGACCGATACGGACGGCGGCCTTGCGTTCCGGCCCGGCATTCCGGCGCTCGACTCTTTTCCGCTCGTTCAATTTCGAGGCTGCCTTAAGGCGACCGACTGGACCGGCGTGCTGCTCGATTATCCCGAGCGCGCAGGTCTGCCGGCTCTTCGCAACGCCATTGCGACGCGGCTTAGACAGACGCGGGGCGTAGCATGTTCTCCGGAACAGATTTTTATCACCACGGGTGCTCAGGCCGCCTTTTCACTTGTGTTTCGAGTCATCTTGCACGACGGAGACTCCGCGATCGTTGAAGATCCTTGTTATCCGAACGTTTTAGCGCTGTTGCGCTCATGCCGGGCCAATATCGTCCCTATCTCCGTAGACGACGACGGTATTCGCGCCGGGGACCTTCAGAACGTCCACGCAAAATTAGCGTACGTAACACCGTCTCATCAGTATCCGACCGGCGCGTTGCTGACTTTGGCGCGAAGAGTCGAACTGTTGGAGTGGGCCCGTCGTAGAAGTGCGTGGATCGTTGAAGACGACTATGACAGCGAATTCAATTATAGCGGGCGCGCGCATCCGACGCTTCAAGGGCTAGACGATCATCAGCGCGTCATCTACGTTGGCAGTTTCAGTAAAGTCCTCTCGCCTGCGCTGCGCGTCGGCTATATCGTCGCTCCGGAAACGCTTTGTGACGCTTTTGAAGCGGCCCATGAAATAACAGGCGCTGCACCCAGCGTGCCGCTGCAAGCCGCTCTGGCTCGGTTTATCGAGCGCGGACATCTTGGCCGCCACATCTCGAAGATGCGGAAGATTTACGACGCTCGCCGCCGCTTTATCAGCAGCTATATTTCCGTGGCCAAAGACCTTCCGTTTAAGGTGCGCGACTCTGCGTCTGGGTTGCACTTTATTGCGGAGTTGCCGGAATCGATGCCGGATCGCGTGATTGCCGACGAAGCCCTGAAAGTTGGCGTAGTAATGCGGGCGCTCAGCAGTTACTACGTAGGCGAGCCTCTGTTAAACGGCGTCGTTATAGGTTACGCCGCGACGCCGGTTCACGTAGCGCAAGCGGCGATCGACGCGCTCTTGCAGCAAATCGCGGCAAAGTAATCGGAAAGCTTATTCGAACTGCAAGCTGTGCTTAAGATTCGCTCGGAAGAGGGCCCGCCGGACGGTACGTGTTCAGGAGGACGCCGCTGGGCGTGCTTCGCGTCTCGACCAGAGTGAGGGCACGCGGCGGCACGCCGTTCGCGAACAGCCGCTTTCCTTCGCCGAGAACGACCGGGAATACCCAGATACGATACTCGTCCACGAGATCGGCGGCAATCAGCGTCTGCAGCAATTCTCCGCTGCCCCAGACATGCAACTCCGGCCCGTCCGAGGCCTTAAGCTTGCGGAGCTCCTCAACAACGTCGCCGTCAATACGCTGCGATTTCTCCCAGTCGAAACGGTCGAGGCTGCGCGTGACAACGTATTTCGTCGCCTTGTTGAACGCATTTGCGATCGCGTGGTCTCCCTGGTTCGGCCAATAGGAGGCGAAGATCTCGTAGGTCCGGCGCCCCAAAAGCATGTCGAACTCACGGGCGATAATCTCGCCAACAGCGCGGCCCCCGGCGTCGTCCATGAAGGGCATAGCCCAGCCTCCGTGGGTGAACCCGTTGCTCGGATCCTCTTCGGGACCGCCGGGAGCCTGCATGACGCCGTCGAGAGTGACTTGCGTGATTGCGATAAGCTTTCTCATGATCTTCTCTCTAGTTTTTGTGTTTCGCAAACGTTCATACGGCCGACCGCGCTATGCCGGTTGCGTAGTCGAAATAAGCTGGAACATCGATCATTGGATTGGCCGCCACCGAGCGAAGCCACAATTCGCCCTTGATGAACGTAGAGGAAACCGATGCTTTGTGAAGCTGCGCAAGAAAGGCTTCCGTGCTTACCTTCCTCGGCTTCCACACGACGATACCGCTGACAGGCTGTTCGAAGAGGATGAATTCGTCCGAATCGGCGACGAGCTTTGCAAACTCTTCAGCATGATGCATGCATCGTTCTATTCGCGCGGCCATGCCGCTCTTGCCCCACGCCAGCAGCGTTGCCAATAGCGGTATAGCTGTTGCTCCATGAGACCCTTGAATTCCAAAGGCCGGCGTTGCGAGATACCCACCGGCGAATGATAGCGACGCTTTAACCTCTTCGAAATTTTTGAAAAAAATCAGCGCCGATTCTTTCGGTTGGAAAAACCACTTATGGGACGATACGGTAACCGAATCTGCCGCGTCCAGGACTGCAAGGCGATCCTTGTACCGGTCTGTCAGGCGCAGCGGACCGGCCCAAGCCGCATCAACGTGACGCCAGCGCGCTTTTGCCTCTAAACCGAGGGGATCGATCGCGCCCGTCGATGTGGTTCCGGCAGTCAGAACCAAGGCCGTTGAACTGAGATCTCCAAGCAGGAGCGGATTCATCCGGCGCTTCTCGTCGACGGCGATCTCACGATATCCCAAGCCCAGCAGATGCGCTGCTTTCTTTATACTTACGTGCGCGTCTACCGAGGCCGCAACATCGGTTACACCTCGCAGATCGCGAGCTGCCCAAAGCGCGGTAAGATTTGCCAGCGTAGCTCCAGGAACAACTTGGCCGCCATCGCAGTCGAACGATGGAGCGAGCCAATCGATTAGCCGGGTTTCTAGCTCACGTGCTTTACTGCCGGTTTGGGGATGTAGAAGATTCTGATTGAGACAGGCGTTCCAAAACGATGCGACCCAAGTTATCCAAGGCGTCGGAGGGTCCATCTGCGCGAAGAATGCCGGCGCTCCAAGATCCGGTGCGTCCGCAAAGACGATTTGTCGAAGTAACGCTGCCGCTTGAACGTCGCCTAGCCCCTCTTCAGGCAGCAATGCCGGGATGTTTCCTGTGGCCGCATCATGGGACGGAATCTCGGGCGATAGCAATTCCAGTAATTGCTCGACTCCGGGAATTTGAAATGATGGATCGTTCCTGTCCATGCTCATCCGTAAACGCAATCGTCTAAGTCCAGTAGGTGGCTGCTGCTCGTCACACTTTTCCAATCCGTTCCGTCAACGCTCCGACGGCCAGAGCCGGCACCATGACAGATATAGGAGCGAATTATGAGCAATCGAGTCAACCTCGTCGTCTATCCCACGAACAATCTTCAAGCATCGGAGCAGTTTTTTAGCCGCGTTTTCAGTATGGAGCCAACGGTAGAAACCCCGTATTGCGCCGGTCTGGACGAGGGAGCGCGTGCGCATCAGGTCCAACAACAGTGAGCTCGACGAAGATGCACGGAAAGTTTTCATACTGGCTCTTCACTCTTCTTTTCGTCGTCCCGCTTGGCTTAAGCGGGGTGACGTATCTCATGCAGATTCCAGCCAACGTTCAAGGAATAGATCACCTCGGATATCCGCATTACCTCATGGCGTTTCTCGGTATTGCAAAGATTCTCGGTGTGATTGCCATCGTGTGGAATCGCTTTGAAGTACTCAAAGAATGGGCGTACGCCGGTTTCGCATTCGATCTACTTCTGGCAACCTATTCTCATCTCGCCTCCGGCGACGGTCCTCGAGCTTCGTTTCCTCTCATCATGCTTATCATAATGTTTGCATCTTATTGGCAGTGGAGAGCGCAATATTTGTCGCGGCTAGCGACTCGTTAGCGAATCGTGGGCTGGGAAGATCCCAGCCCGCTACGTTTCCGTTGCATAACGTTCTCGTGTTTCAGTGGCGACCTTGCTCTTACGAGAGCCATATAAGGCATAAACGCACAAGCCAAATGCGAGCCATACGATAAAGCTGAACCAAACTAGCGGAAAGCCCCACACAAGTGGATTTCCTACTTTCAAGAAATACATCAGCACCAGCGCCGCAATTGCGGATGATACCGGAACCAAATACGGACCGCCCGGAACGCTAAACGCTGAGCGCAGCTCCGGATAGCGCCGGCGCAGTACCGGGACGGCGGCCGACGTGAGAACAAAAGCGGCCAGTGTACCCATATTTGTGAGCGATCCCAAGATGCTGATCGGGAAAAGCGCGCCGGCTGCAGCAATGATGAGCCCAAATAGAAGCTGCGAGAGCCAAGGAGTTCTCCATGTCGGGTGCAGCACCGTAAACGCCGGTGGCAACAGGCCGTCCCGCGACATCGAGAAAAACACGCGGCTTTGCCCGAACATCATCACGAGGATAACAGTTGTAAGCCCTGCCAGCGCGCCGACTGAGATTATTACGCCTGCCCAAGCCAGGCCGGCATAATTCATTGCATATGCTACGGGAAACGCGACGTTCAATTTATAGAACGGGACCATCCCATTGAGAATCGCCACAACGACGATATACAGAATGGTGCAGATTACTAAGCTCGCAATGATTCCGAACGGCAGATCTCTCGCCGGGTTTCGCGCTTCTTCCGCTGCCGTCGAGACCGCATCAAAGCCGATGTAAGCAAAAAAGCTGAATGCGGCTCCGCCGAAAACGCCGGTCCATCCGAAGGGGAAATAACCGCCCATTCCGGTTTGCGGGCCCGGCGGCAAATGATAATACGCGGAAGTTATATGGCCTGCGCCGACCACGATAAAAAACAGTACGATGGTTACCTTAACCGCTACTATAATCGTGTTGATCAAGCCTGATTCTCGAGTACCTCGGATCAGCAAGAACGTCAAGGCCAAGATAATGAACGCCGCCGGAACGTTTGCGATACCTGGAGTCGGATCCCAACCGCTGTGAGTCCACTGCACGGGAAGGACGATACCGATAGCCTGCATTATGTTGACGAAATAGCCGGACCAGCCAACGCTGACGGTGGCGGCCCCCAAAGCATATTCGAGGACAAGGCCCCACCCCACGATCCATGCGAGCAGTTCTCCCCAAGTCGCGTACGTATATGTGTAGGCACTCCCTGAGATCGGAATTTTGCTCGATACTTCCGCGTAGCAGAGAGCCGCTAACGCGCTAACTAGACCCGCAATGACGAATGAAATCGTGATTGCCGGCCCCGATCTGGTTGCCGACGCTACTCCCGTAAAGACGAAGATGCCGGTCCCTATGATTCCACCGATGCCCATCGCGGTTAACGACCATGCCCCGAGCGATCGCTTTAATCCGGCACGTTCGTCCCGGCCTTCCGCGAGAATTCGGCTCAGGGGCTTGATGCGCTGAAAAATCATAGTGTGTAACTCCATTTGCCCGCTCGTTCAGAGCGGCGTTTTAACGCAATCGCGTCTGCAATTATCCACGCCGCGCCGGCCACGGCAAGATTGACTCCGTTACCGGCCCAAGCTATCTGCGAATGGACCGATGTAATTAATACCGGCAGCCATATCAATGCGCCGAAACAGAGGAGCATCGCGGTAAGTAAACGCGCTGCAAGTAAATCGTGAACTTTCACAATAAGCGCTATTCCCGCAAGGAAGAAAAAGACGCCGGTGATAACGGCCCAGAATCGCCCGTTAGCGGGGATCCACGACGGCACCATGGCCGCTGTTTGCGTGAGAGCCGTAAAGTGCTCGCCCGCGAATGATAAGACGCAGATACCGAAGATGATCTGCATGAGCCGAATCTTCCGATTTCGCTCCACATCGCGCATAGTCGTCGAATCGAGGAAAACAATTGCGGCAGCCGCCGCCGGTGCTGCCTGTTGCAAACAACCGGCCCACGTCCCAAAAAGTCCTGGGAAACCTATTATCCGCGGCACCCACATGATTGCGAACGCTGCATAAACAACGAGCAAGATGGCAGCGCCCGGTCTGGCCGTCGGCCGCCGGAGGACGCCTAATCCGCCTAATATGAGCGCTCCGGCACTTACGTACGCAAGCGCGCCACGAAATGGAACGTTTCCAAATGCTTGGATGGGCTGCCAAACTGTTGCGAAATCGCCGCAAATAAGGTTAACGAGGCCGAGGACGATCGCTGCACAGCCGAAGGCAGCCGCGCCAATACGAAAACGCCATGGTGTCGTCACCGAGCCTTGTTTGTATTTTTTTACGGGCGTTCTTTGCGCCGGCCGGCCAATAGAGCAATTTTGTCCAGGCGGCGGCGCACTAGCTCGCGTTTTTTTTATTTCTCCGAAGGCGCAGAGACGCTTGGAACAAAACCGTTCTTATGCACCGCGCGCGTTTGACTATGCCGATCGGCCCGCTGTGGGCAGATATCGATGACGATGGCTGCCTGGTCGAGCTTTTGCTGCCGAAACCTACTGCGAAGACCCCGATTAACGGAAGTGCAGCGGCCCGCGCCGCCTTTCGCGCGATCGAACAACAGCTCACTGAGTATTTCGAGCGGCGGCGCCGGCATTTCGATCTCGCATTCCGGCTAAACGGTACGGATTTCGAACTTCGCGTGTGGCAGCGACTCCTTGAAATTCCCTATGGCGTGACGTCTACGTACGGAGCGCTTTCGCTCGATCTTCAACTAAAAAACGGCGCCAGAGCCGTCGGTCGCGCCAATGGGAATAACCCGATTCCGATAATCGTTCCGTGTCATCGAGTGATAGGGTCGAACGGACGGCTAGTCGGTTATGGCGGCGGTCTTCCGCTGAAGCACAAGCTTCTTGAACTAGAAAGCCCCGCATCGTCCCTGAACTTGGGTTAATCAACAATAAACAGCGACGCCCCGGTTTGCGTGTAGGAACGATGCAGCGACGAGTTATCCGCCACGACGTACATCGCGCCCGGGCCCAAGGTGATCGTCTCACCATCCTGCACCTCAGTCTGTAGCGTTCCCTCTAAGATGAGCAGAATGTGACCTCGCGCACACCAGTGATCCGCGCGATAACCTGGTGAATAACGCACCATTCGAATCCTCACGTCGCCGAATTGCAGGGTTTTCCAAAACGCCGTGCCCGTTTCGCCAGAATGCTCGGTCTCGCTAACACCCGACCAATCGACCTTCGTAAATGTTGTGGGATCAATAATAGGCATTCATATTTCTATCTAAAGCGAATCTAGCCGAAGAGAGGTCGCATGAACGTCCGGTCGTGCCGGACGACGCATCCGGTCTCATATTTGTAGTCATTTGCATCCTTGAATTCAGCACTCGTAGAGAACAACTCGCGGTAGGACTCGTATGCCGCCAGGCTTTCGAATGAAAAAAGCGCATATGCGACGTCGTCGGCACCTTCAGCAGGGAGGAAATAGCCATGATGGCGACCGCCATTCTCGTTGACTAAACGAATCCATCGTCTTGCAAAGGTTTCGAATTCGGCGGTTTTCCGCGGATCGATCTTATAGGTAATGAAACAGGTAATCACACGCAAGACAACCCAGCTTGTGAGAAGAGGGTTTCTCCTAACGTTGCGCTCCGAACGTCCACAACCGTGGCACCCAACGTCCTTTGAAACGTGGCCCTTGCGATTGCTGGTTAGGACATTACGCTCTAGCTTGTGATTGCGACATTATTTTCTCTGATTCTCGCGGCCAACGCAGCCTCGACTCCCCCGCCGGCCACGTGCTGCGCCGTTGTCGAGCTCCGTCAATATACATTAAACCCGTACAAGCGAGAGACGTTCATAAACCTATTCGAAGATCGTTTCATTGAGTCGCAGGAAGCTGTCGGCATCAATCTTATCGGCGAGTTCCGGCAAGTTGGAATGCCGAACAAATTCTATTGGATTAGAGGTTTTCCCAGCATGCCGGCTCGCGCAAAAGCGCTTCAGGCATTTTACTATGGACCTGTGTGGCGTAAATATCGCAATGTGGCAAATCCCATGTTGCTCGAGAACGATAACGTTCTATTATTGAAACCGGCGCATCCCGGCTCCGGATTTCGCCTTTCCGGCAAGCGTGCGCCAATTGGCGACCGTGTGAGGCCAGCTGGACTCGTTGTGTCGACGATCTACTATCTCGGTAGCAACTCCGGGACGCAATTCGACGGTATCTTCGAGAAGCAGATTCGCCCAATCGTCGAAAGCGACGGCGCGTCGATTCGTGGGACATTCACGAGCAATCGCGTTCCGAACAACTTTCCAAAGCTGCCCATCAGAAGCGACGCCAACGTTTTTGCCTGGGTTGGATGCTTTGCTAGTGAGTCCGCATATAACCGATACGCTTCGCGCCTCGCCGACGATCCGCGATGGTGGACAATAGAAGGCAACTTCGCATTGGCAAGCATGTACGTTCCACCGGAAGTCGATTTGTTAGAAGCCGGCCCGCGGTCACAATTGAATTGCGAAGATAACGCGCCGGGAAGAGTATAGGTGGGCGATGGGATGGTCCTTTCGCCTTACAGCTGTCGTTTCGGTACGACAATCATCATCGCGTACGGCGTCCCCGGATCGGCAAGTACGGGCAGCATTCCTTTTGGAGAACGGTAGCCAAGGTCACGGAGCGTCATGTACGGAGCGTAAAACATCAAGTGGCCCGCAACGTGTCCGAAATTTGTATTATTGGGGCCCCGAGCTAAAACGTTGTAGGGCGACATCATATAAATGAGACCCGGCTTACGCGGAGCGATGAAGCGGCCGCTGTGGTAGCCCTCGGTGATATCTGCATCAATCTGCGCCTCCGATCTCCCCTGCGCGCGTAAGGCCTCGATGCGCAGACTGACGGGAAGAAGCGTACGCGTGCCTTCGGCATCAAAGCACTTTGGCTCGAGCGACATGGCTATTCCGTTTTGAATGTTGCGATCGACGAGGCAGCTGAATCCATTGCTTCCTGTGCGAGCCCTTTCGAATCCGTGCGGCCCTAACACATAAATCGTTGCATCATGCGATATCTCGGGGGGCGCGGCGCTCATTGCGAGCGCCACTTGACGCGCGCGCGGCACAGCCGCATCGAATTGATTGTGTTGCGCGGCCAATGCGTCATTCGCAGCGATGGCATAATATGCCATGACGAGCATCATTGAGAACCCGAACGATTTCATGTCTGCCTTTCTTACAATAAAACTCGTCAACGCGTGAAGCCATTTCTCCGCAGAGACCACTTGGTGATATGCCGGTTGTTCGTTCATAAGAGAATTACACCGTCCTTGTCGATCGAAGCGGCAATGCCTAAAAGTGGTTCATTTCAAGTTTGAATCCATCGCGCTCATCATCCCAGGCAACCGCGCTCAACTTCCATACGCCGTTTGCGCGAACGAATTGCATCGCCTTGACCCCCCGCGCCTGCATCGGCTGGCCACGAAAGACCCCGGCTTTCCGATATATACTGAAACGCTGCGCGACGTAGCCCATTATCGACGTGCGCTCTCGCACTTCTTCTTCTTCGAAGTCCGTTAACTCGCCGCCACGCAAGAGACGCTCGCGTGGTTCTACGAATGCGCGCAAATCATAGACTTCGGGTCGATTGCCGCAGGTCTTCACGATTAGTCCTTCCGTTATGAACAATTCGTGGATACCCGCAACGTTTGGGACGATTCCCTCGCGATTAGTGAATAATGCGTAGAAGCGCTTCGTTATCTCGTCGATTTCAGCCTTATCATTTGCGCTCATGAATCGAATTGGCGTCCCTCTCTTGTTATCGCGCCGGCACCTCTGGGTTAGGACACGTGTTCAAAGCGCATGCTCAAAGTACGCGGCCTGCCTGCCATCACCGCCATGGGATGTGCGAATCTCTCGGCGGCCGGCTTGCGATTGTATTCGGCCAACGCATCGAATGAAAGTGCCCAGTCGTTACACGAAGCGCTTAACGCGCAAGCGCGTTCCATTTCGCCTAGGGTCACGAGGCACCAAACAACCGGCGCGGCATATTTGCGGGACTCGGCAATCTCCAAAGTGCGGCTTGCAAGATCCCACCCACTTTTCGTTTGCCCCTGCGCCAGCAAGTGGCGCGCCCAGGTTGCGGCAAGCATGGCTTCACCAAATGAACGGACGCGTCCGTCGTAGGCGGCCGGTTCAATTGATGGATCCGACAGAGCCAAGCGATTCTTGAGCGCAAGTGATTCAGCATTCAAAGTGGGGACTACCGATGCGCACAGCTCAAGCGTATTCACGAGGCGAGAGGCTTCCGCGAAAGCTCCCGTGTAAAGTAGCCCACCCGCTAGGCTAAGCATGGCACTTATCAACAGCGACGTGTCGGTCTGCTTGCGGGCAGCCGATACGGCCGCGCGAAGTTTTGAAAGTGCGTTCGGCTGATTTAGAAATCGTAATGACATTTCGGCGTCGCATAGAGCCGCCAGAATCTCTGCCCGCTGACCTCCAACAGCGTTTAGGCGGAGTTCACTGAGAGCTTCGGTGCAGGCCTGTCTATCCGAACGATACCGGCCGATCAGAAAGTCGCGATAGGCCAGCTCCGCCAATACGTCGTGACGGTGCTCGTGATTGCGAAAGCGCAAATCACTACGAATCGATTCCGCTAATTCGCGGGCTGCGTCGGCTTCGCCGTTAGATTCGAGAATCGACGTGAGGCGAGCACGTAGGCGCGTCAAATCGGCGGTTTTTACCGCCGCCGGTTCGGAGTTCAGAGAATACAGTTCAATCGCCACTCTTGGATTTATCCATTCCATCGATCGCGCTAGAATGTCGCTCAGCGCCTCATCCTTTGAAGCGGAGAACAATTCGCGCAGTGCGCGAACTATGATGTGGATAGCATTGGAACGGTGGCGATAGAACTGCCTTGTCGACAAGTTCATAGAGGCTGCGATTGAAGCGTGAGTCTCCGACCCGTCGATATCCGTCCGGCGCAGCAGTTCGTGTAGCCGCCGTCCTTCTTGCCCATACTGATTGAACGTCTGATTCAAAAAGCGCAAGACTGCTTCATAGCAGTTCGTTGCTTTCAAATGGTCCCGGATGGCCAGCGCCAACGTATGGCTCTCTAGGCATTTGGGCTTTCTCAGCAGCCGGAGAAGTCTTCGTACTTCTCGATCCGGCACGGTGAGCGGCGGTTGGTCGACGAGATAACTCACGATATTCACCAGAAAATTTCGATTTCTACTTCTCTGCCGGAATGATTCGGAGTCATTCGAGCGTTGCAATGGCGGTTCGCCATCGCGCTTGCATTAGATACAAACGTTCTTTCTGTATTGGCGAATGTCATGTAACTCAAACGTGCATTGTTGAGAAAAAGTGACGTTTTATTCAACGTTAGATGGTGTGATGGCATAGAACAACTCGTCAATTGCGGCGCTGTTATTTGATGTTATGTAGATCACAACCGGCAACACATAGTCCGTTTGTACAAAATAGAGTCCAACAGTGCGCGACAGCGACCTTGCGCTTCTGTTACGTTTCGCATAGCGCATTTCGCGCTGACATAACAAGGAGGAAGACTCACTAATGCCACGATATCGCATCAAGATTGCGATCGCGGCCATTCTGCTTTCGGTAAGTATGCTCTGTCAGGTAACATGGGCACTGGCGGGCACTACCGGTCGCGTTGGCGGCACGGTCGTACAATCGGATTCTGGCGCTCCTATTGCAAATGCCAAAGTAACTGCAGTAAGCCCGTCGCAGGCTGCGACAACTCAAACGGACGCCGCGGGTCACTTTGCGTTTATTTCATTGTCGCCCGACACCTATACCGTGTCGGTCGAAAAGGATGGTTTTCAGCCGGTCAGTGAAGCCGGTGTAGCCGTCTTCGCAGACGCAACGCAAACGGTCAGCATTCGCATGACCTCGGCCTTGAAAACCATCGCTAAAGTCACCTCGACGGCCGCCGGCAGTCTCGTCAAAAGCGGAACGACGGCCGACGTCTATTCGATAAACGCGGGCCTTCAAGACAAGGTCTCCGCGGTCGGAGGCGGCGGCGGTTTGAACAGTGCGTACTCGGCGATCGCAACGGTGCCGGGTGCGTTCGTTCCGCTTAACCAAAGCGGCTATTTTCAAACGGTTCACATACGCGGCGGCGACTACGATCAAGTCGGTTATGAACTCGACGGAGTTCCGGTTAACCGCTCCTTCGACAACTATCCATCGGGCGCAGCTTCGTCGCTCGGGCAACAAGAACTGCAAGTCTACACCGGTGCCTCGCCGGCAAATTCCGAAGGTCAGGGCCTTGCAGGCTTCATCAACCAGGTCATCAAGACGGGCACGAATCCCGGGTTTGGATCGGGCGCCTTAGGCATCGGCACCCCGGTCTATTACCACAAAGCATCCGTAGAAGCCGGAGGCGCTTCTCCGAACCGGCTCTTCTCTTATTACGTCGGAATCGGCGGATACGACCAAGGGATGCGGTATATCGATCAGGATAACGGCGCCGGCGCGACCGAGTTTGCCGGACCATTGGCTCCGATCAAAGCAGGTGATCCCGGCTGCCCTGTTACGCTAGCTCCGACGGGCTGCTACTCCATGCTGCCTTATCCGTACGCCTTCCAGAGTCGCATTGATGGACCGCGACGTCGTAATGAATGTTCACTTCGGGATTCCGCACCACCACGACGGCGGACGCGACGACGTGCAACTGCTCTGGGATAGCGGATATTTAAACAATCCAACCTACACTTCGACAAACGATGCCGGCGGCGTTGCTGCATTCGGTGGCTCGGCGCCAACGTTCGCGGATGGGTATCAATGGACGTGCGGCGGCGTTGGCACGACGACTAACGCGCCGGGCGCAGCATGCGTCAGTCCCTATTTCTTTCCCGGCGTACCCGCGCATCAATTTGGGGGACCGATCCCTGCTAATCTCGAGGATCGCCTTCAGAACGTCCAGGAGATCGTGAAGCTTCAATACCAGAAGAACTTCGGAAGCGACGCGTACCTCCGGATCTACGGATACACCTATTACAGCGACTGGGATCAAAACGGCGCAAACAGCCTCGACCAGAACTACATTGCGTGTTGTCCGGCTGACTATGACGTAATCTCCCACACGCGTGGCGTGAGCGCATCGTTCAGCAAGCAGTTCAACGAGCACAATCTCGTCACGTTGCAAACCTCGTACACAACCTCAGCGTCGATGCGTGTTAACAATACGCAAATGCTGAACGCCGGCGGCTCGCGTTCGCGCGGGCTCGTAATGGTGAATGCAAACGATCCGCTCAGCGGATATTGCTTCACGCCGGCCGGCACGGAAGTATCCTGTAATCCCAGCGGCGACGCAAACGGTAATCGTGCTAATTTCGCCTCCTGGGGCGGAATTGCAGCCGGCACGGTACCCGCACTTGCGCCGTCTTGCAATATCCCCGGTGGGCAAGCCGGTCCGTGCACGTGGCTCATCGCTGAGAATTCGCAGTGGGCAACCTATAATGCCGTTACTCCGAAGTTCACGGCGGCCGCCATCACCGACGAACTCCGCGCAAGCGATAAACTCCTATTCAACCTTGGCCTACGCTACGATCAATTTCAATTCGTCGGCCAAAACACGCTTCCCAACGATCCCGCGCGCTCTTTTTGGTACCGTGCGTGGAATCTCGACAACTGCATCAACGCGCTAGGGGCGCCGACGGATAAGGCCGCTCTTGGCCTGCAACCGAGCGATCCATGCCCGGCCGGGTACACCGCCGGGAACATGCAAAACGTCTTCGGCGTAAGCACGTATAGCATATTACAGCCGCGATTCGGCGCCACTTATACATTCAATCCGGATACGGTTGTCCGGCTGTCCGCCGGTAGATACGCGGAGCCGCCGAATGCTGCATTCGAACAGTATAATACGCTCCAAGAGGATACGCCGTTCACTCTCGGCGGATCGTCGGCATTCTACTCGTATGGCTTCACGTCGCCCGGCCAGCACCAAATAAGACCGCCGACGTCGCAGAATTACGACATTTCGCTCGAACACCACATTCGCGGCACTGACGCGTCGTTCAAACTTACGCCGTTCCTAAGGCAGACGAAGGACCAAATTCAACAGTTCTTCCTCGATCAAAAGACGGCATTCGTTTCCGGCATCAACGTGGGCCGCCAAACGAGCAAGGGATTCGAATTCCAGTTCAACAAGGGCGATTTCAACCGAAACGGCTTCGCCGGTTTGCTTTCCTTCGCGTATACGTATTCTCGAATTCGCTACGACACGCTCGACAACGGTTCCACCGTCGTCACCGGCGTCAACAGCGACATTCAAAAATACAACGCATTTACGAAGGCCGGCGGCGGTTCGCCATGTTACCTCAACGGCGCTGCAGCGGCTTGCACCACGGCCGGGGCAGTGGCAAATCCCTACTATAACGCACCGTTGCAAGCACTGATCGACCCGAATCAGGAGTTCCCCACCCTAACGATATTCCCGGGACCTCCGCAGTCCTCGGCCATTGCGTTCGGTGCGCCGTACGTAGCTACGCTCGTTCTGAACTATAAAACAGACCGCTTTTCGATCACGCCATCCCTGCAATTTCAGGGCGGCGCTCGTTACGGTCAACCGGAGACGACAATCGGCGTGAACCCAGCGGGTTGTGGAGCGCCGCTAAGCTCGACTCCAACGAACGATCCGCGTTATCCGTACGGCGCAGCCGGCGGTAACGCATACGATGCAACTAACTGCAGCACTATTCCGGTCCCGAATCCTTACACTGCTGCGTTCGACGGCATTGGCGCCTTCGTTCAGCCGAACCAGCTGGCGGCGAACCTGCAAGTCAGCTATCAAGTGTCGCCCAAGGTCACCCTTGTCGGCACCTTCGCGAACCTGATGAACACGTGTTGGGGTGGAACGAAAACAGCCTGGACCGTCAACAACCACAGCATCTGTTCGTACGGCCTGCTGAACGCCGGCGGCGGCGTGGATCCGGTCGGAAACCTTTACAACCCGCCGGCTACCGTAGCAAACTTCCAACGGCTACTCCAGTATCCATACGGGGCGTACTACGGCGCTGCTAACACAAATACACTCGGCGGCAGCTTCAATCAAACGCTGCAGCCGTTCAACTTCTTCTTGGAGGCCCGCATAAAGCTCTAACCAAAAACGGACCCAAAGAAGAGACCCTCACCGACGCCGGTGAGGGTCTCTTCTTTTCTATGCCCTTGAAACCGATTTAGCGACGCAATTGCGCCGGCGTAATGCCATATAGCCGGCGAAAGGACCGCGTGAGATGGCTTTGATCGGTAAACCCGCACTGCGCCGCAATCTCGCAAAGCGGAACCTTTGTCCGGGTAACTAGCGTCAGCGCGCGCTCGATCCGGACGCGCATGACATATTGATGCACCGGCACCCCGGTCGATCGCTTGAATATGACTTTTAAGTAAGATCCGCTAACCTCGGCAACAGCGCTCAGTTCGCTAAGCGAGAGGTCCACACTAATGTTATCTTGGACGTAGTCCATGACACGCTGCAAGCGCATCCGCGGAATACCGCTCTCACTCGTAGGAGCACCTCCGGTGTAGGAATGCACTAAGTGTGTAATCAGCGCAGTGCCTAGGCTTTCGGCATACAGGCGGCCGGCCGGCGCATCGCCCTCGAGCTCCGCGGCAAGGGCCCAGCAAATGTGTTCTATCCGCTTGTCCGACACTTGCAACTGCGGGCGGATCGAGGTCCTATCTGGATCGAGACCCAAGCTTTCCGTGATTTTACGCACGAAGGCGTTGGACATATCGACCACAAGGTTTCGCGTCGAGGCAGCTGCCTGCCAGACTCCCGAATAGCGAGCCGGAATGATCCTTATATCCCCCCGGCGCTGAATCCGATTTACGACACGGCCGTCACAACGTGCCATGACAAGTGCCGGCTCACCGAGATGCATGCTAATGGAGTGGTGGGCATTGCAACTCTCGGAATACCCCCCGGTTGCCTCGTAGAGGGTAGCTTCAAATCCTCGCCAATTTCGGCCCGCGCTCGAGTGCAACACGGTAAATTCCATGATGCCGTCGACGCGCGGGTCCAATGCGCGTCCTTCCATGCCGTTAATATCGCGTAACGTAGTCGATTTGTTATACAAATCGATTTATTTTGGGCAGCGCCGTCATAATCCAGAAACATAGAAGCTTATAGAAGACCGGCCTAGGGCCACATTTTGATCTTGAAGCGGAGCCACCGGCGACATTAGCTTGCGGTATTGCGCACAAAATTGCCAACATCGTGTCGCTTCAAAGGATTGTTAACTCAAACGAGCTCATTTCAATTCAATCCTCCACGCGCTAAGCGATAAGACCTATGGTTATCGCCGCGACATTTTCATCGGGAGATGACGATGATCGTAACAGAAGACGATGTAAAGTACGCGTTACGCCATTTACATGATGACAACATGCTCTCGAAGAGCGCCCTGGCCGGGCGGCTTCAGCTTATGTTCTCGGCATCGAGCGCGCGCGAAGCGGTTATCGTGGCGTCAGACGCAGCTTTTCGTGCGCTTCGCCCCTCTTCGAAGGTAGACGAGCTTCGAAATGTCATTTTTGCCGGCGGCATCGAGCCTGCCGCATCCCGGCAGGAAGCCGCAAGCGCCCTCGGGTTAAGCCTTCGCAGTTTCTTCAGGAAGCAAAAGCACGCAATTGCTGTGATTGCGGGTTATTTGAACGAGCTGTTGGACAGCGATGACGCCGTTTCGGATCGATGCGCGAAAATGCTTGCGCCTACGAGGCCCCTGGCCGCTCCCCCAGACGCGCGCTCGCAGCACGACCAGCTCTTCGATTCAATCCGGCTTTCTTTTCAGTCGCACCAGCGCATCGGCGATGCAAATGCTATGCGAAGCGATATCGAAAAACTCATAGGCTACAAACATTTGCTCTCTTTTAGAGACCAAGCTGACTTAACGATTATGCAAGCGGAGATCGCCGTGCGCTTCGACCGCATTCATGAAGCCTCCAAGCTCCTGGAGTCACTGTTCGAAACGCTGCCGGCCTACTATTCCGATCTCTGGCGAAATGCTCTATTAGTTAAGGCGCGTCTGTCATTTTCAGTTGGGCACTTGCTTGATGCGCAACAGTTGTGCAATACCATCCTAAACGCTTCGCTCGTAAATGATGACGTCAGCGAAGACGCCGCGGTTTTACGAGCTCGTGCTTGCGTCCTAAGCGAAGCCGAATGGCACCCCTCGCTGGGTGACGGCGTCCCGGCGCTCTGGCTTCAGATCGTGACCTCGCGGTACCATCTGCGAGAGAAACGTTATGATTTGGCTCGCGACATGGCCTTGCGCGTTTACGAAGAAAGCATTCGCGATAATCATTTGGCCGTAGCGACCCACGCCGCCGCAATCCTCTCAGGATCTTATAGCGGCGCTCTCAGGGAAAAGCGCGAGTTCTGGGCACTTCGCTCGTTAAGCCTCCTCGCTGCATGCGGTTCAGACCCTTGTATTTCACGCGATCTCTTTCAATTTGGCGCTACCTTGAATGACTCGACGGCATGGTTCTGCGACTCTCCTCAATCGGTTTTAGCGGCAATTTACCTATCGCTTCGTCCAGCCAGCGAATCTGCGCGATCGAAAGAACTGGCTCGAGCGCTGCCGCTGCTACTGAATGCCGTATTGCTGAAGACGTACGATCGCAGCGGACAGCCGGCGACTTTGCTCGAGCAAATTATCGAAATAGTGAACGAGGCGGCATCCGACGGACGCACCGCCGGCGGCCTTCTCACTAGAGAGCTGCCCCATGTCATTGCTTTCGGGAAGTTTTTAAGCGTGTTGATACCGACAAAGGATCAGCCGGCTTTCGTCCGGCGCTTTTCCTCTGCAGCGGGCATTACCGTGCGATCGGCGATTCGGTCGATCGGATACCAACAGTTGCGCGCCTTATCGATCGTATCGTAGGCAATGCCATATTCGAAGTCGCGCGTTCTTGCCGATGCCGGCATCGGAACGGCCCTGCGAAAAGCGCGTGAAAAAATTGGGCGCTCCCAGGAAGACGTTGCTATGTCGGCCGGCATGTCCGCAGCTTCAATTTCGCACATTGAACTCGGATCGGACATGAAGACGTCCACCTTGCTTCGCGTGGCTGCCGCCGCCGATTTGGAAGTAATGATCGTGCCGGCCGCCGCGCTTCCGTTCGTGCGCGCGGTCCTTGAGGACGTGGACGCAAATCTTAGACTTGAGTAGATTGCGCCGTTAGCCGTCGTATGGCCGCTTCGAAAAAAAAATAGGCCCCCGCTTTCGCGGGGGCCTATCCTGTCTCACGTCATTTGAACTTAGATCTTGACCGTGAGTTGGAAGTAGGCTTGGAACGGATATCCGCCCAGGAGCGGCACGTAGGCCTGATTGAACACGTTGGGATATCCAGCCGTGCCGTTCGCCGGATCGTGAGGATTTTGTCCGTAGAAGAATCCAGCACCGGCGGTGTTGTACGCTTCTCCCGGAGACCACCCTAGATACGAGCTTGAATTATAGGCATACGAGCACACGCCGTCATTCGGCGGGAAGGCGCTGCTCCAGGCTGTCTTCGAACCGCCGAAGCAGCGGTTCAAAAGATTGGCCATCGACAGTGTGGCGGAAACCCGCGGCGAGAAGTCATACGACAACTGCCCACCCAGGTTGAAGATCCACGGATTCGTGTACTGCGCGATGCCTTCGAATTTACCCGTCGTAGGATTCGGAATAACGACGGCGCTGGCGCAGCTCTGATAGTCCGCGAGCTGCGAGCCGGGAACGACATTAGCGTCGCCTTGGTTCTCCGCGCAGGTCGTCGGGTCGAGACCGATCACTTCAGTCGGCGCTCCATACTTATTGCCCTGTTGGAGCGTTGCGTTCAAGGATGCTTGCAGCTTGTTGTGCTTGTATGCGAGGAAGCCCGAGAAAACATTCTGCGGAATCGCCGTGCCATAGTCGTCGCCGCCGACGTCGCTCGGGAAGAAGTTCGCATACGTATCGTACCAACCGTCAACCGGATACTGCGAGTTCAACTGAGCCTTCGTAGTATTAGGCAGAAGGTTGTAGTACGGATTGACGATTGCGTGAGGATCGCTCGCGCAATTCGTTACCGGGGCGCCCGCATCGTAACACGGAGCGGCACCGTTAGGATTGCTCGCAGCATCGTACTTGTTGTTCGCGGTCAAGGACCAGAATTGATCGATATTCGCGAGCAGAGCGGTAACCGAGTTGTTCCCATTGATCAACGAGTACTTGATCTTTGCGTCGGTATACGTGTACGAGATTTGCCCCGACAATCCATTACGCGTTGGGTCGCCTTTTTGAATCTGAAGCTCGATGCCTTGCGACTTCTGCGTGGCGGCGTTGAAGCCGCCATTGAGACCGCCTGGCAACGCAACGGTGATTTCTTGCTGGCTCGTCCAACGATAGAACGGCGACAGCTTGAAGCTGACGTCCGTACCCTTCAAATGCTTCTCCAGCGAGAAGTCCCAATTGTTCGAGAACTGGATGGGGTTGTCGTGAATCGTCGATGCTAGTCCGTTGTTGTAGTACTTGGAACCATAGAGATTTCTCGCTTGTTGGTAACCGTCTTCGTACGTGAGTACTTGCTCGGCGAACGTCGGGGTCGGCTGAGTGTAACGTCCGTACGTGAAGCGAAGAACCGTATCAGGATTCAGTGTATACGTCGCCCCGATACGCGGCGAGAACGTCGAATGTGTCAGCGTGGGCGTATCGCCCAGGCTCAGAAGCGGGGTTCCATTTTGGCCTGGATGATAGAGCTGTTGCCGAAGGGTCTTATCGAACGGACACGCTTGCCCCGGTAACGTGGTCATATAGTTGGGGTAGCCGGCGAGTCCTGAGATGGACTGGACGCTGCCGCTTGGGGAATTATCACGGCTTGGGGCCTGCAATAACCCCGTAGGAGCGACGCACGCCGTCTGATTGATGGAATTCAGCCAGAAGATCGATTCCGGATCGCTCGAAATCGGAATCTGATACTGGTATTGCTCGAAGCGAACCCCGAGGTTCAGGTCGACCTTATCGTTCGGGCGCCATTCGTCTTGCAGTGCAAGCGTACTAAAATGCGGCGAAACCGCATTCCTATTGGTCTTTGGCAGAATGTCCTGAGCAACGGTCCAGTTTGCACCGGCTGCCACGGCACCGGCAGGCGCTGCCGCCAGCGTACCGTTATTGACGTTATCGAGCGTGCCGGTAATTGCAGTGCCGCTGGAATAACCTCCCGGCGGACCGCCGATGCCGGCGAGCGGAGAGAGACACGAAACCGGCGTGCCGGCCGCGATACCTGGGGCGTACGAACCGTCGATAGGTCGCGTAGCCGTTCCGTTCGCGACGCCGCTGAAACACTGACCGCCGGAGTTCATCAGGATAGCCGTCGGCGATCCGGATTCTACGACACCGGCTTGGCTGTTGTTGCTGCGCATGCCGGTTGATGCCGTGTAGTTGCCGGTGAGAGTGATCAAGTGTTGCGAATTGATCTGATCCGCCGCTTGTAGCTGAACGCCCCGGGTGTGGTAGGCAACTTCGTAGTCCGGTGAAGCGGGGTTGTAACCAAAGCCATAGACGGGCCAAAAGCCGCCGTCATTCGGATTGTTTTGGAGCCAATCCGAATAGAACGAGTACCCAAAGAGCCGCACAAACGCGTTCGAGCCGATATTCTTTGTGTACTGCAGCTTGAAAATGGAGCCGTTATTATTGGCGCCGGATACTTGATTGGGGCTGAGTCCTGCTGCTACCGCGCGATTCTGCGGCGAACTCGGGAAGTAGTATGGTTTTGCAGCGCCGACCGCCGACGACGCAGGAGCGCCGAAAGCAACGCCTTGGAGAAGGGCGCCGTCGCCCCAAGCGAACGGTGACTGCCCGGTCTGAGCGCAGCCGCTGCCGACGCCGACCAATTCGTACGCGAATTCAAACGCGCAGATGTTGGGTGTACTCGCGCCCGGATATTGCGGGACTGCCGCAGAGGTGCCCGGACCGAAAATCTGGTCCAGATAGCCGCCGGGAGCGGCCCAGCCGGTGAGACCCTGTTCCATCAGCGAATACCCGCCGTTGGTGTTTACATTGTCCCAACCGATCGAGTGGTAATAGTAATTGTCGTACAGGACTTGAACGTCGTCGCGCCCGGCATCTTTGTGATGGGGGATTCCAAAATGGAAATTGATGATGTTTTCGCGATCTTCGGTTTGATAGCCGTACGCGCCGAAACCGGCGCCGGATACTAGAGATCCGAGCGACGAGTACGACTGGCAGATCGGATCGCCCGCGAGTCCAAGACCACCGTCATAGACCAACGTCGGCGACCCAGCTGGTGCAACGCCGTTTTGGCAGGTCGCCCAGGGGCCGGCGGCGCTCGCACTACCTACAAAGTTCTCATACGTGTTGTAGACGTTATTGTTCGAGAAGCCTTGGAATCCGTACTTGTTATCACCATTCGGGTTCAGATCGTCCCCGTTCTGGTTGTCTATAAAGTGAGGAGCGTTGTTTGCGCCGCGAAGGCCAACGTACCAAGAAAAGAGACGATCGGGCGTTGCACCGCCGGCTTCAACGTCCAGCTTGTGGTAAAAAGCCGGGATCCCGATCGATCCCGTAACGTCACCATAGCCGGGATACGTCCCGGTCTTAATGACCTGATTGATGTATCCGCCCAAAGTAGCGGCAGAACCGCCGGCAGGCGAACCGCCGGTGTAGACTTCAGTTTGCGCTGCGCCAAGATTAGAGAGCGAGCTCGACTGATAGTTATCGAAGGCGCGGTTAACCGGGACGCCGTCGAATTCGTAACCGATCTGCGAATACGAGGAGCCGCGGATGTAAAATACCTGGCCGAAGTTGTAATTTCCGACGTTTTCGAAAACGCCGGGCTGGCTCGCGATCGCCGAGTAAGCATTGTCCAGGTTATATCCGCCCGCGGACGTCGCGACTTGCTTCGCCGTGGCTTGGTTTACGGAATAGACGTCTGACGTCGTCCCGCCCTTGACAAGATTGCCCGCCGCTCGTGCGGACACTTTTGCAATTTCTTTAAGCGCCTTCGTCAGTTTAAACGAAAGCGTCTCATTTTGATCTGCGAAGATCGTTACGCCGGCGTAAGAGATAGGGTTATAGCCGGTCTTCTCAATCGATATCGTGTACGTATCGGGTGCTAGATTGAGGAATGCGAAACTTCCGCGAGCATCGGTCTTTGCCGCCGCCGTCTGGGAAGACGAAATGGCTGTGATTGATGCGTCCGCGACTGCCGCCCCCGCGCTGTCCGTCACTGTACCTGAAACGGCGCCCGTTGTACCAGCCAGTGCCCATGTTACCTGACTTGCACAAAGCGCACCCATTACGAGTGCAGTGATCAGACGCCTGAACGAATGTCGTTTCATGCGTTGATTCCTTTTACGTTTAGTGAATTATTGCAGCATCATTTTGCTGCATCAGGCGAATTGCTTAAGGCTCCGTTAAAACACCTGGGAAAAACGCGCGTAGCGACACGAACACGGCACATTTAAAACACAAAAATGATATCGTGTTACATGCTCTGTTAGGCGCGATGAAGGATAACCGGGCAATGCCCGGGGATTTTCTCCGGCATTACGCTGTGCCGGCATCCACTGAGGACAAGAGTATTGCTTCCGCCCGCTACGTTTGAAAAGAAAGCTCCAGTCATAGAGACGGAGCGCTTGATACTGAGAGGCCACCGGCTCGATGACTTGCCGCATTGTATCGAAATGTGGTCCGATCCGGCGGTTACGCGCTTCATCGGCGGCAAACCATCTACGGTGCAGCAGACCTGGTTCCGGCTATTGCAATATATCGGTCATTGGTCAGTTATGGGCTTTGGATATTGGGCGATAGAAGAAAAGATCAGTGGAGCATTCGCCGGCGAGCTCGGGTTCGCGGACTTCAAGCGCGATATTTCGGAATCAATGAATAGCGCGCCCGAAGTCGGATGGGCGCTAGCGTCGCGATTTCATGGCAAAGGATTTGCGACGGAGGCGTTACGGGCGGCACTCGCTTGGGCCGACCAGGAAGCACAGTGGCCTCGCACCGTATGTCTAATTTCTTCCGAGAACCTTCAGTCGATTAAGGTCGCCGAAAAGTGCGGCTATCGCGAATTCGAACGCGCGACACTGAACGAGCGGCTAACGCTGTTTTTTGAGCGAATGGGAGGGTGAAGTTCGCCTTATGATTGCGGGGACACTCGTTTTACGAAAGCGATCATCGCCTCATTGAAGACCGCTGGACGCTGCAAAGGCGCAAAGTGGCTTACATTTGAGAGAACAATCAATTCCGAGTTTGGAATGTGCCCTTTCAGCCACTGCGCATGCTCGTGTTTGATAAATTCGTCCCGTTCGGCGTGGACGATTGCAAGCGGCACGGAAACGGATCGAAGATCCTCTTCCGTATAATTTGGACCGCCGCGCATCATCAGGCTCACGCGTTCGACGAAAGATTGAAACATGTCCGGGGTAGGCGATAGCGCGTTGTAGTCTTTACGATGCCGCGCGAAACACCGGTCTACTAGCGGAGTTCGATCGAACGGCTCTTTGGCGCCGTTTAGCGTCAAATGCGAGCCAAAGAAAAACAGGCCCGAAACACGTTCCGGCGCCATCACTCAATGCCGACCAGCCTATAGTCGCTCCATCGCTCCATCCAATTAACGTTGCTCTTTGAACTTTCAAATGGTCCAGCACTGCCAGCACATCCGTCGCCATTGTGACATACGAATAGGGCCGCTCGTCCGCCGAGCTGCGGCCATGACCCCGGCTGTCTAGCAAAATTACTTGGTAACCGCGTTCAAGGAGCGCGGGAACCTGGTAGCTCCAGTTACCGGAATGTCCGAGTCCGCCGTGCAGCAACAGGACCGCCGGTCCGGAGCCGTAGACGGAAAAGAAAATCTCGGCACCGTCATTGTGCACGTATCCCTGCTCGAGCGATTGTGGAAGCGGCGGCGTTTCATTCGCCTCGAAGCGCGCAAGGTCGTCGTCAAACTCAAGCATAGCGGCGCCGCAAAATCGTCAACATCAGAAATGAAACATCTCCACAAAGTGAGCGAGCAAAGCGGCATCGCCCGTACAGCGTAAGCCGCCGTTCGCGATCGCTTCGAACAGCGTGATCCCACCGGACAAAATGGACTCGATCGCCAGGTTAAACTCCATTACGAGGCCTGCTTCTTGCGCGGGTCCGGCTGCAGTAACGAGCGTCGATCGACTCACGATCGCGTGAACGACAACCTCGCCAAGGCGCAACTCATACCGTGCGTGGATTCCGCGCGCAGCTTTACTATTAAACGCTGAATGAAGCGACTCCATGAGTCGCTCCGCAGTAACGGCTTCGTCTTTTAGGAGGCCGGTCGAGGTATTTTCTCCCCAACGTCCGAGCTGAAGAATGGCTCCCTCTAATCGGCGGCCGCGTTCGGTGAGTTCGTAGACGGCCGAACGATCGGGCGGAGGAAGCAGCCGCCGTCGGACGACTCGTTCGCGCTCGAGCACTTTCAGCCGGCTCGTAAGAATGTTTGTCGAGATCCCCGGCAGACTCAGATGGATATCGGTAAAACGCTTCGGCGTCGTCAAGCAAATCCCCGACGATCAGGAGCGACCAGCGTTCACCCACTATGTCCAATGCACGCGCGAGCCCGCAGCCGCGCCCGGACGCCCTGCTCGAGACGGTGCGCATTCATACTCGGTTCCTGGCGTCGTAAGACTTTCCTTTTTGCATGGCGCTTGTTTTTAGCAAGTTTCATGGATATACTTAAGGAGCCGGTGTGGATCCCCGTCACCGAAGTGGGCCTGCAGCGTCTTTAAAAGTGGCCCTTACCGAGAATTGCTCGAAGAGCCACCATGGCAACATGGAGTCACAGGTCGGTTATGTTATGTACAATCAGGTGTCATTCGGCCGCTTCACGTTTCATATCGGCCAGCGCAAATTATGGTACGACGGTCTTCCCGTAGGATTACGCCCCAAAGAGGCGGAGCTATTAGCTGCGTTGTGTCAACGCCGGCCTGAGATGATTTCGCGCGAAGAAATTATGC
Source organism: Vulcanimicrobiia bacterium (assembly GCA_963696095.1). Taxonomy (GTDB): domain Bacteria; phylum Vulcanimicrobiota; class Vulcanimicrobiia; order Vulcanimicrobiales; family Vulcanimicrobiaceae; genus JALYTY01. Next base: position 2,128,722 of record CAVOIN010000001.1, on the reverse strand, counting down.
AGTTGCTCTGGGGATCTTCCGGAAATGACGCGGCGCTTAATCAAACGCTCTATCGCCTTCGGCGGGCCCTAGCCACGCGAGACTCGTCGCCATGCATCGAGACAATTCCGGAGCGAGGATTTCGGCTGACCGGCGAGTCGCCGGTGCTAGTCAACAAGCATCATCCCGATACGCTTCGTCCCGCATTTTCGCTATTTCAAAAAGCGATCGCTCTGTACCGTCAGCGCACCGAGCCGTCCGTTCTCGGATCGATCGAGCTTCTCGAGCGCGCCTGCGCAGCCGAGCCTGATTATCTGCCTGCCCTCGAAAGTCTGGCGAGTGCGTACTGTAACGCCGGTACGCGGTTGATCTATCCGCCGAACTACGCTTATTGGCGCGCCCGAACGCTTCTCGAACACGTTATTGCAGTTAACCCTTCGTCCGCGCGCGCGTTTGCAATATTGAGCGCACTGCTCCTGTTCTTCGATGCAGATCGCACGGGAGCGAGAGAAGCTGCGGAGCGGGCACTTCTCCTCACCCCGAATTCTGCGTCCGCTCATAGTGCTGCCGTATGGGAGCGACTCTCGCGGAAAGATTACGACGCGGCGATCGCTCAGGCAGATATTGCAGTCACGGGAGAGCCCGCATCGCCGGCCTCGACCGCATTATTCGGAATCGCACTGTACATGGCTCGCCGCTACGAAGAAGCGCATCGCGCATTCGGCATGGCGCGCTCGCTAGACCCACAGAATTCCACGGCGCTTTTCTACGACGCGTGCACTTACGCGGTCGAAGGCGCGTATGCCGAAGCTGAAGAGACGTTAAAGCTTATAAAGGGAAGCGATCTGTCAACGCGCGTTGTCGCCGCAAACGGGTATCTCGCCGCGAAACGCGGCGACATAGCCGCAACGAGGCGTGCGATTACAGCGCTGCGCTGTGCCCCGGTACCCTCACACGTGTCGTTGTGTGCCGTCCAACTTGCGATGGGCGACGCCGCCGGCGCAGCTGCCACACTCGGGATGGCGTTGCACACGCGGGAACCCGGCCTGTTTTTGGTGATTACCGACCCGCTATACGCTCCTCTGCAGGAGCGACACCCGGAACTCATTGCATCAATCGAGCGCGGCCGCCCACGGCAATGCGACCGCTGCGGCACCCAGATCCAGGTTAGTGTCGCCCGGCCGATTCACGAACGGGTATGCTGCTCCGAGTGCCGGGCAATCGAACACGTGCCGAATAGCTTTTCAGAAGCCTCTTCGCGAACAGGTTCAATGTAAATCCCTCGCATTACGATCGCGAATCTTTGAAGCTAGCTTCGCTATTTTTTCGGGGCACGGAAGCGGGTAAATGTTTGCGTGATAACGCCGGAATAGTTAAATGTATCGCCGTTTGCTCTGGGACGGGGATCCGGTGATCCTATGGATCCTGGCGTATTCGTGGGTTATGGAAGCGGCGCAACGGATCCGCCGCCACCGCATGAGCTTATCGCCAGAAGCGTCACTACAACGCTCGCGCGAAATAAAGGCGCATGTAACCTCAACGGGATGCAATCCTCCGAGTACTTAGAACGTGGATCCCTCTCGGAGTTATTGCGTCGCGACTGACGTCAAATCACTTGACGGAAAGTGTCCAATACGTGTCAGTCTGGATTGGCAATGTTGCGCTTAAGGCTTAGTTGCGACGCGACTTGCGCAGCTCAGAAGCGAGAATGCGCCCAGGCTCGAGAATGTGCCGGGTCAAGAGCGAACAGGCCTCGTCCGCTTTGCCGCCTTTTATAAGCGTGAGCAGTTTACGATGTTCACGCTGAGAGGCGGCAAAGTTGTTCGTCACCTTGATTTCCTGATGCAGATACCGTTCAACGTTTCGCTGCAAGAAAAGAATCTCGCCTAAAAGACGGGGCCGCGCGGCCGGCTTGTAAAGAATGGAATGAAACTCGGTGTTTAGTTCGCCCCATCGTTCCGGGTGGCGATCGATGAGATCCAGCACCTGTGCCGCTTTTCGAAGATCGGCGTCAACAATTTTTGGTATCGCAATTCGGAGCGCGCAGCATTCCAACGCGGTACGCATCTCGCTGAACTCTTCGATTTCATCCGCGGACAAATCGGCGACAAAGGCGCCACGACGCGGCTTAATTTCGACCAGTCCCTCAGCTTCGAGCTTGAGAAAGGTTTCGCGTATCGGGACGTGACTGACGCCGAACGATCGGGCGATTTCATCCTGACGCAAAGGTTCGCCGGGGACGCGACGCCCGCTCACGATGTCGTTTCGCAACTGCTCGAGGATCAGCTCGGGCATTGACATTAGTGACTTCACCAAGATAATATATTATCTCTAATCGCATATTTCAAGTAGGAGTTCAGAAGCAATGGACGCGGGAACGCCCACCGCCGCCTCTTACCACAACGCCGGCCATGCCGTTGCCACCGCGTTGATCGAGCACGACGACGGGGACGAAAAACACTGTGCCAATGAGGCGCATCGTAAGCGCTGGAATGCTGAATACGAAGCCATGACGGCTCTCGGCAGCGTCATTGCAGAGCGGCTCTTTCTCGGCAGCGTTGAACCAGCGGGCGCGCAAAACGATATCAACAACGCGTTCCGCCACATTTCCGCACTGACGCCGATACCCGGAGAGCAATTTGCCTACGTCGCTTTCCTTAACGCGCGTGTCGAATGCATGTTAGAGCGTCATCGCGATTTCATTTATCACGTCGCGACGCAGCTTGAGAAGACCGGCGCACCGGCAAACGACATTGCGCGTGGCGCCGTTGAGCGATTCGTTCGCGGTTATAAGCCCTACGCATAGCGCGCCTTCTCGTCTCGGCGATAGCCGAGCGATACGACACCAGCAAAGAAGAGACTGTAGACGGTTAGGATCACGACGGCATGCGCGGCGTTGCCGGCATGAACGACGCTCCACATCAGTTCTGCGAACTGCCGCGTGGGAAGATATGGTGAAATGGTAGCGGCGATCCGCGGAAGAAACTGCGGCGGCATCCACAACCCGCCTGCATACGAACAGAGCAGGTAGAACACATTCGCGACCGGAAGCGCGGCGCGCGAGCTGCACCAGTACCCGATCGCCAAACCGAATAAGACGAACGGGATCCCGCCGACGATCGCATAGACTGCAAGCAACAACCATTGCGTAAAGGTAAGATCGATCGGCGTGAAGATCCGCGCGGCGATCGCGACGAATGCCGCCGATGCAAGCCCGAAGACTAGCGCCGCGACCAGCCGCGAACCGAGACGCGCCCAAGCGGACGATGGTAACGTGCGCATATATCGTTCCCACGGGCGTCCCCGTTCGTTCGCCACGCCGACACCAAATTGGAAAAGCGTCACACCGACTATCGCAAACGCGACGTAGGAAAGCAATTCGAAATTCGCGATCTGCGGCGTGCGCGCATACGGCACTGCAAAGAGCCCGAAGAACATCGCGGGAAAGCCCACGGTCGGAATCACATACCCGGGCGAACGCAGCCGTTCGAGCAGGATCAAACGCGTGTAGTTCATTTCGAGTCTCCGATAACGGCGAGGAACGCTTCTTCGAGCGTAGGAGCAGTGATGTGGAGGTTCTTGAAGTCGACACCGCTGTTGACTAGCATACGCACGTACGCATCAGCGTCGTCGGGAGTCTCGGAAACGTTGCCGTCCGGACCGACGTAGGTCACGCAGCGCCGGCCGAAGCGTTCGCGCAAGCTTTGAGGTGAACCGTCGAAACGAATCGATCCGCGATGGATCACCAGGACACGGGTGGCAAGCGCCTGAGCTTCTTCGAGATAGTGCGTCGTGAAGAGGCTGGCACGCTTTTCGCTCTGCTCGCAGAGTTCGGTCCACAGCGCCCGGCGTGACTCGGAGTCGAGTCCCGTCGTCGGTTCGTCGAGCACGACGACGTCGGGATCGCCTGCAAATGCGAGCGCAAGCGCCACGCGACGTTGCTGGCCCCCCGAAAGTTCGCCGCACTTGCGGTCGACAAATTCGCGGAGGCCGAACGCGTCGATCAACGCATCGGCGCTCAACGGATGCGGATAACGCGCGCACACGAAATCGATCAGTTCACGACCGCGCAACCCATCGGGGAATCCCGTGTTCTGCGGCGTTGCGCCGAGTGCGCGTCGCGCCGCGGCGTTGCGTGGTGACGATCCGTTGAGCAACACGCTGCCACGATCCGGCGAGCGCAGACCCAGGAGCGTTTCGACTGCGGTCGTCTTACCCGCACCATTCGGACCAAGTAATGCGACACGCTCGCCGCGCTCCACCGAAAATGACACGCCTTTGAGTGCGACCACGTCGCGAAACTGTTTGTGGACGTCCTGAAACTGGATAGCGCTCAAGACATGCCTCCTGCTTTGAATAAGGTTTGCAACTCTTTGGAGCCCGCGATGAATGCGTTGCGGGCCGCCCGTAGCAACTCGCCCGAGAGTCTCTGAGCGGTCCAATTAGTCGCGTGCCCAGATAAGTCTATAATTTAGACTTCTCTGCCAGATTAACGAGCTGACCGCGTCTTGTCAATAGGGCGGCATGGGGGCCGGCCGGGCTAGGCATGTAGCGCGCTGCCCCTACTCGAGTCCAAAGACCGTTAGATCAAGCCCGCCGAAATGGCAAACAAAGACAGTGTGCAAAAGAGACGACCTGCATGAACCAGGTAGTCATCGGTACGGCGGGATGGTCGATTCCAGTTGCTCTCGCCGACCGCTTTCCCGGCGTCGGGCCGCACTTGGAGCGCTATGCGCGCGTCATGAGAGCGACCGAAATCAACTCGTCGTTCTATCGATCTCATCGCCGGTCTACGTACGAGCGCTGGTCCTCCGCGGTACCGGCCGATTTTGCGTTTTCCGTGAAGATCCCGAAAGTGGTCTCGCACGAAAAGCGCTGCGTCGACTGCGGCGGCGAGCTCGAACAGTTTCTCGATGAAAGCGCCGGCCTTGGTGGAAAGCGCCGCTTGCTGCTCTTGCAGCTGCCGCCGAGTTTCTCGTTCGAGGAAGAACGGATGGATCGGTTTTTTGCGCTCTGCAGCCGCGCCGAGGCGCCGCCTGTCGTATGCGAACCGCGCCACGCCTCGTGGTTTACGCCGGAAGCCAATGCGTTGCTCGAGAGATGGCAGGTAGCGCGGGTAGCCGCCGACCCCGCGCGCGCCGCGGGAGCCGAGACGCCGGGAGGTTGGAACGGCATCAGTTACTTTCGCATGCACGGAACTCCGCGCGTGTACTATTCGTCGTATTCGGACGAGAGTCTCGACCTTGTCGCCTCGATGATTTCAATGACGCCACATGAGGCGTGGTGTATCTTCGACAATACCGCCTCCGGCGCGGCAGCCGGTGACGCGCTCAGACTTGCTTCGCGTTTCGTCAACAATGAAGCCGGCAACGCGTCTTGGGATTATAACGCACTTCGGTAAGCTTCCGGTTGTTGCCGCTGGGCTGCCAGATCGATGGGGCATTGGGCAGAGAAGCTGGTAGAAGTGTCGCAAGAAAGGAAAAAACCCCCGCCGGGAAGCGCGGCTTTGTGTTGGTAGCGCCAGCGGGAATCGAACTTTCTGCACGCCGCACGAATTGACGCATTTCCTCGCAATTCTGGGCCGCCAAGTCCCGCGTCGTTGGTTGACATTCGGTTGACCGAGAAACCTGGAAACGCGTTGCATTGACGACAGGAGCCATATTGTCTACTATATCGATATTATGGCGAAAGGCGGGTACCTGGGGGAGTTCGAGCATATTGTTCTCCTCACGATCCTCCGTTTAGGAGACGGCGCATACGGCGCGATGATTCGGGCCGAAATCGAGCGCGTAACAGGCCGCTCTCCAGCTATTGGTACGGTCCACGCGACTCTGGACCGTCTCGAACGAAAAGGACTCGTGTCGTCTTGGACCGGCGAACCAACGGCCGAGCGCGGTGGTAAGGCAAAACGGCATTTCAAGGTTGAGGCAGAGGGCGTTGCCGCGCTCAAGAACGCGCAAAAGACGCTTGAACGGCTTCATGCAGGCGTAACACTACGGAACGTGATTGCATGAGGCCGCCTGCCTTCGCTCAAGCGCTCGTCGCCGCAGCTGCACCTTCAGGGGACTATGAGGTCATTGCGGGCGATTTGCACGAGGAATATCTGCGAGTTCTTCGTCTGAGTAATGCGAGAACCGCCAATCGTTGGTACTGGGCGCAAACGCTGCTTTCTATACCGTCGCTTCTCTCATACTCTCGATTGAATAAATCGCCGGTTCAGCAAGTTGGCGTCGCGTTCATCGCGCTCGCTGCGCTCATTGCGATGGCTGGTGTTTACATGATGATCGACACAGTCGTGAAGATGCCAGTTGCCGCGGAGGTTTGTATCGCCTATGCCGATGCAGCGTTTTTCGGTGCGGTCCTTGCGCGACTCGTGCGAACCGATGGCCTGCGGGTTGCATTTTTCTCGTCATTATTTCTGGTTTTATGCTTCATCGTTCCGGCGCTCGCCGGGCACGCAGGATCTCAAGCGCCGCTTATAGCTTGGATTGTTCTTTGCGGAGTCATACCCGCAATGTGTCTTGGCGCCGGTCTATACCAGGCCATGAGGCGCAAGGTAATTAGCGAAAACTAACTTCGCATCGGAAGGAAATTCGTGAAAGCATTTACATGCTTGTTTCGTGCTGCCGTCATTGGCACGGTGATTTTTGCTCAAATCGCTGCGACGCCAATGAAGGCGACACCGTACAATGTGAATTGGTATATTCACCCTCAGCGAATCGTCGATATCGGTGGGCGCCGGCTAAACATCGTCTGCACTGGTAAAGGTTCACCTACGGTGATTCTCGAGGCCGGGCTGCTGGCTGATTCGGCGGCGTGGCGATTGGTACAACCCGCCGTTTCACGAAACACAAGAGTCTGCTCGTACGATCGAGCCGGTTTGGGTTTCAGCGATCCGGCAAATGATGCACGGGATGCAAACGCGATCGTCAACGATTTGCACGCACTTCTGCACAAAGCCGAAATTGCAGCACCATACGTGCTCGTCGGATGGTCGAGTGGCGGGCCCTATACGCGCCTCTATCAGTACACCTATCCAAATGAAGTTGTTGGTCTCGTAGAAGTTGACCCGGACCTCGAGTTCTATACGCTAACCGACGCCAGGAAGATCGCCACGTCCATGATGCGCAAGCCACAAGCGTGGTACGACAACCTACAAGAAGCATGGTACGGGCAGTTCGACAACTGCGCAAAGAACGTGGCACGCGGAACGTGCGCGTTTTTTCCTGGTGCTGCTGCATATCTACACGCAGTAGGCTGTCCGAACCATTCAGATGTCGCATGCGCCATTGCAGATGTACGGGCAAAACACCTAGCCCAGCCTTCATTTTGGAAAGATGAAATGCTCGAACTACGATCGTACGACAAGACCAACTCGGAGGTCCGCGCGGCGACGCGTCCGTACGGCAATCTTCCCCTCATCGTACTCGCCGATTCTGAAGAGGGTGACATCGACTACTCGCCCGGACCAATATCTGTCGCGGTGCAACGCGTCCAGTGGGTCGCAAAAAATAACGCTGAAGAGCGCCTCGCCAGGCTGTCGTCCGCCGGCGCCCACTTCGTTGTTGCTGGTTCGAGTCACGCAATTTTGCTAGACCATCCGACAGCCGTTATCTCGGCAATCGAAGAAGTTGTCGATCAGGCCCGTTACAATCGACCCTAAGAAACGAATTTGGTTGACATGAACAAACTAAAGAAGCCCGGAATCTCGACGATTTCGGGCTTCGTGTTGGTAGCGCCAGCGGGAATCGAACCCGCCTCTCCACCGTGAAAGGGTGATGTCCTAGCCGATAGACGATGGCGCCACGGTCCTCCGGTACGTTACCTTGTCTCGTGCCGACTGTCAACGTCATTGGTGGGCCTGGTAGGATTCGAACCTACGCACAACCAGTTATGAGCCGGGCGCTCTACCGCTGAGCTACAGGCCCCAACGACGCGTTCCGCTTCGACTAGCGAGAGCGGAATGCCCGTAAGGCACTTTTGCCCGGGTAGCGGGCCGCCGTGCCGAGCTGATCTTCAATCGCCATGAGCCGGTTGTACTTCGCCACCCGGTCGCTGCGCGACAGCGAACCAGTCTTGATCTGGCCGGCAGACGTGCCCACGGCGATGTCGGCGATCGTCGTATCTTCCGTCTCGCCGGAGCGATGCGAAATCACGCTCGTGTAGCCGGCCTTGTGCGCCATTTCGACGGCGTCGAACGTCTCGGTCAGCGTGCCGATCTGGTTGACCTTGATGAGGATCGAATTGCCGACGCCTTCGCGAATGCCGCGCGCGAGCCGCTCGGTGTTGGTGACGAAGAGATCGTCGCCGACGAGCTGCACGCGATCGCCGATCGCTTCGGTCAGCTTGCGCCAGCCGTCCCAATCATCTTCCGCGAGGCCGTCCTCGATTGAGACGAATCGGATAGCGGTCGCACAGATCGCGATACAGCGCCACCATTTCGTCGGCCGAAATCCCGTGTTGCTTGTCGTGCGCGAAGTACTTGCCGTCTTGATAGAACTCGGTCGACGCGGGATCGAGCGCAATCGCGATGTCGTCACCCGCTTTGTAACCCGCACGTTCGATCGCTTCGCAGAGCAGCTTCATCGCGTCGTCGATCGAATCGAGCGGCGGCGCATAGCCGCCTTCGTCGCCGACGAGCGTCGGCATGCCGCGTTCGTGCAGCAGTTTTCCGAGCGCGTGAAAGACTTCCGAACCGTAGCGCACCGCTTCGGCAAACGTCGGAGCGCCGACCGGCATGATCATGCACTCCTGAAACTGCAGCGCGCCCTCGGCGTGCTTGCCGCCGTTGATGACGTTCATCATCGGAACCGGAAGCGTCGCTGCCGACGGGCCGCCGAGATAGCGGAACAGCGGCACGGCAAGACTCGCCGCGGCCGCGCGCGCGACCGCAAGCGAACAGCCGAGAATCGCGTTCGCGCCGACGTTTCCTTTATTCGGCGTGCCGTCGAGCTCGATCAGGCGTTCGTCGATCTCGCGTTGCGCGGTCGCATCCAGACCTTCGAGCGCCGGGCCGAGCGTGTCGTTCACGGCCGTAACCGCTTTGCGCACGCCTTTGCCGCTGTAACGCGCTTTGTCGCCGTCGCGAAGTTCCACCGCTTCGTGCGCGCCGGTCGATGCGCCCGACGGAACCATCGCCTCTTCGACGGCACCGAAACTGGTCGCAACGCTTACCGCGACCGTCGGATTGCCGCGCGAATCGAGAACTTCGCGCGCGTGGACGCCTTCAATCAGCGGCCGTCCACCGCCGCGCAACGATTCAATCGACATTAGGCGTTAGTCCGCGAGCCAGCGCTGCAGATCGTGCTTGCGCGAAGCGAATTCGTTAGCGTCGAAGAAAATCTTCAGCTCGCGTTCGGCGCTGCCCTTACTGTCGCTGCCGTGAACCATGTTGTAGCCGATCGTTTGGCCGAAGTCGCCGCGGATCGAGCCGGGCGCTGCGCTCAACGGGTTGGTCGCGCCGATGATCTGACGCATGCCTTCGATGACGTTCTCGCCTTCGACGGCCATCGCCACAAGCGGTCCGCTCGTGATGAAGTTCACGAGGTCGCCGAAGAACGGCTTGTCTTTATGTTCGGCGTAGTGCTCGCGCGCTTTGTCGCCCGGGAGCTGCGTCATCTTCATCGCCGTGATGACGTAGCCGCGGCGCTCGATGCGCGAGATGATTTCTCCGACCAGCGATCGCGAGACCGCGTCGGGCTTACAAAGGATCAACGTCGTTTCTAATGCCATAGCAGGCCCCGAATACGGCGCAAGCGCAAGGTTAACCTAGCATGCTCTCTTCCGAACACCCGTACGCCTCCGTAGAGCGCGAGTTGCGCGGCACCGCCTTCTCGTCGATCCGGTACGTGGAAACGACCGAGAGCACGAACGACGACGCCGCCAAGTTGCTTGGCGATGAAGCCGCATACGGCACGACTATCGTCGCAGAGTACCAAACCAAAGGTGCCGGCCGGAAGGGGCGGTCGTGGCTCGCCGAACCCGGCACCTCGTTGCTTTTCACCACGATCCTCGCGCGCTCGATTCCCGCATCGCACCTATGGATCGTCCCGTTCGGCGTCGCCATATGCGTGCGACGCGCTCTCGTATTGAACGGAATTCCGGCTCAGTTACACTGGCCCAATGATTTGCTGGCAGAAGGGCGCAAGGTCGCAGGCATCTTGTGCGTTTCGCGCGTCGCCGGCGACCGCGCGTGGGTTGCCGCCGGCGTAGGGATCAACGTGCGCCGCGCGCCGGGCGCCGAAAGCGGAATCGTGCCGCCGCCCGCTTTTTGCACCGACTTCGCGTCCGTCGATCGAGCGGCACTGTTGCGCGACGTGCTCTTGAATTACGACATTTGGAACGAGGCGCTCGACATGCCGCCGCGCATCGCGCGGGTGTGGGAGCGCCAAGCCGGTCTTCCCGGCATGCGCTACCGCATTCTGAAAGACGGCGAATCATCGCCGATCGAGGTTACGGCCATAGGTCTTGCGACCGGCGGCGGCCTTGTCGTCGAACATGACAACGGCCGGCGCGAAACCATCGCGCTCGCCGACGCGCGCGCGTTGCGCTAGCTTCTCACAAGGAAACCGATGAAGTTCTTCTCACTCAGCCTCGCGGCAATCGTGTTTGCTACCGCCGTGCCGGCTGCGTCGTTTGCCGGCATTACAACGGTGCCGTCAGCACGAATCACCGCGGCGGTCGAACGTCAGCTGACGTCCAGCGGCGTGCCCGGGGCGCAGGTTATCGTCTTGAAACACGGCCGCATTGTCTACGAAAGATGCTTCGGCGTTCGCAGGCTGGGCGGGCCGCCGGTGCGTCCGGCAACCCGGTTCGAAATCGGATCGGATACGAAGCAGTTCACCGCTGCGGCGATTCTGCAACTCAAAGAGAACGGACGATTGCGCCTCGACGACCGCCTTGCAAAGTACGTTCCGGCATTCCCTCATGCGAAGGAGATCACGCTTCGCGAACTGCTCGATCAGACGAGCGGCCTTCCGGACTACGTTCTGACCAATCACTTCCTGCACATCACGCAGACCAGTGCGGGAAGTTTCGAGCGCATAGAACATTTGGCGGCCGGACCGCTGCACTTTACGCCCGGTTCTCGCTGGGAGTACAGTAACGCTAATTACGTCGCACTGGGACGTGTTATTGAAATCGCTTCAGGGCAAACCTACGACGCATACATAGCCGCGCATCTCTTCGCGCGCGCGGGCATGACGCAAACGACGACGATAGCGCACGAAGCCCAGGTGGCCGATATGGCGACCGGCTATTGGCGTGGACGGGAACGGAAAGGGCCGTTCGTTCCGGCGCCGGAGATCGGCGCATCGTGGACGTGGGCCGCGGGCGAGATCGTTTCGACAACCGCCGATCTCGCGAAGTGGGATCGCGCCCTGCAGTCGGGACGGATCATAAGCGCTTCCGATTTCGCGCTCATGACATCGCCCGCGCGCCTAAAAAACGGCAAGCTGGATGATTACGGCTTCGGCTGGTGGATCGATCCGGTAGCAGGCCACATCGACGTGTACCATGACGGCGACACGTACGGCATGTCATCGAGCAACAATCTTTTCCCAGCCGACGGAATCGACGTCATCGTGCTCGAGAATGCAGCGGACGACGCCGCAGCCGATACGGCGCGAGCAATTTTTCGCGCAATCGTAACGGCTGCGGCATAACCGCGTTACTGACCGGCCGTTTCGCCGTAGAACTTCGCAAGGTCCGAGTGGAACTTCGCGAGCGAGGGCACGTGCATGTAGATCATGTGGCCCGAATCATAGTACCCGAACGTTACATGGGAGCGAAGATTCGCCGGCAAGCCCATGTGCGAGAACGTCCACTCGGCCGCGCCGAACGGCGTCGCGAGATCGTAGTAGCCGGCGCCGACGAAGACGCGTAATTTCGAATTCGTCGTCATCGCTTCGCGCAGATCCGGACTCGTCGTCGGCGCGAGCCATCCAAAGATTGACTTGCGCGTGAAATCCCAACTTTGATTCGCGTCACCGTTGATTTGCTTGTATTCATCGTCCGAGTTCCACTTCAGTTCGTTTCGCGCGTAGCTTAGGAACATCGATTGGAACGCGCCGCTCGTGGCGCTGTCGGAAGGATCGTACTCGGCGGAATCACCGATCGTATCGAGATCGTAGCCGATGTAGCGCGCATCGAGACGGCCCACGGTCTCTTCCGATCCACGCTTCAACTCTTTCTCGAAACGGCCGGGATCGACGCGGATGTTCGCTTGCTCGATGTAGTGCTCGTTGATGCCAAGCAGTTTGGAAAGCTCGGTGGCGACTTGCGTTTTCTGCGAGGCCGGCAAACGATCGCCTTGCATCAGCGCGCTCGCATATTGGCCGTTCGCAAACGCCCGCGCTTCATCCACGACGCTCGAAAGCGACGGCTTATTCGAAGCGGAATCGTGATACCAGCGGACGGCCGCTTCAGTCGGCAGATACGTGATATAGGCGAGGTCGTTACCCGGACCCGGCGCGATCGTATCGAAGTCGAGCACCGACGAGAGCAGCACCACGCCGTTGAACGACATGTTGCGATTCTGCAGGTAGTCGACGAGCGCGGCAGAGCGCGGCGTGCCGTAGCTTTCGCCGAGCAAATACTTCGGCGAATTCCAGCGGTCGTTCAACGTGACATAGCGTTCGATGAACTGCCCGAAGGCCGCGGCATCCTGATCGATGCCGTAAATCGTTTTCGGATCCGTGCCCGGCGTCAATCGGCTGTAGCCGGTTCCGGGGGCATCGATGAAGACGAGATCGGATTGATCGAGCAGGGAATACTGATTGTCGGTCAGTTGGTACGGCGGGCCGCCGGAATTCTGTGCGTTCGGAAAGACGATGCGGCGCGGCCCGAGGGCGCCCATGTGCAGGTACACCGTCGCGGCGCCCGGGCCGCCGTTGTACAGAAACGTTACCGGACGGCGCGCTCGGTCGGCGCCGTCTTCCGTGTACGCGACGTAGAAGACCGTAGCTTCGGGCTTTTCTTTATCATTCTTGAGAATCAGCGTCCCCGCGGTGGCCGTATAGGCAATACTTCTTCCGCCGAGCGTGATGTGATGGTGCGTTACGGAACTGCGTTCTTGCGGATTCGGCGCGACGTTGCGATGAATCGGCGCATGCTTGGGGGCGGCGCTTACCGCCGCGGCGGAGTAGCGCAAGCACGCAAAGGCTTGCGACGGCGTCTCTGATTCGCATGCGCCTGCATTGAGGGCCGCATCGCTGCGGCCCTCTTTCTCTTACTTGACGACGCCGCCGAGTGCGACGCCCGCGCCCGGAAAGCGCCGTTTTTGCCTGCGTTTCCGCGCCGCCGTCGATGCTCAAGCAGAGATTCGAGCCCGAATTTACGGTCGCCGGTTTCGGAATCATCTTCGCGGTAACGCCGGCATCTTTGAGCGCCTTGGTGGCGATCATCGTGTCGGCATTACTTCCGAAGAACAGAATGACGTCGGCCATATCGATCCGTCCTTACCGTTAGCGTCTCCCGTGACGAGTTTGTTGAGGCCCTCGGCGACATCGTTGAGTTCCGCTACGCGGTTGACGGCTTGCTGCATGCGATTGCTCATCTCTTGCGAGAGCGTGTCGATGACGATCATGTCGCCGTGCAGTTCGTCGTTGACCGACTTCAAGTTCGGTGATCTTGACCGTTCGCTGCCCGTTCGTCGCGATTTCCGTCGATGAGCGACGGCGCTGCGTTCGACCGCGGCTTTCGTCATCGCAACGTGATCGCCGGAGACTTCGCTGCCGACGATCGCGACGCCGAGTTCCTTGGCTGCGGCGCGTACTTGATCGCTGCGTTTCGCGAGCGTCTTCGAGAGACGTTGCACGATCGGGATCGCGAGCGCCAGCGCGATCAGCGCCGCCACGATGCCCCAGATGCAGCAGCGTACGCGTCATGTGGTTGATGATCGCCGTTGATCTGCGACATCGGAATGCCGTACCAGCGCGCGCCGATGACTTCGTTCTGATCGTTCGTGATCGGATCGATGTGCACGAGATACTCGGTGCCGCCTTGCGTGTCGGTGCCGGTGTACGGCATTGCCCGGTCTTCACGACGTCCGTCGCCGGCGGCGACTTGCCGGTCGACGACGCGCGTGCCGTCGGCTGGCTGAATCGTGCTGGCGACGATCGCGTCGCCGTCGAGCACGCGCCGACAGAGCCGCCGAGCGCGTGCGTCGCCTGATCGACGAGATCGTAATAGTGATTCATCAGAATCGCCGCCGTAGATCGCGCCGATCGTGCGTTCGTTCTGATCGCTGATCGGTGCCGCGGCGACGAGCGCGAGCCCTTGTTCGAGCGTTCTCGACGCTGCTCTTCCCGTCGGTTCCCGTAATGCTCGATTGCGCTTGCGGCGCCAAGCCCTTCGCCGGAAAGCACGATTCTGATCGAGCAGCGCCGCCGTGCTCACCGTCTCGCCGGTCAGCGCGCGCGCAATGAGCGTGTCGCCTTGGAGCGACCCGGTTTGCGGTCCGTTGGCGCGCGCGATCGACGTTGCCGTTGGTGTCGACGATCGTCAGGAACGACAGCCCCGACGTACGCGCGACGTTCTGGAAGCTGATCTTGCAGCGCTGTGACGTTGTGCGACGCAGGCTCTTGCGCAGAGCATCGCTGACGGCGTCTTGCGCGACCAGCAAACGGATCTGATCCTTGCGCGAATCCCAGTATCCGCCGAAGGCACCGGCACCGTTTGAGACCTGCGTTTCGCCGAGTTGATGAAGGTCGCGACGTCAACACGAAACGCGCCGCGACGACGCTGATAACGAAAAATACAACGATCGCTCCGATGATCGTGCCCAGAAGACGAACGCGAAGACTCATCTTCATGCCGAGACTTCCTCCGTGCCGGTATCGCTGACTTTGAATTGTTCCGAGGTGCGATCGATCTCGCCCGCAAGATCGTTCATCTGTTCGACCGACGTGAGCATCCGATGTGCTGCGTCGGTAACTTCTTTATTAACGTACGTGAGCACCTCAACCGACGACGCATTCTGTTGCGAAATCGACGAGATGTCGGAGAACGCTTTGTTCACTTCATCGGACTGCGTCGTCATTGACTGCGTCGCTTTGAGGTTGATGGCGACCGATTTCGTGATCTCTTCGATTTGCCGGATCACCTGATACGAGTTCGCGCTCATCGCGCGCGTAACCGAACTGATTTCACCGATCTGACTGATTCGCGGTGAGCACGGCCGAAACGATGTCCTGCAACGCGGTCGACGCGAGGCTGGTGCTGTTCGCCGACTTCCTCGACGCGTTCGGTCAGCACGTCCATCGCGCCGACGACTTCCGAGATGACGGCTTGCGTCGACGTGATGTGCGCGGCGATTTCTTTGGTCGCCTGGACGCTGCCGTCGGCGAGCTTGCGAATCTCGCTTGCGACGACCGCGAAGCCGCGTCCGTGTTCGCCCGCGCGCGCCGCTTCGATCGCGGCGTTGAGCGCCAGCAAATTCGTCTGCTCGGCGATGCGGTCGATCACTTTGACGATGTCGCCGATTTGCTCGGAGTTGATGCCGAGCTGCCGGATGTCGCCCGCCAGATCGTTGATCGTCGTGCGAATCGTTGAACATGCCGTCGACGATCGTATCGATCGACGTTCCGCCGCGTTCGGCGGTTTGCGACGTTTCCGTCGAGATATTCGCGAGCGAGTCGACTTGGGCCGCCACTTCTTCGATCGAAGCTCGCCATGTTGGAAACGGCGAGCGCCGTTTCGTCGAGGCTGCGCGTCTGCTGCTCCGCGGAAGCGGCGATCGTAGAGATCGCTTCACTGAGCGCCAGCACTTTGCCGGTCGCCTCTTCGACGATGCGTCGACTGTTCCTGGATGCCTTCGTCGAGCTGCCCCTGCGCAACGCGCGGCGCCTTCGATAACGGCAAGCGCGGTCGAGGCGGTCGAGCGTAAATCGGTGCCTGCTGCGCCGAGCGTTCCGGTATTGCGCGTGCAGTTGCCCGAGGAACTCGCGCATGCCGAAAATCAGTTTGTTAAGCGCAATCGCCAGTTCTTGAAGCGCCGCATCGCTGACCGCGATGTTCTTGGTGAAGTCGCCTTGCGAGACTTCGCGAATGCCCGATGCCAGAGCCGCGATGCTCGTGTGCGAGGTCCCGCTTTCGCCACGCAACGCCCGTTGGGAACCGCCGCGAAACGCGGACTGGCCGCCTTGAACGTCGGACGGATCTTCGAGCGCAAACTCATTGCCGTAGAACAGGGCGCTGACGGCAATTCCCGCGAGGAAGACCAGCGTCGCGTCGGCCGCGGCTGGTTGGTGCTGTCCCGAGCGCGCCAAGAAATCCGCAATGCCCCCGGCGAGCGCGACTGCCGCCCCAAAAGGTGCGCCGGCCGACGCGGCGGCGAGCGCCGCAATCACGACCAGCACTACCGCCACCGGTGCGCCAACGCCAAACCACGCGACGAGTGCCGCAGCCACCATGGCGGCTGCCGCAATAGAAAAATGAACCGGCCGCGTAAGCCGGGCGCGAAGGCCGGCAAAGTAAGCGGAGATCACGACGCTCCTTCCGATAGTCCAAACGACTCGACGCACGCACAGACGCCCGGGCAGGCGTGCCTCTACTAGTTGTACGGCTAAAGTCGCTGGGTTCTTTAGGTCAGCGGCAAAGAAGCAAGCTAGCGGAAGCTAGCGCTCGTTGCGCGCCCGGCTGATGCGGCGGTCGCAGGTCTCGCAGAAGTGCGACATCTTGTTGTCGCTTTCGAAGATCGAGTTCGAATAGTACATCGCGCAGCGGGCGTTGTAACAGTGTTTCAACCCGAACGCGTGGCCGAGTTCGTGGACGCACTCTTTGAGCGTACGCTGAAACAAGACGTTCGCATCGGCCTCTTCGCCGTAGTATTCCGAACGCAGGCGATGGAGGGAAACCGCGGCCTGGCTCTGCGTTTCGTCGGCGTCGCCGAAAATAAACCGGTGCGACGTCTTGTACAAATCGAAATCCGTGATGCCGAGAAGAATGCCCGCCGTGTCGGGATGCGCCCGCCGGATTCGCGTAAACAACGTCGGAAGGAAGAGTTGCTGCCGCGTTGCGTTCAGCGCGCTGCGCGGAACCGCAAGCGATCGTTCGACCTGGACCGTCGCGAGGAAACGCTCTTCGAGACAGGGCGCGAGACGGTCTAAGAAACGCGACGTCGATGGCGTTGATCGGGACGATACGGATGCGCGACTCCATCTCGGCGGCTTGCTTTCGACGTATCCGGCCGGAAAACTCCTATGGCGATGCGAAACGGCGCGTATGATCGTCGGCATCGGCATCGACCTCGCCGAAGTTGAACGCTATCGCTTCGACGAGCGGCGCCTGGCGTGGTTCTCGCGCAAGGTTTACACCGAAGAAGAGATGCGTTACGCGATGCGCAAGCGCCATTGGCCCGAACGCCTCGCGGGATTCTTCGCCGCAAAGGAAGCGACGCGCAAAGCGTTCGGCCATTGGATCCCGTGGCGCTCCGTCGGCGTTTCGCACGAGCGAAGCGGAAAACCCATCATTCGCCTTTACGACGATGCAGAACGGCTTCTCACCGCTCGCAGCATCAGCACCATTTCGCTCACGATCACGCACTCGGCAACGACGGCTGCAGCCGTGGTCATCCTCGAGCGATGATCTACGTCTTAACGCCCGAGGAGATGCGCGCCGCCGATGCGCAAGCGAGCGCGCGAACCGGCGTCACGGCGCTTATGGCCGAAGCGGGTGAACGCATCGCCGAATACATTCGCACGCATTACGCAGCGGGCAAAATCGTCGCTTTCGCCGGACCCGGCAATAACGGCGGCGACGCGTTTGCCGCTCTTGCGCGTTTGGATGCGTCATACGAACGCGTCGTGTACGCTGCCGCTCCGGAACGCGAAAGCGAAGCGCGAAAAACCGCGCGACTGGAGGCCGTCGAAGCCGGCGTCGCCATCGAGCCTCTACCGCTTACCGACGAAGACGCGCAAGCCGCGCTGCACGGCGCCGCTGTGGGCGTCGACGCGTTATTCGGCACCGGCACGCGCTTGCCGCTCGGCGAATCGTATCGCGCCGCCGCGCGTGCTTTGAACGCGCGACGCCTGCCGGTGCTTGCCGTCGATATTCCAAGCGGCATCGATGCGCTGACCGGCGCGACTACCCCCGACGCAGTACGCGCGTCGGCAACGCTCACGATTGCCGCCCTCAAACCGGGACTGCTTTTGGATCCCGCGAGAGAACTCGCGGGCGACATTTGGGTCGCGCAAATCGGCATCGCCGATGATGTGCTTGCAGAGCATGCGCGCACGTTTGCCGCGCTCGACGAAGAGGCGTTTCTCGCGTTGCTTCCTCATCGAAACGCCAATACCGACAAACGCAGCGCCGGAGCGCCGCTCGTCATCGCCGGCTCGGAACAATTTCCCGGCGCCGCCGTGCTCTGCGCTCGCGGCGCCGCACGCGCCGGCGCGGGCTACGTCACGGTTGCCACGCCGGCGCAGGCTGCACAAACGTTACGCGCCCACCTCGTCGAGCAAGTCGTGGTCACGTTTACCGGCGGCTCGCCGGAAGATGCCGCCGACGATCTGCTCGAGACGGCGAAACGCAATAGTTCGATTGCGGTAGGCCCGGGCATGAGCCTCGACGATTGGACCGGACGAATGCTCGCGCGGCTTTTCGAACGCGCCACGCTGCCGATCGTCGCCGACGCAAGCGCGCTTTTCCATTTAGCGAAACGTCTCGACCTGGTGCGCAACAAGCCCATCGTCGTAACGCCGCATGCCGGCGAATTCGCGCGGCTCTCGGGAAAAGGCACCGTTGCGGAAGGCGATCGCGTCCATCGCTTACGCGAATTCGTCGACCGGACCGGCATCACGACGTTATTGAAGGGCCAGTCTACGCTGATCTACGACGGCCGGACGATGGAAATCAATACGACCGGGACGCAGGCGCTGGCAACGGCCGGCACGGGCGACGTACTCACCGGCATGATTGCGACGCTGCTTTCCCAGGGGCTTTCACCGTTCGATGCAGCGCGCGCCGCGGCGCACTGGCACGGTCTCGCGGGGCGGTTGTGTTCGACGCGGCGCCGGGTCGGCGTGACGTCAGGCGATTTACCGGAAGCGCTTGGAGACGCGCTTCCTACGCCACATCCCCGACGAGCGCTACGACGCGTTGTTCCGTCTTGATGCGGTGCATCAGCAGCGCAACGATCGATTCGACGTCGTCCTGAAACGCTTGGCCTTCAAAGGCGCTTTTCTCGGCATGCTTCCAGCGGCGAACGAACGTGTCGAAATGAATTGAGAAGCGGCCCTGCTCTTCGAGCATTTCGACGATCGAAACGCGGCGCGTAACCTCGCGCTCGCGCATCAACAGCCGGTAGCCCAGATGCACGTCCAGCGCAAGATGCGCTTCGAGGGTCTCGCAGAAGGCCTGCAACGCCGAAGGAATGTTAAGCGGATCGCTGTTCTTAGCTTGAAGCAGCGACGCTATCCGGAACCTCAAAAGTTCGTGACGTTCGGCTAAGAACGCCGAGGAAAATACCATACGGCCCACCCCCGTGTGGACCGAGCATACCTCATTTCCCAGGATTAGACTAGCCGCTAAAGTGCGCGGCCCGCCATTCTTTGCAAAAGGGTCCTGCGCCCCGGGACGAACGCCGCTCTCTAAAGCAGCGCCCGTAAACCGTCTTCGTCAAGGATCTGAACGCCGAGCTGCTGCGCTTTGGCCAGTTTGCTGCCCGCCGCGTCACCCGCTACTACGTAATCCGTTTTTTTGCTGACCGATGCGGCGACTTTTCCGCCGGCGGCCTCGATGAGTTCCGTGGCCTCCTCGCGGCTCATCGACGGCAACGTCCCCGTGAGCACGAAAGTCTTCCCGGTCAGCGGACCGTCGGCCGCGCGCACTGGTCCGCGCGACTCCATGACCACCCCGGCCGCCCGCAACCGTTCGATCATGGCGCGGTTCGCGAGCTGATCGAAGAAGAGCCGGACGCTGGACGCCACCTCGGGTCCGATGCCTTCGCTTTGCTTGAGCGCGTCTTCATCGGCGGCCTCGATGGCGTCGACCGTGCCGAAATCGCGCGCCAGTATCGCGGCCGTCTGTTCGCCGACGAAACGAATGCCGAGTCCCGTGAGCACGCGGTTGAGCCCACGTGATTTCGAGCCTTCGATGGCGCGCAGAAGGTTCGCGATCGTTCTTATCGCCCATCCGCGGCAACGACGCGAGCTTCTCGTCGTCGAGCGCGTAGATGTCGGCAATATCATGAACGAGTCCCGACGAGGTGGCCTGCTCCGCAAGCACGTCGCCGAAGCCTTCGATATCCATCGCGCCTCGCGAAGCGAAGTGCCGGACGCGTTCGTACACCTGGGCGGGACACGAGGCGTTCGTGCAACGCGACATCGCTTCGCCTTCGGGGATGGTCGACGGCCGAACCGCACACCGGACACGTATCGGGCATTTTGAAAATGCGTTCTCTTTCCGGTTCGTTCGGTGAGAATCGGTCCGACGACGCGCGGAATCACGTCGCCCGCGCGCGTTACCAGCACCATATCGCCGATGCGAATGTCGTTGCTCTTGATGTAGTCGGCATTGTGCAGCGTCGCGCTCTTCACGGTCACGCCGCCGATCTGCACCGGTTCGAGCACGGCGTTCGGATTTAGCGTTCCGGTTCGGCCGACCGTCACGACAATATCGGGGAGTTTCGTGCGGGCTTCGCGCGGCTTGAATTTATAGGCGATCGCCCAACGGGGATCGCGCGCCACCGCACCGAGCCGCTCTTGCGTCGCCAGATCGTCGACTTTGACGACGACGCCGTCGATCTCGTAGTCGAGGCCGTCGCGGTCGCGCTCCCACCGCTCGCAGAACGCGATCACGTCGTCGATCGTCGACGCTGGTTCGATGTGCTCGTTTACGTGAAAACCGAGTTCGCGCAGCAACTCCAACGATTGCGATTGCGTGACCGGCGGATCTTCTGACGAGATTGCGCCGATCGAGTACGCGAAGAACGACAGCCGGCGTTCCGCAGTGAGCTTGGGATCGAGCTGACGAACGCCGCCCGACGCCGCATTGCGCGGATTGGCGAAGACCGGCAGGCCTTCGCGTTCGCGTTTGCCGTTCAGCCGTTCGAAATCGCTCTTGCGTAAGTACACCTCGCCGCGGACTTCGATGAAGCCCGGGGCGTTCGCAATCTTGCGCAAGCGCAGCGGAATCGTTTGCACGGCGCGCAGATTCGGCGTCACGTCTTCGCCGACGCGGCCGTCGCCGCGCGTTCCACCGCGTTCCAGCACGCCGTCGCCATAATCGACCGCGATGGCCAAGCCGTCGATCTTCAGTTCGCAAACGTAAGAAACCGGAACGCCGGCCAGTTTGCGCACGCGTTCGTCGAACGCGCGCAGTTCGTCGGGCGACACGGCGTTGGCAAGACTCAACATCGGGCGCGCGTGCTCGTACGGCGCGAAACGCTGCGAGGCCGGCGCGCCGACGCGTCGCGTCGGCGAATCCGGCGTCTGGATTTCCGGATGCTTCGTCTCTAAATCGATCAGCTCGCGAAGCAGCTGGTCGAACTCCGCGTCGGTGATCGCGGGGTCATCGAGCACGTAGTAGCGATAATTCGCATCTTCGATCTGAGCGCGCAGATCTTCCGCGCGAGCTTCGAATGATTTCGCCATGACGGGTTAGCGCGGCTTAGGCGTCGTGACTTGAATCGGATACCCGTCGGGATCCGAGATCACCGCGACGCGTCCGAACGATTCGTCGTACGGATCTTGAAAGATCGGCACGCCCATCAAGGCTGCGTCCGCGACGAACCGGTCGACGTTGTCGACGGAAAATCCCAACTGCAGCGATCCGGGCCGCACCGCCAGCAGTTCGCTGCGCGCGTGAAGACCGAACGAAATGCCCGGGGAAAGCTCGAACTCGACCCAATGCGGCACGCGATCGCCAAGGATCTTCAATCCGAGAACGTTACGGTAAAAGTCTCGCGAACGCACGAGATCCGAACAAACGAGCATTGCAACCGAAAATTTTGCCATAGCTTGCGTTGCTAAGCTTCGACGGCGACTCGGTCACCCTTCGCAAGATCGTCCAGAATACGGCGATTCTCGCGTTCCATCCGCTCCTGCGCGATCGCATTGGGCACGTGATGCCCGACGGCGCGTTGGTCTTCGAGAACCGGCACGAGATAGGCGCCGGTAAACGAAGCGGAATTCTGCGCCAGTTCTTCGGGCGTTCCCGTTCCGACGATCGTACCGCCGCGGTCGCCGCCTTCCGGACCGAGATCGATCAGGTAGTCGGCCGTCTTTATGACGTCGAGATTATGCTCGATAACAAGCACGCTGTTGCCCGTTTGCACGAGCCGCTCTAACACGTCGAGCAGCTTGTGGATGTCGGCGAAGTGCAGGCCGGTCGTGGGTTCGTCGAGGACGTAGAACGTGCGCCCCGTCGAACGCCGCGAGAGTTCCGTCGCCAGCTTCACGCGCTGCGCTTCACCGCCCGAAAGCGTCGTTGCCGGCTGTCCCATTTTAATGTAGCCGAGGCCCACTTCGCAGATCGTCTTGAGTTTGTTGTGGATGCGGGGAATGTTCGCAAAGAGCTCCGATGCTTCGTCGACGCGCATTTCCAGCACGTCGGAGATCGTCTTGCCCTTATAACGCACTTCCAACGTTTGCGCGTTATACCGTTTGCCTTTGCAGACTTCGCACGGCACGTACACATCCGGCAGGAAGTGCATCTCGATCTTGATGATGCCGTCGCCCTGGCACGATTCGCAGCGGCCGCCTTTGACGTTGAACGAAAAGCGTCCCGGCGTGTAGCCGCGCATTTTCGCTTCGGGCGTCATCGAGAACAGCTCGCGAATCTGATCGAACGCGCCCGTGTACGTCGCCGGATTGGAACGCGGCGTGCGGCCGATCGGCGATTGATCGATCACGACCATCTTGTCGAGCTGTTCCGCGCCCTTGACGGTGCCGTACGTTCCGCCGGCCGGCTGCCCGTGCAGATGCTGGTTCAACGCGCGCACCAGAACTTGGTTCACCAGCGTCGACTTGCCGCTTCCGCTGACGCCGGTCACCGCGGCGAACGCGCCGATCGGAAACTTCACGTCGATGCCGCGCAAGTTGTTCGCGCTGGCCTTCTTCACTTCGAGCCAGCCGCGCGGTTTACGGCGATGCTTCGGAATCGGAATGAACTTGCGGCCGGAAAGATAGGCGCCCGTTTCCGACTTGCCGTTCTTCAAGATATCTTCGAGTTTGCCGACGCTTAGGATTTCGCCGCCTTCGGCGCCTGCGCCGGGTCCGATGTCGACGATCACGTCGGCCATGCGCATGGTATCTTCGTCGTGCTCGATGACGACGAGCGTGTTGCCGAGATCGCGCAGCGTCTTCAGCGTCGCGAGCAATCGATCGTTATCGCGCTGATGCAAGCCGATCGACGGTTCGTCCAAAATGTACAGCACGCCGACCAGCGCGCTCCCGATCTGCGTTGCCAGACGAATGCGTTGCGATTCGCCGCCGGAGAGCGTCGTGGCGGAACGCGCGAGCGTAAGGTAATTCAAGCCGACGTTCGTCAAGAAGCCAAGACGGCCGCGCACTTCCTTGATGATCTGGTGCGCGATTTGCTCTTGGCGTTCGGTGAGCACGAGCTCACGGAAAAAGCGCTCCGAGTTTTCGATCGACATGCGCGTGGCTTGATCGATGTTCAAACCGCCGACCGTAACGGCCAGCGCTTCCGGCTTTAAACGCGCGCCTTTACAAGTGGGGCACGTGGAAGCCGACATGTACTTCTCGATGTCTTCTTTGACGTAGTCGCTCGAGGTTTCACTGTACCGGCGCTGCAGGTTGTTGATCACGCCCTCGAACGAAGACCGATACTCCCACGTTTTGCCGGCGCGCGACGTGTACTCGAAGTCTTGCTCGCTCTCGGTACCGTACAGAATGAGATCGACGACTTCTTCCTTCATGTCTTCGATCGGCGTCGTCATCTTCACGCGGTGCTTGCGCAGGACGCGCTCGAGCTGCTGCATGTAGTACGGATTCATCGACGGGAACCTGCCGGCGCCCAAGCTCTTGCTCCACGGCACGATCGCGCCGTCGGAGAGCGACTTCGAACGGTCCGGAATCACTTTCCACGGATCGATCTCGATCTTTTCGCCGAGCCCGCTGCACTGCGGACACGCGCCGTACGGCGAGTTGAACGAGAACAGACGCGGCGCTAATTCTTCGAACGAAATGCCGCAATAGACGCACGCGAACGCCTCGCTGAACGTCAGCTCGCGCGGCTGGCCTTTCGTCTCCTCGGCGAGCACCGTCACGATGCCGGTCGAGAGTTTCAGCGTCGTTTCCACCGAATCGGTAAGCCGCTTGCGGATGTCCGGCTTCATCACGAGACGGTCGACGATTACTTCGATCGTGTGCTTGCGCTTCTTGTCGAGCGCGATCTTCTCGCGCAGCTCTTTCGTCTCGCCGTCAACCCGAACGCGCGCGAAACCCTCTTTCCCGATCTCCTCGAAGAGCTTGGTGTACTCGCCTTTTCGTCCGCGCACGAGCGGCGCCAGCAGCTGGATGCGAGTGCCTTCCGGCAGTTCCATGATCGAGTCGACGATCTGCTCGCTCGACTGCGAGCTGATCTCGCGGTTGCAGTTATAGCAATGCGGCGTCCCGATGCGCGCGAAAAGCAGGCGCAGGTAGTCGTAAATCTCGGTGACGGTCCCGACGGTCGAACGCGGATTGCGCGACGTCGACTTCTGATCGATCGAAATTGCCGGCGAGAGGCCCTCGATGTAATCCACATCGGGCTTCTCCATCTGCCCCAAGAACTGACGGGCGTACGAAGAGAGCGACTCGACGTAGCGGCGCTGGCCTTCTGCGTAAATCGTATCGAAAGCCAGCGACGACTTGCCGGAGCCTGAAAGGCCCGTTACAACGATAAGCTGGTTTCGCGGAAGCGTTAGATCGATGTTCTTAAGGTTGTGCTCGCGCGCGCCCTTAATAACGATGGAATCGAGACCGGTTGCCATGAACTACCTACAACCCCGCGGAGCGGGGTCGGGATGCGTGATTAAGCCCCTGGCCGCTTGGAGAGCTTCAAGTACTCGCCGGCGACCACGAGGGACGCGTACGCTACGATGATTTGCTGGAGGACTCCCGCCACCAAGCCCCCGGCAAGCGGCGCCAAGCGCCCGATTAGCGAGCCGGCAACGCCGCCGGCGATCGCAATCAGCGCGATCAGCGCCACGACGCCCAGCGTCGGCCAGAAGTTCGCGAGCGTAAGGCGGCACGATTCCGCGATCCCGGCAATCGCTTCGCGTTTCCCGATGATCACCGACGCCATCGTATAGATGAAGAACACCATATAGGCAAAGAGCGTCAGCAAAAACGTGATCGGCGCAAGGACGGCGGCGCAAAGACCGATTGCAAAGAGCAGCGCCACTGCGAACGTCGTCTGAATCGAGCGGTGTGAAAACGCATACCAGCCGTCGCGCAGGCTCGTGCGCCCATGCTCCCAGGCGCTCCCGGCCATACCGGTCACGTAGGCCATCTGCACGATGCTCGTTAGCAATGACACGACGGTGAGCGCGACGGCGATGACCGCCTGCGTCACGGCGTTCACGTCGGCCGTTCCGCCGCCGCCCGCCAGAACCGAACCGTAAATTACGAGCGATACAGCCATCGAGACGGCGCCGCCGATGATGCCAAGCACCAGACCCGGCACGATGATGATCCAGTTGCTCTTCAACAACTGCCACGCTTGCGCAAAGGTGTTCTCGAAATCTCGAATCGACTGCGTCATACTTCTCCCAGCGACTCCGGCACTTCGACGATGGAGCGGCAAACCGCGTGCGGCGGAGGCACTTGCGCCGGCAATATTTCATCGCGCACGTTCAACCAAACGGCGTACATCCCCGCGTCGAGCGCGCCGCGAATGTCTCGTTCGTAACGATCGCCGACCATCGCGCCGTACATCGGCGCTACGCCCAGCTCCGTGCAGGCATGAGCGAAGAGCAGCGGGTCGGGTTTCAGCATGCCGACTTCGTCGGCGATGAAGATCGCGTCGAAGAGCTCGCCGATTTGGAGCAGGGCGATCTTCTCGCGATGGGTTTCCGAGAATCCATTCGTGAGAAGTCCCAGGGCCTTGCCTTGCGCGCGCAGCCGCAACAACACGTCGCGAGCTCCCGGAAAAAGCGTCAGATGCTTCTTGCGATACGCGTTGTAGCTGTTGGCGCTTCGTTCCGCCAGCTCGTCGTCGGACAAGCCGAACTGCTGCAACGCCGCGCCCCATAGCTGCGCGCGAACGTTGGCAAGCTTTGTTTTGAGTTGCTCCGCGGTCAGGCGATGCCAAAACCCTTCGGCTTGCGCAACGTATGCCGCCTTGAGCGCGATCGCGTCGATTCCGTGCTCGGCCGCGACCTCGCGCGCGACTTCTTCAGCCGCACTGTGATAGGCCGCCGTGTCGTCGTGCAAGGTGTCGTCCAAATCAAAGAGGACGGCGTCGATTCTCCGCATCGCTAGAAGCGTACCCGAAAACTCCGGATTCCGAAGCCGGGAATGGTCGCAACCAACTCCTCGTTCTCTATGCGCGCGTCGCTTCCGATCGGGCGCTCGAGCCCGTCGACCGCAACGGCCTCGCGCATGCGGCCTCCGGAGCGGAGCCGGAGCGGACGCGCTTGTCCGTCGCATTCGCGAACGCGCACGATGACGCCGTCGCCGTCGGCAGCCGGCTTACACGCAACTACGAGCAGCGCATCGTCGGAACTCGTGAAAAGCCGCACGCGGCGTTCGTGCGCGAACTGCTCCCATGCCTGCTCGAGTGCGCCGGTCGTTGCGCGGCGAAACGGCGCGTACGCCCACGAAAGGCGCATCGGCCCGCGGTCGGCATCGGCATCCGGCCATGCCGTCCCGCGAAGCAGCGAATGGCCGAGATGAAGGCCGCCCTTCGTTAAGGATCGCGCGTTCCAGCCGTAGGTATCGAGCGAAAAGATGGCCAGACCACGCGTAGCATCGCTTGCGGCTGCGAATCGTTGACCGGGCACTTCGAACTTGGCGCGGTCTTGCGGCGTTTCGTTGCGCGCGCTGCGTTCGATCGTTCCATGCGCTGCGCCGTAGGTAACGGCGGCCGTATCGATCGCAAGCCAGTTCTCGACGCGAAGCAACGTTTGACGCTCTTGCCAATCAACGGCCAAATCAACGCGTAAGAACGGCTCGCCGGCGTGCAACGCTAATCGCAGTGTTGCAGGCGACGCACCGATAGTAACGTCGATTTCCAAGCCGCTTTCGACGTGTTTCGCTTCGCGGGTTTCGACGCGCAGACGATGCCGCTCGTAGCCGGCGTCGACGTTCCACGCTTCCCATTTGCGAGGCCGGTCGCGATACGCCGCAAGTAAATTTGCTTGCGCCACAACGTTTGGCGCACCCGTTGACGCTAATTCCGTGATGCTGCCGGCGTGCGTTAACTCGCGCGCGGAGCAGTCCGTTGTCGAAAACCCACTCGTCGCCGTCACGAACGGGCTCGCTTCGCTCGAGCACGCGTTCGTGACGCGGGGCGCGCGGCAGAATTCCGCGCGCAGCGGTGGCAATGCTCCGAACGAGTTCCTCCGTGCGTTCGTACTCCGCCGCTACGTCCTCGTAAACCGGTCGAATCGACGTGCCGGGCAAGACGTCGTGAAATTGATTGCGCAGCACGGTGAGCCACGCGGCATCGAGCGCTTCCCGCAGGCGGCCAACGGTCTCGCGCGGCGCATGCACGGCAACGCACCAAGCGACGTGCTCTTCCGCCGCGTTCAACGCGCGTTCGAGCGCAGCGTTCCCTGCCTTCACGTCGTGATGCGTCGTGTAGACGCCGCGGTGATACTCTAGATAAAGCTCGTCGTCGTGGACCGGCAGCGATTGCCGCCGGCTGTCCAATGCTTCGTACCACTCGCAAGGACGTTGCCACGTGCCGATTTTTGCAGCTTCCCGCAAATGCGTTTCGGTCGGCCCTCCGCCGCCGTCGCCATAGCCTACGACCATCGGCTCGTGCCGCTCGCGCGCAACCGCAACGCGGCGCGCGTCGGGTCCGCCGTCATAGGACGCGATCAGCGCGCCGAGCACTTCGCTGCCGTCCGGACCGCGCCAGCGGAATTGAGGATACGGAAAGCGCGTCGTATCGTTCCACTGCAGTTTCGTCGTTCCGAAATACACGATACCGGCATGCGCGAGCAGCGTCGGCAGCGTGCGCGTGAACCCGAACGTATCGGGCAACCACGCAATCTTCGGTTCGACGCCCAGTTCGACGGCGCAGAAACGATGGGCGTACAGGAGCTGGCGCAACAGCGATTCGCCGGAGGGCAAATTGCAATCCGGTTCGACCCACATGGCGGCGACGCCGGCATCAAATCGTCCGCTGCGCACCGCCGCGCGCACGCGTTCGAACAACTCCGGATCTTCTTCCGCCACGAAGGCGTAAAGTTGCGGCTGGCTTTGAATGAAGATGAACGACGGGTCGCGTTCGAGCAGCGCGAGCGCATTGGCGAACGTCCGAACCGCTTTGCGTTTGGTTTGCTCGTACGTCCAGAGCCACGCGACGTCGAGGTGCGAGTGCCCCCACAACGCAATCGCGCCTTCCACGCGTTCGCGCGGAGAAATGACGCGGTCTACCGCATCGCGGACGTCGACGTGCGTTTGCGGTTCAGGATGCGAGCGCGCAACCATCCACCGCCAGCGGATGTCGTCGCCCGGCGGCAATCCGTTCGTAGGAAGTCCGTGCCGCTCGACGCTCAGTTGCAGCACGCGTTCGGCTTCGCACGCCGGCACGACGATGGCCGAGTGCTCGCGATCGAATGCGCCGGCCGTTACACCGTCGATCGACGCGATTGCGCCGACGTTTGTCCGGTAGTGCAGCTCTTGCGGCGTCTGCGCGGGCGAAAGCGTTGCTTCAAGCGTAACCAGTGCCTCGGTACGGCTGGTCTCCCGCAGGTTCAGGCGCATCGGCTACGGCGCCGGGGTTATTCTTAAGCCGCTGATCTTTTTGGCAACCGGGTCATAAACGAACAAGTAATTCCAACGGTCGCCGGACGGAAACGTCACCACGTAGATGTAGTACTCCGAACCGCCCTGTCTTCCGCTTTGAACCTGCTGGAACGACGTGGGGTCGCCGAGCGGCGCGACCTGTGCGGCGACTTGTTTGATCATGGCGTTCGTCAACGCGTCGTTCATTTGCGGCGTCAACTCGCTGCGATCGATGTCGCCGGTCGCAATGCGATGGAAAAACTCTTTGGCGCGATCCATCATCGCCACGTTGGGCGAAGGCGTGGTGGACGGCACCGGAGCGGCGAGCGCCGTCGCCTCCAGCGCCGCCAGCGCGAAAACCATACTCGTAAGGAGACGGCTCATTGCTCCTCCTTATTGACCGACGAGCTCTTTCAAGGCCGAATCGAAAATCTTCGGCGCCTTTCCTTGGAAGAGCAGCGACTCGTTGCCGCCGATTTGCTTGCGAATCTCAACCAACTCGTCGCGCAAAGCTGCGGCCTTTTCGAATTCGAGATTAGCGGCGTACTCGCGCATCTTCTTCTCGAGGTCGGCCGCCATCTTCATGGCGACGTCGCGCGGAATCTTCTCGAGCTTGATCTTCTCGGTCGTTTCCGCATCGGCGCCGAGCATGCTGAGAATGTCGTGGATCTCCTTGCGGATCGTCTTCGGTTCGATTCCGTGCTCTTCGTTGTGCGCCATCTGCCGTTCGCGGCGGCGCTTCGTTTCGCCGAGCGCGCGCGCCATCGATTCCGTGACGACGTCGGCGTACATGATGACCTTGCCGTCGACGTTTCGCGCCGCGCGGCCGATCGTTTGGATCAGCGAAGTTGCGCTGCGCAGATACCCTTCTTTGTCGGCATCGAGGATACCGACGAGCGAGACCTCGGGCAAATCGAGGCCTTCGCGAAGTAAGATTGATGCCGACGAGTACGTCGAAGACGCCACGGCGAAGGTCGCGGAGAATCGCGACGCGTTCGAGCGTGTCGACTTCGCTGTGCAGGTAGCGGACCTTCATCCCGTTCTCGAGCAAAAAGTCGGTAAGGTCTTCGGCCATCTTCTTCGTGAGCGTCGTCACAAGCACGCGCTCTTTGCGAGCGACGCGCTGGCGAATCTCTTCCATCAAATCGTCGACCTGATTGCGCGTCGGGCGTACCTCGACTTCCGGATCGACGAGACCGGTCGGACGAATGATCATCTCGACGGTCTGCGTGCTGCGGCCCACTTCGTACGTGCTCGGCGTGGCCGACACGTAGACGATCTGATTGACGTGTTCTTCCCACTCGTCATACGTGAGCGGACGGTTGTCGAGCGCGCTCGGCAGGCGAAATCCGTGTTCCACCAGCGTTTGCTTGCGCGAGCGGTCGCCCGCGTACATGCCGTGCACCTGCGGCAGCGTGACGTGCGACTCGTCGACGAAGTAGAGCACAGTCTTTCGGGAAAAAGTCGAGCAGGCACCACGGCGTCGAGCCGGGTTCGCGTCCGGTCAGGTGGCGCGAGTAGTTCTCGATGCCGTTGCAGTAGCCGACTTCGCGCAGCATGTCGAGATCGTAGCGCGTGCGCATCTCGAGACGCTGCGCTTCGAGCAGTTTTCCGTGCTCGCGGAAGTACTTGAGACGCTCTTCGAGTTCGACCTCGATCGAGGTGATCGCGCGGCGCAGCTTCTCGTCGGGCGTGATGAAATGCTTCGCCGGAAAAATCAAGAGCTCGTCTTTGCTCTCGACGTACTCGCCGGTCATGAGGTTGACGACGTTGATCGCATCGATTTCGTCGCCGAAAAATTCGATGCGGTGCACCAGCTCTTCGTCGACGCCGACGAACTCCAGCACGTCGCCGCGCACGCGGAACGTTCCGCGCACGAGATTGATATCGTTGCGGCGGTACTGCATGTCGACGAGCTTGCGCAAGAACGTGTCGCGATCGAACTCCTCGCCGACCCGGATGCGAGCCGACATTTCCATGTAGTCGGAAGGCGAGCCCAAGCCGTAGATGCACGAGACCGACGCGACGATCAGCGTGTCGGGGCGCGTGAGCAAGCGACTGCGTCGCCGAGTGGCGCAGGCGCTCGATCTCGTCGTTGATCGAGCTAGTCTTTTTCGATGTAGGTGTCCGTCGAAGGCACGTACGCTTCGGGCTGATAGTAGTCGAAGTACGAAACGAAATACTCGACGGCGTTGTTCGGAAAGAACTCCCGGAACTCGGCGCACAGCTGAGCGGCGAGCGTCTTGTTGTGGCACAGCACGAGCGTCGGCTTTTGGACCAGCTCGATGACCCGCGCCATCGCCATCGTCTTGCCGCTCCCGGTGACCCCGAGCAGCGTCTGCGCGCGGTCGCCGCGCCGCACGCCCTCGGCGAGGGCGTCGGTGGCGCGGGGCTGGTCGCCGGCGAGCCTATACGGAGAAACCAGTTCGAACTTCGGCATGGTGCGGTACTTCGACACGCTGCCCGGCCACTCGGTTTCGGTCCGGGCGACCGGCGGGGGCTTTTGTAGCAGCGCCCACCCGCTTAGGACTCCTTCATTCAAGGTGTTTCCGCGCGGAATGGGCGAACCTCACCACCCTCCCCTCGCACACTACGGAGAAACTCCCCGTTGAGCCACAACCCCCTGGTCTTTAGCGGCAGCTCGAACCCGGCTCTCGCCGAGGAAATCGCCAAGCGCCTGAAGCTGCACGTCGGCAAGGCGTTGGTCTCTAAGTTCAAAAACGAAGAGACCCGCATCGAGATCCAAGAGAACGTGCGCGGCTCGGAAGTTTTCGTCGTGCAGTCGATTTGCAAAGCGCCCAACGGCAACGGTGTCAACGATGCCGTGATGGAGCTGCTGCTCATGGTCGACGCGCTGCGGCGTGCATCGGCCGCGCGCATCACCGCGGTGATGCCTTACTACGGTTACGCCAAACAAGACAAAAAGACCAAAGGCCGCGAGCCTATCTCGGCCAAGGTCCTCGCGAACATGCTGAAGATCTCCGGCGCAAAACGCATCGTGACGATGGACCTGCATGCTGCGCAAATTCAAGGATTCTTCGATCAGCCGGTCGACAATCTGATGGCCCTGCCGACGTTGTGCAATTATCTGAAGAAAGAGGGGTTGTGCGACGAACGCGTCGTGGTGGTTTCACCCGATGCGGGCGGAGTGCACCGCGCCGAACTGTTTGCGAAGCGCCTGAACAGCTCGCTCGCGATCGTCTTCAAACGCCGTCCGGAACCCGACGTTTCGGAAGTGACCGATATCGTCGGCGACGTGAGCGGAAAGATCGCCGTCATCGTCGACGACATGATTTCCACCGGCGGCACGCTGGCCAAAGCGGCCGAAGCGATCAAAGCGCGCGGAGCGACAAAGGTTTATACAGTCGCAACTCATGGTATCTTCGCTGGTGAAGCGATCGAAGTGCTCGAGCAGTCTGAAATCGAGCGCGTTATCGTAACGAATACGATCCCGCTCCCGGATGTCGAAAAGCATCCGAAGTTCGTGCAACTCTCCATCGCTCAGACGTTCGCCGAAACGATCATGCGTATCACGACGAATCGTTCGGTATCGGAGCTTTTCAACAGCGAGGATGGGCCGCGCACGAGCGAGCCGGTTTCCGCTCCGGAACCGGCAGCCGTCTAGTCCTCTAGCTTTCGGAGGTTAGCGTTTAGGAATGGCTAGCAAAGAACAACGTTCTTACGATCGAGCGCCGGGAACGCACCGGCACGAGCAGCGCGCATCGTTTGCGCGCAGACGGCAAGATTCCGGGCGTTCTCTACGGACACGGCACCGCTCCGGTTCACCTCGCATTCGACGCCCGTACGTTGACCGATCTCGTGCAGCACGGCGGGGGCCTCGGCGTGATCACGCTGACGATGAACGGCAAGAAGTCCGACACGGCCATGGTGCGCGAGATTCAGCGCCATCCAGTCACCCACAAGATCGAACACGTCGACCTGCAACGCGTCACCGCTCACGAAGCGGTGCATGCGAAAGTTCCGGTAGCGACCGTCGGCACGCCGCGCGGCGTACGCGATTTCAGCGGCGTGATGGAAGTGCTTGTGCATGACATCGAGGTGGAAGGCCCGGTCGACGAACTTCCCGCTCAACTCGAAGTGGACGTTGCCGATCTTGGCATCCATCAGCACGCCACCGCCGGCGAGATCAAGCTTCCGAAGCACTTCAAGCTGCTGACGCCTGCCGACACGATCGTCGTTTCGGTCGATGCGTCGAAGACGGCACGCATGCTCGAAGAAGCCGAGACCGCTGCCCCGGCCGAAGAGACGCAACCCGAACTCATCGGGAAGCCGGAGGGCGAGGAATAGCCACTCCCGCTCCGCGCCTGATCGTGGGATTGGGCAATCCCGGCAAAGAGTACGAAAGAACCCGGCACAACGCCGGGTTCATGGTTGTCGACCACTTGGCACAGCGCTACGGCATTTCGTCGTGGAAGAACAAGGACAGCGCACGGCAAGCTTACGACTCGTCGCGCCGGGTCGTGCTCGTAGAACCGACGTCGTACATGAATTTGAGCGGCACGCCCGTCCGCCTCATCTCTTCGTGGTATCGCACGCCGCCCGAAGAGGTGCTTGCGATCGTCGACGAGTTGGATTTGCCGTTTGGAGCCCTGCGGATGCGCCCGTTCGGCGGCCACGGCGGTCACAACGGCCTGCGTTCGATGATCGCGACCATCGGCGACCGCTTCCCTCGCATTCGCGTGGGCGTCGGCCGGCCGAAGTTCGATACGATCGACCACGTGTTGAGCCCGTTCACCCCCGAAGAAACGAAAGCGCTTCCCGACGTCATCGCCGCCGCCGCAGAGGGCGCCGACCTTTGGCGCGAACATGGAATGGAACGGGCGATGCAATTCGTTAACAATTGGAAACTTTGAGCTGGGTATATCCGATAGTACGGATATAAGGAGGTGAGCTGCCTCGCAAAGATTCTCGGGAAAAACATTCGTCGTGCGCGTCGACGACGCCACGGCTCACGACGCGAGCGCGACGCTCGTAGACGACCTGTACGTGATGGCCGAGCGTGAAGTGCGTCCCATTGTCGTTGCGCCCGATCCGGAGGCCGCGCGCGCTATCGTGCGCGCTATCAATCGCAGCACTAACGTCGCCGTAGCGCTCAGCGGCTCAGACGCGGCGCTCCTGCCGCACACGCCTAGCGGCATCGGCCGCGTGCAGCGCGGCATTCTCGATACGCTGACCACTGCGGGTTACATTCCGGTCGTCGAACCCACCGCGTTCGCCGTTTTTGCCGACCGCGACGCGAGCGTCGTCGCCGACGACGTGGCTGCGGCGATTGCCGGCGCGTGCGAAGCGGCGCGCGCGATTTTCTTTCACCGAGCCGGCGGCGTTCCCGATCCGGATACCAATACCGTCATCAACGAGCTCACGCCGTCGGAAGCGCTGGCGTTGGCCGATGACGAGCGAATCGCACAAGACTTGCGGCTCGCAATTCGGGCAGCCGCGCTTGGCGTCCGCGCCGGAATCCCGGCCGCGCAGATCGTCGACGGACGCGTTGCGCACGCCACCATCGTCGAGCTGTTGACCACGCAGCATCTCGGAACGCAGGTTGTCGGCGGCCTCGTCTTCGCCGCCTGAACCTCGCGGTTAGGGACAGCCGCTCGGAACGTGATTAAGAGCGGCGATCCGGTCGCCCGCGGGCGGAATCGACGTTAGAAACCAGCGCGACGCCATGCCCGGGCACGTTTCGTCCAAATGCTGATCGGTCGAACGGACGACGGCGCGCACAGCTGAATCCGGATCGCCGGTCAACGCAATCGCATAGCGGTCGGCGCTCCACGACATCTTCTGCAGGATCGCGTTGTCGATCGGCGCGACGACGATGTACACGCATCCGAGCAGCGCTGCAACGAGCGCAAGGCGCGCGATCGGATCGTCGTCGCGGCGGAAGCCGATGCGATCGGCGATGAAAACCGCTAGCGCAATGCCCAAGATGACGAGCAGCGCGTTATAAGCCGCAACGCGCACCGGATCGTTGGCCGCGAGTTCGCCTAACTCGTGCGCGACGATGAAGCGGAGTTCGCCCACCGATCCGCTGGCCATGATCCCTTGCGTCAACACGATGCGGCGAGTCGGTCCGAGTCCCTCTACGATTGCGCCCGTTTGCGCGCCGTCCGTGCGCCGGTCGATAAGGATCGGCACTGATTGGTGCGCCGCGCTGCGCAACGGTTCGAACGCTGCAGAAAACGAGGCCGGCAACGGTTTTTGTTCGCGCAACGACGGCGAGCCGAAGAACGGCTGGACGTACGAAACGATGAAGCTCCCCGCAACGATCGCGAGCATCGTGTAGATGTACCATTGGTGCGTGCGATTGACGAGCCACAGGACGAACGCCACGACGACGCCGGCAATGACCATGGCAAGCAAAGTATTCAGCAGCCACGTGATCGACCACGCACGCAGCAGCACGCTGGAAATCCCCATCACGCGTCCCACGCGAAATGCGTAAAATGCCGGAATCAACGCCGCGACACGCGCTATGAGGACCAGTGCCGCACCGAAAAAAAACCGCACGTAGACATCGTTTCGCAAACCGTTGCGCAAACGGTCGCGCAACTTTGCCGCCGCGCCCGATTGCCAAAAATACGCAAGCACGAGCACTTGAAACGCGATCGAGGCGAACCAGCCCGGCAGCATCCAGCGAGCAAGACGCTGCGCCGCGACTTGGCGGTCGGCATCGACGAGTTTGACGGCCGGTTGATGCTCGAGTTGCACGGTCTGAAGGCTGTCGACGCGACGGTCCAGCCCGTTGGGACGCGACGACTCCGCGCGCGCGCAAACGGGAAAAAGCGCGCTTCCGCCGAGCAGCAGCAGCACCACGACGAGCAATAGGCGGCGTAAGACCGTCATGTGCGGGCTTTTCGCCGCCGGTCTCCCAGAGCTTCTCTAACGATAGATCGAAAAGGTCGTTCCGTTAACGGCGAACGAGACGCGGTCCCTTCCTGTGCGCTTGCTGTGATACATGGCGGCGTCGGCGACTTCCAGCAGCTCGCTCGCGGAGCGCGCGTCGTACGGAAACGTCGCGACGCCGATGCTCGCGGTCACGGCGGCCGGCACCGCAAACTTCTGGCGCCTGACGGCCTCGCACAAGGCCTGAGCGCGTTCGATCGCCACGGTCTTTTGCGCGTCGAAGATCAGCGCGCAGAACTCGTCGCCGCCGTTGCGGCCGGCGAGATCCACTTCGGGAACGATGTGCGCGCGGATGAGATTGGCCATCGCTTGAAGGACGCCGTCGCCTGCCGCGTGTCCATACTCGTCGTTCACGCCCTTGAAGCGATCCGTGTCGATGAACCAAAGCGTGTACGCTTTATTCGGACTCAAGCGCGCGCGGTTGAGCTCTTCGGCGAGGCGGTTGCGAAACGCGCGCGGCGTCAGCAGGCCGGTGAGGCTGTCATAGGTCGCATCGGCCCGATCCGCCTCGCGCTCCAATGCCAGCGTATAGGGCGAGGTCGCATGTTCGATCGTGCGAACGATGGCGTCTTCTTCGGCGAGCGCGCAGCGGGCGGAAGAAACGTAGATGACCGCGCGGAGATTCGTTCCGTCGTGCATCGGAACCGCGAGTCCGCCGCGATCCGTCGGAATAACCACGCCGGCACTTCCGGATTCGCGATGTCCCGCGAGCGCCGCCCGCGCCGGCAGAGAATCGCTGGAATCGCGGCGTAGGCGCGCTTGCCGGTAATGTTCGACGCGCTGACCGCTCGCGTAAACGCAGGCGAGCTCGTCTCCGGCCGGCGTAAAGGCTAAGAAAGCATCAATTTGCGGATCGCGCCGCCGAACCGTC
This sequence comes from Vulcanimicrobiia bacterium, assembly GCA_963696095.1. Taxonomy (GTDB): domain Bacteria; phylum Vulcanimicrobiota; class Vulcanimicrobiia; order Vulcanimicrobiales; family Vulcanimicrobiaceae; genus JALYTY01. Next base: position 2,092,044 of record CAVOIN010000001.1, on the reverse strand, counting down.
TCGTCTAACGTTTCGATGACCGCGCCGCTCGAAACCCGCGACGCGTCGACGAGCGAACGAACGGCTCTTAGCATATATTCTTCTCGCAGTTGCACGTCGCTACGGTCGCGCTTGTGATTCGTGAAACGGCGTTTCGCATACCAACCGGCCGCGAGCAACGCGGCAAAGGGTACGCCGCACAAAACAATCAATACGCCAGTCATCGCTCTATCCCGAAAGAGTGCCCCGTGCGCGGGGTTCCGGGACATGCAAGTCAGGCAGAAAAGGGACCGTGCTCGACCCCAAAGATTGGGCGGCGTTTCGAGATTTGAGTCACGCCGCACTCGACGATGCGCTCGACTACCTTCAAAACGTGGGCGAACGTCCCGCGTGGGAAGAGATGCCGGGCGACGCGGTCGCGCGGCTGAACGAGCCGCTTCCACAAGATCCGACGGCGCTCGCCGACGTATACGACGAATTTTCCAATACGATTTTTCCGTATCACAGCGGAAACATTCATCCACGCTTCTTCGGCTGGGTTCAGGGCACCGGAACGCCGACAGGCGTGCTTGCCGAGATGCTGGCGGCGACGATGAACGCCAACGTCGGCGGCCGCAATCACGGCGCCGTTTACGTCGAGCGCGCGGTGATTCGCTGGTTTCTGGAGCTCTTCGCTTTTCCATACGACGCGAGCGGTGTTTTAACGACAGGCACGTCGGCGGCCAATCTCATTGCCGTTTTGGTCGCGCGAACGCGCGCGCTCGGCCCGCACGTTCGCGAACACGGGATCGATCTCTCCAAAGGCCGCCTCATCGCCTATGCGTCAACGGCGACGCACGGGTGCGTGCGCCGGGCGTTTGAAGTCGCGGGCCTCGGAAGCGCTTCGCTTCGCGTGTTGCCGGCGGATTCGCTCCATCGCATCGACCCGGCATTGGTCTCGCGCGCGATTGCCGAAGATCGCGCTGCGGGACATCGTCCATTCATGCTCGTCGGCAACGCGGGTACCGTGGACGTCGGCGCGATAGATCCGCTCGAAGACCTCGCGGAATTAGCGCAACAGGAGGCGCTCTGGTTCCACGTCGACGGCGCGTTCGGCGCTACCGCGATGGTTTCGCCCAATCTCGCGCCGCGTTTCAAAGGAATCGAACGCGCCGATTCGATCGCCTTTGATTTTCATAAGTGGCTGCACGTTCCGTACGATGCGGGATGCCTGCTCGTCCGCGATGGCGAGCTGCATCGTTCGACGTTCGCTTCGTCGCCGTCCTATTTGACCCGCATGCCGCGCGGGCTCGCGAGCGCGCAGCCATGGTTCACCGATTTCACGATCGATCTGTCGCGCGGTTTTCGCGCGTTGAAAGTTTGGTTCACGATCAAGGAACTCGGCGCGCGCGCAATCGGCGAAGCGATGGAAGAAAACGTCCGCCAAGCGCGCCTCCTGGGCGATTTGGTCGACGCCGACGCCGATCTGGAGCTGCTCGCGCCGATTCAGTTGAACGTTGTCTGTTTTCGATATCGACCACCATTCGCCGGCGAAGCGGAACTCGACCGCTTCAACGATGAATTAGTGATTAGATTGCAAGAGAGCGGCGACGCCGTCGTTTCTTCCACGACCGTTTCCGGGCGACGCGCTATTCGCGTTTGCATCGTAAATCAACGCACGCGCGATGAAGACCTCACCTTCACGCTCGATTCTTTGAAACGCATTGCGGCCAATCTCATAGCATCCTAAGCGTTCGCGGGTATAACGTGCGGGATATGAATTTCTCTCGCGTTATTTCTACTTTTGTCGCGGCAGTCGCATGCGCGGCGTTTGCGAGCGCACCGGCGCTCGCCGACATTTCCGCCGGCGGCGGCGTGTTTGCCGGCAGCGGCACCGGACAATCCACGAGCGGCGCTGCCGTATTTCTTAGCACGGGCAAAGCCGTACCGGTCGTTCCGGCATCGATCGATCTGACGGGCTTCGCCCCGCTCGCACGCGGCGGCGGTTACGCCCTTACGCTCGAAGGCCGCTTCGCGGCTTTAGGCAACGCCGTCGGCGCCGGCTACGGCGTCGGACAATTCGGCGGCTCGCGCTCCAACGGCACGTTCACCGTTTTCGTCGACCACGCGGTCGCGCCGCTAACGTCGCTCGAACTCCGCGGCTACCAAACCACCGGCGCCGACAGCGCCACCGCCGCCTTCTTGGGCTTGCGCTTCTCTCTTTAACGCCGTCACCCTGAGCTTGTCGAAGGGCGGGTGCATACGAGACAGTGGTTATATGCGCATGTCCTTCGACTACGCCAGGCTGCGCCACTAACGCGGCGCGACGCCATGCTGCTCAGGATGACAGAGGGGTTTTCTTAGGCAGAGGCTTTGCGGGATTGCCCACGACGCGGTCGCCGGGGGCGACGTCGCGGATGACGACGGAGCCGGCGCCGGTGAGCGCGTTGTCGCCGATGTTCACGGGCGCCACAAGTGAAGAGTTCGAGCCGATGAACGCGTTCTTTCCGATCGTCGTTTGGTTCTTGCGCGTGCCGTCGTAGTTGCACGTGATCGTGCCGGCGCCGATGTTCGAGTCTTCGCCGATCGTCGCGTCGCCGAGATAGCTCAAGTGTCCGGCTTTCACGCCGGTTTCGAGCGTCGATTTCTTGATCTCGACGAAATTCCCGATGTGCACGTCGTCGCCGAGCACCGCTCCGCCGCGCAGATGCGCGAACGGGCCCGACGGAGACGTCGTTGCCGATTGCGCTGTCGATGATGACGCTCTCGCGAATCGTAACGTTGTCGCCGATTTTCGAACCGGAGATGCGAACGTTCGGGCCCGACGACGGAATGGCCGCCGATTTCGCTCAAGCGCGAGATCGTCGGTATTGGGATAGATCAGCGTATCGCGGCCGATCGTCAGTTCCGGTTCCAGATACGTCGTATCGGGATCGACGATCGTGACGCCGTCACGCATGTGCTGCGCGCAGATGCGCGCGTTCATCTCTTTGCGCGCTTGCGCGAGTTCGACGCGATCGTTGATGCCGAGCACGTCGAGATGCTCCTCGGCAACTACGGGCCGCACGGCTTTTCCGCGCTTCACGAAGTGCTCGACGGTGTCGGTGAGATAGTACTCTTGCTGCGCGTTGTCGTTCTTCAGGTGCGAAACGGCGTCGCGCAGTTCGCTTTCGTCGAACGCATAAATGCCTGCGTTCATTTCGTCGACGTCCAGTTCTTCAGGCGAAGCGTCGCGCACTTCGACGATGCGCTCGAACCGTTTCACCGTTGCGAATGATGCGGCCGAAGTTCGAAGGCAGCGGCATCTTCACGGTCACGAGCGACATCGCAGCGCGGCCGCCGTTCGACTCGAGCGAATGCATCATGCTGCTGAAGATTTCATCGGTCACGAGCGGCATGTCGCCGTAAGCGACGACGACGCGTCCGCCGGCATTCGTTTCGAGCGCTTCCAACGCGACCTTCACCGCGTGGCCCGTTCCGAGCTGCTCGCGCTGAACGATGCTGCGCACGTCGAAATCGCCGATGCGTGTTTCGAGTTCGTCGTTCGTCACCACCAAAATTTCGGCGATGCCGGCGCGGCGCAGCGCGTTCGACGGTGTACCAAAGCATCGGGCGGCCGCACAGTTCGTGCAGCACCTTCGGCGTAGCGCTCTTCATGCGCGTGCCCTTGCCTGCGGCTAGAACGATTGCGCGAACGTTCATACCGCGCTCTCCTCGAAGCGGAGCGGTGCAGCTTTTTCCATTCGTCCTGTTCTTTTTTACTGGGCGCGCCGAGGAGATCGAGCGCAAAACGCAAGCGTTCGCGAACGATCTCGCGGCCGAGCAATTCCATGGAGTCGAAGAGCGGAATCGACGTGGGGCTTCCGGTGATCGCGACGTAGTACAAGCGCGAAAGATCGCGGAACTTCGCGCCGAGATCCACCGCAATTCGCTTTGAGCACGTTTTCGATTGAAGTCAGGTCGACACGCATTGAGCTCGTCCAGACGCCACTGCGCAAGCGCAAGCGCCTTGCGCAGCCGTATCCGCGTCGATCTTCGGCATGCAGCAAATCGCCGGCCTGGATATTCAAGCGGCCCGCAGTAGAGAAACGCGACCAACGGCGCGAGTCGCTCAGGCGCTCGATGCGGCCCTGCGCGAGCCCGAGAATGCGCTGCTGCTTCCGCGGCATGGCGTCGCCGTCCGGACGCACGCCGAAGGCCCACCCGGCATACAGTTCGCTGAACTCCGCCGGTCCGTGCCGGCGAATGTGCTGGCCGTTGAGCCAATCCAGTTTCGCGACGTCGAAGACCGGTCCGCCGAGCGGAACGTGATCCAGCTGGAAGCGTTCGACCATCGTGTCGAGCGACATGAGCTCGTCTTGACCTTCGTGTGCGGCGATTCGACAGCAGCCCGAGAAAATTCATGCAGCGCTTCCGGCAGATACCCCATGGCCTTATAGAACAGAATGCCGGTCGGATTCTTCCGTTTCGAGAGTTTCGACTTATCGGGATTGCGCAAGAGCGGTAAGTGCATCAGCTTCGGTGCTTCCCAGCCGAAGTACTGATACAACAACAAGTGCTTGGGAGCGCTGGAGACCCACTCTTCACCGCGGATGACGTGCGTGATCTCCATCAGATGGTCGTCGACGACGTTCGCGAGATGATACGTCGGCAAGCCGTCGGACTTCATCAACACTTGCATGTCGACGGTTTTCCACTCGATCTCGATCTTGCCGCGACGCTGATCTTCGACGACGCAAATGCCGTCGCTCGGAACCTTCATGCGTACGACGTACGGTTCGCCCGCCGCTTCCCGCCGCGCGACTTCCTCTGGCGAATAGGTCAAGCACAAGCCGTCATAGCGCGGCGGCAATCCGGCGGCGCGCTGCGCGACGCGCATCTCTTCTAAACGCGCGGCGTGCAGAAGCACTTGAACGCGTGGCCCGAGTCGATGAGCTGCTGAACGTACTTCTTGTAGATCTCGGAGCGTTCGCTCTGACGGTACGGCCCGTGCGGACCGCCGACGTCGGGCCCCTCGTCCCAAGACAACCCGCACCAATGCAGCGAATCGAGAATCGCCGCTTCGCTCTCGGGCGTGCTGCGCACCTGATCGGTGTCCTCGATGCGCAGCAAAAAGTCGCCGCCGTTGTGCTTGGCGAAACAATAATTTACCAGCGCGACATATGCCGTACCAACATGCGGATCGCCCGTCGGCGACGGCGCGACGCGAGTCCGAACCTTCAAAGTATTCCTTTGGCTAGTGAGGCGAAATCAGCCGACGAGTTCGCGGCGTTTGCCGCACTCGGCTTCGACGAAATCGATGATCTCTTGCAACGGCGCGCCCGGCGTGAAAATCGCCTTGACGCCTTTTTGCTTCAGCTCGGCCGCATCTTCCGGCGGAATCGTTCCGCCGCCGAAAAACACGACGTCTTCCGCGCCTTGCGCTTTGAGCTGTTCGAGCACGAGCGGAAAGAGCGTCATGTGCGCGCCCGAGAGAATCGAAAGACCGATGCCGTCGGCATCTTCCTGAATCGCCGTTTGCACGATCTGTTCCGGCGTTTGAAAAAGGCCGGTGTAGATCACTTCCATGCCCGGCGTCGCGCAAAGCGCGCGCGATCACTTTGGCGCCGCGATCGTGGCCGTCGAGGCCCGCCTTAGCGACGATAATACGCAGTGGTCGGTTGGCCATAGTTGTCCTTTGTTGTTGGAGTTCCTGACTTAGGCGCAACGCTTCCTCGAACTTGCGCTTGACTTCCGCGAGCGTACGGCGCACGCGGTGCCGTTCGAATTCGCTTCGCACTCGCATTAGAATACCGAGCGCTCCGTGTAACGTCCGTACACCGACGCCATCGCTTCGACGATCTCGCCTTCGGTGCAGTACGCGTTGACGCAATCGATGAGATGCGGCATGAGATTGTCTTTCGGATCGCGGCACGCTTGTTGCAAACGCTCGAGCGTGGCTTGCACGCTTGGCGCCGTCGCGCGACGCGCGAATCTCTTGCAGCGAACGCGCCTGTCCTTGCGCCACTTCCTCGCTGATCTTCAGCAGATCCATATCGAGGTCGTCTTCCGGGCGCTGGAAGCCGTTGACGCCGACGATGATGCGGTCTTTCGTCTCGATCGAGCGCTGATAGCGATAGCTCGCCTCGGCGATCTCTTTCTGGAAGAAGCCGGCTTCGATCGCTTCGATCACGCCGCCGTACTCTTCGATCTGCGCGAAGTACGCTTCGGCCTGGCGCTCCATCTCGTCGGTGAGCGCTTCGACGAAGTACGAACCGCCGAGCGGATCGACGACGTTCGTGACGTTGGTCTCGTACGCGAGCACTTGCTGCGTGCGCAGCGCGATCTCGACCGATTTTTCGGTCGGGCAGCGCGAGCACTTCGTCCATCGAGTTGGTATGCAGCGACTGCGTGCCGCCGAGCACCGCGGCCATCGCTTCGTACGCGACGCGAACGATGTTGTTCTCGGGCTGCTGCGCGGTCGCGCTGCAGCCGGCGGTCTGCGTGTGGAAGCGCAGCTGCCACGACTTCGGATTCTTCGCGCCGTATTTCTCGCGCATGTGACGCGCGTAGATGCGGCGCGCAGCGCGGAACTTCGCGATCTCTTCGAAGAAGTCGATGTGCGAATTGAAGAAGAACGAGAGACGCGGCGCAAACGAATCGACGTCGAGTCCGCGCGCCATAGCCGCTTCGACGTACGCGAACCCGTCGGCCAGCGTGAACGCCAACTCCTGCGCGGCGGTCGAACCCGCTTCGCGAATGTGATAGCCGGAAATCGAGATCGTGTTCCACTTCGGCATCTCGGCGCGTGCAGAACTCGATCATGTCGACGATCACGCGCATGTGCGGACGCGGCGGAAAGATCCACTCTTTCTGCGCGATGTACTCTTTGAGGATGTCGGCTTGAATCGTGCCGCCGAGCTTTGCGCGCGGAATGCCCTTCTTCTCGGCTGCGGCGATGTATTGCGCGACGGCGATAGCGGCAGGACCGTTGATCGTCATCGACGTCGTGATGTCGCCCATGTCGATGCCGTCGAAGAGCACTTCCATGTCGCGCAGCGAGTCGATCGCAACGCCGCACTTGCCGACTTCACCGCGCGCTTGCGGCGCATCGGAGTCGTAACCCATCAGCGTCGGCATGTCGAACGCGACCGAGAGACCGTGCTGGCCTTGCGAGAGCAGGAAGTGATAACGCTCGTTCGTCTGCTTGGCGTTGCCGAAGCCGGCGAACTGACGCATCGTCCACAAGCGGTCGCGATAGCCGTTCGGATGAATGCCGCGAGTGTACGGATACGATCCGGGCCACGAGAGATCGCGCGCAAGATCCAGATGCGCGACGTCCTCGGGACCGTAGACGGTCTTCAGCGGCACATCGGAAATCGTCCGGTCGACGGCGCCGGAGCCCGGACCGGTGCGCGGCTTTCCTTTCGCCGACGCGGCTTCCCAAGTTCGCTTTTCTTCCTCGAACTCAGGGTTCGGCTGCGCGCCGAGCCCGCTCGGGCGATCGATCATCTTGGCCAAGATGGAATTCCTCTTTAGATGGATGTCGGAACCGATATTCTCCCAAAGCCGGGTCCAACCCGCAACCCACTACGTCGGCTAGGAGAGTCCCTTGACGACGGCCCGGGGGCGAATCGTCGCCTCCGCCTCGGCTTCTTCCCCATTTCCGCCGAAGTGCGCCAGCAGCGCGTCTGCGGCGGCGTACGGGTCGACGTTTGGCCGGACGGCCTGGAGCTCGTGCTCTAAACGGCGCTGCAAGCGGCCGAGCGTCAGCTGCCGCACCTGATGGGCAAAGGCCTCGCGGCGCTTCGCCTCGATCTCGCCGGTCTCGTGGAGGTAGGCTTCGTGACTCTCGATCGCGGTCCACAGCTCGTCGATGCCTTCGCCCGCGAGCGCCTGCGTCATCACGAGTTCCGGCACCCACCCCGTGAACTGCAGCATCTCCATCATGCCGCGAATCTCGCGGCGCATTTGGTTCGCCATCGGGTGGTCGGCTTTATTGACGACGAAGATGTCGGCAATCTCCATGATGCCGGCTTTGAGGACTTGAATCGAGTCGCCGCTGCCGGGCTGCAGCGCAACGAGGGTCGTCTGCGCGAGCTCCGCGATTTCGATTTCACTTTGGCCGACGCCGACGGTCTCGATGAGAATCACGTCGAGGCCGAACGCATCCATCAACAGCACCGCGTCAGCCGTCGCGCCTGCGACGCCGCCGAGGTGTCCGCGGCTCGCCATCGAGCGAATGAAGACGTCCGGATCGACGAAGTGCTCGGTAAGGCGAATGCGGTCGCCGAGCAACGCGCCATGCGAAAACGGGGAACTCGGATCGACGGAAATCACGCCCACGGTCTTGTTCAGCGAGCGCGCTTTGCGCACGATGGCCGACGAAAGCGTCGACTTGCCGACCCCGGGGGGCCCGGTGAGACCGATCGTCGTCGCGCGTCCGGTCCGTGGATAAAGGCGGCGAATGAGCTCGGCGCCGCGGCCGCTTTCGGCCCACGAAATGGCCCGCGCAAGTCCGCGCGGGCGGCCGGCGTCGAACTCTTGGAGCAGGGCGGTCAAGGTGTCCATCGAGGTTGTCAAAGTATCCGGAGGTTTGCGACCGCCGCGGCGGCGCCCCTTCCCTACGGGGTGCGGCTCACGTCGATTCCGCCGTTCGAGGTTTCGATCGACGCCGTCCCGGGGCCGTCCGCGCCGGCAAACGGATTGACCGTACCGCCGTTAAACGTTCGCGTCGTGACACGCGTGCGAAATCCGGAGGGAACCCGAAGGGAAACGCCGCCGTTGCTGCTGCGAATCCGAATCTGCGGGGCTCGACCGCCGAGCGTGGCGATGCTGACGTCCACGCCGCCGTTCGAGGTTTCCGCCGTGACGACCGGCCCGGCTCCGCTCACCGAGATGCCGCCGTTGCTCGTGCTCGCCGTCAACGGCCCGCGAACTTCGTGCACTTCCATCCCCGAATTTCCCGACTGCGCGACGACCGTCACGTCTTCGGGCACGTGCACGGTCCACCCGAGCGTCGTTCCGCCCGTTGCAATCAGCCCGAAGAAGAGGCTCGTGCCGCTGCCGTCGCCTGAGGGCACAACCTTCACGGTGTTCCCTTCGCGGGCGATGGTGGGAACGACGTGGTTGCCGTTATTGTGCTCGTAGGTTTGCTCGACGCTTACCTCGTGCTTGTTCCACCCGACGACGTTCAGCTGAACGGTGAGATGGTCGAAGCCGCGCGTTTCGATCGCGACGCTGCCGCCGGCCGGAACGCTTGCCGGCGCCTGCGCGGCCAGGCAAGACCCGCCCGCGAGCACGAGCGCCGCAACCGCCGCCGATAGAAATCGTTTCATCTTTAATAGTGCTCCTCACCGAAATGCTGCAGCCGAACCAGGTCGCCGGCATCGACGCGGTCGTTCGCACCGTGATGCGCGAGACGCACGTCGCCGGATGTTCGGTTGGAATTGCGCGCGGCGGCCGAATCATCTTCCTCAAAGGCTACGGATACGCCGACCTGGCTTCGCGTCGCGCGCCGGACGGCTATACGATCTATCGCGCCGGATCGATTACAAAGCAGTTTACGGCAGCGGCGATCTTGCGACTCGCCGACCGCAACGCGATCTCTCTCGGCGCACCGCTCGGATCGTATCTGCCGGGCTTGGGGAGCGCCGGAAACGTGACCGTTGCAGAGCTGCTCGCGCAACAAAGCGGCATACCTTCGTATACGGACCCCGGTGCAAACTTCGCATCCGCGCTGACGGCTTCGCCGGCGTTTCAGCCCGGAACGTCTTGGGCCTACAGCAATACTAATTACTTGCTGCTGGGCATGCTCGTGGCGTCGCAAACGCACGAAACCTATGCAAACGCCCTGGACCGTTCCATTTTTCATCCACTTCATTTACGGTCGACTGCGTACGGTGTTCCGCCGTACGCAAAGAATGTCGCGACCGGCTACCGCTACGAAAGCGGCCGGTACGTACCCATGGGTATGAGCGAGGGCGAAATCGATCGCGTGGCCGGCGCCGGCGCGCTTGCGACCAACGTCGTCGACCTGCTGCGTTGGCTCGATGCGCTGCAGAACGGCAGCGTCGTCTCCGTGAAAGCATTTGCGGCGATGACGCATCGCGCACCGCTGCGAGACGGCGCGCTTACGAATTACGGTTTCGGCTTTTTCGTCCGCGATTGGTACGGCTGGCACGTCGCCGAGCACCCGGGGAACATCGACGGCTTCAGCGCCGACGACGCGCTGGTGCTCGAGGACGGGTTGGAACTCGCCGTGCTGAGCAACGCCGATCGCATATCGCTGATACCGTTGACTAAAAGCATCGCGGCGATCGTCGATCCGCCAAAAGATCCCAATCTCTATGCAGACCGGCCCCGCCCGCCGGAAAACGAGAATCCGGAAGTGACCGCGGCCGTCAACAGGGTATTCTTGGAGTTGCAACAGGGCAAACTCGATGAAACCTTGGTGAGTTCCGCGCTCTACGCATCGTTCACCTCGGCGAAATTGCGCCAAACGGCTGCGGATCTGGTTCCGTTGGGTAAACCTACGCTCGTGGAATTCATCGAACGGACGCAAAAAAACGGCCTGACCTACGAGAAATATCGTTTGAGTTTCGCGTCCGCGCGTCAATATTGGATGACACTTGGATATCGCCAGGATGGACGCATTGACGCGCTTACGCTCGAGCCGGACGACGACTGACTTCCAGTGAACCGATTTCTTGCCGCGCTGCTGCTGGCGATCGCGCTCGCCGGCACGCTGCCTGCGCGCGCCCAAACGCTGATCGTACCCCTCTCGGGAAAACGCGAACGCGCGATTCAAGCCGACTCGCTGTTCCACACGCTGTTTCGCGATTTCTTTCCCGAAGACGACGGCACGACATACGTACAGACGGGCGATATTCCCGCGATGTGGCTGCGCGATGCGAGCGCGCAAACGATCCCTTACATCCGCTTCCAAGTTGCGTATCCGATCCTTCGCAAACGTTTCGCCGGCGTCATCGAGCGCAACGCTCGCGCGATCGTGACGGATCCGTATGCCAACGCTTTTCAAGCCGACTACCACGTTTGGGAGCGCAAATGGGAAATCGACTCGCTGGCATGGCCGGTGCTGCTCACGCAGGTGTACGTCGACACGACGCACGATCGCAGCGTCTACACGCCCACGCTCCACGCCGCCATGCGCCGCATCGTCGGAACCTATGCCTGCGAAGAGCATCACGCTCAGTGCAAAGAGTATTCGTACCCGTACCGTGTTTACACCGACGACCGCTATAACGGCCAGACCGGATTGATTTGGAGCGCGTTTCGCCCGTCGGACGATCCGGTTCAGTATCGCTTCAACATTCCGCAGAACATGATCGCGGCGATCGCGTTACACGACATCGTCAGGATGGCGATCGAGGGATATCACGACCGGCTGCTTTCGAACGAAGCGCTCGGCGTAGAAAAACGCGTCAATTACGGCATTTGGATGTACGGCCGGTATTACGACGAGAAGCGCCGGTCGTGGATTTACGCGTTCGAGACCGACGGCAACGGGCGTTATAACATGATGGACGACGCCAACATTCCGAACCTGACGACGCTTCCGTATTTGGACTGGTGTTCGACCTTCGATCCCACGTATCTCGCCACGCGCAGTTTTACGCTGAGCAAACAGAATCCGTGGTATTTCAGCGGCCGCTACGGCTCGGGATTGGGAAGCCCGCACACGCCGGTCGGCTTTTTGTGGCCGCTCGGCATCATCGGCCGCGCGCTTACCGTCGACGTCGTCGAACGAAGTGCTCGAAGCCGTAACGACGCTCGCGGAAACCGACAGCGAGAACGGCATGATTCACGAGAGCTTCTATTCCGACGGCTATTGGCGCTATACGCGCCAAGAGTTCGGTTGGGCCAACGCCCTCTACGCAGAGTTGCTATTTCGATCGCTTGCCGGAATGTCGTCGACGGATTTCGTTAGCGGCGGCGGAACGATGACGCCCCTCGAGCCGCGCGCCCGCACGCCGGTGCTCGTTTCGCAAAGCGCGCAATTCGCCAATGCCTCGGATATCTTCGAGGCCGCTTGGGCGGCTGCTCTATGCAGGCCGCTCGGCCGCGATCAATCAGGCCCCGTAGCGGCGTTGCCGGTCGCCGAACGTGCGCACCGCGTCGGCGAAATGTTCTTCCGTGAAGTCGGGCCACATGACGGGCAGCGTGAGCAACTCCGTATATGCAAGCTGGTACAGCAAGAAATTCGACACGCGCTGTTCGGCGCCGGTGCGAATCAAGAGGTCGGGATCGGGCGCATGCGGCGCGTACATCTTCGTCCGCAGCATTGCGTCGTCGACGTCGTCGGGCTTGATGCGACCGGCGGCAACTTCGCGAGCGATCGCGTGGGCCGCGCGCACGAATCTCGTCGCGTCCGCTGTAGTTCAACGCGAGCGTAAGCGTTACTCGGCGGTTGTGCGCCGTCGATTGCACGAGATCGCGCAACGCCATGCGCGCCGGAAATGCGAATGCCTCGAGCTCGCCGATCACTTCGACGCGAACCCCTTGCTTGACTAGATTCGATTTCTCGCTTTGGGCGCAGGCGGCGTACAGCTGCATCAGCAGCGACACTTCGCCGGATTCGCGCCGCCAGTTTTCCGTGGAGAAACCGTAAACCGTGATACGGCGCGACGCCGGCTGCCGCTGCAGCCCGAACGCTCGCGCGCAAGGCGTCGACGCCACGGCGATACCCCTCGGCGATCGGCAACCCTCGCATCTTTGCCCAGCGGCGATTGCCGTCCATAATGATGGCGACATGTTCCGGGATGGTAACGATCGCGGGGGCCTGCATCATGCTTCACTTTGTATCACAAAGTGACTGCTTTCGCAAGGTGACCGAGGCCCTAATCCCCGGAGGCCCGGGTGGGCCGCACAATTAACCACCACGCGTCATGACGCAAGGATATTACCGGTTTCCCACCATCGCCGGCGACACGCTCGTTTTCGTCTGCGAGGACGATCTCTGGAGCGTTCCGGCCGGCGGCGGGATTGCCCAGCGCCTGACGGTGAGCTTCGGCACCTGCTTGACGCCGCGGCTCTCGCCCGACGGCCGCGTGGATCGCGTTCGTTTCGAACGACGACGGCAACCCGGAGATCTACGTCATGCCGTCGGGCGGCGGGCAGCCGCAGCGCCTGACGTTCCTCGGTTCGACGATCGCGCAGGTATGCGGCTGGAGCAGCGACGGCAATGAGATTCTCTTCGTTGCAAATCCGCGCTCGTGGTACGAAGGCGAAACGCGCCCCTTTACGATTTCCGCGAAGGGCGGAGAACCGCGCGATCTGCATCTCGGACACGGTCGTTCGTTCTCGCTCGGCGCCAGCGGCATGGTGCTCGGACGCAACGCTACGGATCCGGCGCGCTGGAAGCGCTATCGCGGCGGCACCGCCGGCGAAGTCTGGATCGATACGCACGCGAATGCCGAGTTCGAACGGCTACCGCTGCCCGACGGCAATCCGACGTGGCCGATGTGGATCGGCGAACGCATCTACTTCCTCTGCCGATCACGAAGGCATCGGCAACATCTATTCGTGCGCGCTCGACGGCAGCGACGTCACGCGCTGCACGCACGAAGCGGAGTACTACGTCCGCTTTCCCTCGACCGACGGCAAGCGCATCGTCTACTCGTGCGGGCGGCGCGATTATCGCTCGTATCGACGTAGCGAGCGGTGAAACGCAGGACGTGCACGATCGAAACGCCGTCAGCCGAACCGCAAACGGTGCGCCGCTTCGAAGACGGCCTCCGAGTCGCTCGAGCATTTTGCTCCGCATCCCGACGGCACGCAAGATCGCCTTCGTCTCGCGCGGACAAGCGTTCACGATGCCGCTCTTCGAAGGCGCCGTCATCCAACACGGCGACGGCAGCAGCGCGCGCATGCGCCTCACCGAGTGGCTGCGCGACGGCAAGCGCTTCGTCTGCGTGACCGATCGCAACGGCTACGAGCAAATCGCGACTGCACCGCGCCGACGTCTCGGACGAGCCGAAGATCGCTGACGACCGGCGACATCGGCCGCGTTACCGAACTCGCCGTTTCGCCGGCGAGCGACGTCGTCGCGTTTGCGAATCACCGTCACGAACTGTGCGTCGTCGACCTCGGCAGACGGCAACGTTCGCGTGCTCGACACGAGCCCGGCGCGCCGCGTCAGCGAGCTCGCGTTCTCGCCCGACGGACGCTTCGTCGCCTACGTATGGTGGCCGGCGTACGGGACGTCGATCATTCGCGTCGCAAAGGTAAAGTCCGGCAAAGTTCACGACATCACGTCGCCGCTTGCGCGTCGATCACTCGCCCGCGTGGGATCCCGAAGGCAAGTATCTCTACTTCATCTCGACGCGCGACTTCAATCCGGTCTACGACGCGCTGCAGTTCGACCTGAGCTTTCCCGCAGGCGCAACGTCCGTTCGTCGTGACGCTTGCGCAACGACGTTCCGTCGCCGTTCGTTCCGCAGCCGAAGCCGATCCATCGCGAACACGATCACGAGCACGAACACGAGCACGACGACAAGAAGAACGGGAAGAGCCGAAGACCTCCGCATCGAGATCGACTTCGACGGCATTCAAGGGCGCATGCTCGGCTTTCCGGTCGAAGAAGGCGAGTACGAGCAAATCGTCGCGGTCAAAGGACGCGTCTTTTACACGCGCTTTCCGGTGCAAGGCATCAAACCGGCCGGCCGCGAGGATGACGAAGACGAGTCGCAACGGCACGCTGCTCGCGTACGACTTCGAACAGCTGCGCCAAGCGACGATCGCACACGACGTTGCGACGAGTTTCGCTTCGGCACCGACGGACACACGCTGATCTATCGCTCGCACGACCGGCTGCGCGCGATCGACGCGCTCGAACGATATTCCCGAAGACGAGCCGGAAAAACCGTCACAGCGAGTTCGGCCGCAAGACCGGTTGGATCGACCTCGATCGCGCGAGCGTCGAGATCGTTCCGCGCGACGAATGGGCGCAGATGTATCGCGAAGCGTGGCGCTTGCAAACCGAGCAGTTCTGGGTCGAGGACATGAGCGACATCGACTGGGATCGCGTCTACGATCGCTACAAAGCCGTGCTGCCGCGCGTTCGCACGCGCACCGAACTCTCCGATCTGATTTGGGAGATGCAAGGCGAACTCGGCACGTCGCACGCGTACGAGTACGGCGGCGATCATCGCGTGCCGCCGCAGTATCAGCGCGGTTTCCTCGGCGCCGACCTCGCGTGGGATGCGGAACGCAACGGCTACCGCATCGCGCGCATCTATCGCGGCGATTCGTGGAATCGCGATACCGATTCGCCGCTCGCCGAACCGGGGCTCGACATTCACGAAGGCGACGTGCTCGTTGCGATCGGCGGCAAACGCCTGTCTCGCGAGACGTTACGCCGGACCGGCTGCTGATCAACGCCGCCGGCAAAGACGTTTCGATCACGATGCGTACGCGCAAGGACGAAGAGCGCACCGTGCTCGTCAAAGCGCTTGCGGCGCGAAGCGTCGCTGCGCTATCGCGCGTGGGTCGAAGCGAACCGGAAGTACGTGCACGAGAAAACGAACGGTCGCGTCGGCTACGTGCACATTCCCGACATGGGACCGTGGGGATTCTCGGAGTTCCATCGCGGATATTTGAGCGAGTTCAACCGCCAGCGGATTGATCGTCGACGTGCGCTACAACCGCGGCGGTCACGTCTCGCCGCTGCTGCTCGAAAAACTTGCGCGCAAACGCGTCGGGTTACGACGTGCCGCGCTACGGCACGGCCGATTCCGTATCCGCCCGAATCGGTCGGCGGTCCGATGGTCGCGATGACGAATCAATTTGCGGGTTCGGACGGCGACATCTTCAGCCACTGCTTCAAGCTCTACAAGCTCGGACCGCTCGTCGGCAAAGCGCACGTGGGGCGGCGTCATCGGCATCGAGCCGTACCACCATCTCGTCGACGGCACGCTGACGACGCAACCGGAGTATTCGTTCTGGTTCATCGACGTCGGCTGGAAAGTCGAGAACTACGGCACCGATCCGGACTACGACGTCGACATCGCGCCGCAAGACTATCGCGACGGCCGCGATCCGCAGATGGATTTTGCTTTGCGTCTGATGGATCGCGCGTTGGAAAACGCGACAGGAAGTTCGCCCCGACCTCAGCACGCGTCCATCGTTGCCGCTCCCTACTTTGGCCTAAGGACGACAAGAGCGAAGCTGCTCACGAGACCGTCATGCTGAGCTCGTCGAAGCACGGGCGCATATCGTCAATGCCGGTATGCGCCCATGCGTTCTTATGACCTTACCGCAAGTAGGTTGAGTACCAGTTCAGGGTTTGTTCTAAGATGTCGATCTGGTTCGAGGGCCGGCGTGGGCTGTGGCCTTCGTCGGCGTAAACGACGAGTTTCGCCGGCACGCCCAGCGTCTTCATCGCATGCCAGAACTCGAATGCTTGCGGAGCGGGAACTTCTTCGTCGCGTTCGCCTTGAAGAATCAGCACCGGCGTCTTCGACGCCTTGATGAACGTGATCGGCGAACTCTTCGCGTACACGGCCGGATCGTCGTAGACGGATGCGCCGAAGAACGGAATCATCCATTGGTCGATATTGTTTTGACCGTAGTACGACTGCCAGTTCACGATGCCGGCGCCGGCGACGATGGCTTTGAAGCGCGTGGTCTGCGTTTCGGCCCACATGCCCATGTAGCCGCCATAGCTCCATCCCCACAGTCCCAAGCGATGCGAATCAATCGGAGCGGCCGCAATCGCCGCGTTGACGCCGGCAAGATCGTCACGCCAATCGCCGTAGCCGAAATCTTTCACGTTGGCGGACGTGAATGTTTCGCCTTGGCCGAAACTTCCGCGCGGATTCGGTTCGAAAACGAAGTAGCCGGTGCTCGAAAGCGCCGCAATGGTGCGGTTTCCGAAACCAGGTAGCGATTCTGCCGACGGACCGCCGTGAACGATCGTGACCATCGGATACTTCTTTCCGGGATTGTAACCGAAGGGATAAATCAGCCAACCTTGCACGCGATAACCGCCGCTAGTCCAATTCAACGACTTCGCCGGTCCGTTCAAAGCTTTCGCGCCGGCGTTGACGTGCGTGATCTGCGCGAGCGCGTTCGGCTCGCCGGACCAAATTTCGGGAGCGCGAGTGAAGGACGCCCGAACGACCGCAATGGTTTTACCGTTTTTCGCAACCGAAACGCTTCGCAAAGATTCTTCTCCGCCGAGAACGGTATGGCGCGAACCCGATGCCGTATCGAGATCGACGAGATGCATCGCGCCATTCTCGTGCGCTGCCATGTAGATGTGGCGATCGTCGACCCAATGCAGCGACGAGGCCGACGCCGGCATGCCGGCTGAAGCGTCGAACGCCGTTCGTTTGGATGGGTCGACGAGATAGACGTCGCCGCCGACCGATCCGAAGTCGCTCATAATTCCGCCGACGATCGCGATCCGTTTGCCGTCGGGCGACCATTGCGGATCGTTGATTTGGAACTTCGGCGCGAGCACGTCGTGCATCGCTCCGCCCGTAACTGAAACGGTTGCAAGCTTCGCGATCCACCAGTTATTGTCGCCGTTGCCTTTCGCGTAGGTGAGCGCGGCCACTTTGCCGTTGGGCGACCAATCGTATTCGTAAACGTAGTCCGGCGCCGGAGTAATCGTTTGCACGTGACCGCTCGCAACGTCGACGGTCGCGAGACGCTGTTCGTCCACGGACGAGCCGATTACGCCGACGTCGCGCGCGCCGGGAGCAAGCGCACCGGTACTGCGATGCGCATCTTCGATATAAAGCATCGAGAGCGCGTCACCGTTCGGCAGCCAGCGTAATTCCTGAACGTTGCCCTTGAGCGAACTCACTTGGCGAACGTTCGCACCGGCGGCGTCGGCAACGAAAATCTGCAGTTGGCCCGGCGAACGCGCGTCCGAAAGAAACGCGAGCTGTTTTCCGTCCGGAGACCACACGGGATTCTCTTCGTCGTAGTACTTGGCCGGATCACCCGCAGTGAAGCGCTGCGGCTCAACGCCTTGGCGCTTGATAAAAAGAGCCATGCGATGGCGCGTTTCGTTGGCGCCCTGCAAATCGTTGAAACTTTGCTGCCAAGCAACGCTCGAGCCGTCTGGCGAGAGCGCGAGATCGCCGAGTTCTCGCAGCGCGACCGTCGCGCGGAAAATCTCTGCCGTCGATGGCGACGCAAGTGCCGGAACCGCAAGAAAACTCAGGGCCGCGCAAAGCGCAGCGCCGGTAGAAAAACGCTTCATGCAGCGCTATACGACGACCCATCGCAAAACGCTCCGGCGCCCCGCGCTGAGAAACTAACTGATAAAATTATCAGTGCGCTATATTGACTTATGTTTGCCGACTTTTGTATAAGGGTATAGCAGTCCAACAATTCAAAGCAACCCATCCAATTGCACCGATCCAAAGGCCATCCAGGAAGCATCCAATTACACTTAGGGAATGTGGAGGGATACGCACGTGAGCACCACCGATCGCGCAGCGCGCTGACTCAGAAGTGGGCCGGCGATTCACGCTGGCAGGGAATCGACTCGCCGTTACACCGCGGATGAGGTAGTGAAGCTTGCAGGGCAGCGTCGTGGTCGAACAAACGCTGGCGCGCCTTGGAGCGGAACGTCTGTGGCAACAACTGCAGCAGCCCGAGGCTACCGCTGCCCTCGGCACGATGACCGGCGGTCAAGCGGTGCAGGCCGCGAAAGCGGGCCTCAATGCGATCTACTGCAGCGGCTGGCAAGTCGCTGCCGACGCGAATCGCTCGCGGCAAACGTCTATCCCGATCAGAGCCTCTATCCGGTGAACAGCGTGCCGCAATTGGTGAAGCGCATCAACAACGCGTTGCAACGCTACGACCAAGTCGAATCGGTCGAAGGGCGCGGCGGCCCGCAGAACTATCTGCCGATCGTCGCCGACGCGGAAGCGGGCTTCGGCGGTCCGCTCAACGTCTTCGAACTTACGAAAGCGATGATCGAAGCCGGCGCGGCCGGCGTGCATCTCGAAGACCAGCTCAGCTCCGAGAAAAAGTGCGGCCACCTCGGCGGCAAGGTGCTGATTCCGACGCAACAAGCGGTGCGTCATCTCGTTGCCGCGCGTCTGGCAGCCGACGTGCTGGACGTGCCGACGATCGTCATCGCGCGCACCGACGCGAACGCGGCAACGCTCATCACGAGCGACGTCGATCCGGTCGACCGTCAGTTCGTCACCGGCGAACGCACGCCCGAAGGCTTCTTCCGCACCGAAGACGGCATCGACGCCTGCATCGCGCGCGGCTTGGCTTATGCGCCGTACGCAGATCTGCTGTGGGTCGAAACGTCGGAGCCGAACATCGAAGAAGCGCGCCGCTTTGCGGAAGCGATCCACGCGAAATTCCCGGGCAAACTTCTCGCCTACAATTGCTCGCCGTCGTTCAATTGGAAGAAGAAACTCGACGATCGCGCGATCGCGAACGTTCCGCGACGAGCTCAACGCGCTGGGATATAAGTTCCAGTTCATCACGCTCGCCGGCTTCCACGCGCTGAACTACAGCTTCTTTGAGCTCGCGCGCGACTTCAAGGCTCGCGGCATGTCGGCTTACGCCGAATTCCAGCAAGAAGAATTCGCAAGCGAACAGTTCGGGTACACTGCGACGCGCCATCAACGCGAAGTCGGCACCGGCTACTTCGACGAAGTCGCGCAAACGATTAGCGAAGGACAATCGTCGACGACGGCGCTGCACGGCTCGACGGAAGCCGAACAGTTCTACGAAGCCGCAACGGACGTCAAGGAGGTCGCGACGGTTTAGCATGAGCTTCGCGCCCGCAGACTTCACGCTTCAACCGCGATTTGCCGGCGGGGTTCGCGGAGTTTTACCTGCCGCTGCACGAACGGTTTACCCCCTCGCAGCAACGCCTGGCACGCGCGCGAGTCGAAAGGCTCGCGCGCGCCCATGCGGGCGAGCTCCCGAACTACCTTCCGGCCTCCGAAGCGACGACGCACGCAATGGCGCATCGAGCTCCCGGAGTGGATGCGCGATCAACGCAATCAGATGACAGGCCCAGCCGACGACGCGGAGCTCGTCGTCAAAATGCTCAACTCCGGCGCTCCCGGCGTCATGCTCGATCTCGAAGATTCGATGGCCAACGAGTGGGAGCACTCGATGCTCGGTCACGACAATCTCGTCACGAGCGCTCTACGGCGAACTAACGTACGAAGACAAAAAGCGCGGCGGCACCGTGGGAATCAAACCGAGCGGCACCGTCGTTTGGAATCGCGTCCGCGGGTTGCATCTTTCGCAGGCCGGCGTCGTCGGGCGACGCTCTCACCAGCGCCTCGCTGTTCGACGTTGCGCTGCTCGTGTTTCGCCTCGATTACGATCGCCTGAAACATCCGCTCGGCATCTACATTCCGAAGTCGGAGTCTGCCGACGAAGCGCTGTGGTGGAAGGAGCTCTTCGACGACGGTCATCGCGGCTAAGGGGTGGGCGCCCGGGGCGATCAAGGCGATGGCGCTCGTCGAATCGCATCCGCTCGCGTTCGAGATGGAAGAATTCCTCTTCAATTTGCGCGACTACATCGTCGGCTTGAATCTGGGACGCTGGGATTACATGGCCAGTCTCATTCATTACAACTTGAGCGATCCCGAATGGCTGCTGCCCGATCGCAACACCATTCCGATCGACGTGCCGTTCTTCCAAAACCTGCGCACGCTGCTTCCGGAAATCGCGCACAAGCACGGCGCGCTCGCGATCGGCGGCATGACCGCGCTGTATCCCAGCCGCGAAGATCCCGAACTCAACGCACGCGCGCTTGCGGTGCTGGAGCGCGACAAGAAGAATGAAGCGACCTGCCTGATGGACGGCGCATGGACGGGACATCCCGACCAGAACGACATTGCCGTCGCGCAATTTCCGGCGCCGAATCAGCTCGACCGCCGCCCGAACCTGAGCACGGCTCATCCCGATCTTCGTCCGTCACCCAAGGGCGTAGGCATCACGTCGCTCGAGGGCACGCGCGCCGCAGTGCGCACGGTGATCCGGTATCGCAACGGCGTCCTCGAAGGCAAAGGCGCGAGTTTGCTGGACGGCTACATGGAAGATCTGGCGACCGACCGCATCTACCGTCTGATGATCGCACAGCGTCTGCGCTATCCCGGCGATTACACACCATCCTCGCTTTCGGCCATCTTCGACGAAGAACTCGAGCGAATCATCAATGAACTGCCGTCCGGCACGGATCCCGCGGTTGCCGATCGCTACCGTCGCGCGCGCGATCTCTCCGAGGACATGATTCTAACCGGCGCGTTCGATCCGAAGTAAGGTCAATTCGCAGCGAGCAATTCACGCGCTTGGCGCGCGTGGCTTCGATTTCCGGTTATGCGCGCCGAGCGCTGCAACGCTCGCGCAAGCGCTCGCGGATGGCCGTGCCGCTCGAGCAGAACGAGCGACTCCGCTATGTGATCGCGGATCGATTCGAAGTCGCCCGTCGCCTCGTCGATTTCTGCGGCGAGGCTCACGGCGAACCCGAGCGGCCGCAAGATGCCTGCATGACGCAAATGGGCGATCGCTTCCGCATTGACTCGCCGCGCTTCGCGAAATCTGCGTAGTGCGATCAAACACTCCGCTTCGAGCGCTTGCGCGATCGCGCGCCGTTCGCTTCCGTGCAAGTCCAGCGCTTGCGTTTCGCGCAGCAACTCGATTGCGCGTTGATAGTGTCCGGTTCCCGATTCGATGGCTGCGGCCATCGGAAAATGCCATGCGCTCTCCGGAGCTCCCAGGCGCCGCAGCGCCGGAACGATTTCGCGCGCCGACTTGAGCGCACCAGCCGCATCTCCGTCGAAAAATTCCGCAAGCGCATGAGAAATGGCAATATCAGCCGCGGGCGCGATCAAGTTATGATTGACGGCAAATTCGTAAGCTTCGCGGTACTTCGCCCTGCCCCGCTCAAAATCGTTGGCATTGAGATATGCTTCGGCCGCGGCTTGCATCGTGCGAATGCGCACCGTCGACTCGAGCGGCCCCGAATAGCCGATGATAAGGTCTTGGGCCAGTCCGGCTTGCGCCGCCGCGATTCTGTACTCCCCAAAGGACGTGTGAATCGATGCCGACTGACAGAGTGAGAGTGCCCACAGAACTCGTTCCGCAGGTTCGGCCAGCGGACTTGCTTGTGCCAAGTCCTCCGGCGTCTGCAATGCGCAAGCTTCGGTGATATTCCCGCGCACGAACAACGCGCGGGAACGCAGCGCATCGAGTCGGGAACGGATTGCAAGGGCGCCGATCGGCAGACCCGACGCGTCGACCGCCGCAACGGCGCGTTCGAGCCGTTCGAGCCCGTGGCAATCGCCCGCTTCGGCGTGAGCATCCCCAAGCGCCAGCAGCGCGTTGAGGCGGACGGTGTCGTCCCCGGCTGATTCGGCGAGATTTTGCGCGAGCCGAATCGCGTCGTCGTACTGCGCGGCAAACGCCAGCGAACGGACACGCTGAATTTCGGCTGACGAGATGTCGACGAAACCGCGTGAGAACGCTTCACGAGGCACCGGTGCGTCGAGCGCCTGAAAGCACTGCGAAAAACGCTCTCTGGCCTTCTTCAGCTCGCGATAGAAATGCCGCATTCCTATGCCGAGTTCGGCGGCTACTTCTTTATGAGGCGCCCCCTGTAATTCGCAACGACGCAGCACGAATGCGCGGCGGCGCTCGTGAATTGTCTGCAGCGTTCCCCGAGGCTCTTCGACGGCCTCCAAAGCTCGCCGAACAGCCGCGCGAACGCGCCGCAATATGAGATTCTCCGACTCATGGCCGGTTTCCACACCCGCAAAGAAATGCACGGCCAAGGGGTTAGAGCGCAGTTTACTCGCATCGTTCAAATGCTTGAGCAGGTGCGCCACGTCATCGACCTTGGGCATGGGCGCCCCTATTAGCCTGCAGAAAGGGGCCGCCCTCTCGGGCAACCCCTTAGCCTGCAGCGACGGCTCTAATACTAGTAGTCGATGATCGCCAGTTGTCCGCCCAACATGAGGTACGCCTTGCGCGTGTGGCCGTTGACTTGGAGATAATTCAACGTGTTATCGTCCAGAGTGGTGAGATCGGCCCAGGCGTAACCATTGATCGTTTTCAACAGCGTGCCGTTCTCATCGTAAACGTATAAGGCTCCTGTGGCGTTGTAGTCGTAGTTGAAGATGTTTTGGCTGTTGGGATTCCACGCTAGGAACAGGTGATTCACGTTATCGGCTGCGATCATCGTGGTCGACATCGCACTCCATCCGCCTTGGTATCCCAAGCTCGAGAGCAAAGCGGCATTCGGCTGAAACACCTTTTGCTGTGCGCCATTCAACAAATTCATGATGACGAAACCGTTATCGGCGACGGAATTTGTGACGGCGACGTGCGTTGAGTCGTCAATCGCAAGCGCGCTGGTTACACCCTGCGCAAGAGAAGTATATTCGTTCTCGGCGCCGGTCGCGAGATCGTACACATCCATATACGTGGGCGTGAAACCCGTATAGTCAATATTATCGACCCGTGCAATGACTGCTTTATTCGCAGACATGTCGGTATTGAACAACGCGATGCCCTGGAACGGGTCGACATTCGTTAAATTGAAAGTCGAGCCCATCGTTCCCGCGGCAAAATCTAGGTTTACCAACTGAAGCGGCGGGGGAGCAAAGTTCGTTTCCAGCGTTCCATCGTAGATTAATGCCGCGCCCTTAGAATACGACGGATTGTAAGAGCTTTGGAAAACGACCGTATGGGGACTCGTTAGAGGGAACTGCGTCGGAAACAAGTTCTGTCCCGTCGATACGGGATGTACTGTCTCGTAGTTCGTGGGCGTGTCGGTCAAGAGCGCGGGGGCTATACCGAAAAACGCGTAGTCGTTATAGTAGCCGCCCCCACGAACGCCCCACGGTCCGTTACTGTATCCGCCGGCAATGCTTTGCGAAAGACCCGTCGTTTGATCGAACGAGTCGATGGAACTCTCGAACGTCCCGGTGAAAGCCGTTGAAATGACGAACCCGGAGTTCCCGTTCGGATCGATTCCAAATCCCCCGGCGTTAAGCCCGTACGTGTCATCTATGGGAGAGTTCAGCGTGCCAACCACGCCGTCCATGGTAATGGTGCTTAGATCGCCGGCCTCACCCGCGGCATTCTGCCCGTTCATCGGGATGATTCGAAGCGTATGAATCATCGTGCTCTTAAGTCCGAGGTCCGATCCTTTCAGCGCGATCGTCCCTGAAACACCCGGAAGCGGGATGAGCTTCACCGATCCGGTGTCGACGCCGTTATTGTCGGGAATCGAGCCGTTCGGGTTGTTGAACGTACTTACGAGGTATGCGAGCGTCGGACCCGGAGCGCTGACCTCGAGATAGGCGCCGTTTGCGTTCGGAACCGACGATGCATCCCACGAAACGTTCACCGAGCCGTTATAGGGGATGTTCAGAAAATGCGCCGGCGGAAGCGTGCTGTTAGGAACTTGCAGCAGTGGCGCATTGGCACGAGCTGCGGAGCCTTGCTGCACGCGAACCGTTGCAAAATCCGTGAGATATTGATGGCCGCTCACCGGGTCCACGGACATAATCGCTACGCCATACAGCCCGCCGCCCTGAAGCGCCGAAACGGGTACGGTTGCGATGCCCGCCTTCGTGGAGAGGGGTTGCGCGTAGCTGAAGTGGATGACGAAGCCGGACGTAGTGAATCGTCCGGGCTCGGTTACAACGAGCATCGGATTGTCCATCAGCCGAACGTTGCTGACGTCGTATTTAACGTTAAACGATTGTCCGGTAACCACCGGGGGAACCGACGGGGCGAACCCGACCTCCGATGTTCCGTTCGCAGGCCCGAACGTGAGCTCGAAGCTCGCCTGCGCCACCTGATGCAATCCTTGCGTAGCGCGGTACGTCAGTGAAACGGTGTGACTGGTACTTAACGCACCGGAAGCAATGCCGGCCGCATTAAATATCCGCGACGGCAGAACACGCGCGAAGCGCGAGGTCGACACGATCTTATCGGGGTGCCCGGTGACGAACAGGCTGAACGAAGCGTTCCCGGGCACGCCTTGCCAGTCGGGCGCTATGGTGATCCAATCGGTAAGTCCGGATCCGTCGGGACCATTCCCGTCCCCGTAATCGATTCCGGCTAGGCTTATCATCGTCGGATCGGTATCGGTGAAATAATATTGCTCGTGCGAGTCAAGCGGACCGGCGACTCGCCGCTGCGCGATACCTACGCGCTGAACGGCCGGCGTGATGTGAACGCCGGCGTTTGCAAAAAGCGTTTCCACGGCTTGCCGGATATTCAATTGCGGACCGACGTTGAGCGGAACGCCGCTCAGCGGAGGCTGAGCTACCGGCGAGCCTGTCTGCACGAGAAAGTCGCGGACGCTGCGCGCGTTCGAGAAGGGATGGCCGGTTAAACGCGCCACTTGCAAGACGATCGCCGCCGCCGCTGCAACTTCAGGTGCGGAGGCCGACGTACCGCCGGACGAAAAGGTGCTGACGTCATCGAAGTTCCAGCCCGTTTTAGTGATCTGCAGAACGTTATCACCCGGCGCCGAGATGTTTACGCGAGAGCCGAACCCGGATGAAAAGCCTTGCACGCCGTTGTAGCGCGTTTCGGGAAATGCCAGCTGATTTGCGAGAGCGGCGAACTGCGGGTCGACCGGCGAAGCGCTCTCAACGTCGTTTAACGTCGTTGCACCCACGTCTATGGCGCCCGAGTCGACGTCGAGCGACGGAATCGTGGAATATGCCAAATCGTTCAAATTCGTCGTTTTCGCTGGATCCGTCGTGACGTTCGTCGGTGCACTGCCGCCGTACGTGCCGATGGCTGTCGGCGTCGCCAGACGCATTCCATCATTGGCAGAGATGCAAACGACGATGTCCATGGAGTTAACGATCGACGTGATGATTGCTTCTGTCAGCGGGTCGTCTTCGAGGTAGCGGCCGGGAAAGCCGTAACTATCGTAACCTTCACCTAAGCTCGCCGTAATAACGTTCGGCGCCGGCGTCTGCGACGCTGCTGCAAGAAAGACGCCGTCAATTGCGCTCAAGAAGTTTCCGCTCGCACCCGGGCCGTTCGTTGCCGGCACCATTAACCGGTACGATGCCCCTGGAGCGATTCCCAAGAGATCGCCGATTGCGAGGGGCGCTTGTTTGCCTGCACGCTGCTGATCGTCGGGAAGCGGAGCCATCATCGAAAAATCCAAACCCACTTCACCGAGGTCGCTTTCTTCGCACGCAACCATGCTCGCGTCGGTATGACCGTTCGCATCCGCGGCATACGCAGGAATCAGCGGCATACCCGGCCAGTTCAAGTACCGTTGGCCGCCGATGATCTGCGTATAGGCGCCGTACTTCGCGTACATGACGGGACACGGATTCGACGGCGACACGACTCCGGCAGCGTCTTCTTTCGCAAAGATGTCTCCGACGGAAACGTTGGTAATAATTTCGCCGGTTCCGGGAAGTTGATGGAATTGGTTTACGATTTCCTGATAGGCCGTCGTTGCGTCGACGCCGCTCGCATTAAGCATCGACTGCAAGCTCGACACAACGCCGAAGTTCGGTGCCAGGGACGTGCTAATCGTAGGCGCTCCGTTCGCATTTCGAACGCGCGCCGACTCGCGCAGGGCCGCTACGTTTCGCTGTTTCAACGTCCGGAGCTCGGGCTCGTCGAGTGGCCGCAGTTGAGCGTGCATCGGCGATACTCGCCAATCCGGAGAGACATAGGCAACGCTCGGAACCGCTCGCAACGCCGCGACTGCCCGTGGAATGGACCCGGCAACGCTTACGCTGTAAGCGCTGGAGACGTCGAGAATCGCGCGTCCGGTGCGTGACTGTGCGGTCGAGCGCATGTAAGCCAAGCGCGAGCGATCGAACGAGGCGAACAAGCGGTTTACCCGGGACACTCCAAGTTTTGCAAACGCTGCGTTCACGGTTGAGTCGTTGGTGTATCGAGGAGTTGTCGCCGCCAACGCTTGCGTCGTTTTCGCGCGGCGCATCTGCGAGACCGCAGTGGTGGAGATCGTTATATTGTCTTGCGTCGCCGCGGTGCCGTCCTTAAAGACGACGAGGACGTGATCGGTCGCATAGGGTTCGCGGTGCAGCGGTTTTGCGAGCTCGGCGGTGAGAAGGTAGAGCTGCGATGCGTACTCGCCGGTGCCCGGAGCCGCCGACGGAATCAGCGTCGCGGGGATCAGCCGCGTCTGCAGCGGGTGCTTCTTCGCATCGAAAAGCGTCGCCAACCCAAAACGATCTATGACGACAGAACGTCCATCGCTTAGCGTGAAATGCTGCGGGCGCACCTTCTTGTACGGAGAGTGCGAAATGGTTTGACGATAGCTTTGCACGTGCGCCGGAAATGCGGGAGCCGCTATGGGCTGCACGAGCAACGCTGCGCATCCGGCCGCAGCAAATACCCGATGGATGCTGATCACTCTGGACGTGGTCCTTTCGCGGTAAGAAAACATATTAAAAGACGAAAGCAAACGACGCAGGATTGCTAAGTCCCGATGGAGCCGGGATCGTCGTAATGAGTCCGCTGAAATACTCGTCGTAAACCGTCACGGCGCCCGTTGCCGCATTGGCGACGTAGGCGTTGGCGTCGAGCGGATTGAAGCCGATCCCGTTGGGCGACGCGAGTGCCGTCGACGTTTGGCCTTGCGCTGCGCCGAAGATATTGAAGGATGCGGCGCTCGCAGTACCGGCGTCGGAACCAATCAACTGAAGACTGGCTGTTTGCGGATCGCCCGTAATGGCGCTCGGCACGAACGTATTCGTCGTGAACGACAGTCTGGGAAACCCGGGGGACGGAGGACCCGGCGTCCCATCTTCCTGGTACCAGGACACCGTGTTATTGCCGGCATTGGCGACGAAGACTTTATAAATACCATTAGCGATGTCTTCATACGCATAGACGCCGACCGCGCCGGAAATATTCGCAAACGACCCGCCGAGCGTCGCCGCCGAACCGTCGGCATTAAAGCCTACTACGGTACTTGGGGTCGAGACATATAAGACGCTGTTATGGTCGTCGAAAGAGATGCCGTTTGCTCCCGCGACAACCGGGTTTGCGTAGCCCGAGGCCGCAGTTCCGTCCGTATTGAATTCTCGGATCGTCTCTGTCGTGCCGTCGAGCACATAGAGGTGGTGCGCGCCGGGATCGGATGCCATCGCAATCGGCGCCGTCACGCCGGGAAACGAACCCGCCAGCACGATCGGCGTCCCCGACTGCGAGAACGCCGTGATTGCCCCGCTTCCCGAATTCGTATAACCGACATACGTGAGACTCGCGAGCGCAATGGCGACATTGCTCTGAGCCAGGCTCGACGCCCCGGAGACGGCCTGTACGGTGATCCCAACGTGCGCATTTGTCTGCGGCGCTGCAACGGTTTGCACCGCAAACCGGTCGGCGTGTCCGCTTACCGGCGTCACCTTTATGGCCGGATTCAACGACGATGCGGAGTACGCGATCGGCGTTCCGTTGTCGACGATGACGTTCCCATCCACATCCTTCGGCGTCGCCGTAAACGTGACGGGCATATCTCCGGCGATCGTATAGCCGCCCGAAGCGTTTGCGGTCACCGTCGACTGGTTGGGTAACGGCGTAAGATCGATGCTTGCCACGATGCCGTCGACGATCGCGTTGACGGTATTTTGTTTGCCGGCGGCAATCGCTTGCGTAACCGTAACCTGTCCGAGTTCATTCCCTGCGGCCGCCGTTTCACCGGACTGCTGCGGCTGATCGTACAGCGAGAACGTAATCATATCGTTCCCGGCGGGAGCCTGTATGGTGATATTGGTGACTGCGCCTTGCGAATTCGTCGACGGATTGTTCATCATGGTCGTCAGCGACGCGTCGCCATTGACCTCGATAACGACGCTTTTCGTGCTTTTCGAAATGAAATGCCGGCCCGCGCTCCGGCCAGCAATTTGTACGCCGGGCCAATGCATCACGAACGTTGCCGCCGCCATTGGCCGAGTGGAGCCGGCCTCCGGCGGCAGCGACGCGCTGTGACCGCCGCATCCGGACAATGCGGCCGCCGCAACCCATGAAGAGGCGAGAACGATATCTCGAACGCTGCGGCGCGTCATGAGAGCGACCCCGTCGTCGCCGTAACCGTTATCGAGAGCGACTGCGACGATCCGCCCGCGACAACTTTCAGCGTGCACTGGCCTGTGCCGATTCCGGTGATGGTCACGGCAGCTGAAGGCCCTTGAGCCGTCGATCGATCGATCGTGGCGACGTTCGCACACGCGCTCCCATCGATGGTGAACGCTCCGGAATAGCCGGCAAGTGAAACGGTGACGCGCTGCGATGCTCCAACCGCATTAATCGCAACCGCCGACGGCGTGACGGTTAGCCCGCCGGCTCCCGGCGGCGTAATGGAGCTGCCTCCGCCTCCCCCTCCGCCGCCTCCGCATCCCGCAAGCAATGCAGCAGCAACGGCGGCTCCTAAAGCCGATCGAGAGCGAAGATCCATGTTGACTTTTCTCCTGGGTTGCGAACGGGGCACGATAAGGCCCTCAGAATCAGCGGTATGCGCGCGCAATCCTCGGACGGGTCATAAGCTGGTCAGTAAGACGTCCGCTCCGAGAAAAGTCGAAGTCACAAGTTGGTCAGCAAAAAAACGGGATGCAAATGGAGTGCGCGCAATAGTGGCAAGCTTCGTGCGCCGCCTAATTTCTTGCTTACTGTCCGTCTTGATTCTCGGAATGGTTTTTGCACCGGCCTTAAGTGCCGCAAAAACCGCCGCACCACAGCCAAGACCAACACTTATACCGCCTTCGGTTATAGGAATCTCCATAATCGATGCGACGCGCGCCGCAGCGGTGATTCGCAGCATCTATCCTTCAACCGAAGTCCACGTCGATCGCGCCGCGAACGCCCTAATCGTGGTTGCGCCTGCAGACGAAGTTGCGGCGATGCGCACCATCGTGGCCGGAATCGACGTGAAGAGCCCCACGCAGACCACGGTCGATACGATCCAACTGCATAACGCGCATCCGTCCGATATCGTCGAGCGTATCCGCGGTCTTTTCCCGCACGCACGCCTTCTCGTCGGTCCGAATCACACGGTCATCGTGGCCGCCGATCCGAACGACGCGGGGCAGATTCGAAGTGTGATTTCTGCGATCGACACGCCGCCGGCGACGCCGACGCCTAAACCGCGCTATCCCGCGGAAGCCGTGCGCGTAACGCAGAGCGATCCGCGCGCAGTCGCGCGTGCGGTTTCCCGCGGCGTCCCGAACGTCGGCGTCGCCGTTTCCGGCTCGGACCTGCTCATCAGCGGGGCGCCCGACGATGTCTCTCACGCAAAAGCGCTTGTCGCCCAATTGGATCTCCCGCCGGCGAGTACCCAGTTCACGCAGCTCTATCGCTTACGTTTTGTCGACGCGTCTTCGGTCGCCGATCTTCTCCGCCGGTCTTTCCCCAATACACAAATCCAAGTCGACAAAGATCTCAACGCGCTCACCGTTCTCGCATCGCCGAAGATCCAACGCCGTATCGCAGACGGCATCGATGCGCTCGATGCCGCACCTGCGGGCACAAATGTAAGCGGTACGTCCACCGGCGGCGGCAGCATACCGTCCGGGAGCGAAGTTATCTCGCTTCGCGCCGCGGTACCAGGGTTGAATGGTTCGCCGTCGACATCGGCGAGCGATATTGCCACCACGGTTTCGCAAGCACTCTCAAACATAGCGCCGGATCTCAAAGTTACGGTGCCGCCGAACTCGACGCAACTCGTTCTTACCGGCAGTCCATACAGCATTAGTGAAGCCAAGGCGCTCATCGAAAAGCTCGATACGCCGCAGCCGCTCGTCGTTCTCGACACCGAAGTGCTGGAAGTGGACGAGACGACTGCAAAGAATCTGGGCATTCAACTTACGCAAGGCGGAGCGCTTATCTCCTCCACGTTTACGGAGCAGCAGCCTCCCGTTCCGCTCGACGGCGGTCCGACGCCGCCGCTCATGCGGTTGCAAGGCCTTTCGCGGACGCCTATAACCTTCGGCGTGCAGTTGAATCTTTTGATTCAGCAAGGCAAGGCGCGTATTCTAGCAGATCCACGGATTTCGACGATTTCCGGGCGCACCGCATCCATCCGCGCGGGCGATACGCTCGCTATTCTTACCACGACCGGCGGCGGCCCCGGAACGATTGCGACGACGCAGCTGCAAACGTTTCAAACCGGAGTTACGCTCGACATTACACCGGTAGTCAATGCCGGCGATTTTATTTCCGTAACCCTGCATCCGTCGGTGAACAGCCTTTCCGGTATCCTCAACGGCGTTCCGCAAATCTCTACGCGCGATACCATCACTACGGTTGGACTCATGGATAATCAGACGCTCGTCATCGGCGGGTTAATCCAAGAGAATACAAACCGGACATCCTCGAAGATTCCGCTTCTGGGCGACGCGCCGCTCATTGGTAAGCTCTTTCAAAATTCGTCATTGAACAGCACGCGCAACGAATTGATCATCACCGTGACGCCGCATATCGTTCAGCCTGGCGAGAACAACGTCCAGCCCGGACCGCCGCTCCCGGCCATTCCAACTCCGGAAGCTTTGCCGACGCTCGCCCCGGGCACGGTGCTGCCGGCTGCGCCTAAGACGAAAACCGCCGTGTACACACCCGGGCCCGTGTCTGCTCCCCCGGCGCCCGCGCCGAATCCCACACCCGTCAACGTGCCGACCCCGGCATCCAGGGCGCTCGCGAGCGCCTCGGCAGCACCGCAGCCATTGCCGACCGCGTTCAATCAGACGAACGTCTTTACGTACGGAGCCGCTCCGTCGAATAACTATGCGCAGCCGGGCGGTGCCGTGCAGATTTACTACGTTCAGGTGCAGCCGACGGTCGTCAAAAGCGCGCAGTCGGTGACGATTTCGGCCATTACCAGCACAAATGTCGATCGCCTGACCTTTGGAGCGAATGCCATTTCGCCGATGGCGTCGCTCTCCAAAATCGGCCCCGGTCAGTGGCAATCCACGTTTCCGTTCAGCACGGCCGGACTGCCGGCTTCGAGTGGTAACGTGCAGCTGACGCTGACGGCGCAAAGCACGCTCGGCGGCGTGGCGTCCCTGCCCATTCCATTCTCCCTCGCCCCTTAGAACCCAAATAGTCCCGTTCGTCACGCCCAGATTGACGCTCGAGCCGTTGCCGCGTTATGACGGTGGCAGATGAAGCACTTATCGCGTTCGCAACGCAATTGGACCGTAGCCCTCTTCGCCGGCTTTTCGGCGATCGGGATCCTGCTGTTCATTTCCGGCTATCTCGACGATCTCTCGCGCGGCATTTCCGGCACGGCTCCGCGCCGGGCCACCGAAGAGATGGTCGGCGCGTATACGGCGCTCGCGCTTCTGCCGGTCGTGATCTGGTTCGCCCGGCGGTATCGCATTCGCACGAGCAACTGGCCGGTGATGGTCGCGCTGACCGTGCTCGCCGCAACCATCTACTCGGTCGCGCACACGACGCTGAACGCGATAGTTCGCGACATCGTTTCGGTCGCCACGTTTCAAGGCGTCTACGATTACGGCTCGATGATCTACCGTTACCCGATGGAAGCCGCTAAAGACGTCATCTACTTCTTCGTCATGGTCGGATGCGTGACGTTCATCGACACTTTGTCGCGGCACCGGAAAGCCGAACTGGCAACCGCAGAATTGCAGACGAAACTCGCCGAGGCGGAACTTCAGAACTTGCGTCTGCAACTGCATCCGCATTTTTTGTTCAATACGCTCAACGCGATCTCGTCGGTCATGTACGAAGACGTGCAGAAAGCCGACGAAATGCTTTCGAAGCTGAGCGACTTCTTGCGCGTCGTGCTGGCGTCGAGCGGCGTGCACGCGGTTCCACTAGAAGAAGAGCTCGCCGTCGAACGGATGTACGTCGACATCATGACGGCCCGCCTGGAACGCCGGCTTTCTTTGAACGTCTACGTGGCGGAAGACGCGCGCGCGGCGACGGTTCCCTTCATGCTGCTTCAGCCTTTGCTGGAAAACAGCATCCGCCACGGCATGAGTGGCGAGCGCGACGCCATCGATCTGGAAATCGACGTGCGCCGCGCCAACGGCTCGACGGTGATCCGCGTCAGCGACGACGGCGTCGGGTTCGATTCGAACTCCCAAAACGGCATCGGTTTGAGCAACGTCGCTTCGCGCCTCGAGCACATGTACGGCGCGGGTGCTTCGTTCAGCATCGAATCCCGCGCCGAGGGCGGAACGCTTGCAACGCTGCGTCTGCCGTTCGTAAAAGGTGAAGCATGAGTTTAGCGGTGATGATCGCCGACGATGAAGCGCCGGCACGGCGTAAACTCGCCCGGTTTCTCAACCAGCACGATGACGTGAAGATCGTCGCCGAAGCCTCGAACGGCATCGACGCGTTGGACTTGATCGCGATGACGAAGCCTCAAGTCGTTTTTCTCGACATCAACATGCCGGATCTCGACGGCTTGGGCGTTGCCGAAACGCTCGTGCGCTCCGAAGCGCCGCCGTCGATCGTCTTCGTGACGGCGTTCAACCAATATGCCGTTCAGGCGTTCGAGGTAAGCGCGCTCGACTATTTGCTGAAACCCTACGATCGCGATCGCTTCGAGCAGGCGCTGCAACGGGCGCGCCGTTCGATCGCGACGGCGCCCGACTCCCAAAAACTCGCTGATACGCTCTCGCAAATCCGGAACGAAGAACGCTACGTTCGCCGCCTGCTCGTGCCGAACGAAGGCCGTTCGTTCTTTTTGGCGACGCGGGAGATCGCGCGCTTCGAGGCGGACGGCAACAACGTCGCCGTGCACTCGCAGCGTGGCACGTTCTCTCTGCGCGCTACGCTGGATTCACTGGAAGCGCGGCTCGATCCCGAGCTTTTCGCGCGCGTCCATCGCTCGCATTTGGTGAACATCGACGAAATTGCGGAGATCCACCCGTGGTTTCACGGCGACTACAAACTCGTCATGCGCGACGGCACGGAAATTGCGTGGAGCCGCCGCTACGCTGCAAAACGCCCGGATTTATTGAAATAGGCATGAAAAAGATTCCGCTGTTTGCCGCCCTTGCCGTCTTTCTCGTCCATCTTATCGGCAATCCCGGGTACGGCTTCTTCCGCGACGAGTTGTACTTCATCATCTGCGGCTTTACCCCGCAGTTCGGATACGTCGACCAGCCGCCGCTCGTGCCATTGCTCTCCGCCGGGACGCAGCTCTTCGGTCATTCCTTGCTCCTGCTGCGCGCCGTTCCCGCGGCCTTCGCCGCCGGAGGCGTTTACGTTACGTGTCTGCTCGTCGCCGAGTTCGGCGGAGGCGCGTTCGCGCAAATCTTCGCATCGGTGGTTTACTTCTTTACCGGCGTCCTGATGAGTTTCGGTATGAAGGTTGGTCCCGACGAAGTCGGTTTGCTGACATGGCCGTGGATCGCGCTGCTCGTCGTTCGCATCACCAAGGGTGGCGATGCGAAGCTCTGGCTCGGCGCCGGCGCGCTCGCGGGAATCTCGCTGGAGAGCAAGTACAGCGTGCTCTTTTTTCTGGCAGCAATGATCGCCGGATTGTTGCTCGTTCCGCAGCGCCGCGCGCTGCTCGATCGATGGTTCGCGGCGGGCTGCGGCATAGCGGTTCTCATAGCCCTCCCGAATTTCTTGTGGCAGTGGCACTACGGCTTTCCAATGCTCGAGCTGCTGCGCGCCGGACAGAACGGGAAGAACTTGATCGTCGGCCCCGTTCTTTACCTGGCGCAGGAAGTCATCATCACCGGCCTGCTCCTCGCCGTCGTATGGATCGTTGGGCTCGTTTGGCTCTTGATGAAGCGCGATTTCCGGTATCTCGGCTATGCGTATCTCTTGCTAATCGGCGAGATGATGGTCTTTCACGGAAAGCATTACTATCCGGCCGACGTGTATCCGATCCTTATCGCGGCGGGAGCAGTCCCTATCGAAGCCTGGACGAAAGGGCGCACCGTCTTGCGCGTTGCCGCTACCGCGGCGGCCGCAGTCATCGGCATGGCGTTCGTGCCGATGGCGATGCCCGTGCTGCCCGAAGCTACCTTCGTTTCGTACTTCGATGCACTTAGCAGCGCGCTACACATTCCCAAAGACGCGACCGAAACCGAACACGACCGCGAACATAGCGCGCTTCCGGGCGATTGGGCCGACATGCACGGGTGGCCGGAGATGGCAGCGGCCGTGGCGCGCGTGTATGAATCGCTGCCGCCCGCGGAACGCCGGCAAGCCGTCGTGTTCGCGGGAAATTACGGAGAAGCGAGCGCCGTGCGGTTCTTCGCGCCGGACATTCCGGTGATAAGTTCGCACAATCAATACTGGCTGTGGGGAACCCATGGATACTCCGGCTCGGTCGTCGTGCAAGTCAACGGATCGTGCTTCCACAGCGACAAGCTTTTTACGAGCCGCACGCGTGCCGCGACGTTCGAAAGCCGCTGGGCAATCGGCTACGAAACAAACATTCCGATTTGGATCTGCCGCGGAATAAAAAAATCGCTGGCCGATGAGTGGCCAGCGATCAAGAACTACGAATGAGCCCGAACGGCTACTTCGTCTTCATATCTGCGACGGGAATGAAGCCGAGCGCGGTAAGCGCATCTTTGTCGGTCTTCACGAACGTAATGAAGTTATCGACGGCCGGCGCCGGTTTACCGTTCGTGAACATGTGCTCGTAAGACCAGAATTTATACTTCCCGCTCTTCACGTTGTCGGCGGTCGGCGCAACGCCGTCGATGCTCGGTGCGGAGATTTGTCCGCTCTTTACGTAGCTGTTCGCCAAGTATGAAATCGCGCCGGGCGTTTGCCCGACGATCGACGCAACGGTTCCCGACGAATCCTGCGTCGCCCCGCCTTCAACCGGTTGCGCTCCGCCCATCAGCTTCTCAACGAAAACGGCGCGCGTGCCGGAGCTGCGCGGACGATTGATGATGGTGATCGCCTGATTCTTTCCACCGACCTGATTGAAGTTCGTCACCTTGCCGCTGAAAATGTCGTGGACTTGCGCCGACGTGAGGTTCTTGATACCGGCGGCCGGATTCGTCACGACGTCGAATTGCACGACGGCGACCTGGTGATCGACGAGGCTCGGTTCGTCGGGCGCCGGAATGTCGGAATCTCCGATATCGACGCCCTTTTGCGCAGCTTGCGTGATACCGACGCGCGAACCGCCGCCGGAAACGCTGATCTTCACGTCGGAATGTTTGGCCTGATAATCGGCGGCAGCTTGTTTGACGAGCGGCAACAACGCCGTGGATCCCGCAGCCGTAATCGAACCACTCTCGCCGCCGGCCGCGGCCGTGCTCTGCGCGGTCGTCGAAGACGACGACGAGCTGCTGTTGGAGCCGTTGCTGCACGCAGCCAGCGATGCGCCCAGCCCGGCGCAAACCAACAGTGCTGCTAATTGCTGTTTCATGTACTCTCCTAATCGGCGTGAATCAAGCAAGCTCTTTATACCCGGCCAGCATTATGGCAATGTTAAGCCAAGCGCCTCCACCAGGCGTGGATACACGACGCCGGTGCAAGCCTGCGGGTTATCGGGATCGATAACGTCATGGTTTTCCGGCAGATTACGCAGCTCGACGTACTCGATGCCTTCTTTCCGATGCGCCCGCCAGGACTTGTAGACTTCCAATGTCGCTTCGTTGTTTACCGCGGGATCGGCGCGATTGACGACGGTTGCGATGCGTTGGGCAAGCGGCGCTTCATTTTTCGCGGCCTTCCACACTGCGTCACTTATCCGCAGCGTTTGCATCAGCGCGTGCGTCGCGAAACGCGGATAAGCGGTTTTGGGACGCTGCGCTTCCCGGATGCGCGGATCCCACCATAAAAAGAAGTTGGGCATCAGCGAGACGATCCGGCCGAGCGTTTGCGACACCCCGTACGAGAGCTGAAGCAAAGCGAAATCCGGCGCGACCGGCACGGCGCTTGCGACGTCGGCGCGAAATTGACCGAAATATGCCGAGAGCAAACCGCCCGCGGAAATGCCAAGCACCGCTACGCGTTCGCCAAGCCCGCACGCGATGTCGAGTGCTTCGTTCGTGGTCGATAGCAGCTCTTCGGCGGTCAACGTGGCAATCGCGTTGGTCATGCGGTCGGCGTAGCCGTGCTTCGGCATACGCGGAACGAAGACGTTCGCTCCGGTTTGAAAAACCTGCGGCGAAAATTCCACGTACTGCCCCGGATGATTGGTCAATCCGTGAAGCAGCACGACGGCCCATGGGCGGCGCTCGCCGTGATCGAGCAACACCGTGCGCGCGTACGTGCCGATGGATGCGTCGTCCAAGTCCATCATTATTCGCGCGCGCGTCAGCGCGGCGGGGTACGAATCGGCCGGGCGGCTAGGGGGGCGTTCTAGCATGCACCGCCCATTCGATGAGCCCTCGCGCGATTACTCGCGCCGCAATGTTTCGATGAAATAGGGCAGCGACGCCACGACGATCGAAGTGATGAGCGCGGATGCCGCAACGTAAAGAGAGTCGCTAGTTGTTCCGCAAAAATCAGCGGTAACAACTTTCGCACGGAGAGCGAGTCGAGATGCACCGCCGACGCGCGAAGCAAACGCGACAGCTTTCCTTCGCGCTCCAAGGCGCGCAACGGCAAGCGCCGGGAGCACGTACCAGTTGCTTCCGTCGGTATATGCGCTGTTACCGAAGGCATGGCCGCAGGGAGCGAGTTCCGGCGACCAAAATGGCGTGCTTGCATGCAGAAAAAGGCTTCCGCCGCCGCACAAGACCGCTTGGTTCGCTGCACTTGGGCCCGCAACGACCGTAACATTGCCTACCACGACGCGGAATGGGGCCTTCCCGTGCACGACGACCGCACGTTCTTCGAGTTCATCACGCTCGAGGGAGCACAGGCCGGATTGAGCTGGGATACGATCTTGGCCAAGCGCGACCGGTATCGCGGGCTTTTCTATGACTTCGATCCCGCTCGAGTAGCGCGCATGACGCCCGCTCGCATCGAGCGCGCCCTGGAAGATCCGGGCATCGTTCGCAATCGCGCGAAAGTCGAATCGACCGTCTCCAACGCCCGCGCGTTTTTGGAGATTCAAAAAGAATTCGGTTCGTTCGATCGTTACGTGTGGCGCTTCGTGCAAGGCAAGCCGCTCGTGCACGCGCGTAAAACGACCGATGAGGTTCCGGTGGATTCGTTCGAAGCCGAGGCGCTCAGCAAAGATTTACGCAAGCGCGGCTTTCGCTTCGTCGGGCCGACCATCATGTACGCTTTCATGCAGGCGACCGGCATGGTGAACGATCACCTCACGTCTTGCTTCCGCTACAAACAGCTTCTCGACGCGAAGTAGACGCCTAGCCCTCGATGATGTCGAGAAGCTGCGGATAGACTTTGTCCGCCACGTGCGGATGACGCAGCGGCTCGATGATGTCGTGTAAAAAAGGCACTTCGCGCAGCACGACTTGCCGTACGCGTTGCGGCGAAGCTTCGCGCAACGAGGCGGCGAGCCGGTTCACGGCGCGATTGTTGACCGCGGATTCGCGCGCGTTCGTCACAAAAACGAGTTCCTCGGCGGCAATGGGTTTTTGCGACGAGTCGAGCACGTCGCGGGCTAGACGATAGGCGTGCGCGACGGCATGCGTTGCGTAACGGGGGTAGCCGTGTTCCGGCATTTGGCGCTCGCGTGCAATCGGATCCCACCAATGGAACATGTTGGGGAGCCGCAAAATCAAATCGGTGAACGGGATCATGAACCGGTTCGGCATCCACGATATTCCGAAAAACGGCGCGATGGCTACGGCGCGATGCAACGGCTCCCGCTGCGCCAGCCACGTCGTCATGAGACCCCCAAGCGAAAACCCGGCGACGATCACTTCATCGCCCAGCTCGCGGGCCAAGTCGATGGTCTGCAGGGCGGAGTGCCGCAGATCGTCGGCGGTGAGGTGAGCGAGCGCTTCCGAAAGCCGGTCGCTATGGCCGTGCCGGGGGAGCCGCGGAACGATGACGTTGTGCCCGCGCCCATGGAGATCGTGGGCGAAGCGCACGAACTGCGTGGGGCTTGCCGTGAGGCCGTGCAACAGCACGATGGCCTTGGGCCGGCGCTCGCCGTGCAGCAAGAGTTTCGTGCGTCCCGGCTCGGAGATGCGTTCGTGGTCTCGCTCGAGCAGGCGCTCGAGCGCTGCGTAGGTGTCCGGCGTGAGGTCTGGCATTCGATCCTGGCGGGAGGTAGGCTCCCCGAACGTCCGTAAGTCAGGTAAGCAAGTGTTCCTCGAACATGGGCGCCCGCGCCCCCAAGTTCCTGTACCCCTCAGCGCGACTGCGCTACGGGTTCCCAGTAAACACACTCGGCGCGCTTAAGGAATCATGCATGTAAGTTCGGATAACGTTCGCGCTTTCGTCGAGCTTGACGAAAAATACGGCGCACAAAATTATCATCCGCTTGACTTGGTAGTGGAGCGGGCCGAAGGCGTCTGGTTATGGGACGTCGACGGAAAGCGCTACCTCGATTGCATCAGCGCATACTCTGCGGTCAACCAGGGACATTGCCATCCGCGCATTCACGCCGCGCTGCTGGAACAAGCTTCGAAAGTCACGCTCACCTCGCGAGCGATGCGCAACGACCGCATGGGAGCTTTCCTCAAGAAACTCACCGAGTTTTCCGGTTTCGAAAAAGCGCTGCCGATGAATACCGGCGCCGAAGCCGTCGAGACGGCAATCAAGCTCGCGCGCCGCTGGGGATACGAAGTAAAAGGCATCCCGGCAAATCAAGCCGAGATCATCGTATTCTCGAACAACTTCCACGGCCGCACGACCGCGATCATCAGCGCTAGTTCCGAGGAATCGTATCGCAAGAACTTCGGACCGTTCACGCCGGGCTTCGTCTTCGTGCCGTACGGCAGACGCCGACGCGCTCGAAAGAGCCATCACGCCGAATACGTGCGCGATCCTCATCGAGCCGATTCAAGGCGAAGGCGGCGTCATCGTTCCGCCCGAGGGTTATCCTCAAACGCGCCTGGGCGCTGTGCAAAGAACACCAAGTGCTCTTCATCGCCGATGAGATTCAAACGGGATTCGGCCGCACCGGTGACCGTTTCGCGTGCGATTACGACGGCGTCACGCCCGACATCCTGGTCGTAGGCAAAGCGCTCGGCGGCGGATACTATCCGGTTTCCGCGGCGCTTTCGAGTGCAGCGATCATGTCGTTGTTCAAGCCCGGCGATCACGGAAGCACGTTCGGCGGGAATCCGCTCGGCTCGGCCGTCGCCGAAGCTGCGCTCGACGTTCTAATCGACGAGAATCTGGCCGCGCGCGCACGCTACGCCGGCGCAAAAGTGATGCAAGCGCTGCGCGCCGATCGCAGTCGCCGCTCGTGAAAGAGATTCGCGGCCGCGGCCTGCTCATCGGCATCGAGCTCACCGTACCGGCCCGTACGCTCTCGTACGCATTGCTCGATCGCGGCGTCGCCGCCAAAGATACGCACGAAAAAGTGCTGCGTATCGCCCCGCCTCTCGTCATCGACGACGCCGCCATCGACTTCTTGCTCGAACAGTATAAAGACGCTTTGGCTTCGCTGTAACGTCATCCTGAGCTTGTCGAAGGAGAGGCGCATATTAGCACTGCTGGTATGCGCCCGTGGTTCGACAAGCTCACCATGACGGCGTTGCGCCGAGTTTAGTTCTACCGCGAGCGCGGTTTGATAACGTCGCTCAAGCGGTCCGGCACGCCGTTGATGCGCACGAGGTGCGGGTACCGCGGGCCGCCGTGGTAGTCGATTTCGATGGTGCGATACATATCGCCGTGCGTGACGATCATTGAAATCGACGCTTTGGACGTCTGCGCTTCCTTCAGCGCATTGTAGAGTGCGTCCGGCGAGTAGTCGCGACCGTTGACGGCAACGATCTTGGTGTTCACGCCCAAGCCGGCGTTCCAGGCGGGCGAACCATGCTTCACGTCGGAGACCATTCCCGACGACGACATCGAAATGCCGACCGAGTACCAGAAGTTCGTTTTCTCCACAAAGTGTTGCGGCTCGCTCGTATACACGAGCTTCCATCCGTCGGCGGTAAAGCCGTCGGGCGGATGCGGCGCGACGTTGTCGACCCACGTGCGGAAGAACGAAGCCCAGTCGTAGGGCGCAATCCGGTTCAAGCCGGCGATCACGTCCTGACGTTCGTACGTTGAGACGATCGGGCCGGTGTTCCGTTGTCCGAAGAACGCGCGAGCGAAATCGTCGAGCGACGCCCGTCCGCGCGTTTGCGCGCGAATGATGCTGTCGGCCTTGAGCCACATGAGCTCGCCCTCGGAGTAGTAATCCACGCGACGGCGTTCGGCCGTATACCCGCGCGGAGCTTGATAGAGAAACCACGCCGAAACCGCCGTGTCGACAAGCGGACGCCATTCGCGGCCCGGCTCGTTGTCGTAATATGCATACGTCGCAGCGACGTGATCGGCCCATTCTTTCGGGTCGCGAATGCCGTCACGCCACGACATGACGTTGCCGTAGTATTGCGTCATGCCTTCGTAGACCCACAGCAGCGAATCGTTCAGCGGCAGCTGATAGTTCGGCTGATACAACCCGGCAGGCATGCGGTACTTGCCGTCCCACGAGTGATTGAATTCATGCGAGAGCAAATCTCCGCCGTCATCGAGCGACTTCTCGTTGATGAGATAGTCGCCGTCTTCGCCGTCGTCGGACGACTCGTGATGCTCGATGCCTTCGCCCGGAATCACGTCGGAGAGCGTAAGCAAGAAGTTGTAGTTGCGCCAATGCCGTGTGCCGTACATGGCGAGCATCTCGCGCACGAGCTTGCGATAGTGCCCGACCACCTTGTCGCTTGCGTCGAGCTCTTCCGGCGTATCGGCGAACGCGTTGAGATACGCCGCCGAGTTGCCTTCATGCCACAGTTCCCAGCGGCGGAAGTTCGTACCCATATCGAGCGGCGAGTCGACGAGATGCTCGAGCGACGTCGTGTCCCACGTTACCGTCGCGCCGCTCTGTTGCGCGCCGGTGAGCGCCGTGGCGAACCGCCAATCGCTTCCCGGCAGCACGAGACTGGGTTTGAACATCGTGTCTTGAATCGTTCCGGTCGACGGATACAGCAGATCCTGATCCCAGTTGATTGCCGCCATGTTCGGCGACGCGAGACGCGCGTTGGAGTATCCGCCGAAGGTCGCGCCGAGGTAAGTAAGGTCCACGTCGATGCGGCTGACGCCGCCCGGCACGTCGGCTTTGAACGCGAACATGTCGTGCGGATTGCGCGTCCACGGAATCGTTTTGCCGTTTGCCTTGATGACGATCCCGGTCAGGTTCACGATCGGTCCCACGGGGCCGTGTTGTCCCGGAATGAATTCCGGATAGTATAACGTGATCGGCCCCGAATGAACCGGAATGACCTCGTGCGAGGTAATCACGTTTTGCGTTGCGATTTTTGAAGCGTCGACCGTTAAGACGATCGCCGGCGTTGCGGGAACCATTACTCTTTTCTCCGTGGCTTGGCGACATCCGAAAGCCGGTCTGTCGTGTTGTCCATGCGAACGAGATGCGGGTAGCGCGGTCCGCCGTGATAATCGATCGAAACCGTGCGATACGTGTCGCCCGCGCTCATCAGCAAACGAACCGGCTTGTTTGAAGCTTTGGATTCTTTGAGGGCGTTCACGAGCGTGTCGATGGAAAACGTGCGATCGTTGACCGCGACGATCTTCGACCCGGCGCCTAGCGACGCGTTCCACGCGGGCGAGCCGAAAAGCACGTCCGAAACGGCGCCGTCGTCGCCGACGGTCATGCCGAGCGAGTATCGCAGGTTGTTCTTCTTCACATACGTCTGCGGCTGATCGGTGTAAACCAGCTTCCAGCCGTCGCGTTCGAAACCGGCGGGCGGATGCTG
The DNA here is from genome assembly GCA_963696095.1 of Vulcanimicrobiia bacterium. Classification (GTDB taxonomy): domain Bacteria; phylum Vulcanimicrobiota; class Vulcanimicrobiia; order Vulcanimicrobiales; family Vulcanimicrobiaceae; genus JALYTY01. Next base: position 2,049,334 of record CAVOIN010000001.1, on the reverse strand, counting down.
CTGCACCGTGTAGACTTTCTCGCGCAGATATGACGCCCAGTCGTAGGGCTGCACGGCGTTCAGCGCGGCGACGATGTCGTCGAACGTGTAAGGCACGACCATCGGCGGGGTGTTTTCGCGACCGAAGAACGCCCGCGCCATATCGTCGAGCGATTTCTGCCCGTTCGACTTCTCGCGAATGATGGAGTCGACGTCGAGCCACATCAGCTCGCCTTCACTATAGTAGTCGGCACCGCGGCGCTCCGCGTAATACTCGCGGTTCGCGCCGTACGAAAACTGCACGCCGCGCGCCGTGTCGACAAGCGGGCGCCACAGGCGGCCCGGTTCGGTGTCGTAATTCGCATACACCGACGCCACGTGATCGGACCACGCCGTCTGCGGACGGACGCCGTCGCGGAACGAGACGACGTTGCCGTAGTATTGCGTCATGCCCTCGTAGACCCAGAGCAGCTCGCCCTTCATCGGGTCCTGATAGTTCGCCGTTGCGAGACCCGCCGGACGGCGATATTTTCCGTCCCACGAGTGGTTGAATTCATGCGAGAGCAGATCGCCATGCATCTGGAAGGCTTGATCGTCCGTAAGGAAGTTGCCCACAGTGCCGTCGTCGCTCGACTCGTGATGTTCGAGGCCTTCGCCCGGAATAACGTCGGAGAGCGTAAGTAGAAAATGATAGTGCCGCCAGTGGCGCGCTCCGTAAAGCGCGTCCATTTCGCGGACGAGATTTTTGAGTTTCTGAACCGTTTCAGGCGAAGCGTCCAGCTCTTCGGGCGTGTCGGCGAAGGCATCGATCTCGTTCGTGAAGCCGTTTTCGTCGAGCAGCGAAAACTTGCGATAGTTCGCGCCCTGGAAGAACGGCGAATCGACGAGCGTTTCGAGGGAGACGGGATCGAAGCTCACGGTTGCGCCGGACTGCTGCGGATCGGGCAGCGCCGTTCCGAAGTGCCACGATGCGTCCGAGAGCACGATGGAGGGCTTCACGATAGTGTCATGCGCGGCCGCGCCCTGCGGATACATGACGACTTCGTTCCATTCGAGCGCGGAAAGGTTCGGCGCCGAAAGCCGGCTCTTCGCGCTTGCAAGATACGTGAAGTCGACGTCCACCTTCGACGCGCCGGCCGGCACGTTCATATGGAAGGCGTACATGTCGACGTCGTCGCGGTCCCACGGAACGACCGCGCCGTTCGCGTGCACGATTAGCGACGCCACGTCGCCGATCGGCCCGTCGGGTGAATGCGCGCCGGGAATCCACTTCGGATACACGATCGTCATCGCACCCGGCTTTGCCGGAATCGTTTCGTGAACGCTGACGACGTGCTGGTTGGGGAGTTTTGAAGTATCGACCGCAAGCGTGATAGGCTCCGCAGCCGATGCATGCAACGCGCACGCAAGCGACAGCGAAAGCGCAGCAAGAACCACGCTCGCTCCAAACCTGAAAGAGTGCATGCCGCTCCGTACGCGTGAAGCTGTCGCGGCCCTCTACGGACTAGCTCAAACGTTGTTCAAATGAGTGACGTCGAGCACCATCTCATTGCCGTCGACGAATCCGAGAGATTCGTAAAGCGGCCGGCCCGCCCGGGAAGCGCGTAGTCTCACGGTCGAGCAGCCCCGCCCTTGGCAAGCCTCAATCACTCTCTCCGTCAGGGCGCGGGCGTACCCGCGGCGGCGGAATGCCGGATCGGTATAGACACCGGCGATCGTGGCCTGCCGCCCGACGAGCACGAGCGAGGCCGCCGTTTCTATAAAGAAGGCGGCCGCCGTGGCGACGACAGAGCCTGCTTCCTCGGCCACGAACCAAAGGGCCGTCCCCTCACGAATGTTCGAGGCGATATGAGGCGCAACGATCGGGTGCCATCCCGGGTCCACCTGAGGGAGAAGCAAGCCCGACTCTCCGAGCATGGCGTACCAGCAGTAGGCAAGGGCTTCGGCGTCGACGGGCGTCGCGAGGCGGATGTTCATGTCGTTGACACTTCTTCGCGGCCCGTGCTATCCTGCCGGAGCCGAAGAAGCGCTCCAGAACCCTGGATCGCTCACCGGATGCCTGCGGGCGATCCGGTACGTCACTGGAGGGGCCGACGGTAGGTTCCGCTTGTGGGGTTGCTTCGGCAACGCCTTTTTTTGTTTTCCGGGAAGTCCGGAAAATCGTGTAGGAGTATTTGCCATAGCTCGACCGCTCAGAGTCAACGAGCAGATCCGCATTCGCACGGTCCGCGTGATCGACGAAAACGGCGAACAGCTCGGCATCATGCCGACCGAAGAGGCGCTCGCGCGCGCTCGTACCGCCGGACTGGATCTGATCGAAATCTCGCCTAACGCCCAGCCGCCGGTCTGTAAAGATCGGCGACTACGGCCGGCTCAAATACGAGCAGTCGAAGAAAGACAAAGACGCCCGTAAGAAGCAGCGCAACTTCGAACTCAAAGAAGTGAAGCTGCGTCCGAAAATCGAGACGCACGACTACGAGACGAAAGCTCGCATGGCCGAACGCCTGCTGCTGGACGGCAGCAAGATCAAAGTCACGATCATGTTCCGCGGGCGCGAGATCACCTACACGGCGTTCGGACGGCGATTGCTGGATCGCATGGCCGAAGACATGGCGCCGATTGCCACGGTCGAACGCGAACCGCGGCTCGAAGGAAAAAACATGTTCATGATCCTGGCGCCGCGTGCGACGCCGACTGGTCCGCCGAAGTTCTCCTCGCAACACGAGAAAGAACATGCGACCGCGATCAGACGTCCGCGGAGACACGCGAAATCGAGCGAAGAAGCGAAGGAGCCTACCAGTGCCTAAAATTCGAACCCATCGTGGAACCGCAAAGCGCGTCAAAGTGACGGCGACCGGCAAAGTGATGCATCGCCATCAGTTCGGCGGCTGCGGACACATTCTCAGCAAGAAGTCGCGCAAGCGCAAACGGAAGTTCCGTAAGGATCAACCGATCTTCAAGGGCGATCTGAAGCGCTTGGCGCCGACGATTCCGTACCTGGTTTAAGGAGGGATCGGATAAATGGCACGTATCAAACGTGGTGTACACGGCCTCAAGCACCGCCGCAAGGTGATGAAGCTCGTCAAGGGCTTCCGCGCCGCTCGCCGCCGCAACTATCGCGTTGCGAACGAAGCGCTGCTCCAGTCGCTGGCCTACGCGTTCCGCGATCGCCGCGTCCGCAAGCGCGACTTCCGCTCGCTCTGGATCAGCCGCATCAACGCGGCCGTCCGTCGCGAAGGCATGACGTACTCGGTGCTTCATGAACGGACTGAAGAAGTCGGGCGTCACGCTCAACCGCAAGGCGCTCGCCGAACTCGCAATCTCCGACGCACAAGCCTTCGGCTCGCTGCTCAAGCTTGCAAAACAGGCAGCCGGCAAGTAACGACGGCACTCGAAGCAATTCGAAAGAGAAAACCCGGTCGAATCGATCGGGTTTTTTCTTTGTGTTCGTGTTCGCACGAGACTCTTCGCTATCGACGATTCTGTTCGTCGCGCATTATTTTCTCGCGCCACCATTTCGCGATGAACGCTTCGCCGCTCAACGAGCAATCGATTCGGTCACGATGGGGAAGATTCGCGAAGAAGCCGTTTTCTAACCCTTCTTCAATCTTCCGTTCGGCGATCAAAACCGCGAGTTCCATGTTCTTTTTAAGCATACTATGGGAAAACAGTAGATATGAAGTGGATAGCAAGTTTTATGACACTAGCGTTTGCGGCTGTTCTAACGGGGGGCGCGCAAGCGGCCTCTTCGAGCGACGCGTCGTTCGTGCAGAGCGCACAATCCGAGCTCCTCGGCCAGTACGCGCTTGCGACGATGGCTAAGAACAAGGCTCAAGATCCGCAGCTGAAGACGATTGCTTCACAGCTTGCTGCGAACGCCGGCGAAGCGACACAGTTCCTGAAGACCTATGCAAGCCGGCATAGCGTTCCTGTCGATAACAAACCGACGGTTCGCGCGGACGCGCAGTACGGCGACATTCAATCGCTCTCCGGTAAAGCGTTCGATCAGAAATACGCAGGCGACCTGAACGTCGACGCACAAATGGCGCTCTCTTATTTCACGGATGAAGCGCAAAGCGGCAGCGACCCTGCGCTGAAAACCTTTGCGAAGAAAGAAGCCGCCCTGCTCCAACAGGCAAGCGCGGTGGCCCAGAAGGTCGCGCACTAAGCGCCTAACGCACGCAGAATCATCCGGAACGCCCTTCGGGGCGTTCTTTTTTATGACCGCCCTGCCGGCGTTGGCGCCGGTTCAAGGCGCGCCGCATGCGGCACGTCGAACGAGCGATACCATGCAGCCCTCGCTCGCCGATGAGGAGACGCTGGCAGCCGCGTTTGCGGCAAAGCAGCGCTGGGCGTTTGACGAAGCGTACCGCCGGTACGGCACGCTGCTTTATACGACCGCATCGAGAGTGCTGCAGGACCCTGAAGATGCGAAAGACTGCGTTCACGACGCGTTGACGCGGGTATGGAAATCGCCCGGCTCCTACACGCGCTCGCGCGGCGCGGTGCGGAGTTTTCTCGTGGTGTGCGTCCGCAATGAAGCGATAACGCGATTGCGGGCAAAGGCCCGTCGCCACCGCTTAACCGAACGAGTCGCCGCGGAACCCATCGAGCACGACGAACTGCAAATAGTCGACACGCTGGAAAACGAACGTCTCCGCCGCGCGCTCGGCGAGCTTCCACCCGATCAGCGGCGTACGATCGAGCTGGCCTACTACGAGCAAAAAACGCATACCGAAATAGCCCGCGAGCTCAATCAGCCTCTGGGAACGATCAAGAGCCGCATTGCGCTGGGCCTTCGAAAGCTTGGCGCCGCGCTGGGGCAGATGCGATGACGGAACACATAAGCGAAGACGCGGCCCTTTACGCTTTAGGCGCGCTCAACGAAGACGAACGGGCGGCGATCGAACGCCACGCCGACCGCTGCGCGCCGTGCGCGAAGATCCTCGCGCAAGCTTGCGACGACGTCGCAGCCATCTGCGCGTCCGGCACCGCAGTTGCGGCGCCGCGAGACCTGGACGCCCGCATGGCCACGGCCTTTGAACGTGGCGGCGCCGTCAGCCTTGTCAACCGCCCGAGCGTGCGGCGCGCGCCGGCGGCATTGGCTGCGGCAGTAGCGCTCGTTATTGTGGCGCTTGGGCCAAGCGCATATCTCTTGCAACAAAATCGGGCGATGAACGAAACGATGCTCGCGCAATCTGCGGCCATGGCACGCATCGCAGCGAGCCCGCATCGCGTGGCGACGTTTGCCTCGAACATGGACGCGCGCGTGATGTACGGTCGCGACGGCAGTTGGTATTGCATCATCGTGCATGGTGCCGGCGCCCCGGTTCAGGTGGCGTGGAAACACGACGGCGAGATGACGATGCTTGGCACCGCCATGCCGCACGGTGACGTCGCCGTGCTCTACTTGCCCAAGTCCCATCGCATGGATCGACTCGCCCTCGTCGAGCAGTCGCGCGTCATCGGACAAGCGCAACTTGTCTTCTAAGCGAGCGAGCGTCCGGTAAAGGGGTAGCAGGCCGCCGTATTGCCGAAGGCTCCAAGCATGTGGGCGCCTCTTGTTTTGGGACTCGCCGCGGCGGCTAATTCCCCGCAACCTCTAGCCTCGCTGCCCCCACCGCACGTGTTTTCTGCCGTCATGGCTCGTGCGGTCGACGAAGTTGGAAGCCGCGCGATCGCGCAAGGGCGCAGCCCGGGCATGGCTATCGCCGTGGTCGAAGACGGACGCACGGTATATGCGCGCGGCTTCGGCGAAGCGCAGCTCAAATCGCGCGTTCGTTTCACGCCCGACACCCAATCGTACATCGGAGGCGTGAGCGAATCTTTCACGGCAGCGGCCCTTCTGCTGCTCCAGCAGGACGGAAAAATAAAACTCGACGATCGCGTCACGAAGTATCTGCCCGAATTGACGGTAGCGCGAACGGCAACCGTTTCTCAATTGCTTTCGCAAACGTCGGGCTTGCCGGACTGCGCGCACATGGCGGGATTTCCCGATCAGACACACACGATGAAGACGGCCGAGCTATTCGCCGCAATGGACAAACTCAAGCCGCAGACGGCGCCGGGTTCGGCGTTCCAACGCAACACGTGCAACGATCTGGTTGCAGCGGCAATCGTCGAACGGGTAGCAAACGTCCCGCTCTCCGATTACTTGCAACAGCACATCTTTATGCCGCTCGTAATGAATCAGTCGTTCAACGCCGGCGACATCGGCATCTCGCCGGACTACGCGTACGGCTACACCGGGCGGCCGGGACAATTCATTGCGGCGCACCCGTGGGATGCGACGTGGCTCGAAGGCAACGGCATCGTAACGAACATCTACGATTTGGCGAAGTGGGACATCGGGTTGCCGCTGCTGCTTCGCGTCGATGCGATGCGCGACATGTTCACGCCCGCCGACGCCGCCGGCGACGAAAAGCACGGCCTAGGCTGGGTCATCGATCAGCGCGACGGACGGCGTTACGTCTGGCAAAATGGCGAGATTCCGGGGTACCACGCCATGAACGCGTTGCTGCCGGACGATCACATCGCGGTGATCGTGCTCGTGAATACGGACAGCTATCGCAGCCGCGGGGTCATCTCGCCGGAAGCCGTCGCCGCGCAAGTTCTAGACATCCTGCTGCCGCCCGGTTCCACGCACATGGAAAACGCCGTAATCGAACGCGCGAAAGAGTGGCTCGCGCGTCTGGCGACGCATCAAATCGACCGGACGCAGCTTACCGCCGCGTTCAGCTCGTATTTGACCGATGCACTAGTGGAAAAAGAAAACTTTGCGTCGCTTGGAAAGCCGCAAACGTTTGTACCGATTTCGAGCAGCGCCGGCGCTAACGGCGATACCGTGTACGAATTTCTCGTGCGCTTTGCACACGCGCAGTATCACTATCGTTTCGTACTGACGAAAGACGGGAAGATCGACGGGCTCGCGCTCGTCCCGTAAGAGGACGGCGGTTTTCTAGTCGTCGCCGTCCGAGATACGCCGTCCGGTCGCTTCGACCACCTTGCCGAGCATCGTTACCGCTTCGGCGCGCGTTGCATTGCTGAACATATAACGCAAACGTTCGTCGGCATCCTCGACGATCAACACCGCGCGACGGCCGGAGCGCACTGCGGCGACGAGCGACGTGAGATACGCCTCGTCTTCGGGCGCTAAGATGTTTTGATCGGCGGTTTCAACCGGTGCTTCGAGAAGACGCTTCAGGACTGCGTCAATGTCGCTGGGAATCTCCACTATACCTCCATGGCTAATCGCCGTGGTGCATAGAGTGCGCCGCGGCCGTTTCACCTGTGATACATCTATCGGCTAATCCCGGGCACTATTTCACTTCTCGAACCACGCATCCACAGCAAAGCAATCAACGTCTTGGCGTCGGCGATTTGCCCAGTGTCCGCAAGGCTTTGCGCCTCTTCGAGTGTGCAGGAGGCAACCGTAATCCGTTCGTCTTCGTCGAGCTGCTGCTCGCCCGCGCTTAGGCCGGTTGCATGGAAAAAATGCAACGCTTCAGTGCAGAAGCCCGGCGTCATCAACATCGATCCAAGCGGGCGGATGGAGGCTGCGCTAAACCCGGTTTCTTCGCGGAGTTCGCGGAGGGCGCCGGCGGCGCGTTCTTCGTTCGGCTCCGCCGTGCCGGCGGGAATCTCCCACAGTTCTCGCCCGGCTGCGTGACGGTATTGCCGCACGAGCACGATGCGATCGTCGGCCGTGGTCGCGACGATCGCATACGAGCCCGGATGCTCGACGATATCCAAACCGTGCGTTTTGCCGTCGGGATAACGCACCTCGTCAGTGCGTACCGAGAAAACGGGACCGCGATAAATCGTTCGCGACGACAGGACCTCGGGAATTTCGCTCATGGCCGCTTCTTAACGGAATAGCGCTCTCGCGCCTCGTACCATACCGGCGTGCAACGCTCATCTGTGCTCGTCGAACTCGGCTGGCTCGCGTACTTTTTCGTGCTTTTCGTGGTGCTGGTCTATCTCTTCAATCTTTTCGTCGTGCCGCACCACTTCAATGACAAAGTCGCGATCATGCTGGCGGGAATCATCGCTGCGATCGCGATGATTTTCACGCGCGCAAATTACACGCGCCGAACGCGCTAACGCGTGGCGATTCGAGCCGGCGCGCACGCCGATCGCGTGCAACGGGCGCGTGAATTACTAACGAATAAGGGGCGGCGTGAACAAGCGCGCTTCGCCTTCGAAGGACCGACGCTCCTGAGCGAAGCCTTGGCGAGCGGCGTTGCGATCGAAGAAATTTTCGCGACGGAAGCCGCCTACGAAGGCAATGCCGGCTTGCAGACCCTGGAAAGCCGCGGCGTCGAGATCGCTCTCGTCGACGATCGAACGGCCCGGAAGCTTTCGGATTTGGAGACGCCGACCGGCCTGGTCGCGGTCGCCCCAATTCGGTTTGCGCCGCCCGGGCAAATTTTGAGTTTGCCCCTGAGCCTGGTTCTCGCGGATCTGAACGACCCCGGGAATGCCGGCACCCTGCTCCGCTCGGCGGAAGCCTTCGGCGCGGGCGGAGCGATCTTCGGCCGCTTCGGCGTCGATCCGTACCATCCGAAGGTCGTTCGCGGGGCGATGGGCGCGATTTTCCGCCTGACGATCGCCGTAGCCACCCCTGAAGCCGTCAGCGCGGCCGCTAAGGAGGTGGGCGCAAGCCTTTACGGCCTAACCACCCGGGGACGGCCGCTTGGCGAAGGGCGGCTCGAGAAGCCGGCGTGCGTCGTGGTCGGCCACGAGCGCCACGGGCTTGGAACGTGGGCGGAAATCTGTCACGAGCGGCTTTCTATCCCGATGCGCGGCCCAACGGAGAGCCTCAATGCCGCGGTAGCCGGCTCCATCGCTCTGTACGAAGCTTCGCGGATGGTCCAAAGCGACTAATCGGCCGCAAATATCGTGGAAAAACCCTCTTTTCAAGGGGTGTCAAGAGAGTATTCGGAGGTTAAAAAGTCAAGACTACCGGCGCGAAAAGTCGCATGGTAGAATTGCGTCAGTCCAAAGGCGCGAGCCGGAAATCGACGGCTAGAAGGAGACCTAAGCAAGCATGGCAACCTCCGAACTCTTCTGGAAACTCTTCGCCCAAACGGGCTCGATTAGTGCCTACATTGCGTATAGAACGGTCAATCCGTCGCCAAGTCAAACCTGAACCTCTCGAAGAAGTCAGAGACCTTTCACGAAGCGCCCGGTATAGTAGAAGCTCCGGGCGCTTTGCTTTTGCCCTTTTGTGAAGATGAGCGAATTAGGCACGAAACTCGAAGACCTTTACGGCCGCTTCTCGGCCGACTTACAAACCGCGCGCGATGAACGCGCCCTTGATTCGGTGCGCGTTACCTATTTAGGCCGCAGCGGCGAGGTGACGGGCTTGCGCCGCGGCATCGGCCAGCTGCCGGCCGCGGAGCGTCCCGACGCGGGCAAGGTGATCAACGAAGCCGTGCAGCGCATGGAGAGTGCGTTGGAAGAGGCGACGTCCGCGCTCGAGATGCGCGCCTTCGAAGCGGAGCTCGCCGAAAAGATCGACGTTACGTTCCCGTCGATTCCGGCGGAAAGCGGCACGATTCATCCGGTGCGACGGGTACTTCGCGACGCGTGTGCTTACTTCGAGCGCCATGGGTTTGCGGTCGTGCTCGGTCCCGAGATCGAACCAGACTACTACGCCTTCGATGCGCTGAACATCCCCGCAAGCCATCCGGCGCGCGAAGGCTTCGACTCGTTCTGGATCACCGACTCATTGCTGCTGCGTCCGCATACGTCGCCCATGCAAGTGCGCACGATGCAGGCGCACAAGCCTCCCATCGCCGTCGTGGCGCCCGGCAAGTGCTACCGCCGCGATGCGGTCGACGCGCGTCATCTCTTCCAATTCAATCAAATCGAAGGGCTGCTCGTCGCCGAAGGCATTCACTTCGGCCATCTGAAGGGTATGCTCACCGGACTCTGCCGCGAGCTTTTCGGGGCGGACCAACGCGTGCGGTTCCGCCCGTCGTTCTTCCCATTTACCGAACCGAGCGCCGAAGTGGACACGACCTGTCCGAAGTGTAAAGCGGAGTCGTCGAGCTGCAACATGTGCGGCGGCTCGGGCTGGATCGAGCTCGGCGGCGCCGGCATGGTTCATCCAAACGTGCTCTCCGGAGCCGGGTACGACACCGAAGTATATACCGGCTGGGCGTTCGGTTTCGGAATCGAACGGCTTGGCCTAACTCGCTACGACGTCGACGATATTCGCCGGTTCGTTGAAAGCGATCTCGATTTTCTCCAACAACTCGCCTAACGAAAGCGACTCCGTTTAGATCTCATGCGCGTTCCGATTAGTTGGTTGCGTGAATACGTCGACTTGCCCGCCGAGTCGCAAGCCATTGCCGACCGTTTGGCATCGCTCGGATTTCCGGTCGAGACGATCGAGTCACGACCGCACATCAGCGGCGTCGTCGTCGGGAAAATCACGGCGATGGAAAAGCACCCGAATGCCGACCGGCTTCAGGTGTGTTCCGTCGACACCGGCGGCGACGAGCCGCTGACCATTGCAACGGCGGCAACGAACGTTGCCGTGGGCCAAGTGATTCCGGTCGCAATCATCGGCGCGCAACTTCCCCACATCAAGATCGAACGGCGCAAAATGCGCGGCGTGGAATCGCAGGGCATGATGTGCTCGGCCGATGAGCTTGCGCTCACGCCGGAGTGGTTCGAAGACGGCATCATGCAGCTCGACGCCGATACGCCGCTGGGCGCCGACGTCGTAGAGCTTTTCGGACTCGCCGACGACGTGCTCGAAGTCGAGGTTACGAGCAATCGCGTCGACGCAATGGCGGTTCTCGGCCTCGCTCGCGAACTCGCCGCATCGTTCGAATCGCCGTTGCGCCTGCCTTCGTTCGAAAATCCCGGACGAGACGACGAACCCGCAAACGCCGCGCCGCGCGTTACGATCGATACGACGGCCTGCACGCGCTTCGTCGCGCAGCTTTTCGACGGCGTGAAGGTTGCGCCGGCTCCGGCATGGATGCGCATCCGCCTTGCGCTCGCGGGTCAGCGCCCCATCAACAATCTGGTCGACATTTCGAACTACGTGATGTTCGAAGTCGGCGAGCCGCTGCATTTCTACGACGCCGATCGCGTTACGAGCCATCACCTGATCGTCCGCGACGCGCGAGATAACGAAACGCTGACAACCCTGGACGGCGAGAAACACGAGTTGCAGCCGCAGTTCGTTGCGATCGCGGACGAACAAGAAGTCTTAGGCTTAGCCGGCCTCATGGGCGGCGCGAGCAGCGAAGTGCGCGACGAGACGACGTCGATTATCCTCGAAGCGGCAAATTTTGAAGGCGCGCGCATCCGTCGAGCAAGCATGCAGCTCGCGTTCCGCACGGAAGCGTCTTCGCGTCACGAAAAGAATCTCGCTCCGGCGCTAAGCGACATGGGCGCGGCGCGGGCGGCGCAGCTGCTCGTTCGAATCGGGGCGCACGCATATCGACCGCACGCGTTCGGCGAAACGCTTACCGCGCAAGCGCCGATCGTGCTGCGCGCGCAAGATGTCGAACGCCTCTTAGGCTTGCCGCTGGAGCCGGCACGCATTGCGTCGCACTTGGAGCGCCTCGGCTGCGCAGTTCATCGCGACGGAGCGAAGATGACGGTTACGCCGCCGGCATGGCGTCGCGACTTGGCGATCGCAGCGGACTTGATCGAAGAAGTGGCTCGCGTCGAAGGGTACGACAACATCGAGCCGATCGAACCGGCCGTTCCGGCGCACGAGATCTCGAGCGGACAATATCTGCTAGAGAATCGCGTCGCCGACACGCTACAAGGCCTTCGCTACCACGAAGTGCTGACGTACTCGTTACACGGGGCGCAGCTCTTCGAGAAAATCAAGCGTGCCGGCATCACGCCGAGCCATGCTTCGGTCGAAGTACGCAATCCGCTTTCCGAAGATCAGCGCTACTTGCGTTACGCGCTAGGGCCGAATCTCATCGAGTACTTCGCGCGCGCCGGCCAGCCGTGCCGGATCTTCGAAATCGGACACGTCTTCTACAACGAGAACGGCCACATCGCCGAAATGCCGATGATCGCGTTTGGTTTCACTACCGAACCGGCCAACGATCCCGCGTGGCACGACTCGAACTTTCTGCGGCTCAAGGGCGACTGCGAAGCGTTGATTCGCGCCGTATGCGGAATCGAAGTAAAAGCTGCGCCGGATACGCGCACCGGACTCCATCCGGGCAAGACCGCCGTATTGCTGCACGAAGGCCGCGAAATCGCCGCGCTCGGCAAAGTGGATCCGCGCGTTGCGAAGTCTTTCGACGTTCGCTTCCCCGCATATCTGTGCAACATCTATTTGGATTCGTTGCCGGAGTACCGAACGCCGTCGTATCACCCGCCGTCGAAATATCCATCGACGTACCGGGACCTCGCAATGGTCGTTGCCCTCGACGTAACGGCGGAGAACATTTCGGCGATTGCGCAAAACGCCATCGGCGAATTGTGTCGCAACGTTCGCGTCTTCGATGAGTACCGCGGGCCGCAAGTTGGCGAGGGCAAGAAGAGTCTCGCCGTCCGCATCGTCATGCAGCGCTACGATGCGACGATCACGGACGCGGAAGCTGACGAAGCCATCGCACGCGCGCTCGCGGCGCTGCGTGAAGAAGCCGGAGCGACGATTCGCGAATGAACGGCATCGCGTGGCCCGACATTCTGATCGTCGTCGTGCTCTTGATTGCGGCTTATAAGGGCTTCACGCGCGGCTTCGTTTCGGAACTGGCCGGCGCCGTCGCCGTGGTGGCCGCGCTGATCACGCCATGGTACTACAACGGCGTCTTCGACGCGTGGCTCGAGAACACGATTCACGTCGGCCCGGGATCGGCGCACGTCATCGGCATGTTCCTCACCGGGTTCATTACCTATGCAATCGTGCTTGCGGCATCTTGGGTGTTAAATCGGTTTGCCAAGCTCCCGCTTATCAACATCGGTAACTCCATCGGCGGAGCGATAATCGGCTTTTTCAAAGGCGCAGTTCTGCTGTGGCTCGTGCTGTTCGTCGCGCTGTACTTCCCGCTCTCGCCTGACATTCGCAACGATCTGCATCGATCGCACCTTGCCGGCCCGCTGGTCGAGCCCGACGCAAATATCGATCGCGCGATTCTAACGACGATTCCCTGGTTCGCGCGGCCGTTCTTGAATCCGTATTTCCATCGCCATCATCTCTAAGCGTTACGCGAGGGAGGTCCGCATATGGGAAAAGTAACCGGTATCGGCGGCGTCTTTCTTCGGGCGAACGATCCCGAGGCGCTTTATCAGTGGTATGAAAAGCACCTCGCCTTGTCGCTGCAAAGTGGATGCTTCATCTTTCCGGCCGGCGCGCAACGCGCCTATGCCGTCGCTGCGTTTTTCAAGACCGACGACGAGTACTTTCCGACGAAACAAAAAGCGATGTTGAATTTACAAGTCGATCGCCTTGACGAATTGCTTGACGCCTTGGCTGCGGCCGGCGTTGAAGTCGACGAGCGGCGTGAGAGTTACGATTACGGAAAGTTCGGCTGGTGCACGGACTTAGAAGGCAACCGGATAGAACTCTGGGAGCCCGCTACCGAAACCACATAAACAGCCCGGCTACCGCGACGAGCCCGATCAGCGTTGGCCGCAACACTTTGTGAAGCCCGGGACTGTTGAGCTTTGCGAGCAAATGAGCGCCCATGTAAGCACCCACCGCGCTTCCCACGGCGAGCTCTGCGGCCAACTTCCAGTCGACGTCGCCCGCCGCAGCGTGCGTTAGCGCACCTGCGACGGCGATACTCGTGAGCGCAAAGATGGAAGTGCCGATCACGCGTACGGGATCGAGGCCTAAAGAAACCAATCCCGTAACGATCGGCGGCGAACCGCTGATGCCGAACGCACCGCTCGTCAACCCGCCCAACAGTCCGTAGGCGGTTCCGGTAGCGCGCTCATGACGCACCTTCGCAGTGGAGCGGCGTTTGCGAAACATCGCGAACGCCATTTGCACGCCGAGCAGCACGAGAAACGCGCTTAAGAGTTTTGTTGCAACCGCATTGTTGACGTATCGAATCGCGATCGTGCCCGCGATCGCGCCGAACGGACCCGCTATCAACAGCGGCAGGCCTTTCGCTACATCGATGTGACCGTTGCGCCAGTGACCGATCGAACCGAACACCGTCGTTGGAATCACTACGACGAGCGATGTCGCGGCGGCAACGCGTTCCGGTAGCGAAAACAATGCTACGAGCGCGACGACGAACAGCGCGCCACCGCCGCCGCCGATCATCGACACGAGCGTGCCTATGACGAATCCGAGGATGATAGCGGTGTAGGTCAGGGCTTCTCGGTTACTTTATTACTGGAACAGGGACGCGCCATAGATATGGAGCTCGCATGCCGGCGAACACTATGCGATGGTTGCCGGAACGGCGCCGGCGAATTCGCGAGTTGCGGCGGCGACGCCCGCGCCGAACGTAACGGCTGCGCCGGTATCGGCCAGCGCGAGTTCAATAGCGCCAATAGCGCCGAGAATATCATGCTCTTGAATGTCGCCCATCGTGCCCATACGCACGATCTTCCCGGTGAGCTCGCCCTGACCGCCGGAAAGCACGACGCCGTAGCGTTCGCGCAGCCGTTTTAAGAATGCGCCGGCGTCTACGCCGTACGGAGGTGCGGCGGCCACTACGGTCACCGAATGCGCGTTGCTGCGCGAGAAGATTTCGAATTCGAGCGCTTCGAATGCGGCGCGGATCGCGCGAGCGTTGCTCGCATGGCGTTCCATCTGTGCGTCGAGGCCGATTTCATGGTACTGCTCGAGCGCGACGTCGAGCGCGAAGAACACCGAAATCGGCGGCGTCCACGCCGTCTGTCCTTTACGCGCAAACTCGCGTGCCTTGAGTAGATCGAAGTAGAAACGCGGCGCTTTGCCGGCTTCGACCGCTTTCCACGCACGTTCGCTGAGTGCAACCATCGCGATTCCCGGAGGCGCTGAAAGCGCCTTTTGCGAGGCGGTGACGACGACGTCGTAACCCCATTCGTCCATCGAGAAAGGCGCTGCGCCGAGGCCGCTCACCGAATCGACGATCGTGAGGGCGCCGTGCTCGCGAACGATGGAGGCAATCGCGGCCATGTCGTTTTGCGAGCCCGTCGAGGTCTCGTTGTGCGTGAGCAATACGCCGCGAATCGCGCGGCCCGTGTCGGCTTTTAGCCGCTCGGCAAGCGTAGCGGGGTCCAAGGCGGCGCCGAGCGGCGTATCGAGCACTTCGACGTTGCAGCCGAACGTGCGCGCAATTTCGCCCAAACGCTTTCCGAAGACGCCGATGGGACACGAGAGCACCAAGTCGCCCGGCGAAAAGATATTGGCGACGGCCGTTTCCAGGCCGCCCGTACCGGAAGACCCCAGGAACAAGACCTCTTGCCGCGTGCCGAATATGGGCTGCATGCCGCGTTCCAATCGCGCAAGCAGATCCGCAAATTCGGGGCCGCGGTGGTTGATCATAGGCCTCGCCGTAGCTTCGAGCACCGATTGGGCAACGGGAACGGGCCCCGGCAGCAACAGCAGCGTCTTCTTCATGCGCCTTTCTTTCTGCGGCATGACCCCTGCGCCTCGTGTTGTATAGCGCAGTTATGGAATCAGAAACGCGCGTGCGCTTGACCGCACGTTCGTCGTGCGCCGGTTGAGCAAGTAAACTCGGCTCCGCCGAGCTGGCGCAGGTCTTGCGCCGCTTGCCCGTCACCGCGAACGACCGGGTCCTGGTCGGCTTCGACACGTCCGACGATGCCGGCGTCTTCCTGCTGCGCGAAGATTTGGCGCTCGTGCAAACTGTGGATTTCTTTACGCCGATCGTCGACGATGCGTTCGATTTCGGCCGGATTGCCGCAGCCAACGCGCTTTCCGACGTGTATGCAATGGGCGGCACGCCTGTCTCGGCGCTCAACATCGTTGCATTTCCCGAGGATCTCGATCTTTCGATTCTCGAGCAAATCCTCGCCGGCGGCGCAACCATTGCGCACGAAGCGGGCGTTGCAATTATCGGCGGACACACGATCAAAGATCCCGAGCCGAAATTCGGAATGGCGGTCACGGGAACGATCGATCCGCACAAGATCGTTAAGAACGCCGGAGCGCGTCCGGGCGACGTGCTCGTGCTTACCAAACCGCTTGGCACGGGTATCTTAGCTACTGCGCTCAAACGCGATCTGATCGATGCTTCTCAAATGCAACATGCAATCGGATGGATGACCACGTTGAACGATAAGGCCTCGCGCGCGATGCTCGCCGCAGACGCGCACGCCGCAACCGACATTACCGGGTTCGGCTTGCTCGGCCATGCCGGTGAACTTGCGAAAGCATCCGGCGTGCGGTTGCTCATCGATTCCGAAGCGGTGCCGGTGATGCCCTTCGTCGCCGATCTCGTGCGCGAAGGCGCTATTCCGGGCGGAACGCGCGACAACGAGGCGCTCCACGCCGAATTTACGACCTTCGATCCTACGGTAAGCGCGACCATGCGCACGATTCTTTCCGATGCCCAAACATCCGGCGGTTTGTTGATCTCCGTTTCGCGCGATCGAGCGCCTGCGCTGCTGGCGGATTTGCGTGCGGCCGGTGCGCTCGATGCAACGATCGGTGAAGTTCAGGAAGGCGCCGGCATCCTGGTCGCATGAAAAGCGAATTCGAGGCGCGGCGGCACGCGAACGATCCCGTAGCTGCGCTTCCGTTCGACCTTGGCACTCAACTGGCGGCGGCGCTTCGCGATGCATGCACGCTGCAGGTTCCGGACGTTTTTCTCGATTTAGCTGCGTGGGCGCAAAGCGCATTGTCGTTCCGCGGCTTTCCACCCGACGCCGTGACACGTGCGATCGAAACAATGCGCGCCGATATTTCCGCTTACGTGCCGCTCGCCGATACGAAAATAGCGCGCCACATTCTCGAAAAAACGCTTCGCGAATTGGAAGTGCTTCGTTCGACGACCGACCCCGCCATCGACGGCAAGGCGCCGCACGGCGCAAGCGCGCAAAGGTTCTTGAACGCCGTGCTGGACGGCGACGAAGCGCGAGCAACGCGCGAAACGTTGCTTTCGGTAGCTGCAGGCGCGCGGACCATCGAAATCTACCAAAATATTCTAACGCCGGTGTTGCGCGAAGCGGGGCGCCTGTGGCAACGCTGCGAGATTAGCATCGCTCAGGAACACATCGTCACCGCGGCTACCGAACGCGTGATGGCGCAGCTGCTGGATTTGGAAGCGCCCCGGCCGCATCGAGAGCTTTCGGTTGCCGTAGCGGCGCCCGGCAGCGCCCAGCATCACATCGGCGCGCGCATGGTCGCCGACGGGTTCACGCTCTGCGGCTGGCACTCGTCGTTTCTCGGCGGCAATTTACCCCTCGACGCAATCCTCGAATTCGTCGACAATGCGTCGGTCGACGTTCTTGCGCTCTCGGCAACCGTAGCTGCCGACGTTGCGCCGGTTCGCGAGTTGATCGCCGAGTTGGAAACGCGGCCGCTTTCGCCGGTCGTCATCGTCGGCGGAAGAGCGTTTTCCTTACACCCGTCGCTGTGGCGCCAAGTGGGCGCCGACGGCTACGCGGTTAACCCGTTAACGGCTGTCGCGATAGCGAGCGAATTGGTTTGTCCCTGCGAACCCAAGTAAAGACGCGAGTTCGCAGCGGCGAGCGTTACCAGTGGTACGCCATCGCCGTGATCATGCTGGGCAGCATGATGGGAACGCTCGACGCCTCGATTGCCAACGTTGCGATGCCGACGATCGCGCACGCCTACCGGCACTCCGTAGACGACGCCGAATGGGTGCTTCTTTCATTCATGCTCGTCACCGCCTCGACGCTCGTGTTCTTCGGGCGTCTCGGTGATATGTTCGGTCAAAAGCGAATCTACCTCACCGGCTTCGCCGTATTCGGCCTTGGATCGCTTGCGTGTTCGTTCAGTCCGTCGTTGGGTTTTCTCATCGGCGCGCGCGTTTTGCAAGCGTTCGGCGCGGCGATGCTGGTCTCGTCGAATCAAGCCTTGATCGTCGACACGTTTCCAGCGAAAATGCGGGGGCGCGCTATCGGTCTAAACGGCGCTGCCGTCGCGCTCGGTCTTTCTGCCGGCCCCGTGCTCGGCGGGGCGATCGTGACGTTCGCACATTGGCAATGGATCTTCCTGATCAACGTACCGATTTCGATCGTCGCGATGATCGCCGCGGCAATCGTTCTCAAACCCACGCAACCGCGCGGAAAGGGCTACGATCCGCTGGGTGCGCTTCTATCCGTTAGCGGCCTCTTCTCGCTTTCGCTGACGCTCTCACGCGCGCACGTTTGGGGATGGAGTTCGCCGTTCACGATTGGTTTGTTCGTGGCTGCGGCGATTTTGCTTGGCCTGTTCGTTCGGGTCGAACGGCTCGTCCCATATCCCACGCTCGACCTGCAGCTCTTCGAGAACCGGCTGTTCCGCTTTTCGGTATTGGCGGCGTTCGTTTTCTTCGTGGCGTTTTCCGGAATCGTTTTCATCGTGCCGCTCTCCGCGCAAACGGCGCTCGGTGAGAGCGCCTTCCAGGCGGGCTTCCTGCTGCTGCCGATCACGGTGATGAACATCGTGCTCGCGCCGTTGGCCGGCGCGATTTCCGATCGCGTGCCGGCGCGATACATTTCCACGTTCGGGGCCTGCGTCGTGGCAATCGGCGCATTCATTCTTTCGCGCTTGCCGCCGCATCCGCAGACGTGGCAAATCGTTGCGTCGCTGATGGTCGCCGGTTTCGGCACGGCGGTTTTCAGTCAACCAAATAACAGCGCAATCATGGGATCCGCACCAGAAAATCGGCGCGGAATCGCAGCGGGCACGCTCGCGACGGCGCGAACGACCGGACAGCTTCTCGGCGTCGCAGTCGGCGGCGCGGTCTATTTCGCCCGCACGATCCAGCTCGGTCCGCTTGGCCGGACCTTTATACCGGCTACCACCTACTTTGCCGTTGTCGGAGCAATTATGGTAATAGTAGCCGGTATCTCATGGATTCGCGAGTAGATTCTTCTTCGCGGCGTATCGATTTTTCGGCCGCTTTCGCCATAACCATTGTGGCTTTCATTGCAATCGCAATGAGCCAGTTTTCGCGCGGCTGGAGTGACGCGGCGCGCGGGCTAGTCATTTTCGAACGCGCACAAAAAGATCTTTACGTCAACGCCGATCTTGTTTTGAAAGCGAATGGCGTTCGCGTGACGGAACCGCTAGCGCAACGCCTTCGCGAGCAAACGGTCCTTGTCGTAACGCACACGTCCGGAAGGCATGAGATCGAAGGCACCGGTATAATCGTCGGCGCGCGAAAGAACGAACTTGTGATTCTCACGGCGCGGCACGTTGTCGAGCATCCCGGAACGCATGCGGTCATCTTCGCATCCCACGACGCGAGCGTCGTACGGCGGCTAGTGTTGGATTCGCGCGACGACCTTGCGCTGCTGTGGGTGCCGGCGCTCCCCGGGACCTACACGCGCACTTCGATAGCGAATGCCGATTTTTCCACCGGCGACCGCTTCGTAGTGATGGGACATCCGGGCAATCTCGAATGGGCCGCCACTCCCGGCATCGCCGAGCATCACGCGCATTTGACGCTGCTGTACTGTCCGAGGTGCGATCGCGGCGATTCCGGCGCCGGCGCTTATGACATGCATGGAAAGCTGCGCGGGCTCGTGACACGTAAGTTGATTATCACGGCGCTCGACGCGCGTGGCGACCGGTACGTTTCCGTCACGGCGTTTTCGACGGTACGCACCGATCGCATTCGCGCATTTCTTGCGCGCGCTAAACTCTCTTAAAGCAAGCCGAGTTTGATCGCGTGCACGGCCGCTTGGCTGCGCGCGTAGATATTCAGTTTCGAGAAGATGCGGCTGATGTGGTTCTTGATCGTTTTTTCGGAGAGATTCAACCGCGCGCTGATCATCTTGTTTGAAAGCCCTTCGGCGATCAAGCGAATCACTTCGGCTTCGCGAGCGGAGAGTTCGTTGAGGTCGCGGCGATTGCCGTTGGCGCGACGGCGCATCAGGCCGCCCGCAACGCGCGGATCGACGTAGTTCTCACCGGCGGCGATCAGGCGAATCGCGCGAATCAGCTCGGCGGGCGTGATGTCCTTAACGATGTATCCCTCGGCACCCGCCGTCAGCGAGCGCTGAAGAAGTTCGGGACCGGGGCGCATGGTCAGCGCGCAAATGCGAGCGTTCGGAGCGGCGGCGCGGCACGCTTCGAGCGCATCGCCGATGGCGCCGTTCACCGAGTCGAGATCGAGAATGACGACGTTGGGCCGGGCTCTTCCGATCGCCGCAGCGTCGATGCCTTGGCCGTCGCCGGCAATTTGAATGTCGCGTTCCTGCGCGAACAATTCCCCGAGCGCCTTCGCAAAGAGCACTTGACCTTCGATGATGTAGAGGCGAATCGTATCAACACTGGTTAGCACAGACGAGTCCTTTGAACAGCGGCATTGGTGACCAGAGGATACCCCCACTTAGGCCGCTTGAACCTGTGTTTTGAAAAAACCGTTCTTGTGTCCCATGTTTTCGCGCGTGCACTGCGTCGGAAGTCCTAATGTGCTGATGCCCGTTAGGACCAATGGATGCGCTTGCGCGAGGGCGACGCCACGATACCTTTACGCACCTGCACGTGCACTTTATGTTTTGCGCTTAGCTGTACGAGTGCGGCGCCGATCGCGAACGAGAAGCATGCAAGCGGCCCGAACGGGCGGACGTGCGACACACTGAGCGACACGGCGGAAAGCGCGATGAGCGCGACGGCGATCCAATGTGCGCCTTGCTTATATACCGCAATTGCGGTTGCGCCCATACCTACCAACCAGGCGAGTGCTCCAGTGAAATACACGATTCCGGTGACCGGTCCCCAGAATAACGCTTGAAATCCCGATTCCATTGCAACTTGAGCGTCGGCCGTGAGCCGTCCGGCATTCGCAACCATTACGCCGCTCGCAATGCCAACCGTGGCATCGTACGCCGGATAAGCTACGGCAAAGACGGCCATCGCCCAACGCGCAACCATCACGGTTCGGCCGCGCGAATTCAGCGTCAGGAGAACCACGCAGCCGCCCAACAGGGCCAGGAGCGGAAGTTGCAACACGTGCAGCACGGTCCACCAGCGTACGACCGGCGCAATGGTTTCGTAGATTTCAGCGCCCGGCAATAGCGGCGGATGTCCGAGTTCGAGGATGCCCAGCAACACGGGAATGGAGACGATCAGGGTCGTGCTCACGCGCGACGAGCGGAAGACTCTCACGGCGCTCTCCAAAGAAAAAACGGCACCCGAATCAAATTCGCGGTGCCGTCCTTGCTTTGCTTCGTGGCTAGCGCTTGCGCGTGCCCGACGTCCGTCGCCGGCGCTCCGGCGCTGGTCGTGGACGCTTGGTGACGCCGTTGCGGCGCATCGGCACGACGTTGCTTGCGCGCCCGCTTTCGGAGCCGAGCGGCACGGGCGAGATCACGCGCTTGCCCAGCGCGTGGTACAACACTTCCGAAATTTCCTCCACCGGCACGAACTCCATCGTGTCGCGAACTTCTTTCGGAATGTCGTCGAGATCCATGTCGTTGCGCTTCGGAAAGACGATCTTCGAGATGCCCGCGCGTTTTGCACCGAGCACTTTCTCTTTCAATCCGCCGATCGGCAACACTTGACCGGTGAGAGTAATCTCGCCGGTCATCGCGAGATTCGGATCGACCTTCAGGCCCGTGAGCATCGACGCGATGGACGTAGCCATGGTGATGCCTGCGGACGGCCCGTCTTTCGGCGTTGCGCCGGCCGGCACGTGAATGTGCAGGTCGTGCTTCGCAAAGTAATCGTCCGGAATCCCGAGCTCACTCGTACGCGACCGTAAGAACGACACGGCGGCTTGCGCGCTTTCCTTCATGACGTCGCCGAGCTGGCCGGTCAGCACGAGCTTACCCGTGCCCGGCATCGCCTGCGTTTCGATGAAGACGATGTCTCCGCCAACCGACGTCCACACCATGCCGGTTGCGACGCCGATGGAGGCCACGCGTTTCTTCGCTTCGTTGAAGAAGCGCGGTTTGCTCAAGTACTCCGCTACGTTTTCCGGTTTGACGCGCGCCTTGAAACGCGCGTTCTCCGCGATCTTACGAGCGACTTTACGGAAGATCGTTCCGATCTCGCGCTCCAGATTGCGGACGCCGGCTTCGCGGGTGTAATCCGTGATAACCGTGCGAATCGCTTGATCCGAAATCTGCGCCTGCGTCTCTTTCAAGCCGTTGGCGACGCGCTGCTTCTTTACGAGATATCGTTTGGCGATCTGCAGCTTCTCGAGTTCGGTATAGCCCGAGAGCTGAATGATCTCCATACGATCGCGCAGGGGCGGCGAAATAGTGTCGAGCGAGTTGGCCGTGCAAATGAACAGCACTTGGCTCAAGTCGAACGGCAAGTCGAGATAGTGGTCGCGGAACGACGAGTTCTGTTCGGGATCCAGCACCTCGAGCAGCGCCGATTGGGGATCGCCGCGGAAATCCGCGCCGACTTTATCGATCTCGTCGATCATCATGACGGGGTTCTTCGTGCCGGCGTCGCGCATCGCACGCACGATCGTGCCGGGCATCGCGCCGATGTACGTCCGGCGATGTCCCCGGATTTCCGCTTCGTCGCGAACGCCGCCGACCGAAAGGCGCACGAATTTGCGGCCCATCGATCGAGCGATCGAATGTCCGAGCGACGTCTTTCCGACGCCGGGCGGTCCGACGAAGCACAAGATCGGTCCGGTAAGTTTCTTCTTGAGCTTCCCGACGGCGAGATACTCGATGATGCGATCTTTGATCTTCTCGAGATCGTAGTGATCTTCGTCGAGAATTTCGCGCGCTTTCTTGATGTCGATGTGATCCGCGGTTTCATTGTCCCACGGCAGCTGCACGAGCCAGTCCAAGTACGTGCGGATGACGCTGTACTCCGGGCTCGCCTGCGGTACTTTCGAGAGGCGGTCCAGCTCGCGGTCGGCGGCTTTCCGCACCTCTTCGGGCATCTTCGCTTCTTCGATCTTCGAACGCAGCTCGTTCGTTTCGGCTTGCTGCGGATCGACTTCGCCAAGCTCTTCTTGAATCGCGCGCAGTTGCTGGCGCAGATAGAACTCGCGCTGGTTCTTCTCCATTTCGCGCTGGATGTCGCTCTGAATCTTGTGGCCGAGCTCGACCACTTCGAGTTCCTTGGTGAGGAGCATCGTAAGCTTGCGCATCCGCTTCGCGGTGTTGCGTTCTTCCAGGAGCGCTTGACGATCCGCCGGCTCCAAACGCATGGTCGACGCAACGAAGTACGTCAGCACGTTGGGGTCGGTGATGTTCTGCACTTCCATTTCCATCTCGCGCGGTGCTTGAGGAAGATAGGAAAGCAGTTTTTGGAAAAGGCTCGCGAGATTGCGTTGCATCGCGAGCAGTTCTTCGTTTTCAACCGTCACGTCGGGCAATTCGGTGTACGACGCGACCATGTACGGATCGGTTTGCGTGAAGCGGTCGATCTTGAAAACCTGTTGGCCCGCAACGATGCAGCGAATCGTGCCGTCGGGGACCTTCAGCATCTTCTGAATCACGCCGATCGTTCCGATACGATGCACGTCTTCGGGACCCGGGTTCTCCGTGTCGCGGTCTTTGAGCACGGTCAAGCCGATCGGTTTGCCTTCGCGCAGCGCCTCTTCAACGAGCACGATACCTGGCTTCTTTACCACCGCCAGCGGAATGACGGTATTCGGGAAACAGCACCGCTTCCTGAAGCGGCAGCACTCCGATCGTACTCGCCGGCGTTCCCGACGGATCTTTTTTAACAGCGGGCATCTACGATAAGGTCCTTTTCACGATAATACGAATCTCGGTGCGCGCGGTCGGAAGATACGCGGTTGGCGAGACGGGAAGCGCAATTACGAGCACGCCGTCGGCATATTGCGCGACGATGTCGCTGAAGTCGACAGCGACGGGTAAGGCGATGCGCTTTGCAAATGCGCCGTAGGCAATTTCTTTTTGAATGAACGAGCCGCGGCGGAAGTTCACGATTTCAGCCCGCCGTCCGGCGATCATCAGATACCGGTCGTCGACGCTGACGCGCAGGCTCTCGGGATCGGCGCCGGCCACTTCGACCGCCACGACCACCTGGCCGCGCTCCTCATCGACGAACACGTCGGCGTTTGGCTCGAACCCCAGCCGGGGCCGTAACACAAAATCCATCTTACGCTCTAACCCGCAGTCTTAGCACTCGGATGCGCCGTCTGCTAATTTGGCGGCAGACGGCACCCTCCTGTGTCGGACTCGTACCCTAGTAAGCTATATTTTGGGGTCCGGCAGTGCGCGGCCGCCCGGCCAAGCGACGCATGGCACAAGCTGGATCTGGAGGCCCTCGTAAGCTGCCTGGGGGATGCTCACCTTAAAGAACTGCTGGAATTTCGTGGCAACGCCATAGCGCATCGTGGGCGGGAACTCGGCCACTTTCTCGCCGGGCAGGTGGGTCGAAGCGAGGACCTGGTTCATCTGGCGGGCGCCGGCCGCGGACATGTAGTCCGGGCTGCGCTGGCCTAGCCAAGAAGACCCATCTTGAAGTGTATACAAATAGCCGATTACTTCATTGGAGAGCAACGACGACGTCGAAACGACCTTGTCGATGCGAACGATCTGCATCGACCGCACAGCGGGAGGCTGCAGCACCAACGGCACGGCACGGGGCGAGTCCATACACGCTCCGTTGTTCAACGTGTCGCCGAGTGCGGGCAGCGACGTTGGAGGCGCGGCGGATGCGGGCGGTACCTGAGCTAGGAGATTCGTGACGCCGACAATCGCCGAAAGGACTGAAGCAAATAGCAACATGAGTCGCGCATTCGCACTTATCCGACGGTATTCCGTGCGGCGTCCATGAAGTTGCACGTCGCGGTCCTCGACGATCAAGAAGCGTCGCTGGCCGGTTTCACCCAGATCCTGCGGCGCGTTGCCGCCATCGAGCCGGTCTGCTTCAAGAAAGCTTCGGACGGGCTGCACTGGCTTAGCGCGATGGCGCCGGTTTTCGTGGTCGTGAACCAGACGCTCGCAGACATCAACGGCCTCGACTTCATCCGGCGGATGCGGCTGATCGCCGGGCGTGAAAGCACGCCGGTCGTCTTTACCACGTCCATGAAATCCGACCGCGATCTGCGCCGCGCCGCCTTCGACCTCGATGTCTTCGCGTATCTCGAAAAACCGATCAATCCGTCGGAATTTCTCGTTCACGCGATGCACGTCGTCGACTATCACCGTGAACGCGAAGAACTTCAAACACGGCTGGCGCAAGTTGGAAATAGCAACGCGTCGCGAGACGCCGCTCCGGCGGGCGCAGTCGACCAGGCCGCCGTGGAGATCGACGCGATGCAAGACGTGGCAGCGCTTCACGACCCCGCCATCGTCACGCACATGAATCTTGCGGCACAGTTGGCCGTAGCGATCGCTCGCGAAGCGAAACTCACCCCCGACGAGATCGACGTTCTCGCGCACGCTGCGCGCGTATACGACATCGGGAAAGTCGCCATTCCCCAGCGGATTTTGGAATCGCGCGTGCCGGTGGGGCAGGCCGATCGCGTGACGATCGAAGCGCACGCTCATGCCGGTGGGAAGATCCTCGCGGTCCGGCAATCACCCGTCATGCGCGCTGCAACGCTGCTTGCGCAAACACACCACGAGCGGTACGACGGTACCGGGTATCCTCGCAAGATGCGCGGCGCGCAGATTCCGATCGCCGGGCGGATCGTCGCCGTCGCCGACGCCGTAGCCGCGCTGATTCAAACGCGCCCGCACCGGCCCGCGCATTCGCTCGCTAAAGCGCTCGAAATCGTCGAAGCGCAATCGGGAAGTGCCTTCGATCCGGCGATCGTGGCGGCGCTGCGCAGCGCCCTTCCCGAAATCTCGCGCCTTACGCACGAGCAGTTCGGACGCGCCGCTAGTTAATCGCTTCCGCGCACCGCAGCGTAAACCAACCCGATCGCGAGGGCGTCTTCGACGACGCCGATCGCCTGCTGCGGGATGTTGAGACGCTTCGCAAGCGCGCCGCGGGCTTTCTGCGCCAGAAAAGCAGTGGCAACCGCGACTCCGGCCGCGAGTGCAATGGCTCCGAAGTTCGGCCTTTTACCGGCAGCTCGGGCGGCGTAAGCCGCGGCGCTTGCGCGTCCCAAAAGGGGACCGACGCGCGTGCGATTTCCGATAAACGGCAGCTTATCCGCAACCATTTCGCTTCCGAGCGCCATTGCAGCGCCCGTGGGTAAAGAACCCGACGCGCTCCATCTCGCGGCGAAAGGACCGGCGCTAGTGCGCAGGCCGCTCGTCGCGCCGAGCAGCGCGGATTTCACATACACGTTCATGAAGCATAGGTTCCCATGAAAGCCACCGTCTATCACGGCACTCGCGATGTGCGCCTGGAAAATGTGCCCGATCCCACGATCAAAGAGCCGGGCGACGCCATCGTGCGCGTCGTTCGCGCAGCAATTTGCGGTTCCGATCTTTGGTTCTACCGCGGCGTCACGCCGTGGGAACCCGGCGAACGCACGGGCCACGAATTCATCGGCGTCGTCGAGGAGGCCGGGAACGACGTCCGCGGCGTCAAGCGCGGCGACTACGTCATCGCGCCGTTCGTCTCGAGCGACGGTACATGCGAATACTGCCGGCGCGGCCTGCAAACGTCGTGCGTACACATGACGAACTTCGGCGACGATGCCAACGGTGGACAAGCTGAAGCGGTGCGCGTGCCGTATGCCGACGGAACGCTCGTGAAGATGGCCGAAGGCATGCCGGACGATCCGCGCAAGCTCGCTTCGGCTGCGACGCTTAGCGACGTGATGAGCACCGGTCATCACGGCGTGATAACGGCGCGCGGCGAACGGGGCGGCACCGTGGTTATCGTAGGCGACGGTGCGGTCGGCTTGTGCGGCGTTCTCTCCGCCGCGAAAGTCGTCGGCGCGGAACGCGTCATCGCCGTCGGACACAACGAAGCGCGCTTGGCGCTCGCCCGCGAATTTGGCGCAACGCATACCTACAACTCTCACAACGACGGCGTCGCGGCGGAGATTCTCGAACTCACGAAGGGCGGCGCGCTTTCCGTGGTTGAGGCCGTCGGCAATCAAGCCAGCATGGATCTGGCGATCGAGGTCGCGCGCCCGGGCGGCACCGTTAGCTTCGTCGGCGTCCCGCACAACGTCAAAGACCTGCCGCTGCGGCCAATCTTCCTAAAGAACGTGTCGTTGCATGGGGCGCTCGCACCAGCTCGCGCATACATCGAACCGCTCATGGCGGCGGTGGTCGATGGGTCGATCGACCCATCGCGCGTGTTCGATCTGGAATTGCCCCTCGAAAAAGTTGCCGACGGATATTCCGCAATGGACGAGCGGCGCGCAATTAAAGTTCTGCTAAACGTGGCATAATCTATGTAATGGCATTCGAGCATGCGTACACGACGTACGGCGATCCGGCGAAGCCGCCGATCGTTCTGGTGCATGGCATCCGGCTCGGACGCCAGATGTGGGAACCCCATGCACGCGTGCTCGCTTCGCAATACCACGTCATAACCGTCGATCTTCCCGGCCACGGTGCGCTCTACGGCATGCCGTTCAACGCCGGGACCATCGAAGAAGTCTTCGACGAAGTCTACACGCAAGCGTGCGCCGAGCCTCCGCTGATCGTAGGCTACTCGCTCGGCGGATACTCGTCGATGGAGTATGCCGAACACTATCCGAAACGATCGCGCGGGCTTCTCCTGGCCGGATGCACGCTCGACTTCGAAAGTTGGAAGTACTGGCCGTACGAGTTGAGCGCGCGGTTCACGCAAATGCTTCCCGGCCCGCTTTTCGAGCGTTTCATGTGGCTTTCGCTGCACATGACGCTGCCGCGCGAATGGGCCGATCTCGTCGAGACGATTCCCTTCGACCGGTCGGTGTTGGATTCCACGTCCAACATTGCGCGGATAAGCTCGCGTTTCAGCGGAAAACTGGCGAAATACAACGAGCCGGTGCTCTTCGTAAACGGCGAGTGGGATTTTATCTTCCGTTCGGACGAGCGGCGGTTTTTACATCGCGTCCCGCAAGCGCGGCTGCGATTGATCCCCCGCGTTGACCACACCGCGCCCCTGCGCAAAGCTGCAGATTTTATCGCCATCATTCGCGAATTCGCGCAGCGTGTCTTCACCATCGCCGCCTGAGCGGCCGGCACTGCTCCGCCGGCTTACGCTCGCCGATCTAACGCTTATCAGCATCGGAGCCATCATCGGTTCCGGAATTTTTCGCAATCCGTCGGTCGTAGCGCAACGCGCGCACACGACGCCGTTGATTCTGGGGACGTGGATCGCCGGCGGCGTCATCGCGTTGCTGGGCGCGTTCATCTTCGCGGAGCTCGGCGAGCGGCGCCCGGAAACCGGCGGCCTTTACGTGTTTCTGCGCGACGCGTTCCACCCGGCAATTGCGTTTACGTTCGGATGGACGACGCTGCTGATCGCCGATACCAGCGGCTCCGCCGCAGCCGCGATCACGTTTGCGGGCTACATCGCGCCCGCGCTCAACGCGAAGTCCATCGCGGTTTTGGCGATCGCCGTCGTCACGCTGATCAACTGCCTTGGCGTGCGGCAGGGCGGCACGTGGCAAAATGTGCTCGTCGTGCTCAAAGTGCTCGCGATCGCGGGCGTTATCGTTGCAGGGCTTTTCGCGCATCCGCTCGCCGCAGCAGCAGGCAGCGCTCCGGCCTTTGCGACGCCGGCAGCACTTGCTACTGCGTTCGGCGTTGCAATGATTCCGGTGCTCTTCGCCTATAACGGATTTCAAAGCGTGAGTTACATCGCCG
Organism: Vulcanimicrobiia bacterium; assembly: GCA_963696095.1. GTDB lineage: Bacteria > Vulcanimicrobiota > Vulcanimicrobiia > Vulcanimicrobiales > Vulcanimicrobiaceae > JALYTY01. The sequence goes on along the minus strand of CAVOIN010000001.1, from coordinate 2,020,570 downwards.
GCGAAACGCACGACGCAGCGAGAACCCTTCCGCGTGGATTGTTGCTCGGCGTGTGCACCGTCATTACCGTCTACGTCTTAGTGAACGTCGGCTGCCTGCGCATTCTCGGGCCGGCCGGACTGGCCGCCACCGCGACGCCTGCTTCCGACGTAATGCAGCACGCGATCGGAGGCGTCGGCGCGAAGCTCATCACGATTGCCGTGGCGCTTTCGACGCTCGGATTCATGAGCACTAAAATGCTCCTGACGCCGCGCGTGTATTTTCAAATGGCCGCGGACGGCACGTTCTTCAAGCAAGTCGCGTGGGTGCATCCCAAGTCGCGCGTGCCGGTCGTGGCAATCGTTTTGCAAGGACTCTTTGCGGCGCTCGTGGCGTCCTTTGCAAACTCGTTCGATCAAATTCTCAATTGGTCGATCATCGAGTATCTGTTCGTGTTGCTCGCCGCGCTGGCGCTCTTTGTTTTTCGCTCGCGCCAACGCGCCGAGCCGCGTCCGGCCTTTCGCGTTCCCGGCCACCCGTGGTCGACAACGCTCTTCATTCTGGCGATCGCGTACGTGTTCGTTTCCGAGGCGATCGCTTTTCCGCGCGACATTCTCGTGGGTACCGGCATTGCCGCGCTTGGAATAGCCGTCTACTTCACGCGCGCGGCGTTGACGCAGGCAAGGCCTTCCATTTCTCGGAACTAACGAGCGATGACGAACGACGCACCTGAACAAGGGCGCCTGCTTCGGCGGTTAGGCGTGCGAGATGCCGCCCTTATCGTCATGGGCGGCATAATCGGCTCCGGCATCTTCATGAATCCCTCGGTCGTAGCGAAGCAGCTGCACACGGCGCCGCTGATTCTGCTTGCGTGGGTCATCGGCGGTCTCATCGCGCTGCTTGGCGCGGCGCTGTTCGCCGAGCTCGCCGGAAGACGCCCGGAAAATGGCGGCCTCTATGCCTACATGCGCGACGCTTACCATCCCGTCATTGCCTTTATGTACGGATGGACGCTTCTGCTCGTCTCGCAGAGCGGCGGTGCGGCAGCGTCGGCCGTAACGTTCGCGGCATACTTCGGAGCGCTCACCCATCTGACGGTCGATCCGAGGCTTCTCGCCGCCGTGATCATTGCGATCTTCACGCTGATCAACTGTTTCGGCGTGCGAAGCGGCGCGAACACGCAGAATGCTTTCATGATCGTGAAGATCGCAGCGATTCTGGGCGTGATTCTCGTCGGCCTTACCGTAACGCATCCCGCACTCGTTTCGCATGCGGCGCCGCCCCCGAACCTGTTCGGCGCACTGGGCTTTGCGCTCGTGCCTGTAATCTTCGCCTACAGCGGCTGGCAAACATCGAGCTTCATGAGCGGCGAGTTGCGTAATCCGGCGAAAACGCTCGCGCGCGGAATGCTATTCGGCGTCGTCGGCGTGCTCGTGCTTTACCTCTTGGTGAACGCCGTGCTGGTACACGCACTCGGCGAAACGGCGCTGGCCGCAACGAACACGCCGGCGTCGGCCGTCGTGCAAGCGGCGTTTGGACCGGTGGGCGGCCAAATCATGGCCGCCGTCGTCGCGATCTCAACCTTGGGCTTCATCAGCAACCAGATCCTGACGTCGCCGCGCGTGTATTATCAGATGGCCGCCGACGGAACGTTCTTTAGCGCGCTCGCGAAAGTAAATGCGCGCACGCACGTTCCCGTTCTAGCGATCGCCCTGCAAGGCGCGGTGGCAATGGTGATCGCGTTTTCGGGGCAGTACGACTCGATTCAAAATTACGTAACCAGCGTCGATTGGGTCTTCTTCGGGCTCTCGGCGCTCGCGCTCATAATCTTCCGTACGCGCGATCGCGAAAACGGCGTGCCGTCGCCGGGCTTCACCATGCCGGGCCACCCGTGGAGCACCGTCTTATTCTTGATCGTGGCGTGGTCGATGGTGGTCGACGTCTTCATGCGTTCGCCGGTCGACGCGCTCATCGGCCTTGGCATTCTCGTTTCGGGTGTGCCCGTGTACTTCTTGTTCACGCTGCGTGCGCGCCGGTTGGAGCGTCGCAGCGCGTAAACTCTCGTGAGGGGAAAGGGGCGGCTACGTCTGCCGCCCCATGCCTTCCATTGCCGTTCGCGCAACCTCTTGTCCGTGTTGCACTGCTGATTGCTGCGCAGCGTCCGTGGCTGCATCGATGGTCTCGCGCATCACCGCTTTGCCTTGCTCCAGCAGTTGTCCGCCGGTGGCCTGCGCGGTCTGTTTGAGTTGATCGCTGATCCCGCCGAGCCGCTCGTTTTCGATGTCGGTCGAAGGCAACAGCGATCCGATGAGAAAGCCGATCGCCGCAGCACCGAAGAAGACGCCGAGCGGATTTTCCCGAACCGCGCTCAATGCGTTCATGGTTAGATTTTGCACGTCGCCGGTATCCGGCATTGCATCGCCGACGCGGTCGCGCATATCGCCGACGCGATCCCGCACGGTCCCGATGGTGCCCGTGATCGAAGATTTCATCGCGTCGACTTTATCGCTTACTGCGTCCTGCATGCGATTGGGAACGTCGGCTTTATACGCGATGGCGTCTACCGTATCGCTCATGCGTCCGCGCGTGCGCTCTATCTCCTCACGGATTTCGTCTGGGTCTTGGCCCATTCCACATCCTCCTTCACGGTTTCAATTGTTTGAGTTGGTACGGGCGGCGTAACTTCTTCGATTTTGCGTTTGCCGCTAACAGCCAGAATCGCGGCCGTCAGGCCGTAAACAGCCGTCACGATGAGCGCCGCGACCCACGCCGGCATGACTAGCGCTAGAACCAAAATTACGGTCGTCGTCAAGGTGGCAAGCGCCATGAGACCGGCAACGGCGGCTCCGCTGAGCATGCCCGCGCCTTCGCCTACGCGCTTGCCGGCACGAACCGTTTTCTCCGTCATCTCGGTGCGGAAGAGTTCGAACTCCTGACGCATGAGCAGCGAGAGATCGGCACTAAGCCGTTTGAAAAGCTCGCCTACCGGTGCGTCGCGGAGATCGTTTCCGTCACCGAACGAACTGGCCACTGTTTTCCTCGCTCAGAGCACTGCCGAGCCCGGACGTTTCGTCCGATGCTGCCGTCGTACCGTACGAGCGGCCGTACGAAGCGCTGCCATACGAACGGTACCGCTCCGTCGCACTCGCCTTTAAGACGCGCGCCGCTAGCAATCCGCCAATGAATCCGACCGTCGCAGTGACCATCGGCTGCTTGCGCGCCGCCGATTCGAGATCTCCAACGATTTGGCCACCATCGGTCTGCGTAAGGTAAGACGACAAGCCGTCTAACCGTTCGGCTGCGGCCTCTACGAGATTTGCCGTTGCCGTCTGTCCTTGATCGCGCAGCGTGTCGCTCATCGTTCGGAGATTCGTTACGTGTTCGCCGACCGTGTTCCCGAGGTCGGTCGTGCGGCGATCGATTTGGTCGATGATGACGCCGCGGGCCTTGTTTTTGATTTGATCAACGTTCGTCACGAATGTACTCTCCTCCGGAAGCGAACTTACCCAGCTTTTGCAGTGCCACTGCGATTTATTTTCACAACGCTAAGGTAACGAAGCATCCGCTCGTGCGATGCTGCATGCATGAAACGCGTGCTTATCGTTGACGATTACGAACCCAATTTGCGCCTATACGCAGCGGTCGTAAAACGCGTGACCGGCCAAGAACCGCTTGCTTATGAGGACCCAAGGCAAGCTTTAGAACGGTTGCGCGCGGAAAGCGTCGAGCTTATCGTCGTCGACTATCAAATGCCTGAAATGAACGGCATTGAGCTCGTTCGCGCCGTTCGCGAACTGCCGGCGCATGCCGGCACACCGATTGCTTTCTTAACCTCGGACAGCTATCCGCATCTGCAGGAAGAAGCGATGTCGGCGGGCGCTACGGTGTTCTTCGAAAAACCCGTTGCCCTTCGCGACTTTATGGCGCAGATACGGCGGTTCGTACCGGTGCCGGCCCACGACGAGATTCCGCTCGATGGCAACTCCGGCGATCGCGACGCGATCGTCCGGCTGCATCGCGCATTGCAGGCTCGCAATGCGGCGCTCGCAGAGCGCGTTCGGCGCGCTCGCGATTTAGCCGTCGCCCTCGCGCACGATCTGGATGTTTCCAGCGACGAGATCGAACGGCTCACGATCGCGGCTCTGGTGTACGACGTCGGCATGCTGGCCGTCCCTGACAAGGCGCTGGCAGCGCCGTGGGAGTTGAACGCTCATTGGACCAACGTCGTGCACGAACACGCGAGCGCCGGCGCTTCGATCCTCTCCGGCGCGAATTCGCCGCTAATGGAGCTTGCCGAGATGCTTGCGCGCCTGCATCACGAGCGTTTCGACGGCGAGGGGTATCCCGAGCGCCGGAAAGCCGAAGAGATTCCGCTGCTGGCGCGCATCATGGCCGTGGCGGACGCGTTCACCGCCATGACGTCGGAGCGTCCCTATCGCGTTGAGATGTCGCCTGCCGATGCGCTCGCCGCGATTCGAACGGAAAGCGGCGGCGCGTTCGATCCGAAGGTCGTTTTGGCGCTCGCATCCATGCGCAACCCGCGCATGCCCGAAAGCCGCACGGCCTAAAACAAAAACGCCTCCGCAAGCGGAGGCGTTTTCAAGACGCGGCTAGTTCTTAGATGTCGCCGCAGGAAACGTATTTTTTGAGATTCGACGCGCTCTCGTGGACGTTGATCGCGTAATGGGCCTTCTTGAGCTGGTCGATCGTTACGCCGTGCAGCGTTGTCGTGGATTTTCCGGCGACGACGTTACTCAGCGGCTTCCACGGAGCGGGATTGAGCTTCGCGCACGTTCCTTCGTGGATGTGCGCCGGTTCGCTCGCGCTGGCGGGTTCGTTCATCACGGAAACCACGACTTGCACGCCGCCGCTTACCGCCTTGATCGATGCCGTACCGTTTTGCTTCGAGCCGTTCTGCTCGCCCATGTTGATGTTGAGGGTGGTTTTCGCCATCGCGTTATGCATATTGTGCATCGCGTTCGGCGTGGCGAGCGCCGGAGCCGCGATGACGGCCGCCGCAAGGGCGAGAACCGCCGGTTTTAGGAAGTACTTCATGAAGACTGCCTCCTTTGGCATGTACGTATGTACGCCAAACGAACTGTACTTCTCAGGAAGTTCCCAGCGGCGTCCAGGGGCAAACGTACGTTCCTCCGCCTAGTCGAACAAGCGGCGCCAGTCGTCCCGTCCGATGCGCAACTGCTCCTCTTTTAGGTCTTTCAGCGGCGTCTTGACCATGCGTTCGCGTTCGCACAGGTCGGGCTGGCGCGGATCTACGAAGAGCAGGCCGGTAACGAATTCCCCGTTTTCGCGGGATTCGTGAATCGTTTCCAAGGCCCCGATGCGATTGGTCGCATCGTAATCGTGCTCCAGCTTGCGAAGCAACACGTGCGAGCCGTCTTCCAACTCGATGTCCTGAACCGTTCCGGGTTCGTAATCGACGACCACTTCTTGGCGCTGCCTCGAATGAAGTCGGGCGAATTGCAGGATGAAGTCGTGCTCTTTCACGTAGGCGTAGCTCTTCGTCGAACCGACGTGGTCGTTGAACGTCACGCACGGGCTGATGATGTCGAGCACCGCCGTGCCGCGGTGCGAGATCGCCGCTTGCAGCAACGGCACGAGCTGCTTTCCGTCGCCGGAGAACGAACGCGCGACAAACGTTGCGCCGAGTTCGATTGCAAGGCCGCAAACGTCGATCGTACTGTACTCGTTCGGCGTGCCGCCTTTCATGCGTCGAACCGACGTCGGCGGTCGCGGAGAACTGCCCCTTGGTCAAACCGTACACGCCGTTGTTCTCGACGATGTACATGATGTCGAGATTGCGGCGAATCATATGCGCGAATTGGCCGAGGCCGATGCTCGCGGTATCGCCGTCGCCGCTGATGCCGAGCACGAGCAAATCGCGATTCGCGAGCTTCGCGCCGGTCGCTGCCGACGGCATGCGGCCGTGAACGCCGTTAAAGCCGTGCGCCTGTTCGACGAAGTACGCGGGCGTTTTTGACGAGCAGCCGATGCCGCTCATCTTCGCGAGGTTGTGCGGCTCGACGCCGTATTCGTACAACGCCTTGATGAGATGGTTCGTAATCGAATTGTGGCCGCAACCGGCGCACAGCGTGGTCGGCAAGCCCTTTGTAGACGTCTCGCGACCGAGGCCGATGAGATTGATTTCGCAGTCATGTATTACTCCGCAACGACCGCCGGCTGTCCGCTCGGCTTCGAGGAGCGGATCGATGATGGCGTGCGCGTCGATCGGGACGCCGTTGTAGTGACGAATCGAATGTAGGCGTCCGATGAGGTGCGTCGGCAGCTCGGCGCGCAGCAAGCTGTAGAGCTGCCCGTCGCGATTTTGCTCGACCACGTAGACGCGATCGTGTCGCGCGATGAACGCCGCGACTTCCGGCGAGAACGGCAGCGCGCGCACGCGCATGTAATCGACCTCGATGCCGTCTTTCCGCAAGCATGTCGCGCGCCTCGACCACCGCGTGATGCGTCGTGCCGTACGCGAGAATGCGCGACGTTGCGCCCTTCGTTCGTCGACGATCGGCTGCGGCACGGAGCGTGCGCGCCGTATCGTGTTTGCGCGACGAGCCGATCGAGATTGCGCTGCCACACTTCGGGCTGTTCGGAGTAGCGCGCTTCTTCGTCGTGGCCGGTGCCGCGCGTGAAAAATCCCGCGTTCGGATGCTTCGTTCCGGGCAGCGTGCGATACGGAATGCCGTCGTGATCGACGTCGCGATAGCGTCCCCACGAATCGACCTGGTTCAAATCGGCTGCGTTCGAGCACTTTTCCGCGATCGAACGGCTTCTCGGGATACGGAAGCGGCTTGGTCATCCACGAGTTCATGCCGAGATCGAGATCCGAAAGCACGAAAACCGGCGTTTGAAAGCGATCGGCAAGATCGAACGCATCCATCGCAAATCTCGTACGCTTCGTGCACCGTCGCAGGCAGCAGCACGATGTGCTTCGTGTCGCCGTGCGAGAGATGGTACGCAAACGCCACGTCGGCTTGCATCGTGCGCGTCGGCAAGCCCGTCGACGGCCCTGCGCGCTGCACGTCGAAAATGACGCCCGGCACTTCGGCATAGTAGCCGTAGCCCGCCCATTCCGCCATGAGCGAAAGCCCGGGACCTGACGTCGACGTCATTGCGCGCGCGCCGGCCCAGCCGGCGCCGAGCACCATGCCGATTGCCGCGAGTTCGTCTTCGGCTTGCACGATCGCGACGTTGCGCTCGCCCGGTTTGCGGGTCGACACGATAGCTTGTCGGCAAGCGCAATGAACGATTCGCACAGCGACGACGACGGCGTAATCGGATACCACGCGGCGACCGTGCAGCCGCCCATGATGCATCCGAACGCCGCCGCGCGATTGCCGTCCATGAACATCAAACCGTCGGTCGTGCCCGCTCATCGCTTCGAGCGCGAATGGGTCGCGTTTCGTCAAGTGTTCGCGCGCGTGCGCGAACCCGATGCGCACGGCTTCCATGTTGGTCGCAACGGCCGCGGGTTTGCTGTTTGAATTGCGCGCTGACCGCCGCTTCGATCGTCGCTTCGTCGATGACCGAGCAATTCGCGCGAGCACGCCGACGTAAATCATGTTCAGCAAATACTTGCGCAGCGCGCCGTCTTTGAACGCTTCTTTCGCCAGCGCGTTGAACGGCACGGGATAGTACGTGACGTCGTCGCGCTGCGTTTCACCGGTAACCGGATACGTCGCTTCGTGAATCGACCACGCCGCCGGGTTTGACGCTTGCAACATCGCGTACGCCACGTCGCTACGTTCAGCGCGACCAGAATATCGATGTCGCGCGTGCGGCATTGGTAGCCTTTCGAACTTACGCGAACGTCGAACCAGGTCGGCAATCCCTCGATGTTCGACGGGAAAACGTTTTTCGGCGCGACCGGGATGCCGAGGCGAAAGATCGCGTTGGTAAGAACGAGATTTGACGACTGGCTTCCCGACCCGTTAACCGTAGCTACCCGGATCGTGAAGTCGTTGACTGCGCGTTGCTGCATCTGGCGTTCCCTTCAGCTAAGAGGCTTAGAGAACGCGGGTAGCGTTCCTATCGCGGAACAGTGCTTGCACCTGCGACTGAAGTCGCGTGCTGAGCGTGAAAAGCAGCCTTGCCCATCGGAATAACGATGCCTCCGAAGATCGATGCGAAAATGAACGTGCTTACGTAAGCCGCCGCTTGCAATGCGATGTCGATGCATGCGAGCCCGTGATTCTTGCGCGGGCAACGCACGTTGACGACGGAGAAATCCAGGAGCAGCATAAAAAGGCGATGCTCAGGATCGCGAAAGACCGCCATCGCCTGGAGAGGCGATTCGCCGTTCTTGTCTTATCCTCCATTCCAAGCTAGAAAGAAGAAAGGACCCCTACAACGGTGATTCGATCGATTTTGGCCGCCGGAATGGCGACGGCTTTCGCTCTGTCGCTCGCAGCGTGCGGGAAGAGCTCCAACGTGTCCACGCAAAGCGCCGGATCTTCCGCGCAAACGGCCGCCAACGGCACCGGCGCGACCCTGGTAAAAGCCGGCACGGTCTACAACGGGAAGCTGCAACAGGAGATCAACTCCAAAACCAGCCACTCGGGCGATACGTTCGTGCTGGTTGAGACGGACACGCTATTCCATAAAGATCCCGCGCTGCATGGATCGACGATCGACGGCCATTTGGAAAACGTCACGCCCGCCGGCATGGGACACAAGCCCGGCATGACGATCGTCTTCGACGATATCAAGATGGCTGACGGCACGAAGGCGCCGGTCAACGTGACGCTGCTCTCGATGAACGAGTTCAATGCGAAATCGCACAAGATGCGCACGCTGGGCTTGATGGCCGGGGGCGCGGTCGCCGGCCATATGGCGGCCCACGCCGCGGGCAAGAAGCATGGCGGGCTGCTTGGCGCCGCCGGGGGCTACGCGCTTTCGCAGGAGATGAAATCGGACATCGACGTGAAGCCAGGCACCGTCGTCCAAGTCAAATTCAATAACGACGCCAACGCGCAACAGTAATCCGGCGTTGCCGTAAACGAGAGAAGCCGCCTGTGAAGGGCGGCTTCTTTGCTTACCGGGATCCGGCTTTTCGCGCGGTCTTCTTTCGACCGCCCGTTTTACGGGCCGTTGTTTTGCGCGCCGTTGTTTTACGCGCCGCCGTTTTTCGAGTCGCGGTCTTACCCGCGGGCGCTTTCCGCGCCGTGGCTTTGCGGGCGGCTTTTTTGCGGCCGCCGGCCTTACGCCGTCCGGCCGTTCCATTTGCCGTACCGCCGTTCCCGGCGGCATTCTTCGAATCGCCGTTGACCATCCGGTCGACGACCGCGGCTCCGGTCTCTATCGCCGCGCCGACAATTTCCAGAGCGGCCCCGACTGCGCGAGCGCGCTTCGTCGTTTTCTTCACCGCCGGAACGGCTTTTTTGGCCGCGGTCCGAGTGCTCTTCACCGCGCCGCCGGCGGTTCGCGCCGCTTTTTTCGCGGTTCCCGACGCCGCTTTTGCAACGCGCTTTACGGGACTTTTGCTAGCAGTCTTCTTACGAGCCGCCATTTAAACGATGTCCTCCTTGCCGGCGTTACTCCGGCTGCTTGGCAAAAAGATTCCCGCACGTTCGGAAGTTAAACGCGTCGTCACCCTGAGCTCGTCGAAGGGCGGGCGCATCTAATCACGGCTGGCCGCTCAACTCGCGGCCGCGTAGCCACGTTATTCAGCACCAAGGCGGCAATCGTCATCGCCGCTCCGGCATACTCCACGACGGCAAATCGCTGTCCGAGCGCGAATTCGATGATGAACGTTACGACCGGGACTGCGTTCATGAACAACACGGCGTTCTGCGGCCCGATTTTTGCGACCGCGAGATTCCACGCGATGAACGCGAGCACGGCCGCAATGAAAATCATGTACGCCATGCCGCTGACGGTAGCCGCGTCTACCGGCCCTGACGGAACGTGCGCCAGTCCAACGAGCGACCCGAATGCCGTTGCAAGCAGTGTCGTGAGCGTGCCGAACGCGATGCTGAGTGCCGTGAACCGTAGCCACGACCAGTCGCGAAAGCCGGCGGCCCCGATCGTGTAGTACGTAACGCCGAGGACGCCGAGCGCAATCAGGACGTCGCCGCCGGCAGAGCCGCCATGCAACAGGGTCAGCGGATTGCCCTTGGTCACGACCAGCGCAACGCCCGCAAATGCGAGCAGAATCAGGAACTGCGTCACGCGCGCCGGCCTGACGCCGTCGCGAATCCAGAGAATCAGCGCCGTGAAAAGCGGCCCGAGCGCAACGATGAGTCCACCGTGCTCCGGCCCGGCCGATCGCATCCCTTCCAGCACGAAGATGTTGAACACCGCGATTCCGCAAGTGCCTAGAACCGCTAGCTGCAGCCCGCGTCCCTCGAGCCGAAAGGCCGGGCGCCCCTCGACGACGAGCAAGATCAGCAGCAGCACGATCGACGCGCCGGCGTAGCGGATCGACGTCAGCCAGAACGGATCGAGATGCTTCAAGAGATTGGCGAGGACCGGGAACATCGCTCCCCAGGCGAGGCCCGCGGCCAGCGCGCCGGCCAAACCCAGACGTTGATCTTGCACGAGATGTCTTTCTGCCGCTGCCGGCAAGTAGTTCGATTGACTTCGAACTATTGCCGATGGTATAGTTCGAATAGAGTCGAACATACGACAATCGTCGGATTGTTCGAAAATAATCGAACTATATGACAGACCTGTTTCAACCTGACAAAAAAGCAATTCAACTCGCGGAAGTACTTGCCGCGCTAAGCGATCCCGTGCGCCTGCAGATGGTCACGACGATGCACAGCACCGGTCCCGCCGCCTGCACGACGTTTGCGCCTGATCTGCCGAAGTCGACGCGTTCGCATCACTTGAAAGTGCTGCGCGAAGCCGGCGTCACGTGGACGGAAGTCGTCGGCGTTGAGCGCTACGTGCAACTGCGGTACGATTGTTTGAACGAGCGCTTTCCCGGTTTACTTGAATCCGTACTGAGCGCTTTGGCGCCTAGAAAGAATCGCAAGAAATGAAGATTGCAAGAGCCCGTGAGTTCACCGCCAAGCGCGCGTGGGGCGCCGAGAAGCTCGCCCAATTCGATAACATTACCGTGCGCATGCACTGGACGGATAAACCCTACGACTGGCACGTGAACGACGGCTCCGAAGTATTCACCGTGCTCGACGGCATCGTCGATATGCATTATCGCATCGATGGCACCGAACGCATTGCGCGACTAAATGCCGGCGATTCCTTCGTCGTCGAAGAAGGTGAAGAGCATATCGCGCATCCCATCGGCGAAGCGCGCGTACTGGTTATCGAGCAAGAAGGCAGCGTGTAGCCATGCCGGTCGACGTCGAGTCGCTCGGCAACGATCGCACGATCGAGCTGTACATCAGTCCGGCGTGCCCGTATTGCAGGCAGGCAATGGACCATTACGACGAGCGCGGCGTCTCCTATATCATCCACGATGCGCAGAACAACGCGGCTGCGCGCAAGCGAATGTTCGAATACACCGGCAACGATCCGACGGTGCCGGCGATCGTCGTCGACGGTGACTACGTACAATCGGGTTGGGGCCGGCCGCCCCGAGGTTGAACGGTACATTAGCGATCCGGTCGGATCGCTTCGACGTTCTAGTTGGTGTCCGAAAGCGAGGTTGCTGTGCACGGATCACCGGTCCCCTCGAAGATTCACGACTTCAGCTTGCAACAACTCGACGAGCTGAACTTCGTATGCTCGCCCGAACTCGCGGCGATGTACAAGCTAAGCCCGTTCGTGTGGTACGAGCGCGACCGCTATAAACTGCTGCTTCGCGTGGTGAACTTCTCCGCCATCGCTTCGGAGAAAGTTGCGCGGGTTCACTACGGCGAGTCGGACGACGGCGTTACGTTTGAGGTAGACGAAACACCCGTCATAGCGCCGGGCCCGGATTCCAACGCGAACGATAACGGCGGCTGCGAGGATCCGACGCTCGCAAAGGTTGGCGACGAATACTTCGTCTACTACAGCGGCTGGAACGAACATCTCAAACGCGGCGAACTGCTGCTAGCAGCCGGCACGGATATCCGCCACCTCGAGAAGCGCGGCATTGCTTTGCCGTCATCCGATGCGGCGCGCAATCCCAAAGAAGCGGAAATCACGCGCGTCGCCGACGGCACATGGCGATTATTTTTTGAATACGCGCATGAAGATAAATCGAAAATCGGTATAGCTCGTTCGGCGAACGTGGATGGGCCGTGGGAAGTGTTAACGCCGCTTTTTGAAGCACGTGCCGATCGCTGGGATTCTTGGCACTTGAGCACCGGGCCGATCCTTAACTCAAATCCCGATTTCCCGGTGATGTTTTACAACGGCGCAACACGCGACGCCCACTGGCGCATCGGCTGGGTAGTCTTCGATTCCACGTACACGCGCGTGCTCGCCCGTTGCGAAGCCCCGATCGTGCTTCCTCACATCAAACGCAACACCGACGACACGGACATCGCTTTTGCCGCTTCGGCTTCGCAAGCCGGCGTCGCCATTCACTTGTACTATTCCGTCGCTGACCAGTATTGTTGCCGTGCCGTCATCGAGCGGGTGTAAGGTGGTGCGTCACGATCGCGGCACAGAAAAGAAGCTACTTGTCGTCGCAGCACTGGGCGAAGTTGCCTTCGGCGTCTTCGTGTTCGTGGCGCCGCGGCTCGCTCTCGCGCTTTTTTTCGGAAGTGAGCCCGTCGCAAGCGCGGTCATAATGACTCGTATCTTGGGCGTCGCGGTTGTAGGCCTCGGCGTGGCGTGCTACCCGGGAGGGCCGCGGCAAGGCCTCTACGGATTCCTCACCTACAGCTTTCTCGTCGTTCTCTATCTAATTGCGGTGGGGATCAGCGGTGCGGCCGGGATGCTGCTGTGGTTGGCCGTTGTCGTTCACACTTTACTATCGGCGTTGTTGATTGTCGCGGCGCGTCGAAACTAAAGAGCCCCGCAGTTAAGCGGGGCTCTTCTTTCAATGCATTCCGTTCCGTCGTCGCCCTTCGACAAGCTCAGGGTGACGAGGTGGAGGGAATTACATCATGTCGTAGCCGCCCATGCCGCCGCCAGGCATTGCCGGCGCCGCCATGTCCTTCTTCGGTTCCGGCTTGTCGGCGATGAGCGTCTCGGTCGTGAGAATGAGCGCGCCGATCGACGCTGCGTTTTGCAGCGCCGAGCGCGTGACCTTGAACGGCTCGACGATGCCGGCCTTGAACATGTCGACGATCTCGCCCGTCATGGCGTCGAAGCCCTGCGGAGCGTTCTTGCCCTTGACGTTGTTCACTTCGACCGAACCTTCGAAGCCCGCGTTGTACGCGATCTGACGAAGCGGCTCTTCGAGCGCCTTGCGGATGATGTCGATGCCGATCTTCTCGTCGGCCCACGTCGCCGCGTGACCGTTGGTCTTCGGCGCCGTTTCGACGTACTTCTCGATCGCCTTGACCGCGTGCACGAGCGACGAACCACCACCCGGGATCATGCCTTCTTGAACGGCGGCACGCGTCGCGCGAGAGCGCGTCTTCGATGCGGTGCTTCTTCTCTTTGAGTTCGGTTTCGGTCGCGGCGCCGACTTGGATAACCGCAACGCCGCCCGAGAGCTTCGCAAGACGCTCTTGCAGCTTCTCGCGATCGAAGTCCGAATCGGTCTCTTCGACCTGCTCTTGATCATCTCGATGCGGCCCTTGATGTCTTCCGGCTTGCCGGCGCCGTCAACGATCGTCGTTTCTTCCTTGGTGACGGTAACGCGCTTGGCGCGGCCGAGCTGATCCGGCGTCACCTTGTCGAGCTTGAGACCGAGCTCTTCCGAGATCACCGTCGCGCCCGTGAGCGTAGCGATGTCCTTGAGCATCTCCTTGCGGCGGTCGCCGAAGCCCGGCGCCTTCACCGCAACCGACGTGAACGTGCCGCGCAGCTTGTTGACGACGAGCGTCGCGAGCGCTTCACCTTCGACGTCTTCCGCGATGATGAGCAGCGGCTTCTGAACCTGAACGATCTTCTCGAGCAGCGGCAGAATGTCGGCGATCGCCGAGATCTTGCGCTCCGTCACGAGGATGAACGGATCGTCGAGAACCGCTTCCATGCGCTCGCGTGTCGGTCGACCATGTACGGCGAGATGTAGCCCTTGTCGAACTGCATGCCGTCTTTGGTTTCGACTTCGGTCTTGAGCGTGCGCGATTCTTCAACGGTGATCACGCCGTCTTTGCCGACCTTCTCCATCGCGTCGGCGATCAGATCGCCGATCTCTTTGTCGTTCGCCGAGATCGAAGCGACCTGCGCGATCTTTTCTTTGGTGTCGACGATCTGCTTGAACGATTCCATCTCGCCGACCGCGACTTCGACGGCCTTCTCGATGCCGCGCTTGATCAGCAGCGGATTGCTGCCGGCCGTCACGTTGCGCAGACCTTCGCGGATGATCGCTTGCGCGAGCACCGTCGCGGTCGTCGTGCCGTCGCCGGCGATGTCGTTCGTCTTCGACGCGACTTCTTTCACGAGCTGAGCGCCCATGTTCTCGAACGCGTCGGGCAGTTCGATTTCTTTGGCGATCGTCACGCCGTCGTTGGTGATCGTCGGCGAGCCGAATTTCTTGTCGAGGACGACGTTGCGGCCCTTCGGTCCGAGCGTCACTTTGACGGCGTCGGCGAGCATGTTCGCACCGCGCTCGAGCGCGCGACGCGCGTTCTCGTCAAATACGAGTTGCTTTGCAGCCATTTTGTTTCTATAACTCCTTAAACGCCGGCCGGAACTTTGTCGACGATGGCAAGCACGTCTTTTTCGGAAACGATGAGGTACTCGTTTACCGTCGATCTTGACTTCGGATCCCGAGTACTTCGAATAGATGACGCGATCGCCGACCTTCACGGTCATCGGGAGCGTCTTGCCGTCGTCGGTCACGCGGCCGGTGCCGACCGCACGAACGATGCCCTCTTGCGGCTTCTCTTTCGCAGTGTCGGGCAAGAAGATACCGCCTGTGGTCTTCTCGTTCTGCTCGACGTGCTCGACGACCACGCGATCGCCCAAAGGCTTGAGATTCACTGAAAACCTCCAAAACGCAATTGAATCTGGGACGTTGGCACTCACAGCAGTAGAGTGCCAGCCGTGAAATCTTAGCAGACTCGTGCGGAGAGTGCAAGCGCCCTTCAAGGCGTGCTTCGACCGGATTTCAGTAGATCGACGGCCCGCCCGCTCGGGCCGGAGAACGGTTCGAGCTAAGGGCTGACGAGCGCGAAAATGCTGCCGCCGAGGAAGAACGCCACGAGAAGCGTTCCAGCAAACACTAACAGGAAGAGGCGCGTCGCGGGTTTCGCTACGGCGAAGGCAATGCAGCCCATCCCGGCGCTCAAGGCGCTGACGGCTGCCGTCAGGACGGCGTGCTCGGATGTGCGATGCAGCTCGGTCCAGAGGCTGAAGGCCACTCCTGCTCCGACCACGATCGCCAGGAGCGCCGTTGCCCCAAAGATGATCGCATCGGCCGGCTCCTTCGCCGGTTGCTCTCCCATCATGGGAACGATGGTAGCGCTTCCTTCTGAATTTTTGCTTAGCGGCTGGTTAGGGCTTGCTGGGGAGCCCACTACTGCTGCATTCGCGAGCATGCCGCGTTAACGTCTTCAGTATAGGGACGCACCTCACACGGAAGTGCCTCGGAGGCTTGTGCTATGCGTAAGTTCCTGTGGCTTTTGCTCGTCCTGCTTTTAACTGCATGTGCGCGCAATACGATACCGCCCGCGTCGCCTGCGTCCGGCTCGGCGGGTCTCGTGCCGCAAGTTTGGCAACGGGGGACGCCGCCTGTGCACTGGGTGTTCTTTCCGGTACCATCGCCCGATCAGCTCGAAAACATCTACACCTGGCCCCTTGCGGATGGGGCAAACGTCGTCTACGGCACGGTGTGTTGCGAACCCGGCGGCGCGCCGCCGAACGGCGGGTGGGGGGGCATCAACATCTCGGGATCGCCGGCGACGATCACGAATTTCAATCCATCCAATCAAGTCATCAATTCGGCCAATCCGCAAACGATCCCGATCAAGATCGTCCCATGCGCGAACGCCACGCAAATCTGCTCGCGCAGCCGCGACTTTGTGTATGGCCCGAACAACGTCGCATACTTCGCCAACAATCAGTTCATCGAAGATCTTACGGCCGGCAGCGGTAACAGCATGTGGTTTAACACGTGCTGCAGCGGCAGCTACATCGTTTATGGAAACAACGGATCGCTGCATTTCTATCGCATTCCGAATACGAAAGATCACCTGGGCGACATCGCTCGGACGAGCGACGGCAATATTTGGGTCACGCTCCAACACGTCGGAACCACACCGTGGATTCTCGCGAAATTAACCCCGTCGACGTCAGTGGTTACCGAATATCCGCTGCAGTTGCCGTCGGACCCGCAACAGCTTCTCGTCGGTCCCGACGGGAATATTTGGTTTGCGATCGCCTCGACGCTCTACCGGCTGGTACCATCTTCAGCGCAAGTGACGCGCTTTGCGCTCCCGCAATCAAGTAACGGCTATCTCGCGATTGGACCCAACAAGACGGTGTGGACGGGTTATGTGAACTCGGCAGCGGCGCAGGGTCTTATCGAAGCATCTACGGCCGGCACCGTTCTGGGATCGTTTGCCTGCCCGGTTAATTTCTGCGTGTCGGACGCGTTGAACGACCGCGTTCAGCAACTCACTGAAGGCCCCGATGGCAACATCTGGTTTGCCTACTCGAACACGCAAATGTTCAACGACAATCCACCCTCGGATCCATCCGAAGGTTTCGGCGTTTTCGTGGTGCAGCCGATGTCGGTTTCGCCGTCCAGCGTCACGTTCAGCGGAACCGCTCAAACCAAGACGATTAGTTTTTCGGAACCGAATTACGCCGGAACATTTACGGCTGCTTCAACCAATACGTCAATCGTTCGTGTAGTGAAGTTTTTGACGCCCCATGAAGTCGAGATCCAATCCGTCGCCAAGGGCAGCGCTCGAATCATTATCCGCGACACGACGAATAACTATTACGGACTTACCGTTACGGTGGAATAGGGCCTTACGTTCCGGTTTGACCGCCGACGTGGAAGACGTACTTCACGATAACGCGGTTGAGCGTGCTGACTGCAGCGGGCGTGCCGTAGTCGACGTAGAGTTCGTCCAGGTTCCTGAAGCGCTCGTGGTATGACAGTGCGAGATTCGTGCCGGGCAGGGCGTAGCCGCCGTTGCCGTTGATCGAACGCAAACCGATCGCGAGGCTCGCATTTTTTCCGAACGCTCGCGTAAGCGATGCGCTGCGCAGCCACTGCGAATCGAGCGCCGGTGCGACGGAGCCCGGCACAGTATGTTCGAGCGCGCCGTTGTACGCAAGCGACACGCCCCAGACGCCGCGCAATACCGACGTAGAGAGATTCATCTGCTGCAAGAACACCGGCTGCAATTCGTTATTCGCAAACGGCCCCCATGAGTATGACGCATCGATCGGCGACGGCGTGCCGTCGCGGTAGCCAAAACTCAGCGTTTGGTTATTGAACGGCAGTACCTGTGCGCCCGGTATAGAATGGATACGCGTTGGCATAAAACCGCAGGTTGCTCGTCGTTTGTCCGTACTGCAGCGTCACCAGATCCTTGAACGTGACGCTTGCCGTGCCGAACATGTCGCTTTGATGCGCTGCACCGCTGCGATCCGTAAAACGATCGACGCCGTACGAGAGCTGATACGATTTGAGCGCGCCGTCCTTCGGACCGTTTCCGGTGTATTGATAGAAGAACTGCGGGCCGCGCAGATCGTTGGTCTGAATGTAGCCGTCGAGCGGGTTGTACTCCGGGCCGATGTCGGCGTATTTCAAAAGCGCGAGCGTGTGAGCGTTTTGCACGCCGCCGCCGAGCTGAAAATCGTTCGCCTGTCCCGGCGTGTCCACGTCGGTTCCGCGATCCATCGTGATTTTGGCGAGCGCAAACACGCCGTCGCGCGGATTCGTCGTAGCGAAGCGCGTAGCCGAACGTGTTGTCTCGAACGCCGGTGTGATTGGCGTTCACCCCGTCTACCGCGAGCGTCAGCGAGTTATCCGGTTTATTCCAGGCGTAGCCGAAGGCCGTGTCGTCGAACCCGTCGCCCGTAACATTGAGCAAACCGACTTGGCCAAGACCTTGCGTGCCTTCGAGTTTCAAGCCGCGATCGAAGACGCCGATGCGCGGCGAATAGAACTGCAGGTCGTTCGAATTGATGTTGATTCCCGGCAGCGCGTTGATATAGCCGGCGCCTTGCGCGAAGAAGGGCCGGTACTCGGTATATTGCCGCTGGAATTCTTGCGGAGCAATCGTCGTTTGATCTTGTTCGACGTTCGAGAAATCGGGATTGAGCGTACCGACGAATGCCATGGTATTGGTTACGGGTACCGTTAAATCAATGCCGTACGGCCGCGCCTTCATCGGCTCGAACTGCCCGATGCCGTTCTGGAAGATGCCGCGATCGGGTCCACCCGAGCCCAAAGCAAACACGTCGGCGTGCGGTTTGGGACGCGACACGCCGGCTGGAATTTGCAAACCAACCATGTGTGGCCAGTACTGCGAAGCGCCGGGAGCCTGCATCGTAGAATCGTAGGCCCACGTGTATTCATCGTTCGTCGCGGCAACGAAGCGTACGACGTCGATCTGCCAGTTCTGCTTGCCGCCGCCTTGCGCGCGGATGACCTTCAGCGGAATCACCATGACGAGATTCCAATCGCCGTTCGGAAGGATCGTCGTCGTGCTCTGCCAGTCGGGCGCATAGCGCGAGTTCTCGCTGGAGTACTCATCGTGAATGCCGCGGGGGTTCGAGCGGAACTGGTAGACGCGCGCGCCGCTGCCCGACGTTTCGAGATTCAGCGACACGTGGTCGTCCGTTGCAACACCAGCGTGATCGACGTTCTGCGTGGCCGTGATCGGGACGCCGGCCTGCTGGCAGTGCACGGCAAGATACAAGTTCGTATCGTCATACAGGACGTACGCGACGGTATTTTCCTTCGCCGCTTGATGGTTCGTGAAGTCGTAGAAACGGTCGAAGACCACGCCCTTTTGCCACGTCGGATCGGACAGCGACGCGTCGATTTTCGGCGGCGTCGCTGTCTTTACCGCATCGACGTTCGCGGTATGGGGAACCCAAGCGAACGCCGGTGACGCTGTTGCGACCACAGGAAGGGATAATGCCAATGCGCCGAGCGCTAAGCGCCGGATAATCGATCGTTTCATTTTGTCCTAGTTACGAGAAAGCGCGCGCGATGTTTCACGCTCAAAACGCGGCAACCTCGTAAGGCCAGCCGGACGCGCGCGAAGGACGTTCCCCCTAGGCAAGCCGGCAACCTCGGCGAAGTTTCGCGGCATGGCAACCGTACAACGCGTAAACTGGGGCGGCATTTTTAAGGAAGCCGTCGCGGCCGGAATCGCCGGCGGCATTTTGATCGAGCTCTACCTCGTGCTAACAACCGTGCTGCCGCAACACGGCACCGTGACCGGCGCGTTACAGTGGACCGCATCGACGGTCATCGGCAAAGTCGCATTTACGAGCACGGCCTTTGCATGGATCGGTCTGTTGATCCACTTTTGCGTAAGCGTCGGTTGGGCCGGCGGCTACGCGTATCTTGCGTCGCGGCAAGACTTCATGAACCAGCGCTGGATCATCTCGGGACTCGTGTACGGCCTTGTGGTTTACGGGTTCATGCAGCTGATTCTGCTCGGCGACAACAATCTCAAGCCCCCGCCGACGCCGAACGACTTCATCAACGCCCTCGTCGCGCACTCGGTATTTTTCGGCCTTCCCGTCGCCTTCGTCGTGGCGCGCCTGAGCCGTTCGTCCGCACGATAAAGCCCAGTTCCGCCGGAACCCGGCGCGCGTTAAGCGAAGGCTCAACGCGTGATCGGACGGTTGTGCATATCGCTCGGAGCGCTTAAACGCAACGCTCAAGCCTTGCGCGCGCTCGTGGCGCCGAAACAGGCGGCATTCGTCGTCAAAGGCAACGCGTACGGACATGGACTCCTGGAATGCGGATTAGCCGTCGAGCCGCACGCCGCAAAGCTCTGCGTCTATTCCGTCGACGAAGCGGTCGTGCTGCGCGACGGCGGCGTCACGGCGCCGATTCTCGTGCTCGGCCCCGTCGAGCCGGTCGAACTGGACGTGGTTGCCGCGTTCGAGCTGGAAGTCGCCTTGTGGGATACCGGTGAGTTCGTAGCACACCTGGCCGCGGCGGCGCGCAAACGGCATACGCGTATCAAAGCGCACGTAAAGGTCAATACCGGCTTGAACCGTTTGGGACTCGAGCCCGACGAGCTGTCCGACGCGGTCGAAGATTTCTTGCACATCGGCGAACTCGAAGTTGCCGGCGTTTTTTCGCATCTTGCCTCCGCCGAAGAAATCGACTCGCCGTACACGATGCAGCAGCTCGAGCGCTTTAAGCGCGCCTACACGCATGCCGAGCCGATTCTCGCATCGCATGGCGCAACGCCGGTTCAGCACATTGCCGCATCCGCCGCTGCGATGCTATGGCCGCAAACGCGCTTGGATATGTCGCGATTCGGAATTGCCTTGTACGGGCTGTGGCCGTCGCCGCAAACACGCGAAGCCATGAACGGCGGACGGTTGCCGCTCGAACCGGTCATGAGCTACGAGACTTCACTTACGGTCGTCCGCACCGTTGCCGCGGGCTCGCCCATCGGATACGGAACGAGCTTTCATGCGCCGCGCGAAATGCGCGTGGGTGTGATCCCGCTCGGCTACGCCGACGGCATTCCGCGAGCGCTTTCGAACCGCGGCGCGGTGCTGATCGACGGCGCGCGCTGCCCCATCATCGGGCGCGTCGCGATGAACATGTCCTACGTCGACCTGACGCACGCACCGCACGCGCAAGCCGGAGCCAAAACGACGCTCATCGGCCGGGACGGCGACGTTGAAATCACCGCCGAAGACTGGGCGCAATGGGCCGACACGATCAACTACGAAATCGTCACGCGCATGCCGGCACAGCTCCGGCGTGACTTTCTCGAAGACTGAAGCGTTAGCAGAGTATGTTGGGCTTACCGGCCGCCATCGTCGTAGCAACGGTGAACAACCGCCCGCCGGCCGTTGCCGTGTCCCCGCAGCCCATCGCCACTATTGCGCCGCCCGCGGATAGCAAGCAGGCGACGGCGTTTCCGACAATCGCCGCGAACGTCAAAGCCCCATTCGGCGTGCGCATCGCGAAGCTGCAAATGCTGCTCGACGGCGTGGATGTTACGCGCGACGCTTCGTACGGCGGGACCTCCATCACGTACATTCCGCGCCAAGGTTTACTCGTCGGCATGCACACCGTGCAGATCGCCGGCGCGCTTTCGAACGGACAGCCGTTCTCGCAATCGTGGTCGTTCGAAACGACGCAGCCGGCATTACAAAGCGTCGGACCGCCGAGCAGTTCGTTTAATTCGTACGGACCGCTGACCTTGAGCGTTGCCGGTTCGGTGTTCGAACCCAACCAAATGATGCCGGTGCAACTCGTCGCGCCGCCCGGTGGCCAGGCGTACGTTTTCGTTTGCAATTCGCCCTGGCAGTATCCCATGTACGCATCGCCGTCGTCGCCCTTTTACTCGGTGACGCTTCAAGCGCCGTGGGGACCGCAACTCGCGCAATGTCCGATTACGGCCATGTACATTGGACCGAACGGAGAGGTGCTCTACGCGCCGTTCCCCGTGTTTGTAACGTTTGCGCCGTCGCGGCTTTATCCAACGCCGGTTCCGTACCGGGCAACGCCGACGCCGCCGCCGGTTTCACCGGCCCCGTCGTTGCCGCCGAGACACATTCGCCCGATTCCCGTCGTTACGCGGGCGCCGCAGACGCCGGGACCCGTTACGCAGACGCCGGCGCCGCAATCGCGTCCGGTTTACCGGCCGCCTGTCCGTGTTACGCCGCGACCGGAACCCGTTCGCACGAAAGCGCCGGACGCGCCCGAATAGCGCTTAAGCCCCGTCCCACAAAACGACTACGGGCAAATCGTAACTTTGCGTCGTTTTGTCGCGCTCCACGACGATGTGCTTCGACGTTTTGGGAATGCCTCGCAGCAAAGCATGCACGTCGGAGATGCGGCGCCCGTTCACCGGCGTCCCGTCGATCGAAGTGAGTTGCGCGCCGATCAATTTTGAACGCACCGCCGCGTATGCCGGATCGTCCAGCACCTGTGCAATGCCGTAGGTTCCGTCGTCGTTCGGCGTAACCGTAAGCGCAACGAGTGAGAGCGGATGCAACGGCGGTGCCGGCGACTCGAAATCCAAGTACAGGCGCGAGTTCGGATAATCCAGCGTGAGGTTGAACCGGCGCAACACGTTGCCGGCGAGCGCTCCGACGATCGGACCGGTGGTGAGCGAACTCATCCAGCGCTCGAAGGTGCCTTCCGGGCGCGAAACCGCCGCCACGTTCGACACTGTCGTTCCACCGACTCGCAACTCCGGCAAGAGCAACTCTTGCGCGTTGGCTTCGAAGGAACCGCCAAGCATGTTTGCGTCATCGTATGCGCCGCGCACGGTGCGCCAGTCGGGATGTTTTGCGCGCAAGCTATCGATGAGGGCTTGCGATAGCATGGTGCACGATGCGCCGCTGTCGAGAAGCATATAGACTTCTTGGCCGCCGATCGTAACGGGAAGGCGCGCAAAGCCCGAATGCGGCGCAATGTCTACGGGCATCGGGGTGCCCGCCGGCGAGTCGACGTCGATGCCGAAGCGATGCGACAAGTAATCGAAGGTGACGGCATGATCGCGTAAGAGGCGCACGGGAAAAATGACGTCTGCTTCAACGCCCGACGTCATGCGGTCCGAATCCAGCATCATTACGTCGCCGGGCGCTACCGGCACGCGCACGTCGGAGGCCATCACTCGCGGCGCATCCACGGGAATGAGCCGCTCGCCGTTTTCGGTAAGGGCTTTGCCGGTGTCGTGCAATCCTAATTCACGCGCGAAATCGCGCCGTAAAATTAGTTGTCCGCCGCCGGTATCGAGCCAACACGTGCCGGTGCGCGACTTTCCGTTCGGGCCGGCGAATTCAAGCGAAACGAACGCGCGGCTCATCCCCACGTTCATCGGCAGCCATGTCGCCTTCGAAGCCGTAACGCCCGACGGCGCGGCGGCGAATGCCGACACCAGCGAAATGAACGTCGCGCGATCCAGAAGTTAGGTCCCCGTAGCGACGGCTCCGCCGGTACGCTGCTCCACCGGAACGTACGGTCCGGCCGGCGGCCCGACGTACGCCGCTTGCGGGCGAATCAACCGGTTGTCGCGGAGTTGTTCGAGGATGTGCGCGCTCCAGCCGGCGATCCGGCCGCACGCGAAAAGACACGTAAACTCATCGCCCGGAATGCCGAGATCGGCAAGCACCGGAGCGGTGTAGAAATCGACGTTCGCGTAGATTTTGCGGTCGGGCTTTGCTTCCTGAAGCACCGTGTTGCTAGCGTTCTCAAGCTCGCGCGCAATCGCATACCATTGCGTGTCGCCACGGTACTCCGAAAGTTTCTTGGCAATCGCGTCCAGATGCTTAGCGCGCGGATCGCGCACGCGGTACTCCCGGTGGCCCATGCCCATGATGCGATGGCCTTTGGAAAGCTCGTCGCGAACGAACTTTTCGGCGTTTTCCGGCCGGCCGATCGAAACGAGGTTCGTGTACGAAGCGCTTGCCGCACCGCCGTGCAGGTCGCCGGTCAACGTTGCAAGCGCAGCCGTAACTGCCGCATAGATGTCGGCGCGCGTCGACGCGGTGACGCGGGCGCTGAACGTGGAGGCATTGTAGGAGTGGTCTGCGAGCAGCACCAGATACGTGTCGACCGCGTCTTCCTCGATTTCGACCGGAACTTTGCCGGTACGCATATAGAGGAAGTTCGCCGCGTGCGAAAGATCGCTGCGCGGTTCGATCGGATCCAGTCCGCGACGGATGCGGTCCCACGCCGCGAGAATCGTCGTCATCTTCGCGATGAGTTCGATTGCGCCGTGCACGTCGGAAACGTGTTCGCCTTTCCCGTTTACGGGCGAAAAGAGCGCAAGCCCGCTGACAATGGTACGCATTACGTCCATCGGCCACGCCGTCTTCGGAACGCTTTGCATCGCGGCGATCAGCGGCTGCGGCAGCGCTGCGCGCGACGAGAGTTCGCGCTTGAGCGATTCGAGTTCTTCGGCCGTCGGAAGATGGCCGTAGAGCAGCAGATGGATGACTTCTTCGAACGATGCGTTTGGCGCGAGATCGTCGATATCGTAACCGCGGTAGGTTAAGCGACCGATCTGGCCTTCGACGTTACTAAGCACCGTGGATCCGACGACAACGCCCTCGAGCCCGCGATCGACAACCGTACCAGTGGTAGACAAGTGTTCCTCCAACGAAAACCCGCCCGGCGAGGACGGGGTAGCCAAAGAGAGTTAAAGAGTTGGCGGGGACGCGCCTCCCTGCGACTTTTCGCTTACCGGAAGGCGAGCCTACGCTCGTCGAAACCAGGCGGTTATGGAATCGTTGGACCTCACGAAACGCCCGCCCCGTAGCCCGCGCGAGCGCCTGGGCGGCATGGTCATGCTGGCGCGCACCATCGATAAATTGCGCGCGATGCTGCCGGGCGGCAACCTCGGCGCTTATCAGATTTCGGGCTTCAGCTCCCGCATGCTCGAAATGCTCGGCGTGGCCGAAGCCGAGCTGCGCGCGGCCATTGCTGCGGCTCCCGATGAAAACGCGGTCGTGGCCTGGGTCCTCGAGCGCACCGATGCCCAAGCGCGCGACCACGTTGAAGAGACGCTTGGATCTTTGCGCGTTGCCGACCGCATCGATCGCGAGGGCTTCGCCGATCGTTACCCCGGCGCGCGCGAGCTTCCGCCGGAAACGACGCTCTTCGAAATGCTCGAAGACGACGACCGGCGGATGTTCGCCAGCTAAGACGCCGTTTCGTTAGGCGAAGGCCGCCGGATCGATTCGCTTGCCGCCGAGCATCAGCAGCGACGGCGTCTTCTCCATCACCGTGATGTCCCGCGTCGGATCGCCGTTGAACGCGACGACGTCGGCCACTTTACCCGGCGCAAGGGAACCGCGATCGGTAACGCCGATGAGCGCGGCGGCATTGTGCGTGGCTGACTTCAGCACGTCGATCGGGCGCATGCCCATGCGCGTCAAGAGTGCGAAGTCTTTGTTGTTCTCTTTGTGCGGGAAAACGCCGGCGTCGGTTCCGTAGGTAATCGTGACGCTCGAGGCGATCGCCCGCTGCATGCCTTCGTTGCGAACCGTCGCCGCGTACTGCGCCTTCTGCACCGACTGCGCGTTGATGTGATTCGGATTTCCCGGCACGAGAATCGAGTCGAGCGCCCAAATCGTTGGGACGAGATGGGTGTTGCGCTGCTGCATGTTTTTGAGCGTCGCCTCGGAAACGCCGGTGCAATGCTCCACGGAATGCACGCCGCCTTCGACCGCGATGCTGATGCCCTTGTCGCCGTGGCAATGCGCGGCGACTTTGCGTTGGAACTTCGTGGCTTCGTCGACCACGGCTTGGACTTCGTCGAGATTGAATTGCGGGATGTCCCACACGTCGCCGTAGCTTAGCACGCCGCCGGTGGCAAGAATCTTGATGACGTCGACGTGACGCTTCACGTGCTCGCGAACTTTTTCGCGGAAGCCGTACGGCCCGTAAGAAACACCGCTTTCGATCGTTTCGTCTTCATGCACGAAATCGGGCAAATCGTTGGAATCGCCGTGACCGCCGGTGATCGAAAGCGCCGGACCGGCCGCGAAAATGCGCGGACCGACGACGGCGCCGTCGTTGATCGCATCGCGCACCGCAAGATCGACGCCCCAGCCGCCGCCGACGTCGCGCAGCGTCGTAAATCCGTTGCGCAACATCGCTTGCGCGTTTTTGACGCCGTAGATCGCCGCCTCGCCGACGTTGTCGCTCGTTCTGCCCGGCACCGCCAGATAGTGCGACGGCACGATGAACGGCGCAACGTGCGTATGACAATCGATCAATCCGGGCATCAGCGTCGCGTCGCCCAGATCGATGACCGTCGCATCACTGCCGGCATCGCCGGCGTTCATCGAAACGATGCGATCGCCGCGCAACACCAGGATTCCCGGCGCGTGCATTGCCGTTCCGTCGAACAATCGCGCCGCTTTAAGGACCGTTACGCGTTCGGCCGCGGCGCGTGCGCGCCACGGAACCATCAATGCCACGCTTGCGGCAGCGGCGCCGGCCAAGAACGACCGGCGGCTCAATGCTAGTTTTGCTTCGGTAAAAAGACGAGTAGAAAATCCGCTGTGAGGGCAGCGGCAATCAAACGGATCGAAAGGATCGTGCATGAAAAACCTCCACGCACGCGACATTCGTCGCAGCGTGGGGTTCTACTTGCGCGATTGCGGACTACGCGACGTTGGCTACTTCGGCGCGCGAGAGCGCGTATCCGATAAGACGATCGATGAGCGCTTCATACGAAATGCCGACCGACGCGCACGCATCGGGAATCAAACTCGTCGGCGTCAATCCGGGAAGCGTGTTCACTTCCAGAATTACGGACGGCCTTCTTTGCTCACGATGAAATCGGTGCGCGAGTAATCGCGCAGCCCGAGCAAACGATGCGTGGAAAGCGCCAGCATTTGCAGGCGCGCGGCGAGATCTTCGTCGATCTTTGCCGGCACGATGTGCGTGCTGCCGCCGGGCGCGTACTTTGCGTCGAACGTATAGAACTCGTCCTGGTTCGGCACGATCTTCGATAACCGGCAGCGCTTCTTCGCCGAGCACGCCGCACGTGAACTCGCGGCCCTCGATGAACTCTTCGGCCATGATCTGCGCGTAAGACTTCGCGGCGTTGATCATCGACGACGTCCACTGTTCGTGCGTCTTCACGATGATGACGCCTTGCGACGACCCTTCGTAGCGCGGTTTGATGACGAGCGGAAGATCGAGCGAACCGGGCAGCAACGGCAGCGTTCCGCCCGAGAGATCGAACAGGTCCCAAGCCGCCGTCGGCAATCCTTCGGCCGCAACGAGTTTCTTCGTCAAGTGCTTGTCCATCGCGAGCGCCGAGGCTTCGACGCCGCTGCCCGTGTACGGAATGCCGAGATAGTCGAGAATCGCCTGGACGTGGCCATCTTCCCCGCCCGGTCCGTGCAACGCGTTGAAGACGACGTCCGGCGCGATTTCACGAATCGCATCGACGAAGCGGCGGTCGTAGTCGAGCGACTGCGCGTCGTAGC
This sequence comes from Vulcanimicrobiia bacterium, assembly GCA_963696095.1. GTDB lineage: Bacteria > Vulcanimicrobiota > Vulcanimicrobiia > Vulcanimicrobiales > Vulcanimicrobiaceae > JALYTY01. The sequence goes on along the minus strand of CAVOIN010000001.1, from coordinate 1,993,426 downwards.
CGAGCGACTGCAGCGCGCGCATAACGCCCGATCCGGTTTGGATCGAGATCTCGCGTTCGGCGCTGCTTCCGCCCATAACGACGGCGACTTTAGCTTTTCTGTTCATCATCACGCTTGCGCTTCATCGATAAAAACACCGACTAGATGCACTTCCAGCTGCAGCTCCACACCGAATTGGTCGCGAACGGCGCGGCGGACGCGTGCAAGAAGCGACGCGACGTCACGCGCGCGTCGCTCCACCGGTATTGTTGATGAAGTTGGCGTGCAGCGGGGACACTTCCGCGCCGCCCTCCCGCCATCCCTTAGCGCCGGCGGCTTCGATGAGCCGGGCGGCCTTGTCGCCTTCGGGATTGCGGAAACAGGACCCGGCGTTGGGCAGCGCAATGGGCTGCGTGCTCTTGCGGCGCACCAGCCGGGTCTGCATTTCTTCCGCGCACCGCCTTGGGGTCGCCGCGTTCGAAGGCGAGCGTCACCCGTGGACACGACGGCATCGCGCGCGAGCGTCGTATGGCGATAGAAATACTGCACCGTAACCGAATGCGCTTCGGGCTTTGCCGGGGACTGCACCCAGACGTCGCGCACGAAATCGCCCATCTCGCGGTCGGTTCCGGCGTTCATGCGCAGCGATCCGCCGACGGTGCCGGGGATGCCTGAAAGCGATCCGATGCCGACGGCGCCGAGGCTCGCGGCCTTGGCGGTGACGAGCGCCATGTTCGCCGACGCGCCCGCTTCAACGATGACGCGATCGCCCTCGATCCGTCGCGTCGATCGCGGAGAAACCGCCGCCGAGGCGCACGACGATGCCGCGAATGCCGCCGTCACCGACGAGCACGTTGCTGCCGCGCCGAGGACGAACCACGGCAGCCGCCGTTTGAAACACAGCCGCATGGCAGCGGCGAGCTCCGACTCGCTCTCGACCACGAGCAATGCGTCGGCCGGACCGCCGATTTTCCACGACGTGTACGGCGCGAGCGGCTCGTCGAAAGCCGCGCGATCGCCGAAGATTTCGCGCAGCTGCGTGCGATCGTCGTCGTTCAGCAGCGATTCGCAGGCCTGCGCCGTGGTAAGGCTCACGCGCCGGACGCCCGCCTCTTCTATCCTGTGCGCAAGCTTAGCCGCAATGTCGGTAATGTTGCCGGCGCCGAGCATCAGCACGAGCGAGCCGCGCGGCGCTTCATCGAAAAGGCGTTCTGCCAAATCGTCGACGCGCGGAACGTACGTAACGCGCGTGCCCGCCGTTGCGAGCGGCTCGCCGATGGACCGTTCGCTCACGCCTGGAATCGGCGTCTCGGAAGCCGCGTAAACCGGCGCTAGATACACGCGATCGGCGCCGCGCAGCGCGTCGGCGAAATCGCGCGCAAGATACGCCGTGCGCGAATAGCGGTGCGGCTGGAACGCGACGATGACCGGACCTTGATGATACTGGCGCGCCGCGGCAATCGTCGCGCGCACGGCGGTCGGATGGTGCGCGTAATCGTCGACGACGATCATGCCGGTCGTTGCGCGTGAGGATGTCGAACCGGCGGCGCACGCCGCGAAACGCTCGCAAGCCGTCCGCGATTTGCGCGAACGGCACTTCGAGCTCGCGCGCGACTGCAATTGCTGCAAGCGCGTTTTGCACGTTGATCGCCCCGGGAACGGCGAGTTCGATGGTTCCCAGACACACGCCGCCGACGATCGCGTCGAACGCGCATGCCGAGCCCTTCGAAATGCACGTTCGCCGCCCGCACGTCGGCGCGCGGACCGAAGCCGAACGTCACGGTCGGCGCGCGCCGCTCGCGTTCGATCAACGATGCAGCTAGCGCGTCGTCGACGCCGACGATCGCGGCTCCGTCTTCGGGCAACTTGGCGAGGAATTCTTCGAACGCGTTGACCAGCTGCGGCAGCTCGTCGTCGCTTTGGAGGTGATCGTTTTCGATGTTCGTGACGATCGCAATTACCGGGTCGAGCAACGCGAACGAGCCGTCGGATTCATCGGCTTCCGTGACGAACCACGGCGACTTTCCGTCGTGAGCGTTCGTTCCCAGCGCCCCGTCGATACCGCCCAGCACGAGACTCGCATCGACTTTGCCGGCGCGCAACACGCTGTGCACCATCGCAGTCGTGGTCGTTTTTCCGTGCGTTCCGCAAATCGCAATGCCGCGGCGTTCGCGCACTAGCTTGGCCAGCATCTCGCCGCGATGGAGCATCGGCACGCCGAGCCGCTGCGCCGCGACGTATTCGGGATTCCGCCGGTCGATTGCCGAGCTGACGACGACCGTCGCCGCGCCGTCCACGTTCGCAGCGTCGTGGCCGATGGTCACGCGGACGCCTTCGGTTCGCAAGCGCTCGATCAGCGGCGTCGAGCGCACGTCGGAGCCGCGAAACCGCATCGCCGCGCGTGCAGCAGAATGCGCGCGATCGCGCTCATTCCGATGCCACCGACTCCGACGAAATGCAACGATGCTCCATTACGCGCCGGTCTTTCGCGCCGTCATCGCCGTCAATCCGGGCGAGAATTGTCGCAATGGGATCGATCTCTCGCAGCTGCTGCGCAGCGTCTTGCATTCGAGCCAACCGTTCGCTTGCGGTAACATCCGCGAGAATTCCGCGCAGCTTACCGGCCTGCAGGTCGCGATCGTTCGACGACGACCGCCGCGCCCGTTTCCGCCAGGCGTTCCGCATTCGCGCGTTGGTGATCGTCGGCCGCATGCGGATACGGAACGAGGATCGACGGGCTTGCCGGTCGCCGCGAATTCGCCGAGCGTCGAAGCGCCGGCGCGCGCGAGGACGAGATCGCTTGCCGCGTACGCGTCCGACATGATCGTGCAGATACGGGACGCACGCCGCCGGCGTCTGCATCTTTTCCGAGCGCCGAACGCACGCGATCGTATTCGCGTTCGCCGGTGACGTGAATCAATTGCCAGCCTTCGGGCAGGCCATCCGCTTTACGAGCGACGTCAACGCGTCGTTGATCGAACGCGCGCCCTGGCTGCCGCCCATCGCGAGCAAGCGTTTGGCGTTTCGCGGAAAGCCCCAAACGTTCGAGCGCCGCTTCACGTCCCGGCAAGGCGCGCAAGGACGCGCGAACCGGAATGCCAGTATGCACGTACTTTCCGGCAAAACGATCGTCGGCTTTCGGAAACGCGCCCCACACTTCGTCGACGAGCGGCGCGAGAAGCCGGTTCGTCAACCCCGGATGCGCATTCGGCTCGAGCAGCACGATGCGCGCGTCGAGTCTTCGCAACGCCCGCAACACGCGCGCCGCGAGCACGACCGGAAAACACACGTATCCGCCGGTCGCAATCACGATGTCGAGGGTTTGATAGCGGAGAGAATTCGCAAACTCTGCAGCGATGCCGCGCGCGTTCGCCAAGATCGTTCGAAGAAGTTCGAGCGACGGCTTGCGCGTCAGCGGCCGGCTGGAAACGGTCCGGAGCGCGTATCCGGCTTTCGGAACGATCGTCGTTTCCAGGCGATCCGCCGTGCCGACGAACGTTACGTCGAGGTCGCGCTGCTCTTGCCGGAGCGCATCCGCAATCGCAATCGCCGGGTAGAGGTGCCCGCCGGTTCCTCCGCCGGTGAAGACGACGTTCATGTTACTTTGCGCCGACGCGACGATGCCGGCCGACGTTGACGATAAGCGCGACGGCAACCAAATTGACGATGAGCGAACTGCCGCCGAACGAGATGAACGGCAGCGGAACGCCGGTGACCGGCCACGACGACGTGACGACGCCGATGTTGATGAAGGCTTGGATCATGATGCAGCGCGGTGCAGCCGAGGGCGAGAAAGAAACCGAATCGATCGGGTGCGCCGATCGCGATTTTCACGGCGCGATACGCAAAGACCACGAAGAGCACCAGCACCGCGACGGTGCCCATGAGGCCGAATTCTTCGCCGAGCACGGAGAAGATGAAGTCGGTGTACTGCTCGGGCAGATAGAAGAATTTCGCGCGCGAAGCGCCGAGGCCCATCCCGAAAAGCCCGCCGCTCCCAAGCGCGAGCAGCGACTGCACGATGTGGAAGCCGGTATTCTGCGCATCGTGCCACGGATCGATGAAAGCGAAGATACGCGCGCGCTTGTACGGACTAGCGATGATGGTCAGGATTACCGGCGGCACCGTCGCCGCCAAGATCCACACCAGGTGCATCACCGCGCGCCGGCGGCAAAGAACATCGTGAACGCAGTCAACACGAGCAGACTCGCGGTGCCCATGTCGGGCTCTGCAAGCACGAGGACGGCCATTGCAAAGACCGGCAGGCAAAGCGGAAACAGCCCGTTCGGCAAGCGACGTAATGCGTTCGCCGCGTTGCGAAAGCTTCGCGCTCAGGAACACGATGAGCGCAAGCTTTGCAAATTCGGACGGTTGAAAACTCAACGCCGACGCACCGATCCAACGCCGCGCGCCGTTGACGACGATGCCGACGTGCGGCACAAGCACGCAAGAGCAACGTGACGATGGACGTTACTAAAAGGTACGGCGCCGCTTTCTTCAATTTGTGATAGTCGATGCGATAGGCGCCGTAGGCGAAGCCCAGCCCGGCGAGCAGCCACATAAACTGCCGCTTGGCGTAGAACGCGGTATCGTGATGCTCCGAATACGCCGTCGCGCTCGACGCCGAGTAGATCATCACGAGCCCGATGCCGACGAGCGCCGCCACGGCGGCGAAGAGCAGCGTGTCGGGCGGCGTGGAGACGTAGGAACGCAGCCCCGAGCTCTCGCGAGCTTCATACCGCGGCCGCTCGGCGATGCTCTTGGCGTTACGCACCGGCAGGTTCTCGCAAGGCCGTCACCGCCGCCACGAATTTTTCTCCACGATCCTCCGCCGAGCGGAACATATCGAACGACGCGCAGCCCGGCGAGAGCACGACCACGTCGCCGCGTTTCGAGGCTTCGCTCGCTTTGCGCACGGCTTCGTCCATCGTCGCCGCGCGAATCGTCTTCACGCCTTTGCGCTGCGCGCGAAATCTCGTCGGCCGCTTCACCGATGGCCACCAGCGCTTTGGCGCGTTGCTTGATCGCAACGCCGAGCTCGATGAAATCGGTTCCCTTTGCCCGCCCGCCCGCAATCAACACGATCGGACGATCGTAGGAGTGCAACGCGGCGATCACCGAGCCGGGATTCGTCGATTTCGAATCGTCGACGTAAAGCACGCCGTCGATCTCCGCGACCGGTTCGAGCCGGTGCGGCATCGGCCGGAACGAGGCGAGCGCGTCACGCAGCGCATGGGCTCGCAGCCGACGGCAAGCGCCGCCAGCATTGCGGCCATCACGTTCTGCACGTTGTGTTCGCCGGCAAGCGGAATATCGGAGCGGCGCAGGAGCCGGATTGGACGCGGATCGCCAGCGATCGGCGCATACGTAATGCCGTCGCCATGCAGGTACATCGTCGCGTTGTCATGGCGATCGTGCATCGTGAACCAAAGTTGCCGCGAACGCATTCGCGGCTCGCCCAGCTCGACGTCCAGCGAAGCCACGCGTCCATCGTCCAGATTGCCGACGAAGAAATCGCTCGCTGACTGGTTAGCGAAAATCCGGTACTTCGCTTCGGCATACTCGTCCATCGAATGGTAGCGATCGAGATGATCGGGCGCGACGTTCAACAGGACGGCGACGCGCGGCTTGAACGAACGGATCGTCTCGAGCTGGAACGACGAAACTTCCGCCACGACCCAGTCTTGCGGTTGCGCGTCGAGCACTTCATTGATAAGCGGATTGCCGATGTTGCCGCCCACATGAACGGTCCGCCCGCATTCGCGCAGCAGATGCCCGATGAGCGCCGTGGTCGTCGACTTGCCTTTGGTGCCGGTAACCGCGACGATCGGCGCCTTGCAAAGCCGGAACGCAACTTCGATTTCACCGAAAACCGGGACGTTGTGCTGCTGCACGGCGCGCACAACCGGCGACGTAAGGGGAACGCCGGGCGAAAGCACGGCGGACGTGAGTTTCTCGAGAATCGACGGCAGTGCGGACGGTTCGACGAATTCGGCGCCGCAAGACTCGATTTCCGCAACGGCATCTTCGAGCTGATTCGGGCGGCTTCTCGTCGGTTGCGTACACCGTTACGCCGCGCGAGCGCAGCACTTGCGCGGATGCAAGCCCGCTTTTGCCAAGGCCGATCACAAGCATCGTTTGTTGTGCGTCGAACGTGCCGAGATTCATCGAACGAGTACCCATCCCAGGAGCGAACAAAAGAGCGACGCAAACCAGAACCGCGCGGTGACTTTCGTTTCGGGCCAGCCGCCCAGTTCGAAATGGTGGTGCAGCGGCGACATCCGAAAGATGCGCTTGCCGCCGCGTCGCTTTGAAGTAACCGACTTGCAGGATCACCGAAAGCGCTTCGGCGACGAAAACGCCGCCGATCAGAATCAGCAACAGCATCTCGCCTTCGAGGATCGCCACACCGGAGAGCAACGCGCCGAGCGCGAGCGAACCCGTGTCGCCCATGAACATCTTTGCCGGATGGCGGTTGTAGACGAGAAAGCCCGAGACAGGCGCCGATCCCGAGCAACGCCGCCGCGCCGGCCGCCGGAATCGCCAATTGCAAAAGCGATGGCGGCGAGAACCGCCAGCGGCGGAAGCATCGTTCCCGTCGCGAGTCCGTCGAGGCCGTCGGTAAGATTGACCGCGTGAATCGTGCCGGTGACGGCGATGATGCCGAGCAACAGCCACAACCAATGCGGAACGACGAGCGCGTACGTTCCGTGCATGAAATAGCACGTCGCGCGGAAAGAGATTGTACGAATCGGCTAAGCGCTGCGCAGAAAGACGATCGCGACGCAGCGCGGTCAGCAAGGTACTTCGTTCGCGCGCGCAAGCCAAGATTTCGTCCGCGCCTGATCGCACAGGTAATCGTCGATGAATCCGACGGCGCCGCAGCCGAGCACGAGAATCGCAAGCGCCAGAGCAAACGGCGTGTGCCACATCGCCAGCAGCGGCAACATGGCAAGTCCGAAGAGAATGCCGCCCATGGTCGGCGTTCCCGTCTTCTTCTGATGCGTTTCCGGAGCATCTTCGTACGCGTGCTGGCGGAACTGCATGCGGCGAAGCAGCGGCAACAGCACCGCACCGCCCGCAAGTGCAATCAGGAAGCCGATGAGAACCGAAAGACCGATGGTCTCGCCCATCATGCCGCAGCATCCTCCGCGCCGAAGAGCGGATTGCGACCGGACGCGCGCCATTTCAGCACGACGATCGGCGTTTGCTCGTCGCCGTTGCCGTGCGGATTATCGAGCAGCGCGCGCTCGACGTTTGCCCGGTTCACGCCGGTGGAAGCACCGAGCACTTTTGCTTTTTCCAAATCGTTCGCATCGACGACGACGCATGCGACGCCGGTCCGTTCGAATATCGACTGCGAGAACGCATCGGGCTCGCGCGGCGCGAACACGATAGCGCGTTCGAACGGCGGGAGCGTCCCGGTGTACCCGTCGATCGCCGTAATCGCTTCGCCCATGATCTCGTAGAAGACGCCGCGCCGGCCGCGCAAGCGACCGAGAACGTGCATCGCCGCAGCATAGACGACTTTCGCACGGACCGACTTCGTCGATCACGAGCTGCAGCGATTCGGGCTGGTTGACCGTCGCAAGCGCACCGGCGCGACGCGAAAGCGCGTACGCGAATTTCGAAGGACGCACGTATTCGGCCGGAACGAATTCGCCTTGCGCGATCGCGACGGCAGTTTCGGAAATAGCGAGCGACGTCGCCGGGCCGCGCAATGCCGCTGCACCGCATCCGCCACGATCGAAACTAAATCGTCGCCCGGGCGAACCAGGCGCGTGCGAACGGGAAGCGCGACGAGTCCGGGCGGTACTTCGGGTCGGGTAACGGCAAGCGTGCGGCTCATCCGCGCAACTCCTCAACGATTTCCTCTAACTTGTATTTGCGCGAGCCCTTGAGCAAAACCGCATCGCCTTGAGACGCGTGTTGCGCGCAGCCACTGCGCGGCTTCGCTATTCGAGGCGAACCGGAACGATGCGCTCCGAGGGAAGCCGGCGTCGCAGCGCACCGAGCGCAAGCTCGTCCGCGAAATCGCCGCCGACGAGCAGCGACGTCTACGTGCGTTGCCGCCGCATGCGCGCCGACGTGCCGGTGCAGTTGCGCGGCTTCTTCGCCCAGCTCGGCCATACTGGAGAGCAGAGCAATCCGCCGCGTCGCCGGCTCTGCCGCAAAAGCGTCGAGCGCTGCGATCATTCCGCTCGCGTTGGCGTTGTACGCATCGTAGATCAGGCGAATGCCGTCGACGTCGATGCGCTTCGTAGCGTCCCTTCGGCAACTCGATCGTTTCCATTGCGCGCGCGACGGCGCCGAAATCCGCACCGAGTTCGAGCGCCGCAGCAGCGGCCGCCGCCAAATTCGAACGGTTGTGGTCGCCTGGAACCGCTACGGCCACCGCACATTCGTGCACGACGCCGTCGAACCGATGCACGAACCAGTCGCGACCCAATAGCGCCGTGATCCGCGCACGCGACGGCAACGTAGCGCCCGGGGCGCCCGCCAGGAACCAATGCGCGGGCTCGGGCAACGACGCTGCGCGGATTCGTGACGCGCGGTCGCACTCGTTGACGATCGCACGCGCGCCCTTTTCGAAAATCGACCACTTCGTCTCTTCCAAACGCTCGCGTGAACCCATGATTTCAAGATGCGCATCGCCGACGTTCGTCAGCACTGCGACGTGCGGCTGCGCGATTTTCGTGAGCACCGCGATGTCGCCGTAGTGGCGCGCGCCCATCTCGACGACAAGCACGTCGTGCTCTTCATTCGTCGCATTCAAGAGCAACTTGCTCACGCCGATTTCGTTGTTTTCGTTGGCCGGCGACGCAAGGACGCGATCGCCGTATCGCGTCGCAAGAAGCTGCGCCGTAAAGAACTTCGTCGTCGTCTTGCCCGCACTACCCGTGATCGCGACGACACGCCCTGCGAACTGCGCTCGCGCCAGTTCCGCTAGCGCCATGTACGCTTTGAGCGTATCGCCCGCGACAAACGCCGCGACGCCGGGCGGTACAACCGACGCATCCTCAACGACGAACGCCGCGGCGCCTTTGGCCGCCGCTTCCGCCACGAAAGCATGCCCGTCGAAGCGTTCGCCTCGCAGGGCGAGAAACGTATCGCCGGGCTGCAACGCGCGCGTGTCGGTCGTGACGCGGAGGAACGCCGGTGCGCGATCGGGGTTGATGACTCTTGCACCGGTAGCAGCGCGCGCTGTTTCGAACGGCAGCTTCATGCGTGCGTTTCCCGCCGCATCAGCGCGCCGCGTGCGACCGCGACGTCGTCGAACGGTATCGTTTGACCGCCGACGATCTGATAGTTTTCGTGGCCTTTTCCGGCAATCAAGACGACGTCGCCCGGATGCGCTTCAAGGATGGCGCGTTCGATCGCGACGCGGCGGTCGGGTTCTACGGTATGCTCGCGCGGCCCGAGGCCGCCTTCGATTTCATCGATGATGGTCAGCGGATCTTCGCTGCGCGGATTGTCGTTCGTCAGATAGATCTTGTCGGCGACTGCCGCCGCCACGCGTCCCATTTCGGGCCGCTTTCCTCGATCCCGATCGCCCCCGCAGCCGAAGACGACCGACAGATGATGCGGATGCGCCTCGCGCAACGCTTTGAGCGCATGCTCCAGCGCATCGGGCGTGTGCGCGTAATCGACGATCACGTCGACGTCCGCCGCGCCGACGTGTTCCATTCGTCCGGGAACCCGTTCGAGTGAGGCAAGTCCGTGAGCGCTGCTTTTATCGTCGATGCCGAGCGCGCGGGCCACACCGATCGCCGCGAGCGCGTTGCTAATGTTGAACCGGCCCGGCAACGCGATCGAAAATTTTGTTCGGTCCAGATCGAAGCGGCTGCCGCTGGGCGTGGTTTCGATTTGCGAAGGCACGAGATCGGCGCCCAACCGCAATCCGTACGTCGTGACCGGAATGCGGCCGCGCAGTTCGCCCGCCCATCGCTCGCCGTACGCATCGTCGGCATTCAACACCGCGGCTTCGGTCATCGTGAACAGACGGTGCTTCGCGCCGGCGTAGGCCTCGACCGTTTCATGAAAGTCGAGATGATCGCGTGTTACGTTCGTAAGCGCGGCAACGCGAAAGCGAATGTCTTCCACGCGCTCGAGTGCGAGCGCATGCGAACTGACTTCCATTGCGACGCTCTGCGCACCGGCGTCGCGCATCTGCGCCAAGAGCGAATGCAGTTCGGGCGGCAGCGGCGTCGTGTTCGCGAGCGGCCACGTCCGGTCGCCGAACTCCGCGCCGACCGTGCCGATGACCCCGCACGGATGGCCAGCCGCGTTGCAAATTGCGGCAATCATTTGCGTTGTCGTGGTCTTGCCGTTCGTACCGGTGACGCCGGCCACGTCGAGCGCTCGTGACGGATCGCCGTAAAACGCAGCGGCAATCGCGGAGAGCGCGCGGCGCGTATCCGGAACGTACAACACCGTCGCGTCGCGCGCATCCACGGAGCGGCCTTGCTCCACGACGACGGCGGATGCGCCGCTCGCGATGGCTTGCGGCACGAACGCGTGCCCGTCGACGTGTTCGCCCGAAACCGCGACGAACAGCGATCCAGGACGCACCGCCGCGCGAATCAAGCGTCGATGTTTTCGATCGTGCGCGAAGTGTCGCCGAGATCTGCGTTCCCGCCGGCAGGCGCCGCACGAGCGCATTGAGTTCGACGCCGCTCATCGGTGCTTGGCCGCCGTTTTCGGCACGGGCGTCGGCGACGGCAGCACGCCGTTGTGCAGCATCGCCGCGCGCGCGATCCTCGTAAACGCCGGAGCAGCAACGACGCCGCCATAGTAGGCGCCAACCGGGCGCTCGACTTTGACGTACACGACGTAGCGCGGATGATCCGCGGGAATCATGCCGATGAACGACGCGGCGTATGCACCCGGTTCGTACCGGCCGTTGAGCACCATCTGCGCCGTTCCGGTTTTTCCGGCCGTCGTGTAGCCGGGAATTTGCGCGCTCGGGTTTCCGGTGCCGGCGACGACGACTTGCGCGCAAGTACTGGCGCAAAATCTGCGGCGGTCTTTTCCGAGAAGACGCGGCGCTCGACTTCACGCGGATACTGGTAGATCGTTTTGCCTTGTCGCATCGTCGATCGCGCGCAAGATATGCGGACGCAGCAGAATGCCACCGTTCGCAATCGCGCAGTAGAAACGCGCCATCGCAATCGGCGTAACGGAAACGCCTTGCCCGAACGACATCGTCGCAAGCGACGAATCGCTCCAATCGGTCGGACGGCGGAACGATGCCCGGATTTTCGCCCGGCAATCCGATGTCGGTCGGCGTGCCGAATCCCGCTTTACGTTCCATCTCGTAGAACGTCCGCGAGCCGACGTACATGCCGACTTCGGCCGCGCCGACGTTGTGCGAGTACTGGATGATCTGACCGAGAGTTTCGGTCGCGGCCCGTGTCGGGCATGTCGTCGTCGGCGTTGTGAATCACGTGGCCGCCGACCTGCAGCGTTTCGCGCGCCGGGAAACGCGTGGACTGAGCGTCACTTTGCCGGATTCGAGCGCGGCCGCGGCGGTGACGAGCTTGAATGTCGATCCAGGTTCGTACGCGTCCATAACCGCGCGATCGCGACGTCGCTGAATCGTTGATACTTCCAGAATGGTTCGGATCGAACTTCGGGATGTTCGCCATGGCCAGAACCTCGCCGGTCCACGGATCCATCACGATCGCGGTTCCGTCGAGCGCGTGAAACTTCGTTACCTGTTCCGCGAGCGCCGACTCGGTGACGTACTGCAAATACGAATCGAGCGTCAGCTCGAGGTTCAGTCCGGGCTGCGCAGCTTTCACGACGGTCTGCTGCCCGAACGGAATCGGGCGTCCGAACTCATCGGTTTCGAGCGTTACGCGGCCCGATGTGCCCTTAAGCAGATTGATCGAACGAGTACTCGAGCCCGTCGAGACCGTTTTCATCGGTGCCGACGAAACCGAGCAACGTCGAAGCCGTGTCGCCCGCCATGTCGACGCGTCGGCCGGTATCTTCTTCTTTGAGCTGCACGCCGGGCAAGATCGAGCGCGCGCACGCGTTCCGCAACGTCGCTCGGAATCTTACGCGCGATCCACACGAACCAACGCGAGCTTGTCGTGCAGCGCGCTGACCACTGCCGGGTCGAGCTTTCCGAAAAGACGCTTGCAGCTTTTCCGACGGCCGCGTCGGCATCGAGCATGTCGTGCGGGACGACGTACACGCTCTCCGACGGCAGCGAGCGCACGAGCACGATGCCGTCGCGATCCGTGATGCTGCCGCGGCGCGCAAAGACTTCAACCGTATCGGAACGCTGCGCGAGCGCCTCGCGCGCGAGACCGGCCCCTTGAAAACCTGCACGAAATAGAGCTCGCCGTGAGGAAAAGCCCGATAATCATGCATACATAGAAAAACACTTTCGCGCGCGTCGGGGCGACGCGCGCGAAGGTCCGTTGGTGCATCAGGACGCGACCCGTGGTACCGCTCCGCTACCGCGCTCGCACGCGTGGAGCGCCGCCGCCGCCAAACCAGCCGGCAACCGAAAGCCAAGGCGAAATACGATCGTTCGCAACGGAGGGCAATCCGAGCTGCACCACCGCGAACTGCTGCGGATCGTGCATGCCGAGCTTCGACGCAACGCGCGCAAGACGTTCGTCGGAGCGGAGCACGGCAATGCGATCGTCGAGACGGGCGGTTTCTTCTTGGAGATCGTCGCGCTGTTGATGCGCTTTAGCAACCGCATAACTGAGACTCGTCACATTCGACGTGAGCATGACGTACCCAAGCAGAGAAACGAGCACGACCCCGAGGACGGCGCAGACGCGAAAGATCGCGTTGTAGCGCGCTCGCGAATTGCGCACGATACGCGTGCTGCGTTGCCGTGCGCGCGCTGCGCGGATTCGTGATGCGCGGTTGCGATTCGATGTATTGCGGTTGGATCATCCATGTTCCTAACTGGCCTTCCGTTCGGCCGCGCGCAGTTTAGCGCTGCGCGCGCGCGGATTGTTTGCCATTTCCTCGTCGCTGGGCAGCAGCGGTTTCTTAGTGAGCACGTTCAGACGCTCGTCGCCGCGAAACGTCTGCTTCACGATGCGGTCTTCGAGCGAATGAAAGCTGATCGACGACGACGCGTCCCGCTCCGCGCAAACGGTCGATCGCCGACGTGAGCCCTTCGCGCAGCACGTCGAGCTCGTCGTTCACCGCGATGCGCAGCGCTTGGAAGACCCGCGTGGCCGGATGGATGCGTTCGCGCTTGCCCGGCCGATGCACGATGCCGGCAATCATCTGCGCAAACTCCGATCGTCGTCGTCGGCAAGCCGGCCCGAGTTGCGCCGCTCCACGATCGCGTGCGCGATGCGCCGCGCCGCGCGTTCTTCCCCGTAGTGAAAGAAGATGTCCGCAAGTTCGCGTTTCGCTTGCGGTGTTCAAGACTTCGTACGCGCTCTGCCCCGTGTGCGGATTCATCCGCATGTCGAGCGGCGCGGTTTCGCGGAAGGAAAAGCCGCGGCTTGCATCATCCAGCTGCATCGACGAAACCCCCAAATCGAAAAGCACTCCGTCCACGAGCTCGACACCACATTCGTCGAGGACGCGACGAAGCTCGGAGAAGTTCGCTTGTACGAAAGTGAACGACGGATGCGCGATCGCGCGCGCCCGGTCGACGGCTTGCGGATCGGCATCGATCGCGATGAGACGGCCCCGTCGTCAAACGGTCCAAAATCGCACGAGTGTGTCCACCCGCACCAAACGTCGCATCGACGTAGATCCCATCCGGCCGGATCGCCAGATACTCGAGCGCCGGCTCCAACAGACACCGAAACGTGATTCATGCACACATACCATTAGTAGAGGCCGAGGTCGGCCATGAACTCGGCCACCTCGCCCTCCGGCGCGGCATGCTCCGCGTAGCGTTCCTTGGCCCAGATCTCCACGCGCGTCAGGGTGCCGACCGAAACGACCTCACGGTCGATGCCGGCGTACGCGCGAAGCGCGGCGGGAATCAGGAGGCGGCCCTGGGCGTCGCACGCGACTTCCTCGGTGTTGGCGAAGATGTGCCGGACGAGTCGCCGGTACCGCTCGTCCTTACGCGGCGCTTCCTCTAAACGTGCGCAGACCTGACCCCAAGTGATGCTCGGGTAGAGCGCAAGGCACGGGTCCGGCTCGGCAATCGTGATAACGAAGCCTGCACCGAGCCGCTCGCGGAAACGCGCAGGGACGATAAGCCGGCCCTTATCATCTAAGGCATGCTCGACCGAACCCGTAAAGCGCGGGAGATCCGCGTGCACAATTCCCCTCCCTGCGACACCACCTTACACCACTTTGCACCACTATACGCCCTCGGGTAGGGGAAGGCAAGGGCGATTTTATCCACAAGGCAGGCGCCCCGGCGTCGTGCTCCATCATGAACATCCGCACTCGCGTCGTCAGGGGGGCGGTGTCGGTCGGGCTGAACGCGGTCGCGGTCGTAAACGAAAGAAACACGAAATCCAAGAAGTTCCGTGGTCCGTCCGAAGGCAGCTGATCCGCTCGCTAGCGTTGCGCTAACGGGAGGCTGCCGGCCCCGCTTTTCTGATACTTTGGGCATACCGGTGAACCTATCGATCGTTGCGTTAGCCGCGGCACTCGCTTCACCAACGCCGGCGCCTTCGAAAGCGCCGCCACCGCTTCCGTCCGCAACACCGCTCGACTATCGCGTTAAATTGAGTAGCTTGGACTTACTCGACTATACGTCGTTCTCGCAAAACGCGACGAGCGTAGAGCAGATCGGTCCCGAGCATAGCCAAGCGGAGATTCGCGCAGCAAGAATCATCGCTTCGGGGAATCTCTCCCCGTCGTGGACGTACTCGCTCTCCGCAAACTACAACGGCCTCGACCGTACGCCCGACGAGTCAGTAATTGGTTTTTATGACGTCTACATCACGACGCATCTTGGTTCTACCAAACTGCAAATGGGCAAGCAAAAAGAAACGTTCATCTACGAGATGGTCACCGGTGCGCCCAATCGCGCGCAATTAGAGAGAATTCTCGCTCCATGGGAGGAATCGCGCAGCGTCGGCGTCCGGCTCTCGGACACGGCGTTTGATCGACGCATGACGTGGGCAGCCGGGTTGTTCGGTTTGGAGAACGGCGTCGTCAATCAATTCACCGCGCGGGTGACGGGACTACCGGCACTATCGCAAGATGGTGCGAATTATCTTCACCTTGGAATCGGTTATCGTTATGAAGGCGCCAACAATGGCACCCTGCAGTATCGCGGTAAGCCGCAGTCCGACGTCTCCAGTTACTTTGTCGACACGGGAAGCTTTCCGGCCAACTTCAGCAATATGCTGAACTTCGAGGGTCTTGCGGTTCGGGGCCCATTCTCGCTATCCGGAGAGTACGTTCGCTCTTGGGTGAATGCTCCGCAGAGCGGCAATCCAACATTTTTCGGATACTACGTCTTAGGAAGCTGCGTGCTAACCGGCGAGCAACGTCCCTACGATCGAACGGCCGGCTTCACAGGCGGCATCGCTCCTGCGCGACCTTCGGGTGCCTGGGAAATCGTCGCTCAGTATTCTCGCGTCGATCTCAATGGCGCGCGGGTCGAGGGAGGCGCCATGGGCGTCGGGTATCTGGGCGTCAATTGGTTCAAAACCGCGAACTGGAGATTCAGTCTTGGGTACGGCGTGACGGGGCTCGACCGCTTCAGCAACTTCGGAGTTACAAACAGGGTGCAGCTCCGCGTTCAGTGGCAACATTGAGAATGCCGTATCAGAATCGTGTAACGCCCGCCGGAGAAATCGTGGCGCTCCCGGCGCGAGGATCGATCATGGGGAACCGCGGGGTAATCCACGATGAGGCCAAGCGCATCGTTCGGCCGTGGCAAGTGAAACGCTGGATCGCCTGCGCGATCGAATTCCGAGGAAGGCGCCGGGAGATCATGCCGGCGGGGCGGTGGACGCAGCTTTTCTTCCTCGATGAAGCGACGGCGTTCGCCGCAGGGCATCGTCCGTGCGCGGAGTGCCGGAACGCGGATTACAAACGCTTCCGCGCGCTCTGGGAAGGCGAGTTCGGCAAAGTCGCCGGCGTGGACGTCATAGATGCGGTTCTGCATGCCGAACGACTCGACGGGCGCACCAAGCGCACGTATCGCGCAGAGATTTCAACGCTGCCCGACGGCACGTACGTATCGGTCGGCGGCAAGCCGCACGTGATTCGCGACGATGCGATGGCGCCGTGGAACGATTGCGGATACGCAGAGCCGCTCGCGCGTCCTACGAGCGGCTCGGTTGAAGTGTTGACGCCCGCTTCCATCGTGGCGGTTTTTACAGCCGGGTACGTGCCGCAGATCCACCCGACATTTTCAGCCGGGCGGACTCACGCGCTAGAACTCGATGTAGAAGTTGACGTTCGGCAGTGATTTCGGGAACGTCGGTCCGACGAGAACGTAAATCACTTCGTGCGAATAGATGGCAACGCTGTGCGGATCGCCGTTGTACAGTTTCAATGTGGTCCATGGAACGGTGAGATTCTTGCCGCCGCCACCGCGGAACACTTGCCCCGACGTGTACACGCGCACCGGACCTTGGAACGGCCCAAACTGATTCGCGTTCACGGTAAGGCCCCATACGTCAAGCAAATCGCCGAGCTTGTGGAGCGATACGGTATTCGCCGAATGCGCTTCGTTGATGTCTTCAACGTGAATGATGCCGCTCGAATCGTGAATATGCGTGTAGTAGTAACATTTCGCCGTATCGACGAAGCCGCGGGAATCGGGATGGCTCGGCATCTTCATGCCGACGCCCCAGGGTAACGCATATTGCACGCCGTTTACGAAAACGCCAAGATAGGCGTGCACGTGATAGCCGTTGTCGTACATCACGGGCGCGCACGGCATGCCGTCGACGGTTTGTCCTTGTCCACCGCTACTCGTGTTGCCGAATGCCGGTGAAAACTTGTTGGCTACGCCCTGCGTCGCGCCGAGCATCGTGTCGATCGTGAAAGTTGCCGGCTGCAACGGCGCAGGCGTCGGAGTTGCAGTTGGAGGCGTTGAACTCGCCGGCGGTCCGCCGGGCCCGTTCGGCACCGTTGAAGAAGAGCCGCCGCCACCGCCGCCGCATCCAACAAGCAATGCCGTTGTTGCGCCGACGAGCACGGCACAGAAGAGGATTTGCTTCATGACGCCCCATCCATGCTCCAAATAAGTCCCCTTCGCAAGAGCAACATCGGGCACTCGTTTTGGGACTTTGGTCACAAAGAAGCGGCATAAGGGAGCAGCCATAAGGTGAATGCCTGCTTAACCACAGCGGTGTTTCTCACACTTCCTTCACAGATCGAGCTTACCGTCGACTAAAAGCAATCCGTGGAGGACGAACCGTGAAGACATTCATTGCAACGGGAGCATTCATTTTCACAATTGCGCTTGCGGCATGCGGCGGTGGTGGTGGAACGAGCGGCGGAACGAATCCGATCCCGCGACCCACCGCGAGCGCAGCACCGCAAGGCAATCTCCCCGCATCCGAAACCGTCGCCGGCAGCGCTGCATGGGTAGATCCAGGGTCGCACAAAACGCTGTATTTCTTAGACGTGGATACGGCAACAGGCGGCACGTGCACCGGCGCATGCCTTTCGATTTGGCCGGTCTTCGCACCATCGAGCGGCGCACAAGGCAACGGCAACATGACGATCGTCACGCGATCGGACGGTACCGGCAACCAATGGGCTTATCAGACACACCCGCTCTACACGTTCTCCGGTGATTCCGGTGCGGATCTGGCAAATGGCGATAACTTTCCGGACTTTGGCGGTCACTGGCACGTAGCGCGTCCGGCCGTTTCGACGACAGCCCCGCCGGGAGGCGGCACGCCGCCTCCGTGCAGCGGACCTTATTGCTAGAACGTTTTCGGAGAAGCGGTTTAGCCGGCTATAGCCCGCACGGGACGTTGCAAGGCGCCGGCGGCGTGGCTCTTGGGCGCTTCGCTATGAATTGGGAGCACGACCGAGATGTGGCTGCCGCGGCCGGGAAGGGGTTTCACCTCGACCGATTCGGACAACATCGTGATCAGGAATAAACCCCGTCCCGTCTCGGACCAAATATCGATGGGCAATTTCGGGTCGTAATCAAAGCCGGGCCCCTCGTCGATGACGTGCAAATGCGCTTCGCCGTCGTACTCGAGCGCCAGGCTCAGTGCTCCCGGCGCGTGCCGCACGCAATTCCCGATCAATTCCGCAAAGATCAATTCGCACGATTGCAAATCGTCGCACGAAATCCCCGGCACGAGTCCGGCGAGCGCGTTGAGAAAATCCGACTTCACCGCGAAAGCGGCGCGCGGATCGCCGGCGTCCAAGCGCCACCGGAATGGTTCTTTGCCAAAGCGCACGGTCATGATTGCTATGTCGTCGCGCGGCGCGTCACCGCACAATGCGCGTTCCACGAAGCGAGCCGGGTTTGCCGCATGGAGCACGCTGTCGTACGAGAGCACATCCTTGAGCATCTTTTCGCCGGCTAGCACATCGCGGCGTATCTCCGTAACGCCGTCCGTGTACAGCACAAGCATGGACCCGTCGGCTATTCGCACGCGATGCGTTTCCAGTATGAGTTCGCGATCGATTCCGAGCGGCGGTGCCGGTGCCGCCAATTCTTCGACCTCTCCGTTAGGCTGGCGACAGAACGGGGGGACGTGCCCGGCAGAGGCATAGCTCAACTCGTTCGTCGCCGGATCTATTACCCCGATAAACGCCGTGGCAAGCTGCTGGCTCGGGTCGATAAGCAACGCTTCGTTGACAAGGTAGAGCATATCGGCCGGATCCTCTGAAGCGACCGACGCAATGCGAATGGCTTGCCGGATTTGCACCATTATGCGCGCGGCTTCCACGCCTTTACCTGCGACATCGCCGATGGTCACGAGCACTTTTCCGCTACGCATACGGAAGGCGTCGTACCAATCGCCGCCGAGCTCAGCCTCGCTCATCGCCGGCCGGTACAGCGCGTAAAACCGCAAACATTCCGAATTGGGAAATTCGCGCGTGAGAAACGCGCGCTGCAATGTGGCCGCAACGTGCTGCTCGCGTTGGAACTGTTTGGCATTGGCGATCGCGAGGCCGGCGCGGCGTCCGAGCTCCGAAGCCAGCTCCACGTCCGAGTTATCGAACCGGCCGCCTTGACGCGTAAGCACGAACGTCAAAGCGCCGAAGATTTCACCGTGCGCCGTTACGGGCACGACGATCTTCGAGCGATAACCGAGCTCGCGCATGTATTCGGCGTGTTGCCTAGAGGCGGCGTGCGCGGCAATCACTTCCGCATTCAATTCGGGAAGGAAAAACACGCGGCCGGTTCGCGAGACTTCAAGAACCGGATGCGTGCGAAATTCGGAATTGTAAAGTAACCCCTCGACCTTTTTGATCAAGCGTTCCAAGTCGGGGTCCCGATGCGCTCCGGCCGTCACGTAAAGACGATCTGACCGTTCGTCGAGTAAATCGAAAAGGCAGAGGTCGGCAAACGACTCAACCGCAAGGCGCGCTACGTTGTAGAGCGTTTGTTCTATGTCGAGAGACCGGTGGAACATTTCGCCCGCGCGAACGAGCAGCATAAGCCGGTCGTGCGTGCGCGCTGCCTCGGAACGGGATTCGGTTAGTGGCATTTCATCACGGACAAAACGGCACGAAGCAAGACTGAATAAATGCCATGCTAAACGATTATATACCCGCATCGAAAAGCAAGGAAACCCCCCATCGATGCAGGATCCACATCCAGTCGTTTCGGGATACTGGGATTACGGAAAGGGTACCCGATGGCACAAATCGCTTTCGAGTACAAGATCGTCACGGGCCGGCCGAACGATGAACTCGCGCATCAGCTGGGCGCCCTTAGCGGCGCGGGAGGATGGCAAGTTGCCGGGATGTCGGCACTCGAGCAGGAACTCGTTATTCTATTGAAGCGCGAGAAAGACTTCGAGGTCGCTCAGTCGCTCCAGCAAGCCTTGGAAAGCGCGGTTGAAGAGCCGCCGGCGATCACCGAGGCTATCGGCAAGCCGCTCGAACCCTAAAGAAAGATAGAAGGCCCGGCGACTCCGCCGGGCCTTCTATCTGCCGTCACGAGACTTTGGCGTCTTTCCTCGTTGCTTCGCGCGTTGCCGCTTCCACCTCGCCGCGCTCCGAATTGTGCCCCTTGCGCAATCCCGGCTTGATGACAACTTTCGTGTATCCGTCGGTTCGCAAGTCGAACTTCTCGTAGGCGACCGGCGCTTCTTCGATCGGGATGCGATGACTGACGATCATACTGGGCTTCGCGAGCCGCGCAACGATTAGGTCGCGCAGGTACTCGTTGTAACGTTTCACCGGCGCCTGTCCGGTTTCAAATGAAAGCCCTTTGTTCCACGCCTCACCGAGCGCCAAGGTAAATTTGCCTTGTTTCTCGTTATCATCGACGCCGCGAGGATCTTCTTTGAAATACACGCCGATGACGCCCACGTGCCCGGTTGGGTTCGTCACCGCGATGCAGTCGTTGAGCACTTGCTGCGGATCCTGACGTTGACCCGGAGCATCGTCTGCATACGACTCATAGCCGACTGCGTCGATGCTGCACATCACGCCGGGCATCTTGTCGCCGGCGCCGGGCCGCAAATTTTGCACCTGTTGCCGGTGCGGCTTTCGCAGCTCGACGATCTGCTCGACCGGATTGCCTTTCGAGAAGTCCACGGGAACGGCGCCTTCGATCTGCTTAACGAGTTCGAGGCGCTCCGGAACGCAGTCGACGATGTAAATCTCCGAAGCGCCCTTTATCCGCGCGCTCAAACCGGCGAGCAGGCCGACTGGTCCGGCGCCGAAAATCGCGACGGTATCGCCTTGCCGGACCCGCGCCATTTCGGTCGCGTGAAAACCGGTCGGAAAAACATCCGCAAGCAGAACGAAGTCGTCTTCGAAGTCGTCGCCCGGTGTGCCCGGTAATTTCAAGCAGTTGTAGTCGGCGTACGGCACGCGAACGAAATCGGCTTGTCCACCGGGATACGGCCCCAACCCGGAATACCCGAAGCCGCCCCCATGTGATTGCGGGTTCGTCGTCAAGCACGCGTTGGAGTATCCGCGCTCGCAATTGAAGCAAAAGCCGCACGCGATATTGAACGGCAGAACGACGCGATCGCCTTTTTTGACCTGAGTTACCGACGGACCGATCTCTTCCACAACGCCAAGGTTTTCGTGCCCGAAGATCGTTCCGGGTTGCACGGGCGTGCGCCCCTCGTACATGTGTAAGTCGCTGCCGCAAATCGCCGTGGTAGTAAGACGAATGATTGCGTCGTTCGCGTCTTGAATTTTGGGGTCGTCGACGTTTTCAACGGCGACCTTTCGTGGTTCTTTCCAGACAACTGCGCGCATGTTTTGGCTCCTAAAAAGATTTAGATGGCCGTTATTTTCCCGCGGGCGCGAGAAGTGCACGCATCGTTCGGACGGAGAATCACCGGGTATATGAGCGTTCGGAAGGAAACAAGACCAGCAGTATGACGATGAAACGCTTGCTCACTACCGGCGTGATCGCGCTTGTCGGATGCGCCCTGCCGCTTGCGGCTACCGCGCGCCCGATTAACGTTAGCGCCGAAGCCGAACGGCAGTACGTCGAGTATCTCCATCATTACATCAAGCACGTCGTCATCGTGATTCAAGAAAACCGCAGCGTCGACAACCTGTTCAACGGACTTCCGGGTGCGGACACCGTTACGGAAGGCATGAGTCACGACGGGCCCGTAACGCTTCGTCCGGTCGATCTTGGATATCCGGCCGACGTCGATCATCAACATAAGGCTTGGATCCGGGACTACGACGACGGCAAGATGGACGGATGGGATCGCGTCGACACGCTGCCGCGCCAAGATCCCGAATTTCCGTACGCGTACGTTCCGCGCGATCAAATTCCGCAGTATTGGGACATGGCGTTGCAATACACGTTTGCCGACCGGATGTTCCAATCGAATACCGGTCCGTCGTTTCCGGCGCATCTCTACTTAGTCGCCGGCGAGTCGGCGTTTACGGCAAACAATCCGAATCATCTTGAGACGACCGAATATGCTTGGGGCTGCGACTCGCCGACCGACGCACGCGTATCGATTATTGACTCCGCCGGCGTCGAGCAGCCGGGACCATGGCCGTGCCTCAACTTTCCGACACTGGCAGACACTGCGCTCTCGCAGGGCATTACGTGGCGGTACTATGCGCCCGGCCTAGAAAGCCTCGGCAGCATCTGGTCTTCCTTCGATGCCATCCGGCACATCCGGTACTCGCCGGAGTGGGGAAACGTCATCTCGCCCGAAACGGAAGTCTTGAAAGACGCTCGCTCGGGAAACTTGCCCGACATCACGTGGGTCGTGCCGAGCGCTCAAAACTCCGACCACGCGTTTCCGCCGAAGAAAATCGTTTCCGATATTTCCGTGAACAGCATTTACGGACCGGAGTGGGTCGCCTCCGTGGTCAACGCCATCGGCGAAGGTCCGCTCTGGAGCTCGACGGCGATTCTCGTCGTATGGGACGACTGGGGCGGGTGGTACGATCACGTGAAGCCGCCACAGATCGATCGCATGGGCCTGGGCTTCCGCGTTCCGTTCATCGTCATCTCGCCCTATGCGAAGCGACGCTACGTCTCGCACGTGCAGCACGAATTCGGAAGCATCATCAAATTCGCTGAGGTCACATTCAAGCTGCCGTCGCTGCATACCACCGACGACCGCTCGGATGCCCTGCGTGACTGCTTCGACTTCACGCAGAAGCCCAAAAAATTCGAAGAGATTCCGACTTTGCGCCAGGCTGCTTTTTTTGAAGGCAGTTCCGAAGATGCCGAGCCGGACGACGACTATTAGGTTACGGGTCCCGGCTTCGCCGGGGATAGGAGCCGTATGGACAACGAAGACGAGCGGAACGTCGATCAACAGCTCGACGAGCAACAGGCTAAGCTCGAGGAGAGCCGGCGCCGACCACCGGTAGAGAACCACAGCAACAACGCTCGCATTGAGCCGCCCTCCGCGGGCGACCCGCGAGCAGGGCAAGCGCGGGAAGAGTCAACTTCCACGCGGAACCCCGCCCCCTGAATATCACGTTAGGTCGAGGTAGCATGAAACGTCTGCTCGGGATTCTGTCTCTCCTGAGCCTGCTCTACGGATGTAGCGACGCGGGCTATTTGCCCTATGCGCCGCACGCCCTGAATCCGGCTGAAATCCACACGCTCGTAAGCGACGCGTCGCAAACCAACGGCGTGCCGGCCGGACTCGTGCAAGCCGTCGTCATGGCCGAATCGGCCGGCGACCCGTCGGCGATAAGCGTCGCCGGCGCGCAAGGTCTCATGCAGCTCATGCCGGGAACCTCCGCGCGCTGCGGCATCGTGAATGCTTTCGATCCGAACGAAAACGTGCAGTGCGGAAGCGCTTATTTGAAGCAGCTTCTGGATCGCTATCACGGCGACACCACGCTCGCCGTCGCGGCGTATAACGCCGGTCCGGGTGCCGTAGATAAATACCACGGCATTCCTCCGTACCCCGAAACGCGCGCATACGTCGCTCGCGTCATCTCGGCGTACCGGAGCTACTAAGCGTAGCGCCGGAACGCATGGCGACGTATAGCGAACGTCAGCCGGTCCCTAGTGTTTCGGCTTGGGCGTGGCGCCCGCCGATTCTGGACCTTTATCTCGCGCGCGAGATGGTAGGGCCGTTTCTCTTTGCCTTTCTAGCTTTTCTGCTGTTCTGGGGCCTGAATATTTTTTTCTTGGCCGCGGACTACATCATCAATCAGCACGCCCCGTTCTTCTTGGCGCTGCGATTCGTGATCTTCCGGATTCCGCAGGCCATTCCGATGGCGTTCCCGTTTGCTTCGCTCTTTGCCGCGCTGCTCGCCATGGGCCGCGTGATGGGCGACAACGAGATCACCGCCATGCGAACGTCCGGAATAACCGTATGGCGCATCGCCGTAACGCCGCTGCTCTTCGGCTTCACGATGTTTCTCATCGCATACAGTATGAACGAGTACGTCGCGCCCTGGTCGGTGGACGTCTCGACGCGCACGTTCTATCAGATCATCTATCACACCGACGCGTTGCCGGTAGAACCGCAGTTCTTCCGCAAGGATCCCGACACCGGAAACGTCTTTTACGTCACGCAAGTGGCGCCGGACAATAAGACGATGGAAGGCGTGCAGATCTTCAAGCCCGCGCGCTTCGGACCGTGGACCGAAACGCTGCAAGCCAAAACGGCAACGGTGAACAACAGCGCGCTGACGCTGCACGACGTGATCGACACGCGCTATAACGCCGAAGGATTCATGACGAGCCAGCAACGCGTTGCGGATGTGACGATCGGCTTGCCGCTGGCCGAAACCGCCGCTTCGTTCATGAGCAACGTGAACTCCGACCCATGGACGATGTCGAGCAAATCGCTCTCTGCGGCGGTGAAGGCGGACCAATCCCAAGGCATCGGCGGCAGCGCGCTCGGCGGACTTCAGATCAGCCTTGCGAATAAGCTGGCCTGGCCGTTCGCATGCTTCATCGGCGTGCTGCTCGCCTATCCGCTGGCACTGCGCTTTGGAAAACGCGGGCGCACGCTTGGCATTGCCATGGCAATCCTAGCATTCTTTGCTTATTACTTAATGACGTCGGCTGCAGCGGCATTCGGCCGCAATGGCGCCATCAATCCGTACCTTGCCGCGTGGCTTCCCAACATGATCATGGGCACCGCGGGGCTTCTTCTACTCTGGTTGGAAGAGCACTAATCGCGTGAAGCTTGGACGTCTGAACCATCGCGCGTACGCTGCGATCGCCTGTCTTGTTGCGTTCTGCGGCGGCCTCGTACCGGCATCCGCGGAACCGCTGCAGAGCGATGATGCTCGCGCCATCGCGTTGTTGAACGGCCAGACGTGCGCGCAGATCGAGGCGAAGCGCTTCGACCAAATGGTAGCGCAAGTCACGCCGCCGCCGGCTATCGTGCCGCCGACGACCTCGCCGTTGCCCGGCACGAGCCCAACGCCGCTCGCCACGCCGACGTTCGGCGCGCTTCCGAATTCCACGACCACGCTTTATGCGACGCCGCGTCCTGTGGGAAGCCCGCTTGAAACGCCGCTGCCGCTTCCTACCACAACGGCTGCAACGTACGACGAAAATGCGCCGGTGTTCGTGCAACGCGGCGGTGAAACACCTCCGCCCATAACGCCGGCCGGCCAGGAGCCGCCATCGCCGACGCCTGCGCCGACGGGCGTCCCGACGCTCCCGCCCAACCACATTGCGATTCTCGCCGACTCGGTCTCAGGAAACACCAATCAGGGGCAGCCGGGCGACGCGGACGGCAACGTGCACATTCTGTTTCAGCAGGAAGAGATCGTCGGCGATCACGCGCACTACGACGGCTTGCGCACATTGACCGTCGAGGGCCACCCGTTCATCATCGATCACGCGCGCAACTCGGTCTTGCAGGGCGACCAGATCATCTTCGACACGATCGATCAAACGGCCAAGATCGTCAACGGCAAAGGCACAAGCGCGCAAGGGCTCGAGCGCGGTCTCGTGCACTTCCAAGCCAAAGATCTGCACACCGACCCCGACGGCGTCGGACACGGGCTCGCGCCGTATCTGACGACGTGCGAAAATCCGCGCGGCGGCTACCACATGACCGGAAAGAACATGGAAGTCTATCCGGGCGACAAGATCGTCATCTATAAGGCGATCCTGTGGCTCGGCGCGGCAGCCGTCTTCTTTCTGCCGAAGGTCGTCATTCCGCTGCGCAGCGTCGAGAACGACTCACAGCGTCCAAAATACTTCCCGGACGTAGGCTACGATCAGTACGAGGGCTACTGGATCAAGACGCGCTTCACGTTCGGAAAAGACCAGTACTACTACGGCTACTATCGCCTGAATTATTTCACGAAGGTTGGCCTTGGGATCGGCTACGTCGGCTTCTATCAAAAGAAGAACGGCCGCCGCAGCGCGAGCGCCGACGTTTACGGCATTCACGACCGCCGCACGCAATCGTCCACGTACACGCTCTCACTGCAAGAAATCGAAAACTTCTCGCAGACGCTGCGCGGCAACTTCGGCTACAACTATCAGTCAAACTACGGTCCGTTCCTGAATCTGCCGCCGAACGAGAGCTTCACGAGCACGGTCGCCCACCAAACGCTGCACACGTCGCAGAATTACGGCTTCAACCGCAGCTCCGTCGGCTCCCAGTCAAGCAGCAAGACGTTCTCGTTCACCGATAACCGCCAAATCACGACGGCGCTGAGCCAGGCTACCAACTTCAATTTGTCGAGCAGCCAGTCGAACTACGGCGGCCTCGGATCTTCGAACTCGACCGCGACCTTCGATTCGCTCACGCATCTCACGACGTCGGGCGCGGACTACCAGATGACGATCGACAAGACGTTCGCGCAGCAACCGTACGGCATCGACAAGTTGCCCGAATTCCAGGTACGTCCGACGCAGTTCTTCCCGCACTTCGTGATGCCGCTCTCCGCGCAATTCACGGCCGGCGAGTACAGCGAACCCTCGAACGCCTTCTCGACTTCGCGCGCCAACATGGCCTTCGTGCTCGGACCGGAGATCGCCAAAATCTTCGGCAGCGATTTCCAAGGCACCGTAAACGTCAACCAGTACTACTACGGAACCGGCGACGAAAAAGCGTCGATCCAGCAGATCCTGAATCTCACGACGCCGCTCGGCAACCATGTCGTAAATACGATTTCGTACAACGAATCAAATTACAACGGCCCGGCGTTCGTGCCGTTCCAATTCCTCGATCAGCAACCAAATCAAAATCTAAAGAACGGGCAAGATTTGGTGCGTATCTTCAACGGCGACGTCTACACAGCGTCGCTCGGTTTCTCCACGAACTTCGATCGCATGGCGCAACCCGTAAGTTACCAAGTTACGATGCGTCCGTCCGCGCGTTCCGTTCTGTTGCTGGGCGGCTCGTTCGTCCCCGGCGCCGGCCAAGGTTTCTACACCACGAACGCACAGGTCGGCATCCCGTTCGGCAAAGACGCGTCCCTGCAAATGGTGACGGACATCGACTGGAAGAACAAAGGCCGCCTCGAGAACAAAGTTCTCTACTACACGAAGACGATCGGCGATTGCTACCAAGTTCAAGCGCTCTACAACGAAGCGCAGAAACTCGTGACGGTCTCCATCAACCTCCTCGCGTTCCCATCTCGCACCGCGACATTCGCCGTCGGCCAAAGCGGCCCGCTCATTCCGTCCACCTTCAACTTCTAGCGGCCGGGCCGTTCGCTACAGTAGCGGTGTCGTTGGAGTGAGTTCGGTGTTGACACGGGTCGCCGCCCGGGAATGCACATCGTGTGCACTCTCGGCCATGCTCAATGCACCGACGTTTGTGCGATCTGATATGCGCTCGTCCTTCGACAAGCTCAGGATGACAGGGAATGCGCATGGAGCGAGTGCATGCGGTTTGGTGGAGGTTGGGGTGCGGGATGTGGCTCTCTGGAGGAAGCTCGAACTTTTTCGCAATTGCCCGGAGGGCATTTTCACTTTGAATCTTGCGAAAAAGCCGGCAACAGGAACAACGCAGGATGCGCTTTTAGGAGTGGTTCCTCCGGAGAGCTACACCCGCGCCCCGGCCTCCACCAAACCGTATGCGCGAGCGAAACTTACTGGGGTTCGTCGCAAGGAGGATGCCCGCAAGCGCAGGCTTCGCCTTCGATGCCGCCCTCTTCGGCGTTTTGGCATGAGTCGCTGCAGTATGCAGATCCGGCGGTTGGGCCCATCAGCGTGCAGCGGCAGATGTCATGCGCGCACCCGGTGAGCTCCTGAGTATCGGTAACGTCGCTAATCATACGCGAATCTTACCCTACTCCGGCTTCGTCGCATCCTCGCGCTGGGCGAGTTCGGATTTGAGAACGACGAGCGCCTTGGTGAGCTGCGCGTCTTTTCCGGGCGTACCGAACACGGCGTGATTGTTTTCATCTACGACGACGTTCGGAATAATGCCGTGGCCGTTGATGTCGTGATGCAGCGGCGTGTAGTAGCGTCCGGTGGTGATCTTGATGGCGGAGCCGTCGGGGAACTTGGTCACGCTTTGCACGACGCCTTTGCCGAACGTTTTGGTGCCCACGAGAACGGCGGTGCCGGATTCTTGGAGTGCAGCAGCGGTGATCTCGGAGGCTGATGCGCTATAGCCGTTCACGAGCACGGCAAGCGGTTTTGGATCGATGGCGGTGTTGTCGGCTTCGAATGTGTCGATTTCGCCGCCGTTCGACTCGATCGAAACGATCGGGCCACTCGTGATGAATTGGGAAGAAACGGAGAGTGCCGTTCCGACGCGTCCGCCGCCGTCGTTACGCAAATCGAGCACGTAGGCTTTTGCGCCGGCCGTTTCGCTGCGCGAGATCGCGGTGCGGAATTCTTTCGGCGTTGCATCGCCGAAGGCCGCGACATAGACGTAGGCCACGTTGTTAGGAAGCATCGTAAAGTACACGGTGGGCGGCTGTACTTCAGCTCGCGTAAGGGTTAACGCATGCTCGCCATCGGCGGCGTGTTCCACCGTAACGTGAACGGTCGTGCCGCTCTTTCCAAGCAGGTACTTGCGTCCGTCCGAAACCGTGAAGCCGTGCGTCGAGTGGCCGTCGATCGTTTTGATGTCGTCGCCGCTCTTCATGCCGGCGCGATCGGCCGGCGTGTCGGGAACGACGAAGAAGGCGCGCAGATACTTCGTTGCGGGATCGCTGTCCATCAGCACGCCGATGCCGGAGAGCTTCGTGGGGTCAAGCACCTCGTCGAACGCGCGATACTCTTTCTTCGTAAAATACGTCGTGTAACGATCGTGCGCAGCGGACGTCATGGCCTTAACGGCGATTGCGACCGCATTGTCCGGCGAAATCTTTCCGGTTGCAAGCGCGGCATCGATTTCGTGCGATGCAATGTCGCCGGCCGACTTCGCGTCGACCTCGCCGGGGATGGCCGGGAGCTCGGCGTTCACCGCTCCATGCGCGTGCAGGTACGCGGCCAATGCATCGCGCTCGCTGGTAAGCATTTGTTCCGGCGTGAGCTTGCGATAGAACGTCGTCAAGAGCAGCGATGCGCTCTGGCGGACGACGTACTGCTGCGACGGCGCTACCTCTAAAGGTGAGGCAATTGCAGACCCACTCGCGGTCAAAAGGGCGAGGATACAAAATGCGGCGCGTACCATGCGACGATTGTACGCTACGACGCCGAGCCGCGCTATCAAACGCGGCTCAGCGTGAGCTCAAAGCCTTATTATTCTTTAAGGGCTGTTGGCGATTTCGCCGCTTTGAATCGTATCGGCCCCCTGGTCGCTAGGGTGCGATCCCAGCGGCGCCTGAACCGTGATCTGCATATCGAACTGCGATTGCGTGTCAAGCGAGGGCGAGGCGTACGTCGCATCGTTTGGTCCCCCCGCTCCGAGAGAGTCAACCGGAATCAAATTACTCAAAGGCCCTTGCGCCACGAAGAAATTGAAATTCCAGTTCTGGGCCGGAGCGCCGAGCGGCGTAGGCGTCGCGCTCGGACTGGCCGACGGCGACGACGACGGCGACGCCGAAGGCGAGGAAGACGGCGACGAGCTGGGACCCGGCGTGTTGTTGATTCCGAAGAACAGCGAACGGTCGAAGATCACCGTGAACTCGGTATTCTGGCCGTTGGTGTTCGGGTAGAACTGCAACTGTTGAGGAGTCGTCTGAATGCCGATCAGCTGCGGAGCCGTGTAGCCCGGCGGCCGGTAGTACTGGTACAGCTGCGCGGTCGCCGCGCCGCCCGATCCGCTGACGAGAATCGCAAACGAATACCCCTGGTAGTTCGTTTGCGTGCCGTTGGCGCGCGGCGTCGTTCCGTCCCCCGTCGTGTTGAACACGATCATGTAGGAGTAGCTTTGGAAGTTGAACGGCTGCATCACGCGGAACTTGACGCTCATGAAGCCGGACGGAAGTCCGGACCCGTTGGTGCCCGGGCGATCGGGCGTCACTTGATGCCCGCATGCTGAGACGATGAGCGCCAATACAAGAACGACGAATCCAGATCTACGAATCATGCTCTCCTCGACCGGCCTGCGCGGCCTAGCCGCCGTTGCCGGGGCGGCCGTATTGCTGGCTCTAGCTTTCCCACGCACCGGCGCAGCTTGGCTTGCGCCCTTGGGCGCCGCGGGGCTGTTCTGGGCTTGGGAAACGCCATCCTTGAAACGGGCCTTCGGGTACGGATGGTTCGCCGGATGGATCTTTTTCACCATCAGTTTTTGGTGGTGGAGCAATACCATTAAAGAAGACGTCGGACTCCTTGCCTATGCGGCGGTACTGGCGGGGGCCGCGCTCGAGGCGCTTGCTATCGGTGCGACAGGCGTGCTGGCGGTTATCGCGCGCCGGCGCGTTCCGGCGGCGCTCTTCCCCCTCGCGGTCGCATGCGCGTTCACGGCGACGGAGTGGCTGCGATCGATCGGTCCGATCGGCGTGCCGTTCGCGCAACTCGGAACCACGCAAGCGGACACGCCGCTCAAAGTCCTGGCGGCATACATCGGCACGAGCGGCGTTACGCTCGCAATTTGCGTGCTGGGTTTTTATTTGGCTGATGCGCTTACGCGCAATGCATGGCGGCGATTCGCGATTGCGTTTGCTGCAATCGTCGTTGCGACCGGCGCAGCGTGGATATTCTGGCCGGCAAGGAGCGCACCGCCGGCATCGATTCCCGTCGCTGCGGTTCAAGGCAACATCACGCAGACGCTCAAGTGGCAGCCGAGAATGGCGCAAAAAGCCGTTTCACTCTACACGCAGATGACGCTGCAAGCCTCGCAACAAAAGCCGGATCCAAAACTGATCGTTTGGCCGGAAACCGTAATCCCGCTCAACCTTAGCGCCAGCCCGGAACTGCTAAAGCAATTTACGCAACTCGCGAAAATCGCCGGCGCAACTGTCGTCGTCGGCAGCGTGCAAGTGACGAACAAGAGCGCGTACAACGCGCTGTTCTTCTTCACTCCCAACGGATTGCAATCGACGTACGATAAACGCCAGCTCGTTCCGTTTGCGGAAGATTTTCCGGGAAAACAGTTTCTCTGGTGGCTGCCGTACATCGGACAGTTGAATGGCGCGTTTTCAGAAGGCGCGGCTGACGGCGTGTATCCCACGATGGCAGGCTTATCTGTTGCGCCGCTCATTTGCTGGGAGTCCGCATTCGGCGATCTGGCTTACCGGCAGATTCGAGAGGGCGGACAAGTGCTGCTCGTAACCACGGATGATGCGTGGTTCGGAACGACGTCGGGACCGTATCAGCACGCGCAGATCGCGCAAATGCGCGCGATCGAAGCCGGCGAATATCTCGTGCGCGCTGCGGCAACCGGCATCAGCGGCGTCATCGCTCCCGACGGCCACTGGACGGCGTACGCCGGACTCGAAGAGCAAACCGTGGTGACCGGAGCGATCGGACCGCCGGCCGGGTCGGTTTTCGCGCACGTCGGACCGACGGTGGTTTTCGGTGCGATCGCGCTGCTCTATATCGTTCTGGTCGCCTATCCGTGGAGGCGGCGTGCGTACTAGATTCGGTTGGAAACATTTCGCATGGATCGCGGGAATTGCGCTCGCCGTGTGGGTCGTCGTTGAAATCGCGAATGCGGGCCGCGATCTGCCGAACATTCCGACGGCGTCGCAGTCGATCGATCTGCGCGGCGGCCACGTCACGGGGAATCGCATCACGACGAAGTCGTGGACGTTCGACTACGAACACGCGCAGCTCTCGCCCGACGGAACGGTCGGCACGGTAGACGGCGTGCGTAACGGCATCGTCTTCCGAAAAGGGAAACCCTATTTGCGTATCGCTGCGGAGCATATCAGCATCAACACGCAGACGCTCGACTTTACCGCGTTAGGAAAGGTCCACGTGGAGCGGATCGGGGATTCGCAACAGCGTTCGTTCGACACCGACCTTGTGATCTGGACGAATAACGCGAAGCTTCTGCGAATGGACCACCCGAGCTACTTGCACACGGGCGATCAGACACTCAAGCTCGAGACCGTGTCGATCGACTTCGGCAGCGAGAAGGTCCACCTGGGCAAAATCGACGGCGCAGCGATCATTCAGCGTTAAATCGCTTGCTCGCCCGGCCGATAATCGGGACATGCGCCTTCGCGCTCTTTTTGTCAGTGCGTCTATTGCCATGCTCGCCGGTTGCGGGCATGGTGCGACGGCTGCCGTCACGTCCCCCACACCGTCATTGCCGCCGCTGCTGATCGACGATCGCGGCGTTTCGATGCCGCTCGAAGAAGTCGTGACGAAAATCGCCTACCGGCCGTGGATCCCGCCGAATCAAATTTTGAAGTTCGCGGTGATTCCGCCGCTCGGCGATCTCGACACGCCTGCGCATCGCGGCGTCGCGGTGGAATACGTTTGGGGCACCAAGCCGATGCTGCTTTCCGAGTGGCCGAAGCAGAATTTCACGTTGTTATTTCTGCATCAAGACATTTCGGTACAGCCATGCACGATCGCGCATTATAAAACCGACGGCGTTGCATGGACGTCGCACACGAAACTCGCGATGACGCTGCAACCCGACGGAACAATGGATCCGAGCAAAATAGAAGCAGAAGCGCGGCGGCTTATCGCCGCCGGCGCCTGCAAATAAAATCGATTATTTCTGCTCTTCGGACGCAGATTCGTCTTCGAGCTTCTTCTTCGCTTCGGCGATCAGTTTCTTGACTTTTTGACCGCCCTTGTGGCCGATTTCTTCGTAAAAGTCGGGTCCGTATTTGTCCTTAACGACTTTCCCGCCTTTTTGGCCGATCGACTCGTAGAACTCTACGCCGTGACGGTCGCGCGTTGCTTTGCCGCCTTTTCGACCAATCTCTTCATAGAACGTCGAACCGTAGCGATCGCGTACGGTGTCGCCACCCTTTTTGCCGGCTTCGCGAACGGACATCTCCTTTCGTTCATCCGCGTTACCGCTTTTTTTATCAGCCATAAACCCCGAAAGTCGCTATACAGCGATGAGCGCCCAAGTGATTGTTATGACGACGAGCCCGTCTTGCGCTTCGGTTTCTGTCCGCCTTTTTGGCCGATGACTTCGTAGAATGACGGGCCGTACTTGCTCTTGGTGGCTTCCCCACCCTTACGTCCTATCTCTTCATAGAATTCGGTGCCATACTTGGCTTTCACGCGCTCGCCGCCACGCCGGCCGGCCTCGCGAACGCTCATCCCGCCTTGCGGGTCTTCTTGCATCGCCATCGTCTGCTCACTTCACCTCGAAAGAAAAGGATACAACCGTAAAGATACCCATCCGACCGCTCGGTAAACCCAGGATTCGATTAGCATGATCGACACGATTCTGTCGGGCGGCACCATCATCGATGGAAGCGGACGGCCGCGTTATGCGACCGACATCGGCATCGTCGCGGATAAGATCGCTTTGATCGGCGATCTGCAATCGCGAGAAGCCGTGCGCCGGATCGACTGCCGGGGCACGGTGCTTGCCCCGGGCTATATCGATGCTTGTTCCCATACCGACGCCGGATGGCTCACGCTTCCAAACGTTCAGTCGAAAATCGCGCAGGGCGTTTCGTCGGAAATTGGCGGAAATTGCGGAAAATCGCCGCTTTACGCCCAGGACGAATGGATTAATGCTGATGAATTTTTTAGGCTGCTTGCCCTACATGGCATTGGGGCAAACGGTGCAATGCTCGTTGGGCTATCCGACGCAGCCAATTGCATCGATTCCATCGATGCAATTCGAACCGCCTGCGAGGCCGGCGCTATCGGCGTCAGTGTAGACATGCGCGTTGCGTCTGCCGGCGATGCCACCGACGCAATGATCGCGGCGCGCAATGGCGGCGCACCGCGCGCAACCGTGAGATTGCGCGATGACGGCGACGACGTGCTTGCCGCGCTCGACGAAGCTATTGAATGCGCGCAACGCGCCGATGTAGCGTTGCACATTTCGCATCATCACGTGCAACGTTTGCGCTCCGGACTCATGGAGCGTACGCTCGAACGCATCGACCGCGCGCGCACCGGCGGAGCGACAGTCACGTGCGACGTGTACCCTTACGTTGCCACGTGGACGAACCTACACTCGTTACTTCCGGGCAGCGTGCGCGAGCGACACGATCTGCCGGCTCTGCTTGCGGATCCGGCCACGTGCGCCGCGATGGCCATCGAAATGCAGGCTCGCCTTGGAGCGCAGTGGCACGATTTCATGCTTGCCGAAGTGGGCAGCGAGAAAAACATGGCGTGGTGCGGCATGCGTATCGACGAGATCGCGCGGCAAGCGGCGGCTGCCCGCACCGCACGCGATTTTCGATCTCTTGCGCGAGGAAGGGGAACGCGCTCGCATCTTTGCGTTTACGCTCGACGAAGACGACGTCGCCACGGTGCTCACGGCCGACTTTACGGCGATCGGCACCGCTGCCCCGGCCTATCCGCCGGCCGCAACGGTTTTCGGCAATCCCCATCCGCGCGCGTTCGGAACCTTTCCGCGCGTGTTGCGGCGATTTTCGGCGCAACGCAAGACGCTCACGCTCGAAGAGGCCATACGGCGTATGACGTCGCTTCCCGCGCGTATCTTCGGCCTCGAGAAACGCGGCGAAATCACCGAAGGATACTTTGCCGACCTAACGATTTTCGACGAGCGGGCGGTGGGCGATACGGCGACGTATCACCACGCGATTTCGTTTCCAACCGGCATCGAGTACGTTTTCGTAAATGGAACGCCGGTGGTTTCGCGCGGAACGCCGTCGAACGCCCGTCCGGGCCGCATCTTACGTGGAGGATCATAATGCTTGGCGCGATTACGCTAAGCCTACAACTGCAGCGAACGACCTACGACTTGCTCGATGCGCTCAGCATCGAAGTCGCGGCACATAATACCGGCAAAGCGCCGGTAAGCGTTCGCTTTCCCGCACCGCCGGAGTACCGAATCGACGTGCTGCGCAATGGGAACGTCATTTGGAGTTCGATGACCGACACCGCTCCGGCAACGGCGATTCCGCCTCACGCAAAAATGCTAATGCCCGGACCTACCGTACTCGCCGTCTATGTCTGGAATGAAACGGCAAAAGACGGCGCCAGCATCGTTCCGGGCGATTACACCATTCGCGCGCGGCTGCTCGGCGAAACCGCGAGCCCGCAAGCCGCAATGCACGTTCGCTTTGCAGCGCCGACGGCTGTCAGCGCTTTAGCGGCGTTGCACGCGGGCGATCAAGTAACGATTGCGGGGCGCCTCGATTCAACGCGCGCGTCGTTAACCGACTCGAGCGGAACCATTGCGCTCGCGAAGCGACTCCTCGGCGCACCCGACGTACCGGTCGCCATTCGCGGCTACGTCACCATGCTTCCCGACAAAACGCGCGCGTTCTACGTCGAGCGCTGGGCGCCGCTAGGGGAGTAAGAGTGGAACTCCTCCGTTTCTCCGCGCTCGAACAGCATTATGGCGCTCGAGAGATTTTCAGCGATGTTTCCGGGGTTTTACGCGACGGCGAACGCATTGCGCTCGTGGGCCCGAACGGTGCGGGCAAATCGACGTTGCTGCGCATGCTTGCCGGCGTGACGACGCCGTTTGGCGGTACCATCGCCCGCGCGAGAGATGCGCGGCTGGGGTATCTCGCGCAAGGCGTCGCCGACGAAACCGAGGCTACGCTGCAAGAATTGATCGACGCGGCGCTTTCGCGCGTTGCCGATACGGAGTGGGGAATCACCAACAAACGGCTGCGCACGATGCTGGACGCGTTCGGCTTTACCGCGGATGATTACGCGCGCCCCCTGCGCGAGTTTTCCGGCGGCCAGCGCGCGAAAGCGGCGCTCGCGCATCTCCTGATCGACGAGCCCGATTATCTCATCCTAGACGAGCCGACAAACCATCTCGATATTTCGACTGTGCGATGGCTCGAAAGCTTCATCGCAAATGACAAGCGCTCGTACATCATCGTTTCGCACGATCGCTACTTCATCGATCGCGTCGCAACCCAAGTGTGGGAGATGGATCGAGCCCGTTTGCACGTTTACGCTTCGGAACGCCCTGCGTACACCGGCTACCTTCGTCAGCGTGAGATCAGAAGCGCAGAAGCTCGCGAAGCCTATGCAAAGTACATCGAAGAGCGCGACAAATCACGCGCGACCGTCGCCGGCTTGCGGGCCACCCATACGTCGAGCGACTACAGCCAAGTTCGCAGCCGCGAAAAGCAACTGGCGCGCCTCGAGGAGCAGCTCATCGCGCCGGAACCGCCGCCCGAGCGTCGCGCGATTTCGGTGCGCCTGGATGCGACGCGCCATGCCACGCAAGGCTTCGCCTTCGAAGCCAAAGACGTGAGCAAGCGGTACGCCGTGCCACTCTTTGACGGCATTACCGTCGACGTCCAGCAGAACGACCGCCTCGCGATCGTCGGCCCAAACGGTGCGGGAAAATCGACGCTGTTGAAAGTACTCGCCGGCGACCTCGAGCCGGATCGCGGCTCCGTGCGCTACAATCCCGCGGTGCGCCATGCGTATTTCGCGCAGAACGCGCACGACCAGCTCGACGTTTCGCAAACCGCGGTCGAAGCTTTGCTCGACGCATCGCCTCTGACGGAAGAGGGAGCACGCGCGCTGCTCGGCCGCATGCGAATCTCCGGCGAGGCCGCGGATAAACCGATTCACTCGTTCTCCGGCGGCGAGCGACGGCGGATCATGCTTGCACGATTGATGGCACAGGCTTCCGACGTGCTGCTTCTCGACGAACCGACGAACGATCTGGATATGCAAAGCCGTGAGGCGTTGGAGGACGTGCTGACCGAATACGCCGGCGCGATCGTCGTCGTGTCCCACGACCGGTACTTGCTCGACCGGCTCGCCGATCGCGTGCTCTGGATCGATAACGGCGACTGGGGCGTGCTCGAAGGCGGCTACGGTGCATACGAAACGCAGCAGCGCGAACGCGAAGCCGCCGCTCGCGAACGCGCGCCCGGCGAAGAGCGCAAACCCCAAACCTCGCGGATGACGCCGCTCAAAGTGCGCTCGCAACTCACCGCGAAAGTTTCGCGCATCGAACGCGAGATCGAGAAAATCGACGCGCGAAAAGCCGAGATCGAAGAGCTTTTCTCGCAGCCGGATCTCTACGAAGACCGACCTCGCGTCAAGGCGCTTCAGGCTGAGCTGGAAACGCTCGCCGAAAAAAGCGCAACAGTCCTGTCGCAATGGGAAGAGGCCGTGGAAGAATTGGAGTCGCTCGCATAAAGCAGCGGCAAGCATGGGAAGACTTTAGTATGAAGATTTTCCAGCTTGCTACCGTTCTGTTGCTCGCCGCAATGCTTTCTTCTCCCGCATCCGCGCACACCGTTTACGCGCCGAATGCAGCCGGCGATTTGGTGCAGGCGGGCGGCGGAGCGGGAAGCTTCTCGATGGTCCGCGCGTTCACGAATCTCGTCGGGCAAACGACGTACCAAAGCGTGCTCTTGCAAGAGCGGAATCGTTTCGGACCCGACGCCGTCGACCAGTTCGTTGAAATCTTCGACTACGCGATTGCCGACGGATGGCAGCGCGCGGGGAAAGCCGACGTTGCAATCCGGACAGATTCGTTATCGGGTTCGGCGCTTGTCAACGCGCTGTTGCAGTTAGGCACGGGCAAGAACGGGCGGTTCGACAGCGGGACACTATTCAATGCACTCTTCACGCCGAAAGTAAGCGCGCAGATTGCCGCCGATGTCGCAAAGAAATATGGCAACCAGGCGATGGGATCGTTTTATCGCGTCGGCGATAATTTCTTCAACGACCTGCGCGCGACGCTATCCAACGGCTGATGTTAGCGCGTCATAAACGGAGCGAACGCGCTCGCGCAAATGCGCCAGATTGCCGTCATTTTCAACGACGAAGTCGGCCCGCTTGCGGGCGTCCGCCGGATCGATTTGCGCCGCCATGCGCGCGCGCACGTGCAACTCGTCGATGCGATCCCGCAACATTACGCGGCGAATCCGGTCTTCGTCCGGCGCCACGACCAGAATCGATTTCGCGACCAAATCGCCGTAGCCGGTTTCAAAAAGTAACGGCACCACGTGAACGATGAGCTGACCCGGTTTGGCGTGCTTTTCGCGCTCTTGCGCCAGGCGCCGGATGAATGGGTGAACGATCGAATTCAATCGCTCGCGGGCAAGCGGATCGTGAAAAATCACCTCGGCTAGGGCCGGCCGGTCCAGCTGGCCGTTTCGAATGACGTGCGGCCATACGCGAGCGACCGCCATCAGTCCGTCGCTATGCGGCGCGAC
Organism: Vulcanimicrobiia bacterium; assembly: GCA_963696095.1. GTDB lineage: Bacteria > Vulcanimicrobiota > Vulcanimicrobiia > Vulcanimicrobiales > Vulcanimicrobiaceae > JALYTY01. The sequence goes on along the minus strand of CAVOIN010000001.1, from coordinate 1,955,290 downwards.
CGCTTCGCGCGCCAGCACGTCGGTATCGACGATGAAGGCGCCAAGCTCCTCGAGGATGCGCGCAACCTCACTTTTGCCCGAGCCGATGCCGCCCGTGAGCCCTATACGCATGAGGCGCTTTTCGCCGCGATATTGGCCGACGCCCTATCGCCGGAAAAGCAAAGGAGCGCGGGATCTCCGCGCTCCTTCGTTGCAGCTGACAGGCCGCTTTGTTATTGAATGCCGACCGCGTCGCCGATCGTGCCGAGGCCTTCCTCGTCGATCGTGAGAGCTTCGAGTTCCGACGGATCGACGTCGGCGACGTGTTGGATCGACGCCGTGATGCGGCGCGTGGCGTTGTTGATCGTCAGCAGCGTCACTTCCACGTCTTGACCCGGGCTGAACTGCGCGTTCGGATCGAACTCGCCCTTCGGAACCATCGCGAGGATGCCGGGAACGATTTCGACGAGCAAGTAGTTCGGCGTAACCTTGACGACTTGCGCGGTGAGCTTGTTCGTTTCGTACAGCTTGTCCGAATGTTCGTCCCACGGATCCGGCAGCGCGTGCTTGAGCGACAGGCTGACCTTCTTCGCTTCGGGATCGAACTTCATGATTTCGACCTGAACGACGTCGCCGATCTTCACCACTTCCGACGGATGCTTGATGCGCGCGTAGCTCAGCTCGCTGTTGTGAATCAGACCGTCGATGCCGCCGAGATCGACGAACGCACCGAAGTCCGCAAGACGTACGACGACGCCTTCACGAATCTGGCCGACTTCCAGCGTGTCGAGCAGCTCTTGCTTCTTGGCCTGCAGCTCTTCTTCGAGCACGAGGCGTTGCGAGAGCACGACGCGATGGCGCTTGTGATCGAGATCGATCACTTTCAAACGAAGCTTCTGACCGACCAGTTCGTCGAGATTGCCCACCGGCTGGCGGCGGATCTGCGACGCCGGCACGAAGCCGCGCATTCCGAGGTCGACAAGTACGCCGCCCTTGACGACTTGCGTGACGGTCGCTTCGATAACTTCGTCGCGATCGTGCGCTTCAATGACTTTCTCCCACGTCTTGAGCGCGCGTGCGCGGCGCTCGGAGAGGAAGAGCGTGCCATCCATGTCGTCGATGCGGTGAATCATCACCTCGAGGGTGTCACCGACTTTAAGGGCTTTGGGTTCGACCGCCAGCGAGAGCTCGCGGAAAGGAAGAACGCCTTCGGATTTACCGCCGACGTCGACAAGCAACTCGTCCTTGTCCTTTTGGACGATCATGCCGTTGAGCACTTGGCCCTCGTCGAGGACCTTGAGCGACTCTTCATAGAGGCGCTGTTCGAGCGCGAGTTGATCTTCCTCGTCGTGAGCGGGAGCGATTTCAGTCGTAGAGATGTTGAAGTTCCTACCTTAATTTATATTTTCTTTTGCGGATTAACGCTGGCACTTTCGGCACCACCATGTTCCCCGTTGCGCGAGCACCGTTCTTTGAATCGGGCCTTTGCAGCGTGGACACGCTTCACCGGATCTTCCGTAAACCGCGAGCACGTTTTGGAAACCGCCTCGCAAGCCTTCGGCATCCACGTAGTCGTCGACGCTTGTCCCGCGCATGTCGATTGCGCGCTTCAAGACATCTACGATTGCGTGGTGTAACCGGCGAATCGCTGGTTTGGTCAACGCCTTCGCAGGCCGGTCGGGTTTGATCCCGGCCGCCCACAACGCTTCGCATGCATAGATGTTTCCAATGCCCGCAATGCGCCGTTGATCTAGGAGAAATGCCTTGACCGGCGTCGTCCGCCCGATGAGCATACCGATAAAGCCCTCCGGTGTAAAGCCTGAAGAAAGTGGCTCTACACCGAGACTTATGTCCCATGGCTCGCCTGGTTCCACGAGCCGCATGCGGCCGAAGGTCCGAAGATCCGCGAAGTCTAGCCGCGTTTCATCCGTAAAGTACAACACGATATGGGTGCCCTTGTATTCAGGGGCATCCGCAGGCCCGGCCACCAACCGGCCCGTCATTCGCAGGCTCGTTACGAGCGTCCGGCCGGACTCCAGGTGGATGAGGACATACTTGCCGCGGCGTCCGGTGGCGGTGATTTCTTCGCCGGCTAAGCTAGCGGCAAAGTCGAGGCCGGCCGGCGCGACTGCCATTTTCGGCAGCCGCACCTCGACCGATTCGATGGTTTTTCCGACGATCGCGTGCGAAAGCCCACGCGCTATCGTCTCGACTTCGGGCAGTTCGGGCATTCCTAGCGAATGAACCCGCCGCCGCCCGGGACGGATGCGCCGGCTACTCGCGCTCCGCGAAAAGGTCTACCACGACCGTCTTGCCGTCTTGCGGCGTTACCGACGCGCTATATTGCGGCATCCCATCTTCGAACGCATCGAGCGTATAGATTTCGTTCTTGAGCCCGGTGAAGCAGTACGACCCGTCGAGATTGACGGTCGTGCGAAGTTCGTCGCCGGTCGATGAACGCGCGACAATGACGTTGTCGTGCGTCGGCGACTGCTGCAAGCGGAAGATGGCGAGCGCGGGTGCATCGACGCGGCCGCATACGCTACCGCCCGATTGCGTGTTTTGTGCGGCCTGTGCGTGGAAAGGCGCGGCGATTGCTAGACCGAGCACAATCGCAACAGCATATCGTTTTTGCATGTTGGTGTAACGCTCGCTTCGCGAACGCCGTGACTTTTGAGCGGCGTGTCACAAAACGCAAGGATCCGAATCGCTCAGTCCGGTGAAAAGCAAATACGGTTTTGTTTTATCGAATGCACCGGTTGCGGTAAAAGCGGAAGCGTCGCCGTTTGGATGCCAGCTCACGCCGTAGCCGTGATAGATGCATGCCACGTTTGCCGTTTTCCATACGCCGGCGTCTTCTTTGAGCCTTAGATTCGTAACGGTTCCGGCCGGTTTGTCGCCTGGCCGCGAAACCTCGGTGCCGACCTGGAAATACAGCGATTTGCGCTGGGGGAAAAACGTCGAGACCGGCGCCGAACACACCGACGTCCCGTCGACGGCGAAGACGACATCGTCGCCGTTGACTGCAATAGCCAGTTCGTGCGCGCCGTCGTTGACGAAAAGTCCGGTATCGCGATACACGAGTGCACCGTCGGGAAGCGCCCACGTCAACGCGACTTCGTTACGGTATGCATACTTGCTCCAGCGCATCAGCTCGAGCTGTACGAAGGCGTCGCTGCCCTTCTGTTCTTTGAGCAGCAGCCAATTCGAATAGAACAGGCCCTTGTTTTCGGCGATGCGCGGCAGCGTGAAGGTTCCGGCCAAACCGAAGCTCGAGGCAAACGTTCCGGCTAGGTCCAGATCCGATTGCGCGGTTTCCGATGAAGCAGACGATTGCGCGCCGGATTGCGCCGGAGTCGGATCGTTTACCGCCATGGAGCAATGAAATGGGCCGTCGCCGTACGGCGCGGATGTGGGAGGCGGCAACGATGGGATGACGATTCGTAATTTCGTTCCGGATACGATTCCGTCGGCGCGCGCTTCACCGGCGGGAAGTTCCACGACGAATTTCGCAACGCCGTCGCGGCGCGGAATCTTCTCGTCGGGCGTGTCGAGCGGCACGACCGGAACCTTCGGCGCAACCGAATGCACCGTGCCGTCGGCGCCGACGAACACCATGTCCAGCGGCACGAGCGTGTCTTTCATCCAAAACTCAACCGGTTGCTCGTCGTCGAAAACGAAGACCATGCCGGTGTGCGGCGGGAGCTTCGTCACGCTCATCAAGCCGCGCTCGCGTTCTTGCTCGCTTTGCGCAACCTGCAGCGTCAGTTGCGCTTTAGGCGCACGCACCACGATCTTTTCCAGCTGCTGTGGCGCAGGAGTCGCAACGGCAGCGAGCGCGAGCGCGGCAATCATCACTCCGTCATGGCCTCCACGTCGTACCAATTGGAGCCGGTCTTCACCGTCACTTCGAGCGGAACCGAAAGCGCGATCGCGTTCTCCATTTCGGTGCGCACCAAATGCGCAAGCGCGTGCACGTCCTTCCGAGCGACTTCGAAGATAAGCTCGTCGTGAATCTGCAATAGCATCGTTGCGTCGAGGCCGGCATCGTGAAGCGAACGCGCGGTCTTCACCATCGCGAGCTTCATGAGGTCGGCAGCGCTCCCTTGAAGCGGCGCATTCGTTGCCTCGCGTTCCGCCGCCGAGCGCAGCATGTAGTTGCTCGACGTAAGCGCGGGCATGTACCGCCGCCGTCCAAGAATCGTCGCGACATAGCCGTTGCGCCGCCCTTCCTCGAGCGTGCGTTCGATATAGTCGCGGACCGAAGGGAAACGCGCGAAGTACGCGGTCGTAATTTCGCGGGCTTCGGCGCGGCCGATTTCCAAGCGTTGGGCGAGGCCGAAATCCGACATGCCGTACAACAGGCCGAAATTCACGCTCTTGGCCATGCGGCGCTGATTGCCGTCGACGACCGTCCCTACCGGCACATCGAAAATCTGGCGCGCAGTGAAGTCGTGAATGTCTTGGCCTTCCTCGAAAGCGCGCCGCATCGCTTCGTCGCCGGAGAGATGCGCCATGAGCCGCAATTCGATCTGGCTATAGTCGGCGGCGAGCAAAACGTGTTCCGCGTCTTTCGCTACGAAAGCGCGGCGAATGCGGCGTCCTAGCTCACCGCGCACCGGGATGTTCTGCAGATTCGGATTGGTCGACGAAAGCCTGCCCGTAGCCGTTGCGGTTTGGTTGAAAACCGTGTGCAGGCGCTTGTCGCGCGGATCGACGAGTTGCGGAATAACGTCAACGTACGTGTTCTTGAGCTTCGTCACTTCGCGCCACTCGAGCACCAGCGCGCAAATCGGATACTCTCGCGCCAAACCTTGCAGCACTTCCACGCCCGTCGCCCAACCGGTCTTATTTTTCTTGCCGCCCGGAATCTGCAGTTTGCCGAAGAGCACGTTGCCGAGTTGCATCGGCGATCCGATGTTGAACTCTTCGCCGGCGAAATCGAAGATCTGCCGTTGCAGGCGCGTAACGGCTTCGTCGATCTCCTCACCGAGAACCCGCAGCTCGCTCGGATCGATCGCCACACCCGCCGCTTCCATCTTGGCAAGAATCGGCGCAAGCGGCACCTCCACACCTTCATAAAGCGCGAATTGTTGGCGTTCCTCGAGTTTCTTCTGCGCTTCCAACGCAATCTGCAACGTCGCATCGGCGTGCGCGGCCCCATCGTCGTGGAGTGCGGTTTGAAGCACTTCGCCCGCGCCGTCCGCGATGTCCGCAAACGTACGCGATGGATTCAAGAGGTGCGCAGCGATCATCGCATCGGCGTCGAAACGGTCGTGCGCGATCTCCGCTTCGCGTAGCGCGTGCGCCACCCGTTTCGCATCGTATGCGACGACGTGCGCGGCGCCTTGGAGCGCCGCCTCGAGGCCGGCTCGCACTTCCGGCTGGCGAAGCGCGCCGCGCGTAAAGCCAATGCCGGTTCCCGCGCTTGCGCTAATGCCGACATCCTCGCCGCGCAACGCAATTGCAACGTATTCCGCACTCGCGAGGGCGCGCAGCTCTTCGCCGAGTTTCTTGAATTCCGGCGGATCGACCGACGCGACGTACGAGCGATACGTTCCCTCGAGCTTTTTCTCCGTATCGAACAGCGGCAGGTCGCTGACCGGCGGCTGAAGCTTTGCCAGCAACGTCTTGAATTCGAGCTCGGAGTAAAGCCGGTAGAGTTCGCCGTCGACCGGCGCGGAGTACGCGGCGCTCTCCCAGTCGAGATCCACGGGCAGATCGCGGCGGATAACGGAAACGTCGCGATAGGTCTGCGCAGCGGCTCCGTGTTCTTCGATTAGCTTTTGCAGCTTCGGCGAACCGGCGAGCGACGGATTCGCCACAAGCGCGTCGAGCGATCCCGCTGCCTTCACGAGTTTGATCGCCGTCTTTTCGCCGACCCCCGGAATGCCGGGAAGATTATCCGACGGATCGCCTTTTAGACCGCGATAATCCGGGAGCTGGCGCGGTTCGAGTTCGAAACGCTCTACGACCGCTGCCGGATCGTACCGGCCAAGCTCCGTAATGCCGCGCCGCGTCGTCAAGACGGTCGTCTTAGCGTCCACGATTTGCAGCAAATCGAGATCGCCCGTCACCACGAGCGTCTGTTCGCCGGCTTCTTCCGCTTGGCGCGCGAGCGTGGCAATAACGTCGTCGGCTTCTTGCCCTTCGATTTCGACGACGGGAATTTTGTGAACGCCGAGCACTTGCCGCACGAGAGCGAACTGGCTGCGCAGATCGTCGGGCATCGCGTCGCGCTGCGCTTTATATTCGCTGTACAACTCTACGCGCGCGGCCGGCTTGCCTTTGTCGAACGCCGCGATAATGTGAGTCGGCTTCTCATCGGCGATGATCTTGTTAAGCATCATCGTGAAACCGTAGACCGCGTTGATCGGCATGCCTTTGGTCGTGGTCAACGGCGGCAATGCGAAAAACGCGCGGTACACGAGACCGTACGTATCGAGCAGCATTAGGCGCGCGGCGCCTGCTTTAGGTTTTGCCATTTATTGCACCACGACCGTAGAGGAGCCCGCGATAACGCGGCCGTCGTCGGAAATCTTCAACACGGAAACCGTATACCGCCCACGCGTTACCGGAAGTTGCACGGCCAGCGGAGCGCCGTCGTCGCGAACGACGTTCCAGGAAACGGCCTGTGTCTGTGCCTGCGAGAGCGTAAGTTCTTGCTGTGGAGGCGCCGCGCCGTTCGAAACCGATGACCTGTGCGTGTTGGCCCGTCGAGTCGACCCACGGATGCCACGTTTGGCCCGACGGCGCACTCACTTCGGTCGCGGTAAGCCCGACGGCAAGCAGCGAAGGCGCGGTATCGAAGAGCGCGCTTCCCGACGGCGCGCCGCGGCTTACGCGAACGACGACCGTGCCCGGACCCGGACGCGCATCGCGCAGCGCGACGTTCGCCGATGCGCCCGGCGCAAAATCGCTGCCGCCCAAATCTAACGGAACGAATTGCGGACGACCCGGAGCATCGACTTCGAGGGGCACACTCGTCCATTCAATGGCGCCGTCGTGCACGAACGCGGCGCCGACGCGCAAATCGCCCGGCGCGTCGTTCACGCGGAATTGCGCTCCCGCGCGTCCATCGCCGGCACTGAGCACCGACGTCTGAACGTCGAGCGCGCTCTCGAGGGTCACGAACGCGTCGCCGTTTGCGCCCGCCAGAGACGCGTTCGCGTGGACATCGTCCCCGGCGTGATAGATGTCCGCGATCGAGTGAAATGCGCGCGTCGGCGCTGCCGGTGTCGCTGTCGTCGCTCGTCGCTTGCGACACCACGTCACTTGCCCGGCGTCCTGCGCCTGGCGGCCGCCGCTTTCAACGGTGGCGAGAATCAAATTCGTGCCGAGTTGCGGCGAGCTGAACGTTCCATGCGCGTGACCGTTGGCGTCGAGGTGCAGGATTTGCTGCTTGCGTCGACGGTCCGTGCGACATCTGCGCCGTCACCGTGGCGTTTGCGAGCGGTTTGCCGCTGTTGATTTCATTGACGTAGACGTCGAAGTTCGCCGGCGTGCCGAGCGTCTGTTCCGTGCGGTCGATTCGCAAGCGTACGGCGACCGGCGCCGTGGGGACGACGATACGCGTGTCGGCGGTCGCACCGCCGGAATCGACGGCAACACCGTACGTCGAGGCAAGCCCGTCGGTTGGATGCGGAATCGTAATAGTGGCGCGGCCGTTCGCATCGGCGGTGACGTCGTTTCGACCCATTTCGTCGTTGCCCACGGGGTCGTCTCGGGCGTGAAACCGACGAACACGTGCGGCGATCGCACGACCACTGCGTGAATGCGCGCGCCGGGATGCGACGCGGTGATTTCAACCGGAACGTTTGCGTCCGGGTCGCACGACGAATCGCACGCGGCCGCTGCATTCAAGATCAATCCGTTTGCATTTGCATCCACGTGAACCGTTGCGCCGCCGACGCCGCCGTCCACTTGAGCGAGCACCGCATAATCGCCGGCGCGCGCTTCCGCGGGAACCGGCAGCACGGCACTGAAAGCGCCGGCGCCGTCGAGCGGCACGGTGGTTTGCGCCGCAAGCGTTCCACCCGAGCGCATCGCGATCGTTACGCTGCCGCCCGCAGGTTTCAGCGTGCCGTTTTGTCGCGTTCGGGCAAAGCCGATGACGCGAACGGAATCGCCGGCGTGCGCGACGGCGGTGTCGGTGCGCACGCCGACGATTGTATTCGGCAAGGGAGCTTGAGGAAGCAGCGACGTAAACGCCCAGCTATCGCCCCACTGCGCGAGCGCAAAAATCGGACGTGGCGATTTCGTCCAGCGAACGACGCCGTGCGCGTCGGTTTCACGATCGACGAACCGGCTGCCGCTCAAGAGCGAAACGCGCATGTGCGAGAGCGCGCGCCCGGTCCCGAGATCGGCGCCGTAAATCAGCAATTCGCCCGGCGTTTCTTTCGTGATGAGGCCGACGCGCGTGCGATTGATCCACACCTGCTCGCCGACGTTTCCGCGACGCGCTTCTACGACGAAGAAGCCTTCACGCGAGCCCAGCGGCACCGTGACGACGTTCGATTGAAATTGGTAGCCGCCGGGCGGAACGAAGCGGAACGACGCCAGCGCGCGGCGGCCGCGCGTATCAATCGCTCGCGGACGCGCGTTGGATCCGGCCGTCAGCACGTCGCCCGGATCGACCTGATAGACGCTCAACTGCACCGGCGCGCTTGAATAGGTATCCAAACGGACGGCGGTCGGCTTCCAAGGGACGTTGGAGTCGCTTGCAAAGAGGGCAAAGTAGGCGTCAAGCTTGTGAAGGTCGACGATCGGGCGCGCGGCGGAAGCGGGAGCGGCGAACATTGCGACAGCCAGTACCGTCGCAAAAACGGAACGAAATCGGAGCATCGGCAAGGCGGCCTTCGACTGCGGCAGGGCAGCACCCCGCCGCCGGGTAACGACGATTTTGCCCTTTTTTCCGTTCCTAAGGAAGTTATGAAAACCGCAGCACGAGCGCTTGCGCTCGCCCTCATTGCCCTCGGCTCGACGCCCGCCGCATTTGCCGCGACGCCCGCGCCGAAGAAACCAACCGCGATTCCGACGCCGCGCCTGCCCACGCAGAAGCTGCATACGGAGTTCGTTGTCGAGGTGAACAAAAAAGGCCAGGTCGTCCGCGTGAAGTCGGGCAAGTCGAGTAAAGTTCCGTCGTTCAACGCGCAGACGTATGGCAACGTGCTGCAGATGTGGATCCGCCATCCGGACGGTTCGGCGGAAGTCGGGCTTTATAAGATCACCTACGATTACAATCCGGCGACGAAGAAGGTTCACCGCGACGTTGCGCTCGTGAAATCCGGTGGAAACTGGGGCGACCAGCAAGGCGCCGCGGACCAAATGATGGACATCGCCAACAAAGAAGCGCACGGGCAAAAACTGCCGCCGCTCGATAAAATCGTTGGCTCGCCGTCGCCGCACCCCTAAGCCGCTCGCGCCGCTCCCGTCGTTTCTGTTGGACGACGGCGGTCCCGCGCGAAGCTGCACCGGCAAAGACGCGTATACCACGGAAGCTCACGCACGATCGGTCATGCTGATGAACGGCATGGCCGGCGTGCTTTCCGTGTACCAATGCCGGTACTGCGAAATGTGGCACTTCACGCGCCGGCGTCAATGATATAGTAGCGCTAATGCGTTTCGTCAGTTTCGTTGCGGCCGACGGCCGCGTGCATCCGGGCGTTATCGAAGGCGACGCCATCCGCGTTATCACGACGCACTCGCTTCTGGACTACATTGCGCTCGCGCCGCACGAGCGCCTCGCGTACCACTCCGGCGACGAATCTCGTGCCGCTCGCCGGCACGAAGCTGGCGGCGCCGGTCGTTCCGTCGCGCAACGTGTTCTGCGTCGGCCGGAACTATCTCGAACACGCGAAAGAGGGCGCACGCGCACTTGGACGCGAGCTCAACCTTCCCGACGTGCCGACGTTCTTCACCAAAGCGCCGACGGCGGTCGCGGGTCCCGATGCGACGCTGCGTCTCGAAGCCGCAATTTCACCGCAATACGACTTCGAAGCCGAGCTCGCCGTCGTCATCGGCGCGCGATGCAAGAACGTTTCCGAAAAAGACGCGCGCTAAGGTGATCTTCGGCTACACGTGTTTCAACGACGTCACGGCGCGCGACGTGCAGCGCGCGCACGCCCAGTGGTTCAAAGGCAAGAGCCTAGACGATTGCGCGCCGCTCGGGCCGTGGATCGTTTCCGCGGACGAGCTCGGCGACCCGCACGAACTCTCCATCGCATTTCGTTTGAACGGCGTGGAAAAGCAGCATAGCACGACGGCGAACATGATCTTCCGGATTCCGCGTCTGATCGCCGAGCTTTCGCGCGGCATGACGCTGCTGCCCGGCGACGTCATCGCCACGGGTACGCCCGAAGGCGTCGGCTTTGCGCGCACGCCTCCGGAGTTCTTGCAAGACGGCGACGTGATGGAAGTCGATATCGAAAAGATCGGCGTGCTCCGCAATCGCGTCCAGATCGCGTGACCGCAACGCACGCGTCCAGTCTTGCTCTTACGCTATGCGGACTCGCGGCGGCCGGGCTGCTGACCGTCGGTGTCCTCGCCATCTTTCAACCGGAACGCTTGTCGCGCAGCTACGGCGTTCCGGTGCGCAGCGCAAACAGTATTGCTTTCGTTCGCGCGACCGGCGTGCGCGATTTGCTCCTCGGCCTGATTCTCGCGAGCAACGTGTATCTCAAGGACGCTATTGCGCTAGTGCTGTTGTGCACGGCCGGACTCGTCCTTGCGCTCGCCGATTTCTCGATCGCGTACACAACCGCGAAGCGTCTTCATAGCGAACATGGCGCGCACATCGGCGGCGCGCTCGGTTTCGCGGTGCTGATCGTCCTGTTGCTGCGATCTTAGTCGCAGGTTTCGCCTGCGAGGCGCGGAACATCGCGCCATGATCGTTGCGGTTCCTCGTGAGACCGCTCCTGAGCGTCGCGTTGCGCTCGTGCCGGAGACGGTCGCACGACTTGTGAAAACGGGCGTAAACGTCCGTGTCCAACGCGGTGCGGGGGTCGCCGCGGCGTTTCCAGATCATCTTTACGAAGAAGCCGGGGCCACATTTGCCGAGGATCCGGCTTCGCTCGTTTCCGGCGCCGACGTCGTGGTTACCGTTGCGCGCCCTTCCGGCGAATTGCTTTCGGCGATGCGAGCGGGGACCGTCGTCATCGGTTTCTTGAATCCGCTCGGCGATCCGGAGTACATCAAACGGCTCGCAGCCGCCGGCGTAACGGCGATGGCCATGGAGATGATTCCACGCATCACCCGAGCTCAAGCAATGGATGCGCTGTCGTCGCAAAGCAATATCGCCGGCTATAAAGCAGTCTTACTTGCCGCTGCGGCGCTGCCGAAGTTCTTTCCGATGCTCACGACCGCCGCCGGAACGATTCCGCCGGCAAAGGCACTGATTCTCGGGGCGGGCGTTGCCGGATTGCAAGCGATTGCCACGGCGCGCCGCCTTGGCGCCGTCGTGAGCGGCTACGACGTACGCGCTGCCGTGCGCGAACAAGTGCAATCGCTCGGCGCAACGTTCCTGGAATTCGATCTCGGCGCCGATGCCGAAGCCACCGGCGGATACGCGAAAGAGTTGACGCCGGAGCAGCAGGAGCGCCAGCGCGCGTGGATGGTGGAACAGATCGGCGCCAACGACGTCGTCGTAACCACCGCGCTCGTTCCCGGACGGCGCGCGCCCGTATTGGTGAGTGAAGCGGCCGTTGCGGCGATGCGTCCCGGCTCGGTCATCGTTGATCTCGCCGCGGAAGCCGGCGGCAATTGCGCGTTAACGAAGCCGAACGAAACAGTAACGTCGCCGAACGGCGTGACGATCGTCGGTACGACCAACCTTCCGTCGACGATGCCGTTCAACGCAAGCCAGTTGTACTCGCGCAACGTCTTCGCGCTGCTCTCGCCGTTCATGAAAGACGGTGCGCTGCAACTCGATCCCCAGGATGAGATCGTCAAAGGCGCGTGCGTTACGCGCGACGGCAACGTGCTCTTAGGAGGGGCCGCATGACCGACGTCAGCCATTTGCTCGGACTGCTAACCGTGCTCGTGCTCGCGGTCTTCGTCGGATTCGAAGTCATCTCGAAAGTACCGACCACGCTGCACACGCCGCTGATGTCGGCCACTAACGCCATTCACGGCATCGTGCTCGCCGGCGCGATGGTCGTGGTGGCCGCGCTTTTCGGCGCGGCGCATAACACGGCGCTGCTGACGGCGTTCGCGATACTCGCGGTAACGCTCGGCGCCATCAACGTCTTCGGCGGATTCGCCGTCACCGAACGCATGTTGCAAATGTTCCGCCGCAAGGAGAGCCGGAAATGATCGTTGCGATCGCGCTCGCCGATCTTGTCGCAATCGCGCTCTTCATTCTCGGACTCCACTTTCTCAACACTCCCGCCACCGCTCGCATCGGAAACCGCCTTGCCGCCATCGGCATGCTGATCGCACTCATCGGCGTGCTCGTGCAAACACTCGGCGTCGGCTGGTGGGCAATCGCCATCGGCGTAATCATCGGGGCGACGATCGGCATCGTTGCGGCGGTGCGTGTGAAGATGACCGCCATGCCGCAAATGGTCGCGCTCTATAACGGCGCCGGCGGCGGCGCGGCCGCCTTGATCTCCACCGTCGAGTACTACGTCCTTCGGGCGAACGGTACGCCGCTCGATCCGGTCGTTTCCACGTCGCTCGTGCTTTCCGCCATCATCGGGTCGCTGAGCTTTGCGGGCTCGATCATCGCGTTTCTGAAACTGCAAGAAGTGATGACCGGGCGTCCGGTAACGTATCGCGGGCCAGCAGATCGTCAATGCGCTCGTAGGACTCGGCATTCTCGGCATTGCCGTCTGGTTCATCGCGAGCGCCGGATTCGTGCCGGTTTGGCTCGTGCCTGTGCTGCTCGTCGCCGCACTCCTATTGGGCGTCCTGTTCGTCTTGCCGATCGGCGGCGCGGACATGCCCGTCGTGATCTCGCTGCTCAACTCGTTCACCGGCGTTGCCGTTGCCATCACGGGCTTTGAAATCGATTCGACGCTATTGATCATCTGCGGCGCGCTCGTCGGCGCGAGCGGCACGATTCTAACGGTCGATATGGGTAAAGCCATGAACCGGCCATTGACGAACGTGCTCTTCGGTGCGTTCGGCGCGGCCGGCGGTTCCGAACCTGCTGCAGGCAGCGGGGGTCCGCAAAACGTTCGCAGCGTCAACGCGGACGACGTTGCGGTGATGTTGGGATACGCCGGCAAAGTGATGGTCGTTCCCGGGTACGGCATGGCCGTCGCGCAGGCGCAGCACAGCGTCAAAGCTCTTGCCGATCAACTCGAAAAGCGCGGCGTAAAAGTCTTCTATGCCATCCACCCGGTCGCCGGACGCATGCCGGGCCACATGAACGTTCTGCTGGCCGAGGCAAACGTACCGTACGAACAGCTTTTGGACTTGGATCAAGCGAACGCCGAGTTTCCGACCACGGACGTCGCCCTCGTCATCGGCGCAAACGACGTCACCAACCCGGCCGCGCGCAACGTGCCGAGTTCTCCGATTTACGGAATGCCGATTCTCGACGTCGATAAAGCCGGCAACGTGATCGTCCTCAAACGCTCGATGCGTTCCGGTTTTGCGGGCATCGACAACCCGCTTTACGAAATGCCCAATACCGCCATGCTCTTCGGCGACGCAAAAGCATCGGTCGACGGGCCTGACCGCGGCGGTGAAAGCTTTGTAGCTTGATGAACCGGCTGCACGCCTACCTGCGCAGAATCGAATACGGCGGTCCCCTTTCCCCATCGCGTCAGACGCTGCATAATTTGCATCGCGCGCATCTGCTCGCTATCCCCTTCGAGAATCTCGAAGTGCAGTTCAAACGCGTTCCGTCGCTGGACGTGGAGCGAATCTTCGAGAAGATCGTCGTGGCGCGGCACGGCGGCTGGTGTTTCGAGATGAACGCGCTCTTTGCGTGGGCGCTGCGCGAGGTCGGCTTCGAAGTCGATTATGTAGCGGCGGCCGTCGGCCGCGAGAAGCGCGGGTCGAACGCGCATATCAACCACATGGCACTAGTAGTTCGTTTGGAACAGCCTTTTCTGGCGGACGTTGGATTCGGCAACGGTCCGCTGACGCCGGTTCCGTTGAAGGTCGGATCCTACAGCGATACGCGCTTCGAGTTCCACCTCACGCGCGACGGCGATTGGTGGCGTTTTCACAACCACCGGTTCGACGGAACGACGTACGATTTTCTCGACTCGCCCGTAACGCTCGAGTCCTTCGCCGAAACGAATCAATGGATGGCGACCTCACCGGAGTCGTACTTCGTGCAGAACTTGACGTGCGCGCGGCTTACCGAAGATGGGATGATGCGCTTGACCAACGGGCTCTTGGAGCGCTTCACGACGTCGGCCATCAAGGAAGAAGCTGCGGTGAGCGCCGCGGCGCTTCAACAGATCCTAGATGAATGTTTCGACTTGCACGTCGAGCGTATCGCGGAATTGTGGGCGCGCGTGTCGGCGCAACACAAGGTGATGCTGCGCAAACGCATCCGCGGCTTTTAAAGCTTACTCATGCCGCGACATCAGAGCGGCAGCACCGATGAGAAGCGGCGCAAAGATGTCACCGAACCACAACACGCCGATTCCGGCGTTTCCCGGCGCATAATTGTGCAGCCTCACAATTTGATCCAAGTGTTGCGCCGCCGCCGCGAGCGAAAAAACGACGAACGGAATCGTGATCGCGGCGCGGTAGCTCTTGCCGTAGCGGCGGCTGAAAAGCGCCGCGGCGCCGAGACCGATTTCGAACCACCCGAGCTCGTATTCGAACGGGCTCGGCTGCCAGCCGATCTGGGGGGCAGCAATCCCTTGAAAATACGCGTGAAAGATGCCGGCCCAAATCATCGTCAAGCCGACGTAGTAGAACGTCAGTTCCGTCCAGACGATGGTTGCCGTGGCGATTGGACGCCGTCCAAGACGCGCGCGCCGGATCTTTGCGATTGCGGTAACGAGCGCAACGATGAAGAACAGCACCGGAAGGTTGCTCAGAATCCCCCGGATGACGTCCGCTATCAACATCGCTCTTCCCCTTTTAAACGGTTCGTGATGACGGCGAGCGCTCCGAGATGGACGAGCGTGTCGCCCGGCCCGTACGCCGAGTGCCAGAACCAATCGTCGAGTAAGTAGTCGGAATGAAGAACGGGATGGAACGGCGTGATGTGTTTATGCCCGCGTTCGTTGCGGCAGATCGGGCGCCCGCGGCCGTCGTCTTGCCACTCAGGATCGCTTTGACGCGAAAGCCGCAGGGTGCGCGCGGCTTCGATCGACTCGCCGGGCTTCAAGAACGAACGGAACGAGCGAATCTCGTTGCAAATCGCATCCTGAAAGTACCAGTAATTCGCCCAGAAAATACCGCGTCCGTTCGGCTCTTCGAGAACGGCGGGATCGCAGCTGAACAACGTTCCGAAGACGTCGTTGCGCCACTGCTCGAAAGACGCCGACGGCGAAACGCCGGCGACGTCGAAGAAGTACCGGGTCTTTTCGAGCGACGAGCCGAGCGTGACGAACGCCCGGATGCGATTGAATTCTTCGTCGGTGAGCGCGCCCTGGAGCGCGAGCTGCGACACGCGCACGAGCGCGTCCATCGCGATCGTCGCGCCCAAACTGTGGGCGAGAATCACGACCCGGTCGTAGGCGTGGCCGCCGTTTAGACGCGGCGAGACCGCCCGCATGATCGCCTCGACGGTTACGCGCAGAATACCGTCGCGCAACTCGAAAAATCTAGAGTCGTTTTCATCGCGCGTCGTATAGATCTGCACGTCGCCGAATATATTGATGATGAAGTCCACGAAAATGGCGCGGCCCAGCGAATACGCGACGAAAATTACCAGCAGAAACACGATGCCGCGCCAGCCCAAGACACCGTTGGGAAAGCGCACGACCGCCATCGCGTATACGAACAATATGCCCATGACCGAAAGGACGGCGATCGCAACGGCACGATGCCAGATCGCCTTTGGATTATGCCGCAGTGCCGCGCGCTGCTGGAAGAGTTTGATCAGCGCCGAGATCGCCTGCGTTACCAGAAATGCGCCGAACAGGCCGACGAACAGCCAGACGCCGATTTTGATCGGAATGCCGCCGGGCGCGTTCGCGTTTGCATTCAGCGTCGTAATGACGTCTCCGGCCGCAGAGTGGCGCAAGATTCCGGTGACGTCGAGAATCCTCAGAAACGACTGCCATACGGCCGTCAGCGAGACGAAGAACAATCCGAACGAGAGCACCAGCGCACCGCCGATGAATCCGTAGTCGAAGAATTGCTTGGCCGCCGAGGCGTTGTACCGCGCCGTCGTATTCAACGGCACGAAGACCACACGAAAAATCCACGCGACGAATGCCCCACCACTGCGTTCGGCCCTTGTCGATGGCGCTCCAGTACGCTTCCATGACGTCGAAAATGCGTTTCGCGCGGATTACTCGGGTCGTCGCCGTCCAGATGCACCCGGCTAATCGTCGGTTCGGGATCGTCGTGACCGTGCTGCAAGACGTTGCCGGGGTTCACCACGTCGATGACCCACTTCCCCTTGCCGCCCGCTTCGTTCAATCGCTTCGCCAATTCGCTCGAGCACTGATCCTGAAACTCGTAGCGCGGATGCGGCGCTACGCCGTGCACGACAACGACCGCGACGCGTTCGCCTTTTAAATCTTCCATGATGCGGCATTCCATGTCGGCAAGAAACGCATTGGGCGCAAATCCGCTCAAGCGGTCGCGTATGCGTAGATGTAGTTCGCGTTGAACAAATAGAGCACGGGCACTTCTCGGCCACGATGCTCGCGATCTCGCCGTAAAGCTTGCGCCGCTGCGTCTGCGACTGCGAAGCAATGGCTTGTTTTTCGAGCGCATCGACGCGTCGATTGCACCAACGCATGTAGTTCGACGCACCGTCGCACGAAAGCACGAACGAATCGTCGGGATCGGCGCCCATCGTGAACGGAACGTAGGCGAGATCGAACGTTCCGCGTTGCGAGCGTGCCGGTTTTCGGCAAGAAAAGCTGCGCGTTGCTGACGCTTTTGATCGTCACGTCGATGCCGCGCTCGCGCAATTCCGCTTGGACCGCGGTTGCGACGCGCACGCCGGTCGTCGACTCGGGAAACTGCACGTACGTCAGACGAAGCGTTTGTCCGTTGTGCCTGCGCAGCCCGTCGCTACCGCGCGGCCATCCGGCGCGATCGAAGAGCGCATCGGCGCCGCGCGGGATCGTAACTGCGGCTCCCGTACCCGGGGATCGTACGCCCACGAGAACTGCGGCTGCAGCATGTTCGTCACGGGATATTTGCCGAGCGTGATTTTCGTGCTGATGCCGTCGCGGTCGACGGACATCGCAATCGCGCGGCGCACGCGGACGTCGTCGAGCGGCGCATGCGCGGGTATTGAAAACGAGCGCCGGCGACGACGGCCGTCGGCACGTCGTAAAACGCAAGTGCGGATTGCTGCGCGACGATTTGCATGTTGCGCCGGCGCGATCAAGTTCCAATCGAGCGCGCCGGACTGCAGCATGAGCAGATTCGTCGACGGATCCGGGGCGATGCGAATGTCGAGCGTTTGAACCGTCGCGGCTTGCCGCGCCAATACGTCGGATTTGCCACGTACGTCCAGCGATTCGCCGCGATGCCACGAGACGAACGTATACGGTCCGTCGCCGACGGTCGGCGCCGCATTGAACGGCGCTTGCGCGAGCGGCGCCTGCTTTCGTAGCACGTGCGCGGGCAGCACGAACTGCGGCGACGTTCCGTACGAAAAGTACGTCGTCACCGCCGGCGCCCACGCGCGCTCAAATGAAAGACGACGGTATGCGCGTCGGGAGCCGTCGCGCGATCGATCAGATCGTAGCCTTCGCGCGAACGAACGGGATTGCGCGGATCGAGAATCGCGTGCAGCGTGAACAGCACGTCGGCGCTCGTCACCGGCTTGCCCGTCGCTCCAGTGCACGCCGGGGCGCAGGTGGTAGGTCGATCGTCCGTCCGTCGGCGCGACACGCCGCCGTTCGCGACCGTCGGGATCTCGGTCGCAGCAAGCGCCGGGACGGGCCGCCCGCGCGGCATCGAGATCGATGAACGGCTCGAACGACCAGGCGGGCGACCTGCTGCTCCACCGAGGCCGCGTCGGGATGAAGGAAGAGCGGATTGAGCGACGCCGGGTCGGCCGCGAGGTCGAAGCGGACGGTCCCTGCCGTCGCTCGCCGTGCTGCCGTTCGGGCCGCGAGCACCCGCCGCTAAGGCAAGCGCCAGCATGAAAGCAGACCGAAGTCTCATCAGGACACGCGCCGTTCGGCGCTTGCAGCTGCCGGTGGCCTCGCCCCGGGCGCTGCCCTGGCCAAGTCGCCCGCGGTTGCCCGAATAAATCGGCGGTGCTATAGTCATTTTGCCGAATAACTTTCGGGCAGAAATGGCGAACCTGGTCGAATATGGTACTGCTGAACGACGATCTCGACGAGCTGGACCTCCAGCTTCTGGAGGCGCTTGCAGCGCAATGCGCGCTCGACGTTTGCGGAACTCGGCGCGCTCGTCGGCCTCAAGCCGCCGGCGGTGCACGACCGCGTGAAGCGCCTCGAGCAGCGCGGACACATTCGCGGCTACTGCCGCGCAGCTCGACAGCAAGCGCCTCGGCCTCGAACTCGTCGCCTTCGTCAGCTGCTACACGACGCCGGACTGCAACTACGACGACTTCACGCGCACGCTTGCGCGAGATGCCCGAAGTCTGCGAAGTCCACTCGGTCGCCGGCGAGGAGACGTTCGTGTGTAAAGTCGTCACGCGCTCGACGCAGCATCTCGACGAACTGCTGGCGCGATTGAAATCGATGCGCGGCATGGCGCGCACGAAAACGACGATCGTGCTGACGACGCCGTTCGAACGCGGAGGAATCTCGATCGTCTCATGAGCATCGCCTTCGATACGCAACTTCATCCGCTCGGCACGCATCGCGTGATCGAGCCGGCCGGCGCCATGCCGCAAAGCGCGTGGAAGATCGACAACACGCCGATCGCGTTCGAAAACGAGATCTTGTGCGACGTCGAAGTGCTCAACATCGACTCGGCCTCGTTCAAGCAGATTGCCGACGCGTGCGACGGCGACGCCGAGAACGATCAACGAGCACATGCTCGGACATCGTGCGCGAGCGCGGCAAGCAGCACAATCCCGTCACGGGCAGCGGCGGCATGTTCATCGGCTACGTGCTCAAAGTCGGCGAGACGCTGCGCGACAAGATCGATCTGCAAAGCCGGCGACCGCATCGCGTCGCTCGTTTCGCTGACGCTCACGCCGCTGCACATCGAAGCGATCACGCGCATCGACGTAGCAACCGGCCGCGTGTGGATTCGCGGCAAAGCGATTCTTTTCGAATCGGGCCTGTGGGCGAAGCTCCCGGACGATATCGACGAAAACGTCGCGCTTGCGGTGCTCGACGTCGCGGGCGCGCCCGCGCAAGTGCAAGCGGCATGTGCAAGCCCGGGCAGACGGTCGTCGTCATCGGCGCCGACGGCAAGAGCGGCATGCTCTCGTGCGCGCAAGCGAAAGCGCGCGTCGGTCCGGAGCGGCAGCGTCATCGGCGTTGCCCCGTCGGACGACACGCCGTCGGCGCAAGCTGCTTAAAGAGAGCGGATCTCGTCGACGCACTTCATCGTCGCCGATGCGCGCAACGCGCTCGAGCTGAGCGAGCAAGGTTCGCGCCGTCGCGCCGGAGCTTGCCGACATCGTCGATCAACTGCGTCAACGTGCCGGACACCGAACTCGGCTCGATTCTGTGCACGAAGGACGACGGCATCGTCTATTTCTTCTCGATGTCGACGTCGTTCACGGCTGCCGCGCTCGGCGCCGAAGGCGTCGGCAAAGACGTCACGATGATCGTCGGCAACGGCTATGCCAAGGGGCACGCCGACACCGCGCTGCAGACGCTGCGCGACAATCCGCGCGATCCACGCATACTTCAACGCGAAGTACGCAACCAAGAGCAATAGGCGAGGACACATGAGCGAGATCAAACACATCAAACCGCCGGCGCCGCACCGAGCAGTTCGAATACAAGAACCTCAAGCAGGGCGAATTCTGGCGCCACATTCCGGCATACAAGGACATCGACGAGGCGACGTTCCTCGATCACCTCTGGCAGCAGAAGAACGCGGTGAAGACGCCGCAAGAACTGCTCGAAACGATCAAAGACGTTTGCTCGCCGGAGTTCTTCGACGACGTCGAAGCGGGCTTCCACCGGGCGCCGATGGCCGTGCGCGTCTCGCCGTACGCGATCTCGCTCATCGACTGGAACGATCCGGTCAACGATCCGATCCGCCGTCAGTTCATTCCGCTCGCCTCGACGCTGCTTCCGGATCATCCGCGCCTGACGCTCGACTCGCTGCACGAACAGGACGACTCGCCGGTTCCGGGTCTCGTGCACCGCTACGTCGACAAAGCGCTCTTCCTTCCGCTCAACACGTGTCCGGTGTACTGCCGCTTCTGCACGCGCAGCTACGCGATCGGCCCCGACACCGAGAACGTCGACAAAGTCGTCGCTCGCGAAGACGCCCAAGCAGTGGGAAGAGGCGTTCAAGTACATCGCGGAGCGGCCCGAACTCGAAGACATCGTGATCTCCGGCGGCGACACGTATCAGTTGCCGGCGAAGAACATCTCGCTCATCGGCAACGCGCTGCTCGACATTCCGCACGTCCGCCGCATGCGCTTTGCGACCAAAGGCCCGGCGATCATGCCGATGAAGATCATCACCGATACGGCGTGGCTCGATGCGCTCACCGCGGTCGTCGAACGCGGCCGCAAGATGGGCAAAGACGTCGTGCTGCACACGCACTTCAACGCGCCCGAAGAGATCACGTGGATCACCGAGAAGGCGATGAACATGCTCTTCGAGCGCGGCATCTTCGTGCGCAACCAGTCGGTGCTCATCCGCGGCGTCAACGACACAACCGAGCGCATGCAGCTGCTCGTGAAGCGCCTCGGGTACGTCAACGTGCATCCGTACTACGTGTACATGCACGACATGGTCAAGGGCGTCGAAGAGCTGCGCACCACGATTCAGACCGCGAGCGACATCGAGAAGTTCGTGCGCGGCAGCACCGCCGGCTTCAACACGCCGCTCTTCGTCTGCGACGCGCCGGGCGGCGGCGGCAAGCGCGACATTCACTCGTTCGAGTACTACGATCGCGAGAACGGCATCGCGGTCTACGCCGCGCCGAGCGTCAAGCCCGGCAAAGCGTTCCTCTACTTCGATCCGATCGACAAGCTCTCGCCGGACGCGCAAGCGCGCTGGGCCGTCAAGGAGATTCAGGACGAGATGATCCACGACGCCATCCGCAAAGCCGGCGTCGGGGACGAACAGCTCGTGCTCGCGTAACGCGAACTCGACGATTCAAAGCAAAAACGGCTCGGTCACAAGACCGGGCCGTTTCTTGTCCTCCTGAGCCTGTCGAAGGACCGCGCATACTAGCACGATCCTACGTTCCGAGCTCGGTCAAGCCGGGATGGTCCGCCGGTCGCGCCGCCGGCGCCGTCCAACGGAATTTCCGTTCTTCTTCCCGGATCGGCACGTCGTTGATGCTGGCTTCGCGCCGCCGCATGATCCCGTTTTCGTCGAACTCCCATTGCTCGTTACCGTACGCGCGATACCAGTTTCCGGAGTCGTCGTGGTACTCATATTGAAAACGCACAGCGATGCGATTTTCGTAAAACGCCCAGAGTTCTTTGATCAAGCGGTAATCGAGTTCACGCGCCCATTTCCGCTTGAGAAACGCAACGATTTCCTGTCGCCCGCTGAAGAACTCCGCGCGGTTGCGCCACCGGCTGCCTTCGGTATACGCAAGCACAACGCGTTCCGGATCGCGCGAATTCCACGCATCTTCGGCCATGCGTACTTTTTGAACGGCCGTTTCGTACGTGAAGGGCGGAAGCGGAGGCCGCTGCTGCGTCATGGATTCAACTTCGTTTTCGTTACGTCGATGAGGCTGAGGTTGATGGCGGGCCGGTGCGTTCGCTGCAAGTGGATCGGCGTTTCGGTGAGAAAGAGTTCCAGGGTTGGACGAACGTGCGCTTCTAAAAGGTGCCCACCCGTCGTGTGGCCGTCACGATGCGAAACGATGCCGTGACAATGCACCGCGGGCTCGCCGTTCGACTGCGCAACGTTTCCGGTGACCGACACCGCTTCGACTTGTTCGTCGACGGGAATGGGGTCGTAGGCTTTCCTTTCCCAGTCGAAATACGCGAATGTGGCTCGTTCAAACGCGCCGATGGCTGTGAAGTGGCCCGTGCCGAGTTGTTCAGCTAGCAGAAACGCCTTCAGATCGCGCAACACCTCATCGCCTTCTTCGAAAACGAGAGCGAACGTGCGCGGGGCGGCTTCCGAGAGCTGAACGTACCGCATGCCGCATTATACCCGGCGATGTGGGGAACAAAGCGCAAATGGCCGGCTTACCGTTGTGGTCTATCGTAGCGCTCTTCATCGTTTCCGGAGCGGTGATTTGGTGGGCTGGAACCGTCCTCGCGTACTCCACCGATGCGATCGATGCCTACGCGGGTTGGGGCGAAGGCATGGGCGGCGCCGTGCTCCTCGCGATTGCGACGAACCTTCCCGAAGTTGCAATTATCGCCGGATGCGCGTACACGCACACCATGTCGCTTGCAGTCGGCAACATTCTCGGCGGCATAGCCATTCAGACCGTCGTGCTAGTGCTGCTCGACGGGCCCGGACTTCGCAGCAAGGTGCCGTTGATGTCGACCGTGCAGTCGCTCACGATCGTGCTGCAAGGCATGGTGCTGGTCGGCATTCTGATGTTCTGTATTCTCGGTGCGCTGATGCCGGCAACGCTCATGGCGTATCGAATGACGCCCGCGGAGATCGCAATCGTAATTGCTTGGTTCGCGGGGCTTTGGCTCGTGCAACAGAACGAAGATCGCGCCGCGTGGCGTACCGGCCACGAAGCGCTGGCTGAGGCGTCACACATGAGCGTTAAAGAGACGCGCTCGTTGCGAAAAGCGGTGGCTTACTTCGCCGTCGCGGCGGTCGCTACGCTGCTGTGCGGCGTAGTCATTGAACTTGCGAGCGCAGAAATCGCTTCGCGAATGCATTGGCAAGGGGTGCTGTTCGGGGCTACCATTCTGGCCGCAGTGACGGCTCTTCCCGAGGTTACGACCGGGCTTTCCGCGATTCGAGCGGGAAAATTCGAACTGGCTATCAGCGACATCATCGGAGGGAACGGATTCCTACCGGTCCTCTTTCTGTTAGGGACGCTGCTAAGCGGCGAGGCGCTGCTGCCCCAGGCGCAAGGGCAGGATTTATACCTGACCGCGCTCGGCGCGCTGCTTACCGTCGTCTACTGCGCGGGCGCAGTGCTGCGCTCTAAACGCATGATCTTCGGTGCCGGTGTCGATTCAATCATCGTCCTGGCACTTTATATCATTGGGATAGGCGGCCTATTCTTTGTAAAAAGCTGAGCGCTCGGTGTATGCAGTGGGAGACAAAACGCGCAACGGTTGATTTGCGCGCGCCGGTGCATAAGCGCAAGCCTTATACGCAGGGACATTGTAAGGATACTCACATTGTCGTATTCGTTCATAACAACACTTCTATTCCGCCGTGCGCGGGCGCAAGATGAATGCATCTCATTGTAAACGCACTTTAGGGCCAAACTTCTTTAGGAGCGCACGAACATGCCCGACCGCGACTCTTTCCTTATGCTCAATCGACGCCAAGCGCTCTCCGTCGGCGTAACAGTTGCCGGCGGATTCGCCGGAGCGATGATAGCGGGTTGCACGTCGCCTGGAGCCGGTGTCAGCGACGGGTTACCAGGTGCCGCAACACAAAGCGCAGGCACGCCGGCGAATTCGACCACCGCGGATCGATTGAGTACCGCCGCGCTTACTACGAGCGTGGTCCATGAGATCGAAGGAATCATCAATGCGCAAGGAACGGTGGATAATGGGGTCCTGAACATTGAAATCGATCGTGAAGACATTCCGAACGTGAGGCTCCACGGCGTCCCCATTCTTCCGTCATTCCAAATTAATGGAAACTTGTACTTCCAGTGTTTAGGCGGCGACGATGTCATGATGAACGCGGACGTCGCGCTGAAACCAAGTGAAACACAGCGGTTTATCGAAGCATTGATAAGCCACGGTATCGTGTTCCAGGCCTTCCACCAGCACTTCTACGATTTCGACCCGCTGGTTTGGTTCGTTCATTTCCGCGCTCGTGGAAACGCAGGCACGGTTGCGCGCGGAACGAAGGCCGCGTTGAACGTTACGTCGACGCCTTTCCCACAAGCGCCGCCGCCTCATCCCACAACGCCATTACCGGCTGAAGAACTCGGCGATATTCTTGGCGCAAAGCCGAGCATCGGATCGAACGGCGTAGTCTCGTTCGACGTGCCCCGCGACGATCAGATCACGCTTGGCGGCATCCGCATCAATCCTTATCTCAATGTTGCTACATCGATTGCATTCGAACCCTACGGCGGCGGGCGAAACGCGGCTGCCGTACCGGATTACGGCATGATTCCCTCAGAGATTCAACGCGTTGTCGGCTTGCAGCTGTCTCGCGGCTGGGACATCGGCTGCCTTTACAATCAAGAAACGGATGAACAGCCCCAGCTCTTCTTCTCGCACCAGTTCAAGACCGGCGACTCGATCGAGCTCGCACGTGAGATTCGCGCGGCGCTGAACTTGATGGACATGAAATTCGAAAGCGTGTAGCCTAACTACCTCAACCGCCGGCGAGCTTGGCTCGCCGGCCGTGCGAGGCAAACCACGCCGCGATCTTCTCGCGGTGATCGCCTTGAATTTCGACGATGCCGTTCTTGCTCGTTCCTCCGGAGCCGCACAAGCGCTTGAGCGTTTTCCCGATTTCGTTTACTTCGCCGGGCGCCAATCCGTGGATCAGCGTCATCATGCTGCCGCGACGCCGCTCGCGCGCGATGCGAATGACGCCGTCGTCGGGCATCGCCGGTTTTACGCTCTGTTGCTTGCCGCGCTTCTGCTTCGGCGGTGCCTGGTAGCCGGTTTCGCTTGAGTACACGAGTTCGCGATCGTCACGCATCACCAACGATACTTCGGCAGGCGGCATGCGAGTCTTGGCGTAATCGCGAGTCGTGCCACGGCTATGCATTTTTTGCGGTGCTCACGGCGGGCGCCACCCTCGCTATGCGTCCATCGCTGCCGAAGCAGCAGTTGCGATCGTGCAAGCCGGCTACGGCATCGTCTACGGCGGGGGTCGCGTCGGCTTGATGGGCACGATTGCCGACGCCGCTTTGGAGGCGGGCGGCGAAGTCGTGGGCGTCATCCCTGAATCACTGGCCACGGCCGAAGTGGCGCACCCCGGCGTCACGCGGCTTCACGTCGTTCAAACGATGCACGAACGCAAAGCTCTCATGGCGGAACTCAGCGACGGCTTCATCGCTCTTCCGGGCGGCTTCGGCACGATGGACGAATTCCACGAGATTCTGACGTGGCGTCAGCTGCGCATCCACGATAAGCCCATCGGCCTGCTCAACGTCAACGGCTACTACGACGATCTGCTCGCGCTCTACGAGCGAATGAGCGCCGAAGGTTTCCTCAATTCCGCAACCCGTTCTCTTTTTTCCGCCACCCCGGATATCGAGTCTCTTCTCGCTCAGATGTTCCGATAACATTTCGCAGTTACGGCGCCGTGGTGTCGCGCAGGCCGGCCAAGGCTAGGGCGCCCGCACAGGCTCCGCATGGTGCGGCGTCATAAGACTCACCGGGTAAGGAGGCCTGGATGACGCGTTTTCTTCGCACGAGTGCAGCTTTTGCATTCGCCGCTGCCCTCATCTCTTCGTACGGCCTTATCGCGAATGCCGCGGTAACCGCCGACTCACAACGCACGGTCGCGAAAGCACCGGCCACGACGTCTTCGGAAGACCCGTTTCTCTGGCTGGAAGACGTTCACGGCGCGCGCGCAATGCAATGGGTCAATAGCGAAAATGAAAAGACCCTCGCGGTCCTAGAAAAAGATCCGCACTATAGCGCGCTTTACGCCGGCGCGCTGAATATCGCGCAGGCGAAGGACCGCATTCCGATGCCGTCGTTCCTTCGCGGAGACATTTACAACTTCTGGCAAGACCAGAAGCACGTGCGCGGCATTTGGCGTAAGACGACGCGCGAAGATTACGCAAGCGCTTCCCCCTCGTGGACGACCGTGCTCGATCTCGATGCTTTGGCAAAACGGGAGAAGGCAAATTGGGTCATGGAAGGCAGCGATTGCAATTGGCCCGCGGAACAACGCTGTCTGATCAGCCTCTCGGACGGCGGTGAAGACGCCGTAACCATTCGCGAGTTCGATTTGGGTTCGCGCTCGTTCGTGAAGGACGGTTTCGTACTTCCGCACGGCAAGCAGGACGTCACGTGGGTAAACCGCGACACTCTGCTGGTTTCCCGCGCATGGGAGCCGGGCCAATTAACGGCATCCGGATACCCATACGTCATCAAACAGCTGAAGCGCGGCGAACCCCTGAGCAAAGCTTTTGAAGTTTTTCGCGGCCAGAAATCGGACGTCTCGGTAAGCCCGTTTTCGCTGCATGACGGCGACGGCAATAGCGCCGTCTTCGTACGGCGTGGCGTTTCGTTCTTCGTGTCTGAGTATTACATTCAAACGCCGGACGGATTGCGTAAGCTCAATATGCCCGGCAAAACGGACGTTTCCGGTCTGCTGCACGGCCGGCTCCTATTGAAACTGAACGAGCCATGGGACGGCATTGCGCAAGGATCCCTCGTTGCAGTGGATCTGCATGCGGCGATAAACGACCCGGCAAATTTGAAGCCCGCCGTCGTTTATGCACCGCAAGAGCGCGATTCGCTCGAAGGCGTTGCAGTGACACACTCAAACCTCATCCTGACCGCGTATCACAACGTGCGAGGCCGCGCCTTCGTTTACTCGCCGACGGCGAGCGGCTGGAACAAACGCGCGCTGGACCTGCCGGACAACTCCTCGATCGACATCGTCGATACGGACCTGCGCAGCGAAAACGTCTATCTGGTATCGACGGGCTTCTTGTCGCCGAGCACGCTGTGGTTAGCGAATGCGAACGACGGAAGCGTCAAGACCGTGAAGGCGCTTGCCCCCAAGTTCGATGCGTCGAAGGACGTAGTCGAACAGCATGAAGCGACTTCTAAAGACGGAACGAAGATTCCGTACTTCATCGTTCATCCCAAGACGATGAAGCTCGACGGTTCCAATCCGACGATCTTATATGCCTACGGTGGCTTCCAGGTTTCCGAAACGCCAAACTACTCCGCGACGCTTGGAAAGCTGTGGTTGGAACGCGGCGGCGTGTACGTTCTCGCCAATATCCGCGGGGGCGGCGAATTCGGCCCGGCCTGGCATGAAGCAGGACTGAAGACGCATCGTCAACGCATCTACGACGATTTTGCAGCGGTTGGCGAAGACCTGATCTCGCGCAAAATCACGACTCCGCGCCACCTTGGAATCGAAGGCGGTTCCAACGGCGGACTGTTGATGGGCGTCGAGTTCACGCAGCATCCCGAGCTGTGGAACGCGGTGGACATCCAAGTTCCGCTTCTGGACATGCTGCGCTTCGAGCAGATCCAAGCCGGTGCGTCATGGGTGGGCGAGTACGGCAGCGTTTCGGTTCCGGAACAACGCGCGTTCCTCGCATCGATCTCACCGTACAACAATCTGAAGGCGGGCGTTGCGTATCCGGAGCCGCTGATCTGGACGACGACGAAAGATGACCGCGTCGGACCGCAGCATGCGCGCAAATTTGCCGCGAAGCTGTCGTCGATGGACGTGCCGTATCTCTTCTACGAAGTGACTGAAGGCGGCCACGGCGCCGGCGCAAACCTCAAGGAGCGCGCACATACTTCGGCACTCGAGTACACGTACTTCACGGAAAAGCTGATGAACCCGTAGGCATCCGCATCATCCTGAGCGTGTCAACGGCGGGCGCCGTACGAGCAATGCTTTTGAGGCGCCCGTCCTTCGACAGGGCTCAGGATGACGAGGGGCGGGCTCGTTTTTCGATGACGCGTTTGACGACTGCCATGGCGTTGAGCGCCTTTGGGAAACCGATGTACGGGATCAGCGTCATCACCGCTTCGACGATTTCGCCTTCGGTGAGGCCGACGTTGAACGCGCCGTGGACGTGCGTTTCCAATTGCGCGTCGCAGCCGCCCATCGTTGCAAGCGAACTGATCGCGACAAGTTCGCGCTGGCGCAAATCCCCTTCGCGCGCATAGATCTCGCCGAATGCAAACTCAACGAGGTACCGGGTGAAGTCGGGCGCCACATCGGCGTATGCAGCGAGCAGGTTGTCGGTGACTTTGTCGCCGTCAACTTTCCGCATCAACTCTTCGCCGCGCTCGAATTTTTCGTCACTCATACGCAATGAAACTCGACGTCACAGTTGTCATGGTGAGCTAGTCGAACCACGGACGCATACAAGCATTGCCGGTATGCGCCCGTCCTTCGACAAGCTCAGGATGACGGCTAATGTTACTCCGAGAGCGCCATGGTGATGACGCGTTCTTGTTCCACGGCGTGCGCGCCGGGGTAGCCTTCCGAAGGCGAAGCGCGGTAGCCGCGGCCGGCGTAGCCGATGTCGAGCGGCTGTTTGAGCTTCTCGAGCAGACGACGGCGCACGTACGCGCGGGCGCCCATGTTCTTCGGCTCTTCTTGCACCCAAACGAGTTGCTTGAGATTCGGATACGTCGCGAGCAGCGCGTTGATCTCGTCGCTCGGCATCGGCGAAAGCTGCTCGATGCGAACGATTGCGGTCTTCTTCATGTCGCCGTACTGCTCGGCGTCGATGAGATCGTAGTAGATCTTGCCGGTGCAGAGCAGAATGCGCTCGATCTTCTTCTTATCCGTAACGGTCGGATCGTCGATGACCGGTTTGAACGTGCCGGTCGCCATGTCGTCGATCGAGCCCGACGCCGCTTCCGCGCGCAGCAGCGACTTCGGCGTCATCACGACGAGCGGAACCGTGCATTGGCCGACGCTCGCCTGCATGCGCAGCAAGTGGAAGTAGTTGCCGGCGTTCGACGGATACGCGATCGCGAATGTTGCCTTCGGCTGCGAGCTGCAGGAAGCGTTCGAGACGCGCGCTCGAGTGTTCCGGTCCCTGGCCTTCGTAACCGTGCGGCAGCAGCAGCGTCAGACGCGAGGTCTGACCCCACTTCGCTTGGCCCGCGGCGATGAATTGATCGATGATGATCTGCGCGCCGTTGACGAAGTCGCCGAACTGCGCTTCCCACAGGACGAGCGAATTCGGAACCGCCGCGGCATAGCCGTATTCGAAGCCGACGCACGCGTACTCCGAGAGCGGGCTGTTGTGGATTTCGAAGCTGGCCTTTGCATCCGGCAGATGCTGCAGCGGCACGTATTCGCGTGTTGATTCCCGGATCGTGCAGCACCGCATGACGGTGGCTGAACGTTCCGCGCTCGGTATCTTGACCGGTGATGCGGATCGGCACGCCGGACGCGCAACAGCGACGCAAACGCGAGCGCTTCGGCCATGCCCCAATCGACGAGGCCCTTCTCGGCGATGACGCGCTTTGCGACGGTCGAACTGCGTCTGCAGTTTCTTGTTGAGCGTGAAGCCGTCGGGAACGGCGACGAGCTCGTTCGACCACTCGAGCAGCTTCTGGCGATCGATCGGCGCAAGCGACGCCGTCTCCGGAAGCGCGCGGCGAGCGCGATCTTCTCGATCGTGCCGTTGCCGTGCTGTTCCTTGACGTTCCGATACGCTTCTTGCAAGCGCGTCGTCGCGTCGGCGATCATCTCGGCTCGCCTGCTTCGGCCGTGATCGATGCCCTGCGCGATGAGCTTGTTCGCAAAGAGTTCGCGCGCCGTCGGATGCGACTTGATCTTCTCGTACATCAGCGGCTGCGTGTACGCCGGTTCGTCCTGTTCGTTGTGGCCGAAGCGGCGATAGCCGATCACGTCGATCAGCACGTCGCGGCCGAAGCTGCGGCGGAATTCGACGGCGAGATGAACGGCCGAGATGCACGCGTCGACGTCGTCGGCGTTCACGTGCACGATCGGCACGTCGAAGCCCTTCGCGAGATCCGATGCGTAGCGCGTCGAGCGCGAATCGCGCGAATCGGTCGTGAAGCCGATTTGGTTGTTCGCGATGAGGTGCAGCGTGCCGCCGGTCGCATAGCCCGGCAAGCGACTGCAGGTTGAAGACTTCCGCAACGATGCCTTGACCCGTGAACGCCGCGTCGCCGTGAATGAGAATCGGCGCAGCGTTCTTCGCGGCGTCGACTGCGGCGACCGGTCTGCGCGTGATCGGTTTGCAGCGCGCGCGTGCGGCCTTCGACGACCGGATCGACCGCTTCGAGATGGCTCGGATTGTGCGCGAGCGTGACCGTGATCGTCTTTGCCGTTCGTCCGTTTGATACATGCCTGTCGCGCCGTGGTGGTACTTCACGTCGCCCGTGACGTCGTCGTCGCCGGACTTCGCCGCGTTGATGCGCGGCTTCGAACTCGCGAGAGAGCTCTTCGTACGGCATGTTGACGACGTGCGCGATCACGCTCAAGCGGCCGCGATGCGCCATGCCGAGCACGGCGTTCGAGCGTGCCGTCGTCGGCCGAGCATCTCGAGCATTTCCTCGAGCATCGGCACCATCACGTCGAGGCCTTCGCCCGAGAACGTCTTCTGGCCGAGGAACGTCTTGCGCAAGTAGCGTTCGAACGTTTCGACCTTCGTCAAACGCTGCAAGAACTGAATCTGGCGTTGCGGCGAAAGCGCAGACCTTGTGCGCGCCCGCTTTCGATGTATTCACGCAGCCAACGGCGCTGTTCGGTGTTCGAAATGTGCTCGACTTCGTACGCGATCGTCGAGCTGTACGTCTCGCGCAGACTGCGGCAGAATGTCCGCAAGCGTGTTGCCCGGCACTTTGACGTTGAGCACCGAAGCCGGAATCGCGGCCTGCAGCGCGGGCGTCAGACCGTACGTCGCGGGATCGAGCTTCGGATCGCCGACCGGCTGCGAACCGAGCGGATCGAGATTCGCCGCGAGATGGCCGTGCGTGCGATACGCGGAAACGATCGCCATCGCGGCGGCAACCGCGCGCAGCATTTCGTCGCGGCTGCGCCGCCGCCGGAGCGCGCCGCCGATGCGGCGACGATCGACGGCATCGCCGAGACGTTCCGCCGTGCGGCGCAGGGCCGGCGGTCAGGCCGAGCGCGCTGAAGATCGACTCGTAGAATCCGTCGGCGCCTTGCAGCAATTGATCGACGCGGCGCAGATACTCGCCCGACTGCGCGCCTTGAATGACGCGATGATCGTACGTGCTCGTCATCTGCATCACTTTGGAGACGCCGAGCGAACGCAGCGTCGGTTCGTTGCGCTTTGGAAACCCGGCGGATAGCCGATCGCGCCGGTCGCAAGAATCGCGCCTTGTCCCGCCATCAATCGCGGAACCGATGCGACGGTGCCGATGCCGCCCGGATTGGTGAGCGTGAACGACGCGCCTTGCAGATCGTCGGCGCCGAGTTTATTGTCGCGCGCTTTCGCGACGAGTTCTTGATACTTGCCGTAGAACGCGCGCGAAATCCAGTCGCATCGGCGTTCTTGATCACCGGCACGACGAGGAAGCGCGAACCGTCTTTGCGTTCGGCGTCGACGGCGAGGCCGAGATGCACGCCGGGCTCGACACGCAGCGGCGCGCCTTTTTCGTCGCGACGGAAGCTGTACGTAATGAACGGCAGTTCGTGTGCGGCGCGCACGAGCGCATACGCAACGATGTGCGTGAACGAAATCTTTTCGCTGCGCCCCGCGATTTTGATCGCGTTGTTCAGTTCTTTGCGGCGCGCGTCCATCACGTCGACCGCGAGCGTGCGGAAACTCGTCGCCGTCGGAATCGTGAGCGACTGTTCCATGTAGCCGGTCAGCGCTGCGGCGGGTCCTTTGAGCGGCGTCAGGTTCGCGCCGGCGGGCACGCGCCGGAAGCGGCGGCAGATTCGCGCGCACCGGCTGCGGCAGCCGCAGGTTTGCGCTTCGCATTCGCCGGCCTGCGATGACGACGTCGCCGCGCAGAATCATGCCGTTGGGTCCGCGTGCCGCGCACGAGCGCGAGATCGAGATTCGTGTTTGCGCGCGATGCGGCGCGCTTGCGGCGAGGCGACGACCTCGCCGGCGCGCGCGCTGTGCGCGGCGCCGGGCGACTTCGACGGCTGCGGGCGCGCGAGCGGCTTTGGGAGCCGCGAGCGTTGACGCCGAGCGAAGCGCAGCCGACGGCGGCATTCGCGTCGATCTCGGCGAGCTTCGCGCCGACGGCGACCGTGTCGCCTTCTTTCACCGAGAGCTGCGTGACGAGCCCGGCGCGACGGGGCCGGCACTTCGACGTCGACTTTGTCGGTCGTGACCTCGACGATCGGTGTCGCCTTCGTTGACGAAGTCGCCCGGCTTCACGCGGAATTCGACGATCGAGCCTTCGGTGACCGACTCGCCCATCTCGGGCAGCGTCACGTCGACGAGCTTCGGCGGCCCAGCTCGGAGCCGCAGCGGCGGCCGGAGCGGCGCCGTCGCGTCGGTTTCGCCGCAGCCGCTTGGCTGCGCCGTTCGTCTTCGCCTTCGCTTTGCTCGTGTCGATCTCGGCCAAGACGGCGCCGACGGCGACCGTGTCGCCTTCGCCGCCGAAAATGCTGGTGATGACGCCGGATGCCGTCGCCGGGAACTTCCACGTCGACTTTGTCGGTCGTTACGTCGACCAAGGGTGTCGCCCTCGGCGACGAAATCGCCGACCCTCTTGCGCCACTCGACGATGGAGCCTTCGGTGACCGACTCACCCATCTCGGGGAGCGTCACTTTGACCATCGCGTCCGCCACGTTGATTTGTACTCCGTCCTGCTGGGAAAAAGACCAGTCCGAGTGTGCACCCCGGATCGACTCTTTGTTTTACGCCCGATATTTTAACCCCGCCCGCGTGCGAGAGACTACGACCAGGGACGACTTCAATCGCAATGAGCACACCCGGAGTAGACGGTAGCCAGCTCCCCGTACCGGCGCAACCCCCGGCACTCTACCGTCCTATGCCGCCTGCAGCAGCGCCTCGCCGCGAAGAACCCACGACCCCTTCCCGCGCCGATCTCATCGCTCCGGGCCTTGGGACGATCGTCGACGCGTACGCATAACTGCTAGATCCGCAGCGCAGCCGCGATCGCCAGACTGGAAACGGCGATCGCCACCCAAAGAATCGCCCCGAGAGCAAGCGGGCGGAAGCCAGCCGACTTGATCTTTGCGATGTCGGTGCCAAGCCCGACGCCGGCGAGCGCTACGACGATGGCAAAGAGTGCCAGATTTTGCAGCGGCGTTTGCACGACGCCCGGGATCCACCCGAGCGAATTCAACGTGGCCGCAATCAGAAACCAGAGGACGAACCACGGCATGATGCTGCGCCAGTCGACGCCGCGGCCTTCCGCGCGCAGCGTCTGCATGCGGCGCCACGCATAAAAGACGACGATCGGAACGATCAGCAGCGTCCGCGTCAGCTTCACGATGACACCCGTCGTGCCGGCGTCGTGCCCATATCCGAATGCGGCGGCGACGACCGAGGAAGTGTCATTGATCGCCGTGCCCGCCCACAAGCCGAACGCGCTTTGCGAAAGATGCATGAGATGTCCGAGCACCGGAAATACGAGCACGGCCACGACGTTGAACAAAAAGACCGCGCCGAGGGCGTAAGCAATGTCCGCTTGATCCGCCTCGATCACGCTCGAGAGCGCCGCAATCGCGGAACCGCCGCAAATCGCCGTGCCGACGCCAAGCAGGCGCCGCAAATCCCGGTCCAAGCCGAGCGCGCGCCCGACGAGGAACGCCAGCGCCAGCGTTATCACGAGCGTCCCGAGCATCACCGGGAGCGAACGCGCGCCGCCGTGCGCGATTTCCGCGACGCTCAAATGCGCGCCGAGCAAAACAATGGACCATTGCAATAAGGTCTTGCTTGCAAAACGAATACCGGAACGCCACTCGGTTTTCGGCGTGGCAAATACCGCGATGGCAACGCCGATCAAAATGCTGAACACCGGCGCGCCGACGACGGGCACGAAATGGCCGAGCGCCGTTGCCACAATAGCGACGGCGATGCAAAGCAGAAAACCAATCATCGAGTTACTTCAAAAATATATTGCGGGAGCGGGTGGAAATTGCACGGCTCGCGTTTTGTCGAACTTCGGCCGCTGGTGGTTCAGAACATACTGCGCGACGTCGTAAGCATCTTGCATCGAGAGCGAGCCCGGCGCGTTCTGCGGCATGTTATATCGCACGAACCCGGTCATGCGGTCGATGTGCGCCATACCGGCGCCGTTATTGAAGGACGTCGCGCCCCAGAGCGGCGGGAACGGGCCGTTGCCGGCGCCGTTCGCTCCGTGACACGACGAGCACTTTTGCGCGTAGAGCGCTTCGCCGCGCTTTGAGTCGGGCGTTGCGGTTGGAACGGGCACGAGGAAACGGTCGTCTTTCGGCTGAGCTTTCCCGACCGGAACGTCGCGCGACAAGTACGAGATGTAGGCGACGATCGCCACCATCTCTTTGCTCGAGTACGCGGGCGGCGTGCCGTTCATGCTGTATAGGAAGCACTCCGCCACGCGATCTTGCAGCGCGATCACCCGATGCGCGCGCTTGTTCCATTGCGGAAATCGTCCGTACACGCCCACGAAGCTGCCGCCGCGCGCGACGGTGCCGGCTCCAAGATGGCAGGCGGCGCACGACATGCGCGCGGTCACGTTCTTCGGCACGCGTTTTTGCGTGTCGACGATAATGTCGTGGCCGAGGCGAATCGAATCGCCGAGCGCGCCCGTCGGTAATGCTCGCGGATCGTACGCAGCTTGTGAAGGCGCTGCAGCGGGTCCATCACCGCTTTGCGTTCCCGAGCTGCCGCCGCACGCCGCAAGCAGCACGGCGCATGCGAGCGCGGCGAGACTAGAACGTAAGCGCGGCATAGGTGTAGTTGTGTTTTGCTTGCAACACCGCGACCGTTGCAACCATCGACGGAACGACGACTGCACCGGGAATCAGATGCGTCAGGATGTCGTTCGCGACTTCCGTGGGCGTCATGCCCGACGGCGCCAAGCCTTGCTTCACGAGACGGCGCGCCTGCTCTTCAACAGCCGTGTGACAGGTGAGCATGATGACGCCGCGCTTCTGCAACGCTTCGATGGACGTGTCCTGATAGAATCCCTTATCGTCGTTAGGATCGTCCGAAGCGTTCAAGTTGCTTTTTGCTTTGAGAAACGTATTGCTCGTAAGGGTCGCGCCCGACGCGTCTTTGGCGTTGATGAAGTCGCCGATTTTGTACTTCTGCCATACGTAGTCGCTAAAGCCGTACGCTGCGGACGGGCCGTGACCGGCGATTGCAACGGCAATGCGCTCCGGAGAGTGTCCAAAGCCGAACTGCAACCCGTTCAAAGAGTTTTTCACGTTATTGAACAAGCCCGGCTGAAACGCCACGGACTCGAAAACTTGACGGATGTCGGCCGGTTTGCCAACGATACGCTCGAACTCCAAGAGATCGAAGTTCGCCCGGTTCTCGACGAATGCCGTACCGCCAGGCACGTTCTGCGCGAGACCCTGCGCTGCAGTGGCACCGGCAGCTAATACGGTTGCGGACGCGGCTAAAAATCCGTTGCGATTCATGTTACTCCTTCGTCGACTGCGGCTCGGTGAAACCGTATGAACGATAGATCGCTTGTGCGGTGTCAGTTGTCAAAAAGTTCACGAACGCCTTTGCGGCGTCGGGATGCGGAGCGCGTTGCACGACGGCCGCCTCGTACGTTGCGAGCACGTTGTCTTTCTCAGGAATTCGTACGGCTTCTATGCCGCTGTGAATGCGTTCCTGATACAGCGCTTCCGAAAGCCACACCGGGCCCGCGTCGGCTTTGCCCTCTTGAATCCAAATTGGTGTTTCCCGGTGATGGATCCGCGTAAGCATCGTCGTGCCGTCGCGCAGCTTCACGTCCATGATTTCGTGGACGAGCGCGTTCCCGCCGGCTTTGCGAAACGAAACTTCGATCTGCTTGGCGACGCCTTCCGTTTGCGGGTTCGGCATCGCAACCCGCACGTCGGCGCGGCCAAGGTCGCGCAGCGTTTCGATATGCTTTGGGTTTCCGCCGCGCACCATGAGCGCAAGGTCGTTCGTCGCATACGCTACCGGCGCGCCGACCGTTCCGCCCTCGTGCTCTTTATCCATGCGATTTTTGCCGGAAAGAAAAACGTCCGGTTCGACGTTGATCAGCAGCTCGCCGACGCGCAGCGACGCGCCATTGTCCATCTGCTCGGCGAGAATGCCCGGCGGCAGCGTTTGGTAGTAAACGCTGCGCACTTCGGGGTGCTCCCGCCTGAACGCCGCGATGAGGTCCGGGAGCACCATCCACTGATTGCCCGCTGCGAAGATGACGAGGTCGGCGGTCATCGGATTGCCATGCAGGTCCATGTCGTCGTCGACGCCGCGAATCGTGAAGTTGACGGGCGGCGCAGGCGTAGCCGCCGCCGGCGGAGCTACGGACGGCGCCGGCGTCGCGCCAAGCATCGCGACAGCGAACGTGAGAACGGCAAGAAACTTCATAAATCGTAGCCTAGGGCGCGTAGCGATTTAAGTCAAATGACGTTTACGGAGGGCTAAGCAATGCGCGAGCCGGTCGATCCCACGAACGCGACGAGCCCGCAGATGGACCGCAGAACCTTCACCGGTTTGTCGCTCGGCGCTGCGGCCGCCGGAATCACCGGCACGTTCGGCCATGCTCACGATCCAATCGTCAGCGAAGACGATCCCGCGATCGTTGTCGAGCGCGTGAAGCTTACTCGGCCCGACGGAACGATCGACGCGTACGCCGCCTCTGCGAAAGCCGCGCGCGCGAACGCTCCCGGCGTTACCGTGACAATGCATATCTGGGGTGTCGACGCGCAAATTCGCGACGTCGTGCGCCGCTATGCAAAAGCCGGCTTTTCCGCTATCGCGCCCGATCTTTACTCGCGCTGGAATCCGCCGAGCGGCGACGGCGCGACCGACATCTCGATCTTCCGGCCGTTCGCGGCCAAATTGCAGCGTTCGCAATATGCCGGTGATCTCCGCGCCGCCGTCCTGTACTTGAGGAACAAAGCACCGCAAGGCAGGCATGGCATTACCGGATTCTGCATGGGCGGCCATCTGGCGCTCCAACAGACGATGGACAATGCCGACGTCTTTGCGGCCGTCGCGCCGTTCTACGGCGCAGTGAAAGACATCGATCCGTCGGCGGTTCGCATGCCCGTATGCGGGAGCTACGGCGAACGCGACACGAGTATTCCGGCCGACGGGGTGCGCGCGTGGAGAAATGCGCTGCGCGTGGCGAATGATATCAAAATCTACCCGTCCGCCGGGCATGCATTCTTCGACGACACCCGGAATTCGTACGTTGCATCGGCCGCCGAAGACGCGTGGGACCGCACTCTTACATTTTTCAAGGAACAACTCGGGTTACAATCGTGACGATCGTACTGGATCTCGTTCTTCTCGTCGTCGGCATGGCTGCCGGCGGCCTCATCGCATTCTTCGCGCAACGCGCTCGCGTCGTGCAATTGGAAGAGCGTCTTAGCGCCGAACGGACCCGGGCAGACGAAGCGAAGCACGGACAGCAACATGCGCTCGAAGCGCTCCTGGAACGCGCCAAGAACGACTTGCGAGAAGCTACGGCGGCACGCGCGACCGAACGCGTGGGCGAGATCGTCGCCCCGATCGCGGCAAAACTCGGCGAATTCGACCGCCTCGTGCGCGAGATCGAGAGCAAGCGCAATGAAGATACGGGCAATCTCAAAGCGCAGATCGAGAATCTGTTGACGCGCGCGGACAAGATAGAATCGGCGACCGTTGCGCTAACGAACCAAACGTCCACGCTGGTGACGGCGCTCAAGAATCCGGCGACGCGCGGCAAATGGGGCGAGATTCAGCTGCGCAACGTCGTGGAAAAAGCCGGCATGCTTTCCTACTGCGACTTCGCCGAGCAGCAAACGATCGCCGTGGAAGCCGGACGCGGGCGCCCCGACATGACGATCAACTTGCCGGGCCAACGCCGCGTCTTCGTCGACGCGAAAGCGCCGACCGATTCGCTGCAAGCCGCCTTCGAAGCCGTCGATGAAACGGCGCGCAAGGAGCTGGTGCGCAGGCACGCGCGAGCGTTGCAAGACCACGTCGATGCGCTTGCGCGCCGGAACTACCACACGACGGAAGGTTCCGCGGATTTCGTCATCATGTTCGTGCCTGGCGAAGCGTTCCTCAGCGCCGCTTGCAACGAGAACCCGATGCTCATCGAATACGCGCTCGACAAAGGCGTGCTCGTGACGGGTCCGCTGGCGCTCATCAGCCTGCTGCGTTCGTTCGCGATGGGCTGGCAGGCGGTGAAGCAGGAAGAGAACTCCAAACGCATCGCCGCCATCGGCCGCGAACTCTACGAACGCACCACGAGATTCGCCGAGAAGCTTTCGAAACTCGGGCTGAATCTCGAACGGTCCGTCAGTGCATTCAACGAAACGATCGGCTCCTACGAATCGCGCCTGCTCCCGCAGGGGCGCAAACTCAAAGACGAAGCCGCGCTTCCGGCCGATGATTTGCCGGAGATTTCCGTCATCGAACTCGCACCACGCGCGATTACTTCATTGGAAACAGAACAGCCGCGGGACAAACGCTCGAAGCGCGCGCCGGCTGCACCGAACCTCTTCCAGAACGACGAAGCGGGATAGTTACCGGAGCTGAGCGCGAGCGATCGGCGTAGAACCGTCGCGAAGTTCCAGCGTTTCGACTCCGCCGGCGTGCTCGACGAAAAGTTCGCTCGTTGCGCCGGACGGTTGCGATTCCCCGAGCAGCTTCGCCGATGCGCCCGTGCCGGCGTAGACGCCATAGGAGCGCGGAGCTTTCACGAGGACGTAGAGCCATGACCGGTCGCGCGCGTAAATCACCTTCGCGGCGGGCGCGCCCGCAAAGAGCGGCGCGAATTGCGAATGGTTGAAGTGACTGTCGATCATGGCGACGATCGCCGGATTTTCCGCACTGCGCGGGTGCAACCACGCCGAGAACGCCGATGTCGCAAGTATTGCGCCGAGCACGAATGCGGCGGCCAAGCGCGCCCATTGTCCTAACGCAAACGCCGGCGCGGATCGGGCAAAAACCATGCGTTCGTCGAGAGCCGGAGGCGTTGCGCGTTCCATCATCCCGCATTCGAGGGCGAGCACCGCTTCTTCCGCGGCGCCGATGCGGCGCCGGCACTCCGCGCAGCCGGCGACGTGCGCGTCGACGGCGTACCGCTCCGCGTCGCTTAACGCTCCCAGCGCATAGAGTTCTGCGAACTCGCCGACGTGCCGGTCAGCCATTTGCGCCTCCCTCCGTTTGCAGCGCGACGCGCAACGCGCGCAGTGCCGCCGACAAATGGCTCTTCACGGTGCCGAGCGGCTTTTGCATCTTTTCCGCCGTCTCTACGAGCGTCATGGAACGAAAGTACGCGTAATCGATCGTTTGCCTCTGGAACGGCGTAAGCGATTCCACGGCGCGCGCGATCCGGGCCGATTCGATGGGATCGCCTTCTTCGCAACCGGCGGCTTCACGTTCGTGAGCGGGACCGAGGGGCGTTTCACGATGCGTCTTGCGCAATCGCCCGAGCGCCTCGTTGCGAACGCATACGGCGAGAAACGCCTCGAGCGCGCCTCGATCTACGGTGTACGCGCTGCCTCGTTGCCATAGCCGCAACATGACGTCGTGCACGCAATCTTCGGCTAACGCTTCGCTTCTCAACAGGCGCAGCGCGACGGCATAGAGCCGTCCACCGAAGCGGCGGTAGGCCGTTTCGTACGCGGAAGCTTCGCGTCTCGCGAACGCGCGCTCGAGCCCCTCGTCGCGCACTTTACGCGAGCGAAGTATCCTCGATCCGAGCGTCGCCGCCATCTACCTGAACCGTCCGGTAGCCGATTGCGCGCAACAGATCGTCATGCGGAAGCGTCACAGGTCCGGGCTTCGGCGCCGTCCCCGCTTTTGGCTGCGGATACGCCGTCGCCGCAGCGCTCGCAAAGCGAATGTTGCCTTCTACGTGCGTGACGATCTGGTGGATGTGGCCGTTCAAGACCGTTACGCGATCGAATTTT
Source organism: Vulcanimicrobiia bacterium (assembly GCA_963696095.1). Lineage (GTDB taxonomy): Bacteria > Vulcanimicrobiota > Vulcanimicrobiia > Vulcanimicrobiales > Vulcanimicrobiaceae > JALYTY01. Next base: position 1,915,209 of record CAVOIN010000001.1, on the reverse strand, counting down.
TGCAGCAGCGCAAGCGCCTTGGCGCCGTCTTCGGTCGTCCAGCCCCACTGCGGATAGAGCGCGTAAAGCGGCACGTGCGTGAAGACGACGACGGGCGTATCGCGGGTCACGCTGCTGAGATCGGCGCGCAACCAATCGAGCTGGTCGTTTCCGAGCAATCCCAGCTTCTCGAAGTTGAAGACGTTGAGAAGCGCAACGTAGTGAATGCCGCCGTCGTCCCAAGACGCCCATCCGCCATCACGCGATTGCGGGATCTTGAAATTCCCAAAGTAGCCCTTGAAGTCGTTGCTGACGACGTCGTGTTCGCCCGGAAGCGCAATGAGCGGAGCTTTCAGCTGCGATAAGATGGCCCGCGCATCGTCGAACTGTTGCGGCGTCGAAAGATGCGTGATGTCGCCGGTGTGCACGACGAATTTCGGCGGCGTACGCATAGCGTTGATCCGGTCGACCGCGCTCTTCAGCGTGCCGGCTACGTCCATGTTGGCCGCCTGGTGGAATCCGATGTGGCTGTCGCTGATTTGCACGAACTCGACCGCCGCCGCCTCTGCGCCGACGGCGCGTCCGGCGAGCAGGCCGCTTCCGGCAAGCGTGTAGGCAATGCCGGCACCGGTCCACGCGATGTGTTCGAAGAATACGGAACGTTTCATGGCTTGGATCCTTTCACGATAACCACGCCCTTCATGAATGGATGCATTTGACAGAAATACGCGTAGGTGCCCGACTTGGCAAACGTATATTGCCAGCGCGCGCCCGTATCGAGGCCTTTCGAATCGAAACGGTTGTCGGCAGCCGTAACGGTATGCGCGTCGTCGTCGTCGTTGACGAATAGCACGGTGTCGCCGGGGTGGACCGTAAGGCGCGCCGGAGCGTACGCGTCGTCTTTGATGTGCACCGTTGCCGCCACGGGCGGCGCGGGCGTTTGTGCGGTGAGGCCGGCCAGAACCAGCGCGGCCAGGAGCATCGACTGTGTCATGCCCCTTCTATGCGCGACCGCGCGATGCGGTTCGGTTTACGGAAAAGGACTTGGCGACGCGGAGCCCGCCGACCATACCGTGCCGTCCGCATACTCAACGCGGACGACGCGATAGCTCGCTAGACGAGCTTGCAACACCGGCAAGGCCGGCGTCGCGAATTGGCGTTCGACGCAATTCTCCGCATGCGAACGTAGGCCCGAAGCGTTCTGCTGCCATTCCACGAGCGACGCATAACCCGGCACCGGCACATTAGGCGCAAACTCGCCGCGCCGGTCAATCACGACGTCCCCCAGCGCTTGGTCGCCGGCGGATAGCAATGGAAAATCCACGACGACGCGTGTGGCCGTCAACGGCGAGATATTTTTAAATGAGACGCACGCGACGAATCCGGTTCCATCGCGCTTAGCGGCGGCAAAGCCGCTCGAGATTTGCAGCCGTCCCTGAACGCGGCCGTCGGATGCCGCATTCACGAGCGGCAGACCGCGCCAGACATTCAACGCCGCTGCTTCCGCCGGCGAAACGAGACGGTATTTGGGGCCGATTTGTTCGTCGGTAACGCCTTGCGCGTAAAGCGCGGTGCGGCCCTTGCCTTGGAGCCACGACATCACCGCGCGACGGTCCGCATTCTCCAGCGAAAAGATGTCGGCTTCGGTTTTGTCGGGTTGGAAGGCGGATTCGATCGGCGTCGGCGGCGTTTTGTTGCTGGCCCAAAGCACGACGCTCTTGAAGTCGCTGTCGGAAAGAGCTCGCATCTCCGAGAGCACGTTTAACAGCGCTTGCGAAGCGTCGGCATGAGCGCGTCCGGCCGCAATCATGAAGACCGCGGCGAACGCGAAGGATTGCAAGAGCGCGATGCGCTTCTTTATTGTTGTTTGTCTTTCCAGGCTTTGAGCGCCGCCAGCGTGTTCTCCACGTGTTTGTCCGGCTCTAGATTGGTGTAGCTGTAAATTACCGTTCCGTCCGGCGCGATCACGTACGACGTGCGATTCGCATATTCGGGCTTCTGCGTCAGAACCGCGTCGTAGGCTTTCTCCACGGTTTGATCGGTGTCGGCCGCGACCGGGAATTTGCTGCGGCAGTCGCTGACGGAAAACTTCTGAAGCTTTTCTATCGGATCGTGCGAAACACCAATGACGGTTGCGCCAAGCGCTTTGTACTTGTCGATCGCCTCGGCGAACTCATGCGCTTCGATCGTGCAGCCCGGCGTAAAGGCCGCGGGGTAAAAATACAGCACGACGGGTCCCTTTTTCAGGGCGTCGGCAAGTGAAAAACTGAAAACTTTGCCGCCTTGCGAAGCCTGCAAAGTAAAATCGGGCGCTTTCGTTCCGTTATCCAACGCAGCCGCTGCGGGCGCGATGGCCAGGGCGACTAGAACAAGCGTACCAAGGAAACGACGAACCATGGATTCCCTCCAAAGCAAGCGTTTTTACTATAACACAGAGAACGTTGCGCCATGGCTAATTGGTTCACGTTCCTTCGCTCGGAAGAACACGTCACCGCCACGGTAACGGTAAACTACGGCATCGACGCCGCAACGGAAATCCCGCAGCGTCCGATGCTCTTTCTTGTCGTGAGGAATCTGGACCAGCCTTCGGACCGCACCCCGGAAGAACTGGAAGCGGCGCTTTGCACCGATTTGGAGAACGGCGGCGCACTAGTCGTCGGCGGCATCACGATGGATCGCACGCGAACGATCGTCGCGTACGGTAACGACGAAACGCGGGCCCGGCAGGCGCTCGGCGCTTACGACGGCGCCGTCGCCTTTCAAGCCAAATCCGATCCGGAATGGCAGATTTACCGCACGCTTCTACCTTCCGACGCCGAGCTCGCTAACGCTACGTAGACAATTGGTTACAGGCCCATGAGGCGGGCGATGACCAAGCGTTGGACTTCGTTCGTGCCTTCGCCGATTTCATTGATCTTTTGATCGCGGTACATGCGCGAAACCGGATACTCGTCCATGAACCCGTAGCCGCCGTGGATTTGCACGGCTTCGTTCACGACGCGGCGTGAAACTTCGGCTGCGTAGAGTTTTGCAAGCGAAGCAGTTTGCACGTAGTCGCGGCCGTGATCTTTCTCCCACGCAGCTTTCAGAATCATGAGCTTCGCATGTTCGATTTCGCAGAGCATATCGACGAGCTTGAACTGGATCGCCTGAAACTTGCTGATCGGGCTTCCGAATGCAGTGCGATCTTTGGAATACTGCAGCGCTTCGTCGTAAGCGCCCATTGCAAGGCCGATCGAGAGCGCGGCAACGGAGATGCGGCCGCCGTCCAAAATCGTGAGGAACTGCTTGTAGCCCTCGCCTCGGGGGCCAAGCAAGTTCTCTTCCGGCACCGTCGCGTCGTTAAAGCTCAGCTCGCGCGTGTCGGACGCGCGCCAGCCCATCTTCTTGTACTTCTTGCTCCGCGAGAAACCGGGCGTTTGCTGGGGCACGATGATGTTCGAGATTTCCGGCCGGCCGTCGGAACGTGTGCCGGTCGCGGCCGTGATCGTCGTTCCGCCGCTCATGTCGGTACCCGAGTTGGTGATGAAAGCTTTCGTGCCGTTGATTACCCAGTTACCGTCTTTGAGCTGGGCCTTCGTCTGAACGTTACCGGCGTCGCTGCCTGCGTTCGGCTCCGTGAGCCCGAAGCCCCAAAGCATTTTTCCTTGGGCCAGGGGCACAAGGTACTTCTGCTTTTGGTCTTCCGTGCCGAAGAGATAGAAAGGGGTCGCCCCCAGCGACACATGAGCGGCCATCGTAATAGCGGTGGACGCATCGGCTCGTGCGATTTCCATGACCGCCAGTGCATAGCTCACCGTGTCCCCGCCGGCGCCGCCATACTCTTCGGGGAACGGAAGCCCCATAAAACCGAGCTCAGCCATCTTGGTGACGAGTTCGTAGGGGAATCGTTCCTCGCGGTCCATCTCCTCGGCACGCGGCTTCACTTCTTGTTGAGCGAACTCGCGCGCAAGGCTTTGAATCGCTTTCTGCTCGTCGGTCAAATCGAAATTCATAGCCCGGAGGTATAGCTCGTGCCCCTAAGAAAAACCCTTTTGCAGCGATGATCTCTTTGCGTGGCGTCTCACTGGTATATCCCAACGGTGTGCGCGCTCTTGATAACGTAAGCCTGGAGATCGCCAAGGGAGACTTTGTCTTCCTCGTGGGCCACTCCGGCACTGGGAAATCCAGCCTCCTGCGCCTCCTCTACCGCGAAACGATCCCCACTTCGGGCGATATAACGGTAGACGGTATTCGCGTTGACAAGTTGAAGCGCGGGCGCATTCCTGCGCTGCGCCGCCATCTCGGCGTGATCTATCAAGATTTCAAACTCTTGAGCGAAAAGACGGTATGGGAAAACGTGGCCTTCGCAATGCAAGTCACCGGCGCGCATACGAAGGACATCATGCGGCAAGTGCCGCGCGCTCTAGATCTCGTCGGGCTCTCTCATAAGAGCCGCATGTTCCCGGGCGAACTCTCGGGCGGCGAGCAACAGCGCACCGCCATTGCACGCGCGCTCGTTAACAACCCGAAAATTCTTCTCTGCGACGAGCCGACCGGCAACCTAGATCCGTCGAACACGACGGAAATCATGGAGCTTCTGCTCCGCATCAACTTAAAGGGCACGACCGTGATCGTGGCCACGCACAACCAAGCCGTCGTCGATCGCATGCGCCGTCGCGTCATTCGCATGGAAGACGGCAAGATCGTTACAGACGAAGAACGGGGCTATTACTATCTTGGACTGGGGCAAGGTCAAGTTCTTTCTGGGTGAGGTGTTGCGCAATTTCACGCGCAACGCCGGGATGCAAGCGACGGCCATCGGCACTGTCGCCATCACCATCATCCTCCTCGGTGCCTTTCTCTTCATTCGCGCTACGCTCGCGGGATTAGGCAACGAAGTCCTCAACCAAATCGAAATCTCTGTCTATATGGACACGAGTGCTTCAACGCAGGCTCTCGACGCGGCGCGGGCGACGATTTTGCACGATCCGCGCGTAATGTCGGTGGATTACGTTTCGAAGAAGCAGGGACTCGCTGAACTCCGCGATCGAACGCGCGGCATCATCGACACGTCGCTGCTGACGGAGAATCCGCTGCCCGACAAACTCCGCGTGCGAGTGAAGGATCCGGCTAGCGTTACGAACGTGGCGGCGCAGATTCGCAAGATCAAAGGCGTCGGCAACGTCGTCTATCCTCAGACCATCGTCGAACGGCTGCTCCAACTGGGCAACGTGCTGCGGCGCGTCGGGCTGATCGTCATCGGCGTGTTCTTGCTCGTCGCCGGAATCATCATCTCGAATACGATTCGCCTGACCGTGTTCGCGCGGCGCCGCGAGATTTCGATCATGCAGCTCGTCGGCGCGACCAACATGTACATTCGCGCGCCGTTCATCTGCGAAGGTTTTCTGGACGGCCTCCTCGGTTCGCTCGCGGCCGTTATCGCGCTTGGGATTGCGCGCACCGTTCTGTGGCCGAAGCTGCTGCTCGCGCTTCCGTGGGTTCAGCTCAACGCGACATCCGTCGACATGCCCGTGCTGATCCTGGAACTCTTCGTCGCGGGCGGCGCCATCGGCGTCGTAGCGTCGTGGATTTCCGTCGGCCGGCATCTCCGGACGTAGATGAGTTTTTTGCGCGTCGACGTCGGCTTCGATGCGCTCGCCCAGCTTATCTCCGACGGCATCGTGTATGTCGGCGCCGACGAACGCGTCGTCGCGTGGAGCGACGCGGCGGCGAGCATCACGGGAATCGGGGCCATTCAAGCAATCGGTAAAACGCTCGGCGAGCTTTTCGTCACCGTCGAGCCGGCGCTCGAGTTCGCCGTGGTGCCGCAACGTATCCGGGTGTGGACGCGCGACGAAATGCGGCGCGGCATGCACGCCGTCGTGCTTTCGGTGGACGATGGATGGCTGCTTTCGTTCGGGCGCCAGCAGCGGTTCGCGCAAATCGACGAACTTCGCTCGGAGATCGTCGCGGCCGTCTCCCACGAACTGAAGACGCCGATCGCAACGATCAAAGCGTACGCGACCACGATGCGGGCGAATCCCGACGCCGTCGCGGACCGGCGTGATGACTACCTCCGCACGATCGAACACGAAGCCGATCGTTTGGGGCACGCGGTGGACGACTTGTTGAGCGCGGGACGCGTCGACGTGGAGCATCTGCCGGAGCGCCGGGTTCGGTGCGACGTAAACAGCATCATCGATGCTGCCTTGGACCGCCTGGAGTACTCCGACCGACCGCGCCTGGTGCGCAAAGTCGACGGCGTAAGCATGGTTGCCGATCCGATGCAGCTGGGCACGGCTCTGGCTCACGTCATCGAGAACGCACTGAAGTTTTCGCCCGATCGGTCCGAAGTAGTGGTCGAGGCCACGGGTGACGAGCGCGGCACAACCGTGAGGATCGTCGACTATGGTATCGGCATTGCCGAAGAGCATATGCCGTATGTCTTCGATCGCTTCTATCGCGTCGATTCGCGGCTGACGGCTACCGCGGGCGGAAGCGGCCTAGGTCTCTACGTTGCGCGTTCCATCGTAAAAGCGCACGGCGGCACCATCTCCATTGAAAGTACGCCGGGCGCGGGAAGCACCGTCACGCTAAACATCCCGGTGCGCGAATGAAGCAATTGAACGAGCACGGGCAACATCGTGTCGTCGTCGTGGACGACGACCGCAATCTACGGAAAATCATCGCGACGAACTTAGAGCTCGCCGGCTTTTTCGTGGAGTCGGCGGCCGACGGTCGCGAAGCGCTCGAAAAAATCGAAGCGGTTATGCCGGACATCGTGCTGCTCGATTTGATGATGCCGTTCATGGACGGATACGAAGTTGCCCGCCGCATCCGTGGCCATCAGAATCCGACGATCGCAAACGTCCCGATCATCATCCTTACCGCGAAGGGTGAAACCGAAGACAAACTTCGCGGCTTCGAGGCCGGCGCCGACGACTACATCACCAAGCCGTTCGGTCCGCAAGAGCTGCTCGCGCGCGTGCGCGCGAAGATTCGCCGCGTTGAGGTCGATTCGTCGCTTTCACCGCTGACGCGCCTGCCCGGAAATCTTGCCATCGAAATGGAACTGCGCCGCCGCTTGGACGCCGACGATCCGTTTGCGGTGCTCTATCTCGACCTGGACAACTTCAAAGCGTTTAACGACGTCTACGGTTTCACGCACGGCGATGAAGCAATTCAAATGCTCGCTCGGATCAGCGTCGACGCCGTTCGCCGGCGCGGAACGATCAACGACTTCGTCGGCCACATCGGCGGTGACGACTTCATCATCGTTACCGAGAACGGCCGCGCCGAGGAGATGGCTCGCGAGATCATCGCCGAGTTCGATCGTGACATTCGCGCGCTTTACTCGCCGAGAGATCTGCGGTCGGGATACATCGAAACGCGCGATCGCCGTGGTGCGCTCAACCGCTTTCCGATCATGACGCTTTCCATTGCGATCGTTTCGAACGACAGCCGGCAGTTGACGAATTACGCGCAAGTCGGCGAAGCGGCCGCTGAGCTCAAACGCTTCGCGAAATCGATCTCAGGCTCAGTATTCGTAAAGGACAAACGCCGCTCATGAACATGCGCCGCACGCTTGCCGCCGCTCTGATTCTGCTTGTCGCGCCGTCGGTTACGATTGCCAAGACGCATAAACCGACGTTGCAACAGCGCATCGAAATGGAACGCCAGAAGAGCGAAGCGCTTCAGGCGCGTTTGCACGCAAAGCGGCAAGATCTCAACGCGGCGACCGTGCACGTCAGCGATCTGCAGTCGCAACTGCACGAGACCAACGTCGCGATCGGACAAGTGAACGCGCATCTCGACGACCTAACAGCGCAGACGCGTTCCACCCAGCGCAAACTCGACTGGAATACGATCCAGCTCGACGCCGCGCGGCGCAGCCTCGACCTGCACGACACATTGTTGAAAAAGCGGCTCGTCGACATCTACGAAAACGGCGACATGGGCTACGCGGCGGTGCTGCTCTCGGCGCGCTCGTTCAGCGAGTTCGTCGAACGCTGGGAAGATTTGCGTTTGCTGATCTCGGCAAACGAAAACGCCGTACGCGCGCGCAAAGCGGCCGAAGCCAAGGTGGCGTCGGTGCAGACCGCGCTGCAGAGCGCGCAAGTCGAGCTAGATCACGAACAGCAGGAACAGCAGCAGGCGCGCAGCCAGCTCGACGGCCTTGCGAAAGAACGCGCGAACCTCGTGGCCATCGCCGACAACCAGCGCCGCCAAGTCGCGAGCGAAGTCAACGAGATCGAAAATCTCTCGGCGGCTGAGGAATCGCAACTCGAAGCGCTGATTCAGAGCGCCAGCGAGAGCTGGAAGCCGAACGCGAGCAGGCTCGCCGGGCGGCGGGCATCGCCGGCAATCCCATTCCGAAGAACGAGGGAGCGAGCGGCGGCTTTAGCTGGCCCGTGTCCGGGACGATCACCTCGCCCTTCGGCTAGCGCGCGAACCCGTTCGGCGGCGCGCCCGACTTCCACCCCGGCCTCGACATCGCGGCCCCGATGGGGACCACGGTCACCGCGGCAGCCTCCGGCACGGTCATCCTCGCCCAATGGTACGGCGGCTACGGCAATTTCGTGATGATCGACCACGGGACAGCATCTCGACGGGCTACGGCCACCTCTCGGCCATCTACGTCTCGGTCGGCCAGCAAGTCCAGCGCGGGCAGGCCATCGGCGCCGTGGGCAGTACCGGTCACTCGACCGGGCCTCACGTCCATTTTGAGATCCGCGTCAACGGAAAGCCCGTTGACCCGACTCCCCGGTTACATTAAGAAATAGCAAGTATCGTATCCGGGGTAGAAACCTCGGGGGTACTTCGCCGGGTAGAGAGGATCAATGACCGCTACATTCCGGGCGCTGCTTGCAGCGCTAATCGTCGTCGTTGTCGCTAGCGCTGGAGCGCTGTACATCGGATACCGCAACGGCGTCCAAAGTGCGCACGCGCACGACTTGGCTTTCAACGTCGCCACTACGGGCGACGTTAGCACTTTATTCAACGGGCCGCAGGGCGAAGCGCAGCTGCTCGGAGTTGCGCTCCAAAAGCTCGAAACCAACTACTATAAGCCGGTCGATCCTCAAGACACGATTCGCGGCGAAGAGAAAGCGCTAACCGATTTCCTTCACTCGAAGAAGATCGCGCACCCGACGCTGCCCGGCGAAACCGCCAGCGGCAATCCCGAAGAGGACAGCACGCGCTTGGCGAGCGTGCTTTCGTACGCGCAATCGCACTACGCCTCGCATCTCGGCATGAACGCCGGCACCGATCTTACGGAAACGGCGCTGCGCGGCGTGATGGACTCGGTGAAAGATCCCTACACGGTCTATCTGTCGCCGCGCGAAATGCAGGGACTCTCCGAATCGCTTTCCGGCGGAAATTTCGGCGGAATCGGCGTCTACATCTATCAATTGAAGACCGGCGAAATCGTCCTTCAGCCGATCGATGGCCTTCCCGCCGCGCGCGCCGGCATGAAGCCCGGTGAAGTCGTCGACACGGTAGACGGCAAGTCGCTCAAAGGCGTGCCCATCGATTCGGTCGAGCGCTTGATTCGCGGCGAAGCCGGATCCTCGGTGCGCATGACGACGCACATGTATAAAAAGACGAACGAGCGCCGCTACACGATCGAGCGCGAAATCATCCACGTGCCGACCGTTCGCGCGAAGATGGAAAACGGCTACGATTACATCCGTCTCTCGGACTTCGGCGAAACGTCGGCAAGCGAAATGAAGAAAGCGCTGCTGGACGGCAAAGCCAAGGGCGCGAAGGGCTACATTCTCGATCTGCGCGACAATGGCGGCGGCCTGGTCGATGCGGCCGTGAAGATTTCCAGCTACTTCATCCCGCAAGGTGTGATCGTCTCGACGATCGACCGCATGGGAAACAAGGAGTCGCAGGAGGCCAACGGCGACGCGATCGGCGGCTTGCAACCGCTCGTCATCCTGGTGAACAAGTACACCGCGAGCGCCTCGGAGATCACCTCAGGCGCGCTCCAAGACTACCATTTGGCTAAACTCATTGGAACCAAAACCTTTGGAAAAGGTGTTGTTCAAAGCATCTATCCAATGCCCGACGACGGCGCCTTGAAAATCACGACTGCCCAATATGTCACGCCGCTCGGCCGCGACATCCAACACAAGGGCATCATGCCCGACGTCGTCGTGAATCAGAGCGTCGATCCGGTATTAATCGATACGCCGGCCGACAAGCAGCTCGCCGCCGCAAAGGCACAACTGAGCAACCTTCTTCGTTAACAAGGCACATGAAAAAAGCGCATTCGCTTCTCCTCGCGGCCCTTTTCGCCGTGACGCTGACTCAGATCCCGACGGCCACTCCCGCGGCGTCGTCCGACACGCTTCCCGCACTTGAAGCGAGCGAGATTCAGACGAGTTATCAAAACCTGACCACGGAGTTCTATAAGAAAGTCGACCCGCAGACGGTTCTGGATTCCGTTCGCGACGAGCTTGCCGCGAAGCTGAAGCAAGCCGGCGTAAATCGTCCGCTGGCGCCGATTCACGCAAGCGATGCGCCTTCGACGAACGTGCACTCCATCGACGTTGCCGTTACCAACGCTCAACACGCGGCCGGGTCGAAGCTCACGACGCGCGATTTGAGTTACGCGGCGATCGCGGGCATCATGGATTCGGTGCATGACCGTTACACCGTCTTCCTGGATCCGAAGGACTTCGCCGATCTGAATCAGGGCCTAGACGGCTCGGATTTCGGCGGGACCGGCATCGTGATCCAAGTCGACGACGCAACGAAGTACATCGACGTCAGCAACGTCGTTCCGGACGGCCCCGCCGATAAAGCCGGCATACAGCAGGACGACGTGATCACCGCCATCGACGGCATCAGCACCAAAGGCATGGCGATGGATAAAGCCAGCTCGCATCTGCGCGGCAAAGAAGGCACCATCGTTTCGATTTCGATTCAACGCGACGGAAAGATGCTCGCGCCGATTACCATTACACGCGAGAAGATCCATCAACTGAGCGTGTTCGAGAAGATGCTTCCGAATAAGATCGGCTACGTTGCGCTCACCGTGTTCGGCCGCGACACCGGAAACGAGCTTGCAGTCGCGCTCGACCGCCTGCAGCGAGACGGCGCTCGCGCCATCATCATGGATCTCCGCGAAAACGGCGGCGGCTATCTGGACGCTGCAGTTGCCGTGAGCTCGAAGTTCATCTCGTCGGGCCCGATCGTTTCAATCGAATCTCGCGGCTCGAGCATCACGACGCGTGAAGCCGACGACACGGCGATTTCGCCGGTACCGCTCGCGGTGCTCGTGAACGGCCACACCGCTTCCGCTTCGGAAATCACCGCCGGCGCGATTCAGGATACGGGCGTCGGCACGATCATCGGAACGAAGACGTTCGGGAAGGGCGTCGTGCAGTCGATATTCCCGCTTCCGGATAAATCGGCCGTGAAGATCACGACGGCGCGTTACCTGACGCCGCACAACCGCGACATCAACCACCTGGGAATCACGCCCGACATCGTCATCACCGAAAACAAGGGCGCGCGCTTCGGCGATCCCTCGAAGGACGTGCAACTCAAACGCGCGGTCGACTACATCGACGACCGCGTCGCACACCTCGACGCCGCCAACGGCAAGTCATAGTTCCGGTTCGATACCAAAAACAAAAGCGCTCGCTCCGGCGGGCGCTTTTTGTTTGAGTCTCAGGTGCGCAACCTTTGATATGCGCCAGTGCTTCGACGAGCTCAGCATGACGAAACCGTCACCCTGAGCGTGTCGAAGGGCAGGCGCATCTAATCATTGTCGGCGGCTAGTCGTCGAATAACGCGCGTTCGATTTCGGCGAAAGAAGAGAAAGCGTCGTGAGCGATGCCGCGTCGCGTAAGGTAGGTTTCGAGTGCGCGTCCGGTTTTGGCGAAGCGGCGATCGGCGGCGAGCGACGCTTCGTAATCGGAAGGACCGTCACCGACGAAGACCGTTTGCGAGCCGCGAGCGACCGCAGCCCGAACGTCGGCCGCTTTATCGTGTCCGTTGTCGGAGTCGTCGCGGAAAACGAAACGCCATCCGCTCGGCGACGCATCGATGCCGTTCGCGAGTATGGGAACGCGAGAGAGACCGGCGCGCTCGAAAGCGCGCTCGATAAGCGGTTGAACGCCGGACGATAACACGGAGAGTTTTGCGCCTTCTTTTTCGCACCGCTCTACGAAAGATGCAAATGCCGGATCGAACGCGGTTCGTTCGCGCAAGAGGGCGTCGGCTTCATCGAGGGAAGCGCGAACCCCGGACGCTTGAGCGGAGAGCACTTCGCGTAACGTCATGCTCCCCGCGTGTAATTTCTCTTCGAGTTCGTCCCACCGGTGCGCGCCGACGAAAGCGCGCACCAGCACGTCGAACGTATCGAGATCCGTTATCGTCCCGTCGTAGTCGACGAAGACCTCGAGCATCTATTTCTTTTTGCGCGTGGTCGTCGTCGAAGACTTCTTGCGAGTCGCAGTCTTTTTCACCGCAGCGGGTGCGCGCTTCGGCGCCGCAGCGGGTGCGGGCTTCGAGGCTTTCTTGGCGCGCGTGGTTCGCTTCGGCTTCTCCGCGGCTGGTGCAGCTGCGGTTTTCGCCGTTGCGGTTTTGGTGGCGCGCGTCGTGCGCTTCGGCTTGGCTTGCGGAACGGCAGCCTCGACCGGCTCGGCCTTCTTGCGGCCGCGCTTCGGCTTTTCGGGCGCCGCTACGGCGGTACCGCCGGGGAGCGCAGGGATCCGTTCCGCGGGAAGTTCGCCGCCTACGCCGGCGGCAGCGGCCGCACCGCGACGGCGTCTTGCCGGCTTGGTGGGACGCGGTTCTTCTTCGCGGACGGTCAGATGGGGCGGCGGGGCCTCGATGGCCGGCGGATGCGCGCGGCGGGCCGGCGCGATTGCACGCGACGGTTCCGGCGGCGCAGTCGTCCCGGTCGGTTGCGCGGCTCCGTCGGCACCGACACGAAAGACGTGGCGATCCGGAAGCGGAGTCTGCGGAAGCGAACCGGTGAGCGGCTCGACCGGAGCGGCGGGTGCTGCCGGCTGGCCGTTCGGCGCGAAGCCTTGGCCTGCACCGCCGCGTCCGCGACGGCGGCGGCGACGGCGGCGATGGCGATGACCTTCGCCTTGCGGCTGCTCGCCCGGACCCGCAAAGTGATGTTCGCCCTGAGCCTGCGGCTGAGCGCCGGCCTCGAGCTCCTTGTCCTCTTCTTCGTCCTCGTCGAACTCGCTGGTCTGCGCGACGGCGCTTTGCGGCGGAATGCCGACCTGGGCTGCCGCCTCGAAGCCGTTGGCGCGGCCACGGCCGCGTCCACGGCGGCGGCGGCGGCGTTTGCGGCCTTCGCGCGCTTCGTTTTCACCGATGATGATCGCGTCTTCTTGCTGCTCGCCTTTCACCTCGGCGACGACGGCGCGATCTTCGGCTTCCTCTTCTTCGGTGACGGTCGTAATGCCGATCGGCGGACGCGCCTGCTGCTGCGACGCGGCCTCTTCGGCCAGCTCGCGCAGCTGTTGCGCCTCTTCCGTGGCCGAAAGCTCGCCTTTGCGCTTCCCGCCGCGGCGGCGTTTCTTCTTCGCGGCGCTAACGACGCCCGACACGAGCTCGGCGATCACGTAGTCTTCGTTGTCGTCGACATCGAGAATGCGGATGCGCGCCGAGTTGCCCGCGTTGTTCGCAGCATTTTCGACTTCGACCAGGTGGCCGCTGACGACGGCCGCGGCCGACGTCGCGTTCGGAAGACGCCCCGCCAGCAATTCGACTTCGTGCTCGTCGCCGACGCGAATCACGTGCGCAGGATCTTCTTTGAAGCTCGAAAGCGCCTCGATGCGGCTGCGCTCCGGATGCAGCATCGGGTCGACGCGAACGTGAATCTCGGTACCGATTTTCTTCGAGAGCGCTACGCACTCGTGATCGTACCAAAACTCCATCTGCGCGCCGACGGAGGGCGCAACTTTCACGACGATTGGTTCGTGAGCCGTCACGACGCCGTTACGCGAAAATTCGTCGCGGACGTTGCGGAACGTTTCGAATGGCCACGGACTGCGAAGACATGACCGTGCCCATGCCGCTGCACGTCGGGCACGATCCGCGCAGTTGCGCGCCGAGATCCTTGCCGATGCGTTTGCGCGTGAATTCCAACAATCCGAGATTCGAGAACGACTGAATCGTGGCGCGCGTGCGATCGCGGCGCAAGCCGTCTTCCAACGCTTTGATGACTCTGCTGCGCGACGACTCGCTCGCCATGTCGATGAAATCGACGACGATGATGCCGCCGATATCGCGCAACCGAACCTGGCGCGCGATCTCGCCGGCGGCCTCAAGGTTCGTCTTGAGGATCGTATCTTCGAGATTGCGGCCGCCCGTGAACTTTCCGGAGTTCACGTCGATCACGGTCAGCGCTTCGGTCGATTCGATGACGATCGAGCCGCCCGACGGCAGATTGACCTTCGGCTTCATCAGCTTCTGCATCTCTTCGGTGATCTTGTAGTCGTCGAAAAGATTGCGGCCCGAGTTATAGTGCTCGACGCGATCCAGGTACTGCGGGCCGAGCAGCTGCAGAAACTCGCGGACTTTGCGGTACTCTTCTTCGTTGTCGATGAGCACCTTGTCGACGTCGGCCGTCACGAAATCGCGTGCCGCTTTGTACACGAGATTCATGTCCCGGTGCAAGAGCGAAGGCGATGCGGCGCGCTTGTACGTTTCAAGGATGCCGTGCCACATGCGAATCAGCACGCCGAGATCGGCGATGAGTTCGGCTTCACTGACGCCTGCCGCGGCCGTGCGAACGACCGTCGCCATGCCCTCGGGGCGAATGCGCTTCATGATCGCCTTGAGGCGATTGCGTTCGTCCGCGGACTCGATCTTGCGCGAGACGCCCGAATACTTGCCCGTCGGCATCAGGATCAAGTAGCGGCCCGGCAGCGAAATGTTCGTCGAGATTCGCGCGCCTTTGAGGCCGCGCGGCTCTTTGACGATCTGCACGAGAACGTCGTCGCCCTTTTTGACCTTCTCGCTGATCGTGAAGCCGGAGTGTCCGTGCGTGACTTCAACGTCGCCGATGTTCAGCGGCTGCTTGTTGATGTCGTCGACGTACAAGAACGCGTTGCGCCCCAAGCCGATGTCGACGAATGCCGCGCCCATCCCGGGCAGAACGTTCTGAACTTTTCCTTTATAGATCGAACCGATGACTTTCTCTTCGCGTTCGATGTAGAGTTCGGCAAGCTCGCCGTTCTCCATAATGGCGACCCGGTTTTCCCACGGGTCGCTCGAGATCAAAATCTCGCTCGACAAATTGTCCTCAAACCTCTAAAGGGGCGCCTAATGCAGACACCGGCCTTTAACTAATCGCGGCGACGACCCAGCGGTTTTCCGGGATCGCTGCAGCCGCATAAAAAATCTAAACTACCTCGCCGGTGGATCTCGCTGGACGCGAAACCGCTCCCCGACGTTCCCGACCTTCACGGCCCACCGCGACCGGACCTTTTTACGGAAACCAGGCTGAAGGTCTCTCGACAGATGGACGATGGAGCGTCAAACTACTTTAAGCAACCAGGGAGGGCTTCCGGATGGCTGGTCCGGCGCCGTCGACCAATCGCCGGCTCTACTACCGTCAACCCATGTACCTGCGGATTAATCTGCGGGTCGCCGGCATTCGCGTTCTCGTCCCTGCGACGCTCGTAGACATCTCGGGCGGCGGAGCGCAAATCCACGCTCGCACGATGTTGAAACCGAAGGCTTCGGTCGAGTTCGACCTGCCCCGGCCCGGCGACACCGCGCTGCGGCTCACGGGCACCATCCGCAAGGTCACCTATACCCCCGACAACCGGACGTTCCGGTACGCCGTGCACTTCGAGTCGCTCGAAAGCGGCGTGCGGGAGCAGCTGCTGCGGTTCGTCATCGAAGAGCAGCGCCGCGGCATTACGGGCTCGAAGGACGCGCCGGAGGCGACTTCGCTGAAGGTAGCCTCGACGCGGCTCCGCGAGCTGCGCAGCGCTCATCGCGTCGAGGTCAACGTGCCGGTCCGCTATTTCATCGGCGACTCGCTCACCGCGCAAGTCGCCACGGCGATCGATATCGGCACCGGAGGGTTGCGGATGATCCTCGACCAGGTGCTGCGCCAGGAGTGGGTCGTTACCGTACGCTTCACATTGCCCAATGAAACGCTTAAAGTGCTCGCGCAATCCCGCGGCACGGGCGGCCCCGCGATGCGCCCGTTCAGTGAGTTGAAATTTCTGGCACGTCCGTTGTCCGGCGTGAAGCAATTGCGCGGCCGGTTCGTGCAAAGCTTGGCGTTCGTCAATCCCGATGCGGAGCAAGCGGCCGAGATCGACCGCTTCGTCCAAGCCTCCCGGCTCACGACAATCGCGCGCTAGTACGCCGGCGGCGAATAGACGTTGAGCGTCAAGGCCGGACGCGCCGATTCGTTGCGAAAACGGTGCGGAACGTTCTTCGGCACGACGACGCATTCGCCGGAATTCATGACGAACTTTCGATCGCCGATCTCGGCGGTTACCTCGCCTTCGACGACATAGAGCATCTGCTCGCTTCCGGCGTGTTCGTTGCCCATCGGACCGCTTGCGGCGCCGGGCTCGAGGCGCATCGCGGCCGTTTGCAACGCGCTGCCCGTTTGCAGCACGCTAAACCACTCCGAGGCATCGCGAACCTTGCGCGCGTCGATAACATCCTTACTTTGCATGTTGGAAGCTGTTCCCGTTTCCGGCCGCTTCCATAACCGACTCGAAGGGCCACGGATATGCCCATCGCGCGCGCTTGTAAAGCTCCACGTTTTTTCTGCGGCCGCCGATGTCGATCTTGGCACGCACCAGCTCCGGCATTTCCAGAAGCGGTTCGACGTCGGGCAAATCGAACTGCCAAAGCCCGTCGAGTTCCAATTGCGCCAACTCCTGAATGCGCGCCACCGGTGCGAGCGACGCAACGGTGAGGTGTTCGAGCGAAAGCGCGCGCAGCGAATGAGGAAGCGATTCCAAATCGGGCGCGACGGCGACAGCTGCGAGCCGCAGCGCTTCCAGCGGCGGTGCCCCCTCGAGTTGCACCGATCGCGCGCGGCTGCAATCCAACGCACGCACGCCGCGAGGTAACGCATTTGCACGAACCTCCGCGTCGCGCACGGCAATCCGCAGCGCGCGCACGTTCGGAAAACGTTCCAATGCATCATCAAACTTCATCGACGTTTCGATGGATAAATGCGTCACGTTCGGCAACGGTTCGCCATGATAGGGCCCCGCTAGTATGACGTGGTTCACAGGAGCATCCCTCAACGTGGAGAGCTGGCGCGCGGCCTCGCCGCTCACGCGAACGCGGAGGTTTCGATGCGCGGCGGCGTGCCGGCAGATGCGCTGCAACGTCGATTCATCGAGTGGCGTATCCCATGTCAGACCCGACCCGGCAATGGGGTCGCCGTTTCGAACGGCAACAACGTGCAACGCCTCATCGACGAATGGCAAACGCCTCAAGCGCGCAGCAACGATGCGTTCCGCGTGTGCAGAGGATATCCACTCCCGGTTTTCAACCGCAACGTCGAGAACGCTTCGCATTTCACGCCGGCGTTTCCAGCGATGCAGCACGAGTGCGCGGTCGCTCGTGCGCAAGGCGGCGACCGGGCCGGCCGCGCTTGCGTCCGCGAAAGCCGCCACGTCGACGACGTGATGCCTTGTCCGCACCAGACATAGCGGCGCAAACGATCCATCTCCGAGCGGCAGATCGTACCACTCGCCCTCGCGATACGGCAATTTCACGGCGTCAGGTGATTGCGGGTATTCGGCGGCGAACCCTGGCTCCGTGGGCACGCAGCGCAGCGCAGGCCGCCGATTCGATCACGACTACGGCGTCACCACGCAGGCTATTCTCTTTTTGACCGACCTCGATCCCGACGCCGTCGGGGACGCGGGCGCGCACGCTACCCACTACGAGCCGGTGCCGGTCGGAGATTTTCGCTCGCTGATTTCGCGCGTGCCCCGCGACGTCATAGCAAACGCCGCGTTCGTCGACGTAGGCGCGGGAATGGGCCGCGCGGTGTTGCTTGCCGCCGAATATCCCTTTACGCAGGTAACGGGAATCGAAGTTTCTCCCGGACTCTTCGAAGTTGCGCGCGACAACATCGCGCGGGCCTCGCGTGGACACCGGCGCTGCAACGATCTGCGGATCGTTCGCGCCGACGCCCGGATTTGGACCTATCCGCCGGCAGATCTCGTGGTCTTTCTGTACAATCCGTTCGACGCCGACGCCATGCGCGCGACGCTCGGCGCTCTCGTTCACCGGCGGAATCCCGGGGCCACATGGCTGCTGTACCACACCCCGGTGGAGCGTAAAATAATCGATGATGATCCACACTGGGTCGAAATCGCTGAAACGGCGGCCGGCGTCGTCTACCGGCACGACTAGCGGGCGCATGGTTCCTACCGGCGCCGTCACGTTTCTGTTTTCCGATATCGAAGGCAGCACTATACGCTGGGAAACCAATCGCGAGGCAATGCAACGCGCGTTGCGCCGTCACGACGAGATCGTACATAGCATCATCGGAAAGAACGGCGGTCACGTTTTTAAAACCGTCGGTGACGAATTCTGCACCGCTTTTCAGGATGCGCCCAACGCGCTAGCGGCGGCGCTCGCGATTCAACAAGAACTCGCGGCCGAAGATTTTACGGACGTGAGCGGCCTACGCGTTCGCATCGCATTGCATCGCGGCAGAGCCGACGAACGCGGCGGCGACTATTACGGACCTCCCGTCAACCGCGTTGCGCGGCTGCTGGCGACGGGACACGGCGGACAAGTTCTTGTTTCCGGGGCCGTCGCCGAATCGGCTGTAGCGGCGCTGCCCGCGCAAGCGCGGCTCATCGATCTCGGTTGGCACCGGCTCAAAGATCTCGAAGAACCCGAACACATTTTTCAGCTTGCAGCGCCCGGATTGGACGAAGCGTTTGCGCCGCTCCGATCGCTTGATACCGGCGCGCACAACCTTCCGCGGCAAACGACGACCTTCGTGGGGCGTGAAGCCGACGTGATCGAGCTCCGGCATTTGTTGCGCGAAGCGCCATTGGTATCAGTCGTGGGCGCGGGCGGCGTTGGAAAAACTCGCCTTGCGCTGCAAGTCGCGGCGGAAGTGCTGCACGAGTTTCGCGACGGCGTATGGTTCGTCGATCTCGCACCGATCTCGGATCCCGACCTCGTCGCAAGCACGATTCTTTCGAGCCTCGGCGTTGGACAGAGCGGCACTCGTTCCGCGCGCGAGGTGCTTCTGCAACACCTAGCCACGCGCGATCTGTTGATCGTTCTCGACAATTGCGAGCACCTTATTCATGCGGTTGCGGACGTCGCGGCGGCCGTTTTGGCGCAGGCGCACGAAGCCCGGCTGCTCGCGACTACGCGAGAAGCGCTGAATATCACCGGCGAAACGGTTTACCGGCTGCAGACGCTCGGCATTTCCGAAGCGGCGCAATTATTTATCGATCGCGCACGGTCCGCGGCCGCCGATTTCACGGTTACCGAATCGACGATGCCGGTCGTCGAGGAGATCTGCCGGCGCGTCGACGGCCTGGCATTGGCCATCGAGCTTGCGGCGACGCGAGTACGCGCGCTTTCGCTCCAGGAGATCGACAAACGCCTTGACGCGCGTTTCCGCATTTTGCGCGGAGGCGACCGAACCGCATTGCCAAGGCAGCAAACGCTGCACGCGCTGATCGACTGGAGTCATGAGCTCCTCAACGACGTCGAAAAGATTCTCTTCCGCCGGCTCGCCGTTTTTTCGGGAAGTTTCACGCTCGATGCCGTCACGGACATTTGCAGCAACGACGATCTCGACGAGTACGATGCGGCCGATGTATTGCTGGCCCTCGTCGATAAATCGCTCGTCGTCGCCGACGGATCGACGCAGCGCACGAGGTACCGGCTACTCCAATCCATCCAGGATTATGCTATCGAGCGGATCGACGAAGCACACGAGGGCGACAGCGTCTCCCAGTGCCATGCCACGTACTTTGCGCGCTTCGCTGAATCGGCATATGAAGAGTGGGACACGAACCCCGCCCCCGACTGGCTCGCTCGCAGCGGCGCCGAATTGGACAACATCCGCGGCGCGTTGTCATGGACGATTTCTGAAGAGCACGACGTTTCCATCGGCGAGCGCATCGTCGCCAATGCGCTGCCCATCTTCTTGCGTCTCTCACTTCTTGAAGAAGCTATCGATTGGGCGCAACGCGTGCTTTCCGAGCGCACAGCCGTTCCGGTTGAACTAGAAGCCCGTCTGCAACTCGGGCTTTCGATGCTTTACAACAACCAGTTGGACGAAACGCGCGCTCTTGATGCGGCCGAACGCGCGGCCGCATTGTTTGCGCAAACGGGAGACGTGCGCCGCACGATTCACGCGTACGGCCAGCTGGCGCAAACGTATTCGCGCCACCAACGCTTTGATGACGCGCAACAGTACGGGATGAACGCGCTAACTCGCGCTCGATCGTTTGGAGACGAACGCCTTCTCGCAATAACCCTTCAGCGCGCCGCAATCACCTACCGTCCGGAAGAGATCGACAAGGCACGCGCTTATTTTGAAGAAGCAGTAACGTTGTTCGAATCGATAGGCAGGAATGACGAAACTGGAAAGGCGCTCATGTGGTGGGCAGCAGCCGAAGCCGAAGTCCGAAACATGAACCGCGCTACCCAGCTTCTGCTTCGCGCGCTGCCGCTGGTAAGCGGGGACGTCCGGCTATTCGCGCTTCTCAATATCGCTGAATACTCACTACTTCAGAACGAACAGCAGCGGGCGCTGGCATCCGCGAAGGACGCGTTTATGCTTGCGAATTCTCAGCGACACACCGGGGGTGAGTCACTCGCCGCCGCCTTTGTTGCGGCAGCCGGAGCAAGAAGCAATATTGCGTCGGCGATGCGTTTATACGGGTTTGCGCGTTCGCATTTTCCCGGTAAGGAATGGCCTCCACCGCAGTATGGCGGAGCGCCGTTCGAACCATTGGAAGAGCTCTTGAGGACCGTGGAAGCGCAGGAACGATCTGAAGCGGAGCGCGAGGGCGCCGGTTGGACGGCCGAACGCGCCCTAGCTGAAGCGTTGACGATTTAGCAGGGAAGGATTCCGTGCCCGCTATCCGGCCGCCGCCGATGCACGGCGCCTGGGATAGACGGATCCGTGCATTGCTGCGTCATCGTAAAACTGCCGGTTTCTCCCGAGCAGCCGCTGTACGCGCTGTAGTTGCCGTTGAGGTTTCCGGTGCTATTCGCGTACGTGCCGGTAACTTTGAATCCGCAGGTATTTGCATTTGACGGAACAGTCGCTGTGGCGCTGCCCGCGACGTTGCCGTCGAGATCGATCGTAATGGCGAGCGCATTGGTAATCGTCGTGGCGCCGAACGTTTCGGTGAGCGTGCCGCCGATTGACGAAGCCGTTTGCGATAGCGTAACGGCCGCGCTGCCTGAGCCGAATACGGAATCCGTAGCGGTCCCGGTGTATTCGCCGGCAATCTGCGAAACGGTGGGCGGATTACTCGGAGGATTGCTGCCGCCGTTACACCCGGCTAGCGCAATAACGGTAGCGAGCAACGCAGCAAGGGGCGGGATGCGCATGGTACAGCTCCTTGTCTCTAAGTCAAGAAACCGCGTTGCGTGCGCGCCGGCGCGCTTCCTTGAGACCTATGTCCTACTTGCTACGGAATCAGGCGTTTCCGAGAACATCGCGATCCTTTTGCGAGTAGATGTTCAATAATACGCCGACCGCGGCGAAATTCGTCAGAATTGCCGAGCCGCCGTAGGACATGAACGGCAGCGGTATGCCCGTGATCGGCATGATGCCGATCGTCATGCCGACGTTGACCATGACGTGGAAGAACAGCATCGACACGATACCGGCGGCCAGCAGAAAGCCGAAACGGTCGCGCGCCGCGATCATCGTTCTAACGCCGCCGTAAAGCACTACTGCGTAGAGCGCAACGAGCAAAATCGCGCCCACGAAGCCTAGTTCTTCAGCCAGCACCGTGAAGATGAAATCGCGGGAGTGTTCGGGCACAAAGTTGAGCTGCGTCTGCGTTCCGTGATGCAATCCGCGCCCGAGCCAACCGCCGTTGCCGACGGCAATCTTAGACTGGTTCAGGTTGTAGCCGGCGCCTTGCGGATCGGCTTTCGGATTCAGGAAGACGAACAGACGCGCTTTTTGGAACGGCTTGAGGACGGCGTTGGTACCCACGGCGGCGGCGGCCGCCGTAACGACGCCCATCAAGTAAATCGCAAAGTCACCGAGCTTCGGCAGCCCGAAAAAGAGCTGGGCGCTGAGAATCGCGAGCACGACGAGCGACGTCCCGAGATCCGGCTGCTTCAAGATCAAGAGCGCCGGAATGCCGACGGTCACGAGCGGTTTCCACAAATCCTGAATGCGGTCGTACGTCGATTTGCACAACACCGCGGCAATGCAGATCGCCAGAATCAGCTTCGCGGGTTCTGAAGGTTGAAAGGTTCCAAGCGGGCCGAGCGAGATCCACCGCTGCGCGCCGAGCGCCGAATGGCCGCCGCGCAGAATAAAGAGCAGCAACAACAAGTTGACGGCGTAGAGCCCCGGCGCCCAGCGCTGCCAATGCTTGTAGTCGATAAGCGAAAAGCCGACCATCAGCGGAATTCCGAGCAGCATGTATAGGATCTGCTTGCGGTATTCGCCGCTCGCGTCGCCGCTGTGAAGATCCGCCGATTGGATGCAAACGATTCCGAGCAGCGTCAGAACGACGCAACCGATTGCGAGCGACCAATTGAAGTTCCGCACGTACCGCCGTGCGCCGATACTAAGTGTCAGGGTTGCCAATCAACGTCACCGTGCGCGACAACGCGGCGGAACGTCAAATTGATCCGCGGCGCGTGGACCGTGCGCTGTTTCGGGACCGAGTGCTTCCAACACTGCTGCGTTTTACCGCGCATGACGAGCAGGCTTCCGGCTTCCAGCACGACTTCGACACGCTCGACACTCGCGCGATGGCGCAAGAGAAACCTTCGTGCTGCTCCCAGTGAGAGCGAGGCGATGACCGGCTGCTCGCCGAGTTCCGACTCGTCGTCGGCATGCCAGCCGTTGGAGTCGTTGCCGTCGCGATACAGATTTGCAAGCACGCTGTTGAACGTTGTTCCCGCGGCAACCTCGACGCGCTCTCGCAGCCGCTGTAATTCCGGAGTCCACGGCAACGGCTCGTGCGCGAGCCCCGAGTAGCTGTATGACGCACCGGCATCGCCGTACCAAGCCTCGAGGCGCGGAGCCGGCACGATCCGGCCGAAGATCCGCAGGTGCGGTTGTTCCCATGCGAGTGCGGCGCGCAGATCGCGATACGCCGCAGCGGACTCGTCCTCGGAAAGAAATCGCGCGACGTAGAGTGCTTCTCCGTCGCGCGGTAAGAGGTTGACGCTAATGGGCGGTAGCGGGTTTTGGCTGTCCGCCGCCCTTCTTGCGCCGTTTTCGCGGTCTGGCCGGCGGCGCGCCGGCAGTGACCGTAGATTCCGGCTCCTCGTCGACTTGTTCGTCTACGAGCTCAGCTGCCGCCTCAACAGCGACGGGTTCCGCGTGCGGTTCCGGCTTCGGCGGCTCGGGCGTCGCTCCGCCGCCGCCACCGCCACCGCTCGGGCGGTTGACGGCGCGAATCGGAATGTTCGCCAGCATCGCTAGCGCTTTGTCCTCGCGCTCGAAATTGACTTCGACCTTCTCGCGATCGACTTCGACGTACCGCGAAATCACTTCGACGAGATCGCGTTTCATCTGATCGATCAGTTCCGGCGCGAGCGCCAGATGATCGGTCATAAGCACGAGACGCAGACGTTCTTTTGCGGTTGCGCCCGAATTCGATTGCCCGAGAAGCTTCTTAACCCACTCGATCATGAGCGGCGTCCTCCAAAGAGCGCGCTCAGCTTGCCGAAGAACGATTGCTTTCACCTCAACCGTCGGCGCAGGCACGTCTTCACCGGCGATGCGCGCGGCGATTGCGTGATAAGCCGCACCGGTCGCGTTCTCGCTGACGCAACGCGAGCGGTTCGCCTTTATTCGTCGTAACGATGATCTCGGGTTCATCGGCGATCACGCCGAGAGCGGCAAGCGCAGAATCGCATTTACATCGTCGACCGAGAGCATCTTGCCTTTCTTGACGAGCTGCGGACGCAAGCGATTGATGATGAGCTGCGGCTTGAACTTATTGCCGAGCAATCCGACGACGCGATCGACGTCGCGCACGGCCGAAACCTCGGGCGTGCAGACGACGATAGCTTCGTCCGCGCCGACAACGGCGTTTCTGAAGCCCAATTCGATGCCGGCGGGGCAGTCGATCAGCACGTAATCGAA
This sequence comes from Vulcanimicrobiia bacterium, assembly GCA_963696095.1. Taxonomy (GTDB): domain Bacteria; phylum Vulcanimicrobiota; class Vulcanimicrobiia; order Vulcanimicrobiales; family Vulcanimicrobiaceae; genus JALYTY01. The sequence continues at coordinate 1,890,941 of CAVOIN010000001.1, read as the reverse complement.
ACGCTCGCGCAAGCTGTGCGACGAGCGCGCGCATCTTCTCGGTGTCGACTTCGTCTTTCTCGCGCGTTTGCGCCGCAGCGAGCAGCGATCAACTTGCCGGTATGCTTGTCCGGTACGAGCGCTTCGTCGAGCGTCACTTTCTCTTCGAGCACGTCGAGCACGTGATGCTTCACGCGGCTCTCAAGCCCGAGCACGATGTCGAGATTGCGCAGGCCGACGTCGGCGTCGATCAACGCAACGGTCGCTCCGCGTTTCGCAAGCGCCGTGCCGAGGTTCGCGGTAGTCGTCGTCTTACCGACGCCGCCTTTGCCCGACGTTACGACGATTGCGCGCCCGAGCTTGACGGGCGCGGCAGCCGGAGCATCGGCCGCAATGGGTTGATGCATCATTACCCCGCTTTCAGAGCGCCGAAGAGACGCCCGAAGAAGCCTTGTGAGTCGAAATTGGTAAACGGGACGAGTTCGCCGTCCAGGCGCCGCGCGATCTTGTCGTAGATCCCGGCCAATTTTGCCGTTTCATCGAGCACGATGGGCTCGCCGCGATTCGTCGTATCGATCACCTCTTCGTCGTCCGGAACGATGCCGAGCAATTCGACGGAGAGAATTTCGCACACGTCTTCGACCGAGAGCATGTCGCCGGTGCGCACCATTTCGGGACGCAAGCGATTGACGATCAGGCGGATCGGAATCTTTTTGTCGTTGAGCTTGCCGACGACGCGATCGGCGTCGCGAATCGCGCTGACCTCCGGCGTCGTCACGACGATCGCTTCTTTCGCACCGGCGATCGCGTTGCGGAATCCCGCTTCGATGCCGGCCGGACAGTCGATCAGGACGAAGTCCGCGATTTCCGCGGCTTGTTCGACGATCGACGCGAACTGCGCTTCGGTGATCGCGTCTTTGTCGCGCGTCTGCGCAGCGGGCAGAATAGAAAGCGACTCGAAGCGCTTGTCTTTGATGAGCGCTTGACGCAATTGGCAACGTCCTTCGGCAACTTCGACCACGTCGAATACGATGCGCTTCTCGAGGCCGAGCACCAAATCGAGATTGCGCAACCCGATGTCGGCGTCCATCAGAATGACGCGTTGGCCGCGCTTTGCGAGCGCCGCGCCCAAATTGGCGGTCGTCGTGGTTTTTCCGACGCCGCCTTTTCCTGAGGTAAGAACGATTCTACGAGCGCTCATTTCAGCGAGCACCTTTCCTGGAGTCGTTTGCTTTATCGTGCGGCACGATCGTGATTCGACCGTCGCTCACGAATGCCACCTCCGGTTCAGCCGGAGCTTTGCGCGGGCCTTCATTTGCAGCGATGCACGTCGCGATTCGTAACTGCGTTGCGTCGAGTTGCAACGCGTAAACGCGAGCATCTGCGTCGCCTTGGGCGCCGGCGTGCGCGACGCCGAGCAAGCGCCCGAACACGACGACATCGCCGGTTGCAACGAGTTCCGTGCCCGGATTCACGTCGCCGACGACGACGATGTTTCCATCGTGATGCAGCGCCTGTCCGCCGCGCAGCGTTCCGACGTGATAGAGCGTTCCCGGCGCCGCAACCGGTGCGGGAGCCGGCTGAACCCGCTCGCCGTTGACCGGTTTCGGAGCCGCCGCAGCGGCCCGGCGCACGCTCGTTTCGCCGCGCTTGCGCCGCTCGGCGATGTCGGCGCGCGCGCCGGCAAAGTCTGCGACGAGCGAGCGCGCAGCGTCGGAGAGCTTCATATCGCGCTTGGGACGCAACGCGCGACGCCGCGCCAGTTCTTCGCCGCCGGCCACGCGCTCGACGAAGTCGAACCCAGCCTCGCTCGCGAGCGTGCGCAGCTCCTCGTCGCCGGAAACGGCGCCGAGTTCGATACCCCCCGAGGCTAGGACGGACTGCAGGGCCGCCAACTGGTCGCTGCTCGGAGCGTCGCCGAACGCGGCCGTAGCACGCGTTCCGCGATAGAACCCGGGGCGCTCGGCAATACGAGCTTCCAACTCGGCTAAAGCCGCGTCGAAATCCCGCCCAGCCAACATGACCTCGAGGCCCATGCCTCGTCCACGCAACAGCGTCATCCGCCACGGGCTTCAGAAACCGCCGGCCTTATCCCCTTCGCGCATCCACAGAGATTCGCAAGTTCTTAAGATTATCCACATCCCATACACAGGACCGTAACGCCCGGGCCATCCGCGGCGTTGCTATAGGCAGGGGGCATCTCTCACGATACCCTCAGGATTTTGTACGGTAGAATAAGAGCATCATCGTGCATGTAAAGTTGGGTAGGCCTATGTTTCGCCGCATCGTTCCCATCGCAGCGATCGTCTCGCTGCTCAGTGCTAGCGTTCCCCTTCCGACGCAGGCGCTCTCGACGCAGACCGAGATTCGAACTCGGCCGCCAGAACGACGAGCAAATCGTTTCCAGCAGCGTGATCGAGAACGACCCGCTGCTGAATGCCTACGTCCAATCGATCTCCGACAAAATTTGGAAGCAAGTTGCGCGGAAAGACGTTCCGTACAACATCAAGATCATCAAGGACGACCAAGTCAACGCGTTCTCGACGCTTGGCGGATACGTGTACGTCTACGAAGGGCTGATCGACTTCGTTCAATCCGACGACGAGCTTGCAGGCGTGATCGGTCACGAAACCGGCCACATCGAACGCCGCCATACCGTCACGATGCAATCTAAAGCGCAGGCCATGAACATCTTGTTCGGCATTGCCTCGATCATGTCGCCGTTCATCTACAACTTCGGCAACTTGCTGCGAAGCCGGCGCCATGGCAAAGATGCAGCGCGCCGACGAACTTCAAGCCGATCGCACCGGTCTGCAGCTGATGTCGCGCGCCGGCTTCGATCCCGATGCGATGGAGACGATGACGGCGCACCTCGGCGTGCTCGAGTCCGAGCACAGCGATCTTGCTCACCAAGTACCTTCAAGACCACCCGGGTCCGAAGCGCGCGTCTCTCACCTGGTCGGCTATCCGGAACTCGATCCGAAGGTCGTCACCGAACAGCAGCGCGTCGTTCAAGCGGCAAGCGACGAGGAACGCGCCCGGTATAGTTTCGCGGCGAGCAAACTCAACGACATCCTGAAGACCGATCCCGATAACGCGGAAGCCCTCTTGCAGCTAGGTCAGGCGCAAATGGCGCTCGGCTTCACGAACAAGAGCCAGCAAACGCTGGCGGAAGCGGCGCAAAAAGGCTCGCCGGAAACGCGGGCCGTTGCCACCCAGCGGATCGCGGCTTTGCGCCAAATGCAAGCGCAGCAAATCACGCTGGTGAAACCGAATCTCGATCGGCTGCGCGATCTGCTCGCAAATGCGCAAGCCACGCAAAACGCGGCGTCGCAACAGATCGCTCGCGCGTCACGACGAAGGGCGCGATCAGCTCAAGACGATCAACGCGCGGCTTGACGCACTGCAGTACGAAATTCCGAATTTCTAGCAACGTCAACGTGCAGCGCGGGTCGCGACTCGAAGCGGTCTTCAAAAACTTGAATTCGATGGCGCGCTCGATCAACAGCGCGATGGGCGACGCGGGCGGTACGATCGACGGCGTCGGTTCGCTCGAGAAGAACAAAGAATCGGGCTTGCTGCGCGAGAGCCGCGACATTCTGAACGAGATGCAGGCGCCGCTCGATCTGCCGACGATTCCCGCGGACTCGCTCGCGATTCTGCCGTCGTATCCGTGCGATGTTCGCTCGAGCTTCAGGCAGCCGACAGCGACATGGTGCGCAGCGTCGACGGCGCGCGTGCGTCGCTAACGACCCTCGATCAATCGCTGGGCGATCTGGACGCTTTCTTCAAGCAGCTGCAACCGCGCACCGCTCAATTTCCAGCATAACGACATCACGGAAGACGCCTACAACGAGCTGCTGCCCGTGATGCAGAAGGCGACCACGGCTTCAATGAAGCCGCAACCGAAGCGTCGCAGGCGGCACAGCTGTACAACATGGCTCGCACGCGTCAGATCTCGGCGCGCATCACGATGCTTGGGCTCGGAACGTCGCCTCAGCGCTATGCAACGCTGCAGTACGCGCTGAACCATCGCTTCAAGGCATGGACGGCATCGATTATCAAACGATGCTGCGCGACAACCTGACGCCCGGCGACGTGGCGGTCGCAACGATTCTCGCCGCCGACATCAAGAGCACGCCGCAGGTCATCGTCGAAGAGATGGTGCAAACGAAGAAATCGGCGGTCGACGTGGCCGACGAGCACGGTATGCACGCGTGGCCGCTCGAAATTCTTACGGGCCTCGTCTACCTCGACTACACCGACGATCCGCATCAAGGAGATGGCGCCGAGCGCAACTAACTCCGGCTGCGGGGTATAGAGAAGCATGTCCTCCGCGATCGGAGCCCGCGATCTCTTCCGGCTGGTTCGAAACGGCATCGACGTCAACGCCGTCCATGCGCACGTCGCGCAAACCGTTCCGGTTCTTGCTCTGCGGCGACCCGGCGCTGATCGCGGAGCTGCGCGCGCTGTTGCTCTCCGGTCACGACGACGGCGCAACGCCGCTCGACGCGGCGGCTTGTTTGGAAACGGTTGCCACGCACGGGCACAGTGCTCACCGATCCGACGCGAAGTTCGCGTCGTGCTCTTTCTCGGCCGCCGCGGCGATCTCGCCGGCGCCGACTTCAGCGCGTTCGCAACCCTCAAAGTTCCGATTCTGGCCGTCACCGTCGACCCGGAAGCGCAGCCTTCCGGACCGCCTGCATTGCCTGCGCCCGGCACGTATGCCGAATACGTCGTGCAGGCGATCGCGCGAGAAGCGCTGCGCGGCCGCGTGTTCCCGCACATCGTCGAAGCGTCCAAAGGCGTCGAAATCGCCGTCGGCCGCCGCCTGCCGCCGCTTGCGCGAAACGGTTGCCGCCAAACTTACGCGCGACGCCGCGAACAATGCGCTGAAGGTCGCGCTCGCAAGTGCGGTCGTCGATCACATCCCGGTCGTCGGCATCGTGCTCGGCGCGTTTGCTTCGGCGGGCGACATGGTCGCAATTACCGGCATCCAGATGATGCTGCTGCTGCACATTCAGGCGGCGTACGGCAAAGATCCCGACGTGCAGCGGATGTGGCAACTGCTGCCGGTGATCGGCGGCGGTTTCGGCTGGCGCACGCTGGCGCGCGAACTGGTCGGTTTCGTTCCGGTCGCCGGAATCGCGATCAAAGGCGCGATAGCCTATGCCGGCACGATCGTCGTCGGCGAAGGCGTGACGTTCTTCTTAGAGCACGGCCGCCATATGAGCAAAGGCCAAGCTTCGCAGATCTACGAGCGCACGAAAGAAGACGCGATGCGTTTCGCGCGCGATTTTGCCACCAAGTTCAAGAATAACTAGAGCCGCTCCAGCAACGCTTCGTCGTCGAGCCGCTGCAAGTCGACCGGCACGCGCGTTCGTACGCGGCTCGCGATCTGCGATGCGAGCGCTGCGCGCCGGTTTGCATCCGAAGCGTCGCGGCGATCGAGAAATCGCTTTGACCAAGGCGCGTTCCTCACCGCTCAGATACGCCGTAGCCGAGTACTGCGGCTCGCTCACGATCGAACGCAGCAGTTCGATCCGGCTGCGCCATGCGCGAATCGCGCACGACGATCGTGCCGGCGGCCACGTCGCCGACGCGTTTATTCTCCGGCGATAAGAGTGCGACGAGCGCCGAAATCGCGTAAAACCCGAAACCTAGCTCGCCGACGCGAATCAGATTGCGCACCAGCGACGCGGTAAAGTCGACCGGGTAGCCGCCGTCGCGCACGACTCGCAAGCCGAGCGCGCGTTTTCCCGGCGTTTGACCGTTCCATAGCGCTTCGAACACGATGAAGTAGCCGAAGAAGATCGAGAAGACGATGGCGACGACGATCGCGATCCCGACGTTCGCCCAGAACCGGTTGGAAGCCGGAAGGCGCTTCGCATGGGCCGCGACGGACGAGTGCGACGCCAGAAGCGTGAGCCCCCAAAAAATCAGCAACGAACAACGCGATCTGAATCGCTAGATCGAGGGCTACCGCCAAGAACCGGCTGCCGAGGCCGGCGAGTTCGTAAGAGAAGGCGATGCTTTCCGGGCGTGCGGACGTCGAGGGTTCGATCCATGTGCGAGAGTAGTTCGGATGGGTGACGCAAGCCACCTTCGTCAAAGGTGCGCGGCGCGTCGTGGGAGCAGCTCGAATTGCTCCTGCGTCGAGCGCGGCGCGGCCTCATGCGCCTATCGCCCGATGAGGTCGAATCTTTCGGCCGTCTCTACCGCGCCGTGACGAGCGATCTTGCCTATGCGAAAGGGCGAGACTACGATGCGCGCTTGCTGGCATATCTCAATCGTCTCGACCGCGCGCGCACACGCTTACGTCTACGGCGCCGACACCGTCACGGGAGCGGCGCGCATCGGGCGGTTCTACACCGAAACTTTTCCCCGCGAGGTCCGCCGGTCGTTGCTTCCGATCGCGCTGTGCACGCTGCTGACGATCGCATGCGCCAGTGTCGGCTACGTCGTCATCCGCGTTCATCCGCTCGACGCCTACGCGCTCTTGCCGGATCGATCGTGATCCCGCCGGAGATTCGCAAGAGCCTGCACGACTCGAACTTTGCGTTCGACCCGCTGCAGTCGCCGTTGATGTCGTCGGCGATCATCACGAACAACATCAAAGTCGCCGTCTTCGCTTTTGCGGGCTGCGTAACGCTCGGCATCGGAACGCTATAGATCCTAATCACGAACGGCGTCATGCTAGGCGGCGCGGGCGCGCTCTTTACGAACGCCGGCTTCGGCGGCGACTTTTGGGCAACGGTTGCGCCGCACGGCGTCATCGAATTGACGGCGATTCAAATCGCCGGCGCGGCCGGACTGTTGATCGCGGCCGGAATCGTCGCTCCAGGACGATTGCGCCGCTCCGACGCCGTAAAAGCCAATGCACAGCGGGCGGGAATGCTAATCGCCGGCGTCGCTTCGATGCTCGTCGTCGCCGGCACGATCGAAGGCTTCTTTTCTCCGCTACGATTGCCGCCTGCGCCGCGCATTACGTTCGGCATAGCGACGGCCGTTCTGCTCGCCGCGTACTTCGCTCTGGCGGGACGAAAACGGCCTACAACAGGCCGCGCTGCTTGATTCGCAAGTATTCGTCGATCGTCGCGACGGCGAGTTGCGATGCCGGTACGTCGAGGACGGCAATACCTGTGCGCGCCAACACGGCGGACGCTTGGGCGCGTTCCTGCGCCAGGCCGATCGCGACGTTCAGTTCGTAGGCTTCTTCGACGCGATCGGGCGTCGAATCCAAGCGCGCCGGCCACCGCACGATCGTTCATAAAAACGCAAAGAACGACATGGCGTTTAGCCAACGAAGCCAACTCTGCCAGCACGGTGCTTTGCGCAACAGGATCGATGACGTCGGTGAAGAGCACGATCAGGCTTCGCCGATGCAAATGCGAACGCAAATACGTGGCCGCGCGAGCGTAGTCGGACTCTTCGAAGCGCGGCTCGAGATCGCACACGGCATCGGTCAATGCGTGAATCGACGCGGCCGTAGATCGTGGCGCGCGCGCCACGAGCATGTCCGATGCAAAAGCGGTAATACGCCGACGCGATCGTGCGCGAGCGACGCGATCGAGGCCAGCGAAAGCGCTGCGGTGACCGCATAATCGAGCTTCCGGCGGTCGCCCAGGCGCGCCGTCATAAGACGACCGCAATCGAGCACGAGCATCAGATCCTGACTGCGCTCGACTTCGTACTGGGCCACCATCAACTTGCCGCGTCGCGCCGTGGCCTTCCAGTCGACGGAGCGAAACGCGTCCCCGGGCGCGTATTCGCGCAAGCTTTCGAACTCCGTGCCGTCGCCCCGCATGCGCATTCGCCGTAACCCAGCTTCCAGCAAACGATTGCGCACGTGCAGCGCCCCGTAACGTTCTACGGCCGAGAGGTCCGGATAGACCCGGAACTGTTCCGGCGCCGGAACGCGCGCGCGACGGCGAAGCAGACCGAACGGATTTTCATACCAAAGCCCAATCGTGCCGAACGAATCGGAGCCTCGCGCAACCGGCAGTGCCGCATTCAGTATGCGTCCGACCGTTTGGGGCGGGACGCGTAGGACCGCGACGTTTTCGTCGACCCGCAGCGTGCGTACCGGCATCTCCGTTATCCCGGCGCGCACCTCGACGCCGGAAGCATTTTCCAAGTCGTACGCGAGCGCAGCCGGAACGCCCAACGCAAGATGTGCCGGAACGATGCGCTTTGCGACGACGGCGTCGCGGCGCGGTCCGACGACGGCGTCGACCGCGGTTGCGATCGCAAGGAGAGCGGCCGCCGCAACGGCGAGCGGCACGAATAGCGGCACGCCGGGCGAACATGCCAGCAGAAAAGCAATCGCTCCGAGCGCCCAGTAGAACCGCGGCGCAAGCCAAAGCGCCGGGAAAAACTTAGTCACGCGGAACCGGCACCGAGTGCAGTACTTCGGCCAGAACGGCAGCGGCGTCGATGCCCTCGATCTCCGCTTCCGGCTGCACGATCAAACGGTGCGGAATGACGAGCGGCGCGACGTCTTTCACGTCGTCCGGCGTGACGAATTCGCGTCCCTCCATCGCGGCGGCGGCCTGCGACGCATGCAGCAGCGTGACGCCGGCACGCGGCGAAGCGCCGAGCGCAAGACGCGGCGTCGCGCGCGTCGCAGCGACGATCTGGTAAAGATATTTCCGCAGCTCCGCCGCTACGTGCACGCTGCGAACCGCCGCTTGCGCATCGGTAACTTCCGCGGCCGAGGTGACCGCCGAGATGCCGGAGACGTCGAGCGACCTTGCATCGAAACCGGCGGCAACGCGGCCAAGCAGATCGAGCTCTTCGCTTTCTTCCGGATACGTCGAACGGAATTTGACCGTGAAGCGATCCAGCTGCGCTTCCGGCAGCGGATACGTTCCCTCGTATTCAATCGGATTTTGAGTCGCGCAAACCATGAACGGTGAGGGCAGCGCGAACGGGTTTCCGTCGATTGTGACCTGCGCTTCCTCCATCGCCTCGAGCAGCGCGGCCTGCGTTTTCGGCGGCGTGCGGTTGATCTCGTCGGCCAGCACGATATTTGCGTCGATCGGTCCGCGCCGCACGCCGAACTCGCCGCTGCGCGGATTGAAGACCGTCGTGCCGATAACGTCGGCCGGCATGAGGTCCGGCGTAAATTGGATGCGCCGAAAATCGAGACCGAGCGCTGCCGCGAATGCGCGCACCGCAAGCGTTTTCCCCGTTCCGGGAACGCCTTCGACGAGCACGTGCCCCTTCGTCAGCAACGCGACGAGCAACGCGAAAGACGCTTTCTCGCCGCCTACCAGCGCGCGCCCGACCTCCGTGCGAACGCGGGATGCCAGCATTTGAACGCTCGCGATGTTAGTCTCCACTACCCTTCCTTTCGGATCGCCGCATAAAGGCGCGCCGCATGCAGAACCGCGGCGTCGCCTGGGTTGCGCCGCTGTGCAAGATCTTGTAATTCCCGTAGCGTCGATTGCGTTTCGGGACGGCGCGAGCGCGAACGCATTCTTGCCGCGTCTTCCGCGAACCGCGCGATTGCAGCACGGCCTGCCCGTCCTCGCCGCAGCATCGACGCCATCGACCGGATATATGACGAAGAATCCCGATCTTCGGGCAAGTCGAGCGCGACGGGCGGCAGCGCTCGCAAGTTGCTTTCGACGATCGACAACAGCAAAATCGCTCCGGCAATAAAGACGGCGGCGCGCACCGGTGCCGGCAGCGCCGCCCAAAAGCTCTCGTCCTGAACGTAGCCGTGCACGCGCTCGTCGAAAATCACGGCACCGCGACCCGCAACGGCATCGTAGACGGCAAGCGCGCTCGCGGGACGACGGGCAAGGCCGGCATTTGTATATGGCGCGGGATCGAATCGCGTCGCTGCTTTTGCAAGCGCGACGGCGATCGGCGAACTACGTTCGGCAAAGAGCAGCACGCGCCCGCGCTTCGCAAAACCTTTCAATCTTTGCACGTCGGCGGAGTCCAGCGAATTAAATGCAGCTCCCGCCGCTCGCTCGCGGCTCGTTTCCGTAATAGCCACGACGCCGGCGTTTCGCGGCATAAGCGCCAGCGGCGTTTCCAAGCGCCCCACGCGTACTCCCTCGCGCGCCAGCACCCCGTAGAGCGCCCGAAAGCCGTACGGGCCGCCGTCGTACGTAGAATACGTGGATACGCTTCCGCGCGAATGCTGCACCACGGCGATCGCCATAAGCACGCCTAGAGCCACGCACAAAGCAATCGTTTCACCGTAACGGATTTTCACGTTTGCGCTCGGTCCGCGAGACGGCGGTAAGCAAATTCCGTGCGCTCCCAAAGGGCAGCGTCCACCGGCCGTTCCGCATATGCCGCGTCGGTGTATGCGCGCGCGAGTTCGACGAAGGGTGCTTCGGCCGCCGGATCGCGTTCGCGCAACGCGCGGCGCACGTCGTTGATCGTAGCCGCGGCATCGTCTTGCACGATTCCGCGCAAGTCCAAGAGCGTAATTGCGGCCACGAACGCAATCCGCACGGCTTCGGCATAGTTTCCCGCTTGCGCGGCTTGGCGGGCCTGCGCCACCAGAGCGTGCGCACTTCGCGCCGGGCCGCTGCGCGTGTGGACCGTGACCCGCCGGTCGCGCGAAACCTGAAACGCTGCAAGTAAACGCGCCGCTGCAACCGCAATGACGATCGCGCTCAAGAGCACGAGCAAATCGCCGGCGATCGATGCGGAGCGTTCGTTCACTCGCAGATGCGGAAAGAAACGATGCGCGAAGTCATTCCACCGGTCGCCGAGCCACATAGCGAAAAGCTGCCACCAACTCGGATGCGCTTCAACGCCGGACGCCTGCAGATGGTATCTGCCGGGAACGGCGAGCTCGGCGCGCACGGCCGACACGATGTCGCGGGGTGGCGCTAAGACGTGCTTAGACGTTGGAGATCGACCTCGAGGTCGAGGCCTTCTGCGCGAGTGCGCACGTCGAAGTAGTAAACGGCAATGACGATGGTTAGAAAGGCGGTCAGAGTACTCGATACCAGCGCGTTTACGAGCAATTCGATGGCCAGCTGGTGGACTTCTGCCATCAGCAAAAGGCTCACGGTACTGCTGAGAATGAGCACGCCAAACTCGAGCGCGACGTAAGCAAGCCCGATGAGCAGCGCCTTTCCGATTTCGCGGCGATTGAAAATTCGGCGAAACGCGCTGCCGACCGCGCCGGCGGCTCCGGCGTTTTCAAGCGCTGCGGCGTACGTTGCAAACGCATAGGTGAGAAACAGCAGCAAGAAGAGCGCAATCACGGCCAGCAGCATGATGGCGACGACCACGAAAAGCAAAATCGCAAGTGGAAGCGCTGGGCGGATTGCCAGGCCCGCGACGACGCCGACGATTACGATCGACGTAACCGCTGCTACGTAAACGCCCGCAATCACGCAGAGTTCGAGAACTGCGGCGCCCAGGATCCGCGGCCACCGCGGCAGCACCGCACGAAAACATTCGACGTAACTCGGACGCCGGTCGTTATATGTTGCGGCAACACCGGCGGCGCCGGCAGCCGCCACGACCGGCGACAAGAGCAGCAGTGCGAGTACCGCCGCGCCAAAAATCGCGAGCGACTTGCCCGAAAACGCCGCGTCCTTCGTGTGCTTTTCAGGGTGCTCGATCTGATCGATCGTCTGCGCGATGCCGGCGTTTTTTGCCGGCGACGCAAGGTACTGTGCAATACTGTAGGGTGCCAGAATGGTCAACACCATCAACGTGAAAACGGCGAAATTCCGCACGTAAATCGTTACCGCACGATCGAAAATCTCTCCGATTCCGAGCGCGCGCAAGGGATAAGTAGGCGCCGACTGCATCTTGCCGCGCCGTTCTTGAGGAATCGCGGGCCTTCCTATGGTATCAATGGCCTATGAAAATCGGCTCCGTCGCCAAAATCTGGCGATATCCGGTGAAAAGCCTTCGAGGTGAACCGCTCGAAGCTGCTACCGTACAACCCGACGGCATTCCGGGCGATCGGACTCGCGCGCTCATCGTTCGAGACGGCCACGCCCGTCGCGGAAAAACGTATCGCGGCAAGGAGAACAACCTGCTGCATCTTCAGACCGGCGTTGACTCTGCTGTTTCGGCCGCGCAAGAACGAGGCGTGGACGTAGACGTTGCGGGCGAGCAGGAGCATTACTTCGACGACGCGCCCGTATCGATTCTTGTCGACCATTGGCTTCGCGAGCTTTCGGCGCATGTGGGTTTCAACGTCGAACCCGAACGCTTCCGTCCGAATTTCTTCATCGAGGCAGCGGCGTCGTTCACGGCCGACGAGGCGGCGTTGACCGGCCGCGAACTGTGCCTAGGCGACGTCTGGCTACGCGTGCGCTATCCGATCGAACGGTGCGTCGTAACGACGTACGATCAGCGTACCGGCGAAAGCAATTCCGAAATCCTGCGCTACGTGGCGCAGAACCGCTCGACGTGGATGGGAATTTACTGCGACGTGCTGCGCGCCGGAACCGTGCGAATCGGCGATTCGCTTGCGCTCGCGGAACGATGAACGTCGCGCACGATCTTCTCCAGCGCATCGATATACGCTAGGAAGCGTTCTCGTCCGGCGGCGGTAATGCGCACGATCGTTTGGGGGCGTCCGCGTCCCGTCAAACGTTCCGCAGCGACGATATTCTCTTCGGCAAGCGCGTGCAGGTGGCGATTCAAATTCCCGTCGGTGAGCTCGCAAGCTTCCTGCAGCTGCGTGAACGAAACGCCGTCGGCGTTTGCAACCAGCGTCGAACAGATAGCCAGGCGGCCGCGCTCGTGGAATACTCGATCCAGGTTCGTGGCGCTCACGGATGCACCACCCGTTCGCGCAGCAGCATCACGCCAATGGCAATTTGTCCGAGACCGAATCCTAGCGGCAACACCCACCACGACAGCGCGATCGACGCCGGCGTGAACAGCAACCCGATTCCCGCGAACATGAACAACGCTGCAACGACCGTGGCACCGCGCGGTATCATCGTACGCGAGGCAAAGAGCCCGACGCCGTAACAGCCGAACCAAATTCCCGGCAGATACGCGATGTGTCCGCCCTGCAGCAACGCAAACGAGAGGGCTGCGCCAAGGACGAGCGCCGGAAGAATGGCTAGACCGACGGTGCGCGTTTGCCACCGGTCGCGCGCGCTTGCGTCACTTACGAACCAATGCGCGATGGCCCCGTAGTTGACGATTGCCGCCCCCGCACAGCAGACGAGCCAAATAGCGAAATACTGGCGGCCTTCCATCGGTGTTTGCGGAAGCGGCACCATCAGCGCTTGGATCACGCCGGCGACGAGCGCAAAAACGCCGGACGCAGCCGCGGCTACGCCGGAATAGCCTTTGAAGCGCTGTGTCATCGCCAGGCGCTCGCGAACCTCGGCGATGTCGATGAGGGCGCGCTCGATTTCGGTCATGTCCCTACTTTGTATCACAAAGCGCGGACGCGCTCAACGGCGCCGGGCGCCCGCTTCCGGGCACTTCATTCTTTTGAGATGCCGGCTTCAGAGCGCGGATTTGCTTTGATTGAGACGCTCGTCGCCGCGGCGATCGGGTTCGTCCTGATTTGGGGCCTCGTCGCGCTTGCGAGCCGTTACGCCGGCTGGGCCGCATCGCTCAACGCCACGCTCGACGCACAAACCGCTGCCGCAAATCTGTCGGAGCGTCTCGGCAGCGAGGCAAGCAGCGCCTGGGCCGTATTCATCCCCGCAACCGGAGTACTCGGCGAACCGAATGCGGACGGTCACGAGCTGGACTTTTTCACCGAAGACGGCGCGCATCGTCCGCTGGCGTGGGCGTACCGTTACGATCGCGCAACGAAACTGGTGACCCGTTATAGCTACGCGCCGGGCGTCGCACCGCAAGCGGGAGAGTCGACGGGCCCGTTCGACGCCTTCGCCGCAACGAGCGTGCCGGCGTCGACGATCGCCGCCGATCCGCTCTTTAGCGGCGCGACGATCCCCGACGTGCAGTACAGCTTCGCTGCAATGCCCCAAGCGCAAGGCGGCAACGAACTTGTAAACGTCGCCATTCAAGCACCCGGCGTCATGGAAAACGACACGCTCGCAAGCGCCGTCGCCCCGACTTCGTTCACCGTCGTGTTAAATTACACGCCTGCTCCGCTCGGCGTCTACGCCGACGCCTGGCGCGCTTCCAACCTTGACTCCGACGCCCTAGCCGTTTCGTTCCATCAGGTCCGCGAGTTCGTTGTCGCTTTCACGACCGGTCGTGCGCAACCCGGCGATTGCGCCCTCGCGATCTTCCGGCGCACGATTTTGGCTGAGCTTGAACTTTGCGTCTAAAGCATTCACCGTAAAGTGCACGCCGACGATGCCTTTCAGTTGCGAAGCAATGTATTTAGGATTCGCCGTTTCGATCGACCATGCGTCTTCGCGTTCGCCTTCGTTCGTTCGCGTCAGCAATTCCAGAATGTGCCGCGTTTCACGGTCGTCAATGATGCGGGCCGTGCCGCTCGCGTGCACGGCGGCATAATTCCACGTCGGAACGTTCTCGGGCGGGTCGACGTACCAGCGCGGCGAGATGTAGCCGTGCGGCCCGTGAAACAGCAGCGTTGCGCCGAATGCTTCGAGCTCTTTCCAATGCGCGTTCGCGCGCGCGAAGTGGGCGCCGACGACCAATTGCGGCTGCTCCGCAATAATGACGCACGGGAGATACGAAATGCGTGGCGCTCCGCCGGCCACCGTCACAATCGTTGCGAACGGGTACGCGCGCATGAGGCGTACAGCGTCGTCTTGCGCCGATACGCGGAAGGGCACCGGGACGTACATGCACTCGGACTTGCGGACGCTCCAGGCTTACTCCTTGGACGCCGCTGAATTAAAAAGCCGCAGTCCCGTTCGGCGTTCCTGCGCCTGTTGGGCCGTCGTATCCTTTGCCGGCGTGGCATATATACGCGATGCTGCAAGTCCCGTTGCTTCCGCTAACGACGTCGTTGAGCGCCGTCGTGCCGAGATGCTTCCACACGCTTTGCGCGGCTACGAGCGATCTTGCATTTCCGGCGAGAGCGTATACGGACGCGACGATCGGGCTCGACGCACTCGTTCCGCCGAACACGAGCCATCCGGAAAATCCGTTGGCGGATACGCTGTCGTAGACGGCCACGCCGGTATTAGGATCCGCTACCGCCGAAACGTCGG
This sequence comes from Vulcanimicrobiia bacterium, assembly GCA_963696095.1. GTDB lineage: Bacteria > Vulcanimicrobiota > Vulcanimicrobiia > Vulcanimicrobiales > Vulcanimicrobiaceae > JALYTY01. The sequence goes on along the minus strand of CAVOIN010000001.1, from coordinate 1,875,846 downwards.
CTTCCGAGCGCTTGTGGCACAAGCGATCGGTTTGCCACGACGGCTTGGCGACATACGCGCTGCAGCCGCTGCCGCTCCCGCTCCACGCCGTTTCACTCCATCCGCGCGCCGCCGCCGAACGTTTCAACGTCGTTCCGCCGACGCAGACGACGGTCGAGTACGAACACGGTTGATGTGCGCCGTAACCGCTGTCGCCCGAAGACGCCGTGATGATTACGCCCGGATGCGAATATGCTGAATACGAAGCAACGTACTCGGCGCCGCCGTAGCTGTTGCTCACTTCCGTCGCGCCCAGATGAACGGCTTCGTTCACCGCTGCCGCGAGGTTCGTTGAAGATGCGGACGCGGCCTCGACCAGCAAGATGTGGCAATTCGGACACGTAGCCGAAACCATATCCAGATCGAGCGAGATTTCTTGCGCCCACCCGGCGTTCGCCGCCGGCAATGCCGTCGCGCTGCCCGTCTGTCCGACTTTACGGAAACATCCGGTTGCCGTCGTGCAAGCCGCTAACGCGAAACGGCTTCGATAAACGGCTAAGTCCTTCGCAGCGTTCGGATCGTCGTAAGCGTCGACGATCGCAACGGTTTGCCCGCGTCCGCCGGTCGAGGCCGGCAATTTGTACGCGCTTTGAATCGCCGAAGGTCCGTACCCGGGAGGTGCGCTTACCGCTTCCGTGTTCTCGCGGCCCGGCGGCGCAACGTCTGTGCGAAATTCGGCGTCGCATCGCATGTCGTCGCCCGGCAAAAGCGTTGCGCACGATTGCATGACGTTCGCAGCCGGCAGCACGGGCGCCGGCGAATTGTCAAGCGAGGGCACGACGCCGCTCGGTGAAGACGTATTTGCTCCGCTGCAGGCGGCTAACAACAGAGCGACAGCCGCTCCGAAAACGAAGCGCGAAAAATGAACCGAAGACAAATGGCAACCTCCTGGGCCACCATTGAACCCGCTGCTCCGGGCTTACGTCAAGAGTTTGTTAGGGTTTTTCTTGTTTTACGCAGTTGTAGAGCGCCAAATAGCAATCAGGCGCAATGTCGAGCGTCGCTTGAATGGGAGTTACTTCGCACATGCCGAGTTTTTCGTGGAAGATCAAGAACGGCGGCGTCTTCGCGGGAATGACGATTTCCCAACGATCCCACGCGGTTTTGAACTCCGGACTCTCTTGCATTATTCCGAGCAGCTCTTCGAAGTGCGCATCACCGCGATATTTCGAATACAGCGCGCGAAAACTCGCAACCGCCGACGTTGCAACCTTCTGCCAATTCACGTATAACTTGCGGCGGCCCGGATCGAAGAACATTCGCCACAGCAAGTTGCGCTCGAGCGGCGAACTGTTCTCGTGGTAGTCGAAAATCTCGCCTGTGAACGCATTCCACACCAGCAAGTCCAAACGCGGAGTTGCAATATACGCCGGTGCGTGTACGTGTGACTCGACGAGCGTTCGCAACACATTGGGAACGCCCGGATTTAACGTGCAGCGTTGCGGCTCGTCTCGCAGCAGCGTGTGCATGAAATCGATTTCAGGTTCGCTGAATCGCAAAGCTGCGCCGATTTTATCAAGCACTTCCGGTGAAATATTGATCGGTCGCGCCTGCTCGATCCACGTGTACCACGTCGTGGAGATTCCGGCGAGCGACGCTACTTCTTCGCGGCGTAGCCCCGGTACGTGCCGGCGCGTCGTTTGCGTCAGGCCCACTTCCAAGGGGCGCACGGAAGAACGCCGCGCGCGCAAAAAAGCCGCGAGGTCTTGACGTCGCGCGTCCGCGACAATGGTATCGAGCATCGGACCCGGTCTCCGTTGGTAGCTGCGGTACTAGTATTGTTGGGGCTCTTGTTTACCAGGCGGGCCTGACGTAGCCTGCTGGCATGAGCGCTTCCCTTCGCGCCACCGTAGTCGAGCTTCGCTACGTAGAAGACGAAGTGAGTTTGGCACGTTCCAAACCAAGCAAGCAAGCCCTGGACACGATTTCCCAAGTGCTTGCGAACGTCAGCGGCGCCCGCGACCGGCTGCGGCTGGCGCATCAAACGGCGAAGCCTGACCGGCAACAACAACTCCGGCTCGCGCTCGAACACCTGGAAGGCGCATTAGACGCGGCTCGGACGGCACTGCGCCCCGGCGGCGAAGAGCAGCTCCAGAGCCATCTAAACGCAATCGTCGAGCACCTGGTTATGGCCGCTGCCTGCGCCGACGAAGATCCGTGGAGCAACGGCGCCGCCTAGACTTTCCCGCAAGCAAGTTCAGTTCTGAAAAGCGCGTTCCGATGCACATCCTATGGCCGGCGGTGTTTTGCAACTGCGCGATTTTCGTATGCTCCTGAGCGGACAATTCGTTTCGGATTACGGGCGCCAGCTCTCCATCTTTGCCCTGCCGACGATTGCCATCTTGAGCCTTCACGCGTCCGCCCTTACGGTCACCGCGATAAACGGACTCGAATGGGCCGTCATTCCGCTTTTCGCAATGGTCGCCGGCGTGCTGATCGACCGTTGGAAACGGCGCCGCACGATGATTGCGGCAAACGTCGTAAGGACGCTCGCGCTCGCGACGATTCCGGTCGCGGTGTTCTTCCACGCGCTCACGGTGCCGCAGCTCTTCGCGACTGCGCTGGTCGTGAGTTTGGCTTCGCTCTTCTTCGACACAGCCTACCAGCCGTTTCTAGCGTTTCTCGTGGGCCGGCAAGCGTATGCCGAAGGTAACGCACGCATGACCATGGGCTACTGCATTGCCAGCGCCCTTGGCAACGGCTCCGGCGGCCCTATCGTTCAGGCACTTGGCGCGCCGCTCGCAGTTCTTACCAATATCCTGACCTACGTTAGCGGAACGGTCGCTTTACTATCGATTCGCAAACCCGAGGTGCGCATCGAACCCTCCCACGAGCGTTCGTTCCGCCGCGAGTTTCGTGAAGGCGCGCGCATCGTGTGGGGCGATCCGCTCCTGCGCAGACTTGCGTTTACCTCCGCGACGTTCTACTTCGGCGGCGCGCTCGTCGACGCGGTTCTGCCGCTCTATGTCTATCGTTCGCTGCATCAGACGCCGCTGTTTTTCGGCGTCATTCTCGCGGTCGCGAGCTGCGGGCTCTTCGGCGGTGCGCTTGCGTCGCGGCTAGCCAAGCGAATCGGAGCGTTACCGCTCCTTCCGTTCGCGATTGTCGTAGTTGCCATAGGGCATGCCATCAGCACGGCGGCCATCCTCCCGGTTGCGGCCATCCTCATCGGCCGCACGCTCATCGCATGCGCCGCTCCGACGTACGACGTCATGGTGCAAACGCTTGCGACGGAGCGCGCGCACGATCATCAACTCGGCCGCATGAACGCGGCGATGCGCACGATCACCAACGCGCCGATTCCGCTCGGCTGCACGCTGGGCGGCTTCCTGAGCGGCCTCGTCGGCTTTCACGGCGCAATGCTCTTTGGCGCATCGGCGTGCCTTTTGAGTCTTGGCGTCTTCTTCATTCTGCAAGCACAAACGGGTAGAAACGAATCGTGCTTGCCCTCGACGACGGCGATCTCTGCGATTCAGTCCGCCGCATAGGCGTAGATCCGGCGGTCGCCCGGCGCTACGATTTAGACGGCATAATCCGGCGCAATTTTGAGGCGCTCGCGACGACTGCCGCAGCGCGGCCGCCGTTGCAATTCGCCTACAGCATCAAAACGAACCCCGATCCGGCCTTCGCCGGCGAAGCCCTGCGAGCGAATCTTTTCGCCGAAGTAATCAGTCCCCAAGAGCTTGCCTTTGCACTATCGTTGGGTTTCGGCAACAGAACCATCTACAACGGGCCATGGCCTGCGTGGCAAGCCGGCGCCGCTCCGGGCATTGCGTTTGCCGATTCCGTCGCCGCGTTCGCGGAGAACGCGCACCGCCTGCCGGACACTGTGTGCGGATTTCGCGTGCGTCCCGAGGGCATCTCGTCGCGATTCGGCATAGCGCGGGAGGACGTTCCGGACGCAATCGCAGCGATTCGCGCAAGCGGTCGCCGTAGTATCGCCCTCTCGTTTCACGTACGCCCGCAGGATTATGGTTCGCGAACCTGGCGCGAAATCGTCGACGAAGTCGTGGCGTTCGGCAAGGATCTTGAACGCGCGACGCGCTCACGAATCGCGGCATTTGATGTAGGGGGCGGCCCCACGCCCGCAGAGTTCGACCGGCTTGTGGCAGCCGGCGATCTGACCTGGCTGATCAGCACGGTGACTCTGGAGCTGCCCTCGACTGAAGCAATCTACTTGGAACCGGGGCAAGCGGTTGCTACGCCATGCGCAGTATACGTCGCGCCGGTGTTGGAACGCCGTTCGCGTTCGGTCGTCATTGCGGCGGGCTATCCGGAAGTCTCACAGATACGAACCTTTCCGCATCGTGTGCTTGGGATCTATGACGACGGAACCGTTCAGTTGCTTCGCGACGGTACCGATTGCATTCTAGGCAGAACTTGCTTGGAATACGACATCGTACGAAACGACGTGCGACTTCCGGCGCAGCTCGATTCGCTACGTGCTGTCGTTATTGCGGATGCCGGTGCGTACGACTCGAGCATGGCTTTTGATTTCGGCCTCGGTGGGAATAAGCAACGCGATGAGCTCGGAGTCGCTAGACGGTAGTTACATTCTTCCGATACGCGCAGTCTCAGCGGACCACGTATCGGAACTGGCAGCTTACCTTCGATCCCTTCAGCACGTGCAGATCGTGGTCGTTGACGCATCGGAAGAGCCCATTTTCTTGGCGCATAAACTTGCGTTTGGACCTTCGGTCGCGCACGTAAGACCGGACCAAGATATCAGCGGCGCCAACGGAAAAGTGCGCGGCGTCCTTACAGGTCTGCGCCACGTTACGTGCGAGAAAGTCGTGATCGCGGATGACGACGTTCGCTACGATCCGTGGTCGCTTCGCGCCGTTCTCGAAACTTTGGACGAGTTCGATATCGTACGCCCGCAGAATTATTTCTCGCCGCTGCCATGGCATGCGGTGCTCGATACTTCGCGCACGCTGATCAACCGGGCGCTGGACGGAGATTGGCCCGGAACGTTGGCGTTCAACCGATCGTTTGCGCCGCGCGGCTATAATCCCGACGCGCTATTCGAGAACCTCGAACTCGTACGCACCGTCAAGGCGCGCGGCGGGCGCGAAGCCGTGCGGCGTGGGATCTACGTGCGCCGGCTGCCGCCGGCAACCGGACACTATTTCAGTCAGCGCGTTCGCCAAGCTTACGACGAATTCGCGCGACCGGCGCGCCTCGCCGCTGCGCTCGCGATTCTCCCGCTATGCATTGCGGGTTTTGCGACACACCGTCCGTGGATCGCAGCCGCTGTTGCAATCGGCTCGATTGCTGCGGCGACCGTTGGTCTCGTACGCGAACGCGGCTATCGGTATTTTCCGTGGATCTCGGCGGCCGCTGCGCCGCTTTGGATCGCTGAACGCGCCGTCTGCGCGTGGCTGGCACTCTACGAACGCGTGCGCTTCGGCGGCGTGCGTTATGCGGGCCGCATCGTGACACGCGCAGCCTCTTCGGAACGGGAGCTTCGTCAGAAGTGGGCGGTCTAAGCGCGCAACAATCACTGTCGCTGTATGCGACCGAAAATCCCTTCGCCACGGAAGCGGCGTACCGCTGGAGCAACTACTCAGCGTTTCTCGATGGCGCCCTCGTGCGTCTGCTGGATTGGCGCGAGCCGTCCGGACAAGCAAAGATGGCCCACCATGCGTTGCGTTCGTTCGTTCTCAACGACCGGTTCTCGTGCGTCGGCGCGAAAGGCGCCTTTAGCAGCGGTGGTTACCGGTACGGCTTTTACGATGATTTTCCGACGCGCGGCGTGGAAGGACTCGCGCGCGACTTGGCGGCCTTCGTTGCCGAGTTGCCGCACATGACGGAAAAGTACAAAACCTTCGTGGCCGTCTTCAACGCCCAGTCGCACGACGAGCTACGCTTCGAACAGCGGCTCTGGGAGCAGCTGCGCCTGTTGCACGACGTAGACCGCCGGTACTTCGATTGGAACCAGGGCGTCTCGAGCGATCCGCAAGATCCACGCTTTGCGTTCAGCGTCGCGGGACACCCGTTTTTCGTGGTCGGAATGCATCCCGGCGCCTCACGCCTTTCACGACGCTTTGCTCTTCCAACGCTCGTGTTCAACTCCCACGAGCAATTCAACGAATTGAAGCAATCGGGCCACTTCGCGCGCATTCAGCAACACGTTCGCGCGCGGGAACTCGAACTGCAGGGCTCGTTGAATCCGAACCTTGCCGAGCACGGCGCCGTGAGTGAGGCGCGTCAATATGCGGGCCGCGCCGTCGAAAAGGATTGGAAGTGTCCGTTTCACCGGTCCTGACGCGCCTCGAGCCGCAAACGGGAACGGCGCTGATTCTTCGCGCAGGCGAAACGCTGCGCATCGTGGATCCGTCCGGCGAACAAGTGGCCGACGTAGCCATTTTTTCGCTGGACGATCCGCGCGATGCATTTTCCCCGGGCCGCACGATGGACTATAACGAGCGGCTCATTCCGCAAGTCGGCGACGTGCTCTACTCGCACCGCAGCACGCCGCTCGTGCGCGTAACCGCAGACAGCGTCGGCGTTCACGACTTGCTGCTCTCACCCTGCAGCCGTACGATGTTCGCGCGGCGCGGCGAACTCGATCATCCGAGCTGCCACGAAAATCTTTATCGTGCGCTCGAGCGTTTCGGACTCGGGCCCGACGACGTAACGGCAACGCTAAACGTCTTCATGGACGTGCGCGTGGAAGGCAATGCAATCCGCCTTTATCCGCCGCCAAGCAAAGCCGGCGATTCGTTCGAATTGACCGCGGAAGTGGATTGCATCATCGGCATCACGGCGTGTTCGTCAGAATTAACGAACAACGGCCGCTGCAAGCCGATCTGCTTCAGCGCCGGCTAGTTCTGCGAGGCGGGGAAACGCATGGTAACACGCGTGCCCTGCTGCGGGTTGCTTTCAAGCGCGATCGTTCCGCCGACCCGCTCCACCGCGCGTTTCGCAATCGCTAGTCCGAGGCCCGAGCCGTCGACTTGCGTGCGGGACGTGCCGCGGTAGAAGCGATCGAAAGCGTGTTCCACGTCGACCGATTGCATGCCGGGACCGCTATCGGATACCACGATTTCCGTATCCTGACCCGCGTTTTCCACTTTCACGTGAATCGGTGACTCGGGCGCATAGCGCACGGCGTTTTCCACGACGTTCTTGATCGCTTCGTAGAGCTCGGTGTCGTCGCCGACGACGGAAGCGGTGCCGTCGCCTTGGAACTGGATGCGGTCGCCAGCAAGCGGCCGCAGCGCGTCGACCGCGCGAGCGGCGACGGAACCGAGGTCTACTCGTTCGAGCGAGCGTTCGGGCGCGCGTTCCATGCGCGCAAGCAAAATGAGCTTCTCGATAATCGTACGCATCTTGCGCGACTCGTCGAGCATTGTGTCGTGTACGCGGCGGACGGCTTCCGAATCTTGCACGACGCCCTGGCGCAACGCGTCCAGGTAGCCCATGAAAATCGTAAGTGGCGTGCGCAGCTCGTGGCCGGCGTCGGCGATGAACTGCCGCATCTCCGCCGATTGGCGCTGCTGCTCCGCAGTCGCTACGTTCAGCCGGTACGCGACGTCGTTATATGCCGCGGTGAGATCGTAAAGACCGGACCCGTGCTCGAGAAGGAGTTTCGGCGTGAAGTCGCCTTCCGCAATCCCGCGCAGCGCGTCGGTCACGTCGGCAAGCGGAGAAATCGCGCGACGGGTTATGGCGCGGCCTACGATCCACGCAATCAGCACGCAAATGGCGCCGATCGGAGCGATGATCGACCAGTAGTGCGCGATAGAACGGCCGAACGCGTCGAAATCCGGCTGCAAGACAATGTAGCCGCCCGCGACATGAAGCACGCGCCGGTGAACGTTCATGAGTTCGGCCACGCTGCGTCCGACGGTGTCGGGATGTTCGTTGTAGTTGCCGGCCAGACGTTTGCGATCCGGCCCGTAGATACCGATGTGAATGCGCGAGTGCGCTTCGTCGTTGGCAAGACTCGAAGCATACTGCACGAGCGTCTTGTGCTGGGCTTGATAATAGACGACGCGTTGCGCGACGCGAGCCGACGCGCTATCGACGCTCTCGTTCAACGAGGTCGCATAGCTGATGAATGCCAGAATCGAAGATGCACCGACGACGACCGCGATGAGGACGACGGCAAGGACGACGTAACCGGCCGTTAGGCGTTTCGCAAAGAGTCGAAACCGCGGCTCACTCTGCACGAATGGTGTATCCGGCACCGCGCACGGTTTGAATCAACGGGCGCCGGAAACCGTCGTCGATTTTCCCGCGCAGGTATGAGATGTAGCGCTCGACCGCATTCGTCCCGACTTCTTTGTCGTTTCCCCATACGAGATCCAGCAATTCGTCGCGCGTAAAAACGCGGCGCGGACGGCGGATGAGGGTGGTAAGCAGATCGAACTCGAGCGGCGAAAGGTCGACCCGTTTTCCGGCTCGCGTTACCGTGTGCTCGTCTAAATTCACGAGGACGTCGTCGTAGCTGAGGATGTTTCGCTGCTCCAAACGCGGCCGGCGCAGCTTCGCTTCCAGGTGCGCGAGCAACTCCGACATTTCGAACGGTTTGGACAAATAATCGTCGGCGCCGTGGCTCAATCCCTCGACTTTGCTCTCTACTTCGCCGCGCGCGGAAAGCATGATTACCGGCGCTTCGGTGACGCGCCGCAGCAGAGGCAGCAGTTCGATTCCGCTGATCATCGGCATCATCACGTCGAGCACGATCAGATCCGGCTCCCAATCGCGAACGAGTTCAAGGCCGGCGGGCCCGTCGGGCGCAGTACGCACCGCATAGCCGTGGTGGCCAAGAGTCAATTCCAGCAACTCTCGGATTCTAGGTTCGTCATCTATCACCGCGACGCGCGGTTGGAGTTCGGTCATCCTGCTCCAGAATCTAACGCGTGAGCTTGAAAGCGACTTGAGAGGAGCGCTTGCTTTTTTGCTAACGCGCTCCGCCAAGGCGCTGCGTGCGTCCTTACCGCGGTCGTTTCCTCTCACACGCGTTTCGTATGTATTCGGATGCATGCGAGACGCTCGGACACGTGCAGCGTGATGAAACGCCGCCCGTTTCGCATCAGACTAAGTGCGAAACGCACCTAGCCGGAGCTCTGCTAAGCGCTAGGGTTCCAAGCAAGCGGCGTACAAGTTCGCCCGGCATTGCTATGGAGGGGTGTCCAAATGCATTTAGGGCGTTCGCGCATTCGAATATCTGCCGTTAGCGTCGTGCTTTGTTCGCTGCTTTCGGCATGCGGGGGCGGCGGAGGCAGTTCCACCGGTGGACCTCTGCCCGGCCCAACGCCTTGCCCATCCGGCTATACCGGAACGGCACCAAACTGCGTCGCTTCGCAGTCAACGACGACTGCTAAAGGCATGCTCGTTGACGATGTTTCCGGTGCACCGCTCGCAGGCGTGAACGTCGAAGTCCAGCCGTGGATTTCGTATCCGACTCCCGGCCCAAGCCCGACACCGGTCGCCGTCTCAACAACCGCCGCCGACGGTTCTTTTACCGTCTCGCAACCGAATGGCACTTACATGCTCGTCATCGGTTCCGATAGCCCTTCGGACATGACACGGCCCACAATTCACGACAAGATCATACTCGGCGGCCAAACGATACTCACCGCTCCGACGCCGGCGCCGATCGCATTGGTCACGCCGAGCGCCATTCAAACTAGCGGCAAATATCGGTTATCGACTATCGACACGAACACCGAACTCCCGTGCATCACCGCATTCCAGAACCATCGCGCGAGCCTCAACCTACCCAAGGCCGTAGTTGATCAATGGTTGGTCGAAAACGTGCGCACTATTTTCGCGCATGAATCTAATGCCAGCTATACGAGCCGGGCTCGTCGATCCAAGTAATCCGTACGGCGTCTTAACGAGCGCGCACGTCAAATTGGTGGCGGAACAGTTGCGGCGATCTTGATCCAATGCGACTTGGACTCAGGCGGACATCTATCGCAAGAGCTCCTAGGGTGAGTGGTACGCCGGGTTTCTTCCCTTATCAAAGCGGCAATCAAGGGATTCGGGCTCGCACAATATCCGCAAGATCCGCGCGTTTTTACGGATCCGAATGCCGTCCCGTGGTTTTAGTGATACAGACACATCAGATTCACGGTCGCGGAGTGGATACACACCCGGCTTCATTGCGGCGGAATTGTAGGCGGCGCCGAGGGATGCCAACTCACCCGGTAGAGGTCCGCTATCCCAATTACCAAGCGATTCTGGAACGACGGCGGTTCCGTTCAAAGTTTGTTGGCCCCAGTTAGAGGGGCATGATACGCGACCATTACTTGCGGATCATCATCGTTTTCGAAAGATAGCGCCAGTAGCCATCCACGTCATAGCCGCCGTCAACCGACTTATAATAAAAAGCTTTCTTTATAAGCAGCAGAATCATCGCACAGTGCGATCGCGCTCGCGTGCCTGCCCAGGAATAACATTGGTAAGAACCATCGGGACAGCATCGCGCACAGTGTCACCTTCGTCGGATCGCATAATTGTTGCAGTCACTGTCACTGAGACGTCTCGTTCGATCTGCATTCGCGATCTCGAATCGTCTGATAGTGACACGCAAGGTTCGCAGTAGGCTATCCGCCCGAGGCGACTTCGCCCGCCGACGGACCATATTGACTTGGCGTCCAGGATCCAGCTCACTAATGCCGCGCCGCATGTAGTAGACTGGAATCGAAACGCTGCACATATGCCGCCTCGTGAACTGCGATTACTGCTCCATTAGGGCCAGATAGACAGCCGTTAGCGTCGGTCTTGATGCCCAAGCCCCAAGGATCGATGGCGTTTGCGAGCGGGGTGGCGTCGGCGGTCATGGCGGCGGCGCTGGGAAATGCGCGTGGCTGGTTTACGGCGCATGGCGGGAGTGAAGCATCGGCGATGGCGCCGCCGAGCAGATAATTCAAAGCCATCGCTACGTTGAGGCCGCTGCGCTTCACGTTAGCCAGTTGCGATCCGGTAACCGGAAATTCGATCGCGGGCGGCCATACCGAAAGAACCGAGTTCGTAACCGTGACATGCACGTCCACGGGCGGTTCGCCGTATTGATCGCCGGCGCGAATGTCGCATTGACCGGCGCCACGCGGCGTCACCGTTAGGACCGATAGCGCGGGTGTAGCAGATGGATTAGGTGGAGTCGACGATGCGGTTTGGGCGTAGGTTGCAATTCCCGCGCAATTGTCGGTCGTCTTGAGCGAAAGGTTTTCGCTGTCGTACGTTTTCCCGAACGCGATATTCTGCGACGCGGCAAGCGGAGAGTTGAACGTGAGCGATGCGGGACTTGGAGTCAAATCACCCATGACTTGCACCGCGGCACCGGCGTGCTGGCCGTATTCGTCCACGATGTCGACGGCGCAAAGGCCGGGACTGCCGGCGACCGGTGACATGGCAAAGGCGGCCGGCGCGTCGTTCATGCTCGGTGCGTTCGGCCACGAGTACGGCGCGCTCGGCGGATCCGGCGGCAAGGCCGGCTCGTTGGGATCCGGCGCATTTGAATACGGCCAGCCGGCATTGTAACGAGCTGCGCTTCCGCACGCCGTGCCCGGTGCTCGACGCAAACCAATGCGTGTATCCGAATTCCGACGCAACGAAATGCAACGCCGCCGTATCGCTGGTCCAATGCGCTACGAGTTGCTTCGGCGTAACCACCGGCAGGTTCGGCGTCGGCGAGGGATTCGGAATCTGCGCACCGGCAACCGTCACGGCGCATTGTAACGTGCGCGTCTGCGTCGCACCTTGCGGGCTCGTGAACGTCAGTATGATGCCGCCGGCCGGGCAAGGCGGCTGCGACGCGATTGCGCCGAACGACGGAATCCCTTTTGCGTCGACGGACGGATACGACGCCATGCCGGCCGGATGGCCGGCGCTGCTGAGAAAAATTGAAAACGGCGGCTTGCCGAAGGTGCGCTCCCCGATCGTCGCGCTGCTTTCGATCGACATCGTGGTCGTCGGCGACACGGCATTTGCGGCGTTTGGACGGCCGCTGTAAACGCGCAACGTAAAACCGGAATGCGTGCCGGATGCGTCGCTGCGCGGCAGCACGGCGATCGTCGCGCCGTTGCCGCTCGAGGCGGCCGTAGCGCGCGCTACCGCAAGATCGGCATCGAAATCATCGACCGCATTCGCGAGCGCGCCGGGATGCATGCTGCCGAGCCAAATACCGCCGGCCGCAAGGAGCACTGCGGTAATCGCGACGGCGACGACCGTCTCGACCAAAGTGAATCCGCGCTCGCTGCTCCGCACGCATCGGGAAGTACCACGGACTCGCTTCTAGTGAGACACGCTCCGGTCCACACGCGCAGCATAACAACCGCGGCCGGCGTAGTGCACGTGCAAGTATGCGATGTCTGCGTTCTCCAACAATCGCTCGATCGTGGAACGAACGCCGGCGCCCTCGGCCACGTCGGCGTCGACCATGTTGCCCGCACCATCGAAGCCACGCACCGACAAGTATTTGCGCGACGTCAGCACTTCGGGCACCTCGTCGATGAATCGCGCGCGTTCCATCGCGCCTTCGTTCACGAAGATCGCGTGCGATGCGCGATACGGCGTGGAGGCGGGCTGATGTTCGTAGTTGAGCAACAGCAGCGTGTCGCCCGGATTCGCATCGGCGAGCGAAACCCGGCACGGAAATCCGGTAGGCGCATCGGCGGTAACGCGAACGGCGTGGCGCTGAGCCAGCTCGGCGTCGCTCAGCGCCTTCAATTCGGCGAATTCTTCGGGATCGAGCCCGGAAATGACGAAGCTCATGCCGCTATTGTGCGACATGAGCCCCGCAGGATCGACCCGATTCTTGCGCTTCGAAGCTCTACTCGAACCGCAGCGCCTCGATCGGATGGAGATTGGCGGCCTTCTGCGCCGGATAGTAGCCGAAGAACACGCCGACGAACGCGCTGAACGCCACCGACGCCAGGACCCAGCCGACCGGAATCTGTGTCGGCCACTTCGCGATCGCGGCGACGAGCCCGGTGCTGGCAAACCCGAGGATCACGCCGATCAAGCCGCCGATGGTTGCGAGCACGATCGATTCGGTCAGGAACTGGCGCAGGATGATTTTCCCGCGCGCGCCGACTGCCATGCGCAAGCCGATTTCACGCGTCCGCTCCGTTACCGAAACCATCATGATGTTCATGATGCCGATGCCGCCGACGATGAGCGATACGGCGGCAACGCCCGCGAGCAAGAACTCCATCACCGCACCGGTCGACGACGCGGCTGCGGCGATCGACTGCAGGTTGCGCACCTGAAAATCGTCGTTCTGCGACGATGCGACGTGGTGGCGCTGTTCGAGCGTTGACGTCACGAGCTGCTGCACGGTGTCGATACTGTTGCCGTCTTTCGCCGAAACCATCAGCTGATTTACGGTCGTGAGGCCGGTGATACGCTGCATCGCCGACGTGTAAGGAATCAGAATCGTGTCGTCTTGATCTTGGCCCAAACCGCTCTGACCGAGCGGGCTGAGCGTTCCGACGATGGTGAACGGGACGCCTTTGAGGATGATCGTTTGTCCGACCGGATTGGCTCCGTTGGGAAAGAGCTGCTGCACGACCGTTTGTCCGAGCACCGCGACTTTCGCCGACGACGTCACGTCGTTTTGCGAGAAGAACGCGCCGCTCGCCATTGGCCACGAGCGAATGAACGTGTACGTCGGCGCAACGCCGCTCACCGTCGTTTGCCAGTTGTTTCCGCCGGCAACGGCCTGCGTACGAATGGTGACGAGCGGTGAGACGGCTCGCGACACCGGGTAATTGCGCGAGCGACATGCCGTCTTCCGGCGTAAGCGTCGATGCGGTGCCGAAGCCGCCGCGCGCACCGGTCGTAGTGACCGATCCGGGTTGCACGACGATGAGGTTCGAGCCAAGGCTGTTGATGCTCGCCTGCACGGACGCGCGCGCGCCGGAGCCGATCGCCACGGTAACGATGACGGCCGCGACGCCGATCACAATGCCCAGCATCGTGAGGATCGAGCGTGCCTTATTGCGGATGAGCGCTTGCAGCGCCAGTTTCAGGGTGTTTTTCATGCGGCCCGGCTTTCATTGGGTTTATCACTGAGGATGCGGCCGTCGCGGAACGTCACGATGCGTTTGGCATGCATCGCAATATCGGGTTCGTGCGTCACGAGCATGATGGTAATGCCCTGTTCGCTGTTGAGCTCTTGGAAAATGCGCATCACGTCTTCCGACGTTTTGGTGTCGAGCGCGCCCGTCGGCTCGTCGGCGAGAATGAGTCCCGGATTGTTCACGAGCGATCGCGCGATTGCAACGCGCTGTTGCTGGCCGCCCGACATTTGATTTGGGTGATGGCTCGCAAGATGATCGACGCCGACGATCTTCATTTTCTCGAGTGCAATGCGCTTACGTTCGGCTTCCGGAACGCCCGCGTACACCATCGGCAGCTCGACGTTCTCGAGCGCGCTCGTCCGCGGCAGCAGGTTGTACGACTGGAAGACGAATCCGAGGCGGTGGCTGCGAATGTCGGCGCGCGCGTCGGCATCCAAGTTCGACGCATCGGTGCCTTCGAAGAGGTACGTTCCGCTGGTCGGATTGTCGAGCAATCCGGTGATTTGCATGAACGTCGACTTGCCCGATCCCGACGGTCCCATCACGGCGACGAACTCGCCGCGATCGATTTGCAGATCGACGCCCGCGAGGGCGACGACTTGCGCGTCGCCCAGGGTGTAGACCTTACGCAGGTTTTGTGCGCGTACGACCGGTTCCATTACGGAATCCCCCGAACGCCGCGTCCGGTGCTTGCGCCGCCGGTGAGCGGCGAGCCGCCCTGCGTGCGCTGGCCTTGCCCGCCGCGGCCGCTGCGCGTGCCGGCGAAAGCGGTAACGACGTTGTCCGTTTCGCTCAGCGTCGAGCCGTCGATCGGCGTCACGGCTGCCTGCGCCGCGGTGACGAGATCCACGTGCACTCGCACGCGCTGCATTTTTCCGTCACGCTGCACCATTAGCGACGCATCCGAACCCGCGGCGACGCTTCCGCCCGCATTGCCGCTAGAGGTTTGTCCCCACGGCGATTGCGCGCCGCTGGCCGGCGTGGCACTGCTTTGCGCCGTCGTGGCGGCGGCAGTGCCCGATCCGTTCGCGCCGCGTCCTTGGTGCAGCGCGGCGAGCGGCACGACTAGCGAGTCGTTGGCTTTGGCCACGTTGATCGTGGCGTTGGCCGTCATGCCGGGGAGCAATTTGCCGTCGGTGTTATTGACGTCAACGATCACTTGATACGTCACGACGTTATTGACTGTTTGCGGGTTGATTCGCACTTCGCCGACCGTTCCGTGGAACGTTTGGTTCGGATACGCGAGGACGCTGAAGTCCACGGTGTCGCCCGGTTTGACGTTGCCGATGTCCGGTTCGCCGACGTTGATGTCCACTTCCATCTTGCGCAGATCTTGCGCGATCGTGAAGAGCGTCGGCGTTTGCAGCGACGCCGCGACCGTCTGGCCTACCGAAACCGCGCGCGAGACGACGGTTCCATCGACGGGCGACGTAATAACGGTGCGATCGAGGTTGAGCTGATCCTGTTTCAAGGTGGCTTGAGCCGCCGCAATCGATGCACGAGCGGCCTCTGCACTAGCAGCTTGGCCTTGCGCTTGCGAGGCGTTCTGCTCGATCGTCGCATTGCTCGCTGCCGCTTGCGCGCGAGCCTGTGCGACCGCCGCCTGCGCCGCCGCCACCGCTGCCTGCGCCTGCGTGAGGTTCGAGCGATCGGTATCGACCGTAGATTGCGGCATGTAGCCCTGCTTCAGCAGCGTCGTGTCGCGATTGTACTGCTGTTGCGCGAGCGTGAGGGCATCTTGCGATTTCGCGACGTTCGCCTGCGCCGTTTGAATGGCGGCATCTTGCGCTGCAGCATTCGCGCTCGCTACGTTAACCGTTGCTCCCGCGCCGCTCGCGTTTGCGCCGGCTGCGTTGGCCTGCGCCTGTGCTTGAGCGACCGCGGCGCTCGCCTGATCGACCTGCGCTTGCAACGTGCTGGGATCGATCTTCGCCAGTACCTGGCCTTTGTGAACTTTCGAGTTGAAATCGACGTCGAGCTCGGAAATCGTTCCCGAAACCTGCGTACCGACGGTAATCGTATTCTGCGCGTTGACCGTGCCCGATGCCGTCACGCTCTGAAGTAACGTCTGACGAACGACGGGCTGCGTGGTAACTTGAACTTGACTATGCGCGCGCGAAACGACCGTCGCGGCCACTATTGCGGCAACGAGCACTACGGCGAGGGCGATATACACCCAGCGCGGGACGCCTCGAAGCGACCTGCCTAGGCCTCCGAATCCCGGTGATAGCGGCAACGATTGTGCTGACATGCGAATTCCTCCGCTGCCAGCATAGGATAGCGACTTGAGGCTTCGTGGTGAATTTCATGAAGCTAGCGTGAGAGACGGCAGTGAGCCGGCGCATCCATCCCGTATTCTGTAAAGACGATAGAACGCTATCAGCCGGGAGGGCTCGCATGCTTTACGCAATGCTCCTCGCTGCAACCGTTGCAGCAGCTCCTCACGCACCTGCAGCGATGAACGAATCGCACGGGCGGTATTTAGGCAAACCCGATTTAGCGCTAACGACGGAAATGATAGAGGCCGGCGGCGGACCGGCGCATTTTTCTTCCCAAAAGCTTTTCGCGTACCTAGCCGGCCCGCTCGCCGGCGCCGAAGCGAAGTCGCTGACGCACCGGTATTCGGCGGCCAGCGTCTCGCAATTCTTCAAGACGTTCGACCGCTTCGTGACCCTTGCAATCGCGCAAGTAAAAGCAAACCACATTGCGCTGCCTGCCGTCTCGCCACCGACGGGCGCTGTACTTTCAAAACGGCTCTATGCCGCCGGGATCATGCCGGATGGCCGCTACGACGTCGGCTATATGTTAGAACATCTCTTGTCGCGTCCGATGCACGTAACGCTGATGCACGCGGTGAACGCCGATCCGGCGTTCGGGCCTCAGAAAAACGCCGAATTTCACGTCATTCTGACCGCCGCAATGAAAGATCTCCATAAAGCCTACGGCGGCTGATCCTTGCATCGCACGGCAGTTTTCATTTTGCTGGTCCTCGCGGCATGCGCGCGCGGCGGAACGCCGGTAACTTCATCGCCGCTCGCCCTCGGCTCCTCACCGCCTGCCACGCGTCCGTCAAAGAATGCCATACGCCCGCCCCCGACAACGGAAACGGTGATCGGCATTTCGGCCCTGCAACGAGGCGCGCAGATTCATAAGCTGTCGTACAGCGGACGCTGGGAATTTGTCTCCAACCGGCGCGACGGACGGTATGAGGGCGCGAGCGCTCGGTCGTACCACGTAGGCGACTCCGTCACGCTTGTCTTTGAAGGCAATCACTTGCGCATCTACGGCGTCACCGGCCCGAACGGCGGCAGCGGCACCATTCTCATTGCCGGTCAGCCGGCGCGCGCACTCTCCTTTTATTCACCTGCGAAAGTTACGCATCGGCTCGTGTTTGACAGCGGAAAACTAAAAGGGGATTTGCAAAGCGCCGGACTCGTGGTAACCGCGCCCGGCGGCGGGCGCCGGACCGGTTACGTCAACATCGACGAAGTAGAAGTCTTAGCGACCAAATAACTCTTTAGGAAGCATATGCGGCGATGAAGTGCTGCATCGGAACGGGGCGTCCGAAGTGAAAGCCTTGCAACTCGCGACAGCCGATGTTGCGCAAGAACGAGGCTTGTCCGGCGGTTTCTACGCCTTCGCCGATGAGATTCATGTTCAACGATTCCGCCAGCGCCGTTACCGAACGGCAAATGGCGCGGCTGTAACCGTCGGACTCGGCGTCGCGCACGAAGGCGCGGTCGATCTTGATGCACGACACGGGATACGATTTGAGATAACTCAACGTGTTGTATCCGGTTCCGAAATCGTCGATCGCGACGGTCACGCCTTGATTGCGCAGCGTTTGCAGCGTCGATACGGCGCTGGGAACGTCGTCGATGAACGCTTGCTCGGTGACTTCGAGCTGCAGCTGTGAGGCATTCCATCCGGAATTGTCGAGCGCCGAAGCCACGTCGCCGACGAGCGCCGAAGACTGGACGTGGCGCGGAGAGACGTTTACGTTCATCCTGATCCGGTCGCCCAACGACCCGCGCATGGTCATTGCATCGCGGCACGCACGTTCGAGCACCCACCGGCCAATGTTCACGACGTTATCGCTTTCTTCCGCGACGTTGAGGAAAGCATCGGGTGAGAGCAGGCCGAGGTCGGGATGTTTCCAGCGCAGCAGCGCTTCGGCCGCAATCAGACGGCCGCTGGCGGCATCGATCAGGGGCTGGTAATACATTACGAATTGCTCGCGGGCGACGGCGTGCGCAAGATCGCGCTCGATGCGGCTGCGCGCGCTCAAACGGCGCTCCAAATCCGAATGGTATTTCGCAACCGCGCCGCGCGGGGATTTCTTTGCGCTCAACAGCGCGATGCTCGCATTCTGCAAGAGCAGATCGCCGCTGCCGTCGGCCGGATATTCGGCAACTCCGATTTTCATGTGGAGCTGGTACTGGTTCTGATCGACCGTAAACGGCATCTCGAGACGCCAACGCAGATTGTCGACGATCTGCTGCGCGGTATCCGACTGCTGCGACTCCAAAAGCAAACACGCAAACTCGTCGGCGCCAAGGCGGCCGACGCAATGCCCTAACTGCTCCAAAAACCGCAGGCGCTCTGCGACGGAACACAAGAGCCGGTCGCCGACGGCGTGGCCGACGACGTCGTTGATTTGCGCGAAACGATCGATGTCGATTAGCACGAGCGACGCTTTTAGTGCCGGGTCCCGCGTCGTTTCTTTGAGTTTTTCAATGAAAACGTAGCGGTTCAGCAATCCGGTGAGCGAATCGTGCCGCTCCAGAAACTCCACGGTGCTTCGGGCCTGGACGTGCTCCGTGATGTCGACCACGGTCCCCACGATGCGCTGAATCTCGCCGAAGCGGTCGCGCATGAACGACGCATGCGTGCGCAGGTGACGCGTTCCTTGTTCGGGGTGGGCGATCCGGTACTCCAAGCGCAAGTCGCCGTCCACACCCGCGGTCTCCCGCTGGCGCGCAAAGATGCGGCGATCGTCTTCGTGTACGCGTTCGGCCACGACGTCGAACGGAATGCGGGCTTGCGCGTTTTCGAAGCCCCACATCCGCGAAAAGGCCGGCGTAGCGTTGACCGTCATGGCCGGCATTTCGAGCACGAAGTGCGCCGAAGACGTGATGTCTTGCGAGCGCGCGAGCGCATCGCGCAAATCGTGCAGTTCCGCGCAATCGTTGCCGGCAACGACTACGCTCGTAATGCGGCCGGCGTCGTCGCGCACGGGGAGAATCTCGCCGGCGTATTCCTGCGCACCCAGGCGCCAACGCGAAAAGCGCATCGGACGGCCGCCAAACGCGAGCCGAACGACCGCGCATACGTGGCGCGTATCGCCCCACGGAAGCGCTTCCAGCGTCGAGACGTTCTTTCGCGCGAGCGGTTCGGGGACGACCGACGAAGTGACGCCTAAACTGCGGTCGACGACCAGCAGCAGGGTCGGGATGGGCGCGTTGCTCTGCCGAGGCGCCATCAGGACGCCGTCCCCCTTAGCTACAGCACGAGCCAACACGATTCGCGAGCGCGAACCCGGTGCCCAAAATAAATCGCAGCATACCGCCGCGGGAATTGCTGGAACCGTTGCACCGAGCCGCTCGCTATCCCTGCGTTTCTACTGGCGCCCGCTTCCTAGTAATCTAAAGCGTGCGGCGGCCTTCGAGCGCTTTTGCGAGTGTAACCTCATCGGCGTAGTCCAAATCGCCCCCGATCGGCAACCCGTAGGCGAGACGCGTCACCGTAACGCCCAGCGGTTGCAACAGGCGCGAAAGATACAGCGCCGTCGCCTCGCCTTCGGCGTTCGGGTTCGTCGCGAGAATGATTTCATGCGGCGACTCGGCGCCGATGCGTTCGACCAGCTCTTTCACGCGCAATTGCGCGGGACCAATTCCGTCCATCGGCGAGATCAGGCCGCCGAGCACGTGATAGCGGCCCTTGAACGCGCTCGTCCGTTCGATCGCGTAGATATCCTTCGCTTCGGCCACGACGCATATGATTTTCGGGTCGCGCCGGTCGTCGGTGCACAGGTCGCACGGATCTTCTTCGGTCAGCGAAAAGCAGACCGAACAAAAACGAACCTTGTCTTTAACGGCAAGGATCGCTTCTGCTAGCGACTGCGCTTCGTTTCGCGGACGGTTCAGCAAGTAGAACACGAGCCGCGCCGCGGTTTTCGGGCCGACCGTGGGCAGCTTGGAAAACTCGTTGATGAGCGCTTGGACGGGCCCGGCGACGCTGCCGCTGGTTCGAGTACTCACATCAAGCCGGGAATACGCATACCGCCGGTCAGGCCGCCCATGCGCGCTTGCGTCTTCTCCGACGCTTTTGCAAGCGCGTCGTTGACGGCGACCGTTACCAGATCCTCGAGCGTTTCGACATCTTCGGGATCGACCGCATCGGCGCCGATCTTGATCGATTTCATGCGCTGATCGCACGTCATCTCGACGGTCACGATGCCGTTAGCGGCGCTGCCCGTAACGACGGTGTTCGCAAGCTCTTCCTGCGCTTTCACCATCTCGGTTTGCATTTTTTTGACTTGCGCCATCAATTGCGCTTGATTCATCGTTCAGGGATCCGTTCGTTGGCGTAGTTGAAAAGAGCGTCGATATCTTCGGCCGGTTCGTCTTCCGCGGCTGCCGGTTCGGCGGCACGAGCCGTATTTTTCGCGCTGCCGTCGATCTTCAGCGTTACTTTCAACGGCGTACCCAACGTATCCGCGATGGCCGTTTCCACCAGCTTCAAATGATCGCGCAGGATGTCGGCGCTGAAGCTGTCGGGTAACTTCAGCACGACGGCATTGCCGTCGACGCTATCGACCAGCGTCCGTGAAAGCGGCACGCGCAGCGAAGCGCGCTCGCTTTCCACTTTTCCGCGAATGTTATTCCAGGCGGCGCGGACTTTTTGCACCGTGACCGGGCCGTTGGCGGCAGCCGGGACGCTCGGCGGCTCCGGCTTGCGTTCGGGCGCGGGCGCCGCTTTCGGTTCGGGCGCCGGTTTGGATTCGGGTGCCGGTTTCGGCTCGGGTGCTTTGGCGGCACTCGGTACCGGCGGTGCGGGGAGCGGCGAGGCCACGGCGCGTACGCCGCCCTCTTCGAGCGCCGCCAGGCGCGCGGAGATCGCTTCGAGCGTCGGATCCTCGGAAGCCAGCACGAAGCGCAACAGCGCCGTTTCCAGCTCGAGGCGCGGATTGCCGCCGGTTCGCGCAAGGCCGGCCGCATCGCTCAGCACGCGCAGCGCGCGCACGATCGACGCTTGCGGCACGGTTTGCGCGCGTTCCGTCGCGCGCTGCGCGTCTTCGGGCGCGAGATCGCGGGCGAGCAGTTCCGGATTCACGCGGGCAACGAGCAAGTTGCGGAACCCGGCAATCAGCGCTCGCGATGAGCACTTGCATGTCGGCGCCGGAATCGCTCGCTTCTTCGATCACGCGCAACACCGAAGAGGCGTCGCGCGCTCAGCACCGCGTCGAGCAGCATGTTCGCGTAGCCGCGGCCGCTCGCGCCGAACGCGAGTTCGATCGTCGCGGTCGTGATCACGCCTTCGGCAAATGCCGCAGCCTGTTCGAGCATCGTCAGCGCGTCACGCAAACCGCCGTCCGCGCGATACGCAATTGCCGCGAGAGCCGTTTCGTCGATCTGAATGCCTTCATAGGTCGCAATCTCGCGCATGCGCTCGATCATCACCGGAATCGAAATGCGCCGGAACGCATAGCGCTGGCAACGCGAAAGAATCGTGACGGGCAGCTTCTCGGGTTCGGTCGTCGCGAGAATGAACACAGCGTGCGCCGGCGGCTCTTCGAGCGTTTTCAGAAACGCGTTCGCGCCTTCTTTGGTGAGCATGTGCGCTTCGTCGATGATGTACACTTTCATACGCATCACCGAAGGCGCAAACTTCACCGCATCGCGCAGCGCGCGAATTTCGTCGATACCGCGATTGCTAGCGGCGTCGATCTCGAGAACGTCGAGCGCCGTTCCGCTCAACATGGCAACGCAGTTGTCGCAGGTGTTGTCGGGATGGGCCGTCGGGCCGTTCTCGCAATTGATGCACCGCGCCAAAATTTTTGCCGCCGAAGTCTTGCCGGATCCGCGCGGACCGGAGAACATATAGGCGTGCGCGAGTTTTCCGCTTTCGATAGCGGAAGTAAGAGTGCGGACGACCGCGTCTTGGCCGACGAGGTCGGCAAACGACTTGGGGCGCCAAGTACGGTAAAGGGACACGCCCCTGGATTCGGGCTGTCCGTTTGGCGGCGCCTGCCTGCGGGTACTAGGATTAAGCAGAAGGTAATGCTTTTATATCCGCCGGTGCGCTATGCTCACTCGGTGGGGAGGCTATAGGAACAGCAGTGGATTTGCGCGCTGCGCTTAAGGAAAAGTTCGGGTTCGATTCTTTCTACCCGGGTCAGGAAGAAGTTGTCTCGCGTGTCATAGCGGGACAAGATACGCTTGCCATTTTGGCGACCGGCGCCGGGAAGAGTCTCACCTATCAGCTGCCCGCGCTTCTCCTCGAAGGAACCACGGTCGTCGTTAGTCCGCTGATCGCGCTGATGAAAGATCAGCTCGATATGCTGAGAGAACGCGGCATTACCGATGTGGTAGCGTTGAACTCCACGCTCTCCGAAGATCAAGAAATTCGCGCGCAGAGAGCGCATCGCCGCGAAAAATATCAAAATCGTCTACACGACGCCGGAGAAGCTCGAAGATCAGACTTTTCTCCAGTTGCTCCAGTCCATCGAAATGCCGCTTTTCGTAGTCGACGAAGCGCACTGCATCTCGCAATGGGGGCACGATTTCCGGCCCGCCTATCTCGCGCTCGGCTGCGGTGATCAAGCGCCTCGGCCACCCGACGGTTCTCGCGCTTGACCGCAACGGCAACGCCGGCCGTTCGCGAAGACATTCTGCACCAGCTCGGCATCGAGCACGTGAAGCCGATCGTCAAAGGCTTCGACCGGCCGAACTCTGGTGTACGAAGCACGCAAAGCCGACAAAGAAGCCGACAAGCTCAAGACTCTCAGCCAGCTCTTCACCGGACCGCATGCGCTCGAAGGCACCGGCATCATCTATACGGCGACCATCAAGAATGCGCTCGAGGTTCAGAAGTACCTAACGGACACGCTGAACATTCCCGCGGCGGTCTATCACTCGAAGCTTCACAAAGAAGACCGCACGCTCGTCCACGAATGCTTCATGAACGAGACGATTCGAGCCGTCGTCGCGACCAACGCGTTCGGGCTCGGCATCGACAAGCCGAACATCCGCTTCGTCGTGCACTACGATCTGCCGGGCTCGCTCGAGGCGTACACGCAGGAAGCCGGCCGCTCGGGGCGTGACGGCGAGAAGTCGCGTTGCATCCTCATCTATCGCATGAGCGACACGCGCGTGCAGAATTACTTCCTAACCG
The DNA here is from genome assembly GCA_963696095.1 of Vulcanimicrobiia bacterium. Lineage (GTDB taxonomy): Bacteria > Vulcanimicrobiota > Vulcanimicrobiia > Vulcanimicrobiales > Vulcanimicrobiaceae > JALYTY01. The sequence goes on along the minus strand of CAVOIN010000001.1, from coordinate 1,852,369 downwards.
GCAAGTATCCCGACATCGAAGAAGTGCAGCGCGTCTTCGGCACGATCGAAGTCTTCGGCGGCCAAGAAGACGGCGTGTCGATGACCGACCTGCGCAAGATTCTTCAGCTCCCGCTCACGAAGCTCAAAGTCATCCTGGCGCTGCTCAAAAAATCCGGCTACGTCGAGATGACCGGAAAGTCGAAGTACGGGTTAACCGAAGCCGTTCGCAAGAATCGCGAGCTGGTTTTGAGCCTCGCAAACTACGAAACGAAGAAATCGTACGACCAGTCGAAGCTGGCCATGATGCTGCAGTACGCCGAAAACACGTCGTGCCGCCGGCGCTTCATCCTGAACTACTTCGGCGAGGATTTCGACTTGCCGAACTGCGGGAAGTGCGACAACTGCCTGCGCACGGCCGGCGTAGCGAAAATTGCGACGGGAGCTGCCGTGCCGGCAGCAGGCGGTACGGCCGGAGCGTACCGCATTTCCGACGTCGTCACGCACCCTAAGTTCGGCACCGGAACCATCGAGCGCGCCGAGAAGGATCTCGTAACCGTGCTCTTCCCGAACGTCGGCTACAAAACGCTATTGGCGTCGGCGGTAAGCCGGGCCGAAGCGGCGAAGATCGCCTAAACTACCAACGCTACGAACAAAGGGTGATTTGAAGTAACGTGCTTGCACGCTCGCTGATGGTTGCCGTGTGCCTCGCAGCATGCGCTGCCGCCGTCTCCCCCGCGCATGCGCAAGAGACCCCCGCTCCGGCCGCGACGCCGTTCGCCGAGCCGGTGGTTACTACGCCGCCCGCGTCGCCGGCGCCGAGCGCTACTACAGTGCCCAGCGAAATGCCCTCGCCTTTACCGAGCCTCACGCCGACGCCCACGCCCACGCCGCCGCCGATTACCGCGAATCCGCAAAACGCGCAGGTTCCCGTCGGCACGACCCAAACGGTCACGCTCAACGGCATCCTTGGCGCGTTCACGGCCGTCGCTCAAAACCCGCAAGTGGTCGACGTCGGGACGAATCAAGACGCGCGCACGATTTCCATTTCCGGCAAGACGCCCGGTGCAACGAGCATTACGGTCACCGATTCGCGCGGCGTTACGGGCTACGTCGGCGTTCGCGTTGCGTACAACGCGGCGGTTCTTCCGCAATTCCTGACCGTGCGGATCACCGGCGATCCGGCCAACGCCGATTTCATCCGGCGAACCGTCGCGCGCACCATCATGAACGCTACTCAGCTGCAAAAAGGCGCGCAGCTCGTCGTGAGTCCCGACGACGTGCCGGTTCGCCGCAGCCTCGGCCAGGACAACACGCTCGTCTTCGACGTGCCGGTTCTCGCCCAGGGCGAACAGTATTTCAGCGTGCAGGGCAACACGCGCGTGCAGCTCGAGAACATCGCGGCGCCGCGCATTTCTCCCGACTCGCTGATGGTCTCCGACTTTCCCGAGCGGCTTACCGAAAACGGCGTGCTATTCACAGCGGATCTCCATCGCAACACGCCCTCGCGATTCTTGTACTTCCATTACAACCCGGCCGGCGAACCCGATCGCCGAATCGTGCTGATGGCGGAGAACCACTCGACGGAACCCGCGACGGTGCAGTTTATCAGCGGACGAGGCGGCCCGTCGAATAACGAAATGGGCGTCGGCCACGATGCGACGCGCGATTTCTTAGTATCGGTCGTTCAGAACCAAGGACGTTTGCTCACAATTCCGGGTTCATCTACCATGCCGATCGCCATGCAAGACCTGCCGGCGAACTCGATTGTCGCGAATCTGCTGCAGCTGCGCGTGCTCTCCGGCGGCGACATCCACCTGACGCTAATCGCGCAAAATGCCGGCGACGATCCGGACAGCGCCCTGACCACCGGCGCGTTGCTGATGAGCACGGTTCGCCACGCGCGCGGCATTTACAACATTCCGGAATTTCACTATGCGACGCAGTGGAACGTCAACGACTCGTACTTGGAATTGCCGATCGGTCAGATTCCGCTGCCGAATCGCATCAAAGGCGAGGCACTCGCCGGCGACTACGGCGTTCTGCAAGCGTTTGTCGTGAACGTGCAAAACCCGTTGAACCGTCCGCAAGCAATCGCGATTTACGAAAACCCGCGCGGCGGCCGCTCGACCGGCACGTACGTCATCGACGGCGTGCTCGTTCAGACGCACCAAGTGCCCGCATTTTCGCGCTATAAGATTCGCCAGTACGTCATACCGGCGAAGGGCTTCGTGCGCATCACCATCGTCACGATGCCGGAAGCAGGGTCGAGTTATCCGCTGCGACTCATTTTCGCTCCCGACGACGGCTCGGTAGCACCCGGCGCGCCTGGTTCGCCGGTGTACTGAGGGGTTACAATAGCATCCTGATGAGCGAGGAGCTGAACCGCTCGATCGAGCTGCATACGTGCCGCCAGCACCACGTCGTGCTGCGTTTCATCGCCAACGATATCCCGGTGCGCCAACCATTCGAGCCAAGCGAGGCGCACATGCTGCTGTGGCGGCTGCGAACCGTTCTCGTCCGGCACTTGGCGCTTGAAGACGAACGCTTATATCCGGCATTGAAAGCGGCGCAGGACGAGACAATCAGCTCGCTCGCAAAGCAGTACGAAACCGAGATGGGCGGCTTGCGCGACGCGTTTTTGCGATTGTGCAAGCGCTGGGACGAACCCGCGAAGATCGCCGCGTTTCCGAGCGAGTTCCTACGCGAATGGCTCGCTATACGTGAACCGCTCCTCAAGCGCATGGATGCCGAAGATGAAGCGCTCTATCCGCGAGCGCAAGAGCAATTCGACCAGCGCCTGCGACGTCACCACATCAGCTAGCGAAGCAAATCTCTACCGCGTCGCCGGCCCAGCGCGCGCGAATAATTCCGTCATGCGGGCGAGGATCGGTTAACGCATCGAGCGCGAGCGGCAGGCCCGCCGCGTCCCCTTCCACCGGCGTACTTTTCCAAAGCTGCAGCCGTTCGAGCTGTAAATGCTTTCCCGTCGTGCCGAGGTAGTTGTGTTCGCCGTATTCGAGAAACGGCAGCAACACCGGCTGTGCGCCGATCTTCGCCGAAACGACGCGGCCCCAAATGTGTTCTTTTCCGGCAACGATACCGTCGGTGAAACGAAATTGCAGCGCTTCGACTTGAACGCGTTCCGGTGCGCCGGCCTCCTCGCCGTCGTTCGTCCACGCGAGCCAACCAAGGTTCTCTACGTGTACGCGATACTGAATTCCCATTCCCAACCCGAAGATGCGAACGGCGGTTATTCCCACAACCGTTCCGGCCGGTACTCCATCGTAGACCACCGGTTCCCATTCGCCGGTTCGCAATTCGACTTGATAGCCGAGCGAGTTGCTTTTCATAGCTCGTACGTAGCGACCATGTCCGCGGCGCTTTTTGTCCACGCAAAGCGCTCGATCGCGCGGGACCGCGCGGCCGATGCCGATTCGTCCTCTTCGCCGCGAAGTGCCGATTTCAGCGCCGCGGCCCAGCGGTCCGGTTCTTCAAGCGGTTCGACGCGCGCGATGTCGCCGGCAATCTCCGGCAGCGACGCGCGGTCGGAAACCACGCACGGCGCCCCGGCGCACAACGCCTGCGCGGCGGCATATCCGAACCCTTCGTATTGCGAGGGCACGGCAACGACCCCGCACGTGCGATAGAGTTCCAACAGCTCTTCACGGTCGACGTAGCCGAGAAACCGGACGCGGTCGGCTACGCCGAATTCTTGCGCCAGCGCGAGACATTCGTCTTGATAGGGCGTATACGGCCCGACCGAAACCACGTGCGCGTCGGGAAGCGCCGGCAGCGCGCGGATTACGGTCTCGAAATTCTTTCGCCGTTCCACCGTGCCTACGACGAGAATCGTCCGGCCGTCGCCGCCGCTACGTTGCAAGGCGAAGAAGTCACTGGAAACGCCGGGATACACGACGCGAACGCGCGATTCATCGAGCTCGGGCATCACGTCCAGCAGTTCGCGGCGCGAAAACTCCGAGTCGACGGCGATCGCGCGCACGTTGCGATAGCGGTCGATCGAAAACTTTCCGAAATAGTAGCGCGCGTACGGACGGACGTGCGCCTGTACCCGAAGCCACGCGACGTCGTGCACCGTTGCGACCACCGGCATCGAAGCCGAGAGCGGCACGGTTCCCGAAGCGCAGTGCAGCAGATCGGCGCCCGATTGGCGGGCGCGCTGCGGCAACAACACTTGATCCCAAAAGACGCGGCGGTCGAAGCGCCACGGGTCCAGTTTCGGCTCGCTGAGTTCGACCACGTCGATGTCGCGCGCCCGAAGCGCGTCGATCAACCCGCGAACGTATTCGCCGATGCCGGTTGCCGTGCCGACGGCGAGTTGAGCATCGATCGCTATTTTCACGGACGCGCCCGCAGTTCGCGCTGCAGTTCCCGCACGAGCGCAGACGACGGATCGGCCGCAGCGGCGCGCGAGAGCTGCTGCTCCGCGGCTTTTCGATCGCCGCGCGACTGCAAATCGACGATGCCTAAACCGGCGACGGCGTCGGCGTTCCCGGGACTCACGTCGAGAGCACGGCGGTACCACGCCTGCGCATCGCGCCACTGCCGCAGCGTTACCGCTTGGTTCGCGGCGCCTAGCACGTTCGTCAGGTCGAGCGGCGCGAGGTGCGCGGCTTTCACGTAGTCGCGATATGCGAGGGTTTGCCACGCGGGCGCGGCGGTTTGCGCGGCAATCGTTCCCAACGTCCACCATCCGCGCGCAACGGCGTCAGGGTGCGTTTGCAACGCGTCCAACCGCGCGATGAATCGCTCTTCGAGCGCGTACGCTCCACGCGGATCGGCGATCCGCATCCGTTCGATCAGGGTCTGAACGCCGGCGATATCGGGCGCAGCAAAAGCGTACTCGAAGGCAAGCGTCGTTTCTCCGCGGGCCGCTGCGACTTGCTCGAGCAGGCCGTCGCGAACCGCACCGGCCGGCAGGCGAACCGCATAATGCCAGGCGCGATCGGTATCGCCGGCTTGCAGCGCAGAACGCGCGAGAGTGCTTTCCACATAGGCGGCCGGCGCAACGCGGTCGAGCACCCGGTAGACGTTCATTCCGAACGCTTTTGGAATCCAGGACGGAAACGCGTGCGGCGCAGCCGCCTCGGCGTAGAGCGAATCGGAGGCGAACTGAATCGCCCCAAAGCAACAAAGCACGAGCGCGAGCACCGCAAACGCAATCGCTCGGACGGCCCGACCGCTGCTCTCCGTCGTCGTCATCGAAGAATCAGGACAGATGGGTTACTAGAACTTGACCGTGAAGTTGACGTTCGCGCTGGTCTGCGTGAACGTATTCGGCGTCAGGTTGTCCTGATAGCGAAACTGCTTCGCGGAGAGTGACACGCTTGCCGAATGCGGCAATTGGAACGTCACCTTTCCGCCGTACACGTTGTTGGTTGCATCGAGGTTCGACAGTCCGGGCGAGCCGTAACCACCCTGCAAATGCTGCGTTTCCGCCTGCACGTTCAGCGTAACGTTACGCGCAACCGGAACGCCGACGCCCGCGGCCAGCGTGTGTTTGCTAACGTCGGCATAGGCCGGTACGAGCACCGGAATATTGTTCGAGCCCATCTGCATCGTCGAAGTGGAGTCGAAGCTCGACGAGTTCAACGTGGAATCCGTAACGGTAAGGTGTTCGAATCCGCTCGAGACGTCGATGTCGAACTTCTGCGAACCAACGCGCGTGTTGAACGTGGCGCCGGTGTTTAGCGCATTGTCGTGCAGCGCAAGCGCCGGAACGTCGGCTTGCGCGCCTTCGACGTGGGGCTGCAGGTGCACGTGTCCAACGCGAACCGGAACGGCGACGCCGGCCTGGGCTTGCGGAAGCGAGGTTGCCGGATCGGGACCGGAAGCACTGGAGGTAAAGGCTTCTTCAGGATTGAGCGTCGGGCTGAACGTCAGCAGTCCGGGCCCCGTGTTGCGTCCGTCGCTCAAATCAAAACGAAACGAGGCGGGTTCGGACGTTGGCGCAGGGGCGGCGTCGCGATAAAGACCGATGACCGGACCGGAGTCGGCCGTAATACCGTCGCTCGAGGGCGTCGCGATCGCCGGCACGCGGTAATTCGACGCACGAATCGCCGTTACGCCGCCAAGCTGAACCGGTTGAAAGAGATTGGCCGAGAGCAGCGGCAGCGCCACTTGCGGAACCAAAATATGCGCGGTGCCTCTTCCGGTTGGAAGCGACGCGATGCGTAATGCGTAATCGCGGAAGAACGAGCCGTTGGCATTGTCGGCGACGAAATCGGACGCGCGATTCGCGTTTTCGCCGAACACGCGCTGGAAGAGCTGCGTGCCGAAATCGCTGTCTGCGGTGGAAGCCTGCGGAGCTTGGAACGCTGCGAACGCAATAGTGGGATTCAGCACTGCAACCAGTGCCGCTACCACGATAACGCTCAACCAGCGGGGCATTGCTTCCTCCGGACCCGCAGAAGGCCGCCCTTCTTCATCCACGGGCTATTATTATCGTCCAAGTTGGGCGGACGTTTCAGTTATACCAGATTAGACCGCTCGCCTTCGTCGGCCAGGTAGCGACGGGCGATAAGGACTGCCGCGTAGTCGTCGATTGGTCTAGGCGGCACTTGCATCCCCAGCGGGATCAGTTTTCGCCAGCCTCTCGGCGGGTGATCGGCAAAGTACAGGGCCCGCGCCCTTAGGGTTGTTTCCCGCTCGTCTACCAAGTGAACCGGCGCCCCGACCGCTGCCAGGACCGTGCCGATCCGAGCCGCGTTCGTCCCGGTTCCAAGCGCAACGGCGTCGATTTCGTGCGCGGCACTGATCTCGGCGACCCGGGCGGGAAGCCGTTCGATGTCCTCGATTCCCATGACCAACACGCCGCCGGCCCCGTCGACGATGGCGTACCCGGCCTTGCGCGTGCCGGGGTCGACGCCTAGAATAACGCGGCTCATCGCACGGGTGTGAGCGTGATTACGACCGGAATTCCGCCCGTGTGCGGATAGACGTCCTCGGAGGCATAGGCGGTCATCACGTAGGTCCCGGCTTTCGAGAGCATCCGCTGCATCGTCGGGGCGTCCGGCATCAGCCCCTGGCCCTGCACGTTGCTCGCAAGCACCGGCGGCAGGCCCGCGCCGGAACGCGCGGCGTTCACGATGAGCGGCTGGAGTTCGTTGAGGGCAATCACCGGATTGGCGTTCGACCGGCCCGGAATGCGCAGCTGCGCGATGATTTGACCCTTCACGATGCGGCGGGTGTCGGGAACGAGGGAAAGCGCAAAATGAATTTCGTCGTGCTCGTAGAGATTCTGGTCCGAACTCACGAGCATGATGACCGGGCTCTGCATGAGCACCGCGGTCACGTCGGGTTTGTCGTACGTGTCGCTCAGCAGTTTATCGATGTTCGCCGGGGGCGTGAACGGACGCAGCCCGTACGCCGGATACGTACTGTTGATATAGCGCACCGACTCTTCGTAGAACGACTTGATGCGCTTGAGCCGGTCGTCGACCGGGTCGGCCTGCGGCAGCGAACGGTAGAACGGCACCATAAGTTTGTCCACGGGGAAGACCAGCTTGCCGTTGTTGACTTTACTTTCGAGCGCGTGTTCGCGCGACGTCAGCTCGGCGATCTGCGCGTTGATCTGATTCAGCTTGAAGAACGCGGTCTTGACTTCTTGCGACGCGAGAATCGCGATCAGCGTCACGAAGAACGCGATGAGCATGCCCGTCCCGACGGCGACGATCGTCGACGTGTACCGCGGCCGGATTCCGAATAGGGTGAGACGCTTGCGCCCAACTTGATGGCCGACGCGATCGCCGACGTACGCAATCGCGCCGGCAACGATCATAATGAACAGTACCGTCAGGGCTCCGCGAATGAAGTCGACGATCATTTGCTATACCAGAGCGGCGCGGCGCAGCCGCACGGCTCCGATGATCGTGAAAACGACATTCGGCATCCAGGCCATGATGGGCGCCAGCGGCAAAAATGCCTGTCCGATGTACGAAAAGATCGTCATCACGATGTAGTACACGAACACGATCGCGACCGCCAAACCGAATCCAAGACTCGTGCTGCCTCCTCCGCGCGACGCGCGAATGCCAAACGGCACCGCGATAAGCGTGAACACGAAACAGGCGAACGGACGAGCCAGCTTCTCTTGATAAGTGGTCACGTACCGGCGCAGCTCCGCTTGCGATAGCTGGCCGGATTTCACGATGTCCGCGATTTCGGCCCGGCTCATCGATTCCGGATCGTTATTGCTCAAGCGCTTGACGATATCGGTTGGCTTCTCGCCTAGGTCGACCTCCTGCTGCGGCACGTGCGGCTCTGTCAGAATCGTGCCGTCGGGATTGAAGCGGTACAGGCTCACGTTTTCCAACGCCCATTTATCCGCCGCGAAATCCGCGCGATCCGCGAAGATCACTTGCGTCGGCTGATTGTTGCGGTCGTACTGCACGAGCGTTACGTGAAGCAGCGCTTGCGAGTGAGGTTCGTACGCCGTGGCAAGCGTGATCTGCCGGCCGCCGCCGGGAAGCGGCGCCGAGACGGTCAGGTCGTGACTGAACGCGCTCGTGTGCGCGATCGCGTTATTCTCGATTTCCGTGACTTGGTCGGCCGCATACGGCGCGACGACTTCGCTGAGCACGAACGTCACGAACGACAGCGCGATTCCGGCCCACAGCAACGGCGAGACGATGCGCGTGAAGGTAATGCCGCCGGCTTTCATCGCCGTGACCTCGCTCTCGCCCGAAAGCCGTTGAATGGCGAGCAGCGTGCCGAGCAGCAAGGCCATCGGAATCACCAGAACGACTTCGCTCGGCAGGCCCCACAGAAACACCTCGATCGCCGCCCAGAGCGGCGCGTGTTCGCGTGGAGACGAGCCGGCCGATGGCCAGGAGCTGCGTCGCCGCGAAGATCAACGTGAACGCCGAAAGGCCGAAGCCGAACGGCCCCAAGAGTTCCTGAATCATGTATCGATCCAAGATCGTAGGCCGGATGCCCCGCGGCAGATAACGCCACCACGGCTTGGCCATTCTTGCCGTCGAAGCCACTAGAGCCGGAAACCTTCGCCCAGGTAAAACTGCCGCGCGATCGGCGAGTCGAGCACTTCTTGCGCGGTTCCGGAGACCTCGATGCGGCCATTGTTCATGATGTACGCGCGGTCGACGATCGCCAGCGTCTCGCGCACTTGGTGATCCGTAATCAGCACGCCGAAGCCGCGATCGCGCAGTTGCCGGATCATCGCCTGAATGTCGGCGACGGCGATCGGATCGATGCCGGTGAATGGTTCGTCGAGCAGCAAGAACGCCGGTTCCGTGGCGATCGCACGCGCAATTTCGACGCGGCGGCGTTCACCGCCCGAAAGGCTGTCGCCGTGAGCATCGACGAAACGGCGCAAGCCGAACTCTTCGAGCAGCACGGGCAGACGCTTGTTCTTGCTCCGCGCGCGGCACGCCGTTCTGCTCCCAAATCAGGCGGATGTTGTCGCCGACCGACAGTTTGCGGAAGATCGAATTCTCTTGCGCGAGATAGCCGATGCCGTTGCGCGCGCGCTCGTACATCGGACGGCCTGACAGATTGATCTCGCGTTCGCCGTTGTCGAGCACTACCGTGCCGCCGTCGGGCTTAATCAAGCCCGACGACCATGTAGAACGTCGTCGTCTTGCCGGCGCCGTTGGGCCCGAGCAAACCGACGACTTCACCCGTGTTCACCTCGGCGCTCACGCCGTTGACCACGGTGCGCTCGCCGTAGTTCTTCACGAGTCCGCGAAGCTTGATCGAGTGTAAATGTTGTGCTGTTGACGTACCGTTCATTGCATCTGCGTGTGAGTGAGCGTGATATCGGAGTCCACGCGGTTTCCCGTCGCGTGGAAGCCGTTACGATTCAGTAATGACGACGTGACCGTTCCCGTGGAACATTTCGGTGCGCGCGATCGTAACGGAGCGTGTCGCACTGAAGCGTCATTCCCGTACCGTTGTGCGCCGTAACTTTTCCGAGCAGCTCGACGATGTTCGTGCTTTGATCCACGACCGCTCGTTGCGAATCCGCCACGAGCTTAGAACCGTCTTTTCCGTAGAAGGTCACGTGAGGACTCATGAACGTCGCCTTCGCCGTTCCCGGAGCGCCCTTACTCGTGAACGAACGCGCGTCGATCTCGTATTGTTTCGAGTTGCCCTTTTGCCCCAAAAACCGGACGGGCTGCTTATCCGTGCCGCTGCCGGTGATATTGAGCGCGAGCGGCGCGGATGCGCTGGGGCTCGGCGAGCCTTGCGGTGCGGCGTTCTTGGGAGCCTGCGGATTGCACGCCGAAAGCGCGACGGCTGCCGCGAGGGCCATCCAACGCTGCTTCATGCATCCACCGTTCCGGCACGCGCCGCGGCAAGCGCCAGCGCCAGCGTGGGAAACCACAATCCGAAAATTACAACGCTCACGGTATCGATCAGCCCTTGCACGAGGGTTCCTACAAGTCCCGCCGCGACGGCCGTTGCGAGGAATGCCGCCTCGTCGGTTGCTATCGCGAGACGCCCGCGAAGTTCCACAGCAAAAGCCCAGAACGTCCATGCGACCGCGGCGATGCCGATGACGCCCAGCTCGGCGAAGAAAGTCAGGTAGACGCTGTGCGCGTGAAAGGCCGTGGCGTCGCCGTCCGGCAAGCGCACGAGCGGATACAGCCGCGAGAAGCCGAACGGACCGACGCCGGTAAGCGGAAAGCGGTCGATCACCGCAGCCGCGGTTTGCCAAATCGACAGACGCGTGTAGTTTTCGCTCGGATCGTGATGCGCGTTGAAGAACAGCAGCACCGCGACGAGCGCCGTACCGATGATGCCGATTGCAAGCGCCGCCGCCGCCCGTTTCTTTCGCGATCGCATCGCAGCGAAAAAGGCGAGCGCACTCGCTAGACCGATCCACCCGGTTCGCGAGAACGTCATCACCATCGTAACGACGCCGATTGCGACCGCCAAGCCCGCGGTGGTGCGGAGCGCCTGCGAACGAGCAACGCGGGCCAGCGCATACGCGATGGGAATCAACACGATGAGATAGCCCGCGAGCTCGCCCGGAAGAATGAACGTGCCGATGGCGCGGCCGTGGCCGATGGTATATTGCGCCGCCGGATGCCTCGTCACGACCATAGCAACGGCCAACACGCATGCAACGATTCCGGAAACGACGTACGTCCAAAGCATCGCTCGCGCCACGCCCGGTTCTTCGTAAAAACGCATCAGCGAGCAGTACCACGCCAATCCCAAAAACAGGATGCCCGTGAAAATGACGCCATCGCGTGGATTGAAACCCGCGAAGGCGGATAACAGCGCAGCAGCCAGCCAAAACAGCAGCTGTTTCACGAGCGGGATCTTCGTACGCGGCGGAGCGAGCACCGTCGCGCCCGCGAGCAACGCAAAGAAGACCATCACGCTGAGAATCGCAAGGGCCACGGGAACCGGAAGCAGCGATACGCCGGGGAAGTTCACGCTGGTGAACGTGATAAAGATCGGGAAAAGCGGCACGCACGCATAGACGATGGCAAGCATCGCCGGCATGTTGCGGCGAACGAGCGCCGTCATCGTTTCACGCTTTGCGCGATCGCGCCGGCGATCGCGCGCGCGCCGCCGGGCGGTCCCATCATCTCGCGGCCGGCCGCGCCCATGCGCTCGCGGCGCGCTGCGTCGGCAAGCAGCTCGTGCACGCCGCCGGCCGCTGCGTTCAGCTCGCCGGGCAGCACCGCAAGCGCATCGCCCAACAATCCCGATTGGCGCATGCGGTACCACGCCGTTTTTCTATCGCTGCCGCGCTCGAAAGCAACGACGGGTATACCGGCAGCCGCAGCGGCTTCGTTCGCCGTCCCCGCCTGGCCGACGACGAGCTGCACGCGCGCGAGCAACGGGCCTAGCTCGCCACGCCACGCGCGAATCACCGTCCGGCCGCCGTCGCGCAATTCAAAAGCCACCGGTCCCGTTTCGCGCGGCACGACCGTCCACGTTTTCGAGAATTCGCGCTGAAAACGCGGGAGGTCGAGCAACGGCGCGAGGGAGAGCGCGCCGCCGAGCTGCGGATTCGTTCTTGCGGCCGCTCGAACGACGTCCGCCAGAAAGACGGCGTCGTTGTACGCCGCTTCGCGGCTTCCGGGAAAAAGCGCGAGCGCCGGTTCGAAGCCCGCAACCGCAACGTTTGCGCGCGGATCGTCCGCCGTCGCAAAGAAATCGACGATGACGTTTCCCGGCGCTTCGGCCGCGACGCCTTGCCGAACGCAGGCGCTCCGCCGTCGCACGATCGCGCACGAAGATCTGATCGGCGCGCGAGAGCAGCCGCCGTTCCATCGGGCCGTATGGCGCGACGCGCACGCTTTTCGCCGTGCCGACATACGTGGTCGGCACGCGCGCGGCCAGCGCCATCAGTAAAGCGAACACGTCGCCGACGGCAACGGCCCGCACGTATTTGCCGCGGGCTTTGACGAGAAATCGCCGCTGCGCTAGCGTCAGCCCGAGCAGTCCGCCGCGAACGTCGCGCAGGATGTTCCGCACGTTGCCCATTGCGATGAGACCGCCGCTGGGCATCGCTTGCTGCGGGCCGACATCGTGCATGAATTGCGCGTTGCTGTCGGCCGACAAGCGCGAGGTGATCGATCTCCAAATCCGGCGCCGCATTGCGTAATTCTTGCGCGATGCGATCGGCAATGGCGATCTCGCCGTTGCCGTTCGTCACGAAGAGCAGACGCTTCACTTCTTAGGGCGCTCCGAGTAACGGAACGAGTTCGAACTCGTCGATGCGCAAACGCTTGCACGACTCGTCGTATTGCAGTTCCGTACGCGATACGTACTGTCCGTACGGGCCGGCATGCACGATCGGCACGCCGTTCACGTACTTCCGGCGCGAACAACGTGTCGTGACTGTGGCCGCCTAGAATCAAATCGATGCGCGGCACGGCTTCCGCGAGCTTGCGATCGAGACTGAGCCCGACGTGCGAAAGCACGATCAGCGCATCGCCTTCGGGCATCGCGTTCTGCATATGGCGCAACGGCGTCCCACGGATCGAGAAAGCGCCATCCGAAGACGCGCTCGTACGGACTGCCCTTGGGATACTGCATGATGAGCAGCCCGAGCAAATGCACCGTCATCCCGTCAACGTTCAAGGTCATCGAAGGAGCGAACGGCAGCGGGCGGTTTTTCGTATCGAGCAGATTGGAACAGATCAGCGGATGCGCCATCTTTTCGGCGCGCGCACGCAGCAGCGCAAAGAGATAATGGAATTCCCGGTTGCCGATCGCTTGCGCGTCGTACCCCGCCGCATCGATTTCCCCGATGATCGGTTCGTTGCGATGGTACACCGTCTGACTTCCGCGCAGCGAATCACCGCAATCGAAGAGCAGCCCTGGCCGGTCCTCGCGCAACGCGCGCAAGCGCGGGGCGATGCCGCGGTGGTCGTGCAGATCCGACGTGTGGTAAATGCGCATCTACGCACGCAGCCCGCTTTTGCGAGCGCCACCGCAAACCTCGCGCAATGCTCCAACGCGTCGGGCGGACCGAGCTTCTCACGCAGCTCGGCGAAAGCGGCGTATTGCGGCGCCGGGTTCGTCCAATAACGTTTCCATCGCGCGCGAAAGATTTTCCGGCGCTGGCATTGTCTTGCAAGAACTCGGGTACGACTTCGCGCTTAAAGCACCAGATTCGGTAACGTGATGTATTTGCCGGAGTAGACGCGGCGCGCGTGACGCACCAAAAACGGCGCAATGATGTAGAGCGCAATCGCCGGGACGCCGAGCAGTGACGTTTCAAGCACTGCCGTACCCGACGCTACGCACGCCGCATCCGCATTTTCGATAGCGCGCCTGCACGCCGCGCACGATCGCTTACGTCTTGCATCCGCTCGCGAGCGACGATTCGTTTCAACTGCGTTTCGGCCGCGTCGTTGGCGGCGCCGAAGATGCCGCGCAATTCGGGCCTTCGTTGTTTCAACAAACGATAGGCCTCGACCAGGGCCGGAACGTGATACCGCAATTCGCCGCTGCGGCTACCCGGCAGCATCGCTATCGTGCCGCCGTTGCGGAGCCGCCGGCGGACGCTGTGTCCGCGTTTTATACTGAGACGCGAGCGGATGGCCGAAGATACACGATCGGCAAGCGGTGCGATTTGTAGAATTCGTACTGGTGCGCGAAGGCCGTTAACGGAACGGCGTACGACGCTTACTTCGCGCGACTTTGGCTTCGTTGTCGAGCCACGTCGCCGGCGGAAAAACGATCGAGATCGGACCGCCGTATTTTTGGCGCGTGCGCAGCTCTTTCGCCAAGCGCAGATTGAACGCGCCGAAATCCACGAGAATCACGAGATCGGGCTTCTCGCGCGCGATGTGTTGCGCCGTTTGCCACATGGTAGCGAGCAATTTCGGAATGCGCGGAATCGCCGCGAGCGGACCCATGCTCGCCCACCCGGTGTGATTCCGCCACAGCTTGAACCGCGTTCCGACGCATTCGCTCGGCGCCGATTCCTTCGAACTGCGCTTCCGGATCGTACCGGCGAATCGCCTGCGCCAGTAGGACCGCGCTTAGCTCACCCGACGCCTCGCCGCTCGAAAAGAAATAGCGCAAGCATGCTATTTCAGGATGCCGCGTTGCGAATCGCTCTCGAGAAACGCGATGATCTCGCGGCCCGGATCGCTGCTGGCCTCGGCTTTCATCTCGTACGATCGCTTGCGAGACATTGAGCTTCGGATTGTAGAGAATCTTGTAGAACTTCTTGATCTCGTTGCGTTCCGCAACGCGTGAAGCCGGCGCGGCGCAAGCCGACGCTGTTCAAGCCGTACGGTTGCGCGGGATTGCCTTCGATGAGGAAGAACGGCGGGACGTCTTTGCGTGAGTCTTGCTTGCGCCGCCGATCATCGCGTACCGGCCGATGCGCGTAAACTGATGCACGCCGGCCTGGCCGCCGATCGTGGTGTAGTCGCCGACTTCCACGTGGCCCGCGAGCTGCGCGAGATTGCTCATCGTCACGCCGTTGCCGAGGATGCAGTTGTGCGCAATGTGCGACGTACGCGAGCAGCAAACAATCGTCGCCGACTGCCGTGACTTCGTCTTCGCCGGTCGCGCGCTGAATGCTGACGTACTCGCGCATAATCGTGCGGTTGCCGATGCGCGTGTAAGCGCGTTCGCCGTGGTACTTGCGGTCTTGCGAAGCCGCGCCGATCGTCGCGAACGGATAGATCTCGCAGTTTTCGCCGATCTCCGTCCAGCCGTTGACGACGACGTGCGCCTGCAGCACCGTGCCGGTGCCGATCGAAACGTGTTCGCCGACGACGCAGTACGGCCCGATTTCCACTCCGCGCGCAATTTTCGCATTCGGATGAACGATCGCAGTAGGATGGATCATTTACGCGTGCAGCACCGCGGCGTCGAGCCGAACATGCGCGGATCGGAAGCGATCGAAAACATCAACTCGCACGAACACGCGAGCTGATCGTCGACTTTAGCTTCGGCGCGCACCCAGCCGATGTTGCGTTTGTGGCGTTCGAGCGTTACTTCCATCATCAAGCGGTCGCCGGGAACGACGGGACGGCGGAACTTCGCTTTGTCGATGCCCGCGAGATACGGCGTCTTGCGCGAGAACTCGCCGGGCTCCAACACGACGCAGCCGCCGAGCTGCGCCATCGCTTCGATCATGTACACGCCCGGAAAGAGCGGATTGCCCGGAAAGTGCCCGGTGAACACCGGCTCGTTGTACGTGATGTTCTTATAGCCGAGGGCGCGAACGCCAGGCTCGAGCTCGAGAATCCGGTCGATCAGCAAGAAGCGGATAGCGGTGCGGCAAGATCTCCATGATCTGCCGGATGTCGATTTGTCCCACGATACCTCTACGCTGAAGATGCGACACCTAATTGTTGCCGCAAGGCGCGCGTCACGCGCGTATGCAATGCGTGTCCGCTCTTGATCGCGATCACTTCGCATTGCGGCCACGCGCCGAGCAGCGCCAAATCGCCGATCAGATCGAGCACCTTATGACGGACGACTTCGTTTGCCCATTGCAACGGCTGCATCGGGCCCGTTCTCGTCGTACACGAGCGCGTTATCCAAGCTTCCGCCGCGCGCGAGACCCTGCGCGCGCATCGCTTCGACGTCGCGCAAAAACGTGAACGTGCGCGCCGGCGCAATCTCCGTCGCGGAAGGTTCGCGGGGTGATCTCGCCGTCGAAATAGTGCGTGCCGATCGGTTCGTCGTAGTCGCGCGACGAACCGCACGCGAAAGGCGTCCGACGGCAGGACGATCACGGCTTTGTCGCCGTTCCGCACATTCGAACGGCCCGTTCAAGCGCAGCACCGGCCGCTCGCGCGAGCTCGTTTCGAGACCTACGCCGGCAATGGCGTCGGCATAGATCTTCGCGCGGCCGTCGAGGATCGGAATTTCACGACCGTCGAGCTCGATCTCCGCGTCGCTGACGCCCATGCCGATCAGCGCCGAGAGCACGTGCTCGATCGTCGAAATGCTGCGACCGTGCGATTGGATGACGGTTGCGAGCGGCGTTTCGATCGCGTACTCGGCAAGCGCCGGAATGCGCGCGCCGTCGCTCAAAACGAAAACGTAGCCGGTTCCGGGAGACGCGGGGCGCACTTCCATCGATGCGGCTTCACCCGTGTGAAGGCCGACGCCCTCAAAACGCAGGGCTCGCGCAGCGTTGCGGCGTTCATCGGCGGGCGGGCTTACTCGGTGTTGCGCGACCGTTCGCGCTCCAACGCATCCACACGAGCGATCAGCTTTGGCAGCTTGCGAAGCATGACCTCCGTTCGGAGCGTCTCGCGGTGATCGCGCGCGGGGTTGCCGGAAATCATCGAACCATCCGCTACGTCGCCCCATACGCCCGACTGTCCCGCAACGGTCGAACCGGAGCCGATGTGCATGTGTCCGCGCGTACCGACCTGGCCGGCGATCTTTACGCAGTCGCCGACGCTCGTCGAACCGGCAAAGCCGGTCTGCGCCGCAATGGCGGTGTGCATGCCGATGCGCGAGTTGTGGCCGATCTGCACGAGGTTGTCGATCTTCGTTCCGCGACCGATGTGCGTGCTGCCCGTTTGCGCACGATCGATGCACGAGTTCGCGCCGATCTCGACGTCATCGTCGAGCACGACGTTGCCGACCTGCGGAATGCGCTCGAGCCGGCCGTCCAAAAATGCCCAGCCGAACCCTTCGCTGCCGATGACGCAGCCGGAATGCAGAATAACGCGATTGCCCACGACGCATTTTTCGTGAACGACGGCGCGCGGATGCAGCCAGCACTCGTCGCCGATCGTCGTATCGGCGCCGACGTACGCACCGGCGATAGGACGGTGCCGCGTCCGAGCTTCACGCCCGAGGCGACATAGACGCCCGCTCCAAGGTACACGTCTTCACCGATTTGCGCGCCGTCTTCCACGACGGCGGTCGGGTGACGAAACGGACCCTTCGGGCGCGGCGGCTTCAACGCGGCAAGGAGCGTGGCGAGCGCAGCGCGCGCGTTTTCAACGACGAGCAACGGTTTGGGCGCGCCGGGCGCGAGAGGAACCGACGCATCGACCAGCACCGCGGCGGCCTGACTCGCAAGCGCTTCCGCGAGGTACTTCTCGTCGGTAGCGAACGTCAGCGCATCCGAAGACGCATCGTCGATCGCGCTGATGCGCGCGATCGCCACGGAGCCGTCCCCTTCGATGCGCCCGCCGACGCGCGCGCTTAGCTCTTGGAGCGTGCCTAACATGAACGCCTTAGGTGGGCGACGGGGTCGCCTTCTCGGTGATGTTCATGAGCTTCTCGACGTCGGGCGTGATATCCACGCCGCCGTAGCCCACGCCTTCTTTGGTGACCACGAGCTTGAGATTCTTGTCCGACGCAACCTTGGTCGCGGCGTCGCGAATTTGCTTCGTGAGGTCGTCGGTGATGCCGGCGTACTTCTTTTGCAAAGCGTTCGCTTCTTGAGTCTTCCGCTGCGTGCTCACCTTACTTTGCACGATCTTCTGCTCTTCGGTGAGCAGCTGCTGCTGATAGTTTTGGTAGGTCGGCCAATTCGCAACCACGCGATTGATGTCGATCAACCCGACGGGGCTCGAATTGCCGCTGCAACCGGCGAGCAGTGCGGCGAAGGCAGCGATGGCAGTGTATTTCTTCATTCGTGTAAACTCTCGACGTCGTGAATTAGATCGTTGGTAAGGTCGTAACCGCCGTTAGCGGCAGCCACGTTGTCGAAGACGACGGTAAAGCCCATATCCTTGGCAATCCGTTGCGCTTCGCGATGGATCTGATCGGTCATTTGCGCCTGCAGATCGTCGTGACGCTTCTGCAGCGACGCAAGCTCTTTGGCGGCGGCGCCGGTCGCACCGACGTCTTGGCCTTGCAGCGACGCGTACTGCGCGGTCCAGATCCGTTTTGGTCGCGTTGTACTCTTCGATGGTCTTCTGCGCGTCGGCTTGGAACATCGAAGCATACTGCGCGTGAATCTGCGCCAGTTTCTTCTGCACGTCGGGCGGAACGTTGGGTGCAGGCTGTCCGGCGAGCGTCTTCAGCTGCGATCCGACGGCGTCGCGCCGCGCGCTGAGTTTTGCCTGCGTTTGCGTGCGAATCTTGGCAACCTCGGACTTGATCGACGATTCTGTTTGGCCGCGGAGCTGCGTTCGATAAGTCGCCAGATCTTGCTGGTCGCGCGCCCGAAGCGCGTTAACCTGATCGCCTTCTTTTTTGTCGAGTGCCGCAAGTTGCGCGTTTACCGATGCGCGAGTCGCGGCGTCGAGCGCGAGATTGTTCAGCTTCAGCTTGAGGGCCGAGCGCTGCGTCGCATCTTCTTGCGCGAGGCGCAGCGAAAGGTCGGTCTCTTGTTGCTGGTACTGTTCGGCTTTAGCACGGAACTTCGCGTCGGCTTGCTTCTGCAATTGCTGCGCAACGGCGTTCACCGCCGCGTTGTCTTGCGAAATCACACTCTGCTGGTAAGCCATGTAATCTTTGTTGGCCTGTTGCGCGGCGCCGGCGGCTTGCTGCCGCGACGTCGTGCTCATTTGCGCAGCCGCCTTAAAGCTCGACGGATCGATGCCGGCGGCTTGCAGCGCCGTTACGTCGGCCTGCTGTTCGCGCTTTCCGTAGTCGGCCTGCTTCTGCGCGATGGCCTTATTGGCGCGGTCTTGCGCATCGTGCAACTGCTGGTTGAGCTGCTTGACTCCCGCCGCCACTTCAGCGGCGCTGCGGGGCACGCGAGGGCCTGCCGCTTCCAAGTTGATCGCGGTGATGGAATCGTCGAGCTGCGAGAGCTGCTTGTAGAGCGGATGGTGCTTAAGCACCTCGTCCACCCGCACGTAAGCCATCCCTCGGATCTGCGGCGAGTTCACGTCAACATGACTGCAACCGGAGAACGCGGGAAGGCCGGAAAGCAACGCTAGCGCGGCGACTTTACCTGACAAAGCTTTAGCTTTGCTCAGGCAAAGTCTATTTACCGAGTGCATCTTGGACATCTTTCGTGATGTCCGTGCCTCCGTAGATTATGTCCGCGCGATCGACGACGAGCAGCAGGTTGTGCTTCTTCGCAGCGTCTGCCGTATCGGCTTTCGTCTGATCGACGAGCGGCTTCAACAGCGAATCGCGCTTGTCTTGAATCGACTTGTTGTAGTCGGCCAGGACGGCTTGCTTGTCAACGTCGGTCTTCGCTGCTTGCAGCTTCGGTGCGTACGTCTTCTGCTGGTCCTGCTGGAATTTTTGCAGCTGATCCGCAGCATCTTTCACCTTCGACGATCCGTCGAGCGCCGTTTGATCGACGAAACCGATCTCCGACGGCGGCGGCGATGCGCTCGGCGGAGTCAGCGCCTGCGAGCTTTGCAGCGCACTCGTGACGTCTTTGGTGATGTCCGTCCGCCATACACGATGATGCGCTTGTCGACGATGACCGAAAGATTCTTACGTTCCGGCAACCGATGCGATTGCAAGCTGCGCGCGTTGGAAGAGCGGGCCGACGACTTCGCGTTGCTTGTCGGCGAACTGTTGTTGGAAGCGCAACGACACGTTCTGTTTGTCCGCATCGGTCTTCGCGCCGCGCATCGCAGCGGCAAACTGCGAATCCAGTTGCTGCTTGTATTGCGCGAGTTCGGCGTTGGCACGCGCGAACTGCGGCAGACTGCCGACGGCCGTCTGATCGATGTAGCCGACGTCGGTCAAGATCCGCGGCGATTGCAGCCGGTGCTACCACCGTTGCAAGCGCAGCCGTAGCAAGCAATGTATTGATGAGGCGTTTTCTCATGCTGTCCTTCGAGATTGACTTAGAAACTTTGGCCGATGCCGAAGCTGGTATGCGTGCCGTTCGAACCCTTCGCGAAATCGATGCGAACCGTGCGCAAACCAAGCTGCGGGACGTCGAAACGGAATCCGAAGCCGAAGTCTCCGCGCTGGGCCCAGTTCCCCGGGTAGCCGATGATTCGGTTTGTGTACGGATCCAGCAACGGCGACGCACCGCGGATGCGATAACTCAATTCGTCCACAAACGCTACAACGGAGAGACGGCGGTCCGTTGTGAGCGGCTGACGCACTTCCGCTTGTCCGAGCACGGCATCCGTGGCATAGAAGACCTGGTCGTAGCCGCGCAGCTGCTGATCCGAGAACGTGTAGAGCGAGCTCGGCGGAATGACGCCGGTCGAAATCTCCGGCTGCAAGTGCAGCGCAAACGTTGCCGAGCGCAGCACCGGGAAGAAGCGCGCCAAGTTGAGCTGTTCTTGGCGTGAACTGGAAGCTCGAGCGAAGCAGTCCCGGCGTCGAGATCGTGCTGCTAAGCTGCGCCGTGACGCCGTTGCGCGGATTGAACGGATCGTCGACCGTCGCCGTGGTGGTTCCGAGCGAGAACGTGAGGGAGTTCAGCTGATACGGCTGGCCCGTGTTCACGTTGGCGATCGAGGTGGCCGCGATGCCGAAAGATCCGTTGAGATTCTGGCTCGTTCGAGTTGAGCGGTCCCGGCGTCGGACCGATAAGCACGTTCGGCTGCGATCCTTGGAAGTAGTACGGCGACGGAACCGTCGTGTTGTACTTCACCTTTTGAACGGTGCCGGCGACGCCTGCCGTGAACGTAGTCGCGTCAAACGACGGCCGATGTTAGCGGTGCCGCCGGTTGCCGAGGAGTAGCTGGTCGCGACCACGCCGCTGATCAGCGACGAAGCGCTGTTGAACTCGGGTACAGCGTCACCGGAATCGGCGCCGGCGTACCGCCGACGACCGGCACGGAGCCGATCGTATTCTGCGCGATCGAGTAGACCGGATAATAGTAGGTCGAGCCGTTGACGAAGATACTTGACGCCCAGCGGAGTACTTCTGCGACTTCGGCGTGTTGCCGACGTAGGGAACCTGCACTTGCGATCTGCGACGTGTACGTACGCGCGCCGCGCTGGAACTGAACGGACGCCGTGTTGCCCGGTGCCGTGCAGATTGTTGTCCTGGTAGCCGAGCGTGCCGTAGAGGCCTTGCCCCGTGATGCCGCCGGAGTAGCCGAAACCGACCGACGCCGACGCGGTGCGCTGCTCGGTGACGTTCCACACGAGCGTGACGTCCTGCGGCTTCTTCGGATCCGGGCCTTCCTTGACGTCGGGCGATTAACCTTCGAGAAGAATCCGAGCGCGTTCAACCGCTCGTAGTCGCGCTTCACGGCGTCGGTGTTGAGCACCATGCCGGGGCGCACGCGCAGTTCGCGGCGGATGACTTGGTCTTTCGTACGCGTGTTGCCGGTGATCTGCACCGCGGCGATGCGCGCAACGTAGACGTTGTACTTCACGTCGGCAGTACCGGCTTTGAGATCGATCGACGACGGATCGATGCCGCCTTCGAAATTGCCGAGCTCGACGTGCAGTTTGTCGTCGTAGAATTTCTTGAGTGCTTCCTGGTCTTTCTGACGAACGTCATCCGAGTATTCCATGCCCGGCTTCAGCGTCAGTTGCGGAAGAAGGTACTGCGGCGGAAGGAGCGGATCGCCGCCGATCTCGATCTTGCGAACCGTCAAACCTTCTTGGATGGAAAGCGTCAGCGAACCGGTCTTCGGATCGAGGTTGATGTCCTTCACGTGCGTCGGCACTTGGCCGCCGTAGCCGATGCGCTCGTAGTAGTTGTTGATCTTCAGCACGTCCTGACGGAAGGTGTTCGTGTTGAAGACCTGCCCGACGGAAAGATCCATCAGCGCCAACAGCGTATCGCTCGGCACTTTGTTGTTGCCCGTGAACTTGATGCTCGAGATGACCGGGTTTTCGATGACGCGATACGTGATCGCGACGCCGTTCGGACGCGGCCGGACGAGCGGCGGCGCAACGTCGGCAAAATAACCGAGCGCGTTGATGCGCTGCAAGTCCGCAGCGACGACGCGTGGATCGTACGGTTGACCGGGCCGCGCACCGACGACATCCATGACGGCTGCGGTCGGAACGTGCAGGTTGCCCGTCACGTCGACTGAGACGATTTTAGGCGCCGGGCCGGTGTTAGCAGCCGGCGTCGATACAGGCGTCACCATCACGACGAGAGCGAGCAGGGCACCCACGCACCGGACCAGTGCACGAGGCGCGCGCCGAAGGTCAAAGGTCATGCGAAAACGTTGTCCTCGAACGAATAAAGAAAGCTGACGGTGTCAGCACAGGCTAACGCGCAAAGGGCGCGTCTTGTTTCGGATTCCGGCCCACAGTTCGCGTAAGGCCCCCCCGGTCCTTGCCTCCCGCGAAGCCTGGGAATTTACCAATAGAGCCGTTGCAGGGTGAAGCTAAACCCGCTCGTGCCCTGCAGAGCCTCGCCGATGTTTAGACGAGAATTGGTCGTCACGATCGTCTCGGGCGTTTGAAACAGCCTAGTGGGGCCGTTCTGAAAGAAGAACGACAACTGCGCGCTGGTCGCGTCGCTTCCCTGGAGCGCCAAGCCGAACGACTGCCGCATCGGCAGACCGAACGTGCTCGAGTAAATGAAATTCACCGTGCGCCCAAGGACCTTGCGAGCCGAGAACCCGACGTTTCCGTAGTAGTCCACGGTCAGATTGATGTCTTGAAAGCCGAGGCCTTGCGAGATGGCGGTTTCGAGCGGTGAGAGCAGCCCGGCGGTAAACTGGGTGTTCAGGATGTTGAACGCCTCCTGGCCCACGGAGATCGTCCCGCTCTGCTGGGTCGCGAGGGTGCTCCCCGGAACCGGCTGGAGCGCTCCGAGCTGCTGGGGCGAGCCGGGCGCCGTCTGCGGCAGCCCCGGCGTGTACCCGATGCCGTTAATGAAGCCGCCGAACGGAGCGATCATCGCCAAGATCTGCTCCCTGGAATAGCCCGGCGGGCTCGACTCGAAGGCGACCTTTAGGTTCGTCACTGGGCCGTCCACGTTGATCGTGATGTCTGCCGACCCGTACGGGTTGCGCGCCGGGTCGGGATCCGGATTCGAAACGTGAGTCACGCCGACGGCATGGAGGTTCGGAATGACTCCGTTCGCCGGATCGAAGGCAACCGAAGCTTGTTGGACCCGGAAGGCGCGGTCCACGTAGGTCAGCGTTCCGCCGGTGGAGGTAAAGCCGCCGCTCAGGGTCGGGGCGTTCAGGTCGCCGGCGAGGTGCGCTGCGCCCGTGGCCCCGATATCGAGGCCGGCGCCGACGCCGCCGCCGCGCACGCGCACGTTTTTTCCGGCCTTCAGCGATAGATCGAACCCAAGGTCGAACGGCAGGCCGCTCGCGCCCGAACTGCTCGAGGACTGCGTCGCCGCAAGAAACGCCGCGAACGGAATGGTGGCGTTCTCCAGGACCGTATCGCCCTTGAGGAGCGCCTGACTGCCGGCTTTCTTGGAAAGCGCGAGCTTCGCGTCGACGGTGCCGCGCCCGTAAGCCGGCAGGTCGAGTTGTGCACCCTTTGCCACTGCGGTTACGTCAAAGGCCGTTCCGCTGGAGCCTGCGTTTTCCAACCCCTGGGGCAACAGAATGCGTCCCGACCCGTCGACGCTGCCCGATCCGAAAAGCGCGTGCAGTTTCTCAACCGTTGCTTCAGTACGGTTGAACGTGAGCGCCGTCGTTATGTCGGTAACCGGCACGCGATCGAAATCGCTGACGTAACTGCCGTGCTCGATTGAGAACTGGCCGAAGATACGGGGCTGCGCGCGCGTGCCGCGCAAACCGACTTCGCCGTTGATCGCTCCGCCGAGTTTCGTGTTGTTTGCGAGCAGCGGTTCGAAGTCGGCCGGATCGACGGCGTTAACCGAAAGGTCGAAGCTCACCGGCGCATTCGGAGAAGCCGCACCGAAGGGTCCGAGTTGTAATGGCAGCGTACCTGCCAGCGTCATCTCGCCTTTATCGAGCGCGACGCCTGCATTGCGCAATTCTAAACTGCGATCGTGCAAGCGTAATTCGCCGAACGCAGAGACGATTTTCAAGTGGTACGCATCGACGTTGCTCGCGTCGAACGCCGCGTCGAACGTTGGCCGCGCGAAGCTGCCGCCAACCCGCACCGTCGACTCGAACGACCCGGTTACGGGAATCTCATAACGCCACAGTTGGGCGACGAAACGCGGCAAGTCCGACGTGCTGGCGTGTAAACTAAAATCGAGCGGCGCATTTTTCGCAAGGCCGAAACTGCCTTGCGCGTTCGCTTCGATGCCGGCTGCCGTCATCTCGGCTTTGTCGATAGAGATACGCTCGCGATTCGAGCTGAACGAAAGCCCAAACGAATCGATCGGCAGACGCCAGATCGTTCCTTGATGGAGCTCGGACGTGCCGCGCAAGCTCAGGGCGGGATATCGCCCGGTTACGGTTGCGTCGGCGTCGACGTGTCCCGTAATCGGAATCTCCGGAAATCCTAATGCGGCGACCCACGTCGAAAGATCCGCTTCGTCGAGGTCCACCTGAAGGTTGTACCGCGACTGCGTGACGACGTTTTGCCACACCGGCGAGGGCGCAAGCGCGATATCGCCTTTGGCGTGCAGCGAGCCGCTCTCGCCGCCGACCGCGATCGAGCCTTGCAAAAGATTGCGCCGGCTCGACCAGTAGGCGCGCGTGTCGCCGATCGCGAGGTTCCGGTATCGGAATTTGCGCAAGTCAACGTTGCCGTTGGAAACGATGCGATGCTGCTGCGAAACGAGATTGAAGTTTACGGCGCCGTCGCCGTGCAGCGTGTCGCCGGTATCGAAGAAGTTATCGAAGTCCGAGAGGTGCGCATACGGCGCGCGCACGTGCACGCCGCTGATTGCGGGCTGTTTGCGGGCAGCGAACTGCACGCGCGTCGTGCCCACCAGCACGCTTCCGCGCCGGGCGCGCACGCCGTTCGGATCGGCCGAAATCAGCGCCGAAGCATCGATGAATGAAAGGCCGTTCACGTCACCCGCCGGCACGCGCATCGTGCCCTCGACGCTCGGGTGCAATCCCGAACCGCCGATCGTCAGCGATCCGTTGAACGTGCCTTGCGTGTTATACGCGGGCAGAGCGAGCATCTGCAACACGTGGCCGATGTCGCCCGCAGGAACGTAAGTATGCAAACGATACGACGGCGTTCCCGAGGTTAGCGTGCCGAGGGTTCCGGACGCGAGCGTATAGGTTCCATTGAGTCCGCCGACGACGTGATCGAGCTGCGCACTGTCGCCGTCCAGATGGACGAGGCTGCTTCCCGCGATGTGATAGCGTTGCATGCGGCCGTTGGAGACCGCTACGCCGCCGTCAAACCGCGGCAACGGCGCATCGCCGCCGAGCTTTCCGCTCGCATCGACGCGACCGTCTTCCAACGGAAGCCCAATACTGCGCAAGCCGGCGCCGTGCAAACCGGCGGCAACGAGCGAAAGCGCTTTCGAACCGGGACGATTGCTCGTGTCGTAGGCGCCGGCCGCGACAATATCGCCGCCGGCAATGGAAGCGTGCGCGTTATAAATTTGCAGCGTGCCGCCGGCAATCGCTAACGTTCCCGTGGCGCGTGAAATCGGAATGCCGCGAATCGACGCGCCGTGCAACGCAACGTTTTCGGCTTGCACGGTGACGTAGTTCGGCGCGATTGCGATGGCTACCGGACCGTCGATAGCCCCTTGCGCCGGCGTGTTCGCAAGGAACGGGCGCAACCCGGTCAACGTACCGCGGTAAGCGCCGCGCAAGTACAGCGTATTTCTCGCATACTGTCCCGAGGCCGCAATCGTTCCCCACGGTCCGTTCGCATGAACCGGAGCAATGCCGAGATTCGAAAGCGTTCCCGCAAAACGCGCATCGAGCGCATCGATCCGCACGCCGGCGATGCGCGCAGCATGCGCCTGGATCTCTCCGGCCGCGACGGCGTTGTAGCCGCTCGGACCGCCGCCCGTGAACACCGCTTTGTCGATCGTCGCTTCCATCGGCGGAAGCGCCGGCAGCGCAACATTCAAAAACGAAGCGTGTTGCGGCGTGCGAACGCGAAACCCGTCGCTTGCAATCCAATACGCACTGGCGTCGGTCTTTCGGTCGAGGTGGTACGCACCCGCGAGCGTTCCGCGCTCTGTTTGAATCCACACCGGCGCAACCGTGATGAGCCCTTGCGGCTCGAAATCGAACGCCGCCATAACGCGATCGGGACCTTTTAGCGACGTCAGAGCGCCGTGTGCGTGAAAGTTCGTGTCGCGGCCGTCCATTATGGCGTCGGCGACCAACGGTTCCGTCCCGAGCAGTTCGCCCGCGTACGGCAAACGGTCCGCCGGCGCTTCCATGTGAAATGCAAGTTCGGAATGCACCGGCGTCCCAGTGGAGAGCATGCCGCGCAGCGACACGTTGGCGCCTCCGGTGCGCGCGCTCAACGGCGAAAAGAACACGTTGCCTCTATCGTACGAGACCGCGGCATGCACGTCGTGCAACGGAATGTTCTGATAGGCTGCGTTGGTCGCGTCGGCGTTAGCGACGATGACCGGCGAATCGAGGGGGCCTTCGATCAACACGCCAAGCTTCACGCTGCCGCTGACCGGCTGCGTGTTCATAAAGGCGAACGCGGTGCGCAGCTTCTTCAAGTCGCCCGACGCCGTGACGCCGAGCTTGTACTGCGGCGAGGCGAAGTTGTAAATTGCGCCGGTGATATGCACGGGCAGGCCGGCGAGCGTGCCGTTCACGTTATTGATGACGAACGCGTCGTCGACGAGTTGCAAGCGGCCGCTGATGTCACCGAGCGGTTTCGCTAGACCGAGGACCGAGATGCCGCCGTTCGTTATGTCGAGCGAGAGGCCCGTATGATAGGCGACGGGCTGGTACCGCTGCACGTCGAGTGCGTAAATGCGCACGTCGAGATTCGACGCCGAGCCGCCCAGAATGCGTGCCGCTTTCGAGTTGATGAAGTAATTCGCGATTGCCCGCATCGGCAGCGCGGCCGCATAGATGTGGTGCATCGCGTAGCCGCGGTCGACGTCGACGGTGCCTATCGCCGTAAACGGCTCGTCGGGATGCTCCACGAAGGCGCCGGTAAGTTTGTAATGCGTGCGGGCGTCCGTATTGACGACCGCGTCGAGGTTCACGCCGTGCACCGCGATGCTCCGCGCTTGCGGATCGACCGTGTACGGCGCGCGCACTTGCCCCGAGGCGTCGCGAATGCGGACTGTCAACGCGATCGGCACGTGGTTGACCGGCTGCGGCCCGATGGGCGCCGGCCCGGCGCCCGACGGGAACGTCACGTTGTAGCTTCCGTCTTTATGGCGCACGAGCGTGAGGCTCGGGCGGTCGATCGCAATGGCGCTGACGCCGTAGCGGTGCTTGCTGCCGGGCAGCAAGTCGCGCAGCGAGTACGAGACGTCGATTCGCTCGGCGTCGAGCACCGGTTCGCCGCCTTTGCTCACGTGCACGTGGAGCAGCGCACCATGATGGGCCGTGAAATGCTCGTCGCCGATCGTGACGTCGTATCCGGTGGCCAGACCGATCGCGCGAGGAAGTACGGCCGATACAACCGCATGGCGCGAAGCCACGAGGATCGCAACGATAACGACCAGCCCCGCGATGACGCCGGCGACTACTCCCTTGCGCAAACTCCCTCCACGCTGGCGGATATACCCCTAACGAACCTAGTGGCCTTCTGGTGCCCCTGGGATGGATGTCGTTAATGCGAGCTCCGGTGAGGGAAGCGCGGGCAGAACCTCGCTTCACGAACACCGCCCCCGGTCATCCTGAGCCCGTCGAAGGACGGCGCATATCAGCAATGCATGAAAAAGAAAAAGAGCCGCGGTAAAGCGGCTCTTTGAAAGTGCGGTGCGCGGTCGAGTTAGAGGTCTAAGTTTTTGACCGATTTGGCGTAGTCGAAGATGTATTGTTTGCGCGGTTCGACTTTGTCGCCCATGAGATCGGTGAAGATCTGTTCGGCTTCGACGGCGTCCTCGACCGTGATCTGCTTGAGACGGCGCTTGCCGACTTCCATCGTCGTCTCAGCCAGCTGCTCGGCGTCCATTTCGCCCAAGCCCTTGTACTGCTGAATCGCGAAGTCTTTGGATCGTCGTCGCCGACGATCGATCTTCAGATCGGCGTCGCTGAAGGCCCACCACTGCTTCTTGCCCTTCTTGATGCCGTAGAGCGGCGGCTGCGCGATGTAGACGTGCCCGTCTTCGACGAGCGGCTTCATCTGGCGATAGAAGAACGTCAGCAGCAGCGTGCGGATGTGCGAACCGTCGACGTCGGCGTCGGTCATGATGATGATCTTGTGATAGCGCAGCTTCGCAACGTCGAATTCGTCGCCGAAGCCGGTGCCGAACGCGGTGATCATCGTGCGAATTTCTTCGTTCGCAGAGCACCTTGTCCAAACGCGCTTTTTCGACGTTGAGAATCTTGCCGCGCAGCGGAAGAATCGCCTGCGATGTTCGGATCGCGTCCGCCCTTGGCCGTACCGCCGGCCGAGTCGCCTTCGACCAAGAAGATTTCGCTCTCGGCCGGATTGGTGTTCTTGCAATCGACGAGTTTGCCGGGAAGGCCCGAGCCCTCGAGCGCGTTCTTGCGGCGCGAGAGATCGCGCGCTTTCTTCGCGGCTTCGCGGGCGCGTTGCGCCTGCATGCATCTTGTCGATGATGATGCGCGCTGACTTCGGATTCTCTTCGAAGAAGAAATCCAGACGCTCGTTCACAGTCCGTAAACGATGCTGCGAACTTTTGCGTTGCCGAGCTTCGTCTTCGTCTGGCCTTCGAACTGCGGCTCTTGCAGCTTCACCGAAACGACGGCCGTCAAGCCTTCCATGATGTCGTCGGTCGAGAGCGAGCCGTCCGCATTCTTTGAGCATGCCCTTCTTCTTGGCGTAGCTGTTCACGGCTTGCGTAACCGCCTGCCGGAAGCCCTGAAGATGCATGCCGCCTTCGATCGTGTTGATGTTGTTCGCGTAGCTGAAGATCTGCTCGCTGTACGTGTCCGTCTACTGCATCGCGACTTCGACATCGACGCTGTCGCGTTCGGCGTGCGTCGAGATGATCGGGTGCAGCGCGTCCTTCTTCTCGTTCAGCCACTCGACGAACGAAATGATGCCGCCGTCGAACTTGTACGTGCGCTCGCGCGGTTCGTCCGGGCGTTCGTCGCGCAGCGTGATCGCAGAGCCCGCGATTCAAGAACGCGAGTTCGCGCAAGCGCTTCTGCAAGCATGTCCCAGTGGAATTCGAGCGTTTCGAACATCTTCGGGATCGGGCTTCCACCACTGGAACGTGCCGGTGTCCGTCGGTGCTTTGCCGATCTTCTTGAGCTTCTGCGTCGTGATGCCGCGCTCGAACTGCATCTCGTAGAGATTGCCGTCGCGCTTGATGCGCGTGACCATCCATTCGGAAAGCGCGTTGACGACCGAGATGCCGACGCCGTGCAGACCGCCGGAAACCTTGTATCCGCCTTTGCCGAACTTGCCGCCGGCGTGCAGAATCGTCATGACGACTTCGACGGCCGGCAGCTTCTCTTCGGCGTGGATGTCGACGGGAATGCCGCGGCCGTCGTCTTCGACCGAAGCACGAGCCGTCTTTATAAAGCGTGACGTTGATGTTTTTCGCGTAGCCCGCGAGCGCTTCGTCGACCGCGTTGTCGACCGCTTCGTACACGAGCTGATGCAACCCGCGCTCCGACGTGTTGCCGATGTACATGCCGGGGCGTTTGCGAACCGCCTCGAGACCCTTGAGGACCTCGATCTGTTCGCCGGTGTAGTTGCTCGACATGAATTTCGCTCGTAGGTTCCGTTCCGTAAATTAGATCGTGCAGCTCGTCACCGAGCACGTTGCGCACCGTCGCGGGTCCGATCCGTTCGGGCGCGAGTTCGCTCTTCAAAATGACGTACGAACTTGCGATCAGCCGCTCGCGACCGGTCGTGCGAAAGCTTTCCGGTAAAACGAGCACGCGGACAGCGTTTCCCACCACCGCGCCAAAACGCGGCGGCGAATCGCTTCGTACTCTGCCGGAGTCAGATCCGCGATCAGCGCCGCGATGCCCGGCATACCCGAGCCACGGCGCTTCGAAGAGCAGCCGCGACACGAGACGCTCCCGTTCGTCGTCTCGCGCGTTCGCGCACGTTACGCAGAAGCGGACCGGAATTCAGGCGCGATGAAGGCGGTGCAGCCCGCGCATTCTTTCCACCCGGCGGGCCGTTTTGCCCGCTGCGCGCCGGCCTCGACGTCGGCGCGAAAGCCGCTCGACCGCCTCATCGAGCGTCCGCCGCCGGCGGGCGCGATCGACGGCGACGCTGCCGTTCTCTATAACCCGTCTGCGGCCGAGGGGATGGCTGCCCGGCGACGGCGAGCGTTCCGACCCGAAAGCGCAGCTGCTCGACGCCGCAGCCTTGGGCAAGCGCGCGCGAATGCCGGCAACGATCGGCTCGGCTAAGCAAGCTCAGCTGCTGGCTCCAGCGCGCTCGACCGGCGGTCTTGATGACCAGCGTGTCGCCCTCGATCTTGCTCGGATGCGAGTTCTTGCGCGACGTCGGTCGCCGACGATTTCGGCCCAGCCGGCCGCCGAGCAAGCACGATCGGCTCCGTGGCGTGCGACGATTGGCCTTCACCCGGCGCCCAGCCGCCGAGCGCTTGTCCGAGCTTTAGCAACGCGTCACTGCCGCTTGCTCGATTCTGTAGATCGCGACGGCCTCGGGCAGTTCCGGCGGGAGGTGCGTCGCCGTGACGAAGGCCTGCTCGTAGCCGCCGACTCCGGCAAGAAATGCGGCGGCGCGCTCCTGGTCGAGTTCCGAGAGAACGTCGTCGAGAAGCAGTAAGGGCGCTTCGTTGGCCCGATCGCGCATCACACTATATTCGGCAACCTTGAGGGCGAGCACCGCCGTCCGCTGCTGTCCTTGCGATCCGTAGGCCGAAAGCGAGCTGCCCGTCGAGCTCCAGCGCGAGATCGTCGCGATGCGGCCCGGCGAGCGCCATCTTCCGTTGCGCGTCCTGGTCGGCGACAGCTTTGCAAGCCGGCGCTCGAAGGCGCCGGCGACGGCGTCGCCCGTCGGCGCTTCGAACGGCACGTTCGGCGCGTACGGACGTCGAGCTGTTCGGCATCGTGCGTCCACTCGCGCGTGCGTGCGTTCTCGGCTTCGCGCGCAAGTTCGGCGATGAAGTGATTGCGCGTCAAGCATCACGTACGTTCCGGCTTCGACCAGCGTGTGGTCGTAAATCGCGAGCAGCTCGGCATCGAACGTAACGCTGCCCGCGCAGCATCGCCGATTTTTGCTGCAGCGCTTTTTGGTAGCGCGCGAGCTCGTGATAGTATTGCCGATCTTCTTGCGCGAGCGCGATGTTGAGCAGCGCGCGACGCAGCGACGGCGGACCGCCGACGAGCTGCAAATCGGCCGGCACGAACGTCACGACGCGAATGCTGCCGAGAAAACGCGCGTAGCGAACGCCCTGTCCGTTGATCGTATATTGCTTGCGCGTGCGCGCGCCCGGTTTTCGAAATGGTGCAGCCGAGATGCACGATGCCGGCACGTACGCGCGCGTCCCCGCGCAACGACGCCGAGTTCCAACCCCTCGCGCACGAGATCGCCGTCTCTGCTCGTGCGAAATGATTTGCCGGTTCCGAGCATCGCGATCGCTTCGAGCAAGTTACTCTTCCCTTGCGCGTTCTGCGCCGACGAACACGTTCAACCCAGTCGCCGGCTCGAGATCGAGTTCAGCATAGTTACGAAAGTTGGAAAGCGCATACGTGTTAGCTGCAGTCGTGCATTTGAACATGACGAAAGCAGCGACGACTGATATGTGGCTCGTTCGATCCGTCAGGATGACACCGATTTTACGTTCATGCTTTCCAGCGACGCGTTACTGCCGCAGAGGCATGAGGACGTAGAGTTGCTGGCCGCCTTCGGGGGGTTCGACCGGACGAATTGCCGCCGGCGAGAGCGGGCCGAGAAACTCGATGACGGTCTGCGCGCTCTTGATGTGGTTCAGGATCTCGACCAGGTAGCGCGCGTTGAACGCGATCGACAGATCGTCGCCGGTCTGCTCGACTTCGAGTTCTTCGTACGCGTTGCCGGAAACGTCGGAGCTCGCGGTAACGATGAGCGTTTGGTTCGAAACCGAGAGCTTCACCATGCTGGCGCGATCGCCGGCGACGAGTTCGGCGCGGCGGAGGCTGCCGATGAGCGACTGGGTGTTGACCGTTACGGAGCGGTCGAACTTCGCCGGGATGACCTGCTGGTAGTTCGGATACTGGCCGTCGACCAGACGGACCGTGATCGACATGTCGCCGGCCGTCATCTGCAGCTGATTGCTCTGCGCTCCGAGCGCGCTCACGGCGATCTGGTCGCTGCCGCCCAGGTTACGAGCCGCTTCGGCCAGCGCACGCGACGGCACGATGTACTTCTCGGCGCCGCTGATGCCGTCGTCGAGCGTCGTCTGGTACTTGGCGAGGCGATAGCCGTCCGTCGCGACCATCGTCATCGAATTGCCTTCGATCTCGAGCAGCGTGCCCATCAGGACCGCGCCGCGCGCTTCTTCGCTGGATGCCGCGAAGATCGTTGCGTCGATGCCTTCACGGAAGCGCTTGGCGCCGATCGTGAAGTGCGAGCCTTTGGTGGCCGCGGGCAACGGCGGATACTCGTCGGCCGGCAACGCGTGAAAGTCGTAGTTGCTGCGTTCGCATTTGACGCTCGCGCGCGTCGGCGTGCCGGTGAGCTCCAGCAGCCCTGACGGCAAGTTGCCCAGATAGCTCGAGAACAGCTTGGCGGGCACCGTCACCGATCCGCCTTCTGCAATCTCGGCCGGGAAGGCATGTTCCAGCGTAAGCTCGAGGTCGGTCGCGCGCACGGCGATCTTCCCGTCCTCGGCTGCGAGCAGCACGTTGGAGAGGATCGGGACGGTCGTGTGCGCGTTGACGACCTTGCTGGCGGCTCCGACCGCCGCGGCGATGTCCTTCGTGTTACAGGTGAACTTCATTACTCCACCGATTCTCGGCGCGCGTCTTTCCGTAGTAAGAATTATATAAATACCGTCGTAACAGTAGTAGGGCGGTGTATTCCGCGGATAAGTGCGCTTTTCGCTTGTTCCGATGCGGGTTTCCGCCAAGAATAAGATGTTCATGGACGCGGGCGCCCAATACACATCTCCACCATAGCGGAGCCCCGGAGCAGTTATCCACGCATAAAGGCGCGCCCTTGTACGTAACCATGTGAACATTCGGGCAGAGCCGTTTCGAGACAAAGAAAAAAGTCCGCAATTGCTGCGGACTGTTCATGTAGTATTTACGGCGTGCCTACGGATTTTGGCACATCGCGATGAGTTGCCGGATCTTGTTGCGGTAGGCTTCGTCGCGCTGCATCTGATCTTTGATCTTGTCGCGCGCGTACATGACCGTCGTGTGGTCTTTCTTGCCGAAGTCACGCGCGATCTGCGGAAGCGAATAATTCGTGAGTTCCGTCGCGATGTACATCGCGATCTGGCGCGGCGCCGGCAAGGCGCTGGTCGCGGCGCCCGTTGTCCATCTCTTTGACGGTGAGCCCGTGTGCGCTCGCCACGGTCTCTTTGATCTTGCGGAATCGTGATGCGCTGTAAGCGGCGCTTGCGCGACGGCGCTCTTGAGAACTTCGGCTGCGAGATCGAGCGTGATCGGCGATTTCGTCAGCGACGCGTAGGCAACGACGCGAATCAGCGCGCCTTCGAGCTCACGGATGTTCGACGGAATGACCTTGGCGATGAACGACGTGACTTCGTCGGGCACCGGGATCTTCTCGCTCTCGGCCTTCTTGCGCAGAATCGCTTCACGCGTTTCGATGTCGGGCGACTGAATGTCGGTGAGCAAGCCCCACTCGAATCGCGAACGCAAGCGCGACTCGAGCGTTTGAATCTCTTTGGGCGGACGGTCGGACTGAAATGATCAGCTGCCGTCCCGACTCGTGCAACGCGTTGAAGGTATGGAAGAACTCTTCTTGCGTCGTTTCTTTGCCGGCGAGGAACTGAATGTCGTCGATCAGCAACACGTCGACTTGGCGGTACCGGTTGCGAAACTCCGGCGTCCGGTTGTTTTGCAGCGCGATGATGAATTCGTTCGTGAATTTCTCGCACGTGACGTAGACGACGTTCGCGCTCGGGTTGTCTTGCAAAACGCGATGACCGATCGCGTGCATCAGGTGCGTCTTGCCGAGACCCACGCCGCCGTAGAGGAAGAGCGGATTGTAGGCGCGCGCCGGCGCCGACGCCACCGCTTGGGCGGCTGCGTGGGCGAACCGGTTGGAGTTGCCGATGACGAACTCTTCAAAGGTATAGCGCGCGTTGAGGTTTGCCGTGCGCAGCTCTTCGGACGGGCGCGAAATCGTGGCCGCCGGCGCCGCGGCCGGGGCACTACGCCTCGGTGTCGGCGACGGTGAACCGCAGATCCAGCGTGGCGCCGAAGACTTCGGCGAGGACGTCGGCGATCTGGCCTTTGAGGCGGTTCTCGACCCAGTCGCGGGCAAAGTTGCTCTGAACCGACAGCAGCAGCTCGTCCCCGTGCATCGACACCAGGCGGATCGGTTTGATCCACATCTCGAAGATCGGCTTGGAAAACTCTGCGCTCCAAAGCCTCGAGAGCCGAGTTCCATAACTCGCTCGAGATGTCAGAATTGCCAACCGCAAGCGCCATCCTCTGCGTCCCCGTGACGTCAATAAGTAGTTTCGGGCATACCGTAAATGCGAGGTCCTGAGTTCGCACCCGTGATGCCCGTGAGGACCCATCGGTTGGCTTAATCGGGTGCCTCTCCTGCGGATTTCATACACGATCTTATCCACTTATCCACAGGCCTCAAAGAACGGTTTTTCGGGCTTTTTCACCGCGGCAGGACCATCTTTTCACCGCCCCCGGTGATACCCCATTTCACCCGTAAATACAGGCGTTTTCGACGATTAACGCAAGCAAGCGCGGCCACTTTCTCCACAGCCCTATCCACAAGTGTGGAAATCCCGAAGGTTGAGGGGATTTGTCGGCCCAAGCTCCTTGACGGCGGGGCGGGCCGCCCTCTATACTAGGGGCTGTGTGCCGCCGCCTCTTCGGCGGCTATTTTTACCTAGGAGTTCGAGTAACGATGAAGCGGACATTTCAGCCGCACAACCGGCGCCGCAAACGCGTCCACGGTTTCATGGAACGGATGAGCACCAAGAACGGACGTAAGGTGCTGGCCCGTCGCCGCAAAAAAGGGCGTCATCGCCTTACCGTCTGATGCGGCACTTTGCCAGCCTGCGGCGTAGCGCGGATTTTTCGCGGCTTCGCCAGCGCGGCCGGCGGATTGCCAGCGGCCTTCTCACCGTGTACCGTGCCGATCCGTTCGCTTCCGACCGCCGTTCGGTCGTCGGAATCACGGTCGGCAAGCCGGTGGGGAAAGCCGTAGTTCGTAATAAGGTTCGCCGCCGCATCGCGGCGATTGTGCACAACGCATTGGAAGGGCGCCGGGTCCGCCTCTTGGTCGTCGCAAGACCGGGAGCGGCCGAGGCGCCTTTCGCGCAATTGCAACTCGAACTAGAGCGTGCGCTCGCTCGGTAGTTTAGGCATGCGAGAATTACTGATTCTACTCGTTCGTGCATACCGGCTGTTGCTTTCGCCGGTGCTGCCGCGTGCGTGCCGGTTTTATCCGACCTGTTCGCAGTATGCGATCGATGCGATTCAGAAACATGGAGCCGTCCGCGGAGTATCGTTGACTGCGCAGCGGCTCGTCCGTTGTCATCCGTGGCACCCGGGAGGCGTCGATCTCGTCCCCGATCGCGTATGCCGCCCCTTGGAAAGGTAATCGTTGCACGTCTTACTCGGAGCCAATTGGCTTCTCGATCCCATCGTCGCCGGAATGTCGTGGCTGGTTCAAGCCATCAACGGACCGGTTCACAACCTCGGTCTTAGCCTCGTCATTTTGGCGGCGATCTTCCGCCTCGTGTTCTGGGGCTTGAACGCTAAGCAGTTCAAGTCGATGATGGCGATGCAAAAGATCGCGCCGAAGCTCAAGAAGCTGCAAGAACGGTACAAGAACGATCAGCCGAAGCTTCAGCAAGAGACGATGGCGCTCTACAAAGAGTCGGGCGCCAACCCGCTGACCGGCTGCTTGCCGATGCTGATCCAGTATCCGTTCATCATCAGCGTCTTCTACATGGTGCTGCAGCATAAGAGCGACTACGAGAATCAGCACTTCCTGTGGATCGGAAGCGCGCTCGCCGCGCACTCGCCGAAGCTTTTCGGCGTCGACTTTTCGGCGCGAGCCTTGCGCATCCGGACGTCATTCTGCTCGTGCTCTACGCAGTTTCGATGTATGTAAACGTGCGCTTCGGCAGCATGCCTGCCACGGATCCGCAACAAGCGCAAACGCAGAAGATGATGTCGATCATGTCGCCGCTGATGCTGGGCTTCTTCGGCTTCAAGTACGGCTGGCCGTCGGCGATGGTGCTCTACTGGTTCGCTTCCAACATTCTCCAGATGGCGCAGCAATTCTACATGTTGCGCAAATACCACGAACCGCTCTCGTTCCTCGACAGCGCGCACGTCATCACCGAAGACGTGCCTCCGGAAGAGCCGAAGCCTAAGGCGTCGACGAAGTCGCTGCAAAGCGGCAACGGTGCGCGCAAAGCGAAGAACAAGAAAACGAAAGGCGCTCAGTCGTAAAAACTATGCTCTACGAAGACGATTTCGAGTTCGAAGAACAGCCGGCGAACATCCGCGACCGCCAGATCCCCGGCCAGGGCAGCGCGCCGCGCACCGGCGGTGGTGGAGGCGGCGGCGGACGCCGCGGCGGCGGACGAGGCAACGGCGGCGGACGAGGCAACGGCGGCGGACGCCGGTACGGTCCTCCGCTCGGGTCGAGTTCTCGCGAACAGGCTCACTACGAATTGCCTGAAAACGCGAAACCGGCGCGCGATTTGCTCGATGCAGCTGCTCGAAAAACATGGGCGTCGATAAGGTCGAGATCGCGTACATTCCGCGTCAGGAAGGCGAGTATCTCGAAGTCACCGGCCCCGATCTCGCGATGCTGATCGGGCGCCACGGCAACACGCTCGAAGCGCTCAACTTGATCTTCAACAACATCATCAATGCCGGCGTGCGTAACAATCGCCGCTACTACACGATCGACGCCGAGGGCTACCGCGCTCGCCGCGCCGATCAGTTGAAACATCTCGCGCTCGCGACGCTCGAACGCGTGTTGCGCGAAGGCAAGCCGCAGAAGCTCGAGCCGATGCTGCCGTCGGAACGCAAGATCGTCCATCTGGCGCTTTCGGAGAATGAAAACGTGCGTACCGAGTCGGAGGGCGAAGAGCCCGAACGCCGCGTCGTCGTTTTCCCGAAATAACCAGATTCGACGAAGCGGGACCCATTTAAGAAAAGCGGCGCTGTAACAAGCGCCGCTTTCGTTTGGTACGATGAGACATGAGCGCTTACGAACATAACCAGTGGGGCGCTATTCCCATCGTCGCGGCCGTGGCCATCTTGCTCTTTGCCGGCGCCGTGATCGATGTCTCGCAACAGCCTGCCGGTGCCATTCTGCTGGTCGTCGTCGCCGTCTTGATCGGGTTTGCGCGTCTAGCGACCCGGGTGGACGAAACCGGCGTGAGCTGGGCCTTTACGGCCGGCGTCCCGCGCGGTCACATCGAGTTCACGGAAATCTACAGGATGGAACGGGTGCGGACCAACCTTCTCGAGGGATGGGGCATCCACTGGACTTGGTGGCACGGCTGGCTCTGGAATGTGGGCGGCTTCGATGCGGTCGAGTTTTTCCTAAAGAACGGCAAACGGATCACGCTCGGAACGAGCGATGCGGAAGGCCTGTATAAAGCTATTCTGAGTCGGCTAGCAGTCTCTTGACGAGAGTGCTAAAGCGGATATAATCTCTTCTTGCGAAGCAATTTCGGCGATTTTCAGTCGTAACGAAGGAGGTTCAAGAAGTCGATCATGCTCGCCAACAAGTCGCTAAGGAACAGCGGAGCCGCCGCGCAGGCCGATCAAGCAATGCCGTGGACACCGCTTCGAGACTTGCTCGGATTCGATCCCTTTGCGCAAGTCCGGGCAAACTGGGGTTATGACTACGACGTCACGCGTACCGAGCAAGGATACGTCGTGGAAGTGCCGGTGCCGGGCTACGGCGCATCGCACATCGACGTCAGCTTTAAAGACGGCGTACTGAGCGTTTCGGGAAAGAGCGAGCGCCGCTCGTTCACGCGGTCTTTCACGGTTCCCGAAGATGTGGACGCCGACGCGATCGATGCGCGCGTTCAGGACGGCATGCTGACGTTAGATCTGCGGCGGCGTCCCGAGGCGCAGCCGAAGCGCATACAGGTTTCGGGCAGCTAAATGTTTTGGAGAGGCCGCGCGCAAAGCAGTGCGGCCTCTTCTTTTGACGAAACGCGCGCGGCATGATGCGGGAAACGATTGCCGCTATTGCGACGCCGCCGGGACGCGGCGCCATAGCGATCGTGCGCGCCAGCGGACCGGATGTCCGCGAACTCGCGGCGCGCGTCGTGCCGGGCGCGGAACTTCGGCCTCGGTACGCCCGCTATACGGAGATTCTAGACGAAAGCGGTCGCGCTATCGACCGCGGGCTCGTGCTTTTTTCCGCGGCCCCGAATAGTTACACCGGAGAGCATACCTTAGAACTCCACGTGCACGGTTCGCCGGTGGTTGCGCGTGAAGTGCTGCGCTCGCTGCTTGCAGCCGGCGCGCGTTTGGCGGAGCCGGGCGAATTCACGCGCCGCGCATTCTTGAACGGCAAACTCGACCTGCACGCCGCGGCGGCGGTTGCGGATCTTATCGATGCGGAAACGCGTTCGGCCGCGCGCGCAGCGCTTGCGAATCTCGGCGGCGGCCTTGCGAATGAGGTCCGCCGTTTGCGTTCCGCCTTGGCGTCCATCGTGGAAGAGTGCAGCGGCGCGGTCGATTTTCCCGAAGAGATTCCCGATCCCGATCGTGCGCGCGTCGACGGCGCGCTCGTATCGGTTCTCGACGAATTACATCGCTTGCGTCACGACGGCGAGGTTGGACGATTGGTGCGCGAAGGCGTGACGGTCGCGATCGTCGGTCCGCCGAATGCGGGAAAATCGTCGTTGCTCAACGCGTTGCTGGGCGAAGAACGCGCGCTCGTTTCTGAGATCGCCGGCACGACGCGCGACACGATCGAAGAGTCGATTTCGATCGACGGCGTGCGCGTTCGACTCGTCGACACCGCAGGCATTCGCGAACACGCCGACCGCCTCGAAGCGGCAGGCATCGAAAGAACGCACCGCGCGCTCGAATCGGCGCGCATCGCGCTCGTCGTGGTCGACGGCTCTGCGCCGCTGAGCACCGAAGCCCGAACCCTTCTCGAAGAAACCGCCGGCCGCGAACGCGTCGTCTTTTTCAACAAAGGCGACCTCGGCGAGGCCGGCGCGGAAGAGGCCGGGATAACCGGCGCGGTCGTCGGCTCCGTTCGCAACGGCGGAACGATCGCGCAGATTCGGGCGGCGCTGGCAACGGTCGGCTGGGGCGGCGACGTGCCCGACGTCGAACGGCCGCATCTGGCGTCCCTGCGGGAGTTCGACGCCGTGAATTTGGCGATTTCCGCGCTGAACGAAGCGCGGTCCACGCTGGCGCGAAACGAACCCGTCGACCTGATTGTTGGAGACTTACAGGGGGCGTTCGCCGCTCTCGGACATGTCAGCGGCGACATTGCCGCCGAAGACGTGTTGACCGGCGTATTCGCGCGTTTTTGCATCGGCAAATGAGGAGGTCACTATGATCGACACACTCGCCCGAAACTGGTGGGCGTTGCTGATTCGCGGAATTGCGGCAATCGTGTTTGGATTGCTCGCGTTACTGTGGCCCGCCGCTGCCGGCGTCGCGCTCGTCATCCTGTTCGGCGCGTACGCATTCGTCGACGGAATCTTCGCGATCGTCGCAGCGATTCGCGCGGCTGAATCGCACGAACGCTGGGGCGCGCTGCTTTTCGAAGGTATTGTCGGTCTCGTCATTGCGGCAATCGTGTTCTTCGAACCGCGCGCGGCAGCGTTCGGCCTCTACGTTACGATTGCGATTTGGGCGTTTTTAACGGGAATTTTCGAGATTGCCGCCGGGATCAAGCTACGCTCGATTCTTCCGAACGATTGGCTGTTGTTGCTCGCGGGAATCGCGTCGATTCTCTTCGGCGTTTTGATGATCGTCTATCCGCTCGCCGGCGCGCTTACCGTCATTTGGCTGATCGGCGCGTACGCGGTCGTCTTCGGGGTGATCATGGCCGGCTTCGCGTTCCGTTTGCGCAGCCGTTCCGTCGCCGCGCTGATCTAGCCGTTCGCTCCGGAGCCGGATCCGCCGCCGCAGTTGTAGTCGAGGGTCGTGCTGCACGCTTTGATGTCGTACGTGGTAGTGCCGTGCACTCGAACGGTCTGAATGCCGTGCGGCGGCACGTCGCGCGATTGCCACGTGAGGCGATACGTGCCCGGCGCGAGTTTCAACGCAAAACGCCCGTCGCGCCCGGTCGTGGCGGCGTGTCGCGCGATCCCGCGCGCAGCGGTAACCTGAACCCCGGCGAGCGGTTGACCGGTCGTGGCATCGGTTACGCGTCCGGCAAGAAGAGCGAGGGCAAGCGCAACAAGGGCGCGGGTGAGGCGGCTGTGAGCTTTTGGCATATCTGGTACACTAGCACATCGTGAACGGGGCATATCGGCGCGACGACGCCGGAGTAATCGTAGTCGGCGGCGGGCACGCGGGCGTGGAAGCCGCGCTCGCTTCCGCGCGCCTCGGCGTGCCGACGATGCTGGTCACGGGAACGCCCGAGAAGATCTGCACGCTGCCGTGCAATCCGTCGATCGGCGGCAGCGCCAAGGGGCAGCTCGTGCGCGAAATAGACGCGCTCGGCGGCGCGATGGCCACGCTCGCTGACCAATGCAGCGCGCATTCGCGATTCCTGAACGAGACCAAGGGCCCGGCCGTCCGGGCGCTGCGGCAACAAATGGACAAGCCGGCGTATGCACGGCTTGCCATCCGAGTGTTGCGCGAGCAAGTACATCTGACGATCGTGCAAGGTCTAGTCGAGGATTTGATCGTCGAGAGCGGCGCGGTGCGTGGAGTGATTTGCACCGACGGCGCGAGATATTTTGCGCACCGCGTCGTCCTCGCTACAGGAACGTTCCTCGGCGGCAAAACGTTTCGCGGCGACGTCGTGCAGGCCGAGGGGCGTTTCGGCGAAGCGCCGGCCGTCGGTCTCTCGCACGCCCTGCGCAAGCTCGGCTTTCCGACGCGCCGGTTGAAGACCGGAACCCCGCCGCGCATCGATCGCGCGACCGTCGATTACGACGCGATGCATTTGCAGCCGGCGAGCGACGTTCCGTTGATGTTTTCGTATCGCAGCAAACCGCAATTCGCCGGTCCGCAATTGCCGTGTTACATCACGGAAACCAACGAACGTACGCATCAGCTCGTGCGCGAAAATTTGCATCTATCGCCGTTGTACGGCCTCGATTTGATCGAAGGAATCGGCCCGCGCTACTGTCCTTCGATCGAAGACAAAGTCATAAAATTCGCGCATAATCCGACGCATCAAATCTTCATCGAACCCGAAGGCTGGGATGAACCGACGCTCTACGTCGGCGGCTTTTCGACGTCGCTTCCGGCGGAAGTTCAGTTGCAAATGTTGCACACGCTGCCGGGATTGGAGCGCTGCACGATGCTGCGCGCGGGATATGCGGTTGAGTATGACATGGTTCCGCCGACGGAATTGCGCGATTCGCTTGAAACGCGTCGCGTGTCGGGGTTGTACCATTGCGGTCAGCTCAACGGCACGTCGGGCTATGAAGAAGCGGCCGCGCAAGGGCTCATGGCCGGCATGAACGCCGCACTTGCCGCCAAGGGCCGCGAGCCGGTGCGCCTGGAGCGAAGCGAAGCGTACATCGGCGTCATGATCGACGACTTGGTTACGAAAGGCGTCGACGAACCGTATCGCATGCTTACGTCGCGCGCCGAGCACCGCGTTCTGCTGCGCCACGATAACGCCGATACGCGCCTCACGCCGATCGGCCGGCAGGCGGGGCTGATCGACGACGAAGCGTGGGAGGCGTTCGAGACGCGGCAGGCAGAGGTTCGTTCCGCCATCGCGCGGGCGGAGCGGGAACGGGTCGGGAGCGGCACGATCAAGGATCAAGCCTTCGATCCCGGGCATACGCTCGCCGATGCGCTGCGACGTCCGACGTTAGAGTTTGAGGATATTGCACCACGGTTTTCGCCTCCTTTACCGCCACAAACAGGTGAACGCGCCGCGATCGAGATCAAGATTGCCGGCTACGTGCGCCGCCAGCAGCTGGCCATCGAGAAGGCTGCGAAGACCGAGCGGGTAGAGATTCCGGACGATCTCGACTACTCCGTCATGACAGCGCTTTCGCGCGAGGGGCGGGAGAAGCTGACGAATCAACGGCCTCGCACGCTTGGAGCGGCGGCGCGGATTCCCGGCGTCACGCCCGCGGACGTAGCGATCGTCGGCCTTTACATTCACCGGGACCGAAGCGTCGCGACCGCGTGACGGAGCTCACCGAGCTGGAAGGCTTGCTCGAGGCGGGCGGCGTCGAGCAGCACCGTGCCTGCGCTTGCCCGTTACGGCATGCTGGTTCTCGAGGCCAACCGGCTGTTCAACCTTACCGGCGCAAAGAGCGCTGCGGAGTTCGTGCCGCATGTGCTCGACAGCCTCACGGTCGCGCCGCTCGTTGAAGGGTCGCTGGTCGACATCGGCTCGGGCGGCGGATTGCCGGCCATTCCGCTGGCGATCGTGACCGGCGTCCCGGTGACCATGATCGAGACGACGGTAAAGAAGGCCCGCTTTCTAGAGCGCATGCTCGTCGAGTTCGGGCTCGAGGGCGAAGTCGTGGCCGAACGTGCCGAAGTCGCTGCGCGCGAAGAACGGCTGCGCGACCGCTTCCGGACCGGAACGGCTCGGGCCGTATCGACGGCGCCGACGGTTGCCGAGCTGCTGCTGCCGTTCATCGAGCCGGGTGGCACTGCCTTAATGCAGCGCGGAACCCTCGATGAGCGCGAACGCCACGCCTTAGAGGACGCGGCCATCGTGCTTGGAGCGCGGGTCGAGCGCTATGTCGAGGTCGACGCTGCGGACCGCCGTATCGCAGTGGTTCGAAAATCGCAGCCGACTCCGCAACGCTTCCCGCGCCGCACCGGCATCCCGGAGAAACGGCCGCTCTGTCTCTAGCCGTGCGCGGCGGCAACGGCTTCCAGGAAGCCGCAGAAAAGAGCGCCCGCTAGCGGTTCGTGCAAGGCCATGCGTTCCGGATGCCACTGCACGGCGGCAAGCCACGGCTTGCGAAGCGGCTGGATCCACTCGATCGCCTCGATCGTCCCGTCGGCATGGTGGCTTACCGCACGAAGGTCTTTGCCCACGGAGTCGACCGCTTGATGGTGCGACGAGGTGACCTCGCCCCTGGTTGCGTCCAAGAGCCGTGAGAGCGCGGAAGTGCCGTCGATTCGGACGTCGTGGCGCTGCCCGTCTTCGAGTTGGTGGACGCCGTCCTCGAGGTGAGGCACCAACGTCCCGCCCTGATAGACGTTGATCAGCTGCATCCCGCGGCAGATGGCGAGGGTGGGAAGCCGGCGCTCGAACGCGCGCTCGAGGATACGGAGTTCAACGGGATCGCGTCCGTCCGCCGTGCCGCACATCTGCGCCGCATCCTCGCGGCCGTACCGGGCGGGCTCGACGTCGGCGCCTCCGGTCAAAAGCAGGCCGTCGATGGTCTCGAGCGCCGTCGCGTCGAGATCGCGATCCGGGGATGCGAGCCAGAAGGGTTGTACGTCGATATTCCGCTGCTCCGCGGCAGCCATGAGCGCGCCGACATAAAGGCGGTACTTCGGCGAGCCCTGGTCATAGCTGAGGCCGATCTTCATTGCCGCTGGTGCTTCTGGCTCGCCCGAAGGCTCCCTCGCGTTTCACGAGGAACTTCCCGGTGAAACAACTTAGGAGCAACTTGGTGGACGACTTATCGGAGTTGGAGCGGGGAATTATCCTCGGGGTTCTCATGGGCGAGGGGCATTTCGGCGGCGACGGCAAGCAGGCGCAGGTGACGTTGAAGCTGCACGTGCGTCACGAGCCGCTCATGCGCTGGATGCACGATCGAATCCGGTGGTCGAAACTGTATGGTCCTTACCACTATGACGGCCGGCACTTCATGCAACTGATGTTCCGGGGCGAAAGCCTCCGGCGAGTCTTGGTGCCAATGCTCTCCGCTCTACCCTGGAGCGAGATAGACGAGCACTCATACGGCCGCTTTCGCGCCATGTGC
This sequence comes from Vulcanimicrobiia bacterium, assembly GCA_963696095.1. GTDB lineage: Bacteria > Vulcanimicrobiota > Vulcanimicrobiia > Vulcanimicrobiales > Vulcanimicrobiaceae > JALYTY01. Next base: position 1,807,858 of record CAVOIN010000001.1, on the reverse strand, counting down.
GAACGGTACGGCTTGCTTGGTGAGGAAGAAGTTGTTTCACCGGGAAGTTCCTCGTGAAACATCCCTTGGATGACGTCCTGGCGGCAACCTTACCGGAGGGGTCGCTGTATGCCGTGGGCGGCCGCGTTCGGGACGAGCTGCGATCTGAAATCGAACGGGTCGACATCCCGGTCAAGGACCTGGATTTCGTCGTCACCGGCGTTCCGTTGACCGACTTGCGCCGCCGGATGGCCGCCATCGGTCGCGTGGACCTCGTTGGCGCCTCCTTCGCGGTCCTCAAAGTGACGGTCAATGGAGAGACGGTCGACGTGGCGCTTCCGCGGCGGGAGCGCTCGACCGGGCACGGCCACCGCGATTTCGACGTGCAAAGCGGCCCCGATATTCCGCTTGAAGAGGACCTCGCGCGCCGCGACTTCCGGATGAACATGATTGCGCGTGCGATTCCCTCGGGCCGGCTGGTCGACCCATATCACGGCGAAGCGGACATCCGGGCGCGCCGCATCGACGTGCTCGCCGACCGCAGCTTCGAGGAAGACCCGCTGCGAATGCTCCGGGCCGCGCAGTTTGCGGCCCGCTTCGGCTACGAGCCAACTGCGGCAACACGGTCAGCGATGACGAAGGCCGCGCCGCTGGTGGCGGAAGTCTCACCCGAACGGATCTACGACGAACTTACGAAGCTCTTCGCTCGCGCCCCGAAGCCGTCGATCGGTTTGCGGCTGCTCGAAGAAACGGGCGTGCTGGGCCATTTCTGGCCGGAACTGCTCGAGGGCGTCGGCGTCGAGCAGAACGAGTGGCACGCTTACGATGTGTGGCGCCACAATCTGGGAGACCATGGACGCGACGCCGCCCGGCGACGCGACCCTTCGCGTGGCGGCGCTGCTGCACGACGTCGGAAAACCGCGAACGAAGGACGGCCCGCACTTCTACCGGCACGAGATCGTGGGAGCCGAGATGGCTCGCGACATGCTTCGCCGGCTGCGCTTTCCGAATGAAGCGATCGACACAGTAGAGCATCTCGTGCGCCACCACATGTACAACCAAGATCCAAATCTTACCGACGCGGCCGTGCGGCGCTTCATCCGACGGATCGGAGTGCAGCATTTACCGCGTCAGTTCGCCGTGCGGCAGGCTGACATCGGGGGCTCGGGCATGCCGAAGCGGGACGAGTCGAACGAACTCTTCGAGCGTCGCGTCTGGGAAGAAGTCGACCGGAAACCGGCGTTTTCGGTCGCGGATCTCGTCATCGGCGGCAGCGACGTGGTGGAGGCGCTGATTGCCGAGGGTCAAGCTCAACCCGGCTTCAAGGCGACCCCCGCGTGGGCGAATTGCTTCAATGGCTCTTCGAGCAGGTCACGGACCGGCCCGAGCGTAACACGCGCCAAACGCTCCTCGCGCTCTTACTCGAGCGCGTTCGGGAGCGTTCTGTTTCACCGGGAAAGAATACGCGGAGTTCCGCTTGAGCCGCATCATAGCTCTCGTCAATCAAAAAGGCGGCGTCGGTAAAAGCACGACAGCCGTAAATCTCGGCGCTGCGTTAGCAGTGCAGGGTAGTCGCGTGCTTGTCGTCGATAGCGACCCGCAGGGCAATACGACGACGGGGTTCGGCATCGACAAGGCGCAGTTGCAGCGCGACGTCTACGACGTGCTCATGCAAGAAGCGAAAATCGAAGACGTCATCGTCAAAACCGAAATCGACAAACTCACGCTGGCTCCCGCAACCATCAATTTAGCCGGCGCGGAAATCGAGCTCGTTTCGGGACTTTCGCGCGAAACACGCTTGCGTCAAGCCGTACGTTCTATTGCGAATCGATACGACTTCGTGCTCATCGATTGTCCGCCGTCGCTCGGATTGCTTACGATCAACGCACTGACCGCAGCAGAAGAAATCATCATTCCCGTGCAGGCGGAATATTACGCGCTCGAAGGCCTTTCGCAGTTGACGTCGGTCGTGCATCGCGTTCGCGAAGCGTTGAATCCGGAGCTTCATGTTAGCGGCGTGCTCGTCACGATGTTCGATGGGCGCACACGGTTGGCGATGGAAGTGCTCGACGAGCTCGAGAAATTTTTTCCGCAGCAGATGTTCAAGACGCAAATCCCGCGCAACATTCGGTTATCCGAGGCGCCTTCGTATGGAAAGCCCGTTATTTTGTTCGACGTCAAAAGCCGCGGCGCGCAAGCCTATCTTTCGCTGGCCAAAGAACTCGTTGACGCGGAAGTGCACGCGTGAGCCAGCCTAAACGCGGACTCGGCAAAGGCCTCGGCGCGCTCCTCGGCAACGCGCCGGTTCCCACGGCGCCGGTCGCACAAGAAGCGCTGCGGGATATTCCCGTTCAAAAGATCACGCCTAACCCGTTCCAGCCGCGCAAGACGTTCGACTCCGAAACGCTCGCCGAACTGAAGTCGTCGATTTCCGAGTACGGCGTGCTCGTGCCGGTCATCGTGCGCAAGCGTGGCGACCGCTTCGAACTGATTGCCGGCGAACGGCGTTGGCGCGCGTGTGCGGCGTTGCAGAAGGCAACGATTCCCGCCATCGTGCGCGAATCGGACGACCGCGATTCGCTCGAAGTCGCGATCATCGAAAACCTGCAGCGCGAAAACCTGAACCCGCTCGAAGAGGCCGAGGGCGTCCGGCATCTCATCGACGAGTACGCGTTGACGCAAGAAGAAGTGGCGCTGCGCCTCGGTAAGAGCCGTCCGGCTGTTGCAAATGCGCTGCGTTTGCTCTCGCTTCCGGATGGGCTGAAGACGATGCTCGTCGACGGACGGTTGTCTGCGGGACACGCCCGCGCGTTGCTTGCCGCTGCGCCCGAAGCGCGCGCGGCGCTCGCGCAACGCGTCGTCGACGAAGGGCTTTCCGTGCGCGCGCTGGAGCGGTTGATCGGCGAAAAAAGTGCGCCGCCGCAAGCGAAAATTCCGCGCTTGCGCGAGCTGCTTCCGGAAGAACACGAATTCGAAACGCGGCTGCGCGAACGGTTCAGCGCGCATGTCGCGCTGGTTCGCAACGGAAAAGGCGGCCGGATCGAGATTCGTTTCAGCAGCGAAAACGACTTGATTCGCTTGGGCGAATTGCTCTTGGGCGAAAGCTGATGTTCGTTCCGTTCACGCGCATTATCACGGTGCTCATGTTCGGCGTGTTGTGTTTCGTATTGATCGTGCCGATGGCGTTGCAGCGCGGAAATATGCTCGTTGCCGCCGGCATCTCGATTGCCTTCGTTCTGTATCTGATTGCCAACGTGGTGTTATGGCGACGGATGCGTCCGCGACGCTGACGCGCGCGGAGCGCGGCGAGCGGCTGCGCGGCATATATGCGATCGTCAATGAAGGCGAAGGCGACGCGGTAACGATCGCGCGCGACGTTCTGCGCGCCGGCGTTCGCGTCGTGCAGTACCGCGCCAAAGCGGGCATCGTTGCGGAAAATCTGCGCGCGCTGCGCGATGCGGCGCGTGACGCCGATGCGCTGCTCGTGGTCAACGACGATTGGCGCGCGGCGCTCGAGTTCGATTGCGACGGCGTGCATCTTGGTCCGGACGACGCCGGCTTCATCGACATCGCCCCCGTGCGCGCCGCGCTTGGCGACCGGCTCATCGGATTGTCGTGTGGCACCGTTGCCGAAGCGCAAACGGCGCAACGGATGGGCGCGGATTACATCGGCGTAGGCTCGGTCTACGCGACGGCGTCGAAGGCCGACGCCGGCCATCCGATTGGGATCGAAGGGTTACGGCGCGTCGCCGCGGCCGCCGCACTTCCGGTCGCGGCGATCGGCGGCATCGACGAAGAACGCCTCGAAGCCGTTCGGGAAACGGGCGTCGCCATGGCGGCCGTCATTTCGGCGATCGTTCGAGCCGACGTTCCGTTCGAAGCGGCCGGGCGGCTCGTTCGCCGGTGGAACGCCCGGCCGTGACCGACGCGGCCGCGCCGCTCGTCGTCTCCATCGGCACGACGCATCCGTGGAACATCGCGGGCGTCGGTCAGGATCTGCTTGTGGGCGCCGAACTCCAAACGCGCGTTCTAACGGCCGTCGCGGCCGTCAGCGCGCAAGACGCCGGCGGCATTCGGGCTCTCGAAGCCGTTTCTCCCGACGTCTTTCACGCTCAACTCGAAGCCGTGCCGTGGCGCGACTCCCGCGCGGTGCGAGTTGGCGCACTGCCGTCCATCGAGGCGGTTGAAGAAGTCGAGCGCGCGTTGCGTCGCTTACCGCACGTTCTTGCGGTCGTCGATCCCGTATTCGGCGCCACCCGCGGCGGCCGTTTCGGCGACAATGCGACGGTCGATTTCATGCGCGACCGGCTCGCCACGCTACAAAACGTCGTGCTGACGCCGAACGTCGACGAGGCGGCGGAGCTGCTCGGAACGCCGGTCACCCGCGGGACGATGGTCCAGGCAGCCATTGCCCTTCAGGAACGCGGTGCGCACGCCGTTCTGCTCAAGGGCGGCCACCTGGAGGGGCCTCCGGAAGATGTGCTCGCCAGCGGCCTCGGCGTCATGACGTTTCGCGAAGAGCGGCTGCCGCACGGAATGCGCGGCACCGGATGCGTGCTCGCCATGGCGCTGGCATGTCGCATCGCGGCCGGCGCGCCGCTCATTGAAGCCGTCGCGGCCGCGCGAGGATTTACGCGCGAGAAGATTGCGAACGCGAAAGTGTTTCACGGTTTGCGCGTCGCGTATTGACGGTTCAGCCGAGGGCCTGTTACCATGCGACCTACATGTTCGAAGCACGCGCATGGTGGCGTCCCGCAACCGATTGATTTCAACCGGCGGAGTCGCGCTTTGCGAAGCTTTGGAAAAAGCCGCCGGAATACCGGGCGGCTTTTTTGTTTCCGTTCACCAACAGAGAGTGAGATGACGACCGTAGCAACAACAGCCAAACCGCGCGTAATGTCGGGAATGCGTCCGACGGGCGGCCTGCATTTGGGCCATCTCGTCGGCGTGCTCGCGCAGTGGGCCAACTACTGCGAAACGGCCGACTCGTATTTCGAAATTGCAGATCTGCACGCGTACACGACCGGCTACGAAGATCCGCAGTCGATTCGCGACGCCCGCAACGAGATGGTTGCGGTCTGGCTTGCTTCGGGCGTCGATCCGAAGAAATCGACGATTTTCTTGCAGTCGGCCGTGCCGGAAATCGCCGAACTTCATGCGTTGCTTTCGATGATTACGCCCGTTTCGTGGCTCGAACGCGTCCCCACCTACAAGGGCCAAATCGACGCGCTCGGCCAACAGGTTGCGACGTACGGATTTCTCGGCTATCCGCTGCTGCAATTGTGCGACATCGCGATCGTGCGCGGCGAACGCGTACCCGTCGGCCGCGATCAAGTTGCGCATTTGGAGTTCGGACGCGAAGTCGTGCGGCGCTTCAACTTCCTGTATGGCGGCGGCATCGGACGTGCTGCTCGAACCGCAGCCGACGCTTACCGAGTTCGCCGAGGTTCCCGGCACCGACGGACGCAAGATGTCGAAATCGTACGACAACGCGATTCTCATCGCCGACGACGAAGAGACGACTACGAAAAAAGTCCGCTCGATGATTACCGATCCGCAAAAAGTGCGGCGGGGCGATCCGGGCCGGCCTGAAATATGTCCGGTTTTCGCGCTTTGGAAGTTCGTGAACCCATTGAAGCTCGACGCCGTCGCCGAGGGTTGCCGCTCGGGCGCGCTCGGATGCGTTGCGGACAAATCCGATTTCGCCGAGCAGTTGAATGCGTATCTGCGTCCCGTGCGCGAACGGCTCGCGCTCTATCGCCAAGATCCCGGCGAAGTGGAACGCATCATCGGTGAAGGCACCGCGCGTACCCGGGAGATAGCTGCTGCGGTCATGATCGACGTCAAACGCGCGATGAAACTGCTGTAACGAAAAGCCAAAAGAGCCACCGCAAAAAGCGGTGGCTCTTTCATTGCGGCCGACGGGTCGCCGTTACTTGATGACGTGCCAGTCGGTCATCACGTATTGCGCGCCGCTCGACGTAAGCGTGAGCGTTCCGTCGCCGAACGCGTTCACGTTGAACGTGGCGAACTGCGAGCCGCCATTAGAGACGATGCCGGTGATGAACTGATCGTTCGTCGGCGAAACGCTCGAGTTGGTCGACACGTTGAGCGTATTGCCGTTGGCGAGGGTGGCATTCGTGACGGTCAGATTGGTCAGAACGCCGCGATCGAACGTCGTTGAAACCGGAATCGAGTACTGGCCTTTTTGCGCACCGCCGTTTAGCGTGAACTCCGGCGCCGAGATCGGGCAGGTGGTATTCGCGCCGGCGATGCCGACCGAAAGCGAACCGATTGCGCCTTTGAACGTCGCACCCGTGTGAGTCGCCGTCCACGTCACGGAGCCGTCTGCGTTCACCGTGCGCGTGCCGCCGGTCGCGACGGCGCTTTGCCAGCCGAAGGTTTCGCCGAGGTTTTGAATGCCCGTGGCGTTATAGCCCGCGGCGTCGCCGCAAAACGCGCTGGTATTTCCGCTAGCCGGCATGACGACCAGTTCGTCGTCGTCCACGGTCGTCTTGGCGCCGGCGAGATCGAGCGTCGATTGCGACTGGCGGTTGAACCCGCCGGCCACGACCGGGTAGCCGTATTGGGTGAACGTAGCGTTGCCGAACGTCACCGCCGACGTCCGAGTCGCGCTCGGCGTTGCGTTATTTACGGCATAGATCTTTTCCGTGCGATTGACCGTCTCGGCGTTGCCGTCGATCGTGTACATACGTACGATATCGCGCGCGATTTGCGTGCACGCCGTGTCGTAGAAGTATTGAGTTTCCGTCGAGTTCGCGTCGCCGTTCTTGTCCGGAGCAAAGAACTCGACGCCGTTCGTGCACGTCCCCAAGGCGTCGCGCGAGAACGACCCGTTCTTATACGCGAGGCTTGGCGCGATCGTGCTGTTGTAATTCGAGAGCGTCTTGACCGGATCGCCGAGCGAGTTGGCCGTGTTGATGGCGTTTTCGGACTGCTGCTGAGCGCTTTGCGTCGTGCCGCCGCCGGAATTGACGGGCGGCGTCGTTCCGCCGCCGGCTCCGCCGCCTCCGCATGCGGCCAACAGCGTTGTCATTGCGAGCGTTGCATAAAAAACTTTCGAGTGCATTCCATTGTCCTCAAGTTGAATAAGTGCGTTTGCCCACTGAGCATAGGAGCAGGCGTGTCGTGGAACATTAGGGCTCGCTAAAGACGCGTCTGATTTTACGCCGCTCTCATTTTCGGGCGGCGGAAGATGAAAGGCGCTTAAGAGCGTTTCCCGTTCTGGACGGTCTCGCGCAAACCGTCTATACTGGGAATATGGCGCAACCGGCGGCACTACGGGTCGAAGAGGCCTCGGCAATTCTGCGGGACAGCGCACGCGCTTCGCGCCCAGCGCTGCATGCGTTCAGCGCGATCGCCGGCGAGTGGGAGCTTACGCCCAAGCAACGACAGAGCGTTCTGGGGCTCGCGCCGTCGACGTATTACGCTTATCTCAAGCGCCCGGAAAGCGCGAGGCTCTCGCCGGATACCCTCGAGCGCATTTCGTACGTGCTCGGCATCTTCAAAGCGCTGCGCATCCTTTTGCCGCGCGGGGAAGCGCGCGCAGCGTGGCTGCATAACCCGAATGCAGATCCGGAGTTCGCCGGCGCCTCCCCGCTTGCGATCATGACCGCGGGGAAAGTCGCGAACCTTTACCGCGTGCGGCGGTACTTGGATGGCCAGCGCGGGTGGTGAGCCGCCTTACGTGGCGGGCGGCCTATCGCATCATTCCGTCGCTCTACCCGGTCGCAGGCATTTTCGACGACGTGGCCGACCCGAACGATCTCGACGTCGTTCTCGAGCTTGAGGCCGCCACCAATCCGCGTGTGCTCGACGAGGCGGGAGAACTTGCCATGGTCCGTCCGGAAGACCGCATCTCCGGTCCCGGCACCACGCCCGTCATGGCGGCTTTCACCCACACGATGGCGAGCCGCTTCTCAGACGGCAGCTATGGCGTGTTCTATGCGGCGCACGACGAAGCGACGGCGATTGCAGAAACCGCGTATCATCGCGCTCGATTTTTGCGTGACGCGAGACTACGCAGCGAAATCGTGCAAATGCGCGTCTATCGCGCGAGCATCGACGGCGCGTTCGACGACGTGCGGAGCCGCTCGCCGCGCTCGGCGGTCTACTCGCCGGATTCTTACGCAGCGTCGCAACGCTATGCGCGGCCCCTTTACGTGAAGAACGCCGTCGACGGCATCGTCTATCGCAGCGTGCGCCGCCCGGGCGGTGAGTGCGCCGCCGTGTTTCGTCCGCGCCGGGTACGGTCGTGCAACGTGTTGCGGCACTTGGAGTACCGTTTCGAAGATTATCGCCTCACGGCGGTGCTGGCGGTCGACGACGTTGCAAATGGGCGCAGCATGGAGAAGATATAAGTGGAGGCAGACCTCAGTGTTGACACAATCCGAAATAACGCAAATTGCAAACGACCTGGGTGAAGAAGCGCGACGACGTTCGTACGTCGAGCAAATTCTTGCGCCGGATTTCGTCGCAGAGCCGCGATCGTGGGAGCTGCTGATCGAACTGTTGGAAGTCGTCTTGCATCGCCGCGGACTCTACATCGTTTCCGAATCCGTTATCAACAAAGCGAACAAACGATAGCGTCTTCGCGTGCGGAAAGCTCTGAAGCAATAACCGTGGTTATCGTTCGCGCAGTTTTCTTCGCAAACGCGTAGTCTTTTGGTCCCGGCACGCTAGGAACTACTTTTCGTTGTAACAATTTATGCCAGCGTTAGCGTGCTAGGCACTGCTTGCACGCACGTAATTCTTCCTAGGGTGTTTCGGTTCCAACTCACGAGCTGCGTTTTGCGCGTAGCTGTGTTTCGTATTGTCCCGCGACGCCAGGATCCATCATTAATCTCGGAGGCCTCTTGAAATTTCATAAACTGCTCGTGGCGACGGCCGTCGCCGGTAGCATCTCCCTCGCAGCGTGCGGCGGCGGCGGCGGCGGCACCGGCGCACCGGCGCCCGTCCCGACGACGAATCCCACCTCGAAACCGCCCGTGACGCAAGGGCAGGCGACGTCGACGATGACGTTCACACGTTCCGATCGGAAACGGAAACGGCGAAAGCCATGCACCGTCCGCCCGCGGACGCGCAGCCGGCGTTAAGCCGATGTTCGTCGACGGCAACAGCAACGGCTGCTGAATGTCTATTTCGATGCCGCGTCAACGCCCGCAACGCCCTGATGTCGATCGACTTCTCGGCATCAATGCGACGGTCGACTGGCGCCGGCGCCGTGGACGGGTCCGTTCGGAGCAACATCGCGCTGCCGAGCGGCGGTACATTGAGCTACACTTCGTCGATCAACGGGGCACCGGCACGGACCAGAGTAACCAGCTCGCGCAACCGTCACCGCAACTATCCACGTATCCGGGCAAGCACACGATCGGCGTCGTGCAAACGAACGGTCCGTGCGACGTCGGTACGGATCCGTGCTTGGCGAACAACTCAGGGCTACGTGCTTGCCGAAGGGCAGACGACGTCTCATCTTGCAGCCCGGCAGCAATGCGGCGCTACGCTTGCGCTTGAGGGCGTCATGGAATCGGCGTTCATTCTGCGACTTCGCGTCGGACGGCGTCACGCCGGCCTGCGACGGCGGCATCGGCACGGTGCAAGCCGACGGGACGTATCCACTGTACGTCGTCGTCGCGACGAAAACGGCACCGCGATTCCGAATCAGACAGTCGGCGGAACGACAATCGGCCTTCGACAACGGCAGCTACGAGTTCGTCGAAAGTGATCAGCAATAACGTCGTAACGATTAATCCGTCGGGCGCACGTACTTCCACGCCCGGGACGATCCGCCACGGCGCCTACGGCGAAAACTGGTATCAAGTCAAGTGCACTGCACGTCGGAACGACGACGTGCCAGGCGCAACTCGTTGCGGGCGGGAATCTCGGCTGGAAACGTCACCGGCTTCAGTACACCGCGCAAAACTATCCGGCCGCAGGCAGCATCCTCGGCTCGACCGGCGCTGACGAACTACTACGGCGGAACCATGAGCGTTAACTGCAACTCCAGCGGAACGCTGACGGTCTCGAGTACCAACTCGAGAACGTAAAACGTGAAACAACGGCCTCGGGCTCGCTAAGAGCTCGGGGCCGTTTCATTTAGGACGATGCGGCGAACGTGACCATTTCGAATGGGAGCAGGTCCAGGTTCTCGCGCACGAGCGCCTGCAGCCGGCGTCGCGGCAGTTCTGTTGCAGCGGAGAGGCTCAGGCTTTCCACCGAGTCGAGCGCATCGGCAAGCGCGGCGACGAGTAAACCCCACGCGCCGCCCGTAAGTGCCGCGCAGTACGCGGCAGAGAGCGTTTCGATCGTTCGCCGGGATGCTTCTCCCGGCATCGCGCTGTGTTCGAACAGCGTCCGGACGTCGTCGATGAATCGTTGCAACGCCGCTAAGCGATCCTCATCGAGGCCGCCGCTGCGAGCGGCAATCTCGGCCCACACCGTTGAATTGCTAGCCATATGAAAGTTCTATCAAGCGATACCTGACAGGTAGTGTCAGGATTCACTCTCCTCCGAAAGAAAACAGCGCCGCTCGTTGGAGCGACGCTGCCGTCTGAACTGTGACTTCGGAGTGCTAGGCTTTGAACTTCGGCAGGGCTTTGGCGATCTGTTCCAGCGCGTAGTCGATGTCGTCGAGCGAGGCCGCGTACGAGAAGCGCAGATACCCCTTGCCGGCCGGCGCCGAACGACGAACCGCCGCCGCACGCGACGCCGGCCTTCTTCCAACAGGAAGCTCGCAAGCGCCTTATCGTCGTGCGTGATCGTCCGTCACGTTGGGGAACGCGTAGAACGCGCCTTCGGGCAGCGTGCACGTTCATGCCGGGGATCTTGTTCAAACCGTTGACGAGACGGTCGCGGCGCTGGCGGAAGATTTCGTTCATCTCGCGCACCGGATTGTCGTCGCCCGTAAGCGCGGCGATGCCGGCTTTTTGCACGAACGTCGCGACGCAGCTGAACGTGTTGTTGTTGAAGAGCGTCACGATCTTGTTCAAGCTCTTCGGGCATGATCGCGTAGCCGAGGCGCCATCCCGTCATCGCGTACGCTTTCGAGAAGCCGTCGACGATGATCGTGCGCTCTTGCATTCCCGGCAGCGAAGCGATCGAGATGAACTCGGTGTCTCGAGATAGAAGTTGCGGCTGTAGATCTCGTCGGCGATGACGAGGAAGTCGTGCTTCTGCGCGAGTTCGGCGATGCGCTCGAGATCTCCAGCGGAGCAGCACGCCGCCGGTCGGATTGTGCGGCGAGTTGATGACGACCGCTTTCGTACGATCCGATACGCGGCTCGCCAGTTCGTCGAGATCCATGCGCCAGTTGCGCGACTTCACGCAACGGAATGCGGATGCACGTTCGCTTGGAGGTAGGTCGACGCCGAACCGTACGCCGGATACGCCGGATCGAAGTAGATGAAGTCGTCGCCCGGATTGAGGATCGCGCTCAGGATGTTCCAGATGACCGGCTTTGCGCCGGGCGCCACGGTAACGTTCGCGGCCGTGTACGGCTTGGGCATCTTGCGGAAGCGCGTTGCGTAGTCGGCGATTGTCATCGCGCAGCTCGATGATGCCGGCCGACGGCGTGTAGTGCGTGTCGTGCCCCATGAGCGAGTCGACTGCCGCTCTTTTGATATGCTCGGGCGTGTCGAAATCGGGTTCGCCGATCTCCATGTGTACGACGCGACGTCCGGTCGCCTCGATTTCGCGTGCGCGCGCAAGCACTTGAAATGCATTTTCTGCGCCTAATCGCGACAACGGCGTCGGCGATGCGATTGTCGTGGACTGCGAGCATCTAGGGCTTCCTCTTCTTCATCGTTTACGTAGTTGCTGACGGTGTTTCTCTATCAAGGGGGCGCCTCGTCGCGGCGAAACGTCGCGCGTCATGCGCACCCTGTCGGAAGTTTTCGCGCCAGGAGCACCGACGTTGCCGGAGGGCCTCCGAACGCTCGTCGTTTCGCCCGACCGCGAGTTGGAACCTGGAATGACGGTGCGTGCATCGTTCACGTTCCGCAATCAGGGCGGAGCGCCGGCAACCGGCGTTCGCGTGCGATTCAACGTTCCCGACGGGCTCGTCTACCTTGTCGGGACGGGCCAGCTCGACGGCGCCGATCTCGACGACGAGCAGGGCAACTCTCCGCTGCTTGCACGCGCAGCGGCGCGCACATCGGCGACGTCGCGCCGGGCGAAGAACGACGCATCGAAATTGCGTACAGCGTCGCCGGCGCAATCGAGAACGGCACGACGATCGAGCTGCAGGCCGCCGTCGCGTCGTTCGAACTTACGCCGGTCGGTTCGAACATCGTCCGGCTGATCGCGCGCAGCCGTCCGCAACTGCAGAATGCGCTTACCGGCATCGCGATCGAAGCGCGCTCAGAACGCGGTACCCGGTGCGCGAAGCGCAAGTGACCGTTCGCTTGCACAACGCGGGCGAGTCGAGCGCGCACGACGTCGTGGTCGTTGCGCCGATTCCCGAGCACACCGCGATACGTTGCCGAATTCGGCGCGCGTCAACGGCCGCGAGATCGAACGCGACCTCGGCGTGCCGTTCGACCGGCTCTACGCGCCGATCGATCGCGCAATCGCTCGCCGCTAGCGCGAGCGCTACGCTTGTCTATCGCGTGCGCATCGACTCGCCGCTCGCGACGGAACTTCGATCGTTCGCAAGCGCGCAGATCGCGTCGCAAGAAACGCCGGCGTTCGCGCTCGAGCCTGCTTCGCTCATCGTCGCATCGTCACCGGATTTCGACGACGAACGTACGACGCTTCAGCGTCGAGCCGGCGCACGACGTTCGTCCGGGCAGCCGCGTAACGCTTGCGTTCTGCGCGTATAACGCCGGCTCGGCGGCAGCCGAAAATGTCACCGCGACGTTCGAGCTTCCCGACGCGCTTGACGCCCGTGCGCGGATCGCGTCGCAGATCGATGGCCGTCCGGTTCGCGAACGCAAGAAAGACCAGCTTGTCATTCGATCTTGGGCGCATCGACGCGGACGAACGCGTCGAGCTGCGTTGTGAAGCGATCGTCGTTTCGCCGCTCGCCGATGGCATCGGTCCTTCCGGTGTCGGCCGTGCTCGCATGGGAACCGTCGGGGAACGATGCGCAACGGCGCTTCGAGCGCAACGTTACCGTGCGTTCCGAACCCGCGCTCCCGGTGCGCCGCAATACGATTCGCGCGCGCGAGCGGCGAGCTCGTGAAGCCGGGCGAAGAAATCGAAGCAGCGATTCTGCTCTGCCAACGACGGCAGCGCGGCAGCGACCGACGTCGTGTTGCACTTGCGTCTCGGATCCCGGCCTCGAAGACGTGCGCGTTTTCGAAAAAAATGCGCGGGTTACGCTGGATGGCGACGCGGTCGAGATCGGCTCGCTCGAACCGTACTCGCAACGCCGTTTCACGATGCGCGCGCGCGTTCGCGCGCCGTACGCCGATCGCAGCGAGCTTCGCGCCGGCGCGAGCGTTGCACACCGAGAGCTCGGCGAAACGCCGCTGGGCGAAGCGACGTGGCGCGTCGATTCGCATCCGTCATTTTCGACGCAGAGCTCACGGCTGCAGCTCGAAAGCGAAGAAGTGCTGCGGCCGAATCAGCTCGCCGACGTAGCGGTTCGTATCGTCAACTCCGGCAGCGACGTCGCTCACAACGTGCGCGTTCGTCTCTACGTTTCGCCGGAAGCGCGCCTAGAAACCGTCGACGGCGCGACGCGTGAAAAATCGAAGCTCGTCTTCGGTGAAATTGCGCCGGGCGCGACGGTCGAAGCGCGCCTCGGCTTGCGCCTGCTGCGCAGTCTGGCCAAAGAGTATCCGGTAACGATCGACGCCGTGCTGACGGCCGATGCGATGCTTCCGGTTCCGCTCGAACGTTTGACGATCGTGACGACGGCCGAGCCCGATTTCTCCGTCGGTGCGCTGCGCAGCGAACCGGTCGATGTCGTCGATGTCGGTGAGACGATCGAATGGATGTTGCACGTGCGCAACGGCGGCGACGGTCCGGCGCGCCGCGTGCAAATCGTAGTTCCACAGCCCGAGTCGCTGATTTACGTTCCGAATTCGACGACGGTGAACGACGTGCCGATCCGTGACGTCGGCGCGTTGACGCCGCTCGCGAGCGATCGCGGAATCGTGCTGAACGACGTCGACCCCGGCGTCGAAGCGACGATTCGCTGGCGAGACGTGTGCACAACGGGCTTGGCGCAGGCGAAGCGATCTCGCGTACGGCGCGCGTTGCGTATGACGGCGATCGAGAAGATGCGCTTGTTTCGAACGAACTGAAAGTGCGCGCCACCCCCGTCTTTGCCAATGCAATCCCGGGCTTGCCGTTCGGTTTGGACGGGATGATCGGACCGTCGCTCGGCGGCGGCCAACGCGCGCTGACGGAAGACCGCTTCGTAGAATTGCCTCCGGCGACGCCCGTGAACGCGGAAGGCGCCGCGCATCACGAGTGGCTGCAGTCGCCGAATCTCCCGGCGCTCGAAGCGGCAACGAACGGACGCCATGAGGCCGGTTCGATCGACGATGCCTCGGTCGTCGAAGGCGTCCTGGTGACCGACGGAACCGGCGTTTCCGTTTCGTTCACGAGCGAGCGGCTCACGCGTACGCTGCGCTTCTTAGAGGAAGCCCGATTCCCAGGATTGATCACGCATCTCTTTGCCATCCGGGCGTTCTTCCCCGAGACCATCGGCGATTCGCACGCCGGGTCGGTAACGGCGATGCGCGAGATGTTGCGTGAAGAGTTCGACCGGCTCTTCATCAAGCTGCGCTTGCCGAACTACGTCATCGCCGCGCGCGACATCGAAACGCCGTCGCTGCGCGCCACCGTGGAACGTTTCGTTCACGATGCGTCGACCACGCGCGGCATTCCGGCCGACGTGCCTGGCGCGGCCGTCGTTTTGCGCGGGACGCTCGACGCGGCGGGCTTCGGCGAGATAGCCGACGCGCTGTCCGAAGCGGAGCTGGCGTCGGCGCTGCCGTGGACGCTTCTGGCGCGCGCACTGCCGGACGGTACGCCGCAGCTCGCGCACTATCGGAAAATGCTGGTCGATCGATTGGACGAACTCGTCGACGCCGAAGCGGCGGAGTTCTTGGACTCGTTGCAGCGGCGGCGAGACACCGCGCTCGATGCGGCGCTGGACGTCGTGCGTACGGCGCTCTATGCGAATGCGAGGTAACGGCCTGTGACTGCACTCGTCGCCGGCCTGCTCTTCATCTTGGTCGTTGGCGTCGCGCTCGGCGCTTACGCTTTTCTGGCGCCGCGGCGCGCGGAAAAGGCCGAGGTGCCGCAAGCGACTCGCGAACCCATGCAGGCCTCCACGGGCTGGAGCGATGAGAGCGAAAACGAGTTTGCCGGGCTGTCGGAAGCGGCGCGATGCGATCTCGTGTTTGCGGTCGCAACGCTGGAGGACGAACGCTCGCAACAGCTGTTGGAACACGCGCTCGGGGACCCGGCCGAAGCCGTCGCGTTGGCCGCGGCGCACGCGCTAGCGTCGAGCGGGCGGCATGCCGTAGTCGAATCGTTTCTGGCCCGTTCGCCCGGGCCGCGTGCGGATCGCATCAGCGACACCCTCGCTCTTCTTGACTGATTGCATACACTGGAACTCCTAGGTTGCGCCTGGTCGGAGAGGGAAAGGTAGCAGCGTGGCTTCCTCGCTGACCGGCATTTTTGCCCCGGGCTCTCCCGCTTTGCCGGAGAGCCTTCGGACATTGATTCTGGAGCCGGCGCGCACCGTTGCGCCCGGTCAGGAAGATCCGCGTCAGTTTTTCGTTTTCGAATCTCGGCGGCGCGCCCGCAACCGGCGTGCGCGTGCGGTTCGCACATCCGCAAGGAGTGGCGCATGTTGCCGGTTCGGATCTGGTCGACGATGCGCCGCTTGCCGAGGGATCGTTCGTCGATGCAAACGGCGCGGCGGTCGGCGATCTCGAGCCGAACTCGCAGCGTCGCGTTACGTGCGCGTTCCGTGTAAACGACACGATCGAAGACGGCACCGAACTTCAGTTTCAAGCCGCGCTCGTGACCGATCAAACTTCGCTCGTCGGATCGAACATCGCGCACGTCGTGGTGCGCAGCCGTCCCGAACTCCAAGGCAGCGGAACGCTCGTAACGATTTCTTCGCCCTCCGTGCCAAAGCCGGGCGATGCGATTACGGTGCGCGCGACCGTCGTCAATTCGGGTTCCTCGAGCGCGCACGACGTAACGCTCGTGTTGCCCGCGCCGGAAAATACGAACTACTTGTCGCGCAGCGCGCGCATCGACGGACGCGTCGTCAAAAGCGTCAGCGGCGAGCCGTTCGATTACGACAGTGCAACCATCGTCAGCGAACGGTTGCTGCCGGGGCAGTCCGTGCTCGTCGAGTATCAGGCAACGATCGATTCGCCGCTTGCCGACGGCACACGCATCAAAGCGGCCGGAACGGTCGGCTCCCGCGAACTCTCCGAATTCGCGATCTCGTCCGCCGAAATCGTCGTTACGTCGCCGGTCGATTTCGATGGTGAAGAGAGCGGACTGACGCTGATCTCCGACGACGTCGTGACGCCGGGCATGCGCGTGCCGATGGTGTTGCGCGCGATGAACACCGGCACGGGCATCGCGCAGCGCCTGCAGTTTGCGTTCGATTTGCCGCCAGGCCTGATCTACGCGCCGGGATCCGCGCACGTCGACGGCCAGCCGGTCAGCGACGAGTCTATTCCCGGTCTTGTTTTCTCGCTCGGCTCGCTCGCGGCCGGACGCATGGTCGAAGCGGGTATCGCCGCTACCGTCGCCGTTCCGGCGAGCGGGAGTGCGACGGCGCTTCCGGTGGAAGGCACGCTGCGTTGGCGAAACGGCGAACGCCGGTTTACGCGCCGTCTATCCGTACGGGTCGCGCCGCGGTTCAGCCGCGCGCGCAACTTCGTCGAGGCCGACCGCGGCGTCGCTCAAGCGCGCGATGAAGTTCAATTCACCGTGCACGTGTATAACGACGGCACCGCGCCGGAGCACGATGTCCGGCTGCGGTTGATTCCGGGCGTGCATCTTGGCGATCTCCGTATCGGCGAAGGATCCGACGAAGGGCATGCATACGGCGAGCCGCTTGCGCTCGGCGTCGTCGAGCCGCACCACGAACGCACGTTTACCGTATATGCGCGCGTCAGTTCGCGGGTGCCGGATCGTTCGAACGTTGCGCTCGGCGTCGT
This sequence comes from Vulcanimicrobiia bacterium, assembly GCA_963696095.1. Classification (GTDB taxonomy): domain Bacteria; phylum Vulcanimicrobiota; class Vulcanimicrobiia; order Vulcanimicrobiales; family Vulcanimicrobiaceae; genus JALYTY01. The sequence goes on along the minus strand of CAVOIN010000001.1, from coordinate 1,790,711 downwards.
GCTCGAGCACGCCGAAGGCGCCGTCGATTTGGGGACGGCAACGATTGTCGTTCGTTCGCGACCCGCCGTCGAAAGCGTCGTGTGGGAACTCGCATCGCACGAGCCGTTGCGGCCGAATCGCACGATCGATGCGATCGTTCGCGTGACCAACGGCGGAACCGATGTTTTGCGCGACGCGCGGCTGTCGCTGACTTTGCCGCCCGAACTCGCCGTCGAACGCGCCGTCGATGCGCAACGCGATCGCGAAGGCGTGGCATTCCAAGACGTGCCTGCGGAATCGACGCACGAAGCGCGCATTACGCTGCGGCTGCTTCGCGCCGTCGCCAGCACGCGCGTGTTGACCGTCGACGCGTGGCTGCATGGTAAAGGCGTCAGCCCCGTTCAGCTTGCGCCGCTCGAAGTTCCGTCGTATGCCGAACCGCAATTCGCGCACAGCGCGCAAGTGCTTGCGATTCCGGCCGAACGCGTAAACGCCGGCGAGCGGCTTTTCTACGAAATTCGTTTGCGGAACGAAGGCGACGGCCCGGCGGAACGTTTGGTCGTTCGCGTGGTGCCGACGAACCTTGCCGTGTACGTGCCGTCGTCGACAACGCTCAACGGGATGCCGGTCAACGACGACTCGGGCGTATCGCAATTGTGGTCGCAGCGCGGCCTCGTGCTTGCCGACGTGAATCCGAACGTCGAGCTGCGCGTGCGGTGGGAGATGATCGTGATGTCGCCGCTCGCGGTGGACACGCCGATCGATACGCGCGCCGTTCTCGAATGGGATCAAGGCAAAACGCTGGCAATCGCGGCGCCGACCGTGCACGTGCAGGCGCAGCCGTCCCTCGGCGAATCGACGGAAGGCACACCGATTTCCATCGCTCGCGTCTTTGCCGCCGAAGGGCCCGTCTACGAAGCCGCACCGCTGCCGCCCGAACCGGAAACCGTGCCGGAGCCGCCCGCGCCGCCGCCGCCGGCAGAAGAAATCGTGCCGCGCGCAATCGCCGACGTGATCGCTGCCGAAACGCTCGAATTCCCGGTTGCGCGTCCGATGCTGGTTGCGCCGGCACCGCAGCCCGTGCAAGCCGTGCCGGTTCTCTATGCCGATTTCTCGCAAGAACGGCTGGAGAATACAATTCGCATGCTGGAACGCAGCGACGTAGGCGGGCTCGTGCAGCATCTCTTTGCGATGCGCATGCTGCTCTTTCCGGAGCACGCAATAAACGCGTCGCCGCAGCTGAGCGGGTCGTTCGCGAGTGCGAATCGCGCGCTGCGGGCGCCGCTCGAGAAACTCTTCGTGCGTTTGCGCATGCCGCGTTTGCAGCTCACCGGAAAAGACATCGAAGATCGCGAGAGCCGTGATGCGCTGTGCGATCTTATCGACGATCTGTCGCTCGCTCCGAACGCGTCGCCGCAGCAGCCGCCGCCGGGCGTCGTGCGCGTCGAAGGCGCCGTGGAGCTCGACGTCGTGCAATCGCTTGCCGTCTCATTGGAATCGATGCCGCTCGGTGCGGTCACGCCGTGGCTTATCAACGCGCAGCTGCTCGGCACGACCATCGCGTACGAAGATACGAAATCCGAGGCGCTCGAAACGTATCGCAGCGAACTGTTGAACGTCTTCACGGTGCTTGCGGAATTACCGATAATGGAGTTTCACCGCGTGCTCACGACGAGCGTGAACCGCACGCTCGATGAGTCGCTCGCCGCGGTGCTCGATGCGCTGCGCGGCGCCGCGCACCTTGCTGTCGAGTAATCCCGCACTCGGAATCTTCGCCGCTCTCTTTTTGCTTGGCGCGGCATTCTTTGCCGCCGGAACGTGGCTAACGCGCCGTCAAACGGTCGTTCCGGTTGCTACGCCCCGCATCACCTGGACGCAAGACGTCGCCAACAGCGACGAAGCTTTCGGAGCCGAGTTGCGACTCGACATGATCGAGCGGCTTGCTATGGTCGGACAGGAGTGGTGCGTCGATGTTTTACGACGGGCGCGTGAAGAAGAAACGGATCCGATCGTCGCCGACGCCGTCGAGCGCGCGCTGATCGTCATCGGCGCGCGGCGCTAATACGTGAAGTCGGGGCTCTTCTTGAAGTATTTCACGAGAATGTCGCGCGCGATCGGGGCTGCGACGCTCGCGCCATAGCCGCCGCTTCGGTCGACGAAGACAGCCATCGCGAGCTTCGGATGATCGGACGGCGCCCACGCGATGAACCACGTCGTATTTGCGCCCGAACCGTTTTCGCCGGTTTCGGCCGTACCGGTCTTTCCGGAGAACGCTAATCCCTTGATCTTGCAGTCCATAGGCGGTGCCGCCGGGATCCGTCACTTTCGCCATGCCTTCGCGCACGTATTTCAACGATTCTTGCGTGACGGGAACTTGGCGAATTACTTCGGCGCGAACGATTTGATCAGTTCGCCGTCCGGCGAACGAATTTCCCGAACGATTTGCGGTCTATAGAGCGTGCCGCCGTTGATGACGGCCGAAGCAACGTTGGCCATTTGCAGCGGCGTTGCTTGCATCGCGCCTTGTCCGATGCCGAGCATGCAGACTTCGCTCGGTTCCATCGGCACGTGGAAGACTTTCATTTCCCACTCGGGCGTCGGCCAGTTTCCGCTGATCTCGCCGGGCAGATCGATGCCCGTCTTCTTGCTCAAGCCGTAGAGCTGCGCGTACTTCTGCAGGCGCGCGCGTCCAAGACGCCACGCCATTTGGTAGAAGTAGCCGTCCGACGAAGCCGCGAGCGCGGGCACGAACGTGGTGTGTCCCAATCCGCCCGAGGCAATATCGCGTGCGACGTAGCCGCCGCAGTTCCACGCGCCGCTGTCGTAGACGATTTCGTTCGGCTTTACGACCCCTGCGGTAAGCGCGCCGGAGCCCGTGACCATCTTGAACGTCGAACCGGTCGGCGTTGCCGCGCCGATTGCGTTGTTGAAGAGCGGATCGATCGGATCGAGCAGATACTTGGCGACCTTCTTGTAGTTGTCGTCGGCGAAATCGTTCGGATCGAATTCCGGATAGCTCGCCATCGCGAGAATGCCGCCGGTCCACGGATCTTCCACGACGACGGCGCCGGAGAGTTTGCGTCCGTGCGCCCATTTTTGAATGCCGTCCGCGAGCGCTTGATCGCACGATTTGCTGCAAACGCCAGATCGATGTTGGTTACGAGCTTGTCGCCGGGCACGGCGGCTTTGCGACGGCAGCTTGATGCTCGGGAACCACTGGATCCCGTCGCATCGACGACGACGCGTTGGCCGCCCGGTTCACCGCGCAAATACTTGTCGTACACGTACTCGAGGCCGTCTTTGCCGATGACGTCGTTCGGCGAATAACCCTCGTGCTTGAGGCGTTGTATTCGTCTTCGGTGATTTGTCCGACGTAGCCGAAGATGCGTGCGCGCCGTGCCTTTGAACGGATAATCGCGAATCGGCTGCACTTCGAGATCGACGCCGGGCAGATCGGTCAGAACTTCTGAGAGCCGCGCGACCTTGGCGACCGGCAGCCCTTCGTCGAGAATGACCGGCCCGTACGGTTCGTAGACCTGGACTTCGATCGAAATTGTCGTAGTTCACGCCGCGATGGTGCAGCAGTTTCTTCCACAGCGTCGCTTCTTTGACGTTCGAGCGTGCGCGCGAGCGTGTGGAGCTCGCCGTTGACGTCGGTGACCTCCGACGGAATCAGGCCGACGACGAACGACGGCCGGCTGCGCACCATCACTTTGCCGTTGCGGTCGAAGATCATGCCGCGCGGCGCCGCGACGCGAATCAACCGAACTTGATTGGCTTGCGCCGCCGCTCGGTACATCTCGCCCTGCACGATTTGCACTTGCACCAGGCGCACGATGATACCGATGACGACGAGCGCAATGAACGTGCGCGAAGCCCGGCGATGCGCCATGGAGACTTCTGCCAGGAGATGCGCGGGAAGCGGCGCCGTTCGGTGAGCACGGCTATCGACGCTCGATCATGTTAGCGATGCTCGAACCTGCGGACGACCAGCATCACGACGATCATGATCGCTCCGTTGAGGGCTGCCTCGAGCAGCGCTTCGTGAAAATGCAGTCTGGCAAGGCCGCTCGGATAGCCCTCGAGCGCCATCACGATCCAGAACAGCAGCGAGCGCAGAAGCGAGACGATCGCCGTAATCATCGAAACGAGCGGAATCGAATCCGCGAAGAAGCCGCGTGAAAGCGTGCCGGCGATGATGGCAACGAGCGTAGTCGAGATCGTCCACGCGCCGCCGGTCAGCGTGGCGAGAATGTCTTCGCATACGCCTGCCGCCAACCCGTAAATCGCCGCGCGCCGCGTATTCGACGCGAATCGCATACCAAACGACTGCTACGAGCACGAGACTCGGTTCTGCGTCGCGAATGTTGACGTAGTGCATCACCGTCACTTGCGCCAGCAACGCAACGGCAAGCCAGGCCGACGCGCTGACCCACGACGGTCCGGAGAATGGGGCTTCGTGAACGACCTTACTTCGGGACAACGACAACGCGATCGAGGGCGCCGAGATTTACGGCGGGTTTCAAAATGGCGGTTTGATAGAGCGTCGCATCGCCGCGTTCGATGCGCACGACGCGTGCCGATCGGCACGCCGGCGTGGAACGAATGTCCTTCGCCGGTGACGACGACTTCGTCGAGTTTGATCGGCGCATCTTGCGGAAGATACTCGACGCGTACGCTCGTGAGATTGCCGCGCGCGATACCCCAGTACCGGCCGCGCTGCGTAACCGCGGGAAGCCGGCTCGTGTAGTCGGTGATCAAAACGATTTTGCTGGAAAACGGAGCAACGGATTCGACCCGGCCAACGATGCCGCCGGCGCCGACGACGCCGTCGTCTTTGTGCACGCCGGCATTACTGCCGCGATCGATCGTAACCGAGCGCGTGGCGTTTTCAGGCGGGAAGCCGATGACGCGCGCTTCGATCGCATGCGGATACAGATTCACGACCGGTTGCACGGCGACTTCGGACGCATATTCGGCGGCGAGTTCGTGCAGCCGCTGGTTTTCGAGTTTCAGCGACGTATTCTCGGCGTGCAGCGATCCGTTATCGCGTTCGAGCTGCGGAAGTGCGACAACCGCTGCTGCGCCGCCGCGCACGCCGCCCGCAATTGCGGACGTCGCCATTTCGACGAACGAAACAAGGGACGTACCAACGGTTTCGAGCGGACTCACTTGCCCGGAGCGCTCAGCATTAATCTGCACGAGCGCGAGCAGCGCCGCTACGATGATCACCGTTATGAGCGCGAAGAGCCTGCGCTCGTCTCGATACGTAAAGATGTCGGCCCTCGGAAAAAATCCTTAGCTGATGGCTTGCTGTTTCGTTACGGGAAGCGTAAATCCCAACCTGCGGAGCACCCGAACGAAGCGTGCGAGCGGAAAGCCCATGACCGTATAAAAATCGCCGTCGATGGCTTCGACGAGCGATGCTGCGCGGCCCTGAATCCCGTACGCACCTGCTTTATCCATCGGCTCTCCGGTCGCCACATATTCGTCGATTTCGCTTGCCGTCAGCGAATAAAATCGTACGCGCGTCGTCGAAGACTCTTCGATTGCCCGCTCGCTCCCCGGGGGAAGAAGCGCGAACGCGGTATGCACGAAATGCTCGCGGCCAGATAAGCGCTGAAGCATGCGCACGGCTTCTGCGGCGTCACTCGGTTTGCCGAGCGCGACGCCGTCGACGTCGACGACCGTATCTGCCGCCACGATGAGTTCTTCGTTGCCGATCTGCGCCGCAACGTCGCGCACTTTTTCGAGCGCGTGCCGTTTGGCCAGCTCGGCCGGCGTCGCCGCCGGATCTTCCGGCTCGTCGTAGCGGCTCGGCTGCACCGCAACCTCGAGCCCGAGCGACCGGAGGAGCTCCAAACGCCGCGGCGAGGCACTGGCCAAGACCAACCGTGAGAGCGTCACTGGTAGCTGCGGTCTCCGAGCCGGACGTAGCCGCCGTCATGGCGCCCGCGCGGGTCGTGGTGCGTCCAGTGGATCACGCCGCCCATTGGTTCGTATTCGTACTCGCCTTTGACGATTGCATTTTCGCCGGTTCGAATGGGAACCGGTCCGGTCAGATCGACGTTGGTTTCCACCCGAACGAGCAGATCGCACCCGCCTCCGAGGCGCAAAAGAAAGCCTTCGTGATTTCCGCTCGGTCCGCGCCGCGTACCCAGCACGTCGACGACGGTGCCGGACGCTACGACTTCTGCGCGCGATTCCTGCGCGCTGTAAATCCGGCAGACGGCAGCGTTATCGGGCGGCTGCTTTGCGGTCGAACAGCCCGCGAGCAACGCCGCGGCAATGAGAGGGGCGAGCGCTCTATGCATGCACCGTTCCGTACAGCTTTTGGGCGACGATATACTGCCAGACCGGTTCGGGCACCAAGTACCGCACGCTGCGCTCCTGGGAAAGCAGCGTTCGAATCATCGTTGCCGACTCCGGAATTTCCGGCATGTTCAGCGATGCGATGCGCTCGCGCAAGTGTTTGGGAACCGCGTCGAGGATGCGTTGCAAAGCCTCGGGGCGCACGCCCGGCCGCGGGGCGATGACGAAGCGTTCGAGACTTTCGAGCACTTGGTCGAAGCGCTGCCACGTGGTGTTTGCGAGCGAGTCGGCACCGATGATGAACGTGAACGTTGCGTCGGGATATTTTGCGTGCAAGCGCGGCAACAGATCGGCCGTGTAGCCGGTGGTCTCGGGCCGCAAGTCCGTGTCGTCGAGTTTGAAGCGCTGATTGGCGGCGATCGCGCCGAGGATCATCGCGCAACGGTGGTCGGCACTGGCTTGGGCGTGCCCTCGATGCTGCTGGTTGTTCGTCGGGACGAAGAGCACGCGGTCGAGATTCTCGAGTATGCGCGCCTGTTCGGCTACGAAGAGATGCCCGTTGTGAATGGGATCGAACGTGCCGCCGAAGATACCAAGTTTCATGAGTACGTGAATTCGTACTGCCCGATCCGAACGGTATCCCCTTCGGCTGCGCCGAGTGCGCGGAGTTTTTTCTCGACGCCCATCTTTGCAAGCACGCGCTCGAAACGTGCGAGGGCTTCGTCGGAATCGAAATTCGTCATCGCGGCGAGACGTTCGACGCGTTCGCCGGTAATGACGAACGTGCCGTCGCGTTGCGCGTTCGATGGAGAACGCGTCGTGCGGGACGAGTTCGATGTGCGCAGGCGGCGGCGTAACGATTTCCGGCATCGGCGCCTGCTTGATCGTCTGCCACAGCGCGTAAATGAGGTCGCGCACGCCTTCGTTCGTTGCGGCGCTGATGCCGCGCGCGTCGGGAAATTGCGCTCGGCAATTCGCGCAAACGTTCTTGCGCGTCCGGCAAATCGAGCTTGCTTACGACGAGCAGCATAGGCTTTTCGATGAGCTTCGGATTCCACGCGCGCGAGCTCGCGTTCGATCGTCGCTTTATCCGCGAGCATCTCGTCGAGCGGCTTCGCGCCGTCGAGCAGATGCACGAGCGCGCGCGTGCGTTCGACGTGCTTGAGAAACTGATCGCCGAGGCCGGCGCCTTCATGCGCACCTTCGATGAGTCCCGGCACGTCGACCATGAAGAACGACTTCTTCATCCGACACGCGCACGACGCCGAGTTGCGGCTCGATCGTGGTGAACGGATAATCCGCAATCTTCGGACGCGCGGCGGAAACCACCGAGAGCAACGTCGATTTGCCCGGCGTTCGGAACGCCGATGATGCCGCAGTCGGCGAGCAATCGCAACTCCAGGCGCAGCGACGCTTTTTCGCCCGGTTCGCCGTTGTAGGCGATGCGCGGCGCCTGGCGCGTGCTCGTAGCGAAATGCTGGTTGCCCAGACCGCCGCGGCCGCCTTTCGCAACCTGGACGCGATCGCCCGCATGCGCCGAGTCCGCGAGAAAGTTTTCGGCTCTTGCCTTCCGAGCGTGCGATAGACGATCGTCCCGACCGGCACGAAAATCGTGAGATCTTCGCCGCTGCGGCCCGATTTGTTGGAGGTGCCGCCCGCCTTGCCGGCGTCGGCGGCGAAGGCTGCGTTTGTAGCGGAACTCGACCAGCGTGGAGAGGTCGCGCGTCGCTTCCAGGAAGATGGTTCCGCCGTGGCCGCCGTCGCCGCCAGACGGACCGCCTTTCGGGACATACTTCTCGCGCCGCCACGCGACGATGCCGTCGCCGCCGTTGCCGGCCGCGATCGTGATCGTTGCTTCGTCGATAAATTTCATGGCGTAGAAAAGGAAAAAGGCCCCGTTTGGGGCCCTCTCCCGTTATCCTTTGTAGCGGACTTAAGCGGCGGTCAACGGGCGAACGTTGATGTGCTGCCGGTTGCGACGCGAGCTGAACTCGACCGTGCCTTCGACCAGCGCGAAGAGCGTGTGGTCCTTGCCCATGCCGACGTTCTCGCCGGGGTAGAACTTGGTGCCGCGCTGGCGAACGAGAATGTTGCCCGCGAGCACGCGCTCACCACCGTAACGCTTCACGCCGAGGCGCTGAGCGTTCGAGTCGCGGCCGTTACGGGTTGAACCGGCGCCCTTCTTGGACGCAAACAGTTGCAGATCGAACTGGAACATAGCCGCGTGAGTATAGCAAAGGCCCCCGTCCCACGCAAGGCCTTCACCGTCAGCTATGAACGGGGTGCGGAACCGCTGGCAAATCGGGCCCTTGGGGCACGCGCCGGTTCGGCGGAAGCAACGGCGGAACGCCTGCGTGCGGATGGTGGGGCAAGAGGCCGAAGCCCGGCTGGCCGCTACGGTTCCCTGAGCGCCGGTGGCGCCAGCCGCCGTTCGAGCCACACCAGGACCCCCGCCGCGACTGCCTGGAACCGCCGAAATTGAAGCCGTACGGGGTTGGATTCTGATTGAGGTTCGACGAGCCCGCGCGTCCGGAGTTCATGCACGGATATCCAACATAGTCGATGTTCACCGCCGGCGGGTCCGCGGAGCGAGGCGGGCGGGGTGACGGCCCGGAGCTAAGCGTCCAGAAGGTCTGCTCGGCGTGCCCGGGGATAGCCAGGCCGGCCAGCAGCAGGACGGTCAGTACCTCGAGGACCGGACGAATGTGCCGCATGCCATGAGTTTACCACCGAAAGGGGCAAAACTTCGCTCGCCGTAACTTGGTGGCGTTTTGGATAAGCGACGTGTAGTCAGTCACCGGCCTTGGCGCCGTGACGCCCCTTGGAAATTCTGCCGGAGAATTCTGGCGGCGGCTTGCCGCCGGCGAGTCGGGGATCGGGCCCATTACGGCGTTCGACGCCGAGCGATTTCACGACGCGGTTCGCAGCGCGAGGTCAAAGACTTCGACGCCGACGAGCTGATCGGTAAGAAGGAAGCGCGGCGCATGGACCGCTTCTCGCAGTTCGCGATGGTTGCGGCGCGAGAAGCGATCGCAGACGCGAACTTTCCTTCGAGACCAGGCGTTCAAAGACCGGGTCGGCGCGGTGATCGGCACCGGAATCGGCGGCATCCTGACGTTTTGGAACGAGTCCGAGAAGGCCGCACAAAACGGCACGTGGGCGAAGACGTCGCCGTTCTTCATTCCGATGCTGATGGCGAACGCCGCGCCGGCGCACGTTTCGATGGCGTACGGTTTCCGCGGGCCGTTCTTCGCGACGGCGAGCGCTTGCGCAAGTGCCAACGACGCAATCGTCACCGCGTACAACACCGTGGCATACGGCGACGCCGTCGCGATGATCACCGGCGGTAGCGAGGCGTGCATCTCGCCGCTTGCCGTCGGCGGGTTCTGCTCGATGAAAGCGATGTCCACGCGCAACGACGATCCCACGCAAGGCGAGCCGCCCGTTCGACAAGGAACGCGACGGGTTCGTGCTCGGCGAAGGCTGCGGCATCCTCGTGTTCGAGGAATACGAGCACGCCAAAGCGCGCGGCGCGAAGATCTACGCGAAGTCCTCGGCTACGGCCAGTCGGCCGATGCGTACAACATCGTGGCGCCCGATCCGGAAAGCAACGGCGTGATTCTCGCGCTTCAGCGCGCGCTTGAGTCGGCGAAGATTGCGCCGAGCGACGTGCGAGTACATCAACGCGCACGGCACCTCGACGCCGCTCGGCGACACGGCGGAGTCGCAGGCGATTCAACGGGTCTTCGGCGGCGACACGAAGGTCGCGGTAAGTTCGACCAAGTCGATGCACGGCCACACCCTCGGCGCCGCCGGCGGATTCGAAGGCGTCGCAACGGTGCTTTCGGTCGCGAACGATTTGCTGCCGCCGACGATCAACTACGAGGTGCCCGATCCCGATTGCACGCTCGACTACGTTCCGAACGTCGCCCGCAAGGCGACCGTCGACATAGCGTTCTCGAACTCGTTCGGATTCGGCGGCCACAACAGCGTCATCGTCTTCGGGAAGCCGCGCGGCTAAAACCATGAGCGGGGAAGCGCACCGGCGGCGCCTTCGCGCGCTGCTTCGCGGTGCGAGCGTTCGCGTTGCCGGCGATCTCGAGATCGTCGAGCAGGCGTTCGTGCACGAAAGCCATGCGAAGGAGCATGGCGGCCCGTCGAACGAGCGCATGGAGTTTCTCGGCGACTCCGTGCTGGGCGCCATTACTGCGCATTGGCTATTCGCAACACTTTCCGGACGAGCCCGAGGGCCGGTTGACGGTGCGCAAAGCCGCCATCGTGAACGACGCGCAGCTTGCGAGAAGCGCGCGACGGTTGGGGTTCTCGGAGCTCGTGAAGCTCGGCGCAGGAATGCGCAACGCGGGCGGCGCCGACAACACGTCGATTCTAGCCGACGCGTTCGAAGCGTTCGTCGCCGCGCTGTTCTTGCGGTACGGCATGGAAAAGGCGCGCACGTTCGTCGTGACGCAGCACATCGAGCGCCTCGATCACGCGCCCGACGCTTTATTGGATGCGAAGACGCGCCTGCAGCATTATACGCAGGAGCACCTTTTCGCGACGCCTACCTATACGGACCGCAACGAGGGCACGCCGCAGACGCCGCGTTTTCGATCCACGGTATTAGTTAACGAAAAGACGTTGGGAACCGGGACCGGGTTCCTCGAAGAAGGCAGCACAGCAGGCCGCCGCCGAGGCGGCTTTAGCATCGCTCGAAGGCGAGCGCAGCGAAGGCGACCACGTGAAACTTAAGAAGATCAAAGCTTTCGGCTTTAAGACCTTTGCCGAACCGACGACGCTCGATTTTTCGGGTGGCATCACCGCGATCGTCGGGCCCAACGGTTCCGGGAAATCGAACATGGTCGACGCCTTTCGCTGGGTGCTGGGCGAAACGTCCAGCAAGAGCTTGCGCTCGGGCAAATTGGAAGACGTCATCTTCGCGGGCAACGACAAGCGCAAGCCGCTCGGCCTTGCCGAAGTTTCGATGACGTTCGACAACAGCGACCGCAAACTCGCCGACCGATTACAGCGAAGTCGAAATCACGCGCCGCGCGTACCGCGCCGGTGAAAGCGAATACTTCATCAACCGCAATCAGGTGCCGTTTGCGCGACATCGTCGAGTTGCTGATGGGCACGGGCCTCGGACCGGGTTCGTACTCGATCGTCTCGCAGGGCCAAATCGACTCGATTCTCACGAGCAAGCCCACCGAACGCCGCGCGCTCTTCGAAGAAACGGCCGGCATCAACAAATTTCTCGCGCGCAAGAACGAATCGATGCGCCGGCTGGAGCAGACCGAACAAAACGCCATTCGCATCAACGATCTGATCGCCGAACTCGAACGCCGGATTCCCGAACTCGAAACGCAAGTGCGCCGCGCCAAACGCTATCGCAAGGTCAGCGCGCGCGTTCGCGATCTCGAGATCCTTTCGTATATACGCGCGAGCGCATCGCGCCGCGCCGAACGCGAAATGCTGCGCGCGGAGCTTGAAAAGCAACGAAGAACTGCGCACCGGCGCTGCCGCCAAGGCGGCGCAGCTAGGCGCGCAACCTTGCCGAGCTGCGCACGCGCGCGTACCAGCAAGAACTGCAGCTCGAAGAGCTGCGTTCCGAAACGCAGGCGAAGCGCGCGGAACTCGCGCGAATCGAAGCGGACTACGCCGCGGCGCTCGCGCGTCGCGAAGCGCTCGAAGCGACAATCCACGCAGACGTCGGAAGACGCCGCGCGCGTGCAAGCCGAGCGCGAAGAGCTGGCTGCAAAAATCGCTTCGCTGGAGGAACAGTTGGCGCCGCTCGCCGGCGAGCTGGAGAGCGTGCGCGAAAAAGAACTCGCCGCGCAAACGGCGCTCGCGCAGGCGCGCGAACAGCTCGACGAAATCTTCACGCAGCTGCGTGAAGTCGAATCGTCGGCGGCGGAACTCGCGGCTCGCAAAGCCGAGCGTCGAGTCCAGGGCGAAAACCTGCGCGCGGAGGCGGAACGCCTCGAGCAAGAAGCGCACGCGGCTCGCGAGCGCGTTTCGCATTTCGAAATCGCCGCCGGAACCGCGACGCACAACTACGCGCAGCGCGAAGCGCAGCTGGGCTCGCTCGAAGAGCAGCAAATGGAAGCGCGCACCCGCGTCGAGGAAGCCGAGCGCGCCGTTTCGCAGGCGCAGGAAGATCTCGCGCGCGCCGTGCGACAGCATCGCGAGCACACGGGCGAAGTTAAAGCCGCGGAGTCGCGCCTGCACACGATCGAAGAACTCGAAGCTTCGCTCGAAGGCCACGTCCCCGGAACGCGCGCCGTCGTCGAAGCGTGGCAGCGCGGGGAGCTGCGCGGCATCGAAGGCATCGTTTCGAATCTCATCACGACCGACGAACGTTACGCCCGCGCCATGGACATCGCGTTCGGCGCGCGTCTTTCGAACATCATCACCACGCGTTCGGAAGACGCCGAACGCGCGATCGAATTCCTGAATCGCAGCGAACAAGGCCGCGCCACGTTCCTGCCGCTCGACACGCTGGCGAACCGTGAAGCGCGTCAGATGAATGCCGAACTTCATCGCACGCACGGCGTGATCGGCTACGCGCACACGCTCATTCGCACGGAACCGCAGTACGAAGGCGTCGTGCGGTTCCTCGTCGGCAACGTGCTCGTCGTCGACACGCTGCAAACGGGCATCCATCTCGTGCGCGAGCGCGGGTTCCGCGATACGATCGTCACGCTAACCGGACGAGCAAATCGCCGGCGGCGGCGCGATCACCGGCGGACGCTTCCGCCGCGAGAAGTCGATTCTATCGCGGCGCGTGCAGGCCGCAAACGCTACGCGGAGCGCTCGCCGAAATGCGCGCGAATCTCGACCGCTTCGAGCGCGAAGCGGCAGAGGCTACGCAGCGCTCCGAACAGGCTACCGCGGACCGCGTCGGCGGCGCGCGACGCGCTTGCGAAACTCGAAGCTGCAGATCGCCGAGATTCGCACCGAGATGGCGGCGGTTTCTTCGGAGCTGGAACGCATGCACGGCGAAGTGCAAACGGCGCGCGCGCAGCGTGGAAGAACTCGTTGCGCGCGCCGGCGAAGCGCGCGAACGCGAACGCACGCTCGGCGTGGAAGAACCCGATCAGGTGCACAGCGATGAAGAGCGCGAGCGGCTCGAAGCCGAGCTTGCGCAAGGCGCGCGAAGAGATCGCGCAGGCCGAAGCAGTGCAGGCCGAAGTGAGCGCGCCGTGCCGCGCGATCTGCGCGAGCGCTCCGCAGCGCTTACCGCCGCAGCGCGACGCCGCTACGGGCCGCCTCGGCATGCTCGATCAAAACAGCGAACGCGCGCGAAATGCTCGCGAAGCGATGCTCGCCGAGATCGGCCGGCTCGTGGAACAGACGCGCACGACGCACGCGCACCTCGAAGGGCTGCGCGCCGGCGTCAGCGATGCTGACGCGAAGCTCGACGTCGCGCGCCGTCGAACGCGAAGCGATGGCCGAACGAACAGCTCGAGCTCGAATCGATCGCTGCGCGGCGCCGAAAACGAAGAGCGCGATGCTGCGGCCGGCGGCGAACGCCACCGCACGCGTCTTGGCGGAAATCGAAGCCGAGCTCGGCATGCTCGTTTCGCAGTTCGCGCAGAATCCGGCGACCGACGAAGAGTGCCGCGACGTCGAGGAGCGCTACAAAGAAGAAGTCGGACGACGGTCGCCGACGAGCTGCCGCGCCTGCGCGAAGAACTCGCGCGTCTCTCGGCCAACGTCAATCTGAACGCCGAAGCCGAGCGCGAAGAACTCGGCGAGCGCGAAACGTTCCTGCGCACGCAGCTCGACGATCTCGCCAGAGCGCGCGAAACGCTGCTCGAGTCGATTCGGGAAATCGAAGCGCAAAGCCAAGCGCAATTCAACGAAGTCGTTCAATCAGGTTTCCGCAGCGTTTTCGGAGATGTACGCGCAAGCTGTTCCCCGGCGGCCAGGCCAAGATGTGGCAGACCAATCCGGAGAATCTCTCGGAAACGGGCATCGAAATTTCGGTGCAGCCGCCGGGCAAGAAGCTCATGCCGCTTACGGCGCTTTCGGGCGGCGAGCGCGCGATGACCGCAGCCGCGCTGATCTTCGCGCTCATCAAAGTGAAGCCGTCGCCGTTCTACCTGCTCGACGAAGTCGACGCGGCGCTCGACGACATGAACGTCGAACGCTTCTCGAGCATGGTTCGCGAAATGGCGCACGACTTCGCAAATGATCATCGTCACGCACAACAAGAAGACGATGGAACTGGCCGACCGCATGTACGGCGTCACGATGCGCGAGCCTGGCGTGAGCTCGGTTATTGCAGCCGCGCTCACCGAGACGAGCGAACCGGAGCTCGCCCTTGCCTGACACGTCGAAGCCGGCCGCACTCTTCTCGCTTTCCGACAAGACCGGCGCAGTCGAGCTTGCGCGTGCGCTGCACGATCGCGGGACCGTCATCTATGCCACCGGCGGGACGAAACGCCATTTGGAAGAGCACGGCATTCCCGCATTCGACGTCGGCGACATGACGGGATTTCCGGCGCTCTTCGACGGCCGCGTGAAGACGCTGCATCCGAAGGTCTTCGGTGCGATTCTCTACGATCGCAGCAATCCGGATCATCGCGCGCAGGCCGAAAAGTACGCGATCGCGCCGATCACGACGGTCGTCGTCAATCTCTATCCGTTCGAAGCGACCGTGGCGCACGAGGGCACGACGCTCGTCGAAGCGATCGAACAGATCGACATTGGCGGCGTGTCGCTGCTTGCGGGCGTCGGCGAAGAACTTCGCGCACGTCTCCGTGCTTACGCATCCGTCGCAATACGACGAGTTTTTGGCTGCATTCGAAGGCGGCGAGATTCCGACCGCGTTGCGCCGCAAGTACGCCGTGGCCGCGTTCGAGCGCACCGCCGAGTACGACGCCGCCATCTCGCACTATCTCACGACGGAAGGCGACGTGCTGCCGAGCGATTTGCCCGGCGCTCTGACGTTGACGCTTCCGCTCAAGCAACGCTTGCGCTACGGCACCAATCCGCAGAACCGCGCGGCGTTCTATCTCGATCGCGCGGACCGGCTTCCCGAACAGCTGCACGGGAAGGCGCTCTCGTATAACAATTTGCTCGATCTGGACGGCACGCTGCGCATGCTTTCGCGCGCGCCGCTCGGCGCCGAATTCGGGAGCGAGCACGAACGCTTCATCCGCGCGGCGGTCGTAAAACACACCGTGCCGTGCGGCGTCGCGCAGCGGTCGACCGTCGGAAAAGCCGTCGCCGATGCGCTCGAAGCCGATCCCGTTTCCGCATTCGGCGGCATCGTTGCAACGGACGGCCGGATCGATTTGGAAGCCGCGGAATCGCTTGCGAAGTTCTTCCTGGAGATCGTCGCCGCGCCCGAATTCGACGACGACGCGCTCGCGTTGTTGCGCAAGAAAAAGAACTTGCGCGTGATGCGGTTCGTTCCGTCGCTGCCCGACGAGCTCGCGAAGGAGCTGCGCGTGCGCAGCGCACTAGGCGGCGTGCTCGCCGAAGACGACAGCCCCGATGCGCCGGCCGAAGAGTGGCGCGTCGTTTCCAAACGCGTTCCAACCTCGCAAGAATGGCACGATTTGGCCTTCGCGTGGGACGTCGTGCGCCACGTCAAATCCAACGGCATCGTCATCGCCAAGGGCGGCACGACGCGTGGAATTTGCGCGGGGCAAACCAATCGCGTCAGCGCCGTGCAAATCGCCGCGCACCGGGCCGGCGAAGAAGCGCGCGGCGCGGCATGTGCAAGCGACGGCTTCTTCCCCTTTGCCGATGGCCTCGAGGCCGCGGCGCTAGCGGGCTGCAGCGCCGTCATCGCGCCCGGCGGCTCCGTTCGCGACGAAGAAGTCATCGCGGCCGCCGATCGTCTCGGCGTGTCGCTCGTGTTCTCGAGCTATCGCTACTTCTTACACTAAGCCGCGGCCGTTCTCAGAATCCCGTCAGGGGTTTATCAGTTCGTACAAGGCATAATTATGCGTGGGAAACCGGCGGGGTTATTACGTTGCGGCGGCGCTTGCCGTCGCGGTTCTTCGATGCGGATACCGCTCGTCCGCGGAAGAACGGCCGGGCGATTGGACGCAGTTCCGCCAAAACGCCGGGAACAACGCAGTCGTCTCGAGCGGCCTGCACGCCAAATGGCGAATCGAGACGGGATACGCATTTTCGTCGAGTCCAAGCGTTTCCGGCTCGACGCTTTTCATAGGGAATAACGGCGGCGAGCTTTATGCGGTCGACGTTCGAGACGGCAGCGTCCGCTGGTCGAAGCGCGTGCAGGCGCCGTTGATGTCGAATCCGATTCTCTGGAAAAATACCGTGATCGTCGGCGAGGGCAATCAGAACTCTTTTGCCGGCGACGACGCCCATCCGGTCATAGTCGGCAACGGCGAAAACGCGCTGATTGCCTACGATGCTAAAACCGGCGACGAGCGTTGGCGCCTGCCGTTGCGCGGCAGCGGCATGCCGACCGCGGCGATCGTACGCGGCATGCTGCTGCACCACGACGGCTCGGGTGAATTCATTGCGGTCAACCCCGAAACCGGGCAAGTCACCTACCGGCGCGACCTCAAGAGCGTCGCTTCCATGAGCGCGATTTTGCCCATCGGACGGGGTACCGTCGTGACGAACGGCGTGCAGCCGACCGCCATGCAAGCGCTCGACGTCCGCAACGGAAATCCGGTGTGGTCGTACGCGTTCGACGCGTCGGCATCGGGCGTCGGCGACTGTCCTCCGGCCGCCGAAAACGGCTACATCGTTTGCGACTACGTCACGGCGATCCAAGGCACTTCATTACACGTCGGCGACGACGCCGTCGAGCACGCGTATGCGTTGGACGCTGCCTCGGGCGCGCTTCTCTGGAACACGAAATTCAGCGACACCGGCACGCTGCCGCAAGGCAATGAGTCGGCGATTCCGCTTGTCAGCGGCGGCACGGCTTTTCTCGGCAGCGCCGTCGCGCCCGTAATGAACGCGGTCGATGCCGCAACCGGTAAAGTGCGCTGGCGTCTCACGGTGCGCGGTCCGGTAAAGGACGGTCCGGTGGAAAAGGACGGCTCGCTGTACTTCGGCGACCTCGGTGGTTACTTGTGGGCCGTCGACGCGGCAACCGGCAAGGTGATCGGGCGAAAGAACGCCGGCGTCCCGTTCAACGTCGGGTCGGCCGTTATCGTTGGAGATACGCTCATCATCGGCAGTCAGACAGGCGCGCTTATCGCGTTGCCGCTCGACGAGGTGCGGCGCTCGCAGGATGGGTAAATCCCTCGTATGCCGAGCTTTTTGCATACGTCGATTTTCGTTAACGACATGAACGAGTCGATCGAGTTTTATCGCGACAAATTGGGATTGAAGCTTCTCGACGGGCCGTACCACTATCCCGGCAATGCCGACATGGCGTTCGTCGGCAGCGATTGGCGCTCGTACATCGAGCTCGTATACGATTTGGAAGAACATCCGCCGTATCAGCTCGGAAACCGCTACGAACATCTGGCGATCGAAGCGGACGGCGATCTCACGGAATACGTAAACGAGTTGAAGCGCAGGGGCGTGAAGATCCTCAAGGACGTGTATAAATCGCCGGGCGGAACGCGCGCCATTGCGTTCGTCGAGGATCCGAACGGCATTCCCGTCGAGTTGCTGGAGCCGCGAAAAGCCGGCTCTGCGGACTAGCGTTCGGCGGCGCGATCGTTTGCGACGATGTACCCGAGAATCGTCGCGGAGACGAGCGCCAGCCAAAGGTTCGTTAGGGCTACCGGGATCGAGTGGATCGCGAACGCGTACGGTACGTAGAGCAGCGAACCCAGCACGATCAGCGCGTACGTCCACTTCGACAACCCTTCGGTGTCGCGCGTACTCACGACCTTAAGCAATTGCGGAATTTGCGTGATTGCGACGATGAGCGTCGCCAGATAGCCGAGAGCCTCGTATCCCATCGCTCGTTTCTTCCCGTGTCGAGCGACCTATATCGCAGGGCTCTAGGATTCGCCTCCGGCCCTTAGAACCAGGGTCAAGCCATGCCGTCCAAAATCACCGCGCCACGCGGCACGCAAGACATTCTGCCGCCGCAATCGGCGCAATGGCACGCGCTCGAAACACGCATTCACGAGCTTGCGCGCCGTTCGGGCTATAGCGAGATCCGCACGCCGACGTTCGAGTCGACGGATCTGTTCGTGCGCGGCGTCGGTGAGACAACCGACATCGTCGAGAAAGAAATGTACACCTTCGTCGACAAGGGGGACCGCAGCATGACGCTGCGTCCTGAGTGGACGGCTCCCGTCGTGCGCGCCGCGCTGGAACACAATCTGTTCGCGCAAGGTCCGCAACGGCTTTACTACATCGGACCGATTTACCGGTACGAGCGTCCGCAAAAAGGCCGCTACCGCCAAGCCCATCAATTCGGCGTGGAGTGCACGGGCTATCCGGGGCCGGAAGCCGACTTGGAAGTAATCGCACTCGCGTGGGAGCTGGTGCGAAGCTTCAACATCAACGATGCGGTGCTTAACATCAATTCGATCGGCGACGACGCGTGCCGCCCGCGCTACCGCGACGCGCTGCTCGAGCATTTCCGGCCGCATCTCGCGGAGCTCTCGGCCGACTCCCAGCGGCGGCTCGAGCGCAATCCGCTGCGACTGCTCGACAGTAAAGACGAACAAGACCGCCGGTTCGTCGAGAGCGCGCCGACGTTCGAATCGGTGCTCTGCGACGAGTGCCGCGAGCATTTCGAAACGCTGAAGGCCTATCTCGACGCAGTCGGCATTCCATACGTGGTCAATTCGCGCATCGTGCGCGGGTTGGATTACTACACTCGCACCGTCTTCGAGATCGTTTCGAACGCGCTGGGCGCGCAGTCGACGGTCTGTGGAGGCGGCCGCTACGACGGACTCGTCCGGTCGCTGGGCGGTCCCGACGTCCCCGCGGTCGGCTTTGCGCTCGGCATCGAGCGTTTCTTGATGATGCTCGAGGCGCTCGGCGCCGAACGGACCGGGGTGCGCGCCGGCGTCCAGGCGATCGCGCTGGGTGCGCAGGCGCGCGCGGTTCTCGTTCCGCTTGTCGTCCGCTGGCGGCGCGAGCTGCAGCAGCCGGTCTTCATGGATTTCGAAGATCGCAAAGTTCCGGCGCAGTTCAAGCTTGCGGACCGCAACGGCGCCCGCTACGCCGTAATTCTCGGCTCGAACGAACTTACGGCAGGCGAGCTGATTCTGCGCGATCTGGAAACGCGAACCGAACGCCGCCTGGCGCTCGATGGAGCAGACCTTGCGGCCGAGCTTGGCGAAGGCAACGCATAAACATGGCACACGAAGAAGAAAACGAGACTATCTCGTCGCTGCTCGAGATCATGCACGAGCACGATCTGGACCGGATCAAAGTCAAAATGGGCGACGCGGTGTACGAGTTGGTACGTCGCGAGGCGGGCGCTCAGCTCGTAGCGCCGGCAATGGCCGCCATTCCGCACGCCGCCGGACCGGCGCCCGCTGGAGCTCCCGCCGAATCAGGGGCGGCGTTACCGCCGAATGCGAAGCGGATCACCGCTCCGCTGACCGGCGTCTTCTACAGCGCGTCATCTCCGGACTCCGAACCGTTCGTGAGCGTCGGAGGCCGCGTGGAAGCCGGCGACGTGCTGTGCATTTTGGAAGCGATGAAGCTCTTCAACGAAATCCAAAGCGATTACAGCGGAACGATTCTGCGCATTTTCCCGCAGAACGGGGAACTCGTTTCGCAGGGCGAGGACCTCATCTGGGTTCAGCCGTGATCGACGTAAAAGGCAAACGCGGCTTCGCCGAACTCATTGCGGAGCGCCGCAATCTCCTTGACGCGCCCCACTATCAGGCGCAGGTCGAGGCGATCGCCGGCGCCATCGTTGAAGCGCTGCGTGCGAAAAAGAAAGTGTTGTGGTGCGGAAACGGCGGCAGCGCAGCCGAGGCGCAACATATGGCGGCCGAACTCTCGGGACGCTTCCTGCGCGAACGGCCCGGCCTCTATAGCGAAGCGCTATCGGTGAACACGTCCACGCTCACGTGCGTCGGCAACGACTACGGCTACGACTACATCTTTTCGCGCCAAGTCGAAGCCTTCGCGCAGCCGGGAGACGTCGTCATCGGCATGACGACCAGCGGCACGTCGAAGAACGTCGTGCTCGCGCTCGAAGCGGCCAAGAAGCAAGGCGCGACGACCGTGGCGTTCACCGGCAACGGCGGCGGAACGGTTGCGGAAATTTCCGATTTCGTGCTGATGGGCCCCGACGGCTATGCTGCGATCGTTCAAGAAGTGCATCAGGTGATGGCGCACATTATCTGCGACTTGGTCGAACAGCGGCTGATATTCGAGGACGGCATCGCGTGAGCGCATCCACCCTGATGGCGAACGACGCTCGGACCTTGTTCGAGCGCATGCGCGGCCGCCGTATTCTCGTCGTCGGCGATCTGATGATCGACGAATGGATTTGGGGAAGCGTCAGCCGCATTTCGCCTGAGGCGCCGGTTCCCGTCGTTGCGGTAACGGATCATTCGTTTACGCTCGGCGGAGCGGGCAACGTTGCGAACAATTTGCGCGCCCTCGATGCGCAAGTCGATTTCGTCGGTACGATCGGGGACGACGCGTTTGCCGCCGACGTACGGCGCATGCTGCAGGCGGAAAACGTCGGCGACAGCGGTGTTTTTGCCGTAGGCGACCGGCCTACGACTCGAAAAACGCGGGTCGTCGCGCACAACCAGCAAGTCGTCCGCGCCGACTGGGAATCGAGCAAGCCGCTGCGCGACGCCGATCGCGAACGGATCGTCGCCTACGTGCGCGAACGCGCCGCCCAGTGCGATGCCGTCATTCTGAGCGACTATGCCAAGGGATTGCTCTCGCGCGACATCGTCGAGGCCGCTTCGGCGTGCGCGCTGGTGCTGGCCGATCCCAAACCGCAGAATATCGATTTGTTCTCCGGCGTA
The DNA here is from genome assembly GCA_963696095.1 of Vulcanimicrobiia bacterium. GTDB lineage: Bacteria > Vulcanimicrobiota > Vulcanimicrobiia > Vulcanimicrobiales > Vulcanimicrobiaceae > JALYTY01. The sequence continues at coordinate 1,769,510 of CAVOIN010000001.1, read as the reverse complement.
ACGTGCCTCGCACCCAACGTGCACGAAGCGAGCGCCGCCAGCGGCATTCAGATCGCGGATAACGATTCGCTGCGCAGAGCGGGCGCGCGTTTGTTGGAACGCCTGCAGTGCCGCTACATCGTGATCACGCGCGGCGAGCACGGCATGTCGCTGTTCGGCCGCGAAGGCGAACGGTTCGACATTCCGTCATTTGCGCGCAAAGTGTTCGACGTCTCAGGCGCGGGCGACACGGTGATCGCCGTGCTGTCGCTGGCCCTGGCGGCCGGCGCACCGGTGGAGCGGGCGATGCAGCTTGCGAATTTTGCGGCAGGCGCCGTCGTCGAAAAACTCGGAACCGCGACTGCCTCGGCAGACGAGATCTTATCGCTGGTCGAGCATGGTCACGCCTGAGTTCTTCGGCAGCGTTCTTGACGCCGAAGCGGCGGTCGAGTGGCGCGAAAAGTGCCGCGCCGAAGGCCGTCGCGTCGTGTTTACCAACGGCTGTTTCGACGTGCTGCACGCTGGACACGTTGGGTATCTTGCGTGGGCGCGCTCGCAAGGCGACGCGTTGATCGTCGGTTTGAATTCCGATGCTTCGGTTCGCCAACTGAAGGGCGACCGGCGTCCGCTCGTGCCGTTCGAAGATCGCGCGACGCTGCTGACGGCACTTCGAAGCGTAGACGTCGTCGTCGGCTTCTCGGAGCGCACCCCGGAAGCGATCATCGATCGAATCCAACCGGACGTTTTCGTGAAGAGCGCGCAATATCGCGAAGACGAATTGCCCGAGCGTACGGTAGTGCGCCGGCACGGCGGCGAAATTCTGCTCGCGCCGCATCTCGCCGGCCATAGCACGACCGACATCATCGCGGAGATCATCTCCCGCTACGGGGCCTAAACCGTGCGAATCGCGCTGACGGCAAACGGGCCGGGCGAAGTTGCCGGGTGGGTGAGGCCGCTCGTGCGGCGCCTCTACGAACGCGCGCCCGACAGCGACATCTACCTCTTTCTCGTTCCCGACGATTATGCTACGGGACACGAAGCGGAGCTTGCGCGCCGCCTCTTTCCGAGCGCGCACGTCTTCGACCCGAAAGCGTACCTGCGCATCGCTCTTGGCCGCAGTCGACGAAAGCTTGCCGCAAAACGTCGACGTCGTGCAGTATCTGGGCGGCGATTTGATGCATGCCATGCGGCTGCACCGCCGGCTTGGCGGCGCCGCTTCAACTTACAAATTCTCGAAGCCGTCGTACTCGTCGCAGTGGCAACGCGCGTTCGCAGTCGACTGGAAAAGCGTGGAGCAGTTGCGCGACTGGAAGGTTCCCGCGCGAGCGCATCGTTACGGTGGGAAATCTGGCGATCGACGGCGCTCTGCTGGAAGCGCAGGCGCCGCTCGAAGAAGGCGCGCCGCAGGACGGCATTTTGATCATGCCCGGTTCGCGCAGTTACGAAGTCGAAAACATGATCCCGTTCTTCTTCACGACGGCTTTGCGCATCGCGCAAGAGCGACCGGAGACGCCGATCGCTTTTGGAATCTCGCCGTTTACGCCGCTGCGCGACGTGCGCAACGCGATCGAGCGGGGCGGCGATCCTCGGGTCTTCGCGCAACGCGGCCGCTTGGTCGAAGAACGCGGCCGGGCGTGGCTCGCATCTCTCGACGGAAGCGCAAAGTTTCCGGTACTCCATAACGCGCTCGCGTCGGCGACACGCGCGCGTCTCGCGATCACGCTGCCGGGAACGAAGTGCATCGAGCTTGCCGTTTTAGGCGTTCCGACAATCGCGATTACGCCGATGAATGCGCCGGAAAAAATCACGTTCAACGGTCCGCTGACCTATCTCGATCGCGTTCCCCTCGTCGGCGTGCCGTTGAAGCGCAACGTCGCGGTCGCGGTCGCGAAACGCTTCAAGTACCACACGCAGCCGAACATGGACGCCGATGCCATGGTGATCGAAGAACTCCACGGCACGCTGACGCCCGGCCGCGTCGCCCGCGTCGCGTTGGAGCGTTACGGCGATACGGCTTGGCTCGAGCGCTCGAAGAAACGCTTGGCGTCGCTGTACGAAAGCCACGTGGGGGCGGCGGACCGCATGGCCGAATCGCTTCTCGAACTTGGTGGTTCATAAGCGATATGCGAATTTCGATCGTCATTGCGACCAAAGACCGGCAACAGTACCTGGAGCGCGCGCTGGCGTCCCTCGAAACCCAAGCCGGCGCGCCGTCGTTCGAAGTCATCGTCGTCGACAACGGATCGAGTGACGATACGAAAGGCGTGACGGAACGTCAAGCAGCCCGTAATGTTTTTCCGGTTACGTACGTCTTCGAAGCGGAGCCCAATCGCGGCAAGGCGCGCAATCGCGGTATCGCGGCGGCCGCGGGTTACCTGGTGCTGTTCTGCGACGACGACGTGCAGTTGCCGTCCGGATTCCTCGCGGCGCACGAGGCAGCGCATTCGACCTCGAATTTGGTCGTGAACGGGCCCATTCTCAACGTCGCGTCGTATGAAGACCGCCCGAAACCGGCGGCCCCGAATTACTCGCGGGCGTTCTTGTGCACGTGCAACGTTTCAGTTCCGAAGCACGCGCTAGATGCCGTGGGCGGCTTCGACGAGTCGTTCGACCTTTACGGCTGGGAAGACACCGAGCTTGGCGTTCGTTTGCGCGAGCACGGAATGCGCTGGAAATTCGCGTGGGATGCCTATCTTTGGCATATCAAACCGCCGGCCGAAAACACGTTGGAAGTGGAGACGCGCAAGGCGCTCGAGAAAGCGCGCATGGCGCGGAATTTCATCGAAAAGCAACCCTCGCCGCGAGCCCGCATGGCGACCGGCGCGCACGGCGTGAATCTTCTTCGCGGACGGTACTTGCTGCCGGATACGCTGCTCGCCGTCTACGCCGGCATCGCTACCGCAGAGAATGCGCCGCCGGGCTTGCGCGCGCTCGCGCGCGGTCAATTTCTCGACGGCATGTACACGCGCGAGCTGGTGCGCGTACTCGACGAAAAATGAATTCCAAGGCGCGGGCATTGCTCTACTGCGCGGGCGGCGGCATCGGCGACTCGCTCGTCGCGTCGGTCGTTGCGCGCGCATTACACGAACGGTACGCGCGCGTCGACGCGCTGACGTTGCCCGGGCATCGCCCGACGCTCGAACGCGTTCCCGATATCGACGAAGTTTTGGTTGACGACGGCGGCGAAGCCGGCGCGCTCGCGTCGCAGCTGCGCGATCGCCGGTACGATGCGTGCGTTGTCACCTGGGCCACGGCGCGTACCGCGCGCGTTCCGCAGCTGGCCGGCATTCCGGTCCGTGCGGGCCAAGCGGGCCGGCTGTATTCATGGCGCTTCACGGAGCGGGTCGCGGTCCGCAGCGAGCGCGGCGACGTGACGTCGCACTGGAGCGATATTCTGCTCGACTACGCGCGTGCGCTCGGATGCGATACCGCGGACCGGCGCCCCAAGTTCGTGCCGACCGCGCAGGACGAAGACGAAGCGGCGATGCTTCTGCGCGAGCTGAACGTTGCGCCGGACGATTTTACGATCTTGCACCCGACGAACGCCGTCGCGTCCAAGCGCGGCATTTGGCCCGTGGGCGGATGGGCGAAGCTCGCGAACGCCATGCACGAACGTTTCGGCAGCCCCGTACTCGTGAGCGGATCGCAAGACGACGCCGAAATCAACGCCGGCATCGTTCGGGCCGCCGGGAAGAACGGTAACATCATCGATATTGCCGGGCGAACGAGCATCGGCGCCTTTGGAGCGCTCGCGCGGCAGACGCGCGTGTTTGCCGGAATAACGACGGGCTCGATGCACGTGGCGGCAGCGGCCGGCGCGCCGACCGTCGGCATCTTTCCGTATCAAACGGATTTTCCCGAACGATGGGCGCCGCTCGGCGCGCGCACCGCGATCGTGCGAGCGTCCTATCCGTGCCATCCGGGCGATACGAAAGAAACGTGTCCCGACTACGCTTGCATCGCCAATCTCGACGTGTCGCGCGTCGTTGGCCGTGGCGGAATCGCTGCTGGTGCCCGCACCGAGCGGCGCCGGTCTGTAGGAGACTTTTGCGCGCAACGATTCAGCTCTGCACGTACAATCGCGCTCATCTGCTCGAACGCGTCCTCGACGCCTGTTTCGAACAGACGGTGCCCCCGAGCGAATACGAAGTCGTGCTGGTCAACGACGGATCGACCGACGAGACGCCGGACGTAATCGAACGCGCGCAGGCCGCGCCGACGTGTCGTTCATCGTCATCAATCAGCCGAACTCGGGTCTTGCGAAAGGGCGCAACGCCGGAATTGCGCGCGCGACGGGCGAGCGCATCATCTTCATCGACGACGACGTGCTGCCGCTGCCGAACTTCGTGGAAGAGCATTTGCGCTCGCACGCTCGACCATCCGAAAGCGATCGTGCGCGGCGGCGCGATCAACGTCGAGAGTCTTCGACGATCTGCCGCCGCCGGTGTGGAATATCCGTCAATTACAGCGGCAATTTCTTCTGGACGACCAACGTTTCGGTGCCGCTTGTGACGATTCGCGCGATTGGCGGATTCAACGAATCATTTTCGGAGTACGGCTGGGAAGACATCGACGTCGGCTTGCGCCTGCGCTTCGGCGGAGTTAAGGCCGTCTTCAATCCCAGAGCGCTCGTGTATCACTGGAAGCCGCGCCCGCGCAGCGCCAACGTCGAGAAGATGATTCGCCAGGCGCGCGCGCAAGCGCGCACGGCCGTGCAGCTCGCGCAGATCCATCCGCATTGGCGCACGTATCTCGCGACCGGGGTCAACCCCGTGCAGCGCGGTTTCCACGCGTGGATGCGCGGGATAAGGCCGGCCGAGAAAGACCGTGCTTCCCTCGGCGATCTTTCGGCCGATCGCGCGCTGACGAACAGAGAGTTGCGCACCGCCCAGCGGCTCGCTCGGGACGCGTATTTCGAAGAGCTCGAACGCGCGCTGACGTTAGATGCGGATTCTTCTTTCGCGCACGGATCGAATCGGCGATCTGATTCTATCGACGCCGGCGATCGCGACGGTGCGCGCGTCCTTTCCCGGATGCGCGACATCACGATGGTCACGAGCCCGTACAACCGCATCGTGATGGAGCGCAACACCGACGTCGACGAAGTTGTCGATCTGCCGCGCGAAGTGAAGCCCGAAGCGTTCGGCGCTGCGTTCCGCGGATATCGATCTCGCCATTGCGCTCGCGCCGCGTTCGCAAGATCTGCGCATCGTCGGCGCGACCAAGCGAGGGTGCGCGTCGGCTACACGTACGTGCGCCGATGGGTCGCGCGGCTTACGGCGCGTCTGTACGTCAATCGCGTGATGATTTCGCCGGCCGATCCGGAGCTGTGCGATCGCGATCCCGACCGCATCGTGCCGCACGAAGTCGATCAGCTGCTCGATTTGGTCGCGCTCGGCGGGGCGCAGACACGAGTCGAGCGGCTGCGGCTCGACGTCACGCGACGAGACCGGCGGCGCTCGACGGCTTGCCCGAGATCGCCCGTGGTCGTACATTTGGGCATGCGCTGGTTCACGACGGGGAGCACGCTCGCCAGCACGGTCGAGCTGATGCAGAGACTTGCGCGCGCTCGGGCTGCCGCTCGTCGTGACCTGCGCGACCGAATGCGAGGAGTACGCGCCGGTTTTCGAACGGCGCAGGCCACACGGTTGCGCGCGGGCTTCCGTTCCACCAATGGGCCGCGGTCTTCGAGCGCGCGCGCTGCGTCGTCACGGTCGATACCGGTGCGACTCATGTCGCAAGTGCGATGCGCAGGCCCACGCGTCGTCGCCTTCGAACATCGGTACTTCCGGTTGAACTCGCAGGAATGGGCGCCGTACGGCGTGCCGAGCGTGCTTGTTCGCAAGCCGGCCGACGCCGGCGAATCATCGCTCGCGCAGTTTCGCGACGAGATCGTTCGGCGGCGTCACCGACTTAATCGATGCCTGAAATTTCCGTCGTCATTCCGACCTACAACCGGTTGGACACGCTCGCTCATGTCATCCCGACGCTGCTCGCGCAAGATTTGCCGGCGGAGCGGTACGAACTGCTCGTTTGCGATTCGAATTCCACGGACGGCACGGCGGAATATCTGGCCGGCGTGCACGCGGAGCATCCGAACGTTCGCCATCTTGCCGGGCGCGTATACCGGGACGCGCCATGGCGCGCAACGCCGGCATCGCGGCCGCGCAGGGCGAGGTCGTGCTGTTCAACGACTCGGACATCCTTGCGTCGCCCGACCTGCTTTCGCAGCATCTGCGCCATCATCGCGCACGAGCGCGACATTGCGGTCGTCGGCCTGGAAGTGCAAGTCAAAGATCTCGAAGACTACGCGTACAAGCGCGATCATCCGGAAGCGCGCGGTTCGCTGCACCACCGTCGCGCAAGACGTTGCCGTGGCTCTACTTTCTGACCGGCAATGCGTCGGTGCGCCGCGAGGATCTGCTGCGCGTCGGCTCGTTCGACGAGAGTTTCACCGGCTACGGTCACGAAGATCTGGAGCTCGGCTATCGCCTGGAGAAGGCCGGCATCGCGATTCTGTACGAACCGAATGCGGTGAACTATCACTGCCAAGACGTGCCGCACGACGATCAAAAAGAAAAGATGAAGCTCGCCGGCCGTTCGACCGTGCGCTTCTACCGCAAACATCCGGATTTTGCGGTGAAGTTGAATCTCGGCATGACGCCGGTTGTCGCTCGGCTTGCACGGCGCTGCTGACGCGCATGCCGGCGCTGCTCGGGCTTCTTCGACGCGCGCGCGGCCGATCGAAATTTGCGCGCGATCTCGTTCAACAGTATTACTACGTTTCCGGAATCAAAAAAGCATTGGACGGCAAGGAATGACTAGCGTGATCAAACCGAGTTTCATGCGGCGCACTGCGCGCGAGCGACGCCGGCGAACCGATCGAACTCAACGGCTGGGTCAATCGCCGCCGCGACCACGGCGGTCTGATCTTCGTCGATCTGCGCGATCGCGACGGCATCACGCAGATCGTCTTCGATCCGCAGCATCCGAGCTTCAAAGAAGCCGAGCATCTGCGCCATGAAGACGTGCTGCGCGTCCGCGGCGCCGTGCGCCGCCGTCCCGGAGGGCACCGAGAATCCGAAGCTTGCCACCGGCGAAATCGAAGTCGGCGTCGACGTCGCTCGAAATTCTCAACCGTTCGCAAGTTCCGCCGTTCCAGGTGAACAGCGACGAACCGACGTCGACGAGACCTGCGCCTCGAATACCGCTATCTCGATCTGCGCCGTCCGCGCATGCAGCGCAACATTCGCCTGCGCCACAAGATCGTCAAAGCGATGCGCGATTTCTTCGACGAGCGCGGTTTCATCGAAATCGAAACGCCGATGCTCATCAAGAGCACGCCCGAAGGCGCGCGCGACTATCTCGTGCCGTGCCGCCTGCATCCCGGGAACGTTCTACGCGCTGCCGCAGTCGCCGCAGTTGCTCAAGCAGATCTCGATGATCGCCGGCTTCGGGCGCTACATGCAAATCGCGCGCTGCATGCGCGACGAAGATCTGCGCGCCGACCGTCAGCCGGAGTTCACGCAAGTCGACGTCGAGATGTCGTTCTGCACGCAAGAAGAAGTGCTCGAAACGATGGAGTCGTGCATTCGCTACGTCTGGAAGAACGTGCTCGGACGTCGAGCTCGCGCCGTTTCCGCGCTTGAAGCACGACGAAGCGATGCGCGAATACGGAGTCGACAAACCCGATCTGCGTTTCGGTCTCGAACTGCAGGAAGTCAACGGCGTGTTTGCCGGCACCGATTTCGTCGTGTTCAAATCGGTCATCGACGCGCGACGGCGGCCATCGTCGCGCTGCGCTATCCGGGCGGTGCGTCGCTGTCGCGCCGCGACTTCGATGCGCTCACCGAAGAAGCGAAACAGTTCGGCGCCAAGGGCATGGTGTGGATCGCGCTCGGTGCCGACGGCGTGAAATCGTCGGCGCAAAAGTTCATCAGCGACGAACACGTCGCGAAGCTGCGCGACGGCGACGCGGCGCGGAAACCGGCGATGCGATTCTGCTCTTTGCCGATGCGCGTCGCGTGTCGCTTCCGGTTGCCGGAAAGATGCGCAACGTCGTCGGCGAGCGCTGCGGGTTGCGCGATCCGAAGCGTGTTCGCGTTCTGCTGGGTGCTCGATTTTCCGTATCTCGAAATCGACGAAGAGACCGGCAAACCGGCGCCCGCGCACCATCCGTTCACGTCGCCCGGCGAAGGATCAGTGGGAGCTCATCGACACCGATCCGCTCGAAGATGCGCGCGCAGCACTACGACATGGTGCTCAACGGCTACGAGCTCGGTTCGGGCTCGATCCGCATTCACAAGCCCGGAGCAGCAGCGCAAGATCTTCGAGATGCTCGGCATGACGCCGGAGCAGATCGAAGACCGGTTCGGCTTCTTCGTGCGGGCGCTCGAGTACGGCGCTCCGCCGCACGGCGGCATGGCGCTCGGCATCGACCGCATCGTGATGCTCGTGGCCGGCGAGGAAAACATCCGCGACGTCATCGCGTTCCCGAAGAACCAGGTCGGCCGCGACGTCATGATGGACGCTCCGACTCGCCGGTCCCGGAGCAGCTCTTGCGCGATCTTTACCTTCGAAGCACGGCCCCGGACCCAAACGGCCGATAACCGGAGCGTGGGAGTTCGACTCATGTTTGCTCGCGGGCTGACGGCACTAATCGCCGGTGCATGCCTGCTCGCGCGCCGTGCGACCGGCAGTGGCCGCGTCGCTCGGTCCGGCCTGCGGCCAGCAAGTTGCGAAAGGCGACAACGTCGCCATTCGCGTGCTCTTCGCGAAGAACGGCGCCGTGCAACGCTACGACGTGCTTACCGCGGGAGCAATCCGGAATCCGAAAATCAGTTGCGGCTCGCCCTGGAACGCGTGTACGGACCGGCCGGTGTCAACGCGCCGCCCGTTCAGATCGTTTCGTTCAAACGCGCGAGATCAGGAAAACTGATGGTGCCGGACAAAGCAGTCGACTCATGCGGACGCGCGTCCTCGTTCCTCTAGTTCTAGCGACGCTGACGGCGTGCGGCGGACAGAAGTCCGGCACCGCCCAGTCTGCTGCGTCTGCTTCGCCGGCGCCGCTGCATGCCTGCGAGACACGCGAAATGACGCTCGACAACGTCGACCTGATGCTGCAAGCAAACATCGATGGAACGCCTTCTTCGATTACGATCGTTCATGCAGCCGATCGCGATGCACAAGACAAAGCCGTCGAAGAAGCGCGCAAACTTTTCGGTGAACCGCACGCCGACACGCGGACGATGACGCACCAGAGCAAATGGGGCATCGTCGAAATCACCGACCCTTGCGGCCGCCCCGTCAGCGCGCCTTCAGCAACGCCCTCGCCCGCGTAAAAATCGCGTCGAACATCGGCGCGGTGAGTTTGCCGGTATTTGTGTTCTGACGGCTTGGATGATACGTCCCGAGCAATGTAACCGCGCGCTTGCCGTTGGTCGCTTCATACTCTGCGCCGTGCCCGAAGACGGGTTTCCGTGCAAACGTGAATCCGCGCTGCGCGAGCACGGCGGCGATCGCGTCGAAGCCGATTTTCCCTAATCCGACGGCAACTTCGAGTTGCGGCATCGCATCGAACTCTTCGAGCAGAAACGGCGCGCAGTTTCGCAACTGCTGCGGCGTCGGCTTGTTTTGCGGCGGAGCGCATCGTCCGGCTGCCGTGATGAGACAGTCGTGCAGCACTAAGCCGTCGTCGCGATCGAGCGCGTCCGGCTTCGAAGCGAAGCCGGCGCGATGTAAGGCCGGATAAAGAAAATCGCCGGAGGCATCGCCGGTAAACGCGCGTCCGGTGCGATTGCTTCCGTGCGCGCCCGGTGCAAGACCGACGAGCAGCATGCGCGCGTTCGGATCGCCGAAGGCGGGAACGGGTTTGCCCCAATAGGTTTCTTGTGCATACGCGCGGCGCTTCTCGCGCGCGACGGTCGCGCAATACGCTCGCAATTCCGGACAGCGCCTGCAAGCGACTGACGGCGCGCTCGATGCTCTTCAACGATTTCGGCATCTTACAAATCGATCTGCGCTTCGGTCATAAACGTGATGAATTGTTGCGCGGAGGGTCCATAGGTCGTGCGGCGCGTCACGAGCGACATCCGGCGAACGACCGGCTCGGGCGCAAGCGACATCAGCGCAACGTTGGGTCCCGGCGTGTTGCCGAGCGTTCGCGGAAAAAGCGCCACGCCTAGCCGTTCGGCAACGAGCGACCGGACCGTGAGCGAGTCGGCGCTTTCGAAGGCGACCCGGGGCTGAAATCCGGCCCGTTGCGCGAGCGCAAGAAGCCGCTGCGTAAGCGTCGAGCCGGGGCGAAAAATCACGAACGCCTCGTCCCGCAACTCTTCGATCCGCACGGAGGAGCGCGACGCCAGCGGATGCGAGGCCGCGACCGCGATGGCAAGCTCGTCTTCGTAGAGCGGCACGTCGTGGAATTCCAGACGGGCCGGTGCGGACGCGTCGCCGAGGTCCCCGACGAAGACGTCGATAGCGCCGTTGCGCAAGCCGGCAAGGAGATCGTCGGCCATCCCCTCGCGCAAGGCGACTTCGATGCCGGGATGGAGCGCGTGGAATCGCCCGAGCAGCTTCGGCAGCGTATACTCCGCAAACGATTGGTAGGCGCCAACGACAACCCGGCCGCGCAGGCCGCCGGCGTAGGCGGTCATTTCTTCGGCGGTGGCTTCCAATGTCGGCCAGAATCCGCTCGGCCCGTGCCACGAAGACGCGACCCGCGTCGGTCAACGTCACGCGGCGGTTCGTCCGCTCGAAAAGGCGCACGCCGAGCTCGCGCCTCCAGCCCCGCGACTTGCTGCGAAAGGGCAGGCTGAGCCACAGCAAGCGCTTCCGCCGCCTTCGTGAAGCTGAGGCGTTTCGCAATGGCGACCGTATATCGCAGCTGCCGGAGTTCCATGGATGCATCTATCTTATCAAATCAAGCGGAATAATCTATTAGACTTATGCATCCCGCCGTGCGAAAATAGGCCCATGGCCGTAGCAACCACCACCGCCCCCGCTTCGCTTTCCGAAGGGGCCGATCGTCGCGGCATCACGCTGCTGACGGTGGCTCACTTGATGAACGACGCCAATCAGAGCGCCCTTCCGGCCATCATCCCGTGGCTGGTGGCGCACCGCGGCCTGTCGCTGGCCGTCGCGGCGACCCTCGTCCTGGCCATGAATCTCTCATCGTCGATCGTTCAGCCGCTCTTCGGCCACATGTCCGACCGCCGCTCGCTGGCCTGGGTCATTCCCACCTCGCTGCTGGTCGCCACGTTCGGAACGGCGCTGATTGGCCTCGCGCCCTCACTGCCTTTGATGCTGGTGGGCGCGCTGATTTCGGGCATCGGCGTGGCGGCGTTCCACCCGGAAGGCTCGCGCTTCTCGAACTACTTCGCCGGCCGCAAGCGCGCGTCGGGCATGAGCTGGTTCACGCTGGGCGGCTACCTCGGCTTCGCGATGGGGCCCATTGCGGTCACGCCTTTGATTCTCGCATTCGGCCTGCACGGCACGGCCGTGCTGCTAATTCCGGCGCTCGTCGTCTTCGCGCTCGTATGGCGCGAGCTGCCCCGCTTCGAAGAGGCGCGCCGCGTCGCGCACCGCGCGCATCGCGAACGTGCCGGTGAAGACGATTGGCGCGGATTCTCCGTGCTCACCGGCGTCGTTGCATTGCGTTCGATGACGTTTCTTGCCGCCGTGACTTTCATGCCGATCTTTGCAATTCGCGTAGCGCATGCGGACGCAACGCTCGCATCCATGGCGCTTGCGGCGCTGCTCTTCGGCGGCGCGTTCGGCACCGTGTTCGGCGGCCGCATCGCCGATCGCATCGATCGCCGCCACGTCGTTTCGATTTCGCTCGTGTTCACGGCATTGTTCGCAATTGCAATTGCAGCCGCCGGTTCCCACGCGCCGTTCTACGGGCTGGTCGTATCGCTCGCCGCGTGTCTCGGCATTGCGCTTGGGCTTTCCGCCGGCGTCATCGTGGTTATCGGCCAGGAGTACTTGCCGAAACGCATCGGCGTGGCGTCGGGCGTTACGCTCGGGCTTGCCGTCACCATCGGCGGTCTAGCTGCGCCGTTCTTCGGCTGGATCGGCGACCGTTACGGGCTTATCCCGGTTTTCGGCGCCATCGCGATCTTCGCAGTCTTGTCGCTTGCCGGTTCGTTCTTCATGCCGAAGCCGAGTGCGCTCGCAAAAGCGTAAGGCCGTAGCTAGAGCTCGAGCACCATCCGGTATTGACGCTCCGCGACACGCCACGGCGCGTCGTGGAGCGCCGCACTGAGCGGCGACGCCGCCGGTTCGTTTAAAAGCGTTAGCGGAACTGCGACGCGCTCCAGCTCGGCCACCAAATGTTGCGCGTCCGCTTCTTCGTTGGCGCCGGCATCCAGCACGCCGCCCCGATCGCCGCGCGCTCCGACGAAGGCGTACGCGCTCCCGCATTCGATCAAAGCCGACGGTGTCGCTGCGACCGCGCGCGCGTGGCGTTGCCAGCAGACCTCCGGTGTCCTTACGACGGCTTCGACTTCGCCCAACGTACGGGTTAGGAGCTCGACACCTTTACGGGAGTCTGCAACGCCGTCGCGCGACCAGACCAGGAGCTCGTCGATCGTTTTGAATCCGAAGCGCTCGTAGAGTTTTCGCGCCGGCGCGTTGCGTTGGAGCACCTCGAGTTCGAGGCGGCGCACGCCGGCTGCGGTCGCGGCACGCAGGCCGGCGGCAAAAAGTTCGCCGGCAAAGCCGCTTCCGCGCCGCTCGGGCACGACGGCGAACCCGGCAACCCACCCGCGGTCGCCGCGTTGCGCGAGCATGAAGAGTCCGGCTAAAGCGCCGTCCCCGGCGGCTCGAAGCGACCGCTCGAGATCGACATCGTTCGCGCGGACGAAACGCTCGAACGCCTCGTCCGTAAAAAGCTGGCGCTCACCGTAAACGTCGCCGCGATATGCGGCGTTCACGTCTTGCGCAACGATGCGTTGCATGGAGTTATTGCAATCCTGGAAAGCCAAGCGACGCGAGCGCCCCATACGTGGCGATGCCGACGGCCGTGGCGAGATTGATGCTGCGAACGCTGTCCTGTCGCATTGGAATGCGCAGGGCGCGATCCGGATTCTCGAGCACGAGGGTCGACGGCAACCCCTTCGTTTCTTTGCCGAAGACGAGCATGTCGCCGCGAGCGAACGGCGCCTGCGCGTACGTGCGCGTTGCGTGCGTGGAAAAATACCAACGGCGCATCGAGGCCGTCGTTTCGAGAAACGCCGCGAGCGAGGGATGCATCACCACGCCGAACGTGTGCCAGTAATCCAGCCCGGCACGTTTGAGCTCGCGATCGTCGATGCGAAACCCGAGCGGCTCAACGAGGTGCAGCGCGCATCCGGTTGCGGCGCATAAACGCGCCACGTTTCCGGTGTTTGGCGGAATTTCCGGCTCGACGAGAACGACGTGCAGCGGCGCGTCGCGCATTTCAGCGAACGCGCGGACGCGTTCGTTCGGTTGAGCGGAGTGCGAACTCATGCCGGGCTAGCCAAAACGTCGGCATAGTCCACGCCGTTTGGAGCGATGACATAAGCGAGGCCGTCGTTGCGCTGCCACAACGTTTCGATGGCCAGCCGCGGATAGACGACGCGCACGCCGGGCGCAGCCGGATCGTTGATGGCGCAATCGCCGCCTGCCGTGAACCCGCACAACACGACGAGATGGCCGTCGGAACGTTCGAGCGGCGCACCCGGAAGCTCACCCTTGTCCCAAGAGTACGAAAGCACGACCGGGATGTTGCGCTCGATGAGCCGCTGCGCGTGGTCGAGGTTCTGAAGAAATGCAACGGTCGCGCGCAAGCCCAGGCTTCCGCTGTGCGCAACGTTGAACGACCAATTGCCGGTACCGTTATAAGCCGCATCCATGACGGCGCGCGCCGTCTCTTCGACGCTTTCGCGAAGGCCGTGGTAGGCGTTGACCATCGAAAGACTCGTGGGGCTGCACCAGCCGCGTTCGTCTTCGACGATGTACTGCGAGCGCGCCGGAACGTCGAGAATGATCGCGTCGCGCGCGAACGGCAGCGACGGCTGTTTTCGGACCGGCGACGCAAACGAAACGAGATTGAAGTCCACGTTGTCGGCTTGAACTTCGATGCCGTCGAAAGGCTGGTCGCTGCGGATCAAATCGACGTCGACGCGAATCCGGTCGCGGTCGCTCTCGGCGCTGAACGATTTGCGCCCGTGCGGATGCCACTCGGCGTAATCGTACCACGTGCTGGAGGGCGAGTGCGCCCGCAGCAGACGAAAACGAATGCGCCCTTGCGGCTCGTACGTGTTCCAGCTGATGACGCCCATGCGCGCCGGTTCGAAGAACAGCTGCGCGGATTCGCGCACGTTCAGCGCTTGCGCGTAGCTCGCTAAATCTGCCACTCCCATGCGTTCCACGTGTCGGCTAAAAATGCCGCCGGTTTGAACCCTTTCACGTCGGTGTTCACCCCGTAGTACGAGGTTTCCCAATAGAAGCAAACAGCGGGTACGACTTCGCGCAGCCGGGCTTCTTCCCGCTGATAGAGCGCCTTACGCTCGGCCCGGTCGAACGTCGCCGCCGCCGCCGCGCTCGTTTGGTCGACGATCGGATCGCGCAGCCACGGTCGTATTCGCGCCTTTGGGCGGAATGAATTGCGAGTTCCACAATCCGGCGTTGTCGGGATCCGGACCGTTGGTGTCGATCGACCATTCCAGATCGTATTTCCCGGTATACAGGGGGCCGTCCTGCGCAAACATCAAGCTGGGCGGATAGTTGCGGATGGTAACGTCGATGCCGAGTTTCTTCAAAAGTGATTGCATCACGACTTCGGATTGCTCGTTGCTCTTTGCGCTCGTCGTGGCGGAGAGCGTCAATCGCATGGCGAGCGGTCCGTTGTGCAGCACGCCGTCCGCGCCAAGATTCCATCCGGCGGACTTCAGGAGCGCCGCTGCCCGGCGCGGATCGTAGACGTACGGCGGCAGTTTCGGCGCGGCCCATGACTGCGGGTAAACGTCGGACACGGCAAGCTCGTTGTAGCCGTGATAGACGGTATCGTTAATGCGTTTCCAGTCGATGCCGTAGGCAATGGCTTGGCGCACGCGGCGATCGGCGAGTTGCGGTACGCTAGTGTTGATGTCGAGATGGCGCCAATTGGCGATCGTCCGGTGCAGAACAGCGATGCCGCTAATGCGGCTCAAGCGGGCGACGGCATTCGAATCAACCGACGGGTAGATGTCGATCTCATGCGTCTGCAGTTCGCTAAAGAGCGTGTTCGTATCGGGAATGATTTTCCAGATCAGTTGCTTGAGCTTCGGGGCGCCGCGAAAATAGTACGGATTCGGCTCGAAGACGAGCGAAGAGCCGTGCTTCCACTGCTTCAAGACGTAAGGACCGCTCGAAACGGGCCGGCTATTTATCGCTGCATCGTTGAGATCCTGAACGTTTCGCAAGCAAATGCGACGGAAGAGGCGGGTAAGCGCGTTCCGCCCATCGTTAGATCGCCGAATGCTGCTACGCTGGGTTTCTTTAAATGAACGACGAGCGTGTAAGGATCCGGTGCGTTTGCGGACGCAATATCGTCCCAGCCGTAACGTGTTTTCGTGTTATTGCGCGGATTGCGCACGGCCTTGTACGTGAAGAGCCAATCCTTCGCGGTAACCGGTGCGCCGTCCGACCAGCGCGCGTTTTTCCGCAAATGAAACGAGATCGTTCGCTGATCGCGGCTGATGCCGCCGTTTTGCAAGGTCGGAACTTCGGTCGCAAGGTCCGGAATGTAGTTTCCGTTGTCGTCGTAGCGCAGCAGGAACGAATAAATCAGCGCGCTCGCGTAATCGCTCGCCGCGTTGTGTCCGAACATCAAGTTGAGACTGTCGGGCTCTTCTTGATCGCCGATGCGCAAAACGCCCGGAGTCGTCCACGGATTGTGACCTCCGGTGCTGCCGCCGGTTTTCGTGCATGCGGCGAGCGCCAGCGCCGCCAAGGCGGCGATCCATCGTTTCTTCATGCGCGTAGCGGCTCACCGCGGCGGACTTGCGCCGCGATGGCTGCGTACAAGGCGTGCGGGCCGTTGCGAACGACGTCGTCGGCCGGCAGTTGGGTTTCGGCCTTTGCGCGTTCGATTTCGGCCCGCGCGCGTTCGTCCGAAAGACTGCGCGTGTTAAGCGCAATGCCGACGACGCGCGCCGGTTTTACCGTTGCCAGCAGCGCTTCGTGGATGCGAATCAGCTCGCGGTAGCCGAGCGTCGGCGTCTCAAATCCTGAAACGCTATGCAATAGCGGGTCGCACACGAGCACTAGCGCATCCGGCGCGCTTCCATACATGAGCGCCAGTGTTACGGGCGCATACGCGGGGTGATTGATGCTGCCTTGTCCTTCGACGACGATCACATCCCGGATTCGATTCCGCCGCATGCAGTACGAGCTGCTCCGTCGCGCCCGGCGCAAAATCGGCGATGACGCGGTCGATGGAGATGCCCCAACCGGCGATCATGATGCCGGTTTGTCCGGTCGGCACGAACGCGGCTTTCGTGCCGGCTTCTTCGCGCAGCGCGCGCGAGTTCGAAGGCAACGGTCATTTTGCCGACGGCGCAATCGTTGCCGACCATGAGCAGCGTCGGATGCTGCACGTCGTACACCGCCCCGGAAAAGATCGGTATTTCGGGCGGTTTGCGCACGTCCCAGATGCTCGCACCGCTCTTTTGCGCGATCGCTTCGGAATTCCGGATCCTCGCCGAGCATGTCGTGCAAACCGCTGACGATCTCCAGCCGTGCTTCGAGTCGCGACGCAGAACTTCGGTGCGCCACGCTCTCCGGCAGCGCGCCGCCCTTGCGGCGCCGTGCCGATCAGCAACGAAGTCGGGCGATATTGCAGCGCGTCGTCCACGCTGCGCGACGATCGGCGCATCGCTTTCGTAAGTGCGGCAAACACGTCGCTCACGCGTTTGGCCCGCGCACTCCGGATCGATGACCGCAACGATTTCGTCGTTGCCGTAGGCAATGACGCCGTGCGCCGTCTTCGCATCGTTCGCGAACTGCCGCGGCGCGAGAATCGCGTAACGGCGTTTCATGCCGGAACGCGCTCCGTTACGCCGAGTCCCGGCCCGTTCGGGAAGTACGAGTTTTCCGTTGTCGTAAGTGACGCCGGTGAACGGATCGTCGTTCGTTAGGAACGGTCCGTCGATATCGGCCCAATCGACGAGCGGCGAGATGTGCGCGGCCGCCGTTGCGGCGATCGCGCTCTCGACCATGCAGCCGAGCATGATCTTTCATGCCGAGCGCGCGTGCCGTGTGGATCATCTCGAGAGCGCCGCGAATGCCGCCGCACTTTGCAAGCTTGACGTTGATGCCGTCGACGCAACCGTAGAGTTTCGGCAAGTCGTTTGCAGCGAGCGAATCTTCGTCGGTGACGATCGGAATCGGCGAAGCTTCGCGCACGGCTCGCAGCCCTTGCGGCGATCCGGCGGGAATCGGTTGTTCGCAGAATTCGATGTCGAACCGGCCGAGCTCGCGCAGAATCGCCTCGGCGCTTTCTATCGTCCAGCCTTCGTTGGCATCGATGCGAATCGTGCCGGTATAACGTTCGCGAATCGCCGCGATCGTTTCGATTTGTTCCATCGGCGTGCCCAGACCGAGTTTTACCTTCAGCACGGGATGGTCGCCGATTTCCGCTAGCTTGCGCAGCGTCGTCTCCGGATCGGCGATGCCGATCGTGAACGACGTTACCGGCGTTTCGCGCGGGTCGAGTCCGAGCAAGCGCATAGAGCGGTTTTCCGAGCTCCTTGCCGATGAGGTCGTGCAACGCGAGATCGAACCCGGCACGGGCCGCCGGCGGAATCGCGGGATCGAGCAGCGTTTCCAGCAGATACGGATCGTCCGCCGATGGCCGGTAGCCTTTGAAAAACGCGGCAATCGTTTCGACCGACTCGCCGTAACGCTCGATCGGCGTCGCTTCACCGATGCCCTCGCGGTCGCCGCTGCGCACGCGCACGAGCGCCGTTCCCGCGACGATCTCTTCACCGCGCGCAATCTTGAACGGATGTTTGAGCGGAAGATCGAGCGGCGAAACCGTAAGCGTCAATCCCATCTTCGGCGCAGTTATCTTCTTCGCCGCGGCTATCCTCGAAAAGTGCAGGTGAATGGACGTCGAGTACAACCGCTCCATCGTATGGCTTCGCCGGGACCTGCGGCTGAGCGATAACGTCGCGCTCGCCGAGGCGGCCAAGCGCTCTCGAACGGTTTGCGTCGCTTTCAATCTCGACCCCGTTCTCTTGGTGAGCGAAAGAATCGGCGCCCCGATCGTGCAAGCGTTTTTTGACGCGCTCGGTGACCTGCGCGACGCGTTGCGAAAACAGGGCAGCGACCTGGCCTTGCTGCGCGGTGAGTTCAGCGAGCAGCTCATCGGACTTGCGCGCCGGATCCATGCGCAGGCGGTGTTTTTCAACGAGGATTACGATCCGTCGGCGGTCGCTCGCGATGAGCGAGTTGTACACGATTTACGAGAAGCGGGCCTTGCGGTTCATTCGTCCCTCGACCACGTGTATTACGGCGAGCACGAGGTGCGCAACGAACAAAATGAACCCTACAAAATCTTCACCCCATACCGCAATCGTTGGCGCCGCCGGTACGCCGAGCGGCCCATAGCGCCGGTGCGCTCGGAGCATCTCGATGAAAAGCTGCTATCGCGCGAAACGCTCGGCCCCACGCTCGATATCCCGGACCCCGAAGAGTTCGACCGGCTATCGTCCGACGAGTATCCGACCTGTGGGGAAACGCTTGCGCGCGAGACGCTGGACAATTTTCTTGCGCCGAATGGCGCGGCGGAGCGCTATGTAGAGCATCGCGACGCACCCGCACTGGACGGCACGTCGCACTTATCGGTGCAGCTGCGCGCCGGCACGATCGGCATCCGCACGTGTTTTGCGCACGCATTCGAAGCGGCGCAGCGCCCCGCCGGAGCGCAAATCGAAAAGTGGATCGACGAATTGATTTGGCGAGAATTCTATCAGTCGGTGCTCAAAGCGTTTCCGCACGTCGACGGCGCGCCGTACGTTGCCGCTGCCGCAAAGATTCCGTGGCTTAACGACCGCAACGATTTCGAATGTTGGTGCCGCGGGGAAACGGGCTACCCGATCGTCGACGCGGCGATGGTGCAGTTGAATCGCACGGGCTGGATGCACAACCGGTTACGCATGGTCGTCGCATCGTTTCTAACGAAACATTTGCTGATCGACTGGCGTTGGGGCGAACGGTACTTCGAACAACATCTCGCCGATGCGGATCTGGCGCAAAACAATGGCGGCTGGCAGTGGGCAGCGTCGACCGGAATGGATGCCGCACCGTACTTTCGCGTCTTCAACCCGGTACTTCAAGGCCGAAAGTTCGATCCCGAAGGCGCGTTTATTCGCTCGATGCTTCCGGCTCTCGCGAAGGTTCCCGGTCGTTACGTGCATGCGCCGTGGCAATTACCGCCGCTTCTGCAGGCCGAATACCAGTGCCGCATCGGCGAAAACTATCCGGCTCCTATCGTCGACCATGCGTATGCGCGCGGTCGTGCGCTTGCAGCGTACGCACCGGTACTATCGCGCAATAGGTGACGGAACGCGATACGTCGTTCCGGCGTGATCGTAACGTTGTGCTTCGCCGAGGGTGCGCGCGGCATGTGCTTCGCTTCCGCGAATAACGCGGCGTTCTTCGGCGTTATCGTAGAGCGGATCGAACCTATTTCGCAGGCGCTGCGCCGTGCGCGCGCTTTCGATCGCGTGATCGACCTCGTGTCCAAGGCCGAGCGCGGGTGATTGCCGGCCGCCGTTCGTCGTGCGCAGCGCGCTGTACGGATCCCACGCAATCGTATGCGTGTTCGGATCGTAGTGATCGTCGTTTCGATGGTTGATCGTCAACGAGTAATGCCGGTGCGAATCTTCGAGTTTGTCGAACAGACGGCGTTCCGATGGATCGCGGCTTAAATACGCCTTAGCCGATTGATAGTTTGCCTCGGCCGTTTTCGGCACGTCGAGCGTACATCTTAGATTCGATTCGCGCGCAATCGCTCTCGCATACATAGCGAGCTTGCTATCACGCGAGCAGCGCGCAACGTCAAGAGTATTAGAACGAAAAGAGCATGTCTGTCAAGACTTGACGCCGATGGTACGGTAGTAACGCTCGACTGCGTTTAGCGCGCACCATGCATAGGTGCCGAACCGACTTGGTATACATCGGGAGCATCAGCTCCGGATACGACGGCAGAGCTTGGGTTTCGTACCTGCCTTGCCTGCGCCCGGGCCGCACCCACCTGCGAGAACGCAGGTTCAGTTACCTCGCGTGGCAGACGCTACGTGCGGTCGAGTTCGAATCTCGCAAGCGCGATGCGCCATAGGCGCGTCGCGTTTCGCATTTCGGCAGGGGCGGCGGCGCCGTCGAGGATCAGCGGGCCGCGAAAAGCGCCGAACCGTTCGAGGAGGGCCTTTGCGGCTTCTTCGCCCGCCGCAAGCGGCGCGTATAGGGCGACGGCCTTGGGCTCGAGCGGGCCGATATCGTCGGGCATGCCGTTCGGGTCGAGCGCATACCGGAGCCAGGCGGAATCCGCTTCCTTGCTTACCCGTTTACAGTCGAGTACCGACCCGGCGAACGTGCCGGCCGCATTGCGCAGTCCGATTGTGACGTTTGCTCTCTTGGCAATGCCGGTTGCTTCGTTAAGGCGGTCGAGCTGGCGCGTCCAGGGCATGGCCGTCTCAGCGGCCGCTCGCGAAAGCATCAGCGGCGCGCCCACGGCGACGGCTTGCGCGATGCGCCGGTCCATGTACTCGCTTTCGCCGCTTAAAAAGTCGTCGTCGGCGAGCGCCGCAACGGTAACGCCGAGATCGGCGGCCATCTTCTTTAGCTGGGCGAGGTAGTCGTCGTCGGTCCGCGGAAAGTGCCGCACGTCCAAGACGACGCTATCGCACGAGAACTCGTTCGCACAGAAATCGAGAAATTCGAGTTGCGTAAGTTCGCCGGAATCAATTGCCTGCGAACAGGTGCCGCTTGTGCACGCCAGCTTCATTCGGCGTGCGACCTTCGACCGTCACAGGGAGAGCCCTTCGCATGAAGATCGCGCTCGGCGCAGACCACGCCGGCTTCGACTACAAGAATCGTATCGCTCAGATGTTGCGCGATAACGGTCATCAGATCATCGACTACGGCACGTGCGACGCCACGCCGGTCGATTATCCGCAGTACGGCTACGCGGTCGGCGAGGCAGTGGCGAGCGGTCAGGCCGACCGCGGCATCGTGGTGTGCGGTTCCAGCATCGGGATCTCCATCGCCGCGAATAAAGTTCCGGGCGTTCGCTGCGCGGTCATTACCGAGCCGCTGAGCGCCGAGTTGTCGCGCCGGCACAACGACGCCAACGTCATGGCGCTTTCCGAACGCCTCACCGGATGGGAGATGATCGAGCGCCTCGTGCAAGTCTTTATGGAAACGCCGTTCGACGGCGGCCGCCACGCGTATCGCGTGGAGCAGCTCTTCGAGTTCGGCGACGACCAGCGCGAGAGAACGTTGAAGGCCATCGAAGCGCAAGCCGTAACCGGCGCGGAAACGCCGAAGAATCTGCTGTAATCAATTTAGGGAATAGGAAAATCATGGATATTCTGACGCCGAGCACGATCGAAGCTCAAGATCCCGAAATTTATGCCGCAATCAAAGACGAAGAGCGCCGCCAGCAAGAGAATCTCGAGCTCATCGCGTCGGAGAACTATGCGAGCCGCGCGGTGCGCGAAGCGATGGCGAGCGTGCTTACGAACAAGTACGCCGAAGGATATCCGGGCAAACGGTACTACGGCGGATGCGAGTACGTCGACGTCGCCGAGAACATCGCGATCGATCGCCTGAAGAAACTCTTCGGTGCGGATCACGCAAACGTGCAGCCTCACGCCGGCGCCCAGGCAAACATGGCGGTCTTCATGGCGCAACTGCAGCCGGGCGATACCGTACTCGGCATGTCGCTCGCGCACGGCGGCCACCTGACGCACGGCACGAAGGTTAGCTTCAGCGGAAAGCTTTATAACGCTGTTGCGTACAGCGTGCGCAAAGATACCGAGCTGATCGACTTTGACGAAGTGCGGACGCTTGCGCGCGAGCACAAGCCGAAGATGATCATCGCGGGCGCGAGCGCCTATCCGCGCACGATGCAGTACGAGCAATTCCGCGAAATCGCCGACGAAATCGGTGCGACGCTGCTCGTGGACATGGCGCACATCGCGGGCCTCGTCGCGGTCGGTTTGCATCCGTCGCCGGTGCCGCTGGCCGATTTCGTTACGTCAACGACGCACAAAACGCTGCGCGGACCGCGCGGCGGCATCATCCTGTGCAAAGAGCAATTCGCGCAGCCGATCGACAAGAGCGTCTTCCCGGGCATTCAAGGCGGCCCGCTGATGCACACCATCGCGGCGAAGGCCGTCGCGTTCGGTGAAGCGCTGCAGCCGTCGTTCAAGACGTATCAGCAGAACGTCATCGCAAACGCGAAGGCCATGGCGGAAGAATTCGTCCGCGGCGGATTGCGTTTGGTTGCGGGCGGCACGGACACGCATCTGATGCTTGTCGACGTCTCGGTGAAAGGCCTCACCGGCAAAGCCGTCGAGAAGTACCTCGACGAAATCGGCATCACCGTCAACAAGAACGCGATTCCGTTCGACCAGCAAAAACCGATGGTCACGAGCGGCATCCGCATCGGCACGCCGGCGATCACGTCGCGCGGCCTCGGCCTCGACGAATGCCGCGAAGTCGCGCGCATCATCGTCGACGCTTTGCCCGACATCGAAACGCGCGCCAACGTCGTAAAACTCCGCACGCGCGTCCACGAACTCACCGCACGTTTCGACGTGCCCTAAGTCTCACGATGCCGATGTTTCATGTCGGCAATGCCCGGTATGCGCCTGTGGTTCGACAAGCTCACCATGACGGCTCTTGTGCCGATGCATCCCTCTTCGTCATCCTGAGCCTGTCGAAGGACATGCGCATATCGGCAATGCCCGGTATGCGCCCGTGGTTCGACAAGCTCACCATGACGGCTCTTGTGCCGATGCATCCCTCTTCGTCATCCTGAGCTTGTCGAAGGACATGCGCATATCGGCAATGCCCGGTATGCGCCCGTGGTTCGACAAGCTCACCATGACGGCTCTTGTGCCGATGCATCCCTCTTCGTCATCCTGAGCTTGTCGAAGGACATGCGCATATCGGCAATGCCCGGTATGCGCCCGTGGTTCGACAAGCTCACCGTGACGGTGTCCGCAGTGGTTGTATGCGCGTTTAACCTTGCCGTAAAGCGTCTTCGTTGATGCCGGTGAAGCTGACGATGGCGCCGATGAGGCAGAGGGCGCTGCACGAATAAGCGACGGCTTCGAAGCCCGCGTCGAAAGCGTCGAATGAAGCGCTTTGCAAACGGCGATCGGGGAAGCGCGCGCCGCCCAGGCGATCGCTTTGCGCGGCTGCCGCGGAACGTTGCCCTTGCGATGCGTGCATCGCGTCGAGGTTGCGGCTCATCCGCGTTTCGTACGTAACAAACACGACGGCGGTGAATGCGGCGACGGCAATAAGACCCGCGATGCGGGCCACCGCGCTGTTGATGCCCGAAGCGATGCCGACGCTGCGCGGATCGGCTGAATTGATTACCGCCGTGGTCAACGGTGCGACGGTGAGGCCCATGCCTATGCCGACGCCCATGAGCCCCGGAAAGAAGCTTGCGAAGTAGGGCCCGTTGCGGTCCAACACTCCAATCAGCGCAAACCCGGCGGCGACGATGCACGGGCCGGCGGTGAGCACCGGCCGCGTTCCGTAGCGACGCGCGAGCGCCGTTCCCACGCGTGCTAACGCTATGAGCCCGAGCGCCATCGGCAGCGTCGCCAACGCAGTTTGGATCGCGGAGTAGCCGTGGAGCTGAATCAACACGAACGGCAGCTCGTAAAAAATGCCGGAGAGCGACGCATACACCACGAGCGTCATTAGGTTCAATGCGCCGAACGTGCGCGATCCGAACAGTTTCGGCGGAACCAGCGGCGACTTCGACCGGCGCTCGTGAACGACGAACGCACACGAGCAGTGCGATGCCGGCGATGGCCGTCCCGGCGATTTGTAATTCGTACCACCGATGTTGCCCTGAGGCGATCAATGCATACGTCAGTGCTCCGAGGCCCAGCGTAGCGATTGCAGCGCCCGTGAAATCCAATGGCTGCGCTTCGTCGTCTTTCGATTCGTCGATATGCCGGATGCATGCGTAAATGACGACGGCCGCCAGCGGAACGTTGATCCAGAAAACCGAGCGCCATCCAAGCGAATCGATGAGCAAGCCGCCCGCCATCGGACCGAGCGTCGAGGTCAACGCGCCGAACGCCGACCATGCCGCAATCGCGCGGCCGCGTGCTTCGCCGCTGAAGTGCGAGCCGAGAATCGCAAGACTTGCGGGCGCAACGAGCATGCCGCCCGTGCCTTGAAGCACGCGAAAGGCAAGCATCGCCGGCAGCGACCACGCAAACGCGCAGCCGATGCTGCCCGCAACAAACGTGATCGTTCCCGCCGCAAACATCTTGCGCCGGCCGTAACGGTCGCCGAGGCCGCCTCCAAGCAGCATCAGCGCGCCGAGCACGAGCGTGTACAGTTCGACGATCCATGCAACGCCGGCGGCGCTGGCGTGAAAATCGCGCTGAATCGCGGGCAGCGCAAGCGTGACGACCATGCCGTCGATGAAGACCATGCTTGAAGCCACGATTGTCGCAAGGAGCACCCAAGCGTCACGTCCGCGCATCATCACCTCGTTCCCGGCGAGCGTACGGCGCAGGTCGCCGGGGCACCCGCTCGAAAAACCGAGCGGTATATGCCCGCACCTGGGAACTTGCACGTCGTCGACCATCCGGCCGTCGCGGATCGCCTTGCGCGTTTACGCGATCGCGAAACGCCGACGCCCGTCTTTCGCACGCTCATCGAAGAACTCGGCACGTTTCTTGCCTATGAAGCCACGCGCTCGCTGCCGCTGCGTGACGAGCCGGTAACGACGCCGCTCATCGAGACGACTGCGAAGCGCATTGCGACGCGGCCCGTAGCTGCGCCCGTGCTGCGCGCCGGACTTGGATTGCTTCCAGGATTTCTGAGCGTCATCGACGACGCGGTCGTCGCGCATCTCGGCTTTTATCGCGATCCGGACTCGTTGCGTCCGATTCCGTACTATGCAAACGTGCCGCCCGAGCTCGGCGACCGCCATGTCTTCGTGCTGGATCCGATGCTCGCGACGGGATATTCCGGGGTGGCGGCGATCGATGCGTTGGTCGAACGCGGTGCGCGCAGCCTAACGTTCGTTTGTGTGATTGCCGCGCCTGAGGGCGTTGAGACATTGCATGCGGCGCATCCCGGGCGTGCGTATCGTCACCGCCTCGCTCGATGCGGGCTTGAACGACCATGCCTACATTCTCCCGGGTCTCGGCGACGCCGGAGACCGCATGTTCGGAAGTCTTACGTCGGTGCCGGTCGCCGTTCGGCCGCGAGTTTAAAATGCGCCCCGGTTGGGACGAGTACTTCATGCAAATCGCGCACACCGTAGCGACGCGCGCTACGTGTCCGCGCGCTTCCGTCGGCGCCGTGCTCGTGCGCGAGCATCGCATTTTGACGACGGGCTATAACGGCGCGCCGCGCGGCGTGGCGCACTGCACGGAAGTCGGCTGCACCATCGTCGACGACCATTGCGTGCGTGCCACGCATGCGGAAGCGAATGCAATCGTGCAAGGCGCGTTGCACGGCATCGAATTGCAAGGCGCTACCGCCTACTGCACCCACCAGCCGTGCGTGGGCTGCTCGAAGCTGCTCATCAGCGCAGGCGTCACGAAAATCGTGTACGACCTGGCTTATCCCGATCCCATCGCGACGGAACTGCTCGCCGAGGCAGGCGTTGCGCTCGTGCAATTCGCGCACCTCGAGGGCTCGCGTCTGTGAGCGCCGGTTTCCTTTATCTAGCCGCGTTCGCACTCGCCGCAATCGTGACCGCGCTTGGCACGCCGCTCGTTATCCGTCTCGCAACGCATTTAGAAATCATCGATGCTACGCATGAGGAACGGCGCGTGCACGAAGTGCCGACGCCGCGCATCGGCGGCCTTGCGGTCTTCTTCGGATTTGCGTTCGCGCTCTTTGCCGTGCTCGGATTTGCGCTGTCGTCGCCCTACTCGCTCTTCCCGTCGGTCGCGCATCTGGGCGTTCACCAAAAAATCGAAGCGATGGGCGATCAGTTCGACGCGATCCATCAGCTTGTCGGCCTGCTCTTCGGCAGCATGTTGATTCTCGGCGTAGGCGTGTGGGACGACATCATGCAGCTGCGGCCGCGCAACAAGATGTTCGCGCAAATCGTCGTGGCCTTGATCTCGATGCTCTACGGCTTCGTCATTCCGGGCGTGACCAACCCGTTCGATCACAATCAGGCGACGAACTGGATCGATTTTCCGTTCTGGGTTTCGGTGCCGCTGACGTTGCTGTGGTACGTCGGCATGATGAACGCCATCAACTTCATCGACGGGCTCGATGGGCTGCTTGGCCGGCTTTGCTGCGATTTCGAGCATCTTTCTCTTCGCAATTTCGATCGTGCATCTCAATCCGGTCGTGGCGCTCGTCGTCGTGGCGCTCGCGGGCGCGGCGCTCGGATTTCTCCCGTATAACTTCAATCCGGCGAAGATCTTTCTCGGCGATGCCGGGTCGCTTTTCATCGGTTACGTTTTTGCGACGGTCTCGATCATCGGCGCGAGCAAGACCGCGATTGCAATCAGCATCGTCGTGCCGGTCGTCGTGCTGGCGTTGCCGATCGTCGATACGGCAGCCGCAATAGTGCGCCGTGCGAGCGCGGGAAAGAAAATCACCGAAGCCGATCGCGGCCACTTCCACCATCAGTTGATCTTCCGCTTCGGATTGAACGTGCGCCAGGCGGTGCTTTTGATCTATGCCGTCTGCTTTATCCTAGGCATTGTAGCCCTTGCTCTCTCCGGCGGCTTCACGCACGTTTTTAAGCACACGCTATGACCACTATGAGAAAACCTTTGCGAGTGATGACGGTGTTCGGCACGCGCCCGGACACGATCAAAATGGCTCCGGTCGTCCACGCGCTCGACGCCCATCCGGACATCGAGTCGATCGTCTGCGTAACGGCGCAGCATCGCCAAATGCTCGACGATCTGCTCGAGCTCTTTGCGATCGCGCCGCACTACGATCTCGACATCATGACCCCGGATCAGACGCTCACGCAGATCACGACGCGCGTGCTGAACGGCATGGAGCCCGTGCTCAAAGAAGCGAAGCCGGACGTCGTGCTCGTGCACGGCGATACGACGACGAGCTCTTCGGCCGCGCTGGCTGCGTTTTACCAGCAAATTCCGGTCGGGCACGTTGAAGCCGGCCTGCGCACCAGCGACCGTTGGCTGCCGTATCCCGAAGAAATGAACCGTCGTATCACCGGCACGATCGCGGCGTACCACTTTTCGCCGACGACGCTGGCCCGCGAACATCTGCTGCGCGAAAACGTGAACGCCGAAGACATCATCGTCACCGGCAACACCGTGATCGACGCCTTTCTGGACACCGCGCATCGCACGAATCTGCCCGCGCCGCCGCGTTGGAATGAAATCGATCCGCTGCGACCGCTCGATCGTCGTCACCGCGCACCGCCGCGAGAATCATCCGCACATGCGCGAGATGTGCGAAGCGATGCGTGAAATCACGAAATTGCCGGAACGTCCGCAAATCTACTGGCCGGTGCATCCGTCGCCGCACGTGCGGCCGGTCGCGCTACGACGTGCTTGGGCGCCACCGATGGCGTCGTTCTGGTCGAACCGATCGACTACGCGCACATGGTCGCCGCCGTGAAAGCCTCGACGTTCGTCCTCACCGACTCGGGCGGTCTTCAAGAAGAAGCGCCGTGTCTCGGCAAGCCGGTGCTCGTGATGCGCGAAGAGACCGAGCGCCCCGAGGGACTCGAAGCCGGGACGCTCGAGCTCGTCGGCCACGAGCGCAGCGCAATCGTTTCTGCTGCGCATCGCTTGCTGAGCGATGAAATCGAATACGCGCGCATGGCGCGCGCCGCGAATCCCTACGGAGACGGACATGCGTCGTCGCGCATCGTCGCATGGCTGCTCGCCCGGCTGCGCGAGCGGCAGCTATCCGGAGCCGTTCGGCGTCGTCGGGTCGTGAACGCCGGCGCTCCTCGTCATCGCCGCCGGCGGAACGTTCGCCGGCAGCGCGCTGGCCGGGCTGTTCATCGGCATTTTGATCGCCCAGCGAACGGGCTCGCAACTCTGGGTTTTCGTGGGTCTCCTCGCCGGTCTCGGCCTCGGCGCTTACTCCGCCGTCCGCCTTTTGATGCGGTCGTAATGGGCTGGGACGAAGAGGAGGATTACTCTCCACCCCAGCGTACCTACAGCGACGCCGAAGCGGCCGCCGATCTCGCGACGTACTATCGCGCTCAAGCGTTCGGTCTCGTTTCGAGCCCTGATCGTCGTTGCGATCGTAGCGCTTCTCGCGGTCCACTGGCTGCCGGTTCCGGCGCTGGCTCTGGCTGCCGGCGGCGTTTGCGGCGTCGTCGAACGCCTTGGCTACGATGCGTTCGCGGCGAGCGGCTAGTCGAAAGCCGCAAAGTCGGGGGCTTCGTCTTAAGTAGTTTCCTAAGAATCGCAGTCTTCGGTATAGTCCCGGTGGCATTTGCCGCCATTGGACCCTGGTGGTCGATGGGTTGGTACTTCGCCGGATTCTTTCTCCCGCATCGTGCTTTATGGAATAGAGCTTCAAAAAGCGCGGTAGGAGTATGTGGACCGGAGGGGGCCTTTTTTTAGAATATGCACGAGCAAATCGGCGAGCATTTCCTGTGGCATCTGCCCGTACTCGGAGACGGTACACGCGGACACGATCATGACCACGTGGGTCGTCATGGTGGTTTCGCTTGATTTTCTTTGCGTGGATCGGT
Source organism: Vulcanimicrobiia bacterium (assembly GCA_963696095.1). Classification (GTDB taxonomy): domain Bacteria; phylum Vulcanimicrobiota; class Vulcanimicrobiia; order Vulcanimicrobiales; family Vulcanimicrobiaceae; genus JALYTY01. Next base: position 1,740,598 of record CAVOIN010000001.1, on the reverse strand, counting down.
GCGAGCTATCGTTCGGCGTACGTGACGAAGCGTCAAACGGTCATCGAAGGCGTCTGTCAACTACATCGCCGATCTCGCGCTCAGCACGCTCGGCGAAAAGGGCGAACCGTTCGTTCCGTTCTTCATCGCGCTCTTCGTCTTCATCTTCTTGCTGAACCAGTTCGGCATCTTCCCGTTCAAGGTGCTCGGCCTGCCGTTCGGCGGCTCGCCGACGGCCGACCTGAACACTACGGTTCCGCTTGCGCTCATCGTGTTCTTCATGACGTGGATCGTCGGCATTCGCCAGAACGGTCTCAAGCAGTTCTTGCACGTGGCCAAGCCGATCTGGTCGGCTGACGCCGATCAACATTCTCGAAGAGCTGGCGCGTCCGGCGACGCTTGCCGCCCGTCTGTTCTTCAACATCTTCGTTGGCGAACTGCTGTTCATCATCATCGCGTCGATCGTCACGGCGCACGTGAAGATCGGCCGGTTCGATCTCTCGCTCGCGGTGACGGTCATTCCGTTCTTCATTCAGTTCTTCAACTTCTTCGTCGGAACGGTCCAAGCGTTCGTCTTCACGCTGCTCGCGATCGTCTATCTCTCGCTCGCGACGGCGGAAGACCACTAAAGTCTATGAAAGGTACTCGAGTTGACTTCTGAAGCGTTGGTTGCAGGCCTTACGCTCCTGGCGTTCGGCCTCATCATCGCAGGCGTTGCGTTCGGCTCGGCCATCGGCGACGGCATCGTCGCCAGCAAAGCCGTCGAAGCGATTGCGCGTCAGCCGGAAGCCCGCCCGAACATCTTCACGTTCCTGTTCCTCGGCGTCGGCGTCCTGGAAGCGTTCCCGATCATCGCGCTCGGCCTCGGCTTCTACCTGCTGCTCGTCGTGGCGAACGTTCCGAGCCTGCTCACGCATCTCCACTAACACGCTCTAGCCAAAGGCACACGCATGTTTCTTCAGCTCGACGGGACGTTCTGGATTCAGCTGATCAACTTCGCGATCTTCTTCGCGATTGTTGAACGTGGTGTTTCTTGCGTCCGGTCAGCCGCGCGATCCGCGAACGCCGCGAGTACATCAACAGCGTTCACCGCGGACTACGACCGTTACCAAGCCGAAGCGCAAGCGCTGCGCGCGCAGGCCGAAGGACGTGCGGCTCGCGGCGCGGCGTGAAGCGGAAGCAACGATCGCTAAGGCGCGTGCCGACGCGTCGAACCAAGCGGCGCAGCTCGCAACGGACTATAACGCGCAGGCGCAATCGACGATCGAAAGCGCGCCAGGCAATGGTCGCAAGCGAGCTGGACGCGGCGCGCGCCAACGAAGGCGCGGTCGTGAAGCAGCTCGCCGATCTGATGGTCGAGCGCACGGTTTCGGAGGCCGGCTAGATGTTGAACTACGAAGAAATCGCCAAGTGGAGCCGACATCGTCTCGGCGATTCTTTTCATCGCCGTGCTGGTGTGGCTGTGGATCAAGTTCATTCAGCCGGCGATTGTTGCGGCGCAGCAGAACAAGAACAAGCAGATCGCCGAAGCCGAGCGTCATCGCGACGAAGCAAAAGCGACGCTCGAATCGCTGCGGACCGAGATCGAAGGCGCGCAGCGCGACGCCGATCTGATCCGCCAGCGCGCCGAAGATCAAGCGAAGCGCGAAGCCGAAGCGATCGTTTCCGAAGCGCGCGAAGCGGGTGAACGCAGCCTGCGCAATGCGCAGCGGCGAACTCGATCGCGCCCGGGCTGCTGCGAGGCGAGCAGTTCCGCGACGAACTGGCCGAAGCCGCTCTTGCGCTCGCGCGCAAGAAGGCCGAAGACACGCGTCGACGGCGGCGTCAACGCCAGTTTGGTGCGAGCGCTTCGTCGCATCGCTCGAACGCGGTGGCTGAACTAATGGCAAACGAAACGCTCGCCCGCCGCTACGCCACGGCCGTTTTCTCGCTCGCGCAGCGATAGCGGGTCGCATCGAGCGCGTCGGCAACGATCTTGCCGTCGATCGCAAACGCGATCGGCGAGGACGCCGCGACGAAAGAGTTCTTCGTGTCGCCGATCATCGATCGCGCGGAGAAAGAAAAGGCGCTGCTCGCGACGTTCAACGGCAAGGTCGACGACATCGCGCTGCACACGCTGCTGCTGCTGGTGCGCAAGCGCCGCGAAGCGCTGCTGCGACGACCTGCTTGCCGAGTACCGCAAGCTGGAGCTCGCAAGCGCGCGGCGCGGAACCGCTGACGATCACCACGGCGCGCGAACTGCCCGAGAGCGAACTTCGCTCGATGGTCGAGCGCCTGGAGCAGCTCTACAAGAAGAAATTCGAAGTTACCGTACGTCGCGACCCGTCGCTGATCGGCGGCGTGCGCATCGTGATGGGCGACCGTCGCATCGACGGCACGGTCGCCGGCCGCTTGGAAGAACTGTCGCGAACGCTGTTCGCTCACAATTAACCGTAGGAACTATTGAACGATGATTAACGCTGACGAAATCGCCGGAATCCTCAAGCAGCAAATTGCCGAGCTTCAAGGGTCAGTCCAAGAAGACGAAGTCGGAACCGTCATCGAGGTCGGTGCGAATCTTGCGCGCGTCTACGGGCTGCGCGGCGTGCGCGCGTCGGAGCTCGTCGAGTTCGCGCAACGGCCTGCAGGGCGTCGCGCTCAACCTCGAAGAGGACAACGTCGGCGTCGTCATCATGGGCGACGACGAAGACATCAAAGAAGGCGACAAAGTCCGCCGCACGGGGCGCATCGCGTCGGTGCCGGTCGGCGAAGCGCTGCTGGGTCGCGTCGTCAATCCGCTCGGCCAGCCGGTCGACGGCAAAGGCCCGATCGAGCACGAACAAGTATCCGCACGATCGAAAACGTCGCGCCGACCGTCGTAGCAGCGTCAGCCGGTCAAGCAGTCGCTCCCGACCGGTATTCGCGCGATCGACGCGCTGATTCCGATCGGTAAAGGCCAGCGCGAGCTGATCATCGGCGACCGCTCGACCGGTAAAACGGCGATCGCGATCGACACGATCATCAATCAAAAGGGCAGCAACGTCTTCTGCATCTACGTCGCGATCGGTCAGAAGAACTCGACCGTCGCGGCGCTCGCGCAGATTCTCGAACAGAAGGGCGCGATGGAGTACACGACGATCGTTACGGTCGGCCCGTCGGAAGCCGCCGCACTTCGCTGGATCGCGCCGTTCGCCGGCGCGCGATGGGCGAAGAGCTCATGTACTCGGGCAAAGACGTTCTCATCATTTACGATGATCTCACGAAGCACGCGCAGTCGTACCGCGAAATGTCGCTGCTGCTGCGCCGTCCGCCGGGCCGCGAAGCGTATCCGGGCGACGTCTTCTTCCTGCACTCGCGTTTGCTCGAGCGCGCGGCGAAGCTCTCCGACGAGCTCGGCGGCGGTTCGATGACGGCGCTGCCGATCATCGAAACGCAAGCCGGAGACTTCTCGGCGTACATTCCGACCAACGTGATCTCGATCACCGACGGTCAGATCTACCTGACGCCGAGCCTGTTCTTCCAAGGTATCCGCCCCGCCGTCGACGTCGGTCTTTCGGTTTCGCGCGTCGGCGGTTCGGCGCAGACCAAGGCGATGAAGTCGGTTGCCGGTCAGCTGAAACTCGAACTCGCGCAGTACCGCGACCTCGCGGCGTTCGCGAAACTCGCAAGCGACCTCGACAAGGCGACGCAGATGCAGCTGCTGCGCGGTGAGAAGCTCACCGAACTGCTGAAGCAGCCGCAGTACCAGCCGCATGTCGACCGAAGATCAAGTCGCGATGCATCTACGGCGCCACCAAAGGCTTCGTGAACGACATCGCGACGCGCGCGCTTGCAAGAATTGGGCGCAGGGCTTCATCGGCTTCCTGCACGAGAAGCACGCGGAGATTCCGCAGAGCGATCGCGGAGAGCGGCCAGCTCTCCGACGACGTGAAGCAGAAGCTCGACGCCGCGCTCACGGAATTCAATAAGAGCTTCTAGATGCCAACGCGTCAAGAGATCTTCGCGAGCGGATTCGCTCGCTGAAGAACACGCAGCAGATCACCAAGGCGATGAAGCAAGTCGCCGCGGCGAAGATCCGCCGTGCGGAGCTCGCGCAAAAGCAAGCGCGTCCGTACGCGGATACGCTTGCGGAGATGCTGCGCGACCTGATGGCGAGCGTCGGCTCCGTCGATCATCCGTTCATGAAGCCCGGCAGCGCAGGGCGCGCCGATCGGGCGTCATCCTGATGACGGCCGACAAGGGCCTCGCCGGTGCGTTCAACTCGAACGTCATTCGCGCGGCGCGAACTCTACGCTCGCGAACACCGCAACGTCGACGTACTACACCGTCGGCATCAAAGCGCGCAACGCCGTGCGCCGCATGCGGCATCGGCGACCATCCGACGTGGGCGCTGAACGCACCGTCGAAAATCGACGCGGCGCGCGAAGTCGCGCAGCGCGTCACGGACGATTTCGTCGAACGGCAAAATCTCGCGGCATCACGCTGATCTCGTCGAAGCTCGATCTCGATGATGTCGCAGCGTCCGGAAACGCGTAAGCTCGTGCCGATCGTCGGTCCTTCAGGCTCAGGATGACGGTCGGCGCTAGCGCGACGGCCCGACGGCGCGGTCGAATTCGCGCCGTCGCCGGAGTTCGTGCTCTCGCGCCTGCTGCCGAAGTATCTCGAATTCACGATCTTCTCGGCGATGCTCGAAACCGACGCCGCGTTCTTCGCCGCGCAGTTGCTCGCGATGAACAACGCGACCGACAACGCGGGCAAGCTCATCGACGAGCTCACGATTCAGATGAACAACGCGCGTCAAGCCGCGATTACCAAAGAACTGCTAGAAATCGTCGGCGGCGCCGAAGCGCTCGTCAACGGCTAAGTCCTTCGACAGGCTCAGGACTAAAAAGGAAAGTTGAAACAAATGGCTGCCACCGGTAAAGTCGTGCAAGTGCTCGGAAACGTCGTCGACGTCGAGTTCACGGCGGAAACGCTGCCGAAGATCAACGATGCACTGACGGTTCGCGTGAACGAAGATTCGCACGCGGACAAAACGGGCACGCTGCGACGGTTTCAGGCCAGGCTGCAGGCGTCGAACTCGGCGGTACGGCGATGCAGGCGCGCGACCTCGTGCTCGAAGTGCAGGACGAACTCGGCAACAACCAAGTGCGCTGCCTGGCGATGGGTTCGACCGACGGTCTGCATGCGCGGCGCGACCGTCACGTCGACGGGCGGCCCGATCAAGGTTCCGGTCGGCGAAGGCACGCTCGGACGCATCTTCAACGTCCTCGGCAAAGCGATCGACTCGGACGAGCCGGTGAAAGCCGCGGCCGAATGGCCGATTCACCGTCCGGCGCCGGATTTCAAATCGCAGGATCCGACGCCGAAAATCTTCGAGACCGGCATCAAAGTCATCGACCTGATGGCGCCGTACACGCGCGGCGGTAAGGTCGGACTCTTCGGCGGCGCGGGCGTCGGCAAGACCGTTCTGATTCAAGAGCTCATTCGCAACATCGCGAACGTGCACAAAGGCTTCTCGGTGTTCACCGGCGTCGGCGAACGCACGCGTGAAGGCAACGACCTCTGGCTCGAAATGAAAGAGTCGGGCGTTCTCGCGCAGACGACGCTCGTCTTCGGTCAGATGGACGAGCCGCCGGGCGTGCGTTTCCGCATCGCGCAGACCGGCGTCACGATGGCCGAATACTTCCGCGACGAACTCGGCGCCGACGTGCTGCTCTTCATGGACAACATCTTCCGCTATCTGCAAGCCGGTTCGGAAGTCTCGGCGCTGATGGGCCGCATGCCGTCGGCCGTCGGTTATCAGCCGACGCTCGCGACCGACATGGGCGCGCTCGAAGAGCGCATCACCTCGACGCACAAGGGTTCGATCACGTCGGTGCAAGCCGTGTACGTGCCGGCCGACGACTACACCGATCCGGCCGTCGCCGTGACGTTCGCGCATCTCGACGCGACGACGGCGCTCTCGCGTCCGATCTCGGAACTCGGCATCTATCCGGCCGTCGATCCGCTCGCGTCGACCTCGCGCATTCTCGATCCGCAGATCGTCGGCGAAGAGCACTACGACGTGGCGCGCGGCGTGCAAGAAACGCTGCAGCGCTACAAAGATCTGCAGGACATCATCGCGATTCTCGGCGTCGAAGAACTCTCGGAAGAAGACAAGATCGTCGTCGGCCGCGCGCGCCGCATGCAGCGTATGTTCTCGCAGCCGTTCTTCGTTGCCGAACAGTTCACGGGCACGCCCGGCAAATACGTCAAGATCCAAGACACGATCGCGTCGTTCAAGGAAATCCTCGACGGCAAAGTCGACCATCTGCCGGAGCAGGCGTTCTTCTACAAGGGCGGCATCGACGAAGTGAAGGCAGCCGCCGAAAAGCTCGGCGCGACGGTCTAACGATGGCTGCAACGATTCCGTTCAAGCTCATCACGCCGACGAAGGTGGTCTTCGAAGGCGATGCGGAGCTCGTGATCGCGGTGACGACCGAAGGCGAAGAAGGCATCCTCGCCGCATCACGCGCCGTTTCTTGGCGGCGCTGAAGCCCGGCGTGCTGCGCGCGAACGTCGTCGAAGACGGCGCGACGACGCGGCTCGAACTCGCGACGAGCGAAGGCTTCATGCAAGCGCTGCCGGACCGCGTGACCGTGCTCGTCGACGAGGCCTTGGCCTTCGACGACGTCGACGTCGCGAAGCGCGCGACGAGCTCGCGAGGCGACGAGCGTCAGAAGCCGCAGCCGCCGATGAGTTCGTGCGCGAGCAAGCGATCATCGACTTCGCCAACGCAAAACTGCGTCTGACGGGCCACTGACAGTCAGCTTACAGAATCCGCTGCACGAAAGCGACCGATGCGACAGTAGCGGGGCGCACTCAGCGCCCCGCGAACTTTTGTGAACCGAATGCTCGATCGCTTAGAGACCACGCTGCGCGTGCGCGGCGGCGCGCGGCTGAAGGCTCGGTCGCAACGCACGGCGCGAAGAACGCCGCGCTGCCGATCATGGCTGCGGCGCTGCTCGCCAAAGGCACCGTCACGCTGCATCGCGTTCCGCGCATCACCGACGTTTCGGTGATGTGGTCGCTGCTCGAAGCGCTCGGCGCGCGCATTCGCTACGAAGGCGACGACACGGTCACGATCGATTCGAGCAACGTCGCGTCGTATCGCGCGCCGTACACGCTCGTGCGCAAACTTGCCGCGTCGTTCGACATCGTCGGTCCGCTGCTCGGACGTTTCGGCCGCGCCGAAGTTCCGCTTCCCGGCGGATGCGTGCTCGGAACGCGCGCGACCGACATGCACGAACAGGCCTTCGTCGCGCTCGGCTGCGACGTCGCAACGCGCACGGCTATCTGATCGCGGAATCGAAACAGCAGCGTCTGCACGGCGGCGACATCGAGTTTCGCATGCCGAGCGTCGGCGCGACGAAGAACGCGATGCTCGCCGCGGTGCTTGCCGACGGCACGACGACGATCTCGCAACGTTGCGATGGAACCCGAAGTCATCGATCTCGCGAACTTCCTCATCGCGATGGGCGCGAAGATCTCCGGCGCCGGCAGCGACACGATCGTCATCGACGGCGTCGCCGAACTGCACGGCGTCGAATACGAGATCATTCCGGATCGCATCGTCACCGGAACGCTGCTGCTGTGCGGCGCGCGTACGCGCGGCGACGTGACGGTGACGAGCTGCCGTCCCGGATCATCTCGAAGCGTTCATGATGAAGCTGCAAGAGTGCGGCGTCGACCGTCACGTACGGCGACGATTGGATTCGCGTCGAGGCGAGCACGATCACCGGCGGCACCGACATTCTCACCGCGCCGTATCCCGGATTTCCCGACCGATCTGCAGCCGCAGATGGTCTCGTTCCTGTGCACCGTGCCGGGAACGAGCGTCGTCGAAGAATCGATCTTCAACGCGCGCTTCTCGTACGTGAACGAACTCGCGCGCATGGGCGCCGACGTGCGCGTCTCGATGGAGAGCAACACCGCGGTCGTCAAAGGCGTCACGCAGCTCTCCGGCGCGCCGGTCGAAGCGCCGGACATTCGCGCGGGCGCCGGCGCTCGTCGTCGCGGGGCTTGCGGCGCCGGGCGAAACCGAGATCATCGGTCTGGAATACATCGACCGCGGCTACGAGCGCTTGGAAGAGATGCTTTCGGCGCTCGGCGGCCAAGTGCAGCGCTCGCAGCGGCGTCACGCCGCTCGTCGAGCCGACCGGACTTTTCGAAACGAGCGAGTATCCTACGACGTGGGCTACGGCTGCCGATTAGTTACAGTAGTCACACAGTTAACACTAGATAGATCCGGGAGTTCAATTTGGATATCGGGATCGATCTCGGCACGGCCAACGTGCTCGTGCACGTCAAAGGCAAAGGCATCGTGTTGCGCGAGCCGTCGGTCGTCGCGAAGGACATGAACAACGGCAAAATGCTTGCCGTCGGCGAGGAAGCGCGCCAGATGCTCGGCAAAACGCCCGCGCACATTCAAGCGATTCGTCCGCTGCGCGACGGCGTCATCGCCGACTTCGAAGTGACCGAAGCGATGCTTTCGTACTTCATCAAGAAAGTGATGAAAGACCGCTCGTGGTGGTCGTCGATCTTCAAACCGAAACCGCACGTCACGATCTGCGTTCCGGCCGAAATCACGAGCGTCGAAGAACGCGCCGTGAAAGACGCCGCGAAACTCGCCGGCGCGCGCAGCGTCGACATCATCGAAGAACCGATGGCGGCTGCAATCGGCGCCGGTCTTCCGATCGACGGTCCGTCGGGAGCATGGTCGTCGATATCGGCGGCGGCACGACCGACGTCGCGGTGATTTCGCTCGGCGGCATCGTCGTGTCGCAGTCGCTGCGCGTCGCCGGCAACAAGCTCGACGACGCGATCATCCGCTACATTCGCCGCGTCTACAACCTGATGATCGGCGAACGCACGGCGGAAGAAATCAAAATCAAGATCGGTTCGGCGTACAAGCTCGAACAAGAACTCGCGATGGAGATTCGCGGCCGCGATCTGATCAACGGTTTGCCGAAGACCGTGAAGATCACGAGCGAAGAAATTCGCGAAGCGCTCTCCGAACCGGTCGGCGCGATCGTCGAAGCGGTGAAAGCCGTGCTCGAAAAGACGCCGCCGGAACTCGCGGCCGACATCATCGATCGCGGCGTGATTCTCACCGGCGGCGGTGCGCTGCTGCGCGGTCTCGACAAGTTGCTGTCGGAAGTCACCGGCGTGCCGGTGATCGTGGCCGACGATCCGCTTTCGTGCGTCGCGCTCGGCACGGGCATGAGAATGCGTCTCTAGGGGACCTGACGATGGCGATCGGTGCCGTTACTCGATGCGCGTAGCGAAGCGCTCGAGCATCGTCGTGGAAGAGTGCGCGCGGTCATCTTTGACGGCGGCACGATCATCTTTCCGAACGAAACGAGCTACGGCATCGCGTGCGATCCGTACCGCTCGTCCGCGGTCGACAGCGTCTACCGCGCGAAGCGGCGTCCCGACGAAAAGCCGCTCACGCTGCACGTCGCGACGCCCGCCGAGTTCCTGGAGTTCGCGCCGGGAAACGCTGCCGCAATTCTCGCCGCGAAACGGCTGTTGCCGGGCCCGGTCATCCTGATCGTGCGCAAGCCCGAATTCATCAGCGACGACGTGACGGCGGGAATGCCGACGCTCGGCTTTCGCGTGCCCGACGAGCCGCTTGCAAAGGCGATTCTGGAACGCTGCGGTCCGCTCGCGGTCACGAGCGCCAATCAAAGCGGCGCAGCCGCCGTATCGCGGCGGTGAGGATGACAGCGACGCTGCCGCCCGCCGATCTGCTCGTCCTGAACGGTCCGACGCCGTACGAGGGCGAAGCATCGATCGTGGACTTGACCGTCGATCGCCTGCGCGCCTCTTCGTGAAGGCGTGGTGAAATATCGAACGCATTGCGGAACTTCTGGGTGCGGTCGAACGTCATAGCGTAAAGGTCCGCACTCAGCAATGAAACACACGTCTGCCGCTCATCGCCGCCGCAGCGCTTATCGCCGCGACGCCTAGGCCGTCGCCGTCCGCGTCCCCCGCGTCTCACGCGGCGGAACGCAGTTCGACGTCGGCGTGTGGACCGTGCATATGTCCTCGGTCGACGTCAGACTTCAAGAACGGACGATTTTCAGCACGCCGAAACAGGTGACGATGACGCGCCAAGGCGGCGACATCACGGCCGATCGCGCGAACGGCAATTACAAGACGAAGAACGCCACGCTCGTACGGTCACGTCGTCATGCACGACTGCGCAAGGCAATTTCTGCGGGACTCTCCGGCGACGAGCGCCTCGAATTCGCGCGGCCCGTCGACGCTGACGGCCGATCAAGTGCAAATCGACGGCCTGGCGAAAGCATATACCGCGACCGGGCAACGTGCATTACGTGCAAGCCGACACGACGGTCGATGCCGCAAAAGGCACGCTCAACGACGACGACGCACGATCTGGATCTGCGAAGGTAACGTGCACATCGTACAAGGCGACCGGACGATGATTGCCGAGCACGTGTCCGGTACAACACGGTCACGGGCCAAGCGCACGCGCGAAGGCAACGTCGACGATGCAGTTCCCGAGCGAAATCAACCCGCACATCGCGACGCCGAAACCGATCAAGATCAAGAATCCGCTGCAAAAGGCGACGCCGCAGCCGTCGGCAAAGCCCTAGCGAAGGACCCGATGGAACCGACGCTCTTCGGTGCGCAAATGCCGCAAGCCAAGGCGTCGCGAGAGCCGCAGCCGATGCGCCGCTCGCGGCGCGCATGCGTCCGCGTTCGCTCGACGAGTACGTTGGACAAGGCGATATCGTCGGTCCCGGGCGCGCGCTGCGGCGCGCGATCGAAACGCGATCGCGTGCCGTCGATGATTCTGTGGGGTCCGCCGGGCACCGGAAAGACGACGCTCGCGGAAATCGTCGCGCGATTCGACCGGTGCGCATTTCGCGCAGCTCTCGGCGGTGAGCGCCGGCGTCGCGGATCTGCGCAAGGTCGTCGCGGAAGCGCAAGCGCGAACGACGCGTCGGGTCAGCGCTCGCGTGCTGTTCATCGACGAGATCCATCGATTCAACAAAGCGCAGCAAGACGCGGTGCTTGCCGTACGTCGAGGACGGAACGGTCACGCTGATCGGCGCGACGACCGAGAACCCGTCGTTCGAAGTGAACTCCGCGCTGCTTTCGCGCGCGCGCGTTTTCGTGTTGAAGCAGCTCGGCGACGAGGAGATTGCGACGATCGTCGATCGCGCGCTGAGCGATCCGAAGCGCGCGGCGTCGGCGGAATGCACCTGCGCTGGAACCGGATGCGCGCGAAACGCTCATCGGCTATGCGAACGGCGACGCGCGCACCGCGCTCAACGCGCTCGAATTCGCGGCGCGAAACGGCGCCCGAGCGCGACGGCGCGACGCACGATCGACAACGAACGCTCGTGATGGAAGCGCTGCAGAAGCGCGGATCGACGTACGACAAGGGCGGCGAACAGCACTACGACACGATCAGCGCGTTCATCAAAAGCATTCGCGCGAGCGATCCCGACGCGGCGGTCTATTGGCTGGCGCGAATGATCGACGGCGGCGAAGATCCGCTGTTCATCGCGCGGCGGCTTGTCATTCTCGCATCGGAAGACGTCGGTCTCGCCGATCCGCAAGGCATTCAAGTGGCGATTGCCGCGCAACAAGCCGTGCACTTCGTCGGCATGCCCGAGGGGTTCTATCCGCTCGCGCACGCGACGCTCTATCTCGCGAAAGCGCCGAAGAGCAACAGCGTCGGGAGCGCGTACGGCGCGGCGATGCGGGACGTTCAGGAAACGCGCAACGATCCCGTGCCGCTGCATCTGCGCAACGCGCCGACCGGTCTGATGAAAGAGCTCGGTTACGGCCAAGACTACCACTACGCGCACGACGACTATCGCGTCAAGCAAGAGAATCTGCCGGAGAACCTGCGGGGTCGCCGCTACTACGAGCCCGGCGAGAACGACAGATAAATAAAAATAAAAAAGTGGCCCGGGTGGTGTACCCGGACCGCGTTCCCGTTGCTACTTCTCGGAGTGTGCAATGGAGCTTCGCACAACGGTTATGGTAAGCAGACCCTTCTTGATAACTCTCTGTGAAATCGTGAATGACTTCGCGCATTTATCTCGACTACGCCGCCACGACGCCGGTCGCCCCGAAGTGGTCGAAGCGATGCTGCCGTTCTTCGGTCGCAGCGGTTACAATCCGAGTTCGCTGCACGCCGAGGGCCGGCGCTGCGCGCGCGGCTCTCGACGACGCGCGCGACCGCGTAGCGCGAGCGCTCCATGCGAAGCGCGAAAGAGATCGTCTTCGTGGGCAGCGGTTCGGAGGCCGACAACCTGGCGATCCTTGGCGTTGCGCGCGCGGCTCGCGACCGCGGCCGCCACGTCGTTTCCACGGCGATCGAACATCACGCCGTGCTGCACGCGCTCGATGCACTGCGCCGAAGAGGGGTTCGAGATCACGTTGCTTCCGGTCGACGAGCGCGGACTGGTCGACCCGGCCGCTTTCGAACGCGCGCTGCGCGACGATACGGTGCTTGCGAGCGTGATGTAGCGAACAACGAGATCGGCGCGTGCAGCCGATCGCCGCAGCTCGCCGCCATCGCGCGGCGCAGCGGCGTGCTCTTTCCACACCGACGCGGTGCAAGCGCCGGGGTGGTTGCCCATCGACGTGCAGAGCCTGGGGCGTCGATCTGCTGTCGATCTCGGCGCACAAATTTTACGGCCCGAAAGGCGTCGGCGTGTTGTACGTGCGAGAGGGCATCGCCGTTCGCGCCGCTCGTCTACGGCGGCGGCCAAGAGTTCGGGCGGCGGTCGGGGACGGAAAACGTGGCCGGAATCGTCGGCCTTGCGCGTCGCTCTCGAAAGGCCGTGGCCTCGCAGACGGAACGCGCCGAGCGCGCGCGTGCTCTGCGAGACCGGCTGGAGCGCGGCATCCTGGCATCCATCGAAGACGTTCGCATCAACGGCGCGGGCGCATCCCGAATGCCGAACAACCTGAACGTCTCGTTCGCAGGCGTCGATTCCGAGTCGCTCTTGATGCGGCTCGATCTAGAGGGAGTGGCCGTGAGCGCGGGCAGCGCGTGCACCTCGGGAGTTTTGGAGCCGAGTCATGTCATCGCTGCGCTTGGTATCGAGCCGCGCTGGCACGAAGGCGTACTTCGGTTCTCGCTCGGCGCAGGAACGAGCGAACAAGAAATCGAGCGAGTCCTTGTAATGCTTCCCGGGTTAGTGGAAGCCGTTCGCGGGAATAAGGGAAACGCTCGAAAGCTACCGCCGCCAGAGGGAGTAGAGTTGTGACCGGGATCGATTGGTCGATCGTACTTGACATCGGCGTTGGCGTTGGCGTCCTTTTGATGGGCGTCGGCATCTTCGTTGCCATGCTTGCCTTGGCAAAAACGTTCGGCCGTCTCAATGGGACGCTGGATGAAGTAGACCGCCAGATCGCCGCGCTTGGCAAGCCCGTCGGCGAGACTTTAGAGCACGTCGGCGGGATCGCCGACACCGCGGACCAGACGCTGGCGCGTCTGTCGGGCGTCGTAAAGTCGCTCGAAGACGTGGCCGGATCTGTTTCGCACACCGCCGGACTGACAAAGGACGCACTTTCGCCGGCGATCGTGAACGTGGGAGCGACGATAACGGGCGTTTCCGCCGGTTTACGAAGGCTCGTCACGGGAAGAAAGTCAGCAGACGACGGATTGCGCGAAACGCAATCCGCGGGGGACGCTTTAGATGGATAACGAGAATCGCGGCGGTGGTTTTTTCGCCGGGTTCCTCCTTGGCGCCATCGTGGGTGGCGCGGTCGCGGTGCTCTTGACGCAAGAAGAGACACGCGACCTTTTGGTTGGAAAAGCCCGTGAAGCGGGTAACTTTGCCGTTGATGCCACCGGCGATTTGCGCGGGCGGGTTAACGACGTTACCTCGCAGTGGCAAGACAGTGCGGCCGATCTCTACGAGCGCGGCCGTCAAGTAGTGGAAAACGCGCGATCGAATGTCGACGCGGCGGTTGTCGAGGGAACGGAATCGGCAGATCGCACGCGCGACGAATTACAGCGTAAAGCCGACGCTTAGGAACTATAGGAGTAGAAGTCTTTGGATATCAAGGTGAACGTGCGCGAAGCACAAGGTGACTGCTATGTCGTCGACCTCGGTGGCGAAATCGACGTCTACACGTCGCCCAAGGTCAAGGATGCAATCGGCGAGCTGATCGATCGCGGGGTCTATCACCTCGTCATCAATCTCGAAAAGGTTCGCTACATCGACTCGACGGGGCTCGGCGTTCTGATCGGCGGACTCAAGCGCGTGCGCGAACACGGCGGCTCCGTAAATCTGGTTTGCACGAATCCGCAAATCAAGAAGATTTTCGACATCACCGGACTCGTAAAGATCTTCGGCATCTTCGAAAGCGAAGATGCAGCGATGAAGGCGCTGGTGTGAACCAGCCCATCGTCCAATCCGACGACATCGACGTCGTCGAGCTGCGGGTCCCTTGCAAGGCCGAGTGGGTCGCTCTCGCGCGGCTTTCCGTTGCCGCGGTCGCCAGCCGCTTGCACTTTTCGATTGACGAAATCGAAGACATCAAATTGGCGGTCGCCGAGGCGTGCACCAACGCAATCCAGCACGCACACGGCAGCGCTTACATCGAGATTAAATGCGAGGCTCTGGAAGAGGGCTTGCGCATCGGCGTGCGCGATTACGGACGTGGAACGCGTCCGGAAACTATCCGTTCGCGCAATCTCGAAGAAGAGCGCGTGGGCGGCTTGGGCGTGTTCCTAATTCGGTCCTTGATGGACGACGTCAGCTATGACGTTCATCCCGAAAACGGAACGCAGCTCGTCATGCTCAAACGATTGCCTGGGTAAAAGTGCAGGAACGAGACATCGACGTGCGCTCTGAACGAGAGCGGACGCGCGAACTCTTTGGCCGGTTTGCGACGGCACGGGCGCGTCACAACGAGCAGCCCGACCGGCGTGATGCGGAATACGAGCAGCTTCGCAACGACCTAGTCGTCGCGCATCTTAATCTCGTGCGCTTTCTTGCGCTCAAATTCGCGAACCGCGGCGAACCGCTGGACGATTTGGTGCAGGTCGGCACCGTCGGTTTGCTCAAGGCGATCGATCGGTTCGAGCTCGATCGCGGCGTCGAGTTCACCACGTATGCGACGCCGACGATCGTCGGTGAAATCAAACGCTATTTCCGCGACAAAGGCTGGGCGGTCAAGGTTCCGCGCCGGCTTCAGGAGCTCAATCTTTCCGTCAATCGCGCGAACGAAAAGATGGCGGTCGAACTCGGCCGCAGCCCGACCGTCGCCGAGCTGGCCGAACGATTGAACGCCACCGAAGAAGAGATCCTCGAAGCGCAGGAACTGGGCCAAGCCTACAATCTGCTCTCGCTCGACTCCGAAGTTTCGGGCGAAGGCGAAAAGAAGTCGCAGACGCTCGCGGATACCGTCGGCATGACGGACTCCGGCCTGGAAATGCTCGAAGACCGGGCGAACCTCGAGCGGGCGTTTCACGTCCTCACCGGCCGCGAGCGCGTGATCATCTACTTGCGTTTTTATGAGTCCGTGTCGCAGACCGAGATTGCGAAGCGCCTGAACGTGTCTCAGATGCACGTCTCGCGGCTCCAGGCCAAGGCGCTCGAGAAGCTCCGCTCGGTCCTCAAGGAATAGCAAGCTTCACTTAATTCTATAGTTGACAAGCGGCGCATGCCGGGTTAGCATACTCTTAAATCCTTAGTTGATAGAGAGGTGCCCCGCATGCGTCGCTTGGTATTTGGTCTTCTCGCGCTTTTAATTGCCGCGCCGGCAGCCGTACGCGCGGACGAACGCGTCATTCGCATCAGCGATGACGGCGTCTCGTGCATTCACGCTCATCAGCCGGGGGCCGACTGGCACGGACGGGACTTCCACGGCCAAACGATTCGAGACATCGATCTGCGCGGCGCAAATCTCTCGGGCGCCAACCTGCGCGGGGCGTCGCTCGAATGCGTCGATCTCAGCGGCGCCGATTTGCGCAACGCGAACCTCCGCAATGCCGACCTCACGGGAGTGGAGCTCCGCGACGTCCGGTTGACCGGTGCGGCGCTCGACGGGGTGAACGCCGCCGGCCTGAACCTGACCGGAAGCACGCTCCAAACGGTCTCCGACGGCGCCCTGCACGCCTTGCTGCGCGATTGCACCGGGTGCGATTTGGCCCGGGTCGACCTTCGAGGCCGCAATTTAAGCCGCATTGCCCTTACCGGCGCCAATCTCTCGGGTGCCGATCTGCGCAACGCGAACCTGTCTCATACGAGCTTGACCGGCGTGAACTTCAGACGAGCGCTGTTTGCCGGCGCCGACTTCACGGGCGCCGAATTGACCGGCTGCTCGATGTCCGGAGCGGATTTGCGCAATTCGAATTTTGGGGACGCCCGCAGCACCGGCTTGGACTTGGAGGACGCGCAGCTCCCGTAGTCCGCAAAGGGTGTAGGAGGCGACGGGCCCGGTCTGCTATCATCTCCCGTTGAACCCTATGAAAAGCCAAGAACTCCGCCAGGCTTGGATCGACTTTTTCGTCGCCAAGCAACACAAGCTGCTTCCCTCGGCCAGCCTCATTCCCGACGAGATGAGCACTACGCTCTTTACGATCGCGGGCATGGAGCAGTTCGTTCCCGTCTTCCTCGGCGACCAGCCGGCGCCGGCGCCGCGTGCCGTAACGGTGCAGCGCTGCCTGCGCGTAGCCGGTGCGAAGAGCGACATCGAGAACGTCGGCCGTACCGGCCGGCACGGCACCTTCCTGGAGATGCTTGGCAATTTCAGCTTCGGCGATTATTACAAGCGCGAAGCGATCGCGTGGGCGTGGGAGTTCTCCACCAAAGTCCTCAAGCTCGATCCGTCGCGCATTCACGTCACGGTGCACACCACCGACGACGAAGCGGAACAGATTTGGCTCAACGAGATCGGCCTCCAGCCGTCGCACATTTCGCGCTGGGATGAAGACAATTTCTGGACGATGGGCCCGACCGGTCCGTGCGGTCCGTGCAGCGAGCTCTTTTACGACACGGGCGAGGAGTACGCGAGCGGTCCCGACGATACCGGGCCGAACCGCGGAAACCGCTTCGTCGAATTCTGGAACGTCGTTTTCCAACAATACAATCGCGCTTCGGACGGCGTGATGACGGAACTGCCGCGCAAGTCGATCGACACCGGCGCCGGATTCGAACGGATGCTCGCGCTCGTGAACGGCCAGGCCTCGATGTACGAGACCGATTTGTTCACGGATCTGATTTCCGCGCAGCCGCCGATCGGACAAACTTCGCTCGACGCGAAAGCGCAGCGCGAACGCCAAAATATCATCGCCGATCACGCGCGCGCCGTAACGTTTTTGATCAACGACGGCATCTATCCGTCGAACACGGATCGCGGCTACGTGCTGCGCTTCCTGATTCGCCGCGCGATTCGCAACGGGCGGTTGTTGGGTTATCCGAACGGATTTCTCACCGAGCTCGTTCCGGCGGTCGTTGCGTCGCTTGCGCCCGGCTATCCGGAACTGCGCGAGCATCAGGCGCGCATTCAGCAGACGCTGCGCTCGGAAGAACAGACCTTCGATCGCACGTTGGAGCGCGGCATGGCCATGCTCGATCGACTTGTTGATGAGGCGAACGCCAACGGCACCCGCTTGATCTCGGGCAACGATGCCTTCATGCTGCACGATACGTACGGCTTTCCGATGGAGTTGACGCGCGAAGTTGCGGGCGACAGCGGCGTCGCGGTCGATGCCGTGGGATTCGAAGCGGCGATGAACGAGCAGCGCCAGCGCGCGCGTCGGGACGCAGCTTCTAAGCGCGCCGTCGTCACGATTGCGGAACTGCCTGCGATCAAGAGCGAATTCACCGGCTACGAAGGCCTGGAGAGCAACGGTGAGATCATGGTTGCGCTTCGCGACGATAAGCCCGTAGAGGGGCTGGCCGCCGGCGAACGCGGGGTTCTCATCCTCGACCGCACGTCGTTTTACGCCGAACGCGGCGGTCAAATCGGCGATCGCGGCGAGCTGACGGTTCTCGATGCTTCGACGGGCTCGGTGCAAGGCGTGTTCGTCGTGGAAGACACGCAGTACATGGGTGAAGCGATCGCGCATCACGGCATCGTGAAGAGCGGTGAGCTCAGCACCGGAGACCGGGTGCACACTCGCGTTTACGATTGGTGGCGCCGAGAAGTTCGCCGCCATCACACCTCCGCGCACTTATTGCAGCGCGCGCTGAAGGACGTGCTCGGCGACGACGTCGCGCAAGCCGGTTCGTGGGTCGGCGTCGATCGCATGCGCTTCGATTTCCGCTGGACCGCCGGCGCGCTGACGCCGGATCAGAAACGCGCGGTCGTCCTGCGCGTGAACGAAATGATTCGCGACGACTCGCCCGTCGTCACGCGCGAGCTGCCGATTGAAGAAGCCAAGCAAACCGGCGCGATCTGGATGTTCGGTGAAAAGTACGGCGAGAGCGTTCGCGTGCTGCAAGCAGGTCCGTCCGTAGAGTTCTGCGGCGGCACGCATGCACACTCGACCGGCGAACTTGGCTTGTTCATGATTCTCAACGAGTCGTCGATCGGCAGCGGCATCCGCCGCATCGAAAGCGTCGTCTCGCGCGCCGCGGAAGACTACGCGACCCGTCAGCAAGAGGTCGTGAACGAGCTCGCCGGCACGCTTGCGGCGTCGCCGGACGAACTGAGCGACCGCGTGAACAAACTGCAGCGTGACATTCGCGATCTGCAGACCGCCGTCGGCCAGTTGAAGGCGCGCCTGGCGGAAGCCGATGCGCAAACGTATCTCGAGAAAGCCGAACGCAAAGGCGATCGCACGTTCGTCGGTGCAGTCGTGCGCGAAGCGAACGCCGAGGCGCTGCGCCATCTTAGCGGCGCTTTGCGTTCGCGGATGAAGAGCGGCGTGATCGCGCTTGCCGGCGTTGACAACGGCACGGTGAGCCTCATCGTTTCCGCCAGCGACGATCTGGTGAAGAGCGGCGTCCACGCAGGCAACCTCGTGAAGCTTGCAGCCCCGCTGGTCGGCGGAAAAGGCGGCGGTGCGCCTACGCAGGCGCAAGGCGGCGGCAAAGACGCATCGGGCGCCGACGCGGCGTTGAACGCAATTCGGGAAGCCGTGCTCGCCTAGATGTCGACGCGCCGGTTCTTCACGATGCTTCTCGCGTTCGTTGCGTTCTCGGGCGCGGCTCCGAAAGTTGCTGTGCCGGTCGACTCGCAGATCGTGCTTCAACGCTACGAGCTCGAGATGACCGATCTCAGCACGCCGAAAGCGATGATTTTCAGCTACAGCGTGTCGCAGGCGGGACCGACGGCCATCGAGCAGCGCCATCGCGTGTACCGGCAAGGCTTGGAGGTGCGTGATGAAACCATCGCTGTAAACGGCCAACAGCTTTCCCGAAAAGTCGTGCGCATCGGCCATCGTCCCGATCGCTACACGCTTGCGCGCCTCGCGCCGCGCACGGCTGCGTATGCATTCGTCTTCGTGCGGACGGCGAAGCTCGGAAATCACTTGCAGTACGTCTACGACGCCACGCCGCTCGAAACGTCGGCCTCCGGGTTCGTCGTCAAGCGGCTGATCATCGATGGCGAGCGCTTCTTGCCGAGCACCATTGCGTTTTCGACCGCCGGTGCGGTGGCGCACGGGAGCGGACAAATCGATTTCGCCGGCGCCGGGAAGTACTGGGTGCCGCTATCCGTGAACGTCGACGGAGAAATTGCCGGCAAACCGGCGCGCGAGCGCATTACGTGGAGCGACTACAGCTTCCCGTCGAATTTGCCGGCGTCGACTTTCCAGGGCGCGAAACCGCTTCCACACGCGACGCTGCCGCCGATCTAAAGCGGCGTGGGCGCGTTCCTCGTCCCTCTCGCGCTCTACCTGCTTAGCGGATATCGCGACGTCACGTACTGGGATGTCGGCGAAATGGATACGGTGCCGTGGATTTTCGGCATCGCGCATCCGCCGGGATTTCCACTTTATGTCATCCTCGCGTGGGCGTTCACGCATCTGCTTCCGATCGGCAGCGTCGCGTTTCGCATGACGCTGTTGAGCGCGGTCGCGACCAGCATCGCCTCTTGGTGCATTGCGCGCATGGTCTGTGATGCGACGAAAGACCGCATTGCCGGCGTAAGCGCAGCACTGCTCTTTGCCTTCGGGCTCGTCGTATGGACGCGCGCGACGCGCGCGGAAGTGCACGCGGTAGAGACGGCATTCTTCGCGGCCACGTTGATGTATGCGTTGCGCTGGTACGGCAGCTTGCGCCGTCGCGATCTCTTGATAGCTGCGTCGTTGTACGGGTGCGCGATCGCCGTTCATCCGGTGGCGCTGATGGCGTTGCCGGGTTTGCTGGTGCTCTTTATCGCCCGTATCCACGAGAGCGATCCCAAGACGCTTTTACAGAGCGTCGGGATCACGCTGGTCTTTGCGATCGTTTGGTTTCTCTACATTCCGCTGCGCAGTGCGTTCGTTTCCGCGCACGGACTCGATCCGGCGGCGGCGCTCGGGATGCCGGGCTCGGCGTTTTGGGATTACCATCATCCGGCGAACGCGGAGGGATTTCTCGCGCTAATCGGCGCGCGTGACATCGACGTGCATGGCGCGGTCACCGGCGCTTTCAACGGCGACGCCATGCCGGCCGCCATTGCGGCCGCGGTGGTGACGCTGGCAAAAGAATTCGGTTTTGCCGGAATCGCCTTCGTTGCGGCGGGAGCGATCGTGTTATTCCGGCGCGATCGCGTCCAGGCGGGCGCGTTAATGGCGATCGTGTGCATCGGCGCGCTGTTCGCCGCAAGTTTCAACGACGAGTCGGATCGCGCGCGGTATTTCATGCAAAGCTTCGTTATTGCTGCGTATTTCTGCGGCTTGGGTCTCGCTGCGTTGCGGTCTTTCGGCCGGTGGCCGCGCATCGCCGGCGCCGTTTCGACTGCAGCGATCGCGGGAGTGCTGTTGTGGCAAGGGCACGTGCTTTTCGGGCAGCCGCACGATGGGCGCGCACGCGCCGAGATCGGCGAAGTGTTGGCGAAAACGCCGGACAATGCGATCGTCGTGAGCACGTGGGTCCTTGCGCCGCCGCTCGCGTATGCTGCCTACGTCGAACGAGCCACCGGGCAGCGGACGATCGTGCCGGCATGGTACGGCGACACCGCCGATGTGCTGAACCGTTGGACGAAGACGCGGCCCGTCTTTGTTTCGGGAACGCCCGAAGGAAGCGTTGCCGGGTTTCGCCTCGAACGGCTCCCGGCGCATACCGAACTCTATCGCGTGGTACACGAGTGAAGCGAGTAAAGCCGTCCGTTATAGCGGGCCTCATTGCGTTTTTCGCCATCTGGATCGTCTCGCGGGGCCGAGCGACGCCGTATGACAATTACGTATTACTCGCACAGGCGTTACTTCACGGCCATGCCTGGATAGATTGGCCGGGCCCCTACATCGACGCGCTCGCGTATAACGGGCAGCACTGGATCATCGAAGCGCCGATGCCGGCGTTGCTGCTGCTTCCCGCGGTCGCCATCTTCGGGACGGCGAATCAAACCACGCTCGCAGTACTCTTGGGCGCGATTTCGATCGGCGCAGCTTGGGAGCTCGGCGAACGCTGGCAAATTCCGCGCGCGCGCATTGCGTGGATCGTGGCGTTCTTACTCGCCGGTACCGATCTTTTGTGGTGTGCGATGCTCGGCGACGTGTGGTTCATCGCGCACGTCGCCTCGGTGTGCTTTACGCTGCTCGCGCTCGTTGAATTGGCGGGAAAAAAGCGCGGTTGGCTCGTTGCGTTGTGGGCCGGCTGCGCGTTCGAATCGCGCTTCACGCTCGTCCTCGCCGTGCCGGTGTATGCCTACATGTTGCAAAGCCGCCGTCAACTCGCATCTTTTGGCGGAGTGCTGGCCGGGTTCGCGCTCTTTTGGGCCGGTTATAACCTCGCGCGTTGGGGCACTTGGTACGACATCGGCTATACGACTTGGTACCACCAGGATCAAGCCGGCCTTCCGTACGGCTCGCCGTTCAAGCTTCAGTATCTGGGCTACGAGCTCAATTCGTTCTTCGTGCAATGGCCGCAGCGCTTGCCGGCCTTTCCATGGCTCGCGCCAACGCTGAGCGGCGTCGCCATTACGTGGACGTCGCCCGCGCTGATGCTCGCGTTTTTCGCCCGGCGTCCGTTCTCGTGGATCGCGCCTTTGTGGTTGCTCGCGATAATTACGGCAGTTCCGAACTTCGTATACTACGTGAACGGATTCGCGCAGTTCGGCATGCGGCATGCGCTCGATTTCGAGCCGTATCTGCTCGCATTGATGCTGCTTGCGGTGAAAGAAAAAATGCCGCGATGGAGCTACGTGTTGATCGCTTACTCCATCGCGGCCGGCCTATGGGGATGCTGGTACTGGAACGCCTTCGTGCGGCCCTAGTGCCCTAGTAGCTCGTCGCGCGCATCGGCAGTCCGCCGATCGTCGGCCGTGCGGTATTTGGCGCTTGCGCGGGCTGCGGGGGCTGCGGCGCTTCGGGGTCGCCCGAGTAGCGGAGCGCCAGCATGTAGGCGAGGTAGTCGTTGTACGCTTCGCATTCGCCTTGGATCGTAAAGCAGCGCGCGATCCACATGGGGACCGTCACGAAAAGCCCGATACCGGTGAAAAGCGCGATCGTCATAAGGATGCCGCGCTTATAGTTGCCCATGTAATACGACTCACCGCCCACGACGCCGAGCAAAGCAGCGAGAACGAGCGCGACGATCGGATCCTTCGCGAGCTGGCGGTACTCGTAGGCGTAGGCGCCCTGGCTTTCCGGGCGTACGTAGGCGAGCAGCATCTGAGCGTACGGTGTCATTCTTTTGTCCTCCATTAGAAGCTACGGCGCCCGCCCACGAATGTTTCAGGCGCCGCTCTTGGGTAGGACTTCAAGCGTGAGCGACAGCGAGCATAACGGGGACGGGGCACAGCTTCGGGAGCACCGCGGCCGGTATCCCGAGGCCGAAGACCCCATCCTCAACGCAGTAGCCAGGCACGTCTTTGCGCCGAAGGCCGAGCGGATTGCCGGCGTGGAGTATGCCATCGAGTACGAATTGGCCGAGCGCTATGCCGGCGGCGACGTGCTCGACGTCTACCAGTTCGACAACGGAAGCGTTGCATTTCTCGCGGCGGACGTTTCCGGGCGCGGAGGGCAGGCGGCGATGCGAGCGGCGCTTCTCAAGTTTGCAGCCCGTGCGTATGCCTCGGCGGGCATGACGCCCGAAACCGTCGTTCACACCATCGATCGATTGTACATCGAAAACAATCGTTACGAAAAATTCGAGTCGTTCGCGACACTCTTCTTCGGGCACATCGATGCGGAGCGCAAGACGATGGGTTATGCTTCGGCTGCGCACGATCTCGCGATCTTTGCTGCGCCGGGTTGCGAACCGGAATTCCTACCGGTCACTGCACCGCTCATCGGATTTTTCGAAGATCGTCGCGATCTCTTTCGGCAGCGATTCATCGAGTTGCAGGCGGGGAGCATTCTCGTGGTCGCTACGGACGGCATTACCGAGTCGCGTAATGCCCGTAAAGAATTCTTTGGCGAGGAGCGGCTCCTGGAACTCGTTCGCGCAGGCCGCAATGCGCCGATGAGCGATCTTTCAAATGCAATTCTCGAAGCCGGGCTGTCGTTTTGCAGCAATTCGGCTCACGACGATATGGCGGTC
The DNA here is from genome assembly GCA_963696095.1 of Vulcanimicrobiia bacterium. GTDB lineage: Bacteria > Vulcanimicrobiota > Vulcanimicrobiia > Vulcanimicrobiales > Vulcanimicrobiaceae > JALYTY01. Next base: position 1,716,959 of record CAVOIN010000001.1, on the reverse strand, counting down.
GTCGCGATTCGCTTCCTATGATGTGACGCTTTCGTACACGGTGCAATTTTAGGCAGCGTGTAGTAACGCCGTTCCACGAATGCACAGCGTGACACCATTGTCATGGTGAGCTTGTCGAACCAGAGGCGCATATCCGCAAAGCTTGAATGCGCCCGCCCTTCGACAAGCTCAGGGTGACGATGTGAGACGCCTGTTATGGTGAGCTAGTCGAAGCGGACGGAGGGGCGACGCTTTCGTATGCGGCGCGGATTTCGGCGGCTTCGGTAACGGGCGCCGCGCAAACGGTGCCACGGCATACGTAGGCGGCCGGGTGCGTCGACCCATCTTGCGTTGCGACGCACACGAACGGCGTGGGCAGCCGGAAAGCCGTCTCGCGAAATGCGTCGGTTGCCGCAACGCCGCCGGAAAGCTTCACGCTGATCTCGGGTGAAAGATACCGCGCCAATGCGCGCGCATACGTCGCGGCGAACTGCCCGGCGTTCTCGTGCGTGCGCGCGTACAATGCAAGCGTTGCTTCGGCGCGCTCGCGGTAGGCGGTTTCGCCCGTCAAGGTTGCGAGCCGTAAGAGCGACTCGGCCAGAATGCCGTTCTCGACGATCGGACGGTCGGAGAACTCGAGCCGTCCGATGCTCGCTTCCGTGCCCGCGTGATCGGTGAATCCGCCCTCCGCGGCGCCGAAGTGATGGACGATTCGCCCCGCGTGCGCCCGCGCGCGTTCGAGGAATCGCGGTTCCCCCGTGTGCTCGTGAACGTCGATCAACGCGCGAAGGTACGAAGCTTGATCGGTCAACAATCCGCGGATGCGCGGCGCCTCGCCCGGCGCGAGAACGTGATAAAGCAACCCGTCCTCGTCGGAAAGACGTTCGTGCAGCACGTCCAGGGTTTCGACGGCTTCGCGCGCGAGGGTCTCGTCGTCCAGCGCGGTCGATGCCCACGCAAACGACCCGGCAAGCGCCGCCGTCCAGTTGCTATAGGAACGCGGATCGACGTACGGCCGCGGACGCGTTTTCCGCGCCTCCAAATCGGCTTCGAAATACTCTTCGTCGGCATCCTGGCTGCCGGCGAAGAGTTTCGTTTCCGGATTGCGTAGCGTCGTGCGAATGTAGCGCAACGCTGATTGCAACGTCGTCCGCCAATCGCCGTTGGGCGTCCACGTTTGAAGCTGTGAAAGCACCCGCAGCAGCCCTGCGTGATCCTCGCTCATCTTCTCGAAGTGCGGAATGGACCAATCGCGGGTCGTGGAGTAGCGGAAGAATCCGCCTTCGACATGATCGTACATTCCGCCGCGCGACATCTCACGCATCGTGCGCGCGACCATTTCGTAGTAGTGCGGATCGTTTCCGGCGCGCCAATACGCAAGCAAAAAGTCGAGCACTTCGGGTTGCGGAAACTTTGGCGCATTGCCGAATCCGCCGAACTCGGCGTCGTACCCGTCCGCAATCGAGCGAGCAACGTTTGAAACCATCGTTTCGGTAAGGTCTTCGCGAGTTGCCGGCTCGAATTCGATTTTGCGTCCGCGCAGTTCGGCGCTTCGCGCTTCGATTTGCGCGCGGTTTTCGCTATAGAAGCGCGAGACCTCGCCGAGCGCGCGGTTCATCTGTTCGGGCGGCAGATAGGTGAAGCCGGTGATGATGGAACCCTCGGGCGTGAGGAACGCCGTCGTAGGCCAGCCACCCATATTGTATCGCGCATTGACGTCGGGGCGTTCGTCGTTGTCAACGCGCACCGCCACGTAGTTGCGATTGATCGCTTCGATCACGGATGAATCGGAATAGCTCGTCTCATCCATGACGTGACACCAGTGACACCACACGGCGGAGATGCCGAGCAGCACCGGTTTCGATTCCGACGAGGCGCGCGCGAAGGCTTGCGGGCCCCACGGCTGCCAGTCGATTTCTGCGGCGCGATTCGATCGCGGTGAAAAATGAAAATCAGCCATCGTCTTCGTGAGCGCCTCGCAGGAATGAGGTGAGATAGAAGATCGCGACGAGGACGAAAGCGGTGAACGCGGCGATCTCGATTTGCAGTTTGAATACCCACGCGGCCGCGAAAAGTCCCGCGAACAGGAGGCAGATTCCGGCATAGTTCCGGTGCGTCCGCGGCGTCATGCCGTACACTTGGGCATCGAAAAAACCGCCTGGTACCCGGCTTCGGCTATAAGCAAACCCGCCCAATACCAGCGACGCAAGAAATCCTATTATCGCCCAAGCCATACCGGGCAGCTTCGCGAGAGAGCGGGTTTGCGCTTGCGGGGGACCGGGAAAAACACAGGCGCTTATATAGCGAGTAAGGGAGGCACCAAACTAATGAGTGATCAGGGACCTGTGATCGTAAAAGACGATAGCGGCAGCAGCGGCGCCGCGATCGGTATCACGCTGATCGTTATCGTCGCGATCTTGATCGCGCTCTTTGCTTGGCATCCGTGGTCGACGACGTCCTATTCGACGACGCACAACACGACCGTCACGCAGCCGGGATCGAACGGTAACGGCAGCTCGAGCAATGGATCGTCCACGACGAACTCGTCCACGACCACGAACAACAACGGAGGAGGGCAATAACGATGGCAGGTCTGCTTTGGGCCATTATCGTCATCCTGTTCGTTTTCTGGCTGCTCGGCTTGTCGTTCCACCTGCTGGGCGGGTTCATCCACATCGTGCTGGTCATAGCGATCGTTCTTCTGATCGTGAACCTGTTGACCGGCAGGGGCGCAAGAGTGTAAGACTCGGCTAGATGCCGGGAAAAGCTAGCGGCGGAGCGAGCCGGAAAGCCGGCTCGCTCGCCACCTACAATAAGAAACGCGATTTCGCGATAACGCCGGAGCCGAGCGGGCGCAAGGTGAAGGCTTCCGCGAAGTTGCGTTTCGTCATTCAGAAGCACGACGCATCGCGGCTTCACTACGACTTCCGGTTGGAAGCCGGCGGCGTGCTCGCATCATGGGCCGTGCCCAAGGGCCCGACGCTCGTTCCCGGGGAGCGCCGCCTCGCGATGCACGTCGAGGATCATCCGATGGACTATCGTGATTTCGAAGGCGTGATTCCGGCGGGACAGTACGGCGCGGGCGAAGTGATCGTCTGGGATAACGGCACGTACGAACTGGCCGAAGGTGACGAACCCGGTCAAAGAAATCGCCAACGGCAAGATCAAGTTCATCATGTACGGCAAGAAGCTGCATGGCATGTTCACGCTCGTCCGGATGAAGCCGAAAGAAGGCGAAACCGGCGATCCGTGGCTGCTCATCAAGGATCACGACGGCGACGATCCCACATCGTGGGACGTCAACGACTATCCGGAATCCGTTAAGACGGGACGCACGCTGGACGACATTCGCAACGATCCCAAAGCGAAGACCTGGCAGTCGAAAGCAAAGAAAAGCTCCGCGCCCAAACCGCGCGAGCGCGTGAAAGCCGATCCGCTCCCAAAAATCAAATCCGTTGAGCTCGCGACGCTCGATCGAGGAACCGTTCGATGACGAGGCATGGCTCTTCGAAATCAAATGGGACGGCTATCGCGCGATTGTGCACGATCGACGAGCGAGGGAAACTCTCGCTCGTTTCGCGCAACGGCCTCGATTTGCTCAAGCAATTTCCCGACATGGAGGGATTGGTCGACGCTTTTGCGAGCGTTCCGATCGTCGTCGACGGCGAGATCGTTAGCCTCGATGAGAGTGGCCGGTCGGATTTCCAGCGGCTTCAAGAGTATGCGCAGCGGCGCCATCCGCTGACGTTTGCCGCCTTCGACGTGCTCTACGCCGACGGCCGCGATCAGCGGAAGGTTCCGCTGGAAGAACGCAAGGCGCTGTTGGAACGCTTGATTCGCAGCGACGACGGATTGGTGCTGTATTCCAAACACGTGGTCGGACGTGGGAATGCGCTTTTCGAACAAGCACAGCGCAGCAATCTCGAAGGCATCATCGGAAAGAAGCGCGACTCGCTCTATCTCGAGCGGCGCACGCGCGACTGGGTGAAGATCAAGGCGCAGCTCGAGGATGAGTTCGTCATCGGCGGCTGGACCGATCCGCGCGGCAGCCGCAAAGGCTTCGGCTCGCTGCTGCTCGGTGCGTACGACGGTAAAAATCTCCGGTACGTCGGTCACGTGGGCACCGGATTCTCACAAAAATTGCTCGGCGAAATCACGCAGAAGCTGAGTGCCCTCGAGCGCAAGACGTCGCCGTTCTCGACGCCGGTTGAAGCCAACACCAAAGCGCACTGGGTCGAGCCGAAACTCGTCGCGCAAGTTCGTTATACCGAAAGAACGCGCGACGGCTTCTTGCGTCATCCGGCGTTCCTCGGTTTGCGCATCGACAAGAAAGCGAAAGATGTCCGCTTCGAAGGTTGAAGTGCGCGTCGACGGGCGCACGCTGAACCTGAGCAATCAGGATAAAATCCTCTTTCCGCGCGACGGCTACACCAAAGGCGATTTGGTACGCTACTACCGTGAGGTGGCGCCGTTCATTCTTCCGCATCTGCGCGACATTCCGTTGACGCTGCAGCGCTATCCCGACGGCATCGACGCACAATCGTTTTTTGAAAAGCATCTTCCGCGCGGGTTGCCATCGTGGGTTCCTACCGTGCCGGTTTCGAGCCCGGGTGGCCGTCGCGAAACGACGGAGTACATGGTGTGCAACGACGAAGCGACCCTCACGTTCGTCGCCAATCTCGCGTCGATCGTGCTTCATGTGTGGACGTCGCACGTTGAGACGATCGAAGAACCGGATTACGTCTTCTTCGACCTGGATCCGGGCGAAGAGTGCACGCTGAAAACGCTGGCGGCGGTAGCGCTCGAAATGCGCGATCTATTGGCATCCATCGGCGTTACGTCGCTGACCAAAACGTCGGGCGGCATGGGTTTGCACATCGTCGTGCCGTTAGCAACCGGCTACGGCTATGACGCCGCCAAGATCTTCGCAGAAGCCGTTGCGAAGCATCTGGCGCAAGGCGACCCCAAACGCGTTACACTCGATCGCGCGCTGAAGTCACGCGATCAAACGGCCGTCTATCTGGATTACTTACAGGTGGGCCGCGGCAAAACGATCGTCAGCGCGTACTCCGTGCGCGCGCGCGACGGAGCGCCGGTTTCTACGCCGCTCGATTGGTCCGAAGTGGAAGCGTTCGCCAAAAAGCGCGGAACGCCGTGGGACGCCTTTGCGAACTTCAACCTGAAGACGACGCCCAAACGGCTCAAGGCCGACGGCGACCTCTGGAGCGGCAAAGCGTGGAAGAAACAGCGCCTGGAGCCGGCCATCAAGCGCGCGCAAAAAGCGTGGTCCGAATAAACCACAATATCTAGTATTGCCCGTTTGGGTTACCCCACGAAATAGGGTGGCTAGCCGAACGCACGTACGCTGGGTATGATAGACCAGCTATGGCGCATTCGATTTGGTCCGGTGCAATCAACTTCGGCCTCGTAACGATTCCCGTCAAACTCTTTACCGCCGTGCGCAGCGACGAGCTGTCGTTCAACATGCTGCACGCAAAAGACGAAGGGCGCATCAAATACGAGCGCATCTGCTCGGTCGACGGCAAGCCCGTTCCGTGGGACGAGATCGTCAAAGGTTACGAGTACGAAAAGGGTCAGTACGTCCTGCTTACCGACGAAGACTTCAAGAAAGTCAATCCGGAAGCGACGCAGTCGGTCGACATTCTCGAGTTCGTCGATCTCGACAAGATCAATCCGATGTACTTCGACAAGCCGTACTATCTCGAGCCGAGCAAACAGGGACGCCACGCCTACGCGTTGCTGCGCGAGGCGCTGATGGCAGCGAACAAGGTTGCGATCGCGCGCGTCGTGATTCGCACCAAAGAGTACATCGCCGCCGTAAAACCGTCGGAGAGGCGCTCGTTCTCGAGCTGATGCATTGGGCGAACGAAATCGTCGAGCCGTCGTCGCTAGATCTTCCCGGTCACGAAAAGCTCCCCGAAGCCGAGATGAAGATGGCGAAGATGCTCATCGACACGATGAGCGTCGACGACTTCGAGCCGGAAAAATTCACGAATCGCTATCACGACGAAATGCTTGCGATGATCGAAGCGCGCGCCCAAGGCAAGGAACTGCCGAAGGCCAAGAAGGCGCCGCGCGCGCGCAAAGGTGGTCAACCTCATGGACGTCCTCGCGCAAAGCCTCGAGGAAAGCAAGAAGCGCCGCGCCTCGAACGGCCGCAGCGCTTCTTCGGAAAAACCCGAAAAGAAGACCACTCACAAACGCAAGAAATCCGCCGCTTAGGCTTACCCTCCGTCATCCTGAGCTTGTCGAAGGACAGTCGCATGTGGGCAATGCCGGTATGCGTCTGGTTCGACAAGCTCATCGGGAAAAAAGGTTACCGTTGAACATGTCCTTGAGGACGGCGCCTGCAATGCCGCCGGCGATGCCGGCTTGCGACGTTTGCGCCGCCGCGTCTTTGCCTAAATACGGCGACAACGCGTGCGCGAGGTTCGGCATCGTCAGCGTTTGCAGCCACACCTTGCCCGGACCGGTTAGCCGCGCGATGAAGAGTCCGTCGCCGCCGAAGATCGCGTTGGTAATTCCGCGCATGAACGTGATGTCGAAGTTCACGCTCTCCTCGAACATGCCGATGTGTCCGGGATGGACTTGAATCGCTTCGCCGGGCTGCAGATCGTACGTTACGATTTCGCCGCCGAGCTCGACCCATGCGGAGCACGAGCCGGCTAAACGTTGCAAGACGAAGCCGTTCCCGCCGAAGATGCCGGCTCCGAGCGAGCGTTGAAAGCCCATCGATAATTCGACGCCGTGCGTTGCGCACAGAAACCCGTGCCGGTGAACCATATACGCGCGTCCGGGCGTGCACGTCGACTTGCATGATCTGTCCCGGAACTTTGGCGGCGAATGCAACGACGCCGTTTCCGCTCTGCGCGCGATACTCGGTCATGAAAAGTCCGCCACCTGAAAGCGCGCGGCCGATCGCGCCCCAAATCCCTTTTGCGCCCGCCGTCATCGCCGTCGTGTTGAGCGAGACGTTGTCGGTCATCCACGAGAATTCGCCCGGTTCGGCGACGATCGTATCGCCGGGCTCCAGTCCGATTTCCAGAACCGGCATCGTCGTGCCGGTAATCTTCGATTTCATTTGCGCCTCCTAAGCTTCGGGTGATACCTCCGGAACAGGTGCCGGGTTTCGTACGTACTTTTCGTCCTTGGGCGCCGCTGCGAGACCCATCAGCAGCGCGACCATCGAAAGAATGAGCGGCTCGACGGGCCCGAACGGTCCGCCGTAGCGGCTGAGCAGTCCGGCTGAAACCGGCGGCGCAAGAATTCCGGACATCGAGTCGAGCGACGAACCGACGCCGAGCACGGTCCCTTGCTCGCGGTCGGTCGCCGTGTTGGAAATTATCGCGGTGATGCCGTTTTGCGCAAACGCGCCGCCGATTGCGAAGAGCACCATCGAGCCGGCAACGGTCAGCACCTGATGAGCGAATGGGAGCGTGGCAAATGCCGCGACCAAAAACAGTAAGCCCAGGCTCGACATCGCGCGATCGCCTACCTTGTTCGACACTTTGCCGATACCGAAGCCGTTGATGCCGACGTTCACCAGCGCAAATCCCGAGAAGTACTCAGTGGTCGCGACCACGCCGAAATGCAATTGGTATTGCAGGTAGAGAGCGATGACCGCGTACCAGCCGTAGAGCGCGAGCGACAGCGCGAGTTTCTGCCACAGAATCCGTGAAAGCCGCGGATTGCGAAGCGTTCCAAGTATTTCACGGACACCGACGCGGGATTCGGTCTCTTCGGATTTCGCTCGCGACTCCGGTAACAGCAAGACGGTAAGCAAAAGCGTCAAGAGCTGCAGTGCGGACGCGGCCAAGAACGGGGCGGAAAAACCGTAGCGCGCAAAGAGCGCACCGCCACCGATCGGTCCGAACACCATGCCGGCCGCGAACGTCGCCCCGATCAGCCCGAAGGCGCGCGCACGTTGCTTCGGCTCAACGACGTCGGCCACGTAGGCCTGCGTGATGCTGATGTTCCCGCCGGACACGCCTTCGACGATGCGCGCGACGAACACCCAAAAGATGTTGCCCGCGAACGCAAGCATCGCCCAGCCGATGGTCGCGCCGATTTGACTGATGATGAGCACGGCCTTGCGTCCGATGCGATCGGATACGTTGCCCCACACCGGCCCCGAGAGGAGCTGGCAGAAACGAAAATGTGCCCATCAGAACGCCGACGACTTCCGCGCTCATGCCGAAGTGCGTGACGAAATACGGCAAGATCGGGATCAGCATACTGAAGCCGACGATGTCGATAAACGTAATTCCGAGGATCGGTAATAAGCTTACGAATCAAGCGGGAGACTCCACCGGCAAGATTATCGGTGCGAGTCTCTCGCTCTTGCGAAGCACGTCTAATTTATACGGCCGCGACAAATCGATGCGCGTGAGATGCTTATGCAGCTCATCAATTCCGGTTAGGCGTTCGCCTTCGATAGCAAGCAGAACGTCGCCGGCTTTTAGGCGCGCGGTGTCCGCCGGACTTCCAGGCTCGACGGATGCGACGAGCACGCCGCGGCCATCGGCAAGCTCGAAGCGGCGCGCGGCCGCGTGTGAAAGCACGACGTCTTGCCCGGCGATTCCGAAATACCCGCGCCGCACTTTCCCGTGGCGCACCAGGAGGCCCGCGATATGCTTTGCCGTGTTGATCGCGATCGCAAAGCACAAATTCTGGCCCGGCAGCACCGCGGTATTCACACCGACGACGTCGCCGCGGCCGTTCACGAGCGGACCCCCGGAGTTGCCGGGATTGAGCGCCGCATCCGTCTGGATCACGTTATCCATGAGCCGTCCGGACGGCGCCCGAAGGCTCCGGCCGAGCCCGCTGACGACGCCGGCCGTAACCGTGTAAGCGAGCCCGTACGGATTGCCGACCGCAACCACGAGCTGCCCCGGCTTCAAGGCCGACGAATCGCCGAGCGAGGCACGTATGAGCTCCGGCGCGTCGACCCGGACGACGGCAAGATCCGTGTGCGGATCGTTTCCGATGAGCTGGGCGTTGAGTTCGCGCCCGTCTAGTAAAGCAACCGAGATCCGGTCGGCTTCGCTTACGACATGGCTGTTCGTAAGAATGAAGCCGTCCGGCGTAAAGATGAAGCCGGAGCCGTTTCCACCTTGCCGGCCGCTGCGGACTTCGATCGCGACGACCGAGGGGCTCACGCGTTCGGCGGCGGCAGTAACGGCTTCGGAATACGGGTCCAACAGCTGCTCTTGCAGCTGCGAGATTGGTCTGAGCGGGAGCATGGTATCTTTCGCAAACCGGAAGGCCTGAAGACGGTTGCGCAGAATCCCGTTCGGCCGCGCGCAGGATGCGCGGTTGCGGAATATGCTCAGGTGGCGGAATTGGTAGACGCGCTGGTTTCAGGTACCAGTGGTGGCAACATCGTGGGGGTTCGAGTCCCTTCCTGAGCACCATAAAAGCAGAGACAACAAAAAGAGAGAGGCGTTCGCGTCTCTTTTTTCTTTGCTCGAATTGATCTGAGCGGCGCGCATACGCGCGCTCTCCTAATTGGACATTGCGTTATCGCGCGAAACGCAAAACAGGGTGGCCTTGCATCGCCACGTAATTCAAAGCGCAGCCAGTTGTATCTTGGAGGTTTCGTGTCGTACCGACGGGTGCTTTCGCTCGCCGCATTAGTTGCACTTAGCTCGTCAGTGGCTGCCTGCAGCGGCGGCGGCGCCGGGAACGTGGTGCCCCCAAGCGCTCCGTCCATTTCGGGCGTCGGCGTATTCGACGAAAGCGCCGCGAAGTGCGAGGTTTCATACGACGGTTTCATCTCCTACACGGTGCCCTCAGGGATGTTTTCGCCGATCGACGTTCGCACTAGCGCGTGCGCCCGAACGCTCGGGCGTAATTCGGCGCCCATCATGCCGTCGTGGGCGAAGCCGAACGGACCGACAAAAACGGTGTTTGTTGCAACGTCGCTGCAGCAGACGTACTCGAACGCCGGGATGCAGTCCATCGAATCCGAGGCATCCGCGTCCGGAATACCCGTAACGTGGATGATCGGAAATCCGGCGTATCTCATGAATGCGCCGGCATATTCGGCGTTTCACACCCAGAACGGGGACGACGTCGAATCGATCGACGACGCGTCGCTCATCGGCGAGCTTGAAACGGCGTTGCCATGGTTCACTCCCAAAGTCAGCGTGGAAGGCGGAGGCGCCGAACGAAACATCAGCGGATTGAGGGCGCTCGGTGAAACGGCGTTTTGGGGCATTACGTGGGACACGCAAGGAATCGACGGCGATTGGGATCTGGGCGCGCCGTGGGGAAGCTACTGTGCGGATCCTAATTCTTATAAGCGTCCAACTGCCGACGGAAGCTGTCCGCTGGTTGCCTTCGAGTGGACGGCGCGCGATCTGACGCGCGCGTACTTAAGCCGGCACTCGGAGTATTTTTCAACGGATCCGGACGATTTGCTCGAGCGGGCCGGTTTCAATACACAAGGCGCGATTGCGTACATAGAAGCGTTGACCGATGCATATGCCGCCGCTGGACAAACGCAACCGATCGTGATGATGTCGCAGCAAGAGAGCGCGGAAAATCTTAATCCGGGCGACGGCTCAATTATGGCTGCGCTCTACGCACGGGCCAAAGCAGACGGGATGAAGGTTGAAACGTTGCGCACCGCAGCAGTTGATGCGGCCACTTTTTCCGCTGCGCCGCGCGCGGTTGCCTTTCCGTCGTTGCCCGGCGGCGTGGCAATTCCATCCGACATCCTCGGAGCCGATCAGACGCTGTATCCGGCGACAATCGATTTCCACGACAACGCTGCAGGCATGACGTTCCTCGCCGGTCATACAACGCCGACGCGCGTCTTTCCGTATGCGCTCGACCCGCAGTCGTCGTTCAACATGCCTCTCGCACAGCTGCAGGCTGCGCAAATGCCAAAACTAACGGCCGTAGCTGCCGCTAACGGGGCGATCAGTTTTGCTTTCTCTTCTCCGCAAGCAACGCATTACGGCGTGGCTATTTGGAGCGATCCGTCGACCCTTGGAATCAAAGGAAGCAACGTCTTTCCGGCAGGCCGTGCCGGAACGGTGATCACGTTCGATTTGCAAGCCGGCGCAAATACCGTAAGCGTTCCTTGCAGCGGCTGCTCGGGCACGACTTTCACTTACTCCACTTAAGGAATCGACGTGAGCCTTCTCTTTGCCGCCCTTCTCGGGTGCGCGACTAACACGGGCCTTGACCCTTCATGCATGCGCAGCGCCGCGGGCATCGCGTCGAGCACGACCGCGTTAACGGCGTCCGCGTCCGAGAGTACGTTGGCCGTCTCGCTAAGCCGCGCGCTCGACGCGCGCAGCGAGTTCGACATTCAACTTCCTGTACACGACCGGCTTTCGATCGACGCGTTCGGCGCTGCAAACGGCACGGGAGATCTCGGCCTTTCGTACCGGCGGCGACTGAGCGCCGAACCGCGGCTCTGGAATCAAACGTTGGGAGTGGCTTTCACGCTGCCGACGGGAGCACCGACTTTTACTACCGGACGGGCGACGATTGCACCCGCGTACACGCTGTCGTACTATCCGCGGCCAAGCATCGCGCTAATCGGCATCGCGCAATACGCCGTTCCGGCCGGCGGCACGCGCGAACCCTTTGCACCACTTACGCAGACGTTGAACGTTCGCGGCCGCGCGCTTGGGATCACGCGTCGATCCGTCTATGCTGCGATCGAAGCCGGTGTCTCGCGAACCACGGGAAGCGAACGCTACACCGCGTACGATGGCCGGGCTACCCTCGGCGCGATCATAGCTCGCCACTACAACGCCGGCATCTGGTACGAGCAGCCTTTCTCGCAATTTACGAAAGACGATGTCTTTCAGCATGGTTGGGGCGCTTCGTTGACGCTCCAACGCTAACGTTTTAATCCGGTTCGGTGCCCAATGCCGGAGTCCACGCATCCCGCGTTGCCGTTGAAGGTTCCAGGCGTTTCGATTGCAAGACCCAAATGGCGATAGCCATAGAGAGCAACAGACACCCGGTCGAGATCGCGAATGCCACGCGGTAGCCCCTAGCGAGTGCTTCGACAAGCGCCGTCCCGGAGCCGATCGCGTTGTGCGTGACGCTTGATGCAACGCTTGCAAGGATTGCAAGACCGAGCGCGCCGCCGACTTGGCACACCGTATTTAAAACGCCCGAGGCGGCGCCCGAAAATTCAGGTTCGACGTCGGACATGGCAAACGTCATGACCGGTGGAAAGGCCGCACCCAAACCAACGCCGAGCAGCAACATCGGTACGAGCATTGTTTTTGCATAATTGCCGTCGATTGGAACAACGGTCAACAGCGCCATGCCGGCGGCGGAAACCGCGATGCCGCCGATCAAGGTGTTACGCGAGCCGAAGCGTGTGGCGAGACGTTCCGCCAAACCAAGGGATAACGCACCGATGGCGATCGTCACGGGAAGAAACGCGAATCCTGTCTCGATTGCGTCATAGTGCAAAACCTCTCGGAAATACAGCGCGCCGAGAAAGAAGAACCCGAACATGCCCATCACCGTGAGCGCTTCGACGGCATTGGCTCCCGAAAGATTGCGCGAAGAGAAAAGACGCAGCGGCATCAACGGTTTTGATGTCTTCGCTTGTCGAATCAGAAATGCGCAAAACAGACCGAGCGCGACTGCGCCTAATAGAATGGTGTGCGCAGGTTGCGGTGCCCGCGCCGGCATTTCCACGACGGTGTAAACTCCAAGCATCGTGCCGGCCGTGATAAGGAATGCGCCTAAGACGTCGGCGCCCTCGCGCAGACCGATGCCGCGGTCGGCTTCAATAACGCGCCGCGCGATCAAAATCGTCGCAATGCCGACCGGCACGTTCACGAAGAAGATCCAGTGCCAGCTCAAGGCTTGCGTGATCCCGCCCCCGATCAAAAGGCCGATCGATCCGCCTGCAGCGGCGGTAAAACTAAAGACGCCCATGGCTCTGGCGAGTTCCTTCGGATCTCGAAACGACGAAAAGATCATCGCAAGAATCACTGCGGAAGCCATCGCTCCGCCCAAGCCTTGCAGAAATCGCGCCGTAACTAAGACCGTCGCATTCCAAGCCAGACCGCACAACACGGAAGAGAGCGTGAAAGCAGTGATCCCGGCCAAGAATACACGCTTCTTTCCGATGAGGTCTCCGAGCCGTCCTGAAAGCAAGAGAATGCCTGCGAATGCAATGAGGTACGCATTCACGACCCAAGCCAGGCCCGCTTGTGAGAACCCCAGGTCTTTTTGGATCGACGGAAGCGCGACGTTGACGACCGTGTTGTCGAGCACGATCATCAGCATGCCGATGCACAATACGTACAAGGCGATCCAGCGCGAATCGCGCGAAACGCGAGGAAAATTAGGCAAAGTGGCCTCCAAAAAAGCTTCGGAATAACGCGTGAGGGGGCGGCGTTGTGAACGAGCTGCTGTAAAGCAGCCTCGAAGCTATTTCATAAGGGTTACTTTATAACGCGATTGCTTGGCAACGTCAAGCGCCGGAAAAAAGATACCCGACCGGGCTAGGCCCGCGTGAGGCCGCGCCTTGTCTGCGCGAAAGCGCACGCGCGCCAAAACTATTACTCTAAAAGGATTTTTTCAATATCGTCGCGCGATACATCGCTATGAAGCGCTTCTTAGCTGCCGCTCTTACGGCTACGCTCCTCTCGCCGATTGCCACGCACGGCGCCGAAACGAAAACGCCGGCGCAAAGCCTCATGAGCAAACTGCAGTGGCGAAGTATCGGGCCGTATATCGGTGGCCGCGTCGTTGCAATCGCCGGAGTGCCGTCGGATCCGGATCTGTTCTACATGGGCGGCGTTCAGGGCGGTATTTGGAAAAGTACCAACTACGGCCAAAACTGGACGAACATCAGCGACGGACAGCTGCCCGGAATCGCCGATCCCATCGGCGCGCTTGCGGTTGCACCGTCGAACCATAAAGTCATTTACGCCGGAACCGGCGAGGCCGACGTTCGCCAAGACTTCGATACCGGCGACGGCATCTACAAGAGCGCCGATGCGGGCAAGACGTGGAAGTACGCAGGCCTGCGTGACGCGCACATGACGACATCGCTTGCGATCGATCCGCGCAATGCAGATGTCGTGTATGCCTCGTCGATGGGTCACGTATTCAAACCGAACGCGGAACGCGGCATTTTCAAAACGACCGACGGCGGCAAGACCTGGAACAAGATTCTTTTCGTCGACGAGAATACCGGCGGCGTGCAGGTCGTAATGGACCCGCACGATCCTAACGTATTATATGCGGCGATGTGGCAAGCGCAGCGGCTTCCGTGGACGTTGACGAGCGGCGGTCCCGGCAGCGGCTTGTATAAAACAACCGACGGCGGGGCGCACTGGACGAAGATTTCGACGCAATCCGGGTTTCGCAACGGGAATCCTCGGAAAGATCGGCGTGTCGGTTTCGGCGCGCGACCCACGCGTTGTGTACGCGATGGCGCAAGCAGGAGACGGGGGCGTATTCCGCTCCAAAGACGGCGGCGCTACCTGGACGCACGTAAACAGCGAAATGAAGCTCCGGCAGCGCGCTTTTTATTACACCGCAATCTTTGCCGATCCCACGAACACGCAGATCGCGTACGCGCCGCAAGTGGACGGCGTCTATAAGACCAAAGACGGCGGCAAGACGTGGAAAACGATCACTCCGTCGGGCGACCATCACATCATTTGGGTGAATCCGTTGCACCCGAACATTCTGCTGCTCGGAAACGACGGTGGCGCGCAAGTCTCCGTGGATGGCGGAACGACGTGGAGCACGGAAAACAATCAGCCTACGGGTCAGTACTACCACGTAGCGCTGGACGACCAGTTTCCGTTCCATGTATACGGCGCAGCACAGGACGAAGGCGCATTCGAAGGGCCGAGCGCAACCGCGAACGGCAGTATCGGCATCGGTGATTGGCACGCCGTCGCGTTGGGTGAGAGCACCTTCGTTGCGCCGGAACCCGGTAACCCGAACGTCACGTACGGAAGCGGATACTTCAGTGCGCTCGCGCGTCTCGATAATGGCGTAGGCCAATGGGCGAACGTAACGCCGTGGGCGATTTACCAGTCCGGCGCTTCCCCCGCCGAGATGAAATATCGCTTCGGCTGGACGCACCCGATCTTTTTCTCGCCGGCGAATCCGAACGAATTGCTCGTTGCGGCGCAAAACGTTTTTTCGAGCACGGACCACGGAAAGACGTGGAAATCTATCAGCCCCGATTTAACGCGCAACGATAAAAGCACCGAAGGGCCGAGCGGCGGGCCGATCAGCTACGACATCACCGGGGCGGAGACGTTCCCGGACATCGCATCGCTCGCAGTGTCGCCCGCTAACGGCGACGTCATGTGGGCCGGCTCCGCCGACGGATTGGTGCACGTTACGACCAATCACGGCGCCAACTGGAAAGCCGTCACGCCGCCGCAACTGCCGCAGTGGGCGCAAATCAGTTCCATCGAAGCTTCGCGCACGTCGCCGGGCGCCGCATTCGTAACCGCGTCGCGCTTTCAATGGGACGATTATCATCCCTACGTCTATAAAACGACGGACTACGGCGCGCACTGGACGACGATGATCGCAGGTTTGCCGGCCGACCAGTACGTGCACGTCGTCCGGGAAGATCCGCGCGAGCCGCGTTTACTCTTCGCCGGAACTCGCAGCACCGTGTACGTCAGTTTAGATGGCGGCGAACAGTGGCAACCGCTGACCCTCAACCTGCCGGGCGCACAGGTGCGAGACATCGCCATCAGCGCGAAGCAGGGTGAAGTCGTTGCGGCCACGCACGGGCGGGCGTTTTGGATTCTCGACAATCTCGCGCTGCTCGAGCAACTTGCGCGCCAAACGCAGCACACCGTCGCCGACCCGCAGCTCTTCGCGCCCGAAACCGCCTGGTTATCGCACGCATACGGCGGCGGCGGCGGAACGGACGTCGGCGAGAATCCGAAGTACGGCGCAACGGTGTTCTTCAACGTTCCGCAGAGCTACGACGGGAAGACTCCGGTTTCGCTGTCGTTTCTCGACGACAAGAACGAAACGATTCGCAGCTTCACGTTGCATCTCAAGCCTAAGCACGAGAAGAAGCTCAGTGACGCCGAACGCGAAGCTTTCGATGCCAATCAACAACGAGCGTTCCGCCTCGAGAACGCTACGGCGATCGAACGCGGCATGAATGCGTTCCAGTGGGACATGCGTTATGCGCCCGCGGCGGACGTTCCGGGCTTTCGTACCGTCGGCACGGATGACTTTCCCGACACGTCGGACGGCCCGACGGTTCTGCCCGGCAAGTACACGGTCATACTGCAGTACGGTTCAAAACGGATGACGCAGCCTTTATCCGTGCAGCTCGATCCGCGCCTGCATCCGGCGGAGGGCGACCTCGAAGCGCGGCTCGCGCTTGAAACGCAGATTCATGCAACCATCGACGACCTCGATAAGACGATCGCCGCGGCGATTTCGGCCCGGCAGAAGCTCCCCGCCGCCAAACGAGAGCAGCTGGACCGCGAGATCGGCAATCTCGTTCAGTTGAACATCCACTCCAGCGAAGCGGACACCATGTACGAAACGAAGACTCGCGAGGAGCTGGGTTTCCTTGGGAATTCACTCGAAAATGCGTTTGAACGTCCGACGGCTGCCGATTATGCCGCCTACGACGAACTTCGCGGCCAGGCAACGGCCGGGATCGAACGATTGCGCGCGTTGATGGCGCTAGCTGGATAACAAACGGTTAAAGAACGCGCGGTATCGTTGCAGGGCCACGCGAAGCGCTTCGGTATCAACGTTGCCGCCTTGCCATTGTTGCTCTAGGGTACTGCGTTCTCGCGTGAACGTTTGCGTCAGCTCGTCGACCAGTTGAGCGACGAGATTGTGAGCCTTTTCTACGGCCGATTGCGGGTCGTCGACGAACTGCGCCTGCACGTCGTTCCAGCGCGACCGGAGATCGTCCATTCGATCTTGCGGTAGGAAGTTGTCTTGGGATGAGCCCGCGTCTTGCGTTACAGTCGTGTCGGGTCGAGGGCTGTCGATGCTGCCGCGTTCGACGGGTGCCGCTTGCCGGGTCGCGTCGGCCGGCATATTGGAATCTTGGTTCATGAGTCGCGCCTTTCGGTAGTGCCGAGCAAATCGTCGAAGAGCGTCCGGTAATGAATCATCGCTTGGCGTAAGTCTTCCGTGCTCGCTTGTCCGAGCTCGTTGCGTTGCGCTATGTCATGCGCCGCGCGATAGTTTTCCACTACCGCAGGATGATCGGGAGATATATCCGCGGCCCTTTGATCGAAGTCGTCCATCGGATAGCCGCGATCGCGCATGACGCTGTTGACGAGCTGATCCGCTTCGACCAGCGCCTTGCGCGGCTGGTCGACGAAGCGCGTTTGCACGGTCATCCATTCTTCGGTGTAGCGGTTTTTTGCGCCGGCGGGAAGCTCTTCGATATGCATGCGGCGCACGCGCTGTTCCCGAGCGCGCAGTTCTTTTTCGGCGACGTCGGGGTCGCCGGCAGTTTTAACGGTGCGTTCGTACTCGGGACCGAAGCGCTGCTGCAAAGCCCGGGTTCTATTCCGCCGTTGTGCAGCAACGGCGAGCGCCACGATGATGGCAATAACGACGATTGCCGCG
This sequence comes from Vulcanimicrobiia bacterium, assembly GCA_963696095.1. Classification (GTDB taxonomy): domain Bacteria; phylum Vulcanimicrobiota; class Vulcanimicrobiia; order Vulcanimicrobiales; family Vulcanimicrobiaceae; genus JALYTY01. The sequence continues at coordinate 1,699,373 of CAVOIN010000001.1, read as the reverse complement.
ATTACGTACACTACCGTTTGATTTGAAGCGTTCATCTGCGAAGCCCTCGCATTTGTTGTGGTCTCTGCGGCTTACCCGTTGCCGCGCGCCATCAATCCGCAGCTAGCAGAAGCACGCAAGCGCTGCTTGCCCGAGACAAATTCCTCCGTCGTTGGCGGGTGCAATGCGATTGGTCCAGAGCCGCTCGCCGAGAGCGGCAGCAAGCTCTCCGAGCAGCAATTGGTTTTGAAACACGCCGCCGGAGATTACGACCCGTTCGAGGGAGTGCGCCGCGACAACCGACAGAATGGCGGATGCGACGCCAGCGTGAAATGCGCGCGCGATTTCGCGCACGTCGCGGCCGCGCGTCCGGTCGCTGACGATTTCCGCGAGCAATGGACGATAGTCGAGCACGCCGCCGGCGAAGGGAAATGGATACGGAGACACGGGAGGACTGCCGCGGGCCAGCGATTCCAGCCACATGGCTGCTTGCGCTTCGAACGTGATAGCGCGGGTGAATCCGCACAACGCCGCTGCCGTATCGAAAAGACGTCCCATCGAAGAGGCCGGGAATACGCGAACGTTTGCGCGCAGCAGTTCTTCGGCTTGACGATACCGTTGCGGAAAGTCGAACGGCGCTTTCAAGAGATCGGGTGTTTCGATCTCAGCGAGAAAGCCCGCCGCAGCCTGCGCGGGAAAGAGCGCAGCGGCGTCGCCGCCGGGCAATCGCGCTTGCCGAAGGTGCGCAACCCGTTCGAAGCTCGTGGAAAGCGATCCGCAAAAGACCTCGCCTCCCCAAATCGAGCCATCTTCGCCATATCCGGTGCCGTCGAAGGCAAAACCAAGAACGTGCTCGTCGAATGCTTCACGTTCCGCCAGCACACTTGCAATATGGGCCCGATGATGCTGAACTGCGAGCTTCTCGCCGGGCAGTTCGCAAGCGTAAGCGGACGAGGCGTATTGCGGATGAGCGTCGTGTACGACGCGGAGCTCTTGCGGCGGCACTTCGTAGAGTGCCTCCAAATCCGAAATCGTTTGTTTGAAAGCCTCGAACGCGCCCAAATGTTCGAGATCGCCGATGTGCTGGCTCATGAAGGCTTGTCCGCCTACGACAAGAGCCACTGCGTTCTTGAGATCCGCGCCGAGCGCAAGAATAGGCCGCGTCGACGGCAGCGTCGCAACCGCTTGCGGCGCGTAGCCTCGCGCATGGCGGATCACGCTCGTTCGGTGCATGCCGGCAACTACGGAGTCGTCGATGCGACGCGCGATTTGCCGTTCGCCGATCAACAACGCTTCTGCAATCCCTCGCAAGCTCGAGCGAGCGTCCGCGTCTTGATAAGCGATCGGCTCGCTCGAGCGGTTCGCGCTGGTCATGACCAAAACGTCGGGCGAATCGGCGTCGAAGAGCAAGTGGTGCAGCGGCGTATATGCCAGCATTACGCCGAGCGCGTCGTTTTCCGGCGCGACGTTTGCGAGCGATTCGCGCGCCGGCGCGAGAACTATCGGACGCGCGGACGACGTCAATGCGGCCAGAGCCGCTTCGTCGAACTCCGCCAATGTCTGCGCCTCCGACAGCAGTGCGCGTCATGAGCGCAAAGGGCCGTTCTTTGCGATACTTTCTCTCGCGCAGCGCGTGCACGGCAACGGGATTGCGCGCATCGCACGCAAGGTGAAAGCCGCCGATTCCCTTTATGCCGACGACGGCGCCCGCTCTGAGCAGCTCCGCCGTGCGGACGATCGCGTCATATCCGCGCGTAACGCCGCTTCTTTCCTCGAGCGCGTAGTTCGGCCCGCACGCCGGACATGCTACAGGCTGCGCGTGAAAGCGCCGGTTTAGCGGATCGTCGTACTCGCTCCGGCAGCGATCGCACATGCGCCAAGCACGCATGGTCGTGCGCTCGCGATCGTACGGCAAGCCCTGAATGATGGAATACCGTGGACCGCAGTTGGTGCAGTTAATGTACGGATATCGATAGCGCGCGTCGTGCGGGTCGAAGAGCTCGCGCAGGCAGTCTTCGCAAACCGGTAAATCGGCGCAGACGCGCGCAACGGGAGCGCTCGCCCGACGGCTCGGACGTATTTCGAACGACGGGAAGGCTTCAACTGCCGCGGGCGACGACTCTATGTCGTCGATGCGTGCCGCGGCTGGCGCATCGCGGCGGAGGGCAGTCGCAAAACCGTCGAGCGCCGCGGCATCGCCTTCGACGCGGATTTCGACGCCGTCACCGGCGTTGAGCACCCAGCCGGTGAGGCCGCGTTCGTTTGCTTCGCGATAGACGAACGGACGAAACCCGACGCCCTGCACGATGCCGGAAACGTGAAAATTGCGCGCGAGCTTAAGCGCCTGCATAGCACCCGCGGCCTTCCCACCCGACATGTTCTACGGCGCCGTCGCGAACGAGAACCGGGATCGTGCGATCTCCGTTGCAAAGCTCGAGTAAGCGCGCAAAAGCCGCTTCGTCCGCATCGACGTCGTACTCCACGAACTCGACGCGCCGCCAATGGAGATCTTCGCGCATCTGCGAGGTATACGGGCACGCGGCGCTTCCAAAGAGTTCAATCATGACAGCCCAAGTGTTTCGAGGCACTCGCGCAAGACGTGATAGATGGTGCCCTGCGCTTCTTGTATGCGTGGAACGTAGTCCGAGCGTACGACGACGGCCACGTCGGCAAGGCCGCGACGAACGATGTCGCCGCCGTCGTATCCGAGCAACGCGACCGTCAGCAGACCGCGCTTGCGCGCTTCTTCGAGCGCTAGCACGACGTTTTTCGAACCGCCGCTGGTGGAAAACGCCAGAGCTACGTCGTTCCCGGTCGATTGGGCGATGAGTTGGCGTAAGAAGATGACTTCCGTGCCAACGTCGTTCGCCGTTGCCGTTAGCACTGCGGGCTCGAGAGCGAGTGACAGAGCCGGAACCGGCCTCCATTGCGGCTCCGGCATGATGCAGTCGAGCACGAAATCGGTCGCGTCGGTTGCCGAACCGCCGTTGCCGAAGGCCAGAATGCGCCCGCCATGCTGCAGGCGCGCATCGATGGCGGCGGCTGCCGCGGCGATCGTTGCGCTCTGCTCGGCGGCCACTGCCGTTCGCAACGCGTTGGCGTCGGCCGCTTTCGCGCGAATGGACGCCGCAACTTCATCGGTCGTGACGTCAAGACTTTGCGGTTCATTCGAAAGAAACGGATAGAGGAACGATGCCGCGCCGCCGGCGTCTTCATGAGGACGGTGCTCCAGAAAGACTTGCACGCTCTCGTAGAGCGTGTGCCCGAGCAACTCGAAAAGCTCTTGGTGAATGTGAACGTCTTTCGACGGCGAGGCGACGGCGTAATCGGCGCTCGGGCCGGGAAACGCAACGGTCATGGCGCCGCGCGCTCGGGCGATCGCCAATGCTTCTTTGGCCGACGCGTCGCCGGCAGGCGGTCCGAAGGCCATGACGATGTCGTTAGGCCCGGCAATGCTTGCAATGAACGGCATCGGAGCGATGCTCACATCGAGCGCCGGTAACGCGCGCTTGCCGACGATTACCGGATGGATGAACTCGACGGAAATGTGTTGCGCGTCGGTGGCGTAGGGCCCGCTGCCGAAGGCGAGCAGCCGTCCTCCATTTAGAAATCGATTCGCGATCTCCCGGCACGCCCTCGCGAGCGGCGGAGCTTCGCGCTCAAAAAACGCCTCGCAGGGCTCATTGCGCGCGACGATCCGGTCCCGAATACGTTCGACGAGTTCGCTGCCTCGCGCATCGTGCCTCAACATATGCGCGGAAGCGGATCGCCCACAAGCATATCTACGACGCGCGTTCCGCCGTAGGCCGTTGTCGTAAGCACCGTGCTCGCAGGCGCAGTGTCGACAAAACCGATGATGGCTGCAGCTTCACCGCCCGGAGTTGCCCTTATAGCTGCAAGCGCGGCGTCTGCGTACTCCGGAGCCACGACGGCGAGGAACTGTCCTTCGTTCGCAATGTGCAACGGATCGAGTCCAAGGAGTTCGCACGCTCCGCGAACGGAATCGTGAACGGCGATCGCCTCTTCCTCGAGCACGATGGCAAGCGCGGCATCGCGCGCGAGCTCGTTCAACGCCGTCGCAACGCCGCCGCGCGTGGGATCGCGCATCCATCGTAGACCCGGCGCTGCGCGATCGCATAACGCCGCCACGAACGGCGTGAGCGCTCGCGAATCCGAGGTGATATCCGCTTCGAGATCGAGCTCGCCGCGCGCGAGTAAAATGGTGATGCCGTGATCGCCGATCGGGCCTGAGAGCAGCACGCGATCGCCGGCGCGCACGGATTGCGGCCCGAGCGTCAATCGTTCGTCAACGACGCCGATGCCGAACGTAGAGACGTACATGCCGTCGGCCATCCCGTGTTCGACCACTTTCGTGTCGCCGCCGACGATCGCAACGTCCGCATTGCGCGCCGCGAGGGCCATCGCGAGAATCTCTTCTTCAAGAACGCGGCCCGGTAAGCCGGCCTCTAAGATGAGCGTGCTCATCAGAGCGATCGGGTGCGCGCCGGAGACCGCTAGATCGTTAACAGTTCCGTGCACGGCGAGCGAACCGATCGAACCGCCGGGAAACCGTAACGGCTTTACGACGAAGCCGTCGGCAGTCGTGGCAAGCCGCGTACCGTTCACGGCAAGCAATGCTGCATCGGAGAGCGGGTCCAGCGCGGGGTTTGCAAACGCGGGCGCAATCAAGCCTTCAATGAGCCGCCGCGTGGCTTTTCCGCCTGCGCCGTGCGCCATCTCGATCTGCGCGATTTGCATCTTCATACGGGAGCGCTCTGCGCGGTGCCGACGTAGCGGTAGTACGCGGCGCAAGCGCCTTCACTCGAAACCATGAGCGCGCCGATTGGATGCTCGGGCGTGCAAGCCGTTCCGAAGAGTTTGCACTGCGGCGGTGCTAGCACGCCTTTGAGAATTTCGCCGCACTGCGCGGCCTTTGGGTCGGTCACGCGGACGCCGGGAAGCTCGAAGCGAGCCTCACTATCCCACTCCGCATAAGATGACTTGAGTTTGAGGGCGGATTGTGAAATGAATCCCAGTCCGCGCCACTCGAAGTACGGGCGAAGCTCGAATACTTCCGCCATCGCGCGTAAAGCCGCAAGATTTCCGTCCCACGGCACGATGCGGCGGTACTGATTCTCGACCTTGGCTTCATTCGCGCGCAATTGCCGCAACACCATGAGGATGCTCTCCAGCACGTCGAGCGGCTCGAAACCGGAGATGACGACGGGGCGCCGGTATTCTCGCGCGATGAATTCGTATGGGCGGCAGCCGGTTATCGTAGAAACATGTCCAGGACCGATGAAGCCGTCGAGCCGCATGTCGGGTGAATCCAGAATCGCGCGCATCGCCGGCAAGATCGTCACGTGGTTGCAGAAGATGCTGAAGTTCTTTATGCCAAGCGCTTTGGCGCGAAGAACGGTAAGCGCCGTCGATGGTGCCGTCGTCTCGAACCCAATCGCAAAGAAACAAACGTGCTTTTCCGGCTCGGCCTGCGCGATTTTCAGGGCGTCGAGCGGTGAATAGATCATGCGCACGTCGGCGCCGCGGGCCTTATACTCGAGCGGCGTGCCTTTAGTGCCCGGAACGCGCATCATGTCGCCGAAAGCTGCGAGAATCGTTCCGGGCCGTTCGACGATGGAGAGCCCGTCGTCCACGCGTCCCATCGGCAGCACGCAAACGGGGCAGCCGGGGCCGTGAACGAGCTGGATGTTGCGCGGCAACACGTCTTTCAAACCGTGCCGGTAAATCGAATGCGTGTGGCCGCCGCAAACCTCCATGATGCGATAGGAGCGCTCGGGGTCGACGGCGCGCGCGATTTCGCGGGCGACGTTTCGGATCAGTTCCGGATTGCGAAATTCGTCGACGAATTTCATGGAACGCGCTCCTGGGGAGCTTGCGCGCCGAACGTGTACCCGCGCACTTCCTCCATGGCTAAGGTGTCTTCGCCGAGCGCTTCGAGCATGCGCAATTGATCGGCCGCTACACTTTCGGAGATTTTGCTCATCGCAAAGCCGACGTGGATCAGCACCCAATCTCCAACCTCGAGACGTTCGTCGCTTAGCAAGCCGATGTTGATCGTGCGCTTTACGCCGGCGACGTCGACTTTTGCGAGCAGCGGTTGTTCGCTTGAGAAATCGACGATGCGCCCGGGAATTGCAAGGCACATGGCGCTTACATCGCCTGGATTCGCAGATAGCGCGCAAATTCATAAGGGGCGTTGACGGCGAACTCGCTCAGCTCTTTGAGCGCTGCGCCTTCTTCGCTCATCGCTTGCCCCAACAACCGGGGAAGTGCGGGCCCGAGCGGCCCTTCGTCCGACATGGCGCGCATCCGGTTGTAGCGTTGCCAATCCGCTGCAACGAGCACGGCGAGTCGCCCCAGGTACGCTGCAATGCCGAGGGCTACGGCGCCTTTAAGGATGGTTCGAGGTTTCATGTTTCTCTGCTCCAAATCCGCACCGGGCGAGTAAAGACCGGACGAGCGTAACGACCTTCGGTATGGAACCGTGCACCGCGGCGCTGAGCCCTATGCCGTGCTCGAGGTTCTCGGGCTCGCACCCGACGATGAGAATTTCCGGGCGTTTGCGCGGCCGAAGATCCCGGCAAAGCGATTCGTAGAATGAGAGCGCGTTGTGCAATTCCATAGCGTGAGCGTCCGGCGACCCGGCAGGCATCGCGCTTGGCTCCAATACGCTGAGCGTTCCGGGCGCTTCTCCGCGTTGCATCGCGTCGAGAAAGACAACGAGGTCGTAGTCTTCAAGCATTTCGAACGCCGCATGCATGCCGCGAATGCCGAAATCCACGACGCGAACGCCGTGCGGAAGCTGCACCGTTGCGAGCAAACGCGCCGCTTCATTTCCGAAGCCGTCGTCGCCGAAGAACATATTTCCGAAGCCCGCTACGAGCGCTTTCACGGCGCACCATCCAGCCGTTCGATTTCGTCGGGGTCGTAGAAGAACGATCGCCCGTACCATTCATGCAAATCGCTCGCCGGGTCACCCTCAAAAAGGACCGAGACGTAGCGGCGTCCGTCGGCGTCCTCGTGCACCGCCTGAACCCGCGCCGTCATGCCGTCGGTGAAAAAGTCGATCGCGTCGGCGCGCCGTTTCGGATGAACCCGTACCCGTTCGCCGATCGAGAGGCGTCCGTGCAAACTCGTCTGCAGGGATGCGTCCATCGACTCGGCACGATTCACGATTGCTTTGCTTCGCGGGCTGGTCTCGCACGCTTCGGCGCGTTCGGCATCGCTCATCGAAGCCACCGAAAGTAGAAGCAGCTCCTCGATCTCCGTCGCGTCAAACATCGGCGGCGTGGTTTGCGACGACAGTTGCGGAAAATCGTAGAGGATGATCGGCGATGCCAGCACCGTTTGCGCGTGCCGTTCGTCGACGGCACAGTCGCCGGCCAGCACGGGGTAGAGGCGGCGATTCGTGCAACGGGCGGCAGCTTCACGTGCGTTCTCGGGCGGATCGAGCAGCGAAATGAATGCACCGCCCTCGATCGTGAAAATCGCGTGCGCGCCGATGAGGGCGTGCGAAAGGGCCTGATTGCGCGTTGCGCCGCCGGGCGCCGCACTATCGTTGCGAACGTTCAGCCGTATGCGCACGTAGTCGCCGTCGGGCTCGGCGTCCAGCACGATGCGCCCGCGGAGAACGTCGATTGCGAACGGAAGCGCAAGGCTGCCGGCGGCGTCGGCAGTAAATGCGATCGCGCGCTCTTCGACGTCTATTCCTTCGCGTTGCTGCAAGAAGCGAACCGTGCATTGAATCCGCGCCGCGTCGTCGTAGATGCGCGCAAGTAAAGTGGTTTCCGTTGCCGACGGCTCGGAAGCGTCGCTGTATCCCTGAGGCATGAGGACGCCGAACTGCCAGCGCTGTTGATTCTTCCGCGCCGAAGCGGTGTACGGATAGAGAAGAAACCCCTCGTAGAGGACGGCATCGGCAACGGCGCGCGCTCGATCGAAGCCATTCACGGTGCGTCGCCTGCGCGTTCGGCCAGCAAATGCGAGAACGCGTCTTCCCAACTGTAAAATGCCCGTTCGGCGCGATAGCGGCGCAACGCGCGGAACGTGGTCCGGTCGATCCGAATCCACGCGTGATCCGGAAACGAAGCATTCATCGCTTCGTTCCATAGCGCCACCGGCAAACGCGCGGTGCATTCGAGATTCCAGGGCAGCATTTCCACGCTGAACCCGTTCGAGCCAGCGCGGAACACCGTTCCGGTAAAGAGCAGCCGCAGCGGAATGTCGCCGCCGTGCAGCGCGCTGCTATATTTAGCGGCCGCAACCTGCATGTCGTACGAGCACGGAAGCGGCACTTCAAAAACGGTTTCACGCTCGAAAGCGCCGGTCGTGACGCCCGTGTCGATCCATTGCAAAGGGCGCACGGAAGCCGCCCAGCGTTCGCGCGCGCCGAAGATCTCCTGAAGCTGCAGTTCCTCTTCGGCGGAATACGTACGAAAAGCCGGCTCGACTTGCGCTCGAACGCGTAATGCGATTGCATCGATGGGTTCTCCATCGTCACGCACGGCGACGCGCAGGCGAATTGCCGGCGACGCTGCGTATCGCTCGGCGTAAGCGTCGACGACTTCAAAAGCGAGCCGGCTCACTTGCAACGCTCCAGAATACCGGCAAAGAACGCGTCGATGCGCGCGCGCGCGTCGTCGCCTCCATCGAAGCCCTGCCAAGTGGTACGAACGATGCCCACGAGTTCGTAGCAGGCGTCGATCGGAACGAGATACGCGTCCGCACGTCCATCGCGCCGCCGGTACACGAGTGCCGCCTCCACATCGGCGCGCATCTCACGCAACACCGAATCTTCTTTCGCAAGGCCGTTCCAAGCGTCCATCGGCAACAACGATTCCGTCGCGCCTCCGGGGCCTGGGTAAAACGCGGAAACTCGCTCTGTTTCGCTATTGAAGAAAAAGAACGCGAGGCCGATCGGGATTTGCAACGCTTCCCATCGCAAGTCGCCGAAGGCGTTGTCGAGCCGAATAAAACGGTCGCCTACGGCGCGGTAGCGCCCATTTGCGGCTCCGCTCGGCACGAAAAGCAAATAGCACGGCCTGCACGCGCAAAGCAGGCGGCGATCGCGTAAATCTACGAGATGCCCGTGCGCGGCGCCGATCGGCACCGCGCAGACTTCGCAGATTTCCGCGCTTGCCGGTTCGGGTTGCGAGGCGAATCGTGAGAGCGTGAACACGCGGACCTCACGTTACCGCCGGAATCGCCACGCGCAGACGTCCGGCGACGCTTTCGATCGGCAGCGGATCGAGATGGAACTTCCCGTTCGACCCCTTTCCGGCTCGCACGACGTCGTAGGTTTCGTCGCAGCGCGAGCACCGCAGGAACGGCCACACCAACACCGGCTCGTCGAAGGCGGTCAAGCAGCTCGGGCAGCGGTCGCGATACGCATATGGTTGCCCTTTGCTTTGAAAGAGCAGCAAAGGCGTGTTGGCAATAGAGATCCGAACGAAGGCCGGCTCGGAAACATCCGGGAGCCCCTCCAGCGTCTCCCACGTGCTCACGAGCGGCAGCGGCGGTTCCGCGCTTGCCGTGTTGGCGCGCACCTCGACGATCTCAGGAGCAGCGGAATGAATCGCGCGCTCGACGGCGAGCTTTAACGTCATCGAAGACGACGGGCAGCCGTCGCAGGTGCCGCGCAGTTGCAGCTCGAGCACGCCGTCCGCGCCGATGTCGACGATTTCCACTTCGCCGCCGTGCGACCGCAAGTACGGACGGACGTTCTCCAGCGCTTCTTGGATGCGCTGCTCGAGCGGGACCGGATGCAAATCGTGCACGATGAGCAAGCTCGCGACGAAATCGTCCGCGCAGAGCGCGGCCAGCACCCGGTCGCGGTCGGGCGAACCGTCGAGCGCTTTTAGTATGCGCGTCAAACCCTCGCCGTAGAGCGTCACGAGCGTGCGCAACAATGCCGCGGCGTCGGCTGCCGGTTCGAGCCGGCCCAATAGCGTTTCGACGCGTTCGGAGAGTTCCCGAACGTTCGGCGGCGTCATTAGCCGCCCGGAGCGATTGGCGAGTGGACTTGCTCCACGACGCGGCCGTCGCCCAAGTACATGTGCACGCCGCAGGGTAGGCATGGATCGAAGCTTCGCACGGCGCGCATGATGTCGATGCCTTTGAAATTTTCCGGTCCGTTCTCTTCGAAAATCGGCGTGTTTTGCACGGCGTCTTCGTAGGGACCCGGCGTCCCGTACTCATCACGCGGATTGCCGTTCCACGGCGTCGGCGGCCACGGTTGATAGCTCGCGATCTTTCCGTCGCGGATAACCATATGGTGCGAAAGCACGCCGCGCACCGCTTCGGTAAAGCCGCAGCTGATGGCGTTGTCGGGAACTTTGATGGGCGTCCACGTTTGTGTGCGTCCAGCATGGATCTCACCGAAGGCTTTTTCGATGAAGTGCAACGCGCACGCGGCGGAATACGCCTGGAAGTACGTACGCGCGCGATCGCGTTCGATGGCGTTGCTCCACTTCGGAATCTTCCACTCGAACGTTACTTCCGGCTTTAGCGCGGTCTTGGGCAACGTGATCTTCACGCTCGAACCGGTGGCCTTCACGTAGCCGGTGTCGACGAGACCGGATAGCGCAGTCGACCAAAGGCGCGCGATCGGACCGCCGCCGGTATCCAAAGCGAGATAATCTTTCCCGTCGTACCAACGCGGCGACATCACCCAGCTGTACTGTCCGCCGAAATCGCGTTTCTTAGGAGCCGGGATCGTGTGCACGTTCCACGGGTGCCGGCGGTCGATCTTATTGCCGATCGGATCCCGATCGACCATCAGCTCTTCGTCTTTCCAATCTTCGTAATACGAATGGCCCAGGAGAATCCGCAGTCCCAGATTGATGTCGACGAGATCGTTCGTGACAAGTTTGCCGTCCACGATGATGCCCGGGGTAACGAACATGCGGCGGCCCCAATCGCCCATCGACCGGTACTCGAAATTGTTCTGAGCTTGCGGATCGATCAAGCTGCCCCAGCAACCGAGCAACACGCGCCGTTCGCCGACATGTTCGTATCCCGGCAACGCGTCGTAGAAGAAATCGAAAAGGTCGTCGTGCAGCGGCACGCAGCTCTTCATGTACTCCACGTAGCGCATCAAACGCGACAGATAATCCATGAAGGTTTGCGGGGCGGGCTCGGTTCCGACGCCTCCTGGGTAGAGCGTTGAGGGATGGACGTGGCGTCCTTCCATCAGGCAGAACATCTCGCGAGTGTAGCGGCTGTTCACCAGCGCTTGACGGTAAAAATCTCCGTCGAACGGATTGAGCGCCGACATGATGTCGGCGATGGTGCGATAGCCGTGATCGGCCGCGTGCGGCGCCGGCGTATTCTTCGCCTTTTCCCAAACCGACGGATTCGTTTCGCGAACCATCTTTTCGCAAAAATCGACGCCGACCAAGTTCTCCTGGAAGATATTGTGGTCGAACATATACTCCGCGGCTTCGCCGAGATTCAAAATCCACTCGCCGAGGTCGGGCGGACGAACGCCGTAAGCCATGTTCTGGTTGTACACGGAGCACGTCGCGTGATTGTCACCGCAAATTCCGCAGATCCGGCTCGTGATGAAGTGCGCGTCGCGGGGGTCTTTGCCTTGCATGAAGATGCTGTAGCCGCGGAAGACCGACGACGTACTGTAACATTCTGCTACTTGTTTGTTCTTGAAGTCGATCTTCGTGTAGATTCCCAGACTTCCGACGATGCGCGTGATTGGATCCCACGACATCTCGATGAGCTGGCCGGGCTGCTGATCGGCGGCCCGTTGCGGAACGTCTTTAATCGCCATGTCGGCTCCGTTCTATGGTGCTCTTCAGTAGGCGCGCGGGCGATAACCCGTGGTAAGTGCCGGACCGGGGTGCCGCCATTTCGGCTCTTTGTCGCCGGTCGCTATCGTGGAACGGCGCAGCGTTCGAATGAAGCGGCCGTAACCCGTGACCATCGCCGTCGATAGTGTCGAGCCCGGCGGTTCGTCCATAAACGGCATGTATTTATCGGGGAACCCGGGCATCGTGCATGCCATGCAAATGCCGCCGACGTTCGGGCATCCGCCGATGCCGTTCATCCAGCCGCGTTTAGGCACGTTGCATTTTACGACCGGTCCCCAGCAGCCGAGTTTCACCAAACATTTGCGCGAGCCGTACTCTTTGGCGAAGTCACCCTGCTCGTAGTAGCCTGCGCGGTCGCAATTTTCGTGCACGGTGTCTTCGAAGAGCCACTTCGGTCTAAGCATCTCGTCGAGCGGAATCAACGGTGCTTTTCCGGCAGCAAACCACAGCAGATACGTAAGCGTTTCCGACATGTTGTCGGGCTGTACGGGACATCCCGGAACGCAAACGACCGGAATGCCCGCTTTCGATTTCCAAGTCCAACCCAAATAATCGGGAACGCCCATTGCGCCCGTAGGATTGCCTTGCATTGCGTGAATGCCGCCATAGGTTGCGCACGTGCCCGCGGCGACGATTGCAAGCGCCTTTGGCGCAAGACGATCGAGCCACTCGTTGACGGTTATCGGCTGGCCGGTGGCGGGGTCGTTTCCGAATCCCGTGAAGTAGCCTTCGCGCTTGATCGATTCATTTGGAATCGAGCCTTCGATGACGAGCACGAATGGATCCATTTCGCCGCGTTCCGCGCGGAAAAACGCCTTCATGAAATCATCGCCGACGTCGTAAGAAATCAGCGGCCAGAAGACGTTTACTTTCGGCAGACCGGGAATTGCGCCGAGCGCAATATCTTCAACGGCCGGCTGCGTTGCGTTCGTCAATGAAACGGAGTCGCCGTCGCAACTCAAGCCGGCGTTGATCCACAACAAATTGATCGTTAGATCGGGTGCAGGAACGGCCATGATGCTTCCTCCGCGTTTAGACGGATTCGACCGTACATTGTATTATAACGCTAGGGACGCCGCGTGGAGCAACATGCACGAAGTATCAATTGCGCTCGGAATCGTCGACGAAATTAGCGCTCGTTTGAGCGAGGTCGATGCCGCGAAGGTAACGGCTGTTTACTTGCGCGTCGGAAGATTGACGGCTGTCGACGAAAGCGCGCTGCAATTCGCGTGGGACTTGGCGACCGAAGGTACGCCGGCCGCCGGTTCGCGACTTGAAATAGAGACAGTTCCGCTGGCAATACGTTGTCGCCGTTGCAACGCAGAACGCACGATAGAAAGCGGGACGTTGCCCGTTTGCCCCGTCTGCGGCACCTCGTCGAGCGAGATTGTTCGCGGACGAGAGCTCCTGATACGCGCGATGGAGGTTTCCGATGCCCCTTCGAATTGTCGAGGTTCAACAGAACGTTCTTCGCAAGAACAGCACGTACGCACGTGATCTTCGCGAGCGGTTCGATCGCGCAGGAGCGTTCGTTGTAAATCTGCTTTCCAGTCCCGGTTCGGGCAAGACGACCTTGTTGGAAGAAACGCTCGGACGCCTCCAGCCCGAGATGACGGTCGCTGCACTTGTCGGCGATCAGGCAACCGACAACGATGCCCTGCGCCTGGCTCGCAGCGGCGCACCGGTACGTCAAATCACAACCGGCGCGGAATGCCGTCTCGACGCGCAGATGATCACGTCGGCGCTCGAGGGGTTTCTCGACCGAGATCCCGGTTTGCTCGTCATCGAAAACGTCGGAAACCTGATTTGCCCGGCCGAATACGACCTCGGGGAAGACTTACGCGTGGTGCTCTTCTCCGTAACCGAAGGCGAAGATAAGCCGTTGAAGTATCCGCTCGCTTTTACCAGCGCGCAGGTCGCGGTGATCTCAAAGATCGATCTCGCCGCTGCGGTGGATTTCGATCGCGATGCGGCGGTTGCAAACGTCCGGCGGGTGAATCCGTCGATTAAAATCTTCGAGTTGTCGGCTCGAAGCGGCGCCGGCGTCCCGGCGTGGCTCGATCTGTTGCGGACGCGCGTTGAAGCGAAACAGCGCATGGTTGCATCCGTACAGTAACTTTCACACATTCCTCACTTCTGCGCCGTATAGCAGCGATATTCGAACTGCTCTGGGATTTGCAGAGGTGCTACATGTCACGTCATGTCCTTCATGTGAGTGCTACGGCCGGCGTTGCCGTCGCGCTCCTTATCCTCTCCGGTTGCGGAGGCGCCGGAAGCTCCGCGAATAACGATTCCATGCCGGCAATGTCGCCCGTGCAGGCGCCGATGACTTCAGGTGCTACAACGGAATCCGTGCGATCGCAAGCGATCGACACGACGTCGATGCTGAAGACGCTCGACGACGAAGTGCCCATCGGCTCTACGGTCGTAGCAAACGGCGAACAGAATCCGTACGGCCTTGACGTCGCGAAAGTGACAAGCGGAAAACTTACAGCCGGCGATCTTGTCATCTGCGACTTCAACGACAAAGCCAACGTCCAAGGTACCGGCTCCACGATCGTCGCGCTGCATCCGGTTGAAGAAAACAAACCGCGATTGATTGCCCAAGCGCCGGACTTGCTAGGCTGCAACGCGCTGGCGCTTGCCCCGAACGACGAGATTTGGACTGCCAACTTCTCTTCTAATACAAACACCTTGGTCTCTTCGTCGGGTCATATCGACCGAACCATGGACGGACATCCTTTCAATCATCCATTCGGCGAAGCGTTCGCGCCGTTCGACGGAAAATTCGGCGTGGCAGCGTTCTACGTGAGTAACGCCGGTGACGGCACGATCGTGCGGATCAACATTTCGGCGGCTCACACTTTCAGCGTGCAGACCATTGCGCAAGGCTTCGCGGTCAATCACGGCGCGCCGGGAAGCATTCTCGGGCCTTCGGGTCTGCAATACGATGTCAGGAACGACCGTCTATACATCGTTGACGGTACGAACAATACGGTCGTCATGTTGCAGCACGTCTCGACGATCGGTCAAGGCGGCATATTCGTGAAACCTGACGGCAAGACGTTTTCCGGCACGTCGGCTGCGCTTGGAAAGACGATATTCGCGGGCGCACCGTTGAACGGCCCGATCAGCTCGGCCCTTTTGCCGAACGGAAACTTGGCTATCGGGAATACGCTCGACCCCAACGGCAAGAATCTCATGGTGGAAATCACGCCCACGGGTCAACTGCTCGACGTTCGAAACGTCGATAACGGAGCTGCGGGCGCGATCTTCGGAATGGTTGCGACCGGCACCAACGATCTCAATACGAAAATCTATTTCAACGACGATAACGCCAATTTCTTAGAAGTGCTCGAGCGCTAGGAAGCGCGCGCGGGCGGCGTTGAAGCCTCCGCGCATGGAACGAACCGTTGCGATCAGGCCCGCAGTGCTCTCGGACGCTGCGGGCATCGCACGCGTGCACGTACAGGCATGGGACGAGTCGTATCGCGGAATAGTACCCGACGCCGCGATCGACCGGTACTCTTTCGACGTGCGCCACGGCTCTTGGCGCAAGTGGCTCGAGAGCGAATCATGGCATACGTTCGTTGCCGAAAACGGCGGCGAAATCGTCGGCTTCGCCTGCGCATTTGCCGACACCACGGAACCAGGATACGACGCGTATCTAAACACGCTCTACGTTCTGAAAGCGATGCAGCGGCGCGGCATCGCCCGGGATCTGCTGCGCGCGCTCGCGCGTCCGCTGCTGGACGACGGTCTAAGCGCCATGTGGTGGCTTACCCTTCGCGACAACCCGGCGTGTGCGTTCTACGAGCGAATCGGCGCCCAGGTTCTTCGCGACCAAGCCGCTCCTGCGGTTCTTGGGCCGCAGACCATGGACCGCGTCTTCGGCCTCGACGATATCCGCTCGCTTCTTTAAATCGGGGAGCGAGGCGTGCCTGTGGGAATGATCGCGGGGTATGAGGACATCGTGTTAGCGCAACTCGTCTTGAACGAGAACTCGCGCCGCGGGCGCGAAGCCGGTGCCGAGCTGCGCGAAGCTCTGCGCTCTGCGGGGATCGAATTCGTCGAATCCGAGCTGTCGGATGCGCCTGCTTCCGGCGTCGATTGCATCATTGGAGCAGGCGGCGACGGCACGGTCGCAGCCTGCGTCGCCAAAGCCGTCGAATGGAAGGTGCCGCTAGGCGTCATTCCGCTTGGAACTTTCAACGAACTTGCGCGTACGCTGGCGATTCCCTTAGACGTCGGCGGGGCGGTGGACGTCATCGCACGCGGCAAGCTGCGCTCGGTCGACGTGGGTTCGGTGAACGGTCGCTACTTCACGAACGAAGCAAGCATTGGGATCTCGAGCCGGATCGCGCGCATCCAAACGCCGGAACTCAAGCAGCGCTTCGGTTTCTTGGCGATATTTGGTACGGCGCTCCAGGCGTTTCGCCAGTCCCGGCCGATGCACGTCGAGTTGCGGTACGACGGAAAGTCCGAGCGCCTGCGGACGATTCAGCTCACGGTTGCAAACAGCCATCGCTTCGGCGGCTTCCTCGAAGTTGCCGATGCGGCCATCGACGACGGCCGCTTGGATCTCTATAGCGTCGACATCCGGAAGTTCCGAGAAGCCTTTGCGATTGCATGGGCGATGTTGCGCGGAAAGCGGCGAGCGGTTCCAGGCTTGCGCACGTTTCGCGCCGCCCGGTTCGAAGTTCGAACGAGTCATCCGCACCACATCGCCGCCGATGCGGAGCCTGCCGGCGCGACTCCCGCCGTTTTCGAAGTTTTGCCGAAAGCGTTGAGTGTCTTCGCCGCGGAATAATGCGGCGATGCAATATAGAGCGCTTGGACACTCCGGACTGAAGCTTTCTGCGATAGGGCTTGGGTCATGGCTGACTTTCGGCAGCAGCGTCGACAAAGGCACCGCGCGCGACTGCGTTATGCGAGCGTGGGAGCTCGGCGTCAACTTCATCGATACGGCCAATGTTTACGCGCACGGCGCAGCCGAGACGACGCTCGCGCCGATTCTCAAAGAGCTGCGCCGCGACGAACTCGTTCTTGCGACGAAAGTCTATTTTCCGATGGGCGAAGGCGTGAACGAGCGCGGCCTTTCGCGCAAACACATTCGCGCGCAAATCGACAGCTCGCTGCGCCGCCTCGATGTCGACTACGTCGACCTCTATCAATGCCACCGCTACGATTTGACCACGCCGGTCGAAGAGACGTGCGAAATGATGGACGATCTCGTGCGTCAGGGAAAAATTTTGTACTGGGGCGTTTCGGAATGGAATGCCGATCAAATCGCGAGCGCCGTGACGCTTGCGCGAGCGAACGGGTGGGCCGTTCCGGTCAGCAACCAGCCGCAATACAGCGCGCTCTGGCGGCGAATCGAAGCGCGCGTTCTTCCGGTGTGCGAGCAGTATGGATTGGGCAATGTCGTCTGGTCGCCGATCGCGATGGGCATTCTCACCGGCAAGTACACCGACGCGTCCAATCCGCCGGCCGGAACGCGCGCCGCGAGCGGGAGCCGCGACATGATGGAAGACTACTTCACGCAACCCGTGCTCGACGCGGTAGCGAAACTGAAGCCCATCGCGGCGGAAGCCGGCGTTTCGATGTCGCAGCTCGCGCTAGCGTGGGTCTTACGCCAGCCCGCCGTTACGAGCGCCATCGTCGGCGCGACAAAACTCGCGCATGTCGAAGACAACGTCGCCGCGGCGGACTTGCAGTTGGATGCGTCCCTCTTCGAACGCATGAACCAAATCTTGGAGCCCGTCGCTCCGCACGAACCTTACATGGCGTAGTGCCGCGGAGAAATGTAAAACACCGCCGGGCGTGCCCGGCGGTGTTTTACTTGCTGCACTCTACGAGGGGTCGTTGCGTTGACGATCGCGGCGAGCCGCGAGGACAACTTGCGGGGGCGGTGTTGGTGGAGGACAACGTCGCCCCCGTTCATCCCGTTACAACGGGATGAAACTTTTCAATTAATTCCAGCGCGTAATGATGCTGGAGGTGCCGGCAACCTTCGGGCCCCAGCCGCTGAAAGAAGCGCTGCTCGGTGCGACTTGAATCAAGCGCGCGAGCGAAATCGTCGGTTCTGCTTCTTGCGTTGCGGCCTTGGGTTCGGGCTGCGATGCGGTGTTCACGAACGTATCCTTCCGTTATTTCAAAGACGCGTTCTTGCGTCTCCGTGCGTTACTCTACACCGGGTATTACTGCGTACCTATGACCTTTGTTTCAGTTCGTAACGCTTTGACATTCGACTTATCGAATAACACGTTCGAGTGTGACAGTTGTTCTTTGCAGCGTCGTTAAAGCGTCACAAAACCGGCATAAAATAGGGAGTTTTGGACTACGTTCCCGCATCGCCGCCGGCGCGTATCACATATTTCACGATGAATCGATCCAGCGTTACATACGCCGCCGGCGTTCCATAGTTAAGGTAAAGATCGCCGTTACGCAAGCGCATGTGAAATGCCGCGGCAACGTTGAGGCCGGTCTGCGTGGAGAACCCGCCGAGCCCATTGATATCTCTTAACGAAAGCGTCAAGTTGCTGTCGCTTCCGGTATCGATTCCGAGCGACACACGTCGCAGCCACTGCGATTCCAGGATGCCCGTCGTGCGATCGCGTTGGTAGCTGCCGTCGTACTCGAGTCCCAGCGAATACCGGGAACCAAGCGGGCGGGAAGTCGATATTGTATACAAGTGCGTTTCGTCGTTTCCGAAGAGCCCCCACGTCGCGCTAAAGTCGACCGGTCTCGGAGTGCCGTCATGGTACCCGACCGGCAGGCCCATGAGGTTGAACGGAACGTTCGTGCCGTTGCGGTAGCACGGGAAGCCGGTAAAATAGCTCTGCCCGAGCGACGGCCCGGTACAATCGGGGTTCGCGGGAACGTCGTAAGCTCGCAGGTAGCTGATGGTTGGACCGGCGCCGTTGAGCGAGAAGCCGTTCTTGAACGTAGCGGAGAGAAACGTCCCAAAATCCGATTCGTGCACGGCGCCGCTGCGATCCAGGAGCCGGTCGCCGGCGATGTTGAGATCCCAATTCTTGATCGTCTTCGTGCTGCCGACGAAGTTCAGATAGCCTTGCAGCCCGCGGATGTCCGAGTCGCTCGTGTAGCCGTCGATGGGATTGTAATTCGGCGAGATGTCGACGTAGCCGCCGTTGATCTCCCAATTCGGGCGATGAATGTCGACGAAGTCGTTCATACTGTGCGCGGTGCCTTCCGGCAGCCACGATCCGTGCTCGACCGACCCGTTCAAGCCCCACACCAGCGCCGTGTGCAGGTTGCGTCCCTTGACGCCGGCTTCGAAGGTTTGATCGTTGCCGGAGACGCTGTGATTCGCGAGCACGCCGTCGGTCCAATACTGCAGCGTTTGATCTTGCAAAGCGTGCTTGTAGCCGTAAACGACGTCATCGAACGTTTCGCTCGTCACGTCGTTGTAACCGCGAAAGGTCATCGCGCCGAAGCTTTGCAGGCCCGACGTTCCTTCGATCTTCACGCCGCGGTCGAACGGCCCGACGCTAGGTGAATAGAAAATCTCGTTGACCGGTCCGAGGAAATTCGTGTAACCGTTCGGCACCGGCGTCAAAAAGTTCGCGCCTTGCGCGAAGAACGGTCGGTACTCGGTCAGTTGCCGCCGGAACTCTTGCGGCGCGATCGTTTGCTGATCGATCTCGACGTTCGAGAAATCGGGATTGGCGGTGCCGACGAGGTTGATCGTCGGCGTAAGCGGATAACTCACGTCGATGCCGAGCGGGCGTACGTTCTCCTTCAAGAACGCTCCGTTGGACTGTTGAAAGAGATCGCGGTCGCCGCCGATGCTCGAGAGGGCGTAGATCTCGGCGCGCGGCTTCGGGCGCGACGCGGCCGACGCTTGCACGGCGAAGCCGGTAGCTGCGGGCCAGTAGCGCAAATCATAGAAGCCCGGCCAATTTCCGGCCGCCGAGTCTTGCATCAAGCCGTCGAACGCCCATGAATAGTGCTCGCCGACCGCGGAGACTTGACGGAAGAAACCGATGCGCCACGTCTGCGGCGACCCGGGATGAATGCGCAGGATGTTTAGCGGAATAATCATCACCGCGCGCCACTTGCCGCCCTGGACTTCTGCGACGCTGCGCCACGCCGGGCGATAGCGGGCGTTCTCGCTTGCTTGCTCGTAACGCACGCCGCGCGGCGTCGTTTCAAAGAAATATGCCTGCGAGCCGGCCCCGCTCGTGTCCAGACCGATGCCTACGAAGTCGTCCGTGCCGAAGCCGACGTCGTTCGTCGTCTGGGTTGCGACGATCGGCGTGCCGTCCTGCACGGCTTCGAAACCGACGTAGAGGTTCTGGTCGTCATAGAGCACGTACGACGTGGTGGGGAGCATCGCTGCGCTCCGCGTCGTCACGTTTTCCCAGGCTCCCTTCGTTGGAACGATACCGGCTTTCCACGCCGGGTCGGTCATGGCCGGATCCAGGGGAAGCGGGTGGGGAGCTTTAGCGACCGGGAACGAAAATGTCGCAGGTACGGCTGCACTGGCCGGACCGGCGAAACACCAGAGCCCGAGCGCTGTACAGAAAGATAGGATGGCGTGCTTCATAGGCAAACCGAGCATCCCTCGGCTGCGCTCCGGGCGCCATCAGAATCGAATCAAAAGATTTTTGTCGAAGGACAGGCAGCGATGAGCCTCTATGCGTTCGGTCCCTTCCAGCTCGATGTCGAGCGTCTTTTACTTTTGCACGCAGGAGAGCCGGTCGCGCTGGGTCCGAAGGTCGTCGAGACGCTGCTTGCGCTCATCGAGCACCCTGGTGACGTACTTGCAAAAAGCGCGCTGTTAGACCGTGTTTGGCCCGAAGGCTTCGTTGAGGAAGCGAACCTCGCGCAAAACATCTACGTGCTACGCAAGACCTTGCGCAGCAGCTGGGACGTCGACGCGATCGAAACCGTGCCGCGGCGCGGCTACCGCTTCGTTGCGGGGGTTCAACTCGTCGAACACGTGCCGCCCTCAACGCCCGAAGTCGTCGTTGAAGCACCAAAGCGGCGGTTTATTTCGCGCCGCCTCGCCGCGATTTGCGCCGCCGTCCTGTTCGCAATCGGTCTTACCGCGATGGGCGCGACCGTGCTCGCACATCGCACGTCGACTGCGAATCTGTCCGACGACGGCACGCGCCTCTACACCATCGGACGGTATTACTGGAATCTCCGCTCGCAAGACGGCGTCACAAAGAGCATCGAGTATTTCGCGCGCGTGATCGACACCGATCCCCGCAATGCGCGCGGCTATGCGGCGCTGGCCGAGGCGAACGCGACGATGGCCGATTACCGCTACGGCTCGCTCGCGCCGAAAGTCTATCTTTCGCGTGCGCGTGCCTACGCCGAAAAGGCGCTCGCCCTCGATGCGAACAGCGCCGAAGCGTACGCGGCGCTCGGGCTCATCGATCTGAACAGCAAGCGGTATGAAGTTGCGGTCGATGAATTGCGGCATGCCATTGCAATCGACGCGTCGTATGGCCCGGCGCACGAGTGGTACGGCATCACCTTGCTCGAACGCGGCCAACTGCACGACGGACTCCATCAGTTGGAGATCGCCGCGGATCTCGATCCGCTCTCGGTTTCCACGACGGCGTGGTTAGGCTCCGCTGCGTACCTCGACCGCCAGTTCAACGAAGCGATTGCGTACTCGCGCCAGGTGCTCGATCTTGCACCGAATCGCGCCGACGCATATGCGATCATCGGCGAAGCGTACGAGGCGCAAGGCAACTACGAAGCTGCGATCGAGTCGTTCAAACGGTATAAATCGAGCGATTCCGAGGCGCGCGCGGAAGGCGCGGCATTACTGGCGCATGCCTACGCGCTCGATCACCGCATGAGCGCGGCCCGGGTCGAACTCGCCTACGCAAAAGAGCATTCGAAAGACGTGGATCCGGGTGATTACGCGCTCGCGCTGGCGGGAGTCGGCGAGAAGAACGACGCCTACAGCGTGCTGCGGCGTTTGCGGTCGCACAACATGTCGTGGATGGCGATCGAAAACGACCCGCGTTTCGATACGTTGCGCTCCGAACCGAAGTTCCGTCAGATCACCGCGCCCGCATAGATGGCGTACCACTCGCTTTTCGAAGCGCTTGCGGTTCGTCCGCAACTGGCGCGGTCGCTTGCGGCTCACATGCGGGAGCTCGGCGAGGGCGGCTCCGTTCCCAAGCGAACGAAAGAGCTGATCGCGCTCATGGTCGGCTGGCTGAACGCGTGTGATTATTGCACGTGCGTGCACGAAGAGATCGCGCGCCATTTGGGCATCGATACGGCAACGCTCGAAGGTCTCAGCGACTTCGCGCGAAGCCCGCACTTCAGCGAGGCCGAGCGCGCCGCGCTTGCGGCCACGGTTGCGCTCACGCGCGAGCCGCGCGCGTTGCCGCCGGCGATTTGGGAAACCCTGCGGGCGCAGTACGGCGAAGGTGAGATCGCCGAAATTCTAGCGGCGATCGGCTTGAATAACTACGTGAGCCGGCTGAGCAACGCTCTCGGAATCGAAGCTACGCAACAGGTTTGAACGCGCGCGCCATCACGCGTTCGGCGGTGATCAGGCGCGTGCCGCTCCAGCGGTCGTGTAACATAACACGGCGCATAAACGGGCTGAGCACCATTAGAAGCGGCCACAAGAACAGCGCCAGCGAGTAACGCCATAACGTCCGCAAAACGCTCGGCGGGCGAAAGTCCGTGGTAACGACGCGCAATCCCGCGATCATCATGCCGAAGCTTTGTCCCGCAACGGACACGAGCAGCGCGAGGTAGATCGCGGCGAACCAGAACGAAATCGATCCGGCTTGAAGAATGGGCAATGCCGTGTCCACGGCTTTGGCTATCGGCGAGCTGTTTTGCGTCAAGTGAATGCCGGTCGGCGTCAGTGAGAAGCCGCCGAACGTCAGCAGTTTCGGACCGCTCGAATCCGCGGTGTCGCTCGGA
The DNA here is from genome assembly GCA_963696095.1 of Vulcanimicrobiia bacterium. Taxonomy (GTDB): domain Bacteria; phylum Vulcanimicrobiota; class Vulcanimicrobiia; order Vulcanimicrobiales; family Vulcanimicrobiaceae; genus JALYTY01. The sequence continues at coordinate 1,676,619 of CAVOIN010000001.1, read as the reverse complement.
GCGTCGGTCGTAATCGTAACGCCCTTCGTGTGGACCGTCTTCGTCGTGGTGGTGTGGGTTTGAACGAATGCGGCATCGTGGTTGGTGATGGCGCCGTACAGCGCGCCGACGATGACGAAATCGATCGCGAGCGCGGCAAAGCGGCGCCACCAGCCCGCGCAATCGCTGCGTTGCACCTTTACGGCGCCGGGCGACGGCAGCTCGGGCGGTTCGAGCGCAGCCTCGCGCAAGAACCATTCTTCGCACGTTTGGAATTGTTGCGTGCGCCCAAAGGCGTCCATGTGCGCGATCCGGCGCGTCGCGTACGGCTCGCCGCCCAGCCATTCGCCCCACTTCAGCACGCTATCGCGTGCGATTTCGCGGCCCTGCTCGGCGAACTGCTGCACGTTGACCTGGCGGCCGAAATGGTGGAAGGAAGAGACCGCGATTGCGCGCGCGGCGGCGTCGAGCGAGCCGCAGACGAGCAGACCGACTTTGTCGCACGTAAACTCGCACGTGCGCAGCCACGCGCCGAAGATCAGCGCGATGACGGGATTCTCGTTGCCGTTGACGCTGAGCAGCGAAAGGTAGCGCGTATGTCCGGCGGCGATATGTCCCAGTTGCCGCCCGACGATGAAGGCCAGTTCGTCGTCTTGGAAATGCTCGATCCAGTGGCTGGATAAAACGAGAGCGTACGGTTCCCCAAAGCCGAGCGCGGCTACCGGTACGTTGTAATCTTCACGAACGAAGATCAGCGGCATCGGGATTTCGAGCGCCGCGCACGCGCGTTTCACGATCGCGAAAACACGCGGGTACTGCGCTTCGTGGATCATCACTGAGGAGCCGATGAGCCGTCCGCGCGCCAGCGTCACGTAGATCATTGCGACGACGATGAAAAGCGCCACTTCCGATTCGCCGATTTTTTCGTGGATGAAGAACCCGATCAGCCCGGCCGCGGGAAACGCGAAAAGAAGCGTCAGAACGAACGTTAGGCGCTCTCGCGGGTCGCGAAGTGACGATGGTCCCGAGAATAACGGACTGGACACGAAGGCTTCTCGTCAATCCGAACGCTCGTTTCCTCCTGAGGCGCCGCGAGCTTCGCGCCGCTGCCGCCGTTGCGCTTGACGATGTACATTTCGCGGTCCGCTGCCTGCAGCAACGCGCGGACGTTTTTGCCGGCGTTGGGGTACGTGGCGACGCCGACGCTGGCGTTTACGTACACGGGCCGGTCTTCCACCAGAAGGGGCTCGTCGAAGCTGCGCAAGAGCTTGCGCGCTGCATCGAGCGCGGCCGCGTCGGTGTAAACATCTTCGACCAGCACGACGAACTCGTCGCCGCCGATGCGGCCGACGGTATCGGTTGCGCGGACGTTGCGGTTGAGCCGTTGAGCTACGCTTGCGAGGACGGCATCGCCGAAGTGGTGTCCGTGCGCGTCGTTGAGGGCTTTGAAATCGTCGAGATCGAGGAAGAGCACCGCGCATTTGCGTTCCGTCTGTTCGGCGCGCTGAAGCGCCTGCGCCAGCCGTTCTTCGATCGCAGCGCGGTTCGGGAGTCCGGTAAGCGCGTCGTGGAGCGCGAGATCGGAAAGTTCGGCTTCGCGATCCTTGAGATCGCTGATGTCGATGATCGTGCCGATCCGCGCAAGCGCGACGCCGCGCTCGTCGACCAGGGTGCGCACGCGTTCTCGAACCGTACGCACGCGGCTGTCTTTTGCGAGAATCCGATGGTCGCAAACGTATTCGTCGCCGCTCTGTGCGGCAAGCTCTTGCGCGATGCGACCGCGTTCTTCGTCATGATCGAAACTTCTAATATCGAAGGCCTGGGCGTGCTGTTCGATTCCGAGCAGAGCCGCCAGCCCTTCCGAAATGGCTACCGCGCCGGTGCGGAGATCTTCGTGCCAGGTTCCCATACCGGCGAATCGTTCGGCATGGCGGAGCGCCTCGGACTGGAGCGGAGAGTGTTGCTGAATTTCCACCGCGCGTCCCGCCACGCCGACCGTTAGCCCTTTCAGATCTTCAAGCGGCTGCAGCTCGAACCGGAAGGTTCCCGATCCCACCGTGGCCTCGAAGGCGAGGTGCTCGCCGTCCAGCGCCCAGTGATGAGCGACCGTTGCTACGTTGAAAGGGCCGTCTTTTCCCCAGAGATCGCTTACGTGAAGAGCGGAGCCGATTCCGATGCCTGCGAGGCCGCGCAGCCGAGCCGTAAGCGACGTGACCTGCAGATTTCTATCGGTGGTCCAGACCAAGGCCTGGTCGTGCATTCCGCGATCCTTTTCCGTAAGCGAGTCTCTGGTGTGCTTATCCTAGCGATGCGGCACCCCGTGGAGCATCCGTGGAAACCCCTGACATTCGGCCCATAAAAATTTTCGCGTACCCCCTTGACGCCACGTACTACTGTGCTATTGTACTAGTGTACTAGTACGACATGAGACTGGTACGGCAAGAAAGAGGAAAGACCATGACACGCTTCATCAGCCGCCCCGAAGAAAACGAAGTCCGCGAAGCCCGCGTCCGTATCCCCTACCAGATGTCGGCGCCCATTTTCCAAGGCTGGGGACCGAAGTTCTAACCGGCAATGCCCGTAGTACTAACGGTCGACCCGCGCAGCGGGGTGCCGATTTACCTCCAAGTGATCGAACAGATCAAACGCTCGGTGGCAATAGGCATCCTAACGGCGGGCGAGCAGCTCCCAACCGTCAAGCAGCTCGCGCTCGATCTAACGATTAACCCGAACACCGTCGCGAAGGCCTACCGTGAGCTGGAGCGAGATGGGGTTATCGAGACGGCAGCCGGCCGCGGCTCGTTCGTCCGTAGCAACGGCCACGTCGACACGACGAAGGCCGCCGCGAAAGACGTAGCCCGCGATTCGCTGGAAACCGCCGTCCGCGAAGCTAAATCTATCGGCTTGAGCGCCGACGAGATTCGATCCTTGACCGATGCTGCACTCGACCGGTGGTTCCAGGAGGGGCGATGAGTACGATCACCATTCAAAATCTTCGAAAGACGTACGGCAAGTTCGTTGCTGTCGACGATCTTTCGGTCACGATCGCCGAAGGCACCGTATTCGGATTGCTTGGTCCGAACGGCGCAGGTAAGACGTCGACCTTCAAATGCATGCTTGGCCTCGCCTACGCCGATTCCGGCGCGGTGTTGTACGACGGCAAACCGCTCGTTTCAGAAACGTTCGAGCGCATTGCGTACGTGCCCGAGAAGAGCGTGCTCTACGAATGGATGACGGTAGCAGAACACGTCGAGATGCAGCGGCGCTCGTACCGCAACTTCTCCGTGAAGCAAGCACAAGATTTACTCGCGCAGTTCGAAATCGATCTGCGCAAGAAGACGCGCGCGCTCTCTAAGGGCATGCGCACGGCAACGCAAGTCGCGCTCGCGGTTTCGCGTCAAGCCGATATTTTGGTTCTCGACGAACCGACGAGCGGACTCGATCCGATCAACCAGCGGCACGTGCTCAATCTCATCATCAACGAAGCATCGCGCGGCGCCACGGTGATCTTCTCTTCGCATCAAATCGGCCAAGTCGAACGCGCTGCGGAAAGCATCGCCGTTCTCGACCACGGACGCCTCGCATTGGAAGGCACCATCGACGACCTCAAGGCCGACCGGAAAATCGTCGAAGGCATCTTCCCGAACGACAGTTATGCGCTCAACGGCATTGCCGAAGACGCTCGCGTGTCGCGCGTCGATCGCAGCGGCCGCATCGTGCGACTGCTCGTAACCGATGGTGCCCGAGAGCTCGCCGGGAAGGTCGAGGCGCTAGGAGCCGGCGGCGTTCGCATCGTGGACCTGAATCTCGAAGACATCTTTTTATTCGCGGTTGCCCCGGCCGAATCCACGGCCGACGTCGTTGAGGAATCGCCTAAATGACCTACGTTGAATGGCTGCGCGTGCGCAACGTGCTGCGCATACTTGCCATCGTTCTCGGAATACTGATCCTGATCTCGCTGATAATGCGGATCTCGTTCAACCGCTATGTCACCGACGACAGCGCGTTCATCCAGCACGTGCAGATGGCGCCGGGGGCCAAAGTCTCCCACGAAATGCTGCCTAACGGCGTAAATCGCACGATAATCGACGATCCGGGCGATAGCACGCACGTGATCGTAGATAATTTGGGGTACGGCGGCCGCCACATCGTGATCACCGAGCCGCGAAGCAAGTCCAAGCATCACGGCGACCACGTCACGATCGGAAGCGTGGAAGTGAAGGAGTCGGTGAGCGGTAATACTGCCACGACCGTCATCGACACCAACGGCTCCGTTCCGTTCATCTTCTATATGATCGTCGCCGACGTCATGGCGTTCGTTATCGCTACCGTGCTGGGTGCTCCGTTCGCTCGCGAAAACGACGGCCATCTCGAATACGCGCTAACCAAACCGGTCCAGCGCACGAGCTTCGCGCTACAAACAATGGGCGTGGACATCGCCGGCATCGTCGCCGCATCGGTACTGACGATCGTCGCGCTGATCGTCTGCCAAGCGATGTTCGAAGTTCCGCACTTTGACTTCAGCGGCGTGAACCTGCAGGCTATCCTGATCGGCATCGCAGCTCCGCTTGCGTGGTACGCCATGCTGAATGCCGCCAGTGCCTCGATGCGGCGGGGTTATGGCGCCGTGCTGGGGTTTGCTTGGCCCGTCGCAATTCTCGTAACGGTCTTCGCGGCGATCTCTTGGGGCGATTCGCTCGTCGGGCAAACCGTACACGGGATCTTCTGGGTCATCGCGCGCATCGATCCGCTTACCTATCTTGCCATGCCCGCGCACAGCGAAGCGATGAACACGCCGCTGGCGTCCGCACCGCACTTTGCTCTCCGTATCTCGCTCGAATGTTTGCTCTTCCTCGTCTATGTAACGCTCGCGCTCTTCCAATGGCGCCGCGTGGAGGCGTAACGCAAATGGAAATCCTTGGTACGAATTTCGCGATCACTCTCGGCTCTTGGCGCGTGCGCTTCTGCTTCGCGGTAGAAGACGTGGATGCGCCGGCGCCGGCAAAGGCGAAGCCGCCGCACCGCGTCCGCATCGTTCCCGAAGACGACTACGTCGGCCGCGGATTCTAGATTCCTTAAAAAAGTTAGACGACGAAGCCCGTCGCGACGGCGGGCTTCGTGAACCGGAAGCCGTCGGCTTTTACCGAGTACAAATAGATGTTCGGGATCGTCGCGTCGCCCGCGAAGTTAAACGAGTACGGCCCGACGATCGTGTTGTAGGTGCCCGGTCGCTGCAGCGAAGACAGCAGTGAAACTCGGTTCACGGTATTGAAGCGCTGCACGGTTTGAATGACGATCTGCGCCGCTGCGTAGCCGTACGCGGAGAATGCGGAGATCGAGCCGGTGAAGTGCTGGAAATCGTTGAAGATTTGAAAGATCGACGGCACTTTATCCAGCGGCGGAAACGACGAAGCCACGAGCGCCCCGTCCAGCGCCGGCGCGAATTTATCGATCGTGGTCTGGGTGTAAAAGCCGTCGCTTGCGCCGAAGTCGCCTTTATAGCCGGCCGCGCGCAACGTTTGCGCGAACGGTCCCAAGCGATCGACTTTTCCGCACAGGAAAATATATGCCGGTTCGCGTTTCAAGAGATCTTCCGCAACGCTACCGGGATCGAACCCATTCGGGAGCGTGACTTGCGTTGCGTCATGTTTGTCGGATTTAGCCTGATCGACGAAAGCGCGCGCCGTTTCCGCGCCGTAGTCTCCCTCCACGGCAATGGCCAGCGTCACGATGGAACTGTGCCGTGGAAGAACGCTGCGTGCGAACAGTGCTCCTTCGGACGAATCTTTCGTAGGCAGTCGAAAGACGTTTCGAAAGCCGCGCGCCGTGATCGAATCAGCCGTTACCGAGGGTACGATGAGGGCGAAGTTGGCGTTTGCGTACTGCGGCATGGCTTGCAGCGTGACGTCGGCAGTAAGGTTGCCGATCATCGCGATGATGCTGGGATCTGCTGCGGCAATGGAGACGTTCGAGGTGGCGATGGCGCCGGAGTTCCGGTCGTCAAACGTGCGAATGCCGAATGCGAGCTGCAATCCGGCCGTAAAGCGATTGGTCTCGTCGATGGCGGCTTCCACGCCTTTGGCGACTTCGCGTCCATAGTTCGCGAGGGGTCCCGACATCGGGACGCTTACGCCGAGCGTCACTTGGCGAAGCTGCCCGCCGGGCAAGAATTGCGCTCTTGCGACGGCAGGCGTCAGCGCGGCCGCAGAGGCGGCTAGAAACGCGCTTCGACGCATCAGCGGACGAGAAAGCCCGCGAGCGCGGCGGCTAAGAAAACGATCGAAAACGCCATGTTGCTGGTGAATATACGTTCGTTCAGTACGAAAAGGTTCTCCGAAAGCCCGAAGAGCCGGTCTTCGTAAACGGTAAGCGCGAGCGCAGCGGCGACGCCGATGTAGTAGGGCCACCCAACTTGCGCGAGCACGCCGGCGACTGCGAGCAAAACGACCATGACGCCGTGCAAGCGCTATGGGGAGCCAGCGTCCCGAGCGTTCGCCGAAGCGCGCGGGCAGCGAATTGATGCCCTCGGCGCGATCGACGGTTACGTCCATCAAGGCGTAGATGATGTCGAAACCGGCAACCCAAACCGTGACCGCGGCGAAGAGCAGAAACGCACTCGCGCTTACGGTGCCGGTGACGCCGATGTACGCGCCGAGCGGCGCGAGCCCGTCGACCGCTCCGAGCACGAAATGCACGAGCCACGTGAAGCGCTTACAAAGCGGATAGACCAGCACGCCGAGCGCGGCGACCGGCATCAGCTTCACGCAGAGCGGATTGAGCATCCACGCGGAAAGCAGCAGAAGCGCGAAGCCGAGCGCGATCGCCCAAACCATCACGGCCGGCGAAAGCATGCCGCTGGCGACGGCGCGCCGCGCCGTGCGCGGATTCTTGGCGTCGATGTCCCGGTCGAAGTACCGGTTCGCGGCCATCGCCGCCGTGCGCGCGCCGAAAACGGCGAGCGTGATCCAAAGCACCGCCCAAAGCGATGGAATGCCGCGAGCGGCGAAAACCGCGCCCGCGTAAGCGAAGGGCATCGCAAAGAGCGTGTGCTCGATGCGGATCTCTTTCAAGAAAACTTTGACGGTATCGGTCATTCTCTACTCGGGCCGGCTGGGCGAGCGCATCAGGCGATCGTACGCGCGGGGTCCTTGCCCCGACCAATCGTCGGCTGCCAGCGACTTTGCGATTTTATCCAGGCCGTATTCACGCCAGCGTTTGCTCACGAGCGCGCGGGTTTTGTCGTTCATTTCGATGTCCGGCGGCCATTCGCGTTGATAGCCTTCCGCGGCGCTCTTGCGCGTAGCGTCGATGCCGATTTTCGTGCCGTAAGCGACGCTATAGGAGCCGTGATCGAGATCGTCGACCGGCCCCGGCATCATCACGACGTCGCGGTCGGGCGCAAGATTGTTCAGCACGAACCATGCAACGCTGCGCACGTCCTGCACGTCGACGTCTTCGTCGACGACCACGAGCACGCGCGTGAGCATCATCATGTGTCCCAGGCCCCATAGCGCGTTCATCACTTTTTTCGCGTGGCCCGGATACTGCTTTTTGATCGAAACGATGGCGAGATTGTGGAACCCGCCTTCGACCGGCAGGTTCATGTCGACGACTTCCGGCAGCACCATTTGCAAGCAGCGGCAAGAAAAGCCGTTCCGTTGCTTTGCCGATCCAGGCGTCTTCCATCGGCGGTTTTCCGACGACCGTGGCGGCATAAATCGGATCGCGCCGGTGCGTGATGCACGTTACGTGGAACGTAGGATACAGATCGGCAAGACTGTAGACGCCGGTGTGATCTCCGAATGGTCCTTCGGTGCGCAGATCCGTGTTGTCGACGTACCCTTCGAGCACGAACTCCGCGCTTGCCGGCACGCGCAGATCGACGGTTTTCGCCTGCACCAGCTCCACCGGTTTTCCGCGAAGAAGTCCCGCGAACGCAAATTCGTCAAGAACGGGCGGTAACGGTGCCGTCGCGGCATACGTAATCGCCGGATCGCTGCCGATTGCGACCGCAACGGGGATCTTGTCGCCCCATGCGGCTGCGTGCGCGCGTCCTTGTTTATGCCGCTGCCAGTGCATGCCGGTTTCACGAGCGTTATAGACTTGCATCCGGTACATGCCGACGTTGGGCCGGTTCGTGCGCGGATCTTTCGTGATGACGAGCGGCAGCGTGATGAACGGGCCGCCGTCCATCGGCCACGTCGTAAGAACGGGAAGCTTCGTGAGATCCGGATTGCGAACGACGACTTCTTGGCAGCGCGCATCGCGCACGATCTTGGGAATCGCGTTTGCGAGCGGCGCGAACTGTTTGAGCGCGCCGAGTTTCTCGCCGAGCGACGGCCCGGGCGGCGCGATCTCCAGCATGCGGCGCAGACGCCTCGAAGCTTCGTCGAGCGAGCGCGCGTCCAGTGCCATGGCCATGCGCCGGTGCGAGCCGAATTGATTCGTCAGCACCGGAAAGCTGCTGCCCTTCACGTTCGTGAAGAGCAACGCGGGACCGCCGGCTTTAACCACGCGGTCGGTGATTTCGGCGATTTCGAGATACGGATCGACGGCTGCCGGAATAACGTGCAGCTCGCCGGCTTTGCGCAGCGCTTCGACGTACGCGCGCAACGAATCAAAGGGCATCGAACCTTACTTAGGGCCGCCCCCGCTTTTGTCATCCCTCGCCGCACGCTACAAAAGTCGGTCGGAAATGGCGGCCTCGCCGGAGAAGCGCCGGACATGCAATTCTTAGCGATCTGCCGCCGCCGCACCGAAGCGTTCTCCGAAGAGCAATTTGCTGCGCTCCTGGACGCCGAAGCCGCACGAGTTCGCGAGCTCTATGCCGAGGGCTTCATCCGGTCGGCGTGGAGCCGCGGAGACGTCCCGGGAGCGTGCCTGCTGTTGGAATCGGCGGCGCTCGACGAGGCCGGCGCGAAGATGCGCACGCTACCGCTGTACGCGGCGGACATGCTTGACGTTCAGCTCATCCCGCTGCGCGGGTATCGAGGATTCTGTCCGTAAGCCGCGCCTTCACCGACGGCCATTCGCTTGCGATGACGCTATAGAATGAAACGTCCCGCAATTCGCCCGAAACGGGGTGAATGCGAAAGTTCCGCAGCGTTCCTTCAAACGTGGCGCCGATGCGTTGCATGGCGCTGCGCGAGCGAAGGTTGATCGCCTCGCCTTTCAACTGAACGCGCACGGCATTCCATTCTTCGAACGCATATTGCATCAAGAGCAGCTTGCAGTGCGTGTTTACGTGCGTGCGCCAGTATTTCCGCGCGACGAAGGTCCAGCCGATCTCGAGTTTGCGATGCTGGGGCTGAACGTCCAAGTACCGCGTCGATCCGATCGCCTCGCCGCTCGCGACGTCGACGATAGCAAAGGGAACGTGGTCGCCGCTATCGAGTGCTTCGCGCAGCCAGCGCTTCGCCTGCGCTTGCGTTGCGAAGGGATTGCTTTGAAAAGTGAACTCCCAAAGCGCGGGATCGTTCGCGTTCTTTACGAGATCGGGAAGATGCGCTTCGGCGAGCGGTTCCAGGCGAACGCGGTCCGTCGCCAGCACGATGTTGCGTTCCATGTACGATCATTTGAGCACATGAGGACAATAGGGATTACCGCAACAGCGGAAGACGTGCCGTGAACGAAGCGCCCGGAACGTCGTCGTCGAGAACCAGCAACCCGTCGTGCGCGTGCGCGACCCACCGCGCGATTGCAAGGCCGAGCCCCGTTCCGGCGGCATGGTCTCGTCCGCGAACGAAGCGCTCGAAGATGCGCTCCCGGTCCGCCGGCGCCACTCCGCTGCCGTCGTCGGCAACGCGAAGCACGGCGCGTCCGTCTTCTGAAGTGCATTGAACCGTGATTCTCGTGCGCGCATGCCGGAGCGCATTTTCGAGAAGATTGCGAACGAGTTCGCGCAAGCGGCGCCCGTCGCCGTTTACGATAGCGGATTGCACGTCGGCGTCGATCGCGATGCTCGCGGCTTGCGCGCGCGGCTCGAACTCGCGCACGCAGCCATGGACTACGGCGGCAAGATCGACGGGTTCGCAAGCAAGAAGTTTTGCTTGCGGCGTCCGCGCAAGCGTCAGTAAATCGCCGATAAGCTGGCTTGCGTCGATGGCCGTAGAGGAAATCAAGCCAAACGCTTCGCGAACACGCGCATCGGCATTTTGCGATGCGCTAGCCTGGGCGACCGAGGCTATCGTCGCAAGCGGCGACCGCAATTCGTGCGCGGCGTCGGCGAGAAACGTGCGTTCCCGCGCTCGGGCTTCCAAAAGCGGCGCAAGGGAAAGACGCGCGAGGAACGCCGAGGCGACGCCCACGAGCACGAGCAGCGGGACGTCGAACGCAGCAATCGCGAACGCTACGTGCCGCATGGCAGTATCGAACGCAATGCGGCCCTCGGGCGTATTCAACGCCGGCAGCAACAGACTGTGGTACTGACCGCCGACGAACGCATAAGCAGCAACCGACAACGCAGCCAGGACGATTGCGAAGATGGCGAGATAAAGAGCGGTCAGTCGCGCGATCACGCCGTTAACTTATACCCGACGCCCCAGACCGTCTGAATCATCCGGCCGGCGCCGGCAGCTTTGAGTTTCCGGCGCAGTTGGCTTACGTAGACGTCTACGATGTTGCTGGAGCCGTCAAACTCGTAATCCCATACGTGCTCCAGCAGTTGCGCGCGCGTGAAAGCGATGTCGGCATTGCGCGCCAAGAACTCCAGCAGCCGGAATTCGGTGGTTGCAAGCTGAAGCGATTTGCCCGCGTACGCTGCGGTCCGTGCCGCCAAGTCGATGTGAAGGCCGCCGCACTCGAGCTGCGACTCGATCGGCCGCGTGCCGCGACGCAATATCGACTTTACGCGCGCGAGGAGTTCTTGCTCGACGAACGGTTTGATCAGGTAGTCGTCGGCGCCGCTGTCGAGTCCGCCTACGCGGTCTTCGATGGCATCGCGCGCGGTTAACATCAGTATCGGGGTTTGAATTTTATTTTCGCGGGCGGCCTTCGTGATTTCGAAACCGTTGCGTTTCGGCAGGCCGATGTCCACAATCGCGGCGTCGTAGATGCCGCGAAGCAGATAATCCAGCCCCGTTTCACCGTCGTGAACGACGTCGACCGCGTACTTGCGCGATTCCAGCATCGAACGCACGGCACCGGCGACGGGCAGGCTGTCCTCGACGATCAATATGCGCATCGGTAGTTCCTTTCTCATAGCTTCGGCGGCCAGGGGAATCCTACTGTAACCGCGCCGCCAAAATGCCCCTGGCCGCCGATGGTCTGGACTTGTTGGAGCAAAAGACGCGCGTGAGGCGTAACTTGGAACGCACCGTAGTACACGACGTCGCGAAGAATTGCGGGATTGGCCGAAGCGTCGTACCGGATGCCGATGTAGGAATGCGGCGTCGGGTAGAACTTCGCCCGAATATAGCCTCCGCTGCTGCCCACGGCCGTACCGAATCCGTCGGCGTTTGCGTCTCGCCCCAGCCATTGTTCGCCCTGCAATTCGAGGTGGCCGAATTGCGCGTGCGCGTAAATGGCGCCGCGCTCGTAGAAATCGTCGAATTGCCGTCCGCCGGTCAGCAAGATGTTGCGCTTCCCTTCGAGCGCCTCGACGCCCGCGGTAAGGTTGCGGGAAACCGGACCGAAGACGAAAAGCCCGGCTTCCGGCGTGACGGCGTTGGTCGTCTCACCGGTAGGGACCGGAATGCCGCCGTATGGAGCGCCTTTGAACTCCCCGACGTCGGCGACAAGGTGCACTTGCATCTGTCCGACCGTGCGCATTGCTTCAACGCCCCAGCGCGGCGAGGATAGCGGCAGATCGTTCAAACCTACGTGCGTGCCGTAGTAGCCGTACTGCTGCAAGTCGTCGAGCCGCTGTCCCGGCGATTGCGGCAGCGGCAATTCGAAAAGACCCAGACGATACAACGACTGCGTGTGCTGGTTATACGTCGCGATGTACCCCATATAGAGTCCCGACGGGCCGCCGGCTGCGCCAAGATTGTAGTGAACGAACGCGCTGATCTTTCCGATGTCGGCGTTGCTGAGAATTACGCCGCCCGGTTGGAAGCGGCGCTGGCCAACCGGAGACTGCTCGTATTCGACTTGGTAGCGAAGTGCCACGAGCGTCGTTCCGTGTTTGGGCGCCGGCAGGCGATAGCCGTGATCGCGAAAAGAGCGTCCGAAAGCGTTCAGTTCCGGAAGAACGCTGTGACACGTTTCGCACTGCAGCCGGTAGCGCTGCGCGAAGATCGGAATGGCTTGCGCGCGCTGCATCGTCAAGCCCTCGAAAAGCGATACGAACGTGAGAAGAGCAGCGATCGATAGCAATCTATTGCGCAACGATCTCTCCTCGCATCATGCCGCTGTAGTGATAAAAACACCCGTAAAGGTAGACGCCCGGCCGGTCGACGAGAAAGACTTGCGAAGTCTGGCCGGCCTGCAGCGAACCGGAACTCCATCCTTGAGAAGAGACGGCGTTTGCTGCACTCGGTGAAGTAGCCGAAAAACCTAGCGGCGACACTTCAGGAAAAGTCGCGCCCGGAACCATCGATGCGGTATGCGTAGTGTTATCGACGTTGACGAATCTCACACCGCTGCCTACCGGAACGGTCGCGATAACCGGAGAGAATCCGAGGGCGAGTCCTGCGGCCGTTTGCTGCGCTCCGAATGCCGACAAACTCACGTCGATCGTAACGACGCTGGTCACGTTCGCATTGCCCCCGCCGGCAGGGGTTACGCCGCCGGGCGTGCATGATGCGGTAAGAATCGCCGCGAGGGCAGCGGCGATGCGCTTCATCGCTGCACCGCACGAAAGACGTCGTCGCTGAGATTCGGCGACGCAAGCAGCGTTCGTGCTATTTCACCGCGTGCGTTGAGAATGTAAACGAAAGTGGTGTGCATCTCCGGAACTCCATCTGGCCCGCGCTCCGCTACGACGTTGAATCGGCGCATGAGCGTGTGAACCGGTGAAGGATTGCCGCTCGCCATCACCCATCGCGGCGAGCGTGCGTCGAAGCGATTCGCAAGTGCCCGCATGGCGACGGGCGTGTCGTGCTCGGGATCGAGCGTCAGCGTTAGGAAGCGGACGTTCAAAGCGCGCGCGCGGGCGTCGTGTGCGGCGGCTGCAATCTGCGCGTCGATCAACGGACACGCGTCGGTGCAGCGCGCCGCGACGAACGTCACGACGACCGCCGTTCCGCGAAGATCCGCAAGCGTGAACGCTTTGCCTTGTTGATCGATCAGCGATTCCTGCGCCGATGCGTTGGGAGCGAGGACGGCGAGCGCTACCGTTGCGACCGCCGTCCACGCCGTTCGTCGAATGGCGAACACGTTACGGATACGGATTTCCGCCGCCGCCGCCGGGCGTGCCGCCGCCGCCGTTACCCGCACCGGCTGCCGTGGGCCGCGCGGTTTGCCAAAGGCCGCCGAACTCGGTGAGCCCATTGCCCTTATCGTCACCGGCCGATTTGTCGCCGACGTACTTGTAAAGCGGCCAGCCGTTGAAAGCCCACTGCAGCGTTCCGTCGCTGCGCGTGATGAGCGCGAAGCCTGCCGGCGCTACCGTTCCCGCGGGCGCCGTATACGGCGGCCAGACGGCGGTGCAGCCGCTTGCGCTCGTGCAATTCGACTTGTTCGAAGTGTCGGCTTGGAACAGATACAACGTCATGCCGCCGGAGCTAACGAACGCCGTCGATCCGCCGACTTGAGCCTGTTGCGGCGTCGAAGCGGGGGTTCCGCCTCCGCCGCCGCCCGGATTGCCTCCGCCGGGATTGGGGTTTACCGCTACGCCGCCTCCGCTGCTGCCTCCGCCGCCGCAAGCCGCGAGCGACAAGACGCACAGCACGATACTCGGGATAGTGAAAATTCGCATGTATTTTTTCGAGCCTCCAGTTGGTATGGCTCGAAAGTACTAATCAGGTGTGAAAAAAGTATAAAGTTTTTAATGAGGAGCGGCGATCGCGTCTCGCAGTTGAATCGCGAGTTCGCGCAACGACGAATCGTCCGTAGCGTCGCGTGCGGCGCGGTCGAACGCTTCGCGCGCGGCGGTTCGGTCGCCGTTGTGTAGCAGCACCGTTCCCAGCGCGAACCTTGCGCGCGCGTAAGCCGGCGAAATTTGTACGGCAGCCGTGAATTCGCGCAACGCCTCGGCGTAGTGGCCGAGCTGCGACTCCGCAACGCCTAAATCGTAATGCGCGACGGCGTATTGCGGATCGCCGCGAAGCAGCTTCGAGAAGTCGGCGCGCGCCGTTCCGGAGTCGCCGCTGCGTAGGGCGACGAGCCCGCGCGAGTAAAGCGCGCGCGCCGAATCGGGTGCAATCGCAATGAATCGATCGGCAATTTTTCGCGCGTCCGGTAAGTCGCCGCTCGCGAGATCGACGGCGATAAGGTTTGCCATTGCCGCGAGAAAGCCGGGATCTAGATCGATCGCGCGATGCAGCGATTGCGCCGCGCCCGCATTGTCGCCTAAATGCGCCTGCGCGATGGCCAAGTCGTACCAGGCACTCGAACCTTCAGGCTCGGGCGGATTGATTGCGACGGTTGCAAGAAATTCAGAGCGCGCTTTACTCCAGTCGCGCGCATCGATTGCGGCGAGGCCGATATGAAAACGCTCGGCAGCGGCGCGCGAAATGGCTTGCTGCCGCAACTCGGGAAGGGATGTCGTGGATGGAATCGGTTTAGGAGTTTCGTACTGTGCGCGCGCGTTCGCGAGGTTCGCGCCGAGAGCTAGGGCGAAGACCGCAACCGTGAGTGAAAAGCGCATGCGCTCAGTGCGAATCGGCCAACGGCAAGCCGGCGTCTGTCGCGGATTGCGCGGCCGCCGCCTTTTCGGGTCTACATTCCCATCCGACGCGGCCTTTTTCGTTGATCGGACCGAGTAGCGCCGGCGTGTCTGACGGCAGCAACGCGCTCGCGTCGATCGTGCTCACCGAACCCGCAGCTGCAAATCCCGCCCGCAGGCTTGCGGCTCCGAGAAGCACCAGCCCGGCGAGGACGATTCGTGAGAGGGCACGCCTTGACATCACCTCGATTATAGCCCAAGTTCTGAAGAATCGATGAACCGCGCCGCCGTCTTGGTACTGGGGCTAGCGTTGTTGGGTGATGCCCCGCAGCCGTCGGCCCTTGTGGCCGGCACCGTGCGGGATCAGCATGGCGCACCCGTGGTCGCCGCCAGGGTCGTCCTTTTCTCCGGTGCGAAGCAAGTGGGCCGCACGCTCTCCGGATCGGACGGAACGTTCGCCCTTAGCGGCGTGGCTGCCGACGCCGCAAGCGTCGATTGCGATTTCTGCGAACCGGTCCGCGAGGTGATTCCCGGCGACGGAATTCTCGTGGTCTTCGTGCACCGCAACGATGCCGTGACGAGTACCTCGCCCACGCGCGCGGACGTTGCGAATTTGCCCTACGCGTACGTCGAGTCGGATCTTTCGCTTACGCCCTTCATAGTGATGAATCAATCGACGCATCTCTATCCGGGCCCGCAACTAAGCGACCGCCGCATTTCCGAAAGCGGCGGCCTTTTCGTGCTAAACGGCGTGCCGGATTACGATATCTCTGCAAACATTTCGCCGTACCTGACGATTCCTGAACGAGATTTTTCGGAAGTTTCGATGCTGCGTTCGAACGATGCGTATCTTTACGGCGATACGGCCAATGCGGGAACCTTCTTAGCGGATACTACGGATGGAACGCCGTTTGCGTCGACCGGGAGCGGCGTGGCTTTCCGAGCCGCGGGAGCCGCCCCGTCGCTGCAGGGCAGTGCGGCGGTCTCCGACGATCGCAATAACGACGAACGCGCGCGCGCCGATGCCGGCATCTCGATGCCGGTTCCAAGCGGCATCGTAAACGCTACGCTCGGCGCGGGACAGATCGATGCCGCTTCGGCCGGAACGACGCTCGAGTCGGAGTTTTCTTCGTTGCGCTTATCCGCGCAGCGCACCAGCGGCGTGGATATCTCGGGGTCGTTCATCGCCGACCGCGGAACGTACTACTACGACTCGCCGGTGTACAATGCGGAATCGACGTGGAGCGATGTGGATGCGCGCGGCGTCATTCGGTCGCATGCGGAGATCGCGCCGTTCGCGCTCGTTCAATTCCGCCGCAGTACTGCAGAAAGCACGCTTGGTCAAGCACGCTTCGAGACGGGTTTTACGATCGCACAGCCGCATTGGAACGTCGTCGCGGCGCTCGGCAGCGACGACGTTACCTATGGCGAGCACGACGGAGTCGCCGGAACGCGAACGACCGTCCACGACGACGTTTTGTCGGCTGCATGGACGCCGTCGTCGAACCTTTCCTGGGAAGCGAGCGCGTCCAACGGCTACCTTCTCCCGGTGTTTGCGTCGGTCTACGCGCCGCAATCGACGGCGCCGTATATTGCGCCTAATGCGACGGTCGAATCGACGCTCGCATTAAGCGATGCGCGCCGCCTGCGCTTCGAGCTGACCGCGTTGCGTTTCACGAGCGACTCCGGTGAAACGAGCGGAAGCACGGGCGCGTCGCTGGCGTGGCAACTCGCGCCGAGCTTAAGCGTGCGCGCATGGCTGCTTCGCATTGCCGACAACCGGCAAGGCAACGCGGCCGTCGGCTCGACGTGGTTTACCTACGATTCCGGCGCTTTTCGAATTGACGCGATCGTACGCCGGGATCTTCGCGGGCCGGATCCCGATGCGCATTTCGACATTTCAATCTCCGGAAACATAAAGCCGAAATTGCGCTGGTTCGTCGCGTCGGAGCGCCGCAGCGGCGTCCGTTCCGTCGACGTGGGTTTGCGCTTTTAGCTAGAGCGCGTAGTAATCGGTCATGATTTCCGTAGCCCACTGCGGCTGGCTCGTTTCGCCCAGCGGCGCGAATTCGCGCATGTAAGGCTTTATATCGACGACCGGAGTTCCGTCGATCGCATCGAGGCCACGCACTTTGAGACGCAAACCGTCGACTTCGAGCAATTCGCACCGTGAGACGGCGATGCGATTCGGGCGTCGCGCGCCGCGCTGCGCGAAAATGCCGACGCGCGGCCAATGCGGATTGTTGCGCGGGTGCCGCGCCGTCGTTTCTACTTCGCCTTCGGCGATTTCGTGAAGAACGAAAATGATTTCGAGGTGCGAGAACGCGTCGAGGCCCGCGACGGATTCGCCGCTAAAACGAGTTGCATCCAGTTCGACGATCGATTCCACCGAGCCCCAAAAATCATCGCTCCGGCCGGTTCGCGGGGAGCGCACGAAGCCGACGGGTTTTATGGTAACGTTCTGAATCTGTTCCAAAATGCTATTCCAAGAATTATAAGCGATAAAAGCGTTCCGAACGGAACGTACCACAAAGTAAAAAGTGCCATTGCTATCATGGCCGCGTGGCGGCCACTGTACGAATATGCGACGGCGCCGAGCCATGCGAGGCCGTAAACCATGAAGATGCCGTGCATCATGTAAGAACGCGGATCGATGCCGGCGGCGGTTACGACGCTCGCCCAGAGGCCTGGCGTTCCGCCGATATAGTGCCCCGTTTGCGTTGCGAAGATGCCGTCGAGCAGCATGTACGCGCCGGTGACTACCGCGCAAAGGCGTGAAACGGAGCGGCCCGCCGGAGTTTTCCGGCGGGCCGCTTGTTGCGAGCTAGTCGTCGTGGCGTCCTTGCGGACGGCGCCGGCGACGCATCGGCGGCGCGCCTTCGTCGCCGCCCGTTGCCGTCGCGCCCGTTGCCGTCGCGCCCGTTGCCGTCGCGCCCGATTCTTCGCGGGGCTCGCGGCGCGGGCGGAATTCGCCGTTACCGCCTTGACGCGCACCGCTTTCACCGCCGGGCAGCAGCGCCTTGTGCGAAAGATTCAAGCGGCCTTGGCCGTCGACTTCCATCACTTTGACCTGCAGCGTGTCGCCGACGTTGACGACGTCTTCAACCTTCCCCACGCGTTCGACCGCGAGCTGGCTGATGTGCACGAGGCCTTCCTTGCCGGGAAGAATCTCGACGAACGCGCCGATCGGGATGATGCGCGTGACCGTTCCGATGTACGTTTCGCCGACCACCACGTCTTTGGTGATGTTCTCGACGATTTGTTTGGCTTTGTCGCCGCTCTCGCCGTCGAGCGAAGTGATGAAGACCGTGCCGTCGTCCTCGATGTCGATCTTCTCGACGCCCGTTTCTTGAATGATCTTGTTGATGACCTTGCCGCCTGGCCCGATCACGTCCTTGATCTTGTCCGGGTTGATCTTGATGACGATCATGCGCGGCGCGAACTTCGAGAGTTCCTTGCGCGGCTCGGTGATCGACTCGTTGAGCTTATCGATGATGAAGAAGCGCGATTTCTTCGCTTCCGCCATCGCTTCGCGCATGATGTCAACCGTGATGCCTTGGACTTTGATGTCCATCTGGATCGCGGTGATGCCCTTCTTGGTTCCGGCGACTTTGAAGTCCATCTCGCCGAGCGCATCTTCGAGACCCTGAATGTCGGTCAGGACCGCGTACTGCTTGCCCTTGAGAATCAGACCCATCGCAACGCCGGCGACGTGTTCCTTGATCGGCACGCCGGCGTCCATCAATGCGAGCGACGATCCGCAGACCGACGCCATCGAAGACGAGCCGTTCGATTCGAGCACTTCGCTCATCAAGCGAAGCGTGTACGGGAATTCTTCCTTCGGCGGCAGCACCGGCAAGAGCGCGCGCTCCGCCAATGCGCCGTGACCGATTTCGCGGCGGCCGGGTCCGCGCATCGGGCGCGTCTCACCGACCGAGAACGGTGGGAAGTTGTAGAAGTGCATGTAGCGTTTGTCTTCGAGCGCAACGATGCCGTCGAGCCGTTGCGCGTCGCTGGTCGAACCGAGCGTCGCGGCCGTGAAGACTTGCGTTTGTCCGCGCGTGAAGACGCCCGAACCGTGCACGCGGGGCACGTAGTGCACCTTCGTCCAGATCGGACGGATTTCGTCGGGCTTGCGGCCGTCGGGACGAATCTTTTCGTCGACGACCATCGTGCGAAGCTCGTCCTCTTGCATCGCCTTGACGATTTTATTGAAGTCCTTGCCGAAGGCCGGATCTTCGAGCATCGTCTTGATGTCTTCGTCTTTTTTGCCGCAGCGCGACGATCGCTTCTTCGACGGAGATCGCGTCGAAGGCGTCTTCGCGCGTGTGCTTGTCGAAGATGCGCATCGCTTTGGCGACGTCTTTGGCGAACGCTTTGCGAACCCACTTGTCGAGGTCGGCGTTGACCTTCTTGAGCGGGATACTCGCGCTTATCTTTGCCTGCTTTTTTTGCGAGCTGGTCGATCGCTTTGACGATCTTCTTGATCTCGACGTGCGCGAACTCGACGGCACCGAGGAAATCTTCCTCGGAGATTTCGTTGCCGCCGCCTTCGACCATCATCACTGCGTCGGAGGTGCCGGCGATGATGATGTCCATTCCGCCGGTTTCATACTGCGGAAGCGTCGGATTGCAAATGTACTCGCCGTTTTCATCGCGGCCGACGCGAACGGCCGCGACCGTCTTGTCGAACGGAATATCCGAAACGGCTAGCGCGGCGCCTGCGGCGCAAACGCCGAGCACGTCGGCATCGAGTTCCGGATCGATCGAAAGCACCGTCGCGACGATTTGCACGTCGTTGTGGAAGCCTTCGGGGAAGAGCGGACGGATGGGACGATCGATCTGGCGCGAGCTGAGCACGGCGTGCTCGGGCGGACGGCCTTCGCGCTTGATGTAACCGCCGGGAATTTTGCCCGCGGCATACATCTTTTCTTCGAAATCGCAGGTAAGAGGGAAAAAGTCGATGCCTTCACGAGGCTTGTCGGAGGCAGTGACGGCGCAGAGCACGACATTTTGGTCGCCATAGCGGATCAGCGCGGAGCCGTTTGCTTGCTTCGCGAGTTCGCCGGTTTCGATGACCATCGTGCGCCCGCCGACCGTAAGGGTCACGGATTCGGGCACGATTACTCCTAGATTTTCTTAATTGCTCTTTTTAATGAACCGTGCCGGGTTCGGGAAATCGCGCCGCGGCCCCTCGTGCGGCGGCGGCCTTGGCTGCCTAGGCGCCGACGCGACAAGGGGCTCGTTGCCCGCGGCTCATGCTAATGTAACGAACCCTCGAGGGTGACTTGGGTCACCGGTTTTACCGGGAAACGTTTGAATCTGGGGCCCTAGGCGAGCGTGCCGGCGCCTATGGAGTTGCGGCCGGTGCCGGAGCGCTCCACGACTTTCCATCGGCATACCTGACGGCAGTTACCGCGCAATAGGCATTTGCTGCGCCGAGCGGCGAGACGCTCGACGCTAAAAGAAATTTGTGGCGGATCGTTTCGCCGCGGGCAAACGTCCCCGAGTCCTTGACGCTTTGCACGACGCGGTCGCGTTCCACGAGTGAAACGTCGATTTCTTTGGCGGCAACTTTCGCATCGTTCGTAAAGGACAGATGCAACACCGACGGATCGCCGACCGTCGTGCTCATCGTGCGCTCGGTTCCGCCGGGGTTGGTCGTCATGCTTGACGTATCGCTTTTGCCGAAATGCGGTGTGCAGTCCGTAATCGTCACATTGGAGCCGGGAGTTTGGCGTTGTTGATCGGCAGTTGCAACGCTCGGCGCAACGAGCGCGCATAGGGTTGCAACGATGAGGAATTGACGCATTCACACCTCCAGTTTTGCAGGCAATTCTCGGATCGCGCGCGGAAGCCCGCTCCATGAGCCGCCGCTTCATCCCTCCTCTAGTATTGCTCTTGTGCCTCGCGCAATTGACGGCTGGCTCCGCCGTCGCACCGCGCACCACCGCACCGTCGAGCGCGCCCCATGCAATGGTCGTGACGGAACAGCGGCTGGCAACGCAAGCCGGCGTCGATATTCTCAAGCGCGGCGGAAATGCCGTCGACGCAGCGGTGGCGGTCGGGTACGCGCTGGCCGTGGTCGATCCGTGTTGCGGAAACATCGGCGGCGGCGGGTTTATGCTCGTGCGTATGCACGATGGGCGCGAACGCTTCATCGACTTTCGCGAAAAAGCGCCGCGCCTTGCCACGCGTTCGATGTATCAGGATTCGCACGGGAACGTCGTTCCCGAACGCTCGCGCAAGGGCTGGCTCGCCATTGGCGTTCCCGGAACGGTGATGGGATTCGACCGCGCGCTGCGTGAGTACGGAACGATGTCGCGGGCCGGCGTGATGGCGCGCGCGATCGCGCTCGCGCGGGACGGATTTACCATGCAGTCCGGCGATCTGATTCCGTTCAACGGGTCGGAAAGCGAAGGGTACAGCGGCGCGTACAGCTTTGCCAAGCAGCCGAACGTGCGCGCGATTTGGATGGCAAACGGCCGGTATCCGGAAGCCGGCGACCGCGTCGTGCAAACCGACCTCGCGCGCACGCTCTCGGAAATCGAGCGGGGCGGCGATGCTGCGTTCTATCGCGGACCCGTCGCGCGGGCCGTCGTGTCGGCGAGCGAAGCGCATGGCGGAATTCTCACGATGGAAGACTTTGCCGATTACACCGTCGACGAAAGCGCTCCGTTACACTGCGCGTATCGCGGCTACGAAATCATCTCGGCGCCGCCGCCGAGCTCGGGCGGAGTTACGCTCTGCGAGACGCTCGACATCGTCGCACCGTACCCGTTCTCGACGTGGGGCTGGCACAGCGCGCGCGAAACGCATTATCTCGTCGAAGCGGAACGCCGCGCGTATGCGGATCGAAATGCCGATTTGGGCGATCCCGCGTTCGTTAAGAATCCCGTCTCTCAACTACTCGATCCGGCGTACGCGGCGCGTTTGCGCGCCGGCATCGCGCCGATGCGAGCGACTCCGTCGAAAGACGTAACGCCCGGCGTCATCGTTTCCGTTCACGAGAACGACGACACCACGCATTTTTCGATCGTCGACAAAGACGGCAACGCCGTTGCGGTGACGTACACGATCAACGATTGGTTCGGCTCGGGCGTCATCGCTGGGGACACCGGTTTCTTTCTCAACGACGAGATGGATGATTTCACTTCTAAGCCCGGCGTTCCGAATATGTTCGGCTTGGTTCAAGGCGCTCGAAACGACATCGAACCCGGAAAGCGGCCGCTCTCGTCGATGGCGCCGACGATCGTGCTTCACAACGGCAAACTTGCGATGGTTACGGGAAGCCCCGGCGGCTCGCGAATCATCACGATAACGCTCGAGACGATTCTGAACGCGGTCGACTTCGGTATGAACGTGCAGCAGGCCGTCGACGCGCCGCGCATTCACATGCAGTGGCTGCCCGACCAAATCGAATACGAGCCGAATGCTTTCGCAAACGGCGTGATGCAGACGCTGCAGAGCAACGGCTACGCATTCAAGGAAGTGCCGATGTGGGGCTCGGCGCAAGCAATCTGGATCGACCCGAAAACCGGAACGCTTTACGGCGGAAGCGACCGCCGCCATCCGGCCGGCGCGGCCGTCGGGTACTGATGACTAAGAGCGTTTCGCTGCTTGCGATTTGCGATCTCGCGAATGCGACCGGCGCAGGCTGCGCGTGGTGCGGCAAAGAGCTGCCTAAGCGCCGCCGCACGTGGTGCAGCGACCGCTGTTCCAATGCGTTCTGGACGAACCACTGGTGGTCGCTCGCGCGCCGCGCTGCGAAACGCCGCGACAAGTACAAATGCAAACGCTGCGGGCATAAGCCGCCGAAGCGCAACACGCCCGAATGGCGTAAAACGCGCAAAACCGCGCGCTTGGAAGTGAACCATATCTCGCCCGCGCTGGGTAAACACGGCACCCTCAGCTGCGTGCATCACCTTGTGAACTTGGAAACGCTGTGCGTCGGATGTCATAAAGCGGAGACCAGCGCGCTAGCCACCGCGCGTGCCTCTGGAAAGGCATCGTAAGAGCGGCGCGCCTGCTTGCTCCGGGCGAACGTGGCGGACGAGGCACGGCGCGCTTAAAGATCGGCAGGATCGATCAGTGGATCCAAGTTCGCGGCCAGGACCGGCGCAATCCGGTCATCCTTTGATGGAATCGAAGTCGCGGAATTTTTGCGCCGCCATCATGATCAACCAGCGCCCGGACCTCTTTTCCGCTTACATCGGAACGGGTCAGGCTGCCGATTTGACGCATAGTCTTCGGGCTTCCTATAAACGCACGCTCGCAGAAGCGCGCGCCGCTCACGATGAACGCGCTGCAAACGATCTCGCCAGGATCGGCCCACCTGGCGCGTACGGACCGGAATCGGACCGCGCGGTTCCGATGCCGAAGCTGTACCAAGAGATGTTCGCGGCCGATCTTCCGGCCTACGCCTTCACCGTCTGGAGCATGCGTGACAGCTTTCTGCAGCAGATGTATGCTTTGCCGTTACGGTAGCCGTCGCTGCGGTCGCGGGGTGGATAGCGGGATTCGGACCTAGCCGCTAGGTGCGAGGGTGCTGGTTTTGGTATAAACCGGCCTATGCAGAGCCTTTCCCCTGAGCGCCGCAAGGAGCTCGAACTCAAGGCGAACGACGTCCGCGAGGGCATCATTCGCTCGCTTCTCTCCGCCGGCTCCGGCCATTCGGCCGGATCGCTCGACATGGCGGACATCTTCGCGGCCCTTTACGGCGCCGTCATGCGCCACGATCCGCAGAACCCGGAGTGGCCCGACCGTGACCGCTTGTTGCTATCTTGCGGACACATCACGCCCGTCCGTTACTCGGCGATGGCGAACTTCGGCTACTTTCCGGTTGAAGAGCTGCTGACGCTGCGCAAGTTCGGATCGCGCCTTCAAGGCCATCCGGAGCGCGTAAAAATGCCGGCGCTCGAAACCACGTCGGGTCCGCTCGGCGAAGGGCTTGCACAAGGCACGGGCATGGCGCTCGGCGCGAAGCTCGACAAAAAAGATTGGCGCGTCTACGTCGTTACGTCGGACGCCGAACACCAATGCGGCCTGCATTGGGAAGCCATGATGACCGCCGGCAAGTTCAAGCTCGATAACTTGACCTGCATCATCGATCGCAACTTCATTCAAATCGACGGCAGCACGGAAGACGTGATGCCGCTCGAACCGCTCGCAGATAAGTACCGCTCGTTCAATTGGGAAGTGCTCGAATGCGACGGTAACGACATCGCGGATTTCATCGCGACGGTTGAGAAAGCCAAAGCGGTCAAAGACACGTCCGCAAGTGATTATCGCGAACACCGTTCCGGGCAAGGGCGTCAGCTATATGGAAGGCGACTACACCTGGCACGGCAAGCCGCCGAACAAAGAACAAGCCGACGAAGCGCTGCGCGAACTGCACGCAAACCGCGAAAGGATCCTCGCCAATGCCTAGCACGGACGTTCTCGATCAAGCCGCGCAGGCAATGCACCTGGTGGACTACCGCGACGCCGCTTCGCTGAAGCAGCTGCCCACGCGCAACGGCTTCGGCGAAGGGCTGATCGAAGCCGGAAACCGCAATTCCAACGTGATGGCCATCTGCGCCGACCTCGCGGAGTCGACGCGCATGGAAGGCTTCAAGAAAGCTCACCCGGCGCAGTATCTGGAAATCGGCGTTGCGGAGCAAATGCTCGTCGCAATGGCCGGCGGTCTCGCGTCGATGGGCAAAGTGCCGTGGATCGCGTCGTACGCGATGTTCAATCCCGGCCGCTCGTGGGAGCAAGTCCGCACGATCATGGCGCTCAACGAGACCAACGTGAAGATCGCGGGCGCGCACGCGGGCGTCTCGGTCGGCCCCGACGGCGCTACGCACCAAGCGATCGAAGACATCGCGATCATGCGCGTGATTCCGCACATGATGGTCGTCGTGCCGTGCGACTCGGTTCAAACGAAGAAAGCGACGCTCGCGCTCTCCGAAAAATTCGGACCGGCGTACCTGCGTTTCGCTCGCGAGAAGTCGGCGATCGTGACGACGGAAGAAACGCCGTTCGAAATCGGCAAAGCGCAGACGTTCCGCGAAGGCACGGACGTGGCGATCGTTGCGTGCGGCATCCTCGTCTACAACGCGCTCGTTGCCGCGGAAGAACTCGCGCGCGAGGACGGCATCGAGTGCCGCGTCGTCAACAACCACACGATCAAGCCGATGGACGAGCCGGCGATCGTCGCCGCGGCGCGCGATTGCGGTACCGTCGTCACGGTCGAAGAACATCAAGTCCACGGCGGCATGGGCTCGCGCGTCGCCGAGATTCTGGCGCAGCAGCAGCCGGTTCCGATCGAATTCATCGGCGTGCACGATCAGTTCGGGCAATCGGGCGACCCGGTCGAGCTGATCGAACACTACGGCATGGGAACGAAGGCGATCAAAGAAGCCGCGCGCCGCGCGTACCGGCGGAAAAAGTAGTACTGGAAAAGAGACTCAAGTCAATGCGGGGTGCGAAAATATCGCACCCCGCCTGTTTTTAGCAAGCCGCCGCAGGGTAATAGCGGTATTGATGCTTTTGCCGTCGATGCTTCATCGAACCGGCCGTCCTGCCGTTCGTACGTGATTCCTCACATCGATAGGAACGTTATCATCGAAGCGAGTGATGCTAAATCGCACCCGCTTCTCGACGCATTGCCGTTACACGTCTGGATTCTCGCGAGTGAAGATGGACGCCCTATTTATCTCAACAAGCATTGGCAGCAATACGCAGGCTTGAGCATGGACGCGCCGCCCGTTCTGCGCCAAACGCTCATCCATCCGAACGACCTGGAAGCCGCGTTGGAAGCCGCGTACTCCGATCGGGTCTCAGAGAACGAATTCCGCCTTCGGCGCGTAGACAATACGTATCGCTGGCATTTCGTCCGATGGCAAACAATCCAAACGGATTCTCCCGAAGGCCTCTATCGTCTCGGAACTGCGATCGACATTCACGAGCAAGTTCTTGCGCGCGAAGAGCGCGATCGCCAGCTGCGCTTCGTAGCGGAGGCGATCCCGGACATCGTGTGGTCGATCCGTGCGGACGGCGTTCAAGATTATGCCAACGAAGCGTTGACGCGATACACGGGCTTGCCGCTAGACGAGACGATCGGTGCCGGCTGGAACCGCGTAGTTCACCCGGAAGACTTGCCGCGTGTGCTCGACCTTTGGACGAAGGCGCTGCAAAACGGCGAACGCTTCGAGATGGAGTACCGCCTGCGCCGCTACGACGGAGCATACCGTTGGTTCGTCGCGCGCGCCCGTCCGATTCAAGATGCCGACGGCAATGTTCTGCGCTGGTTCGGCACCTCGACCGATATCGACGAGCAAAAACGCAGCGTTCAAGAGCAGCAGTACCTCGCGCAAGTGAGCGATGTGCTTAGTACGTCCCTAGATCTCGAAGCGACGCTTGCAAGAATTGCGCGCATCGGGCTCCCGTTGCTCGGGGATTGGGCGCAAGTCGATCTGCTTGACGAATCCGGAGAGCTCTACACGGCATCGCAAGCGCACGTAGACGAGGCGATTCACGGCGCGCTCGCGGCGGTGCGCGGCCATCGTGCATTGCGACTGAGTACGCTTGCGCAGGCTCGCGACATCACCCGCAGCGGAAAAGCGCAAATTTTCGATGAGTTGCCGCAACGGTCGTTGGAGGCGATCGTTCCGAATGCGGAAGAACGCAAGCTCTATCGTCGAGCCGGATACGGGTGCGCGCTCTTCGTTCCACTCGTCGCCGGAGGCGCAACGCTCGGATGCATTACCTTCGTTCGGGGCGATGCCGCTAATACGTACGATCCCAAGCTGTTGCCCTTTGCCGAGGAGTTCGCGCGGCGCGCCGCGCTCGCAATCAAAAACGCGCGCGTGTACGAACGCGAGCATCGCGTCGCGCAAACGATGCAATCGGCGTCTTTGCCAAGAGCTTTACCGGAAGTGCCGGGCATAGAACTCAATGCCGTTTACGTACCTGGGCAGAGCGATGCTCAAATCGGCGGCGATTGGTACGATGCGTTTCGGCTGAAAGATGGGCGGCTGGTGCTCTCGATCGGCGACGTCGCGGGCAGCGGTCTCGACGCGGCCGTGACCATGAGCAACATGCGGCAAATCATCCGCGGCACCGCGCAAGTGCACGCCGATCCGTTGCTGATGCTTAACGCTGCCGATCGCGCTTTGCGCTTGGAAGATCCGCAGCGATTCGTCACGGCTTTCGTCGGCGTCTTCGATCCGATCGCCGGCG
This sequence comes from Vulcanimicrobiia bacterium, assembly GCA_963696095.1. Taxonomy (GTDB): domain Bacteria; phylum Vulcanimicrobiota; class Vulcanimicrobiia; order Vulcanimicrobiales; family Vulcanimicrobiaceae; genus JALYTY01. Next base: position 1,649,648 of record CAVOIN010000001.1, on the reverse strand, counting down.
AACTCGTCTACGCGAGCGCGGGTCACACGCCGCCGGTCGTGCGACGCGCAAACGGTCAAATATCCGAATTGCTTTTCTGCGATTTGCCGCTCGGCCTGCGCGACCGCGCCGAAGCCCACTCGCAGGCGGCAACGCTCGAAACGGGCGACGTGCTGTTGCTTTATACGGACGGTTTGGTCGAATCGTCACGCAATTTCGGCGCGGGATTTGCCGCGCTCGAGGAAGCTCTTCGAGACCCGGACTTCGGCGACGCAAGGGAACCCGCCGAGTTCTTGCGCGATCGAATCTTAGCGACCGGGGCACGCGACGACGTTGCAATTCTGACGGTGCGCGTAGGCGAGCCGGCCGTACGCCGGCGGGCCGTAACGCAGTGGCATTACGACGGGCTTTCCGCGCAGTCGCTTTCCGTGCTGCGCAAGGAGCTCGCGGCATTGCTCGCCACGTTTACCGAAAAGGCCGACGCGGTCTTGAATGCCGAGCTGGTTCTCGGCGAGCTCGCGGGCAACGTCGTCCGGCATTCCGGCGGCGCAGTGGACGTCATTCTCGATTTGGGTTCGCGCGATCCGGTGCTGCATATTATCGACGAAGGCCCCGGCTTTGCGCGCGCGCCGATGCTGCCGAGCGACATCCTCAGCGAATCGGGCCGCGGCCTTTTCATCGTGTCGCAAGTAACGCGTGAATTCAGCGTCGCGCGGAGAAGCGGGCGGGGAAGTCACGCGCGCGCCGTGTTGCTGGTGTAGCCGTGCGGTGTAGATGAAAAAGAAAAGAGCCGGTTCGTGAGAACCGGCTCTTTCTGTAACTTTGCGTTTGCGCTTAGCGGCGCAGACCCAGCTCGGCGATCAGCGAACGGTAGCGCTCGAGATCCTTCTGCTGCAGATAGCTGAGCAGACGGCGGCGCTGACCGACTTGCAACAGCAAGCCGCGGCGGCTGTGATGATCCTTCTTATGGATCTTCAGGTGCTCGGTGAGCTGGTTGATCGACATCGTGAGAATAGCGATCTGGACTTCCGCTGAACCGGTATCGTTGGTTCCGCGGCCGTACTTGGCGGCGATCTCCGCCTTTTGTTCCTTAGTAAGAGGCACGAATAGAACTCCTTGTGCAGGATAGACTCGGCCGGACTGCAGGGCACGCCCCGTGCTCCGCTCCGGCGACCGGCGTATCGTACCAAAGAGCGCAACGCCGCGCAACCCGACCGAAGTCGCTTTCCCGGCCTACGCCTCGTCGCGCACGGGCGTGGGCTTGCCGTCGGGACCGATCGCCACGAACAGGAAGCGCCCGACGGTTGAAAGGCGGCGTTCGCCGGTCGTGGGATGCTCGGCCCACAATTCGACCTCGACGGTAATCGAGGTGCGGCCGATGCGATCGACGCGGGCGATGGTCTCCACGAACTCGCCGGCGCGGATCGGCTGCTTGAAGTCGATCCGGTCCACGGAAGCAGTGACCACCGTTTTGCGGCAGCTGCGCATGGCGGCGATCGATGCGACGACGTCCATCATGGCGAGTGCTTTTCCGCCGAAGAGGGTGCCATAGTGGTTGGTTTCGTGCGGAAAGACGATTTCGGTGCGCCGTTCGACGATTTGCTCGGGTTCATTCATGACGGCTTCACAGATTCGCGGGGACTCGAGGCGGTCATGCCGGGCGGACGCACCCGTCTTCCCTGCGAACGAGGTTCATAACGATATGCAAGCTCAAAATGAGGAAGCGACCCGAGAGGGGATTGCGGCGGTCGAACCGCTGATCCGTCCGTACGTGCGGCGAACTCCGGTGCTCGACGTCGACGGCGTTGCCGTGAAAATCGAATCGATGCAAGTCTCCGGTTCGTTCAAAGCGCGCGGTGCTTTTACGAATTTGTTGACCCGAACGATTCCGGGTGCCGGCGTCGTTGCCGCTTCGGGCGGCAATCACGGAGCGGCCGTCGCCTATGCTGCGAAAACGCTCGGCGCGGCGTGCAAGATTTTCATTCCCGAAGTCTCGTCGCCGGCGAAAGTGGAACGCATTCGCGCCTACGGCGCGGAGCTGGCTATCGTGCCCGGAACGTACAGCGACGCGTACGCCGCGAGTCAAATCGACGCGGCATCGTCGGGCGCGATGCAAATCCATGCATTTGATTCCGTGGAAACGATTCTCGGTCAAGGCACGATTGCGAAAGAAATCGAGGAACAGGTTCCGCAGCTGGATACGCTGCTCGTTTCCGTCGGCGGCGGCGGACTGATCGCCGGTATTGCAACGTGGTTTGGAAGACGCGCGCGCATCGTTGCCGTGGAGCCCGAGGGCGCTCCAACGCTGACGCGCGCGGTCGCCGCGGGCGCTCCGGTCGATGCGCCGACCGGTAGCATTGCGAATGATTCGCTGGCGCCGCGCCGCGTCGGTGAATTGGTGTTTTCCATTTTAACGCGTGCGCTCGATCGCGTGCTGCTAGTGAGCGACGAAGACATTCGCGCCGCGCAAGCGTCGTTGTGGGAAAAGGCTCGAATCGTTGCCGAACCGGGCGGCGCCGCCGCATACTCCGCGCTTCTTGCGGGCAAATACCGGCCTGAGGCCGGCGAACGCGTCGGTGTTGTAGTCAGCGGCGGAAACACGGTGGTTGCATGGACTTAAGGATTCGCGGACGCGTCGCGCTCGTTACGGGCGCAAGCGACGGCATCGGCAAAGCGGTTGCGCTCGCGCTCGCGAGCGAAGGCGTAAATCTTGCCGTTGCCGCGAGGCGTGTCGAACTCTTGAAAACCGTGGCGTCCGAAGCGCGCTCGGCGGGCGCAGCCGACGCGCGCGCTTTCGCGCTCGATCTCAACGATACGGACGGGATCGAGAAACTGCTCGAACGCATTCGCTCGGAACTCGGGCCGGTCGACATACTGGTCGCAAACGGCGGCGGTCCAAAGCCCGGCACCTATACGGAAGTCAAAATCGAAGATTGGGATAGTGCGTATCGCGGACAGCTTCGCAGCATGCTGCAGTTGATAAACGGCGTGTTGCCGTCGATGCGCGATCGAAAGTGGGGGCGCATCGTCGCGCTTACGTCGTCGTCGGTGAAACAGCCGATCGCCAATCTCGTGCTTTCCAACAGCTTTCGCGTTGCGCTCGTCGCAGCGCTAAAAACGCTGTCACTTGAAGCGGGACGCGACGGCGTTACCGTAAATTCGATTGCCACGGGCCGCGTGCTTACGGACCGCTTGCGGCATCTGTATTCCGACGAAAAGGCGATCCAGGAAGCCGCGCAGAGCGACATCCCGCTCGCCCGCGTTGCCACGCCCGAAGAATTTGCTCCAATGGTAGCGTTCCTGTGCAGCGAAGCCGCGCGCTACGTCACGGGCCAGACGATTGCGATCGACGGCGGAATGATCAAATCGCTGTTCTGAGATCCCCTTTTGTCTTGAGGCAATCCAGCGAAGATGCGATACGCTCGGCTAGATCTCGGCTTCAACCGGGATCCGTTACGTTTTGATCATGCCTGATTTCGTTCGCGTTGCGCATGCGGCAGCCGTGCCGCCCGGGAAGAGTGTAACGGTCGTAGCCGGCCGTTACGAGATTGCGCTGTTCAATGTGGACGGCACGATTTACGCGCTCGAGAACGCTTGTCCGCATCAAGGCGGTCCGCTGGCCGACGGATATCTGGAAGGACCGCTTGTCACGTGTCCGTGGCACGCGTGGTGCTTCGACGTTAAAACGGGCAAGATGACTCTTGGCGATTTTGCCGTCGTGCCGCGTTTCGAAGTGCGTATGGAAGACGGCAGCATCTTGGTTTCAACCGAACCCATCGAGGAAGTATGAACGATCAACCGGCCTGGGACGGACGTCTAGGAACTGCGGGCGGCTCGGCCTTCGGTTCGGCGCTCTCCGCCCTTGCCGCCGAGCGCGACGTTAGTCACGGACGGCTCGCCGAGGCAACGGGCCTGCCGCTCGAGACGGTGGCGGCGGTGCTGGCCGGCACGCAACGCATCGGCATCTCGGCGCTCGCACGTCTCGCGCAAGCGCTGCGCACGCGGCCCATCGAGTTCTTGCAAAAGACGGCGATTCTCTCGCTCGATGCCTATGCTTTCGGCCTGGATCCGCTCTATTTTCTTCCGGAAGGCCCGGTGCGCTACGACGCTCGCATCTACATGCGCGAGATCAATCCGCGCCATCAAGTGCCTGAAGGCGACATGACGAAGCGGAATCCCGCGCTCAAGGCCGTGACGGACGACGAGATCCTCGATCCGCTCGGAAAACTCGAAATCGAGCTCGCCTACTTGCTTCGGGCAGCGGTCCAACACACGGGTGGGACACTCTAGCCCGGGGAGCGAATCGGCGGGGACGATGCAAGGACTCGATGGCAAGCGTATCGCCGCGCTGATCGGCGATGGATTCGAAGAAGCGGACCTGATGGAACCGCGCAAGGCATTAGAAGATGCCGGCGCGATCGTAACCATCGTCGGGGTCGACGAGCGTTCCCGGCAGAAAATCCAAGGAAAACGCGGGCTGGAGAACGGCCAAACCGTGCGGGCCGAAGAGTTGGTCGCCGACGTGACGGCCGAGGATTTCGATGCGGTGTTGATTGCGGGCGGCACCTCGCCGGATCGCATTCGCACCGATAAGGAAGTGCAGCGTTTCGTTCGCGAGTTCGACGCGGCCAAGAAGCCGATGTTCTCGATCGGCCATGGGGCGCAAGTGCTGATTTCGTCGCAACTCGTGCGTAGCCGCCAAATCACCGGCGCGCACTCGATTGCCGACGACATTCGCAATGCGGGCGGACTCTATCGCGATCAGCCGACGGTGCAAGACTCCAATTGGGTCAGCACTCGCGGCGGCGAAGATATGCCACAGTTCAATCGGGCGATGCTCGAAAAGCTCGCGGCGTCGGGCGCCGCGCAAGCAGTCTAAACCCCGAACGCGAAATCGAATCCAAAAGAACCGCGCAAACACGCGGTTCTTTTTCTTTTTTAGAGCGGATCGTGCCGCGCGAGCGCTTCGCCGTATTGGCGCAACGCGATGAAGCCTACGAGCGAACAAAACGCCATTTCGCTTGCCACGCCGATCGCGTCGCCCGCGTGCGTGACGAACGCATCGGCGTATACTGCCAAAACGTAGCCGATGGCGGCTGTGGCGCACGCAAGCGCAACGTACAGCCATCGCGTCGCGCGCGACCGGATCGTGGCATTGAGTGCGACGAGCGTACTCGCGAGGACGCAAAAGAGCACGAGAATGAAAAATGCCGGAGGCGCCGCGAAGCCGCTGAGAAACTGCGCGAACCAATAGACCACTGCCGCGAGAAATGCGGCGATCGCGGGAACGAGCGCTTTAGCGCGCGCAAGTTCGCGACCGAAGAGCGGAGCGCTTTGCTCGGTGATGTCCAGCATCGCGTGCCGTCCCGGGCCTTGCAAGAGCGCAATCGAAATGCCGATCGCGCTGCAAAAGAACATCGGACCCGCTAGCCACACGCTGCGCGTCGCTAAATCTGCGCCGAGCGGATCGGTTACGGTCATGATGCCGTGCGGCTGAATGAAGGCGACCACCGCAGCCGTTGCCGATGCGAATGCCAGCGTGCGCCGTTCCGCGCGCAGCCGTCCGCCGACGATCGCTCGCAGGGCTCGCAACGTCATACGTGTTGCGCCTCGCGCGCCGGCGTGTAGGCGTCCGCCGCTTCACGATCGACGTGCGTCGAGAAGATCGCGCAGCCGCGCGCTGCGCTTCGAATCGCTTCGGCGTGAGCCGGCAACGGCCGGTCGAGCACGAGCAAAGCCGGCGACGGAAGCAGCGCCGCCACGATTGGATAGGCGAACGCTTCGTGCAACCCGCCCAACCGTTCGAGCAGCAACGTGGCGTGAGCGTGCGCGCGCACCGGATCGATATTCCACAGGGCGGCGCGGTACGCGATGTAGCGCGCGAACGATCCCGGCGCGAGAATCAACGGATCGTGCGGAACGAATGCGGCAAGGCGCTTGCAATGCACCGGCTGCACGCGCGGATCGAATTCTTCTACGAGAACGGTTCCTTGCGAGCAACGCGCGAGTCCGGCGGCCATCATCGCCACCGCGTTGGCCTCGCGCGCAGTCGCGCAGAGGCGCGCGACGTGCGTGCCTGGAGCGACGTCGAGCGTCGTCGGCGGCACGATCACTTCGCCGCCTCGCACGAACGTCGCGTCGCGCATACGCAAGATGGGCGCCGTCATTCCACCGGTTCCAAACGCGGGTTCGGCCTGTCCGGACGTCCGACTTTGTGACATTCGCGCCAAATACCGTCGCGCTGCAGCGAAACGATGTCGGCAGTAAAATCGAATCGCCCGGAGCCTGCAAAAAATGCGCTGCCGACGGCGTATGCGTCGACCGGCACGCCCTTTCGCTCGAATTCGGCGATGCGTTCCGGCGTGAAACCGCCGCTGGCAACGATTTTAACGCCGCTGAATCCTTCGGTATCCAATGCGGTACGCACGTTCCACACGAGACGAGGATTCACTCCGGTCGGCGCAAACGTGCCCATTTGATTCCAGATCGACCGGTCGACGAGCGTGCCGGAAGTGTCGATTCGCACGCCCCACAAGCGGCTGCCGAGAGCGCGCGCGACTTCAAGGCTGGTCCGTACGCAATCGTTTTCGAAATCGACGAGCGAGATGACCGCGACGCTTGGATCGGTCAGTTCGGCAAACTTCTTCGTTGCGAGCACGGTGTCGCCGCCGTAGGCTGCGATCAATGCATGGGGCACCGTACCCATTCCGCGAGCGCCCCACCACTCCGCGTTGGCGTCGGTCGAAACGCCAAGCGCGCCGGAAATATAGGCGGCGTAACCGTCGCCGGTTTGCACGAGATGATGGTCGAATCGCGCTGGAAAGAACAGCACCGTTTTGCCTTGAGCCGCCGCAACGATCGCGCGAGCGTTCGATGCAATACGCGTGCGCCGTGAGAGCGCGCCGAGATAGGGCGTCTCGAGGTGGGCGAAAAGCCCGTAATCGCCCTCGATGGTCATGACCGTCTCGTACGGCGAAACGGCGTCGCCGTCGTGGAGCGCGCGAACTTTCAGCTGCGGCCAGCCGTCTTCCCACGTTCCGCCGGCGTCGCGCCCGCTACAGAGCCGCAGGATCGCCAGCGCCTCGTCGATGCCGCAAAGAACGCCTTCCGTCCGTTGAAAGACCTGCATTTTGACGATGGGATGATAGTCGTCGAGCTCGAAAATCGCCCGGGTTCGGTTGAAGTACGTATCCGAGTAGTAGCCCGCGCGCATCTTCTCGACCGGCAGATTGAAGATCGAGGGATCCAGCCGTTTCGTCGCCATCGTAAGGTCAGTTCGGCCGGGCCGCGAAGAAATCCGCGATGCTCGATAACGCCGAAATCGCCCGCAAGCTTCTCGAGATCCGCACGCTCATGGAGATGGCCGGCGAAAGCTTCTATAAATACATGGCGTTCGAAAAGGCCGCCGCGTCGATAGAGAACGCGCCGCCGGTCCGCGATCTTTTGGTCGCGGGCGAACTGCTGAAGCTTCCGGGCGTCGGAAAATCGATCGCCGTCGTCGTCGAACAACTCCTGCAAACCGGCTCTGCCGAGGCGCTCGAATCGCTGCATCAGCGCTTTCCGCCCACGCATTATGGAAGTTCTCGGCGTCAGCGGCATCGGCACAAAGACGGCGGCAATGCTTTGGACCGACTACCAAATCGGCTCGCTTGCGGACCTGGAGCTGGCTCTTGCCAACGGCGTGCTCGAGGGCGTCCCGCGCCTCGGCCCCAAAACGATCGACAATTGGCGCCGCGGCATTCTCGCCTACAAGGGCCGCCAGAAACGAACGCCGCTCGCGCGCGCGTTAAAGGTGGCGCACGAAGCGATGGAGTTTTTGCGCGACGGTCCCGACCATCACCGCCTGACGTTCGGCGGAAGCGTGCGGCGGCAAGAAGTTACGGTCGGTGACGTCGATCTCGTGTGCACCGCTTCCGATGCAGCGGCGATTACGGCGTATTTTGCAACGTGGGACCGCGCCAATGCCGTGCTTGCCGAGGGGCCGACGAAGACGAGCATTTGGCTCGAGAACGGCCTGCAAATCGACCTGCGAGTACTCCCGGATCATCTCTACGGGAATCTGTTGCAGCACTTCACCGGTTCGCGCGAACACAATATCAAACTGCGCGAGCATGCAGTGCGCAAAGGGCTGCGCGTCAGCGAAAACGGCATCTTAAACTTGGAAACCGGCGACGTGATCGTGTGTTCCGAGGAATACGAAGTCTATGCGGCGCTCGGAATGCAATACATTCCCCCCGAGCTTCGCAGCGGGCTCGACGAAATCGACTTGGCGCGTCAGAACGCTTTGCCCGAACTCGTGAGTCTTGCCGACGTGCGCGGCGATTTTCACATGCATTGCACGTGGAGCGACGGGCGCGACACGCTGGAAGAGATGATCGCCGCCGCCGCCGCCCGCGGCTACGAATACCACGCGATCAGCGATCACTCGTGGGGACGTGGGAAGCGGTATGGATTGGACCCGCAGGCGTTGCGCGAGCAGCGCAAGCGCGTGGAAGAGCTGGACAAAACGTACGGCGTTCGCACGCTTTGTGCCAGCGAAGTAGATATTTTGCCCGATGGAGCGATGGATTACGATAACACCGTGCTTGCCGGACTCGACATCGTCATCGGAAGCGTGCACTCGTCGTTCAATCAAACTCGCGAAGAGATGACGCGCCGGCTGATCCGCGCGTGCGAAAATCCGTTCGTGTCGATCATCGGGCATCCGACGGGGCGAATGCTCGAGGGATTCGCCGGTTATGAGTTCGATTACGACGCCGTCTTTGCGGCGGCGGCCCGGACGGGAACGGCGCTTGAGATCGACGGGCAAGCGTTGCGGCTCGATCTGCCCGCGCAGCTTGTCAGGCGCGCGAAGACGTTCGGCGTGCGTTTCACCGTTGACAGCGATGCGCATAAGGTTGAGGATCTGCCGAACGTCGAACTAGCGGTCGGTCAAGCGCGCCGCGCCGGCTTGACGAAAGAAGACATCTTGAACGCGCAGCCGTTGGAAGACGTGCTGGCGTTCGTTGCGCGCAAACGAGGAGCCGTAGCTTGATCCAAACGCAGACGATCCACACACCCGACGGCGCGGCTGCCGGGGTACGCTATGCCGGGTCGAGCGGTCCGGCGGTCGTGTTCGTCCACGGCGTTGGATCTACGGCGGAGATTTGGGACCGCCAGCTGACGGCGTTTTCGAACCGCTATCGCTGCGTTGCCGTCGAATTGCGTGGAAACGGCGTGCCAAAACCGGAGCCCGACCCTGCGCTCATTACGCGGGAAGGTTATGCGACGGACGTCCTGGCCGCATGCGACGCGCTTGGCATCGATCGTTTTACCATCGTCGGCTGCAGCTTGGGCGGCGTCGTGGCGTTTGAACTTTGGGGCCGTGAACCGCAACGCATCGAGGCAATGGCGATCGTCGGAAGCTTCGCGCGTTATCCGAATGCGCAAGAGTACGCTGCGTCGATTCGAGCCGCGGTCGAGCAGGCCGGCTCCATGCACGCATTCGCGGAGGAACGGGCGGCAAGAATGGGCCTGCCGGCCGAACGGCTGCGCGAAACGCTCGAACAAATGGCTTGCAAACAAGTTCCCTCGTACCTGGCCGCGACTAATGCCACCTGGACCGGCGATTATTCTGCGATTTTGCCGATGATTAATGTGCCGGTAGCGGTGATGTGCGGTGCTCGAGACGCCATCGCTCCTCCGGAGCTTTCCCTGGAGATCGCGCGCGGCGTTCCGAACGCCTCGTTCGCTCTGGTGGAAGACGCCGGGCACGTTGCGAACGCCGATAATGCGGCCGCCTTCAACGAAATGCTTGCAAATTTTCTCGAGTCTGCGGTAATGCACGATGCCAAGGGTTACTCCGCTTCCGGACAATGAACCGGAACGGCTCAAAGCGCTAGAGTCGTATCAAATTCTCGACACGCCCGAAGAGGCGGTCTACGACGCGTTCACGCGCTTGGCACGGGAAATCGCCGGAACGAAAAGCTCCGCGATCTCGCTTATCGCGCAAGACCGGCAATGGTTCAAATCTTCCTCAGGTCTCGACGTTCAGGAAACGCCGCGCGACCTCGCCTTTTGCTCGCACGTCGTCGCGCAGGGTGAATCCATGGTCGTTCCGGATGCACGCGAAGACGCGCGCTTTCGTGAAAATCCTTACGTAACGAGCGATTCGAGCGTACGCTTTTATGCCGGCGTGCCGCTGATGAATCCCGAAGGATTCGCGCTCGGTACGCTTTGCGTTTTGGATGACCAGCCGCGCGAGATCTCGCCGAGCCAGCTCGCTTCGCTCGAAGAATTAAGTCGCGTCATCGTCGGCGTTCTCGAAGGGCGCCGGCGCGTCCTGACGCTGTTCGACTCTGCCGGCATCGACGTCTTGACGGTTAATCCGAAGAACCACGTAATCGAGTTCGCTTCGCGCGGCGCGTGCGAACGGCTTCAGTATGCCGAGCGCGAGTTAAGCGGAAAATCTATTTACGACGTGGTGCCTCAACTCACCGAGGAAGAAGCCGCCCAGATCGACGCAAGAGCGCGCCTTGGAGAGCTGACGGTGCGCGAAGGGCGTTTTCGCCGGCGCGACGGCACGACGTATCCGGTTGAGGTGCGGCTCGACATGACGAGCGAGCGCGGAGAAGAGCGCATGATCGTCATTGCGACCGACCAGACGCGGCGTAAAGAACAAGAGCGCGAAATCAATCTTCTGCTCGGGGCCGTCAATGTCGCGGGCGACGCAATTCTGGTCTACCGCGTTGCGCCCGACGGCCGCCTCGAGCTGACGTACATGAACGACGCTTACTCGAAACAGACGGGTTATGCTGCGACGGAGGCGATCGGCCGCGATCTCGAAGGCTTTCGCCAGAACATGCCCGACGACGCCGGCATGGTGAAAGTTCGCGAGGCGCTAAAGCGAAACGTCGCCGCGCAAACCGAGCTGATCAGCTATCGCAAAGACGGTACGGCGTACTGGAACCAAGTAACGCTGCATCCTATCGCCGGCGAGCGTGGCACGGTCACGCATTGGATTTGCATCGAGCGCGACATCACCGAGGAAGTCCAGCGCACGGCCCAGCTCGCAGAAGAGCACGACCGGCTTCTCGTCCTCTCGCGCGCCATGCGCCGGCTCTTCACGGCGCTGGATACGCGCTCGCTGACGGCAACGATTCGCGAAGTCGTCCGCGAGCTCGTTCCCGCAAGCGCTCGCGTTCTCGCCGTGCAGGACGAACACGCGATCGAAGTCTCCGAGCTCGGGCATACGGATTGGACGGATGCCTTCGAAGACGAACTCGTTCAGCGAGCGGTGCGCTACCAGATGCGCGTCGTTCAAGAAGATCAACGCCGCGCCGCCGCTTACGTCGGACGTTTCGGAGACACGCCGTACGTATTGGAATTGCGCACGCATGCGTCGCAAACATTGAATAACACCGACTTTTTCGTATTCGATTTGATCGCCGAGTACTTCGCGGTCGCGGCCCGAAACGTGACGCTCTATAAAGAACTCGACGAGCGCCGCAGCGCCGTCCTCGAGTTGAGCCAAACGAAGAGCGATCTGATCGCGATGCTGGCCCACGATTTCCGCGGACCGCTCACGTCCATCGTGGGCTTCGCCGACCTTACCAGCGAAACGGGATCGGTTAACGAAGAACAAACCGAGTATCTCGATACGATCAAACGATCCGCGATGCAGCTTTCGGACCTCGCGACCGACACGCTCACCCTATCGCGCTTGGAGCGCAATGAAGTTACGCTGCACGTGAACGACGTCGATCTTGAGAAGCTGATGCAAAACGTTATCGCGCAGCAGGCCGACGGCCGCGCCGTTGCGTTGGACGTGCAAGGCGACGTCCGCGTGATCGGCGACGACGAGCGCCTGCGTCAAGTCTTCGCGAATCTCGTGGACAATGCGCTCAAGTATTCTCCCGGCGGCCGCCCGCCCGAAGTTGCGGCAATCGGATCCGATGACGCCGTCACGATCACGGTGCGCGATTACGGCATCGGCATTCCGGCGGGCGAACTCTCACGCGTCTTCGATCGCTTCTCGCGCGCGTCGAACGCGCGGAAGCTGCGGATCTCCGGAACCGGCTTCGGGCTATTCCTCACGAAGCAGCTCGTCCAGTTGCATGCCGGCACGATCGCCGTGGAGAGCGCCGAAGGTCAAGGCAGCATGTTCACGGTTACGCTTCCCCGCCGGCTCGACCGCCGTGCCGGTCCGCGCACCGTCGTCGTTCTCGATAGCGAACGCGACCGATCGTTCCTTGGATACGGCGTTCGCGAAGCCGGCTATCGCGTCGTGACCGCGGCGTCGCTGGATGAGGTGCTTTCGGTTGCCGATGCGCAGCCGGTCGATGCGCTGGTCGTTGCCGAGGCGGAAAGCCTTTCGAACACCGATGCGGCGTTGTATCGCGCGTTCACGCGCGAGCGAAACATTCCGCTGCTCGCCGTGACGAACGATTCCTTGCCGAAGTTGGGCGCGACGGTGATGCTCCCGCATCCGGTGCTCATCGGCGACGTGATTTCCGCGCTCGAGAATCTGGACGTTACGGCTACGCCGTGATTCGTTCGGGTGCCGCATACACGTTGGCACGGCGCCCGCGCACGAATCCGAGCAACGTCACGTTGAAACGGCGCGCAAGATCGACGGCAAGGCTGCTTGGAGCGGAGACGGCGCACACGATCGGAATGCGCGCAACGGCGGCCTTCTGCAGGATTTCGTAGCTTGCGCGCCCGCTCACGAACATGATGCTCGAATGCAAACTGCGACGCTCCAGCATCGCCCAGCCGCTGAGTTTGTCAACCGCATTGTGACGCCCGACGTCCTCGCGCACCGCAACCGGGTTGCCGTCCTTATCGAATAACGCTGCCGCGTGCAGACCGCCCGTCAGCGAAAAAACCCGTTGCGCTTCGCGCATGCGGTCCGGAAGCGCGTAAATCGTTTCGATGGAAACGCGAACGCCGTCGTCGACTGCAATCAATCCGCTCGCTTCGAGCTGCTCGAGACTAGCGCGGCCGCAGACGCCGCAAGAACTGTTTATGGTGAAGTGGCGCTCGAAGCGCTCCATCGCCGGCAACGTTGCGGCGCGCAACGCGACGTTTACGATGTTGTAACGCTGCTCTTCATCGACGGCCGGATCGATGCAGTACGTAATGCCCGCGAGCTCGTCTAACGAATGGACGATCCCTTCGCTGCGCACGAATCCGGCGGCAAGTTCGAAATCGTTTCCCGGCGTTCGCATCGTTACCGCGAGGGTCTGCGTTTGCTCGCCCGCGGCTAGTCGCAGTTCGAGCGGTTCTTCCGTGACGACCGTATCGAATTTCTTTCCGTCTACGGTGCCGTCGAAAGCGTCGATGGTTACGTCGGTGGTGCGGCCGGGGCGCTCGGCGTTCATCAGACCGGCTGGCGAAACGCCGCGCGAGGATCGCGCGCGGAATCTTTCCCCGCCTCGATTAGCGTTTCGCGGAAGACGTAGCCGCCCGTCAGCGTAAGCAGCGAGGCCGCCGCGATTCGGATCGCATCGAGCGGCTTCGGCAGCTTGAGGAACGTCCCCAACGCGTTCAATACTAGCGGCGCAAGCGTCCCTGAAAGAATCGTGTACGAGCGCAGCCGCTCGCCGTGTTTTCCGGTGAACATCGGGCGCGCGTAAGCGCCGCCACGCTTTTCAAAATCTGCAAGCAAAAGAATCTCGAGCGCCCCCGCCGCCATTTCGAAGCGTTCGAGCTTTCTGCCCACACGGTGGTTTCCTTCGAAGACGCAAAGCAGGCTCGAGAGCGCGCACGCGCTGGCAACGCCGGAAGCGACGCACGCCGCGGGAATGTGCCGTTTCCCTGAAGCCCACAACGGGTTCGCGGTGGCGGAAAGCAAGACGCCGGTATAGCCGGAAATGAAGGCGCCAAGTGTCGCTTGAACGAGCGTTAGCGGCTCCGGCGAGAGGTGGCGAAACCATCGTGGAATGACGTTACTTTCCGCTAGTTCCCGAGCGACCGTAGCCGTTGCGGCACCCGAATACGCAATCAATCCCCAAACCCCGAGCGACATCGGCGATTTGAACTTTACGATGCGCAACATGTTCAAAAAGCGTTCGGGCCGGCCGAGATGAGAAATCAGCAACGCCGGATTCGCCGCAGCCAGGGCAAGCGACGCATAGCGTGCCGTGCGCCGCAGGCGGCGTTCTTCCGGTTTGCCCGGGTCCGCCAGCATCGCAATGATGCCGAGACCGCCCATGATGCCGCCGAGAAACAGGTACGTCATCACGTTCGATTCCCAATGCGGCGCTTTCAGCAGCGGCCGGTCGTAGTACGTCGGCGCCGCCGGAAAATCGTCGCGGCGCGAGCTTGCGCCTTCGAACGCTTCGTCGGGACTCGGAGCGTTACGCATTGCGGAAGACCATCCATCCCGCGATTGCGAGGCCGATCGCTGCGGCTGCCGCAGCCGTATAGCCCGCGGCTGTCGCGTCGACGGAAGAACCGGTTCGGGCGGCAAGTTGTACGTTTCGGGTCGGTCCGTCAAAAGAAAGAACGCGTTGAGCGGACCGATCCCCCCGCCGACGTCGTCGGCCCCGTACAAGATGCGCTTGAACGCCCCGCGCTTGTAGCGTATTCACGCGCTGTTTCGCGCGATCGCGCAATTCGTCGACGTCGCCGAACTGAATCGACTCGGTCGGACACGCTTTCGCGCACGCCGGCGTTACGCCGAGCTTCTGGCGGTCGTAGCAAAGCGTGCACTTTCCGGCGACGCCGCCGTGAGTCTTGCAAGCGCGGTCGCGTGTTCGTCGCGCCGTTCTTCGATCAGCGAAGCGAGGTTGTAGTGCGTGCCGTCGGGATCGAATTTCTCGATCAGGTCGACGACGCCGAACGGGACACGAAACGACGCAGTAACCGCAGCCGTTGCATACGTCGGGCTGAATGAAGACCGAGTCGAACTCGTTGCGAACGATCGCTCCGGTCGGACACGCTTCCAAACATCCCGCATTCGTGCAATGCTTGCAGACGTCGCTGCTCATCAGCCACCGGTCCTGGATGCCCGCTTCGCTTACGGCCATCTGTTCGACGAACGCGACGTGCCGCCACGTCGTGCCCGAGAGTTCCGACGTATTGTCGTACGAATTGCCGGTGAACGAAAATCCGTCCGACGGCAGTTCGTTCCACTGTTTGCACGCCACTTCGCACGCTTTGCATCCGATGCACAGCGTCGTATCGGTGAAAAAGCCGGTAGCCATTACGTCTCCGAGCTCCGTTGTCTTCGCCTTGCATCTGCTGGTAGCCGCGAGAGTGGTCTTCCCCGCCTTTTGCCGTCGGGTTGTCCCTCGGGACGCCGTTCGTTCTCGGGCACCGGCCTGTCGACCTTATCGTACCGGTACGCGGGTCGCCTGCCCGGCGCGAATGTTGCACGTGAGCGTCTTCGACTCGTGAATCGAGACGTTCGGATCGAGCGCGATCGGAATCGAGCTGCCCGACGCTATCGCCGCGCGCGAGCGCCGACCATGCTGCCGTAGTTGTACGGGATGCCGATTTGATGCACGCGTTTGCCTTTGCCGACGCGAAGCGGTTGCATGCGGCCGCTGACGAGCGCGCGTCGCTTCCATATCGCCGAGCGCCGTGGAGATCGTCACCCAATCGCCGTTGCGTGATGCCCTTTTCGACGGCGAGTTCCGGATCGATTTCCGCGAACGCGGCGGGCTGCAGTTCGGCAAGCCACGGAACGTAACGCGTCATGATTCCGGACAGCTCGGTGACGCGATAGGTCGTGAGCACGTACGGATAATGCGGGGTCGACCGGCTGTTGTAAGGGTTGTCGTCGCGCGTGTACGTGCCCAGCGACCGGATTGCTTTGCTGTTTGTAGAGCTCGTTTTCGACGACCGATTGCAACGGCTCGTAATGCGCGGGAATCGGCCCATCTTTCAATCCGCTCGCCACGAAAAGATGTCCGCGTCCGTCGAGCATCATGATGAACGGATCGGCACCCGAATGCGCGTCCATCCCCTTCGCATCCGGGTTTGCAGGCGTATACGGCGCTTTGGTCTCGATGAAATCGGGAACGTCGTATGCCCGTCCACTCTCCCTTGTTCGTCATCCCACCACACGTATTTCTTGCGTTCGCTCCACGGCTTGCCGTCGGGATCGGCGGATGCGCGATTGTAGAGCATGCGCCGGTTCGCCGGCCACGCAAATCCCCAATTGAGCGCCGTGTACTCACCGCTGCTGTCGCGATTGCGCGCGCGATTCGTCCGTTTGTCGGGACAAACGCCGGAATAAATCCAACCGCCGCACGCCGTCGAGCCGTCGTCTTTCAAGTCGGCGAAGCCGGCAACTTGCTCGCCGGTGGCCCGTATAGTAGCCGTTGATTTCCTGCAGCACTTTTAGCACCGACGGTTCGCCCTTTGCGCGTTCGTGCGGATTCGTCGTGTTCGTAGTCCCACGTCATGTCGAGAATCGGACGGTCTTTCGGATCGGTCGAATCTGCGTACAGTTCTTTCAACCGCTTTGCGAACCAGTTGAAATACCACGCGTCGCTCTTGGAGTCGCCGGCGGGCTCGACCGCCTTATCGTGCCACTGCAGCATGCGGCTCGTCTGGGTCATCGTGCCTTCTTTTTCGAGCACCGTTGCAGCCGGCAAGAAAGAAGACTTCCGTCGCGATCTTCGACGGATCGGCGCCTTCGCGTTGCCAGAACGAGACCGTTTCGTTGTCGTAGCGATCGATGTTGACGAACCAACTCGCAGCGTTCCATCGCCGCTTTGACGAGTTCGGCGTTCTGACCCGACGCGCCCGGATTTTGCCCGATGACGAAGTAGCCTTTGACGCTGCCGTCCTTCATCGCGAACGTCGTCGGCAGCATCGAATGGTCGCCGGTGAGTTGCGGGAGATATTCGAAGCAGTAGTCGTTCTCTTCCGTAGCGGCATCGCCGTAGAACGCTTTGAGCAGCGAGACGACGTACTTCGGCATGTTCGCCCACCAGCCGGTCGGCTTCGTGTTCGTTTTGAGATATGCGGCGAGCGTTTGCTCGTCGCGATGGACCGACGGCATCGGCAAATAGCCGGGCAGCAAATCGTACAGCGTCGCGATGTCGGTCGCGCCCTGAATGTTGGCGTGCCCGCGCAGCGCCATGATGCCGCCGCCGGGGCGGCCGATGTTGCCGAGCAGCAGCTGCAGCACGGCGGCCGTGCGAATGAACTGCACGCCCGCGGTGTGCTGCGTCCAACCGACGGCATACGCGAATGCCGTCGTGCGTTCGCGCCCGCTGTTCTTCGCGAGCGTTTCAGCGATGCTGCAGGAACGCTTCGCGCGGCGTTCCGCAGACGCGCTCGACCATCTCCGGCGTGTAGCGCGAATAATGGCGTTTGAGAACGTTCAGCACGCAGCGCGGGTGCTCGAACGTAGGGTCGCGCTGCGAACGTGGCCGTTCTCGTCTTTCTCGAACGCCCAAGTTCCGGTGTCGTACGCTGCGTCTTCTCGCGGATCGTAGCCCCGAGAAAAGACCCGTCGAGATCTTCGGTGTCTTTGAACGTCTCCGAAGACGATATTCGACGCGTTGGTGTACGCGGCAACGTATTCTTTGAAATAGCGTTCGTTGCTAAGAACCTAGTTGATGATGCCGCCGAGAAACGCGATGTCGGTGCCGCTGCGCATCGGCGCGTAGATATCGGCAACGGCCGACGTGCGCGTGAAGCGCGGATCGACGTGGATGATCGTCGCGCCGCGTTCCTTCGCTTGCATCACGAAGCGGAATGCCACCGGATGCGCTTCGGCAAAGTTCGAGCCTTCGATCAGAATGCAATCGGCGTTCTGCAAGATCCGGAACCCATACCGTCGCGCCGCCGCGACCGAACGAGGTGCCCAGACCGGGCACCGTCGAGGAGTGTCATATTCGAGCTTGGTTTTCGATCGAAACGACGCCGAGCGAATGCATGAGCTTGCCCAGCATGTAATTCTCTTCGACACCGAACGTCGCGCCGCCGAGCGAAGCAATGCCGAGCGTGTGATTGACGCGCTTCCCGTCACGTCTCGCGAACGAACGGTTTCTTCGCGCGTCTTCTTTCGTCAGTTGCGCGATGCGCTCCAGCGCCCATCGAAGCGGACGGTCTTCGTAGCGGTCCGAGTACGGAGCGCGATACTTTACGGTCGTCCAGCGCTGGTCGTTTACCGTCAAGTCCGAAGAGCGCCGAACCCTTCGGGCACAGGTGTCCCGCGTTGATCGGGCTATCGGGATTGCCTTCGACGTCGAGTAGTTTTCCGTCGTCGCTGACGTAGGCAAGCGTGCTGCAGCCGACCGCGCAGTAGCAGCACACGCTCGTGACGGCTTTGGCGCCGGCAATGCGGCCCTTCAGTTCTCGCGTCCGTTTCGACGCAACGTTCGGCAGCATGCCGACGCGTTCGGAAATGTCGAGACCGTTTTCCGGAAGTATCCGTGTAAGGTCGACCGTGGTTTTCACTACGTGTTCTCCCGATAGCCCGAAGGAACGCTTAAGCCGTGGCGCTGCGCGGAGCCGTTGCCGGTTTTTTCACGAAGAACGGGATGACGGCGGCGATCAAGAGCATTATCGCGACGGGTACTAGAGCACCGGCATAGGAGCCCGTGACGTCGCGCACTTTCGCGGCGACGAACGGACCGACGATACCGCCCACGCCCCACGCCGTTAGGATTACCCCGTAAATCTGTCCCATATATCGCGTGCCGAAGAAATCGGCCGTAAACGAGGGCATCACGCCGAACCCGCCGCCGTAACACAGCAGTACGATTGCGAAGTAGATGCCGACTGCGATGAATCCACCGCTGTGCGCCATCGCGAAGAAGATGACGGCTTGGATCAGATACATGACCGTGTAGGTTAGCGCACGGCCGATGCGATCGGAAACCGCGCCCCAAAAGAAGCGCCCGAGCCCGTTGAAGATCGCCAGCACGCCGTAAACTTGTCCCGCTTGCGCCGGCGTTGCGCCGGTTAACTCGGTGTAGATCGGCGCCGCATTCGATATGATCAGAATGCCGGCGGTAACGTTGAGGAATAGCAGCAGCCATAAGCCGTAGAGCTGCGGCATCGAAGCCGCTTCGCCAGGCGTAAGACCGCCGCTTTGCGCGGCCGCCGCGGCCGTCGCGCCGGCTAAGGAATAATTTCCCGGCGGATTCTTCAGGACGAAAGCGCACAGGCCGCCGATGATGATGAACACGATTCCCGAAACCGTGAAGAGCATCATGATCCCGTGCAAAGCTCCGGCCGGTAACGCAAACTGCGTGGGATCGAACGTCGTCCCGGCCTTCACCGCAGCCGCTTTCGCAGCGACGAATGCGCCCGCAGGCTTCGCCGCATTCTTATAAACGTCGAGCCGCGTGATGATCTGATTGTAAACGAAAGCGCCGAGACCGAAGCCCATGACGACCATTCCGCTTCCAAGTCC
The DNA here is from genome assembly GCA_963696095.1 of Vulcanimicrobiia bacterium. GTDB lineage: Bacteria > Vulcanimicrobiota > Vulcanimicrobiia > Vulcanimicrobiales > Vulcanimicrobiaceae > JALYTY01. Next base: position 1,630,306 of record CAVOIN010000001.1, on the reverse strand, counting down.
GCGGCGATCGGGAAACCATTTCGTGACCATGGCGACGGGCGTAACGTAGGCCATCCCGTTTCCGAATCCGGCAAGTGCGCCGTAGGTTAGGTACAGCCACCACTTGCCCAGCGCTTCGGTTCCGAGGCCCGCAAGCAGAACGCCTACGCCCCATAACACGACGCCGACGATCGTAACCGTGCGTGGCCCGACGCGATCTTGCCAGCGGCCGCCGAAAACCGCTCCGATTCCGAGGAAGAAGATGGCAAGCTCAAAGGCGAGCGTTGCGTCTTGCGTACTCCAGTTGAATCCGGCGACGAACGAGTTCGTGAACAAGCTCCATGAGTAGACCGTTCCAAGGCAGAGCATCACGACGACGCCGGCGAGCGCAATGCCCCACCGATTGCCGGGTACTGCGGGAGTCGAAGCCATGTGCGTTCTCTCCTTAAATCAAGCGCAGTTGAGGGTCCTTAGCCGTATCATTAAACTTCTCGCGTGACGGAGCCTGGATGCACCCGTGCAGCGTTGCTAGCTTGGTTTCTCGAGCGTGCTCGCGACAAACGTTAGTCCTAGTATTGCACTCAAAACTTCCGCGCGATAGGCGTGGATGAGTACTGTTGCAACGATAGCGCAAGCGAGGCCGACCGGAGCGACGACGGAACCGCCTGTTATAAAGTCGTAAATCTCACGCAAGGCGTTCATCGCGGACCTTCATTGCGCCGGCCAGTATCGCCGCAAGTGCTGCATAAGCGGCGATTATCGCAAACAGGGTCGTGTCGCCAAGCCACCACGAAATGCCGAGCCCTTCGCCGGTCCAATACGTGCCGAGCGAAAGCAACATCAAGCCGACGACGCTTTTGATGACGTTTTCCGGAACCCGCGCGAAGGGTGCGCGAAGCAAGAACGCGGCGATCGCGACGATGAGCAACGCTGCCGCCGCGCCGCCGATCGACCAGGTTACGAATCGCGGAGTGGATGCCGCGAACGTCACGACGATGACGGCGACTTCCAACCCCTCGACGAACACGCCTTGAAACGCCACGAAGAAGCCCTCGCGCGCGTTTCGCCGGCGAAGCTTGGAGACTTCGCGTTCGAAGATTTGCGTCTCGTCGTGCAACGCTTTGCGGCCGGAATACCGCCACACCGCTTTGCGAAGCCATGCGATGCCGAAAAGCACGAGGAAGGGCCCGACGACGATTTCGATTCGTTCGACCGTTGCCGCGCGCGAAAGCAACGGACCGAAAATTCCGACCAGCAACGCGAGCAGGAGCGTTGCGGCCGCCGTTCCATTCAGCGCGGAGCGCCACCCTTGCGTGATTCCTACGGCAAGCACGATGGTCGCCGCTTCAACGAACTCGACGGTAGAAGCAAGAAACGTGGTCCCAGCTAGAATCCAGGGGTTCATGGCTTTTGTTGCATACCCGCGGAGTGCGCCAGAATATCGTTGCCCGTGCGCGGATCTACCGCGTCGGCTTCGGATAAGTTCATGCGGTTGCTAGCCGCGGCTCTGTAAGCCGTTGCGGCATTGCGCTCGTTTACGTCGATCTTTTCCGGCAGCACGTTGAAGGGCGTGTCGTCTTTTGTCATGCGAAACGCGTCGTATAACGGCGGTGCGACCGCGTCATAGATCGACATCGGCGGTAACCCGAGCAGCAATTCGATGGTCCTCACGACCGAACTCGTCGAGTAGTGTCCGTTGTGTACGCCCGTGGCAGCGTATGCGGAGGCAAGATAGAATGTCGTGCGTTGATCGTCGACGTGATCGGGCCCGTTCTGTGCGTCGTCTTCGATCGCCAGCACGGCGGTGTTCGCCCAGTACGGCGAATGTGACACGGCATCGACGATGCGCCCGAAAGCTCGATCGTTTTGCGCGACGTACGCGCGCGGGGTCAGTGCGCCGGTTTTTGTATAGCTCGTGTGGTCGTTGGGGAGGCGAACGATTTCCAGCGCCGGCAGATTGCCGTCGTGCACGAATTGCCTGAACTCTCGCTGCCATTCGTCTACGCGCGCTTCATCGCTCACGGTCAGATCGAAGCCGCGATACCGAGGATCGATGTGATCTTTCAATCCGGGCATCTGCGTCGTTTCGAGTCCTGTCAACGCCGGGATCGCGACGAATTCGCCGTAATCGCGATAAGTGATATGCGCGCGCTTCGCGGCATCCCAAAGGTACCCGTTGCGCGGGACGCTGGCAATCGCCCCGTCCTCGAAGTCGTAGGTATCGCGCCGGCCCCCATAATTCACCGGCCAGAAACGCTCGAGATAATCGTTCGCCAGCGCCGCCGTGGACCACGTATGGCCGCTTGCGCTCACCTGCGCGTCCGTATAGGTGTTGTCAAAAATCCCGAAGCGCTCGGCGATCGCGTGTTGATTCGGCGTCACGTTCGCTCCGAACCACGCGAGATTGGGGTCGCCGTCGGCGCCTGCGACGTCGCCGAGGACCTGGTCGTACGTGCGATTCTCTTTGATGATGTAGATGACGTGCCGGATGGGTCCGTGCGCTTGCAACACCGTCTCGAGCGGCGTTGCAACCGGGGCCGGAACGTTCGCGGCGACTTCTTTGGAGCTTGCGCCGGTAAATGCGGTGCGGGGAATCGCGCGTACCGATCCAATCAGCAATCGCCCGACATACGACGGATCTTTTCCGCCGCGCGAGCTGTCCAACGACGGGTTCGCGTGCGAGCTTTCGCCTTTACCGTTGATAACGTACACGTTGTCCTTGTCGACGGCGACGCCGTCGGGATACCACCCGGCGGGGACGCGCGCGACGACGCGGTCGCGCTGAATTTCGGCGACGGCGTTCTCGGCGCCGAGCGACACGTAGACCGTTCCGTCGGCCGCGACGGCAAGGCCGTTAGGCGAAGCGCCCGGGCCTTGCGGCAGCCCGACGCCGATGCGCGCCGTAACGGCATTGGTTCGCGTATCAATGACGTCGACGGCGTCCGCATCAGCGCATGCAACGTAAATACGCGAACCGTCCGGCGACGCGGCGAGCGCCGACGGATGAAGGTCGACCGGAATGGTCAGTGCATTCGCGCGGTTGTCGCGGGTCGTTCCGTCATGCGTAGATCTTGATACAAACGTGACCGTTGCTTCGCCGCGGTTCCCGACGTAGAGATCGCCGTGTAATACGAGCACGCTGCCCGGATGCAACCCGGTCTTATAGGTTCCGGCGAGGACCGCGCGACCGGGTTCGTTCGCCGTCCACCAAACGGTGGTGCCGTCGTCGTTGACCGCGGCCGTGACGTTCGATTCTTCGGCGACTGCTGCGGGCCAATGCAGACCGGTTTGCATGGTCTCGATGTTGCCGGTGTCTACGCGAACTCGGAGAACGGCGTTTGCGTTCGCGGCGGCAACGAGCACCGCATCGTTGCGGTTCCAGACGGGCGATCCAAACGCGCCTTCGAGCGGAACGACTTTCAACGTGCGCAAGTCCGGAGCGCTCACAACGCGCAGAGCGGGCGGCGTGTATCCGGACTCGACGATCGCGAGCTTCGAGCCGTCCGGCGAAAGTGCCAGTCCTTGCGGCATCGTGCCGGTGGTTGCGACGGCTCCCTGCGGCGGCGAGATGGTCCATCCGCTGGGAAGAAGCGTTGTCGTCGTTGCGGCGGCTGCGACTGCTCCGAGTGCAGCTAACGCGAGAGCTGTTTTGCGCATCACCGTTCCTCTGGTGTTACCGGAAGAGCAAAAATCCGGCGAGCGCGCCCGCAAGGACGACCGCCCACGCCGGAACTTTCAACGCGTGCACGGCGAGAAACGCTGCAGCAGCGAGCACCCCGTCGAGAAGCGAGTGGATGGCGGACGTCCAGATGGGCGTGATGAACGCCGCCGCCAGCAGCCCGACGACTCCCGCATTGGCGCCCGCGAGCGCCGAGCGAAAACGCCGCTGCGCCGCGAGCGTGCGATAAAACGGCGCAACGCCTGCCAGGAGCGGAAAAGACGGCGCAAAGATGGCGACCGTTCCAAGCAAGGCGCCCCAGACGCCGAGCGACCCGCCGAAGGCGGCTGCGCCTACGTATGCGCCGATGCTGAACAACGGTCCAGGCATCGCTTGGGCCGCGGCGTAGCCGGCCAGAATCGTTCGCGAATCGACGATCCCTGTTGCCGCGGCTTGCGTTTGCAACAAGGGCAACACGACGTGGCCGCCGCCGAATACGAGGCTTCCGACGCGTGCAAGCAATGCGGGCAATTCGAGGGCCGGTGTCTTGAGCACGCTCGCCAAGACTTGCAATCCGGTGAGCCCAATGGCGAAGAGCACCAAAACGACGACGCCGGTCCTGCGCGATATTCCGAGATCAAGCGAAGCCTTTGCCGTTGCAACGCGTTGATGCAGCACGAACGTTCCGGCAAACGCGGCGAGTCCGATTGCGACGGGAGCCGCGGCCGGCGCGCGCCACGCGAGAACTATTGCGCAGACTCCAAGCGCGATCGCGATCCGCGGCAAATCCGGCGCGAGCGTTGCGCGCATCGTCAAAATAGCACTCAAAACGACGGCGGTCGCAACGAGAAGAAGGCCGTGCAGCGGCGCATTCATGAACTTCGACGCGCCGGCGGTCATGGCGATCGCCGTCATCAGTATTGCAGAAGGTGCGGTGAAGCCGATCCACGCGCAGAGCGCGCCGGGCGCCCCCGCGGCGCGCCACCCGATCAGCATGCCGGTTTGCGAACTTCCCGGACCGGGCAGCAGCTGGGTCAGCGCCACGCACTCTGCGAATTGGGCGTCGTCGACCCATTTGCGGCGCGCGACGAATTCCGTCCGGAAGTAAGCCAAATGCGCGACCGGACCGCCGAACGACGTGCAGCCTAGACGCAAAAATGCGAGCAGGACCTCAAGCGGGCGAGCCATGCGCGGCAGAGGTGCGCCATGGGCGAATCCGCAACCTTCGAACCATGGATCTCTCATCAACGATAGTGTTCGCGGGCGGCGACTTCCGCCGCTACGACGAAGCGAAAGTCGGGCTTCTCACGCACGGATTGCAGTACGGCACCGGCTGCTTCGAAGGCATTCGGGGCTACTGGGTGCCGGCCGATAAAGACTTGTATCTCGTGTTGCTTCGCGCACACTACGAACGTTTGAAAGTCTCCGCAAAAATTCTGTTGATGGAGATCCCGTACACCGTCGACGAGCTGATCGACATCACGGTCGAGCTCTGCACGCGCAACAAGTTCGAAGGCGACGTTTACCTGCGTCCGTGCGTGTTCAAAGCCGCCGAAGACATCGGCGTGCGCCTCCACGGCGTGCCCGACGCGTTCGCCATCATCCCGGTTCCGTTCAAGAGTTATCTGGACGCAAGCAAAGGGCTTAACGTGTGCGTCAGCTCGTGGCGCCGCGCCGACGACACGATGGCGCCGCCCCGCGCGAAAATCACCGGCTTGTACGTGAACTCGGCGCTCGCAAAAACCGAAGCGGTCAACAACGGCTACGACGAAGCGATTCTGCTCTCGCACGACGGCCATGTCGCCGAAGGTTCTGCCGAAAACATCTTTCTCGTGCGCCACGGCAAGCTCTACACGCCCGATCCGTCGCAGAACGTCCTCGAGGGCTGCACGCGCCGAGCGATCATGGACATCGCGAGCGATCAATTCGGCATCCAAATCGTCGAACGCTCGATCGACCGCGGCGAACTCTACTCCGCCGACGAAATCTTCTTCACCGGCACCGCCGCCGGGATCGCGTACGTATCTTCCGTCGACCGCCGTCTCGTCGGCGATGGCACCATGGGCCCGATCACGCGCTCTCTCGGCGAATTCTACCAACGCGCCGTCCGCAATCAAGAGCCCGCTTATTCTTGCTGGCTCACTTCTGCTTACCCCTCGACTAAGGCTGCCGCGGTATAACCCCGTCATCCTGAGCTTGTCGAAGGACAGGCGCATAGCAGCGATTGCGAACCGTCTTCAAAATAACGCACGCCGGGGAAACCAGCGTGCGTTATTTTTTACTGCAATGTAAAGTGCGATATGCGCCCGTCCTTCGACAGGCTCAGGATGACGAAGTTGATATATTAGCTGTGCAATTTTAGTGAGCGAACCTTTTTGCTCGGTGTTCGCCTATGCGTTGGTTGTTTGCCGCGTCGCATATCGGCATGCGTGAGGGGTGCTTCGCCGGGGAAGCTGCAACTTTTTCGCAATTGCCCGGAGGGCATTTTCCTTTGAAATGTTGCGAAAAAGTGCGCAACAGGAACAGCACAGGAGGCGCATGCCGATATGCTGAGCACGCCAACGCAATAAGCGAGCGCCGAGCAAAAGGGTTCGCGAACGCCCTACAGGCCGCCGGAAGATTCGGAAGCGGAGTTCTGCCAGTAGCGAACGTCAGGCGCCGTTACGGCCGGAGTTGTTGCAAATTCGTTCAAGCCCGCACTCGTGCGCCACGCCGCGAGTTGGCCTTCGTGGGCGAAGGTTAGTTTCGAGAGCGAGCGGATGAAGCTGCGGCCGATGTCTAACGACGGTAGATGCGTCGTCATTACGGCGATCACGTATGGGGCATCGCTCGCGTAGACGATGCCTACGTCGTTTAGGGTGTCGAAGAAGCTCCCGGTTTTGTGCGCGATCGGAATGTCGTCGGGGAGCGGTTCGGGGAGCAGCGTGTTGATCTGATCGTCTTCGAGGATCGAGATCATCTGATTCGACGACCACTCGTCGACGAGCTTGCGCCGTGCCATCAGCGAAAGCAAGCGCACCATGTCGGCGGGCGACGAACGCAGCGTTTGGCGAACGGCCCAATTCGACGTGCGAACGTCTTGCGTGAGGTGCGTGCGCTCGAGGCCGAGTTGGTACATCGTGCGATTGATGTTGCGCAGGCCGACGAGACGGATCAGCATGTTCGTTGCCGTGTTGTCGCTGATGTCGATCATCTTCGAAAGCAGATCGCTTACCGTCCACGTCGTGCCGACCGGTTCGTCGCAGAGATCGCCCGAACCGTAATCTTTGTCGCGGGGCAGCAGCTCGACGCGGCGCTGCAAATCGAATTTTCCGGCTTCGAGCTGATGAAAGACTTCTACCATCACCGGCACTTTGATCGTCGATGCGGCCGGCATGCTTGCGCCGGCGTTATAACTGACGGAAAAATTCGTCGAAAGATCTAGAATTTCGACGGCGCTGGAAGCGGGGAACGCGGAAACGAGACGATGCAACTCGCTGCGCAAATGCGCGATCGGCGGCGGCATTGAAAGCGCGCGTGCCGGCATCCCGTTCGAACAGACGAGTGCAACCGCTACAGCGATGATCGCGAGCATGCGACGCATACGAATTGTATCGGCCACGTTGCACGGAATTGTAGCAGAACGAACGGTGTTCTCGCTAGTAAGGTACGCCGTCGGATGCGGGCGCGCGCACCTTGCCTGTTACCCCGGCAAGCGCCACAAGCGCGGCTACGTAAGGCAATGCCTGCATGGCGTCCGGCGGCAGCCATGCGACGCGTCCTTGCAACACGAACTGCAGCGCTTCGAAGAAGCCGAAGACGAGCGCGGCGGCCGTGGCACCGAGGGGCGTCCAGCGTCCGAAGATGACGGCGGCCAGTGCGATGAAGCCGCGGCCGGCGGTCATGCCGTCCGAGTAGAGATTAAGCTCGCCGACTGACAGAAACGCGCCGCCGAGTCCCGCAAGCGCGCCGCTTAGCAGACTGCGTACGTCCGCAGTGCGAGCGGATTGAGGCCGGCCGATTTTACCGCCGCGGGGTTTTCGCCGCAGGCGCGCAACGCGCAAGCCCCAAGGCGTGCGATACAGCAGCCAGTGCAGCGCACCCGCGAGCGCAAAAGCGACGATGACAAGCCAGTAATAGTTTTGGCCGAGCGCCGCGACTTGGCCGCTTGCGCCGGGTTGGTTGAAGATCAGCACCAGTCCGTACGCTGCGCCGCCGGCGCAGATCAAGTTGATGCCGGTGCCCGCGACGATCTGATCGACCTTGAACTTGGTGGCAGCGACGGCGAGAACGTAACCAAAGAGCGCGCCCGCCACGATCCCCGCGACCAGAGCGATAAGAGGGCTTTGCGTGTAGTACGAAGCGATGACCGCGGTAAACGCGCCGGCGGCCATCATGCCTTCGAGGCCGATGTTGATGACGCCCGACCGTTCCGAGATCGACGCCGCCGAGCGCCGCGTACACGATCGGCGTCGCTTTGATGAGCGTCAGGAGCGCGCAGCGTCAGAAGCAGGCCGGTCATGCTGCGATGCCCTCCGCGCGCGTCGCGACGTAGCGCCGCGCGGCAAGAATCAGAACGATCAACCCTTCGATCACGTGGATCGCGTCCTTCGGAACTTGCGCGCTCGCCTGCATCGACAAGCCGCCCGCCTCGAGAATGCCGAAGCCGAATGCCGCCACGCAGATCCACAGCGGATGCAAGTCGCCGACGAGTGCGACCGCAATCGCGGTGAAGCCGTAACCCGGTGAGAGCTGCGTGTTGAAGCGGTGGAGCTCACCCGTGACGATCGCGCGCCGCCCAGTCCCGCAATAGCCCCCGAAAGCGCCAACGGAAGCCAGGTCATGCGCGCGATGTTCACGCCGTTTCGCCGCGCCGCTTCCGGAGCGTCGCCGGCCGCGCGCAATTCGTAGCCGAATACCGTGCGGCTCAGCAAGAAATACAGGGCGACCGCCACGGCGAGCGCGATCAGGATCGCTATCGACAGCCGCGTGTGCGGAATCAACGTCGGCAGCCAATATGCCGCCGGAAGCCACGCCGTCTCGGCGCCGCTTGCCTCGGGACCGCGCAGCGGCCCGCTGACGAGATCGAGCGTCACGTATGCGGCCACGAAGTTCAACATCAGCGTCGAGATGATTTCGTTCGCGTTGAAACGCGCTTTCATCCAACCGGCGATACCGCCCCAAAGGCCGCCGCCGATCGCCGCGAGGAGGAAGAGTACGATGATTCCAAGCGCGGGCGGCATCTGCAGCATCGGACCCGCAACGCCGGCGAAGAACGCGCCTGCGAGCAGCTGCCCTTCCGCGCCGATGTTGAAGAGACCGGCGCGAAATGCGAGCGCGATGCCGAGCGCGGGAAAAAGCAGCGCCGTCGTTGCGACCAGCGTTTCGCCGAGCTGGTTCCGCCCGCCGAGCGAGCCCGCGAACAATGCGGAAAAGCCTTCGACGGGCGTCGTGCCCGCAACCATCATCGCGCCCGACATCAACGCGAGGATCAAGAGCACGGCGCCGGCCGGGCCGGCGAAAGAGCGCAGCGTTCGATTCATCGGCCGCCCGCCATCATGCGCCCGATCGCGGCGCGGTCGAGCGTTTCGCCGCGTCGAAGTTGCCGGCGATTCCGCCGCGATACATGACGAGAACGCGATCGGCGACGCTGAGGATTTCATCGAGTTCGAACGAGATCAGGAGTATCGCCGCGCCGTCGTTGCGCGCTTCGATCAATCGCGATTGCACGAGCGCCGCGGCGCCGACGTCGATGCCGCGCGTCGGATTGTATGCGAGCACGAAAGACGGTTTGTCGATGAGCGCGCGGCCGACGACGATTTTTTGCTGGTTGCCGCCCGAAAGGGTGCGAACCGCAACGTCGGTCGAAGCGGCGCGCACGTCGAAGCGCTCGTGCGATCGCATTCCGCGTCGTTTCGCGCACGCGTGCGATCGAGCAGCGCGCCGCGGCGCACTCCCGTTTCGTGTTGGCGTCCGAGCACGGCGTTGTCGACGATCGACCACGGCATCACGAGCGCTTCGCGGTGACGGTCTTGCGGAATCACGCCGATGCCGCCGTCGCGTTCGATGGTGCCGTTAAACGGCAGCATACCGGTGAGCGCATCGGCAAGCGTTGTTTGTCCGTTGCCTTCGACGCCGGCAATGCCGACGATTTCGCCGGCTGCAACTTCGAAGGAGATGCCGGAAATCGCGCCCGAACCGCTGCCGGCGCTGAGATCTCGTACCGAAACGCAGGGAAGTTTTTCGCGTTGCCGCGCGCGCAGCGACGGCGGGAATCTCGCCGCCGACCATGGCCTGCGCTATTCGATCGATCGTCGTTTCGGCCGTCTCCATGCGTGCGACGATCTTGCCGTGGCGCATGACGGTGACGCGCTTCGAATACGCAATGCACTTCCTGCAGCTTGTGCGTGACGATCAGAATCGCCGTACCGCTCTGCGCGAGCTTCGTGATGCTTGCGAAAAATGAGTCGATCTCCGCGGGAGCAAGCGCGGCCGTCGGTTCGTCGAGCAGCAACACCGACGGGTCGCGATCGAGTTCGCGCAAGAGTTCGACGCGCTGCTGCACGCCGACGGGAAGATCGTCGACGAAAGCGTCGGGGTCGATTGCCAAACCGTTACGCTGCGCTAAATCCGCTACGCGCGCGCGAGCGGCGTCCGCGTCGATGCGCCAGCCGCGGCGCGGTTCCCGTCCGAGCAGCACGTTTTGCCACACGCGCAAGCGTCCGACGAGTTCGAAATGCTGGTGAACGAGTCCGACGGTCCCGTTTGCCTCTACGGTTCCCGCATCGGGCGAGACCTCGCCGAACGCGATTGCGGAAAGCGTCGATTTGCCGGCGCCGTTTTCACCGACGAGGGCGTGGATCTCGCCGGGATATAGCGTGAGATCGACGCCGTCGACGGCAACGACGCCGGGATACGTTTTGCGAATGCCGCGCAGCTCCAGCGCCGGCGAAGCCGATCGTTCGCTCATAATGCCGAAGGCGTCCATCTCGCGAGTGCTTGGCGCGAATCCGGAGGGCTGATTCGCCCGTCTTCTATCGCGCGTTCGATCCCGTCGAGTTTCGCCAGCCGCGCGGCGCCGATGCGGTCGCGCGTATAGCGGAAATCCGTCAGCCCGACGGCATGTTGTTTCAATCCGAGCACGAGATGACCGGCAAGCGGTTTATGCTGCTGGATCGCTTGCGCAACGTCGAAGACGGCTACGTCGACTTTCTTGACCATCGAAGTAAGCACTTTGCCGGGCGCGAGTCCGTCTTGATCGCTGTCGACGCCGATGGCATAGACGTTGTCGCGATGCTTAACGGCTTCGATCGCGCCGAGACCGGCTTTTCCGGCGGCTTGATAGATGATGTCGGCGCCGGAGTTCAACAGCAGATTGCGCAGCTCTTGACCCGAGGCGACGTCGTCGAAGCTGCCGATGTACTTCACGTCGACTACGGTTTTCGGATCGACTTCGTGCGCGCCGGCGATATAGCCGGCTTCGAACTTCTGCAACAACGGGATGTCTTGACCGCCGAGAAACGCGATGTGATGCGTCGTTGCTCATCATCGCGGCGAGCGCACCGGCTAGAAACGAGCCGTCCTGTTCGCGGAACGTCACCGAAACGACGTTCGGGTCGTCGACGACGGCGTCGATGATCGCATAGTGCTGCGACGGATTCTGCCTGCGCGATCTGATCGAGATCGAGGCTCATCAAGAAGCCGATCGCGTAGATCATGTTCGACGTGCAGGTTGGTCAGCGCATCGAGATTCGGCTGGTAATCCGCTGCGGAGCGCGATTGCAGAACCTGGACGTAGGCGTTCAAATCCGAACGCGCTCGCACGAGACCGCGATAAGCGGAGTCGTTGAACGAGCTGGTCGCCAAGGCCACCGACGTCGGTAACCATGCCGAGCGTCAACTGCCCCGGAACGGGACCGCGATGACGCATCGTGCAGCCGTTTAGGCCAAGAGCGAATACGACCGCCGTCAAAGCGACCAGCGCTTTCTTCATCGTCGGGCAAACTACGACCCGGGGGAGCCGAAGCCTTTGAACGAAGCGGCCCCGGATGCAAGCACGAGACCTTCGTTCGGGCGCGCCCCGGCGCTGGACGGAGACCATCCACGGAATTCAGCTGGCTGCCGCGGTTGATCGACAAAACGCGAGCCGCCCATGCCGGCACGCTCGGCGCATACCTTTACGGGCAGTCGCCGGTCGATGCATCGCTGCTTCGCGCGCTCGGGCTTAGCCACACCGATTTCGCCCGAATCGTGTTGGAGTCGGCCGACGATCACGCCGTGGTCGCGGTGCTTGTAAGACGAGATCCCGATGCGCTGGTGCGCGCGCAAGCCTGGAGCGCGCGTCTGAAACGGCAGCAAAGGTGGTTTTTGTTTGTGCTCGATGTCGATGACGGGTATGCTGGCGGCATATGGAAGCCGATAAAACCCGTGGTGAATCTGGCGGCCAACGGACTGACCTGGGCGATGAAGCGGTTGTGGCCCTCGAACGCGATCGAACGCTCGAGAAGCCGGTAGCAACGGCGCGCAATCCCTGGGGCTGGGTGACGGAACAGCGCGTCACCTACGCGTTGAAAGTCGTTCTGCTGATTGCCGTGTCGCTCTATCTCGGCGGCATGATTCTCGGCTTTCTCGCGCGCATTGCGAGCGTCGTTTACATCTTAATCGGCGCGATCTTCTTCGCGTATCTGATCTTTCCGATCGTCGACCGGTTGCACCGGCGCATGCCGCTCGTCCTCGCGATACTGGTCGTGTATCTTTCGATCCTCTTGTTGATCGCTTCCGCCGTCTGGCTGATCGTTCCGAATCTATCGAACGACGTCAGCCAGCTCGCGCACAACTATCCGGTCATCTTGCAAAAGATCAACGCGTTCATCAACGACCCGAAAAATCCGATCTTATCGCGGCTGCCCATCGGCATCAGGCAAGAAGCGATCAAACTCCCGGACGAAGCGGTTTCCTGGATACGGATTCACGGCGCGGAAACAACGGGACACGCGATAACGATCGTTCTGAGCACGGCTGCAACGGTCGCGACGTTCATCATCATCCCGCTGCTGAGCGCGTATCTTCTGCTTGACGTCGAGCGCCTGCGAACGAGCGTGTTGCGAGTGGTGCCGACGTCGCGGTGGGCGACGACGTTGCAATTCATCGGCGACGTCGACCGCGTCATCGGCGGTTTCATTCGCGGCCAGCTGCTCGTCGCGGCGTGCGTTGGCATCATGTTGACCATCGGCTTGTTGATCTTGCACGTCCCCTACGCGTTTCTGCTGGGTTTGCTCGCGGCGCTTGGCGATTTGGTGCCGTACGTAGGCGCCGTGCTTACGTTCATCCCTGCGGTGTTTACGGCGCTCATCAACAACGGCCTCGTGAACGCTGCGATCGTTGCGCTCGTGTTCGTGGGCATTTACGAGATCGAAGGCCACCTCATCGCGCCCGCTATAGTAAGCAGGCAAGTCGAACTTGTCGCCGCTTGCCGTGCTTCTTGCGGTGTTGGTCGGCGCGGAACTCGGCGGCATCATCGGGATGCTCGTGGCCGTGCCGGTCGCCGGCGTGCTTCGCGTGATTGCCTTACGCGTCATTAACCGCCCGGCCAAGGCGCCGGCACCCCTCGGCGCGAACGAAAAGGCACCGTGAACACCACGGTTTCTTCAGTAAAAGCCGCACGCGTAGACGTGATCGGCGTTCCCATGGACCTCGGCGCAAGCCGTCGCGGTGTCGACATGGGGCCTTCCGCGATTCGTTATGCGAAGCTGCACGAGCGGCTCCAAGCGCTCGGGATTGCGGAATTGATCGATCACGGCAATCTCCAAGTGCCGATTCGCGAATCGATCTCCGATGTCGATCCGCAGGCGAAGTATTTCGAAATCATTCAGGGCGTCTGCGACGAGCTTGCAGGGCTCGTGGAACAAAGCGTGCGTTCAGGCGGCATGCCCGTAGTTCTCGGGGGCGATCACTCGATCGCGATGGGAACGCTTGCAGGCTTGACGCAAAGCGCGCGGCACGGCACCCGGCTTAGTCTGGATCGACGCGCATTCGGACATCAACAATCCGGAAAGCTCGCCGAGCGGAAACGTGCACGGCATGCCGCTGTGGTTCGCATTGCAAAACGGCTTTGCGGTGCGCGAGCGCACGGTGCAGATCGGATTGCGCGACGTCGATGAGGTCGAAAAGCGTTTGCTGCGCGAATCGGGCGTTCGCGCGTTTTCGATGACCGACGTTGACCGGCTCGGCATGACGCGCGTGATGGAAGAAGCGCTGGCGATTGCGGGCTCCGACGACGGCGCGATTCACGTCTCGTTCGACATGGACGGCATCGATCCGAGCGAAGCACCGGGAACCGGAACGCCGGTCAAAGGCGGCTTGAGTTATCGCGAAGCGCATCTCGCGATGGAGATGTTGCACGAATCGGGACAGCTCGGCTCGATCGAAATGGTCGAGATCAATCCCATTCTCGACACGCGCAACCAGACGGCGGCATTGGCCGTCGGCTTGATTTGCTCGGGTCTCGGAAAATCGATTCTCTAAAGCTGCTCGACTTCGAAGGCGATTTGCGGCGAGCGGGCGCAATGCGCCGGCTCGCCGAGTCGTTTGCGCAGGCCGGCCCCGCCGTCGCGTGCGCGCACAAGATCGAAGCCGGCGACGCTTTTGCGCTTGCGACGCGTTTCGATTGCGATTGGGCGTATCGCAGCGGAACGGCGCTGTTCTGGCGCCGCGACATTCGCGCCACGCACGTTCACGAACGCTTTCCGCCGCCGGCGCCGTTGCGTCCGTTCGACCGGCGCGCCGTACTCCACGTAGAGGCCGAGGTGAACGGCAAGCCGCTGGAGTTCGTAGGTGCGACGCTCGGCGAGGAGCGCGCTTCGTGTTTGCGCGATCTGCGTTTTCTGCGCAGCATTTTGCGCGAACGTAAAGGGCGTACGATCGCCTTCGTCGGGAACGCTGCGATGGCGCCGATCGGTTTTAGCGATCTGCGATTCGAAACGCGCGCGCAGGGTGACTACAATTTGATCGTCGTGCGGCCTTCGCACGCGACGCCGCCGCCGCAGACGGCCGGATCCCACGATGCGTCCGCGAGCATCGTGCGAATCTGATTCTCCGTTGCCGAATCCACCGGAGGATCGAACGACACGCTCTTGGTTTTGCCGTCTTCGCCGACCGTCACGGTCAGCGTCGTGTGAATTTTCAACGCCGCTAGCGCCTTGAAGACCGCCGGATCCAACACCGGGTCGGGTTGTTGCGCGCCGAACGGCATGTAGCCGCCGACTTGTTCCCTCGTTTGCGTCGAGGCGATTTGTTCTTGTTGCGGCGTTGCCGGAGCTGCGGGAGCGCCCGTCGCCCGCGTGCGCGCGCCGACGCTACCGGGCGTTTCTTGCGAGGCGACGACCGGCGCACGGCTATTGCTGCTTGCGGCGATTTGCGTACGGTGCGTGATTTTCGCCCGCGCATGTTGCGGGTGTGCGCGCGCGATGTGCACGATCGGCGCACGTTGCGGCGCGACGGCGGCCGGCGGATGCACGGCGGGTCGCGGCGTTTCGACGGCGATGTGCGTGACGCGAACGAAAGAAAGCGTTTCTATCGAAGGAGCTTCGCCGCGCAGCCAGGCGATCGTCGGTATGAAGTAAGCACCGATCAAATGAAAGGCGATTGAAACAAGCAGTGCTTGGATCAACAGCCGGTCGCGACGCATCAGCGAGATGCCCATACTCCCTCCGATGATTGCCTAACGCGTGCTCCGCGGCGCCCGTGACGGATTGAGCCGTCCCCGCCGAGAAGCCCGATTCCATGGATACCGATATCGTACTCTATCAGGCCGAATGGTGCCCCTATTGCGCGCGCGTCCGTGCCAAGATGACGGACATGCTCCTCGACTATAAAATCGTAAACGTCCCGCGGGACCATTCCGAACGCAAGGCCGTGAAAGAGCTCTTCGGCGTTACCGGCATCCCCTCGCTGATCGACGGCGACGTGAAGATCGCCGACGACGACGACGAAATCATCGCGCACTTGGAACGCAAGTACCGGAAGTAACGGCTGCCCGGCCGTTCGCTAGAGAAGCGCGACGGCAATCAGCGCGCCGGCGAGCGTTGCCGCCAGGTTAACGCCGTCGTTCTCGATCCACGCAATGCCCCGGCGCACCGTCGTCGGGGTTCCGCAAACGTGCGGGTTCGTTTCGCAGGCGCGCTCGCACTTGGGACACCAGCGCAGCGCCTGTGCGCTTGCGCCCAGGATCGAATCCAAGAACGCTCCGCAGACGCCGCCGAGAAAAACCGGCACGAACGGCGCGACTCCGGTAGCGGCCGCGACCAGTGCGACTAGCGCTGCTCCTGCAAGTTCCGCGAGCGTGCCTTGAAGCGTCACGCCGCCGGAAAGTCCGGTGGCTAGAGGCCGCAGCGTCAAAATCGAGCGCGGAACGGCTCGCGCGAGCGTGCCGATTTCGGTGCCCCACGTGTCGGCCGATGCTGCGGCGAACGCGCCTGCGAATGCCGCGGCCGCACCGCCGAAACGCAGCGAAACCAGCATGGCGGCCGCCGCAACGCCGCCGTTGGCCAGGACTTGCCACGCATCGCGGGCGCCTTGTTTGCCGACGTCGACGAGTCCGCGTTTGCGCGCTTTGCCGATTCGTGAAAGCAGCGTCGAAGGCAGAAAGAACGCGAAGAGCACGGCCGTCGCCGGCCAACCGCCAATTGCGAATGTTATTGCGCCGACGAAAAACGCGGCGATCGCGCCGCTCGCATTCAACGCGCGAGCGCGAAAGGCGGCCGCCGCGATTAGAGCTGCTAATGCGGCGCCGGCGGCAATCTGCACGGTGCTAGGCGCGCAAGCTCAAGTAGTGCGCAAGCGCTTCGAGGAGCCCGTCGGTCGTATAGACGTCGGCGACGACGTCGACGGATAATCCCAGTTCCTCGGCTGCGTCCGCGGTGATGGGGCCGATGCACGCGACGATTTTGCCTTGCGCCGCTTCGCGCGGCGGTACACCGCCAAGCATTTCGGCGAAGCCGTGCACGGTGCTCGCGCTGGTGAAAGTGAGCACGTCGGCCGCGGCCACTTTTTGCGCGAAGTCCGG
This sequence comes from Vulcanimicrobiia bacterium, assembly GCA_963696095.1. Lineage (GTDB taxonomy): Bacteria > Vulcanimicrobiota > Vulcanimicrobiia > Vulcanimicrobiales > Vulcanimicrobiaceae > JALYTY01. The sequence goes on along the minus strand of CAVOIN010000001.1, from coordinate 1,613,627 downwards.
ATCGCTTTCGAAGCTCGTTTTATAAGCTGCTACGACGGTCGGTTCGCGCCCCGCATCCTGCAGCATTTCCGGCAGGACGTCACGCGCTTCTTGCGCGCGGTAGATGAGAATCCGCTCGCCGTCCGCCGTAGCCTCCATCAGCGTGCGTCCTACTTCTTCGCTGATGAACGCAGCAGGCACGAGGTCGGGACGAATGCCGTAGCCGCGCAGACGGTCCGCCGTTTTTGCGCCGATCGCCGCAACCTGCGTTTTCCCAAAGTATCGCGCATCGGCGTCGAGCGAATGCAGTCGGTCGAAGAATGCATCGACTCCGTTCTGCGACGTGAAGACGACCCAGCCGAATTGTTGCGAGCTCGTCGATCGCGCGATGCGCCGCATGGACGTCGTCGGGCGGTCCGATGCTGATCGTGGAGGCGAGAATCGGCTCGACGCCACGCGAGTACAGCGCTTGCGCAAAGTCGCTCGGCTTGATGCAGCGGGGCGCGTAATGAGCACGCGCTTTCCGAAGAGCGGCGAGTTGTCGAACCAGCGCAACTCTTCGCGCAAGCTCACGACGTCGCCGATCACGACGATTGCGGGTGCGCCGAGACCTGCGCGCTCGACGTCGTTGCGCGATGGTTGCGAGCGTGCCCGTAACGGTTTTTTGCGTCGGGGCGCGTGCCCTCGGCGAATAACCGCGACCGGCGTGGAAGCGGAGAGCCCGTGCTCGATCAAACGCTGCGCGATGCTCGGCAAGATTGCCCATCGCCATCAGCAACACGAGCGTACGATGCGGATCGGCGAGTTTCGCCCAGTCGATCGTCGATTCGGATTTCGTCGGATCTTCGTGTCCGGTCGCAACCGTAAACGCCGGATTGTAATTGCGATGCGTGACCGGAATGCCGGCGTAAGCCGGCGCGGCGATCGCGCGACGTGATGCCGGGAACGATTTCGAACGGAATGCCCGCATCGCGCAAGCGTTTGCGCCTCTTCGCCGCCGCGGCCGAAGACGAACGGATCGCCGCCCTTCAAACGCACGACGTGCTTTCCTTCGCGCGCTTTTTCCACCATCAGCGCTTCGATCTCGTCTTGCGGCATTGCGTGATTTCCGCCGCGTTTGCCGACGTAAGATGCGTTCGCACGACGGCGGAACGAGATCGACGATCGCATCGCTTGCGAGCGCGTCGTAAAGCAGCACGTCGGCGCTGGCGGAGTGCGTCGGCTGCGCGTAACGTCAGAAGCCCGGGATCGCCGGGCCCGGCGCCGACGAGCGAAACGCGCCCGGCTCACTCATCGACATCGGCGTCGCGAATTGCGTGAGGCACGAGTTCGGCGATGCGGTCCGCCAGATTCAAATCGAAAAGCTCGTCGAGCATGCGCGCGTGCGTGAGCGCTTCCGCGTGATTCGCTGGTCGCTTTTTCGCGAATCTTCACGACCACCGAATGCAGCAGCTTCGAAACGATCGTCATCGACATGCCGGTGACGAGCATCTTTTCGCGTTCGGTCAAATCCGGGCAGCGCGCGAAAAGCCGTTCGAGTTCGGCTACGCGAATCGCTTCGGCCTTTTGCGTGAGCGACGCAATCACCGGAACGGCGAGACGCGATCGGTACCACGCGCCGAAGCGCGTCGATAAATTCTTCGATGATCTCTTCGACCTGCGGAATCGCTTCGCGGCGTACGTCGAGTCTTTTCGTCGACGACGGATTCTCAAACCGTCGATGTCGACGAGCGCAACGTTCGGAACTGCCGCGACCAGCGGATCGCGTCGCGCGGCACGGCGATGTCGACGATGAAGAGCGGGCGATCCGGACGGCGCGCCATCGCGTCGTCGACGTGGCTCGTGCGTAACGACGAAGTGCGACGCGCCGGTCGAGGTGACGACGATGTCCGCGGCGGCGAGCGCATCGACGAGGCCCGGCATTTCGATCGCTTCGCCGAAGCCGACTTCGGCGATCAGTTCTTGCGCGCGCGACATCGTGCGGTTCGTGACGATGAGGTTGCTCGGCGCCTTCTTGCGCGCAAGCGGCGCACGGCCGTGCGTCCCATCTTGCCCGCGCCGATGACGACGACGGATTTGCCGTCGAGCGTACCGAGCGCGCTTTCGCCGCTTCGATCGCCGCGGTCGCGATCGAGGTCGACTCGTCGCCGATGCGCGTTTGCGTGCGCGCGTGTTTGCCGGCGTTGAGCGCTTCGCGGAAGAGTCGGTGGAGCGTCTTGCCGAGCGACTTCGCGTGCTGCGCTTGAATGTACGCGTCTTTGACTTGGCCGAGAATCTCCGCTTCGCCGATGAGCATCGAATCGAGTCCGGTGGAGACGCGGAAGAGATGATCGATCGCCTGGCGTCCGAGAAGCGTGTACAGATACGAATCGAGATCGTAGCGATCGCGCACCATCGCCGTGGCCGAAATTGCCGAGAAACGACTTCAGCTGCGCGACGCCGGCTTCGTAGTCGTCGAGTTCGGCGTAAATCTCGAGGCGGCCGCACGTCTGCAGCATGACGGCTTCTTTCACGGCGCTCGTAGTCGTGCAGCGCGATCAGCGCTTCGACGACGCGCGATCGCCGGGAACGCGTGACGTTCGCGCACGTCGACCGGCGCCGTGTGATGCGAGAGCCCGAGGCAGACCAGCGGCATTTATGCGCGTGTGCTCCGTCGCGTCCGGATAGACGCTCAGCCGATGCGTGAGGATCGACATCTCGCCCGCCAGATCGATGTTGCGGACGATGACCGGCGCGCGCAGTTGCAACGGGCGCCGGCGCAAAATTAAGAATCGCGCGAACGCCGCAGCCGGCCAGGCGCTCGGCGCGCTGGCTTGCGCGGCGTCTGCGGGGACGGCCAGCACGCCGATATTGCACCCGGCGTCGTGCACAATGCATTCCATGTCAGCGATGTCGTGTACGGGAATACCCTGCCACGCCTGGTCCGATCACGGACGGCGACCGGTCGAAAATCGCGGCAATCTGAAACCGGGCTTCGCGAGCGGTGATAAAAGTCGCAAAAGCGTGACCCAAATATCCGAATCCGACGACCGCGATCCGCCAGTCATGTTCCAATCCTAGAACCCAAGCCAGCTGCTCGACTAGCGGATTAATCGCATACCCTTGCCCGCGGCGGCCCAGCGGTCCGAGCGCCGGAGAGATCCTTGCGGATTTGCGTGCTTGCGATTGTGTGGCCGAGCAATGCAGCGAGCCCGTGCGACGTGATCGTTTCCTTACCGGCCGCTTGCGCTTCGCGCAGCGCGCGATGGTACGCGTAGAGCCGCGGAATCGCAACCGCGACTAACGGTTCGGCAGCGGGCGTTTGCGCGGACGGTTCGGGATCGATCATCGAGCTGTGGCGCGGATCTCGCGCAACGCTTCATCGGCGGCCGCGAGCGTCGTTTCGATCTCTCGCGTCGTGTGCGCGCTCGACACGAAACCGGCTTCGAATTGCGACGGTGCGAGATAGACGCCGCGATCGAGCATCGCGTGGAAATACTTCCGTAGAGCGCCGTGTCCGACTTCATGGCGCTTTCAAATCGACCACGGGGCCTTCCGCAAAGAAAAATCCGAACATCGAACCGGCGTTGGCAGTCGGTGTGGTTGACGCTGTGCTTGACGAAAATTTCGTGCAGGCCGTCGGAAAGCAGATTGCGTCATGACTTCGAAGCGTTCGTACAAAGTCGCGTCGTCGCGAATCTCTTTCAGCGTTGCAATACCGGCAGCCATCGCAAGCGGATTTCCGGAAAGCGTGCCCGCGTGAAAAACCGGGCCTTCGGGCGTGAGGTAGTTCATGATTTCAGCGCTGTCCGCCGAAAGCGCCGACCGGAAGGCCGCCGCCGATGACTTTGCCGAGCGTCGTCAGATCGGGCGTGATGCCGGTGCGCTCTTGAACGCCGCCGCGCGCGACGCGAAAGCCCGTCATCACTTCGTCGAAAATCAGGACCGCACTCGTTGCGCGTGCACAGCTCGCGCACGCGCTGCAAATATCCATCGCGCGGTAAGCACGAGGCCCATGTTGCCGACGTACGGCTCGATGATGACGGCGGCGATTTCGTTGCCGTAGTGTTTCGAATGCTTGCGCGAGCGCTTCGGCGTCGTTGTACGGCGACGACGATCGTGTCGCGCGGCCGCGCTCTTCGGGATGCCGGGCGAATTCGGAACGCCGAGCGTCAGCGCGCTCGAGCCGGCGGCGATCAGAAACGCATCGGCGTGCGCCGTGATAGCAACCGGCGAATTTGACGATCTTGTCGCGACGCGTGTATCCGCGCGCAAGCCGGACGGCGTTCATCGTCGCTTCGGTCCCGCTCGAAGTGAAGCGCACGTGTTCGACGCTGGGAACCATCGCGACGATGAGTTCGGCGAGTTCGCTTTCCGCTTCGGTCGGAGTTCCGAACGAACTGCCGCGCGCAGCCGCGCTTTGAATCGCCTTCACGACCGCCGGGATGCGCGTGGCCGAGAATCAGCGGTCCCCACGAAAGCACGTAATCGATGTACTCGTGGCCGTCGATGTCAGTAATCGTACGCGCCGGCGCCGCTGTTTCATGAAAACGGGCGTGCCGCCAACGGCTTTAAAGGCGCGCACGGAAGAGTTCACGCCGCCTGGAATGACGTTTTTCGCGCGAGCGAAAGCGGAGATCGAGCGTTCGAAGTTCACGCGAGTCCTTTTCGACTCAAGAATCGCCGATTCGTGCTAAATCGGCTTCGGTATTGACGTTGTCGAAATAATGCGGCGCCATGGGCACGCGCCGGGTGCCGAGCCGATCGATGAGTGCCCGTGCATCGAATAGCGGCCGCCGGGCAAGGCTTGCGTTGCCTCGCGAAGCAACGCGAGCGAAGGTATAGTGCGGCGAGCGGCTCGATGCCGGCCGTCGTGCTCCGGTACGGCGCATTCGTCGCCGCGGCTTCCATGCCGCGATGCAGGGCGTCCAAAACCGCGAGCGTCACGCCGGGCGCATCGCCGGCGACCGCGAAAATGCGTTCTTCGCCGATCGCGGCGGCCGCCGTCGCCAGTCCGCCGAGCGGCCCTTGGCCGGGCGAGCGTCGTCGACGATTATGGGGCAGTCGAGCGCTGCGGCTAGCGCCGGCGAAAAAGTCGCATTCGCACAGACGATAACGGCCGGATACCGGCCGGAAACATTTTGTATACACCGTTATAAGCAACGGCGCGCCGCGCACCGGGCGTTCCAACTTTCCGGGAAAACGCGTCGCGCTTCGCCGCCGGCGAGAATTACGACCGCGACGCCGCCCATCGTCATGCTCCGTGGCGCCGGGCGTACTCTTTCGCGAAATACGTGATGATGATGTCGGCGCCGGCGCGCGTGAAAGAAACGAGCAATTCGTCGATCGCGCGATCGTCTTCGAGCCAGCCGTTTGCGATCGCGGCCTGCATCATGGAGTATTCGCCGCTGACGTTATAAACCGCAATCGGCGCAGTCGAATTCGTCGCGCGCCATGCGAACGATGTCGAGATAAGGCAAGCCCGGCTTGACCATGATCGATGTCGGCGCCTTCTTCGATGTCGAGCGCCATTTCGCGCAGCGCTTCGCGCGCGTTCGGCGGATCCATCTGATACGTGCGCCGGTCGCCGAACTGAGGCGTCGAATCGGCTGCTTCGCGGAACGGGCCGTAGAATGCCGACGCGTACTTCGCGCTATACGCCATGATCGCGACGTCGACGTAATCGTCGGGCGTCGAGCGCAGACGCGAATCGCTCCGACGCGTCCGTCCATCATGTCGGACGGCGCGATGACGTCGACGCCGGCTTCGGCGTACGTGAGCGCGGTGCGCACCAGCAGGTCGACGGTTTTGTCGTTGTCGACGTCGCCGCGATCGTTCGACGATTCCGCAATGGCCGTGGTCGGTATACTCGCAGTTGCACAGATCGGCGATGACGAGCATCTCCGGAAGCGCCGATTTGATCGCGCGAATCGCGCGCTGCACGACGCCGTTCGGATCGTAGTTGCTCGAGGCGACCGCGTCCTTGAACTCCGGAATGCCGAAGAGCAGCACGCTTTTTACGCCGAGCGCAAAGAGGTCTTGCGCTTCGCGAACCGCGCCCTCGACGGTAAACCGGTCGACCCCCGGCATAGAAGAGATCGGGCCGGCGTCACTTTCGAGCGCGACGATGAAGAGCGGTTGCACTAATTGATCGACGCGCGTCCGGTGCTCGCGAACGAGTGCGCGTAAAACGGGCGTGCGGCGAAGCCGCCGGGGGCGTACGTTCATTTACTGGCCTAAATGCTCCGCAATGAGGGCGACGAATGCTTCAACCGATGCTTCCGGCGCGATGAGATCGGGTGCGAATCCCGCTTCGCGCGCCGCGTTTCCGGATTGCGGTCCCATGGCGGCGACGGCCGGACGCGGTTGCAGATCGCGAAAACCCGGCAAGTATGCTGCCGCCGCGGCCACCGAACCGCTCGACGGAAAGACGAGCATGTCGGGATGGCGCGAAACGTCGCTCGAGCCGTCGTTTGGATGCAGTTCGACGACGTCGACTCCGCGCAAGCGCAGCTCGGCGGCAATCCGGCTTGGACGCTCTTGGCTTCGAGCCAAAAACACGAGGCGCGTTCCGTTTTTGCCGGCGTGCGGTGCAAGCGCCGCTGCGATCGCTGCACCCAGCGCCTCGGCGTCTTCAACGGTTTTCACGGTTCTTTCGAGGCGCTCGCGCACGATTTGGTTGCGTCCGACCAATGCAAATGCGGCGTGAACGGTCATCTTGTCGCCCGCAAGCTGCGCGTGCACGCCGAGCGGCGCGTTGCAGCCGGCGCGCAAATTGCGCAATGCCGCGCGTTCGCATGCAACGGAAAGTTCCGTTTCCGCGTCGTTCATGACGGCGCGAAGTTTTTCGGAAAGCGACGCTTCGCCGAGACGCGTTTCGATGGCGAGCGCACCTTGCGCTACCGCCGGAACCATGACGTCAGCGGGGAACGGCACCGTGTGCGTGGCGGAAACGCGAAGGCGGTTTAATCCCGCCATGGCCAGCACGATCGCATCGTATCGGCCTTCGCGAAGTTTGCGAAGCCGCGTGTCGACGTTGCCGCGGATATCTTCGTATCGCAGATCCGGCCGCATGGCCTCCAATTGCGTGCGCCGCCGTAAGCTCGAAGTTCCGACTACGGCGCCTGCCGGAAGTTCGTCGAAAGAAGCGTACCGTTCGCTGCAAAATGCATCGCGGGGATCTTCTCGTTTCGAGATGGCGGCGAGGTGCATGTCGGGTTCCAAAACGCCCGGCAGATCCTTGCATGAATGCACCGCGTAATCCGCGCGGCCGTCGCGCAACGCGATTTCCAGTTCTTTGACGAAGACGTTCATGCTGCCGATCGCAGCGACCGGACGGTCTTGCACTCGATCGCCGGTGGTGGTGACGTTCAAAATCGTCGTAGCGATGCCGGCTTCGGCAAGACGCGCCGCAACCATGCGCGTTTGCGTCATCGCAAGCGCGCTCGCGCGCGACGCGCACACGACGGCGCCGGTTCGTTTTTCGATGCCGCCGTGTTCGACGCGTTGAATCATCGCTTCGACGGCGTGTTCGCCCTCAATCGGATCCATTGCCGCCAATTCCTCGACCGGCAGTTCCGCTAATTCGCGAAGCACCGGCGCGCGGCGTTCTTGCGGAAGCACGGCTTGGACGTACGCGCGCATGCGCGCGAGTGTTTGCGCGGCGGCGGCGTACTTTGCGTCGAAGCGCTCGGCCAACTCTCTTGCGAGGCGTTTCGAGAACGCGGGCGTGCTGCCGCCCGAGTCGACGGTAAACGTAAGGTCGCCGACGCGCACCGTAGCCTGCATCGTGAAATCACCGGCTTCCGGGGTCATGGCGTCGCACGCCGGGACGCCGGCGGCACGGGCGTCGCTTACGACGCGCTCGTTCACGCCCGGATCGCCGGTCGCTGCAACGGCCAAGCACACGCCGTTAACGTCGGATGCTTCGTAAGGACGGCGCAACGCCTCTGAATTGGCGTCCAGCAGCGCCTCGAGCCGGGGATCGATCTCCGGTGCGACGACGCGCAAACGTAGACCGGCTGCGATGAGCGCTTCGGCTTTGCGCAGCGCAACGTTGCCGCCGCCGGCGAGCAGCGCTTGACGGCCTTGCGTTCGAAGGGCGATGGGAAGCATGGGTCTTCGGATGAGTTCCCCGCCCGTGCGCCAAACACCGTCACCCCATATGGAAAGACCCGCACGTGCGGCTTTTGTCGGCGCACTCATCGCCGCGCTCATCACTCTTCCCGGGCTCGGTGCGGGCACGCTTTGGGATAACAGCGAGACGGCTTACGGCGAAGTCGCTCGTGAGATTCTATTGACCCACGATTGGGTCGTCATGCATCTCAACGGGGCGGTCTGGTTCGTGCAGCCGCCGCTCTACTTTTGGATTGCCGCCGCATCGGCACTGATGTTCGGGGTTACGTCGTTCGCATTTCGCCTGCCGGCGGCGCTTGCGACGATCGTAATGGGCGGTATGACCGGGTATGCCGTGGCGCGCCAGGCGGGGACGCGAATCGGCGTTTACGCGAGCGCGATTCTCTCGAGCTGTCTCATGCAAGCGATCATCGGCCGCCTCGCGATCATGGACGCGCTGCTCGATCTTGCCGTCGCGTTTGCGATCTTCTGGTGGTTCCGGTGTCTCGAATCGGGACGCGACCGCTACTTTGTCTTCGGTTGGATCGCGGCGGCGTTGGGCTTTCTCGCGAAAGGGCCGGTTGCGCCGGTTATCGCGCTGCTCGTCATCGTCCCGTTCGCGTGGTGGAATTCTCGCGTCGAGCCGACGCGCTTCCCGTCGCCGCGCGCTTGGGTGTTGGCTTGTGCGATCGCGGTGCTCATCATTGCGCCGTGGCTCGTCGCCGTCGGCGTTCATTCCGGACCGCACGCGCTCGTAGAGCTCATCGGCCACTACACGGTCGGCCGATATACGGGTGTCATCGAAAATCAAGCGGGACCGTTTTGGTACTACATCCCGGTGTTGATCCTCGGCTTCTTTCCGTGGATCGCATTTTTGCCGATGTCGATTGCCTATGGGGTTCGACAGCTGCGTTCGCCGTCAACGGATCCGTCCATCGCGCGCTTGTGGCGTTTAGCGTTCACGTGGATCGTGCTGCCGCTCGTGTTTTTCAGTTTCGCGAAAACGAAGCTTCCGAACTACATCGCGCTCGAGTTTCCGGCGCTGGCGCTCGCGACGGCGCTGTACTTTGATAGCGTCGTGCGCAAAGGGTTGAGCCGCTCGGCAATAGTCTCCGCTGCGAGCGTGCCGGTATTCATCGGTCTGGTTGCCATCGCGATTGCTGTGTTCGTGCGGGACAACCGCCTCGGAACGGCCGCAGGGAACGTCGTTCCGGATCTCGCGGTAATGGGCAGCATCATCTTCGCAGGTTCGCTGCTGACGGCGATTCTGCTGAGCGTCCGGCGCACCGTCGGTCTCGCGCCCTACGCGCTCGCGGTCGCGACGCTGATCTCGATGGACATTCTCGCGACGGTCGCGTTGCCGCACGCCGAAGCGTTCAAACCGATTCCGCACCTTGCGAAAATCATCGACGCGAACCGCAAGCCGGGCGACGCGGTCGCGATCGACGATTACCATGGCGGAAATGCGTTGATTTTCTATACGCAGCCGCCCGTCTTTGCATTGCGCAAAGAACTCGCGTGTACACACGGCCGCGTGTGGGTCGTCGAGCCGAAGAAACGCAGTTCGCCCGACCCGACGTTCGGCCGCAAGCGGACGAAACAAGCCGAATGGGCCAGCGCGGCGCTCTATCTCATCGATGGGCCGCCCTGCAAAGACTCGTAAGTTCCAAAGAAAAAAGGGGCGCCGGAGATCCGGCGCCCCTTGCTTTAGCTCGTCGCTATTTAGTGTCCGGAGTTGTTCTTGGACGTCAGCGCAGTGATGACGTTGGCAGCGTTGGGCGAGCCGAGTCCGGTCGGCATATCGTATCCGGGTCCGGCCGTCTCCGCAGCTTCACCGAGGAATCCGTTCGATCCCGAAGTGACGTCGTGGAAGACCGAATTGTACGGGCCTTTGCGCGCCACTTTATAGAGCGTATCGTTCACGAATCCAAGCGGATGGCCCGCGGCTTGATTCGCAAGTGCGATAATGCCTGCCCATTGCGGTGCGCCGGCGCTCGTTCCGCCGACGAAGTATAGTCCCGGTTGCTTCGGCGAGTTGAAGCTCTCCGCAACCAGCACGGCCGTGTAGACGCCCGCGTTGTAACTTACGTCCGCGACTTCGCGCGAGTCCGGATGGAAAAAGTCTTGCTGATACGGCGGGGCTTTGAAGATGACGCTCGGCGCGCCGCCGGTTGCGGCCGCCAGCGTTCCATACGCACATCCAAGCGGACATTGCGCGGGATCGCTATCGTTCCACACGGTCTCCGATTGATACGCGCCCGTATCGCTCATAAAGAGCGACGTGCCGCCGACCGAAAGCACCGACGGATCCGACGCCGGGAATTGCGCCGTGAGCGCGCTGTTGCCGTTGGTCGCGCCGTAATCGCCCGCGCTCGCGATCATCGTGATGCCGGCCGCAGCGGCTTGCTGGAACAAGGAATCCGAATGCTGCAGATGCCGGTTCTTTGCGCCGCCGGGAATTGCCGGTTCGCTTGCGCCGAAGCTCATGGAAACGACGTTGCCGGGATGGTTGTTCACGGCGTACGCTTCGGCCGCAGCCATGTCGGAGCCGTGGTTAGTCGGCGCGACGAGCAGATCGATCGTGGCTCTCGGCGCAATCGCGTGCGCCCACTCGACGTCGAGCGACGTTTCTCCGGCCCAGCCCGACATCGTCTTCGGATCGTAGGGTGCGGGCGGTCCGCTCGGATAGATGATGTTGAGCGTGGGGTCCGGCAATCCCATCACGCGGTCGAAATACGCGAGGTCTTGCTGAATCGTCGGACTGCCGTACGCATCGATGATGACGATCGTTTGGCCGGAGCCGTCATATGCCGCCGGAACGTTGTACGCGGTGCGCATTTCCGAGGGCGTGTAGCACGTCAAGCCGTACACGCTTACGCAAACGGACGGCGGTGGAAGCGCATTGGGGCCGACGCCGGCGCCGCCGTTGAACGGTTTTGTCGGCGGATTTGCATCGTACTCGAAATCTGAATTGTTGGTTGCCGTCGTGTCGGCGGCAATAAATCGCGAGCCGGCCGATTTGCCGGCGGCGTTCGTCGTGGTTGGGTTTGTACTGGGCGTTACCGATCCGCCGCCCGAGCATGCGGCAAGTACCGAGGCTGCCAAGACCGCGGCAGCGGCTTTTGAAGAAATAGCCATTCACGACCCTTTGTAGAGAGCGGGACAACAATCTCGCGAGCGGACTTTAGTCCGGCCGTGGGCGCCCGTTCTTATGGCTACTTTAGTCTGAAGCCTGCTAAGAATCTGCGATTTCTTTACTTTTTTCTAACAAAGCAAACGGGCGCCGCCCTTCGGCAGCGCCCGTTTTTCCGGAGAGATTCTAAGGTCTAGGGGACGTCGGAGGCTTTGACGGCCGACGCTTTGTTATTGCCGATCGACCCTCGGATGTAAGTGACTACGTCGGCGATGTCTTTCTTGGAAAGAGTGCCTTTCCACGGAGGCATCTGTGCCCCGTAGGTCTGGCCCATGACCGCTTGACCGTGCAGTCCGTTCTCGAGGACGTTGATCACGGCTTTAGGATTGCCCGTTACGAAGGGATTGTTCGCGAGCGGCGGAGCGACGCCGGGTTGTCCTTGGCCCGTAGCGCCGTGGCAGCTCGAGCAGTTGGTTGCGAAGATGTGCGATCCGTTGGCGTTCTCGGAGGGTGCGCCGCCGCCGCCGGCGACGACCGGACCCGTGCCGTTGCTTTCGCCGCCCGAATTGGTCGTAGCGGCCAGAATCTGGCTTTCGCTTTGCGACGGCGGTCCGGCGGCGATCTTCGATTGGATGTTGGCTTGTGCGTAGAACGACAGGCCGACGATCGCGACGAGGATGATCGTGGTGATCCACAGGATCGCCCCGCGCGACGCGAACGAACGCGTCGTGCTGCGATCGAGCCACGGCAGCAGCAACACCACGATAATGCCGATCGTCGGGACGATGATCGCGGCGAGCAGTTCGGGGAACGGACCGTTGCCGAGGAAAATCGGCACGAGGTTCAGCAGGCCGAACAGCGACAAGAAATACCACGCCGGATACGGCACGAACTGCGAGTTCGTCGGATCGGCTTTCGCGTCGAGGAACGGCGGAGCGATGAATGCCAGGGCGATGATGATCAGGAACACGACGAACGACGCGAACGCATCCATGAACATTTGGTCCGGCCAGAAGCGTCCCGGGCGAAGTTCGCGCGGATCGCGGGCAACCGGGCCGGCCGGTCCGTTGTGGCGGAAGATCGCGAGATGCGCGCCGACAAGAGCGACGAGCGCCGCCGGCATCAGCCATACGTGCAAGCCGAAGAAACGGTTGATGGTGTTGGTGCCCATCGTTCCGCCGCCTTGCGCGATGTTCTGCAGGATGCCGCCGCCGGGCGGAAGACCGGCGATGTTCAGCGAGACCTGCGAGGCGAAGTACGCGTCCATGTCCCACGGCAGCAGATAGCCGGTGAGTCCGAGCACGAGGGTCACGACAAGCAGCAGAATGCCGACGATCCACTGCAGTTCGCGCGGCGATTTATACGCGCCCCAAACCAACACTTGCAGCAAGTGCAAGAACACGAGCGCGATCATCGCCGATGCGCCCCAGTAGTGAACCGAGAGCAAGAAGTGCGTGAACGGATTCAGATAAATCGCACGCGTCGATTCCCAAGCCGTTGCGGCCGACGGTGCGTAGAAGAACGTTAGAAAAATGCCGGTCGTGATCTGCAGAATCATCGCGAACAGGGTCGCGCTGCCGAAGACGTACCAATAGCTTGCGCCGCCGGGGATGTCTTCCGTGAGGAAGTCCTTCGCCATCGAGAGGAACCCAGTGCGTGATTCGATCCAGTTAAGCATCGTGAGCGGATCCTTCCTTACGATTGATACGAGATGACGACGCGATCCGGCTGCGAGGCTTTGTAGCGGATCCACATGATTTCAGCCACGCCGTTTTGTTCGCGCAGCGGCAACGGGTCGAGGCCGCGCGGCGCGGGTCCGGCGAGATGTTCGCCGTCCATATTGAACTGCGAACCGTGGCACGGACACGCGAACTTGTTTCCGCTGTCATCCCACAGGAAGCGGCAGCCGAGATGCGGGCAAATCGGGCTGAAAATCACGAAGTTCATGTTGATGACGTTGAAGTCGACGTCCGGTTTGCCGTTCACGTAAAGATCCGGCCGGGCTTTTTCGAATTTCGCCGGATCGTTGACCTTGATGCCCCACACGTATTCCTGAGACGTCTGCTCCGGAAGATACGAATCTTTGGACTTCAGATTGAACGTGAGCTTGACGGGTTTATCCGTCGCGGTTTGGAGCTCTTTGAGTTCGTCCGGCGTGAGCGGCGCCCAGTTCCCCGAGCCGCTGCCGCCGGTCGGCAACAGCGAGCCGACGATCGGGATGACGAGGCCGACGCCGATGATGCCGCTAAGCGTCAGCGTCGCCTTGGCCATAAACGACCGCCGGCTGATTTCTTCAGCCGTGCCCGGGTCGTCATAGGCACTAAGAATTTTACGCGAGCCGCCTTCAAACGCGCCCGCAGCTTGTTTGGACAAAGTTCACTCTCCGGAAGTGTGATTTGGGACTAGGCCGCTAGCCCTTTTCCCAAGGATTGTAAGGCCGCCCTCTTCAGAAGGGCGATGACCAAGTTCGGAACTACGCACTCGTTCCGGCCGCTGGAAGCTCGAAGAAGAAGTCCCGGGTCAGGTTTCCGCTGCTGCATGCGGTGTGGACGACCTGATAGGTGGAACCTTTTTGAATCGAATGCGTCGAGACGATCTCCCAATGCCCGTCGTTGTCGCACCCGTTGAGCGCAAGATAGGCGTGGATCCACGCATCTTGGGGCGGCGACACTACGACGGCGTCAGCGGTCGAGGTTCCGCCGTGCGGATCCACCGCTGCAGCCGGCGGGTATTGGCCTTGCTTCGCGCGCGGCGCGAGCAGCTGTTCGAAGACCAGCCGGTCGCCGAGGAATTCGTAGATCAGGACGGCGTCGTTCGTGCGGTACCAAAGGTCGATCGAGCCGTCGTCGGCGTTGCGGCTCACGCGCTGCGGTTGTCCGAGCGCTTTCGAGACGTCGCCGGCCGAAGCCCCAAAAGCGATTCCGTACTGGTCGGTAAATTCGGCGGTTTTTGTATATTTTGCGACAGTTACGGATATCGCGACGCCGTTGCTTTCCAGAACGTCGAGAAACCGGTTTCCGTTTTCGAGAAATCGCCAGATGCGTTGCGATTGTTTCGGAAGCTCTTGTGTCGCGACCGGATCCCCGTAGCGCTCTCGCAAGTTCGACAGCGGTTCGCCTAGCTTGACGTCATCGAGAACGGGCGCTATCGCGGGGATAGTCGATGGCGAAACGGCCGGCGACGGCGAGGCGACGAGCGCGAGGAGAACCACGGCGGCAAGCATGGGCGAGCTTTCATGACGGAACGTGTGCGAGCTTCTCGGGATTGCGCACGATATATACCGCACAAATGCGGTCGTCCCGCGTCTCGATCGCGAGCGTTTGAACGAGGCCCTCGCGATTGTACGCGATAAAACCGGGCAGCCCATTGTTTGTGGCCGGGACGATGGCGGTCGAGTTGCGCCTCTACATTTTGTAGCTGTGCAAGCCGCTGATCCAGATGTTCACGCCGAGGTACGTGAAGATCACGAGGAAGAAGCCGCCGACGCTGACCCAATTCGTGCGCAGGCCGCGCCACGCGTTGCGCGTGTGCAGATGCATGTACGCCAGGTAAATGATCCAGGTCGAGAGCGCCGCGGTCTCTTTCGGATCCCACTGCCAGTACGCGCCCCACGCTTCTTTGGCCCAAGCTGCGCCGGTGATGATGCCGATGGAGATGAGCGGCAAGCCGATGGCGACGGCGCGATAGACGATCACGTCGAGTTGCGCGAGCGACGGCAGCGTGGAAAGCCAGAGCGCGACCGGATTTCCCGCTGCGGCGGCCGCTTCGAGCGACGGCGTGTCGCCGCTGACGCGCATCGTCATGCCCGTGCCGGCAAGCTCCACGTTTCCGGCGCGGCGCCAGCCGCGCTTCCGCGTAGTATTTGACGAGGTAGATTGCGGAGAAAACGAACGCGACGAGAAACGCGGCGTACGACGAAACTACGAGCGGCACGTGAATCTTCGCCCAATACGATTGCAGCGACGGAACGGGCGGCATCGTGCCTTCGTTCCACGTGATGCCGTACGCGAGGAAAATGGCGGCAATTGCAAGCACGAAGCCGCCCGCGAACCAAAGCTTATAGCGCACCGCGAAGCCGATGAAAATTGCGACGGACATCGCGGCAAAGAGCGAAAGCGAACCGTAGAGGTTCAGCAGCGGCCAGACGTGCGTCAACTCGAAGCGCACGATCAGCTGCGCGAACTGCGCGATGCATCCGACGATTGCGAGCGGGGCGCCGAGATTGCGCAGCCACTCGTCGCGCGAGAAGAAGTAGATGCCCAGCGCGAGTGCCCCGACGACGTAACACGCGATCGATACGATCATCAGCAGTTCGTCGGCTTGCAGGTGTCCGTTCATTGCTTAGAATGCCTCCGCCGGAGTGAAATCGGTGCGCGGACCGGGCGGCTCCATCGAGCGCCGCAGTTCTTCCACCAGCTCTTGGAATTGAACCGCAAAAATATCGTAGCCCTTTACCGTCGTCGCGGCGAGTCCGACGGTGCAGCCCGTTGCCGTCTCTTCGATGCGGACGTACAGACGCGCGGGCAAGAAGTAGAACGAGATGATGAGTCCGGCGAGCAGCACGAGCGCTCCGATGGCGACGAGCGGAATGCCCGGGTCGTAGCGGTATTGAAAGCCGCTATAGAGCACGTACTGTTGCGGAACGACGCGCCAGCCGCCGCCGAGGTCGATCCAGGTTTTCAGCGGCACGAGCGCGGAGCCCGCGTTGTTACCGTCCTGCGATACGCTCAAGACCGTCGCCGGATCGTTGACGCGCGGATCGGCCGACGGCATGCCGCTTTGACGGTCGACCGTAGGAACGAAGCGGTCGTAGCTCACGCTCGTGCGCGTTCCCGGAATGTCGAACGAGTCGCCCTCTTCCAGAATGCGATCGGAGAGCGTGGCGACGCGTTTGCCGTCGTGCGTTACGAGAAAGCGCATCGCGAAGCCGTAACTGGCTTGATAGTAAAGCGTGCCGTCTACGTCGATCGGGTGATTGACGCGCACCATCATGTTTTTCGGAATGCCGTCGTTGCCGGTAACCGTCACGTGCGACACGTAGTCGATCGGCTGATAGACGATGCCGCTCTTGGTCATGATCGGCGAGATGCGATAGTCGAAGTCGTTCAAGCGCAGGATGGCGTGCGTCTGCGGAATCTCGGCTGCCTGTCCCGTGACGATCGCCGTTTCACCGGAGAATCCGCGCGCCCAGTATGCGGTCGTGCCGGCCGCGATGATGACGAAACCGAGATGCGCGACGAGCACGCCGCGCCGCGCCCAATTGTGTTTGTCGGCGAACGTCCATTCCGTTCCGTCGAATTCGCGCTTGCGCACGTTCCAGCTGCGCGTGCGGAAAAATTCGTCGACGCGTGCGGCGACGACGCTTTCTTGCCCGCGCACGCCGATAGAAGCGTTGAGCGGAATCTTGTCGATCTTGACCGGCCGCAGCGGCGGAAGACGCGCGGGGATCACGCGCTTGAACGTGCAGACGGTTAGCGAAACGAGAATCAGGCTAATGATTCCGATATACCACGGCGAGTGGTACATGTTGTCGAATCCAAGCCGTAACAACGCGCGGGCAATCGGCGCGGGATAGGCCGCAAAGTACGTCGAGGGATCTTTGCCTTGGTCGACGATGACCCCGATGAGCGTTAGAACGCCCCAAACGAGAAAGAGCGAGACCGCGAAAAGAACGTTGCTGAACGTTCGAAGGAAATCTTCGTAGGTGCTGCGCGCTTGAACCATCGCCCGCTTAGCCTAGGTCGCGCGTTCGGTGCGCCGCCACGACTTCTCAAGCACGAAGATGAGCCATAGCGACACTTCGTAGAGCACGTACATCGGCAAAGCAAGCAACGCCATGGTGAGCGGATTTCCGTCGGGTGCGGCGATGCCGCCGGCTACTACGAAGCCGAAAAGCGCATGGCGCCGGTATTTCGAAAGCCACTTTCCGCTGATGATGCCGAGGCGGGCCAGGCCAACGAGTAAGATCGGCAGCTGGAAGATCAACGCGAACAAGGCAAGCAAGATGAGCACGAAATTCAGCGTTTCCGCCACGCCGAACGTGGGCGTTGCGATTTCGTTAGTGATGCCGATGAGCGCGCTGACGACGCGCGGGATCACGATGAAATGTGCGAAGGCGAGTCCGAGGGCCGCCAGCAGAATCGAAGGCAGGATGAACGCGTAGACCATGCGTCGCGTGCGCGGGTGAATGGCCGGCACGACGAACATCCACGCTTGGTACACGAGCATCGGCAAGCCCGCGACGATGCCGGCGATGACCGAAAACTTGATTTCCGTAAAGATGACGTCGGCGGGGCCGAACGCGTGCAGCTGAATGCCGTGGAAATACGTCTGCACCATCCAGCGGATCACAAATTGCGAGGGCCAGAAGACGAGCAGCGCAATCACGCCGACCGTTGCGATGGCGACGAGAAGACGCGTACGGAGCTCCCGAAGGTGCTCCGTAAACGGCATTTCTTTCTGATCCCATGCGAGGGCGGCCGAATTCGCGTTCGAATCCGTGCCCGAATCGTAACGCTCCGGGATCGATTGCGTCATGCGAACGACGCCTAGGCGCTAGGCGTGCCTTCGCCCGGGGTCGGCGGCGGCACCGGCTGGCCTGCGACATTGCCCGTTTCGACGTTGTTCATGACGTCGGACTGCGCGGTCGCGTTGCGGGCGCGGGCTTCTTCGCGCGCCTTCACGGCGGCTTCGTCGGCCTCGATCTGGCCCATGACGAACTCTTTCTTCGCTTGGCCGGCGCTGCGCGCGAGCTTCGGAAGTTTGTCCGCGCCGAAAAGCAACGCTCCGACCACCAAAATCCCGATGATTATCGGTGCGTCGATGATTGCCAAGACGGGGTGAATCATTATTTCTGCGTTCTCCTTTTACTCAAACGAGCAGTGCGCTCGCGAGTTTCGCAAGCTCATCCTTCGCCGGTGATGCCGGAATGGGCTGCAACGCCGCTATTGCACGCTCGACGAACCGAGCGATCTCGGCCCGCGTCTGCTCGAGGCCGCGGTGCGCCGCGATGCCCTCGATGATGTGCCCGATGCCGTCGGTCGACGAGCCCCGGTAGAACCGCTCGACTTCGGCGCGGAAGCCGGCGTCGCCCGAGCGTAGCGCGTTGATCAGCGGAATCGTCATTTTTCGCTCGGTCAGATCGTTGCCGACCGGCTTGCCGACCGAACGTTCGTCCGCGGTAACGTCCAGCAGGTCGTCTTGCATTTGGAACGCGACGCCGTATAGATCGCCGAATTCACGCAGTGCGGCAATTTCGCGGGCCGTGCCGCCGCCCATGATGGCGCCGCATTCGGCCGAGGCCGCAAAGAGCGATGCGGTTTTCTTTCGCGCTACTTCTATATACGCTTCAACCGGCAGTTCCAGATCGCCCATGGCCCGCAATTGGAGCACTTCGCCGTCGCAGATATCCGCAAGCGTCGCCGAAAGAATGTTGGGAACCGGGTGCGGATACCCGGCCGTGACGTTCTTGAAGATCCACGCGAAAAGATAATCGCCGGCAAGCACGCTGACGCGATTGCCGTAATCGACGGCCGTCGCATTGACGCCGCGCCGAGTCTGCGCGTTGTCGACGACGTCGTCGTGAATCAGCGTCGCAACGTGGATAAGCTCCATGTATGCCGCGAGATGCAGATGATCGACCGCGGTGCCGCCGCACGCCGCTGCGCTCAGCAGCGTGATACGCGGGCGCAAGCGTTTGCCGCCCGCCGCCAGCATGCGCTTTACGGCTTCGGTGATGATCGGGTTATCGGTTGAGAACGTTCTCGCGGAAAAACGATTCGACCAGCGTGTAAAGGTTCGACTCGTCGCTCTTTATGGCGTCGATCATCGCGTCCCGTAATGAATGCAGATGGCGCCGCCCATCAGGCGCACGAAGCCGGCATCGTGGAAGCCCGCGCGCACGAAGCGCTCGCGCAGTTCGTCCGCGTTGGGATGATGCGTTAGTGAATTCGGCAGGTACGTATAAGCCTGTTTCGATCCGCCGACCAGTCCGCCGACGATCGGGACCATCTTGTAGAAATACACGTCGAAGAGCTTCTTCCAGAGGGCGTTCGGCGCTTTGCTTACGTCGAGATTGACGAAGCGCGCGCCCGGGCGAAGCACCCGCCGGATCTCGCGCAGCACCTGGTCGATGTCGACCACGTTGCGCAAGCTGAACCCCATGGTCACGCCGTCGAACGTGTCGTCCTCAAACGGCAGCGCCATTGCGTCGGCTTCGACGAACGTGGCGTCGCCACGAGCTTCTTTCACGGCGCGCGCCCGGGCGCCGTCCAGCATCGGTGCGCAAAAATCGGCGCCTGTGACATGCAGCGTCGGATCGGTGCGAAGCAGATGGAACACGACGTCGCCCGTTCCGCAGCACAGATCGAGCACGGTCCCGCCGTGCGGTGCGCCGAGAATCGCGATCGCGCGCTTGCGCCACCGCTCGTCCATTCCGGCGGTGAGCACGCGATTGGCTTTATCGTAACGGGGCGCGATTCGCGCGAACATGTCGCGAACGAACGTGCCTTTGTCGCCGGCTGGCGGGCGGGACATCGGGGTCGAGGTCATGGGCTGCTCGCTCTTTCCAAGTCCCGCGGGCCTTCACCCGCCGGGCACTAGCGGACGCGACCTTTGTCGGGATGTATTCGAGTGATATTTCTGAGCTCTTCAGGCGAGTTCGTGGCGGCACTGCGCGCGGCTCGCGACATTTCGCTCGCTGCCTACACATTGCGATCCGGCCGCGTGGAGCGCGCTCTTGTCGCTGCGGCACGGCGCGGTGCGCGCGTGAGCGTGCGGCTCGAAGGCCGCCCGTTCAACGACCCGCAAGGTCAGTTGCTTGCGGACAACGAGCGCGCGGTGGCGGTAATTCGGGCGGCGGGCGGCGACGCACGCATCGTAGACGGGAAGCCCGGCGGCGAAGCGCCGCTTCACGCGAAGGCGGCGATCGTAGACGGGAACGTCTTTCTCGACGATCGCAACTGGGCCGATGACGGCAGCGAAACCCTGGTGCGGGACACGTTTTCGCAGGACCGCGCCGCCGTAAACGACGCCGTGCACGGAACCGGCGACGCACCGGGCCGCTGGTTCGCAACGCGCAAACACGATGCGCTCGCTTTGGAAGCGCGCTTACTGCGCGGTTCATCGAGCGGCGACGGCGTCGTCGTAGAAAGCGAATCGTTCGGCGCGTTCAACAGCGCGTTCGAAGCATTGGACGCGCTCGCGAAGCGCGGGGCTCATCCGCGTTTGCTCGTGTCGTCGAGAGATCTGCAAAACAACGCCCGCGAAATCAACGCGTTGGAAAAACTACAGCAGGATGGAGTGAAGATTCGCAGCGTCGATGCCGACGAAAAATTCGCGCTCGCCGGATCGCGCGCATGGCTCGGATCGGCAAATGCGACGGCGGCGTTCGACAAACCGGATCAAATCGATTGGGGCCTTCGAACCGACGAGCCGGCGGTGGTTGCACATTTGCGCGAGACGTTCGAGCGCCGGTGGAAGTCCGCGGTTCCGTTCTCGTCTACGGCAGCCGCTTGATTCCGAAGAGATCGCGCGCGTTGCGGTCGGTCGTTTCGGCGACGTCGCTCGCCGAAATACCGAGGACTTCCGCGACTTTCGCGGCCGCATCGTTTACGTACATCGGCTCGTTGCGCTTTCCTCGATGCGGAACCGGCGCCAAGTACGGACAGTCCGTTTCCATGACAAGCGGATCGAGCCCGACGCTCTTTACCGCTTCGCGAAGCGGGTCGGCCGTCTTGAACGTAACGACGCCGCCGATTCCGAGCAGCAACCCGAATTCGTCGACGTACGTGCGCGCTTGTCCGGCATCGCCGGTAAAGCAATGGATTACGCCGCGCATCCCCGGCGCAAACTCTTCGCGCAGGATCGCGACGAAATCGTCGTAAGCGTCGCGATGATGAAAGATGACCGGCATATTGCGCTCGCGTGCGATCCGCAGCTGCTTGCGCAGCACCTCGCGTTGCACGTCGCGCGGACTGTGGTCGTAGTAATAATCCAGGCCGGTTTCACCGATCGCAACGATGCGCCGGTCTTCGAAGAACGGCGCGAACGCGGCGGCAAGATCTTCCGGCGCATCGACGGCTTCGTGCGGATGCACGCCGACCGATGCGAGGCAATCGAAATCACGAGCTACTTTGAGGGCGCGTTCGCTATCGGCGATGTCGCAGCCAACGTTCACGATCCGGGAAATGCCGGCTTCGCGCGCTCGCGCAAATACTTGCGCGCGATCTTCGTCGAATTTCTTGTCGTGGACGTGCGCGTGCGTGTCTATCATCGCAGGACGCGGGTTCGTTCGTGCGTGACTCCATCCTTCGCCGCCGGTCACATCGCCGGCGTCATGCCCGTCACAGCGGTGAAGCGAGTAGCGGAGGGAGTGGGAAATGACGGATGAAGAGTGGCTGGCCGCACGATTCGAGGAGAACAGGCCAAAGCTGCGTGCGATTGCGTTTCGCATGCTCGGCTCCTTGCCCGAAGCCGAAGACGCCGTTCAAGAGGCGTGGCTGCGTTTGAGCCGCACGGAGACGAGCGGCGTCGAAAACTTCGGCGGCTGGCTGACGACCGTCGTCAGCCGCATTTGTCTGGACATGCTTCGGACGCGCAAATCCCGCCGCGAAGAGTTCGATGCGGCGCTTACCGAACGGGTTGCCGGCGACGAGGACGGCAGCGACCCCGAACGCGAGGCGGTCGTTGCCGATTCCGTCGGCCTGGCGGTTCTAGTGGTTCTGGAAATGCTCTCGCCGGCCGAACGCGTTGCCTTCGTGCTGCACGAAATGTTTGCGATGCCGTTCGAGCAAATCGCGCCGATCGTCGGACGAACGCCGGCTGCCGCGAGGCAGCTTGCGAGTCGGGCAAGGCGCCGCGTGCGCGGCGTTAGCAACGTTTCGCCGCTCGAGGTTGCGCGCCGCCGCAAAATCGTCGATGCTTTTCTGACGGCGTCGCGCGACGGCGATTTCGCCGCGCTCATTGCCCTGTTGGATCCCAATATCGTCCTGCGCGCGGATTCCACGGCGGTGAAATTCGGCGCCGAAACAGACGTCCGCGGCGCGGAGAGCGTCGCGAAACAGTTCGCTGGACGCGCGCGCGCGGCACAGCCTGCGATGGTCGACGGAACTCCCGGTTTGGTTTGGGCCCAGAACGGTAAGGCGCGCGTCGCGTTCGCATTTACGTTTGCGAACGGCAAGATCGCGGCAATCGAGTTGTTCGCGGAACGGGAGCGTTTGGAACGCGTGGAATTTTAGCGGGAGCTACGCGGTTTCTTCCGTCTCTTCCACGATGCGATTGCGTCCTTGGCGCTTTGCCTCGTACAGCGCTTTGTCGGCGCGCGCAAGCAGTGATTCGGCCGTGTCCCCCGCCGCAGCCGCCGCGACGCCGATCGACGTCGTAACCGGATCGCCGTTCGCATACCGCATTCCGCCGAGCGAAACCGCCAAGCGCAAACGTTCGCCTACCGTAAGCGCCACGTCGCGCGTTGCGCCCGGCATGACTATGAGAAATTCTTCGCCGCCGATCCGTCCCGCCGTGTCGCCGGACCGCACGGCGCTTCGCACTATTTCGCCGATCTTGCGCAGGCAATCGTCGCCCGCGCCATGGCCGAGCTCATCGTTGATCGTTTTGAAGTGATCGATGTCCAGCAACAAAACCGTACCGTGTCCGGGAATCGCGCCGAGGTCCTCGAGCATCGCTTGCAGGCGGTCCATCGTCGCGCTGCGGTTATAGAGCCCGGTAAGGCCGTCGATGGTGGCGGCGCTTTGCGTCGCGGCAATCGAACGCATGTCGCGCAACAACGGCGCGAGCTCGAACGCGGCGTTCGTGAATTGCGAAACTTGTTCGGTAGTCAACGGACGATCGTTACGGCGGTGGACGACCATCGCGCCGTGAATGTCGCTGTCGCCAAGCCTTGCGGCGAATGCATAGGCAACGTAGTAGTCATCGCGCAGCGTGGTGTTCGGACGGCCGCTGAACTTCAAGCGCGCCAGAATGCGGCGGCGCAGTTCGTCGCCCGCGGAGCTTAGCGCCGGACCAAGCGTCGTGACCGTGCGCCATCGTGTCGGTTCTTGCTCCGGTCGCGGCGAGCACCGTAACGGTTTCGTCGAATGCCGGAACCCGCAGCGTCGCGAGAATCGCATTGATCTGCGGCAACGGATCGCGATCGCCGAGCATGGCCTGAACCGCGTCGCGCACCAGACGAAGCCGATGCAGCTCCGCGTGCTGCTCGTCGATCGTCTTGAGCAGTAAAGCCGCCACCGACGACGGGCAGCCACATAGCTATGGCGAGCACGAAGTGGCCGCCCAGCAACGGATCGCGCACGACCGTGGCCCACACGACGTTGCCGGCGGCAACGATCCATGTTCGCGGATCGCCGAGCACCCGCGCCCACACGCGCGAGAGTGAAATGTGATACGTGAACGCCGAAAGCGGCGCCGAAATGCCGAGTAAGAAGACGACGTTGACTCCGGCGACGACTCCGGCGAACGCGACCGCTCCGAGGATCGCCGAGAGCGAGTGCACCGGCGTTTGCGCGAAATTCTCGACGAACGGTAAAAACGCAAGCGCGGTCAGCGTTCGCATGACGCCGTGGCGCAGAAGATCCGTCGGTGCTTTCGAGCGGCCGATCAATGCTGCGACGGTGTACCCGGTGGCGAGCGCGGTAACAACCGCAGTGCCGCCGATCATTCCGCCGAGCGCGTAGAGCGGCGTTACGACGGATAGATCCAGGAAGACGGCTTCGGCATTGAGACCGTTGCGCTTCATTCGCAGACCGCGAATGGGCAGCGCGTTGATTGCAACGAAGGCGATGGTTACGGCGGCGCTCGCCGTTACGATCCAATCCGCAACCGTGAATTCGCGCGCGAACATCGTAAGGACGGCCGCGAGACCCGCGACGGCGAGAGTGCCGCCGCCGGCGGTTACGAAGCGGCTCGGCGCCGCGCCGTCGCGCGCCGCCATTAGCCGGCTTCGACCAGTTCGATACGCGGGAAGAGCGCCTCACCGACGGTCGTTTGCGTTCCGGGCGCGAGCTTGCCCCACACGCAGCGCTTCGCTCCAATTCGTCGCAATCGGATCGTTCAATGCCGAGCTGGCGCCAAATCTCCGCATGCGCTCCGGCATAACGGGATGCGAGCAGCATGGCAAGCCAGCGCAGACCCTTCGCAGAGGTCGTACAGCAACGCGTCGAGTTCGTCGTTGCGGCCTTCTTTGGCAAGCGCCCACGGTTTGCGTTCGTCGATCGCGCGGTTGAGCGTCGTAACGAGATCCCACATCGATTCGAGCGCGTCGCGGAATTCGAGCGAGAGGATCTGATGCGCGCACGCGTTCCGGCAACGTCGAGAAGCGTCCGGCGAATTCGCCCGATTGCGAACGTTGCGGCACGACTGCCAGTCGCGGTATTTTTGCAACATCGAAAGCGAACGCCGAACGAGATTGCCGAGATCGTTGCCGAGATCGCTGTTGTGGCGCTGCGCGATCTTCTCTTCGGAGTACGAGAAGTCGCTGCCGAACGGCGCTTCGCGCAGCAGAAAATAGCGCAGCGAATCGGCGCCGAAGCGTTCGGCGAGCGCGAACGGATCGACCGCGTTGCCGAGGCTCTTGCCGATCTTTTGACCGTCGACGCGTGATCCAGCCGTGCGCGAAAACGAGTTCGGGCGCCGCTTCGCCGAGCGCCCAAAGCATCGCGGGCCAAATGATCGTGTGGAAGCGCGCGATCTCTTTGCCGATCAGCTGCATCGATCGCGGGCCACAAATCGTGGAAACGCTTCTCGTCCTCGCTCCAGCCGATTGCCGTGATGTAGTTGAGCAGCGCGTCGAACCACACGTAGATGACGCCGCCGCCTGGCCTGAGCCTGTCGAAGGGCCCGGAACTGGAATGCCCCAATCGAAGTTGGTGCGCGAGATCGAGAGATCTTCGAGGCCTTCCTCGAGGATCGCCATCATTTCGTTATAGACGCTGCGCGGACGCACCAATTCGGGTGCGCGCGGAAATGCTCGATCAGCCGGTCGCGGTATGCGGAAAGCCGGAAGAACCAATCGTCTTCGGAGATCCACTGCACTTCGCGCCCGCACGTCGGGCACTTCCGTTGACGAGTTTCGACTCGAGCCAAAACGTCTCGTCGTGGACGCAGTACCAGCCTTCGTACTTTCCGAGATAGATGTCGCCGCTTTCGCGCAAGCTTTTCGAAAACGCGCTGCACCTTGGTTTCGTGGCGCGGCTCCGTCGTGCGAATGAAGTCGTCGTACTCGACGTGGTACGTCGCGAAGAGCGATTTCCAGCGCGGAACGAGTTCGTCGCACCACGCTTGCGGCGTCTTTCCCGCGGCGCGGCCGCGTTGGCGACCTTTTGGCCGTGCTCGTCGGTGCCGGTGAGGAAAAACGCCGGCCCGGCGGTGCGCGCGGTGCGCGCCAGCACGTCGGCCACGACGGTCGTGTAGGCGTGGCCGATATGCGGATTGCCCGAGATGTAATAAATCGGGCGTGGTGACGTAAAAGTGGACTTCATTCGGAGCTTTCATCTTCGGCAGCCGCGCTTGCGCCCATGCCGCGTGCGCGCTTTCGTGCGCTCGCTTGGTTGTAAAGTTCTCGTTTCTCTCCATAACCCCGCTCGGCCAGCTGCTTCGCGATGTCGCGGACGCTGGCGCCCCCGGCCGAGGAGTTCGTCGATTGCCTCGCCGGGTCGCGGTCGTACCTGCGGTTTGGCGCCGGCCACCGGCTCGACGGCGAAGGAAATCTCGCCGCGCACCGGCTCCTCGAGCCGTGCGGCCACCTCGGCCGGCGTTCCAGGATCTGCTGCTCGAACTTCTTGGTATACTCGCGCACGAGAAAGACCGTGCGCTTCGGGCGCGACCTGCGCGAGATCCGCGAGCGTCGCAACGATCCGCTGCGGCGACTCGTACCAGATCGTCGTGCACTCTTGGGCAAGAGCGTCCCGGAACGCGGCTCGCCGCGAGCCGCTCGAGCGCGGGGGGAAGCCTTCGAACGCGAAGCGCCGCAGCGGGAAGCCCGAAAGCACGGCCACGCCGAGCGCGGCGCTCGGCCCCGGCAGCACCTCGACGGCGACGCCGGCCTCACGGGCGGCACGCAACCAGCTCGCTGCCCGGATCGGAGATCCCCGGCATCCCCGCGTCGCTGACGACGGCGACGAGCTGCGCCGCGCGCGCGCTCGAGGATGCCGTTCGTTACCGAAGCGGCGTTCTGTTCGCGGTAACTCCAAAGTTCCTTGGATGCGATTTGCAGCGCGTGCAGCAGCATTCGCGCGACGCGCGTATCTTCGGCGACGACCAAGTCCGCGTTGCGGAGCGTTTCCAGCGCGCGCAACGTGATGTCGCCCAGATTGCCGAGCGGCGTCGGCACGAAAACAAGCGGCATCGGTTACGACCGGATGACGCTCCAGATTTGCGAAAACTTCGGCGTGCGTCCGTAAAGCAGCATGCCCACGCGATAGATTCGGCCTGCGAGCACGGCAATGAGCCACAGCGCTACGACGTTGATGCCGAGCGAAAGAACGATCTGCCAGGCCGGCACCGTTCCGACTGCAATTCGCGCGAACATTACGAAAGCCGAGATCAATGGAATGAAGCTGCACGCAACGGCCCAGGGCGCGTCCGGCGTTCCAAGTGCGCCGATCGCAATGAAAAGGGCGCCGACGACGGCGAAAATCAGCGGCGTGCTGATGCTGCCGATATCTTCTGTGCGATTGACGAGTGACGCAACGGCTGCAAACATCGTTGAGAGCTGGAACAAGCCGATCACGAAGAAAAGCAAGAACGCGATCAGTACGCCCGGCGTAACGATATCGAACATGCCTGCGAGCGAAAACGGGTTGTTGTTTATCGAGCTTGCGGCAGCGGCCGGCGAACCGCCGGGACTTCCGCCGAGCGCCAGCATCGCGCCGAACCAGACGGCCATTTGAAGGACCGCGAGCGTTACGGCGGCCAGAATTTTGCCGGCGAGCAGCGCCGATGGATCGACCGAAGCTACAAGCAGTTCCGCGATGCGGCTGGTCTTCTCTTCGGCCACGGAACTCATCACGAGTTGGCTGTTGAGTAAAATCAGAATGTAGAGAAAGAAGATCAGCGTGTACGCGATAACGCGCGCCGCTGCGGCTTGATCCGACGACGAAAATTTCGAAGCGACGGTTTGCACGTCGATCGGGATCGTGCTGATGCGTTCGATCTCGGCGGCGGAGCGCTTCGTGACGATCTGCAGTTGCAAGGGCAGCAGGTCGCGGTTGATTCGCCGCGGTTCCATGCTGCCGGGATCCGATGCGCGAACCGTGACGTGCAAGCCGCCCGGCGTCTGCGCTAGGATGAAAGCGGCACTCGCGTGATTGTTCTTCAGCGTCGATTTATCGACGGTTTGCGGCGGAAGCGCCGCTTTGACCGTATAGTCGTGCTCCAGCAGCGGTTGCGCTTTGCTTGTCACGGAAGGCGAGCCCACGAGGACGATCGCGTTCGATCCCTCGAAGGCGCCTTCGAAAAGGCGCGGCAGTTTGGTGAAGACGAGAATGAAGATCACACCGACGGCAAGGCCGATCAAAAACGGTTTCGATTTGAGACGGCGCGAGAGTTCCGCGCTGTAAACGGTGCCGATGGCCTCAAGCATTGACGTTCTCTCCGATGGCTCGCAGATAAATCTCGTGAAGCGACGGTTCCATCGCTTCGAATTTGGTGACGACGTCGGCGGCCACGAGCGCGCGTAGAAGCGCCGCAAAATCCGTTTGCGCGGGAACGGCGTACTGAACTTCGCCGTTTTGCCGCGTGGGCTTCGCGCCGGGCACGTTATCGAGGATGGCATTCACCGCCGCGCTGCCGGGTGAAACGCGAACCACGCGCGTAGGCCAAAGCCGGCGCAGTTCCTCGAGCGTTCCGCTTACGCGGTTTTCGCCGTCGGCGATGATCGTGAACTCGTTGCAGAGGTCTTCGAGCTGCCACATCTGGTGGCTCGAAAGCACCAGCGAAGTGCCCGCAGCCTTGATCTCGTTCAGAACCGAGAGCAGCATGTCGGCGTTCACCGGGTCCAGGCCGGAAAATGGTTCGTCCAGTACGAGCAGCTGCGGTTTATGCACGGCTGCGCACACCACTTGCACTTTTTGCTGGTTGCCTTTAGAGAGTTCGGAGCACGGCCGGTCGGCGTAGGGACCTAGTTCGAGCCGCTCGATCCAGTGCGTGACGTTCGGCTCGATGTTGGGATCGCGCATTCCGTGAAGTTTTGCGAAGTACGCGATCTGCTCGCGAACCTTCATCTTCCCGTACAAGCCGCGTTCTTCCGGAAGGTAACCGAAGTGCCGGCGGCTTTCGTTCGTGACGGGAGCGCCGTTCCAGCGAATGCTGCCGCCGTCGGGCCGCAGGATTCCTAGAATCATACGCATCGTCGTCGTTTTGCCGGCTCCGTTTGGGCCGAGCAATCCGAACGTCGTCCCGTCGCGGACCGTGAGTGAAACGTCCCGGACGGCACGAATCGAGCCGAACTCTTTACGAACGCGATCGACTTCTAACATGCACGCGACATTCAATGGAGGGTGCACCCTCTCATGCGCCCGAAAACGCGCCTCGTGAACGATCCGCAACTCGTGCCGCTCGGCGCGGACCTACCCGCTACTACAAGCGACGCCGAGCGCACCACGACCGGCAGTTCACTCCTCGTCTACCAGACCGACTCCGGCGCGATTCACGCTTCCTTGCGCTACGCTCGCGTGCGCCGCATGCGCATCGAGTTCACGCTCGACGTCGTAAACGCAACCGACGAACCGCTGCTTGCGACGATTTACGCGCTCGCGAAATCGGGCGACGAAATTCCGGTGGCCCCGTTTGCTTTTTGGATCGACAAGCGAACCGAGGCCTATCTCGACTTGCCGGTTTCGTGGCTGACGGCGCTTTCGTGCCGCGCGATTTCCGTTCGGCTGCAAGGACGCAACGCCCATCAGCGGCTGGAAGCTTCGATGCCGCGCCCGACGGCCATCGGATGGTTTGCTGCGGGCCTGGCGCTTGCGTCGATCCTGGCGCTGGGTTTTTCGTTGGCGCAGCCGCGCATTCTCAATTTGTCCGCGCCGGCATCCGCTGTATCGGGCAGCCGTATCAACGTCGCTTTCGCTTTCGCCGGCCTCGGGACGCATGAGTGGGAGATCGACGACCTTTCCGGCGGCCGTATCGACGGCGGTGCCGTCGAAGGCCCGCAAGATCTTCAGTCGATTCCCGTTCCGAAGGTAAACGCGCAGACCCCATACGCCCTGCGTCTGGTAAACCGCGGGCCGCTCGGAACGGCCGTTGAGGAACGGCCGCTTGTCGTCACGACGGCGCGTCCGCCGGTGCCGCCGCCGCAAATTCTCTCGCTCGCGCTAGACGATTCTCGCGTGCCGGATGGTTCTGCCGTTACCGTGCGATACAAAGTCTCCGGCCAATACGGCGACGTGATTGCCGTCGACGCGCAGGGCACCGTGTGGGCGCAAAAACCGCTCGATCCGCAAGGCCTCACAACGTTGCAGCTGCCGCATTTTGGCCGAGACAAAGAATTGCAGGTACGTGTCGTCGCGCGGCGGGGCGATGCCGAAACGAGTTCCGGCATCGGCCTGCAAGTGCTTGCGTCCAGCACGCCCGCTCCCGACGAGTCCGCTAGCTCGAAATCGCCCGTCGAAGTTCTCGACGCAGCCGTTCAACCCGGCGGGTTCTTGCATTTGTCGGTGAGCCCCGATGCGAGCGACCTTTTCATAACGCTTTCATCGGAATCCGGCGCGGTGCTGGCTCAGGCAACGCCGCAAGTCACCGGCGGTCAAAGCGTCGTCGCCGTTCCGCTGACTGCGAGCGGCAAGCTCGTCGTAGTTGCTAAATACCGGCGCGGCGACCGCGAGGAAGCAATCGTGAGGGCCGTTCCGGTGCGCTAACAGGCGCCGGGAGTCAACGGCGCGGTCGAAGGAAACTGGGGCAGCGGAAGAGGCGGCGCGAATTGATTGAGTTTGGCGTGAACGATCGAATCCTGAATCGTATTGCCGAGTTCCGGATAGCACGCCATTAGACTCGTCACGTCGGGCGTGCGCAAGATGTTCTGCTGTGCGGTCACGGTTGACAGAGCACCGGCGAACATCGCCGGCGGGTGCATCTGCGTAACGAGCGTGGATTGCGTGTGCGTGAAGAGCGCCGGCTCCGCGAGGCCGTTTGCGGTAATAGCAAGTCGCCCTTGCGTGCATCCTCCGCTAACGCTGCCGATCAACGAGTTGTTATACCAAAGCTGTGCCGTCAGCGGGCCGGGAAACGTCGCCGGAGAGTTGTCCAGCGCATCGGACGTCGGCTTGATGCATTGACTTTGCGGCATGCGCGAAGAATTCGGCAAGCTGTTGTACAGCGCATACAGACTGTACTGCATGATGGGATCGGCTTGATTGGAGATGAATCCGGAGTAACGCACCGCGACTTGCGAACGCTCGCCCATCACCGTGAGCTGCATCGCCCAGATGACGCCGAAGAGCAGCAGCAAAAAGATCGGCACCATGATTGCCGTTTCGGCAAGAGCTTGACCGCGCGATGCGTGCCGCCCGCCTATCATTTGCACGTGAAGTCCGTTCCTTCGCTCACGGCATACGGCAGCGGCTTGATCGCGAGCGACGTCCACCAGCCCGTAAAGACGAGCAGCCCCTGATCTTGCTGCGCGCCGTTTCCAAGGAAGAGCCCGTAAGAGAATGCCGTGAAGGGCGAGCCGTAATTATCCGGGTTGTTCGGGTTGCCGCCGAAGTCTATGCGGTACTGCGGATCGTGATTGCTGAAAAGCGCGCGGTTCTGCGGGCTTTCCGGATACTCCGTCGGTTGAAAAACGTTGTTGCCGTTCAGATTGTTTTGGAGCGAACCCGCATACATGAATTCTTGCGTCGCCATGATGCTCGTGGAGGCCGCGCGCCCCACGACGGTCGTGGGCACAGCATTGAAGTTGAAGAAGTGCGCGAACGGCGCCGGAACTTTGGCGCACGTGATCACCTCGAGCTCCATCGGCGTGAGATCTTCGGTCGGCGCGCTGCGCGAGCCGCCGCCGACCGTCGAACTGTTTGCGTCGGAGTACACGTCCTCCAGGTAATTGTCAGCGCGGCTCTGGGCGTGCACGAGCGCGTAGTTGAAGGCGCAGTCGCCGCCCCTCACCGTGCCGCAGTTGGTTTGATATGTGTTCAGGATCGCTTTCATGGCGGCGATCTGCTGCGGGTACGTCGGCGTGGAGACTCGCTGCAGAATTTGAATGTCGTTCGTGTACCGCGTCACGGCATCAAAGTACTCGCCGCGCAGGGTTTGGTAGATCGCATCGCAGCCGGTCGGTCCCGCCGAACTGTCACAGCCGCCGACGCCGTGCACGGCCTGCAAGATGTCGTTGATCAAAAATCTGATTCGATACTCTTCGACCGCGGCGGCATGAAGCGTCGCGAGTTCTTCGTTCCATTGGGAGGTCTGCACGGTCAGCATGCCCTGGGCTGCGGCGTCGGCGGCGTTTTGAGCGCGCATTTGCCACATCAGCATGTTGCCGTAGTTGATTGTGAGCGCCAGAAGCGAGAGGACGGTCAGCATGCCGAATGCCCAGAGCGGCATCGTTTGTCCGCGTTGGCGGTGCATCAGCAGCCGATCTCCGGATGCAGCGGCGAAAACTGCCCGTAGAAACCTTTTCCGACGACCTTCGGATGCGTGGCTTGATCCCACGCGTAAACCAGCCGGAACGAGTAAGGCGCGAGCAGCGGCGACGACGCCACCATCGGGCCCGACGGCGTTTCGTTCCAATCGCTATTGCCGGCGAAGTCCGAAGGCTTGGTCGAAGCCGGCCGCGCGGGATTCGCGAACAAGAACGCTCCGATTGCCGCGTAAACGCGCTGGTGGCATCCCATCAGGTAAAACGGCCCGCCCGGCCCGACGCCGGCGGCGACGTTCTTGTTGTAGTTGTCGTCTTTCAAGAACTCCGCCATGCCCAGCGTTTCGAGCGAAACGCCACTGCAAAGTCCTTGCGTCGCCTGCGAAACCCAGCTGCCGCAATAGCGCATGTCCGCGATGTTGAAATAATACGGCGGAACGTTTTGGTCGTCTTTAAGCAGCGGATCGAACATCGAGGCGTAGACGCCGGGCGAGTTATAGCCAAGGCCTTGAGCGTCGTCGTCGTGGTTGCCGACCATCAAACGCCCGTCGACGTTCCCGGAATAGAGCTTTACGCTGCTTCCCAAGAGCGAGAATGCACCGCTCGTCAAGTTGATGGAAGTGCCGAGCCGCTGCGGCCGGATAAGGGAGGCCCCGCCGTAGCGCAACGTCTGGTTTCCCCACTGCGTGTAATTCACGGGTTCGTTCGTGTTCGGCGGCGGCATCGGCGCCTCGACGATACTTGAAGTTACGATCGAGGGAAAAAGGCGCTGCAACGTCCCGGCGAGCGTCGCTTGATTGGTGGCGCCGGCCGAATATTGCTGTGCGTAGAAGAACGTACCGCCGTCGAGCTGGACCTGATAAAAAGAAAGAAGCGCCACTTGCATCGTTCCGAGCAAGAGGAGCATGGTGAAGCTCAGCACGATCGCGGTTTCGGCGAGCCCGGCGCCGCGCGAAAGATGCCGCCTCATTGGTCGGGAACTCGCGTGTTGTAATCCAGGAATTCGTTTTGCGACGAGTTGTACGCCGCGTTCCCTGCGCTCGAGATCGCCAGCAGCACGGCGATGCATCCGAGTGCCAACAATGAAAAGATCAGCCCGTATTCGACGAGCGTTACGCCGGAATCGTCACGAAGCAGGTGACGAAGGCGCGAAGTCATTGATTGATGATCTCCGGCGTCATCACGAATACGACGTCCGTCCTCTCCTCTTGATAATCCGTCGACTGGAAAAGTTTGCCGAGGATCGGAATATCCGCGAGGCCTGGAACCTTGATGATCGTCTTTTGATCGACGTGGCGCAGCAGGCCGCCCATCACGATGCTCTGCCCCTGCGTCGTAATGACGTCGGTCGTGAGCGTACTCTCTTTGAGGGCCGGCAGCGTGAAGCCGTTCAGCCGCACGGCATTCTGATAGTCGAGCTCCGTGATATCCGGATTGATCTTCGTTTCGATCGAGCCGTTCGGGAGCACGTCCGGCGTGACGTTCAGCTGGACGCCGTAATTCTTGAAATCGACCGTTACCTGGCCCAGTCCGGTCGAATAGACGTACGGGATCTGGCCGCCGACGAGAAACTTCGCCTGCGTGCCGGGCAGTGCGACGAGGTTCGGCTCGGATAGGATCCGGGCGTGCCCGTTTTGCACGAGCAGGTTGATCGTCGGCGCGAGGGCCGTCGAGCGGAAGAACGGACCGACGTTGAGAGCCTTGCCGAGTTGCGATGACTGAGGCCCCTCGATGATGGGGAAGCTCGGCGTCGTCAACGTATAGACGCCCGGCTCGGTCGGGTCGGGGATTGCCGACTGCAGCTGCACGCCCAAGTTCGATAGCGCCGTCCGGTCGACTTCGAGCACGTAGACTTTGACGTCGATCTGCGTCGCGTACTGATAGGTCAAACGGTCTATCACTTTGCCGTCCGCGGCCAGGTAGGGACCGGCGAGCGACTGCGCGCGCTCGAGGACCTTGCGCCCCTCGAGCTTGTCGCGAACGCTGCCGCTGACGATCACGTTGCCTTTATCGTCGGGCTCGATCGAAAGGTCGCGGATACTCTTGCTGCCGGCAAACTCGTGCTGGAGCGTATCCAGCGAGTGCGCGACCGTCACGGCGTTTACGACCGTGTATTTTTCTTGCTTCTCCATCGCGTCGAAGCGCGAGACGATGTCGCCGATGTGCGCGAAGCGGGCCATATCGGGAACCGTGCCTTTGAGCACGATGGCATGGTCGAAGCTCACGACGGAAACGCCCGGATCGTCGATTGCCGTGCGCAGCATGCTCGCCAGATCGTTCATCGTCTGGTTCGAAACGTCGACGATGTACGTCGTCCGCGTGCCGTCCTCCAACCACACGAAAACCGAGGTTTCGCCGGCGGTGCGGCCGTTTACGAGCAGCTGGGACGTTCCGATCGGCATCACGCCGGCGATCTTGCCGTCGCCGACCGCTACGCGCCGGAGGCCCGGAGTCCTCACGACTATCGAGTGGCCGCTCTCGAGCGCCAGATGCGGCACGGGCTGTTGCTCGGCCGAAGCCGCGAACGGCTGCAGAACGAGCGTTAAAAGGAGCGCGCGCGCGAAGACGGGCTTCGTCCATGATTGCAAATTCATGCCCGGTAAGTATGCCACGTTCACAAGTTGTTAACGCGTCAACGCCGGAGCGCGGTCTGTAAAGATTACCGGACCGCCATTTCAAGAACGGTTGCGTTCCCGTATGATTTTCGCACTTACGGAGGGAGTTCTCATGATCGTTACGGCGCTGCTTTCAGCGATCGTTGCGGCGGCTTCTCCGGCGCAACCCTCGACGGTACCGCCGGCGGCCTCGATTTCGATCGTTGCCAAGCAACACGACGGTTTGGAGGCCGTCGACGTAACGGGCAAAGCGCCCGCGGGCGCGCTCGTTACGGTCGTGGAATCGGCGAAGATTTCGATCGACCTTCCAATCGTCGTGCTACGGCGAGTGGAAACGACGGCGTCTTCGTCCGGAGACTTCTCCATGCAAATCCCCATCGCTCCGGTCTTCAACCATGGAACGGAGCTTCGCTTCACGGCTAGCGCGCCCGGCGTGCAGTCTGCGGCGGTGGGTTTCGTCGTCGGTGCCCCGACTTCGCAACCGATCGTCAACAGCATGGACGGTTTGGATATTCCGTAGAGCTTTACTACTCGAGAGGATGCAATATCAATGAATGCTCTGAAACAACTCATCAAGGATGACAGCGGTGCGACGCTCGTCGAGTACGGTCTCGTCGTCGCACTGATCGCCGTCGTTTGCGTCGGCGTGGTGACGACCCTCGGCACCAAGCTGATGAAAATGTTCCAAAACATCGGAACCGACATCTAAAAAGACAGAAAGTGACGGTGCGGCATCTAAACGCTGCCGCACCGGCCATTCCTAATGCTCCAAACGCTTCCGTGGGCTGCCGGCCTGCTCGCGTGCGCGATCGCCGCTTGGACCGACGTTACAACGCGCCGCGTTCCGAACTGGCTGACGATTCCGCTCGCGGTGTCGGCGCCTTTTTTGATGGCTGTGAACGGCCTGCATGCCTTCGGTGCTGCCTGGCTCGTTTTGGCCGGTGCGCTCGCGATCGGCGTCGTTTTGCACGTAGCCGGCCTCTTCGGCGGCGGAGACGTCAAGCTGCTCGTTGGTGTTGCCGTCTTAGCCGGTCTTCCAGGCTGCTTTGAGTTTGCGCTATACACTGCGCTCGCGGGCGGCGTCGTGGCTGTCGTGATGCTCCTGATGAAAAAGCAGGCGCGCCTGATCGGCTCCGTCTTTACGCGTTTCGCTTATTCGATTGCGAACGGCGGACTTGGCGCTGCGGTCGTCGCTGAAAGCGACGCGCGGATGCCGTACGCTTTGGCGATCTTCGCGGGATTTCTTACCGTCATGCTGGCACACAGCGCGGTGCCGTTTTTGAGGATTATCCGGTGAACAGACGGACGACTTTGCTTACTGCAGCCGGCGTACTCGCGGCCGGCGCGGGCCTGTTGACGTTCAACTACATCCAGAACGCGACCAGGTCGGCGCAAACGGCGCCGCCCCGCGCGGTTCTCGTCGCCGCGCAGGAAATTCCCGCGCACACTGCATTGACGGCGGATATGGTGAAGGTCGTATCGCGTCCCTCCGACATGGTCGATCCCGACGCGCTGAGCTCCCTTTCGGATGCGAGCGGCGAAACTGCGCAAGTGAGAATTCCTGAGGGCGCCACGATCACGAGCGCAACCGTTTCGCGCGCCGACGCCGGGCCGGTGGCGGTGCGCATAGAACCCGGCAAGCGCGCCGTCAGCATTCCGGTGGACGACGTGAAAGACGTTTCCGGTCTCGTGCAGGTGGGCGATCGCGTCGACGTGATTGCCGTACCGCCGCGTACCGGTGATGCCGCGCCGACCGCTTCGACGATCCTTCGCGATATTCGGGTGCTCGCCGTGGGCGGCATCGCGCGCATTCCGCAACCCGTTTCGACCGCGGCTGCAGACGCCAATGCGCCCGCTACTCCCTCGCCCGAAGTGCGCACCGTAACGCTGGAAGTGACGCCTTCGCAAAGCGATTTGCTCGCGCTTGCCGATTTGAACGCGACGCTGCGCCTAGCGTTGCGCGCGCCGCACGACCGGCTCGAAGTCCCGACGGAGCCGTTGTCCTTTCCCGCAGCTGCCTTAGCTGCGGCCCAGGCAGCCGCACCTGGGCGGCCCGCGCCGGCTGCGCCCGCGCCGCGTAAAGCGCGAGCGGACTCCGGAGTGGTCGTAATCGATGACGCACGGCTTGCGGGCCAGGATCCCGCCCAAGACGGCGGACCCCGCTGATGCCCGACGTCGTTTTCATCGTCGGCGGCAAAGGCGGCGTCGGCGCAACGCACCTAGCGGTCGAAACGGCGAAGCACTTCGCAAAGACGCGTTCGACCTTACTGGTCGACGGAGATTTGGCGGGGCGGCGCAGCGTCGCGATCCTGTTCAATACGATCGCGCGGCTCGACGAGCGTCGCATCAGCGAAGAGTTCGCTTTGGTGGACCTCGCGCCGCAGCTTTCGCTCTTCGAGTTAGCCGGAAGCATCCACGGCGGGTTCACCGTGAAGTCGGACGACGTCGAAGCGCTGTATAAGCGCATTGCGCCGCACGTGGAGATGGTCGTCGTCGATGCATCGCAGCCGTTTGCCGCGGCCGTGCGTCCTTTCGCCGTGCGCTCTTCGAATTTCATCGTGGTCGTCGAACCGTCGATGCTGGGCGTAACGGGCGCGCGCGTCATGCAGCACGAACTCTCGAAGTTCGGCGTGCCGCCTAGCCGTTTGAACGCCGCGGTCGTCGTGCGCGAACCGCGCCCGAAGCTTGCGACCGCCGAAATCGAACGCGCGCTTGGAATGCCGCTCCTCGGCGAAATCCCCGTCCTCGATGACAAGCGCCGGGAACGCGCCGTGCTCGGGTTCGTACAGAACGTTCACGCTTCGCTCGTGCACAGCGAGGAGTTGCTGACACTGCAGCCTTCGACGTCCACCCCGCTTGGCGAGCGCCGCCTCGGGAAACGCGGCGCAATCGAAGAACCCGTTAACACGGCGCAAAGCGATCAGCGCCAAAACAAAGTTGCATCGTTGGAAAAAGACGCTCGCGAAACGGTGAAGGCGGACGTGCATCGCGAGATATCGCGCCGCATCGACGTTGCTGCTCTGACCGGCGGCGATCATCTCAAAATCGAGGAGCTGAAAGCCGAGATCGAGGGAACCATTGCCGACCTCGTCGGCACGCGCACCGATATCGGTTCCGCCGAAGAAGTCGCGCGTTTGCGCCGCGAGATCATCGACGAGGTGCTCGGTTACGGTCCGCTCGAGGAATTGATGGCCGACGACACCGTCTCGGAAATCATGGTGAACGGTCCGGACACGATTTACGTCGAGCGACGCGGCGTGCTCGAGCGCACGAAGCGGCGCTTCAACGATTCCAAGCAGCTGCGATTGATCATCGAACGAATCATCACCCCGCTCGGCCGTCACATTGACGAAGCCTCACCGATGGTGGACGCTCGACTTCCCGACGGTTCGCGCGTCAATGCGACCGTCGAGCCGTTGAGCTTGGATGGACCGACCCTCACGATACGCCGCTTTGCGAAGGAACGAATGGGCGCAAGCGACTTGATCGGCAAAGGGTCGATGACGCCGGCGATGGCCGATCTGTTGCGCGCCGCCGTCGAAGCTCGCCTGAATATCGTGATCAGCGGAGGAACGGGTTCCGGCAAGACGACGCTCCTGAACGTGATTTCGAACTACATTCCGGACGGCGAGCGCATCGTAACGATCGAAGACGCCGCCGAACTGCAGATCAGCCGCGAACACGTCGTGCGCCTCGAAGCGCGCCCGGCGAATGCCGAAGGTCACGGAGAAATTCGGATCCGCGACTTGGTGAAAAATTCGCTGCGCATGCGTCCCGACCGGATCGTGGTCGGCGAGTGCCGCGGCGGTGAAGCACTGGACATGCTCCAAGCGATGAATACGGGACATGACGGATCGCTCACGACGATTCACGCCAATACGCCCCGCGACTGCCTCTCGCGTATCGAAACCATGGTGATGATGGCGGGCTACGATTTGCCGATTCGCGCGATTCGCGAGCAGGTCAGCGGCGCCGTCGACCTCGTCGTCCAGACCGCGCGTCTACGCGACGGTTCGCGTAAAATCGTGAGCATCAGCGAAGTCGTCGGCATGGAAAGCGACGTCGTTACGACCCAGGAACTCGTGCGTTTCGATCAGCGCGGCCTAGGCAAAGACGGCGCCGTCGCCGGCGCATTCGTTTACACGGGCGTGCAGCCGATGTTTCTTCCGCGTCTTGCAGAGTACGGCATCACTTTCGAAGTGGAGCGGCTCTCCGAGATGCAACTCACGGTCGCCTGGTGATGATCGCAACCGCTCCGCTCCTGGTTTTCCTCGGCGTCGCGGGCGCAGTTGCGCTGGCGTTCGTCGCGTTCTGGGACCGGCTCTTGCGGTCGCTTTCGCGCATCACGACGCCGTACCAGCGCCTGCTCGAACGCGGCGGCATTCCGATCAAAGCCGAAGAGCTAACGATCGGTATCGTGCTCTCGTCAGTGGCGCTCTGGGCTGTCCTTATCCTCGTGCTCAAGCCGGGCCCTCTGTTGGGCGTCGCTTATATCGCAGGCTGCTTTGGCGTTTCCGTATTCGGCACGCGCGCTTACGTGAACCGCCGCGTCAAGAAACGCATGGCGGCGTTCAACGATCAGCTCGAAATGGTGCTGCGCTTGATTTCGAGTGCGCTGAAAGTCGGCCTCGGCTTGCGCCAAGCCCTCGTAACCGTTGTCGCCGACATGGCGGATCCGGCTCGAATCGAATTTTCGCGCGTGCTAACGCAAACGCAAATCGGAGTGAGTATCTTCGATGCGCTCGATCAGCTCGCGGAACGCATGCCGTCGGCTGAAATGCAAATGTTGACGCGGGCCATTCGATTGCAGGGCCAGACCGGTGGCAATTTGACGCGCGTTCTTGAAAATCTCGCCGAGACGATCAAGCAGCGCCGCCGCCTCAAGCGAAAGATCAAGGCGATCACGTCAGAATCCGTCGGTACGAAGTACATCATTACCGCGTTGCCGGTTTTCGTTGGAACGTTCATCCTGATCTTCGAACCGGACATGCGCGCGGGGCTCCTTGGCACATTGCTCGGCCGGCTCTGTTTATGCACCGTGGTGTTTCTGTTGTCGGTTGGCTGGATAGCGTTCGATAAGATGTCGGTGGTGGATTCATAGATGCTCGTGGCAGTCGGGATCGCGGTCCTGGTTTTAGGCATCGTCGTGCTTTTCGTAGTCGCGTTTACGGGTAACGACTCAGGCGTCGGCGAGCGATTGGCGGCGCTGGATGCGTCGATCGGCAGTGGACAAAACGAGTCGTCGTTACTGCAGCGTCTGCTGGACGAGGGGCAGCGTCAGAAGCTGACGGGCCAATTTTTGGAAGCCGGATGGCAAAACGCAACGCCGCAAAAATTCGCGCTTCAGTGCATGGTCCAAGCCGCCGGCGGTGCAGCGCTCGGCGTTCTGACCGGCGCTCTGTTACATTTGACCATGCCCTTGCTCGCGACGCTAACGGCGCTGCTGGCCTTCTTCGGCGGATATCGGCCGTATTCGACCTTGGCGGCGACGATCGTCAAACGGAAGCGTGAAGTCCATCGCGCGCTGCCGGATTTTCTGGATATGCTCTCCACGACGATCGAAGCAGGCGTAGCTTTGAACAACGCGATTGCCGTATCGCTCGATGCAATATCCGGTCCGTTGCACGAGGAACTTGCCATGGCCATGCACGACGTTCGGTTAGGACGCTCGCGCGCCGATGCGCTGGTGGCGATGGCTCAGCGCGTGCGCGAAACGGATCTTTCGACGGTCGTCACGGCTATCGTGCAATCGGAACGGCTCGGCGGAAGCATTGCGCAAGTGCTGCGGAATCTCTCGACTGAGTCACGTGAGGCGCGAATCATTCACGCCGAAGAAGTGGCCGCTCAACTTCCCAACAAGCTGATTTTTCCGATGGCTTTGTGCATGCTGCCGGCGCTGATGATTATAATCTTCGGCGGCGTGCTTTCGCAGTTCATCAAATGAACGTTTTGCTTATGGTGCTCGCGGCGGCATTCTTCTGCGGCTGCGCGTCGGCGTGCGGAGTGATCGTCTCGGCATTGTTGTGCGCGCGAATCGAAGCGTTTGAAGACGGTCCCGCGCCGCGCTTGCTGCACCCGGCCATCCCAATCGCCGCCGTTGCGGCGCTGGGCGCATTGATCGCGCTGCGCGGAGCGACGCCCGCGCAGTTGGGAATCGTGGCGCTTGTTTCGTTTCCGCTTTCCGGCGTTTGGTACGCGGATTCGCGAAAGGGCATCGTACCCGACGTGTTTACGCTTTTGCCGCTCGCAGTGATAGCGGCTGCCGTGATCGTGCGGCACTCCTGGTTCGTCGCGGTTTCGGCGCTTTTGGTTTTCGCCGTTTTCGCCGCCGGCGCCGCACTTTCGAAAGGGCGCGGCATGGGTTGGGGCGATGCCAAACTTGCTGCGCTCGTGGCGGCCGTGCTGGGATTGCAAGGTTCGCTCCTGACCTTAGCGCTTGCGT
Organism: Vulcanimicrobiia bacterium; assembly: GCA_963696095.1. Lineage (GTDB taxonomy): Bacteria > Vulcanimicrobiota > Vulcanimicrobiia > Vulcanimicrobiales > Vulcanimicrobiaceae > JALYTY01. The sequence continues at coordinate 1,572,780 of CAVOIN010000001.1, read as the reverse complement.
GTTTCGCGGCGACCATCGTTTCGGTCGTGCGCGATCGCGGAACGCGTCCCATCGCCTTCGGACCGTACATCGTCGTCGCGACGCTGGTCGCCATCGTTACGACCGTTCATGGCTGACGCGCTCTTCCTCAGCCGGAACGGCGAACGCGCGATGCTCGACGTATCCGTCGAACGCCCACGCGGCGCACTGGGACGCTGCCTTGGACTCATGGGTCGCGCGCCGCTTGCTGCTAATGAGGGCATGTGGCTGGCGCGCACTTCGGCGATTCATACGTTTGCGATGCGCGCGGCGATCGACGTCGTGTTTCTCGCAACGGACGGACGCATCTTGCGACTGGTGCCGAACGTGGCGCCCAACCGGCCGTTTATCGGAATGCTCGGAGCATCCGGCGTTTTGGAACTTGCCCCCGGAAGTATCCAGCGCCTCGGCCTGCAGACCGGCGACGCGCTTCTTTGGGAGCCGCTCTAACCGGTTGCTGCGACCGGCGCGTCGATTCTGAGCAGAATCGTTTGCAGCTCGCGAAACGTCGTTTCGACCGAGCGCGCGATGTTCTCGTAGAACTTATCGGCCGCATCCACGGCGAACGGACCGCCGTAAAGTTTGCGCGCTGAAGCCGCATACTCCAAAGCCGCGTCGAGTTGTCCCGATGCGAACGATTCGCGTGCGCGCAAAACGCAATGCAAGAATTCGTCCAAGTCGACTTGGAACGCGGCGGCGCGCAGCACGATGCTGCTTTCTTCGGTTGTGAGATACGGCACGTCTTCGCCGACCTTGAGCGAACTGCGAATCGCGGTTCGAACGTTGCTGAGCGCGGTTCGTAAGTTTTGATTTGCTTGCACCGGATCGTGCGAAGGCCAAAACGCTCGCATCAGCTCCTCGCGCGTTGCCCTGTGTCCGCTCTGCAAAAGCAGATACTTGAAGATTTGACCGTCGCGCCTACGCATCCAGTCGATCGTCGTTCCGCCGATCGAAACGGAGAACGAGCCGAGCACGGTCGCTTGGATCACTTTTAAGCCGGATTCCGTGGCCGACGGCGAGCTAGCGTCAAAAAAAGCACGTTCGGCCGCGCGGAGCATTCGCGGCTCGCCGGAACGGCAGTACGCAAAAAGATCGCGCTCTTCGAGCTGGCGAAGGCGTTGCCAACTGACGTCGCTGCCGTTCAACGCGCTCTCGAGAAGCTTGCGATCTTCGGCTGTCGGCGTTGCTTCGATAATCGTTTGCCGCAGCGCGCCGGCGTAGTGGTCGAACCATTTGACCAAGCCGTGCTCCAGCGATAGACGATTGATCGCCGTAAAGCGAAGGATCGCCGAAACGATGACGGGCCAGCCTTCGGTGGCGTGCTGAAGCGCCGCGAGGGCGCCGTCCATGGACTCCACCTCGAAAGCCGCGGTCAACGCGCTCACTTCGTCTTCATCGAATGCGAGGTTCGCCATCCAGAGCGCTTCGATGATCCCTTCCATGATCCAACGCGGATCGCGAATGACGCTGCGATTCCGCGCTGCGATAACGAAGGTTAGCTGCTGCGGACCGTCGGCGAGAAGTTTATAAAGCGCGTCCATCGCCGGATCCGCGAGCACATGCGCATCGTCTATGAAAATGGTCGTTTCTTCGATCGTGCCGAGCAGCGCGACTAGGTCTTCGGCCGTTGCGAACGGCGTCGCGATCGCGCAGCGGCTCGCGATTTCTTCGAGCAGCGATTGCGCCGTCGTCGCGGACGTCGCGCGAATGATACGCGCGGGATCGCGGGCGTATTGCTGCAGCAGCGTGCTCTTTCCGAATCCGGCCGGCGCGATCAGCATGCGGATAGGCGCGCATTCGTGCCGGTCAAGCCACGTCAAGAGACGCTCGCGTCGGACGAGCGTTAGCGGCTTCCGGTTCGAAGCGTTCCTAGATAGGCTGATGGCTCCCTCACACGACGATTGGACGGCAGCTTGGTTTCGTGCCTAAGATATAACACACCGCGGCTAGTGCCAAACATCCTATTTTGTGGGGGGATTACGGGGAAGCTGCCGCTGCATGAGCGTTGCTGTGGGCCTTTTGGCTCATACGGGCCGACGCGACAACCCATGCGCCGATCGCCGGGAGCGAGAGCCAGGCCGGCACTTTGATGAACCAAAGCGGCCACGCCGATGCGGCGAAATGTTGCCGGACGAAGGCTGCCCACGCGTGCTGGGTCGGGTTCGAGGCGGCGTCATATGCGGCGGGGGTCCCGGTGAAGTGCAGTCCCGTTTTGACTATGAGGATCGCGCAGAACGCAACGTACGAAACGCACGCCGCCGTCCCCCAGAGCGCGCCTCGAAAGTTTCGATGCGCTGCGAAGATGACGAACGGCGCAACCAACGCTGCCGCCGGGAGAAGCGCCGGCATAACGAACAGTCGCAAAACCGGTAGCGCTAAGGCTACGGCGGCAAACGTTCCGGCAAGCGCGCCGCGCGATCTCGACGTGGCGATGGCGAGCGCAGCGGGCAGCGCGAGCAACATGTGGTCCAGGTGCAGAAACGGCGATCCCAGCATTGCCAAAGCCGGCGCGCAGAGGATCGCGAGCTCGGGGCGGCGTTTCGCGAAAGGCGTCGCGCAGACCCAAGCGATCGCGCATAGGCACGCGACGTAACTTGCGCGCGAAAAACCAAGGGCCGCCGAATCGGAGACGCCGGCCATGTGAAGCGCCCACGCGATGCTATATTGACTGACGTTCGGCAGTTCGGCGGCAACGTGTTGCGGCAAAACCGACGCCAGATATTCGATATTGGCGTGCGCGCCGATCGCCGCGAGCGAAAGCGCGCCTAGACCAACACATGTGCCTATCGCAGCAACGGCGTGGCGGCGCAAGAATACTAGCGAAAGAACGACGGCGATCCCAATTTGCGGCTCGATCATCGACAGCGCAACGCCGGCGATCGCCGTTCGCGCATCGTTGTCTTTCAGGCTCCAGGCGACGAGCGTGATTCCGAGCAGCGCAAAAGGCGGCAATTCGCCGACCGGCAGAATGACGTCGGCAACGATGATGGCCGCGGCGGCGACGATAGCATATGGAGGCGCAATCTCGAGCCGGACGAGGAAGACGCACGCGAGGATGCACGCTGCTAGCAGCAGCAGCGCGTAAACCGACGCCGCAACACCCAGCGGTAACAGGGCCAATGGCGCAAATGCGAGCGCCACATAGCCGGGCACCGGGGCCGGCAGAATCTCGCCCGGCTTTACCGTATAAAAGCCCGCGGGCGCATTGGGAATGGATTCGCACGACGCAATCGGGCCGGCATCGTAGGGGTTGGCATGGTGCAAAACGGCACTTCCCGCGCAATAAAAAGCGCGAAAATCGGCCATCGCGACGGCGCGTTGCGCGGCGGCGTGCGCGCTTAGCGCGAAAACGGCAAGCGCGACGAGGCAGGCCGCAATGAGCGCCAGGCGTTGCTTCATGTTCCGGTTATCGGCTCGACAGCCGGGAATCGCCCGTATAAACTAGTGGCAGTCGTACAACCTCGGCTTGGAGGCTGCTAATGGATCACGATACTCCAAACGCCCTCGCCGGTTTGCTCGCCGGCGGCTTCATGATGACGGCTCTGCTCGTGGTAATGGCCTTTTGCGTATTCTTCGTGTGGCTGTTCTGGCGAGTCTTTACCAAGGCCGGCTACAACGGCGCGCTCGGGCTGCTCTGTCTGATTCCGTCGATCGGCGTGTTCGTTTGCATGCTGATCTTGGCGTTCGGAACGTGGCCGATCGAAGAACAGCGGGCCGTGGTTGGGCCGGCGATTACGCCGGCCGTGCAATAACCTCGGCGATCCAACGCTCCACGTCGCTGCTCTTCGAGGGCAGAATCGCGGAAAGATTTTCGCGACCGCCCGCAGTGACGAGAATATCGTCTTCGATGCGGACGCCGATTCCGCGGAAGCGGTCGGGCACCGTTGCATCGTCGGGCTGGAAGTAGAGGCCGGGCTCGACGGTGAGCACCATTCCCTCGCGCAGCATGCCGTAACGGTAATGCTCGGCGCGAGCTTGCGCGCAATCGTGCACGTCCAGTCCGAGCATATGACTCACGTTGTGCAGGGTGTAACGGCGATAGAATTGATTTTCCGGATCGAGCGCTTCGTCGATCGAGCCGGTGAGAATGCCGAGATCGCGCAAGCCTTCGGCAAGCACGCGCATCGCGCGGCGGTTCGGTTCGAGAAAATCGTTGCCGGGCGTCACCGCGTCGATACCGGCGCGTTGCGCTTCCCACACGATGTCGTAAATCGCTCGCTGTTCGGCAGTGTACTTTCCGGAAATCGGCAGCGTGCGCGTAATGTCGGCCGTGTAGAGCGAATCGCATTCGACGCCCGCGTCCAGCAGTAACATGCCGTTGCGTTGCACCTTGCCGTCGTTGCGTGTCCAATGCAGCGTGCAGGCATGGTGTCCCGATGCTGCGATCGTCAGGTAACCAACATCGTTGGCTTCAATGCGCGCCCGGCGCCAGAACGCTGCTTCGACTTCGCGTTCGCTCGCAAGATTCGGGAAGAGACGAATGACGTCTTCGAATCCGCGCTTGGTGATTTCGCAGGCTTTACGCAGCTCCGCAGCTTCGTAATCGTCCTTGACCAGCCGCATTTCAGAGAGATGGGTGGAAAATTCCGCGTCGTCTTGGCGCCTGTCGAAGTGCGCGTCGACGGACTCGTTATGGTCGCGCATCACGCGGACCGGATACTTGCGGTCGCGCAGATCCGCAAGGTACGACTTCATGTCTTGCAACGGCAGCGCGCGGTCGACGCCGTAGTACAGCCGGCTTTCGTCGACGCCGCGATGCCGCCCGACCCAAAGCTCGCCGTGCACGCGATCCGTGAAAAATTCCGCTTTTCCGCGATTGTGCTCCGGAACAAACAGTACGGTGCGATGCGACGCGCCGTCGGGCTCCATCACGAGCAATCCGCCCGGCTCCCCGTCGCCCATCAAGTAAACGAAATCACTCGACGGACGAAAACGGAAGTTCGTGTCGTTGGCGCGCACGCGCTCGTAGCCCGCCGGAATCACGAGATACTCGCCGGGAAAAGATCGCGAAAGCTCGTCGCGCCGCGAACGCAGCCGCGCGAGCTGCGGATGCGGTCCGGCGCCGCTCGGAACGTCGATCCAGCCGCTCGACATGAAGTCGATCAGATTCTTCGGGGTGTCGCTGTCGTGCGAAGCACGGGTCTGTTCCACGGGCGCGTTTTGCGTTTCGGACATGATAAAGGCGGCTTTTCGCCGCCTTTCCGCCGAGCGCATCCCCGGACGTTAGATCTTAGAGCGCAATGTCCAAGCCCAAGTCGAGGGCCGGGGCGCCGTGAGTCAGCCAGCCGACGGAGATGAGATCCACGCCGGCCTCCGCGACCGCGCGAATCGTTTCCGGACGGATGCCGCCGCTCGCTTCGGTGAGGATGCGACCGTCGACGAGGCGCACCGCTTCGGCGAGAGTTGCGGGCGGCATGTTGTCCAGGAGCACGGCATCGATGTTTTGTTCGAGCGCCTCGCGCAGCTGATCGAGCGTGTCGACTTCGATCTCGATCTTCACCATGTGGCCCGCGTGTTCGCGAGCCCGGGCTACCGCGCCGGCAATCGATCCCGCAAGTGCCAAGTGATTGTCTTTGATTAGAATCGCGTCGTCCAGGCCGAAGCGATGGTTGCTGCCGCCACCGCAGCGCACGGCATACTTCTCGAGCGCGCGCAAACCGGGCGTCGTTTTTCGCGTATCAACGACGTGCGCGCGCGTGCCTGCAACGGCATCGACGAGACCACGCGTTGCGGTGGCCGTGCCGCATAAACGGGAGAGCAGGTTGAGCATCGTGCGTTCACCGGTAAGCAGCGTGCGCGCCCGTCCGGTAATCGTCACGACGGCGTCGCCGCCTTTTACGCGCTCGCCGTCTGCAATACGAATGTCGAACGACGTCGCGCCGGGATCGAGTAATTCGAACGCGAGCAGTGCCGCATCGACTCCCGCGATCGTGCCGCTTTCGCGCGCGACGACCTGCGCCGTCGTGCGAAGATCTTCCGGAACGATCGAGTCGGTCGTAAGGTCCGCTCCGTGCGCCAAATCTTCGAGCAGCGCCGTGCGAATCAACGGCTCGACGACGAGCCGTGACGGTTTAAGCGGGGCTGAGGTGCGTGAACGAACGTTTTGCAAGAGCTTCATCCGTATTCGGGTAGTCGGTGCGGTAGTGGCTTCCACGGCTTTCGTTTCGCGCGATCGCGGCGTCGACGATCAAGCGCGCTACGACGAGCAGATTTCGCAATTCGTTTCCGGCGCGCGGAAATGCTGCGGCCAGTTCGGCGACGCGCGCATGCGCTTCGCGCAAACCCAGTTCGCTGCGCACCAGGCCGACGTTTGCGTACATCACGTTGCGGAGATCGCTTATCGCCTGCGTTTCCCCGCGTCCGCCGCCGGCAGCCGGCGTTTCGAAGTGAGGCGCGCTTTCGCGCTCAGGGTGCGCCTGCCGGATGCTGGTCGCGACGCGCGCACCGTAAACTAAAGCTTCGAGCAGCGAGTTACTCGCGAGACGATTCGCACCGTGCACGCCCGTTGCGCTCGCCTCGCCGCACGCCCAGAGCCCGGGAAGCGATGCGCGGCCCCATTCGTCGACGGCGATGCCGCCCATGTGGTAGTGCGCCGCAGGCGCGACCGGAATACGTTCGATGCGCGGATCGATCCCCGCCGACCGGCAGAATCCGAAAACCGTAGGAAATTCCAGTGGAAACGCGTCGCCGATCGAATCCCGGGCGTCGAGTCCAACGGTGCGTCCGCGCTGCAGCTGTTCGAAAATTGCGCGCGCTACGACGTCGCGCGGCGCCAGTTCCGCATCCGGATGCATCTCGGGCATAAACCGTTCGCCGAGATCGTTGACGAGCGTTGCGCCTTCGCCGCGGACCGCTTCGGTAACGAGCGGCATCGGATCGCGCCCGATCGCAAGCGCCGTCGGATGAAACTGCACGAATTCCATGTCGGCGAGGGTCGCGCCGGCGCGCGCCGCCATGGCGATGCCGTCGCCGGTGGCTTCGATAGGATTTGTCGTGTAGCGATAAAGGCGTCCGATTCCGCCGGTTGCAAGCACCACGGCGGGAGCAACGTACGCGGTGACTTCGCCGGTGGCATTGTCGCCGGCGTACAGGCCTCGCACGCGATCGCCTTCAACGATTAAGTCGATCGCCGTTGCGTCTTCCACGACGTGAATCGACGGAATGGCGCCAATCGCAAGAATCAGCGTCTTGAGGATCTCGTGCCCGGTGGCGTCGCCGCCGGCCTTCACGATCCGGCGGCGTTGATGCGCGGCCTCTCTCCCCAGCGCGAGTTCGCCGGAGTCGGTGCGATCGAACGCGGCGCCGAGCGCCAGCAGTTCTTCGATGCGCGCCGGTGCGTCGTGCGTCAAAATTTCGACGATCTTTTCGTCGTTGATGCCGGCGCCCGCAAGCTGCGTATCGATGGCATGCAACGACGGCGAGTCGTCTTTGCCCATGGCGGCGGCAATGCCGCCCTGAGCCCAATCCGTTGCCGACCCGCGGCCTAAGCGCGTTTTGCAAAGCACCGTTACGCGCATCGGTGCGAGTTTGATAGCGGCCATCAAGCCGGCAATGCCGGCGCCGACCACGACGGCGTCGCTCTTACGAACGTCCATGCCTACGTCCTGGCGGCGCGACTGAACTCCAACATCCGCTCGACGGCCGCGCGAGCGCGTTCTGCGACAAGCGGATCGACGGTTACTTCGTATTGCATCGTTTCGAGGCTGTGCAAAATTTTCGGAAGATTGTTTCGCTTCATGTGCGGGCAGAGATTGCATGGGCGTACGAATTCCACGTCCGGGTACGCGCCCGCGACGTTGTCCGCCATGGAGCATTCGGTAATGAGCAGCACGCGCGGATGGTTCGGCGCGTTCTCGGCGACGAAGTCCACCATGCCTTGCGTCGAGCCGACGTAGTCGGCTTCTGCCAGCACGTCGGGCGGGCACTCCGGATGCGCGATGACGACGAGTCTTTCGTCGCCTTCGCGATACCGCCGGATGTCGGCGCCCGTGAAGCGCTCGTGCACTTCGCAATGGCCTTTCCACGCGATGATTTCCGTCTTCGTCTTCGACGCTACGTATTTCGCCAGATATTCATCGGGCAAGAAGATGACGCGCGGAACGTTCAACGCCTCAACGATCTGCACGGCGTTTCCGCTGGTTACGCAGATGTCGGATTCGGCTTTGACGTCGGCCGACGTATTGACGTACGTAACGACCGGAACGCCCGGATACCGTTCGCGCAGCAAACGCACGTCGGCGGCGGTAATCGAATCGGCCAGCGAACAGCCCGCTTTCAGATCGGGCACCAGCACCGTCTTCTCCGGATTCACCAGCTTCGCGGTCTCGGCCATGAAGTGCACGCCGCAGAGCACGATCGTGTCGGCGGTGGTCTCGGCGGCTTTTATGGCGAGCGCGAGTGAATCGCCGACGATGTCCGCGACGGTATGATAGATCTCCGGCACTTGGTAATTGTGTGCCAGGATCACGGCGTTCCGCTCGCGCTTCAGGCGGTTGATGGCAGCGACGTACGGCGCGTGAAGCGGCCACTCGACGCGCGGAATGACGTGTTCGACGCGTTCGAAGAGCGCTGACGTCTCGCGTTCGACGTCCCGGGTATAGGGCAATTCGATGAGGCTCATTGGGTTGCTGTCGAGGTTGCGGTTGGAGGGCCGGGGACCCTGCCTGTTGCAGTTCCGGCGGGTGCGGCCACTCCGCTATCTTCTAGTACACGCGCTCTGCGCGATAGTTTTCGCCTTCCCGGCCCTGCCGGCGCACGCGCAGCTCTTGCCGAGCCTGCCGAAGGCGTCGCCGCCGGCCGCCGCGCCTGGCATCAAGCAGGAGGGTCTGTTTCTCACCGGTCCGGTAACGGTTGACGGCACCCCGGTGTTCCGCATCGCTTCCGCGGTCTCGCCGACCAGCGGCGAATTGCCCATCAACGTGCGTTTGCTGTACGTGCAAAATGCGATCTCGCAGCTCCTTGCCGTGAAGGACGGCGGCGGGACGATCTTCGACCCGGACAGCTTCAAGGTACTGGTCGATCGCGTCGGCCAGCAAGAGACGCTCGTTGCGACGGATGCAAAACACAACGGCGAAGCCGGCGAAGTTCCGATTCTGACAGTCACCTCGGTCGACGCACAGTACGCGAACGCGCCGGCCTCGATTCTCGCCGAGCAGTGGCGCAATCAGCTCCAAAGCGCGCTCATTGCGGCGCTGAAGAAGCGGCAGCCGCAAGAAATTCGCCACAATCTCACGGCACTCGTGCGAATCGCGATCGCGCTTTTCGTGCTCACCGCCGCCGGCATCGCAGCCCTCCTGTATTTGCGCCGGCGGGAAGCCGTGCTCAAGAAACGCGTGGCGGAGCGGCACGAGAAGATCGGTCAAGCGCAGGCCGATGCATCGAGCAACGGCGCGACCGACCATAGCCATCGGAGACGATTTTTGGCAATGGCGATACGCGCTGCCGGCCCGGAGCAACGGCTTCAGCGCGTGCACGCGTACTCGGGATTCATCCTTTGGATTCTCGCGCTTCTGTGGCTCGGAACCGTAACGTGGGCGCTCTTGCTCTTCCCGCAAACGACGCCGTACGGCCAACTGGTCGCTCACAGCGCGTTGAACGTGCTGTTCATTTGGATCGCTGCGGCACTGCTTACGAAGATCGGGGACTTGATCATCGTACCGTTCTCCGAGGCCTATGCGCGGCGCGGAACCAACACCGAGGACAAGGCACGTCACCTGCTTCGCGCGCCGACGATCGCGCGTTCGCTGAGCGGCTTCAAGAGCTTCGTCATCACGTTCGTCGCAGCGCTGGCAACCCTGTCGGCGCTCAACATTCCCGTTGCGTCGGTCGTCACGATCGGCGGCGTAGCCGCTCTTGCCATCGGTTTTGCCGCGCAAAGCCTGGTCCGGGATTTTCTCAACGGCATGCTGGTGATCTTCGAAGACCAGTACGTCGTGGGCGACTACATCATGGTCGGCGACTACAACGGCATCGTCGAAAATTTGAGCCTGCGGGTCGTCCAAATACGCGACACGCGCGGAAACTTGATTACCATTCCTCATAGCGCCGTAACCCAGGTCGTGAACGCTTCACGCAACTGGTCGCGTATCGACTTCCGCATTCCGGTCGATCCCGAGGCGGATGTGAAGAAGGCCTTCGAAACGCTGCGCGAGACGATCGAATCGGTTGCAAAGGAACCGGAATGGCGGGGCGCGTTCTTGAAGCCGGTCGAGTGGATGGGCATGGAAAGTCCCTCTAAAAACGGCTTGGTGCTGCGCGCCTCGGTGCGCACGGCGCCGCTCCGGCAATTCGAATTGAATCGCGTGTTGAACGAACGAGTATGCGCAGCATTTCACGAAGAAGGCATCCCGCTCGGAGCCGATCCCCTCGGACTTCCGGCGCCGCCGGTTCAGGGCAGCCCGAGTCCGCTGTAGCGGGAGGCGGGTAGTTCATCATGCGAACTGCATCCCGCTTCATCTTGTTCGCGATCACGGCGATCGCGATCGTCATCTTTTACGTTCCGCTGGGACAGGACGATTACACCGGACGCTGGGGCGGCGGAACGTACGGCTTCCAAACAAGGCGCGGAATCGAAGGCTCCAACGCGGTTGCCGCGGTCGAGCCGGGATCGCCGGCCCAGCGAAACGGCGTGCGCGTCGGCGACACGCTTTCCTTGCGGCCGTTCGATCAGAATTCGTTTAAGCTCGCATACCCGCACGTGGGCGATCGCCGAACGTTAACCTTCGTGCGCCCGAACGGCACGCGATTCACGGTAACGCTCACCGCCGTTCCGGTTCGTAATTTCGGCGGGTGGGATCGCCTTACCGGAATCCTTGCGATTCTGCCGGCGACGGTTTTTCTCGTCGTTGCTTTTATGCTGGTATATTTGCGGCCGAACGTAATGACGTGGTCGTTCTACGCGTTCGGACTCGGCTATTTTTCGACGGCGCCGTCGTACCAGTACTTCGCGACGCAGCTGCCGTCCGCCGTATTCCTGCCGCTCACGTACGTGCTTTCCACGTTGTTCGGCAACTTTGCCGTTATGCCGCTGCTCCCGTTTGTTTTGCGCTTTCCCGATGGGAAGGTTACCGGAGTACGTCGCCGTTACGATCGCGCGATTTGGATCGCGCTCGCAATTGCCTTTGCGGCTTACTCGTACCAATGGTGGTATGAAAATCTAACCGGTGAACCGCCGGCGTTCCGTGACGTCCTTGACACTTGGCTGCCACTCGCGACGTTCGCGGTTGCATCGGCGATTACCGTGAAGAAGTACAAGACGGCGTCGCCCGCGGTCAGGCAGCGTTTTGGATTTCTCGTCATCGGGCTCATCGTGTCGTTTGTGGCGTATGCCGTGTATTTCATTCCCGGCGTGCCTATCGGCGTGGCGCAAATTGCCGGATACGCGGTGGTCATCATGCCGGTCGCCGTTGCGTACGGCGTTTTACGCCACCGCGTGCTCGACGTGAACTTCGTGCTGAATCGCGCGATCGTATACGGGTTGCTCTCGATCTTCGTCATCGCGGTCGTGTCGCTGCTCGACTGGTTTTTTGCGCTCATCGTTTCCAAACAGCATCTCGCGCTCGCCGCGGAACTCCTCGCGACGATTGCGATCGGGTTTTTGCTCGACCGCATCAACAAAGGCATCGAACGGGCCGTCGAAACGGTCTTTTTTCGCAACCGGCAGTTGGCGGAAATCCATCTGCGCCGGGTAGCCAAGGCGCTGCCCTACGCAACGGAGGAAGCCGCCGTCACGGACGGGCTCGTGCAAGTGCCCGTTGATGCCCTACACTTGAGCGCCGCCGCGCACTACCGCCGCTCTGCGGACGGAACGCGCTTCGAGGGCGTCGGTACCTCGCACGACGCGCCGATGGCGCCGGCGGGATTTTCGGCGAATCATCTTCTCGTGCGATTGCTGCAGGCCAACGAAGAACGGGTTTGGCTCAATGAGCTGCGTTCGCAACTGGACACGGAAAATGCGGCGATCTACGTATTGGCCATGCCGGTCTCGGTCCGACACGAACTGGTTTCTTTCACGCTCTACGGCGCGCACAGAAACGGCGCGCAGCTCGACCCCGATGAAGTCGAGCTGCTGAGCCTTCTTGCCGACGAAGCGTCTCGCGCCTACGATCACATCGACGCGGTGCGCACTCGCGAGCGTTACGCCGGTCTTACGGCTGCGACAGAAACTGCGTGAGCGCCGCGTCGAACTTCGCCGGCTGATCGAGCATGACGTAGTGCCGTGCCGGTGAGATCGACACGACTTGCGCCTTCGGCGCGCCTGCGACGAGCATCTTGTAGAATGCGAGCGTATCGCTCTCCGAATACGGGCTCGGTGCCGCGTACGGCGCGATTTCTTCGAACGGAATCGTGATTTTCGATAGCCCCGGGCGAAGATCGGCGTTCAGATCGGCTGCCGCCCATGCGCCGACGGCTTTCGGATCGCTTTTGGCGACCAAATCTCCCAGAACCGGCGCGAACGATGCGTCCGTCGTTCCGATCGTCGCCATGTAGTTGCGTTCGTATTGAACGAAGCCGTCGTGCGGCATCGGCGCGAGTTGAGCTTCGATCGTTTTTGCCGTGGACGCGCGTTGCGCGGGCGTCGACTGCGCGGCGGCCGGGAAGACGGGAAGTCCGTCAACGGCGACGATGCCGGCGAGACGTTCGGGGTGTTGCTCCGCGAGCAGAATCGAAAGCGTTCCGCCGAGGCTGTGTCCGACGATTACCGGTTTGTCGATGTGCCGCTGTGCGAGCATGGCCCAAAAGTCGCGTGTAAACGCGCTTAGCAGATCGCTTTCGCTCGTTGCGGGACGCCCGTCGAATCCCGGAAGCGTTATCGCATAAACCGTATAGGACGGCGAAAAGCGGGCGATCTGTTCGTACCATGTCCACGGTCCGCTTGCGAGCCCGGGGATGAATACGATGGTTTTTGCGCCGGAACCGTACCGGTCCACATGCAGCATTCCGCTGTCGAACGATTCGGCCGGATGCGGCTGCGGGGCAATCGCCGACGCAAGCGCCGGTGATGAGGCAACGTTGAAGAAGAGCGCTGCCGCGAGCAGCGCGCGCAGGGTGCGAATCATGGTTGCTCCTTTTCTTTAGTCTAGTGAGTCGGCGTCGAAAATTTCCTCGACGCGCTTTGAGAAAAGCTTGGAGATTTTGAATGCCAACGGGAGACTGGGCGCGTACTTGCCGGCTTCTAGTGCGACTACGGTTTGGCGCGCGATGCCGAGTTTATCGGCAAGCTCGGCCTGCGAAAGATCCTGCTCTACGCGCAAGAGCTTGATCCGGTTTTTCATCGATAGCGCAGCCGCAGCGCAATCGATGAAGCCAGCCACGCGATGGCCATTAGCGGCCACACGGAAAACATGCTCAGCCGCGGAAAACCCGCGCCTTCGAGAAAGCCATAGGTAAACGTGACGAATGCCGTCGCGCCGACGGTGATCGCAAGCGACGTGAGTTGAATTTGCCGCTCGAGCTCGTCGCATGCGGAGAGATAACGAACGACGGCCGCAACCGTGAAAATCACCGGAATCATCGGAGTTACCGCCAGCGCGATAAGAAGCGGGCGGTTGGAAGTCCCGATGCGACCGGCGATCAGATTCACTGCGATGAGTAGAACGACGTAAACCGCCAGCGATCCGAAGAGCTCGATGTAGTATCGCCGGTTTACCTGCTGCTGCGTGTTCATGTGAGGCTCCATGCCGGTAATGTACGCCTGAAGCGACTAAATGTCAACTGTACGCGACATAATGTCGCCTTGGGGCGACTCGCCGGCAGAGGCCTGCCGTGAAAGTCATTTTCATTTCCGCTAACATTGGGTACATTTAGGTCCTGAAACTAGTGAACTCCCGTGCGGGTCGAATCGCCCGTACCCTACATCACTCGCTTAAAGCAAAAGGTGGAAGCAGTCATAATGTTGGCGCAAGTCGGCAAACCGGCACCCGATTTCAAACTCTCGAGCACCAAGGACGCGACCGGAGCGAAGGATCTCGGCAAAGAGATCAAGCTCTCGGACTACCGCGGCAAGTGGCTTGTTTTCTTTTTCTATCCGCTCGACTTCACGTTCGTCTGCCCGACCGAGATCACCGCGCTTTCCGATCGCGCAGATGAGTTCCAAGAGTTTGACGCCGAGATTCTCGGTGCGTCGACCGACTCGGTACACAGCCACTGGGCGTGGATCAACACGCCGCGTGAGAAGAACGGCATCGCCGGCCTGAAGTACCCGCTCGTTGCGGACTATACGAAGGAAACGGCGCGCGCGTACGGCGTTCTCGACGAAGCGTCGGGTGTCGCGCAACGCGGTCTGTTCATCATCGATCCCGAAGGCATCCTGAAGTACGCCGTCGTGACCGACGACAACGTCGGCCGCAGCGTTGAAGAAACGCTTCGCGTGCTGCAGGCGCTGCAAACCGGCGGTCTCTGCCCGGCTGAATGGAAGCCCGGCAAAGCTCTGCTGCAGAAGGCATAAATGGCACTACGCATGCGCAGCCCTCTCCCATCGCTGGAGGGGGCTGCCGCGTGGCTCAACGGTGAAGTGAAGCCGGAAGAGCTGCGCGGACTTCCCGTGGTCGTTTCGTTTTGGTCGAAGAGCTGCTACATCTGCCACGATACGGCGGAGCAGTTCGCTCAGTGGCGCGATAAGTACGCAAAGCACGGCGTTGCGTTCGTTTCGGTGCATCAGCCGCGTTCGGAAGACGAGCTCGACGTCGAAGCGGTCAAAAAGGATGCGTTGGAAGAGATGAAACTCACGCAGCCGACCGCGATCGACAACGACCACACGTTCGTCGAACGCTTTCAGAATCAGTTCGTTCCGGCATTTTACGTTTTCAACCGCAAGCATGAATTGCGGCATTTTCAAGCCGGCGGCAAAGGGTTCGAACGCATCGAAGCGGCGATCGACCGCGTGCTGAACGAAACGCCCGAGGAAGAAGAACTCAACGCCTGAGCTTCGTTCTTGATTTTTTCACGGAAGCTCGCTTAACGGCCCACCGCGCAAGCGGTGGGCCGTCGCGTTTTACTGCTTCCGGCACCGGGTAAGCGCCCAGCGCTGGGAGGATCCAATGTATGAATAAAAGATTCGCAAGTTTTGTCGTGCTCGGCGCTTTGGCCGTTACCGCTTCTTTGGCGGCGGTAGATGCGAAGCCCGCGGCGCCGACATCAACCGCGACTACCTGCCCTAGCTCGTCACCAATGGCAACCACTAACAACACGATGAGCGAAGACAGCACCAAGACGCAGAATTGCGCGTCACCTTCGCCTGGAGCGATGAGCAGCATGGCACCGGGAACGATGGCAAGCCCCGGAACTATGGGCAGCGCCGCCCCAACGTACACGGCACATCCCTAAACTAGACCTCCACAACTGAGGAAAGGTCGATGCACGCGCCGACGCTAAGGTCAGGCGCGTGCACGACGGTTCTTTCCGGCTCGCCGTTTTTTGCGGGCCTTCTTTGCCCGAGTGCGATCGTTTAAGCGACGATCGCATTACGTATTTGCCGCCGGCATCGCGCGGCGACGTTCTTCGTGCCGCCAAAGAATTCGACGCCGTCCTGCTAATAGACGGCGTTTTTCATCACGATCTCGCGCCTGCCCCGAAAGAATGTTACGAAGCCACGCTTCATGCGCGCATGTTCGGTGCGTCGAGCATGGGTGCGTTGCGCGCCGCCGAGTGCGCGCCGTATGGATTCGTGCCGCTCGGCGCAATTGCGAACTGGTACGTACGCGAAGTCATCGACGGCGACGACGAAGTCGCCGTGCTGACGCATCCGCAAACCGGCCAAGCGGTTACGGTCCCGATGGTAAATGTCCGGCACGTCGCGCGCTTGGCGTATCGCCGCAGAATAATCACGGCAGGGCAGCACGACGAGTTGGTGGCCGCAGCGCATGAAGTTTACTACATGGACCGGTCGTGGGAAGACGTGCTGGAACGAGCGCCGGCTGCCTCGCGGCGGGCAATCGCAAACATCGTTCGCGAAGAGGGCGATTTAAAACGCCTCGATGCGAGGTTTGCGTTGCGCGCATCGCTGCGCGCACTTGCGCGCCCGTTCTCGTGCACCGCAAAGGCCGGTCGAATCCGTAACGCGCGGCTTGCGTGAATCCGGAGAAGTTGCGCTTCCGCCGCAATGTCCGAAAGCGCCCGGAACGTTCGACCGCTCGATTTCCTATAGCGAAACCGCCGCGTTTCTTCCCGAACTGCGCGAGCGTTTCGGGATCACCCGGGTCGCCGACATCACGCGCCTGGATCGCGCGGGCGTACACGTCTTTTCCGCGTTCGTTCCTCGATCGCCCGATTTGCTTGGCGTCTACAACGGAAAGGGCTTGACGCGCGAGGCGTCTATTGCTAGCGCCGTCATGGAGGCGGCCGAACGGCAAATCGCCGCGAACGTTTGCATCAAGACGTTCGAAGAATCGATTTCGCGCATCGCCGAAAAAATCGATCTCAAGGCGTGCTTTACGCTCGAAAGCGTAAGCGGCGACACGCGCGTGCCGTGCGTTCTCGGGACGGACCTGTTGAACGATGCACCCGTTGCCGTGCCTGTAGCCATGGTGCAGTGTCCCTGGTTCGGTGAAAAGCTCTTCGACGTTACGAGCACCAACGGACTAGCCTCCGGCAACAATAGCGTGGAAGCTATTTATCACGCGCTTTGCGAACTGATCGAGCGTCATTCGTGGGCAATGGTTCACGTGCGTTCGTCACTTGCTCCGCGACTTTTCGGCGGCGCCGTGGATTGCAGCATCGCATCGGAAATCCGCCTTCCCACGCGCGACGCTTGCGTTGACGGCATCCTCGAGAGCATTGCGTCCGCAGGATTGAGCGTACGCGCGTTTCTTCTGGAAGAAGCTCCGCTGCCGCCGGCCGTTTTCGTTTCGGTCGTCGAAGACGGCGCCGAACCGCCGATGGCGCACATGGGCATGGGATGCTCGCTTTCTCCGGTGCATGCGCTTAGCCGCGCATTGACGGAAGCGCTTCAAAGCCGCGCCATCGACATCCAGGGCGCACGCGAAGACATGTTGCGCGCCTACGATCCGCCGAATCGTATGGGCGAACACGGGCGCCGCTTAGCGTCGCTTCCGGAAGGCTGCTGGTATCTCGACTTGCCGGCGAAAAGCCTAGCGCTTCAAGACCTCCCGGATCGCTCCACCAACGATTTGTCGCAAGATCTCCGGCTAACCCTCGAGGCGCTTTCCGCATATGGGATTCGCTCGGCAATCGCAGTGGAGCTTGCGCCCACGGATCTTCCGATAAGCGTCGTTCGCGCAATCGTCCCGGGCCTTGAAACGCTGATGTTTAGCAATCGCCTGGGACAGCGCGCTCGTGCAGCCTTGAACCCATTTGCGGTGATCTAGTGGAAAACAACGGCGATCTTTTTTCACGCGTGCTGCGCGGCGATCCGGCGGAACCCGGCGATTGGGACGACTACTATCGCGATTTTCATAGAAAGCGCCCATCGGCGACCGGCGAAACCTTCTTGAAGCTTTGGACCGCCGATGGGAACACATCGTATGGCATTCTCGCGGAAGCGTTATCCGAAACGATGTCTTCGGTGCTGGACATCGGGTGCGGCGACGGCGTGCTGCTCGAAGAAATCGCCCGGCGCTTTCCACGCACGCAACTCTCCGGCATAGATCTCAACGAAGCCGACATCGTCTTGGCGCGCAGCCGCTTGCGAAATGCCGCCGTCGGTACGCTCGCTGTCGGGAATGCCTTGAATCTGCCGTTTCCTGATGCATCGTTTGACGCGGCAGCTTCGCACATGGTCCTCATGCTCATCCCGGAAGTGCAAGACGCGTTGGCGCAGGCGCGGCGCGTGCTTTGCGAGGCCGGCGTTCTCGCCTTCATCGTTGGCGATCCGGGCGCGATCGACACGGCGATGCTCGAACTCTTCCAGTCGACTAACGCCGCCATCAAGTCGCGTTATCCGCACTTCACGCCGCTTAACCCCGCAGACCGGCGCATCTTCGATGCGGAAGGCATAGCCGAATTGTGCGTGAGCGCGGGCTTTGCGGGCGTGCAGCAGCATCCGTTTACCGTGAGCGCGACGCTGGACGCGAACGAACTGTTCGAGATGCTCGTGCGCCGGTATTACATCGGCTCGCTGCCCGAGGATGCGCTTCCTGAGATAAGAAGCGTCGCTACTCGATTTGCTTCGCCGGTTTTTAATTACTCCGAGCCGCTCAGACTGGTCGTAGCGCGCCGTTAAGGAGCGAGCAAGCTTCCACCGATACGAGTCCTAGAGCCGATTCACACAGCTACCCGGGGGAAACATGGCAACATCAAAACAGAAGGCTATCGCTGCCGGTTTTTTGCACGCGCTGCAAAATCCGGAAGTGTTGGCAAAATGGCAAAGCGCCAAAGGCGATAGTCTGAAACTCCGAACGCTGATCAAAGACACGCTCGGACTCGCGGAGTTACCGTCGGAAGCCGACCTCGATGCAATGCGTTCGCATGCGGACGAAGCGCTGCAAGACGAGCATCAGCGGCTGCTCGAGAAACAGCCGAACGCTCCGCACGTGGTCGGCAACGGATTTACCGTACAACAGTAGCCTGGCCGAGAACCCAGGTAGCTATCTGAGTTCGCTTCGAAACGCCGAGTTTGTTGAAGATGTTGGCGACGTGCCCTTCGATGGTGCGTTCGCTCAACACCAACTGCTCGGCGATTTCTTTGTTTGTTTTGCCCATCGAAATGAGATCGGCAATTTGCCGTTCCCGCGCAGTCAAGGACCCCGGCGTCTTCGTTTCGCCGAGTGACGTTTTAGCTTGGAACCACGTGATGCCGCGCACCGCGAGTTCTTTTGCGGCTTCTTTTTGCTCGGTTCCGCGGCTGCACGCGGCAAGGAGTAACAATCGGGCAAGCGTCATCCCAAGGAGCTCGCATTGCGCGGCGAGCGCCGTTAGCGGTCCCGAAGGCGGCCTGCCCAAAAAATGCTCGGCCAGCGCCGTAGAGACGCCGCACTCCGCGACCGAGAGCGCCTGCATGTCGGGCCAAAAAGCCGTGCCGTCCGCGGCTCGCGCAAGGACATCTTTTCTTTTCAAACGCTGTGCGGCCAGCACGACGGGCAGACGCCACTGAAAAAGGTACGGATCCTGCGCGCTGGCAGCATATGGAAGAGCCGCGTCGAGCAGACGTGAACTGGTAGCGTCGTCCAGAAGTCCCGAAGCCGCCGACCATACCGCCATGTTGTACAGCACTGCCGATTTCTCGCCGGCTGCAAATCGAAGAGATTCGGTCTCGATGGTCTTCCAGTGCGAACCGGGTGCTCCGCGCAGGGCATAGAGAGCCGCGGCGCTCCCAAGGATGCGCCCGCGTTCCGAGCCTTCGAGCGGCCGGCGTAAAGAATCTTCAATACTGAGCGACGCCTCGTCGATGCGCCCTTCATAAATCTTGGAATGCAAAACGAATTGCGTGAACTCCGGATTGCGCGCGTCGTTTTCATGCAGCCGGACGAAGGCGTTTTCACGCGTGCCGAATTGCATGTAGCGGATGTATGCATCCACGACCAAAGGATGATTGCTGTTCGTGGAGTGAAGCGACTTTGCAAGGTCGCTGATGACCGGCAAACGTTTTCGGGCCGCCTCATAGTTGCCGGAGCGGCTTTCGATGAAGGCCTGGGCGATTTCCATTCGCATCCGTACCGGCGCCGGTACTTCGATGTTCAGCGCTTCGATGTGCGCGAGCGTGCGTTTCAGCCCGTCGGCATCGTGCTCGCAAACGTTGAACCAAAGAGCCGCGCCATGAAGCATAGCTAAGTCGAGCGGATCGGTAAACATCGCGGCATAATGGCGATACGTCAGTTTAGCCGATTCGTACCGGTCGCCGAAGAATTGCGATAACACCAGTTGGGCCGCGAGCGTACCCAGGTGCGAAAGGTTCCGGTATTGTGCTTCGCTGAGCGCGTGCAGCAACACCGTTTCCGCGCGCCGGTCCATGGCGATGAAACTGAGCGCTTTTGCGAAGTTACCGTAGAACTGCAGGAGCGTTTCGTCAGCCGGCTCGCCTAAATCCATGTGGCGTTCCGAGGCTGAAATGACCATCCGGAAAAGGTTCTTCTCATTCGCCTGCAGCGCAAGCGCCAGATAGGCCTCTTGCGCGAGTTTGCGATCTCCCGCCGAGAGCGCTTGTTCGGCGATCAGCAACCGGTCTTCGATGCGCAGCCGGCCGGCCTTCGAAATCGCTTCGATGATTCGGCGGTGCAGCGGAATCTTGATCGGAATCGTTTCCAGGACCGCTTCGCCCACGAGCGCATGCCTGAACCGAAGCGTCGGGCCCTCTTGCACTAGGTAACGCGCCGATGCTTGCGCGATGTACTCCTGGAGTTCAGTTTCGTCGGTCCACAGGCGCGTTAGGAGATCGTACTCGATCGGTTCCGGAAGCAGCGAAACGATCTGCAGAAACGTCCGGAAGCCCGAACTAAGTCCTTGAATGCGTCTGGCAATCACGGAACGCGTACTTTTTTCGACGTCGTCCGCGCTGTGAGCGTCGATTTCCGCAGCGGCTTCAGCCAGCGCCGTCAGATCGATCGGCATTCCTTCGGCATGCTCGACGATGCGCTCGATGACGTCGCCCGGCGCGTTCGGCACGTGCGCTTCGACGAGCTGCCGCGCGCGCCGCGCATCCAGCGTTCCCAGCCCGATCGTCTCATCCGGCGCTACCGGCAAATCGAAAAACGCTTCATCGATTCGCCGCGCAAACACAAGCAACAGCGGAGAGCGCGCAAACTGGGGCAGAATTGCCTCTAGCGCCGTAAGGGTCTCTTCATCCGCCCACTGAGCGTCGTCCAGCAGTATCGCCACCGGACGATCGAGCATGATGCCTTCAAGCGCGGTTGAGAGCGCGAGCGCCGGATCGCCGTCCACGCCGTCGCCGCCGAGATAGCGGGAAGCATCGGCGCCTAAGACGTTCGCGATCTGCGCCAGGAGACGCGAGATCGACGCATACGGAACCGTCGCCTGGATTCGATACGCGACGGTGCCGACCACGAGCGCGCCCCGGTCTTGCAGCTGTTGGCCGAGCTCGGCCATGAAAGCGCTCTTGCCGATACCGCTGGGGCCCTCGACGAGTAACACCCGTGGAACCGGCGTCGTAACGGCCGTTTGAAAGAGATCCAGGCCGGTCGCGATTTCCCGTTCGCGGCCGATGAGCGAAGACATGACCCCTCTCGGTCCTGGTTGGCCGGCTTAATTTCCTTCTCACTTAACCGGAACAAAACCAGGGGTTTCCACGGGCGCCTGCCGGGCGGTTGAGTTGCTAGGCTTGAGGCGTGGAGGAGCTATCTATGTACGCACCCGCCCTGACCATGACCGGCTTTCCGGATCGCCGTCCAAGGAGCACCCGCATGAGATCGTCCGTGCCGTACTGCTTCATTTTGGACGACACGTACCGGATCGTCATGGCCGGACCGTCCGGAGGCGAAGATCCGCTTGGACCGTTCTATGCCTCGGATTCCGAGCCGGACGTGTTGCCGGGCCCGGTCGACCGCGTGGTACGCGCGTTGACGGCGGCGTGGCGTTCTACGCGAACCGCGGCTAGCGCGTCGGCGGCGGTGAACGACCTCCAAGTCACCGTCGCGCCGCTGCACGGTACCGACGGCCGCAAGATCGCGGTATTCGTCCAACGCGTCGAGGAGCCGAAGTAGCGCCAAAATAGCCAACGGCGCGGGACGCATCAGCCGCTCCAGCGTACTTGCTGGCTGTGCGAATTGAACTAACCTTCCGCGCCCTTCTGATCGGCGGACTTATAACGCTGGTCTTCACCGCTGCGAACGTGTATCTGGGCCTGCGAGTGGGCCTGACGTTCGCGTCTTCCATTCCGGCCGCCGTCATCTCGATGGCGGTTCTTCGTGCGTTCCGCAACTCGACGATCTGGGAAAACAACATCGTTCAAACCGTCGCGTCCGCGGCAGGCACGCTTTCCTCGGTGATCTTCGTGCTGCCGGGCCTTGTGATGGTCGGCTGGTGGACGGGCTTTCCGTTTTGGGAATCGTTCGGAATCTGCGCGGTCGGCGGAATTCTTGGAGTCATGTACAGCGTGCCGTTGCGCCGCGCGCTCGTGACCTATTCGGACCTGCCGTACCCCGAAGGCGTTGCCGCGGCGGAAGTGCTGCGCGTAGGAGCCGGCGAGCGCGCCGGTGAGGCCGAGGCCGAAAATCGCTTGGGCCTGGCGGCTCTCGTCGTAAGTTCGTTGGCGTCGGCAGCCGTGCAGCTCGGTGTAGCGTTCCGTTTGTTTGCGAGCGATCTCACCGCGTTCTTTCGCGCCGGGAAGTCGGCAACGGGCATCGATTTTTCGCTGTCGCTTGCGCTGATCGGCGCCGGCCACCTCATTGGATTGACCGTCGGCATGGCCATCTTCGCCGGCCTCGTTATCGCGTGGGGGATTGCAATCCCGATTCTTACGGCAATCCATCCAATGCCCGGCGCGGCAGCGGACGTTGCCAACTACGTGTGGTCGCACTACGTGCGTTTCATCGGCGCGGGTGCGATCGGCATCTCGGCGATTTGGACGCTGGGAAAACTCGCGGCACCGGTTTGGAACGGCGTTTCATCGGCAATTGCAGCGTCGCGCCACCGCGCCAAGAGCGGCTCGGCAGATCTTCCGATCACAGAACAAGATCTTCCGATCGGTATCGTCGCGCTCATTTCGACGGTGTGTTTGCTTCCGATCGTCGTGCTGTTGTGGGCGTTTCTTTCGGGCACGCCGATTATGGGCATGGGCCTCGAGCTCATCGCGGGTGCGGTGCTCTACATCGTGCTGGCCGGATTTTTAGTGGCCGCCGCGACCGGTTATATGGCGGGCCTCATCGGTTCGTCGAACAGCCCCGTCTCCGGTATGGCGATTCTGTCCGTGATCGGCGCGTCGTTGCTTTTGCTCGTGCTCTCGCACGGTGCGAGCAAGTCTTCGGCGCCTTCGCTCGTGGCCTACGCGCTCTTCGTCACCGCGTTGCTCATCAACGTGGCGACAATTTCGAACGACAACTTGCAAGATCTGAAGACCGGCCAGCTGGTCGGTGCAACGCCTTGGCGACAGCAAGTTGCGCTGATGGTGGGCGTAATTTTCGGCGCGCTCGTGATACCGCCGGTTCTTGTCGTCCTTAACAAAGCGTACGGCTTCGGCGGCCCGCACGGCTTGCCGGCCCCGCAGGCGACGTTGATTTCAACGCTTGCTAAAGGCGT
The DNA here is from genome assembly GCA_963696095.1 of Vulcanimicrobiia bacterium. Taxonomy (GTDB): domain Bacteria; phylum Vulcanimicrobiota; class Vulcanimicrobiia; order Vulcanimicrobiales; family Vulcanimicrobiaceae; genus JALYTY01. Next base: position 1,549,617 of record CAVOIN010000001.1, on the reverse strand, counting down.
GATTCAAGGACAGATCGACTGGAGTTTGATCGGAGCCGGCGTGCTCGTCGGCATCGCGGTGATCGTCATCGATGAAATCGGCCGCATCAGCGGGCGCTTCCGTTTGCCGCCGCTCGCCGTCGGTCTCGGCATCTACTTGCCGACCGGTGCAACGGCGCCCGTCGTGGTCGGTGCGGTGTTGGGAAAAATCTACAACACGTGGGTCGCCAACAAGCCAAACGGCGACGCGGCGCGCCGTCTTGGCGTGCTGATCGCGTCGGGATTGATCGTCGGAGAAAGCATTTTCGGCGTAATTCTTGCCGGCATGATTTACTTCTTGAACAAGCCGGCGCCGCTCGCAATCTTCGGCGATTCGTTTGCCGGATGGGCGTTAGGCCTGGGCACGATCGCATTCATCGCTGTGCCGGTTGCGTTGTATCGCTGGATCGGCCGGCGCGCGCGAGCGATAGAGGCGTAACGCTAAGCGGTTTGAACGGGGCTGCGTTCGTCGCGCAGTCCTTGTTTCAATTGCGCCGTCAGTTCCGGCGAATCGGCATGGCCGTGCGCGCCGATCGCATGTTGCTTCGCTGCGGTTAGAACTTCGTCTTCGGTTCCGGAGATGTAGAGCGAGCAGTTCTTCTCGCTCGGATGGTTCCGGCAATCGATATACTTGCGGGTCGTTTCCATTGCGATTCTCCTGATCCGCCGCTCACACCGTGTAGTTCACGATACGCGCCCGCCCCAAGCCGGTCAACGCTCCTTAGGTGCCTTTCTCGGCTCCAAGGTAATGGATCCACTTCAGGATCCACTGGGGAACGGTGGAAAGCTGGCTCGCGTCGCCATAGGCGAAGTAATATTCGTCGTGCGGTTTGCGTTTGTGATAAGCGAACGATAGGTTCCACGCTCCGGTGCACGGCGTGTTCAGGGGCGGATTCGCCAAGTACGTGACGCACGACGCAGGCGAGTTCGTCACGATGTATGGAGCGATGCCGATGATGTGGCGCACGCCGAAGGAGATCGATTCGTCGGGTCCGAGCGCGTAGGTGTACCCGGCTCGCTCTAGCCACTGCACGTTGGTCGGTCCGGAATCGAGGTGTTGGCGCGTGTCGTCTGCTTCGATCAGCAACGTCGCCCGTTTCCCGACGCGCAGCGTGGTGCTGCGCGTCCACGAATCGACGCGTCCGGGGCCGAAGCGTCCGGTGTTGTACGTAATCGTCGTGGGCGTCGAGGATGAGCCGTGGTTCGGGAAGTTGCCGGGGCTGTTGAAGCTGCCGCTATGCCACGTCAAACCGACGCCGGCTTGCGTGATCGGCGTGAAGATTTGACAACCCCGGTACTGTGCGTAGTTCATCGGATCGACCGTGATAAGGTTGCCGGGCGACGTCGCGCAGTTGTTCGCGAGCAAGTACGAAGAGCCGAGGTTGATCTGCGCGTCGATGCGGTTGCGCGTGAGCATGTCGAAGGTGAACGCCTGATCGGTTTGATCGAGATCGCCCGCAGCGTTGTGGTACCGGTCTACGAAACCGCTGACGCCCATCGAATTGATCGCGTCGTTCGAGTTGAACAGCCAATACTTAGCTAAGTAGCCCGCGTAGCCCGCAATGTCGGGATGCTGGACCAGGCCGTCCGCGGGATTGTAATAGTAGCCGACTTTCCGCATGGAGAACGCGGCCCCAAAGGTGTTCGTGTATACGAACGTTCCGCCGTCGTACCGCTGCGCCTGATCGCCCAGGAGCACGTTGCTCCCGCTATCGCTCCCGTAGTTGAAATACGCGCTGAAGTGCTTGCTGTCGTTGTAGCGGACGCCGTCGGTTACGGTGTCGTCGTGTACGAACGAACTCGAGTAATCGTCACACGTCTGCAATTCCGGCTGATTGCAGTCCGCTGCGACGCGCTGGGCGGTCAACCCCCACTTGTCGTCCTGCGAGCGCCACTGGAGCGCTTGCGCGGCATCGGAGCGGCCGTTATTGAGCGCGTTGAAAGCGCCGAAGGAAAACGGACCTTGTTTCCCCTCGACCGCGTAACCGTCGCGCGGCGTCGGGATATTGGGCGTATAAAGCTGGCTGATCCCCGGGCACGCGTCGCAGTCGAAGCTGTCGTAATAGTTGGCGCCTTGCGTGAAGAACGGGCGCACCTCGCTGAAGAACCGCGCGAACGCTGTCGGCGAAATCGTCGCCTGGTCGACTTCGACGTTGGAATAATCCGGGTGGAACGTCGAGTAGAACGACGACGTCGGGGTGATCGGAATCGAAAGATCGGCGCCCAGGCGCGAGGTGGTAAGGCCTTGGTTCGCCGGGCCGATTGCGCCTAGAGCGTAAATGCCCAAGCGCGGTTGCGGACGCGTGGCCGCCGCCGGCGACAGGCCGCGAAGAGCGCCGGCATAAATGACGTCGTCCCCGTTGGTTTGGGCAGGTCCGTACGACCAAATCTGCCGCTCGCCGGTCGAGCGGACCACGCGCACGAACTGGGCTTTCCAGCCGCCGGTGCCGCCGGATCCGCGAATAACGCGAAGCGGAATCTTCATCGTGACCGTAAAGCCGCCGCTGTACGTCGCACCGTACGAATCCCACGTCGGCGCGTACGCCGTATTTTCGGACGAATACTGAAAATGCGTTCCGTTCGATGTCGCGGCGAACTGGTAGAAGAAGCCGTTCGAGCCGTTCGGCCACAAGTCGATCCAAACTTCGTCGTCGGTGCCGTCGCCCACGTTGTTGGTATGCTGCTGGGCCATCAGCCCTTCGCGCTGTTTCACGTCGAAGCGGAGGTAGAGCGTCTTGTCGTCGCTCACGATGCGGGCCGTCGATGTTTCCGTAGCCGGATGCTGATGTTGAACGTCCCACGGGAGCGTTACGGTCGTTGCGGTTTTCCACGTTGCAAGATCGTCGCGCGGATTCAGGGACGGCGGATCGGTACTGACGGGAACGTTTAACGTCGCAATCGTCGATTGTTCCGCTGCACTCGCAACTGCCGGGCAGAACAAGAGCGCCGCTAGCGCAACGCAGTAGAGAACCTTCATGCAAAGCCGCCGTAGTAAAGAACGCAACAGGGGATGTTCGTTCTGGAGTCTACCGCGCCGTAATGCGCAAGTCAACTAATTGATTAGTTTTTGATATATGTTAATCGATTAGGCCGTGCGCGCGGCGAATGCGTTTCCACCGGCGCCGCCATTTCCGGCGCGCGGCATTGGCTTTTTGCAGGAAGAGCATCGCTAGTTCGCCCGCCGCAAAAACGGTTTCCGTTTCTCCCCCGGCTTCGCGCAGACGCCTTACCATTACGACGGCGTCATGCTGATCGCCGAGGAGTGTTTGCAGCCGCTCAGCCTCGCGTGCCAGCTTTGCGGCCGGTTTGCCGGTCGCGTCGGCCAGCGCTTCGGCGGCATAGCGCAAGTGCTTAGCTTTGATACGAATTCTGTGTAGGTCGCGGTCGCCCGGAGGCAGGCCCGCGCGCCGGACCGCCTTGCGAACTTTTTTGTATGCCGACCGGAGCAGCGACGGCGCGACCGTCGCGCCGGGCGCGTCCGGTGCGCCGGTGAACCGCGGCCTGGCTGCCGCCGCTACGAGATCTTCCAAGAGCGCGCGGTAGCGAGGTTCTTGCAAGGCTTCGCGAAGGGCGGCATGTTCGCGTTTGAGTCGTTCCCGTAGATCGAGAACGATGCGCGACGCATGGAGAGCGTCGCCCGGCGGCAGTTCTTCTGCAAATTTGGCGAGGCGCTCGGCAAGCACGTCGGTATCGCGAACCGGCGATAACCGGTCTTGCAGCCAGGAAAGACGCTCGCGAAGATCGCGCGCCCAGCTTGTTTCGAGCAGACGCAAAAACGTGCGAAGATCCGATCGCAGGCGGCGCACGGCGACGCGCGCCTGATGAACCGCTTCCGCGTCGTTGCCCAGCCGCATCTTCGCGTCGTTGCGCAGTAATTGGATAGTGGAACGCCCGAGCGCCGCGCGTATTACGTCTTCCACGCACGAATCGTGCGCGACGCTTGGAACGGTCACTTCCGGCGCGATGCCGTTTTTGCGAAGCGCCATAACGCTTTTCGGCGTCGGGTCAGGTGCGCCGGCGCCTTCGTCACGGAGCGCATCGCCGATAGCATCGGCAATGCGGGCGTCGACGCCGTCCTCGAGTTCGATTTCCAATTGTTGGAATCGCCGCTCTATCCGAGCGCCGTCTACGACGCGTACGTCGTCTTCAACTACATCTGCAAGCTCTTTACCATCTTGCGATTGAAGCTCGCGTTTTACGCGCACGGTGCGCAGTTCTGCAACGCGCCGGACCGGCGCGCCGCGCAGATACGCCGTCGCAAGATCGAGCGCTTCCTGCGGCGGCTGGTCCGCGGAACCATTGAAAACGTGTTCCTCACGAACGAGCGTATCGTGGTTGTTGAAAACGGGGATCTTGAGCGTCCACCCCTCGCCGTGCCGGTAGCGCAAACTGCAATTCCAACGCGTTAGACGCAGATCGCCGGAGTCGAAATATATGGTGTGCAGGCGCTGAAATCGAGCAGCCGAGGCCACAAAGCTTTTTAGCTCGCGCGGCAGGCGGGCAAGTGAAAAACCTTGTGGCGCCGCGAGTTTTAGCTCGCGCTCCAGATTCGTGCTCATGCCTTGATACGTTCCATTTTACCGCACCGGCCCAACCCAGCACAAAAAAAAACGCAATTTTCCCGCAAAAACGCGCAGGACAACGGCAGAAAATACGGTACTCCGGAAGGCGAAAGGCGCGCGTTCGCGCCAGTGTGCAATAGCATAAGAGGAGCAGATGAATAAGGTCGATTTGGTCCGTTCCGCTATGGAACGGCTCGAGATGTCTCGCAAGGATGCGCTCGCATTGGTCGATGGCCTCTTCGAGGATATTCAAGATGCGGTTCTCGCCGGCGAACCGGTGAAGATTCCGGGATTCGGACAATTCAAGGTGCGCGATCGCGCCGCGCGTATCGCGCGCAATCCGGCGACGGGCGAACCGGTGAAAGTTCCGGCGAAGCGCGTCTTCAAGTTCTTGCCGGCAAAGGCGCTCAAAGACGCGATCATGTCGAAGAAGGGCGGCGGCGGCCGCAAGGCAGCAGCGTCGGGCCGTAAAGCGGCTGCGAAGCCGGCTGCGAAGCCTGCTGCAAAGAAGACCGCAGCAAAGAAGACCGTAGCGAAGGGCGCAGCGCGTAAAGCCGCGGCTCCCGCACGTAAGGGCGCAGCAAAGAAGTCGAACGGCCGCAAGCGCCGCTAAACTTCTCGCATAGCGAAAATTAAAGGCTAGGCATTGCGCCTAGCCTTTTTTCGTTGTACCGGCGCTTCCGACGGGTACGAAGCGCTAATGGAACAGATGGCTGTTTTTGAAGATGGTACGCAAGCTCAGGAGACCGCTCGCGTTCTGCGCGAGCAAGGCTATGTCGCCGACGTCGTAACCGAGGGCACCGAATCGTACGGCAACGCAACGCGCCGGTTTCTAGAGGGTGATGCGAGCTTTCGCGCTGTGGCTGCAGTCGTGAGTCCCGACGCCGATCGCGAATCGTTCGATAATGCGGTGACAATACACCGCGGACGCGTGATTACCGGAACGGTGTAATCAGCGCCCGAGCTCCGTTCCGAGCGGCGCGAAACCGGTCGAAGTGAACGATTGCGCCGCGTGCGGCGTGCTCAGCCGGATGCGCCGGTTGCGATAGTCGACGTTGCGAATCGAAACCTCGACCTTTTCGCCGATTTCGTACTCGTTCGGGTCGGCTTCTCGATCGCCGAGCGTGCCGCTCACGCCAGGAGCGATTTCTATCGTCAGGCGCGGTTCTTTCGCAACGACCGTGCCTTCGACCACGTTGCCCTGGCGAAGCACGTCGGCATGATCGCGCCACGGATCTTCGAGCGCCGCTTTGCGCGACACGGCAATTTTCTTACCGTTCTCGTCGATACGAAGAACGCGCACTTTCAGTTTTTCGCCCGGATGCACGACGTCTGCCGCTTTTTCGACGCGCTCGAATGCGAGCTCGCCAAGCGGAATCAATGCGTCGATGCCGCCGAGGTCGACGAACGCGCCGAAATCAACGAGACGTACGACGGTGGCGTCGCGTTCTTCGCCGATGCGTAAAGACTGCAGAAGTTGCGAACGCGCGCTCCGGCGTTCTTCTTCCATGGCGCGACGGTGCGAAACCACGACGCGCTTGCGTTGTTCGTCTACGTCGATGATCTTCACCGGAATCGTCGAGTTGACGAGGCTCTCGAGCGCCGTGCCTTTCGGAACGCGGACGTGCGAAGCCGGAAGAAATCCGCGATAGCCGTCGATGTCCAGGAGCGCCCCGCCCTTCACGGGTGATTTCACCGTGCCGGAAATCGTCTCACCCGAATCTTTTGCCTTGACCAGCCGCTCCCACGCCGCTTGCGCTTTGCGCCGGCCTTCGCTGACTTCAGGCGACTCCGCCTTTGCAGGCGCGGCTTCTGCGGGCGCTGCTGCTTCTGCCGGCGCGGCTTCTGCGGGCGCAGGCTCAACGGGCGCAGCGTTTGCCGCCGGTTGTTCGGCAGGCGCTTGGGGCGCTTCGCTGACCGGCTCGGCGGGCTGTTGCGGTTGTGGAGTAAGGCTGTCTTCGTTCATGGTTGGCGGGGCCGAATATTCGTTTGCGGCACCACCGTCCCCTAGGTTACGAACGAGCGCGCCACCGCAGTTGGGGCAACGAAAGTTCATGTCGGCCGAACAGCCGGAGCAGAACGTGCATTCGTGCGAACATGCATACGCCGGCGCATCCGGCCCAACTGGTGCCTGGCATTTCTCGCATGCCGCCTTCATCGGATCTCCTTACAACGCTACGCGAGTCGAAATTTCGGTCGCGCGATCTGCCGGGAGCAAAATTCCGGCAAGATTGAGCGGGTCGTACGCACTTACAACGGGCAACGGTTCCTCGTCGTTACTCCGCCGCGATGCGCGAAGCGCGTCTACGGCTTCGGGCAGTGCGAACTGTTCGCCGACGTAACCGCTAACGAACCGGCCACCGCGAATCTCCCCGCGCGCTTCCATTCGCCGCAACGCGAGCAGCAACTCCCGCCAGCGCGGCGCCAAGTTTTCGCGCTGGACTACGTCGCGAAAGACGACGCCCCAGCGGTTCAACAAGCGTCGCGCGAAGTTTTCCGGATCGATGCGTTCGGTCGACGATTCCATGCGCGTCCAACGGCCGCCCGACGAGCGCGGTCTCGCTCGGTGGCCTTTTTCGCCGAGACGACGTTTTGCATCGATCAGCGAACGGAGCGCGTCGAAGCCGTCGGCGGTCACGAGACCGGCTGCGACCAATTGCCATAAAGCGTCTTCGACTTCGCTCGGCAAACGTTTCGTACCGCGAACGATGTCGGCAAAGAAGGGCGCACCGCGACGACCTATTTCTTCGAGCACTTCCCGCGAAGCATGCGAAAGGCCATTGGTTCCACAGTCGCCGCGCACGATGAGCTCGCCGGCGTTTTCCCGCGTAACGAGCGATATGGGCGCAAGTTTCGTCGGACGGATCTTCCGCTCGCGTTCTTCGTCCGCGTCGAGCGCCGGATGCGCGCTCAAGCGGCCCCACATCACTTCGCCGGAATAACAAAGCTGATCCAGATACTCGCGGCGATAACCGGCGACCCGCGCGGGGAGAATCTGCGCTTCCCACGCGGCTGCCGGTACTTCGTATCCTTCGAGCTGTCGAATGACGTGCAGCGTGCCTTCGACGCCGTGCAAGCGCGTAAGCGGGGCCGCGTGCTGCCAGCGATACAAGAAGCGTACGAATTGCGCGGAGGTGACGGGTTCGATCTCGCGGCGCAGCTGCCCGATAGTGCGGCGATGAATGCGGGCGAGAACGCGGCGGTTGCACCACTCCTCTTCCGCGCCGCGATAGCGGCCGCGCAGGAGCTGCCCCTGGCTTTCAAGGCGCAGCAACGCCGCGTCGATGTCTTCGCCCGGGATGCCGAAGCGTTCGCAGAGAGCGATCGAACTTACCGGGCCGCCGGATTCCATCCAGCCGCGGAGCATTTCGGCGATCGCCTCTTCGCGCGATTCCGGCGAGTTTTGCGCCGGCGCGGCTTCGATTGCCGGTTCGAGAATTGCGCTCGGGTAAATCAACCCCGCGGTATTCAAACGCTCCGCGCTTACCCAAAACTCGCGCCCCGGAAGGACGAGAGTCGTTGCGCGCCGCTGCGAAGCCAGTTCTTCGTACCACTCGTTCCATTCGGCGGCCGGCGGGAGTATCACGAGCGTTGCCAAGGCGTCGTGCAGCTCGTCGGCATCGCGAACGACGGGCCATGATTCCTCGGCCACTTCGTCGATGATGGCGGGATCGAGGATGCCGGCACCGTCGACGTCGTCGCGAATCGTCCGGCGCAGCTGCACGGCACGCGCGCGCCGTTCCTCGAGCGGAGCATCGTCGAGGTATGCGTACGGGTTTGCATTGAGAATCTCGTGGCAGAACGGCGACGGCTCCGGCGTGTCTACCGCTACCGTGCGAATTTCGCCGCTTTCCAACTGCCGGAGAACTTCGGTCAACCCGTCTAAGTCCATCGCTTCGCGAAGACAGTTGTCGATCGTTTCGCGTACGAGCACGTGATCGGGAATTCGAATCGGTCCGCTGAGATTCTCCGCGCATGCGGCTTGATCGGGGAAAACGGCGGCGATCAGATCGTCGGCGCGCATGCGCTGAAGTTGCGGCGCTACCTTCCGGCCGCCGCGCATGCGCGTGATGACGAGCGCTCTGGTCGCGTTCCATCGCCAGCGCGCACCGAACATCGGCGCCGCAAGCAGAGCTTGTTTCAGGACGTATTCGACGCTCGCCGTCTTGACGTATTCGAAGACGATGTCCAACGGAAAGGCATGCTGCTCCGTCAGGGAAAGGACGATGCCGTTGTCGGTCGCCGCAGCTTGCAGCTCGACGTTGAACGAGCGGCAAAACCGTTTGCGCAGCGCAAGGCCCCACGCGCGATTGATCCGCGCGCCGAAAGGTGTGTGCAGGATCAGTTGCATCCCGCCGCCTTCGTCGAAAAACCGTTCCGCGACGAGCGTCTTGCACGTGGGAACGGCGCCGAGAATCTTCTTGCCCGCTCGAACGTAGGCGATGGCTTGATCCGCGCCTGCCTCGTCGAGACCGCATTCGGCGATCAGAAAATCGCGCGCGCTTTCGTCGTTGCGTTCGTCGATCTCTTCGCGAATCGCGCTGACTTCGTGCGAAAGCTCGATGGTACGGCCAGGCCCTTCGCCGTTCCAAAACGGAACGGTGGGAGGCGCGCCGCTTGCGTCTTCTACGCGAACGACGCCGGGTTCGACCCGTTTGATTCGCCAGGACGTCGTGCCGAGCATGAAGATATCGCCGGCCAGGCTTTCAACGGCAAAGTCTTCGTCGAGCGTGCCGACGACGTGTCCGTCCGGCTCGGCAACGACGTTATAGTTTGCCGTCTCCGGAATCGCTCCGCCGGAAGTGATGGCCGCCATGCGGGCGCCGCGCCGCCCGCGCAACCGGTTGTTGACGCGGTCGTAGTGTAAGAACGCTCCGCTTCGGCCGCGCGACGTTGCGACGCCGTCGGCGAGCATCGAAAGAACGTCTTCGAAATCTTTGTCGGAAAGATTGCGGTACGGGTACGCATTTTTCACCGTGGCGAGCAGATCGTCGACCGCCCACTCATCGGCGCCGCACGCGGCGACGATCTGCTGCGCGAGAATGTCGAGCGGCGCGTTCGGAATCTTCAACGCGTCCATTGCGCCGTTGCCCATGGCATGCACCAGCGCCGCGCACTCCAAGAGCTCGTCGCGTGTTGCGGGGAAAAGCCGGCCTTCGGGGCGCGCTCCGACCCAGTGCCCAGAGCGCCCAATGCGCTGCAGCGCGACCGCAATCGATCGCGGCGTGCCAAGCTGTACGACGAGATCGATCGAGCCGATGTCGATGCCGAGTTCCAACGAAGCCGTGGCGACAACGGCTTTCAATTGGCCGGTTTTCAGGCGGTGTTCCGCGTCGAAGCGCAATTCTTTCGACAAACTGCCGTGATGCGGTAAGACGGTACCCGGACCGAGGCGTTCGGAGAGCGCGAAAGCTACGCGTTCGCTCATACGCCGCGTACCGACGAAGATGAGCGTCGTGCGATTGCCGCGCACGAGGTCCGCGACGCGATCGTAGGTTTCGCCCCAAAGTTCGTTGCTCGCGACCGGGCCGAGTTCGTCCTTCGGAACTTCCACCGCGAGCGTCATTTCGCGGCGGCTGCCGACGTCGATGATCGTTGCTTTCGGACTCAAGAAGGCGGCCACGTCTTCCAGGGGGCGAACCGTCGCGGAAAGGCCGATTCTTTGCGGTTTGCGGCCGGCGTGCTCTTGAACCAACCGGTCGAGGCGCGCCAGCGTCAGAGCGAGGTGCGATCCGCGTTTATCCGCCGCTATGGCGTGGATCTCATCAACGATGATCGTCGTGACGTTGCGGAAAAGTGCGCGCGATTTCTCGGCGGTGAGCAGAATGTACAGCGATTCGGGCGTCGTGACGAGCACGTGGGGCGGCGTGCGCAGCATTCGCTGGCGTTCGCTCTGCGTCGTATCGCCCGTTCGTACCGCAGTGCGAATTTCCGGCAAGCCGAGCTCGCGCTCTTCGGAGAGCGTCATGATTTCGCCGACCGGAATCTGAAGATTCTTGCGAACGTCGTTCGTCAGCGCTTTGAGGGGCGAAACGTAAACCACGAGCGTTTCGTCGGGAAGATTTCCTTCGAACGCTCGTCTTACCAAGTCGTCCAGGCAAATAGAAAATGCCGCGAGCGTCTTACCGGATCCGGTTGGCGCCGAAACCAAGACGTCTTCGCCGCTGCGAATCACCGGCCAGCTCTTTAGCTGGGGCTCGGTCGGAACGCCGTAGCGTGTAGCGAACCACTCGCCGAGCAGCGGGTGGAATTGATCGATCACAGGCCCTTCATAACCCGGCGGCGTGAACCTGGGTTTCCGTGCGCTCTTGCCGCACTGGAACGACGCGCTCGAGCCGCATGCCGCCCTTTGCGGACGTCCCGTCGAGGGTGTAGTAGTAGCCTTCCAAAAGGTCCGGTTCGCGCAGTTCCAGCACGCAGAATCCGAGATGATGTTTGGCCGTCGGATCGAGGATCTCGGGTTGCGTTTCGTATTCGTAGCGCAGTTCCGAATCTTCCGTCCGGACGCCCGCGAGTTTCGATCGCGTTATGCCGTGCGAGGTTTTGCCGCGGACTTCGATGCTGGACCACGTCTGCCGGATGCGGACTTCAACCGCGATTTCACGCTGCTCCTGCGAAGCCGAAACCGCGAGGATTTTCCCGCGCCAGGATCCCGAGAAGTCCGGAACGGGACTGAAACGAAAACCTGCGATGCTTACGCGCCACAGCCAGCGATCGTATGCGACGTTAACGAGGCCGAACCAAACCGCGAACGAGGGAACCGCAAGCCACCACGGCATCTCGAACGGCAATAAGTGCTCGCCCTGATGCGCCAAGTATGCGAGCGCAACGGAAACTATTGCGAGCACGATGTATATGCCGCCGCGGCCTTGACCGTCGATCGAGTATTGCTCCACGCTCTTAACGTGTTCCGCGCGTAACCCCGCTCTCGCCTCCGCACAGCAAGCAGGCGCTTAAGGAATTTGTAACTCCTCTTCAGACATCGAGGTATCGCTCGTTATGGACCCGGCTTCGCAATACGCCCTCGCCTACGCGCTTACGACCAGCGCCGGCATTCGCGCGCTGATTCCACTTGTCGCCCTTTCCCTCGCCGCCCACTTCGGCTACGTGCACCCGCCCCAGCAGTTCGTCTGGCTCGGGTCGACGGCGGTCACCGTCGCTCTAGCCGCCGTCGCGCTTGCGGAATTGCTGGCCGATAAGATTCCGCTAGTCGATCATTCGCTGCACTTCGTGCAGATCGCGACCAAGCCGGCAACTGCAGCCATTCTGGTGGCAGGGGTCGCGCATCCGCAAAATCACAGCGTGCTGGTCGGCTTGATGATTTTGGGCGCGCTCAACGCCCTTGGCATCCACGCCGTTACGTCGTCGATACGGCTCGGATCGACCGCGACGACGGCGGGAATCGCGAATCCGTTCCTAAGCACCGGCGAAGACGCCGCGTCGATTGTAATGACGGTCTTGGCGTTCGTCGCACCGTTCCTGGCGGCCGCCGTCGCGCTGATTTTGGCGATGATCGTCATTGGAGTGCTCCGGAAAACATACGGGCGCGCGCACGCAGCCGTCCGCTAAAACGCTCCAAGCCCTTCCTCGCCCGCCCCCTGGATTTACGGGAGTGCGCTCAAAAAAAATCCCGCTAGAATGATTTGCAGTTGCAGCAAACCAGCTAGCGGAGCCGTTCACGATGAAGTTTTTACCCATTGTGATGACCGCGCTACTCTCACTATTGCTATCAAACTGTAGCCATTCATCAGCCCCGGGTCCTCTCCCAGCAACCGAAGATCAGCCCCTGACAATCGACTCGCAGCAGCCTTTATCCAGCAGGCTGAGCGCTGATGCCGTTACGAGTACGGCCGCTCGAATCGGCATCGCTCATATCTTTGACAACGGCATTACCACTTCACAGATCGCGAGCTACCCCAACCGCTACGACGTGATTTGGGGGTCGTTCAATCCCGGGCCGTGGCGTGCCGCGAATCCGAGCGCGTTAGTCTCCCTCTACTACATCCTCGAGGAAGACAACGTCACGTACTCCAAGCGCACCTTAGCGTGGTGGCAAGCAAATCACCCTGATTGGATTTTATACGCGTGCACGGCGAGCGGCTCGCCCACTAAAGAGGTCGCGTACACGCCGGGTGTTGGTTTTGCCGACATCCCGCTAGACATTCACAATCCGAGCGTCGTCAGCTACCAGCAGCGCACCAGCCTCATTCCGTATGTCCTCGCGCACGGCTACAATGCCATCGCGCTCGACGAAGTGGTGCTCTCCAATATCATGTTGGGCGGCAATCCGCGGCTCGGACAGAGCGTAATCCCCGGATACTACGGGTGCGGCATCTGGGAAGGCACGAAGTTCGTGCGCCGCTATGCGAGCAAAAGCGATCCGGCCTGGACGGCCGACGTGCTCAATTGGGTGAAGACGTTACACACGACGTTGAAAACCGACGCGACTATCGCGCCGCACCACCTTGCGCTTGTCATCAACCATCCCGCGAACAGCGTGAATGCGAACGAAGTCGCGCTGCTCGGAAACACGGACGTCGATTTGAATGAGACGGGGTATTCGGACTACGGCTATTACACGGAAGCCAATCGCGCCGGATACTTCGCCATGACCGTCGCCTGGACCAACTATGCTCAGGCGCACGGCGTCCGCGTGATTACTACGGACAAGTACACCACCACGCCGTCGATTACGACCTCGCAAATCGACTACGCCCTTGCGACGTACCTGATGGCCAATCAGGGATTGGCGGACCTCGTGATCGCCGGCAAGACCTACAGCGTGCAACCGTACTACACGCAATTCGCAACGAGCGTCGGATCCGCATGCGGAGCGATGTACGGCGGTCCGTCGTACGACCGGTCGAATCCGCACATCTACTACCGGCGGTTCAATGACGGAATAGCCGTGGTGAACTCGGGATCGCTGCCGCGTACGAGCGAAGTTGCCCACTTGCCGAAGAACCACATTTACAAAGACGTGCTCGGACGAGCCGTATCAAGCACGATGTCGGTTGGCTCGAGCGACGCGTACACTATGACGACGCCGGGATCCGGTTGCATCTAGCGACCAGTCAAGCGTAATGCGCGCCGGCCGCATTATCAACGTTCGTTGATGAGCGCGGCGCGCATTACCTAGGTCTTTTGTCTGCTTCTGTAGTGCCAATGCCGGTGCGCTTTGCCCCGGTTGATTCAATCATTAAAGCGCAGCGCGGTCAAAACAAGACCTCCACTTTTCCCGAGGAGGTAGTTCGTGCGTTCACTCCAGTTTCGACGTAATGTTGTAACCGTCGTTGCATTGTTCGTTTCGAGTTCGGTGCTTTCGGCTTGCGGCGGCGGTTCGGTTCCGGGAACGATTCCCAATGCCACGCAACAGCAAAATGCTGGGAGCGATTCGGTCGTGCAAAACCCGAACGCAACCGCGGCGGCGGCTACGTCGTCGATCCACGTTACCAGCGCAGACAAGCTGGCTGCGAAATCCGCGAAAGCCGGGAAGGCGCACGATTACGCGCCCATGGCCGGCAGCAACAAGCTCCGCCCGGAATCAATCGTTTATCCGGGTGATCTGCAGTACTACGGCGGCAAATTTCTCACCACGGCGCGCGTCTTCAATGCGTTCATCAACAGCACGCCGGCCGCGTTTGGAGATCCCAAGAGTTTTGAAGAGCACTTCAGCTACAGCAACATGATCCATATTTTGGATCAGTACGTTGGCCAGACCGCAAACAACCGTTACGACTGGGCCGGCGACGCCGGCGTTGCGTACAACACGATTACGACGCTCGGCGATAACGATTTGCTTGCAATCGTGCACGCCGTTGCGAAAGCCGAAGGCGGAGCGGGCTACCACCGGATCTTCCACATCTTTTTGCCCAAGGGCGACAATTATTGCAGCACCGGCACCATTTTGCCGTTAGGCGCATGCAACGCGTCGCTGACGAGTCCCAATCCGTCGTTTTGCGCTTTCCATGACTCGGTCGTCTTTAGCGATCTCGGCGAAACGATCTTTACGTTCGAGCCGTATCAGGATCTCAATTTCTGTAACGTCAACGGTGCGGGTAATCCAAACGCGCCGACGCCGAACGGCATTCAGAACGACAGCACGTATTCGACGCTATCCCATGAGACGTCCGAAGCCATCACCGATCCGGACCCGTTCTTTCCGGGTTTGGCTTGGTACGACAACAATGTCGGCGTGAACGGCGAGATCGGCGATCTTTGCGCCTACCTTCCGGAAACGACCAACTTGAACGGGAAGCTTTACAAACTTCAGCGCGAGTACTCGAATAGAGTTCATGGCTGCAACAATGCGTATCCCTAGCATTTGATTAGCTGCGAAAAAACGCCGCCGCAAGCACTCGAGCTCGCGGCGGCGATTTCTTTGCGGCACTTCCCGGTTAGCGCGTTTCGATCGGCATCGGGTCGATGCGGAAGAGCTCCACGAAGCGCTGCAAGAGTTTGGCATTGCCGGTGAGCCGGACGCTGCCGTTCGCGATCGCCGCTTTGGGCGTAAGCTCGCCGGCCATCAGCGCTTTGAGCGCCGGCCCGGTTTCAATTTTCAGATCGGCCCCGGGTAATTCGCCTTCGCCCGCTTCCAGGTCGCCGTCGTCGACGCGCGCGTGCAACGTCGTTGGGCCGAAGTGCAGTTCGAAACCCGCGTGTAAGCCGCGCGCGGCTTCGCTCCGGAATGTAGAGCGCAGCGCCATGACCAGGGAATTCGGCGTGACGACTTCATCGGGTCGCGGTTCGCCGAGCGCTTTTGCGCCCCACCGTCCCAGATACACGACCGGCTCTTCGAGCTCGGCGCCGTATTCGGTCAACTCGTAGACGATAGATCCTGCTGGGCGCGGCAGAATGCGCCGTCGGACGACGCCTGCCTGCTCGAGTTCTTTGAGGCGCGCCGTTAGGACGTTGGTGGGAATTCCGGGAAGTCCGCGATGAAGATCGGTGAAGCGCTTCGGACCGACCAGCAAATCCCGCACGATAAGAAGCGACCAGCGTTCTCCGACGACTTCGAGAGCGCGCGACAATCCGCAGAACTGGCCGTAAGCACGGGTCGGCATGCTTATGTTATACCATAGTTTTTGTAAGACATAATGCTTGTTTCAGGAAAGTAACAGATATGTGTCGCAACATTCGCCCGCTTTTCAACTTCGAACCCCCGGCGACGGACGACGAAATTCGCGCTGCGTCCGTGCAATTCGTGAGAAAGCTCTCGGGTTTTACAAAGCCGTCGCACGCAAACGAAGCTGCGTTCGATCGCGCGGTTGACGAAGTCGCCGAGGCTGCACGTGAACTCATCGGCTCGCTCGTAACGTCGGCTGAACCGCGAGATCGCGCAGAATGCGCGGCGCGAGCCAAAGCTCGCGCCGCGGAGCGCTTCGCAAAATCAAATTAAAGTTGCGGCGTCTTCACGAATAACAGTGCAAAGTGCCGGCGCAACGGCCATGCCACGATCAGCCATAGCATCGTAAGGACGATCGGGGCGGGAAGGCCCGAAGGCGCCATCGTTATGTGAAATGCGTAAATGTTTGCGAGGATCGCCGCAGAAACGACGAGTGCAAACGGAACGTAGCGGTTCGTTACGAGGAGCGCGCCTGTGATGAATTCGGCGCCGTCGACGAAGAGCACCCAACCCGAACGGAAGAAGACCTCTTGAAAGAGTCCCGCGAGTCCGGGCGGGGCCGGCGGCGGGTTGTTGAGGATGAGAAATCCGGACAGCCCCGCTGCAACGAAAACCAGTCCGAGCAGCGTGCGGGCGACTACGACAAGTATCTTCATGACGCGTTCGCGGCGTTCATCGATCGCCGGTGCGGCCTGCAAAGTCATCTTATTCTCCATGGCTGTTCCTCCAGCCGCGCTTCGCGGCTCTCGTCCAGTATATGCACCGTACTTGTAAAAAGCAAGTGATGTGCGAAAGAGAAAGCTGTCACGTTTTCCCGGCGGGCTCCGTCACGGGTGCATGAACGACATCAAAGTATTTGTCTATCCGGTTGAAGATCTGGACGCCGCAAAGGCGCTATACGCTCGGCTGCTCGGCTGCCAGCCGTACGTTGAAAGTCCTTACTACGTCGGCTTTCGCGTGGGCGGCCAAGAGATTGGCCTCGACCCGAACGCCCGCAGCAGGGGCATAACGATGCCGATCGGCTACTGGGACGTCGAAAATTTGGAAGAAACAATAGCCTCGCTGCAGAGCGCCGGCGCGCAGAGCTATCAGGAGCCAACCGACGTCGGCGGCGGCCTGCGAATCGCCGTCCTAAAGGATCAAGCCGGAAATCTGCTTGGGGTGCGAGCGAAATAACTACAGATGCGAAAAACTCGGCGTATCGTTGCGATCGCCGAGTTTTATCCCGCTTCGTTTCTGCATCACACCGTTAAACGGTGTAAACCGGCGCCGTAGCCGCGTTATAATGATCGCATGCTCACCGGTCTGATTCTAGCCGCGACCGCGACGACGCTATCAAGCGCTCAAATCGATAGCATGATGGCGAATGCGGAGAAAGCCTTTCACGCATACGTCTTTCCCGAAGTAGCCGCTAAAGCCGTTACCATGCTCAAGACGAACACCCCGAAGTACGAGAAGATTTCGGACGCGAAGGTTTTGCGAACGACGGTAAATGACGACTTGCTCGCGGTGACGCACGACAAGCACGTCCGCCTTTGGTATCCGTACGAGGATCGCTCGTCCGAACCGCGCTCTGTCTCGAAAGAAACGCAACACTCCGACGAACTCGGCGCAAATTTCGGATTTGAAGCCGTGCGGCGGCTCCCGGGAAACGTCGGTTACCTAGACTTTCGTTACTTCTCGGGCGACGTCGGATTCGCTCAACCGGTGCAAGCCGCCATGGCGTTCGTGGCGAACACCGACGCTTTAGTTATCGATTTACGGCACAACGGCGGTGGCGATCCGGTAGCGGCGGAAACCATTGAAGGTTACTTCTTCGACTCTCAGCAGCCGATCACGTCGCTCATGTGGCGGGACCCGGATACCGGTAGGACCAGCGAAACACAGCAGTACACCGCGCCGAGCGTTCCGGGACCGCTCTACTTGGCCAAACCGATCTACGTCCTAACCAGTTCGCGCACGTTTTCGTGCGCAGAGCAGTTCACGTACGATTTACACAACCTCAAACGGATCACGATCGTGGGAGAAACGACCGGCGGCGGTGCGAATCCCGGCGACGCGCACGGCATCGGCAACGGCTTCGGCATCTTCATTCCCGAAGGCCGTGCCTACAGCCCGGTGACAAAAACCAACTGGGAAGGAACCGGAATCGCCCCGGACGTCTCCGCGCCGGCTTCAGAGGCGTTGCTGAAAGCATACGGTCTCGCTTTGGATTACGTAAAAGGACACGAGAAGAACGTTTCCGTTCGAGACGAAGCATCGGACGCGCTCGCCGATCCACAGAAAGCGCTCGCGGCCGGACCCTAGCGGCGTTACGGAACCGGTGACGGGAACGCGCAGCCGTCTTGCGAGCTGCGAACGTGCGCCCAGAGGTGAATGAGCCCGTACCAATGGCTCGGCAGGCCTTCGCCTTCAACGTATTTCGAATCGACAAAAACGAGCACGTTACGAACGGGTTCGACGATGTCCACGCATGTTGCAGCAGGCACGGCGCCGAGTACTTTACCGAGGCTGCCTTTTCTAAAGGTTCCGTCCGGATTGACGTAAACGACGGGTGGCCGGTCTCGAAGCAAACGTGCTTTGAGCATCAAAACGCCCGTCGGAATTCGGGACG
The DNA here is from genome assembly GCA_963696095.1 of Vulcanimicrobiia bacterium. Classification (GTDB taxonomy): domain Bacteria; phylum Vulcanimicrobiota; class Vulcanimicrobiia; order Vulcanimicrobiales; family Vulcanimicrobiaceae; genus JALYTY01. The sequence continues at coordinate 1,531,298 of CAVOIN010000001.1, read as the reverse complement.
TCCACGTGTGCGGGCCGATCAGGACGATCTGAACGCGCCCTGCTTTTGCTGCCGGCGCTTCAATCGCGTATTGGTACCGGATGTCGCGCGCGTGCGTGAGATCGCCGCTCGCCACCGCGATGGTCGAGTTGATGAAATTTCGCGCGGTTTCGCGGCGAAGCGCGCCGGCAGCCTCAACGGCTTGCTCGTTCGTCTGCTTCGCATAGCGGTAATCCGTTCCGAACGTCGCTAGATGCACCCAGCCGTCGATCCGATCTTGCTCCGGACCGATTTCGAAAAGCAAATCGCGAATCGCTTCGGTTGAGAGCGGCTGGTCGCCGTTCAACGTTGGCCACGCTTCCCTTCGGGCCGGGTGTGCCACGTCGTCGTTGTAGTATTCGTCCGAGATCCCGGCTGTAACCAGATCGAGAAATGCACGGCTCCGGCTCACGTCTCGGAGCCGTTGATTGGCGGCGCGATCTCTATTCGCGCGAAGATCGTCGTCGATTTGTTGGATCAGCAGGGTGAGCACGCGCGCCGACGGTCCGCCGGTTTCCGGTTTCGGATTTACGGCGATGATGCGCGCCGCAAAGAGGAGGACCGTTTCGCGTTGCGCTTCCGTTTCGGCCAAACCCTGAAGCGCCAACAGCGTAGCCGCCGCCTTTTGTTCGTCGGGAAGGCCGCCCTCGGGTAAAAAAATCCGGTTGGCCACGACTTGCTTGTCGAGAAGATTTTCAAAAGTCTGTTCGTAAGCGCGCGCGTGCTCGCGGCTTGCGTCGATCGCGGCATAGACGGAAACAGCCGCGGAGATCAAGCTCACGAGTGCGACGGGAGCGGCAAAATTCGCTAGCGCGTTCTGCCACCACGGGTGATTGGGCGTTTGCTGAGCCATACGCCACCCCTAAATCTCCGCCGTTCGGAGTAGAATCGCTTCCCCAACGGTCGCGAAAAAACCCCGGTAATCCGCCATACCCAGCGCCCGTGCGATGCCTTTAGGATGAAACGGTGGAGAAGCGTATCGCCGGGATTCCGTACGTTGAAATCGTGCGCGGAGCCGTTGTGGAGTCCGTACACAATGTTGCTGCGTATGCCATAAGCCGTGACGGGGGCCCGCTGCTCGATGTCGGGGCTACGAGCACCCCGATTTATTTGCGTTCCGCCGCAAAGCCGTTCATTGCTGCCGTAGCAGTGATGGCCGGCGTTCCGGAGCGCTTCGGACTTACACAACGCGAGCTTGCGCTGATGACCGCCTCGCACGAGGCGGAACCGTTTCATATCGAAACCGTCCGATCGATCTTGCGGAAGATCGGCATGGACGAGAGCGCGTTGCAGTGCGGTCCCGAGCCGCCGTTCACGGAGCCGATTGCTAACAACTGCTCGGGAAAACACGCCGGGATTCTTGCGCTATGCCTTGCCATCGGCGCGGACCCCGCGACGTACCGCGATCCGGAAAATCCGGCGCAACAGCGGATTTTACGTTTCTGCGCGGCGCTGGCCGATCAACCATACGACGAAATGGCCGTCGGCATCGACGGCTGCGGCATTCCGGTGTACGCGACGCCGTTGAAGAATGCCGCGCTCGCCTATCAGCGGTTGGCTACGCTCGACGTTCGGGATCCGGCCGCCGCCGATGCGTTGCGGCAGGTGCGCGCCGCGATGATCGCTCATCCCGAGTACATGTCGGGCACAGGTGTATTCGACGCGGAGCTGATTCGCGCGTCGGAAGGCGGACTCGTTTGTAAAGGCGGCGCGGAAGGCGTTCTCGGCGTGGCATCGATCGATCGAGGCGCAGGCCTGGTCGTAAAGGTCGTCGATGGACACGAACGCGCCAGGCCTCCGGCGGCGCTTCACGCGCTGCGGTGCATTGGCGCATTGAGCGAATCCCAGCTTCACAGCCTACACGCCTTCGCCAATCCGGTTTTGCGGAATAAGGCCGGTACTGCCGTCGGAGAGATTCGCGCTATCGAGAACGCGATCGCATGAAGTTGAGAACGCTGCTCTCGCTCGGGCTCCTTTTACTATGCGCTGCGTGTTCGCGACCGGCGCCGCCGGCGGATTCGCTTTCGATAGCGCAGCAATGGTCGCCGCGATCGTTGAACCCCGCGCTTGAAAACGGGACGTCGTCCACCGAGTGGTCGATGCTCGTCTTCTCGTATTTGGTCAAGTTCGACGATAGCGGGACGTTGATTCCGGATCTTGCGACCGAGGTGCCGACGACGAAAAACGGCGGCATCAGCGCGGATGGAAAGACGATCGTCTACCACATCCGCAAAGGGGTTCGATTCGCCGACGGAACGCCCCTGACCGCGGCGGATTGCGCCTGGTCGATCGAAGCGATCAATAATCCTCGCAATCTCGTGCAAAGCCGCTTCGCGTACGATGACGTCGCTCGCGCCGAAGCACGGGACCCCGCGACGCTGGTGCTGCATTTGAAGCGGCCGTTTCCACCAGTCATCGTCGTCGTGGGAGCGCCGCAGGGTTTCCCCATTCTGCCCAAACACGTGCTCGCGAAGGATCCGGACTTCAATCACGCGCCGTTCAACCGCGCGCCGTTCGGTTCGGGTCCGTATAAAGTCGAGCGTTGGCTGCCGGGCGATCGCGTGGAACTTACCGCTAATCCGTACTATTGGCGCGGCGCTCCAGGCGTCGCCGCTCTGACCGTTAGATTCGTTTCCAATCCGCAAACCGCGATGAACATGCTGCGTACGCACGAAGTGCAAGGCTACTTCGACGAACAGGATTACGCGAACTATCCTCTGCTGAAACAGATTCCAGGCTATCGCGTAACGAGCACGCAGCAGAACGCCGTCGGTGCGCTCATTTTCAATACGACCGATGCAATAACGGGCGATGCGCGCGTGCGCCGGGCGTTGGCGGAAGCCGTCGATATCTCGAGCGCGATTCGAAAAGTGTACCGCGGCGCGCTCCAAACGCACGATGCCGGGGCCGGATTGTTTCTATGGGCTTTCGATCCGAAAGCCTATCCGGACGTCCCGTACGATCCGGCCGCGGCGAGGCAATTGCTGAGCGATGCCGGATGGCAGCCCGGAGCCGACGGGGTTCGGCGGAAGAACGGAAAGCCGCTCGACGTGCTGCTGATCCTCCAGGCGGCGACGCCGGGGGATGCGTCGCTCGCAAACCTCATCGTGCAGTACGAACGCGCTGTCGGAGCGCGTGTTACGTTAAAAGAATTCAATATCACGCAATTCGTCGCGCCCGCGAACGAAAACGGCCCGGTGTACGGCGGAAAATTTCAAATGGCGCTTTATTCGTTCGAAAACGGCGACGATCCGGATACGACCGATCAATTTGCCTGCGCGAACGTTCCTCCGGGCGGCTATAACAAGTCGAGATTTTGCGATGCGAAGGCCGACGCACTGCTTGCGCGGGGTCTTTCGACGTACGATCGGAACGAACGTAAAGTGATTTACTCGCAACTCGAGCGAGAACTTTTCGAGCGCATGCCGATTGCGCTGCTCTACCGGCGCGCGCAGGTCAATACGTTCCCGGATCGCCTCGAAGGACAAACCACCTCGCTCTCCGGCGCATTTTGGAATGTCGCAGCGTGGCGCTGGTGCGCACCGAAAATTTGGCCTGCGCTTGGAACGCCCTCGGCGCAAACGGCGCTGCGCGGTCCGGTGCTGGTACTGCAGGGTGGCGGGAGCGACATCGACGCGCAGTTTCGCCGTATGCACGATTTGCTCTCGCCCGCTGCTTCGAAGCCGGCGCTTAACGTCGTCGTCTTAACCGCGCATACCGACGACAACGACTACACGCCGTACATCAAGCCGCTCGGCCCGTTCGCGTCGGTGCAGACCATCGGCATTCCCGCATGCGTCACGCCGGAACAGCTCGACGCTCTCGTTCCGATCGTCGACAAAGCCGACGCCGTTTTCTTCGGCGGCGGCGACCAAGCGAATTACGTGTGGTGGAAGGGCTCGAAATTTGCGGCCGCCTTGCAGCGTCTTTGGGCGCGCAACGGCGCCGTCGGCGGGACGAGCGCAGGGCTGGCGGTGCAAGGCCAATACGTTTACGATTCGGTCGCGGCGGACCGTCTTCACGAGAACGACCCTGATTACGCGGTTACGACGGCTAACGCCGTACGCGATCCTTTCGAACCGGAAATCAGCTTCACGACCGGATTTCTCTCGTGGCCGCCGCTGCGCAACGTCATCACCGATACGCACTTCGCGCGACGAGATCGTTTCGGCCGCACCGTAGCATTTCTGGCGCGCCTCGAGCGCGAAAACCATCTCCCGACCGGCACCATCACGGCGCTTGCCGTCGACGAGCGCAGTTCGCTCGTGGTGAATCGCGATGGGATTGGAACGCTGCTGAAACACGATGGTCCGGGATACCAGTCGAAAGGCGCGTATCTCGTGCGCTTGGTTTCCGTCAAAAGGCTCGAACGCGGAAAGCCGCTGCTGGCCACGGTAACCGTTTTACACGTAGCCAAACCCGGCACGGCCATCAATCTCCTCGCGAAAGACGGCGACGGCGTCCGCTACGAAGTGACCGTGGACGGCTCGAAAGCCAATCCGTACAGCCGCAATCCGTATCGCTAAGAGCGTTCGCGACAGGGACCGCGCGAACCGGTCCGCAAGCATGGCACAACGGATGATTTCGTCGGCGATCGTTAGCAACGAATTCTTCGGCCGCCATGAAGAGCTCGAAGTCCTCGAAGAAGAATTTCGAACGGCGAGCGACGGCCGCGCGCGTTTCGTCTTGGTGGAAGGCGAGGCGGGTATCGGCAAGTCGCGCCTTTTGCGCGAATTTGCTCGGCGAATCGAGAAGAACGCCACCGTCGCGTTCGGACATTCTTCGGAGCACATCCGCCGTCCGTATTTGCCTCTTCAGCCGGTGACGGAAGCCGTTTCCCGCGGCCGCCTCGTGCCGAAGGCAAGCGACCGCGCGTTCAATGCGGAAGAAAAAGCGGCGCACTTCGAAGCATTCGGCGCGGCGATTCAACGCGAGTCTATGCGCCGGCCGATTTTTGCCGTCCTCGAGGACGCGCAGTGGGCTGATGAAGCCACGCTCGAGCTGCTTCGGTATCTAGCCGCCTCGGTTGGAAACGCGCACCTGCTTTTTGCGATTTCGTTGCGCACGGCGGACGCGATGACGAATGCTGCGCTTGCGGCATTGCGTCTATCGATGGCGCGAGCTCGCGCAACGACGGTTTCTCTTCGCGGCTTGCGTCGAACCGAAATGCGAAATCTGGTCGGCGAACTCGTTCGCGCACGCGAAACGGAACTTCGGCCGGATTTGTTTTCGCAGATCGAGCATCTCTCGGAGGGCAATCCGTTTTTCGCCGAAGAGCTCACGCGAATGGCGCTCGAGAACGGCGAGCTGGCGTTTCGCGAAAATATGCCGCTTTCGGTGCAGGCGACGCTCAGCGAACGCCTCTCGTACTTTTCCGAGAGCGAGCGTGACATTTTGATTCGCGCAGCGATCGCCGGACAGACGTTTCGAAGCGACTTTGTGGCAACGGTTGCCGAAGTTCCGCAAGCCGAGGTGCTGGCGGCAGTCCAGCGTGCCGTGTCGTCCGGCCTTCTCGTCGCGTCGCCGGAATCGCCGCAGCATTTCACGTTTCGCCACGCGCTGATCCGGCAAGCGCTGGCGGAACAAGTCGTGGTCGCGCTCGCCGCGCCGTTGCACGTACGCATCGCCGAAGCCATAGAGCGCGAACCGATGCCGGAAGCCCGCGCATCGGAGCTCGCCTATCATTACACGCAAGCGCGGGTCGCGGAAAAGGCGCGCACTTACAACGAGCTGGCCGGGCAATCGGCGATGGCGGTCTATGCGTATCGCGACGCGATCCGCTTCTATACCGCCGCATTGAAATGGGAGTATCCCGCCGGAGCGGCGCGCGCGGCGCTGTACGAGCGAATCGGTCAACTGCTCTACATCGAGGGAGTCGGCGAAGAGCCGGCGCGCTGGTTCGAGCGCAGCCGCGAAGAACATGCGGCGCTCGGCAATCGCGCCGGCGTCTCGCATGCGTTGCTGTTGCTGGCGGATCAGCACTGGGTCGACGCGCGCACGGGCCAAAGCTTGCGCGACGCCGCCGATGCCGCGCACATGGCGCTGAACATGGGACGCACCGAACTGGCGGCGGAAGCAACTCTTTCGCGGGCGAGATTCGCAACGACGCTTGGGGATGCGCCGACGGCGCTGGAACATCTGCAAACGGTTTCCGCGATGAACGCGGATCTGGATATCCCGATGCAAGCGATGTGGTTCGAGGTGCGCGCAGAAACGCGCGCTGCACTCGGCGACGGTTGCGGCGCGCTTCGCGATTGCGACCGCGCGTCGAAGCTCGCGGCGCAAACCGGGTCCAGCGAGCTGATCGCGCAAGTAGAAAATAATTGTGCGCTCGTAGCAGCCGATCTGGGTGAGCTCGCCCGCGCCGAGCAGCACCATCGGATCTCGATGAACGAGTCGCGCCGTACCGGAATGATGTGGCGGGTCGCCTATTGCGCGATGAACTATGCGCGTACGCTCGCGCTCAAAGGGCAGCTCACCGAGGCTCGAGCGCTGGTTTTCGAAGCGCTTCGCTGCGGCGTAACCACGGCTACGTTCAAGACGAAAGCCGCGAGCGTGGGCATTCCGCTCGCTCTGGCGCTCAACGATCGACAACTCCTCGAGGCGTGCGCGGACGAAGAAGCGATGACGTACGCCGCGCGCTCGAGCGAAATACAGCGAATGTCTGCGGTTGCGGCGGCCTTTGCCGAGCTTCGCAACGCGCAAGGCGCCGGGGGAGAAGCCCGGCACGTTCTCACGGAAGCGCTACATACGATTTCGAGAGGGCATCGGAGCGGCGCGCTGTGGTTTCAAGCCGCCCAGCTCGGGGGACCGCAAGAGCTTGCGCGCGCGCAAAGCGTCCTTAGTAATTCGACAGGACGGCCCCGGATGTTGCGCGTTTACCGGCTGATCTTGGAAGCGCACCGCGTACGCGCGCAGGACAGTGAGAGGAGCCGCCGTTTAGCGGAGCTCGCTTCGCGCGCATTTGCAGCCGTCGGATTTCGGTGGCATGCGGCCTACTGTTCCGAGTTCGCGGGGCACGTCCAGGAGGCGGAGGCCGAATATCGCGCGATGGGCGCGGTTCGTGACATCCAGCGTTTGGGCGCGAAACGCCGAGTTCGACCGGAACGCCGTCTCGATCTGACGGCTCGCCAACGGCAAATTGCCGAGCTCGTGGCGCGGGGCGAAACCAATCGCGAGATCGCTTCAGCCCTCCATATCAGCGAACACACCGTCGAACATCATCTTTCGACGATCTTCTCGAGAATCGGAGTGAAATCGCGCGCCCAGCTAAGCGCGTGCATCGGCGCTGAAATGACCGCTTGATTTCCGAAATGGCGGAAATCCGGGATACCTGGCCCCGGCTCATCTTCCTATAATCGAGGTAATTCTCCAGCTCGAAAAATGGGGGCGGTATGTCGCGTTTGGTTCGCAGCTGCGGTGCTCTGCTGGCGGTCGTTCTTTTGGCGTCGTCGCTCCCGCTTGGGGCCGTCGCCGGCACCACGGGATCGCTGAACGGGCAAGTGCTGGAAACTCAGGGGCGCGTCCCGGTCGCGGGCGCTCGCGTAACCGCGACGAGCCCGTCGCAAAGCGCGACCGCAACCACCGATGCGTCGGGAAAATTCACGTTCATTTCGTTGATGCCCGACACGTACTCGGTGAGCGTCGAGAAAACGGGATACGAGCCGGTCTCGCTCGCAGGCATCGCCGTCTTTGCCGATCAGAACCAAACGCTGGCCTTTAGCCTCGAGAAAAATCTCAAAGAGATCGCGCGTGTCACGTCGCGCTCTTCCTTGAGCCCGGTGCGGCCCGGAACGACGACCGACGTGTACTCCGTCAACCCGGCGTTGGCTGCGGCTGCTGCGCCCATCGGCGGGGGCGGCGGCCTGAACAACGCGTACTCCGCGATCGCGTCGAAGCCCGGCGCCTTCGTGCCGCCGAACCAAATGGGCGTCAATCAGACCGTGTACATTCGCGGCGGATACTACGATCAAATCGGCTACGAGTACGACGGCGTGCCGGTAAACCGCTCGTTCGATAACTATCCGGCGCATTCGGCGTCGACGCTCGGGCAGCAAGAGCTGCAAATCTATACCGGCGGCGGTCCGGCAAGCTCCAACGCGACCGGCCTGGCCGGCTTCATCAATCAAGTCGTTCGCTCTGGCACGTATCCCGGATTCGGGCAGCTTTCGGGACGCATGGGATCGCCGACGTTCTATCACGATCTCTCGGTCGAAGCCGGCGGAGCATCTCCGAACCGGTTGTTCTCCTACTACGTCGGTTTGAGCGGATTCAATCAGGACTACCGCTATCTCACGAACGACAACGGCGCGGGCCTGGGTGACGAATTCCCGGTCACGTGGCCGAGCAACATCACGACGAATCTGGCGTTCTGGCCGGCGGTGTATCCGACGTGCAATGCGAGCGATCCGTCGAATTTTTACACGAACCCGTCGACGGCGATTTCCTGGAACGACCCCGGCTGCTTCGCGTCGCTGAATCCAAATTTCGGCAATATTTCATCGATTTACGGCGCGGGAATTCGTTGCGAATCTGCACTTCGGTATCCCGCATCATCAAGACGGTGGACGCGACGACGTGCAATTGCTCTTCACGAGCTCGTCGCAATTCCGGCACTATTACGATAGCGCGAACGACGCGCAACCGCTGCTGGGCACGCTGCAGAATGAAAATCTGACGGCGAACGGATCCGCGCTTGGCGCGTATGCGTACCAGCCGCTGTGGCCGGACTTTTACACGTTTCCCTCGACGACCACGTTTATGCAGCCGGCAACGGTGCAGCCGATTGCCTATGCGTTTCCCGGATCTCCGGCGAACCGCTGTTACAATACGAGTCTGATTGCGGGGCAAGACTCGGCCGCCGCAACACCGATTACGGTCCCCAACCAATGTCCCGACGGTACGGTCGCTGCGATGCCGAACGATTATCGCGACGGACGCTGGGACCAGGCCAGCATCTTCAAAGTTCAATACCAGAAGAACATCGGCGCCAACGCCTACGCGCGGCTCTTCGGTTACACGTTCTACTCGAACACCAACCGCAGCGGCGCCGTCCAGCACGGCATCACAGGCCCTTACGGAACGGTGAATCTCGGCGCCACGAACTACGACTACGAAGTCGACGGCCACACGCGCGGTTTGGAGTTTCAAGTGGCGGACCAAATCAGCGATCAGCATCAACTCGAACTTTCGCTAAGCTACGTAACCGCGAGCACGCTGCGCTACTACAACTTCAACAATTTCAACACCGGCGGGGCGCCGCTAAACGACTTCACGGGCTCCAGCGGCCAAATGGCGAGCAATCTCACGAACGGCACGAACTGTTACGCTGCCTACAGCGGTACGCTCGCTAACGGCGTCGAGAATGTAAATGCCGGTGATCTCGCGCCGTGCAACGATCCGATCACGCAGGGATCGTTTAGCGACCTTACGGGAAATTCCGACTATAGCGCGAGCGGCGCTCCGCAAAACGTCGACTGCTCCGGCGGTCCGAACGAGCCCATCCCCACTAATGCGTGCGCAAACGGCGCATCGTGGCGGATGACGTATCTCGGGCAGCAAGCGTCCATCAACTCCGTCACGCCGAAATTCACGCATGCTTCGCTGAGCGACGCATGGCGCCCGACCGACAAGTGGAACATCAACGCGAGCCTGCGCTTCGATCGCGACGAATTCGACCTGACGCCGGTCGCCGGCGATCCCGGCAAAGACTTCTGGTACTCGCGCGCCCAGAAAGAGTTCTGCTACAATCCGCAGACGCTTCAGCCGGTCATCATTCCGCAGGAACCGCGGTTCCTACGCGACGTCACCCCCTACGTCTCGCTCAATTGTCCGGTCGTGGAAGGTGGCATTCAAAGCGTTCATCCGGACGGCTTGAACGGCCACCTGCTGCTGACCAATCAATTTGACCCGACCTACATGCAGACGTACTTCTCGCCGCGATTCGGTGTGACGTATACGCTCGATCCGAAGACGGTGCTGCGGTTCTCGGCCGGCCGCTTCGCGCAAGAGCCGCAAAACTACGAGATCGAGTACAACAGCCTCGAACCGAATCTCGCGGCGCAACTCGTCGGCTTTCTGCCGTTCGGATTCAATACGCCGTTCCACGCGGCGCAAGCGCAGTTCTCGAACAACTACGATCTCTCGATCGAGCATCAATTCCCGAAGACCGACATCGCTTTGAAAGCGTCGCCGTACTACCGCTAGGCGACGAACCAGCTGTACGAATCGGTCAGCATACCGACGCTCTTCGGCGTCTCGCCGTCGTTCAACGCCGGGACCGAGAAGACGTACGGCGTCGAACTCCAGATCACGAAGGGCGACTTCAACCGCAACGGCTTCGCCGCGTCTTCTCGTACACGTACACGAACTCGAAAGAGAAGTGGGAGAACTACGCCGGCACGAACATCAACGCGGTCGATCCGTACAACCAGGACATCCAACAGTTCAACTTGCTGACGAAAGCCGGCGGTGGCGCTCCGTGCTACCTAAACGACCGGTCCGGTACGGGCGATCCCACGTGCGGTCCGACTTCGATTTTGAACCCGTACTACAACATGGCTTCGCAGCCATTGCTCGACAAGAACGCGTACTACGATACCGGTCTTGACTATCCGTACATCTCGCCGAACACGTTCGCGTTTGTCCTGAACTATAAGCGAACAAGTTTGCGATTACGCCGGTCTTCTCGCTCTACCAGGGCGCGACGTATGGCACGCCGGCCGACTTCCAAGGACTCGACCCGCGCTCGTGCCGCTCGAATCAGAGTCGGAAGGCATTCCCGGTGCGGCGAATCCGCTGACCGTCGACTACACGTCGTGCGGCGCGGCAGAAATCGGCGCCAGCGGCACGTCGCCCGGACATCTCTACGTTCCAAATCCGTACACGGGCACGTTCGACACGTTCGGGCAATTCCGGCAGCCCTGGCAATTCAACATGGGACTGCAGATGAGCTACGATTTCAGCCCGCGCGTAACGGGGAACCTCACCGTCGCGAACCTGGTCAACCAATGCTTCGGCGGATCGGCCGAGCCGTGGACCGCGGTATACGCCGAGCAACACCAACTGCGGTTATGCGTACAACAAGTTCTTCATTAGCAACTTCTACAACGGGGCAAGCCCGAACGACGTCGCCGCAAACGGCGTGCCGCTCAACACGTACTTCTCGGTGCCGTTCGTGCCGGCGTACGGCGACGTCAACTCATGCAACCTGCCGCTGCCGTTGCAGGTCTACTTCCAACTGCAAATCAAACTGTAGATGCGCGCGATAGCGGCCGTAATGGCCGCTTCGCTGCTATTGGGTGCGGGAGCGGCGCCGCCGCGCTTCTCCCTCGAAGCCATGCAGCGCATCGTGGATGTGTCGGGAGCGGTGATCTCGCCCGACGGAACGTACATCGCCTACGTCACAACGCGGAACGTGCTGGAACGAAACGCGCGCGTCGATACTTTGCACGTGTATAACCTGCGTTCTCGCGCGGATCGTTCCGCGCCATTCCGGCATGAATCTTACTCGAACCTACAGTGGGCTGAGAATGGACGGCTCGCCTACGTCGCGGATGATGCGGCCGCGAACGCGGACGAATTGTTTGTTACCGATGGCGCGCTTGCATCAGAGCGCCGCTTAACTTCGGGAACGGACGTTTTAGAGGAATCGTGGAGCCACGATGGGCGGCGTCTTGCCTTCCTTCGGCACGATCCGGAACCGGCGAAAAACGGTGCGGATAAATACCGCGATGCCTTCGAGGTAACCGACAACGCGTATCTTTCCACGCGAAATCCGAAGCCGGTCCACCTATGGGTCGTTACGCTCGACGGCCGGGAACGGCGTTTAACTAGCGGGACGTGGAGTGTCAGAGACGCATCGGTTTCGTGGTCTTCCGGCGACGGCGAAATTCTCTACGAGCGCGTTCCCAACGCGATCTACGGCATTCGCGATCGCTCCAAAGCCGAGTTCGTGGATGTCGCCAGCGGACGCAGCGTTGCGGCGGATGCTCGTTCGTCGTTCGAGAATCAGGCGGTCTATTCGCCGGCCGGATCTTCCGTAGCCATGCTCTACCCGCAGGACGGAACGCCGCAGGGCGAACCCGCCGTGTGGCTCTCGGACCGTGCGGGCGCGGCGCCCCACAACGTTACGCGCGCCTTAGACCGGCACGTCGAAGATTTCGCTTGGTACGACAATTCGCACGTGCTCGTACGTGCTTACGACGGGACGCAGGTGCGCCTTTATCTCGCCGGTCTCCACGGGCGCATTCTGCCGTTGCCGGCGGGCGATGTCAAAGATGCGTCGATCGACTCGCTACAAAGCGCCGATGCGCAGGGCGATATCGCATTCACCGGATCGACATCGATGCGTCCGCCGGAATTGTACTATTTGCCGCGGGGGGCGCGAGCTCCCGAAAAGCTTACTGCTTTCAACGATTGGATCGCCGGCTTCGACCTTGCTCGAGAAACCGAAATCCGTTGGAAAAACGGTCCGTTTACGGAGTACGGTGTGTTGACGTATCCGCCCGCATACGATCCGCATCGCAAGTATCCGTTGGCGATTCGGATTCACGGCGGTCCCGCACTTTCGGCGCTGACGGCATTCGACCCGTTCTACCAGGCGGCTGCGGCCCGCGGCTATGTCGTACTGGCGCCGAACTACCGTGGTTCGAGCAATGAGGGCAACGCGTTCGAGCGCGCGATTTACAACGACGCAAGCGAAGGCCCCGGCACGGACGTCATGGCGTCGATCGAGGCCGTCAAACGGCTTGGCATAATCGATGCGAATCGTATCGGCGTTTCCGGCTGGTCGTACGGCGGCCAGCTCACGAGTTGGCTGACGGCAAAATATCACGTCTGGAAAGCCGCGGTCGCCGGCGCCGGCGTGCACGATCTCGTCCTGGACTACTCAATCGCCGACGATTACGACGACGATCTTCACGCGTTTTCCGCGCCGCCCGTTGCATCGTTGAACCAATGGCGACGTCAGTCGCCCATGACGTACGTGGATGCCATCACGACGCCGACGCTGATCTTAGGAAACGTTTACGACGTGCGCGTGCCGATCGCCGAATCGTACGAGTTGTATCACGCATTGCGCGACCGCGGTGTCCCCGTAAAGTTCTACGCTTATCCTACGACCGGACATCTTCCAAGCGGTCCCGTTCGTCTTGCGGACGCTTACGGCAAATGGCTCGATTGGTTTGATGCTCATCTGAATCCGTAGCCGCGGCTGCGTCGTGAGGCTAAAGTGGGTACGGTCGTATTCAAATGCTTACCACACGAAAATTAGGCACCCAAGGCCTAGTCGTTTCTGCGCTTGGGTTAGGGTGCATGGGAATGAGCCAAGCCTATGGGACGGCGGAAGAGCGAGACGAAGGCGAATCGATTGCCACGATTCACCGCGCCCTCGAGCTTGGCGTAACGTTTTTCGATACGGCCGAAGCATATGGACCGTATGCGAATGAAGAACTGCTCGCACGAGGACTTCAGGGCCGTCGCGATAAGGTCGCCATAGCGACGAAATTCGGCTTTCGTTTCGAGAACGGCGCCATTGCGGGCGTCGATAGCCGGCCGGAACACGTGCGCGAAGCGGTCGAAGCTTCGTTGCGGCGCCTTGCTACCGACCGAATCGATCTGTTGTATCAGCACCGCGTCGATCCGCAAGTGCCGATCGAAGAAACGGTCGGCGCGATGGCTCAGCTGGTGCAGCAAGGCAAAGTGAGATTTCTCGGATTATCCGAGGCCGGCGAACAGACGATCCGCCGCGCTCACGCCGTGCATCCGATTTCGGCGTTGCAAAGCGAGTATTCGTTGTGGGAGCGCAACCTGGAACCGCGCATCATTCCGTTGTTGCGGGAACTCGGCATCGGTCTCGTTCCGTTTGCTCCGCTTGGGCGCGGTTTTCTCGCGGGGAACGTGAAACGGGCGGAAGAGTATCCGGAAAACGATTTCCGTCACAACGATCCGCGCTATCAAGGCGAAAACTTCGACGCGAACGTGCGCGCTGCATCGGCCGTGCGTGCCCTCGCGTCGCGCAAGGGCGCAACGCCCGCACAGATCGCGCTGGCGTGGCTATTGCACAAAGGCCCGGATGTCGTTCCGATCCCGGGCACGAAACGCCGGAGCTATCTCGAAGAAAACGTAGCGGCCGCGAACCTCTCGCTGACCGGTGAGGAGATGGCGGCACTCGACGCGGCGCTGGCTCCGGAGAAAGTTTCCGGTCCGCGTTATAACGATCGCCAGATGTCGATGGTAGACCGCTAGAAGCACAACGTAAAACGAAAAAGGCATCGCTCGGTAAAGAGCGACGCCTTTTTCAGTTCCGGCAACCTCGGGCGTTAGCGCTCTTCCGGAATCGAAGGCAGCGGACGCAGTCCGGCTTTCGTGAGCTCGGCGTTCAGCGCCGGCAGCGATCGCGCATACGCGTTATACGCATCGCGTGCGCTCCGATACTCCGTGTCGATCCGAGCGTAGAACTGCGCTGCAGCCGGCGTTATGATCGCTTGCACCGGGAACGATTCGAGCGACGTGAAAGCGCCGTCGAGATTTTCGCGCAACGAACCCGGACGCGAAACGGAGTCTTCGCCGTTGGTGTACGAGGCCGTCAAGTGCGCCATTACCGCGGCGCGAGCTTGACGCGCGCGGTCGAGCGCAGCTTGCGCCGGGCTTCCTTGCGACGCCGGCTCAGCATCGATCGCTTTGCCGATCTTGTCGAGATTGTTCAGCATCACGTCGACGCTGGAGTATAGCGAGTTCAGCTTTGCAAACGCGTTGTAGCTTTGTTGCATTTGCGCGAGCGTCATCGTCGATTGCGGGTCCGGCTTTACCGTAAACGGCTGCGCAAACGTGCGCCCGTTCAGCGTAATGCGCGCGGTGTAGCGGCCGGGGACGACCGTCGGGCCGTCGTCGGGTCCGGCAAATGCCGGATTCGCCGCGCCCGTCCACTTCACGGGCGGAGCGGCCGTGAAGTTCCAAACGATGCGGTTGATGCCGGCGTCGTTAGTGCCGCGCAGAGTACGGACCGTATGGCCGGCGGCGTCGAGAATCGTCACCTCCGGCGCAGTCGCCTGCTGCGTAGATTGATAGTACGAGACCGGCACGCCGTACGGCGGATTCGGCGCCGCGTATTGAGTGTAGAGTCCCTCGGTGTTGTTCGTGAGGTTATATTCGTACGAGGTGCGCGGGGCGAACAGCATTGCGCCCGCGTTGACGGCTTGCGGCAGATCCTGCAGCGGCCGGATGTCGTCCATCACCCAAATCGAGCGCCCGTGCGTCGCAATAACGAGATCGTTGAAGTGCGGCTGAATCCGAATGTCGCGAACCGAAACCGCCGGCATGTTGTTGCGCAAGCTCTGCCAGTGCGCGCCCCGATCGTACGAGACCCAAAGGCCTTCTTCCGTGCCGAGGTAGACGACGGCAGCGATTGCGCGTATCGGGACGAATCGCGCGCGTCCAGAGTTCGCGCGGTAAGCCGCCCGCGATCGACTGCCAATGCGACGCCGATAGTCGTGCGTCACCCACACGTGCGGTGCGCTATCGCCCATCAAGTGCGCGTCTTCCACGGCATAGGCCGTGCCGCGTTCGAGCGGCGACGGCGCGACGGTTTCGAAACGCCCGTTCGGGTTGGCGCCGGGCGGCGTAACGTTCTTCCAATGCGCGCCGCCGTCGCGCGTCAGCTGGACGTAGTCCGTCGTCGGTGCCGACCCAAATCTCGCCGCGTCGTAACCGGTGAGCCTTCGATGTCGAGAATCGTGTCGGTATATTCCGCGCCGGTGACGTCGTGCGTGATCGGACCGCCCGGCCGGCGCTTGATGCGCCTTGTCGTTGCGCGTGAGATCGGGGCTGATCGGCCGCCAGTGGTAGCCGCCGTCGGTCGATTGAAAGACGACGTTGCCGCCGAACCACGCGACGCTGCGGATCCCACGGTGCAAACCCGATCGGCGACTCCCAATTGAAGCGATACGGGCTCGTTGCGATGTTGTAATCTTGCTGAACGCTCGTGAAGTACGGCTGCGCGAACGTGTATTCGCGCGAGTTGCGCTTGAAGATGAAGAGCGCGCCGTCCTGGCCGTCGGTCCAGATGTCGTTGGCGTTCGCGCGGATCGGGAATCGCCCACTGGCCGTCGTCGTCTTGCACCGGCGGCAAACCACGCGGCATTGCTGTTGCCGGCCATGTCGAGCGAGTTCGACGGTCCGCAATACGAGTTGTTGTCCTGAAGTCCGCCGCAGATCGTGTACGGATTGTCGTTGCCGAGGCCGACGTGGTAGAACTGTCCGATCGGCAGATTCGCCCAGAACGCCCAGTGCTCGCCGCCGTCGACGCGTGAGCGCGTAGCCGCCGTCTTCGCCGACGATGATGCGTTTGGAGTCGTTCGGCGCGATCCAGATCGCGTGATAGTCGCCGTGCACGTCATCGCGCGATCGCTTTGAACGTCTTTCCGCCGTCGTTGCTTTCGGCGAGCGACGTCGAAGCCGTGAACACGTGGTCGGGATTCGCTGGATCGACTTCGATATGGGAGAAATAGAACGGGCGTTGATCGACGAGTGTATTGGAGCTCACGAGCGTCCACGTCGTTCCGTCGTCGTCGGAACGCCAGAGAATGCCGTGCTTCGATTCGATCAGCGCGTAGACGCGATTGGGATCGCTCGGCGCGACCGCGAGGCCGATGCGGCCGGTAATGCCCTCGGGAAGTCCGCCGCCGGTGAGCCGCGTCCACGTTTTGCCGCCGTCGGTCGAGCGGTAGAGGCCGTCGTCGGTCGCCGCCGCTGCGAAACGTCCACGGGCGCCGCTGGAATTGCCAAACGCCGGCGTAGACGACATTCGGCGTTTTCGGATTCATCGCGAGATCGAGATGCCGCTGCTGCGGTCCGCCGTCGAGTGTCTTCGTCCATGTCTTGCCGCCGTCGAACGTGACGTAAGCGCCGCGATCCGCCGAGTCGGCGAAAACGTCTCCGAGCGCGCCGACGATGACGTGTTGCGGATTGCTTGGATCGATGAGAATACGCGAAATGTGTTTCGTGTCGCGCAAGCCCGACGTTCGTCCAGGTCTTTCCGCCGTCGGTCGTTTTGTAGACGCCGTCGCCGTAGCTGACGTCGTTGCGCGGATTCGATTCGCCCGTTCCCACCCAGACCGTTTCGTCGTTCGCCGGGTCGATCGCAACCGCGCCGATCGCGCCGACGTTCTCCTTGTCGAAAACGGGAGTCCACGTCGCGCCTGCACGTCGTGCTTTTCCAAACGCCGCCGCCGGCCGCGCCGAGATAGTAGAGGTTCGGATCGTGGGCCGAACCCGCGACGCTCGTAACCCGGCCGCCCGCGATGGCCGGTCCGGACTCGCGCCAGGACATGTTACCGGTAGGAAGCGGTGCGGCTTGGGCCGCGGGCGCGAGAAGCGCGGCAAACGCAGCGAGGGCAATAAGCGATCGAATCATCCCAGGCAATTACTGCCGCGGAAATATCGTCACCTCGTTAGATAGGCGATGTTCACGCCTTCGTGCGTTGCGGAAGCCTCCAATTCGGACGAACGAAGTGGCACGTGTACCCGTCAGGATACTTCTGCAGGTAGTCCTGGTGTTCGGGCTCAGCCTCCCAGAACGGACCGGCCGGAGTAACCTCGGTTACTGCTTTGCCGGGCCAGAGCCCCGACGCGTCGACATCGGCGATCGTGTCTTCCGCGATTTGTCGTTGATCCTCGGTCGTGTAAAAAATCGCGGACCGATAACTCGTACCTCGGTCGTTGCCTTGCCGGTTCATCGTCGTCGGATCGTGGAGCTGAAAGAAGAATTCCAGCAATTGGCGGTAGCTTAGCCGTGCCGGATCGAAAACGATTTCAACCGCTTCGGCGTGAGTTCCATGGTTTCGATACGTCGCGTTCGGCACGTCGCCGCCGGAGTAGCCGACGCGTGTCGAAAGAACGCCCGGATATTTGCGCAGGAGGTCTTGCACTCCCCAGAAGCAACCGCCGGCGAGAATTGCGCGCTCAGTTCGTGTATCCATATCGCTCGAGACCGCTGCCTGCCTTTGCGCGGTTGCAGAAATACTCGGCACGCCATGCGCGTGCTCGAGTGGTGGTCAAGGCCGAATGCCGTTATGAAGCACGATGAAAACGCAGACTCGATTACGAAGTGAACGGGAATGGTAAAATTCCTCGGGTTTCGCCAACGTGGGTGATGCGGCGAAGCTCGATCCGGCCCTTCTTAAGCGTTTTCTCTTCGCCGTCGTCGTCGTAGATCGCGAAACGCTCGACATTCTGGACGCAAATGAAGGAGCGAGCAAGCGATACGGATATTCGCGTGACCAGCTTCTGACGATGAAGATTTCCGATCTGCGCGTACCCGATGAGCGCGATCGAGTCGCGCGCGCGACCGAAGAAATGTTCGCCGGCCCCTCCGTGCAGGGACCGTTTCAGCATCGGACGGCAACCGGCGAAGTGCTGCGAACCGAAGTCTTTTCCATTCCGGGAGAATTTCGGGGGCGTCCGTCGATTGCCGCCATTCTGGTCGACGCCACGGAACGCGTCTCGGCGCAAACGCGAGCGCGCATCTTGTTCGACCGGATGCCGGTCGCCGCGTGGATCCACGATTGCGACACGCTGGAGATTCTAGCGGTTAACGACGCCGCCGTTGAGCTTTACGGATACGCTCGCGAAGAGTTGCTCGCGATGACGCTCGAGCAGTTGCGGCCCGATAAGGATCGCGACGCCGTAGTAGATCTCTTCCGGACACATCCGTCCGGCGAGATCGATCGCTTGTACCGCCATCGAAAAAAAGACGGCTCGATCGTGGAAGTCCAGGCAATTTCTACGCCGATTCCCTTCGGTCGCCGAAACGCGCGGCTTGGAGCCGGGCGCGACGTCACTGCGGAACTTGCGGCCGAACGCGCTCTGCAGCGCGTGAATGCGAGCCTCGAAGAAGCGCAAGAAATAACGCATCTTGGGAGTTGGCAGCACGATTTTTCGGCGAACGAAACGCATCGTTCGAAAGAATTGTGCCGCATTCTCGGCTTGACCGATGACGGCGAAGTGGAGACGGGCAGTCCTTACGAGTACGTGCATCCGGCCGACATAGGAATCGCTCGCGAAGCCATCGAGTCCGCCGTCCACGGAAAGTCGTTCACGTTCGAGCATCGCATCGTGCGCAGCGACGGTGAACTGCGTTGGGTTAGCGTTCGCGCCCGCGTCCAACGAGATGCAATGGGTAATCTCGTGAACGCCAGGGGCACCGTGCTCGACATTACCGAACAGAAGGCCCGGAACGAAGAGCTGCACTTTCTCGCCTATCACGATCAATTGACCGGCTTACCGAATCGCCAGTCGATGAAAGGCATTCTGGACAGGGCGATTGCGCACGGAAATGCCGCCGTGTCGTTCATCGATTTCGATTCGTTCAAAGAAATCAACGACACCTTCGGACACAGCGTCGGAGACGCGCTGCTCCGGCAGATTGCGGCACGGCTGGCCGACATCGACGGCATGGAAACGTGCCGTTGGGGCGGCGATGAGTTTGTAGTGGTTGCCCCGTTAGACGCGACGCAATCGCACGAAGACGTGGTTTATCAGATCCGGACCGTCCTTGCCCCGTCGTACGAGCACGACGATCAGACCTTTTTCATCACGCCGAGTATCGGAATTGCGCTCTATCCCGAGCACGGTAAATCAGCCGGAGATCTGATCCGAAACGCCGACACCGCGATGTACGAGGCGAAACGCTTCAAGAATACGAGCGCCTTATTCCGAGCTTCTATGGCCGAGGCTGCGAGACAGCGCCTCTACGTTCAGAACGGATTGCACGAAGCCTTGCGCTCGGATCACTTGCAACTGGCATTCCAGCCGATCGTTGCAGCGTCGACACGAACGATCGTAGCGGCGGAAGCGCTCATTCGCTGGCACGATCCGGTTCGAGGCGTGCAGATGCCTAACAGCTTTATCGAGCTAGCCGAACGCACCGGCTTGATCTTGCCGATTGGCGACTGGGTCGTAAGCGAAGCGTGCCGTACGTTGAACGTTTTGCAATCGCAGGGTCTATTGATTCCTATTTCGGTCAACGTTGCGAGCCAGCAAGTCGACGCGAACCATATCGTGGATTCGATTCGAAAATGGACGTCGTTCTATGACGTTCCTCCGCAATCGTTACACGTGGAGATCACTGAAAGCGGAATCATGCGCGACGTCGAGCACGCAATCGCCGTGATGATGAATCTTCGCAAACTCGGCGTTCGAATCGCATTGGATGATTTCGGTGCAGGCTACAGCTCGCTGAGCCATCTTAAATCTTTACCGCTGGACGTGATGAAAATCGACAAATCGTTGGTTCACGGCCTCGGACCGAACGAACGCGATCGTCAAATCATGACATCCGTCCTGCAGCTCGCAAAAGCGACGGAGCTTTTCGTCATCGCTGAAGGCGTGGAGACGGCGGAGCAGGTCGACGTTCTGCG
Organism: Vulcanimicrobiia bacterium; assembly: GCA_963696095.1. GTDB lineage: Bacteria > Vulcanimicrobiota > Vulcanimicrobiia > Vulcanimicrobiales > Vulcanimicrobiaceae > JALYTY01. The sequence continues at coordinate 1,510,863 of CAVOIN010000001.1, read as the reverse complement.
TGCGCTCGGATGCGGAGCGCTTCAAGGCTACTACTTTAGCCGCCCGTTATACGCCCCGGAGTTTTACGCGTTCGTGCATGCGCGCGATCTGTTAGCGGTGCATTGACGATCGGCGATCGGCCACCACCGCAGTAGCGCCGGCGATCAAAAGAGTCAGAGCGAATTCGGACCAGTTGAGATGCGCCTGCGGTTGAGCGATTAAACGCGGGATCCAAACCAGCGCGCCGAAGAGCGCGAGCATCAGCGCCATAAGACGAATCGCAAGCCGCGCGTGACGATCGGTGAGGATAGCGATGGCCGCAAGCGCGAAAGCGATCGTCGTGAGCGTCGCCCAGAACGATTGGTTCGGTGGAATCCACGTCGGAACGAGCTCTGACGTAAAGCGGAAATAGAAGATTTGCGCCAGCGCAAATGAGATCGCGCAGAATCCAAGCCCAACACGCGCCCATTGCCCGGCAGCCGCCGTCTGCTTCGCGTTCTTGGCGGTTACCGCATAGACCGCGAGAGCGCCGCAAAACGGGCAGAATTGTTCGAAGAAACTTCCGTATTGCTCGTAAGCGTGAGGTGCGGCAATGATGCCGGGGACGCACGTCAGCGAAAAAATCGCGTAGACGACGATCAATACGATCGATCCGGGGCGCGCGGTGCGCGGATGCACGATTCCGAGTCCGCCCGCAATTTGAGCGATCATGAGCGCTGCGCCGGCGGTCGCACCGAAAGGAAGGCTCAAGATTCTGTGCAGAGCTTGCCATGTGTCGGCGTCGTGCCACATCAGCGCAATGACGCCGAAGAGTATTGCCGACGCGCCGAACACGATCCGTCCGTAGGGCTCCGGTTTCATCAAAAACCGCAACGCCGGCGCGCTGCGACCCGTGACGTGGTCTGTATGGACTATGTTTTTCGCGGAAAAACGCTTCCTTAAGGTTGTCTTGACGGAATCGTTGCGTAGCAGCCGAGCAAGCGAAAGGCCCTTCATCCGGCTGATTGAACGGCCAAAGCACTACAACTTAAGGAGATTGGGTGGGACGACCGTTTTCTGGTCTGTCCATCTCTGCTTTGCTGCTTGCCGCCATTGGCGGTCTTGCAGCGTGCGGCGGAGGAGGCGGAGGATCGCCTGAGGCGTCCGGAGTTATTCCGGCCGCTACAGCCACGCCATGCCCTGCCGGATTTTCGGGTTCTGCAGGCAACTGCTCCCAATTCCAAACGGACAATTCGTTTACGCCGGTTGCGACGGCGACTACAGCGCCGCTTCCCGCGGTCGGCGGGTTCGGCGGCACGATCGAGGTGCCACCGGCCGGAGCCGCCGGTCCCGTTCAAGTCACGGTGTCGACCAGCAACCCCGGTATTACGACGCTCGACCGGCGCCACCGCGCCATTGCGTTTAAACGCGCAGACGGCGCGCAAGCCAACACGCCGCTTCTCTATATAACGTTGTCTGCCGGAGCAAGTCCGGTCACGTTCCAAGGGTTTCCGGGATTCGCGCTCACGCTGCCGGCATCGTCCGGTTCGGGGCCCTTCTATCTCGCGGAACTGGAAAATGCGAGGAACGGAAGCGGAACGTGGACGACGATTGCCGGTCCCACGGCGTCGAGCGGATCCAGCGTGAAAATGCTGCCGTCGCTGCCGTCGCTTTCGATCGCGGCGAACGAATCGATCTATTTCGTTCTGTACACCGGCGGCGCCGTGCCGTCGAGCTCGCCGCAATCATCGGCGAGTCCGCAGCCGCCGGTAACTGCGTCGCCGAGCGCGTCGCCGGCAGTAACGTCGAGCCCGAGCAGTACGACGACACCGGGTGCAACGCCGACGCCGATTTCCACGTCGTCGTCATCACCGCCGCCCGTCGCGTCTCCGACCGGATCGCCGACTCTCGCGCCGACCGCGTCGCCGACGTCGACCGCCTCGCCGACGCCTTTCCCAACCGCATCGCCGTCTCCGACGCCGACGCCCGGTTCGGGAAGCGCCTCGACGCCGAAAACGCTTTCGATTCACGGTCTTCCGAGCGGAACGTCCGGAACGACGATCAATTTTGCAGCGGGAACTTTTTCGCTCGGCGTTCTGAATTCGTCCGGCGCGCAAATTACCGGCTCCTTTGCCAACGCCGTTACGGTGACGAGCAGCGATACGACCGGCGTCGTGCAGCTTTCGGTGAACGGCAGCGCAGCGGCGCGCAGCGTTTCCGTGACGTCGGGCAGCGATTTGATCGCGCTCATTTACAACGGGAACACTATCGGCGCGGTGACGATCTCGGCGTCCTCGACGGCGGCGTCGACCGCGTCGGCAATCTTCACGCCCACGATCCAACCGATTGCGTATAGCGGTCCGCTAAGTGCGTCGAACGGCACGCCGGAGATCGACTTGTACGCGCCGAGTGGACAAGGCACGGGATCGACGTTCGATTTCTCCGTGAGCCAGCCGGGTTATACCGGAACCTACTCCGTTAGCGTTCCGAGTGGATGCTCGAATTTCGCAAACGTCGTTTCGAACGGCGGCGGTTCGTACACGGTCAACGCAATTGCATCGCCGGTCGCGGGAAGCTGCACGCTCACCGTGAGCGGCTACGGTACGTCCACGGTCAGTGTCAAACTAACTTACGCGAGCTTCGGGGTGATCTTGCAATGAACGCAACGCATGTAATGCGCGGCGGCGCGCTCGCGTTGTGCCTTGCGGCCGGCGTCCTTGCCGGATGTGGCGGCGGCGGTTCGATGCCGGCCCCGCACGGCGCCGGAGGCGGCGACAACGGTTCGACCGGTCAAAGCAAGTACGCCGAAGCGAAGCTCACGATCGTCATTCCCGAAAAGACGTCTGCGAACGGTAAGCGCCGTCCCGCGTACATTTCGCCTTCCACGGCTTGGCTAGCGTGGACGCTTGACGGGGCGCAACAAAGTGCCGTTGCGCTTAGCACGACAGCGTCGCCGAATCCAAACTGCACCGGATCCGGATCGAGTACCGTGTGCACCGTTCCGTTCTATGTCGCACCCGGGACGCACAGCTTCGTCTTTACGCTCGAAGACGCGAGCTTTCGAGCTCTTTCAACCGGAACGGCAACGAACGTCACGCTGACCGCCGGCGTTGCGAACACGCTGAACCTCACGCTGGGCGGAATTCCCGCCGGCATCAGCGTGTCATCGAGCAATACGAATTTCACCAAAGCATCATCCGTATATACAATGTACGGCACCGGCTCGGTGACGCTCGCGATCAACGCAGTGGATGCGGCCGGCAATACGATCGTCGGCGGCGGCGCGCCGTCGTTGAGCGCTTCCCTGGCATCGGCTTCACCGGCGCCGTCGCCCGCACCATCGGCAACGCTCGTAGCGGGAACCGGAAATACCTGGACGCTCACGTCGTCCTTTCAGCCGTCGTCGCCCACGCAAGGAACGGCTGCCGTTCTCAAGGTTCAGGCGTCGCCGGCCGGTTCAGGGATCGCAGCGTTTTCTTCGCAGTTCAGCGTGCTGTTTTACACGCCGCGTATCTACGTTGCGCAGTCCGGGTCCGGAAGCGTAACGAGCTACGACGAGCAGGGCAACGCGCAGTCCACAACGATCACCGGTCTGGCAGCACCGCAAGCTGTTTCTTACGGACCGAATTCGAGCACGCCGAATCCGCTGCCGTCGTCCTATCTGTACGTCGGCAGCCTTCACGTCGTCACGCCGACGCCGTTGCCGACCGCTAACGCGACGGCCGGACCGACGCCGACGCCGTACGGTTCGATTGCCGCATACAACATCGACGGATCGTCGCCGAGCGGGCTTGGCTCGTTCTCGAATGCGGGCGTTCCCGTCGGCGTTGCGTTCGATACGAACCTCAACGAGCTTTATGCGCTCAACTCGCTCGGATCCGCGCTGCAAGTCTACAGCGCGTCGGGCTCATTCGTGAGCACGGCGGTCGCGAGTATCACCAATCCGACCGGAATCGCGTTCGACGGCGCGAGCGACGACCTGTACGTGAGCACGTCAGGCAGCGTCGTCGCGTACCACGAGAACGGCAGCGTCGATGGCGCGGTTTCGTCCTTCTCGTCGCTCAGTTCTCCGTCGGGCATTGCCTATGACCCGGCGTTGAACGAGCTCTTCGTTCTCAATCGCGGAAACAGCACGGTGACGGTCTACTCGCCGTCGGGCGGCGCGCCGCTCACGTCGTTTGGCGTTGTCTCTTCGCCGACGGCGTTGATGTTCGACCCGTACGTCCGGTGGATCTACGTGGCTAACAGCTCGTCGATCAGAGCCTATAGTGAAAGCGGCACGCTGCAAACGCTGAGCGGATCTTGGTCGAGCCTCAGCACGCCGACGTCGTTGACGGTGGTGTTATGAGCCGGAAGAAGATCGCGCGCGCAGCCGGCTTCGCGGTTTTGGCGGGCGCAGCGCTCGTGGCCGCAACCACGAAATCGGCGTTTGCAACGCCTTCGTGCACGGTCGTCAACACCGGAAGCACGTATCAAATCAACTGCACGGGCGCCACGCCTCCCCCGCTCCCGCCTTCGCTGAACGCGCCGCTCGCCGGCGGTTCACAGATAACACAAACGGCGAACGGCGACGGCGGTCACAGCGGCCACGCCGGTGCGCTGTTCGTTTCCGCCGGTTCCGGCGGCTCGGGCGACGGCGGCGGCCCGATCTCGGGACTCTTCGGAAGCTCCGGCACGTCGATCTATAACCCCGGCGGATCCGCGGGCATCTTCTTTCAAAGCAACGGCGGCAACGGCGGCTCGGGTGGCAACGGGTATGCCGGCGCCAGCGCAGCCGGCGGCGGCTCCGGCGGTAACGGCGGCAACATCAGCGTCACCACGCAAAGCTCCGGCATCTTCACGTTCAATAACTATCAGCCGGGCGTGTGGGCGCAAAGCGCCGGCGGCGTCGGCGGCGACGGCGGCGGCGCCTATGTGAGCTTCGGCGGCGGCGGCAACGGCGCACCCGGCGGCAGCGGCGGCAACGTCTCGCTGACGGCGGGCGGCCTCATCTATACGCAGGGCTACGAGTCGTTCGGCGTCTTCGCGCAAAGCATCGGCGGCGGCGGCGGTAACGGCGGTACGGGCTGGGGTGCGCTCGAAGGCGGCGGCAGCGGTGCGAGCGGCCAGAACGGCGGCGACGCGGCGGCCACTCTCAACACCAACGCCACCATCTTCACCACCGGAAATCAATCGGTGGGCATCTTTGCCCAAAGCATCGGCGGCTTCGGCGGCAGCGGCGGCGGCGGCATCCTGACCTTCGGCGGCAACGGTGCCAACGGCGGCAGCGGCGGCAACGTCACGGTCACCACGAACAGCGGCTCGGCCATCTACACGCTCGGTAACGACGCTAACGGCATCGTCGCCGAGAGCGTGGGCGGCGGCGGCGGTACGGGCGGCAACAGCACCTCGCTGTTCGCAGTTGCCGGGGCCGGCGCGTCGGGCGGCTACGCAGCGAATTCTACGGTCACCAACTACGCGACCATCGTCACCTACGGAACGCTCTCGAAGGGCATCTTCGCCCAGTCGGTCGGCGGTTTCGGCGGCGACGGCGGCAGCAGCGCCGGCCTGGTGTCGCTCGGCGGCAACGCCGGCGTGGGCAGTAACGGCGGCACCGTCAGCGTTTCGAACTACGGCAACATCACGACTTACGCGACCGACGGCATCGGTGACGCGAGCTCGCTGGGATCGCAGGCGATCCTGGCGCAATCGGTCGGCGGCGGCGGCGGCAACGGCGGCGCCTCGGGCGGCTGGGTCTCCCTGGGCGGCGGCGGCGGAGCCGGCGGCAACGGCGGCAACGTCACCGTCTATAACTCGGGAAGCCTGGCGACCTACGCGACGTTCTCCCAAGGCATCCTCGCGCAGTCGGTCGGCGGCGACGGCGGCAACGGCGGCGGTTCGGATGCCGTTGGCCTGGGCGGCGCGCTTTCGATCGGCGGAAACGGCGGAAGCGGCGGCTACGGCGGCACGGTCAACGTCAACCTGAACGGCGGGACCATCTCGACCCACGGCGACTTTTCGGACGGAGTGCAGCTGCAGTCCGTCGGCGGCGGCGGCGGCAACGGTGGCGCTTCGCTCTCGGCATCCATCTCCCCGACGGTTTCGGTCTCGGTCGCCGTCGGCGGTTCGGGCGCCGGCGGCGGAGGAGGCGGCAACGTCTACATGTGCGTCAATGGGACGCCGTGCGGGAGCCAAGGTTCGATCGTCACGACCGGCAACTTCTCAGACGGCATCCTGGCGCAGTCGGTCGGCGGCGGCGGCGGCAACGGCGGCATGGCGATCGCGGCCTCGGGCGGCCTGGCCGCGCTCAGCACCGCGCTCGGCGGCACGGCTTCGAATGGCGGCACGGGCGGCACCGTCCAGATCGTTTCCAATAACAACATCCAAACGGGCGGGGCCGACGCCATCGGGATCGTGGCCCAGTCGGTCGGCGGCGGCGGTGGCACCGGCGGCTACAGTGTTTCGGGCAGCCTTGGCATTGCTTCGGCTTCGCTAGCCATCGGCGGCACCGGCGGCGCAGGCGGCAACGGCGGAACGGTGAGCCTCACCAGCACCGGCTCCGTCCAGACTTCCGGCGTCGACTCGATCGGCGTGCTGGCGCAGTCGGTCGGCGGCGGCGGCGGCGACGGCGGATTCGCGGCGGCCGGCTCCATCGGCGGCATCGGCTCGGCGGGCTTGGCTCTGGGCGGTAATGGCGCGACCGGCGGCAACGGCGGCACGGTTACGCTTGCCAACAACGGCAACGTCACGACCGGCGGCTACGACTCGATCGGCATCTTCGCGCAGTCGGTCGGCGGCGGCGGCGGCAACGGCGGCTTCAGCGTCGCCGGTTCGCTCGCGGCCGGCGTCACGGCAGATTTCGGGATCGGCGGCGAGGGCGCCAAGGGCGGAACGGCGTCGACGGTGACGCTCACCAATGCCACGGACACGGTCACGACGACCGGCGACAGCGCCACCGGCATCTTCGCGCAGTCGGTCGGCGGCGGCGGCGGTAACGGCGGCTTCGCCGCGACCGGCGGTGCAAGCGGCTTGGTTTCGATTTCGGGTTCGCTCGGCGGCGTGGCCGGCGACGGCGGATCCGCAAATACCGTGCGGGTTACCAACGGCAGCTCGTCGAGCAGCCTCGGCGCCATCTATACGTCCGGAAACAACGCAGCCGGCATCATCGCGCAATCGGTCGGCGGCGGCGGCGGCAACGGCGGGTGGTCGGTCTCGGGCACGCTCTCGGGCGGCGCGACGGTCGGTTTAGCGATCGGCGGCGCCGGCGGCGCCGGCAGCACCGCCGGTTCCGTCACGGTTACGAACTACGCCAACATCTATACCGGCTACAACGATACCTCGACGAGCGCGTCGCACGGCACGGATTCGGCCGGCATCGTCGCGCAGTCGATCGGCGGCGGCGGCGGCAACGGCGGGTTCGCCGTCAGCGCCGGCGGCAGCGTCGACTTCTCCGGAAACCTTTCCATCGGCGGCGGCGCGAGTTCCGGCGGCACCGCGAACACGGTCTCCGTGACGAGCTACGGCTCGATCTCGACCACCGGAGATCAGTCCGACGGCATCCTGGCGCAATCGATCGGCGGCGGCGGCGGCAACGGCGGCTTCAGCGTCGCGGGTGCGCTCTCGGCCGGCGCGGCCGCGGCGGTCTCGCTCGGCGGGTCCGGGCGGCGGCGGCGCTTACGGCAACACGGTCACCGTTTCGCAGCACGGCAACATTGCTACGTCCGGCGCACAATCGATCGGCATCGTCGCGCAGTCGATCGGCGGCGGCGGCGGCAACGGCGGACTGAGCGTCGGAGCCGGTGCCGGTCTCGACGCCGGGGTCGGCGTGAGCCTGGGCGGCAGCGGTGCAAGCGGCGGCTACGCGCAAGCGGTCACAGTGAACGCGACCGGTACCGGAACCAACGTCTGGAACATCTGGACGCAGGGCGCAAACTCGACGGGCATCCTCGCGCAGTCGATCGGCGGCGGCGGCGGCAACGGCGGCGCAAGCATCGCCGGGGCTGCAAGCGGCACGGTGGCGTTGAGCGGCAGCGTCGGCGGCAAGGGCGGCACGGGCGGCAATGCCGGCAGCGTCACCGTAACGAGCACGAACAACATTTTGACCGGTGCCACCCTCTCCGGTTCGACGGCTTCCGAAGCCGCGAACGCTTTTGGTTCGGCGGTATCGTTGCGCAGTCGATCGGCGGCGGCGGCGGTAACGGCGGGTTCGCGGTTGCGGGCGCCGGCGCCGACATCGGTGCGGCGGCAAGCTTCGGCGGAATCGGCGGCGCGGGCGGCGACGGCAGCGGCGTTACCGTGACCAGCACGGGCGCGATCGAAACCTTCGGCGGATCGGCCGACGGCATCCTGGCGCAGTCGATCGGCGGCGGCGGCGGTAATGGCGGCTGGAGCGTTGGCGGCGCGGTCTCCGACACCGGTGCGGTCGCGCTTTCGATGGCGGGCGGCGGCGGCGCGGGTCGGACGCCGGAAACGTCGGTCTTACGAGCACCGGCGCCGTTCAAACCGACGGTTATCAATCGGTCGGGCTTTCGGCGCAGTCGATCGGCGGCGGCGGCGGCAACGGCGGCTTCAGCGTCGCGGGCAACCTTTCGGCCGGGAACGCTGCCTCGGTGTCGCTTGGCGGCGGCGCCGGAAGCGGAGCTTACGCGGGAACGGTTCAGCTCGCGAGCACCGGCGATGTGTCGACGCTCGGCGCCGCCTCGGATGCGATTCTCGCGCAGTCGATCGGCGGCGGCGGCGGCAACGGCGGCTTCAGCGTCGCGGAAGTCTGAGCAGCGGCGCAAACGCGGCGCGCTTCGGCTCGGCGGCGCGGGCGGTGCCGGCGGCTACGCGCAGTCGGTAACTCGTCTCGAGCAACGGCAACATTTCTACCGAAGGCGCGATCCTCCGCCGGCATCCTCGCGCAATCGATCGGCGGCGGCGGCGGTAACGGCGGCTTCGCGTCGGCGGCTCGCTCAGCGGCGGCGGCGCGATCGGACTTTCGCTCGGCGGCGCCGGCGGATCCGGCAGCAACGCCGGCCTCGCGCTGCTCTCGAGCGGCGTGGCCTCGAGCCCGGTCAACATCGTAACGGCCGGCGTCGCAGGCGGACGGCATTCTCGCGCAGTCGATCGGCGGCGGCGGCGGCAACGGCGGCTTCTCGGTCGCCGGTGCGATCACCAGCGGCTCGAACCTGACGTTCGCGATGGGCGGCTCGGGCGGCGGCGGCGGCATATGCCGGCGGCGTCACCGTCAATTCGGTTCAGCAACGTAACGACGAGCGGCGACGAATCGAACGGCATCGTCGCGCAGTCGCTCGGCGGCGGCGGCGGTAACGGCGGCTTCAGCGTGATCGGCGGCGTCTCGACCGGCATCGGCGCTCGGCATGACGCTGGGCGGCAAAGGCGGGAACGGCAACGATGCGAGCGCTGTCAACGTAACCACCGGCGCGAGCTCTAACGTGGTCTCGATTTCGACCACCGGCGACTACGCCGACGGCATCCTCGCGCAGTCGATCGGCGGCGGCGGCGGCGACGGCGGTTTCAGCATCGGCGGCACCGTCGCGAACAACACGTCGATCGCGCTTTCGTTCGGCGGTTCCGGCGGCACCGGCGATTACGCCGGCGGCGTCAACGTCACGAGTTACAGCACGATCGATACGTCGGGCTCGAATTCGCTTGGCATCGTGGCGCAATCGATCGGCGGCGGCGGCGGTGACGGCGGCATGAGCGTCGCGGGCACCTTGAGCGTAACGAGCCAGTCCGGTGCGGCGTCGATCGGCTTCGGCGGCGGCGGAAGCGGCGGCTACGGACAAGCAGTTAACGTAACGAGCGGTTCGGGCATCACGACGCTCGGCGATTACTCCGGCGGCATTCTCGCGCAGTCGGTCGGCGGCGGCGGCGGTTACGGCGGCATCGGCGTCACGGGTCAAATCGCAAGCGCGCTCGGATTCTCTTTCGGAAGCAGCGATTCGGGCGGTACGGCGCGGCGCGGTTACCGTCACGAACAGCGGCTCGATTTCAACCGGCGATGCGACGGCGAACACCGGCGCATACTCCGGCGCCATCGTCGCGCAATCGATCGGCGGCGGCGGCGGCGATGGTGGATTCAGCATCTCGGCCGGCGTCACGGCAACCGGTTCGGGACTTTCACCGCTCAAGAACGCATTCGGCGCGGCCGGCGGCGCGGGCGGCAACTCGGGACAGGTAACCGTTACCAATACCGCGTCGTGGTTGCAAACGTTCGGATCGAATTCCGACGGCATTCTCGCGCAATCGATTGGCGGCGGCGGCGGCAACGGCGGCTTCGCAATCGCAGGCAATATTTCCGGCGGTGCAGCGCTAGACATTTCGATGGGCGGCTCCGGCGGCAGCGGCGCGTATGCAGGCGGCGTCAACGTTACCTCTTCGAGCACGATTGCAACCGAAGGTGATCTGTCGAGCGGCCTCGTTGCGCAATCGCTCGGCGGCGGCGGCGGTAACGGCGGCTTCGCAATCAGCGCGGGAGGTTCGACCGGGCTTGCAGCTTCGCTCGCGTTCGGCGGGAACGCCGGCAGAGGCGGTTACGCAAGCGACGTTAACGTCGTCAACACCGGAGTCGTAACGACGCAAGGCAACCTCGCGAACGGTATTCTCGCGCAATCGGTTGGCGGCGGCGGCGGTAACGGTGGATTCACCGTTGCAGCGACGCTCACCGAATCGAGCGCAGTAACGCTCGGCTTCGGCGGTAATGGCGGCACCGGCGGATACGCGGGCAACGTTTACCTTACGAATCTTGCCAACGTTGGAACGTCGGGCACTTCGGCGAGCGCGATCGTTGCGCAGTCGATCGGCGGCGGCGGCGGCAACGGCGGGTTCAACGTTTCGGCCGGCATCACGGGCGGATACGGAATAACGCTCGGCTTCGGCGGAACGGGTGATTCGGGCGGTTACGCGCAGGCCGTCAACGTAACGAGCGGCGCTGCGGGCGCACCCGTTACGATTCTGACGTCCGGTTCGCAGTCTTCAGGTATCGTCGCGCAGTCGATCGGCGGCGGCGGCGGTAACGGCGGATGGAACGTAACGGGCTCGATGTCCAACGATCCGACGCTGGCACTTAGCTACGGCGGTACCGGCGGCACGGGCGGCTACGCGGGTTCGGTTACCGTTGCGAGCAATTCGAACATTTCAACGACGGGCGATCAGTCCGACGGCATCATCGCGCAATCGATCGGCGGCGGCGGCGGCAACGGCGGATTTAGCATCGGCGCCGGCCTTTCTACGCAAAACGCATTTGCGTTTACGTTCGGCGGCGAAGGCAATAGCGGAAACACCGGCGGTTCGGTGCTCGTTACGAGCGGAACGCCGCAAGCTGCGATGGCAATCGAAACGCAAGGTTCGCATTCGGCCGGTATTCTCGCGCAGTCGATCGGCGGCGGCGGCGGCAACGGCGGATTCGCCGTCGGTCTCAACGGAACGAGCGGCGATTCGTTCTCGTATGGATTCAATTTGGGCAGTGACGGCGGCAGCGGCGCGAACGCGTCGACCGTAACCGTCGCAAGCAACACGCAAATCGCAACGTTCGGCGCAAACTCGAACGGCATCTCGGCGCAATCGATCGGCGGCGGCGGCGGCAATGCGGCGTTCTCCGCATCGGGCAGCGCATCGCCGACAGCGGTCGCGGGTTCGTTCGGATTCGGCAGCGGCGGCGGCGCCGGAAACGCGGACGCGGTTAACGTCGGCAGTTTGAACACGATCGTCACGCACGGCGACAACTCGATCGGCATTCTCGCGCAATCGGTCGGCGGAGGCGGCGGTTACGGTGGTTCGGCCCTTCCGCTCACGCCGGTTTCGGCAGCTGCAACGCTCGTCGGTTTCGGCATGGGCAACAATTGCGCGACCGGCGCATCGTGCGGCGGCAATGCCGGCAACGTCACGCTGACGAACAGCGGCAGCATCGAAACGTACGGCGCAAACGCCGGCGCGCTTATCGCGCAATCGCTTGGCGGCGGCGGCGGAGACGGCGGGTTCTCAATTTCCGGCGGCCTTTCGAGCGAATCGAGCATTTCCACGAACATCGGCGAATCGATCGGCGCGAACGGCGGCGTCGGCGGCAACGCGGCTAACGTCACGGTGAATAACTCGGCGCAAGCGTTGTTGACCAACGGTTCGCAATCCGACGGCATTCTCGCGCAATCGGTCGGCGGCGGCGGTGGTAACGGCGGCTTCTCGATCTCCGGTACGGTCGACCCCGGTTGGGGACTGAACTTTAGTCTCGGCGGCAGCGGTGGAAGCGGCGGCACCGCCGGCATCGCCGGTGTCACGAACGCCGCGACGATCGGCACGCTCGGTAATCTTTCCGACGGCATCGCCGCGCAATCCATCGGCGGCGGCGGCGGTAACGGCGGCTTCTCGATCGCGGCACAAGGCGCGATGGGACTCGCTGCAAATATCGCGGTCGGCGGCGCCGGCGGTTCGGGGAACAACGGCGATGCCGTGACTGTAACCAACGGCGGCATCGTCACGACGCAAGGCGGATCGTCGAACGGTATTCTCGCGCAATCGATCGGCGGCGGCGGCGGTAATTCAGGATGGGTTGTCGCGGTAGCGCTGGATCAAGGCAACAACGCGTCGATTGCGTACGGCACGAGCGGTGGTTCGGGCGGCAGTGCGTCGACGGCGACGGTGAATAACACCGCGAGCATTCAAACCTTAGGCAATTCCTCCAACGGCATCGAGGCGCAATCGCTCGGCGGCGGCGGCGGCAACGGCGGCTTCGCCGTTAACGGCGGACTCTCGGGCGGCAAATCGCTTGGGCTTGCGTTCGGCGGCGCCGGTGGAACCGGCAGCAACAGCGACACCGTCACGGTGAATTCCGGTGCAACGGCAAGCGCGGTAACGATCCTCACTTCCGGCGACTTCTCGAACGGCGTGCTCGCGCAATCCGTCGGCGGCGGCGGCGGTAACGGCGGCTTCGATGTCGCGGGCACGATTTCGCAAGGCGCATCGTTCTCGCTCGCCTACGGCGGTAGCGGCGGCAGCGGCGGATACGCCGGAAGCGCGAACGTCACGAGCTTCACCAACATTCAAACCACCGGCGCTTCGTCGGCCGGTATCGTCGCGCAGTCGATCGGCGGCGGCGGCGGCAACGGCGGGTTCAGCGTCGGCGCCGACCTTTCAACCTCGAACGCGCTCGGTGTAACGTTCGGCGGAGACGGCGGAAGCGGCAACACGGCAAACACCGTGACGGTGCAGAGCGGCGACGCGTCGACCGCCGTTGCGATTTACACGTCGGGCGAAAACTCGGACGGCATTCTGGCGCAATCGATCGGCGGCGGCGGCGGTAACGGCGGCTTCGCGGTCGGCGCGGTTGCGACGAGCGGCGATAGCTTCTCGAAGAGTTTGAACCTTGGCAGCGGCGGCGGTAGCGGCGCTACTTCGAATGACGTCAACGTCACGAGCAATACGCTGATTTGGACGCAAGGCGATAATTCAGCGGGTATTGCGGCGCAATCGATCGGCGGCGGCGGCGGCAATGCTGCCTTTTCGGTCAAGGGTTCGATTTCGGCAAACGGCGCTTCCGGCTCGTTCAAGTTCGGTACCGGCGGCAACGCCGCGAATGCCGGCAGCGTCGACGTGACGAGTTCGAATACGATTCTTACGTACGGTGAGAACGCGGACGGCATTCTCGCGCAATCGATCGGCGGCGGCGGCGGCTACGGCGGCTTGTCGATGGGCGGACAGCTCGAAAATGCGATCGGTTTGAATTTAGGAAACGCGTGTGCGTCGTGCGGCGGTAACGCGAGCAGCGTCGGCGTGATTTCCAGCGGCATCGTTCAAACGCAAGGCGACAACTCCGCGGCTATTGTCGCGCAGTCCATCGGCGGTGGCGGCGGCGCGGGCGGTTTCGCCATCAACGCGGGATTGAAGACGCAGTCCGGTCTTTCGAATATCGGTCTCGCCGTTGGTTCTGCCGGCGGCGAAGCGGGCAACGGACTCGGCGTTACGGTGAATTCAACCGGCGCGTCGCTCATCACGCACGGTGCGCAATCCGACGGCATCCTCGCGCAGTCGGTCGGCGGCGGCGGCGGTAACGGCGGATTCGCAATTAGCGGACAGATTGCGCCCGGCTGGGGAATGAATTTCGGCGTCGGCGGCGGCGCCGGCGCAGGCGGATCGTCTTCGCTTGTGAGCGTTACGAATTCCAGCGAAATTGCAACGATCGGCGATCTCTCCGACGGTATCGCGGCGCAGTCCATCGGCGGCGGCGGCGGCACGGGCGGCTTTGCAATCTCGGCGCAAGGCGCGAGCGGACTTGCCGGTAATTTCGCGATCGGCGGAAGCGGCGGCAGCGGAAACGGCTCGGGTGAAGTTGACGTCACAAACGGCGGCGTCATCCTTACCGGCGGAAATTCGTCAAACGGTATTCTCGCGCAATCGATCGGCGGCGGCGGCGGAAACTCCGGATTTGCAGTCGCGGGTTCGCTCGACACGAGCAGCAGCAATACATCGCTCGCCTTTGGAACCGCGGGCGGCGACGGCGGCAGCGCCGGCGTCGTCAACGTAACGACGAACGCAAGCATTCAAACCCTCGGGAACGCATCGAACGGCATCGTCGCGCAATCGCTCGGCGGCGGCGGCGGTAACGGCGGCTTTGCGGTAAACGCCGGTATCTCCGGAAGCAACTCGATCGCGCTTGCGATGGGCGGTAAGGGCGGATCGGGCAGCGGCGCATCGGCGGTTACGGTTGACGCCGGCAGCGCTGCGAACGTCGTGGAGATTTTAACGAACGGCACCGTATCCGACGGCATTCTCGCGCAATCGATCGGCGGCGGCGGCGGCAACGGCGGCTTTGCAATCGACGGCGCCATCACCCAAGGCACGTCGCTGACGCTCGCGATGGGCGGCAGTGGCGGAAGCGGTTCGACCAGCGATACGGTTACGGTCAGCTCGGTCGCCGATATTCAAACGATCGGCGACGATTCGTCGGGCATCGTTGCGCAATCGATCGGCGGAGGCGGCGGTAACGGCGGCTTCTCGATCGGCAACGACGCATCGCTTTCCGGCAAAGCCTTGACGCTTTCGTTTGGCGGAAGCGGCGGCGACGGCAACACCGCATCGATGGTTGCAGTCTCAAGCGGATCGGCGCAATCGGCCACGTCGATCTTCACGAACGGCGCGAACGCCGACGGCATTCTCGCGCAATCGATCGGCGGCGGCGGCGGCAACGGCGGCATGAGCATCGGTCTCGCTGAGACGACGCAAACGATGGCGAGCGGATTCGGTCTGGGCGCAGGCGCCGGCAGCGGCGACGACGCGGGAACGGTCGGCGTTACTAACTACAGCACGATCGCGACGAACGGCGCCAACGCCGTCGGCATCTCCGCGCAATCGATCGGCGGCGGCGGCGGTAACGGTGGCCTGAGCGTTTCCGGTTCGCTGAAAAACAACGGCGCGAAGGCGTCGTTTACGTACGGCAGCGGCGGAAGCGGCGGCGCCGGCATGCAGGTCGGCGTCACTAATACCGGCGCGCTGCAAACGCTCGGCAACAACGCGGACGGTATTCTTGCGCAATCGATCGGCGGCGGCGGCGGATACGGCAGCCTCGGCCTCATCGGCAACGTCGCAACCGACCTGGGCATTTCGTACGGAGCAGATAACGGCGGCGGTTCGGCCGCGCTCGTAAGCGTAACCAACTCCGGCAGCATCGCAACGGGCGGCAACAACGCAAACGCCATCGAAGCGCAATCGATCGGCGGCGGCGGCGGTGAAGGCGCGTTCAGCGTATCGCTTGGACTCTCGTCGTCTCCCAGCGCGACGAATCGTTTGACGAAGAGTTTCGGCGCGTCGGGCGGCTCCGGCGGAAACGGCGGTCAGGTTGACGTTGCCAATACGTCGAGCTTCATCTATACGACGGGCAGCGAGTCCGACGGCATTCTCGCGCAATCGATCGGCGGCGGCGGCGGCGACGGCGGATTCGCGGTAGCGGGTTCGATTTCCGGAGGCTGGGGCGTCGGCGTCTCGATGGGCGGCAGCGGCGGTTCCGGCGGCACCGCGGACAACGTCACGGTAGCGAATTCGGGCGAGGTGCTTACCTTCGGAGATCTTTCGAGCGGCATCGTCGCGCAGTCGATCGGCGGCGGCGGCGGCAACGGCGGATTTGCGGTGCTTGCCACCGGTTCGCTGCAAACGCAAGCGGACGTTGCGCTCGGCGGTAAAGGCGGATCCGGCAGCTCGTCGAGCACGGTGAGCGTTACGAACTCGGGACTCGTCATCACGCACGGCGATCTCGCGGGCGGAATCGTCGCGCAATCGATCGGCGGCGGTGGCGGCAACGCCGGGTTTGCGCTCGCAGCCTCGATCTCGCAGAATTATTCGACCGCGTTTTCGCTCGGCGGTGCCGGCGGCGCGGGTTCTAACGGCGGTGAAGTCGACGTCGACAACGAGGGCCAGATAGAAACCTTCGGAACGAGCGCTGCCGGCATCATCGCGCAGTCGATCGGCGGCGGCGGCGGCAACGGCGCCTTCGCTGCGAGCGCCGGTTTCAGCGGACAAGGCGGCATCGGTCTCGCTTTCGGCGGCAGCGCGGGTAGCGGCGGCAACGGACTTGCCGTCAACGTTCTCTCCGGTACGAGCGCGAGCGACACGGTTATCATTACGAACGGCGTGAACGCCAACGGCGTTCTTGCGCAATCGATCGGCGGCGGCGGCGGTAACGGCGGCGTTGCTGCGGCAGGCGTCGGCGCCAACGGTCCGGCATTCGGTTTCTCGATGGGCGGCAATGGTGGAAGCGGCGGCAGCGGCGATGCAGTCAGCGTACAAGTCAATTCCGCGATTGCTACCTATGGCGATTTTGCAAACGGCGTCGTTGCGCAATCGATCGGCGGCGGCGGCGGTAACGGTGCAATCGACGCAACCGGCGCCGGTTCTTCGCAGCTCAGTTCGGCGATCGGCGTCGGCGGAAGCGGCGGCGCGGGCGGCGGCGCATCGACGGTCAGTCTGATCAATCAAGGTCAGATCACGACGCAAGGCACGAATGCAAACGGCATCGTCGCGCAATCGATCGGCGGCGGCGGCGGTAACGGCGGCATCAGCATCGCGGGTTCGATTTCCCAGACGAACGCGTTTGGTGTGGCGGTCGGCGGAAGCGGCGCGAGCGGCGGCGCAGCGAGCAGCGTCACCGTGCAAAACGGCGGCAGCATCGTAACGAACGGACAATTTGCCGACGGCATCATCGCGCAATCAATCGGCGGCGGCGGCGGTAACGGCGCCGCGAGCATCGGCGGAGCGTTGAGCAATTCATCCGGCATCGGTGTCGGCGTCGGCGGCAACGGCGGCAACGGCGGCGATGCGGGCAACGTGTCCGTCACGAACGCCTATGCGGGACAAGGCGGCGTCATCGTTACGAACGGCGCCGGCTCGGTAGGCATTCTTGCGCAATCGATCGGCGGCGGCGGCGGCAGCGGCGGCCTCGGTATCGGCGGCAGCATCGATGCATCGTCGCAACTCGCGATCGTGCTGGGTGCGAGCAATGGAACCGTCGGCAGCGGCGGCAACGTCACGGTCTCAAACGACGGTACGATTCTTGCGAACGGTACCGATGCGGTTGCGGTTGAAGCGCAGTCGATCGGCGGCGGCGGCGGCGTCGTTACCGTGAATTTGGGCGGCGGCTTCTCGCAAAACGGCGGCGACATGAAACTCGCGCTCGGCAGCGATGAAACGATGTCGACGGATATGACCGGCGGAACGGTTGGATTGACGAATTCCGGCAACGTGCAAACGACCGGCAACGGCTCGCACGGCGTACTGGAACAATCGATCGGCGGCGGCGGCGGACAAGCCGCGCTTTCCGGAACGCTCGCCAACGCGCTCTCTGACAATGCAACACTTTCGATTTCGGCCGGCGGATACGGCGGCGCCGATACCAGCGCGCAAAATCTCACGGCCTCGAATAGCGGCATGGTGCTCACGAGCGGGATCGGTGCAAACGCGGTCTTCGCGCAATCGATCGGCGGCGGCGGCGGCGACGCCGGATACGCACTGCTCGCGGATCTTGGCGCAAATGCGAAGGCGGCGAACCTTTCGATTGCCATCGGCGGAACGGGCGGCAGCGCAAGCGCGGCAGGAACGATTTCCCTTACGACATCAGGCGTGCTGCAAACGCTTGGGGAGAATTCCGTAGGATTGCTCGCGCAGTCGATCGGCGGCGGCGGCGGCACCGGGGGCTTCACCGCGAATGGCACGTTCGCGACGAGCAACGCAGCAACGCAATTCAACGTCGCGGTCGGCGGCACGGGCGGTACGCAAAACGACGCAGCGGCGATCGCCGTAACGAATCAGGGCACGGTGCTGACGTTCGGCAACGGCTCCTCCGGAATCGAAACGCAAGCGATCGGCGGTGGCGGCGGCGACGCCGGCATGACGATTTCCGGCGCGTTTGCCGGTTCGAGCGCGAAGTCCATCGCGGAAACCGTCGGCGGCGCGGATAGCGGAAATGGCGCAGCGATTACGCTCGCGAACGTGGGCGCGATTCAAACCGGAACCCAATCGACCGGCGCCGGAACGGGCTCGAACGGATTGCTCGCGCAATCGATTGGCGGCGGCGGTGGTAACGGCTCGATCGCTCTTTCGCAGCTCGCGCTTGGGACGAACGGCGAAGCGACGACGACGAACGTCAACGTGACGGCCGGCGGTGCAGTTGGTTCAAACGGTTTCGGCGATGCGATCGGCGTTAAGGACAGCGGAGCGATCTCTACGTTCGGCGCTGCGTCCAACGGCTTGGCGGCCCAGTCGATCGGTGCCGGCGGCGGCAACGCAGCGTTCACGTTCTGCGGCTGCAATGCGAACGGATCGAACCTCGGCGCCGCGACGATTGCATTGAACGCCGTGCTCGGCGACCCGGGTTCGGCCAACAGCACCGGCGGTAACGTCTCGATCGATCACACGAACGGCGAAATCTATACGAGCGGTAAGGTCTCGAACGGCGTGTTGATGCAGTCGATTGGCGGCGGCGGCGGAACGATTACCTCGGCGCTTAACTCAGCGATCGGAACGTACTCGCTGAACGCCACGATCGGCGCGAAGGGCGGCACCGGCAATTCGAGCGGAACGCTCGACCTGCAAAACGCGGGCGCCATCGTTACTACCGGCGAGCTTTCAAACGGCATTCTTGCGCAGTCGATCGGTGGCGGCGGCGGTACGCTCGCAAGTGCTTACGGCGGCGCTTCGGCGGCAAACGTTTCCCTCGGCGGCAACGCTGCAAGCGGCAACGGCGGCGCAATCACGATCGCCAACATCGGCGACGTTTACACGCAAGGAACGTCGTCGAGCGCGCTCTTCGCGCAGTCGATCGGCGGCGGGGGCGGATCGTTCGTGACGAATGCGACGAATGCGAACAACGCCTTTACCCTCGGCGGCTCTAATGGGGCAGCCGGAAACGGCGCTGCGATCGGCATCGACAACGCGGGCTCGATCGAAACTGCCGGCAGCAACGCATATGGAATTTTCGCGCAATCGATCGGCGGCGGCGGCGGCGCAGCGCTGGCGAGCGGCACGGTAACGATGCAAAACGGCGGCACCGGCAACGGCGGCGCAATCGACATTACGAACGGCGGCAACATCGTCACCACCGGCGCCGGAGCCGATGCGATCTTCGCGCAATCGGTCGGCGGCGGCGGCGGCATCGCTGGAACGTTCGCGGGCAGCGCCGGCGGAATCGGCTCCGCAGGCAACGTCAGCATCGCGCAAAGCGGCGTGATCTTCACGCAAGGTTCGTCAGCGAACGGAATCGTCGCGCAAAGCGCAGCCGGCAGCGGAAGCGGCGGCAACGTCAACGTCGCGGTAGATGGTTCCATCTACGTGACCGCATCGAATGCATCCGGCGTTATCGCCGGAAGCAGCGGCGGTGCAGGTGGCGGTAACGTCAACGTGACGCTTTCGGCGAACGGCGTGATCGTTGGCGGCGGTGCGACGAGCGGCTCGAGCGCAAGCAGCTCGAGTACGGGCAACAACGCGACCACCGGTACGGGGCGCGCGCATTATCACGACGGCTTGGTGCGGCAAGCCGGCAAAGCAGACAGCGCGCAATCCCCGGCAGTTTCCGGAGCGGCAGTCGAATTCGAAGGCAACGGCACGAACGTGCTGACGAACGACGGAACGATTACGACGCTAACCGGCACCAACGGCTTCGCGGTTGCGTCGACCGGCGGTACTACGGCGATCGACAACAACGGCGTCATGGTCGGATCGATCTCGCTTGCGAATTCGGCGAACAACTCGTTCTCGAACTCGCAGAACGCGGTCTTCGTGATGGGGTCGACGGTGAATTTGGGCGGCGGCACCCTCTCTAATGCCGGTCTGATCTCGCCCGGCGGCATAGGAATTACGAGCACGGCGAACGTCACCGGGAACTTCACTCAAACGATGACCGGCACGACTGCGACGGACATCAACTTCGCGAACGGCGCATTCGACCAGATCAACGTTACCGGCAACGCAACGCTTTCGGGGCAACTCGATCTCTCGCTGCTCAACGTCGCCAGCGTCACGGCGGGCACCCACAACTACAACATCATTACTGCCGGCGGAACGCTGAACGATCGCTCGTTGAATCTGATTGCGCCCCTATCGGCCGTTTCGACCTATGCGCTGATTCCAAACGCGAACGGGCAGCTGGTGCTTCAAAACGTCGTGAATTTCTCGCCTGCGCAGATTACCGGCGGCACCAGCTCGTTCGGCGATTACATCAGCGAACTGCAGGCGGGCGGGTCGTCGCCGGCGCTTTCCGGTATGATCGCTCAAGTATTCTCCGCGCCTTCGGCCGATCAACTCACGCGTCTTTACAAGCAGCTCACGCCGGCCAGCTACGGACCGATGGAAGCTTCGACGCTGCTCGGCACGCTGAATTTCTCGCAACAGATGTTCACTTGCAAATCGCCTGATAGCGATTTTGCATCGCTCTCGCGCGGACGCTGCGTGTGGGGCGGAATCGGCAGCACGCAATCTTCGCAAATGGAATCGACGGCTGCGGTCGGATATAACCAATACACGGCCGGGGTTTCGTACGGCTTCCAAAACGTCGTGAGCCACGACGGCCGTACGCTGTTCGGCGGCGCGTTCTCGTTCGGTGAAGACAATCTGTATGCGAACAGCTCTTCGATGTGGGGATCCCGGTTCACCGGCGGCCTCTTGATCAAGCGCGAGAACGAGCGCACCGGCATGACGTATTCGCTCGACGTGATGGGCGGATCCGGCAATTATCAAACGCGTCGCACGATCGCCTTCCCGAGTACGAGTATAGCGACGTCGGCCGGCGCGACCGGATTCGGTTCCTATCAGACACCGTCTGCCACTTCGAACGGCGCCAGCTACATTTCGTTCTTCAATACCGGTCTGCGCGCGGACAAATTGCTGCCGCTCGAAGACGGGTGGGCGCTCACGCCGTACGTCTCGCTGAACGCCACGCGTCTGTCCCTAACGCCGACCGCCGAAACCGGCGCCGGCGCCTTGGACATCAAGTCCGTCTATCAAGGGGATTCGTACCTTACGCTGCAGAGCGGCTTCGAGCTCGGCGGAATCTATCAAGCTAAGACTTGGCAAATTCAGCCGCATCTCGACATCTTTGCAACGCAGTTCATCGGCAATAACCAGACCGGGCTGCCGTCGATGCTGCAAGGTCAGCCGGCGTGGATGCGGCCGTTTACGTTCAATAACCAAATCGACCGCACGCTCTTCAACCTGCAGCCGACGATCGATTTCGGTGGAAAATCCGGATTCAGCATGCGCCTGGGCGGCGCTTATCAGTTCAGCCCGCACGTGCATGGCGGCACGCTGAACGTCAATCTATCGCAGAAACTGGGGCCTTCACCGAAGGCCCCGTAAACTGGCGAACTACTTCAGCTTTTCGCTGACTTCGGAAAATCCGGCAAGCGGGAGCGTCGCGTTGACGGTATGTTCCCGCAGGCTGCCGTCGAGAAGCACGTAGGACACGCGAAGATCGCCCTTGCCGGCGCGCATGGCGGCGAGCAGATCGGCATTCATCGTACCCGTCGCAAAACAACCTTGCTGCGTGCATGCGAGATAAGTGAACGTTTGGGACGACTCGCTGCCGGCGGCCACCGTGACCGGCGTGCGCACCGAAACGCCGAGCGGAACGTTCATCGTGAGTCCGATCTTGCCGTCGCCTTGGCCGGCGACGGTAAAGCCGATGACGAGACCGCCGTTCGTGAGCACCTGATCGGTACCGTGACAGGCGAGACTCCCTTTGACGGGATCGCATTCCAGTTTCCATCCGCTCGTGCTTCCCTGCGTCATCGTGTTTGCAGGTGAGGCAACGGGCGCCGGGACCGCCGCTTGAGCGACTCCCGAGGACAATGCAAAAAGAGCAACTGCGGTAAGCAATTTCATACCGAAGTGTTCGGCAGTGCGGCCTCGAAACATTCGTGTTAGGCGTCCACTATGAGCGACAAATCGATGTCTGTCCATGGTAAAGACCGAGCCGGTCGAGCGAAACACATTCAGCCCATGGTGTGGTTTTCGCATGCGAAAGATCAAGCGCATTCCAGCTAGCGAAGCATCTCGAGCGCGTGGGGTGCATCGGGGCCAGTAGCATGGGCCACGCTGCCCGTGCCGATGTGCCCGTGACGCGATATGCGCGTGCTGCTATGATTCTGGTGCACGCGCGTTTCGGAAGTGAGGTCGTTATGAACCTTCTGCGCGCCTCGACGTTTGCAACTTTCGTCCTGCTCTCTGCTTGCGGCCAACCTTCGTCGCTTTCGACTCCGCCGGCCGGCATGCAGCCGGAAGCCGCGGACTTCGCCGTCCCGCAAGAAGCCGGAACGGCCGCGATCGGCGTTAATACAAGGGCGCGCATCGGCGTAGCGCATGTCTTCGATCAAGGCATAACGCCCGCGCAAATCGCAGCAGCGAAGAATCGCTACGACGTCGTGTGGGGGACGTCGATTCCCGATACGTGGCATGCCGCAGACCCCGTTGCATGGGTCTCGCCTTATTACATTTTGAACATGGACAGGGTCGCGATCAGCGGTCGCGGCCTTCCCTTCTGGCAGCAGTTCCGCGGAAGACCGGATTTGACGCCGGGAAGCTGGATTCTCTATGCGTGCACCCCGAGTGGAGCGGGCACGCACGAAATCGCCTATACCCCCGGCACAGGGAATACCGTTGCCCCCAACGGGCTCGCGGACGTTCCGCTGGATATTCATAACCCATACGTGCGCGATTATCAGATCTTAACGCTCACCGAATATGCGATCGCGCATCATTACAACGCGATCGGCGTCGATGAAGTATTGTTGCAAAACGTTCTGCTGGGTGGAAATCCGCGCTTCGGCCAATCCATTATCAAAGGGTATTACGGATGCGGCGTCTGGCAAGGAAATACTTTCGTCCGGCATTATTCGAGCCCGTCCGATCCGGCTTGGGCGGCGGACGTCATTGCATGGATCGCGCGCGCTCATCAACTCCTTCGGACGACGTTCTCCGCCAACCACATAGCGCTTATCGTGAATCATCCTGCAGGGCCGCTTACGGCCAACGAGGAGGCTTTGCTCGCAAACGTCGATATCGCCCAGAACGAAACGGGTTATTCCGATTACGGCAATTACACTCTTCCCGTGCAAGCGGGACTCTTTACGAGCACGCAAACGTGGACGAGCTACGCGCAGCAGCACAACGTGCGCGTCGTAACCATCGACAAATTCGCCTTTACGCCGAGCATTTCGACAACGCAACGCGATTACTCGATCGCGACATATCTAATGGCGAACTTAGGCGCCGAAGACCTCGTTGTTACCGGCGCTCATTATACGACGCAGCCGTATTACCCCGAGTTCGGCACGATGATGGGCCTCGCGTGCGGACCGATGTATCGAGACGCTACGAGTTCGAACATCTACCTGCGCCGGTTCGCAAACGGCATCGCGGTGGTTAACGCCGGGTTCTCCGCACAAACGGCGCACCTGCCGGCGCACGTCTATCACGACGTGCTCGGACGCGCGTTCACGAATCCCGTTTCCGCAAGCAACGCGTACGCGATGCTTACGACCACGGGAACCGGCTGCCACTAAGTTCGGAAGACGACGGGGCATTATTGCACGGCCTGTTGCAGGGCCGCGCCCGTTTCCGTCTTCGCCGCTTTTGAATTCCATCGAACGATCATGACGGGGATGCCGGCGCGTCGCATGACGCCTTCGGCGACGCTTCCGAGGAATGCTCGCGGGAGACCGCCCCTTCCGTGGCTTCCTATCACGATCAGATCGCATCCGTTGAGTGTGGCGAACTTCACGATAGTGTCCGCCGGCGAGCCGTCCAGTCGAACGGTTTTTGCCAGTGCGATCGACGCTGTTCGTTCAGAGCCTTCCGCTAGCGCCGTTTTCGCCTCCTCGGCCAATGCGCTCAAGCATGCTGCGCTCGCTGAAGGCTGGCCAAACGCCATCGACGCTGCCTTGACGACGTCCACAACGGAGCAAAGCGTGAGCCTCGCAGCTTGATTCGCCGCTAGCTTTGCGGCAACGTCCAGCGCCTCTTGGGACGCTTCCGAACCATCGATAGGGCAAAGGATGTGCGTGAACACGATCTACTCCCGCCGGCGCGCAGTCGCGCCTAGCTTGCAAAAGCAAGTCTAGCCGCCCGCCGAGAACGGGGCGGGAAGGAGTAGGGAACCCGGACCGGTCCTCGCTTCATGGCGTATTCGCAAGCGCGTCGTAGAGTTTGCGCACCATGACTACGATAAACGCACGTCTGCGCTTCCATCTGCCCTTCGCCACGGCTTGCGAGTACTTGCATGACGGATTCTCGCAAGTGGCGCTCTCGGCCTCATCCGATGAAGCGCGCGGTCCGACTGGAACGACGTACGGTTCTAACGCCTGGAATTATTACTCCGCCAATGCGCGAGCGGCGAACTCCGGGCCGGTATAACAACCCGTGCGAACTGCGCATTGTAGGCCCGCGATCATATGTTTCGCCCCGCTTCGGCTCGAAAGCACCGCATTTGCGCCGGCCATATGGCACATCCTGGCCCACGTTCCCTGTAAATTCGACGATACAACCACAATGGCGCAATCCGGCAACACGAAACGGAGCTGCCGAATCGACTCCAGTCTATCGCTTCGAATATGATCGAAATCGACCATCAATACGCATGGTGCGTAGATGCCGAGTTTTGCAACGCCAACATCTTCCAAGCATCGTGGATTATCGTAGCCGGCCTCGACTAGCACGCAACTGAATCTGTCAGTGGCGTCCTTGTCGCTGCTTAGAACAGCAGATCTGTGGAGTTCCATGGCTTCCTTGACCTCCCGGCTCCGCCGAACAGGGTCGCGGGGCCATCCCTTAACGCGGGCCATCACCTAGCTTCTCACGGTTCTGGTATGCTTGTTATCGTGGAAATCATGGACAGGCGACCAACGCTTGCCTCGATGGGTGTTGCGATCGAGAGTGCACCTTCTTGAGCGTCAACAAGCGCATCCGCCTCGAGCAGGCGGATGTGAATGCGATTGAAACGCTCGCGAAAGACGACCCCGCGCGCGTTCTTATTGCCGAGATATTGAGCGTGGTTCGCGTCTCGCACTGGAGCTTTGCGCGCTTCAGGGATAATGGACCAAACGATCAGTTGATCTCGTCTCGCGACACAGAGAACCGCCGCGATGAGTTCGAATATTTAAGAGAAGAGCTCCGGTTGCAACGCGAACGCACGGTCAAGGGGCCCCGCCTGGCAGCAGCGCTTCGGACGCTCCAACAACCCTACGTCAGCGGACTCACGCTGGTGTTCGCCGGCATGCGGAGGGAGTTCGGACTGCTGAGCCTGCTTCGTACCGAGGACCTCGGCCCATTCACATCGGCAGAAATTCAGGCGCTCACCCTTGCGCTGGACTCGTCAACAGATCGACTTTCCGGCATTCCGATCGCGGAAGCGTCGCCAAGCACTGCGTCTGCGGACAAGCTTGATCAGACAGCGATGTACGTTCTCAACCGCGATCTCGCGGTCGTTCTTTCCTGGGATGCGGAGGAAGGGCCAACTGCTGCGATTACTGCGTTACATGCGCGCCTTGCCCAACGTTTACCGCCCGTCATTGAGGACGCGGTACGCGACGTTATCAAAACATGGACCGCTGACCAGCAAGCGATAGGGGTGGTGCATCCGGTTCCATTTCTCACCGTTCGCGTACAGCCGCTCTCGGGCGTAACGGGACTGTTCGTTGGAGTTTTACTCGAGCGTCCGCCGGGCGGTGAGGTCTTCAATAAAGCGGCACGTGCGTTCAACCTATCGCCACGCGAACTGGAGACCCTCGCACACCTCTTGAAGGGCGAAGCCCTCGATGAGGTTGCCGAAGCGATGCACATTGCGTCATCAACAGTACAAGACCATATTAAGAGCATGCTGGACAAGACCGAGTCTCGCAATAGATCCGAGTTAATCGCCAAAGTGTTGGGCCATTACAACACTCTTTAGCAAAGGCTCTTCCGGGTATTCCAGGATACCGCTCGAGGCCGGGCGGCGCTAAGATTGAGATACCGCAATTTGCGTGGGTCACGTCTCATTAGAGCGTCCGCGCGTAAAACATGCGAAGGTGTCTCCCATGTTTCTTTCGTTATTGTTCGTGCCGCTCTATGTGGTCGCGTTGGTATTGATCTTTTCGAGCGTAAAGGTTCTCCGTGAGTATGAACGCGCGGTCGTCTTTCGTCTCGGACGGTTTGAAGCCGTCAGGGGGCCGGGGCTCATCCTCATCGTTCCGCTTATTCAGCAGATCGTGCGAGTAGATTTGCGCACGGTCGTCATGGAAGTTCCCGCTCAAGATGTGATCTCGCGCGACAATGTTTCCTTGAAGGTCGATGCCATACTGTACTTCCGTGTGGTGGACGCAGAAAGGGCGATCATTCAAGTCGAGAACTTTCTCGGGGCTACCAATATGCTCGCGCAAACGACGCTTCGCTCCGTACTTGGACAGCATGAGCTGGATGAGATGCTCGCCAAGCGTGACGAGCTCAATGCCGACGTCCAGAAAACGTTGGACGTACAAACCGAGTCTTGGGGTATCAAAGTCATCAGCGTCGAGATTCGCGAAGTAACCCTCACCGAAAATATGATCCGTTCGATTGCGAAGCAAGCCGAAGCGGAACGCGACCGGCGCGCGAAAGTCATTCACGCAGAAGCGGAGTTTCAAGCTGCTCAAACGCTGCTCAACGCCGCGCAGATCCTCTCAAGAGATCCATCGGCAATGCAGTTGCGTTACCTGCAAACGCTCACCGAAGTCGGGGGCGAGCAAAACTCGACCATCGTGTTCCCGATGCCCATCGACCTCATCAAGCCGTTCCTGCAGATCATGCAGAACCATGCGAGTCAGACATCGTTAGCGTCGAACGGCGCAAAGGCGCCGGCATGAGCCGTTGATATATCGGAGCCGAAAAAGAAGGAACAACGTGGTCGGGCAATTTTCTGGTGACCGCAGCAGCGGCAAGGATGGTACGGTAGTTTATCTCTGGGCGGCGTCTTTGAATCCGAACGAGAGCGGCGAGTTCTCAAAGCGCGCGGCGCAACACATTCGGGACGATGTAGCGAGCCTTCCGGGCTTTCTGGACGCGCGGATATTAGAGTCCGATGATGAGACTAGCGTGATTATCGTAACCCGGTGGCAGACACGGCACGCATGGGCCCAGTCTCAATGGAATCAAAAGATCGGCCAGGTTTTGGCTGAGTCGTTCCAGTCGGCCGTAAAGATCGTGGACACTATGTGCTACCAGCGGGACGCAGTGGATCCGCCAAATCGCACGCCGAGCGCTTGACGTCGTTCACTTTTCTTTGCGCAAGCACTAACTTATCGTAGTGGTCTGATGTCATTAAGAATGCAGAAATGCTCATTTAATCGCACTAGTGTACAGAAAAGAAACTATATGGACCTGACCAAAGGCACGCCGCGCAGCGTTCGCGACAAATACCTCGGAATTGTGCAGCTGGGCCGCACGACCGATAAAGCGAAAGCTGCAGCGCACGGCACCATCGGCGAATACAAATACAATTGCTCGATGGATAAAGGCCTGTTCGCTTTCCTCGGGATCAACGCCGGCGAATATCTCACCGTCGTTCGAAATGCGGAAGGCGATTCGGAGATCGAAAATTACGTCAAGGGCTTCCTTTCGAAAAAGACGCCCGAAGAGATCGTCGAGTTTAATAACCTCTATCTAACGCAAACACCGTCCGATGAGTCCTTGGAGCATTTCAACGAACTGCGCGACAAGATTGCCCCCGATCGAAAAGATGTAAGAACCTGGCCGGACCTCCTCGATCTCGAGGAAGACCGCTTGGTCCCGCAACGTATGGCGGCGACTTTTTAGCGCGTATTTCTATGGAGCGTGACATACGCGGCGGCGCAAAAAGCTGCCGGCTGGCGCAGTTCCTCGAGACGGTCGCTTTCGCTCATCCTTACAGCCCCAATAGTAGCATTCGGCGGGTTCTTTCTAACGGGCGGCAATTCCACTACGGTAACGTTATGGATATCAAACGCTCGGGTTCCCAGCCGTCGTCTGTGGGACCCGCTCAAACGTTCACGGGGACCGTCCGCATCGATCCGCTTATCGACGCTCCGTCTCCGGCACGCATATTGGCCGCCCACGTTACGTTCGAGCCGTGCGCACGCACGGACTGGCACACGCACCCGCTGGGCCAAACTCTCATTGTTACTGCAGGATGCGGGCGCGTTCAGCGTTGGGGCGGACCGATTGAAGAGATTCGGCCGGGCGATGTTGTTTGGATCGAGCCCGATGAAAAACATTGGCACGGTGCTGCGCCTACAACCGCTATGACGCACGTTGCGATCGTCGAGAAGCTCGACGGTAAGGCGGCGGATTGGCTCGAGAAAGTTAGCGACGCACAATATAACGGAAACGCATGAACAACAATAATTTCGAAGGAAAAGTCGTCGTCGTTACCGGCGCATGATTGAGGGATCCGGGGCTGGACGCGCCGGCAGCAATCTTGCGTAGCCTAAGTGTGAAATGCACCTAGGTGGGAATCGGCGCTTATTCGTGTCCTGCTTTTGCTTTACCGTAAATTGACCGTCGCGCATCGCGGCGGTCATTGTTGTTTTTATGAGGTAGTTGCATGCACGAAGTTCGCCGGGCGTTGGCAGGATCGATAATCCTTGCTATTGCCCTCGCCGCTTGTAGCGGCGGAAAATCGTCGCTTCCGAGCCTAGATTCGCCTTCGACGACGCCGCAAAGCCTGACTAACGCGCCGTCGCTCGCGCCGGCGATCTCCGTGCCGATGACGCATGGAAAACTTGCCTATGCCGACGCCGGACGCCGCGCCGCGTTAGCGCCGGTCACCGTCGCGATCACGTTGAATTACAACCACCAGGATCAGCTCGACCAGTTTATCGCAGCACAGAGCGGGCCGCACGCCCCGCACGCATTTCTGACGCCGGCGCAGTTCAACGCGTACTATGCGCCGACCGTGCAACAAGAACAGGCCGTGCTAACGGCGTTGCATCAGGCTGGATTCACGGTGACTAAGCGGTACCCGAACCGCACGGTGATCGACGCGACCGCGCCGAGCGCGACCGTCGAGCGTTTCTTCGCCACGCAAATGCACAACGTCAGTCAAGGAAAGTACGGGCAGCGGTTCGCGAATTTGACGCCCGCAACCGTCCCCTCGTCGATCGCGCAGTACGTGCGTACGGCGTCGTTGAGCAACGTCGTCATCGCGCAAACGCAAGTCGATGCGGACAATGGCATGACGCGTCCGTACATTCACGTGCAGCCGGGAAGCAAACCCGCGGGCGGCTCCGCGAGTCAAGAGGCTGCGGCAGCGATGCGCACGATGGCCTCGGGATGCACCGGGCAATTGCTGCTCAATCCCGGCTTCGAATCCGGAGCCGTCAATTGGAGCTCTTCGTCGGGCGTTATCACGAACTATTCGCCGTACGCGTATCAGGGCAACTGGTTTGCGTGGCTCGACGGTTACACGTCGCCGGAAACCGATTCGCTCTCGCAAACGGTGTCGATTCCCGCCGGTTGCACCGCTACGCTCACGTATTATCTGTACATCGGCAGCAACGAGCCGAATACGGCTACGGATACGCTGAAGCTCACGGTCAACGGCACGACCGAGCAGTCGTTCTCGAACGTGAATCAAACCAACGGATACTACGTGAAGCAAACGGTGAATCTGTCGTCGTTTGCGGGCGGGAGCGCGGCCATCAAATGGACCTCGCAGCAGAAGGGCGGGTACGAAACCGATTTCTTCATCGACTCGACGGCGCTGAACCTGAGCGGCGGATCAAGCACGCCGACTCCGTCGCCGACGCCGACGGCAAAACCGACGGCAACGCCGACCGTGGCTCCGACGGCAACGCCGACCACGGCTCCGACGGCAACGCCGACCGTGGCTCCGACGGCAACGCCCGCGGGCGGATGTAACGGCGCCGCAGCGCTTAACGGACCGCTTTCGAACTCGAGCGGTACGCTTGCGACGGGCGTAGCGAAGCCGTTCGACTATCCGGTGCAGCACGGCTGTAACGGCGCGGGTTACACCGCTGCAGTCATCATCGACGATCCCGTGAACACGAGCTATCTGCACAGCTACCTGTCGGCAGCAGGCGTAACGGAAACCGGTACGGTCACCAACGAAGCCGTCGACGGCGGCGGCAGCGGCGACGATCCGGAAACGGATCTCGACGTGCAGACGATTGCGGGACTTGCGCCCGGTGCAAACATCATCGTCTATGACATGGGATCGCTCACCGATCAAGCAATCGAAGATGCTTACAATCAAGCGCTGAGCGACGGAAAAGCGGTAGCGGTCAATTCGTCATTCGGCGGATGCGAATCGAGCGATCCGTCCTTTGAATCGGCAACGAACTCGATCGCGCAGCAAGGTGCTGCCGAAGGCGTTGAATTCTCGGCATCGTCCGGCGATTCGGGCTCGAACGAATGCGGCACCAGCAACAACGTTAAAGGCGTGAGTGCACCCGCCGGTGATCCCTACTTCACGTCAATCGGCGGCGTTAATTTCGCCTACAACAGCTCCGGCGTTCTCACGTCGGTAACGGCCGGCAGCGCGTCGTGCGGAAGCTCGAGCGGCATGTGCTACGGCGGCGGCGGCGTTTCGACGGTAGTCGGGCTCCCGAGCTGGCAGAGCGGCGTAGCCGGCATGATCACATCCGGACGAAACCAACCGGATATTTCGCTGCCGTTCGATCCGGTGGCGGTCTATACGGGCGGCGCATTCGCATCGTATCTCGGTACGTCGTGGTCGTCGCCGGCATCGGTTGCGCTCTTCCTCGAAACCGATCAACTCCACGGCTCGAAACTCGGATGGCTGAACTCGACGATCTACAGTCTCTTCAAGTCGTCCGGTTACAGCACGTACTACACGCCTTGCACGTCCGGCAATAACATTGCCTACTCGTGTAGCGCGTCGCAGTACAACCAGGCTGCGGGCATTGGAACGCCCAAGGGCTGGGCACTAGCGAACGCTCTCTAACGTCGAGCGCGTTCGATCTCGCGACGGCCGGCGGTATAGTACCGCCGGCCGTCGCTGCGTTCATCGAGTCGTTGCGAGCGAATTGCGCGACGCGAACGATGTTGCCGCTCGATCAATAGAGGACATCGACGCGGCGCAGACTACGATTTTAGGTAAGATACCTGGCCCTCGGTTTTCTGGGAATAAGGCATGTATGCAGACTGATTCCCAGCCGACGCGCGCGCAGCGGTACCGAGAAATTCTCGCCACGCTTGGAAAGCACGGCTTTGCCGCGGCCAGCGCGGGGCTTCGTTTCCATGCGAACGGCGAAACCTCGACGCAAATTGCCCGCGAACTGCGGCTAGCATGCGAAGAACTCGGGCCGACTTTCATCAAGCTCGGTCAGATGCTCTCGACGCGCGGCGACTTGCTCCCGGGCGAGTATCGTGAAGAGCTCGCGAAACTTCAGGATTCGGTTGCGCAGGTCGATCCGGGAATTATCGTCGCAGAAATCATGAACGAACTCGGCGCGCCGCCGGCCGAACTTTTTGCCGCGTTCGACCTGGTACCTATCGCATGTGCGTCGATCGGCCAAGTGCACAGCGCACGATTAGCCGACGGGCGCGACGTCGTCGTGAAAGTGCGAAAGCCCGGCATCCGCGCGCTCATCGAATGCGACCTCGACATTCTGCAGCAACTTGCAGCGTCGGCTGAGAAATGGTTTCCGGACCTCAACGGCTACGACGTCGAAGGACTCGTCGACGAGTTTGGCCAGCTCTTGCGGTTCGAGCTTGACTACACGCGCGAAGCCCGCAATATTGCGATCTTCCGTCGTATATTTCAGAACTCACGGGAGTTCGAGCTCCCGGAAGTCATTAGTGAGTACTCGACCGCACACGTACTGACGCTCACGCATGTCGACGGGGCGAAAGTAACGGACGCCGCGGTTCCGTCGTTCGAAAACCGGGTCGCCGTCGCGGAACGGATCGCGAAATTAACCCTCGAGCCGGCATTTATCCATGGCATCTTTCATGCCGATCCGCACCCCGGGAATGTTCTCGTGCGCTTGGACGGTGCGGTCGGCATCATCGACTTCGGAATGGTCGGGCGCCTCTCGGAGGATCAGCGGCGTAAGCTCGCCGACCTCTTTCTCGCCGTGCAGCGGCAAGATGTGCAACGCGTCACGGATCGCCTCATCGATCTTGCACCGCCGACCTGCCCGGTCGACAGAGTGGAGCTCTCGGGGGAGCTTGGACGTCTCTTGGACCGCTACTTGAGCAGTGCGCTCGAACGCGTGCAGTTCGGCGCCGCGCTCGTCGAAATGCTCGACATCATTCGAGAGCATCGTTTGAGAATGCCGGCCCCGGTCTCACTATTCTTCAAGGCGGCTGCGATGAGCGAAGGCCTCATTCTCGTCATTGCGCCCGAAAAAGCGCTCGGAGATTTTCTCGAACCGGTCGCATCGAACGTCGCCGTAGCCAAATTCGATCCGCACGACTTGGGTGAGCGCGCAAAGTTGGCGGCAATGGAAGCCGCCGAGTTGAGCATGGAACTGCCGCGGCGCGCCGACCGTGTTCTAGCGGACGTCGAACGGGGCAACCTTCGCGTGTGGACGCGCGTCGAAGATCTGGAATCCGCGTTGCGTCGCCTCGAGACCATCGCTGAGCGCATAAACGCCACCATGATCGCGGCCTCATGCATCGTGGGCCTCACGATTCTCCTTGCGTTCTATCATCCGCAGGGATGGCGGATCGCGATTGGCTGGATCTTATGGATCAGCGTCGTCGTTGCGGTTCTGTGGGTCTTCCGCACGGCCGTCGCAACCCTGCGAAAAGGCGGATAAGGCGGCCGTTAGCTGTCCACCCGTGGCTGCACAATCGGCACGTGGTCCGCAGCCGCGGCTCCAGGCAATCATGATGCGCACGCCCGCCATAACGTTGTCCGCTGTCGGCGATTTCCTGGACGGCCAGCCTGGGACGTTTCGATGGTTGTCGACCGTCAGCCCGATAATCTGAACGCTCCGGGTTCGATCCCAGGACACTCCAGGCGCGACATGTCCGTGTTGCGACGCTGTTAGCGATGTGATATGCCCTCAAAACGGGCGCCCCGTTCTGTCGTATTGAAGGCCCACAAAGATGTATCGATTCGCTTCGACAAGCGCAGACGGAAAGCACATGGCGCGTGCTATGGTTGCTCGAAAACCGCGTGATCCGGTTCGCCACCCATGGCGGAGCCGCAGATGAAGAATCGCACGGTCTCGTTTTCAAGCATCTGCATGCTCACGGCTGTTTCGGCCGCGTGATCTGCGCGTTAGCGTAATGACTGCCGATCGCACCGTCGCGAATGAAGTCGGCCATCATCTCGAAATACTCGGGCGCAAAGCGCGTCGAGAGACGCTCACCTTTTGCGTTCAGCTCGTATAAGGTGATTCCGTGTTCCGCGCCGGGATAAACCGCGAGCGTGTATGCCTTTCCGTCGGCAATCAACGACTTTATGCGTTTTGCCGTTACGGCGCTTGGAGCATCCAAATCGTCCGCGCCGAGTACCCAAAGCTGCGGCGTTGTCGAGTTCTGCAAAACCGGCATGGGCTGGTACTCGAACGGAGTTGTGTTCACACCGTATTCCTTGGCGGCCTCAACGATCTGCTTCTCGTTCAGAGGTAAGACGATGAAGAGAAAGTCGCCATGTACATCCTTGTACCAGGGCTCTGACCGATACTTCCGGCGCAAGCCATCGAACTTGTCGTAGCCCTGCTTCCCGCCGGTCTCGACGACGTACTCGCCGGCGCGTGCAAGGTCGAGCGCCTTAGCGGTATCTGCAGCCGAGTGGCGGTGGAAATACATGTCGAGGGCTACGCTTTCCTGATCTTCTTCTAATACCGTAACCGCAAGTCCAAAGCTCACGATCGCGAAATCAACATGAGCGTGACTCGCTGCGATCGGTACGACCCACCCGCCTTCACTGCCGCCTTGATAGCCGATTCGCCCAAGGCGCGAACCGGTGAGGCGTTTGGCTTCGTTCAGCGCGGCAACGGCATCGTCGGCAAGAACGTCGAAATTTTGCGTGTAGGTACCGCCGGATGCGCCCGTTCCGCGCTTGTCGTACACGAACGCGCCAATACCCTTCGCGGGGAACATTCGTTGTAACGCATAAAAGTCGAGAGCCGAATCATGCTCTGAACCATGCACTAAGACAACGACCGGTATTTTTCGGTGACCTTTCGGTAGAATCAGCCGACCGACGAGCTTCGTGCCGTTGCTATAGAAGATGGTATTGGTCTCATCGAATGCGATGCGCGTACCGTGCTCCTGTCCAAAAACGATCTCGCCTTTGTTGCAATCGGAAAACGAAACGGGCTTGCCGTCGGGGCGACCGGTCCAGCCATAGGTACTCATCCACATACCATCCTTCTGGGGATGAAGCTGCCCTGTCTCGCCGGTGAACATGCGCCAGCGCAGCGTGCCCGCATCAGACGGCGCGATATCGACGCTTTTACCGTCGCTCAGCCGATAGGAGCCGATGTGGCAATCCTTCCTCGTATCGGTCGCGGCGCCCGCGGTCAGAGGCGGCGCCACGCAGATTAGGGACGAGATGATCGCGGACAGCGCCGCGGCAATCAGTTTGAGTCTCACGCTTAGCTTACGCCCGTGTTGGCATGCGTGTTTCAATTCTCTGGCTGATGGTTGCGAAGCCACCACGATGATGCTACTGCGAAGTCGCTGCTTATCGCGCTGATCAGAAGGCCGTAGCGACAATCGACGCCTTTCGAAATAAGTCGTCTAAGACTGCACTCGATGCTGTTCCCACTACTACGGCCGTTAGATTCTTGTCGTCGCGTGAAGTTGAGAAACCGCGGCGATACCACGCCCATTCATCGTGATGATGACCGCGCCGTTCTCGTCCGTGCGATATACTGTTGCGCCGGCGTGCTTTAGCGTGTCGATCGTAGATGGCGCGGGATGCCCGAAGAGGTTGTGACGGCCGACGGAGATGATTGCGTAACTTGGATGTACCCGTTCGATGAATTCGGGCGATGAGCTGTAGGCCGAGCCGTGATGGCCCACTTTCAGGACGTCGACATGCAGATCGATGGCCTCGGCCAAGAAGCGGCGTTCCGCCGCAACGCCCGCATCGCCCGTGAAAAGCATCCGAAACGAGCGGTACTGTAGAACAAACGCTATGGAATTGTCATTGATCGCGTTCTTGCCCTCGATGAGCGGAAGCGACGGCCCAATAAATCTAAGCCTGACGCCATCATCTGTGCTCCACGCCATTCCGGCGCGAGGTTCTACGATCGGCACGTGGTACGCAGCCGCGGTATCGAGACAATCGTGATACGCGTGTCCGCCATAAGTTTGTCCGCTGTCGGCGATCTCCGCGACGCGCAACTTGCGCAAGACCGGCGCGCATCCGCCTACGTGGTCCCCGTGAGGATGTGTAATGATCACCGCGTCGAGGCGGTGGATGCCTTCGCGAAGCAAGAACGGCACGACGACGCGTTCGCCAACCTGTTCTGCTTGCGATTCACTTCCAATGGCGCCGCGTTCGAGACGGCCGCCTGTGTCAACGAGAATCGCGTGATGGGCCGGCGTCTGGATGACAATAGCGTCGGCTTGCCCGACATCGAGAACGGTGATCTTGAGGTCATGCGCGTCGAGACGCGGCGGCCAAAGAACGTATGACGTAGCGACGAGCACCAATGAAAGCGCTGCGGTCGCCGCGCCGCGACGCCAAAGTGCTGCGCCGGCGACAAGCGAGGATTCGTAAACTGCGATGGCCCAAGCGGGCGCCGGCGTCATCACGATCGACGCGGCCGGCGCGGACGAAAGCACCCGCACGGCGCCCGCCATCCACGCAATGAGCCAGCTATTGAGGTTTGCGAAGCTTTGAGCGAGCGGCGGTAAGAAGGACGTAGCGAGCTGAGCTGCGCCAAGCGCCATGGTGACCGGAACGCACGGTACGACCGCAATATTCGCAAGAAGCGCGTACGGCGTGAACTGCAGGAAGACGGCTGCGCTTACGGGCCACGTTCCCAATTGCGTCGCGATCGTCAGCACGATCGCTTCCTTCACGTGCGACGGAAGCCAATCGCGGTCAAGCACCTCGTGGAGAAGCGGCGACACGGCAAAAATGGCGCCGACGCAGCAGAACGACAGCCAAAAAGACGCGGTTGTTACATCGAACGGCGCAACGATAATGATGACCAGCAACGCGGCCGCCAAAGCGTTCCACGATAAAAGCGGGCGGCCCGCAGCGCGCGCACCGAGCGCCATCGTCGTCATCGTTGCAGCGCGCAACGCCGGCACGTGAAGCCCGCTTGTCGCCGCGAAAAGCCAGACGCCCGCAATAGCAACGGCGCATGCCGCTGCACGCGGAACACCCGCAAAACTGCAGAGGACCGTAATCAAAGCCGCAACCAATCCAACGTGAAGCCCCGCCGTTACGAGGACGTGAACGGTGCCGGTTTCTTGAAATTCGCGGCGGAGATCCGGCGCAAGCGCCGCGCGTTCGCCCCAGAGTTCGCCCGCAACAATCGCTGCGCCCGAGTTGCCAAGCCGCGATTCGAGCTCGTCGAAAGCGCGCGCCTTTAGTCGTGCCACGAGTGCTGCCGAACCCGAACCTTCCCGCCGTTCGACGATCGTTGCGTCGTCGATTCGCGCGTTGACGCCATTTTCACGCTCGATGTCGCGTTGGCTGGGTTCGCCCGGATTGCGCGGACTATCGAACGGTTCCAGTCTTCCGCGAATGACGACGTGCTCGCCTGGCGATGAGAATTGGCGGACTGCCGTTCGTACGACCATGCCGCTATCGAGACGCGCGAGATCCTCGTATAGGCCCTCGGGCGTGCGGCTCTCGGAGACGATCGTCCCGCTGAAGCGTTGCACGCGCGTCTCGGCTACGTTCGGTTCAGATTCTGTTCGAATCGAGCAGTAGCACGCCGAGGCGGCGAGGGCCAGTAATGCCGCCGCTCGAAGTTGACGTGTCTCCGAGCGCAGGAGTGCGGCGAGAATGAAAATACCGCACAGGACGGTTATGCGTGCGTCCGTTGGGAGCGCTGACCCGAACAGCGCACCAAGCAGCGCGAAGGCGGCGAACCAGGTGAGCGAAAGCCCGGGCATGGGTAGAACATCTGTGGCGCCCTTGGCTTTGAACTAGAGCGAAAGGATTTGTTTCGTGCGTATTATCGTTACCGGCGGAGCCGGTTTCATCGGCTCTCACATCGTGGACGCCTATCTGGCGGCCGGACACGAAGTCCTTGCGCTCGACTCGCTTTGGGAGCACGGCGGCGGCCGCCGCGCGAACGTGCCCGAGCGCGCATCCTTCGTGCACATGGATATCCGCGACGAGAACATCGCGCGGATCTTTTTCGAATTTCGCCCCGACGTCGTGAGCCACCACGCGGCGCAGCACTCCGTCGCGATCTCATCGCGCGATCCTAAGTTCGACGCGGACGTCAACGTAATCGGCTTGCTGAACGTCCTCGATCAATCCGTGAAGCACGGCGTGAAGAAAGTCATCTTCGCCTCGAGCGGTGCGACGTTCGGAACGCCCGAGCATTTCCCGATCGCGGAGGGCACGCCGCAGCATCCCACTTCGCCGTACGGCATCACCAAGATGGTGGCCGAGCACTACCTGCGCTTCTACAAGGAAGAAAAGGGGCTCGACTTCACGGCGCTTCGTTACGGGAACGTTTATGGTCCCCGCCAGGATCCCAACGGCGAGGCCGGCGTCATCTCCATTTTTATCGGCAAGTTTTTGAAGCGCCAAGGCATCCGCATCGATTGGGACGGCGAGCAGACGCGCGATTACGTCTTCGTGAAAGACGTCGCGAAAGCGAATCTGCTTGCGCTTGAAGCAGGTTCGGGAAAATGCTACGTCATCGGTACGAACGTGAAGACGAGCGTGAACGACATTTACCGTTCGCTCGTAGAGATCAGCGGTTTCGAAGCGCCGGTGACGCATGCGCCCCGCCGTGCGGGTGATGCCCGGGACGCGCAGTTCGATCCGGCGCTTGCGAAAGCGGAACTCGGATGGTCGCCGCAGACCGCTTTGCTCGACGGCATGCGGCAGACCTACGACTACTTTAAGGCGCTGTACGTTCCGGCGTAACTGAGGGCGGCGTCCGGCGCCGAATGAACGGCGCAACGTGTTCGGGGCGGAATCCCACGCCGACAATGCGCGCGGGAATGCGCTGCAGCAGCGGCATTTTACTTAGCATTTGGAGCGGCCACGGCGCGTGCTCCGGCGGCGTCGTTGAGGCCAATACACGGGAGATGACTCGTTTCTGAACGAGCACCTGCATGCGCTGCGTCATTACGGTCGGCCATTCGCGCCGTGCTTGGACTTTTGCCAGAACGTCGTCAGATACAGGGGCAGCAGTGCAAAACGCGGGCGCAAGAAGGTTTGCCGTCGCGACGGCATCTTGAATCGCGAGGTTGATTCCGACGCCGCCAATAGGCGACATCGCGTGTGCCGCATCACCGATGAAGAGAATCCCGGGCCGGTACCATTTTTCTAGGCGGTCTATTTTGACCTCGAGCAGTTTGATGTCGTCCCAGTTCTTTACTTCGTGCACGCGCGACGCAAGAAACGGCGCGATGCGTTCGATCTTTTGATGAAACGCCTCCAGGCCTTGCGCTCGAACTGCGTCGAGCGTGCCCTTCGCAATGACATAGGCGATCTGCCAATAATCGTCACGATTGAGCGCAACGAGGATTGCGCCTTCACCGATAAAACCCAACACGGCGTTCCGGTCGGAAGGCTCGCGAGAGATGCGAAACCAAAGCACGTCCATCGGCGCGCCGATATCCCGCGGCTGAACGCCAAGCGCAGAGCGCATCGTCGAATGTCGCCCGTCGGTTGCAACGACGAGGTCTGAACGGATTTCCAGCAGGCCATCCGCCGAAGTTGCCTGCACCCCCACGACGCGTCCCCATTCCTGGATTACGCCCGTCGCTTCGGTATTCATTAGAAGATGAAACTCGGGGTAGCGCTTCGCTTCGTCCGAAAGGAAATTCAGAAAATCCCATTGCGGCATGAGAGCGACGAATTTGCACCGTCCCGGAACGCCGCTGAAGTTTCCGATCGTGACGCTGTCTTTCCCGACTTGCCCAGCGATCGTCGGAACCTCGGAGTGTTTATGCTGGAGGAGCCGGTCAAGCAAACCGAGTTCGTCCATCACCTCGAGCGTGGACGGATGCACCGTGTCACCGCGGAAATCGCGTAAAAAGTCGCCGTGCTTTTCGAGCACGGCAACCGACACGCCGGCGCG
Source organism: Vulcanimicrobiia bacterium (assembly GCA_963696095.1). Lineage (GTDB taxonomy): Bacteria > Vulcanimicrobiota > Vulcanimicrobiia > Vulcanimicrobiales > Vulcanimicrobiaceae > JALYTY01. Next base: position 1,471,224 of record CAVOIN010000001.1, on the reverse strand, counting down.
CGCCAGGAGATACCCGAGCATCATACCCGCCGGACCTCCGCCGGCTATGCAGCAACGAACCGCGATGCTCCTACTCCGGGCTGCTTCCATCGGCGTTACCCCACTACGAGATTTACGAGTTTATCCGGGACGAAGATCTGTTTGCGGATGTGTTTGCCGTCGAGCTGCGCGAGGACGTTCGCATCGGCGAGCGCAAGCGCGATGGCGTCGCTCTCCGAAATTCCCGGGCGCGCTTCTATGCGCGCGCGAATCTTACCGTTAACCTGAACGACAAGCGTAATGTCGATCGACGGCGAGCGCCTCGTCGTCGGGCTCGATCACGCGCTCCAGGTGAACCGACGTGTCGTGCCCCATGCGCGACCACAACTCTTCGGCGATGTGCGGCGCGTAGGGCGCAAGCAGCAGCGGCAGCGCATGCACGGCGTAAAGCGTTGCGGGCGCTTCGGCGTTGTTCTGTACCGCGCTCGTGAGCGCATTCACGAGCTCGTCGAGTTTCGCGATCGTCGTATTGAAATGGAAGCGGCGCGTCGAAACTTCGTCGATCGTCGACTTCGCGACGACGTGCACGGCGCGCACGAGCGCTTTGTCTTCCGGCGTACGCATCTCGGGAAGCTCGCGAGGTGAGACCGCCCTCGCGCGATCGAGCAGCGGCTCCGAAGCGCGCCACACGCGATTCAAGAAGCGCACGCGGCCGCTGATGCCTTCATCGGTCCAGTCGCTCGTGTCTTCCGGCGGCGTCACGTACAGCAAGAACAGGCGCATCGCATCGACGCCGTTCGTGTCGGCGGTTTCGTCGATGCCGATAACGTTGCCGCGCGACTTCGACATCTTCTCGCCGTTGTACAGCACCATGCCCTGATGGAACAAACGCTGGAACGGCTCGTTCGGGCCGCTCACCCAGCCGCGATCGTGGAAAAATTTATAGAAGAAGCGCGAGTACAGCAAATGCAGCACGGCGTGTTCGGCGCCGCCGATGTACTGATCGACGTTCATCCACGCGGCTGCAGCATCTTGCGACCACGGTGCTGCGGGGTTCTGTGGGTCGAGGTAGCGCAGATAATACCACGACGACTCGAAGAACGTGTCCATCGTGTCGCTCTCGCGACGCGCGTGGCCGCCGCACTTCGGACACGTTGTATTGATGAAATTCGGATCGCGCGCAAGCGGCGAACCTTCGCCCGTGATCGGCACGTTCTCGGGAAGCGGAATGGGCAGTAGATCGTCCGGAACCGCGACTTCGCCGCATTTTTCGCAGTAGACGATCGGAATCGGCGTGCCCCAGTAGCGCTGACGCGAGACGAGCCAATCGCGGAAACGGTAATTGACTGTTTTCCCGCCGAAGCCCATGGCTTTGAGGCGTTCGGCGATTGCACTGCGTGCTCGTTCGCTCGACATGCCCGTGAAATCGCCGCTTGCGATCAGACGGCCGTCTTCGACGTACGGCTTTTGCGAGCGGACCGGTGACTTCCGTCCCCGGCTCGAGGATCACTTGCGCGATCGGCAATCCGTGTTTCTTGGCGAAGTCGAAATCGCGATCGTCGTGCGCCGGTACGCCCATCACGGCGCCGGTGCCGTATTCGGCGAGCACGTAGTTCGTCACCCAAATCGGCACGCGTTCGTGCGAAAGCGGATTCACGGCGTAAACGCCCGTGAACAATGCCGTCTTTCTCCATCAAGCTCGTGCGCTCGAGTTCCGACTTCGAACGCAAGCTTTCCGCGAATGCTTCGATTGCGGCGGCGTTCTTTTTTGAAGCGAGCGTCTTCAGGCGTTCGACGACCGGATGCTCCGGCGCAATCGCAAGGAACGTAACGCCGTATACCGTGTCGACCCGCGTCGTGAACGACGTCGATTCTCGCATCAAGGTTTTCGATGCCGAAGCTGAATTGCACGCCTTCGCTGCGCCCGATCCAATTGCGCTGCATCGTACGCGTGCGTTCCGGCCAGCCTTCGAGCTTCTCGAGATCGTCAAGAAGCCGGTCTGCGTAGTCGGTGATCTTCAAGAACCACTGCGAAAGATTGCGGCGCTCGACTTCGTATCCGCAGCGCCAGCAACGGCCGTCAATAACCTGTTCGTTGGCAAGCACGGTTTGATCGTGCGGGCACCAGTTCACGGGGGCTTCGCGCTTGTACGCGAGGCCTTCTTCGTAAAGACGCAAGAACAGCCACTGATTCCAACGATAGTACTCCGGCGTGCACGTCGCGATTTCACGCGACCAATCGTAGCCCGTTCCCATCAAGCGGATCTGGCGTTCCATGTTTGCGATGTTGGATTTCGTCCACGTTCCGGGGTCGATGCCGCGCTGAATCGCGGCGTTTTCCGCCGGAAGTCCGAAGGCGTCCCAGCCCATCGGATGCAGGACGTTGTAGCCGAGCATGCGCATCGAGCGGGCTACGGCATCGCCGATCGTGTAATTTTTCGCGTGGCCGACGTGCAGATCGCCCGACGGATACGGGAGCATCTCGAGCACGTAGTATTTCGGGCGGCGGTCGTTCTCGTCGGCGCGGTAGAGCGCTTCTCGTTCCCAACGCTCTTGCCAAGCGCGCTCGATCGATCGGAAATCGTAGGTGTCGGCCATAAGAAGCATGGTAATCGCCCACGGGTTCCCCGGCTACCTTTCCGGTCGGAAGCGCGGCGTGATGGAACGCCATGGTTCGAATTGCCGTCGTGGCCGCCATCTTGCTGCTGGCCGGCTTTGCCGTGTGGCATCCCGCGCCGGTTTCGCCGCCCCTATCCGTCGCATCGCCGGCGCCTCCGGCGCATTTCGCGTCCCGCCGGGCCCATCTGGACGCCGGTGGGAAGGCGGTGGTCTACGTCGCCGGCGCCGTCGCGCGCCCGGGCCTCTACACCGTCGTCGCGGGTGCTCGCGTCGCCGACGCGATCAGGCTGGCCGGCGGGTTGCGTCCGGACGCCGACGCGCTTGCGGTGAATTTAGCGGCGCGCGTTCAAGACGGCGATGAAATTGCCGTCGTCACGCCCGGTGAAAAAGCCGGTGCGGCATCTGCGCGCAAAACTTCACGCAGCCGTCCGACGGCTAAGCGGAAGAAAGCGCTAGAGCCCGCCTTCGACAGCGTAAATGTGAACGCGGCGGATGCAGGGACGCTTGCAACGGTTCCCGGAATAGGCGCGGCGCTTGCACAGCGTATCGTCTTGTTGCGCGAAACCGACGGCGAATTCGAAACGCTCGACCAGCTGCTCGACGTTGCCGGAATGACGCCCGCGCGCTTGGACCGCGCGAGCCCCTACCTCACGATATGATAAAACGCGCAGGGTGGCTCCTTTAGCAAGCGAACTTCAAACCAATGTCCTCCGCAGTGCCTCTAAAGGAGACGCTTCCGCACCTCATTCGCCGGGCTCTGGTAGAGCCGCGTGATGCGGCGCTGCTCGAACGCGTCAGTGGCGCGTGGACGCCTACTTCGTCGACCCGATTGCTCGAGCGCGTGGAAAATTTGGCATGCGCCATCCGCGACGCCGGTCTCGAACATGGCGACCGGGTGGCGTTGATCGCAAGGGATTGCGTCGATTGGATCGCCTGCGATTTTGCGACGTTTTTTGCGGGTTGTGTCGTCGTGCCGATATTTCCGACGCAAGCCCTGGATCACACGCAGCACATCTTGGAGCATTCTGAGGCCAAACTGTTGTTTGTCGATGCCGAGCAGAATCGGCAACGTTTGCTGCACGCAGGCATGACGCTTCCGCGCACGATTCTTTTCGAGGGCTCCGGCGAAGACTCGCTCGATCGATTCGAGCGCCGCGGTGCCGAAATCCGCGCCGCGAATCCCGCGTGGCCGGCAGAGTTCGAAGCGCGGTTGCACCCCGACGATCTCGCAGTGCTGATCTATACGTCCGGAACGACGGGAAATCCGAAGGGCGTGATGCTTTCGCACGACAATCTCGCCTTCGACTCGCAATCGGCTCTTGCGTACGGACTTGGCGAAGTACACCAAGGACAAAGCGTTCTCTCGGTGCTGCCGTTCTCGCACATTTTCGAGCACACGATGATCTACATCTATCTGCTCGCGAAAGTGCGATACGCGATCTGCCACGATCCGGCCGAGTTGTTGAAAGACATGCAAGACATCCGGCCCTCGTTCATGACGGCCGTTCCGCGCATCTTCGACCGCATGCTGCACGGGGTAACCGGGAACGCGATGAAGCACGGCGGCCTGCAGGCCAAGCTCGTGCCGTGGGCGCTGCGAGCCGGCCGGGACTACATGGCGGCTAAAACATTCGGCGACGGTCCCACAGCTATGCAGTCGATGCAATATGCGATTGCCAAGCGGCTCGTGCTCGATAAAGTGCGTAAGCTGCTCGGTCTCGAAAATCTCGAGTTTTTTACCAGTGGAAGCGCCGCCTTGCACACCGACGTGGCGATGACGTATCTCGGGCTCGGACTTCCGATCATGCAAGGATACGGCCTTACGGAATCCTCGCCGGTCATTACGGTGAGCTGCGTCAGCGCCAACGAGTATGGCGCTGTCGGCAAAGCGATTCCCGGCGTCGAGTTGAGCATTGCGCCCGACGGCGAAGTAATGGCGCGCGGACGCAACATCATGCACGGCTATTACCACGATCCGGATGCAACGGCTGCGACGGTCGAAGACGGCTGGCTGCATACCGGCGACATCGGCGAAGTGGATGCAAACGGCTTTTTGCGCATCACCGATCGCAAAAAGGAAGTCTTTAAGACGGCCACCGGTAAGTACGTCTCGCCGGCACGCGTGGAAAGCGCGATCAAGCGTTCGCATTTCGTTGCGCAAGCGATGGTAGTCGGCGACGCTCGGCCGCATCCGATTGCGATCGTTTGTCCGAATTGGGACCTCGTTCGGGTCGAGTTGGGCATCGAGGGCGACGAGACGCCCGAAGCGCTTGCGCAGCGTCCGGAGATTCGCGAATTCATTACCGCCGAGGTGCGCCGCCAAACCGAAGACCTCGCGAAGTACGAACAGATTCGCAGCATCATCTTGATCCCGCGTGAATTTACGGTTGAAAGCGGCGAGCTTTCGCCGTCGTTCAAAATCAAGCGCCGCGTGGTCGAAGACCGGTACCGAGCGCAGATCGACCGGCTCTACGCCAATTACGACGTGGCCGTGCATGCGTGATAGTGACTTGCCGATGTCACGGCGCGTAGACGAAGTTCTCCGGGGGCCGATTAAGAGCAAGACGGTTTTCCCCGTGTTACTGCTGCACCTAATTCAAGAACAACCGGACCACGGCTACGGACTGATGCAACGGATCGAATCGATTTGCGGCGACCTGGTCGCAGTGAACACCAACAAGATCTACCCGTTGTTGCGCCGCCTCGAAGAGCGCGGCTTTGTAACCGCAACGTGGGATCATCCGACGAAGCGCTCGCGCCGCGTCTATTCGATCACCCCGCAGGGAGAAGAGCGCCTGCAGCGGATCAAAGGGTCCATGCTCCCGTACCTGGAGTCTATCGAGCGCGCCGTCGGGCGTCTGAAAAACGAACTCTATCGCTCGATTGGTGGCGAACATGCCGTTTCTCGCGCTCGTTCATCTTCTTGATCTGAAGTGCGCGCAATGTAATGCTCCGCTGGCCCAAGCCGGCGCGCGTTCGTTCGTGGTAGACGCGAACGGGGACCCCATTAATTTTTCTCAAGAAGAGCCGCCGGAAGAGATGACGGTCGAGATTCTGTGCCCGAACGGACACGACACGACGCTCTACGTCCCTAACGAAATTGCCGCGGAAGAAACCCTGGTCACTCCCGCGGACGCGCCGATCGCGCGTGACGCAATACTAGTGCCCGACGAAGTTCTCTGACGTCCCTGAAGGAAGCCAGGGTTCGGCGTTCGATTTACGTCCTATGAATCGTGCGCTTTCCGTAATGCTCTTAGCGGCATTGCTCGGCACTTCTGTTGCCGCGCGTGCCGCCGATCCTCCCGCGAAACAACCCGCGCCGGCGGCCGCCGCGCCGCAACCCGAAGATCCGGGAGCGACGCCCGACGCAGTAACCTCGCATACTATCAATCTCGACGGGCATGCCATCCCGTATACCGCAAGAGCGGGAACCCTGACTCTATACGATCAGGAAGAGAAGCCGACGGCGCGCGTGTTCTACACCGCGTTCACGAGCGATGCAGGCAATCCGCTCACGCGCCCGGTGACGTTCATCTATAATGGCGGACCCGGCAGCTCCACGATGTGGCTGCGCATGGGATCCGTCGGACCGGTTCGCGTGCAAGCCGCGAACGGCGCCGCGTCGGGGCCGCCGCCGTACCGCATAGCGGATAATCCGTACAGCCTGCTCGACAAGAGCGATCTCGTCTTCATTGATATGCCGGACAGCGGCTTCGGCCGTATCCTGAACGGCAAAGAGAAAGATTTTTTCGGTGTCGATCAAGACGTCGAGGCGTTCACACAGTTCATTTCGCGGTACATCAGCCGCTTCAACCGCTGGAATTCGCCGAAGTTTCTGTTTGGTGAAAGCTACGGAACGACGCGTTCCGCCGCGCTTGCAGACAACCTGATGAATCAAGGCATCGCGCTCAACGGCGTAATCCTCCAGTCGTCGATTTTGAACTTCGGTTTGGACTACGGCAACGGCGATCCGATCGGCGGCGGCGATTGGCCGTACGTGCTGTATCTGCCGACCGAGGCCGCAACGGCGTGGTATCACAACAAGATTCCCAACCGCCCGGCCGATCTTGCGTCGTTCGTTGCAAACGTAAAGCAGTTTGCGCTCGGCGAGTATCTGGACGCGCTCTATAAGGGCGACAAGCTCAGCGCATCGGAACGCGATGACGTTACTCGCAAGCTGAGCGGATTCATCGGCTTGCCGCAGCAGTACATTCGAAATGCGAACATCCGCGTTTCGTACGATCGATTCCAGCGCGAGTTGATGCGTTCGCAGGGTATCGTCGTTGGACGCCTTGACGGCCGCTATCAGACGTACGATCTCGATCGCTCGGCACTCGCCGGACCGGACTGGGATCCGACCGACTCGTCGATCGATGCGCCATACACGACTGCGGTGAACCAGTACATTCGCTACGACCTGAAGTACAATCCGCCGATCCAGTATCGCGCCAACATCTACGGCATCATCTACGCTAACGGCAGCTCGTGGGATTTCGCGCACAACCGGCGCTATCCGACGAACGTAGCGCCCGATCTGGCCGACGTGATGACGCAGAATCCGAAGCTGAAGATCTTCTCGGCAAACGGCTACTACGATTTCGCCACGCCGTTCTTCGCGACGGACTACACGCTGCGCCACATGAACCTGAATCCGGCGATTCAATCGAACATCACCTACGGCTATTACGAAGCAGGCCACATGATTTACCTGAGCGACTCCGCGCTCGCGCACTATAAAGCCGATTTAAGCCGCTGGTACGACAGCGCGCTGGGACAGTAAGGAGAAGCGATGAAGAAGATTCGTACGATCGCGGCGGCGCTTTCAGCCGCCATGCTCATCGCCGCCGCGCCCGCGGAAAAGCCGCCGGCGTACGTTCCGCCTGCGCCGGCCGATGCCGTAACGCATCACGTAGCGCACGTTGCGGGACAAGCGATCCCCTACACCGCGCGTGCCGGCATGATCACCCTGCGCAACACCAAGGAACAAATCACGGCGCGCATGTTCTACACCGCGTTTACCAAAGACGGCGCGAACCTCACGAACCGCCCGGTGACGTTCTTTTATAACGGCGGCCCCGGAAGCTCGACCGTTTGGCTGCGCATGGGCTCGTTTGCGCCGATGCGAGTGGAAACGTCGAACTACAAGTCGATTCCCAACGCGCCGTTCCGCCTGATCGAAAACAACTACAGCCTGCTCGACAAGAGCGACTTGGTGTTCGTCGACGCCCCAAACACCGGTTGGAGCCGCGTGCTCGGCGCCGGCGACCCCAAGGACTTCATGGGCGTCGATCAGGACGGCCAGGCCTTCTCGCAATTCGTTCAGCGCTACGTCTCGCAATTCGGCCGGTGGAATTCGCCGAAGTTTCTCTTCGGTGAAAGCTACGGAACGACGCGCGACTGCGTGCTGGTGAACATGTTGCAAAACGCAGGCGTGCAAATGAACGGCGTCGTGCTGCTCTCGTCGATCTTGAACTTCGGTTTGGGCGGCTTGGGCGGCGGACAGCCGATCGGCGGCGGCGACTGGTCTTACGTCACGTATCTTCCGAGCGAAGCAGCGGTGGCGTGGTACCACCACAAAGCCGGCCAGGGGCAAAGCCTGCCGCAGTTCGTGAAGACCGTGGAGGACTTCGCGGGCGGCCAGTACCTGCACGATCTCGCGCAAGGCGCCGATTTGAACCAGTCGGAGTTCAATGCCGACGTTTCGCGCCTCCACCAGTATCTGGGTCTTTCCGAAGACTACATTCGCAACGCGAATTTGCGCGTTTCGTATCCGCGCTTCGAACAAGCGCTGTTGCGCAATCAGGATACGATCGTCGGACGCTACGACGGCCGCTACACTACCTATGCGCTCGATCGCAACGCCGATACGCCCGACTGGGATCCGTCAGACGTCGGAATCTCAGGCGCGTTCGTGGCACTCGGTAACGAATACATGCGCAATACGCTGAAGTATCAAACGAACATGCAGTATCGCCCCACGTCTTACGGCGGAGAACTCGGTGCGCGTTGGGATATGAAGCACAACGGCCAGGATCCGCCCGCGAACGTCACGCCGGATCTCGCAACGGCGATGACGACGAACCCGCACCTCTACGTGTTCTCGGGTAACGGCTACTTCGACTTCGCGACGCCGTTCTTCGCGACGCAGTACACGCTGGAACACATGGGACTCGCGCCGGAACTCCAAAGCCACATCAGCTTCGGATTCTATCCTTCGGGACACATGGTGTACCTGAATCCCCAGGCGCTCGTCCAGTTCAAAGGCGACTTAAGCCGCTGGTACGACACGGTGCTCGCGCACCGCTAAGCACAACGACGCGGTGAAAAAAGAGTCGCAGCCCTGCTGCGGCTCTTTTTTCTTTGCAGAAAAAGGGTGGGTGATTCCCGTTGCCGCGTGAAGTATCGAGTGTGAATACCGGAGAGCTTGGGGAAGCGCTCAAACATCATTTCGGCCATGAGTCGTTCCGGCCGCTCCAGCGCGAGATCGTAGAAGCCGCACTTGCCGGCGAGGACGTGCTGGCCTTGCTGCCGACCGGCGGCGGAAAGTCGCTCTGCTATCAACTGCCCGCAGTCCTTGAAGATGGGCTGACGCTGGTTGTTTCGCCGCTGATCGCGCTAATGAAAGATCAGGTCGACGCCCTCACGGCTAACGGCATTCCTGCAACGTTTCTGAATAGTTCGCTGGATGCAGCCGCTGCGCGGGAGCGTATCGAAGCGCTGAATCGCGGCGAGTTCAAGCTGCTCTACGTTGCTCCCGAACGCATCGCGCTCTCCGGCTTTCTCGCAAGTTTGGATCGTTGGAATCTTCGGCGCATCGTCGTCGACGAAGCGCATTGCGTCAGCGAGTGGGGTCACGATTTTCGTCCGGAGTACCGGCGTATTGCATCGCTTCGCACGCGATATCGCGACGTGGCGCTGCTCGCACTCACCGCGACGGCTACCCAGCGAGTGCAGGACGACATCGAGCGGTTCCTCGAGCTTCGAAGCCCGAACCGCTTCGTCGGGAGTTTCAACCGGCCGAATTTGCGTTACAGCGTCTTCGAGAAACGCGATGCCGTCAAACAGCTCCTCGCGTGGTGCGAAGAGCGCAAAAATGAAAGCGGGATCGTTTACGCGCTAAGCCGTCGCGCCGCGGAAGAACTTGCCGAACGGTTGAGCCGCGCCGGTATGCCGGCGCTGCCGTACCATGCCGGTTTGACGCCGAATCAGCGCGCGAAGAATCAAGAGCTGTTCATTCGCGACGAAGTGCGCATTATGTGCGCGACGGTCGCCTTCGGCATGGGCATCGACAAACCGAACGTTCGGTACGTCGCGCATTTCGACATGCCGAAAAATATCGAAGGCTACTATCAAGAAACCGGCCGAGCCGGGCGCGATGGGTTGCCGAGCGAGTGCGCGCTCTACTTCACCGGCGGCGACGCCGCGAAGCAACGCCACTTCATCCGGCAGATCGCGGACGAGACGGAGCGCCGCCAGGCGGAAGCGCTGCTGCAAAAAATGCTCGATTTTGCCGCGAGCCCCGGCTGCCGCCGCGAATACTTGCTACAGTATTTCGGCGAGCGGCTCGGCATCGACAACTGCGGAAACTGCGACAACTGTTTGATGCCGCCGGAAACGATCGATGCCACCGTCGCTGCCCAAAAGTTCCTTTCGTGCATCTATCGCATTCGCGCGCATAGCGGATTCTCGACGGGCATGCATCACGTTGCCGACGTTCTCGCCGGCAAAGAAACGGAGAAGGTCCTGGCGTGGCGGCACGACGGCCTCTCAACCTTCGGCGTGGGGTCGGAGTTTGCTAAAGACGGATGGGTTTCGCTTGGCTCCGAACTGCTGCGCACCGGTTGGATCGAACAAGATCCCGAACGCAAAACGCTCGTGCTTACCGAGGAAGGCGTTCGCGCACTCAAGGAGCAGCGGCCGTTCAGTTTCGCAAAACGTTTGGCAATGAAAAAGTCGCGTCGCGATCGCAAGGGCGTCTTTACGACCGCGGTCGCCGACGACGGCTTGTTCGAAGCGCTTCGCCGCCTGCGTAAAGAGCTTGCCGACGATGCCGGCGTTCCGCCGTACGTGGTTTTCTCCGACGCGACGCTTCGCGAATTTGCCGCAAAAAAGCCGCTGAGCCTCGTGGCATTTCGAGGCATCAGCGGCGTTGGTGACGTGAAGTTGGAACGCTATGGCGATGCGTTCGTGAACGCGATCAGAGCTTACGAAGCCTGACCGCGTTCACTACGCTGCCCTTAGTGCCCGAGCGCCTTTAGGCGCGTGAGCGTCCGCTCGAGCATCGTGTTTAGCTTGGCGAAAGCTGCGCGCATATCGGCCGTTGGAGGCGCATCCGCGCTTTCGACCGCACCCTCGAGATTGCCGTAGGCATTCGCAAGGTAACGCAAGCTGTAGAAGTCCTGATCCGGAGCGCCGACGGAATCGTCGGGATTGTTCGTGCGCGCCGGTCCCAAGAATTCATCGCGCTGCTCGGGCGTGAGTTTCATCGAAGCCGCCCGCGTCCGCGCCGCCTCAATCTGAGTTTGACGCAGTTCGATCTCATTCGCTAAAGCGTATTGCGCCTGATACTGCGCGTCGGTCGTGGCAAGTCGAGGATCGCGAACGATCTCGGCGTGTTGCGTGTACGCCTTGCCGTTCACGCGCAGACGCACCGTATAGCGTCCGGGTGGAACGATCGGACCGTTCTGATTCTTCGCGGAGAAATCCCAAACGAACCGGTGCGCTCCCGGATCGGCCGAAGGCAGGCGCGGTTGAACGATCCACCACGGCGCGATATCGACCGTCTGCGGATTGCGTTCGTGCAGCTTGTCGGCGCTCGAGAATGTGCGTACGACGTGCCCTTGTGCGTCGCTGATTTCTAGAACGACGGGCGTCGACGCAGCGCCGTTGAGCTGGTAGTCCAGGATCATGCCGCTAGGCGGATTCTGTCCACGCGGCTCGTCGAGTTGAATCGGGGTGCCTTCATCGAAAACGCCCTCGCCGAATCCGCCGACGCGACGGAAACGCACCGAGACTTGCGGTGCGAACAAGTACGTGCCGGAAGCTTGCGCCTTCGACATCTGGCGAAGCGGCGTGACGTCGTCCATGATCCAGAACGCGCGCCCGTGCGTTGCTACAACGAGATCGTTGCCGTGCACGTCGATGTCGCGAACAGACGTCATGGGAAGATTGCGTTGCAGCGATTGCCAATGCGCTCCGTCGTCGAACGAAACGTACATGCCGCGTTCCGTGCCCGCATAAAGCAGTCCGGCAAGCTTCGGATCTTCGCGCACGACGTTAACGAACGCGCCATGCGGAATGCCGTTCGCGATACTGGTCCACGACTTGCCGCCGTCGGCCGTGCGGTAAATATACGGCGAGTAATCGTCCAAGCGGTGGCGATCGATCGCGACGTACGCTCGATTCCGATCGAAGTGGGACGCTTCGATGATGCCGACCTTACTCCACGGCGTTAATGCCGGCGGGGTAACGTCGTTCCAATGCGCGCCGCCGTTGCTCGTCATCCAAACTTTGCCGTCGTCAGTTCCGGCCCAAATGAGGTTTGCCGAAAGCGGTGAAGGCGCGATCGCATAGACGACGCCGCGGCGCGGAAGGCCGCCGTTGTCTTTAAGCGTCGGCGCGTCAAGGTTGGAAGGATGATTGATGTCGCCGCCGCGCGTCAAATCGGGGCTGACGATGCTCCACGAATTACCGGCGTCGCGGCTACGAAAGATTTGCTGGCGGCTCGTGTACAGCGCGTGTTTGTCGGCCGGCGAAACGACGACCGGCAGAGTCCACGTGTTGCGCCAGACTTCATCCGGGTACTTGATCGTCGGATCGATTACCTGTTCTTGTCCGAGATCCAGCTCTTCCGACGTGAGTCCATTGGCGCCACCGAACAGATTGCCGGATTTGAGCGGGTTCGGTGCAATCGAACCGCTTTCGCCGCCAACGTCCATCGGCCGCCAATCTTGCATCGTGATGCCCGTGTGAAACGTTTGACTGGGAACCGCCATGGCGCCCGAGTCTTGTTGCGCGCCGTAAACCCAGTATGGGAAACGGTTGTCGGTTGCAACATGGTAGAACTGCGCCGTCGGCTGGTTGTACCACGAGCTCCACGTTTGCGCGTGATCCACCGAAACAACCACGCCTTGATCGCTGCCCAGAATCATGCGGTTGGGATCGTCGGGGTAAACCCACAACGTGTGATAGTCGTCGCCGCCCGGCGAGCCTTTGATCGCGTTAAACGTCTTGCCGCCGTCGTCGGAACGATACGTTGCGGTGTTCATCACGTAGACGACGTCGGGATTCTTCGGATCGGCCGTAATGCCGCCGAAATACCAGCCGCGCTGCCAGATGCGAACTTGATCTTTGCCGCCGGCCATGTGCGTCCACGTTGCGCCGCCATCATCGGAACGATAGACGCCGCCGTGCGCGATGTCCGTTCCCGTGTCGACTTGCGCGTAGATACGCGACGGATTTGCCGGCGAGATCGTAATGCCGACGTGGCCGACGTCTTTAGGCAAGCCGTTCGTCAACTGCGTCCACGTTTTGCCGCCGTCGGTTGATTTGTATAAGCCGCTGCCGGGGCCGTTCGAAGGCGGATACATGTTCCACGGCGGACGGCGCGTTTGCCAGAGCGACGCAAAAATCGTGTCGGGGTGCGGCGGATCCATGGCGAGGTCGATGGCGCCTGTGTCGTTGTTCTTGAACAACACTTTGCTCCACGTCGTGCCGCCGTCGGTCGACTTGAAGACGCCGCGTTCGGCATTCGGCCCGTACTGATGACCGAGCGCCGCCACGTAGACCACGTTCGGATCCCGCGGATCGACGACAACCTTGCCGATCTGCCGCGTGTCGTCGAGGCCGATGTGCATCCACGTTTTGCCGCCGTCGGTGCTCTTGTACATGCCGTTACCGTAGGCAATATCGGAACGCATGTCGGCTTCACCGGTGCCGACGTAGACCGTTTTTACGCTGCTGGGCGCAACCGCGATCGCGCCGATCGACGCGTCGGGAACTTGATCGAAGATCGGGTTCCACGTGCGCCCCGCGTTCGTGCTTTCCCACACGCCGCCGTCGACCGAGCCAAAATAAAAGTGCTCCGGTTCGCCCGGAACACCGGTGACTGCCAAGGCGCGCCCGCCACGGAATGGTCCGATCAGGCGCCACGAGAGCGAATTCAACGAGGAGGCATCAACGTGCGCCAAGCCCGCGCTTTGCGCCGGCGCCGGCATACCGGCAACAGGCGCTAAAAATAGTACTGCAAGCGCACCACACAATAAACGTCGCATCTTGTGGTGCTACTCGCTTACGTTTTGCTATGCCTCTACGGCAACGGCGTCGCCTCGCTCTGCGGTTTCCTCACAGCCTATAACGAACGCGATACTTGCACTCGTTGCCAAAACGGCTGATGCGATCGTTATGGCGCTGCACGGCATCGCAAATGCTAGAAGAATTGCCGGAACCAATCCTCGCGTTAGTCGTTGCGCTTACAACCGAATCCAGAGAATCATCGCCTTCGAAAATATCTTGCTAGCGATGCCGCGCGAACGAGTGCTGTCGTAGTCACCGCCCCTAAATACCAAAAACGGGCGATGTTTCCATCGCCCGTCGTATGGTTCTTAGTACTCTACCAGCCGCCGCCGGAGTCCCCGCCGCCGCCGAAGCCGCCGCCGGAATCACCGCCGCCGCCAAAGCCGCCGCCGCTCCAGTCGCCGGCGCTCGAGCTGCCCATGTCGGCTTGACCGGCGTCGTTGCCCCAACCGGAAGCATCACCGCCGCCCCAGCCGCCGCCTTGATCGCCTTGCACGACGTTGCCGGCGCCGGGGTCTACAATATTCGTGCCGCCGCGGTTGCCGAAGAGTTCGTTGCCGAGGAACGCGCCGCCGAGGCCGCCCAGCAGTCCACTCCAGAAACCGCCGCCACCGCCGTAATAGCCCGGACCGTAGCCGCCGTAGCCGGGACCACCCATCGGCGCTCCGCCCGGTCCAACGCCGGGGCCGCCGCCGTAGTAACGCGGGCCCGAAGATGCGCGCATGATCGAACGAACGATCATAAACCCACCGATGATGATGACGATCCACCAGAACATGGAAATATGTACTCCTGAATTTTGCCGCACGTAGCCGCGCGAGGTTGTCGCAGGATAGTTATATGCGCGGTTTCCCGAATTTGCGTTAGGCGCGCTGCTCAAATGTGCGCGGAAGATATCGAGGACGCCGTTGACAGCCGTTGTTATGCCGCCGTCATAATCGCCGTCGCGGAATTGCGATTCCATCGACTCCCGGATCGAACGCGTCGTTTCGGCGGGAAAGAACGCCGCCGTCGCACGGCCGGGGACGATGATGTCTTTGCGGTCGTCCTTCGCGACGAAGATCAGAACGCCGTTGACTTGTTGTTGCGAAAAGACTTTTTGCGCCGCGTCCTGCAACGTATCGCCGCCGAGCGACGGAACGGTGACGACGACGACTTGTTTGCCGGTCTGCGCGTTGAAGTTTGCGATCGTGTTGTTCAGCTGCGCGACGGTGCCGGGCGAAAACATCGCGGCGCCGTCCTGAACGAACGATGTGGCCGCGGCGGCCGGAAGGGCGCCGAGCAGCATCCCGATGGCGAGCGCAAAAACTGCGCTAAGGCGTTTCATAGTTGGATCTTGTTCCTCCGAGAGCTACTATCGCGGGACAAGGAGCCGTGTTTCAGGAGCTAGCGGCTGCCCAAGCCGCCGCCGATAAGCACTACGCCGCCGGCCACGCTGAAGATGAAGATGGCGAGGAAAATCCAGACGCCGATCTTCAGCCAGAGGCTGCGGCGCTCGCGCGTGGCATGGGTTTCTCTAACGGGGCGATGGGCGCGATTACGGTTGCTCACGATTCCTGTGCTTGGCGAGTCTCGAGCGCGCTCCAAAGCCGCTCGAGATTGTAGAATTGCCGCTGGTCCGGCGTAAAGACGTGCACGATCACGTGCCCCAAGTCGATGAGGATCCACGTGCCGTCGCTGTAGCCTTCCATGCGGGTAACGGCATGGCCGGTTTCTTCGACCTTCTCGACGATGGCGTCGGCGATCGCCCGGGTTTGGATCTTCGAGCGGCCGGTGACTAGTGCGAACGTGTCGGCAAGGATCGTTCGTCCGCTTACGTCGATGGTGGTGAAATCTTCTCCCTTTTTGTCGAGCGCGGCGTCGCGCACGATCTCGATCAGTTCTGCGATGTCTTAACCTCCCCCAGGTCCACTCCGAAGTGACGGGCAGCGGCCGCGGTTTGCGGCGCGACGGCCAGACCCTTCTTCCGGAAGTACTCCAACGATTGCTGCAGCATCACGCGCATTCCGTCGGCAAGATTACGTTCGGCGATCTTCCAAAGTGCGGCGCGCTCGGGAAACGTGCGCCCCGGCTCGAGGCCGTCAGCGAGAAAAAGCACGCAATCGAGCGGCGACATGTGCTCTGCGGCAAGCGTGTGCTTTTCGATCGCCGAGAGTATCTCCCGATCGTGCACCGCGAAGCCTTCTTGCGCGATCCGGGCGCCGAGACGCGCGTGGAGCACGACAGGATTCTCGCGCTCGAACTCGTCGATCGCCATTTGCCGCATTTCGCATTCCGCGAGAAGCCGGTCTGCGCTGTAAAGGCGTGCGAGATCGTGAAGCATGCCGGCCATGCGCGCTTTCGGCGCGTTGACCCCGTGCTGGACGGCAAGTAATTCGGCAGAACGCGCGACCCGCACGACATGCGCGTAGCGATGGTCTTGTTCGAGATGCGCGCGAACGCGTTGTGCCAAATCGATGTACCGCAGACGCGCCTACTTGCCGAGACGCGAACGCAACGCGCGCAAGCGCGTGCGATAAAGATCGCCCTTGAGGTTGCCGGCCCACATGACGAGCGCATTTTCATTGTTGTCGCTGTAGTAACCCTTACGGGTCGTTACCGTCGTGAATCCATACTTGCGATACAGCTGCTGCGCCACGACGTTGCCTTCGCGAACTTCCAACGTCATCCACGCCGCGCCGCGTTCGATTGCTTCTTCGATCAGATGTACGAGCATCAATTCGCCGAGTTTTCGTCCCCGGTACGCTTCATCGACCGCGATGGTCGTTACGTGCGAGTCTTCGAAGATGACCCAAATGCCGCCGTACGCGACGATTTTCGAACCGATGCGTCCCACGAAGTAGTGCGCGAGTTTGTTCGTATTGAGTTCGTTGTAGAACGCATCCGACGGCCACGTGGTAGAAAACGACGCGCGCTCGATCCGGCAGACTTCCGCAATATCGGAGACCGACATCGAAACGATCTCCATGCCTTCGGCGTCGCCGGCCTGCGAAGGCGTTAGTTCGGCTTTCACGATTGCGGACGCAGCCTCGGCAGCTGCGGAACTTTGGCGGCAGGCAACTCGCCGTAATCGGCGCGCACTTCGTGGGAGCTGGCGGCAGCGCGCAATACGCCGCCCGCAAGCGCGGCGGCTGCGGCGGCAGGCATAACGAGGACGCTACGTCGCTCCACTACCCGGCCGCCTTCGGCAAGCGCGGCGAGTACGTCCTCCGGGGCATTGACTGTAATCACCGGTTTTTCGTCCGGGGGCAGTACTTCGGCGAGCACTTCTTTTATAGGTCCGGACGCGCGGCGGCTTTTCCCACCGGCCCGGTAACGCGCCGAGATGATGCCGGGCCGCCCGACCACGACGGTCAGCGCCTCGTCGAGGCCCTCGATGCCGTACTCCAGCAAATCGAACGAGGAGACCGGGACCAACGGAACCTTCCACGCCTGCGCGAGCGACTTCGCGTAGGCGACCGTGATGCGCAATCCCGTGAATCCGCCCGGACCGACGCCGACGGCAATGCGGTCGGGCTGCGAACCATCCACGTGTGCCTCGGCGAGCACCTCAGACACCATTGCGAGGCCGGATTCAAGCGCGACGTTCCCTTCCATCGCCCGCGACGCCACCACGGCGCCGTCCATGGCGATCGCCGCAGAGAACGCCCCGAGGGCGCCTTCGATGCCGAGCACTTTCATTGGGCGCGCTCGATCCTCACCGTGCGCGGAGCGTCGCCCGCCCCGGCGATGGTTACTTCATAATGATCCGCAGGCAGCAGTCCCGGGGCGTGCGTCCACCACTCGATGAACACGATCGACGTGCCGTCAAAGACCTCGTCCAGGCCGAGCTCGGTCATTTCGCGGGGGTCGTCGATGCGGTAGAGGTCGAGATGATCGATCGGCGGGTCGCCCGTGATACCGATGCCAGAACGTGAACGTCGGGCTGGTCGTTTGGTCCAGACCGTGGCGTTCACGACACGGCGGCACGCACGAACGTCGTCTTTCCGGCCCCCAGCTCGCCCGAGAGCGCCACGACGTCGCCCGGCTCGAGCGAGCGCGCGAAGTGGGCGGCAAAGGCTTCGAAAGTCAGCTAGGCTGGAAAGAGTGCGAGCGCCCGGCGCGGCGAAGCTATCGGCCATGTCGACGGCCGATTTCGCAGCCGAGCTGCGCCAGTCCGTTCAGGTCCATTTGCAAACCATCGAAGGATTGGCGAGCGAAGCGAAAGCGCGCGTTGCCGATGGCGTCGCAGGCATTCGCCCGGCAATCGCCCTCGCCGTGGCGCCGGCGTTCGTCGCCCCCGTGGTAACGCCGGAGCCGGGCGCCGCACCGGCGCGGCGCTACACGGTCACCTTCGATGACGTCTACGAGCCGCCGGCCGCGCCTGTGCGCAGCGAATCGCAACCGGCCGTCTCCTTCGATGATTTCTTCTCCGAGGAAGTCGATTCCGACAGCATTCCCGTGTGGGAAGAGCCGGGTTAAGCCGCGAAATATCTTCTAAACTCGTGGCTGAGCCGCTTTAGGCTCAGCACTCCATTCCTGCGAGCTGATTGCCGACGAAAAGGTGGGCGATTGGCTTGCTGTTCGTAAGACAGTAGATGAATAACGATATCATCCAAAAGGTCAACGTCGAAGACGAAATGCGGGAGAGCTATCTCTCGTATGCTATGTCCGTCATTGCCTCGCGCGCGCTGCCCGACGTGCGCGACGGCCTGAAGCCCGTGCAGCGGCGCATCCTCTTCGCGATGCGCGACATGGGCATGGAGCCCGACCAAGCAGCACCGCAAGTGCGCCGGTATCATCGGCGAAGTGCTCAAGAGCTATCACCCGCACGGCGACAGCTCGGTGTACGACGCGCTCGTGCGCATGGCGCAGGATTTCACGCTGCGCTATCCGCTCGTCGACGGTCACGGCAACTTCGGTTCGATCGACCCGGATCCGCCGGCCGCCTACCGTTACACGGAAGCGCGTCTTGGCGCGTCCGTCGCTCGAACGTGCTCGCGGACATCGATAAAGAGACCGTTCCGTTCGTTCCCAACTTCGACAATCAAGGCACCGAGCCGACCGTGCTGCCGGGCAAGCTGCCGCAGCTGCTGCTCAACGGATCGAGCGGCATCGCCGTCGGCATGGCGACGAACATTCCGCCGCACAACCTGAACGAAATTGCCGACGCGATCGCCGCGATCATCGACGATCCGAACGTCGACGACGACGAGCTGTGCGACATCGTCAAGGGTCCGGATTTCCCGACCGGCGGCACGATTCTCGGACAAGAAGCGATCCGCGAAGCCTACAAGACCGGACGCGGTTCGATCACGATGCGCGGCAAGGCCGAAATCGTCGAAGAAAAGGGCCGCCACAAGATCGTCATCACCGAGATTCCGTATCAGGTCTACAAGGGCCGCATCGTCGAAGCGATCGCGGAAGCGCACGCCGAGAAGCGCATTCACGGCATCGCGCGCCTGGACGACGAGTCGAACCGCAAGGGCATGAAGGTCGTCGTCGAGCTGCAGAAGAGCGCGACGCCGAAAGTCGTGCTCAATCAGCTCTTCAAGCACACGCCGCTGCAGTCGAGCTTCGGCTTCAACATGCTCGCGCTCGTGCCGGTCGGCGAACCGCGTGCGGACGGGTCCGTCGCGCTCGAACCGCAGGTGCTTAGCCTCAAGCAGCTGCTCGAACACTTCATCGCGCACCGCAAAGACGTCGTCACGCGGCGCACGCGTTACGATCTGCGCAAGGCCGAAGAGCGCGCGCATTTGCTCGAAGGCTACCGCATCGCGCTCGACAACATCGACGAAGTCATCGAGATCATTCGCGGAAGCCAAACGACCGACGAAGCGAAGACGCAAACTCTCGGCGCGCTTCGGACTTTCGGAGATTCAGGCGCAAGCGATCGTCGACATGCGTCTGCGCACGCTCGTCGGCCTCGAACGGCAGAAGATCGAAGACGAATACAACGAGCTCATCAAGACGATCGCCGAACTGCAAGATATTCTTGAGCAGCCCGCGCCGCATCGCGCGACATCGTGAAAGCCGAAACGCTCGAAGTCAAGAAGCGCTTCGGCGACGAGCGCCGCACC
The DNA here is from genome assembly GCA_963696095.1 of Vulcanimicrobiia bacterium. Lineage (GTDB taxonomy): Bacteria > Vulcanimicrobiota > Vulcanimicrobiia > Vulcanimicrobiales > Vulcanimicrobiaceae > JALYTY01. The sequence continues at coordinate 1,451,272 of CAVOIN010000001.1, read as the reverse complement.
GACGTGCAGTCCGGCCGAAGACGAAATCTCGATGGAAGCAGCTGATTCCGAACATCGACGTCGTCGTGACGTACACGGTCGGCGGCTACATCAAGCGCGTGTCGGTCGACACGTTCCGCACGCAGAACCGCGGCGGACGCGGCGTCACCGGCATCTCGAATCTCAAGCGCGAAGACGTCGTGCGCAACTTCTTCATCACGAAGACGCACGATCACGTCCTGTTCTTCACGAACAAGGGACGCGTGTATCGTCTGCGCGGCTACGAGATTCCGGATACCACGCGTCAAGCGCGCGGAACGGCGCTCGTCAACCTGCTGACGCTGCCGCCGGGCGAATACGTCACGGCCGTCTTCCCGATCGACAAGTTCGAAGGCGAGAAATATCTTGGTGATGGTCACCGAAAAGGGCGTCATCAAGAAGACGAAGCTCGAAGAGTTCTCGAACGTGCGCCGCAACGGTCTCAACGCCATCAACTTCGACGAAGGCGACGATCTGCTCGCCGTCGATCTCTCCGACGGTTCGCGCGACATCATTCTCGCCTCGCGCGACGGCATGGCCGTGCACTTCAACGAGAAAGACGTTCGCGGCCGATGGGCCGCAACGCGCGCGGCGTGAAGGCGATGACGCTCGAAGGCAACGACGGCATCATCGCGATGGACGTCATCGAAGACGAGCGTCGCGAAGTGCTGCTCGTCACGTCGCAAGCGTTCGGCAAACGCACGCCGATCGACGACTACCGCCACACGTCACGCGGCGGCAAGGGCGTGAAGGCGTTCGCGAAGGAACGCGAGGACATCGGCCAGGTCGTCGACCAGATCATGGTCAACGCCGACGACGAACTCCTCATGATCACGAGCGGCAACCAAGTGATCCGTCTCAAGGTCTCCGACATCCGCAAGGCCGGACGCTCGACGAAGGGCGTGCGTCTGCAGCGGCTCGGCGAAGGCGACGAAGTGATCGCGATCACGAACCTCGGGAAGCAAGCGAAACAGATCACGGATATCACGGGCGAGCCGGCCGAAGGGGTCGCTGCAACCTAAGCGGGTACCGTAGGTGTCAAAACGAGTCGGAGGATATGAAGTAGTTTCATGAGCGCATTGCCAGACGTAACACAGAGCAATTTTCAGAACGAGGTTCTGCAGAACGGCCAGCCCGTTCTCGTGGACTTCTGGGCACCGTGGTGCGGCCCGTGCCGCATGCTCTCGCCGGTCGTAGAAAAAGTCGCGGCCGCGAACACGGGCAAAGCGAAGTTCGTGAAACTCAACACGGACGAGAACCCGAACATTGCGGGGCAGTATCAGGTCTCGGGCATTCCGTGTCTGATTCTGTTCAAAGACGGCCAGCCCGTCGACCGCATCGTTGGCTACGTTCCGGAGAACGTCATCACGTCGATGCTCAGCAAGCACGTCGCTTAAGAACGGCGCATGAGCGACCTCCGCGGCCTGCCTGCGGTTCATCGCCTGCTAGACCATCCATCCGTCGCGCCCTACGAGTCACTCGTGGGGCGCGATGCTTTACGCACGGCCATCGCGCAAGAACTCGATCGTCAGCGCGTTGCCGGCGCCGTCGATCCGCTGGAGCTGATCGTCGCGCGCGTCGTGGAACGCATCGAGGCGGCTCGCTTCGCGAAGCGCTGGTTCCGGTCGTGAACGCCACCGGTACCTTGCTGCACACGAATTTGGGCCGCGCGCCGATCGCGCAGCGCGCGTTTCGCGAAGCGTGGGACGTGAGCGGCGGCTACTCCAATCTCGAATACGATCTCGCCGCAGGCGAACGCGGCTCGCGATACGAGCGCGTCGGCACCTTGTTGCGCGAACTTACCGGCGCGGAAGACGCGCTCATCGTCAATAATTGCGCCGCAGCCGTGCTTCTGATGCTCGATACATTCGCTCGCGGCGCGGAAACGATCGTAGCGCGCAACCAGCTCATCGAAATCGGCGGCGGTTTCCGGTTACCCGACGTGCTCGCGCGCAGCGGATCTACGCTCGTCGAAGTCGGCGCTACGAACAAGGTTTATCGCAAGGATTTCGAGCGCGCGCTTTCGCCTCGCACGGCGCTCATCATGCGATCGCACCGTTCGAACTTTTCCATCGAGGGCTTTACGAACGACGTCGAGCCGGCGGACCTGGTCGCTTTAGGCAAAGGCGTCGGCGTGCCGGTCGTCGAGGACTTGGGGAGCGGCGCACTCGTGGATCTTTCCGAGTACGGACTGCCGCGCGAGCGCACCGTGCAAGATGCAATCCGCGACGGCATGTCGCTCGTCGCATTTTCGGGCGACAAGCTCCTGGGCGGGCCGCAGGCCGGCATCATCGTCGGCAGTTTTGCATTCGTGGCGCGGCTGCGGAGCAATCCCCTGCTGCGCGCGCTGCGCGTTGATAAAGTCACGATTGGATTGCTCGCGGGAACGTTGCGCATGTACCGGTCCAAAGAGTCGCGCGAGGAGATTCCGTTCTATCGGATGCTGGCAGCTTCGCCGGAATCTCTTCGCGAACGGGCGCAGGCGTACGTCTCTTGCTTCGCCGATGCATCGATCGTCGATTCGGAATCCTACGTCGGCGGCGGATCGTTGCCGCATGGGCGTATCCCGTCGGTAACCGTCGTAATACCCTCGCCGTTTCCCGACGAACTGGCAGCTCGTCTTCGCCGGAACCGGGTTCCGATTATCGCACGCGTCGATGCGGGCGGACTGCTTTTTGATTTACGCACGATCGCCCCGCACGAAGACTCCTTGGTTCTCGACGCCCTCATTTCGCTCGTTTCGTAACCCGCAAGGAGGTAGAGATGACTCGTTTCATCGCGATTGCGCTTGCAGCGGCGTTGCTTGTTGCGTGCGGACGCGGAGAAACGGCTCGCCGCCCGCACGTTTTGCGGATTGCCTATGCGGGCGACCCGAGTTCGCTCGTGCCCTTCGTCGCCATCGATCAGGACGTCATCGGCCTCGACGCGCTCTTTTGCGAAACGCTCGTAGGCCTTTCGGCCGATAACCGTACCGTTCCCATTCTGGTGACTCGCGTGCCGTCGCGTCAGAACGGGGACATTTCCGCCGACGGAAAACAGATCACGTATCACTTGCGGCCCGATGTGAAATTCGCGGACGGCGTTCCGTTCACGTCAGCCGATGTTGCGTTTACGTACAAGGCGATCTTCGATCCGCGCAACCGCGCCACGACCGTCGAAACGTATCGCCGGATCTTATCGCTGCAAACGCCCGATGCGCACACCGTCGTGATGCATCTCGACAAGCCATGGAACGCCGCCGTCCGCGCGCTCTTTGCGCAATCGGATTATCCCTACGGCATCTTGCCGAAACACGCGTTCCAAGACACGAGGGTCGTCGGAACGCCCTGGGAAGACGCGCCGTTCGGCACCGGGCCGTTTCGCGTAACGCAGTGGCGCCGGGGCGATCGCATCATTCTGGATCCGAATCCGTACTACCACCCGAAGCCGAAACTGGCGCGCATCGTGATGGAGATCGTCCCGGATCTCAATTCGAATTTCGTGGCATTGCAGTCCGGAGCAGCCGACGTGGGCCGTTTCACTGCCGAAAACGTTGCGCAGGGCGAGCGTATTCCGGGCATTCGCGTCCTGCGCGTCCCGGAGAACGCGACCGGGTTTCTCTATCTGCAGACGCAAGCCGCTCCGACGAGCGACGTGCACGTGCGGCGCGCGATTGCCTACGCGCTGGACCGCAGCGAGTTAGCCAACGCGTGGCACGGGCAGTATCCGAATGCGACGTCTTTCTTGCCGCCGCCGATCGTGAGTTGGAAAAGTCCGCCGGTTCCCGTGTATGAGCGCGATCTGCATGCCGTAGAAAAAGAGCTGAGCGCTGCCGGTTGGCAGATGAGCGACGGCGTGTGGACAAAGAACGGCGAACCACTCGGAGGCATCGTCGGCGCAAACTCCGAGGATCCGATTTCCGTGCGGGTGTCGACGCTCGTTCAAACGCAGCTCGCGGCGGCCGGCATGCGCTTTTCCGTGAAAACCAATCCGACGCGAATCTGGTTCAGCACAACGGGATTGCTGCGCAGCGGAAAGGCGGCCATTACCTCGGAGTCGTGGGTCGGCGGCGGCGATCCGGAACAGTCGTTGAATCTCCGCTGCGTTCAAGCTACAAGCGGCGGATCGAACCATTCGTTCTATTGCTCGCCGCACTTCGAGCGCTTATTCAAGGACCAGTCGCGCACTCCGAGCCAAACGCAGCGCGATCGCGATTTCGACGAAATTCAACACCTTGTTTACGACGACGTTCCCGTCATTCCGATTTACTACGAAGTGTTACTCGAGGGCGTCAACCAACGCGTCACCGGCTACAGCAAAAACATGCTCCGCATCCCCGTCCACGCCGAACTCTGGGACGCTAAGTAACACCTCCGTCACCCTGAGCGTGTCGAAGGGCAGGCGCATATCGGCATTGTTTTACATGCGCTTGTGCTTCGACGAGCTCAGCATGACGAGCACCGAGCATTGTTTATATGCGCCTCTGGTTCGATAGGCTCACCATGACGCACGATCTCCGTCACCCTGAGCGTGTCGAAGGGCAGGCGCATATCGGCATTGTTTTACATCCGCTTGTGCTTCGACGAGCTCAGCATGACGAGCACACGAGCATTGTTGATATGCGCCTCTGGTTCGATAGGCTCACCATGACGCACGATCTCCGTCACCCTGAGCGTGTCGAAGGGCAGGCGCATATCGGCATTGTTTTACATCCGCTTGTGCTTCGACGAGTCTCAGCATGACGAGGAGCGTTGCCCGAAAGCAGGGCATAGAAGCATGCATTCGACTACATCGATACATTCTCAGAAAAAAATAAGAAGCGGCGATAAGGTTTATCCGCCGTATCGCGCGTGGTATAATTCCTGTGTAAGTGAAGACAGAGGTTTAGTCCAATGGCGTAACTTGCCGGGGAGATGTGAAAACATCTCCCCATTCTATTCTCTTGCTAGGCCGCTAACTGTTGAACCATCCGGACGGAACGACGTCGAGATTTACGTTGATCTGTTTGACCTCGGTGTACGCATCGTAACCGTACGTGCCCAGTTCGCGTCCGATTCCGGATTGTTTGTAGCCGCCCCACGGCGCTTCATTGTACGTGGGATGGTACGTGTTGATCCACGTGATGCCCGCGCGCAGTTTGCGAATGACGCGATGCGCCTTCGCGACGTCTTGCGTGAAGACGGCGCCCGCCAAACCATAGATCGTGTCGTTAGCAAGACGTATTGCGTCGGCTTCGTCCTTGAACGTTTGCACGACGAGCACGGGGCCGAAGATTTCCTCGCGAACGATACGCATGTTCGGCGTCGTACGATCGAATATCGTCGGTGCGACGAAGTTGCCGCCGGCGAGCGGCCCCTCTAAGCGCGTGCCGCCGCAGCGAAGCCGCGCGCCCTCCTCCCGGCCGATGCGGATGTAGTTTTCTACTTTATCGGTGTGCGGCCGCGAGATCAGCGGACCCATTTCGGTTTGGGGATCGAAGCCGTTTCCGACGCGAATCTTCTGAGCACGTTCCACTAGCGCATCAACGAAGCGATCGGCGATTGTATCCTGCACGACCAGACGCGACCCCGCCGAGCAGACCTGTCCGGCGTTCGCGTAGATCCCGAAGAGCGCGTAGTCGACGGCCGTTTCGAAATCGGCGTCATCGAAGACGACGTTCGGCGATTTGCCGCCGAGTTCGAGCGAGATCTTCTTGAGATTCCCTGTTGCCGCACGCATGATCGAGCGGCCTGTCACGGTGCCGCCGGTGAACGCGACTTTGTCGACGAGGTCGTTTTCGGCGATCTCCGCGCCGACTTCCGCGCCCGCTCCCAGCACGACGTTCACGACGCCTTGCGGAAACTCGAGCTCTTCGAACAAGGTCGCAAGCCGCAGCAGCGAGAGCGGCGTCAGCTCCGACGGCTTTATGACACACGTATTTCCCGCGGCAAGCGCCGGTGCAAGTTTCCACGCGCCCATCAGCAGCGGATAGTTCCACGGAATGATCTGGCCGCACACGCCGATCGGTTCGCGCACCGTAAAGGTTTGCGAGGGTGCCGGCACGTCGAAGGTTTGCCCGTGTGGTTTGGTCGCAAGGCCGGCGTAGAAGCGGAAGCAATTGGCGGCGTCGGCGACGTCGTACTCGGTTTCACGCAACGGCTTGCCGTTATTGAGCGTATCGATACGCTTTAGCTCGTCGGCATGTTCGTCGATTTTGTCGGCAAGGCGCATCAGTAGCCGCGCGCGATCTTGCGCGTTCGTTTCGCCCCACGGGCCTTCGTAGAACGCGCGGCGCGCGCTTCCGATGGCGCGTCGCGCATCCTCGCGCGTGCCTTCGGCAACCGTCGCGATCGTAGCGCCGTTCGCGGGATCGATAAGCGCGCGCGTGTTGCCGTTCGAGGCTTCGCACCAGCGGCCGTCGACGTACATGAGAGTCGTGCCGCCCGAACGCGGCAAGTTGCGCAGGATGTGCTCGGCGTTACCTGAGCTCGGAGCGAGCGTATCCATAGAGTTCCTTATCTTGCGTGGACGTGAGTGTGCACATGTCGTGGAGCGATTCTTCGACGCTGCGGCAAACGAAGTCGGCTTGCTCGTCGGTGATGGTGAGCGGCGGCTCGATGCGAATGACGCGAGCGTTCACAAGCGTTCCGGAAACGAGAATTCCTCGATCGAGAAGGCGGCGGCCGAAGTCGAAACCGGTGACGTCGTCGTGGAATTCGAGGGCCATCAACAGGCCCTTGCCCCGAACTTCGACGACGATGTCGGGATACTCGTCGACGGCTTTTCGCAAGCCCTCCAACATCCGCGCGCCGACGAGGCCCGCGCGAGCCGGAAGATCTTCTTCCAGCAGCACGTTGATCGTTGCCAAGGCCGCCGCACAGGCAAGCGGATTGCCACCGAACGTCGTCGTGTGAAGAAACGGATTGTCGAAGAGTCTCGAAAAGACGTCGCGGCTTCCGATCACTGCGCCCGCCGGAACGACGCCGCCGCCGAACGCCTTCGCCAAACACAGGATGTCGGGCGCTACGCCGTAGTGCTCGAAGCAGAACATCTTGCCGGTGCGTCCCATGCCGGTTTGCACTTCGTCGAGAATCAGCAGCGCGCCGAACTCGTCACAGAGCGCGCGCACGCCGGGCAGGTAATCGTCCGACGGAACGTTTACGCCGCCTTCGCCCTGAACCGGCTCGAGCAGCACCGCGCCCACGTCTTCGCCGACCATCCGCAGACGCTCGAACTTGTCGTGCAGCGCTTCCAGATCGTTGAACGGAAAGTGTTCGATGCCGGGCAGCAGCGCGCCGAAGGGCCGGCGGAATTCGCCTTTCGCGCTTACGGAAAGTGCACCGAAGCTCTTTCCGTGGAATCCCTTGGTTGCCGCGATGATCGTCTGTTTCGACGGATTGTATGCGCGGGCGAGTTTGAGCGCCGCTTCGACCGTTTCCGTTCCGCTGTTGCAGAAAAACGTATACTCGAGATTCGGCGGCGTGAGCATCGAGAGCGCTTTGGAAAGCATCGCGCGCAGCGGATCGAGCAAATCCTGACTGTGCAGCGGCTGGCGGTCGAGCTGCGCTTTCACCGCGGCGATTACTTTGGGGTGCCGGTGCCCGACATTGAAAATGCCGAAGCCGCCAAGGCAATCGAGATACTCCTTGCCTTGTACGTCGCGGTAGCTGTTCGGGCCCGCATCGCTCCACTCCACGACGGCGCCTGCGCCGTCTACCTTCGTGGCTTTGCGATACTCGAGAAATCCCGGGTTGATGTGGTCGCGGAAATTCTCGACCGTTTCCTGCGTGATCCACGCGGCTTGATCCGGCGAAATCGCCGGGCCTTCGATAAGGTCTAGAACTTTTTGCGTGTACTCGATAACTTCGGAACGCGATCGTTCAAGAATTTTCTTTCACCTCCGCGGTTGCGAGGACCGTGTCGCAACTCTCGGCAATGCGCCGCAGCGCTTCGTCGAGGTCGCGGTCGTCGATTACGAGCGGTACCAAGGCTCGTATGACGTTGCCCGCACCGGCAGGCATGAGCAAAACGCCGCGCTCGCGCGCTTCCGCGATGATTCGCGCGACGTCCATCGCTCGATCCGCATGGAACTCGATGCCGGTCATGGCGCCAAGCCCACGGACTTCTGAAATGGCTTCGGGATGACGAATCGCAAGATCGTTGAATCGTACGCGAATACGTTCGCCAACCGCGTTCGCCCGCACGAGCGCTTCATCGAGCGCTTCGATGCTTGCCAGCGCCGCGGCGCACGCGACCGGATTGCCGGCATACGTGCCGCCTAATCCGCCCGGCGCGGGAGCGTCCATGATCTCGGCTTTTCCGACAACGGCTGCGAGCGGCATTCCGCCGGCGAGCGATTTCGCTACGGTGATGATGTCCGGTTCGATCCCGGCGTGTTCGATTGCAAATCGCTTGCCGGTACGTCCGAAACCGCTTTGAATTTCGTCGCAAATCAGCACGATGCCATGGCGGTCGCAGAGTGCGCGCAACGCAACCATGAACTCGGCCGGCGCGGGAATGAAGCCGCCTTCGCCGAGCACCGGCTCGATGATGATGGCCGCGACCCGCTCGGGTGCGACGGTGCTCGTAAAAATTTCGTCCAACGCTTCGAGCGCGCGGCGCGTCGTCCAACCGTGTAACGCATGCGGAAACGGCGCGTGATAGATCTCGCTGCAGAAGGGCCCGAAGTTTTGTTTGTACGGAACGTTCTTGCCGGTCATCGAGAGCGCAAGCAACGTGCGTCCATGATAGCCGTGCTGGAAGGCGACGACCGCCGGGCGCCCGGTATACGCGCGCGCGATTTTCACCGCGTTCTCCGTTGCTTCGGAACCGGTCGTCAGCAATAGGGTCTTCTTCGGCGACGGACCCGGCGCGATGCGGTTGAGTGCTTCGGCAACCTCTACGTACGGCTCGTAGGACGTCACTTGAAAACAGAGATGCGTGTAGAGTCCGGCCTGCCGGCGGATCGCCTCGACCACCGCGGGGTTTGCATGGCCGAGATTCAGCACGCCGATGCCGCCGACGAAGTCGAGGTATTCGCGGCCCTCGACGTCCCAAACGCGCGCGCCGGATGCGCGGGCGATCGAAATCGGATGAACGCATCCGACGCCGCGCGGCACCGCTTCCGAGCGACGGCGCGCGATTTCCGAATTCGGGGAGCTAATCGCCTGCATACCTCTAGCCTACCCCGGGCCGAGCCGGCACTCCACGGTTGCATTCACCAAATTTTGGCGGAATGTTGGTGCTTTGGCACAAACTTGGATGTATGAAGCTCACGGATGTGCTTGAGCTGCCTTCGTTGGCCCAGGCCACGCTCGTTGCGGGGAGGCAGGGAACCGGGCGCCAGGTCCTCTGGTCTCACATCGTCGATATGCCGGACCCTGCGCCCTGGATGCGGCCCGGGTTTCTCTTGCTTACGACCGGCTACAGCTGGCCCGACAGCGAGAGTAAGCAGCGGCGCCAGATCGCCGATCTCGCGATGGCCGGCGTTGCGGCCGTAGTCATGGCCGTGCCGAAGTACGTCGAACATTTTTCGACGGCGGCACGCGCGCAAGCCGACGCTTCGAATCTGCCGCTCATCGAAATTCCGTTCGAAGTCCCGTTCGCGCAGATCATGGAAGAGCTGCATCGCGCGGTGATGTTGGAACCGTACGCCATCATCGAGCGCTCGGAACAAATTCATCGAGCGCTTACGCGGGCCGCGACGCGCAACGCAACGCTCGACGATCTGGCGCGCGAACTGAGCTCGCTCATCGAACGCTCGGTAACGTTCGAAGATCCCGATGGAAAATTGCTTGCATCGGCGACTCTCGACGACGAGCTGGACGAAGTTCGCCGAGAGACGCTCGCATCGGGAAAGAGTCCGCTGGCGACGATGGGCACGCTCGAACGAACCGGATTGAACCGCCGCATTCGCGCGACTGAAAAACCGCTGCGCATCGCATCGATGCCGGAAATCGGCTTGGCCGCGCGCGTCGCGTGTCCCATTCGGATCGGAGCCGAACTCGTAGGCGTCGTCTGGATCCTCGAAGGCAAGACGCCGCTTTCGGAACTCGATCATCGGGCCGCCGAACACGCTGCGCTCGTCGCCGCGATCCACATCGCGCATCAGCGGGCTCTTACAGAAACGCAGGCGCGCTTGGGATACGCGTCGTTCCTGTCGCTGCTCGAAAGCGAGCCCGGCGGTGAGCCGATTGCCGACGAGCGGGTGCGCCTTCTCGGGTTCGATCCGAACGCGAACTATCGTGTAGGCATCGTTTCGATTCCCCAGCCGTTACCGTTAGACGCCGAAGGGATAGACCGGCGCGACGCCGTCGCGAGTACCGTTCGCAATGCCTTACGCAAAGCAGGACGCGAAGCGCTGGTAACGGTCTCGTTGAACCTCGTTCCGTTCTTGCTTCCGGCAGGGGTCAAGCCGGAAGCGGTTCGCGACGCATTGAACGACTCGGCGCTTTCCATCGTGCTCGGCCGCGAACACCAGGGTACGGCCGGGGCGCGCAGCAGTTATCGCGAGGCGCTTTCGCTGCTCAGTTATCGCGACCGGCCCGCGCTCTCAACGTACGACGATCTGCTGGTACCGCGGGTCATCATGGGCGACGCTTCTGCGCGCGAAACGTTCCTGGACGGATTCTTCCGCCCGTTGCGGGAGCGCAAAAACGGCAAGGAGCTGGCCAAGGCGCTGCTGGCGCTTGCGCGCCATGGGTTCCGTTTCCGCCAAGCCGCCGAAGCGCTGAACGTCCATCCGAACACCCTGCGTTACCGCCTCGATCGCGTGAGCGAGATACTCTCTATCGATCTAGCCGATGCCGACGTGCAGTTCCGCCTTCAGCTCGCCGCCCGGCTGCTCGACGCCGGGAGCCGGGAATGGTAATTGTGCTTCGAAGACAGAAATGGGCCGGCGTTTTGTCCACCTGCACCATGGTCACTGATTTTCTTCCAGGCTAGACTATAAGCGACTAGCCGTTGCATAAATCGACGAGCGAGGAATTTGACTTGATCAAGCGTTCGCTTGCAGCGTGCCTTTTCGGTGCGATGCTCTGTGCCATGCCGCCTGCGATAGCCGGCACGACCGGCAGCCTTGTTGGCCGGGTCACCGAAATTGGAACCGGCGCGCCCGTCGCGGGCGCGATCGTAAAAGTGGTTTCGTCGTCGCAAGCGGCGACCGCCCGAACCGACGACAAAGGCGCGTATTCTTTTATTTCGCTCGGACCGGATACTTATACGGTGAGCGTCGAGCGTGAAGGGTACGAGCCGCAGTCGCAGCCCGGACAGACCATTCTGGCGGATCAATCGGCGACGCTCAACTTCGCGTTGCGCAAGGCGCTCAAAACCATTGCCGTTACTCGCGCGGTCGGCGCGGGCGGCCTCGTGCGCGCCGGTACGACGAGCGACGTTTATTCGGTGAACCCTGCGGCGCAACGAGCGACGAAAGCGCTCGGCGGCTCCGGCAGCCTCGATCAAGCCTACGGCGCGATCGCAAGCGTTCCGGGCGTGAGTATTCCGAGCGGACAGCAAGGCTGGTATCAGAGCGTGTTCATTCGCGGCGGCGACTACGACCAGGTTGCGTATGAATTCGACGGCGTTCCGGTCATTCGCGAATCCGACGGCGCGCCCATCGTGACGCTTTCCGCCCTAGGCCAGCAAGAAGTGCAAGTCTATACCGGCGGCACGCCCGCGACCTCGAATTCGCCCGGGCTAGCCGGCTACATCAATCAAGTCATAAAGACGGGGACCGCACCGGGCTACGCAGCGTTCAACGCGGCGGCCGGTACGCCGCAGTTCTACCACAAATTTTCCGCGGAAGCCGGCGGCGCTACGCCCGACCGGCTCTTTTCTTACTACGTCGGGCTGGCCGGCGCGAATCAAAGCTATCGGTACGGCGATCAATTCAACGCCGTATCGGACCCGCTTTATTTTTATCCGCTGAACATTCCGACGACGAACTCGTCGTTCAACATCCTCGACGGCAGTTGCGGATCGTATCCTGTGGTGCAGCCGTGCAATGCGGCCAATGACTACGGCGCACAGTTTGCGCCGGGAAACGCGTGGACGCAATTGTACAACGCGGACCGGGAAGCGGTGATGAACGTGCATTTCGGCATTCCGCACCACCACGACACCGGCAAAGACGATATTCAGGCGCTTTATGTTGCCGGCAGCATTTTCACGCTGTACAACAGCTCGGCGAATTTTCTCGGCGTGGGCGGACCGGTCGCATGGCTCGACGGCATCACCTATGCGGGGCAGCTCTTTGCGCCGCCGGATTCAAGCAAAATCGTCAACGCACCGTATCCGAGCAGTCCCGCCGGGCGCACGTTCAACTCGCTGGTAGATCCCAACCAGAGCGACGGCGGCAACAACGATTACTCGGTGTTCAAGCTGCAATACCAAAAGAACATCAACGACCGGTCGTATTTACGCGCGATCGGTTTCAGCGAATACACCGACTGGTTCCTGAACGGGCCAAACAGCTCTCAAAATACTTTCGGGGCGACGCTCTCCGATTACGAAGTCGTAGGCCACATCTACGGCGGAAGCCTGATCTATTCGAACGACCTCTCGCGCGAGCACTTGCTCACCGCATCCGTGTCGTACGAAACGCAGAAGCTGCAGACGTACAACGCGACGTTCGATTCCACGTTCGGCTCGCCGAACACGGGCCAGTTCGGCAACATCATCTCCGACTACGTCGGTAAAGACGGCAACTGTTACAATTTCACGACCGGCGCTCAGTGGTCGTGCTACGATGCGGCGAACGTCGGAACGCCGGTGAATCTAACACCCGGCGATTGCGTGGCCGGCGGCAGTTGCGCGGGTTCGCCGGCGGCGCTTCAGGGCGCACGGTGGCTGATGACGGAGAACGGCCAGGACGCCCAAGTCGATAACGTCACGCCGTATTTCTCGTCGGCGGCGATTACCGACGTGTATCGTCCGAGCGATCGTTTTACTATCAACGTCGGAGCGCGATTCGATCATTTCGCGTATAAACTGGACGACTTGCAAAGCGCATATCCGGCTCGTGCGTTTTGGTTCCAAGCCTACAACAACGAGAATTGCGGCGCTCCCGGGCTGGCCAACGTTTCGCGCTGGGATCCGACGACCGGAACGTTCGTCGATTGCGCCAGCCTCGGGCTCTCTCCCGTGCATTTCACGAACACCTCGGGCGGCACGAAGGCCGACAACGTCTTCCAGCCGCGTATCGCGGCAACGTATACCCTTGATCCGAATACCGTGCTTCGCGCGTCCTACGGAAAATACGCACGGCCGGCAGCAACTTCGTATCAGGAATACAACACCTTCCAGCAAGACTTGCCGACGTTCCTGAGCCAGTTCGCGCCGCTCGGCTACACGTCGCCGGTACACGACGTAGTCGCGGATACTTCGGAGAACGCCGACTTTTCTTTCGAGCACCGCTTCCCCGGCACGAAGCTGTCCATGAAACTCTCGCCGTTTTATCGCACGACGAAGAACCAGCTCCAGTATCTGAATATCAGTGCGCTTGGCGGAACGCTGGCCGGCATCAACGTCGGGACGCTGAAGGCCTACGGCACGGAACTTTCGCTGCAATGGGGCGACTTCGATCGCGACGGGCTTTCGGCGCAACTTTCGTACACCTACACGAACACCCACACGCGCTATGCGAACCTATCGAACGGGTTGAACATCATCGACGTGTTGAACACATCGATCGAACAGTACAATTCGTACACGTCAGCATGCGCCGGTGCAGCGGCGTCCACCAAACTGTGCGGAAGCGGAAATCCGCTGTACGCCGGCAACGCATCGGCCACGGTCCCCTCGACAGCTACGCCGGGGCTGAACGTTCCGAACCCTTATTACAATCAGCCTGCGCAGCCGCTCATGGACCCGAGCGCGCAATACGTTCCGTACGACGTGATTCCAAGCGCCTTTGCAAGCGCGAATAGTTACGCGGTGCCCGATGTCGCCTCGCTCGTGTTGAATTACCGCCATAAAAAGCTTGCAATAACGCCGAGCCTTTCGTACAACTCCGGCTCCTATTACGGTTCGCCGCTTTCGGTGCCGGGTTACGTTCCGCAGGCTTGTGCGGCTTTGCCGAGCGCCACGCCCGATACGCCGGGCGTAAGTTGCGGGAGCGGCGGTGCGATCTTCATTCCGGATAAGTACACCGGGACGTTCGACAGCCTCGGTTCTTTGCGCGAGCCGTCCCAGCTCACGGCAAACCTGCAGGTTTCGTACGACGTCAGCCCGCGGGCGACGATCACGCTGATAGCGTCGAACATCTACAACAAATGTTATCAGCGCGGATACGCTTGGGACACGTCGACGGCGTGCTGGTACTCGAGCCTGCCGTCGAACATCTTGCCTCCGTCGGGAAATTTCTTGGCAAACGCGCCGGTGCAGTTGGCATATCCTTACGGCGTCTGGTTCAACAACACGCAGGTCGGCATCACGTCTGCCACCCAACCGTTCCAGCTTACCGCTAATCTCGAGATACGGCTCTGATGCCAAGATCGAATGGCGTTCGCGCGCTGCGGCAGATGCAGCGCGCGAACGTTGACGTGGAACGCTCCTCGCTTACGCGCGCGGATTTCACGAGACTGATAGCGGGAAGCGCCGCCGGCGCGATCCTTGCGCCCGGCTTTTCGGTAGGAACTTCACTCGCTGCCTCGCGCGAAAGCGTGGCGATCGTCGGCGCAGGCATTGCGGGATTGAGTTGCGCGCTGGCGCTGCGAGATGCGGGGATCGCGTCAACGATCTTCGAGTCGTCCTCGCGCATCGGCGGACGCATGCACAGCGAGAGATCCTATTGGGACGACGAGCAGCACACCGAGTGGTGCGGCTCGATGATCGACTCGAAGCACGTGACCTTACACGCGCTCGCGCGGCGCTTCAGGCTGCCGCTAGTCGATTCGTATCGTGGCGTCGCGCCGAAAGCCCGCGACACCGCGTATTTCGAACGTTCCTATTATCCGATGACGCAGGCGGATCGCGATTTCGCGCCGGTGTTCAAGACGCTGCAACAACAGCTCTCCCGGATCGGCGAGACGACGACGTACGATTCGGCGACGCCATTCGCGCGCGAACTGGACCGGACGAGCATGGCGCAGTGGCTCGATACGTACGTGCCGGGCGGTCGAAAATCGCGCTTCGGCATGTTGATCGACGACGCGCTGACGAACGAATACGGCGTCGACTCGTCGTTGCAAAGCTCGCTCAATCTCGTGTACATGCTGGGCTTGCAGAATCGGTACACCATGCGCGGCGGCGAGATGAACGTGCTCGGATACTCCGACCAGCGCTACTATATCGCGGGTGGCAATCAGCGGTTGCCGGAGGCTATCGCAGCGACGTTGCCGGCCGGATCCATTCGCATGAAGCACCGTCTGGAAGCCATTTCGCGAACGGCCGGCGGACGCTACGAACTGCGCTTCAGCACCTCGCAGGGGATCAAAAAAGAGTCGTTCGACCGCGTCGTCCTGGCGCTGCCCTTCATCGTGCTGCGCGGCATCGATTACAGCGGAGCAGGTTTCGACGCGCGCAAGCGGCGAGCGATCGAATCGCTCGGCTACGGCATGCATACGAAACTCCAAATGCAATTTCGCAACCGTGCCTGGCACGACGCTGGACCGTGGTACCATCCGGCCACGGGCCAAATTTGGACCGATACCGGATTTCAAAACTCCGTCGACTTTTCGATCCAACAGGCGGGCGCGTCGGGAATCATCGAAGGATTCACGGCGGGTACGGCCGGATTGATCGACACGCCGTCGACGCCGTACGTTACGGCAGCGGAATCGCCGGCCGTGGGTCGCCACGTTCAGCGTTTCTTTACGCAGCTCGACGAGATTTGGCCCGGCGTTTCGCGCCAGTGGAACGGCAAAGCCACCTTCGGCAACGTGCAGGTTGATCCGAACATTCAAGCGTCGTACTCGTGTTGGCTGCTCGGGCAGTACACGTCGATTGCCGGATACGAGCGCGTGCGCCAGGGGCAAATCCATTTCGCCGGCGAGCATTGCTCCGTTGCGAATCAAGGCTTCATGGAAGGCGCCGCGGAGACGGGCGTTGCCGCAGCCCGCGAAATATTGGCGGATTACAACATTCGTTCGAAAGCCGGATAACGCTCAGAGCGTCGGCATGACGAAGTGGCGATCGGCCGCCGTTGAAGCCCAACGCGCCGTCGTCGTTTTCAAACGCGTGTAGAACCGCACGCCTTCCGGTCCATGCACGTGATAGTCGCCGAAAAGCGAACGTTTCCAGCCGCCAAAACTGTGGAAGGCCATCGGCACGGGGATCGGCACGTTAATCCCCACCATGCCGGCGGTAACGTTGCGTTCGAAGTACCGCGCCGTGCTGCCGTCCCGAGTGAAAATCGACGCGCCGTTTCCGAACTCGTGCCCGGCAATCAATGCGAGCGCTTCATCCAGCGTGTCCACGCGGACGACGCAGAGCACTGGTCCGAAAATCTCTTCGCGGTAAACGCGCATCTGCGGCGTAACGCCGTCTAGCAGCGTTGCGCCGAGGAAGAAACCTTCGCACGGAACTTCGGCTTCGCGCCCGTCGACGACGATGGTTGCGCCTTCCGCAGTCGCGAGATCGATGTACGAAGCCACGCGTTCGCGATGCTCTTTCGTGACGAGCGGACCCATGTCTACGCCGTCTTCGTCGCTGCGGCCGATACGTAACGTTGCGATGCGATCGCGCAGCCGCGCAACGAGTTCGCCCGCGACCTTTTCGCCGACCGCGACCGCAACGGAAATCGCCATGCATCGTTCGCCGGCGGAGCCGAATGCGGCGCCGGCCAGCGCTTCCACGGTCTCATGGAGATCCGCGTCGCCCATCACGACGAGATGGTTTTTCGCGCCTCCCAACGCTTGAACGCGTTTGCCGTGCGCACTGGCGGCTTCGAAGACGTGCCGCGCAACGGGCGTCGAGCCGACGAAACTGACGGCGGCAAGACCTTCGTGCCCCAGCAGCGCATCCACCGTTCGCGCATCGCCGTTGACGACGTTGAATGCGCCCGGCGGCAGGCCGGCGGCATCGAGTAAAGCGGCCATTTCCATCGCAAGCGAAGGGTCTTTTTCGCTCGGCTTGAGCACGAACGTGTTTCCACATGCCAGCGCGATTGGAAACATCCACATCGGCACCATCGCAGGGAAATTGAACGGCGTGATGCCGGCGCAGACGCCCAGAGGAACTCGATAGGAATACGCGTCGATATCGCGTCCCACTTCACCGCTGAACTCGCCTTTTAGCAATTGCGGAATGCCGCACGCAAACTCGACTACATCTAAGCCGCGCGCCACTTCGGCTTTTGCGTCGTCGACGGTCTTTCCGTGTTCGGAGCTGACGATACGAGCGAGGCGCTCGAGATTCGCGTGCATTCGTTCGCGAAAGGCGTAGAGAATCGCCGCGCGTCGATGCGGCGGCGTTTGCGACCACGAGGGGAATGCGCGCGTGGCGGCCGCGACGGCGGCGTCGACTTCAAAGGCGTCCGCGAGCGCTACGCGGCTTTGCACGTCGCCGGTTGACGGGTTCCAAACCGGCGCGAGGCGCTCGCCGGCCGGACGATGCGCGCCGTCGATGTAGTGTCCTAGGATTTGTGAAATAGCCTGCATGCGCAACCTCTAGGCGAGTACTTCCGCTAATGCGGAGATGCCGTCGTGTAGTTCGTCCCGTTCGATGGTGAGCGGCGGCGTGATCAGCATGACGTTGTAACGGCCGAACGCGTAGACTCCGCGGTCCCGCAGCGCCGCCAGAAGCTTTGGCAGCGGGCCGGCATCGCGGCCTTGCCACGGTACGACCGGCTCTTTCGTTTCGCGGTCTTTGACGAGTTCGATGGCGAAGAAAGCGCCGACGCCGCGAACGTCTCCGACGGTAGGCGCGCGCTGCCGGAGCGCTGCCAGTTCTTCTCTCAACCATGCCTCAATGGTCAACGCCCGCTCGAAGAGGCCTAAGCGCTCGTACTCCTCGAGCGCGGCATTAGCCGCCGCCATCGCTAGCGGATGTCCGGAAAACGTATGGCCGCAGGGCAGCGCAACGGTATCGAACGTTTGCGCGAGCGATTCGCGCACGAGCACGCCGCCGAGCGGTACGTATGCCGACGTAACGCCTTTCGCGAACGTAATCATGTCGGGCGCCACGCCGAACCGTTGCGACGCAAATGCTGCGCCGGTCCGGCCGAAGCCGCACATGACTTCATCGAAAATCAGCACGATCGAGTGCCGGGTGCACAGCTCGCGAAGGCCTTCGAGGTAGCCCGGCGGATACACGATCGCGCCGTTGGTTCCGACGACTGGTTCGATGAGAACGGCTGCTATGCGCGCGGGATCTTCGTAGGTCAAAATCGTTTCCAGGTGCTCGAGCGCGCGCTGCGTTTCGATCGCCGGGTCGTCGGTGTAGAACGGGCTCCGGTACGGATAAGGTGCAAAGAAACGAGCTACGCCGGGAATGCCCGGTTCGTTCGGCCAGCGGCGGCTCTCGCCGGTGAGCGTTCCGGCGCCGGGCGCGGATCCATGAAAAGAACGGTACGCGGTAAGGATTTTGTGCCGCCCGGTAATCGTGCGCGCCATTTTGACGGCGTCTTCGTTGGCCTCGCCGCCGCCGGTCGTGAAGAAAACGCGCGCGCCTTCCCCCCAGGGGGAGAGCGCCGAAAGCCTCTCGGCGAGCAACGATCGCTGTTCGTTGGGGAACTGCGGACTAGCGTAGCAAAGCCGCTGCGCTTGCACCGCAATCGCCTCGGCAACCCGCGCGTTTCCGTGTCCGAGATTCACCGCTACTAGTCCGGCACAGAGATCCAAGTACCGTTTGCCGTCCGCGTCGTAAAGATAGACGCCTTCGGCGCGCTCGATCGCGGGCATGTTTTGCGGACCCTGAACCGACCACGGCGTGAGAACGAAACGCGTTCGCTGCGTTACTGCTGCATTCATGAGCTCTCCACCGCCGGAGCGGCCACGACGTCCGCCCGCGGAATGCGTACCCGGCGCCGCGCGACGCCATAGAGCGCGAGCCCCGCAAGCAGATAGACGATGAAGACGTACGGAAAATAGTTCGTCGGCGGAGGCGGGACGGGATAAAACAGCGTGAACGCCGTTCCCAACAAGCAGGCACAGGCGACGACCGAGACGATGACGTCGATGGCGCGAAGTTCTCGCACTCTGCGCAGGTACTTCGGCGCGGCTATGGCGATGAAGAGGTAAATCGCGATGAAGCTCAACGAGCTGAGCGTGCCGCAATAGTTAAAGATGTCGATCGGCGCCACGCCTCGCTCGTACATCGCCACGCCGATTGCGAGCATGATAGAAACGACGACCGCTAGCGCTGCCTTCGGCGTTTGGAAACGCCGGTCGATCTTGCCGAGTGACGCCGGCAGTAGTCCGCTTTGAGACATCGGAAGTATTACGCGCGCCGCCGTGTTGACGCAGGCGAGCGCCACGGAAAACGAGCTGAAGATTGCGCCGATCGTGATGGGGATCCTCAGGTAGGCGACGCCGCTGATGTCCGCAAGGGTTTGCAGCGGATTGGAGAGCTGGTCGAGCGGGGTCTTCGAGGAGCGCAGCCCGAGGATTTCTGCATACATGGCAAGCACGAAAAACGCGCTCGCGATAATGACGCTCCAAATGACTGCGCGCGGGATATTCCGCAACGGCGAGCGCGCTTCGTCGCCGAATGCCGTCGCGCTTTCGAAGCCCACAAAGCTGAAAATAGCGGTCGCGATGCCGAGCCCGATGCTCGCTTTGCCGACGCCGTGTAAGTGGAGCTGCGCCGCGTCGATATGCGGCCCATGGTGGGCCAGCACGATTGCAACGAGCGCGCAGATGATGGCCACGGAGATCGTTTCGAGCGCCAGCATCACGATCGTGGAAAGGGCGATGTCGCGTGCCGCGAGCAGCCAGCAGACGAGCGCGAGCAGCACCATCGGCACGATCGCCGGAACGTGTAGGTGCGATGCGTCGCCGAGGATTCCGACGAACAGAGGCTGCGCGCCGAACTGCGCCGCACCGACGAAGATGTAGGCCCACAGCATGCTCCAGCCGGCAAGCGTGCCGGTTCCCGGACCGAGCTCCTTGGCCGCGTATAAGAACATGGACCCCGACGCGGTGGTGCGCCGCGCGAAGTGGTTCAAGCTCACCGCGATCAGGAGCATCATGAACGCGGCGAAAATGTAGGCGAGCCACGAGCCGTTTCCCGCGGCCGCATACATGTAGGGAGCAATCAGCACCGGCGTCATCGTAAGGCCGATGAGCGCGACCGAGGCGGCAAGCACCTCGACGAACGAAAGTGAGCCCGCGCGCAGACGCTGTTGCTCTTGCATCGTTTTCTAGCGTAACGCATAGAAAGCGCCCCTTCCATGGAAGCCTCCACGAAAAACACCGCAAGCATTGGTGTTTTTCACCAAAGGCGCGGCCGCTCGGGCGGTTCAAGTCAGGGTCATGCTCGTCGACGCGCGTCACTTCCCCGCCCTCATCGCCGGCGGAAAATCAGCCGGCGTCGCCACGGAGATCGTGCGAAGCCCGTACGACGGCCGTCCCGTGGGAACCGTCGCGGTCGGCGGAGACGCGGAGATGGAAGCGGCGCTAGAAGCCGCGCACCGGTCGGCGCCGCAATTTGCGCGCCTTCCGCGTTACCGCCGCGTGGAGATCTTGCGAGGCATAGCGCAGCGACTCGCCGCGCGCGCCGAGGAGCTTGCGGCGCTGATGGTTGCGGAATCGGGAAAACCTTGGCGCTTCGCGCACATCGAAGTCGAACGCGCGATAACGACGTTCTCGCTGGCCGCCGACGAAGTGACGCGCACCGCGGGAGAAGTGCTTCCCCTCGATTTGAGCGCCGCAACCGTAGGATATACCGCGCTCTCGACGCTGCAGCCGATCGGTCCGATCGGGGCGATCGCACCGTTCAATTTTCCGCTGAATCTGGCCGCGCATAAATTGGCGCCGGCTATCGCCGTGGGCAACCCTTTGGTCTTGAAAGCGCCGCCGCAAGCGCCGCTTTCCGCGCACGTTCTCGGTGAAATTGCTCTCGATGCCGGGATGCCGGGCGAAGCGTTCTCGGTAATGCATGCGCCGGTCTCCGTGGCGCAACGTCTCGCGACGGACCAACGAATCGCGATGTTGTCCTTCACGGGATCGAGCGTTGTGGGCTGGCATTTGAAATCGATCGCCGGGCGGAAGCGCGTTACGCTGGAGTTGGGCGGGAACGCCGCGGCGATCGTTTGCGGCGACGCCGACGTGGCGTCTGCCGCTCGCCGCTGCGCGCTCGGAGCGTTCGCGCAAGCCGGCCAAGTCTGCATCAAAGTCCAGCGAATATATGTCGCGCAAGAACTATACGACCGTTTTCGCGATGAGCTGTTGCGCGAAATCGCCGCCCTGAAATGCGGAGACCCAAGCGATCCGCGCGTCGTGGCAGGCCCGGTAATCGACGCGGCGAGCGCGGATCGCATCATGGCGTGGATCGCTGAGGCCGAGGCGGCCGGAGCTCGCGTGGCGTGCGGCAACCGTCGCGAAGGAAACGTCATAGCGCCGACGCTCCTCGAAGAAACCGATGCGCAGATGCGCGTAGAATCCGACGAAGTGTTTGGACCGGTCGCGACGCTCGCGCCGGTTGCGTCGCTCGACGAAGCAATTGCGCGAACGAACGCATCGCGATTCGGCCTGCAGGCCGGGGTGTTTACCAACGACATGCGGGCGATCTTGCGCGCGTTCGACGAGCTCCAAGTAGGCGGCGTGATCGCCAACGACTATCCGACCCTGCGCGTGGACAACATGCCGTACGGCGGCGTAAAAGAAAGCGGGTTCGGGCGCGAAGGGGTTCGTTACGCGATGGAAGAGATGAGCGAGCGGAAGGTCTTGGTCCTCAACTACCGCTAATCGAAACCGCCGATGCATATTATCGGGACGGCGGGACACGTGGATCACGGCAAGTCGGCTTTGGTGCAGTCGCTGACCGGCGTCAACCCCGATCGCTGGGTGGAAGAACGCGAACGCGGAATGACGCTCGATCTCGGCTTCGCGCGTCTCGCGTTCGCGGACGGCACGGAAGCCGGCATCGTCGACGTGCCGGGGCACGAACGGTTTTTGCACAACATGCTTGCCGGTGCGGCCGGCATGGAGTTGCTGCTTTTGGTCGTTGCGGCTACGGAGGGCGTCATGCCGCAAACGCGAGAGCATCTCGCCATCCTAAAATTTCTCAACGTACGCCGTACGATCGTCGTGGTAACGAAGACGGATTTGCTCGAGAGCGACGCGTTGGAGGCGTCGATCGAACGGATCGTGCGCGATCTTCGCCGCACGATCGCCGAAGATGCCCCGATCGTCCGCTTTTCAGCATTGACGGGCAGCGGCTTGGACAAGCTCCGTGAGCGCATTTACGAGGCGCTGCACTCGCTTCAGCAGCGCGATCCCGATGCGCCGGTATATTTGCCCGTCGATCGCGTCTTCGCGTTGCCGGGGCGTGGAACGATCGTTACCGGCACGTTGATGCAAGGGCGAATCGCTGCCGGCGACACGCTTGCCGTTGAACCTGGAGCGCAATCCGCGCGCGTCCGAAGCCTGCACGTATTCGGCGAAGCCCGCGATGAAGCGTTCGGAGGAACGCGCGTGGCGTTGAATCTTCCCGGGATCGAACGTTCGTCGATTTCTCGCGGCGCGGTCGTCGCCGATCGCGAGTTTACGCCGCGCACGACCTTTGCCGTGCGCTTCACTCCCTTATCGGATGCCGTCGCGCTGCTTCGCAAACGCACGCCGGTTCGCGCGTACATAGGATCCGGCGAGCTTGCCGGAACGCTGCATTTTCAGGCGGTTCCGTCGGATGAAAGCCCGGTAGATGCAGAACTCGTGCTAAAGATACCGGTCGTCGCATTCCCCGGCGTACGTTTCATTGCCCGGCGAATGTCGCCGAAGACGCTACTTGGCGGCGGTGAAATCGCGGGCATTGCGGCAACGCAAACACCTGGAAACGAGCGAACCGCACTCGAAAGCGCGATCGCTGAGATTCTCACCGCGGGTGAATTGGAGCCGGCGGAGGTTGCCGCCGTTGCGTTTCGCGCGAACGTTCGTGAAGACGTAGCTCAAGCGACGCTCGAAGCGCTCGTCGCGCGCGGTGAAGCCGTGCGCGTCGCGCGTCCGGATGCGTATCTAGATGCCGCGGCCGTCGAAGCGTTCGCGATGCGCGTGACGGCACAGTTGCAGGAGCTTCACGAACAAGAACCATGGACAACCGGTTCAACGTCGCTGCAGTTGAGCCGGCAGCTCGCATTAGCCGAGCCGCTTCTGGTGCGCCTTTTGTTGTCACTCGTTCACGATGGCCGGATCGTCCAAAGCGCCGGATATTTCGCGTTGCCGGATCACGAGCCGCGGCTTTCCGCAGCGCAGCGGGCGTTCTTCGATGAAGCGGTAGCGCTCGATCCCGCGCATCCGTTCTTGCCGGCGAGTTTTGCCGAAACGGCCGCCGCCGTCAAGGCAAGCCCGATTCCGGGTGCGCGCAAGGCGTTCGACATGCTGCTTGCGCGCGGAGCACTCGTGCGAGTAGAAGACGCGCTTTACCGCGGGTCTCAGATCGCGAATATCCACGTGAAACTGGAAACGTTCATCGACAGCCACGGCCGGATGTCGATGGCCGAGTTTCGCGACCTAATCGGCACATCTCGCAAATACGCGGTTCCCTTGCTGGAATGGTTCGATAGTCGCGGCTATACCGTTCGCAGCGGCGACTACCGGATGCTGCGAGCGCGCAGAGGCGAGCGGACGCGGTCCGTTTAAAGCAATTGTGGTGATCGATCCTCTGCTGTTACCGAAGGCCGAACTGCATCTTCACATCGAGGGCACGTTCGAACCCGAGCTGATTTTCGCTATTGCCGAACGCAACAAAATCGACGTAGGGTACCCGTCGGTGGAAGCGCTACGCGCCGCCTACGCATTCACCGATCTGCAGTCGTTTCTCAACGTCTATTACGCCGGCATGAAAGTGCTGCGGACGGAGCAAGATTTTTACGATCTGGCATTCGCCTATTTGCGGCGGGCGACGGAGCAAAGCGTAAGACACGCCGAGGTCTTCTTCGATCCGCAGGCGCATACCGATCGCGGCGTTCCCTTCGAGACGGTGTTGGACGGACTCAGCGCGGCGTTGAAAGAAGGCGAAAAGCAGTTTGGCATCACCTCGCATTTGATCATGTGTTTCTTGCGCGACTTGAGCGCGCAGTCGGCGATGCAAACGTTGGAGTCGGCGCTGCCGTATCGCGATCGCATCGTTGCGGTCGGCCTCGATTCCGCCGAAGCCGGAAATCCGCCGTCGAAGTTTCAAGCCGTGTTCGACCGCGCTCGCGCGGAAGGCTTACTATGCGTCGCGCACGCGGGGGAAGAAGGGCCGCCGGAATATGTATGGCAGGCGCTGGACATCTTGAAAGTCTCCCGCATCGATCATGGCGTCCGCAGTTTAGAGGATCCCCGTTTGGTGGAACGGCTGCGGCGCCAACGCATCCCATTGACGGTTTGTCCGCTATCGAATGTCAAATTGCGAGTCGTCTCCGATCTCTCGCACCATCCGCTGAAGCGCATGCTCGATGCGGGGCTGGTCGCAACCGTTAACTCCGACGATCCGGCGTATTTTGGCGGTTACGCGGGCGAAAATTTCCGTGCCGTGAGCCAGGCGCTTTCCCTTACCACGGACGAGGTAGTGACGCTCGCGAAAAACTCGTTCGAAGCATCCTTCATCGACGACGCGACGCGTCGCCGGTATCTGGACGAACTCGAAGCGGCTAGCGCCGAACCAGCGTAAAGACGCCGACGACCAGCTCCAGCGCGATCAGCACGATGACGATGAGTTCCATGAATTCGTCGCGCCGGCTTCGCGCCTGGTCGATGAAGAAACGGTACATATCGCCGACGCTTGCGAGCTTGCTGTCGATTTGCCGTTGCCAATCGGATAGGCCGAGGCGCGCGGCGGCGGCGCGATAGATGCGCGCGTAGTACGCATCGCCGACAACCTTCAAGGCGTTGCTGGAACGGTCGATCAACTCCAGAACGTCGACGATCAAGTAGCGAACGGTTGCCGCTTGGTCCGCTTCCCGGCGGCCTAAGAGCGAGCGCGAGCGCTGTCCCGGTGAGAGCGCATAGATCGCGTCCAGCTCCCGATCGAGCCGCGTATCGTACGTGCGTAGTTCGAGTAATTGCGAATTCGCGAATTCCAGGATGTCTTGGATCGCATCGCTGCTTTCGCGGCGGTCGTAAATGAAGGCGGCGTCCCACTGCACGATCGTCAGGTCGTCGGCATTGTACGAAAAACGAACGCGCAGCGATTCTTCGACCTCTTGGCGAGCCAGAGTGCCGCGCTCTCCCAAGAGGACGCGCGCGAGCTCCGCGGGATGATCGCTTAGCAAATCTTCGGCATCGAGCGGAGAATCGAAGCGCTCCACGTCGATGACCAGAAAATCTTCCATGAGCGGTTCGTGCGGATCGTCCAACGCGGCGCCGAGTTCGTCAACCACGCGCGCCATCGTCTCATGCGCGTATTTCGCGATTTCATCGTCTTTGCGAATGCGCTGGCTCAACGCGTCGAGCGCTTCCCACGAGCCTTCGGCCGGAAACGACAACCGCAGCGAAATGACGCCGTAATCGAAGAGCTTCACGCGAACGGTCGCGCGCAGGCCGGAGATCTCGATATCTTCGAGCCGGGCCGCGAGCGGCGGCACCGGAAACTGCAAATAGGCGCTGGATGCGTGCTGCCGCAACGGAATGTCGGCTTTTGTCAGCCCCTGGCCTCCGACGGTGCGAAGACTCGAAAGTGCGATCGTATCCGCAACGTCAAAAAGAAAGAACGCTCGAATCGATCCGGAGATGACGTCCATGACGTGTATGATAACACTACGAACAATGCGTTCTGTCGTTATGGGACGCCATACGTTTGACGTGTTGCAGCTTCGGGCGGCGATAACGTTCCGCGAAAATCCGGGTTCAGTCGCCTGCCAAGCGCCGACTGGGCCGGAAGCAGCCGGACGTCGGCGGCTCAAAGAAGGCATTGCCGGGCTTGCCGGCCAGTATGCCGCATTAGGTGCTAAGCCCTAGAATAGAGGCAGTCCCTGCAACTGATCGGCGGGTATTCGAGTAGTACGGAGTAGCAGATGAACGTAGATAAGATGACCGAACGCGTTGCGGAAGGGCTTAATGCGGCTTATACGCGCGCGCTTCACGAACATAACACTCAAACTACCCCCGAGCATTTTCTTGCGGCTTTGCTCGAGCAAGAGCGAGGCATCGCGCCCGACATTTTGCAAAAAGCCGGCGTCGATCCTAAAGCGTTTGCTCGTAAGGTCGATGAAGCGATTGCGCGCCTTCCCCGCCTGTCCGGGGCGAACGCCGATTCCGCGCAGGTGACGTTATCGCCGGAGCTTGCGCGCATTATGGCCGGCGCCGAACAAGAAGCGAAGGCGCTCCAAGACGACTATATCTCCGTCGAGCACGTGCTGCTGGCGATGGCACAAGCGGGCGGAGCGATCGGCGCGATCTTCCGCGATGCGGGTCTCACGAAAGATAAATTGCTCGCGGCGCTTCGCGATGTGCGCGGAAATCAACGCGTAACGACCAAGGACCCTGAAGGCACGTACAAGTCGCTCGAACGCTATGGCCGCGACCTGACGATCGAAGCGGAACGCGGGAAACTCGATCCGGTCATCGGCCGCGACGACGAAATACGCCGCGTCATTCAAGTGCTGTCGCGGCGCACGAAAAACAATCCGGTGCTCATCGGCGAACCCGGCGTCGGCAAGACGGCTATCGTCGAGGGACTTGCGCAGCGCATCGTGCGCGGCGACGTTCCCGAAGGGCTGAAGAACAAGCGAATCGTCTCGCTCGACATGGGCGCGCTCATTGCGGGCGCCAAGTATCGCGGCGAATTCGAAGAACGCCTTAAAGCGGTCCTGAAAGACGTCGCTAGCTCCGAAGGGCAGATCATACTCTTCGTTGACGAGCTGCACACCGTGGTCGGCGCCGGCAAAACCGAAGGCTCGATGGATGCCGGCAATTTGCTGAAACCGATGCTCGCCCGCGGCGAACTGCACATGATCGGCGCGACGACGCTCGACGAATACCGCAAGTACATCGAAAAAGACGCCGCGCTGGAACGCCGCTTCCAGCCGGTTTTCGTCGATCAGCCGAGCGTCGAAGACACGATCTCGATCCTGCGCGGTTTGAAAGAGAAGTACGAAGCGCATCACGGCGTGCGAATCAAAGATTCCGCGCTCGTAGCTGCGGCTGTTTTGAGCGCGCGATACATTTCCGACCGGTTTCTGCCCGATAAAGCGATCGATCTGGTCGACGAAGCTGCCGCGAAGTTGCGCACGGAAATCGACTCGATGCCGCAAGAGCTCGACGAAGTGGATCGCCGCGTAATGCAGCTGGAAATCGAACGCGAGGCGCTGCGCAAGGAGAGCGACCGTCAGAGCCGCGAGCGGCTCGAGGCTCTGGAACGCGAACTGGCCGATCTGCGCGAGCAGCAGTCGCAATTGCGTTTGCGCTGGGATGCGGAAAAGAACGCGGCGTTGCGACTGCGGGAACTGCGCGAGCAGATCACGCAGACGAAAGTTCAGATCGAACAGGCGGAGCGCCAGTACGATCTCAATCGCGTCGCGGAACTGAAGTTCGGAAAGCTGCCGCAACTCGAGAAGCAGCTGCAAGCGGAAGAAGAGCGGCTGCAGGGACGCGAAGGCGGCCGTCTTTCGAAGGAAGAAGTCGACGAAGAAGACATCGCCGAGGTCATCGCGCGGTGGACCGGCATTCCACTCTCGAAGCTGCTCGAAGGCGAGAAGCAGAAGCTGCTGCACCTCGATCGACGAGCTGCACAAGCGCGTCATCGGTCAAGACGAAGCCGTGGACGCGGTTGCCGAAGCGGTAATTCGTTCGCGTTCGGGTCTTGCCGATCCGAACCGCCCGATCGGGTCGTTTATCTTCCTCGGGCCGACCGGCGTCGGTAAAACCGAGCTCGCGCGCGCGCTCGCCGAGTATCTCTTCGACGACGAACGAGCGTTGATTCGCATCGACATGTCGGAGTATCAGGAGAAGCATACCGTAGCGCGTTTGCTTGGCGCGCCTCCGGGATACGTCGGCTACGACGAAGGCGGTCAGCTCACCGAAGCGGTGCGGCGCCGTCCATATTCGGTGATTCTGTTCGACGAAATCGAAAAGGCGCATCCGGACGTCTTCAACGTCTTATTGCAGATTCTCGACGACGGCCGTTTGACCGACGGTCAAGGCCGCACGGTCGACTTCCGGAACACGATCGTGATCATGACGTCGAATATCGGGAGCCACCGCATTCTCGAATATCGCGGACAACTCGGCGGCGCCGAGGAAGCGATCATGCGGGCAACCGTCATGGAAGAGTTGCGGGCGCATTTCCGTCCGGAGTTCCTCAATCGCGTGGATGAAATCATCGTCTTCCACGCGCTAAGCGAAGAACAACTGATGGATATCGTCGACATTCAGCTCGAACGCGTGCGCGCGCGGCTTGCGGAACGCCGCATTACGCTTGCGCTCGACGACGCCGCGAAGCGGCATCTCGTGAAAGCCGGATACGATCCGGCCTATGGCGCGCGTCCCTTGAAGCGAACCATACAGAAGGAGCTCGAGACGCCGCTCGGCCGCAAAATTTTAGCGGGCGACGTGAAGGAAGGCGATACGGTGCACGTGGGCTTCAACGACATCAACGGCGAGCTGACGTTTTCGACGGAGGCCCCGCAACCAGCCGCTGTCTAAGATCGAAGCCACGACGATGGTAGCTATACGACGGCGCACCGATGGGTAGAACTTGCCCACGATGCAGGCTGAAAATCCGGGCAGTCTTGTAAAAGAAGCGTTCACGGCTTGGTCTGCGGACAACGCCGCTACTATTGCCGCAGCGCTGGCCTATTTCACGGCGTTCGCAATCGCGCCGCTCATGATCATCGTCATCGAAATCGGCGCGGCTCTGTTAGGCGGTCCGGGCCACCATCACGTCGTCGAAAACGAGATCCTGCGCAACTTGCAGCCCTCTATCGGCGCTTCCGGTACGAAAGCCATCGGCGACATAGTATCTGCAACCTTTAGTCAACGCCACAGCGGCCTGCTCGCCGGCATCGTCAGCTGGGTGATTTTCGCTGCCGCCGCTACGGGGCTCTTCGCTTCGGTGCAAAACGCCCTCGACGTCGTTTGGCACGTGCAAAATGAGAAACGCGGCATTCTTGCAACGCTTCTCGATCGCTTGAAATCCGTGGCGATCATCGGCGTGCTTTCGCTCGTGCTGCTATGCTCGTTTGCGGCGAACGCCGGCCTAGGTGCGCTTTCCGGTACGCTCGCAGCGATCGTGCCGGGCTGGCATTATCTCATCATTGCCTTGGAAGCAGTGATTTCGTTCTGCGTCGTAACGGCCGTCTTCGCCGTAGTCTTCAAACTTTTACCCAAGACGGATCTTGACTGGAAAGACGTCATCAGCGGCGCAGCGATTACGGGCGCGCTGTTCATGGCGGGCCAGTATTTGATCGGAATATATTTAGGAAGAGCCTCGACGGCGTCTACGTACGGTGCGGCGGGCTCTTTCGTCGCGCTGCTGATTTGGCTGTACTACTCGGCGCAAATCTTTCTCTTCGGCGCCGAGTTCACGAAGGTGTACGCGAACCGCTACGGATCGAAGAGTTCAGCGCAGGCGCCTGTCATTCGCGGAAGCGTTGGGGCATCTGGGCGCATGACGCATCAGCGTTAGCGCGTCGGCGCAGCCGATGCGGATGGAGAGGGCGACGGGGACGAAGCGGACGGCGGCGCCGGACGCACGACGGTGTTGTCGTCATCCGGCATCGCGGTTTCGAGTTGCACCGACGGTTTTGCCGCCGGCGTAGACTGACCTGGCTCGGCGCGCGCGATTGCGGCGAAGCAAACCATTACGACAAACGCAAGCGCGGCGAGCCGGCGCATTAAACCGAAGTCTTCTCCCGTCTGCGGGCCTTCAGGCGCTCGCCCTCGTCGAGGACGCGCTTGCGCAGGCGAATCGACTTGCGGCGTGACCTCGACAAGTTCGTCGTCTTCGATGAACTCGATCGCGCGCTCGAGCGAAAGCTCTTCCGGCGGCGGCAAGACTGCACGTTCTCGTCCGAGCCGGCGGCGCGCATGTTCGTGAGTTTCTTCGCGCGCACGACGTTGAGCGCGACGTCTTTATCGTCGTTGGCGCGGCCGACGATCATGCCCTCGTACACGTCCACGCCGGGTCCGACGAAGAAGCGTCCGCGCTGTTCCAAGCCCATGAGTGCGTAGGCCGTAATCGTCCCGGTGTCGCTGGCGACGAGCGCGCCGACGTTGCGACCCGGAAGTTCGCCCTGCCACTCCTGATGATCGTAGTACGTGTGCGACATGACGGCGGTTCCGCGCGTGAGCGTCAGCAACTCGCCGCGCAGACCGAAGATCGCGCGCGTCGGCATCGTGTATTCGAGACGGCGCGAGTCGCCGACGTTGATCATGTTCGACATCGATCGCCTTGCGCTTGCCGAGCGCCTCGATCACCGCGCCGGCGTACTCTTCTGGCACGTCGACGACGACGTACTCGACCGGTTCCCACTTCTTGCCGTCGCGTTCGGTCATGATGACCTGCGGTTTGGAAACCGCGATTTCGTAGCCTTCGCGGCGCATCGTTTCGATGAGAATCGAGAGATGCAGCTCGCCGCGGCCGCGCACTTCGAACGTGTCGGCCGACTCCGTGTCGGCGACGCGCAGCGCGACGTTCGATTCGAGTTCGCGCATCAGGCGTTCGCGAATCTGGCGCGAGGTCAGGAACTTGCCTTCTTTACCCGCGAACGGCGAGTTGTTCACGCGAGAAGAACATCGAAACGGTCGGTTCGTCGACCGCGACCGCGTGAATGCCTTCGGGCGCGCTCGCGTCGGCGATCGTGTCGCCGATGTTCAAATCTTCGATGCCGCGAGACGCAGACGATGTCGCCGGCAGAGGCTTCCTCGACTTCGATGCGCTCGAGTCCCTGGAACGTAAGCAGCTTCGTGAGGCGCAGTCCCGTTTCAACCTTGCCGTCGCGCGCGACTTTGGCGATCGGCGCGTTCACGCGCGAGCTGCCGCGGAAGATGCGCCCGATACCGATGCGGCCGACGTACTTGTTGTGGTCGATCGCGGAGATCAGCAGCTGGAACGGTCCTTCTTCGCGCCGGCGCTTCCGGCACGTGCTTGGCGATCGTTTCGAAGAGCGGTTCGAGATCTTCGCTCGGATCTTCGAGCGTGCGTTTGGCGATGCCGACTTTGCCGTTGGTGAAGACGACCGGGAAATCGGCCTGCTCGTCGTTGGCGCCGAGTTCGATGAAGAGATCGAAGACTTCGTTGACGATCTCGGTCGCGACGCGCGTCTTTGCGGTCGATCTTGTTGATCGACGACGATCGCTTTCAGATCGAGCTCGAGCGCCTTGCGCAGACACGAAGCGCGTCTGCGGCATCACGCCTTCGGCGG
This sequence comes from Vulcanimicrobiia bacterium, assembly GCA_963696095.1. GTDB lineage: Bacteria > Vulcanimicrobiota > Vulcanimicrobiia > Vulcanimicrobiales > Vulcanimicrobiaceae > JALYTY01. The sequence continues at coordinate 1,419,855 of CAVOIN010000001.1, read as the reverse complement.
CGTCGACCAAGAGCAGCACGCCCTGCACCATCTGCAGCACGCGCTCGACCTCACCGCCGAAATCGGCGTGGCCGGGCGTGTCGACGATGTTGAATTTCACGTCGCCGTGGCGGATGGCCGTGTTCTTGGCAAGAATCGTAATACCGCGCTCGCGCTCGAGCGGGTTGGAGTCCATCACGCGGGTGTCGACGTGCTGGCCCTCGCGAAAGACGCCGCTCTGTTTGAGCATGGCGTCCACGAGCGTGGTCTTGCCGTGGTCGACGTGGGCGATGATGGCGACGTTTCGGATGTCGGGGCGCGTCTTCACGACCGCAGTTCTACCACAAAAGGGGTCACGAAGGCTATGCCTTCGCGCTGGAGGCGCTTAGGCGCGCGGAAGGCTGAACCAGAAGGACGTCAGCTTGCCCGGCTCGCTCTCGAAGCCGATATTCCCGTGCATCTTCGTGACGAGCTCGCGGCAGATGTACAGGCCGAGGCCGGTGGAGCCGTCGCCGGCAGCTAGGTGCCCGAACCGCGTAAAGAGCTTGTGGCGGTCGGCTTCGGCGATCCCGGGCCCTTCGTTGACCACCGAGATGCAGACCGTGTCGTCGTCGGACCTTCACGTCGATGTGGATGGCCGTCCTCTCGGCCCCCGTACTTGACGGCATTGGAAAGCAGGTTCGTGAGAACCTGAACGATGCGGCCTTCGTCGGCCAGGACGTTGGGGACCGGCTCGAGGTAGGCGGCGTTAAACGAGCGTTCGGGATGCTCGCTGCGCATGCGGGCCATCGACTCTTCGATCACGGCGACCGGGGAGACGGGCTCCAGGCGCAGCGACAAGATGGCCGGCGTCCATCCGCGAGAGCAGCAGAAAGTCTTCGAAGATCGAGGACAGGCGGCCGGTCGAACTAGATAGCACGCTAAGCAATTCTTGCCGCCGCTCGAGCCCGAGCGTCTCGAAGTGGGTTTGCAGCAGGGCGGTCGCATCCGCGAATTGCGGCGAGCGGCGAGCGCACTTCGTGCGACACCATGCTGAAAAACTCGTTCTGCAACCGCGCGTTTTCCTCGAGTACTTTGCGTTGCTCGATCTCGGCTTGGTGTGCGCGCGAACTTGCAAGCGCAAGCCCGACGAAATTCACGAAGAGCTGCATCCGGCGCAGCGTTTCGATCGACGGAACCTTGCCGTCGAGCGGCGCGTCTGCCGAAAGGTAACCGAGCATGTTTCCGTCGCGATCGGGAAGCACGAGCGTAAGCGTGTCGCGTTCGTGCCAGGAATCGGGCGCGGTGCGCGGTTCGTTGAGCGGCCGGAAACCCGTGTAAATACTCTGTTTCCAGAGAATCTCGCGTTCTGCCGGATTGTAGAAGCAATACGGCAACACTTCAGATTCGGGCGGCAGAATTTCGAGCACGGCAGCGCGTTGGATGTGTTCGCCCAAACGTTCGGCAATGATTTCTTGGGGAAACCCAAGCAGCACGCGTCGATGCAATTCGCCGCCCGGCGCGTCGGCGGCGACGATCGTTACGTATTTGAATCCGAACAGATCGCGAACCGCATGCGCAATCGAATCCAGCGCCGGTGATATATCCTGCGCGTGGAGTATCTCATACGTTATGCCCAGGAGCCGTTGTAGGAGGCCCCCGTCGCCCGCCGGCGGCGCGTCTTGAAACTGCATTAAGCTTGGACCCCTTTGGGGTGGCCGCACATGCGTCCTGCGCAGTTTACCGGCGTTTAACCCTGACGCATCCAAATCGCTCGTTCCAGCAGCCGCTTAAGCCGTTGCTTTCCGGCGCTTTTGGGAATGACGCCGGAGGTCATCCAAATCTGCCGGTCGCTCAGCTTATTAGCGGTCGCCGGCGAGCAAAAAACGATCAGTTTTCCGCGCGGCCAGGCGTGCCAGACGCGATAGATTCCTTCGGCCAATCCTTCGGAAACGTAATCCCCATCGAGAAAAATCACGTCAGGATGCGTCGCAGCGATATACTGCTCGTCGATCTGCTGCGTGACGTTTTCTACGCGAGCATGGATGGAGCGGAAGACCTCGACCAGCGGCGGAACAAGAAGCTCTTGCGCCTCCACAATGTACACACGCATGGTGTCCGCGGATGCCAGCTCCATATCGAATCCAGCATACGCGGACGCCGTCATTTTCTAGAGGCTACTTGTGCCCGTGAGGACTGGTTCAAAAGAACTATTAGGAGCGGTACCCGTCAAGCCGTGCCGTACCGCGTGCACGGCAAGCTGCGAACGAGCCGTAAAACCGAGTTTCACAAACACGTTAGCGACGTGGTTTTTGATGGTTTTTTCGGACAAATGCAGCTCTTCTGCGATCGAACGATTCGACATGCCTCGCGCAATCAAGCGCACGACGTCGAGTTCACGCATCGTCAATTCGCTGCTCGAGCGTTCGCCGCGAGTTGCGGCGCTGTAGAAGACGCTTCTCGTCAAGCGCGGATCGAGATAGAAACCAACCTCGGCAATCGATCGCAGCGCCGTTCGAAATTCCGACGGAGCAACGTCTTTGAGTATGTAACCGTCGGCGCCCGCACTGAGCGCATTAGCTACGACGGTCGGATCTGCATACGTGGATAGCACGCAGATTTTCGAACCGATATTCGCGGACCGAATGGAATAGACGATTTGCCGAACGTTTAAACCGTACGGGTCGCAATCGATTAGAAGAACGTCATGGTTTACGGAGGCAAGTTTTTCGAGATCGAGACCGTCGCTTTCGCCTGCTAGGGTGAATTTTTCGTCGGCGGTCAGTATGGAGTGAAGTGCTTCGCGTAATAGTCGCTGATGTTCGATGACGAAAAGGCGGGTCGTCAGAACCTGCGCAACAACCGGGCTATCCATATACCCTCGCTAGTTAACAAACGGGAAAAGGGAATCGTAGATATCCAGTGATCCGTAAACCACGGCCCTCAGGTGTTACGGAGACCGACTAATAAAGCGCCCCAGGCGCCTTACGTACGCAGACTGTACCGCAGTCGTCCCAGCTCCACTATCCATGTTTCGGGGGATTTGTGCGGACTTAGGACCGATTGCGCGCTGGGTATATCGAGCTAGGGGCTCCGGGGCTTCGAACACTGCATCGCGCGCCATCGGCAAGGTACCATTTGGACCACAAGCCGAGGGAGATGCTATGGTGCACGGTATTGCCACGGCCGCTGCGCTCGTTCTATCGATCGCCGGCGGCTTTCCCCAAATGGGTGACCAGCGATCGTATCATTCGCAGTACCTAGGATCGATCGCCGATTGCCGCATTCTTACGAATTCTGCAAACCGGTCGATCGACGTGAGCGTATCGTGTCCGAAAGGCTTACCGTATCGAATTTCGTTACTTCAGTCGCCGCGATGCGGCCCGCCGCGCTCGCTGTCGTCGCCATATCAAGCAAAAGGCATTCATTACTTTCTGCTTACACCAAAGCGTACCGGCATCTGGTGCGATGGTACAAATGGCACAGAAGCGATTGAGGGCACCGGAACGGGGGGTACGCAACACTATGTTGCTTCGGCGTGCGTGCTCGAAAGAACGCGACTCGAGACCGGCGGAATGGGCAAATTTTTCGATACCGTTACGGTTTACGTCGAAAAACGTTGAGGATTTGGTACGACTCCGGCTTGACCGAGCGAGCTGTCGCTCTGTATTATGGCGAGCACGAGTCCCTTAAGCCGTGAGGACCCAGTTCCTAGACGGCTTATGGCTAACGGTAGCAAGGACAGTGATCCTAATGACTCTTACCGATGCGCCGCGCTCGTCAAGCGGCTGACTCGCCTGGACTTCGCCGGGATGTCGTAGCGGCATGGCTCTACGTAAGGCTCGGAGCCTACGGCGAAATTCAGGCAGTGCAAGGAGAGGGTGTTGAAGACCCCTCAGCCGTCGCTCGTCTCGCTTACGCCGAGGTCGAGCCGCTGCCGGGGCGCTTCAGCCCGCTTCATGGATGGATCCGCAGCGAATCGAATGTCACGATCGTCGTTGCGAAATTGCATCGCTCCGGAATCAGTCGGGTATTTCTCATGCTTCGACAAGCCGTACGCCGCCGTCCAATGATCAAATCACTGGTGGATGAAGCCGAAGCGCTGCTCGAGCGCTGCGATGCCCACACGCTCTCGGGAACGTACGACGCCGCCGCCGCGCGCTCGATGCCGATCATCGGCATGATCCACGTCGCTCAGGACCTCACACCGAGGAGCTGCTGGTTCACGAAAGATCCCACCCTCACGCGCTACCTTGCCGTCGTAAGCGTGCGCGAAGACGGCGCGTTGCAGCCTCAGGTGGCTTCGCTTTTCCGTGCGTTGACCCAAGATTGGAAAGCTGATGCCGCGGGGCCGGCGCCCGCCACCTTCGGCGCGCTGCTCCCTGGCATCATCATGCACGTCTTTCCCTCGAAGCTCGACGGCGCCGTGGCCACGCTAATCTTCGAACACGTGCGCCTGCGCCGCTCGCTGCGCGAAGCATTCGCCGAATTTTCGATTACGTCTCGCGAGGCGCAGGTAATCCGGTTGCTGATGAGCGGACATTCGGTGCGCGAAGCTGCCGAAGTGCTTTCTATCGCGGAATCGACGACGCACGATCACATCAAGAGCGTGTTGACGAAAACTCACGCCCGCAATCGCGCGCAGATGATCTCGATCTTGCTTGGATACGAAGGCTTGCAGGTGCGTCCGCCGGCCACGCAAACGACCGGCGTGTGAGCGTACAATTTTAAACCGGGCCAGCCAACTGACGACTGCGATGGGCCCCTCAACGAAGCCGACTCCGAGTTGCGCGTGAGAGAGGTCGGGCGAAAAGTTGCGCGTTTGACGCGCATGCTCGCCTAGCACGCGGTTACGTGCGCGGCGCTGACAGAAAGGTCAAGCTTGCCGTCTGATTCGCAGGTGCCCCGCAACGATATAAAATAAGGGCTCTGAGGCACATGGGAGCGTACGAATCTGGTGGTTCGCACGGTCTTCAAAATCGCTGAGGCCGCTCAACGGCGGCTGGTAGGTTCGATTCCTACACGCTCCCGCCAAGCGCCGCTGTGATTCTTAGCCCACCGAGGTGCGGAAGAGCTTAGGACAGAGCAGCACGTCGATAGGCTGGCCCGCGAGCCAATCGATGTCGTCCTCGTTGACGTTGAATTGAATGCTTTGCGGCCACCCGCCCCACGGTTCGGGAAACGGCACTCTCAGCTTGATGTAGTGGTATTCGCCCGTCGCAGTTGCGAGGCGTAAGACCACCATTTGAGATTCGGGCGGAACGTTTGGCGCAGAGTAAAGCCAAACGTAAAATGCGTCCTGGTCGTTCTCAACCTGAATGTTCGAAGGCAGCGGATCTTCGACGGGTTTGTTGCACGCCGTGTCGCCCGGAAAGAGCACGAAGGTCGGGGCAACGTACAGGAACGACGGTGGTGCCGTGCCCTGAAGAAGCATCGGCCGGCTATCCGAAGGCGAACCCGACCGCAGCGTTTCGGTGACGTTGCGGTTATGCTCCGGGAGCAGCGCGATGTAGTCCGTAGCGCTGCAGGCGTACTTGGGCGCCTGAACTTGCATTTTATAGACGCCCTGCGGCGCGTCGAACTCGAGAATCACGGCGCTTTCCGATCCGCGCTCTAGCCGGAACGGCGTTTCGAAGTGTTGGCGCCCCGTCCGGTCCACGAGTTGCACGTTCATCGCTAAGGGCGCGCCGGCCCCGAGCTTCGCAGCGCGGGCGCAAAGGACGGCGTGCAAGATGACGTGCGACATTCCGATCACTGCTCTATCTCCTCAAGGCGGCGATTCACGACGACCCTATTGCGTGGTTCGGGCTAAGTGAACCAGGGTCATCGTCACGACAAATTTTTCTGCCGCAACGCATGAGCGGCGCCTTTTCACGCGAACTCGAAGCGCCGACTCTATGGACCGCCACATATCGACGCGCCTGCGTTCGTTCATCGGCCGGAACATTTCGTCGTTCGAACAAGTGGAGATTCTGCTGCTGCTTCGGCGCAGCAGCGCACGGGCTTGGTCGGTCGACGAAATTAGCAACGAATTGCGAAGTTCCTTAAATTCCGTGCGCGCCCGTATCGCCCAGCTGAGCCGCGCGAAGCTTGTCGAAAAGCAAAACGACGGCCGGTTCACGTACGTGACCGGGTCGGAAGAAGAGGCGGTCGCAGATCTGGAATACGAATACGAGAACCGGCGCGTGCGGTTGATCGAGGCAATCTTCTCGCGGCCGGTTGATTCCGCTCGTTTCTTTGCCGACGCTTTTCGCCTGTGGGAGAACGACGATGATCGCTGAGGCTGTTTACCTGGTGTGCACGCTCACCAGTCTCGCATGCGCGCTGCTACTGACCCGAGCTTACCTGCGTTCGCGCGTACCGCTTCTGGCGTGGAGCGCGGTGTGCTTTTACGGCTTCTGCTTGAACAACGCGCTCGTTTTCCTCGATCTCGTCGTGTTCCAGGATTTCGATCTGTCGGCGATTCGCGTCGTCCCCGCGGCGATCGGCGTGGCGTTGCTGTGCTACGGCCTGATCAGGGAGACCGTGCGGTAGTGTATCTGTTCTTGAACGGACTTACGTCGATGGGGTGCCTAGTCGCCGCCGCGTTCTTCATAAACTTGAGGCGCCGCACGTCGGACGCGCTGTTCGGATTCTTTGCCGGTGCGTTCATGTTGCTTGCGATCGAGCGTATGATCTTGAGCTGGATGAACGTTCCCGAGCAATCCACGCCGGTGGTGTACCTTGTCCGCGCGCTGGCGTTCCTGTCGATCATTGCCGGCATCGTCTGGAAAAACATGCGGAGCGGACGCAGCGAGCCGTGACGCGGGGAGAGTTGATTCGCACCGGCGCAGCCGGCGCGCTCCTGCTCCATGTCGCCGGTTGCGCTCCGGTAACAATTGACGGCCGTCAAGCGATGCTTCGCGCCATCGCCGATACAATGCTCGACGGCGCGCTGCCGGCTGACGGGCGCGGTGCTGCGTTAACCGATGCTGTGGCCGGCGTAGGCGCGGCCGTCGCGGGATTGCCGCCCGCGGTCCAGCGCGAAGTCCAACAGCTCTTTGCGCTCTTGGAAATTCCCCTTGGACGCGCCTTTGCCGCCGGTGTCCGCGCGCCGTGGTCGCGCGCATCGCGCACAGACGTTGCAGCGTTTCTCGAGCGCTGGCGCACGAGCAATGCGCTCTTGTTTCGCAGTGGATATCAGGCGCTGCATCAACTCGTCATGGCCGGGTGGTACGGCAACGACCTTGCCTGGCAGGCAACCGGATATTCCGGACCGCCTCGATTTTAGAGCGCAAGCGTAGTTCTTTGATTCACGACCCGATCGCCGCCGGATTGGAACGCGGCTGGCGCGTTGAAGACGCATCGCGCTTCGAGCGCGACCGCGCCGTCGAATGCGACGTCGCTATCGTCGGCACGGGCGCGGGCGGTGGAACGGCCGCCGACATTTTGAGCCGTGCCGGACTTTCGGTCGTGCTGATCGAGGAAGGCCCGCTGCGTTCGTCGCGCGACTTCCACATGCGCGAACGAGAAGCATACCCCGAGTTGTATCAAGAATCAGCGGGCCGGCGCACCAAGGACAAAGGCATCGTCATCCTTCAGGGGCGCGCCGTCGGTGGATCGACGACCGTGAACTGGACGAGCAGCTTTCGAACGCCGCCCGAAACTCTTGAGTTTTGGCGCGAAAGCTACGGGTTGGAAGAGTATTCGCCCGAAGCTTTGGCGCCGTGGTTCGCCATGATGGAGCGCCGGCTGAACGTCCATCCATGGGACGAGCCGCCGAATCGCAATAACGACGTGCTTCGAACCGGCGCCGGCAAACTCGGCATTCCAACGGCGGTGATTCCGCGCAACGTCAAAGGCTGCTACAACCTCGGCTATTGCGGGATGGGCTGTCCGACCAACGCCAAGCAGTCGATGCTCGTCACGACCATTCCGGCGGCGCTCGATCGCGGCGCTACGCTTTTCGTGCGGACGCGCGCGCAGCGCTTCGTGCATGACGAAAAAGGCATAAGCGCGCTCGAATGCGCCGCGCTCGATAGCGCTGGATTGCGTCCGGGGCCGCATACGATAACGGTCCGGGCGCGGGCCTACGTCGCTGCGGGCGGCGCCATCAATTCACCGGCCTTGCTCCTGCGCAGCCGTACGCCGGATCCGTACGGAACGCTCGGCACGCGAACGTTTCTTCATCCGGTAGTGGTGTCGTCGGCGATGATGCCCGACGTAGTCGCGCCTTATGCCGGTGCGCCGCAATCGATCTACAGCGACCACTTCATGCACGAACATCCGCTAACCGGACCGATCGGCTATAAACTGGAAGTGCCGCCGGTGCACCCCGTGCTGATGTCGACGACGACCCCGGGTTTCGGCTTCAATCATGCGCGTCTCATGGCAGAACTCTCGAACACGCAAGTCATCATCGCGCTGATGCGCGACGGCTTTCATCCCGAGAGCCAAGGCGGACGCGTGGAATTGCGCAGCGACGGCACGCCGCTGCTCGACTATCAGCTCACGCCGTACGTTTGGGAAGGCATGCGCCGCGCGTTCCTAACAATGGCGGAAATTCAATTTGCCGCCGGTGCGCGAAGCGTCTTGCCGGTGCACGAAGCTGCACCGCCGCTGAACTCGATGGCGCTGGCGCGCCGCAAAATCGCCGGCCTGCCGATGGAAATCTTGCGGACGTTCGTGGTGAGCGCGCACGTCATGGGCGGCTGCGCAATGGGTTCCGATCCGCGTGCATCGGTAGTTCGCGGCGACGGTCGTCACCAACAGTTGCAGAATCTCTACGTTTTCGACGGCTCGGCGTTTCCCACGAGCATCGGTGCGAATCCGCAACTTTCGGTATACGGCACGGTTGCGCGCAACGCGAGCCGCCTTGCGCGTGAACTCACCGGCCGCCCAGCGGAGGCAATCGCATGAACGTTCCGGCACCTCCCGCAAATCGATAGCGCCATGCCTATTTCGGTAGAAAGCGCTTTTTTTACAGGTTCTGGGCCGGAGGGCGGCCAAGCGTGTTTAAATGGAACAGACACTCGTGCATTTAGCGGCTACTGCGGCCTGGGTGTTCTTCATTCTCTTCGTCTTTGCCGTGATCGGCGTCATCGCGACGATCCGCTGGATCGTGAACATGGTGACGCGCGGCGAACGCGCCGTAGTAACCGGCGTTGAAGGAGTGGAGCAGCGCATCGTCCACCGCGACAGCTAGCTCTTAAAAAAGAATCGTTTGAAATTCGGCGACCGTCGTAAAACCGACACGGTCGTAGAGCGCAATTGCGCGTTCGTTGAAGTCGTTGACGTAAAGCGACAGCGACGGCGACATCGTCAGTAGCCGTTCGCACACGGCACCGAGCGCTGAAGTCGCGAGGCCGCGGCCGCGCATTTCCGTCGGCGTCCAGATGCCTTGAAGCTGCGCCGTTTGCGGGCTCCACGGGCCGACGTTACAAAAGAAACAAAGGCGGCCGTACGATTCTCCGACCCACCATAAGCCGCGATCGATCATCGCGCGGACGTTTGCCGTGAATTCCGGCGACGAGCGGCGCGGGTCGTACTCCAATTCTTGCGCGATCATCATCGCGGAATTGTCGGCTACTTGCATCCACTCGTCGATGCGCGCCTTTCGCGCAAGCACGCTGCGTTCGTACGGCTGTAAGTCTCCGGCCTTGAGCTCCATGACGTACTGACGGTCGCGAATGAGGCGCGGCGCCGCATGCTCGGGGCCGATCCGTTCCCAGTACGCTTTCACCGTTTCGCGTGGTCCCACGATCATGCGCTCGCCGTAATGGCGTCGTCCAACGGCGACAAACGTGTCTAGCGCCGCGGCGTCATCGGCGGCAAGGACGACTTGCCGTCCGAAGTAGGCGACGCCGCGCACGCGTCCCCCCGAATCGTACGCCACATGAATCGCGTCGCGCGTTGCGGGGGCAACATCGAAAAGAATCAAGTATGTGAGAAAAACGTTCTCGACAGGCGAGCGCGCAAGATAGGCGAGCGCCGCACCTTCGTGCTTGGTCGTGAGCCGTTCTGAAGTAATCGTCAATCGAGTGTTTGCAGAAGCACCGGTTTGCTGGTTGGCTGTTTGCTGCCGCCGGCCGGCTCGACGCTAACGGCCACGGCCGTAACGTCGTCCGCGTTTTCCGGAAGCGCAATGACGGCTGCACCGTGCGCGTCCGGAACGAATGTCACCGACGGCGCCATGGTTTTGCTGCCTTTCGGCAGCGTCCAGGCCTGATACACTTTCCCACGTTGCGGCGCCGCTATGTCGTGCAGCGTAAGGTAAAGATGTTTGTCGACGCGCACGATCTGGCCGTCGGCGACGTTATAGCGCCGCGCCCGATCGCTCGTTAGATCGGCGAGCGTGCTGCGTTCGGATGCAAGATTTTCCGCTAGCGCCGTGGAGCGGTGTTCGGCTTGCGAAAGCTGCGTCTGCTCGGACTTCAGCTGCTGCATCAGCGACAGATTCATCAGTGACGAGTAAAGCGCGAACGCCAAGCACGCAGCCGCGACGAAGTATGGCGGCCATACCAACGGGCGAACCTTATTTTTCGCGGCGCCGGCGGGCGCGTTCGCGTCGCGCCGCACGTGTTGCATGATTCGTGTCTTGAGCAGCGGACTCACTGTGACTGCGCCGTGTTCGCGGTCGACGCATGCTTCGGCCGCCATGCCTACCGATGCCGCCGCCGGCACCAAGGCGTTATATTCCGCTTGGCACGATGGACACGTCGCAAGGTGATCGGCCACGCGGCGGGCTTGCGCGGGCGGAAGCGCTCCGAGCGCGTAGACGGCGACGTCGTCCAGCATGGCTTCGTGTTGGGCGCTCATACCGTTACCAGTCCGTCAAGCGAGGAGCGAAGCTTTCGCAGCCCCGCGCGAATGCGTGTCTTCACCGTTCCAAGCGGGATGCCGGTACGTCGCGCGATTTCCTCGTGCGTTATTCCGGAGAAGAATCCGAGCTCGATCGGCTCGCGTTGTTCTGGCGCGAGCATGTCGAGAGCCGCGCGCAGCCGCGTCGCATCGATGTGCGCGAAGGCGACGTCTTCGATGGTGTCGGTTTCAGGCAGCGATTCGGGCAGCTCGCTCTCCGCGCGCGCCGAGCGTGCCCGCAATGCGTCCAACGCGCGGTTGCGCGTAACGCGAACGATCCACGCCGCAAAGTTGCCGCCGCGAAAGAGTTCCGGAGTGCTCCAAACTTTCAAGAAAACCGCCTGGGTCAAGTCTTCGGCTGCCGAAACGTCGTTCAGCATGCGCATCGCCACGCCGTACACGAGGCGGTGGTACGCGTCGTAAAGCGACTCGAACGCATCGGCGTCACGAGCGCGCACGCGTGCGATCAGTTCTTCGACGTCGCGATCCACGCATCGATGCTTTCGCTTCCCGCCATATCGGACCTCGAATCCATAACGCGCGGAGCGGCCCGGCAGATTCTCGGAAGCCGGGCGGGAAGAGTCCGGCAATGGAAGAGCTTGTCGAAAGGCTGCGCGCGGCCCGCTCCGTGCTTGCCTTGACCGGAGCGGGCATCTCGGCAGAAAGCGGCCTGCCTACGTTCCGCGGCACGAACGGACTGTGGCGCACGCACCGGGTTGAAGAGCTCGCCTCGCCCGAGGGATTCGAGCGCGATCCCCGTCTGGTGTGGACCTGGTACAACGAGCGCAACGCCGTTCACCGAAAAGCGCAGCCGAATGCGGGTCACTATGCGCTCTCGGCGCTGGAAGAGCGCATCGCCGACTTCATGCTTGCGACGCAGAACGTCGATTCGCTCCATATCCGCGCGGGATCGCGAAACATCGCCGAGCTGCATGGCAGCTTACGCGTAGCTCGATGCAACCGTTGCGGCGAACGGCGCCCGCTCGACGCATCGGGCTTGCCTCTGGACGAGATCGAACACGCCTGCGGCGGACGAATGCGTCCCGACATCGTCTGGTTCGGTGAGGCGTTGCCTCACGAGCCGTGGACTCGCGCCGCGGCGGCCGCTTCGCGCGCAGAAGTGATTCTCGTCGTCGGAACGAGCGCGGTAGTCTATCCGGCCGCCGCCCTCGCGACGCACTACGCCGGAGACGCCTACGTCGCGGAGATCAACCCCGAAGCAACGGCCTTAAGCGAGCGAGCGCACTGTGTCATTCGTGAGCCCGCCGCGTCGGCGTTGCCCCGCCTGATGAACCGGCTTTAGGCGATTGCGCTACGGCGGAAGTTGAACGGGCGGTCCTTGGTCGTCTTCGTACATGCCGAGGATCGCCGGCGGTTCGGGTAAAGCGGGGGCGTCGTCGTCCAGAAGCGAGAATCGCGCCGGCTCGAACGGCGCAAGCCCGGTAATACGCTCGTCGACGAGGGGCGCCGTTTCCGGCGCGATATAGGCGTCCGGCTCGACGGCCGGCGGCGCTTCCGGCGCGCCGGCATACACGGTCGTTTGCCTGAACGATCGTTGCGAGGGCATCGTAAGCACATCGTCCTCGTTGGCGCGGCGCGAGAGCCCGCGGACGATAAACGCGTTCTGCAAGCGCTTTAGGCCGCGTAAGGGCAGCGACGACGCCGGCACGGCGACGAAGAGATCGCGCACGGCGCCGTAGGTAGATTCCGATGCGACGATCGACGCGTTCAGCTCTTCGGAGGCGGCTTCAAGGCGCGCCGCGACGTGCGCAGGGTTTCCGATGATCGCGAATTCGCGGCGTTCGCGAAATCCGGTGTCGCCGGCAACGATTTTGCCCGAATGCACTCCCATGCCGATCTCGACCGCTTTGCGGCCTTGAGCGGCCCATCGCGCTTCCATCGCTTTGGTGATGCGCATGATGTCGAGCGCGGCGCGTAGCGCCCGCTCTTCTTGAAATTTTTCCTCGACGAGCACGCCGAACACAGCCGTGACCGTGTCGCCGCGCAGACTTTCGATCATCCCGCGATGGCGCTGCACCGCCTGGCCGGCGATCGTATAGAATTCGTTAAGATACCGAAGCGTTTCTTCGGGCGTAAGCGATTCCGAGAATAACGCGAAGTTGCGGATGCGAGCGGACAGGATCGTCGCATAGTACTCGCGCGCCTCAAAGAGTCGCGCGTCTTTGCGCTTGAGTAATTCGTCCACCACCGGCTCGGGAACGTAGCGGGAGAAAAGCGCTACGGCACGCTGGCGCTCCACCCGCTCCGAAACGTAGCGTTTGAAGAAGATCCACGCATAGACCGCCGCCCCGGCGCCTGCGCCGAGAGCGATGACCAAAAGCAGCGCCATCGTTGCCCGGTAGTTCCCGAGGCAACGGCCTTCCACCCGTCGTAGCCTCGTGGCTATGGACGTTCCGGCTTTTCCCGGCTACGGCGATGAAGACGCCCGAAAACTCTCGGACGAGTACGTCCGGGCGCGTCTTGGCGAAGCGCTTGTCCCGCTGCGGGAGAACGCCGGCGCGGCTTCTTCCGATCTGCTGGAGGCGCTGATTCTGCGCTGCGAATTCGTGAATCAAGTCGCGTTCAAAAGCTACGAGCACGCAGAAACGACGCAAGAACAAATTGCCGCGGTATCGCAGAACGACGAAGAGCTCATGCGGTTGGCCGCGCAAGCGCAAACGTTGTCGCCGGCGCAAATCGACGAGTTTTTGCAGCGCGTCAAAGCGGCGTTGGATGCCCGAGACCGCGCGATGGAAGCGGCGACCGGCTAACGGAGGCGCCCGACCGGCGGGAACGGCAGTGAAAAGCGACTAACGGCGACTCATGCTTGGTGCGGTCTTTGCGCTGATTGCGCTGCACGTTCTGCCGCGTCCGGCTTCGCTTACGCCAATGCCGTGTTCCGGCGGGTCCATTCCGGTGCCCGTAACGGTCGATCGCGGGGCGGATCCCGGCGGCGTCGAGGAGATCGACGAGCGGTGGAATGCGCTCGGCATCGGCACGCTTCGCAATGGTACGGCTTCCGGCATTCGTTTGCGGAAGGACGCGACGCTCGGAGGGCAGGCGTATCGTTTGCGCGTTGACGGGATGGGCGTCGTTATCGAAAGCGGAGACGCTGCCGGAGAATTCTACGGGTTGACGACGCTCGCGCAGTTGCCGGTGCGGCAAGGCTCGCAGTGGCGGTTGCCGTGCGTACGAATTTCCGATTCGCCTGCTCTGCCGTGGCGGATCTTGAGCGACGACGTTTCACGCGGACCGCTTCCCACGATGCGGTACTTCAAAGAGCGCATTCGCACGATCGCGGCTTTCAAGATGAACGGATACTCGCCGTACATGGAAGGCGTGTTCGCAAGCCCGGGCGATTCGCTGCCGGCGCCGCTCGACGGCATTACGCCGGCTCAGTTGAGCGAACTGCAGCGCTATGCGGCGCGTTTCCACGTCGCGTTCGTACCGGAGCAGCAAACCTTCGCCCACATGCACCAAACATTGCGCGTAGAGAAGTACGCGCCGGCGGCGGAATTTCCGCACGGATTCTTGCTTTCACCGAACGTTCCACTCACGATGCAGTATCTTACGCGAATCGTGAGCGAAGAGTTGAAGGCGGTTCCGCATCCGCCGTTCTTTCATATCGGCGCCGACGAAACGGCAACGCTCGGTGAAGGCGCCACAACGCAATACGTCGCGCAACATGGAGGCCGCTCGCAGGTCTACGCCGACCACATCAACGCGATGGCGCGGCTTATTGCTCCTTCCGGCGCGCGCGTGATGGTTTGGGACGACGGCATAGAGGCCGATCCGTCGATTATGAACCGCATTCCGAAGAACGCGGTAATCGTAAACTGGCATTACGGCAGCGAATCGACCTACGTTCCCTACATCGAGCGCATTGCGTCGGGCGGCCTTCAACAGATGGTTGCGCCGGGCGCAAACAACTGGAACGAGCTTTTCCCGGATCTCAACGTTGCGATTCCTAACGAACGCCGGTTCATCGACGAAGGAAAGGCGCACGGGGTTTTCGGCCTTTTCCAAACGGTCTGGCACGACGACGGCGAAACGCTTTTCGAAGCGTCGTGGTATCCGGTGCTGTATGCGGCGACGGCTGCCTGGGAGCGCGGCGACGTCGATCCGCAGCGTTTCCGCGCCGATTTTCCGGCCGCGTTCTTCGGCGTCGACGACGCTCGATACGGCGACGACGTGCGCGATCTCGCCGATGCGGGGTCGCTCGCGGGAAGCGGCTCGAACCGGCGCTTTTGGGCCGATCCTTTCGATCCGTTCGACGCTTCGCGGATGGCCAACGCGGATCTCGTAACGCTACGGCTGCGCGCCGAGGCCGTTGAAGAGCACTTACGGCAAGCGCGCCCGCCGCTCCATCGGAACGCGGCGGCAGTAGAGTTTCTAGCGGCGCGTCGTTTCGACGCGCTGGGGCGCCGGTACCAAATCGCGCGCGAAGTGCGATCGTACTATGCCGATGCGCTCGTCCATCCGGCCGACGGCGTGCGGGATTTGTTTTGGTGCAAGTACTGGTTCTGGGAACAGCGCGACAGCGACGAGGAGCTTGCGCCGTTGTACGAGCGCGCGTGGCGGTACGAAAATCGTGACAGTCACCTGCAGAGCAACCTCGAGCGGTTTCACCTCGACGCGCAGCAGGCGATTCGCCGGGCGGATCGAGTGGATCGCGCGACGTACGAAGACTTCGTGCCGCACCACACGCTTCCGCCGCTCGACTCACTCTTGGACGTTCGCACTTCGGCAGCACAGGACGCGAAGCCGTGACCGGCGCTCTCGTTCTCGCCGTCTTTCTCGCTTTTGCGGCGATGATGTACCTGCGATGGATGCCGGCGATCCTCGCGGTGCCGCTGATGGCAGTCGTGATGTCGATTGTGGCCGGCGTTCCGCTTCCGCAAATCGGCGCGCTTGTCGTTACGGGCGCGTCGTCGCTATCCAGCGTCTACGTAGCCGTCATTTTCGGCGCGCTGCTCGGTCGAGTGACGCTCGATACCGGCATCGCACGCGCGCTGGTCAATCTTGCCGCGGAGTACGGCGGCGAAAAGCCCTTTGCGCTGGCGCTCGTGTTGTGCGCGGTCGTCGCGCTGCTCTTCACGTCGCTATCGGGTCTCGGCGCGATCATCATGGTTGGCTCGATCGTGCTGCCGATCATGATGACGACCGGCGTGCCGCGGCGCGTCGCCGCGACGCTGTTTCTGATGGCCTTCGCGCTCGGCTTCATCTTCAACATCGTCAACTGGAAGTTTTACACGCAATTCTTCGGCATAGCACCCGAGCAGATGACCCGCTACGCCGTCGTGCTGGCGGTCATCGACGCAATCGCGCTCATCGTGTATGCAATCGTGGCGTTCCGGCGCGAACGCGATTATGCGACGTGGGCCGTGCGCGCGGAACGCGAGCAGGAGACCGGAGTTCCCGCCTATGCGCTGTTTACGCCGGTGCTTCCGATCGTGCTGTACTACGCGCTGCATATCGATGCGACGCTCGCATTCATCATTTCGGCGTTCTACGGCGTGCTCGTGACGCGTCCGCGAAGGGCGATTCCAACGCTGGTTGCTGCGGCGATTCGCGGGGTCGAAGACGTTGCGCCCGCCGTGCTGCTGTTCATCGGCATCGGGATGCTGCTTACGCTCACGAAGGCGCCGCAATTCGCGCAGTGCTGCAACCGCTTGTCGCGGGCGGCTGGGTTCGCAATCCGCATTGCCTTTGTCGCGATCTTCGGGCTGTTGAGTCCGCTCGTGCTCTACCGCGGGCCGCTTAACCCGTTCGGCGTCGGGATCGCCATCTTCACGGTGCTGCTTGGCGTCCCACGCGGTGGCGCCGGTCATCCTCGTCGCGGCGATCATGGCGGTCGTGCAAGTCCAAAACGTGTGCGATCCGACGAACACGGCGAACGTGTGGGTCGCCAATTTCACCGGCGTCCCGATCGACGGAAATTACGCAGCCGTACGCTGCCGTACCAAGTCGGTGTGGCGACCGCCGCAACGCTTGCCGTCGTGGTTGCTGCGCCGGCGCTCTTCGGCGTCCGTCCGTTCGCGGAGGTGATTCCCGCCGGCGCGAGCCGACGCGCTCTCGGGCCTGTACGCGCCGCCTTCGGCCCGCGGAAAGGTCGGCGTGGGCAACGACGGCACGGCGCTCGGGAGCGCCGCGGCCGGCGAGGTTGCCGTGCAGCTTCGCGCGCATGGCTTTGGCGCGTTCGAATTTCGCGACGATCCGAACGCGAGCGACTGCTCGCGCAAGCCGTACGCTGCGTACGTCCAGGTCACGACCTCGTACGTTCCGGCTGAGTCGAAGGCACCGATCTGGACATCGGTCTGCGGCTCGAAGATTGCGGCGGATGGATCGTCGGCGAATGGCACGATCATGCCGTCGAGCGCCGAGCCGTCGGAGCAGAGCGCTCGGGCCGCTTGCGGTTGAAGGCGTGGCGCGCGTTCTGGAGTGGGCGCAAAGCGATCCGGCGCACGCGAAGAACGTCTTCGAACGGGGCCTGGCGGCCGCACCGGGCGATCCGCCGACGTACTTCTACACGCTGTTCAAGACGGTCGACGGCAACATGCGCGCGTTCGTGCGCGGCCGGCGGTCCGGCATACGACGCGGGGCTGCGAAGCGGCGACGTCGTGAATAAGCTCGACGGGAAGTATTGGTGGGAGTACGGCACGTATCAAACGCAATTGCGCGCGTACGACGGCAAGCCGCATACGTTCGAGATCGACCGGGGCGGCAAAACCGTCGCACATCCAACTCGGCGAACCGTTCGATCCCGGGACTAGAAAGGCGACATGACCAGCATCGATTCTCAGCTCGCAGCCTATTGCGACACGCATCACGACGAGTATCTCGAAGAACTCAAGCGGTGGATCGCGATTCCGTCGATCTCGGCCGATCCGGCGCGCGCCGGCGACGTGCGCCGCTGCTGCGAACGGCTCGTCGAACGGATGGGCGAAATCGGACTCGAAGCGCGCGTCCTGGAGACCGACGGCAATCCGATCGCGTACGGCAGTGGCTCGAAGCGCCGGGAACGCCCGACGGTGCTTGATCTACGGCCACTACGACGTGCAGCCCGCCGACCCGATCGAGCTTTGGCACAGCCCGCCGTTCGAAGGCACGGTGCGCGACGGCAAGATCTTCGGCCGCGGCGCGGTCGACGACAAAGGCCAAGTGCTGATGCATCTCGCCGCGATCGAAGCGCACATGAAGACGCGCGGCCGCCTGCCGATCAACGTCAAGGTCGTCATCGAAGGCGAAGAAGAAATCGGCTCGCCGAACTTCGAACGCGCGCTCGAACGGTATACGCGATCTCTTCAACGCCGATCTCGCCGTTATCAGCGATACGGCCGTGTATGCGCGAAGACGTTCCGTCGCTGACGACGAGCGTGCGCGGACTCGTGCATTGGGAAGTAACCGTGAACGGGCCGAGCGCGGATCTGCATTCCGGCTATTACGGCGGCATCGTTCGCAACCCGATCGAAGCGCTAGCGTCGATCGTCGCAAGTCTCAAGGATGCCGACGGACGCGTGACCGTGCCGGGATTTTACGACGGCGTGCCGGATTTGGAGCCGGAACAGCTCGCCGAATTGCGCAATCTGCCGTACGACGAAGCGCAGGAAGCGCAGCAGCTCGGCGTTCCGGAACTCGCGGGCGAACGCGGACGCTTGCCGCTCGAACGCATGTGGTTCCGGCCGACGCTCGAGTGCAACGGAATCTGGGGCGGCTATCAGGGGCCGGGACAGTAAGACGATCATTCCGTCTTGGGCGAAGGCGAAAATCTCCGCGCGTCTGGTCGGCAACGCAGGATCCGCGTTCGCGTGCGCGCGCTGGTCGAAGAGTACATCAAACGAGCTTGCGCCCTCCGGCGTGCGCGTTTCGTATCGAGCATGCGGGCGAAATGCGCGCAGTCGTCGTCGCGCGCGAACACTCTGCGGTTGAGGCTGCAGCGCGCGCCATGGAAGCCGGGTTCGGAAAAGCGCCGGTGTTCATCGGCACGGGCGGATCCATCGGGCCGGTTGCGAGCTTCGATCGCATTCTCGGCATGCCGCAGGTGCTGATCGGCGTCGGCCTTCCCGACGATCAAATTCACGCGCCGAACGAAAAGTTCAATCTATCGCAGTTCTTCGGCGGCATTCGCACGATGGCGTGCTTGTACGACGAACTCGCTGCTTCGAATTCATGATTCCGATTGCTTGGGCGTTGGTCGCTATGCAACTCACGCCGACGCCGACGCCCGAGCCGATCGGCCCGTCGCCCGCGCCGACTCCCTTCTCGGAACGCGGCGTTCTGAACGGCGGACTCGACGCGCTTGCGGCGCGCGTGAAAGCGCAAACCGGCGGCACGCTCGGCGCCGTTATTTGGGACTTGCAAAACGGCGTCAGCGTGCAACGCAACGGGCAGCAAGCCTTTCCGATGGCGAGCGTTCAAAAATTGCCGTTGGCCGTGCTGGCCTTCGCGGCGATCGATGCCGGCCAATTTCAGGCGGATCAAGCGATCGCGATCGAACCGGCTGACGTGGTTACCACCGTAAGTCCGCTCGCGCAAGAGTATGCGAAAGGGCGCCGCTCGTATTCTTTGCGCGAACTCATTGCGCGCATGCTGCAAGACAGCGACAATACTGCGGCCGACGTGTTGTACCGCGTGCTCGGCGGCGCGCAAGCGATCAACGCGTCGCTGACGGCGATGGGCTTCGACGGGTTTGCCTACCGGACGAATGAAGCGGGTCTCGGTGCCGATGCAGCGGCGGGCCGGACGTTCGATCGCGGCGGAGACAACGCCGGTTCGCCTTCGGCGATTGCGTTGTTGCTCGGCGATTTGGCGCAGGGACGAATTCTTTCGGAAACGTCTCGCGCGGAATTGCGCGGAATGCTCGCTGCGGTAAACACGTTTCCCGGCCGCTTGCGCGCCGGATTCCCCGGCGGCACGCACGTCGAACACAAGACCGGCACGTCGATGACGATCGCCGGCGTTACCGACGCCACGAACGACGTTGGCATCGTCACGGCGAACGGCCGGACGCTCGTCATTGTCGCGATGCTTCACGGTGCAAAGGGCTCCGACGCGCAGCGTGATTCGCTCATCGCGGCCGTCGCGCAGATCGCCAACGACGCTACGCGCCTTTTCCCGACGCAATAATCGTGCGCAAGCTGCGTCTTGGCGTGGACGTCGGAGGCACGTTTACCGACGTCGTGGCAATTGATGCCGCGACGCGGGAACTCGTCGCGCGCGTCAAAGTGCCGACGACGCACCGCGCGCAAGAGGGCGTCGCCGCCGGTATCGTTCAAGGCATCAACCGCATTCTCGCCGACAGTGGCGTTGAGCCTCAGGACGTTGCGTTCATCGCGCACTCGACGACGCAAGCGACGAACGCACTACTCGAAGGCGACGTCGCGCGAGTCGGCGTGATTGGCATCACGGGCCGCTTCGGATGGATTGCGCGCCGGCAATTGCGCTTTCATGCGGTCGAGCTCGCGCCCGGCGTGCAATTCGCCCCGCAGTTTGCGTTCAGCGCCGCCGAGCGCGAGAAAATCGTATCGGCAGTCGAGTCGCTCGTTGCGAACGGTGCGGAAGCCATTGCCGCAAGCACGCCGTTCGGCGTCGACCGGCCCGCTTGCGAAACCGATGCCGTGGAAGCGGCAAAAGCTCGAGGCGTCTTTGCAACGAGCGGTCACGACGTAACGTCGATGTACGGGCTGCGCGCGCGTACGCGAACCGCGGCGCTGAACGCGGCCATTCTTCCGAAGATGGTGCGCACGGCGCGCATGACGGCGCAGGCGGTAAACGAAGCGGCGATTGGGGCGCCGCTCATGATCATGCGCAGCGACGGCGGCGTAATGGACGTTCGCGAGATCGAACGCCGGCCGATTCTGACGCTGCTTTCCGGTCCCGCGGCCGGCGTTGCCGGGGCACTACTCTACGAGAACGTGACTGACGGAATCTTCATGGAAGTCGGCGGCACCAGCGTCGACTGCTCCGCGATCCGCGCGGGTCAGCCGCAGATGCGGCCGGCTCGCATCGGCGGCCACCGCACGATGCTGCGAACGATCGATTCGCGCACGCTGGGCATCGCGGGCGGAAGCATGCTGCGAATCGGCGCCGATGCTATCGTTGACGTAGGCCCGCGTTCGGCGCACATCGCAGGCTGTTCGTACGCTGCGTTTCTGGAGCCGGGGCAGTTCGACGGCGCGCGAATCGAGCGTTTTGCGCCGACGCCGCACGATCCGCCCGATTATTTGCGCTTCGTGCTCGCTGACGGAACGACTGCAACGCTGACGCCGACCTGCGCCGGCAACCTGTTGGGCTACGTGCCTGCCGACGCGTTTTCGCGCGGGAATGCCGAGTCTGCACGCCGCGGTTTTGCGCTGTTGGCAGACGAGATCGGCGGCGATGCGGAATCGCTTGCGCGCCGCATGCTGGAACTCGGCACTGAAAAAGTGCGCGTCTGCATCGACGAACTGATCGCCGATTACGGTCTGCCCCGCGAGCGCGTCGTGCTGATCGGCGGCGGTGGCGGCGCGGCATCGCTCGTGCCCTTCGTCGGAACCGCGCTTGGCTTCGAGCATCGCATCGCGCGCGACGCGGAAGTCATCTCACCGATCGGCGTAGCGCTTGCGCTCGTGCGCGACGTCGTCGAACGGACGATCGTCGATCCGTCGCCCGAAGATATCGTGCGCCTACGGCGGGAAGCATCGGATCGCGTCATTGCCGCCGGAGCGGCCCCCGATCGCATCGAGGTAAGCATCGAGATCGACACGCAGCGCAATCGCGTGCGTGCAACGGCGTCGGGAGCAACGGCTCTAGTCGAAGCGGCCGGACGGGGACGCCAGAGCGAAACGGAACAACGCGCATCGGCCGCGCGCGCCATGAACGTTACGCCGGATCGCCTGACCCGGCACGAGCTTACACCGGTACTTACGGCCTATTGTTTCGAACGCGACGCGCGGATCGTCGACGAGCGCGGAATCGTCCGCCTTGCGCTTCGCGATGCCACATTGCATGCCGCAACGGCGGGGTCGCTTGACGCCGACTTACGGGACGCCATCGAAAGCGCAACGGCGTTCGGCGACGTCGGCCGTTCTTTGCCGGAGGTTTATGTGATTCACGGGGGCCGCATCGCCGATTTCACTGGGCTCGCCGCTGTCGATCAGGCCGTTTCGCTCGCCCGCGAGGAGGTCGGCGGCCGCGCTGCGGAGGAAAAGGTAACTATCGTCACCGTTCCGCGAGCTGCATGAATGTCGATCGTTCACGAAGTCCTACTGCGAAACGACGAAGACGCCGGCCTAAGCGTTCGGCGGTTCTTTCCATTTGCTCGCTTCGAACGCGAGGACGGCGTCACGTTCTGGTCCGATGACCGCGGCGCGATCGCGTTTCACGATAGCGCCCGGGACGGCGTGCATCTGATCTTCGTGCGCCGATGCGACATCAACGATTTTCTCCGCCCGTATGCAGAGAAGGCCGTCGTCGTGTTGCATGAGGACAAGTTGTTCCTGGCATACCCGTCGGACCTAATCCGCAAGGCCGTTCGTGAGGGACGAGCGGGACCGTACGCGGGCGTCATTCCGGCGGCTCTCGAGTCGCATTACGACAACGCGAACCTGACGGCACTTTTGCTCCCATATAACCGCGTTGGCGACGACTCGCAGGTTGTGGCGTTAGATGAGGCGGCGCTCGCCGTTGCCGTTCGCGATTACCGCAGACGCTTGCTACGGGTCGTCTAGCGGAAGTGAATCACGCCGAAGACGGCGAGCAAAATCACGGTCACGATCAGGCTTACCACGATGGAGCCCAGACAGCCGATGCGATTGCTGAAAAACAAGAACACAGCCGGCGTTTCCCCAGGCCGGTCCTAGCACAAACGCGATAAAGCATTCTATGGAGAAGCAAATGCCGGGCAGGGTTGGAATCGTCGGCGCGACGGGCGCCATCGGAGCATCGACGGCCGCGGCACTTGCCGCCGAAGGTACGCCGTTCGAAACGATCGCGCGTTCCAAAGGATCGCGGCTCTGGAATCCGGATGATCCCGCATCGGTGCGGGCCGCGTTCGAAGGCCTCGATACGCTCGTGTATTGCGTCGGCATCGATTACACAAAGTTCGAACTTCACCCCAAGATCATGCGCGCGACGATCGACGGTGCGATTGCAGCGGGCGTCAAGCGAATTCTTTTGATCGGCACGGTCTATCCGTATGGGCGGCCGCACGGAACTCCCGTGCATGAAGATCACGCTCGCGAGCCGCACACCTATAAGGGCCGCATGCGCAAAGAACAGGAAGATCTGCTGATGCAGGCCGATGCCGAAGGCCGCATCGCGGGCGCAGTCCTGCGGCTACCGGACTTCTTCGGGCCGAATACCGATAAGAGTTTTCTCTCGAGTCTCTTCACTGCCGCGGCAAACGGCGGCACCGCGCAACTCGTCGGGCCTATCGATCGCCCGCATCAATACGTCTTCATCGACGACGTCGGCCCATTGATTGCCAAGATGTTGCACGAACCGAGAATTTGGGGCCGCTACTGGAACTTCGCCGGATCCGGCACGATCGTTCCGCGCGAGCTCGTTGACAAGACGTTTGCCGCTGCGGGGCGCCCGGTGAAACTGCAGGTCGCGAACAAATTCATGCTGCAAGTACTCGGACTCTTCAACCCGTTCATGCGCGAACTCGTAGAGATGCACTACTTGATAACCGACCCGGTCATCATGGACGACTCCGCGCTACGTCATCTCATTCGGGATATTCACACCACATCGTACGACGACGCTGTTGCCGCAACGCTTCGCACTGAGCGCCAGGTCGTTACGACAACATAAGTGGCGCTCCCGCCGGGTGATCCATGTCCGCCTCACTCATCGTAGTCGATCGTCATTCCAATAAAGAACCGCGTACGCCAGAACATAGATCGAACTCACTCCGCAATGGCATGACGTTGGCTTGCGTGATTGCGCGTTTGCGTAGAAGGCCGAACTTGAGACACTTTATCGCCTGCGCGACGTACGGCGGCTAGGGGTTGCATGCATGCCGCCGGTCTAACGCATCATTGACACATGCGTAGCGTGTCGTAAGATGGAAGAGCAAAAGTCGGCTTACATAATTCGCCTTTCACCAGTCTAACAAGGTCCGCATCATGATCAAGCCAATTGCGCCGAGGCTCCTATGGAGGCTCGTCTTAGTAATCGCAATTACAGCTATCGGAATGTACCTGGGCGCCTGGGCTCTTTCCCATTTGCCTAGGGATCAACGGACGTATACAACCTGGGGACTGTGGCTAGCATTAGCGACTGTGATTGTTGCGCAGTCGATACGAAAGCCGCAGCCTGCGCGCAATCCAGCGGCGAAGTTCGAACACCCACAAGTTTTTTGGATCATCTCCGGGCTAGCAGTTGCCGCAGCGGTCTCGCTGGCAGTGGCGTCTGCGACCGCAAGTCCTGTAGATTGGCAGGGTGTCGGGTGGGGCGCAATTATGGTAGTCTTCTCGACTGTTCTCATCTTCAATGCGAAACGCGAGGGCCGCCTGTGAGTTCCGTGGCTCCGGTCATTGTAGACGGTTCGCGCTAAGGAAGGCGTGTCATGAAGCTCGGAGCTGTCCGGTCACGAAGTGATGTTTCCGTCAGTACGTGTTGCATAAAAAAAGAGCCGCGAGTAATCGCGGCTCTTTTCTTGTGATGCGTTGCGGATTAGGCGACGCGGGCGGCCTCGTCGCGGCCGACGGTGCTGTGTGCGCGGCTGTAGCCGAAGTACACAAGCATACCGACAATGAGCCAGACGATGAAGCCGAGCCACGGCAGCGGGATGCCCATTACGGTGGGACTACCGAACGCGAGGGAAAGCATCAGTCCAAACGCCGTTACTGCCGATAGCGTCGGGATGATGTAGGGTCCGAACGGGACGGTGAAGCCCTTGGTATTCGGGTAGCGTTTGCGAAGAATCGGCAGCGCAATCGAGACCAGAATGAACGCGGCGAGCGTTCCCATGTTCGTGAGCGAACCGACGACGGTAATCGGCGTGAAGGCCGCAATGAGCGCGATGAAGATCGTGAAAATGATCGTCGAAAGGCCCGGCGTGCGGAACTTCGGATGCACCTTTGAGAAGACTGCAGGCAGCAGACCGTCGCGCGACATCGCGAAGAAGACGCGCGTCTGACCGAACATCATGACGAGGAGCACGGTCGTCAAGCCGGCGAGTGCACCGATCGAGATGATGGCGCTGGCCCAACCCATACCGACGTGATCCATCGCGAACGCGACCGGTGAAGGCACGTTGAGCATCGTGTACGGAACCATGCCCGTCAGGATCGCGACGACGATGATGTAGAGGATCGTGCAGATCGCAAGACTGCCGATGATGCCGATCGGCAGATCCCGCGCCGGATTCTTCGTCTCTTCGGCGGCGGTCGAAACCGCATCGAAGCCGATGTAGGCGAAGAAGATGAACGCGGCGCCGCCGAGCATGCCGGTGATGCCGAACGGGAAGTACGGATGCCAATTGGCGGTGTTTACGTGACCGGAGCCGAGGGCGATGAAGAACAGCACGATCGCGATTTTGATTGCGACGATGACGTTATTTACAACGGCCGACTCGCGAGTGCCGCGATACAGCAGCACGCCGATCAGCAGAATGATACAGAACGCCGGCACGTTCATGATGCCGTGCAGCGGTTCTCCGGACGGACCGAGATCCCAGTGGTTGTGTTGCCACGCATCCGGGATGACGATTCCGAAGACGTTCTTGACGAAGGTCGTGAAGTAACCGGCCCAGCCGATACTCACCGTGGCAGCTCCGAGGGCGTACTCGAGAACGAGATCCCAGCCGATGATCCACGCGATAAACTCGCCGAGCGACGCATACGCGAACGTGTAGGCGCTTCCGGCAATCGGAATGCGGCTTGCGACCTCGGAGTAGCAGAGCGCGGCCAAGGCGCTCACGATTCCGGCAACGATGAACGAGATCGTCAGCGACGGCCCCGAACGAGTGGCCGAAGCCACGCCGGTTAAGACAAAGATGCCGGTGCCGATGATGGCGCCGATGCCCATCGCCGTGAGTGACACGGCGCCGAGACTCTTCTTTAAAGAGTGGGGCTTAGAGTCGTCTCCGCCTTCCGCTAAGATGCGTTCGAGCGGTTTTACGCGTTGTTGCAGCATTAAGGCCGCTAAATTAACGATAAGCCGGCTTGCGACCTACCGGCGAGTCCCGATGAAGAGCCCGCGGCCGGTGAGGCCTTCGGGCTCGCAGTCCAGATCGAACTTCTTGGTGCGTTCGAAGGCGCTACGGTACTCGTCGTCCGTGAAGAGCATCAGGCGGTGCGGTTCGGCGAAGGTGCGCACGCCGTCGCGGGCCGCGGTCATGAAGTTGTAGTTCAGAATCGAAACGTTGCCGTCGCGCCGGCTCACGCTCATCCGGGCGACTTTCAGATCCGGCTCGTCGGCGAACTTGGCGTCGATCTGGCCGTCGCGCCACTGCTCGGGGCGCACCCACGGCTCGACGATCACTACGCCGCCGGGACGGACGTGGCGCGCGAACGTCTCGAGGGTCTGGTCGAGAAGCCGGACGTTCGGCACGTAGCCGATCGAGCCGAAAAGGCAGACGATCGCGTCGAAGCGCGCGCCCAAGTTGAAGCCGATCATGTCTTGCAGGTGCAGTGGAATATCTCGCAGCCGCTCTTGCGCCACCGCAAGCATCGCGCGATCCACGTCGAGACCTTCGCACGCGTACCACTGCCGCAAGTGCTCGAGGTGCCTCCCCGTGCCGCAGGCTACATCGAATAGCGCGGTTCCGTCGGAACGCTTGTGCGATTCAATGACGTCGTGAATGCGCGCCGCCTCGCCGGCGTAATCTTTGCCGTCGGAACGTTGCAGTGCATCGTAGTACGCAGCGGAACGTGCGTAGATCGACATTGAAATCCCCTTAGAAAATCGATTGCGTGCTTGAAGCTCGCAGCGAAAACGTTCGCTCGCGATAAAGAACGGCGCTTGCTTTGAACCCGCGTTGCAAAATGGCCTTCCAACCAAGCTGACGAAGGGCCCGCGTATGCATGAATACGACGTGCTGGTCGTCGGCGGCGGAAACGCCGGTTGCGCGGCGGCACTCGCGGCAGCGCGTCACGGCGCGCGCACGATGCTCGTCGAGCGCTACGGATTTCTCGGCGGCACCGCAACGGCATCGATGGTAGGGCCGTGGATGACGTTTCATTCGGGCGGCGAGCGCATCGTGGGGGGCATCGCGCAAGAAATCGTCGAGCGTCTTGTGCGGCGCGGCGGCTCGCCCGGCCACATCGGCGATTCGTCGGATTACGTGGCGACGATTACGCCGTTCGATCCGGAAATGCACAAAGCGCTGCTGTTCGAGATGATGCACGAAGCCAAAGTGCATCTGCTCCTGCATTCGTGGTTTTTACGCGCGGAGGTGGAGGGCGATGCGCATAACCGGTGCGACGTTTGCCACCGTCGGCGGCGAGCGATCGTATCGCGCGAGACCGTTATCGATACGACGGCCGACGCTTACGTCGCTGCATCGGCAGGCGTGGAAACGCAGCAGGGCGACGCGCGCGGGCGCGTGCAGCCGGCGAGCTTGATGTTCCGCCTGAGTCACGTCGATCTTACGAAGACCGCTACGTACGTTCGCATGCATGTCGATCAAATGCGTTCGTCGCTCAAAGCGCACGAGCGCACCGCGCCTGCGCTGACCGCCGTTGCCGGGCTTTACGATCTTTGGCGTCAGGCGAAGGACGACGGAATTGTCGACATTCCGCGCGAGCTCGTCTCGTTTTTCATCTCGCCGTATCCCGACGAAGTCACCGTGAACATGACGCGCGTGACGAACATCGATCCGCTCGACCCCGACGATCTCACGCGGGCGGAAGTGGAAGCGCGCCTGCAGGTGATGCAGCTCTTGCGTTTCTTTCGCGAACGCGTGCCAGGTTTCGAAAACGCGCGCCTTGCCGCAACCGGCGCGCAAGTCGGCATTCGCGAATCCCGCCGCATCGTCGGCCGCTACACACTTGACCGCCGACGACGTGCTGCATGCGCGGCAGTTCGAAGACGCCGTCGCGCGCAGCGCCTACCCGATCGACATTCACAACCCGTCGGGAAGCGGCACGACGACGCACCGCCTGCAGCCCGGCGAGAGTTACGAGATTCCCTATCGTTGTTTGTTGCCGGCGAATCGCGAGCGGATGCTCGTCGCCGGACGCTGCATTTCGACGACGCACGAAGCGCTTGCATCGACGCGTCTGACGCCGACGGTCATGACGCTCGGTCAAGCAGCCGGAACTGCCGCCGCGCTCGCGAAGAACCATCGTGTGCGCGTGTCGGAAGTCGACACGCACAAGCTCCGCGAGACGCTGATTGCCGACGGAGTCGACCTACGGAGAAGTTCGTGAATCCAGCACTTGAATTTAGCGCGCGAATACGGCGTTACAGTTCAATTTGCCGACCTGGGCGATTGGGGCGTCGACGAACTGCGCTCCGAGTACGATCCGCAGGGTCCCGTGATCCGCATCAACGTGCGCGTCGCAGAACAGCTGACCGTCGGCCGAGCTCGGCGAATTTGTGACGTTTTCCGTCGGCCACGAGCTCTACCATCACCGCGAGCACATCGGCGAAATTCCGCGATTGGAAGAGCGAAAAGACTCGCGAAATCGCTGCGAACGACTTCGCGCGCAAGCTGCTGAACCTGCACGTGCCGTAACGATGCTCGTTGCCGGGATCGACGGCGGACAGAGTTCCACGGTCGCCGCCATCGCCGACGAGAACGGCCGCGATGATTGCGCGCGGCGACGCCGGTCCCGCCGACGAGATCGGCGCCGATGCGCGATTCGACCCGGTTGCGCGACGCGCTTGCGCGATGCGCTGCGAGACGCGATGCGCAACGCGGGACTTGCGGCAGACACGCAATTCGACGCAATCGTCGCCGGCATCAGCGGGTACGAAGGCACGGTCTTCGGCGTGGCAGCCGGAACTGCCGGCGCGACGCGCTGCGACTGATGCACGACGCGCCGATCGCCACGCCGGCGGCGCTCGGCGGAAAAGCCGGCGTCATCGTGATCGCCGGAACGGGCTCGGTTGCGTTTGCGCCGTGCGAGCGACGGGCGCGAGCTGCTTTGACGGCGGCTGGGGCTATCTTTTCGGCGATGAAGGCAGCGCGTTTTGGATTGCGCGCGATCGGCGATAACGCGCGCGATCGAGCACGAAGACTGCGCGGGAGTGGAGCGGCTGTTGAGTTTCTTCGACGTGCACTCGTTGCGCGAACTCGTGCGAGGATTCTACGTCGGGAAGGTTGCGCGCGACGAGCTGGCGTCGTTTGCGCCCGTGTGCATTGAGGCCGCGAAAACCGGCCGGCGATGTACGTGCCTCGAAGAACCTGCGAAAGATGCGGCCCGGATGCTCGCACGGCTTGCGGCCGGAGCGGCGATCGAACCGGCGGAACAAGTGGCGGTCGCGTTCACCGGCGGCCTGATGCGCGATGAATGGTTCCGTGACCGGGTCGCGGCCGAGCTGCCGGCGAGCATGAAGTCGGCCGGAATCGCGCGCTGGGAGCATATCGAGCCCGCGCGCGAACCGGTCCTTGGCGCCGTATTGCTTGCCCTGCGCGAGGCGGGCGCCGGCGAGGTGGCCTTGCAGTGAACGTGCTGGACCGGCTGCGCGGCGGCCTGATCGTTTCGGTGCAAGCTTGGCCCGGCTCGGCGATCGACGATCCGTACGTCCTGGCGGCGATGGCGGCCGCCGCGCAAGCCAACGGCGCGGTCGGCGTGCGCATTCAAGGCGTGCCGAATATGCTTTCGGTGCGTTCGAAAGTAACGATTCCGATGATCGGCATCATCAAACGCGAGTACGAAGGTTACGAACCGTACATCACGCCGACTTTAGAAGAAGTCGCGGAGATCGTGCAGAGCGGCGCGGAAATCGTCGCGTTCGACGCCACGGCGCGCGCGCGGCCGGGCGGCACGACCGTCGAGCTGCTCGTAGAAGCGATCCATGCGGCCGGCCGCATCGCCATGGCCGATTGCGCCACTGCGGAAGATGCGCTCTGCGCGCAGGCCGCCGGCGCTGAAATCGTTGCTACGACGCTATGCGGCTACACGGCGGAAACGAAAGGTAGAACCTTGCCCGCGCTTGATTTGGTGAAGTCGCTAAGCGAACTCGAAGCTTTTACGGTTTGCGAAGGGGGCGTAAGCTCGCCGTCGCAATTGAGAGAAGCGCTCGAAGCCGGAGCAGATGCCGTCGTAGTGGGTACTGCTATTACTAATGTCGACGCATTGGTTCGAGGGTTCGCGGCCGGAGCGAACAAGCACCGCTAAAGTCGGTGCGGCCGGCTGAGCACTTTTCTATAGTATTAGAAGAAACCGCGGGTTAGGGAGAGACTTTCCTTGGTTGAGAACAGAACGGCCGTACGCCTCGGTCGCGGATTTTGGACTGCAACGCTGGTCCTTGCTGTGCTTTCGGTCCTTTCGATCGTGTTTTGGTTTACGACGTCGATCGGCATCGTTATGCCCGAAGTCGGCGCGCAGCCCGGCATCCAGATCGATGCCTTGTTCCGCTTCATGGCTGCTACCGGCTCGGCGCTCTTTATTTTTGTCGCCGGCTACATCATTTATTTCTGCTTCGCATTCCGCGCGCGTCCGACGGACGCGCCGGATGCGATCGGCGTGCAGATTCACGACAACCACACGCTCGAGCTGTGGTGGACGCTCATTCCGACGCTCTTCGTCGTTCTGCTGTCGATCCTCAGCGTTCGCATTTGGTACGGAATTCAGATTGCGCAGCCGGCGAACGGCCTGGTCGTCGAATCGATCGGCCATCAGTGGTTCTACACGTTCCGCTATCCGCAGGTTCACGGCGAAATCACCGACGAGATGCATCTTCCGGTCAACGTTCCGGTCGTCATGAACGTAACGTCGTCCGACGTCATCCACTCGTTCTGGGTGCCGGCCTTCCGCCTGAAGGCCGACATGGTGCCGGGCCTCATCAACACGATTCGCTTCACGCCGAAGGTGCCGGGCCGCTACAAGATCATCTGCACGGAATTCTGCGGAACGCTGCACGGCGCGATGCAGAAGCAAGACCGTCGTCGTCGAAGATCAGGTCGAGCTTCGACAAGTGGTACCACGGCTGGCAAGTCAAAAACGCCAACGCGAGCGACGAACTGCCGAAGGCTTCGACCGGCGCCGTCAATCTCGCAGGCGGCGACGCAAAGGCCGGTCAGGCGCTCTTCACGCAGAAGTGCTCGGCGTGTCACGCGATCGGCCCGTTCTCGCAGACGCATCGTCGGCCCGGGTCTCAAAGGCGTGCTGCACGATCCGGCGCATCCGAATCTCGTCGACGGCGATAAAGCCACGCCGGACAACGTCGCAAAGATTCTGCAGCAGGGCTTTAAGGGCGACATGGGCGTGATGCCCAACGCGACGGCCAACGGTCTGTCGGATAAAGACATCGCGAATCTGGTCGCGTACCTGAATTCGCTGAAGTAAGACCGGAGTCAGCAAAATAATGTCAGTGTCATCAACAGCAGGCGGTACACACGGGCGGCATAGCCGACCACATCCATCCGGAGCCGCAAGGATTCGTCCGGCGGTACGTCTTTTCGATCGATCACAAGATCATCGGAATCCAGTACCTGATCACGGGCTTCGTCTTCATGGTGCTCGCGGGTCTGCTCGCGGAAGTCATTCGCACGCAGCTGCTGCATGCCAACGGCGGATTCGTCAGCACCGATACGTACAACGAAGTCTACTCGGTCCACGGATCGGCGATGGTCTGGCTCGTCATCATTCCGTTGATCACCGGCGGCTTCGGCAACGTGCATCATGCCGCTGCAGATCGGCGCGCGCGACGTCGCGTTCCCGTGGCTCAACATGTTGAGCTTCTGGATCTTCCCGGTCGCCGGCTTGATGCTGTTCTCGTCGTTCTTGATGGGCGCACCGGTTGCCGGTTGGACCGAGTATCCGCCGATGTCGCTGCAGGCCGGCCCCGGAACGTCGATGTGGGCCGCTGCGATCTTCCTGGTCGGCGTCAGCTCGACGCTGACCGGTATCAACTTCGTCGTCACGATGTTCAAGATGCGCGCGCCCGGCATGACGTTCACGCGCATGCCGCTCTTCTGCTGGGCGCAGCTCGCGACGGCGCCGCTGCTCATGATCGCGACGACGGCGCTTGCCGCCGCGCTCGCCGCGCTCTTCATGGAGCGTCAGTTCGGCGTGCCGTTCTTCGATCCGACCAAGGGCGGCAGCCCGCTCATGTGGCAGCACATGTTCTGGTTCTACTCGCATCCGGCCGTGTACATCATGATTCTGCCGGCGTTCGGCATGATCTCCGAGATCATCCCGACGTTCGCGCGCAAGCCGATCTTCGGTTATAAGATGATCGCGTTCTCGTCGATGGCGATCGCGCTCGCGGGCTTCATGGTCTGGGCGCACCACATGTTCACGTCGGGCCTTGCGCCGTATCTGCAGCTGCCGTTCATGATCCTCACCGTTCACGATCGCGATTCCGACCGGCGTGAAGATCTTCTCGTGGGTCGCGACGCTGTGGGGCGGTAAGATTCACTTCACGACGTCGATGCTGTTTGCGCTCGGATTCCTCGCGCTCTTCACGCTCGGCGGCATCACCGGCGTCTTCCTCGCGGCGGTGCCGTTCGATCTGCACGTGCACGGCACGTACTTCGTCGTCGCGCACTTCCACTACGTGCTCGTCGGCGGCATCGCTTGATGGGCATCTTCGCCGGCATCTACTTCTGGTTCCCGAAGATGAGCGGACGTCTGATGAGCGAGCGCCTCGGCAAACTGCACTTCTGGCTGTTCTTCGTCGGCTTCAACGGCACGTTCTTGCCGCAGCACTGGCTCGGTATGCTCGGCATGCCGCGTCGCGTGCCGATCTACGATCCGCAGTTCCAGTTCTGGAACGACGTTCTCGTCGATCTCCTCGTACGTGATGACGCTCGCGATCCTGGTGTTCTTCGTCAACATCCTGATCAGTCTGCGCAACGGCAAGAAGTCCGGTCCGAATCCGTGGGGCGCGCGTACGCTCGAATGGCAGATTCCGTCGCCGCCGCACTACTACAACTTCAAGCACATTCCGACGGTCTACGGTCTGCCGTACGACTTCGCGCAGCCGCTTGCCGTATCGCGGACTTGGAAGAAGAACTCACCGATTCGCCCGTCGCCGTGGGAGCTCACTAGGATGGCCGTAGCATCGATTCCGCACGGTGGCCACATCGACGCGCATGGAGACAGTCGATCAGCTCTACATCGGAACGCGGGACCTGCGGCTTCAGGGCTTCCTGCTCTTCCTGATCACCGACTGCGTCCTGTTCTCGTCGTTCATCTTCGCGTATCTCTACATGCGCAACGAGCGGCCAGGGCTGGCCGCCGCCGGGCGTCCATCGTCTCGACGTCGCATTTGCCGCGCTCAACTCCGTGATTCTGTTCGGATCCGGTGCGACGATGCACTACGCGCTCGAGAACTGGAAGCACGGCAAGTTCGGCAAGTACGCGGTCTTCATGATCGCGACGATCGTTCTCGGCGCGATGTTCCTTGGCGGTCAGGCGTATGAATACACGAACCTGATCTTCCACGAACACGTGACGTGGGGCGGAAGCGGCATCTTCGGTGCGTCGTTCTTCACGCTCACCGGCATGCACGGTATTCCACGTCTCCGTCGGCGTGATCTACCTGATCGATCCTATTCCTGCAGTCGCTCCACGGCATCTATACGAAGGACAAATACTTCGGCCTCACCGCAGGCACGCTGTACTGGCACTTCGTCGACGTCATCTGGGTCGCGCTGTTCTCGATCTTCTATCTGCTCTAAGGACGAGACGAACATATGGAACTCGCAATGGTCGAGCGCATCATCGCCGTGATCGGCGGCATCGTCGTCGCGATCGTGTCGTTCATCGCGCTCAAGAACGACTGGCATACCCCGGGTCTCGACAATCAGGTCTTCAAAGTGATGCTCGGCCTGCTGTTCATCGGCGCGATCGTCGCGCTGCTGGCCGGCGTCGGCGTGCTCGGAAACTTCCCGAAGGCGGCATAATCATGATCGTTCCTGATAGCGAATACATCGACTTCAGCAAAGTTCCGCAGAGCCAGGGCATGAGCAAACAGACGATCGTGATCGTTCTGTTCGGCCTCCTCGGCATCTTCATCATGGGCGGCCTTTCGATCGGCTTCGCCAGCTGGGGCCACGTATGGCCCTCGGAAAAATCGCAGCGCATCGACCTCGGATCGATGACGCACTAACACGCGACTCGCTGCAAATCGAAACGGCACCGTTCTTACGGTGCCGTTTTGCTTTAGCGCTTCGGGACAATGCATGCAATTTTTCGGAGGTATTGCGCTCGGGGTTTTGAGCCCCGACGACGCATGCTTGCGAAAACGGGAGTAGGGGTAAGACCACTTGGTAGCCGAGAATCGTTCTGGCCCGAACGTTCTACCGGCCTCGTCGATGCATGTCTAGTTCAGGAGCGAATGTTCTAAATGGCAACCCGGGATGTCCGCTTGATGGATAACTCGTACGCAGTAAATGCCGTACCGTCTTTTCTTCGTTCCGAAGGCGAGATGGCGAAGCGCATCGCGGACTACCACTGGGCTACGCATCCTCTTGGACCGCTCGAGCAGTGGCCCCAGAGTCTGAAAACGGCCGTCAGCCTGATCCTGAACTCTCAGCATCCGATGTGGATCGGCTGGGGCAAACAGATGTCGTTCCTCTACAACGACGCGTATTTGCACGTGCTCGGACTAGAAAAACATCCGTGGGCGCTCGGGCGCCCGGCCTCGGAAGTCTGGGCCGAAATTTGGGACGTTTGCGGACCGCTCGCGGATAACGTTTTCCGATACGGCGAGGCCAGCTTCATGGATGACGTGCGGCTCTTCATGAGCCGTGGGGATCTTTTGGAAGAAACCTTTTATTCGTTTTCGTACAGCCCAATTCGCGATGAGTCGGGGGAAGTCGCCGGATTGTTCTGTCCCTCGAACGACGTCACGGCGAAGGTGATCGGCGCGCGGCGTCTGCGCACGCTTTCCGAACTTGCCGCGAATGCTCTCGTCGAAAAATCAAGCGCCGCTGCGTGCTCGACGGCCGCCGTAACACTGGAGAAAAATCCGGACGACGTTCCGTTCGCACTATTGTATCTCATGGAAAACGAGCGTTGCGTGTTGTGCGAGCGTATGGGCATCGACGTCGCCGGCACCGCGCTGGCCCCTCGCTCCGTGAAGCTCGGCAGCGCCGTGGACGATCCGGTGGCGGAAGCAATCGAGATCGTCGTGCAAAGCGGCCGATCGCTGAGACTGTCGCTTGAAAGTCTCCAAGATCTTCCCCTTGGGAATGCTGAACGGCCCATCGTAGAGTTGATGATATTGCCCGTGGCCGGACGGGCGGAAGTGCGTCCGCTGGGCGCGCTCGTCGCGGGCGTCAGCCCAACGCGCCCGCTCGACCTCGAATATGTAACGTTCTTTGAACTCGTGGCATCGAACATCGGCACGGCGATCCAGAACGCCCGTGCTGCCGAAGAAGAGAGAAAGCGCGCCGACGCACTCGCGGAGATGGATCGCGCGAAAACGGTCTTTTTCTCAAACGTGAGCCACGAGTTCCGCACGCCGCTAACGCTGATGCTCGGACCTCTCGACCAACTGTCGCGCATCGAGGACGACGGTCCGCGCAATCTCGCACAAACCGCTCGGCGCAACGCTTTGCGGTTGCTCAAACTCGTCAACACGCTTCTCGAATTTTCGCGATTGGAAGCCGGACGCAGCGACGCGACCTTCGTGCCCACCGATCTCGATGCGCTCACGCGCGACGTCGCAAGCAGCTTCCGGTCGGCCATCGAAAGCGCCGGCCTGCGCTTTACGATCGACAGCGACCTCGACCAGCCGGTGTTCGTGGACCGTTCGATGTGGGAACGCATTGTTCTGAACCTGCTCTCGAACGCCCTGAAGTTCACGCTCGACGGTTCTATTACCATCACGTTGCGTCGTGCGCACGACGCTGCGGAACTGCGTGTCGCCGATACCGGCGTGGGCATTCCTCCCGAAGAACTGCCGAATCTCTTCGAGCGGTTCCATCGAGTGCGCGGCGCGCAGTCGCGAACGCATGAAGGAAGCGGTATCGGGCTTGCGCTCGTGAGCGATTTGGTTTCGCTTCACGGCGGTACGGTCGATGCGGAGAGTGCGGTCAACGAAGGCACGACGTTCCGCGTTCGCATTCCATTCGGCAACGCACATTTGGATGCGTCGAAAATCGGAACGAACGAACCGGCAACTTATGCGAGTTCCGTCGAACAGTATTTGGCCGACGTCGACGCGACGATCATGCGCGCGGGTGAGGCGTTAACGCCGCCGCCCGCCACTGCCACGGGGCGCCCGCGCGTCCTCCTCGCCGACGACAACGCCGATCTGCGGGAATACGTCGGCGGCATTCTTGGTGCGCGCTATGACGTAACGGCAGTGAATAACGGACGCGAAGCCCTGGC
Source organism: Vulcanimicrobiia bacterium (assembly GCA_963696095.1). GTDB lineage: Bacteria > Vulcanimicrobiota > Vulcanimicrobiia > Vulcanimicrobiales > Vulcanimicrobiaceae > JALYTY01. The sequence continues at coordinate 1,383,613 of CAVOIN010000001.1, read as the reverse complement.
TGTCGCAAGACGAGAGCCGTTCGATCTCATCGTCAGCGACGTAATGATGCCCGAAATGGACGGCTTCGAATTCCTGCGAGCCGTGCGCGACGACGACAACATCTCGGCGACGCCGTTCGTGATGCTCTCTGCGCGCGCAGGCGAAGAATCCTCGCTCGAAGGCCGTATCGAAGGTGCCGACGATTACATCGTAAAGCCGTTCTCCGCCGAAGAGCTGCTCGCTCGCGTCTACGCGCAGATCAATTCCGCGTCGATCCGCGCGCGCGCGACGCGCGATCTGCGCGCCAGCGAAGAACGGTTCCGTACGCTCGCGTCTTCATTGCCGTACATTATCTTCGAAGCCGATCCTACCGGTTCGATCATATTCTTAAGCGACGAATTTGTAACATTTACCGGGCTGAGCGCAGAAATGGGCTACGGCGCTGGGTGGCTTTCCCTCATTCATCCTGAAGACGCCGCTGCAATGGCGCAAGCGTGGACTGTCGCTATCACGAGCGGAGAGTCGTTCAATCACGAGTTTCGCTTGCGTCGTAACGACGGCAACTATCGCTGGTTTACAACGCGCGCGCACCCGCAACGCGATTCCAGCGGTGAGATTTTGCGCTGGACCGGCACCGCAGCCGATGTGCACGATCAACGCCAAGCTGCACGCGAACGCGACTTTTTACTGCGCGCATCGGAGATCTTTGCGCAGCAGCTGGATCTGGATGCAACCTTAAAGGCCATTGCGTCGTTCACGGTGCCGGAAGTTGCGGACTGGTGCCAGATCGATCTCCGCATGGACGACGGACGCATCAAAACCGTTGCAATGTCGCATCGCGATCCGGAAAAAGATGCCGTAGCGCAGCAGTTCGTCGGGCGAGTTCATCTTAATCCGAAGGGCGCGCACGGCAGCCCGTACGTGATCCGCACCGGCAAATCGGAATTTATCGTCGACGTCGCGCCCGGCGTCGTTAGCGAAGCAGTAGGCGATGAAGAAGAAACGCGCATGTACGAGCAACTTGGAGCGGCTTCGGTCGCCGCGGTGCCGCTTGTCGCCGAAGGGCAAACGCTCGGAATGCTTGGCGTTCTGTACGGCGCTTCAGGTCGCCGGTATTCGCACGACGACCTGCCGATGCTCGAAGAGCTCGGACGGCGCGCCGGCTTAGCGATTCACAAAGCGCGGCTTTTCGAACGCGAGCATCGCGCCGCGGAATCGTTTCAAGAAGCGTCTTTGCCGGCTAACCTTCCGCAAGTTCCGGGTCTCGAGCTCGACGCGTACTATGCGCCGGGACGAGCCGAAGCGCAGGTGGGTGGCGACTGGTACGATGCCGTGCGCCTGGTCGACGGACGCGTCGTGATTTCGATCGGCGACGTTGCCGGCAGCGGCCTCGACGCCGCGGTGACGATGGGCAACATGCGCCAGATCATTCGCGGCATCGCTCAAGTGCACGCCGATCCCGCGTTGATGCTGGATGCGGCGGACCGCGCCTTGCGTCTTGAAAATCCGGAGAAATTCGTAACCGCGTTCGTCGGTGTTGTCGACGGCATTACCAATACGCTCACCTATGCTTCGGCCGGACATCCACCGCCGTTCTTACGTATGGCGGACGGCGAGCTTCGAGCGTTGGACGCATCGGGCTTGCCGCTGGGCCTGCGATCCAACGGCATCAATAACGGCAGCACGTCGATCGATCTCCCGCACGGAACCTGTCTGGTGTTGTATACGGACGGCTTGACCGAATTCGAACGCTCGCCGGAATCCGGCGAGCGGCGCTTGCGCGCGGTGTTGGAAGACGGTCATATCTGTAGCTCGCTTCATCCGGCGCGAGCGATCGTGGAACGTACGATGAACGATGCCGGGGCGCGGGACGACGTCGCGGTTCTGGTCGTCAAAGTTGGAACTCCGCCCGAGCATCTCGCCGCGAACGGCGAATCGCTGCAGCGCTGGGCGTTTCACACGGGCGACGTCGACTCCGCCGGCGCAGCGCGGCGTGAGTTCGCGCGCGCATTTGCGCGACATGGCGGCGACATAGGCGACGTCGCCATGGCCGAAGTCGTCTTTGGCGAGCTAGTCAGCAATACGGTGCGCTATGCGCCGGGTGACGTCGAAGTCATCGCCGACTGGAGCGGTGCCGAACCCGTCCTGCACGTGCTCGACACCGGCCCGGGATTCCGGCATATCTCGATTTTGCCGCCCGATCTCCTTAGTGAGTCAGGGCGTGGCCTCTTCATCGTTTCGGCGTTGACGCACGATTTTCGCGTATCGAAACGGCCGCATCAAGGGAGCCATGCGCGCGCCGTGTTGCGCTTACAGCGGCGTCAACTCGTGAATAGCGACACGCACAATCTCTCCGGGTCTTTACTCTACGCCTTGACCGATCAGCCCGGCATCGTCGCAGAGTAACCTCGTCACCCTTCCGCGTATCGAAGGGCAAGCGCACGCGAACATTGGTCATATGCGCCGGTCCTTCGACAAGCTCAGGATGACATTCGGGGTGCGTGCTCTTGCGAGTAACGATGCGGATTGCGAACGACTTCGTCACCCTGAGCGTGTCGAAGGGCAAGTGCACTGCCAACATTGCTTATATGCGCCGGTCCTTCGACAAGCTCAGGATGACATTCGGGGTGCGTGCTCTTGCGAGTAACGATGCGGATTGCGAACGACTTCGTCACCCTGAGCGTGTCGAAGGGCAAGTGCATGCCAACATTGCTTATATGCGCCGGTCCTTCGACAAGCTCAGGATGACAAAGTGGTTAGTCGGGGTGCGTGCCCTTGCGGGGGGCGATGCCGACGGCGAAAGCGGGAATTTCGTCGGGGACTAAGCCCGTGTTGCGGCCGTCGATCTTGTGTATGCCGGCAAATACGGAAAATTCTACGAGGGCCGGGATCGTTTTGTTCGGCAATTTCTTGTTCCCGTAACACTCCCACTCGCACACGACGGAGCGGTCCTCGAAGAGCGTCGCAACGTAACCGCTGCCGTCGATCTCCGAAGAAGTATCCGGTTCGCGGTATCGTACGTATCCGTCGACGACGTAGATGGGCTTGAACGTCTGCAAGTACGCAATGAACGGCGCAACTAGAACGGCGATGAAGTAGCCCGCGAACGCGATCGCGCCGATGCCGAAGATCCACGCGATCTTGATCAAGTCATGATCGGCCGGAACGTGATTTGCGCGGTAGATGATGCCGAAAGTGAGAAACGTCATGAAAAGCACTCCGAGCAATGGCTCGATTGCTATCGCAAAACGGCCCGTCAGTCCCCGCCACACGATCTTGCGTTCGCGTTCGGTCCAAGCTCGTTGCGCCAGCATGCGAGCGCGTTGGTCGTTAAAGAGCCGGTACTTCATGTTTCACGGGTGCCGCACGTTCGATGATACCGCGGAATGCTTCTTTGTTCCTGAGCGTGCCCATCGTGCTGCCCCATTGGCCGCCGATCCGGCTCTCGATAAACGCATCCGAGACATAATTCGGCGCGTGTTGCACGAGTAATGCCGCTTGCCACAGCGTTGCCATCCGCTCGACCAGCGAGCGGGCGCGCCACTCGAGATCTTCGGGATCTCGCAGATCGCGTTCGAGTTCGTTTGCTGCAACGAGCAGCGACGCATCTCCGAGCGCCGGCGCAATTTCCGTGCGGAACGCATCGATCGCTTCCGGTTGCTTGCGAATGATCCGCAGCACGTCCAGCGCGTTGATGTTGCCGGAGCCTTCCCAAATCGAATTGAGCGGCGCTTCGCGGTAAAGGCGCGGCACGATCGATTCTTCGACGTAGCCGTTTCCGCCAAGGCATTCCAACGCTTCCGCCACGGCTGCCGGAGCGCGTTTGCACACGTAGTATTTGCCGATAGCCGTTCCGACGCGCCGCAATGCGCCGTCGCGCCGTCCGCTCGCCCAATCATCGATCGCTCGCGCCGCGCGCAAGAACAGCACCGTCGCCGCTTCGGACTCGAGAGCTAGATCTGCAAGCACGTTTTGCATCAAGGCATGCTTGATGAGCGGACGGCCGAAAGTCTGCCGGTACATCGCGTGATGGATCGCTTGTGAAACCGCCTGCCGCAGCAACGCCGCGGAGCCGCCGATGCAGTCGAGGCGCGTGTTGTTCACCATCTCGACGATCGTATGAACGCCTTGTCCTTCGTCGCCGACCATCCAGGCGTGCGTGCCGTCGAACTCGACTTCGCTCGAAGCGTTGCTATGGTTCCCGAGTTTGTGCTTGAGCCGCTGAATCGCGAAGGCGTTGCGCGAGCCGTCGGGCAGAATGCGCGGCAGATAAAAACAGGAGATGCCGCCTTCCGCTTGCGCCAACACGAGAAACGCGTCGCTCATAGGCGCGGAGCAAAACCATTTGTGTCCGGTAAGCAGATACTCTGCACCGTTTCCGCGCTGCGCGCTTGCGGGCACGGCGCGCGTCTGATTGCTGCGCACGTCGCTTCCACCTTGTTTCTCCGTCATGCCCATGCCGAATATCGTGCCGGCTTTCTCGTTTTGCGGCAGTAAGCGCGGATCGTACGTTCGCGCGCCGACGCGCGGCGCGAGCGTGCGGCTCAATTCGGGATTGCGCGCGAGCGCGGGGAGCACGGCATACGTCATGGAGACGGGACATCCGTGGCCTGATTCGACCTGCGACCAAAGATAAAATTTTGCGGCGCGCGTTACGTGCCCGAACTGCGTACCTTCGATCCACGGGGATCCGTGCAGGCCGTATCCCGTGGCCGATGCCATGAGCACGTGATACGACGGATGGTAGCGGACTTCGTCGATGCGATTTCCGTACCGGTCGTGGGTTACGAGTTCCGGCGGATGTTCGTTTGCATCGAAGCCGAGTTGAATGACGTCCGCATTTCCGGCGCGCGCTCCCACGTCGTGCACTTCCGAAAGTGCAGCTGCGGGCGCTTCGCGCTGCAGGCCTTCCATCAGCGCGAGATCGCTTTCGAAAACGTTGTAGCCGGCGAGCGGCGGCGGCTGGTTCGTGACGACGTGCGTTCCCATTGGTGGAACGCTTCGCCGTCGGTTAGGCAGCCTCTTCGAGCGGCATGGTGCGCTCCTCGCGGCGCGACTTGAGGGACGCGGCGATCGCGAGCGCAATGAGGGCAACGCCGCAGAAGGCTAAGTACGCGTGGCGGTAGCCCATGATTTCACTGACGTTTGCGCCCATGACGCCGGCCGCCAGCGATCCGCCGAGAATCTGGCCGACGATGAGAGCCTGGCTGAGCAAGCCGACCGCCGTCGCGCGGGAACGCTCGCCCGTTTCGTTCGTTACGATGTAGCGCGTCGGCGCACCGAGCAGCGCTCCGAACCCGCAACCCGCAACGATCATCGCGACGATCGAAAGCGGCAGCGATTGAAAGCCGATTGCAAAGAGCGCCAAGCCGAGCTCGGTAAGGACCGCTCCGCCGAGCAGCACGTCGCGGCTGCCGATGCGGTCGAGCGCGCGCCCCGAGAGCGGAATGACGATCACGAACATCAACGCGCCGAGCGCCGCAATCGAGCCCGCCGCAAGATACGAGAGATGCTGCGAAGCGACGAGCACGGCGGGAATGAAGAACAACGAGCCTTCGAGCATGCCGATGACCAGCTCGAGGACGTACGTCTTCGCAAGCTGCGGCGTACCCACGACGGAGAACGGGAGCAGCGGATTGCGTGCATGCCGCTCCCAAAAAATGAATGCCCCGAGCAACACCACGCCGGCGATCGAAACGTTGACGCGCGCTTGCGTCAATCCGTCCATCAACGAGAGCAAGCCTGCGCAGAACAACACGAGTCCAGCGACGTCGAGCGGTCCGCGAACGCGCGGCGCATTAGCCGGAACGTCGCGCAACGCGCGCCAAATGACGATGGCGGCAAGCGGCAGGTTCAGTACGAAAATCCAGCGCCACGACACGAAGTGCGTGACGATGCCGCCGAAGAGCGGACCGACGATCGCGGCAAGACCCCACGTCGCGGCGACGAGACCGAGCGCAGCTCCGCGGCGTTCTTTCGGAACGACGTCCGCAATTGCGGCTGTAGCTACGGGGAATATGCCGCCTGCGCCGAGCGCCTGAACTGCGCGCGCAAAAAGGAATACGTGGAACGACGGCGCCGTTATCGCAATCAAACTTCCGGTCGCGAAAAGGCCGACGCACGCGACGTAAACGGGGCGCCGGCCGTATCGGTCGGCCAGCGTGCTGGCGATCGCGATCGATGCGACGTTGACGAGAAGATAAAGCGTGAAGACCCACGCGAGATCGGAAGTTTGAACCGCAAACTGCGTGCCGAGCGCCGGGAGCGCCGGCGAGAGAACGCCCAAATCGAGCGCACCGGCGAAAACGCCCAAGCCGAGGGTCAGGAGAAGAGGAACGGCCCGTTTATCGAGTTGGTGGCCGGCAACGGTTTGCACGAAAGCTACGCGACGATCCTATCGATGACCATGATCGCGCACATGAGCGCGAGGTAGAGAAGCGAAAATTTGAACGTGCGACGCGCCCAGGTTTTGCCCGGATCGCGCCACGCGCGAATCGTGTCGTACAGAAAGATTCCGCCGAGCACCGCCGCGGCCGCCGTGTAGAGCGGTCCCATGACGTGCAGCGGATAGAGAATTATCGACGCAACGACGAGTAAGATCGTGTAATAAATGATTTCCCGTTTGGTGCGTTCGCGGCCGCTGACGTTCGGCAGCATCGGCACGTTCGCTTTGTGATAATCCGTTTCGGTCATCAACGCGAGCGACCAAAAATGCGGCGGCGTCCACAGGAAGATGAGCGCGAAGAGCCCCAGCGCCGGTCCGCCGATTTGATGCGTCACTGCGGCCCAGCCGACGAGCGGAGGAACGGAACCCGCGGCGCCGCCGATGACGATGTTCAACGGCGTCATGCGCTTCAGCCACATCGTGTAGATCACGACATAGTAGACGTTGCCTGCAAGCGAAAGCCATGCAGCAAGCGGATTCACTAAGAAGAACAGCATCGCAAACGACGCGACGCCCAGCACCACGGCGAACGCGACGGCATTGCGCACCGAAAGGCGGCCGGCTGCGAGCGGCCGGTTTACCGTGCGGCGCATCAGCTTGTCAATGTCGCGGTCGTACACGCAATTCAGCGCAGCAGCGGAGCCTGACGCGAGCGCGCCGCCGAGCAGCGTCCAAAACACCAACGGCAGCGACGGAATTCCGCGCGCCGCCATCACCATCGCTGCCGCCGTCGTGATGAGCAGCAACACCATGATGCGGGGCTTTGCGAGATCGAGGTAATCGCTCAGCGTCCCAAGCAAACCCGTCAAGCGCGACGGCGTCGCGCCTTCAACACGAGAGAGCGTCGAGCTCACCGCTGCGCGACCGTAGAACGAACGGTTTGCACCGTGCCGTCGAGGGCCGCAAACACCGTTGCGACGACGAATGCTAGAAAAACGAGCGCGGCATTTGCAGCGTGCGCTTCACGCAAATCCATCGGCAGGCGCAAGGCGACGTTCATCAGGCCGAGCAGTACTTGCACGAAGACCAGCGCGAGTCCGGCGCTTGCAGCGGCGCGCACGCGCAGCGACGCGGGGCGAGCCCACGTCATGGCGATGGAAGCGGCTGCGCACACGAGCGTTGCGCCGGCGATGAAGCGATGGAGCATTTGCACGAATTGGCCTTGAGCTGTACACCACTACGTTACCCGCGCATTCGGGAATCGAAAGGCAGGCAAGCCCGGCGCCGCTGGAGCTGACGTACGCGCCCACGCACATCGTAACGAATGCGATCAGCGCTGTTCCCGCAAGCACGCCGGCAAGCGCCGTTTCGTACGGCGACGCCGTGCGTTGCGGCGCCTCGTCTGCCGCGTAACCAAAAATGCTCATCGCGGTCAAGGTCGCGATGAACGCCATCGCGGTGCCCCAGTGAAGCACCACGGAAATCGGTGAATTCGATAGGTGGACCGTCGCTGCGCCTAACCCGACCTGGACTGCGAACAGCAGGCCCATGACGACAACGGTCGGACCGATGAAAGGCGAGCGCTTACGAACGCGCCACGCAGCAATCATGACCGCGATCACTAAAGGTGCCACGCAGAAGGCAAAGAGACGGTGCGTCCATTCCCAGATCGTTCCGTCGGCCATCGACGGAATGAGCTGGCCGTGACAGAGGGGCCAATCGGGGCATGTCATTCCGGCGCCGTTGATACGTGTCCAACTGCCGAGAATTACCGTGCCGAAGGCGACTAAGACGGCCGCCACGGACAACCGACGCAGAGTTTTCATGCGGACTTTCAGCGTACCGGGGTGCCCGCAAGTGGGCAACGACAGTCGTCGCTTACCCGGGCTTTTCGCCGCTTAACCCGCTCAGCAGTTGTCGTTTGCCTTCAGCAGGTGCGTGGCGGCTGTTCCCTCATCCCTGGCGATGTCCGGGAGGCTTTGTTCGAAGTCCCGGGCCGCGCGATAGCTCAGGACTTGATCGTTCGGCGCGTAGAGATCGCCCGGGAGCGAAGACCACATCGAGGGTAACGCCCCGTTTTGGGCATCGATTTGCGCCCTCATATGATCTTCTCCGGGGGAGTTGCTGGGTGTGTCCCACGTGGCCTCGTTCGCATGCCACTCGCCGTGGTCGTTCAGGCGCATCTCCTCGGCATAGAGGTAGGCGATGAAGCCGTCCAGGTCGCGGGCGATCTTGCGCTGGCGCCACAGGGCGCCGCCGAGCGCATCGGCCGAGGCTTTCAGCTCCGCCTTCTCGTCGGGGTCGGTGGATTTCTGGGCTAGATCCCGCAGGCGCCCGACCTCTTTCTCGCCGTCTTTCCAGTCTTTGGTGATCGAGTCGGCGTAGGCCACGATGCCGTCGATCGCGTTGCGCCGGCGGAGGCCCATGTCCATCAGGTCGTCGGCGTTCCTTGGAGAACGCAGGGTAACGATGAGGTTGCCAAGCGCGGTGTCGTTCCGGACCGCCGAGCCGATCGCGGCGTTGACATGGGTCGCAAACTCACTGCACAAGGCAGATGAGCGAATCCGGATGATCTCCTTCAGCGGGCCCGGCGACGCCGATGGGGCGGGGCTGGGCGACCCGAGCGCTGCAGCCGTGATGAGTATGAGCGCCAGCATGCCGTGAACTCCTGCGCGCGTGCAAGGTTTATTCTACAACGAATCCGGAGTGGAGGTGGTGACAAGAGGAATGGCGCGATGCTGCGTCACGCGAAAGCGGGACCTGTGAAGCGTTGGTGGGCTCTCATGGCGCTCTTGTTGCTGGTTGGATGCCGCGAAGTGCGCGTGAAGACGTTCGCAAGCGGGACGACCACGACGCCGGGCGGCAATCAAATTCTGGTAATCCGGAACAGCGCGGATTTGGACCGTCTCGGGATCAAGGCGCCGGTCCGCTTTCGCGGGGAGTTCGGCGTCGTGCTTCTCATGGGGCCGCATAACCGCACGGGCTACAAGCAAATCGTCGAATCGATCCGGGCAAGCGACCAGCGGGTGCGCGTGGTGGCATTCGAGCAGGCGCCGCCGGACGGCGGTGAACCGTCGGGCGATTACCGGACGTATACATTATGGATCGTGCCTAACTCGGTCTACCGGAGGGGCATCCACGTGGACGTCGTCACGCCGAGCGACGAACCGATCGCTCAAACCGAGTTCCCGTAACTCCGGAGCGGGTAGAAGCGCTTTATTCGCAGGCGCGGAGTGACGATATAATCACGGGGCGGCGGGGCCGCCCTATCGTCTGCTAAGGAGTACCGTGATCGAATCCCTCGTACAACTCGACGTTTCAATCGAACGCCTCGGCCTGGTGCTCGCACCGGACGGCGATCCCACAGAAGTTGAAGGCGTGTTGAATCCCGCATGCACGCGCACGCGTGACGGCGAGTTGTTGTTGTTCCCCCGCGCCGTGGCGCACGGAAATATCTCGCGGATCGGACGCGTGAAGACGCGGCAACAGGATTCGTCTTTCGAGGCGCACCGCGAAGGCTTTGCGCTCGAACCCGAAGCCGATTACGAATTGCGCCCGCATCCCGGTTACGGATGTGAAGACGCACGCGTAACGTTCGTTCCGGTGCTGGACGCATACGTTATGGTGTACACCGCGTTTGGCCCCGCGGGTCCGCGCATCGCCGTTGCAATTTCCGATGATGGTTTCGCTTGGCAGCGCATGGGGTTGATGCGTTTCGACGGCCCGGGGCTTTCGACGGGCGACGATAAAGACGGCGCGTTCTTCCCCGAGCCGGTGATTTCGCCGAACGGCGTTCCGTCGCTCGCGTTCTACCACCGCCCGATGTTGCATCTCTCCGCCGTCGACGGCCGCGCCGCCATTCCGATGATCGAGCGCATGCCCTTTCACGATCGCGAATCGATTCGCATCGGCTACATTCCGCTCGATCCGGTGCTGCGCGATCGCAATCGTCTGCTCGACGTGGCCGAAAGCGCGCTCGTGCTCTCTCCGAACGAAGATTGGGGTCCGATCAAAATCGGTGCAGGGACGCCGCCGGTGCGCATCGCCGAGGGCTGGATGTCGCTGTACCACGCCGTCGACCTTATCGACAATAGCGGCAGTAAACCGAAATTCCGCTATAGTGCCGGCATCGTGATCCACGACTACGAACAGCCGCACCGCGTGCTCTATCGTTCGCCGAAACCCGTGCTTACGCCGGAATCGGATCTGGAGCGCACCGGCATCGTCGACAACGTCGTCTTCCCAACCGGCATCGATCAGCGTGTTGATTTGGGCGATCGCGTCTTCGACATTTATTACGGAATGGCCGATTACACGATCGGGGCGGCGCGCATGAAGCTCGGCTAGGCCGATGCTTCGTTACTACGCGATCGCCACCGGGCTCGTTCTCGCGATCGCGATCGTTGCGACCGCTTGGGTGAATCGAGACTTGATCCGCATCAAAATCGCATCGGTCAACGTTCGCGTTCCTCCAAAGGCCGCCGATGCGCTTCCCGTGGGTAGCCGTCCGCATACCTCGCTGACCGGTGACGCGCCCTGGGCACTTTCCGCGCTTCCCGACTGCTTGCATCAGCGCGCCGAATCGACGGGGACGCTCGCCTACATGCGAGCGCATCTTCCGCCGGGCCTAACGCCCGTCGCGCCCGGAAGCCGGCTCACGTACGGACCTTGCACGATTTCCGTCGTCGACGGCGAAGCGTACGTAAGGCGTGGTTCCGATCGCTTACGCATTCCGCCGCACGTGCAGTTTTATCGCGCGCCCGGCGTGCTTGCGCTTCTGCGAACGTCGAGTTCCGGCTCGGAATTGCGCGTATACGACGCCGCAACGAAATTTTGAATGAGCATCGCTAACGAAGTCCAAAAACGGCGCACCTTCGCGATCATCTCGCATCCGGACGCCGGTAAAACCACGCTGACCGAAAAGCTGCTGCTTTACGGCGGAGCGATTCATGTCGCGGGGCAGGTTTCCGCGCGCAAACGCCAGCGCGCCGTTACGAGCGACTGGATGGAGCTCGAACGGGAGCGCGGCATCTCGATCACGTCGACCGTGCTGCAGTTTCCATATGACGGCTTCACGATCAATCTGCTCGACACGCCCGGTCACCAAGACTTCGGTGAAGACACGTATCGCACGCTGCTCGCGGCCGATGCGGCCGTGATGCTCATAGACGCCGCTAAGGGCGTCGAGCCGCAAACGAAAAAACTCTTTGCGATTTGCCGCGAGCGCAAGATTCCGCTCTTCACGTTCATGAACAAGCTGGACCGTCCGAGCCGCGATCCGCTGGAACTGCTGGACGAGCTCGAAAGCGTGCTAGGCATAGGCGCGTATCCGATGAATTGGCCGCTCGGAAGCGGCGACACGTTCAAAGGCGTGTACGATCGCTCGACGCGCGAACTGCATCTCTTCGAACGCAGCGCCCACGGCGCAACCAAAGCGTCCGTACAAACCGCCGACGCGCGCGATCCGAAGATGCGCGATCTCGTCGACGACCAGACCTACGCGCAATTTATCGACGGTCTCGAATTGCTCGAAGGCGCCGGCGCAGATTTTGACGCCGGGGCAATGCTGCGCGGCGAAGTCACCCCCGTGTTCTTCGGTTCGGCGGTAACGAATTTCGGCGTGCAGCTCTTCCTCGACAGCTTTATCAAAATGAGCCCGCCGCCGGCGTCGCGCGGAACCGTGAAACCGGAAGAGCCGCGTTTCACAGGATTCGTCTTCAAGATTCAAGCGAACATGGACCCTCGCCACCGCGACCGCATCGCGTTCATCCGCATCTGCTCGGGCAAGTTCGAGCGCGACATGACGGTTCGCAACGAGCGCACCGGCAAAGACGTGCGCCTCTCGCGCGCCATGAAGCTCTTCGCGGACGAACGCGAGTCGCTGGAAGATGCGTACGCCGGCGACGTGCTCGGCCTCGCGAACCCGGGCGTTTTCGCCATCGGCGACACGCTGTACCAGGGAGCGCCGGTCGTCTTCGAACCCATCCCGTCGTTTGCGCCGGAACATTTCGCATCGATCCGGAGTATCGATACGTCGAGCTACAAATCGTTCGGCAAAGGGATAGCACAGTTGCGCGAAGAGGGCGCGGTTCAGGTTTTCTATCCGTGGGGATCGACGCGAACCGAACCGATCCTCGCGGTCGTCGGCGAGCTGCAATTCGAAGTCGCGAAGTACCGCCTGGAATCCGAATACGGCGTGAAGACGGTCTTCAGCACGATGCCGTACTCGCTCGCGCGCCGCATCGAAGGCGATCCCGAACGCGCCGGCCGCGCGCAAATGCCGTCGAACGCAAAGCTCGTAGAGGATTGGGAAGGCCGCCCGGTCGCGCTTTTCGAGAGCGAATGGAGCGTTCGCCTCGCCGAAGAGTGGAATCCCGGCTTGACCTTCGCGCCCTTTACCGCAGACGTTTCGAAGGAGAGCGTTCCATCGTGAATTTCCGTAGAGTTTTCTCGTTAGCCGCCATCGCCGTTCTCGTCGCGGGCTGCTCGTTTCAAAACAAGTACGAGAAAGAAGCCGACAAGATCACGCATGCCGTGATGAACAACGATCTCGGACCCGTGAAGGACGACATCGCCCCCGGAGTGAGCATTTCACGCGTGAAGATCGCCGCCTGGGCGGACGAACTCGACTCGCAAGGAAAGCTGATCTCGATCAAAGAGCAGCCGCAGTGCGACAAGGGGCCCGGATATCATTGCTTCGACGTGAAGTTCGAGAAACACAATTATCTCGAATGGCTCTCGATGGACGATCGCGGCAAAGTGACGAGCTGGAATTTCCACATCGCAAATGCAAGCTAAGAGCGCGTCCGTTTCGTTCAAGGACGTTGAGGCGGCTGCCGGACGTCTTGCCGGCGTCGCGCACCGCACGCCGGTCGTAACCTCGCGAACGCTCGACGCCCTCACCGGCGCGACGTGCTTTGTCAAGTGCGAAAACTTGCAGCGCATGGGCGCCTTCAAATTCCGGGGTGCGTACAACCGGCTGGTTCAGTTGAATGAAGACGAGAGGCGCCGCGGCGTCGTGGCGTATTCGAGCGGAAATCACGCGCAGGGCGTCGCGCTTGCGGCGCAGCTGCTTGGAATCCCGGCCACGATCGTGATGCCGAAAGACGCGCCCGAATCGAAACTCGCCGCAACGCGCGGGTATGGCGCGGAAATCGTGCTCTACGAGCGCTCGGAAGAGAACCGCGCAGTCATCGCGCAAGAGCTATGCGAACGCCGCGGCGCGACGCTCGTCCCGCCGTATGACGACGAACGAATCGTCGCCGGCGCCGGAACCGTTGCGCTGGAATTGCTTCAAGACGCTCCCGCTCTCTCAATCGTCGTGACGCCCGTCGGCGGTGGCGGACTTTTCTCCGGCACGTGCATCGCGGCGCATGCGATGGACCCCTCGATTGAATGCTGGGGCGTCGAGCCCGAAGCCGGCGACGACGTAAAACAATCGTTGGACCGGGGGGAACGCGTCGTCATCGAGGTGCCCAAAACAATTGCGGACGGACTACAAACGCAGTCGCCCGGGGAGATCACGTTCCGCGTGATGCGAGAGCATGCTCGCGGCGTGGTCACCGTTTCCGACGAGGAATTGGCCGGCGCCATGCGTTTCGCATTCGAACGGTTGAAGCTCGTGATCGAGCCGAGCGGCGGCGCAGCGCTCGCAGCCGTCATGAACGGAAAAATCGACGTTGCCGGAAAGCGCATTGGGATCGTACTTAGCGGCGGTAACGTAGACGCCGCACGCTACGCTGCCCTGGTAACGAGTTAGACCAGAAAAAGCGGCCCAATAAAAGTGGAGGGGCGACTGTCCAATGCCTACAGTCGCCCATCCTCGTCCCGCTGTGTTAACCGAATTCAGTATGCCCACCGTTATGAATAAATCACGTTAGGGGCGCTGCGTATCACGCAGGGCGGCCTAGCGACCCATCGCGTAAAACTCCGCATTCGGCCGCATGTCCATCATGCCGGCCATGCGATTCGAGAATCCGAAGAAAGCCGCGATTGCGCCGATATCCCAAATGTCGTTGTCGCTGAAACCGCGCGCGCGCAATGCATCGATCTCTTCGTCCGTAGCGGCAAAGCCCGGTTCGTTCACGCGCGAAGCAAAGTTCAACATCGCTCGCAGCCGCGGTGAAAGATCCGCGGTGCGCCAATTGTTTGCGATCTGTTCCGCAAGCGGACCATCTTTGCCGAGAATGCGCAAGGCGGCGCCGTGCGCGGTCATGCAGTACTGGCAGCGGTTCTCGGCTGAGACCGCAACCACGATCGCCTCGCGTTCGGCACGGTTGAGACCGCTCTCGCCTTTCATCAAAACGTCGTGGTAGGCCATGAACGCGCGGAAATGTTCCGGGCGTTGCGCGTACGCCCGGAACACGTTCGGCACAAAGCCGAGCTTGGTTTTGCTGGTCGCATAAACTTCTGCGATATCAGCCGGAAGCGCCGCTTCGTCGGGCTCGCCGAAACGCGACGCGGCAGACATGCGACTCACGACTTGATGTCCGAAGTGTTCATTTCTTAGGCTCCTTTGGTTTCGTGAACGAACGCCGTAGCGTCGCATCCTGATGTGTCGCCGGCGCCAAGGGCGGTGTAGGCTTCTTTGCGCAAAGTGCAATACGCGTTGCGCGTGCCTTGCGTAACCGGTGCATCGGCGCCGTCGACGAGGTCGATAAGAACGGAAAGCTGCGCGTTCAGCCGTCCGAGCGTTTGCGCCGAGCGGGCATCGTTCTTTGCTTTCGCTTGTTGCAACGCGTTGAACGTGCGGTCGAGCAACGACGCCGTCGCGTGCGCCAGGTGATACTGCTCTTCGAGCGCCGCCTCCGACATCGCGACGCGCGGATCCATTGCAACCTGCAAGGATCGCGTTTGCGATCGGCCGTCAACCGTGAGCGTCACCGTGTAACGCCCGGGAACGAGCAGTGCTCCTTGCGGAACGCGCGGCGTGTCGTGCGGCACGGCGGAGATCGGCATGTCAACCATCACCGATTGCGGCGACGGTTCGCGCAGATCCCACACGAAACGGTGCATGCCCGGATCGATCGACGGACGGCGAAACGGACGTTCCCAGTACGAAGGCTTATCGAACGTAATGGGCGGCGGCTGAGGATCGTTGCTGGAGTACCGCCGCACGACCCGGCCTCGAGCGTTACGAACGGTGATGGTGACGTTTGATGCTCCCGCGGGTAGCGAGTAGTCGAGAATCGCGCCGTCGGGCGGATTTTCACCGTGCGGAACTTCCGGCGGAAGCGGCGTATCGCTGTTTGTGTCGCGACGCAAACGGTAAGCGAGCGACGGCGAGTAGAGGTGCGCGGCGTTCGGCGCTCCCGAAGCAGCTAGTTCGCGCAGCGGTTCGATGTCGTCGAGGATGTAGAAGCCCCGTCCGTGCGTTCCGATCAGCAAGATCGTCGTTCTTCACGACGATGTCGCGCACGGACGTATGCGGAAGGTCGAGCTGCAGCGACTGCCAGCGCGAGCCGTCGTCGAAAGAAACGTACACGCCGTTTTCCGTTGCCGCATACAAGAGTCCGCGGACGAGCGGATCGGCGCGAACGGCGTTCACCGGTTCGTCGGGCAAGCCCGATAGCGATCTCGCTCCATTGCGCGCCGCCGTCATGGGTGCGGTACACGTGCGGACGGAGATCGTCGAGGCGGAAGCGGTTTACGGCAACGTATGCCGTCTCGTCGTCGAAATGCGACGCGTCGATTTGCGAGACTTTGCTCCAGGGCGTGAGCGCCGCCGGGGTGATGTTCCGCCAGTGCGCTCCATGGTCGCGAGTGATCCATACAAGCCCGTCGTCCGTGCCGGCCCAAATCGTTCCGTCGTGACGGAACGAAGGCGCGAGCGAGTAAACGACGCCGCGATGCGCGCCCTTCTCCGGATCGTTTCCTTCGAACGCCGAGATTACGGCAGGGACGGCCCATTTTGCGCGCGTGAGATCGGGGCTGATCGTGCGCCAGTGCGCGCCGCCGTCTTGCGTGGCATACACTTGATTGGCGCCGAAGAGCAGCGTCTTCTTGTCGATCGGGTCGAAGGCGAGCGGCTCCGTGCGAACGACACGGAAGCCTTTGCTGCGCAACGGATCGGGCGAGACTTCTTGCGTTTGTCCGGTGCGCTCGTCGAAGCGCTCCACTTTTCCGCCGAAAAATACGCCGGGATGCAGCGGATCGGCCACGACATAGCCGTACTCTTCCGCCCCGACCGGATGCCAGTCGCGTTCGGTGATTTCGCCCCAGTCGCCGCGGCTCTTCACGCAGGCCGAACCGCTCTCTTGCTGACCGCCGCAAACCCAGTACGGGAAGCGGTTGTCGGCGCTGACGTGATACATCTGCGCGGTGGGCTGGTTGTACCACGAGCTCCACGTGCTCCCGTGGTCGAGCGAAATCGTCGCGCCTTGATCGCTTGCGAGCGCAATAATATCCGGGTGCTGCGGATTGATCCAAACGTTTTGATAGTCGTCGCCGCCGGGCGCGCCTTTGATCGCGGTGAACGTTTTTCCGCCGTTGGTCGAACGGTACGTAGACGTGTTGGTTACGTAAACCGTTTGTGCGTCTTGCGGATCGGCGGCAATGGCGACGAGGTCGTCGCCGCGTTCGCACACGCGGTCTTCACTGTTGATGAGCGCGAAGTGGGCGCCAGCGTCGTCGCTGCGGTAAATTCCGCAGCCCGTCGGCGCGTCCACGGCTGCATAAACGACGTTGGAATCCGACGGCGCAATTGACACCGCCGCGCGTCCGGCACGCGGAGGAAAACCGTTTTTCAGTTGCTTCCACGTTGCGCCGCCGTCGCTCGATTTGTAGATGCCGCTGCCGGCAATTTCAAAAGAGCCGCCGATCTCCCACGGCGCTTGCCGCGCCGCCCACAGCGTCGCATAAATCGTTTGCGGATCGTGCGGATCGATCTTTACGTCGTACGCGCCGGTGTTCTCGTCGCGATAGAGCACTCGCGTGAACGTCGTGCCGCCGTCGGTCGAGCGGAAGATGCCCCGCTCGGAGTTCGGTCCGTACGGATGGCCGAGCACTGCAACGAACAAGCGGTTCGGATCTTTCGCGTCGACCGCGATTGCAGGAATCTGCTGTCCGTCGCGCAGCCCGAGATGCGGCCACGTGGATCCGCCGTCAGTCGACTTGTACATGCCGTTACCGACCGAGAGATCCGGGCGTTGAAGCCCCTCGCCGCTGCCGGCGTAAATGACGTTATCGTCGCTGGGCGCAACCGCGAGCGAGCCGATCGAGCCCGTCATTTGACTGTCGAAGATCGGCGACCACGTATGCCCTGCATTGTCGGTGCGCCAGATGCCGCCGTTCACCGCTGCGATGTAAAAGCGGTTCGGCCGGTCCGACGACGCCCGCGACGGCCTTGGTCCGGCCGCCGCGCAGCGGCCCGATGAAACGCCAATGCATGCCCGCATACTGCGAGGGCGAGACGTTTTCCGTGAATGCGCCGGCCGGCGCGAGCGATGACGTGACGAGCGCGCATAGCGCAGCCAGCGCAACCAAACGATGCTTCCGCACAAACTACCTCCGTTTGGGCGGTAGTTTAAGGAACCTGCGAAAGAGTCCCGCGTGGTTCGCTAGCGGGTGCGGCGGGTTCGCCGTTTTGGCTGGAAGGCGGGCCCCACTTTGAAGTTGCCGTTTCGCGGCAGGCTCGTGTCGACGTCTTCGCAGCCGATCGGCGTGAAGTCGCGGCAGTCGCCGGGACGCGCTTCGTAGATGCCGCAGTAGTACCGGCCGCTCTTATTGCCCATGAGGAAGACGCAGTTATCTGCGATGTCGTCGGTCACTTTGCGTACCCAGCCCACGATGATAACCGTCGGCGGACGGGCGCTTGACGATGTATTCGTCCATCACGTCCTGGAACGTCATGCCGAGATGATCGGCGATGCGCTGCACGTCGGCACGGCTCACGAACGGCTCGTATCCGCTGCAGCACTCGGCGCATCCGGGCGGACACGCAAGATTTTCGGGGAGGTCGTTCAGGTGTTTGCGCGCGAGATCGATGACCTTGCCGATCGCTTTCACGAACTCCGGATCGTCGTTGTATTTATAGACCCATTCGCGCTTGAGGATTTCGTTCGTGTTATAGAAGCGCGTGGTTTTTTCGTTGAACGTGACCGTGATGTGTTCTTCGGTGATCTCGATCTCTTTCACGTGCTCCATCGGGCGCGCGTCGAGCATCTCGGGATGCGTCGGCTGTCCGGTTTCGCGGGTGAAATCGCGGAGCTTGATGAGGTCGATCGTTTCCATAGCCCGCACCTTCGCTCTAGCGTGCGGGGGCCGCCTGTGGTTTTGTAAAAAGAAATCGCCATGCGAACGGCAATCGGTGTCGACCTCGGCGGGTCTCACGTTACCGCGGCGGTTATTACCGACGACGGCACGACTCATGCGAAATTCGAGGTGGACCTCGAAGATCTCACGTTCAAGGCGGTGATCGACGAAATCACCTCCGTAGTCGAGCAGGCGCTGGGCGCCGGCGGCAAGGACGTCATCGGCATCGGCATCGGTTCGCCGGGAAACGTCGAGCCGCGTTCGGGTGCAATTCTGTACAGCCCGAACTTCGGCTGGACGAACGTGCCGCTCGGTGAAACGTTGCGCGCTCACTTCGACATGCCGGTCTTTGTCGGCAACGACGCGCGATGCGCAACCCTCGGTGAGTACACCTACGGAACCGGGCGAGGTACGAAAGATTTCGTGCTTCTTACGCTCGGAACGGGAATTGGCGGCGGTATCGTCGCCGCGGGCGAGCTGATTCTCGGCAACAAATTCGGCGCCGGTGAGATCGGGCACCATCAAATCCGCCCGACGGACGGCTTCATTTGCGGCTGCGGAAAAATCGGCTGTTTCGAGGCGCAGGCGTCGGGCACCGGATTGATCCGCCACGCGTTCGCCGTCGCTCCATCGTTTCCGCGCAGCCGTCTGCTCGATTTGGATCGCGACAAGCTCGGATCGAAGAAGATCCGCAAAGCCGCGCAGGCGGGCGACAAACATGCGATGGCGGCGTGGAAGAATTTCACGTCCGATCTTTCCCTCGGCCTCGCCAACATCATCGCGTTCGTCAATCCGGAAGTGATTGCGCTCGGCGGCGGCGTTTCAACCGCGGCGGACTTCATGCTGGACGCCGTGCGCGGCCGCGTCGACGACCTCACGACGATGGTTCCCAAGGGAACGACGAAAATCGTCGTCGCGCAACTCGGCAACGACGCCGGCTACATCGGCGCCGCAACGATGGCGTTTCGCGGCGGCTTAACGACGAACGGAGGCAAGTGAAACAGCTCGCCGTTGTTACCGGCGCGTCCGGCGGTCTTGGATATGAGTTTGCAAAGCTGCTTGCTGCCGACGGATACGATCTCGTCTTAGTCGCGCGTTCCGGCGACAAACTCGAAGCGAATGCTACCGAATTGAAAACCCGGCACGGCGTCGAGGTGCGGACGATGGCGATGGATTTGGGCGTTCAGAATGCGGCTTCGAAGGTTTTCGCCGAGATTCCGCAGTGCGACGTGCTGATCAACAACGCCGGATTCGCAAGTAACGGCCGCTTCACCGAATTGCCTGAGGAGCGCATCCGGGAAGAACTGCTGCTCGACGTCGTAACGCTGACGGAACTTACGCGCAAGTACTTACCGGGGATGCTGGCGCGACGAGAAGGCCGCATTCTCACCGTCGCTTCAACCGCCGCATTTCTTCCCGGCCCATTCATGGCCGTCTACTACGCCGCCAAAGCTTACGTGCTTTCGTTTTCCGAGGCAGTTGCGGAAGAAGTGCGGGGCAGCGGCGTAACGGTGACGTGTTTATGTCCCGGAGCAACCGCAACGGGCTTTCAAGACCGCGCTAAAGTGCATGGCACCTTGCTCATGCGTTTGCCGCTGGCAAACGCACGAAGCGTGGCGCGCGCCGGCTATCGCGGAATGCTGCGCGGCAAAGCGGTGGTAATTCCGGGCATTACAAACAAAATTGTCGCGATATCACCGAAGGTGACGCCGCGACGATTGTTGCTTTGGATGTCTCGAAAAGCTGTCGAGCGGGATTAGCGCGTTATAACGACGCGACGGCTTTGAGGCCGCCGAGCGCCATGTCGTCCTGCGCCGGAATCGTATGCGTGTTCGCGATCTGCGCGATAAGCGCGGCGATGCGCCGCGAGCTGCGCACCGGGGCAACGATTTCCTGATTGTGGCGGATCTGCTCTAAGCGGTCGGGCGTGCGGATCATGTTGCGCACGGCCTGAACGACTTCCGCCGCGCCATGCAATGCAACCGCGCCGAGGCCGTTATGTCGCACGAAATCGACGTTGCCGCGTTCTTGTCCCGGAACGTAGTCGTAAACTACGACCGGAAGTTTCGCGGCGTTGGCTTCCGCGAGCGATCCCGGTCCGGCTTTGGTTACGAGCAGATCGACGGCGCGGAAATACTCGGGAATCTTGTCGGTGAAGCCCAGCACCGTCATCGGTGTGGGCAGCGTTCCGGCCATTTGCTCGAGCTTTTCGCGCAGCGGTTCGTTACGGCCGCAGACCACGAGCAAGTGAATCGGCTGGCGTGCCTTGGCTAGTGCGAGCGTCGTGGGCAGAAGTTTTCCGCCGCCTTCGCCGCCCGCCATCAGCATGACGATGAGTTTATCTTGCGGCAGATTCAGATTGGCGCGCAGTTCCGCTTTCGTCCCGACGACGTCGTCGAATTTTGGATGGATCGGCTGGCCGAGCAAGCGCAGGCGCGAGGGCGAGATGCCGCGCGAGAGCGCGCGTTCGTACACTTCGCGGGCCGGAACGACGACTGCGTCGGCCTCGGGCGTCAACCACGATTCGTGGACCTTCCCGAGGTCCGTAATGACGGTCACGATCGGGACCGACTGCATGTGCGCATCGGCGCGGGCGCGGAGTGCCGCGTGGTTGAGCAGCGGGTGCACCGAGACGATGACGTCCGGCTTATAGCTGAGGAAGAGGTCGCGCAGGCGTTCGCGGTAGAGCGGCTCGCAAAAACGGACGAGCGCGCGATAGCGGCGCCGGCCGTTGGTTGCATAGTAGAGCGCTCCGTACACCGGCGGCGCGTATCGCAGAGCCATGCTGTAGCCCAGCCCGAGCTGGGTCAGCGGGAACGAACAGTGGGCGGCGACGTCTTCGATCCGGTGTTCGAACGCAAACGGCTCCTCGATCTCGTCCAGGGCTGCAGTGATGGCATTTGCTGCGCTTCGATGTCCGCCACCGGTGTCCGAGATCAAAAAGAGCGCCCGTCTGGTCATTCAGTCTCCGTCGTTATGCGCGCGCCGGCGCCCGTTTCGCCCGTCTTACCGCCGCATTGCGATAGCGGCGGCTTGTTGGGGCGAGTTTGGCAATAAGAGCCCGGGCCGGCGCGTCATAAAAGCGAAAGATGTCGCCAAACTCGATATCGGGGTTTCGGTGGTGGCCGTCGTGGTCCTCGGGCAGCACGATTTGCAGCGGGCGGGCGATAGCACGCAACCATCCCGGCGTCCGCCATCCGATTTCTGTCGTATGGCGCCACCAAACGTGAAATTGGCCGAGGACAAGGCCCAAAAGAGCACCGGGCCACGAGATTTGCCAGACGAGCGCCGCGATCACCAAATAGGGAACGGCGCCGAGGAATCCGTCGAGCAAAACTTCCGGGCTGCGCGAGAGCACGGCATGATCCCAATAGGAGCGCCGGCGATCGTGATGCGTGCGCAGATGGAGCGTGAACCAAAGATGTTGTGGCACGTGATAGAAAAACGTAGAAGCAAAATCGCCCACTAAGAGTACGATTAGCGTTGCAGCAACTAGTGCCATCGATGCGGGTCCCTCATCTGAAATCTTTCGCCGTCGTTTGCGCTGCTGCACTCTTGTGCGGCTGCGCTTCATCTACCTTTGACCGAATGCGTGCCGGATATGTTTCGCCGCCGCATCTCGAACGCGCCCTTAACACCGCGTTAAGCTGGCCGGTTCCGTCACATGTTGACGCGCTTGCCGGTGCGCGTCTGTTTCAGGACGGGCCGCGAGTATCTTACCCGGAAATCGCAATCGCTCGCGCCATCATGCGAACCAATCCGCGCATCAACGCAATGGGCGCACTGCTCCTTGCCGCTGCTACCGCGCGCGAGGCACGGGCTGCCCGCCTGCCTCCGGAATTTTTGGGCGCGACGCTTTTGCAAGAGTCCGCGTACGATCCGAGGGCGCTCTCGGTCGCGGGTGCCGTCGGGATCGCGCAGTTCGAATTGGAGACGGCCGCCGAAAGCGGCGTGGATCCGTACGATCCATTCGATGCAATCGCCGGCGCTTCGCGTTTGCTTGCCGGGTACGTGCAGCGATACCGGGGCCGGTACGCCGACGCGTATGCGGCCGCGCTGGCTGCCTATAACGCGGGCCCGGGCGCGGTCGCCCGCTACCACGGAATCCCGCCCTATGCCGAAACGCGCACGTACATCGCGGATATTTACGAGCGATGGG
This sequence comes from Vulcanimicrobiia bacterium, assembly GCA_963696095.1. Lineage (GTDB taxonomy): Bacteria > Vulcanimicrobiota > Vulcanimicrobiia > Vulcanimicrobiales > Vulcanimicrobiaceae > JALYTY01. The sequence goes on along the minus strand of CAVOIN010000001.1, from coordinate 1,360,837 downwards.
GCCGGATTGCGTCCTACGAGCGCTTGGTAGCGGACTTTCCCGCCCGCAGGTTGAAGCGGCGCGAATGATTCGTCGACTGCCGTTGGGTGCTGCTGTTTTGGCCATCGCCGTCGCCGCATGCGGCAGCGTCACGGACTCCGTAAAATTCAACGTTCCGCCGCAGTACGAAAGCAAAGCGTCTTTCGGCCCCTTCATGCAAATTTGGGAAACCCCGGACAAAAAGAGCACGATGATGCTGATGGCATTTCCGGGCAAGGCCGACGTGAACAAAGCGCTGACCGATGCGAAAGTCACCGATGCGAAGGTCAAAAAACACGAACGCATCACGATTTGCGGAAATCAGCCGGCCGACTTCGTTCAAGCCGAAGGGACTACCGGAACGAGCGTCAGCATCGGAATGGGGGCCGGCCAATCAATGAAGAACAACAGCAACGTCGACGTCCTCGTTACCGTCGCCAACGGGAAGACTTATATCGCGCTGTACGCGTGGCCGTTGAACGCATCCGCCGATCCGCAAGCCGAAGCCGCAGTGCGCGGCGTCTGTTCGAAATAAGAGCAGACGTTGGCGTCGATTCTTCGCCAACTCGTCGCTAGACAACCACTTACCTGGACTCCACCCGACGACGATCAGCCGCGGCTGAGACGCGCGCTCGGATGGCCCGCGCTTACGGCCATCGGCCTCGGCACGATGCTCGGCGGGATCTTTCCGACGATCGGCGCCGGCGCCCATGCTGCCGGCCCCGGCGTCATTCTCGCCTACGTGCTTTCCGGACTCGTGAGCGTTTGCGTTGCGCTGTGCTATGCGGAATTCGCGTCGATGGTTCCGGTAGCCGGAAGCGCGTACACGTACGCGTATGCGACGCTCGGCGAACTCGTCGCATGGGTGATCGGTTGGGATTTGATTCTCGAATACGGGTTGTCGGTTGCGCCGACGGCTTCGTCTTGGTCCGACTATTTCCAACATCTGTTGGGCAACATCGGCATCCATCTCCCTGCGTGGGCGCAAACGGCCGCACCGTTTGCGGCGCATGCGCAGATCGACGTTCCGGCCGCGCTGGTCACGCTTGCCATCACGGCGCTCGTCGCCATCGGGATTCGCGAATCGGCGAGCGTGAACGGCGCGCTCGTCATCGTGCAAATCGTGGCGATGCTGGTATTCATCGTCGTGGTCGCGCATGCGGTGAAACCGCAATTGCTGCATCCGTTTGCACCGTTCGGGTGGCACGGCATCGTGGCGAGCAGCGCGCTTGTGTTTTTCGCGTATATTGGTTTCGACACGGTTACGGTCGCTTCGGAAGAAGCGCATCGTCCCGAGCGTGACGTGCCGATCGGCATCATTGTGGCGCTTTCGATCGGCGGCATTCTCTACGTAGCATTGACCCTGTGCAGCGTGGGCGTCTTGCCGTTCGCGCAACTCTCGGAAGGCGCCGCCATGCTCGACGCCTACAACGCCGTCTCCAAGAACCAACTGATTTACTGGATCGTCGCGCTGGGCGGCATCGCCGGCAATACGACCGTCATGCTGACGTCGCTGCTCGGACAGATCCGAATTTTCTACGTCATGGCGCGCGACCGGCTGTTGCCTCCGGGCGTTGCGCGCGTGCATCCGGTCCTGCGAACGCCCGCTCGAATGACGGTGATTACCGGCTGTATCGTAGCGGTCTTCGCTGCCGTCTTTCCGCTCTCGGATCTGCTCACGCTGGTGAACATCGGGACCCTCGCGGCCTTCGCGATCGTGTGTCTCGGCGTGCTCGTCCTGCGGTACACCGCGCCGGATGCGCCCCGTCCGTTCCGAGCGCCGCTGTTGCCCTTTTTCTCGATAGCAGGCGCGGCCGTGTGCTTCTATTTGATCACCGGCCTGCAGGTCGCGACGTGGGTCCGCTACGGCATATGGTTTGCGGTGGGGATTCTGATCTACGCCTTTTACGGATTTCACCGGTCCCAGGTGAAACCGCGCGATTAAAGCCGGCGTTGGGGGTATAACCGCCTCAATACCGGAGGAAGCATGCACCAGCCGACTACTGCTTTGTCTCAGCGTCTGAAGTTCGTGGAACTGCCTCAGGCCGCCGCTTCGAGCAGTTTTGCAGACGACGTCGCGAGCGGGCTAACGGCCGAGTCAAAGCGACTGCACTCGAAGTACTTCTACGACGATTTGGGATCGGCGCTCTTCGACGCGATCACGAAGCTGCCGGAGTACTATCTGACGCGCGCCGAAACGGAGATCCTCAAAGATTGGGGATGGGAAATGGTTCGCATGCTCGAGGAACCGGTGGAGTTTCTTGAACTCGGTAGCGGAAGCGCCGCGAAGACGCGGATATTGATCGAGGAAGCGCTGCGAGTGCAGCCGACGCTGCGCTACAATCCCATTGAAATTTCGATCGATGCGCTGCGGTCTTCGTCGACTTCGCTAGTCGATGCGTATCCGGGCTTGTTCGTGCGAGGGTTCCACGGCGATTATTTCACCGTTCTCAAGTCGGACGTTGCGCGCTTCGACCGCCGCGTGCTCGCCATGCTGATGGGCTCGAACATCGGAAACTATCAGCCCGAAGAAGCAAAATCGTTGCTTTCGCTTGTCGCCGGCGTGCTTCGTCCCGGCGACGGATTGTTGCTCGGAACGGATTGGAAGAAGGACCGCGAGACGCTCGAGCTTGCCTACAACGATCCGACCGGCGTTACCGCTGCATTCGATAAGAACGTATTGGCGCGCATCAACCGCGAGCTCGGCGGCAACTTCGATCTGGCAGCCTTCCAACACGTTGCGCGTTACGACGAGGAGCGCGGCGCGGTCGATTCGTATTTGCGCTCCGAATCCGCGCAGGCGGTAACGATCGCAGCGCTCGGTTTGACGGTATGGTTCGAAAAAGGCGAAGTCATTCACACCGAATCATCCTATAAATTCGACGAACAGCGAGTCGGTGAGTTGGCAGCGGCAACGGGCTTCTCACGCCGCAAAACGTGGTACGATCGCAAACGCAGGTTCGGCGTATCGCTGCTGGTTCGCGAAGGGTAGTCCACCCGGCGCTCGAAGGGCGCGCCATGAAGACGTTTCGTTCGTGCGGTGCCGCGCTTGCGATCGCGGCGCTTGTCTCAGCCCTTCCTGCGGCCGCGCAGCCGCGGCCCGTCGAGGCGGAAGACCTTTTCAAGATTGCCTTCCTAGAAAGCGCCCAGATCTCTCCCGACGGCGCGCACGTAGCAGTCGTGCGCAGTCACATGAACGGCCCGAAGAATACGTACGAGAGTACCGTGCTGCTGGTCGACGTCGCGAACGGCGCCACGACCGACGTCACGCGCGGAACGCATGACGGCGACATCGCGTGGGCGCCGGATTCGAAGAGCTTGTATTTCGTTCGGGCGGACAAGAAGAAACATCCGCAAATCTTCCGCTATGAGTTGAAGGGCGGCGCCGTCAAGCAGCTCACGTCGATTAAAGACGGTGCCGGCGGTCCGACGCCTTCGCACGACGGACGGCGCGTCGCCTTCACGGTTACGGAAACGGATCCGCCGCACGCAACGTACGTCGATTTTGCGAAGGCGGGATTCAAGCCGGCCAAAGACGAGCAGAAGACCGACATTCGCGCGATCGACACGATGGGGTTTGAAGTCAACGGCCCGGGTTACGTGTACGACAAACACGCGCACATTTGGGTGATGAACGCCGACGGCACCGGCGCGCACGCGCTTACGTCGGGCAAATACTCCGAAAATCTCGCGGGCTGGTCGTATAACGATGCGTCGCTTGTTTTCAATTCGACACGCTACGATCCGATCGATTCGGGGCCGACCGACGTCTACACCATTTCGTCCACCGGCGGCGCAATGCGCAAACTCGCGTCGGATGAACCGGTCAACTTTGCCCTGCTGCTTTCGCGCACCGGCGACCGCCTGTGGTACGGGGCGGCCGGCGTCGACGATCCGGCGGCGTATCCGGCGCTCCGCTTCGCGCGTTTCGACGGTTCGGACATGCATGAGGTGGTGCCGAAGAACACCGTTTCGTTCGGGGATGCCCTACTTGCGGATATGAAAGAGGGCGGCGGCGGATGCGGCGACGTGCTGCCGGACGAACGAACCGCGATCGTCAATGCGGACGGCCCCGGCTATTCGAATTTGCGGCGGCTGAATCTGCAAAACGGCTCGATCGCCGATCTTACGCCGCCGAAGGGTGAAGCTTGGTCTTGCACGCTCTCCAAGGATGGAAAAACGGTTGCGTATCTGTATAGCGACTTCACGCATCCGGGCGACGTCTACGTAGCCGATACCGCAACCGGCACGCCGCGGCGTTTGACGCACGCGAACGATGGCTACTTGAGCGGCGTGACGTTGTCTCACCCGCAAGCATTTACCGTCAAAGATTCCGCCGGGTTCACCGTGCACGCGTGGTTCATGCCGGCCGTGGGCGCAAGCGGAACGAAGCACCCGACTATTCTCGACATTCACGGTGGTCCGCAGACGCAATTTGGGGATACGTTTTTCCACGAATTCCAAATGTGGGCGTCGCTTGGGTACAATGTCGTGTTCGCCGATCCACGCGGCAGCGTCGGTTTCGGCTACCCCTTCGAAGCCGCGTTGAATAAAGATTGGGGCAACGCGATGTTCGAAGACGAGCAGCTCGTGATGGACGAAGCAGTGAAGCGCCCGGACGTCGACGCCACGCGCTTAGGCGAAACGGGCGGATCGTACGGCGGATACGCTACGCTTTGGGTCGTCTCGCACACCGACCGCTTCAAGACCGCGATCGCGGAACGCGCCGTGAGCGACTTGCAAAGCGAGTCCTTTGATGCGGATTTCGCCTCGAAGAACGGGCTCGGCGGATTTTATCAATGGGGTGAGCCGTGGGATCCCAAGAGCCTCTATGCACCGATGTCACCGCTGACGTACGTGAAAGACGTCCATACCCCGCTGATGATCTTGCACTCGGAAGACGATACGCGAACGCCGATCGACAACACGCTGCAAGAATACAACCTGCTGAAGATCCTCGGGCGAACCGTTACCTACATCGACGTGCCGAACGAAACGCACGATCTCAATCGAACCGGCTCGCCGATTCATCGCGTGGAGCGGCTGCACATCATGGCGGACTGGTTCGCGAAGTACCTTCAGCCGTAGCGCAAGCGGCGTTGCACTAAGCGGATAGCGAAATCGACGGCGATCGCGAGCACGGAAGCGGCAATGCTTCCGGCCGCGATCTCGTCGTTGTGGTGCAGCGTCAGTCCCATGAAGATCAACGTGCCCAGGCCGCCCGCCCCGATGTAGCCGCCGAGCGTGGCAAGCGCGATCATGGCGACCGCCGCGATGCGAATGCCGCCGACGATCACCGGGAGCGCGAGCGGGAGCTGAACTTGCAGTAGCGCCTGCCTCTCCGACATGCCCATGCCGGTTGCTGCATCTAATTGCGCGCGATCGACGCCTTCCAGGCCGGCGACGACGTTGCGTACCAGCATGAATTGTGCGTAGGCTACGAGCGCAACGAACAAGGGAAGGGTTCCGAGCCCGAAGAGCGCGACGAGAATCGCCAGCAAAGCGAGGCTGGGAATCGTATAAATCGCTCCGAGCGTTCCTAGAATCAACGGCGCCTCGCGAGAGCGCCGCGACACCGCGACGCCCACGGGCAAAGCGATCGCGAAAGCGACGATCAACGCTGCGACCACGATTTCGAGATGCGCAAGTGCGAGCGCGCCGACGCGTTCGGGGTGCGCGAGCAGATACGTCATGCGCGCAGTGCCGCCGCGCGTTCGCGCAATCGCGCGATCGCTTCGTCGTCGGCGAAGAGTTCGCGCACGAACGGCGTGGCCGGCTTCGCGAGGATTTCGATGGGCGTTGCTTCTTGCTCGACTCGCCCATCGCGCATGACGACGACGCGATCGCCAAGGAGCAGCGCTTCGTCGATGTCGTGCGTCACGAAGACCGTCGTCGTTCCGAGCGTTCGCACGATCTCGCAGAGCTCGCGTTGCAACTGATGCCGCACGATCGCATCGAGCGCGCCGAACGGTTCGTCCATAAGGAGCACGCGCGGCCGGGCGGCGAGCGCTCGCGCGACGCCGACTCGCTGCGCTTCGCCGCCGGAGAGTTCCGACGGCTTGCGGTTTCGGTACCGCTTTGGATCCAAACGCACGAGGGAAAGCATCTCGTCGACGCGGGCGGCGGTTTCGGCTCGCGGCCAGCCCAGCAGCTGCGGCACGATCGACACGTTTTGCGCGACGGTCATATGCGAGAAGAGTCCGACGGCCTGAATCGCATAGCCGATGGTCCGGCGCATTTCCACTTCGTCGGTTTGCAAGACGTCGACGCCGTCGATCCGTATCGTTCCGCCGTCGATCGGAACGAGCCGGTTGATCGTCCGTAGGAGTGTCGTTTTTCCGCAGCCGGAAGGTCCGAGCAGCGTCAAGAACGTCCCGGGGTTGACCGACAGCGAAACGTCCGAGACCGCATCGCGATCGCCGTTTGCATAGCGAACCGTCACATGCGATAGCTCGATCGCCGCACCGCTCATCCTATCGATCCTTTCAAAAAAGCCGCCGCGACGTCGGCGGGGTCCTGATTGCCGTCTTCCACGGCCGCGTTCATTCGCTGGGCGGCGCCGTTCGTGATTTGCAGCGCGACGCCATTGAGGATCGCTGCAATGCGCGGATCGCGATGCAGCGTCTGCATGCGAACGGCGGGCGCCACGTTATATGCCGGCCACAGGTGTTTGTCGTCTTGGAGAACGACGAGGTGTTTCGTCGCGATCGTGCCGTCGGTCGTGAAAGCCGTTGCAACGTCGGCGGCGCCGCTGAGGAGCGCGTCGTACTTCAGCGCAATATCGTACGAGTGCACGGAATCGAATTTGAAGCCGCCGTAAAGCCGCTGCAGACCGGGGAGCCCGTCGGCTCGCGTGAGAAATTCGGGAATCGTCGCAAGCCGCAGCTTCTGCGCGACCGGAGCCAGATCGGACAACGTGCGCAGGCGGTAACGCTGTGCGAGGGCTTGCGTCGTGGCCAGGCCTTGCGAATCGTTCATCGGCGAACGGGCAAGCCATTCGATACCGTATCGAGTGCGGAACGCCGCGCGTACGGTCTCATAGATTGCGGCCGCATCGCTCATCGGCGCGTGATGCAGCACGTCGATCAAGGCCGTTCCCGTGTACTCGGGATATAAATCGATGTCGCCGCGTTGCATCGCCGCCAGGGCGATCTGCGTAGACCCGAGGTTTAGGCGGCGCTCCACGGCGACGCCTTTACGCTCCAAGGCTTGCGCGTAAATCTCGGCAATGACGATCGACTCGGTAAAATTCTTCGAACCGATGCGTACGCGTTTGCCAACGCTGCAACTAGGAAGTGCTGCAATCGAACCCAGCAGCGCGAGCGCCCGTCTGCGGGTACAGCGAGGCACGCTCATGCCTCGAGCGCGTTCGCCGCGCGCGCCAACAAGAGTTCGGCAACGAACGCCATTGCAGCGACCGCGGCCGCCGAAGCGACGAGCAGCGAGATATCGTTGGTCTGCAGCGCGAGCACGACGTCGTCGCCCAGACCGCCGGCGCCGATGAAGGTGGCGAGCGTCGCCGATCCGATCACCTCGACCGCTGCGGTCCGCACGCCGGCCAGTGCCACCGGCAGCGCGAGAGGAACCACGACGCGGCCGAACCGCTGGGCCGGCGTCATTCCGAGGCCGGAAGCCGCATCGAGCGCCGCTGCGGGCACGGTCTCGATGGCAAGCTCGACGTTGATGACGATCGGCGGAAGCGCAAGAACGGTGAGGGCCACGATCGCCGGCGCCAGCCCGACCCCGAGCCAGGGCAAGAGCAGCGTGAGCAATGCCAGGCTCGGTAAGGTGCGGCCGATCGCCGCGGCCCCCAGGACTGCCGGCTTCGCAATGCGCCGCTCCGCCGCGAGAATGCCTAGCGGGACCCCGATGACGCACGCTGTCAGGAGGGCTTCAAGCGAGATCTCGGCATGCCGCAGGGCGTGCTGGAGAAGGTTCGCCCACATCATTCCTAAGACTTTATCCACAATCCGCAGAAACCATCGGCTCTGATGCTGTCGCAACGGGAAGTTACACTCGAACAGCCTGGCGTCGCGCTTGACGATCCGTCGCTGTATTTTAGCCGCGAGCTCTCGTGGCTGGAGTTCAACGAACGCGTCCTCGAGGAGGCCCTAGACCGCAGCAATCCGCTGTTCGAGCGGCTGAAATTCATCGCGATCTACGGCACGAATCTGGACGAGTTCTTCATGATCCGCGTGGCCGCGATCAAACAGCAAATCGAGGCCCAGGTCGTTCGACGCTCCGAAGACGGCCGCACGCCGGCCGAGCACCTTTCGGCGATCTCCGAGCGGCTGCGCAAATCGCTCGCCACGCAAATGCACGTGCTCAACGACGAGCTGCTGCCGGCGCTCGAAGCGAACAAGATTCGCATTCTTCGCGTGGCGGAGCTGGACGAAGACACGCAGCTTGCCATGGAGCGCGTTTTCGACGACCGTCTCTTCCCGGTGCTGACGCCGCTCGCGGTCGACAGCGGCCATCCGTTTCCGTACATTTCGAATCTTTCGCTCTCGCTCGCAGTCGAATTGGAAGAAGCAACGGCCGACGGCGTGGACCTGCACTTCGCGCGCGTCAAAATTCCGCCGACGCTTCCGCGATTCGTCCCGGTCGAGCGCCAAGATCCGCAAGAGCGTGCATTCGTTCTGCTGGAAGACTTGATCGCGCACCATCTCGACGCGCTCTTCCCCGGCATGAGCGTGCGCGAAGCGTACGTTTTCCGCGTGACGCGCGACGCCGATCTCGATCTGCAGGAAGACGAAGCCGACGATCTGTTGCGCGCGATCGAGTCGGAATTGCAACGCCGCCGGTTCGGCGAGCCGGTGCGCCTCGAAATCGAACGCGGCATGCCGGAATACATGCGCGATTTTCTGCTGAACGCGCTCGAGCTCTCGGAACTCGACTGCTACGAAGTCGAGGGGTTGATGGGCCTTGCCGATTTATGGCAGCTCGTGAATCTTCCGGATTACGATCAGCTGCGCGACCAGCCGTTCATGCCGGCCATTCCGAAAACGCTCATCGGGAAAACCGATCTTTTCGCGCAGATTCGCGAAGGCGACCTGCTGCTGCACCATCCGTACGAGTCGTTCGACCCGGTCGTGCAGTTCTTGCAACAGGCCGCCGAAGACGACAAGGTGCTCGCGATCAAAGCCACGCTGTACCGCACGTCGGGAAAGAACTCGCCGATCGTTCGCGCGCTCCTCGAAGCAGCGGAGAACGAGAAGCAAGTCGCCGTCGTCATCGAGCTCAAAGCCCGGTTCGACGAAGAGAACAACATCGAATGGGCGACGGCGGCTCGAACGCGCAGGCGTGCACGTCGTCTACGGTTTTCCCGAGACTGAAGGTTCACGCGAAGACCCTTTTGGTCGTGCGCGAAGAAGACGACGGCATTCGCCGCTACATGCACTTCGGAACCGGGAACTACAACGAAAAAACTGCGAAGCTGTACACGGATTTTAGTCTGTTTACGTGCCGGCCCGAGCTCGGAGCCGACGTTACGCAGCTCTTCAACGCGCTCACCGGGTTTTCGAAGATCACCGATTACGAAGATCTGCTCGTAGCGCCGGTTACGCTGCGCCGCGAGATGCTCGCGATGATCGATCGCGAAACGGAACACGCCCGTGCGGGCCGCCCGGCCGGCATTCGCGCCAAACTCAACGCGCTTACCGACGCCGAGATCGTTCGTGCGCTCTACCGCGCTTCGCAAGCCGGCGTCCCGATCGACCTGCTCGTTCGCGGCATGTGCATCTTGCGTCCCGGCGTTCCCGGGGTCAGCGAAACGATTCGCGTGAAGAGCATCGTCGGACGCTTTCTCGAGCACTCTCGCATCTACGTCTTCGAGAACGGCGGCGATCGCGAGGTGTACATCTCGAGCGCCGACTGGATGGGCCGCAACCTGGACCGCCGCGTGGAATTGGCAGTTCCTGTGCTCGATCCGGTGGTGGCCGAAACGTTGAATTCGCAGATTCTATCCGTGCAGCTCGCCGACAACGTCAAGAGCCGTGAACTGCAGCCCAGCGGTGCGTATAAGCGCAGCGCGCCGGGGTCGGGGGAGATGCCCATCGACGCACAACGCGTTTTCCTCACGCGTGCCGAGACGCTCTAAGCTCCTCGTCGAGATTTAATCGGCAAGCTCGAGAATCGTCTGCCATTCTTGCGGCGTAACCGGCTGAACCGAGAGGCGCTGGCCGCGCTTCAATAACGCCATGCCGACGAGTCGCGGTTCGTTGCGCATCCGCGCGAGCGTCACTGCATGCTTCAACGGCTCGACGTATTCCACGTCGACCATCATCCAAATCGGTTTGTCGGGTTTCGCTCGGCCGTCGTGGTATTCGCTGTTCGCATCGAATTGCGTGAAGTCGGGATATGCCGTGCGCACGACCTTGCAAATGCCGACGGCGGCCGGCTCGGCAATACTGGAGTGGTAGAAGAGCCCCAAATCGCCGGCTTGCATTTCCATCATGTTATTTCGAGCTTGGAAATTGCGGACGCCGGTCCACGGCGTCGTCTTGTCCTCGCGCAACTGCTCGAAGCTGAATGCGTGCGGCTCGCTCTTGAATAGCCAATAGCGGGACATTAACGGCTCCTTCTACAATGCGTTCGGGCGTATGATCCGGCGTGTTACGGCGATTGGGCTTTTCAGCTTCCTGCTCCTCGGAGGGCGCGCCCAAGCAGCGGCGCCGCAGCACTGGCTGGTCGTTAGCGACGTCCACTTCGATCCGTTCGCCGATTCGCGCATCGTCGAGCGTCTCGTTACCGCTCCGGCCGAGCGCTGGCGGGCCGTTTTCGCGAGTGCGGGACCCGCGCCGTTCTCGAATTATGGGAGCGATACGAATTATGCGTTGCTCGAATCGGCGCTCGAGGGCATGAAGAACGAAATCTCCGCACCTGACGTGACGATCGTTTCCGGCGATTTTCTCGCGCATGATTTTCGCAAGAAATTCCAAGCCGTTACGAAGCTCCAGGACGAACGCTCGTACGACGCATTCGTCGATAAGACGATAACGTTTCTTGCAAATGAATTCGTCACGGCGTTTCCGCACTCGAAGTTTCTGCCGGCCATAGGCAACAACGATTCTTATTGCGGCGATTATGAAAGCGAGCCGAACAGCCCATTTCTCGCGCATATGGCCCAAGCTTGGAGCGCAGCCGTCGGCGCGTCCGATCGCGATGCGTGGCGCAATCAATTTTCGACGGGCGGCTACTATACCGTGCCGTTGCCGCTTGCAAATGCGCGCGCGGTGGTGCTGAACGACGTTTTCTGGTCGCAGAAGTACGCCAATGCGTGCGGCGACAAGACGTCCGATCCGGGCGCCGACGAGTTGAGCTGGTTGCGAATGACGCTTGACGGCAGCGGCCCGCGAACGCCGGCCTGGATTATCGGACACATTCCGCCGGGCGTCGACGTTTTTTCGACCCTGAATAGAGGCGCGTCGGACGCGGGCGTTACGATGATGCTGGCCGACCGGTTCAACGACGGCTTGCTCGAAGCGATCGACGACGGGCAGGACGTAGTCATGGCGGTCGCCGGCCACACGCATATGAATTCGTTTCGCGTGATCGGGCCCAATCCGAGCGATCCGGTTGCGCCGATGCTGGTGGTGCCGTCGATCAGCCCGATCTACTCGAACAACCCGGCATTCACGATGCTCGACGTCGACGCCGCAAGCGCAGCGGTGCTGGATTCGCGCACCTTCGTTCTCGACGACCTTGCCACGCTGGCCAAAGACGGAAAGCATCCGGCCAAATGGCGGCGCGAATACGATTTCGGCAGCGTCTTCGGACATGGAACCGTCGACGCGTCGCGTCTGGAAGACGTCGAGCAGACGATGTTCCGCGACGATCGCGTTCGCATGCGTTTCGAGCAGTACTACGACAGCGAGAGCGGGCGCGTTCCGATTACCGATCCGGTTTGGCGCGCGTACTGGTGCGGCAACATCGCGCTCACGCCGACGGCCTACACCGCATGCGCGATGCCGCAGATTCAGCGCTCGATGCCGCCGCAGCCGACGCCTCCGCCTACTCCCGTTCCGACTCCGACGCCGTCGGCCGCTCCTTCGCCGGCAGCGAGCAACGCGCCGTGATGCGCGCGATCGCGTTCTGCGTTCTAGCGTTCCTAGTATGCGCCTGCGCGGCACGTGCCGGCGAGCGATGGATCGTGATCAGCGACATCCATCTCAATCCGTACGATCGCGCCTCGCACGGACGTCGCGGAAGCGATACGAACTCAGGCACTGTGGAATCTCACGCTCGCGCAGCTTCGCAACGAACGCGCGCCCTCGGTCGTCGTCTTGGACGGCGATTTGCTGGCGCATCATTTCGATACGCTCGCGCATAACAATGGCGAGGACCCGGACACGGCGGGATTGCGGACCATGCGCCGCATGGCCGCCGAGCTTTCGCGCGTTTTTCCGCACGCGCAGTTTCTCGTTGCGCTCGGGAACAACGACGACCCGTGCGGCGACTATCGCAGTGAAACGGGCGGCAATTTTCAGCGGCAGCTTGCGGCGATCTTCGAGCCGTTGGTAAACCGGAACGGCGCGGCGCCGCAGTTTTCGCGCCAATTCGAGCAGGGCGGCTATTACGAAGCCCGCTTACCGGGCGGACGCCGCGCGCTCGTGCTCAATAGCGTGATTTGGTCCTTCGTGTATCGAGGCGGCTGCAATTCGCCGGGACAGGGTGCCGCTAGTAAAGAGCTTGCGTGGCTTGCCACGATGCTGCAAAGCCCGCAACGCTCGGTGCTGGTCATGCATATTCCGCCGGGCTACGACCCGCAGAGCACGACCACTGCGCATCGCATTCTAGCTGTGCCGTTTCTTTCTACGGGAAATGACCGGGCGTTGCTTTCGGAAATGCAAGCGGCGTCCGACCGCATCCCGTTTGCGATTGCGGGACATACGCATCGCTACGATTTCCGGATTGCCGGCGGCGTGCCGATGCTCGTCGCTTCGTCGATTTCGCCGATCTACCGCAATCAGCCGGCGTTCTTCGAACTCGACGTCGAGCCCAACGGTGATTTGCGCGACGTAACGCCCGTAACGTACGATCCGTGGGAAGAGACGTGGGATCGCGAAACGTCCTTTGATGCTCTCTACGGCATCAATGCGTTCACCACCCCGAATTTACAGCGCGCTTCGCAGCGAATCGCGAACGACGAAGACGTTCGCCGCAAATGGATTGCCGCGTACGACGTCTGGTCGTATCGAATGGGCGACGTCGCGGACCATTCCTGGCGCGTCTACTGGTGCGCGCAAACGGAGCTCGCGAACGGCTACGCGGCGTGCGCGGGAACGGAGCGGCGAACGACGGGCGTGATTGCCGTCGCGATCGCCGCGGCCGTTATCGTTATCGGAGTGCTGGTGCTGTTGACGCGGCGGCTTACTGCGCGCCGGTCGTAGTCGGACGCGACGGGTCGGCGATCCATTCGCTCCAGGACCCGGCGTAAAGCCGCGATCCGCGCATGCCCGCAACTTCCATCGCCAGCATGTTGGCCGCCGCCGAAACGCCCGAGCCGCATTGGTGCACGACGCGATCGGCAGGTCCGACCGACTCGAAGCGCCGGCGCAGCTCGTCGGCGGTGCGGAAACGTAGGTCCGCTCCGTAATTCTCTTTGAACCAGCGGTTGCGCGCGCCGGGAATGTGCCCGGCCACCGGATCGATCGTTTCGTTCTGCCCAGCGAACCGGTCGGCAGCGCGAGCGTCGACCAGTTGTATGGATGCGTCATTCAGGCGCGAGTGCACGTAACCGGCGTCGACGATCAGATCGTGCTGCAGGCGCACGTGCAAATCACCGATGCCCCGCGCGAACGGCGGATCGGCAGTAACGGGTTGCCCTGCGGCCTGCCATGCGTGAAAGCCGCCGTCGAAAACGGCGACTGCTTCATGGCCGATCCATCGCGCCAGCACCCACAGCCGTGCGGCGAACATGTCGCCGCCGCCGTCGTACGCAACGATCTGCGTATCGTCCGAAACGCCGCAGCTGCGCAGGTAGGCGGCAAACGCCTCGGGGTCCGGCAGCGGATGCCGGCCGTTGACGCCCGTTTTCTCGCCGGCCAAATCGCGCTCGACGTCGGCGAAAAATGCTCCGGGAAGATGCGACTCGGCATAGAGCTTGCGTCCGAGGTCTGGGTCCGGACCGCCGGGAAGCGTGCTGCGGCAATCGATGACGACCCATTTCGGGTCGTCACCGTGCGCGGCTAGCGTTTCAACGTCGACGAGCGTGCGATACGCCATCGTTAGTGCAGATTGATGGTGGTCTTCGGCTGAACGTCATGCGCCGAACGTTTCTTTCAAAACGGTTTGGAGCTCGCCGTTTTGCGCCATCGGCCCGAGAATGTCGGTGTCGCCGTAAAACTTGCCGTTGATGAACACCTTCGGCAGCGTCGGCCAATTCGTCATTTCCGAGAGCGCTTCGCGCTTCGGCATATTTTCCAGCACGTCGATGACTTCGAACGGGAAGCCGAAGTGATCGAAAAATTGAATCGTTTCGAGCGTGAACCCGCAACGCGGCGCATCTTTCGTACCTTTGCCGTACACAAGAATCTTGTTGCCGGCGATTTCGCGTTCGATCTCTGATTGCAATTGGTCTGACATAGTCCTAGCCTTCGGTGGTGATGGTTTTCAACTCTACCGCGTGAACGCGGCCGTCTTTAAGGGCGCCGCGAAGGGCACCGTAGACGAGTTGATGCTGTTCGATGAGCGTCCGTCCGGCGAACTCGCGCGAGCGCACGGTGACGTTGAAATGATCCATCGTTCCGGTGCGGTCGTAAATGTCTACGTCGGCATCGGGAATCTGCGCACGGATCAGTGCGGTAAGAGCGTCGTTATCGATCATGCTTTCTTGCTACGGGTTCAAGCGCGGACGGTCGCCGCGCAACGTTTCTGCCAACCCCCGCGCCTCGCGTAAGGTTTCCGGCAGCCGGGCGGCATTTCGCGACAGCATGGCGGCAACGCCGCCCGCGATCACGATTCCGGTAACTCCGACTAATATCGCCGGCACGCCGGTCGCGCGCACGGGACCAATCTGGATGGTGAAGGTCTCTTGCGTGCGTCGGATGCCCTTGAATACGGCGCGCACGATTCCGGCTTTCGGCATGCCGCGGTGTTCGCTGCAATGCGCTCCGTGCCTTGGCTCGCCCAGGGCTTTCTCAGCAAACTTCAAGCTTCTTTTGAGCTAGTTGAGTCGGAAAAGGGGGCACGCCTTTACATGCATCCGGTCTTGCTTGCGGTTTGCTGCGTTCTTAGCGGCTTCGTTCACTCTGCCAGCGGCACGCCGCTGGCGGACGCGAGCGTCGTGTTGCGCGGGGCCACGACCGTCACGTCCACGACCAGCGCCGCCGGCGTTTTCACCGCGCCCGCTCCTCCGGGAGACTATCAGTTGACCGCGACGCTGAAGGGCTATGGCACCGCTTCGGTCGACGTGAAGGTCGACCGCGATTCCAAAATCGACGTCGCCTTGGAGCCGTTGGACGCGCCCACGCTCCGGACGATTGCAACGGTAACGGTCGACGGGCGCGTTGCCCCGCAACGAGGGACGATTCCGTCCATAACCCTGACTCGGTCCGACTACGCAAGACTGGGCGACGCTCGCGTGATCGACGCGCTGGCTCGTGTCCCGTCGGTGACGTTCTCGCACCCCGATGGAGGGCAATCCAACGCGATAGCCGTGGTATCGCTGCGCGGACCCGATCCGTCGGAAACGCTGGTTGCTCTCGACGGGCAGCTGCTCAACGATGCGAATACCGGTGACGTTGACCTTTCGCGCTTTCCGATTGCCGCTTTTTCCGCAGTCGACGTCACCGAAGGCCTCGGCCCGCAAGACAGCGAGGGCAGCAATACGATCGGCGGCGCCGTGAATTTGGTGTCGTTGCGTCCGACCAAAGATCGACACTTTGCACTTTCCGCTTCAACCGGATCGTTTGGGAAAAACGAGCAATGGGCCAACGCCACGGGTTCGCACGGGCGGCTTGGATACGCCTTTGCAGCGGACAATCAGCACCAAAGCGGCTACGTAAACGAAGTCGAGCCGGTCTATCAGCCGGGGCTTCCGCCCGGCTGCCCCGCAAATTGTCCGAACGACACGCTTCTGGGCTCTTCCGTTGCGGCTCATACCGCGCTCGCGAATCTTTCGTGGACGTTTTCCCAGAAGGCGGCGGTCAGCGCGCGCGTTTTTACGCTTGCCGACGTTCGCGATCAAAGCAGCGCAATCAACGGCATCGACGGAAATGCGGGCGATCCGGCGTACGGATCGTTCGTCGGTCCCGGCGCTCAAACGCTCGCCCAGAACATTCGCGCGTATCAGTTGCGAGGACGCGCCCCTCTTGGCGCCGGGGAGCTTGTTGCAGAAACCTCGGCGGACGACGACGACATAAACATCGACGGCGGCGTGAGCTCGCCGATGTACGACGTCGTGCACAACGATAAGCGCTTTAACGAAGCACTCTCTTGGCAAAGAAGCTTCGAGAACACGCATTACGCTCTCGGCGGATACACGCGCTACGAATCTTTTCGATTCGTCGACCCGCTCGGCGGCGAGCCGTCGGTCGGACAAAACATCGCAAGCTATTTTGCGCGCGGCGGTTGGCAAGCGACGAAGGAACTCGACGTGGAAGGCGCAGTCTATGCCTCGCACTACTCGACGTTCGGATCCAACCTCGATGGTCGTATCGGAGCGGTCTTGAACGTCGACCCTGCGACCGCCGTGCGGTTCTCGGCCGGCACGGGCTTTAGAGCGCCGCTCTTGATCGAACGGTATATTTTCCCGGTCGCAGCCCTGACTCGCGATGCCAACGGCGTTTACGTGGGACAGGGCAATGCGAGCGAAAGTCCGGAGCATGCGACGGAGTACGAGCTCGGTTTCTCCCACCGGTATTCCGAGGATGCGACGTTGGACGTCTCGCTTTATCGAACGAATCTGCGCGATCCGATCGAAAATTACTACCCGCTAGCGGACGTTGCAAACGGCACGTGCATCGGACCGACGAATACGCCGCCGCTTGTCAATCCGGCATGTTTCTCTTATCCGGTCAACATCGGAAACGTCGTGTACGAAGGCGCCGAATTGCGGTTCGTGCAGCGCTTTGCTCCCCAAGGCTTTTTCCTGACGGCGCAATACGGTTTGAACGCGGCGTATCCGCAGAACTTCGGCGCGACGATTTCCAATCCGACGTCCGGCGGAAACTTGGTGAACGGCCAGCAGTTCCTCGGCATTCCGCAGCAGCAGGGTTCGCTGGAACTTGACTGGGCGAAAAACAAACTGCACGCCGCCGTTGCCGCTGCGTTTCGCGGCAACAACAACGAACTCAATCAGGGGCCGATAAGCTGGGTTAATGCCGCGTTCGGCGTAAAACTCGATCCCGTCACTGACGTAACGCTTTCGGGAACGAATCTCTTCAACGACGGTGCCGGGCGTTTCACCGTGTTCGGCGGAGGCGTGCCGTATCGCGGCGTCGTTGCGCAGGATCCCGTTACCGGCGCACCGGTGTATGGGCCGTTGCCGACCGATAAGCTCGTCGTCGAGCCGTTCGCGCTGAACCTGACGGTGACGATTCGGACATGAATAAATAGAGGAAGTTACCACGTCCGTGGTAACTGAGTTCTTCAGCATGGCTTTGAAGATGCGCGCGGTTCGCTTGCACGAGATCGGTGGCCCGCAAAACCTCAAGATCGAAGAAATCGATCGCCCGCAGCCCGCGCCGGGCGAAGTGTTGGTGCGAATTCGGGCCGCCGCGTTCAATCGGCGCGACGTTTTTATCACGCAAGGACTCTATCCGAACATCGTTCTGCCGCGCACGCTCGGTTCCGACGGCGCGGGCGTGGTTGAAGCGGTGGGCGAAGGCGTTACCGCATTCGTTTCGGGCGATGAAGTCGTTATCGATCCAACGATGGGGTGGGGCGAAAATCCGCGCGTCTGGAGTTCGCAGGCGACGATCCTCGGCATGCCGCGCGACGGCACGTTCGCGCAGTACGTCACCGTGCCTCGAGAAAACGTGCGCATCAAACCCGTCGAGCTTACGATGGAAGAAGCCGGTGCGATTCCGCTTGCGGGCTTGACCGCGTATCGCGCAGTGCACACGCGCGGAGATTTGCAGCCGGGTGAAACGGTGTTGCTTCCCGGCGTGGGCGGCGGCGTGCAAACCTTCGCGCTGCTGTTCGCGAAAAAAGCGGGCGCACGCGTCATCGTGACTTCGGGCACCGACGACAAACTCGAACGCGCCCGCGCGCTTGGCGCCGACGAAACGATCAACTACGCGACGGATCCCGAATGGCATAAAACACTGCGTAAGCTCGGCCCCGTCGACCTGGTCGTCGATTCGTCCGGCGGCGACACACTGAACAAGGTGCTCGGCGCAATGCGTCCGGGCGGACGCATCGTTATTTACGGCGGAACGCGTGTCGAGTCGACGTTCCGCCTTTTTCCGCTATTCTGGAACCATATCGACATCCGGGGGACGTCGATGGGCAGCCCGCAAGATTTCACGAAGATGCTGGAGCTTTTCGAGACGGGCCTGAAACCGGCCATCGACCACACGTATGCGCTCGATCAAGCCGTGGCGGCCGCCGAGCGGATGGCTTCGAGCGATCAGTTCGGCAAGATCGTGCTTCGCGTCGACTAGCCCACCAGCGTATACGTATAAATAGTGTCGAGCTGAAGCATCGCGCCGAGCTCGGCTTCGACGACGGCTGCGTGTTCTTCGCCGACGATCGTTGCCCACGGCGGGTTCATAATCGTTCGTTCGAGTTCGGTCATCGGCCGCTCGACCCGTTCGGCGCTGACGCGCCCTTCGTCTTGAAGTGCCAAGAGATACGCGAGCATTTGCCGCGCCATGGCAGCCCACAGATGCGAGCGTCCGTCACCGTAAATGCGGCGCACGAGTTGCGGAATCGTTTGCGGCCGGCCTTGCAGCGCAAGCAGCAGTTCGGCTTCGCGCGTTTGACGATGCGTGATGTACTCGGCGATTTTGGCTTGAGCATCTTCGACCACGGGCCCGTGGCCGCCGTAAATTCTTTGCGCGTCCGGAAACTCTCGCGCAAGCCGCGCCAGCGTGCGCTGGTATGGGCGCATCGCTCCGCCGGGCGGTGCGATTACGACGGTGCCTTCGCCGAGAATGACGTCGCCGGTGAAAAGCGCGCGCTCGTTGCGTTCGTAGAAGACGACGTGGTCGAAGGTGTGCCCCGGCGCATCGATCGTCCAGAGCGCGAGCCGCGCCACTGATAAGTCGCCTTCCAATGGGAGATCGCGATCGTGCGCCGCCTCGGAGAGCGGATGCGCGTACACCGGTGCGCCGGTGCGTCTTGCGAGCAGCGCGGCACCGGGGGCATGATCGGGATGCCCGTGCGTCAGCGCGATTGCGGTGATCCGCAATTGCCGCTCCGCAGCGTTTGCGGCAATTGCGTCCAAGTGAGCGGCGATCGCCGGTCCCGGATCGATGACAAGCGCTTCACCGTTTCCGGCATCGAGAACGTAGGAGTTGGTCCCGGTTAACGTCATCGGCGACGGGTTTGGTGCGCGGACGAGCGCGATCGCGCTCACCACGCGTTTTCCAACTGTGCCGGCATCACGAATCCGTCTTGCGGCGCGGTCCATGGCATAATCGTCGCGATCGGTTTTTCGCGCGCAAATCGCAGCGCGCTTTCGACGTCTCTGAATGCCGTCAATCGCTCGAGATGTTTGATCGTAGGATACACTAAGTGCAGTTGCTCCGCGCGATACAGCGCGAGCGCATGCGCAGGATCGATCCAGCGTTCGTCGTGCGTTTCCACTTCGTCCGCGCTGCCCACGTGCGCGTCGCCCGCGGGCGCCATGAAAAAGTGCGTGTTGTAGCGGCGCGGTTCGGTCGGGGGTGTAATCCAATGCGAGAAGAGATGCATGCGATGCGGATCGAGTTCGATGTTCGCTTCTTCGGCGAGTTCGCGAACGGCGGCGTGGACCAGCGCGCTTGCGTCTCGATCGTCGATCGCCGGCTCGCTTGTCCGGAGCGTATCGGGCACGCCTGCGCGAAATTCGGCCGCGCGTCTCTCCGCGTCCCATGCGGGCGAGCGGTCGTAATCGATTGGATCTACCGTCCCGCCGGGAAATACAACGGCGTCCGGAGCGAAGGCGCTACGTCCGCTCCGCCTGACCATCAACACCTCGATCCCTTTGCCGCCGGCCGCCTGGCGTAGCAGCATTACGGTGGATGCTAGGCGCACGGGGGAACCCGTTTCCATGGAGTCACGTTCATTGAATATGAAACCGCGAGTTGTCGCCCTGGCTTTGGCCGTCCTCTTCACCGCTGCCGCTCCGGCGCTGGCTCAGCAGACGCCCACGCCCACGCCGTCTCCGGTGCCTTCCGTGCCGCACGCCCTGCCGACGATTCCACCAAACGTGGGAAACGTCGTCGAGGGCATCGTGCAACGTCTTGCCGGCGATGCGACCGCGGGACTAGGCGTCGATCCGAACCACGTGCGCGGAACCGTGACGTTCTTCCGGCGCTTTGATTTGCAGCTTCGCATGCCGCTGAACCGGTATGAGGCCGTGCATCTGCATCAAGGAACGATCATCAACCCCCGCGGCGCGACCCTTGGGGCAGGACAGACCGTCGACGTGCAAGGCCGTGCCGGCAGCGACGGGTCCATCCAGGCGGATGCAATAACCATCGTCCAACAGTGACGACACAACCGCAGGAAATCCGCTCGTGAAAATTGCTCTCGGAAGCGACATGCGCTGTGAGCTGACTTCCGAAGTCGAGCGCTTGTTGCGCGAACGCGGTCACGACGTTGCGTTGTACGGCGCGCTCGATCCCGGCGCCGACGATGCCTGGCCCGCTGCGGCGCGCACCGTCGGTGAAACCGTTGCTGCGGGCGACGCGCAATTCGGCGTGGTGTGCTGTTGGACCGGGACGGGCGTCAGTATTGCGGCAAACAAAGTCCCGGGCATTCGCGCCGCGCTTTGCGGCGACGCAGCCACCGCGGAAGGCGCGCGGACCTGGAACGATGCGAACGTGCTCTGTTTGAGCGTTCGCGCGACGACGCCGGCCGTAGCAGGTGAGATCCTCGAGGGCTGGTTTCGGGGGACGCGCACGCCGGACGAGAAGTACGGCGCAATGATCGACGACCTGATCCGAAGCGACCGTTAAAAAGACCCAATCCGGATTTCGGATTCAACCGTTACGTGGGGCGTAAAAGCTTCCAGCTCTCGTAATTGTTGAAAGGTCTGAAAGAACGATGATCACCCGTTGGGTTTCGGCGATCGCCTGCGCCGCCACGCTTCTCGGCACCTCGCTCCCCGCTTTTGCAGCGGATTCCATGTCCGGTTTGAATTCCGATGCGCCCACGCGGTTCTCCGCTCCGGGCGTCTACAACGGCGCACCTGCGCTGCCCGTTACGTTGTCGATGATCGAGGCCGGCGGCGGTCCCTCGAACTTCAGCACGCTCACGCTCGTTCATACGCTTGCGGGCGATAAAACGACGGCCGAAGTTGCTTCCCTGAAGAAACAATTCGGCGATACGAAAGTGAACGATTTCGTCAAAGTTTTCGACTTCGTCGTTGCCGATTCGCTGCGCATCGTAAAAGAGAAGAACGTAGCGCTGCCCTCGACGCCGAACCCGGATCCGAAAGACGGTAAAGCCCTGGCCTCCGCATTGTGGGGCGCCGGACAGACGCCGAAAGGCTTCAACGTGGAAGTGATGCTCGATCGCGCCGTCTCGCACCCGATCCACGATCAAGTGATGGACGACATCGACAAGAAGTACGGCGTGGCGGCGGATGCCGATTACCACGCGGTGCTGGCGCAGGCGATGAACGACCTCGCTACGGTCTACGACCTCCAGCCTCACGCGATGAAGTAGGGCTACAGAAAAGCAGAAGGGCCGCGCACTCGCGCGGCCCTGGTGTTTGTACTGCCGTCCAATGGTGGAGCAAAACCGAGCTGCTCCAACCGGAGACAAGGGCGATGATACCAAAGTCGCGGCTCATCTCCAATATGATATTTTTAGAAAACACCATAGGTTGAGTACAGCAAGCAACCAGTTGATCGCGTGGGCCGTCCAGCAGTATCGGCAAGGCATTCGGGTGACGAGGAGCAACGAGTACGCGAGCACTGCGGACACGGCGGCCGCGAAACAGGCGGCGGCGAGGAACATGGCCGCAGCCCACGGCGCCAGGGCTGCCCAGATGCCGGCGCCCATCACCGGATAGTACAGCACGCCGATAAGGGCGTTCGGCGTCCCGCCGAGGAGCCGGGCCCGGGGCGTCTGGACGACGCTAGGCTCGTCGAGCTCGCCTCGTTCGGCCCGCCGGGTCTTCCGCAGCATGAAAAGCGAGGCGTAGAGACCAACTCCGCACAGAACCGTGATCACTCCTCGAACGATCAAGCCTGCCTCCGCTTGAGCCAAATCGTCAAACGCCTTGGCCGCCTTCGCTATGCTCGCCGCGTCTTTTACGCTCGCGGCACTTCGTCATTCCAAATTTCAGCCCGAGGTCGAGCACATGATTCGAACGCTCGGGCCGTTCGGCGTATCCGCTTGCGGTCGTGGTGTTCGCGATCGTCGCCTCGGCGCCGTTCTCGGTGACCGACGCGCTCGCGATCATGAACGGCGCGATCTTCGGTCCGGTCGAATGGCTCCATCGTCAACGCGATCGGCCTGGTGCTTGCGGCGATGCTCGGGCTATTGGATCAACCGGCACGCAACGCACTTGCTCGATCTGCCGACCGTATCTCGAGCGGCTGCCGGCTTGGGTGAAGCGCTTCCGCGTCGGCTCGCCGCTCTTTCTGATCGCCGTGCGCGTCATTCCCGGGCTTCGGCGGAACGGTCGCGACGGCGACCGCCGCGGCATTTCGCGTGCCGGTCTGGGTGCATGTGTGGACGATGTGCGCCGATCGCCATTCCGATCTGCACGATGCTCGCGATCTTCGGCGACCGCGTAACCGTCGTTCGTGCACTCGTACGAAAATCGCGCGCACGTTTATTGCGAACACCACCATCCGCACTTCCGCTTCCATCGCCATCCGAAAGTGACACCGACACCGTGACCTTATCGACTCAAGCCGTTCCGATGATCGAAACTGCCGCCGCGCTCGACGCGCTTTGCGCGCGCGTCCGATCGGCTCCGCGCGTAGCGCTCGATACGGAATTTCATGCAGAGCGCAGTTACGCGCCGCGGTTGATGGTGGTTCAGCTCGCGTTCGACGACGGCGCGGTCATCGTCGATCCGCTTGCGATTCCGCGATTTGCGGCCGTTGCTCGCGCGCTTTCGATTCGACGACTCGTCGTCGGTCACGCGCTCTCGTCGGATTTGAAAATCTTCGCCGAGCGTTTCGACATGGTGCCGCCGAACGTGTTCGATAGCCAAGTTGCTGCGGCGTTTCTCGGCTACGGCATGCAGATCTCGCTCGCCGATCTCGTGCGCGACCTCGAAGACGTGCGCCTTGCGAAGACGCAGACGGTCAGCGACTGGTCGACGCGGCCGCTCAGCGCCGCGGCAGATCGAGTACCTCGTCGACGACGTCGCGCATCTGCTTGCCGATGTACGACAAACTCGTCGAGCGTTTGCAGAACGCCGGCCGTTTGGAGTGGGCGCTCGAAGAGTGCGCGCTGCTGGGCGACATCGAGCGCTATCGCGCCGACGAACGCCGCGCGTACTTGCGCATTCCGGGCGCAATGCGCATGAATCGCCGCGAGCTCGGCGTGCTGAACGAACTGGTGAAGCTGCGCGACCGCATCGCGCGCGAACGCGATCTGCCGCTGAAGTACGTCATGCCCGACGACGTCGTCGGCGGGCTCGCGACGCTGCGACCGAAGGCCGCGTCGAAGATCTCGACCAGCTGCGGCGCTTCGATGCCGGCGCGCGGCGGCAGCTCGGCGCGCAATCGTCGAAGCCGTCGCGCGCGGCGAGGCGCTTCCCGAGGACGAGCTTCCCGCGCCGTCCGCAGCGTCCGCTCGGGCAGAACCGCGACACGCTGGCGTCGTTGATGGGCGTCGTCGTCGGCGAGATCGCCCGGATGAACGATCTGCCGCAGAGTCTGCTCGTGCCCCGGAATACGCTCGAGCGGGTCGCGCGCGAAGTGCCCCGCGAACGCGGCGGCGTTCGATGACGCGCTCGACGTCTCGCCTTGGCGGACGCGAGCTGGTCGGCGAGCCGTTGTGGCGACTTTTGTCGGGCGAGCTTGCGTTTGCGAATCGAAGGCTACGCGGAGGCGACCCCAAAATACGCCTATCGCCATGAATCAGCACGCGAATAGTTTCAACGCGGTCGACACGCTTAGCCGTCGGCGATCGCTCGTACACGTATTTCCGGCTCGACGCGCTCGAGAACGCGCCGGGCTCACGAAGCTCGAACCGCCTGCCGTACAGCTTGAAGATTCTTCTCGAGAATCTGCTGCGTTTCGAAGACGGCCGCTCGGTCACCAAGAGCGACGTCGAAGCGCTCGCGCGCTGGAATCCGCGCGAAGCCTCGGATAAGGAAATCGCGTTCCGTCCGGCGCGCGTGCTGCTGCAAGATTTCACCGGCGTTCCGTGCGTCGTCGATCTCGCTGCGATGCGCGACGCGATGGCCGACGATGGGCGGCGATCCGAAAGCGATCAATCCGCTGCAGCCGGTCGAACTCGTCATCGATCACTCGGTGCAGATCGATTACTTCGGCACGAATGACGCGTTTCAAAAGAACGCCGATCTCGAATTCGAGCGCAACCGCGAACGCTACGCGTTCTTGAAGTGGGGACAGTCGGCGCTCGACGATTTCCGCGCCGTTCCGCCCGACACGGGCATCGTTCACCAAGTCAACATCGAGTATCTTGCGCGCGTCATCTTCGGCGCCGGCGGTGCCGGCATCGCGTTCGATGAGAAGAATGCGACCGCATATCCCGACACGGCAGTCGGAACCGACTCGCACACGACGATGGTCAACGGCCTCGGCGTGCTTGCGTGGGGCGTCGGCGGCATCGAAGCCGAAGCGGCGATGCTCGGTCAACCGGTGACGATGCTGATTCCGGAAGTCATCGGCTTCCGTCTCGAAGGCAAACTGCGCGAAGGCGTCACCGCGACCGATCTCGTGCTGAAGATCACCGAGATGCTGCGCAAGAAGGGCGTCGTCGGCAAGTTCGTCGAGTTCTTCGGCAAGGGACTTTCGCAACTTGCCGGTTGCCGATCGCACGACGATCGGCAACATGTCGCCGGAATTCGGTTCGACGTGCGCGATCTTCCCGATCGACGATCGCACGCTCGAATATCTTGCGCCTGACCGGGCGCGCGCGCCGAACACATCGCGCTCGTCGAAGCGTATGCGAAGGCGCAAGGGCATGTTCCGCACCGACGAAACGCCGGATGCCGAATACACCGACGTGCTGACGCTCGATCTCGGCGAGGTCGAACCGAACGTCGCCGGTCCGCGCCGTCCGCAAGATCGCGTTCCGCTTGAGCGACGTGAAGACGTCGTTCAACGCGGCGATGCAAGAGTGGATGGCGCGCGCGCGAGGCGAAGCAACGGCGCCGTTTCGCGCTTTCGAAAACGAAGGCGGCGGCGGAACCGCGACGATTGCGCTGACGCGAAAAAGACGTGGCCGACGGCGCCGTCGTCATCGCGTCGATCACGAGCTGCACGAACACGTCGAATCCGTCGGTGCTGATCGGCGCGGGATTGCTTGCGCGCAATGCCGTCGCAGCGCGGCTTGAAAGCGAAGCCGTGGGTGAAGACGTCGCTCGCGCCGGGTTCGAAAGTCGTCAACGACTATCTCGCGAAGGCCGGGCTTGCAGGAGTATCTCGATCAGCTCGGCTTCAACATCGTCGGCTACGGCTGCACGACGTGCATCGGAAACTCCGGACCGCTTGCCGCCGACGTTGCCGAAACGGTCGCCGATCAGGATCTGATCGTCGCGGCGGTGCTTTCCGGTAACCGCAACTTCGAAGGCCGCATTCATCCGCAGGTGCGCGCGAACTATCTCGCGTCGCCGCCGCTCGTCGTGGCGTACGCGCTTGCGGGCCGCATGGATGTCGATCTCACGACCGAGCCGATCGGGAACGACCGCGACGGCAAGCCGGTCTATCTGAAAGACATCTGGCCGAGCAACGACGAGATCGCGAAGACCGTCACCGAGTGCGTCGACGACGACATGTTCAAGGCGCGCTACTCCGACGTGTTCAACGGCGACGACAACTGGGCGAAGCTCGACGTCGCCGAAGAGCGAACGCTATGCGTGGGATCCGAAGTCGGAGTACGTCAAGAATCCGCCGTACTTCGAAAACATGCCGGCCGAGCCGGCCGCGCTCGCCGATATCAAGAACGCGCGCGCGCTCGCCGTGCTCGGCGACTCCGTCACGACCGATCACATTTCGCCGGCCGGCAACATCGCCAAGACGTCGCCCGCGGCGAAGTACTTGATGGAACACGGCATCGAGCCGAAGGACTTCAATTCGTACGGCGCGCGCCGCGGCAACCACGAAGTGATGGTGCGCGGCACGTTTGCGAACGTGCGTCTGCGCAATCAGCTCGTGCCCGGAGTCGAAGGCGGCGTTACGCGCTACCTGCCGACCAACGAGCAGATGTCGATCTTCGACGCTTCGGCGAAGTACAAGCCGAACGGAACGCCGCTGATCGTGCTCGCCGGCAAAGAGTACGGTTCGGGTTCGTCGCGCGACTGGGCGGCGAAGGGCCCGTATCTGCTCGGCATCAAGGCCGTGATCGCCGAGTCGTTCGAGCGCATTCACCGCAGCAACCTGATCGGCATGGGCATTCTTCCGCTGCAGTTCATGGACGGTGCCGACCGCTCGACGTACGCGCTTACCGGTGAAGAACTCTTCGATATCACCGGCATCGAGAACGGCATCACGCCGCGCATGCACGCAACGGTGAAGGCGACCGACGCCAAGACCGGCAAGTCGCTGCAATTCAAGGCGCTCGTGCGCATCGACACGCCGGACGAAGCGGAGTACTATCGCCACGGCGGCATCCTGCAGTACGTGCTGCGCCAACTGCGTAAGAAGTAAGGCTCGTCATGGTGAGCTTGTCGAACCATAGGCGCATACCGGCATTGCCGATATGCGCCCGTCCTTCGACAAGCTCAGGATGACCTGTGCAACGATGTTGAATCCCAAAGATCGCGCAAGGCTGGATGCGCTTTACGAACGGATGAGCGCGGCGAACAGTATTTCGCTTGGCTATCCGTCTGCGAAAGACTTCGACTACGATGCGCTCGAGCGCTTTCTAGAATTTCCGGTCAACAACGTCGGCGATCCGTTTGCCGACGGGACGTATCGCGTGGAGACGCGGGAATTCGAACGCGAAGTCGTCGAGTTCTTTGCCGGTATCTTCCGCGCGCCGAAGGACGACTGGTGGGGCTACGTCACTAACGGCGGCACCGAGGGCAATCTCTACGGCCTATATCTCGCGCGCGAACTGCTGCCCAACGGCATGGTGTATTACTCGGAGCAAACGCATTACAGCGTTGCGAAGAACCTGCACTTCCTCAACATGCGGCACATTACGATCCGTTCGCAAGCGAACGGCGAGATCGACTACGAAGATCTTCGCGAGACGCTGAAGATCCATCGCGACGTGCCGCCGATCATTTTCGCGAACATCGGCACGACGATGACGGAAGCGCGTGACGACGTGGGCCGCATCATTGGAATCATGGACGGCCTGGCGATCCGCCAGCGGTACGTGCATTCCGATGCGGCGCTTTCCGGAGCATATGCGGCGTTTCTTAGCCCGCGCCCGTCGTACGACTTTGCCGACGGCGCCGATTCGATTGCCGTCAGCGGACACAAATTCTTGGGCGCGCCGATTCCGTGTGGCGTCGTAGTTGCAAAGAAACACAACGTGCAGCGGATCGCGCGCGCCATCGATTACATCGGAAATCTCGATACGACCATCAGCGGGTCGCGCAACGGCGTAACGCCGCTGATGCTGTGGTACCGCCTGCGCGAACTGGGGCTCGAGGGCGTGAAGCGCCGGCTGGAACACTCTCTCGAATTGGCCGGATATCTGGAAAGCAAACTACGCGGCGCCGGTATCGAAGCGTGGCGCAACCCTAATGCAATTACGGTCGTGTTTCCGCGCGTAAACGAAACGATTCGGGCAAAGTGGCAGATCGCCACGGCCGGCCCCATCTCGCACGCCATCGTGCTTCCGAACGTAACGCGCGAACAAGTCGACGCGTTCATCGACGACATGGCCGCCCAACGAAAGAAAGAAGCCGCATGCGAAATATCCGGGTAATCGTTCCGAACCGTCCGGGCCTCTTGGCCGAGCTGACCGAAGTGCTCGCTGCGCACGGCATTAGCATCGAGCGAATTGTCGTGGAAACCCACGGCAACGGCGCGCTCGTGCGCATGGCGGTCGAACGCGAAGACGAAGCGTTGAAAATTCTCACCGACGCGGGGTACGAATCCGTTTCCGACGACGTGCTGCTTGCGCGAATCGACGATCGGCCCGGCGCGCTCGCGCGCCTTTCACGACTGCTCGGCGACGCCAATCTCAACATCCGTTCGATGCATCACGTACGGCGCGAAGACGGAGAAGCGCTGGTTGCCATCAGCACCGACGACAACGAGCGCGCCCGCTCGCTCATCGGTTCCGCCGCGCTCTAGAAGCTCATTTCAGCGCGACGTCGAGCGAAATGTCGACGGTGTTTCCAATCGTGGGGTCCAAGCGCGAAATGCTCATGCCGAAGGCGTGGCGGTCGATTTCTCCCGTTGCGTGATAGACGGGGTGCGTCGAATCGCCTTTGATCGTCACCACGAGATGTTCGGGTTGCGTCACGCCATGAATCGTCAGATTCCCGTCCATGTCGAAAGCGTTTGCTCCATGCGGCGTGATTTTGGTGCTCGCGAACGTCCACGTTGGGAATTTCGCGACGTCGAAGAAGTCCGGTGACTTTAACTGAGCGTCGCGATCGGGCTCGTCAGTGAGAATTTTCGTAGCGTCAAGCACTGCGGTGGCTCGAGTTGGGATCAAGGAATCGGGAGCGAGTGCAACCGTGCCGCTCGCTATAGGAACCGTCCCGGTTACGTGCTCGACCCAAATGTGCGACACGGTGAATTGCGCCTTCGAACCGGCGGTATCGATCGTCCGTTGCCCCGTAGATTGCGCCAACGCCGGCCCCGCGTGGAAGGCAAAAGTAAATGCGACGATCGCGGCGGCAGCGCAGCGTGAGATTCCTATGGACGCGGGCATGTTAGTAAGCCGCCGTAAATTGGACGTTCATGGTATTGGTCGTCTGCGGAGAATGAGTGATGACGTCTTCGATCGTGACGCGCGAGTGCTCCGTCGTTCCGTAGCCTAAGAGAAAAACGCCGTCCCGAGTAAACTCACCGTCTGAGTTGGACGTTCCTTCGTAACGCGCTTCAGCGTAGAGTTTGCGGTTGAACGCCCAGCGCAGTTGTTCGAATCCGCTGCTAAGCGCGCAGCCTCCGAACCCCGGCATGGTGCAGTTGGAATCGTATCCGGTTATAAGCACGGCTTCGCTGGAGAAGCGCGTCCATTGTCCGTACGTGAGCCCGTAGCCCGTGCGTTCGAATCGATCGAGCGGTCCATCGCCCGCCGGCCGCGTGCCGTCGTAACGCCATGCGCTCAGCGTGAAGCGCCCCGCGGCATCTTGCGCGTAAGTTTCGGTATCAATGCCGGTCTTGGGAAGGCCGCTCTGGCGGTCGTATCCCGGACCCGCGTAGAGCTGAAGGTTGAAGCCACGCAGCGGATCGCCGACGCCGGCGCGCAGACCGAGCTTCGGATCCTTGAAGAAGAACGGATTGGCTCCCGCCGTCTGCGTGTACGGCGTGTAATCCTGATAGGTGTCGCGGAACGTTTCAGGGTCGACCGGCAAGGGCAGCGTGAAGAGTCCGCCTTGGACGTAGACCGGAATTTTCGCGCTCCACGGATTTACGCGATCGTTGATCCAGGCATCGTGCAGCAAGCCGGGCATTCCACCGTCGACGACATACTGCTCGGCGTAGTAAGCCGCGCGGCTGCCGATTGCGCCCGTCGTAAAAAGTTCGACTTCATCCACGACCGCCTTCGGGAGTCCCTCGCCGTTCGGGCCGGGGCCCTGATTTTGACTCGAGTAAACCAAATTGACCTTGGCCGCGAGCGGGAACGCCGGGCCGGGCTTTACTCCCGGCATCCGGTAGCCGTAGGCCAGAAACGCCGCCCCGAAGTCGTTCAAGTGCGGGATCACGGAGTGGCACTTTTCGCACGACACGCCGTACTGGCGCGCGAAGAGGGGAATCGCTTCCGAGCGGGCCGGCACGAGCCACAGCGCGGCCAACAGCGCTCCGGCCGACAGAGCCAAATTAGGCTTACCTAAAAACATTGCGAAGCGCGTATTTAGGTGCGCCTAACTCGACTCCTGCCCGTGCCTCAATGAGGCCCTAAACTATGGCGTCGTGATCATCCATTCGATGCCGAATTTGTCGGCTACCATTCCAAAACGGCCGCCCCAGAACGCATCGCTGAGCGGCATTCTCACGTCGCCGCCTTCCGAAAGCGCCTTGAAGATGCGATCGCCTTCGGCTTTGTCTTCGAAGCCGAGCGAAAGCGAAATGTTGCCCTCGTCAGGATTCACGGCTTTCTCTTCGCGGCCGTCCGACGCCATGAACGAGAATCCCGGACCCTTGAATGTCGAGTGCATGATTCTTTTTGCCGCCTCGGGCGGGACCGGCATGTCGGGCATCGGCGGCGCTTCTTCCATTCGAGTGAATTCGTACGTTCCGCCTAACGCGTTCTTGTAAAACTCCAGCGCTTCTTCGCAGCGACCGTAAAAGAAAATGTACGGTTCCAGTTGCATCCCAGGTCCTTTCTCGAGCGAGTTATTTTCTTCGGTGAAGAGCGAAGTTGTTGCCTTCGGTGTCGTCGCACCACGCCGTATCACAGGTGGGCGTATCCATGACGTCGCCGTGAATGGTGATGCCGGCTTCCCGAAGCGTCTGCGCCGCGGCATGAACGTCGCTTACGGCAAACATTGCGCCGCCCGTTGGATACCATTGGTCGCCGGGGAGTTTTGCCAGCGCAAACGTTGCGCCGTCGGGCAGTTCGAATTCGACCCAGTTGTCTCCCTCGGTCGAGGGCTTCAGCCCTATCGTGTTTTCATAAAAGCCCTTTGCGCGGGCAAAGTCCTTAGCTAAGTAACACACGCAGTCGATGCCGGTGGCAACGATCGGCGCCGTTCCGGTAGGCATAACGCATTCGTCCTTTCGGTCGTGTTTTGAGTATGCATCAAATCTAAACCGGTATAGTTGACATCTACTGTCATATTTGCCACGCTGTTTTGCATGAAGGCCGATCGTTTGATGGCGCTGTTGCTCATGCTCCAGTCGTCCTCACGCCGGACGGCCCGCGAGCTTGCCGGTGCGCTTGAAGTCTCTGAACGGACAATTTATCGCGACGTAGACGCGCTATCAGCCGCGGGGGTTCCGGTCTACACCGAACGCGGCGTCGACGGCGGCATAGCGCTCGCCGAAGGCTACCGGAAAGCCCTCACGCATTTCGGCGAAGACGAAATTCGCGCGCTCTTTACGTCGGGGTCTTCCGTGCTTGCCGATTTGGGCTTGGGTGGCCAATTCGATCGCGCGCTGGATAAGCTGCGCGGCGGCTTTTCCGATGCGCAACGTCACGCCGCCGAACACGTTCGCGGCCGCGTTCACGTCGATCAACGGCGCTGGAATCAAGGCGACCCGCCGGTCGAAAAACTCGCGCTGCTCCGTCGCGCCGTGTGGGACGACCGGTGCGTTACGATCACGTACCAAGACCGCCACCGCACGGCCAGCACGCGCCGCGCCGACCCGCTGGGACTCGTTTCCAAGGCCGGCGTTTGGTATCTCGTCGCGCTAACCGCGGACGGCCACCGGACGTTTCGCATCGATCGTATCCTCGACGTGTCCGATCTCGACGAGCGCTTCGTGCGGCCGGCGGATTTCGACCTCGACCAGCACTGGCGCGAAACGATGCAGCGCTTTGAAAAAGAACAGGGTCCCGGTTATCCGATCGTCGTGCGAGTCGCGCGCGCAAAGGT
The DNA here is from genome assembly GCA_963696095.1 of Vulcanimicrobiia bacterium. Classification (GTDB taxonomy): domain Bacteria; phylum Vulcanimicrobiota; class Vulcanimicrobiia; order Vulcanimicrobiales; family Vulcanimicrobiaceae; genus JALYTY01. The sequence goes on along the minus strand of CAVOIN010000001.1, from coordinate 1,328,841 downwards.
CGATGAATACACGAGCTATTGGCCCTGGGAGATGGTCGAAGACGGCGATCCGTCCACGCTAAAGATTCGTTTCGGCAGCTCGGACGCCGCAATGCATTATCTCGTCGCGTGCGGCGCAGATGTTGCGCTGGTCGAACCGTCGGAGTTGCGCTCGAGAGTTTGCGAACGGGCCCAGCAAGTGCTGGACCTTTACGGCGCCGTCACTTTATAGCAATTTTTCCCCGCGCCTTTCGCGAGATAGACGGCGGCGTCGGCATTGCCGATGAGCGTGTGTGCGTCGATTGCGCCTTGGGCGAATGCGACGCCGATCGAGCAGCTCAGCGAATGCGCCTTCAGCGCCCGGTAGATTCGTTCCATGACCGTTTGGATCGCTCCGGCGTCGCAACGCGGCATCACGAGCGAGAATTCATCGCCCGCGAAACGAGCGGGAACGTCGGTTTCGCGCGTTTCACTGCGTAGAATTTGCGCGATGCGTTTGAGGGCTTCGTCGCCGCCGGCATGGCCTTTCGTGTCGTTGATGCGCTTGAAGTCGTCGACGTCGATCATCGCGAACGCAAGCGGTTCAGCCGTGCGCCGCGTGCGTGCCAGCTCCGTGTCCAGGCGTTGCATCAGCGCGCGGCGGTTGAGCAGCCCAGTCAACGGGTCGTGCATCGCCAATCGTTCGAGCTCCGCGGAGAGCCGCATGCGTTCCAGCGCGAATGCGGCTTGCGTTGCCAACTCTTGCAGCGATGCTACGCTCCACGCCGACGCGCTGCGCTCGTTCGAGCCGTCCACGTAGAGCAGAAAAGACGCGCCGCTTTTCGGGCGTACGGCGGCAGCCGCATATCTGCGCCGCGTGTCGAAGAGCGGAGCATCGGCATCGCCGGCCCAGCCGGTCGCGACATCGCTGTCGCCGCACGTGATCCGATAGAGCGAAGTCGTTTCCGGAAGCGTGCCGCCATACTCAGATTCGACGACCGCTTCGCCGTCGAGTTCGTAGAGCGCGCTAATCTCTTGGCTGTCGTCGATCCGGAACCATAACGCACGCGAAAACCCGAGGCCGAGCCACGCGCCGCGCAAAGCGGCAGCCGCAAGGCTTGCCTCGTCGCTTGCCGCTACGATGTCTACGAAAGAGCGCTGCAGCATTTCGAGCCGTTGGCTTTTAACCAACAGCTCGTCGCGCTCGCGTTCGGCCTCTGCGACGCGTTCGCTAAGGAACGCTATCGGATCGCCGCCGTCCATGAAGGACGGCTACAGCAAAACGCGCTTGAAGTCCCGCAGCAGCGAGCTCATATAGGCCAAAAAGCGTGCCGCCCCGGCGCCGTCGATCACGCGGTGATCGTAGCTCACGCTGATCGGCAGCATCAGCCGCGGCACGAACTGCGTGCCGTCCCAAACCGGTTTCATGGCCGCGCGGGTGGCGCCGAGAATCGCCACTTCCGGCGCATTGACGATTTGCGTGAATTGCGTTCCGCCGATGCCGCCGATCGACGAGATCGTGAACGTTCCGCCTTGCATGTCGCTCATGCCGAGTTTTCCGTCGCGCGCCTTTGCCGCCAGTTCCGACGTCTCACGCGCGATTTCGATCAGGCCTTTGCTTTCGGCGTTCTTCAGTACCGGAACGACAAGCCCGTTCGGCGTGTCGGCGGCGAACCCGATGTTGTAGTAGCGCTTGTAAACGAGATCTTCGCCGTCGAGCGAGCTGTTGAACTCGGGGAAGCGCTTGCAGCGCCGCGACCGACGCTTTGATCAGAAACGCGAGCATCGTCATCTTGACGCCCGAGGCTCTTCGCCTGCTCCGCGTTGATTTCGTTGCGGAAGGCTTCGAGCGCGGTGATGTCCGCTTCGTCGTAGTTCGTGATGTGCGGAATCTGCAGCCAATTGCGGTGCAGATTCGGGCCCGAGAACTTCTTGATGCGCGGAAGCGGCTTGCGTTCGATCTCGCCGTATTGCGCGAAATCGACTTTCGGCCACGCCGGCAATCCGGCGATTCCGAATCCGCCGGCAGCTGCGCCGGGCGCGCGCTCTTGCAACGCGCGATTTCACGCACCGCTGCACGTCTTCGCGCGTCACGCGCCCGTTGGGCCCGCTTCCCGTTACGCCGTGCAAATCGACGCCGAGCTCGCGAGCGAACCGTCGAATCGCCGGACTCGCGTGAACGACTCCCGTATTGGCTTGTTGCGAGCTATCCGCCGTCACCGCTGAGCGTGTCGCCGCTTCGACAGGCTGCAGGGTGACGGGCCGCTGTTTCACCGCTGCGCTTGTCGCAGCGCCGGCGCGGGCGCGGCATCGGAAACGAGCGTAGCGAGCACGGTGCCTTCGGAGACTTTGTCGCCGACCTTGACCAGCACGTCTTTGATGGTGCCGGCGGCGCTCGACGGCACTTCCATCGACGCTTTTTCGCTTTCGAGCGTTACGAGCGGCGCTTCTTTTTCGATCGCGGTCGCCGGGCTTGATTGCAACTTCGATGACCGGAATGTCGCTGAAGTCGCCGATGTCCGGGACGCGAAGCTCGACTTCCGTCGTCTGCTGCGGCTGAGCGGACGCCGGCGCTTCTGCTGGCGCCGGCGGCGCCGCCGCAGGAGCTGCGATTGCGCGGATTCCGAGCGCAAGCGTCACGATCGGCGTGCCTTCGGAGACTTTGTCGCCGACCTTGACGCTGACGTTCTCGACGACGCCGTCGGCGCTCGAAGGAACTTCCATCGAAGCCTTTTCGCTTTCGAGCGTAATCAGCGAATCGTTTTTCTTGACGCTGATCGCCCGGTTTGACAAGCACTTCGATCACCGGAACGTCGTTGAAGTCGCCGATGTCGGGAACGCGAACCTCGATGGTATTGCTCACGTACTCCTCGCGTCCTAAACCGTAATCGGATTGGGCTTGTTCGGGTCGATGCCGTACTTCTCGATCGCTTCGCGAACGATCTTTGCGCGAAATCGTGCCGTCGTCGGCGAGCGCTTTGAGCGCTGCGACCGTGACGTAGTAACGATTCACTTCGAAGAACTCGCGCAGCTTCTGCGCGGAAGTCGCTGCGGCCGTAGCCGTCGGTGCCGAGCGTAACGTAACGGCGGTCCCCGACGTACGGACGAATCGATTCGCGTACGTGCGGATGTAATCGGTCGCGGCGATCGCCGGGTCCTTGGCGATCTGCCAGCATCTGCTCGACATAACGAGAGTTCGCGCTTCGTCTTCCGGATGCAGCAGGTTCCGGCGCTGCGTATCGATGCCGTCGCGCTGCAGCTCGTTGAAGCTCGTGCACGCTCCAGACGTCGCTCTGCACGTTCCAATCGTCGCGAGCAAGTCGCTGCCGCGATCGACTTCGCGCAGAATTGCGCCGGAGCCCAACAGCTGCACGCGCGGCGTTTTCTTCTCGGCCTTGCCGCCGTCGCGGAAGAGATACATGCCGCGAGGATGCCGCTCTTCGGCGCCTGCGGGCATATCGGGATGCGCGTAGTTTTCGTTGAGCAGCGTGATGTAGTAGTAGATGTCTTCCTGATCGCGTCAGCATGCGGCGCAAGCCGTCTTGGATGATGACGGCGACTTCGTAGCCGAACGTCGGATCGTAGCTGCGGCAATTCGGAATGAACGAAGCGAAGACTTGGCTGTGGCCGTCTTCGTGTTGCAGCCCTTCGCCGTTGAGCGTCGTGCGTCCCGACGTGCCGCCGAGCAAGAATCCGCGCGTGCGCGAATCCGCCTGCGGCCCACGCGAGATCGCCGACGCGCTGGAATCCGAACATCGAGTAGAAGATGTAGAACGGGATCATCGGCAGATCGTGATTCGAGTACGACGTTCCCGCCGCGATCCACGACGAGATCGCGCCGGCTTCGTTGATGCCTTCTTGCAGAATCTGGCCGTGCTTGTCTTCGCGGTACCACATCAGCTGTTCGGCGTCTTGCGGATGGTAGAGCTGTCCGACCGACGAGTAGATGCCGAGCTGGCGGAACATGCCTTCCATGCCGAACGTGCGCGATTCGTCGGCGACGATCGGAACGATGCGCGGGCCGAGCGCTGCGTCGCGCGCGATCGTATTGAGAATGCGCACGAACGCCATCGTCGTCGAGATCTCGCGTTCGCCCGTGCCTTTGAGCTGCGCGTCGAACGCGGAGAGTTCGGGAACCGCAAGCGATTCGGATTTGCGGCCGGCGTTGCGGAAGCGCTGCCGCGGCGTTCGACTCGCTCGCGCAGATACTTCATCTCCGGCTGTCTTCCGGCGGCCGGTAGAACGGGATCTTTTCGATTTCCGTGTCGTTGACCGGAATCTGAAGCGATCGCGGAACGCGCGCATCTCTTCGACTTCCATCTTCTTCGCTTGATGCGCGATGTTGTGCGCTTCGCCCGCTTCGCCCATGCCGTAGCCTTTGATCGTCTTCGCGAGAATGACCGTCGGCTGGCCGGTCGTGTTCGACCGCCGCTTTATACGCGGCGTAGACTTTGCGCGGATCGTGGCCGCCGCGCTGCAGCGCCCAAATCTCGTCGTCGGTCCAATCCGCGACGAGCGTCGGCCGTTTCCGGATAGCGGCCGAAGAATTCGTCGCGCACGTACTTGCCGTTGCGCGATTTGTACGTTTGATAATCGCCGTCGACGCGTTTCGTTCATCAACTGCACGAGGCGTGCCGGTCGTGTCGCGTCTGCAGCAGCGCGATCCCAGCGGCTTCCCCAGATGACCTTGATGACGTTCCAGCCGGCGCCGTTGAAGACGCGCTCGAGTTCCTGGATGATCTTGCCGTTGCCGCGCACCGGTCCGTCGAGACGCTGCAAGTTGCAGTTGATCACCCAAATCAGATTGTCGAGTTTCTCGCGGCCGGCAAGCGAAATGGCGCCGAGCGTTTCCGGTTCGTCCGTTTCGCCGTCGCCGACGAATGCCCACACTTTGCGTCCCGCCGTATCGTTCGATGCCGCGATCGTGCACGTAGCGCATGAAGCGCGCCTGATAGATCGACATGATGGGGCCCGAGGCCCATCGAGACCGTCGGAAATTGCCAGAAGTCCGGCATGAGCCACGGATGCGGATACGACGGCAAGCCGCCGCCGTCGACTTCTTGGCGGAAGCGTTCGAGCTGCTCTTCGTTGATGCGGCCTTCGAGAAACGCGCGCGCGTAAATGCCCGGCGCGCTGTGGCCTTGCAAGAAGACCATGTCGCCGCCGAAGACTGTCGGACGGCGCGCGCCAGAAATGATTGAAGCCGACGTCGTAAAGCGTTGCGGCCGACGCAAAACTCGCGACGTGACCGCCGAGTTCGGAACTCACTTTATTTGCGCGCACGACCATTGCCATCGCGTTCCAACGCACGTAGTGGCGCAAGCGCGTTTCGAGTTCGTCGTTGCCCGGCATCTCGCGGCTGCTTGTCGACCGGAATCGTGTTGACGTACGGCGTTTCGAGGCCGAGCGAAACGTGCGCGCCGCCGCGCTGCGCTTCATCGACGAGTTGCTCGAGCAGCGCACGGGCGCGTTCCGGTCCTTCGACCGCAACGACGGCGCGCATCGCCTCGAGCCATTCTTGGGTCTCTTGCGGATCTGGGTCGTGCAAAGACGTGGTCATGGCCCGCCGCATTCCGCCCCAATGGCTAATTCCTTGCTAGTGGACCGCTCCAATGCCCGGTCCGGAGCCATCCACTTTTACCCGTCGTTCGTCATGAAGTACGATGGCAATGGACCCGAGCAGCAACAGGCCGCCCACAACAGCTAGCGGGCTAACCGCCTCACCGAACAGCACGAGCGCAAGGACCGCTGCAAAAACCGGCTCGATGAGACTCGCGAACGAGATCGCGCTCGGGGTGAACCAACGCAGCGAGGCATTTATGCCGGTGTGCCCGAGCAGTTGCGAAACGAGCGCCATGGCGGCGATCCCGCCCCAGGCTGCCGTGGCCGTCGGTGCCGGCGGCGGTTGCCGCGCGAAGAGCGCCGCCGCCACGAGTACGGCTGCCGACCAGCCGTAAGTTCGCGTGACGATCGCCCGCGTGCCAAAATCGTCGCGGATTTCGCGGACGAGGATGAGGTACGCGCCGATCGCGACGCTGCCCGCCAGCGCAAGGGCCGCGCCGAGCAGTTGGTGTCCCGGATGCGGCGGCGCGGTCCGGTTGAACCCGACGACCATTACGAGGCCGGCCGCACCGGCGCCGAACGCAGCGAGCGACAAGCGGCTCAAACGGCGGTCGTGGACGATCGCGTCGTAGAGCGCCGTCCAAACCGGCGTCGACGCTACGAGAAGCGTTGAAACGGCAACGGTCGTGTACTCCAGCGACCAGATCCAAGCGGCGAAATGCACGGCGAGCGCTACTCCGGCGCACGCAAAAATCGCGCGTTCGCGCGGCGTGTGCGCCCGCTGCGGCCGGCGGCGCACCAAAGCGATGCACCCCAAAACAAGCGCCGCGATCGTGAGGCGCGCTGCTGCCACCGCAAGCGGGCCGGCTCCCGAGAGCGCGTAGCGCGCAAAGATGGCCGCGGCACCGATAGCAAGCTGCGCGCCGGCGAGAATGAGGTACGGCATACCCAATACTGAGTATGGGCTGAGAGCACGCTGCATCGCTAGGCTTTCTTCGTGGAGGATACCTAAATATGAGAAAGCTGACTGCTGGGGCAGCCATCTTGGCGGGAGTCATTACCGCCTCTTGTTCCGGCCATAGCGCAGGGAATTCCGTGATCCCGGGAGCCGGAACCGCATCGTCGCCGCAGAGCGCGTCCCGTGGCACAGGTCTAACGCGTGCCGCTGCGCTCAATACGCAAAGCCTGCCGCTCGGCTGGGCCGCGACCGGAACGCAAGCGATAAATCTTCTCAACGCAACCGACAACGGCGCGCTTAACAGCTCGCAGGTTATTACCGTTCGCGTTGGTTTGCAAATGCACAATGCCTCGCAACTGCAATCGCTCGTCGCGAGCGGACAAACGCTCGGCGACGGCGCGCTCGCGAGCTACTATCCGACGGCTGCGGACGTTTCGGCCGTTACGACTTATCTTTCGCAAAACGGCTTCACGAACGTCAAGGTCGAGCCGAACAACCTGATCGTCAGCGGCGATGCGACCGTTGCGAACGTGCAGAAGGCCTTCAACACCACGCTGCACTCGTTCACGCAAAGCGGGCAAAGCCTTTACGCGAACACGGCACCGGCGCTGGTCCCTTCGAACCTGGGCAGCACCGTCGTTGCGGTTCTGGGCTTGAATAACGCTCCGGCGGCAAAGGCGCGTCCGCAAAAACTCGCGCCGATCACGCCGTGCGACGTGACGGTTCCCGGGACGAACACTTGTCTTCGTTTTACGTACAATCCGCAAACGTACTGGAAGACCTACGACGTCGGAACGGTTCCGCAAGCGACGAACGTTTCTGTCGCGGTCATGGCTGAAGGCAATGTTTCCGGCGTCGTCAGCGATTTGCGCGCAGAAGAGACGGCGAACGGGTTGCCGCAAGTTCCCTACAGCGTCGTGCAAGTCGGTCTTCCGAGCACCGATACCGCCGGCCTCGATGAGTGGGATCTCGACACGCAATCCTCGAGCGGCATCGCCGGAAATCTAAAGCATCTCTACGTTTACGCGACGACCTCGCTCACCGATTCCGACATCGCGCTCGAATACAGCAAGTGGGAATCGGATAACCTCGCGCAGATCGGCAACTCGTCGTTCGGCGGCTGCGAATTTCTCCCGTACCTCGACGGCTCGATGCTCGTCGACGATGAAATCCTTCTCGCCGCCGCGGCGCACGGACAGACGATGTTTGCGTCGTCGGGCGATACCGGATCGTTCTGTTCCGTCGGCACGCCGAACGGCGTGAACGCGGGCGCACCGTTCGTCGAATATCCGGCCGCATCGCCGTACGTCGTTGCGGTTGGTGGAACGACGCTGCTTAGCAACGCCGACGGCAGCTATGCGAGCGAAGTAGGATGGATGAACGGCGGCGGCGGCCTGAGCCAATTCGAATACTCGCCGTACTGGCAGCAAGGCGTGCAACCGCAATCCGGCGCCGCCGGCGTCTCCGCACCCGTGTCGATTCGCGGCGTTCCGGATATCGCAATGGACGCCGATCCGAACACCGGTTTTAACACCTATGTTTCCGGATCGCCGTTGGTCGTCGGCGGAACGAGTCTTGCTTCGCCGCTCTCGGCGGGAATTTACGCGCGGCTGTTAAGCGCAAATCGCACGCTCGGATTCGCCGCACCGCGTTTCTATAAACTCTACGGCGGCTTCTCGGCGACCACGGAAACGACGAGCGGCACGCCTCCGACGGGATCGGTGAACGGATTCCACGACGTTCTCGTCGGCAACAACACGGCTTACACTGCTCTCCCTGGATACGACTACATCACCGGCCTCGGGAGTATCGACATCCAGAAAATGAATGGCACCATCGGTCACTAGGCATCCTCCGCGGGCCGAGGGTTGCTAGTAAAAAGGGCACCGTGCGTGGAGGTAACGGTGCCCTTTTTCATTGGGGAAGCAAGCGCGATACGGGGATTCAATCGCGCAATGTCGTAGCGATTCGTCTTGCGGGAGCTCGCATTGCAGCGGGCTGAGAGGGCGCGCAATGTCGGCGCCGACCGTTGAACCTGAACCGGGTAATGCCGGCGTAGGAAGGGACTAATCGATGAAGGTTTATCTTGAAGGCAGCGATCCGTCGATCCGCGTGCCGATGCGTGAAATTGCGCTGACCGACGGAACGACGCACACCGTGTACGACACGAGCGGTCCGTACACGGATCCCGACGCGAAGATCGACGTGCGTGCCGGGCTGCACCCGCTGCGCGAGAAGTGGATCGAGGCGCGCAACGATACCGAGACGCTCGACCGGCCCACGTCGCTGTACCGTCGCGGACGCGAAGCGATGGCGGAGCTCGACGGCGTGCGCTTCAGCGGAAAGCGAACGATCCGGCGGGCGAAGCCGGGCGCGAACGTCTCGCAGATGCACTACGCGCGCCGCGGCGAGATCACCCCGGAGATGGAGTTCATCGCGATGCGCGAGGGCGTCGACGCCGGAATTCGTGCGCGACGAAGTCGCGCGCGGCCGCGCGATCATTCCGGCGAACATCAATCATCCCGAAAGCGAACCGATGATCATCGGCCGCAACTTCCTCGTGAAGATCAACGCGAACATCGGCAACTCGGCCGTCACCTCGACGATCGAAGAAGAAGTCGAGAAGATGACGTGGGCGACGCGCTGGGGCGCCGACACGGTGATGGATCTTTCGACCGGCAAGAACATCCACGAAACGCGCGAGTGGATTCTGCGCAACTCGCCCGTGCCGATCGGCACGGTGCCGATCTATCAGGCGCTCGAAAAAGTCAACGGCAAAGCTGAAGAGCTGACCTGGGAAATCTACCGCGACACGTTGATCGAACAAGCGGAACAGGGCGTCGACTACTTCACGATCCACGCCGGCGTGCTGCTGCGCTACGTTCCGCTCGACGGCGAAACGCGTCACCGGCATCGTGTCGCGCGGCGGATCGATCCTGGCGAAGTGGTGTCTCGCGCACCATCAGGAGAACTTCCTCTACACGCACTTCGAAGAGATCTGCGAGATCATGAAGGCGTACGACGTCGCGTTCTCGCTCGGCGACGGACTGCGCCCCGGATGCACCGCCGACGCGAACGACGCGGCGCAGTTCGGCGAACTGGAAACGCTCGGCGAACTGACGCAAGATCGCGTGGAAGCACGACGTGCAGGTGATGATCGAGGGCCCGGGCCACGTTCCGATGCACCTGATCAAAGAGAACATGGACAAGCAGCTCGCGATCTGCCACGAAGCGCCGTTCTACACGCTCGGGCCGCTCGTCACCGATATCGCGCCGGGCTACGATCACATCACGAGCGCGATCGGCGCGGCGATGATCGGCTGGTTCGGCACGGCGATGCTCTGCTACGTCACGCCGAAAGAACACCTCGGACTGCCGAACAAGAAAGACGTCAAGGACGGCGTGATCGCCTACAAGATCGCGGCGCACGCCGCCGATCTTGCGAAGGGCCATCCGCGCGCGCGCCACTGGGACGACGTGCTCTCGAAGGCGCGCTTCGAATTCCGGTGGGAAGATCAGTTCAATCTGTCGCTCGATCCGGAAACGGCGCGCGAGTTCCACGATGAAACGCTGCCGGCGGCCGGCGCGAAGATCGCGCACTTCTGCTCGATGTGCGGCCCGCATTTCTGCTCGATGAAGATCACGCAAGAAGTGCGTGAGTTCGCCGAAAAAGGCATGGCAGAAAAATCGCAAGAGTTCATCGAGCGCGGCGCCGAGGTCTACGTGAGCAGCCCGTCCTGATCAAAGCGGTGCTGGTCGATCGTGACGGCACGATCGTCGTCGACGTGCCGTACAACGGCGATCCGTCCTCGTGCAGCCCGTTCCGCACGCTCGCGAATCTGCTAGATCGCTTGCGTGCGGCCGGTTTGCGCGTCGGCGTGCTGACGAATCAAAGCGGCGTCGGCCGCGGGATGATTTCCATGCGGGACGAAGAGGCGGGTCAACGCACGCGTCGATTCGCTGCTCGGCCCCTTCGACGGCTGGTTTATCTGTCCGCACGGCCCCGATGAAGATTGCGAATGCCGCAAGCCCAAGCCGAAACTCGTCTTCGATGCCGCCGCCGCATGGAACGTGCAGCCGTCGGAAATCGCGGTCGTCGGCGACAAAGAGAGCGACGTCGACGTCGCGCGCAACGCCGGCGGCACCGGCATAAAAGTCGACGGCACCCGCAGTTTTGCGGATGCCGTCGAAATGATTCTCCGTCAGCGAAGCGTCTAGCGAACGCCGCTGCCCATCCAGTAGTCGACGTCCGGACCGCTCGCGACGATCGCGGTCGCGTGTTCCAGAACGGACTTGGGCATCCGGATGCTGGCCTGCAAGTGATGCCACGTGCGCAGGACTTTCACGACGTAGTTCTGCGTCTCTTCATACGGCGGAATGCCGCCGAAGCGCTGAACGGCTTTCGGTCCGGCGTTGTATGCCGCGAATACGAGATCGTAACGGTGCGGATTGCCGCCGAAGGTTTGCATCAGGCCGTGAAGGTACCGCGCTGCGCCCGAGAGATTCGAAGCGGGGTCGTGCGGATTCACGCCGAGCATTGCGGCGGTGCCGGGCATGAGCTGGCCGAAGCCGAGCGCGCCGGTGTTCGAAACCGCGTGGGTCTGCCAGCTGGACTCGACCGTCACGATAGCCGCGAGCATGTTTGCATCGAGCTTCCAGCGATTTGCGGTCGTGAGCAGATGGCGGGCAAGATCCTTGCTCTGCCAATCCGGCAATTGCGGATTGTAGTGGCGCAGGACCGTTGCGTAAACCGCGACGGTAGCGCTCGTCGCGGGGATCGGATGGGGCGCTGCCTGTGCGATGGCCGGGAAGCACAGCGCAAGGGCACACCAGAGTCCCGCTAAAAGCGGGGCGCGGCGTCGTATCATAGGCCGTTCGATTCACGCGCCGGCCCCCATTTCCCGGCAGGACGAACCTGCTCGGACGGACTTGCAACCAAGCCGCGAGAACGAGCCGCCTTATGAGCCGGTTTTCGGGTATGTCGCCGCGGTCCCGCCGGGCATGGGGCGTAGGGGTGATCCTGTTCTTCCTCGTCATGATCGGGATGATCGCGTGGTCCCAGTGGTACGCGCTGCACGTCAACGTGCCGCGGTACGAAGCGAAAATGAAGGCGCACCGATGAAGCTCGAGGGTCCCGGGAAACTGCTGCGCGTCTTCATCGGCGAGAGCGACCGTCACGGCGCCCAACCGCTATATACAGCGATCGTCGAACGCGCGCGCAAAGAAGGCTTGGGCGGCGCGACGGTCTTCAAAGGCATCGAAGGCTACGGCGGTCACTCCGTCGTTCACGCGGCGCGCGTCTTCGATCTCTCGACCGATCTGCCGGTGCTGATCGAGATCGTCGACACGGAAGAGAAGATCCGCGCGTTCATTCCGATCCTCGACGAGTACGTATCCGAGGGCATGGTGACGCTCGAGTCGATCGACGTGATTCGCTACAAGACCCGGCTCGCCCAAGCGATGAGCGCGGCACTCGACTGGCGCAGCCCTCCTCGCGATTCTCGCCGGCGGCGGCATCGGCAGTGTGCTGCGCTACGTCGTGACGCTCGGCGTAACGCAGCGGCTCGGCCCCGGCTTTCCGTACGCGACGCTGCTCATCAACGTCACGGGCAGCCTGATCATCGGCATCGTCTTCGAACTTTCGCAAACTCGTGCGATCGGGATGTCGCCGCTCGCTGCGCCTCTTCCTTATGACGGGAGTGCTCGGCGGTTACACCACGTTCTCGACGTTCTCGCTCGACGTCGCTTTACTCGCCGGCGAACGGGCCGTGTTGCTTTCGCATCGTTTACGCCGCCGGAAGCGTGATACTAGGATTGGCTGCCGCAGTCGCGGGGATTATCGCGGTGCGTTCGCTGAGCCTTCATCCGTAACGCTGCTTTTCGCCGCAGTCTGATACATCTTTGATTGTGCTCGCGCAGGAAATCGCACGCGTGCATGGGACCGCATCTCTCTCTAGAGGAGGCTTTTTTTCGTGAATTCACGCTTGATGTGCGCGGCACTCGCGTACTGCGTTGATGGGTGTGCTTGCCGCTGCGCCGGCTATGGCGCAAGAAGCATCGCCGTCGCCATCACCATCGGCCAAGGCTCGGTCTCTCCGTCGCCCTCGCCGACTCCCGGACCGCCGTTCTCCAACGCCAAGTGGCGCGAGATCGGTCCGGCAACTGCCGGCGGACGCGTTGCGGCCGTCGCGGGTTCGGCGACGGATCCGAAACTGTACTACGTCGGCTCGGCCGGCGGCGGCGTTTGGAAGATCGGCCAACGGCGGCCAGACGTGGGATGCGGTCTTCGCCGATCAAGCCGTTTCGGCAATCGGCGCCGTGACGATCGACCCGACCAATAACGACGTCGTCTGGGTCGGCACCGGCGAAGACAATCCGCGCAACGACGTGAGCTACGGTGACGGCGTCTATAAGACGACCGACGGCGGCAAGACGTGGACGAACGTAGGGCTTGCGGCCACCAAGCAGATTTCGCGCATCCTCGTCGATCCGCGCAATCACAACCACGTGATCGTCGGCGCGCTGGGCGACCTGTTCAACGACTCGCACAGACCGCGGCGTTTACGTGACCGACGACGGCGGCAAGACGTGGAGCAAGACGCTCTTCGTCGGCCCGCAGAGCGGCGTGTCGGACATGGCGATGGACATGCAAGATCCGAACGTCGATCTACGCCGGCATTTGGGAGTTCCAACGTCGTGCCGTGGACGTTCACCAGCGGCGGCGCCGACGACGGTCTCTACAAGTCGACCGACGGCGGCAAGACGTGGACGAAGCTAACGGGTCACGGACTCCCGACCGACACGACCGGACGCATCGGCCTTGCCGTCGCGCCGAGCGACGGCAATCGCGTCTACGCGCTCATCGAGTCGCAAGCAGGGCATCCTGTGGCGCTCGACGACGGCGGCAAAACGTGGGACGATGACGTCGAACGACACGCTCGTCGATCAGCGTCCGTTCTACTTCACGCACATCGCGGTCGATCCGAAGAATCCCGACAAAGTCTACGCGGTCTCCGAAGAGACGTCGGTTTCCACCGACGGCGGCAAGAAATTCAAAGCCATCGCCGATCAAGTGCACGTCGACTACCACGCAATCTGGATCGCGCCGAACGATCCGAACCGCGTGATGCTCGGTGAAGACGGCGGCTACGCGCTGACGGTCGACGGCGGTCAAAACTGGTTCTTCTCGCAGAACTTGCCGATCGCGCAAGTCTATCGCGTCGGGCTCTCCAACGAGAATCCGTACTGGGTCTGCGCCGGCCTGCAAGACAACAACGGCTGGTGCGCGCCGAACAACACGCAAGATCCGTCGGGCATTCAAAACAAAGCTTGGATCGCCGCAGCCGGCGGCGACGGCGAATGGGCCGTTCCCGATCCGATCGATCCGAATTATCTTTGGGCCGACTCGGAAAACGGCGTCGTCACCGTCATCAACAAACAGACGAAAGACGGCTGGTTCGTTCAGCCGTACCTGCAGCTCGCTGCCGAAGCTTTCGACAACCGCCAGGCAAAAGTACGCTGGAACTGGGAATCGCCGATCGCGTTCGCGCCGTGGAATCGACACATCGGCTGGATCGGCGGCAACGTGCTCTTCCAAACGACCGATCGCGGTTTGCATTGGAAGATCATCAGCCCCGACCTGACGCGCAACGACAAAGCGCATCAGGCGCCTTCCGGCGGTCCGATCACGCATGACGTTTCGGGCGCCGAAGAGATCGATACGATCCTCGACATCGAAGGCTCGACGCTTCACAAGGGCGAGATTTGGGTCGGCACCGACGACGGCCTGGTTCAACTGACGCTCGACGGCGGCAAGCACTGGCAGAACGTTACGCCGCCCGGCGGCGCCGAGTTCGGACGCTATGCCTCGATTTCGCCGTCGCCGATTGCCGACGGAACGGCGTACGCCGATCAACGACGCGCACTATACCGGCGACAACAAGCCGTACGTCTTCGTAACGCACGACTTCGGCAAACACTGGAGCAGCGATCACGAACGGCTTGCCCGCCAATGAATGGGCGCGCGGCATCGTTGCCGACATCCACAATCCGAACATCGCCTATCTCGGAACCGAAGAGGGCATTTGGATTTCGTTCGACGGCGGCAGCGAAGTGGGAGCAGTTCAAGAACAACCTGCCGACCGTCTCGGTTCACGACATTCGCATGCAGCCGCAGTTCGACGATCTCGTGATCGCGACGCACGGACGCTCGGTCTACATCATGGACGACATGACGCCGATCCAGAACCTGCAGACGGCGATCGCGCAGGGCACGTACATGTTCCCGATTCGCACCGCCTATCAATACAACCAGCGCGAGGACGACGAAGGCACGTACACGGACTACGCCGCGGCAGAATCCGCCGAACGGCGTCATCATCGACTTCTACCAGAAGACGCCGGAGAAGGCTGCCCCGAAACTCGAGATTCTCGATCGATCGCGGTCGCGTTGTCCGTACGTACGAAGGCACGCACAAAGTCGGCGACGAGCAGAAGCCGTGGGTTTCGAACGATAGCCGGGCTCAACCGCTTCGTGTGGGACTTTCGACTGAAGGACCCGTGAAATGGTACGGCGCCGCGAAAGAATCGTATCAAGGTCCGAACGGCGGTCCGAGCGTTCCGCCGGGCAGCTACTGCGCGCGCTTGACCATCGGCAAGCACACGTTCACGCAGCACTTCGCCGTCAAAGCCGATCCGCACACGCTCTACACGCAAGTCGCAATTCGTCGCTGCGTACGAAATCTCGCGAAGCGCGGTGAGGATCTGTTCTCGACAGGTCGACACGATGCTGAACAACCTCGATAGCGTTCAGAAAGCGATCGACGCTGCGAATGCCGCGGCGAAGAAGGCCAACAACAGCGACGCATCTGCGAAACTGGATGCGGTCGGCGGCGGCCAAAAAGAACGTCTTCTCGTTCTTGACGGCCGACTACCACAACGACGAAGACTCGATCGAACGCCCCGGCGAACTGCGCGAGGATCTGCAGGGCTTGCAGTTCTTCGGCGGCACGGTCGTAACGCCGGCTCTGCAACAGTACGACAACCGCGTGCAGGGCGAGCTTCGCGAAGGAATCGCGAAGTACAACGACTTCGTTTCCAAACAACTGCCGGCGCTCAACGATACGCTCAAGGCGCTCAATGAAAAACCGGTAACTATCAGCCCCGTCCATTAAATCATAGTCGTGGAGGACTAGATTCACGTGAAACTACGCTCGCGCGCAGCTGTTGTTTTAACAACGGCTGCGCTGCTGGCGCCTGCTGGCAGCGTCTGCTGCGGATGCGCCGTATACCAATCTCTCCTGGCGCGAAATCGGCCCGGCCGTCTCCGGCGGCCGCGTTGCCGGAGTTGCGGGAACCCCGCAAGACGATAAACTCTACTACATCGCGACCGCCGGCGGCGGCGTTTGGAAAACCGAAAACGGCGGCGCAACGTGGGCGCCGGTTTTCGACGGTCACAGCGTTTCGGCGATCGGCGCGGTTGCCATCGATCCGAAGGACGAAAGCGTCGTCTGGGTCGGAACCGGTGAAAGCAATCCGCGTAACGACGTCAGCTACGGCGACGGCGTCTACAAGACGACCGACGGCGGCAAACACTGGACGAACGTCGGACTCGAAAAGACGCGTCACATTTCGCGCATTGCCGTCGATCCGCAGAATCCGAATCACGTCATCGTCGGCGCGCTCGGCGACGTTTATGCCGACTCGCACCGATCGCGGCGTCTACGTCACGTTCGACGGCGGCAAGACGTGGAACAAGTCGCTCTACGTCGGGCCGAAGAGCGGCGCAAGCGATCTTGCGATGGATCCCGAACATCCGAACGTCGTGTATGCCGGCATTTGGCAGTTTCGCCGTGAGCCGTGGACGTTTCACTAGCGGCGGTCCGGACGACGGTCTCTACAAGTCGACCGACGGCGGACGGCACTTGGACGCAAGTTGACCGGACACGGTTTGCCGGCCGGCGACACGGGCCGCATCGGTCTGGCCGTCGCGCCGAGCGAATCCGAATCGCGTCTACGCGTTAATCGAAGCGAAGGGCGGCATTCTGTGGCGCAGCGACGACGCCGGCGCAACTGGAAGATGATGAGCGACGACACGCTCGTCGATCAGCGTCCGTTCTACTTCTCGCATATCAACGTCGATCCGAAGAATCCGAATCACGTGTACGCCGTTTCGGAGATGCTCGCCGAAAGCAAGGACGGCGGCAAGAAGTTCAAAGAGATCGCCGACGACGTGCACGTCGACTACCACGCGATGTGGATCGCGCCGAACGATCCCACGCGCATGATCGTCGGCGAAGACGGCGGTTACGCACTCACGCTCGACGGCGGCAAGAACTGGATCGTTCTCGCGCAACCTTGCGATCGGCCAAGTCTATCACGTCGGCCTTTCGAACGAAAATCCGTACTCCGTGTGCGGCGGCTGCAAGACAACAACGGCTTCTGCGGTCCGTCGAATTCGCTCGACAACGAAGGCATCAAGGACGAGCATTGGACGAACGTCATCGGCGGCGACGGCATGTGGGCCGTGCCCGATCCGATCGATCCGAACTTGATTTGGACCGACCTGCAAGACGGCCGCATTTCGATCTTCAACAAAAAGACGCAAAGCAGCCGCTTCATCCAACCGTATCAGACGACGTCGGAAAACACGTTCGACATTCGCAAAGCGCAGTACCGGTTCAATTGGGATTCGCCGATCGCGTTTGCGCCGTGGGACGGCAACACGTGCTTGGTACGGCGGCAACGTCGTCTTCCAGACGACGGATCACGGCGAACATTGGACGGCGATCAGCCCGGATCTGACGCGCAACATCAAGGCGCACCAAGCGCCGGCAGGCGGTCCGCTCGCGCTCGACGTCTCGGGCGCGGAGTATTCCGACACGCTGCTCGACATCGAAGGCTCGGCCTTGAACAAGGGCGAGATTTGGGTCGGCACCGACGACGGCGTCGTGCAGATGACGCGCGACGGCGGTGCGCATTGGCAAAACGTGACGCCTCCCGGCACGCCGGAACTTGCGCGCATGGAAGCCACCGTGCCGTCGCCGGTGGTTGCCGGAACGGCCTACGCCACGGCCGACGATCATCGTTCGGGCGACTACGCTCCGTACGCGTTCGTAACGCACGACTACGGCAAGACCTGGACGAAAATCGTCAACGGCCTGCCGGCGAATCAGTACGTGCGCACGATTCGTCCGGATCCGCATAACGCCAACATCGTGTACGCGGGAACGGAGAACGGGCTTTTCATCTCGTTCGACGGCGGTGCGAACTGGGAGAACTTCCGGTTGAATCTGCCGCAAGTTTCCGTGCGCGATATCCGTTTCCAGCCGCAATTCGACGACATCGCCATTGCGACGCACGGACGCGCGTTCTGGATCCTCGACGACGCTTCGTCGTTGCAGCAGCTGGATCAAGCTGAGCGTGCCGGAGTAATGCTCTTTAAGCCCCGGACAGCGTACGAATATCACTTTCACTCCAACGACGAAGGCGCGTACACGCGCTTCGCCGGAACGAACCCGCAGAACGGCGCGATCGTGGATTTTTATCAGGCAGCTCCGCAAAAAAGCGCACCTGTCGTTGAAATTCTCGATGCCGGCGGCAAAGTGATTCGCACGGTTAAGGGCACGCACAAAGTCAAAGGCAAAGAGCAACCGAACGTTCCGAACAAAGCCGGGATCAACCGCTTCGTATGGGATTTCCACGAAGATGGTCCGACGCAATGGATGGGCGCGGCCAAGGAATCGTATCGCGGTCCGAAATTCGGGCCGACGGTCGTTCCGGGAGCGTACACCGTTCGCATGACGTTGGATGGAAAGACGCTCTCGCAAACCTTCGACGTGAAGCCCGATCCGCGCGATAGCTGGACGCAAGCCGACTATCAAAGCGCTTACGATTTCGCGAAGAAATATAGCGTAGCTTACGGCAAGATCGACGAAGCGCTGAACGATCTCGACGCTTCGAAAAAGTCGCTTGCTGCGGCCGCTTCGGCCGCGAAGAGCGATTCTGCGCTCGAGGCGGAGATTGCTAACGTGCAAGGCATGCGCGATGCCGTGTTCAGCACGTTCACGGCGGATTACCACAACGACGAAGACTCGATCCAGCGTCCCGGGCAATTGCGCGAGGACATTCCGAGAACGGGCTTTGGCGCAGCGCAGCCGCCGACGGCGGAGACGCGGCGCTATGCGGACGAATTCGATGCTGCGTATGCAGCCGCGTTCGCGAAGTATAACGACTTCGTGACGGCGGCCTCGAAGCTGAATTCGCAATTGCAGCGAAAAGGCATGAAACCGGTCGAAGGAGCGAAAACTCTCGCACCATAGTGTGCGTATCTGATAATCGTTCCTCGTTCTTAGCTCGAAGCGGGTTCCTCGGAGTCGTGAGTGCTGCGGCACTCCCGCTCTTCGCGGAACCCGCTCGCGCTTTAGATGCCGTTCAGCGCGTTGCCGGCTCGGAAGGCGCAGCGCTTGCAGTGCCTGCAGGGTTGAGTGGCCCCAACCGGCGCGGCGCGGAGATTGCGGCGCAATCTCCGCTCGTACGTGCCCAAACAGCCGCCGCCATTGCTCTCGCGCGCGAAATCGGCGATTCGCGGCTGCGCGAAGACGTGCTGGCGCTGCTCCACGATCCCCGCCCGCATTACGTGCAGCGCTACGGCACAACCGAATCGCGGATCGCCTTGCGCGACGCGATGGCGCGTGAAGGCTTCGTTGCCGCAAATGCGCCGGTCGAAGGTCTCTTTCCGCCGGTCTCCGCCAACGGACAAACCCTGCCGTTTTGGGCGGCGCCCGGGTCGGAAACGAGCGGCCACCACAATTATCCCGGCGGGCTTTGCGCGCACGAACTCTTCAACGCGCGAATGGGAGCGCAATTCGCGCAAACGTACGATCGACAGTACTTCGACGGACGCCGCACCGTCGACCGCGACATTGCAGTGGCCGCGGCGTTCTACCACGACATCATGAAGACGATCGTTTTCCAATATCGCGAAGACGGTACGTTTTTGCCCGAGCTTTCGATCGGCGCAACCGGCGGACATCACGTGCTTTCCGGCGCCGAGGCGATCGTACGCGGTCGCGATGCGCGCTTCGTAACGGTGCTATTGTCGGCGCACGCGGCGCCGTCGCTGGGCGACGAAGCAAAGGTGGCACTCTGGTGCCGCGCCGCCGCCATGATAGCGAACGTCGATCCCGTTGAGTACGGCCTGCTGAAGAAGACGCAAGAAGGGTACGTGCTCGCCGCATTGCCGCCCATCGAAGCGTTCGTCAATCATCTGAGCGATCACGACTACGTGCTGACGATTCCCGCGGCGCAGCACGTCGATGAAGCACTCGCAAGCGCGGCGGCGCAGTTCGGCGTCGATGCGCACGATCCGTCGGCCTTCGCCTGGTGGCGGTTGCGCGTTTGCTCGCACGTATCGAACGTCGCGTTGTATCACGAATTGACGCGCGGCAGCGCCGCGTTTATTTCGGCTGTGCGAAAAGCTTCTTGAGAAACGCGTCGTGCTTGTAGGAGCTGCTTTTGCCGAAATGCACGACGACGAGCCCTTGCGACGGAACCACGTACAGAGCTTGACCGGCGGAGCCGCTGGCGTAAAAGAGGTCGGGCGGCGCGCCGGCGGCGCCAAGCCACCAGCATAAGCCGTACCGCGCATTTGCCTCGGAGCCTTCGAACGCTTCGGCGTACTTCTTGCGGTGCTCCATCACGTACGTGCCGTACTTCAGCCATTCGCGTGCGGTGAGAAACGCGCCGGTCGGCAAGGGGCTCGTGCCGTCGCTCAATTCGCGCCATTTCTCCACTGCAACTCCGGCGGGTTCCAAAACGCGCTCGCGCAAATACGCATGTGGGGTAAGACCGCGTTTGGCCAGCCGTTGCGCGAAGTAACCGCCGAAGACTTGCAAGGGAATTCCGCTGTACGTGAACTTCTCGCCGGGAATCGTCTTCAATGGCATCGTCATGGCGCGGTCGTACGTCGGAACGGCATTGCCCAATCCGCCGAATCCGTAGCCGCCCGTCATGTTCAGCAGCATTCGCACCGAAACGGTGTCTACGACCGTATCGTCCAAGCGCAAGAGTTTTTCCCGTTGCGCTTCTAGCGCCGTGATTCCCCAAAAGCTTTTCGTGCCGCTGTAGAGCGCGTGCGGCGTCTTGGCGGCGTGGCCGTTCGCGTAGGTTTCCAGTTCCATTTTGCCGTTCCGCGCAACGAGCAAAGCATGTAACTCGTGCTTGCCGGCGTAAGCAAGAGCGCCTTCAAGGTCCATCTCCGGGTGATTCGGCTCTCGAATGGGAAAGCGCTTTTCATGCGACCCTTCGTTCTGCTTGTGGCCTCGGTCGCCGCGCTCGGAGGCCTGCTTTTCGGCTACGACACCGGCGTCATTTCCGGCGCGATTCTCTTTATCTCGAAAGAATTTGCGCTGTCGACGCGTTTGCAAGAGCTTGCGGTGAGCATCGTGCTCGCCGGCGCCATCGCAGGCGCTGCCGCTGCCGGCGCGCTTGCGGATCGCATTGGGCGGCGCGCGACGCTGCTGACGGCCGGCATAACGTTCGGCGCCGGCGCGCTCATGTCGGCCTTCGCGCCTTCGATCGCCGTGCTGCTATGCGGAAGAATTATCGTAGGCGTAGCGATCGGCTTCAGCTCCGTCGTCGCGCCGCTCTACATTTCGGAGGTCTCCCCGGCTCGCGTGCGCGGTGGACTGGTATCTCTGTATCAATTTGCAATCACCCTGGGCATTCTCGCGGCGTTTTTGGTGGACTACGCCTTCGCCGGATCGGGCTCGTGGCGCTGGATGCTCGGCCTCGCCATCGTTCCGTCGTTGATACTGATCGTCGGGATGGTGCCGTTGCCGGAAAGCCCGCGCTATTTATTCAAGATCGCGCGTGACGTTGAAGCGCGCGTTGAGCTGCGCCGAATTTCCGGCGACGGCGCCATCATGGAAGAGGAAGCGAGCATTCGTGAAACGCTCGTCGTCCGCCACGCAGGCTTTTCCGCATTAAATGGCCCCGCGGCGCGCTCGGCGTTGCTGATCGGCGTCGCGCTTGCAATTCTGCAACAAGTCGTCGGCATCAACACCGTCATTTACTATGGACCACAGATCTTTCAAATGGCCGGCATAGCATCGAATCAAGCCTCGATTTTGGCGACGGCGCTGGTCGGCGTAGTGAACGTCGCTTTGACGCTCGTGGCAATCTTCTTCGTCGACAGCTTCGGGCGCAAGCCGTTGCTCTATCTCGGATGCTTAGGAATGTTTGCCGCGCTGTCGTGGCTCGCGTTTTCGTTCTCGCAGCCGCACCTGGAGGGCTCGCTCGCCGGCATCGCGCTCGCGAGTTTAATGCTGTACGTCGGCTGCTTCGCGTTTAGTATGGGCCCGATCGTATGGCTCTTGATTGCGGAAGTCTTTCCGCTGCAGGCTCGAGGTCTCGGCATGAGCATTTCGGCGCTCGCGAATTGGCTTGCGAACTTCGTCGTTTCGCTCTTTTTTCTAACGATGGTCGAAAAACTCGGGCGGCCGCTCACCTTCGCAACCTACGCGGTGATGTGTCTCGTGACGATGGCGTTTGTGTGGCGCATGGTTCCTGAAACCAAACGCGAGATGCTCGAACGCATCAAAGTCGGGGTCTGAGTGCTCGCTGCCGTTCGCTATGCCGCCGATCCGCCCGGGCGCATTCGCCTGGAAGAACGCGCGGTACCGAAACCAAGCGCCGGTGAAGTATTGCTCCGCGTGCTCGCGTGCGGGGTGTGCCGCACCGATTTGCACGTCGTCGATCTCGAACTTCAGCCGCATGGCGATGCGGTAGTGCCGGGCCACCAAATCGTCGGTGAAATCGTCGATACCGGCGATGCGGTAGATGCGGCGTTGCGCGGCACGCGAGCCGGCATTTCGTGGCTGGGCGGAACCGACGGAACGTGCCCATTCTGCCGGAGCGGGCGCGAGAACCTTTGCGATGTCCCGGTTTTCACCGGCTATGACCGCGACGGCGGATACGCGCAATTCGCGACGGCACGAGCCGATTTTACGATTCCGCTGCCGCCGCGGTTGGAAGCGCTCGAGGCTGCCCCGCTTCTATGTGCCGGCGTCATTGGGTTTCGCGCGCTTCGCGTTGCGGGGGTGCAACGCGGCGAGCGCGTCGGGCTGTATGGCTTCGGTGCCTCGGCGCATCTCGCGCTGCAAGTGCTCCAGGCTTGGGAGTGCGAAGCGTTCGTCGCCACACGGGGCTCGTCACATCGTGATTTTGCGCGTTCCATGGGCGCCGCCTGGACCGGCGAAGCAGAGGAGCGCCCGCCCGTACAACTGGATCGCGCCGTAACGTTTGCGCCTTCAGGCAACGTCGTGGTCGCCGCGCTTTCGTCGCTCCGCAAAGGAGGCGTCGTAGCCATCAACGCGATTCACCTGGACCGGATGCCGGAGTTCGACTATGATTCGCTGCTTTGGGGCGAGCGCGAAATCCGAAGCGTGACGAATTTGACCCGGCAAGACGCTCGCGATTTTCTGAACCTGGCGGCGTCCGCAGGTATCCGGGCTCGGGCGCAGGAGTTCTCCTTGGAAGATGTTGCGGCTGCGCTTGAAGCAGTCCGCGGAGATCGCGTCGACGGTGCGGCCGTACTTGTGCCGTAGGAGGTTTGCGTGAGCCGGGCATTTGTGAAGGATGACGACGGCGGTCCCGAGCCGATTCTCGAACGGCCGGTGACCGATGCCACGAATTACGTCACGCCGGAAGGGCTGGAGAAGCTCAAGGAAGCGCTCGCGCAAGCTGAAGCCTCGAAGAACGATCGCGAAGTCCATTACTACCGCGAACGCGTGGAAAGCGCTATCGTCGTCGAGCCTAAATCGGACAAAGGCACCGTGACCATCGGAGCCACGGTAACGGCGCATGACAACCGAGGCCGTGCTTTACGCGTGAAAATCGTTGGCGAAGATGAAGCCGACCCCGCGAACGGGTCGATCAGTCACGAGTCGCCCGTCGCGCGGGCGCTTCTCGATCACCGCGCAGGCGATCGAGTTGTCGTGCAACGGCCCGCCGGGCCGATCCAGTATACAATCGATTCCGTATCGTACGACTAGACTCGGGCGCCGGCGGACGGCGCTTTGAATCAGTGCTTCGGCACTCCTTGGCGCGCTAGGAATTGATAGACTTTTCCGCGATAAGTCGCGCTTCCCGAGATTGTGTCGCCTTCTATCTTCCCATTGAACGTAAACGTTCCGCCGATCGTAAAGTGGATGTTATCGCCATCCACTCCTCCGCTGATCGGAACGTTTACGCGGTTCGTAAAAGGCGCATTAGGCTGGATCGACATATCCGTGTAACTGCCGCTAACGATGCCGTTATTGAAATTCAGGACGATTCGCCCGCTAAACGGAATGCTAGCGTTGAACAACGGTTCAAATGCGGCAACATATTGGACGTTGCGCGCGACGCCCGTCGTTTGAACTGCGCCGGCAGGCGGCATACTAACGAACGGCGTGGTGATAAAAACGGCGACGAGAGCTGCGCGTAAGATAGAGCAAAGGGTGCGTTGTTTCATACATCAATCTCCGTGGACACAAGTGTACCAATGTTAAGCCGAAAAGTGGTAGCCGTGATGGGATTGCTGGCCGCATTGGGGCTATGCGCCTGGTACTTTAGCTCTTCGAATACCAGATTGTCGAACGCGCCCGTCGTGGCGCCCATTGCCCGTGAGATCCAAGCCGCGTCCGGTCTGCCTCGACCCGACCACGTGATCGTCGTGATCGAGGAGAACAAGAGCTTCGGCCAGATCGTCGGAAATACGAAGCACGCACCCTACCTGAACTCGCTCCTGCCGCGCGCCGCGGTTCTTACGAATTCGCACGGCGTCGCGCATCCAAGCCAGCCGAATTATTTCGCGCTATTCAGCGGCGTTCCCAACACCGATGGGGATAGCTGCGACGTCGACGGCGTGGGGCGAAACATCCCCAATCTCGGCGGCGAGCTTCTGAATGCCCATGACACCTTTGTCGGGTATGCCGAGGACTTGCCCTCGGTAGGGTTCACCGGTTGTTACGCAGGTCAATACGCGCGGAAGCACGTGCCGTGGACGCACTTCGAAGACATTCCGCCGAAAGACAGCCGGCCGTATTCGGACTTTCCGGCGTTTGAAAAATTGCCCACGGTCGCGTTCGTCGTTCCTAACCTGCTCGACGACATGCACAGCGCCAGTATCGATCGCGGAGACGCGTGGCTGCGCGCGCATCTTGCGCCGTTAATCGACTGGTCGCTCAAGCACCGCTCGCTCGTCGTCATTACGTGGGACGAGGACAACGGAACGGCGGCGAATCACATTCCGACGCTGTTCCTGGGGCAAATGGTGAAGCCGGGTTCGTACGACGTGCCGGTAACGCACTACGACGTTTTGCGAACGATCGAAGATTTTTACGGACTTCCTCACGCCGGCGGTTCCGCATCTGCGTCGCCGATCGCGGCAATTTGGAGCGGGAAGAAGTTATAACTAGTTTTCTTTTTTGCGCATAGTGGCAAAACGCACTGTTATGCATTTTGCCCGAGGTGCGCGGATGGAAGCTCCTAACTATGCCGGACTTGCTTCATGGCAAGAACACAATATTCAAGTAGTGGAGGAGTTTCTAGGGTGTCTTTTTCATTTCGAACGGTTTCGCGCTCCATGGCGGGCGCGACAGCTGCGCTTCTTCTGGGAAGCGTGCTGGCTGCGTGCGGAGGCGGAACTTCGCAAAGCCTGGTTCCGTCGCAGAGCCAGCCGGATAGCACCGGCAACGCACCGGTAACCGATGCCGCATCAACGAGCACGCTGAAGGTGGATCGCGCGGGAGCGTCGTCGATCATGTCGCTCGTCAAGGGCGCCAATGCGTATGCATCGCCCATCCGCGGTAAGAGCATCAAACGTTTGGGTGTGCCGCAGCGCAGCGCTTCCGCCATCATGGACTTGTCGTACTACGGTGGTCCCACCGTCACGTCGTTGAAGCAGTACGACATTCTCGTCAATTGCGCGTCCTCGTGCTGGGGCTCGCCGGGAACGTTCCAGACGAACTTCGGCGCCAGCACAATGGTTCACGTTCTCGATCAATACACGAATTCGACGTCCAGCAACCGCTATACGTTCGCGGGGTACCTCTCCACGACGTATAACACTTCGGGAACGTTGTCGGATCAAGATATCTACAACATCGTTCATGCGGCCGCACAGCAGTACGGCACCGCCGGCGGATACGGCGTGGAATACCACGTCTTCCTCGCGCAAGGCGTGAACGAGTGCAGTCAGTCGGCGGGCGGATGTTACTCGCCGAGCAACCCGTCGCAGTGGACGTACTGCGCGTATCACGGCTACACGACGTTCAGCGACGTCGGCCACGTGCTCTACAGCGTAGAACCGTACCAAAACGTGAACGGCTGCCAAGTCAACGGCGGCACCGTTCCGAACGGCTATCTCGTGGACTCGACTTCGTCCACGCTTTCGCACGAGCTGTCGGAAACGATCACCGATCCGGACGTTCCCGACAACGTCGCGTGGTACAACAACTACTACGGCGAAATCGGCGATGAATGCGCACCGGCCAACGGATACGCCACCGGTAACGTCTCGTTGAACGGCCACACGTACGACATTCAGAAGGAGTACTCAAACTACTCGCACGCGTGTAAGTTCTCGAAGTAGCGGTTAAGGCGACTCAAACGGAAGAAACCTGCCGGATACGGCAGGTTTCTTTATTTTGCGGTTCAGTCGCGGTCTGGCGCGGGCTTGATAACGTAGTTTTCCGAACCGGTGCGCACTAAGAACTCGCCATCGTTCGAAATACCCGGCAACGCGTCTACTCCGCTCGCGAAGAGTCCGGAGACCAGCGACCTCAGATCCGCAACCCTCCCGTGCCGGTAAACGAAGACCGTATCGTTGCAGGACGAGCCGTTCGCGCAAGCGCTCGTTCCGATGATCTCTCCGCTATCGTTGATGCCAAGCGGCATCGTAGAGTTGAAGCCGGGAAGCGATGGGAGCATCCTAACGGTGCCGTGGGTTTGGATGAAGCCGTTCCAATGATTGAAGTCGTTCTCCGGTTCGTTTACCGGATCGACGAAGCCGGTGATTTCGTCGCGATCGTTGATCCACGTTGCGGCCGACGCGCGTTGTCCGAAAAGCTGCGTTATGGCAAGACCGGATCCGACGCCGGCATACGGTCCGATCGGAGGACTGATGACCTGCTCGACCGGGTACCGGCCGCGCGAATTGACGTTGCCGATGACACCTCCGGCGGGCGAACCTGCTGCCGTCAATAGCTCGGGCGCGGATGTTATCGAGTAGCGCACCAGCGGACTGCCGCCAAGATCGCTTGGAAAATCAGAGAAGCCGTAGATCGTGCCGCGGTCGTCGATAACGAGCGCTTTGTTGAAGACGTGACGATTCGCCGGCAGCGTGTTCGGCGGATCGGGCAGATGTCCAAGATTGAAAATCCGGCCGCCGCTGAAAAGCAATGCGGCACCATACGATTCGCCGGAGCTCAAGGCATAGCCAACCGCGTCGCCTCGGGAGTTCACAAATAGCGCCACGGAGTGCTTGCCGCGGTACGTTCCGAGAGTATGAATCATGCCGTCGCGGTAGATAACGGCAGCGCCGCCGGCGGAGCCGGGAATGTTGCCGTCTTTCATGATTGCCGACGGAACGAAATTGGACGGCAAGCGTATCGCGACGTACTCACGATCGCGATCGTGCGCAGCTTGCAACACGGCGCCGGCCTCGCGCGTTTGGACGCTCGGAAGCGTTGTGCCGCCGCCGTTTCCTCCACAAGCTTCCAGCAGAAATGCTAATACGCAGCACGCAACGCTCGACCAAATCCGCATGTCGTCTCTCCCGCAAAGACTATTGCTTAAGCGTGGCATGCGATGCGTGAAAACGCGGAGAGCAGAACGTCCCCACTCACCCGTACTTTCGTAGTTTGGAACGGGTACAAGCTAGCGTGCGACCGGTGACGGTTACGCCGGACCCGTCGGTACAGTTCCCGCAGCGAGGTCTTCGGCAACTAGACGCGGTGGTAAAATTCGCTGCCAGTCGACGGGCTCTATGCGGCCCACGAGCAGAGTCCAAGCGGCGACGCCGAGCAGTGCCATGGCGGCGGCAACTACAAACGGCAGCACGAAATTGCCGGTGCGATCGACGAGAAAACCAGTTAGCGTCGGTGCAATGACGCCGGACAAACTCGCAAATCCATTCGATAAGCCCACCCATTTGCCGGAGGCTTCCGGACCAGCAAGGGTTTGTGCGGCAGCGAAGCTGTTGGGCACAACCATTCCGTACGCCAGCCCGGCGAGTATGAGGAACATAATCGAAAACGACGCGTTAGCTAGAACGCAGCCCACCATGAACAACGCGCATGCCGAAAGGCCGGCGCACAAGAATGTTTTACGTGCCCGTGTCGGCGACGCTCCGCTGCGGATCCACCGGTCGGCCAGTCCGCCGCTCGTCATCATGGAAACGGCGGTAGCGAGATAGGCGCCTGCACCGATAAAGGCCATTTCCGACATCGACCAGTGGCGCTCGCGAACGAGATAGAACGGAATCCACGTCAGAATGAAGTACCACGCGTACACTTGTCCGAGCGAGGCGATCGCCGAACCCCACAGCTGCGGCGTCCGCGCTATAACTGCAAGCGGCGGCGAGAAGTCGCGGGTTGCAGAAGGCGCGGGCGTGGAGCATTTCCGGCCGTAAAGCATCCATGGAACGAGCCACAACAGGCTCACTAGTCCAAAGCCGACGAAGAATGCGCGCCATCCGTACCGGCCCATGAGAATGCCGCCCAAGAAAATGCCAAATGCCGGTCCGAGCGCCATAGCGGCGAGAATTGCGCCGTTTGCAAGGCCGCGCTGCGTTTCACTAAAACACCGGGCAACGATTCGCGAATAGGCCGGAAACGCGACGGACTCGCTGGCGCCCAGCACGAGACGCATCGCGAAGAGCACCGCGAACCCGGTTGCAAGGCCGGCCAAGATTGTGGCAATCGACCACGTAGCAAAACCGATGAGCAGAACGCTGAAGGCCTCGATACGATCGACCAGCCAGCCGGCTATGCAATTGCCGATAGCGTACGTGATGAAGAATGACGTCAGCAAAAATCCGAGCTGCGTCGCACTGAGATGCAGCTCGTCTTTGAGAAGCGGAGCTGCGGTGGAGAGATTGCCGCGATCGATATAGTTGATAAAGATCGACAAGCACAGCAGGATCAGCGTAACGAGGAGCCAGCGGGGCACTGAGCGGTAACTCATGGCGCGCCTCAATCTGTAGCGGGTCGGCTCTGCACCCGGTTCCAGCTCGTTCTAAGGTGGAGACTCAAGTCATTTTTTTTCTCGTAGCTATGCCTGCGCTGTTCCGTCCGGCTCCGCCCGGTAATCGGGGGAGTGCCCGCTTCCGTTTCGTACTATAAGCCATGCACTTTACGAAATCGACCGCTTTGCGCTTCAGCGCAGTGGTTGCTGCCGTGGCGTTGTTGTTCACTGACGGCACCGTGCGTGCCGCCGTGACGACGGCGTCGAGCGGTATCGACCTCAGTTCCCTCGACCGCGCGTGTAAGCCGTGCACGGATTTCTTTCAGTTTGCGAACGGCGGCTGGATCAAGAAGAACCCGATTCCCGCTGCGTACTCGCGCTGGGGGTCGTTCAACGTTCTCTATAACCACAACAACGACGTGCTGCACTCTATCTTGAATCAAGCCGTCGAAGCGAAATCCGCGCCTGGAACAAACGAACAGAAGATCGGCGACTACTATGCGAGCTGCATGGACACCGCCGCCATAGAAAAAGCCGGCACCGAGCCGCTGGACGAGATGTTCGAATCCATCGACACGATTAAAGATGTGAAGGGCGTCGCCCCCGTTCTCGCGAGCTTGCAATTACGCGGCGTCAATGCGTTCTTCGGTTTGGGTTCCGGTCCGGATTTAAAGAATAGCTCGCTCGAGATTGCCTGGCTTCGGCAGGGCGGCCTCGGTTTGCCGGATCGCGATTACTATTTGAAGTCCGATGCCAAGAGTCAGACGATTCAAAAAGCCTACGTCGCGCATGTCGCTTCGATGTTCGCGCTGCTCGGTGAGCCGGCAACGCAGTCCGCGGCCGACGCGCAGACCGTGATGAGTATTGAAACGACGCTTGCGAAGAACCAGATGTCGCGCATCGAGCAACGCAATCCGGAAGCGATCTATCATAAAATGGGCGTGTCGGGTGTGGAGGCACTCGCGCCGGCCATTGACTGGTCGTCGTACTTCAGCGCATCCGGCGTGAGCCCCGACACGATCGACGTCGCGCAGCCGGACTATTTCAAAGCCTTGAACGCCAATCTTTCGACGTGGTCGACGGCGCAAATTCAAACCTACCTGCGGTGGCAGGTGGTGCACGCATTTGCAACTGCCCTTCCGCAGCCGTTCGTCGACGCGAACTTTGCGTTCTATTCGCAGACGCTTTCCGGCACGACAAAGCAGCTTGACCGCTGGCAACGTTGCGTCAGTGCGACCGACGGCGCGTTGGGAGAAGCGCTCGGACAAGCCTACGTGGCCAAAGCGTTTCCGCCCGCTGCCAAAGCCCGCGCGCTCGAGCTCGTGAAGTACGTGAAGGCCACGCTGCGCAGCGATATTCCGACGCTGACCTGGATGTCGCCCGCAACCAAGGCAAAGGCGGTTGAGAAGCTTGACGCTTTCGGTATCAAGATCGGGTATCCCGATTCGTGGCGCGATTACAGCGGCTTGACGATTACGCAAGGGCCGTACGCCAACAACGTCCTCGCCGCCAATCAATTCGCGGTGAAGTACCGGTACGACAAGATCGGCAAGCCGGTAGATCGCAGCGAGTGGAACATGACGCCGCCGACGGTGAACGCCTACTACAGCGGCACGGAGAACGACATCAACTTCCCGGCCGGCATTCTGCAGCCGCCGTTCTTCGATGCGAAGGCCGACATGGCCGTAAACTTCGGGGCGATCGGCGCGGTCATCGGTCATGAGTCGACGCACGGCTTCGACGATCAGGGCCGTAAGTTCGATAAGGACGGCAACCTGACCGATTGGTGGACGCCGGCCGACGCCGCTAACTTCGACAAGCGCGCCAACTGCATCGTCGACCAATTCGATGCGCTCTCACCCGTGCCGGGCGTGCACGAACAAGGCAAGCTCGTCGAAGGTGAAGCCATCGCCGACTTGGGCGGTCTCACGATTGCATATAAAGCGTTCGAACGCTGGCAAACGACGCATCCGCGCAAAACGATCGACGGCTTCACGCCCGAACAGCGGTTCTTCTTGGGCTACGCACGCGTGTGGGCCGGCAGCCAACGCCCGCAAGAAGCCGCGCTTCGCGCAACGGTCGATCCGCATCCGTACGACAAGTTCCGCGTGAATGCGACGCTGTCGAACATGCCGGAATTCGCCAAAGCTTGGGGCTGCAAACTCCCCGACGCAATGGTACGCCCTGCTAAGGACCGCTGCCAGATCTGGTAATCGCTATATCAGCGATAACGGACGCCCGCGCTTGCTTTACGTAGCGCGGGCTTCTATTTTTATTGCGCCGGAACGGTGAAGCGAACGCTTCGGAACGGGGAAGTAGAAGCGCAGGTCGCGCACTGGACGAGAACTTTCGTGGGGATGAACGATTTGTCTACCGGGAACATCGCCACTTGTCTTGCAGCCGCTCCTTGCTCGATGTGCAGGTTCGCGTTGGTTATTTCGCTCGACGGTACTTGAACCGTAACATCATCTTTGTCTGCGAGCGTGTAGTTCAAAAGATCGAGAAACGGTTCGTGCAGTCCGTTACGCAAAAGCACTGTCATCACTAAAACCTTTTGATCCGGCCCCGGAGCCAGCCGCGCCGGATTATCGGCCGCTGTGGCCTCGCGAAGTTCCGCAATTTTGATCCGAAGGGCGCCGTTGAATACCGTCTCGCCCACTTTCCCGGAAATGGCTCGTATCTGGTTAGCGCCCCCCGGAATCGGCGTAGCGGCTCTGACTCCGCCGGCACATACCGCTGCAAGAATGAGACACAGCACGCTTTTATTGTGGAACATAAATTTCTCCATTTTAAAATTGTGTGTGAAAGAAATTAGCGAGGTGTTCGAGGGTTCACAAGATGGATAGTACGCCTACGGAGTTCAAAAGACAAAGAACGCGCGAGATTCGCCGGATGGCATTATCGCGGACGTACATGAGGATGCTGCGTTCCCGTATAGGGATGCTCGCTTGCTTTGTTGTATCCGTCGCCCGTGTGGGAAGACGAAGAACGGCTGCGTTTAGCAGCCGCGGCCTATGCGCGAGAACTTACCAGACTCCTAGAGTTCGGTCTAAATCTCGACGCGCCGATTAACCAAGCCGACATTCACGGCACGCTGCGAGAGTATCTCCGGAGATTGCACGCGCAGATCGATAGAGCGATGAGCTTATAGGCGCAAGTGGTCAGCGTTGCGCCTTGCGGTAGAGCTACCTGATTCGGAAGCTCTGCCCTTCGGTCTCGGCTTTCGCGGTAGGCTGCACTTCTTGGATCGCCTCAAGTTCAACGATGTCCTGAAGGTCTTTCGGTCGTTTTAAGGCGCGGTTTTGTTTTCAGAAGCCCACTGACCGATAACACCGGTACCACCAATCCGTTCGCGATCTCGCTCGCATCAGATAGCTTCTTGATTTGCGCGTACGATTTGAAGCCCTCAATCGCACTGCGCATATCAAGTTCTCCAATAGTCGTACTCAGTTGAGCCACATGCCGGGACCGTGGATTTTTTTAGAGCGCGGACGTCGCTTATCTCCGACGGTTGCGGGCACTTCCAAGAATGCGATATTTGAATCAATGGGAAGGGACGATACAAAATCAAACTTTCGAGCCAACTTTTGTCTCCAGGATGGGCGCAAGCCGCTTCGGCATCGTGCAACAGAATACGTTCGGCCGCGCGGATCACTGGCCGATTATTCGGCCACTTTGGAGTAATGCGCTCCGATTGCCGATGATGACTTCGTTCAAAGCCCAATCCGCCAGACCGGTATCCTTGCCGAAGTTCATTATTAGTTCAGTGCCATCGCTTAGTGTGTAGGCTTCGCACGGGCCTCCAACGAGTCCGGCCCCGCAACTGTCTTTCAGAACGGACTGCGGTGGATCGGCGTAGTTGACGTGTCCAGTTTCGCCAAGAACTACCGGACCATTAGGCACATCAAGTTCGCGACGCTCATGTGAACCCGCTATCACGTCAATCACCGTGACGATCCCGTCATCGCTCGTTGCGACCGTCACGCTTCCACCTTGCTGCGTTCGCCATTTGTATGTGTGCCGGGATGCTTCGTCGGGCTTGCCGCGTTTCGCGACGGTAGCGAAGATGTTTGAACCCAGGAAGATGCCGTCAACCGAATCGCGCGATTCCACGACCAATCCCGCCACCATGAATATAGATAGCAACACGCTAGAGGATTTGACGAAAGCCGCTGCCGCGCCCTGGGCAAGCCCTGCTCCTCGTGTGCGTGTTCTGCGCCGGAGTCCCGACGCGACTAGTTCCTCCAACGGCCGCGGATTGGCGTACCGTAGGTCTTCTCATGCACTACAGGATCCCTGTGTTGCGTGTCGAGTGCTCGAAACGGCTGGGGTGTTCGATCTAGGGCTCGATCCGGTGGAAGTAACGAACGCGCTACGGCTGCTACGGGGCGACGGCGCGTACATGAAAAATAAGCGGTGCTCCATCGTCCACACGTCAGTGAGGCTTTCGCGAGAGGCAAAACCCAGCAACATTTACACGTTTAACCGCAGACCAGCGAATGCGGAGGACGACGCCCTGCGTGAGCTCTATCGGAAACGCGAGAGTGCCTTTGAAAGTGTTGCAAGGACGGTTGGGGCATGCAACGAGCAAGACCATGTTGGATGTGTACACGCATTTAGCGCCTTCCGACACGTCGGTCGCGGATAATACGATTGGCTCGCTACTAGGCGCGGCTGGGCTAAACAGTGGGCTAAACGGCTCCGGTAAAGCCTCGAACGGCAAGACGCGCAAAAAGAAAAAAGCCCGATAGGAATCGGGCTTTTCCCTAATGGTGGAGATGAGGAGACTCGAACTCCTGACCCCTTACATGCGAAGCAAGTGCTCTACCAGCTGAGCTACATCCCCGGGATCAACGTCGCCCGTTGAGGGCAACGCGAGGAATTATACGGCTGCGGTTAGGCCCCTGTCAAAGGCAATTTTTGTCGCAGCGAGCGCAGGGTGAACCTGCCGGGGCATCCGTGCGTTACTTCGAAAGCCGCCGCAAAGGAGCGGCGCCAAGTTGAAGCATCTCGTCCTCGTGTCGATTGTCGCCGTGCTTGCCATTGTCGCGGGTTCGCCTGCGCATGCGGCGGCGCCGATCGTCGTCGCGCAAGAGCGGTGCAACGACCGGACGGCGGGCGAGCTGGAAGCGCAAGTGGCGGATCTGCGCAAGCATCCGCCCGGGGATTCCGATTTGAATGCGGGATTCGCGGCGCTGCAGCGTCTGATCGGCGAGCTCGCGCAAGAAGACGGCGTCCTCGAGGCGACGTGTGCTACGCAGAACCTCAACGACTTACGCGGTGAGCTCCGCGCATCGGAAGCGCTGGCCTACCTTCTGGAGGCCGACCTCGCGATGCGCAAGTTCGCGAAGTGTCCGCACGCCGCGGAGGGCGTCTCGGGGGGCTTTGTTGCCGAGGCGTGGCTCGAACTGCAGCGGGCAACACCCGAGAATGGCGCGCCGCCGGCCAGCGCCACGGCGCTTCTGGGCGAGGCGAAGCGTCGCGCCGCGCGGGCGAATTTGACTCTGCCGGCCTTGAGCGACGCCTCGTCTTACTGGGTGCATCAAGTGCAAGAAGCGGGAAAGCAAACGGTAGCTACCTGCCCTGAATGATTTTGCGAATCGTTCGCAAATAAGGCGGCCATGCGGGCCTCCTATTCCACGCGGCCGCGGGAGCAAATCGCTGCCGTCTTGCGTGCCGAACGCCGGTTTCTCTCCGCTGCCGAAATCCATGACGCCCTCGCGCAGCGCGAGATGCGCGTTTCGCTCTCTACCGTCTACCGAACGTTGGAGCATCTGACGTCGAAAGGCGAAGCCACGGCGCGCGTGGATGAAGCGGGCGAATCGACGTACATGTTCTGCGAGCCCGCGCACCACCACCACCATGCCATTTGCAGCGGATGCGGACGCGTCGAAGACGTCGATTGTTCGACGATCGGCCAGTTCGCGGATTCGCTGCGCGAAATTCACGGGTTCGAACTCGACGGCCATAAAATGGAGTTCAACGGACGATGCCGCGACTGTCGCTAGAGCGCCTTTGCGCTCTCGTTTCCATCTTCGCACTCGCTGCGTGCAACGGCGCCTCGAACGGGCCGCACGGCTCCGGACAAATTGCCGTCGTAACGTCGATCTCGACGTTCGATTCCTTCGTCCAGGCAGTCGGCGGCAAGCGCGTAACGGTGCAGAGTCTCGTGCCGGTCGGCGCGTCGCCGGAGACGTACCAGCCTACGCCGCAAACCGTCGAGATGCTCTCGCGCGCGAATCTGCTCGTCGAGAACGGCGTCGGGTTGGAGTCGTGGCTCGACCGCACCGTGAAGAACGCCGGCGCGAAGAACTTACGCATCGTCGTGTGCACGCACGGGTTGGCCGTTAAGAATGACAATCCGCACCTTTGGATGGATCCGCAGAACGCAAAGACCTACGTCCTTGCGATTCGCGATGCGCTGACGAACCTCGATCCGCAGCACGGCAACGAATATCGAAAGAATGCCGCAGAGTACAATCGCCAGCTCGATGCTTTGACCAAGAGCATTTCCAGCCGCATCGACACGGTTCCGAAAAATCGGCGCTACATGATCGTGTTCCACAACGCGTGGCAGTATTACAACGATCGTTTCGGCATCACAACGCTCGGGTTCATCGAACGCAATCCGGGCCAAGATCCGAATCCGCAACAAATCGGCCGGCTCATCGACCTTGCGAAACAGCACCATCTCAATGCGATTTTCAGCGAGCCGGAGTATAGCCCGAAACTCGCGCAGCAAATTTCGCACGACGCCGCCATTCGTGTCGTCGACAATCTCTACGACGATTCGGTCGGCACCGACCCGCGCGTAAGCAATTACGTAGACATGCTCAATTACGACACGGACGTCATCGTGAAAGCCTTGAAATGAAGCATCCTTCCGAAGGCGAAGCCGTTCGCGCGACCGACCTGGTCGTGAAGTACGACGGCTTCACCGCGCTCGACGGCGCGACGCTGGTCGTGCATTTCGGCGAAGCGCTGGGCATTGTCGGGCCGAACGGTTCCGGCAAGTCGACGCTGCTGAAAACCGTCGCCGGTCTCTTGCGTCCGAGCTCGGGCACGGTTTGCGTTATCGGCGGCGACCCTCGCGCCCTGCGGCCGGGAAGCATCGCGTACGTCCCGCAAGTTGAGGCCGTGGATTGGACGTTTCCGGCGACCGTCTGGGACGTCGTCGCGATGGGGCGCTTTCCGCGCATGCGGTTCTGGCAGCGCTTCTCGCCGCGCGACCGTGAGGTCGTGCACGACGCGCTCGCGGCCGTGAACATGGGGAATCTGGCGAACCGTCACATCGCGCAGCTTTCGGGCGGCCAGCAACAGCGGGCGTTCGTGGCCCGGGCGATCGCGCAAGAACCGGAATTGCTCTTGCTCGACGAACCAACGACCGGTGTCGATGCTGAAACGGAAGAAGCGTTGCTCAACGTCGTGCGCAAGCTCGTCGCCTCCGGCATGCCGGTCTTGATGACGACCCACGATTTGGAACGCGTCGACGAGTGGTTCGACCGGCTGATGGTGCTCGACCGGCGCGTGCTGGCATTCGGTGTGCCGAGCGAAGTAGTCGAGTCCGGCGCGTATGCGGCGATTCGCGAACACACGCACACGCACGGACACGTTCGTCTCGATCACGAGCCGCATGACGAGCATGCGGCACACCCGGAGCTCTTTCGATAATGGATGCGTTGCTCGCCCCGTTTCAATACGAATTCATGCAGCGCGCGTTCATCGCCGCGATTGCCGTCGGCCTATTGTGCTCGACGATCGGCACGTACGTCGTGCTGCGAAAGATGTCGTTCATCGGCGACGGCATCGCGCACGCATCGTTCGCCGGCATTGTCATAGCCTATCTGCGCGGCATCGACTACAACATCGGCGCGGCAATCGTGGCGGTCGTCACGGCGCTCGGAATCGGGTTCGTGCATCGCCGCGGGAGGATCTCGCTCGATACGACGATCGGCGTGCTCTTCACCGGAGCGTTCGCGCTTGGCGTCTTCTTGATGAGCCGGCAGAAAAACTATACCGTCGATTTGCAGAGCTTTCTCTTCGGCGACATTTTGTCGGTTGGGAGCTCCGATCTCTGGCTGATTCTCGCGCTCGGCGTGGTGGTGGCGGCGACGATCGTGATCCTATTCCGTTCGCTGCTCTATACGTCGTTCGACCCGGTCGTCGCGCAAGCGAGCGGCATGCGCGCGGGGCGCGTGGAATACGCGCTGCTCGTGTGCGTCGCGCTTACGATCATCGTCGCACTGCAGTCCGTCGGCATCATTCTCGTCGCAGCGCTGCTGGTCACCCCCGCTGCCGCGGCTTATCAACTGACGTCGCGTTTCAATTCGATGATGGGGTTGTCGGCGGTCCTCGGCGTCGTGAGCACGGTCGGCGGTCTCTACCTATCGTACTATTTGCGCAGTTCGAGCGGCGCGACGATCGTGTTGCTGGCGACGGTGCTGTTCTTTTTGGCGGTGGCGTTGAAGTCGGCGCGGTCGCTTAACGCACGGCGATCGTAAACGGAACGGTGTAGAGTTTCGAGCCGCCGGCGAATTGCAGCCACAGCCGGTACGTGCCGACCGGAAGCGCCGGAACGTGGACCGTCATCTTTGGGCCGGCCACGCCCATCTTGCCCCGCGCCATCGGATGCACGTGCACGTAGCTCAAATCCGACGTGTTTATGAACACGGCGTGTGCGGCTGCACCTAAATAGGGCTGCAGGTCCGTTGCCGGTTTTCCGTTACGCTGAATCGTCAACGGGAGCATCTGCATCGCATCCGCGGGAAACGTCGTGCGCATTCTTACCGTGTATGGGCCTGCCGGCATCGTTTCCGGCGATGGCGTCGTAGCAGCGATCGGCTTATTCGTCGGCTGGCCGGCGGGAACGGTTACGGGCGCCGAACGTTGCGCGGGAAGCAGAAAACGGAAAACCTGTTGGCCGTCGCCGGCCGGATCGGTGTCGGCGTAGACGATATATTCGCGCGTGGGATCGAGCGGCAGCGCGATCGTGAAATGCCCGGTCTTTGCATTGAAGGCCGGGTGCACGTGCATGAAGGTCGAGAAGTCGTCGCTGACCACGATCATGTGCATCAGCTTCGTCATTTCGGAGTCGTACTTCACGACCGGCGTCTTTGAAACGCTTTCCAACTGATACACGTCGAGCGCCGTTTTCCCCGCGCTTTCGCGAACGGTCATCTGTGCCGTAACCTTCGGCGTGCCGCCAAGAAGCGCGAAGGAGCCCGTTACCGGAGCGCTCATCGCAAGCGCGGCAATAAGACTCAATCCGGTGCGCGCAAAACCGTCCATGTTTCCTCTCCCTTCGCTTCCAGGTAACCATTCTCGGCCAGCAGCGTTAGCACTTCGTGCATGGCGGCCCGCTCGTTCTTATTCGGCATCCCGGCCCACCGCATGGCGGCGTCGTTCAGCTCGAGCGTCGTGCCGGGCTCGAGTAACCGCCGAAGAAACGCTTCCGTCAGTTTCACGCGTTCCATTCGACGCGCCACCGGCGCCAGGGCCGCGCTGAATGGATCGATTTGCCCGGCGCTTTCAATCGGTGGGGCCGCACCGGCCACGATCGCGCCTGGCGCGGGCGGTGCGGACTCGATGGCGGCCGGGACGGCCTCCGGTTCCTTCACTAACGAGCGCATTGCGGCATCGGCAATGGCGGGGAACCATTCGCCCAGCACAGTGCCCGCGGTTTGCCACGGAGATGCATTTACGCGCGCGGCGCGACGTTCGACGCCGCGAAGAATGCGCTCCGCAACGTGGGCCGCGTTGCCATGCCACCACGCATCGTTCGCTCCCATGCCCGACGCAACGGAGAATCCCGTGTCGACGACGCCGGGATCGACGTAGGTAACGAACACGCCTTCGGAACGCAACTCGCGGCGCAATTGAATCGCGCCCGCGCGCACCGCAGCTTTTGCCGCGCAATATGCCCCGTAGAGCGGCGCCGGCACGCGCGCTAAACCCGAACCCAAGAAGACAAATCCGCCCTGCGTCGATCGAACGGCCGGAAGCGCGGCGCGCGCCAATCGAAGCGGCCCGGCAACATGCAACTGCCACTGCGTTTCGATCGCGGCATCGCTCTGTTCCAACAGCGCTCCCGGAGTTGCGTAGCCGGCGTTGTTCACCACGACGTCGATGCGGCCGAAAGCCTGCATCGCTGCCGTTACAATGCGCGCCGGCGCGTCTTTTGCCGTAACGTCCGCGACCACCGCGATTGCCGCCCCGCGCGCGCCGGGAATCGTATCGACGACGGCGTTCAGCCGGTCGGCTCGGCGCGCGACTGCAACGACGCGCCAGCCTTTCGACGCTGCAAGCGATACGAGGGCCGCGCCGATGCCGGAACTCGCGCCGGTTACGATGAGAACGCGAGCGTTAGGTGTGGGCGCAGTAGCGTCGGTAGAGGTCATGCAATCCTTTCGGCAAGCTCGTGTAGTAGCGCGTTTCGTCTACGATCGGCGCAGGCAACGGCATCGTCTGCAGTCGCTGTTTGGCGATGCGTTCCAACGTATAGGCAACCGGCTTATACGTGCCGTCGTTGCGAATGATGCCGAAATGGAGTTCGTGCATTGCACGGTCGAACGGCGGGTAATGCGCGAGAGCCGCGTCGTAGTCGGCCCAGCACCACCACATTGCTCCAAGCGCTCCGCGGAAATGCAAACGCGCGATGACTTGCTCGGCATAGCGAGCCATTTCTTCTTCGGTAAGACACGCGTACGGCGCAGCGTTGCGTGGTAATTCCGAGGCAGTGAGCCGCGGCTCACCGGGAAGCGGAACGCGATCGTACGGTGAGACGGTGCCCGGCGGACACGTCGGATTCCCGAATTCCGTAAAGAACGTCGGCTCGCCCGAAAGCGATTGCATGAGTTGCTGGTAAAACGGAACGACGTCGTAGTCCAGCCGGCCGCGCGCGAACGTCGAATACACCGAGTAGCCGTGCATCGTGGCAATCGTCCACGGTCTTGCAATGCTCGACGGCCGAATATGGCGATCGCGCTCGACGTCTTCGCCGTGCGTTCCGCCGGTAACGGCCGCGGTCACTCCGGACTTGCGGTGCAGGGCATCCGTTAGCCATAGGCTCCAGTCGGCCGCATCTTCCGGGCGTACCGGTTCGCGTAAATTTGAAAATTCGTTCCCGAGATCCCAGCAGTAGAGCGCACGATGGCCGCGCGCACGTTCGCCGACTTTTTCTGCGAAGAGCACCTGCGCGCGCAAGAGGTGGGGATCGGCGTAGAAGTCGCCGATGCCGTAGGGCGACACGTGGCCGTTCGCGATCGTGCGGAAGCGGCCGTGCGGCGTGTCGCGATCGAGCGTCCATGCGGGCAGCCAGTTGACGCCGCTCATGTGCCCGCAGAAGAGCGTCGGCATTGCGAGCAATCCCGCATCCGCAATGGTTTGCATCATCTGGTCGAACCGGCGCAGCATGTCGGGCGCCATCGCGTCCGGTGCAGGCTGGAACGCTTCCCACGTAAGGAAGAAGCGGACGACGTCCAGACCAAGCCCCTTTATGCGCGTCATGTCCTCGCGAATCTCGCCAAGATCGAAGCGCTGCCACATGTACATGGCGGATCGGCGCGGCCAATAATTGATGCCCATCAGAAACGGCGGCATGGCGTAGGGTGTCCTTCGCGATAACTCGAACCGCCTGCCTCGATGGCGCAAGCAGACAAAAGGCCACTGGTTGGAATCATCATGGGTAGCCGTTCGGATTGGGAAACGATGATCGGCGCGCGCGACACGCTTGAAGAGCTGGAGATCCCGTGCGAAGTCCGCGTCGTTTCCGCGCACCGCATGCCCGACGAGATGTTCGAGTACGCGCAGAGCGCGCGCGAACGCGGATTGCTCGCCATCATCGCCGGAGCCGGCGGCGCCGCCCATTTGCCGGGCATGACGGCAGCCAAAACGCTGGTTCCCGTGATCGGCGTGCCGGTGCAGTCAAAGGCGCTCAACGGCATGGACTCCCTGCTTTCGATCGTGCAGATGCCGCCGGGCGTTCCCGTGGCGACGATGGCGATCAACGGCGCGGTCAACGCCGCGCTCTTCGCGGCGCGCATCGTCGCGCTGAACGATGCAACCGTAGCTCTTCGCGTAGCGGCTTACATGCAGAAGATGCACGACGCCGCCGCATCGAGCACCCCGTGATTCAGACGATCGGCGTCATCGGCGGTGGCCAACTTGGCCGGATGCTCGCAATCGACGCAAAACGCATGGGCTACTCGGTGATCGCGCTCGATCCGCAGCCGCACTCGCCGTGCGGTCAAGTCTCCGACGAACAGATCGTCGCGAAATACGAAGACTTGAACGCGATCGAAGATCTTGGCAAACGAACCGACGTGGTGACGTACGAGTTCGAAAACATCGCGATCGAATCGGTCGAACACCTCGAACGCAACGGATACGTCGTCACGCCGTCGAGCGACGTGCTGCGCATCACGCAGAACCGGCTGCTCGAAAAACGTTTCGTGCGCGAATGCGGCATCCCGACCGCCGACTTCGAAGAGATCAACGACGAAAGCGACCTTTCGCGGGCCGCAGAAACGGTCGGCTATCCGGCGATCCTGAAAACCGTGCGCGGCGGCTACGACGGCAAAGGCCAGTGGCGCGTGCACTCGCTCGATGAAGCGAAGGACGCGCTGAAAGAGGCGAAGGGCGCGCAGCTCATTTGGGAGCGGATGATTCCGTTCGAGCGCGAGCTGAGCGTGATTGCGACGCGTGCATCGGACGACACGGTTGTGACGTATCCCGTGGCGGAGAATACGCACGACAACGGCATTCTCGCGATGACCGTCGCGCCGGCGCGCATCAGCGAAGATGTGGCCGGCGTCGCGCGTGCGATGGCGACGACCATTGGCCGCCGCCTAAAAATCGGCGGCACCTACTGCGTGGAATTCTTCTTGGCCGAAGGCGGCGTGCTGATGGTCAACGAGATCGCTCCGCGCCCGCATAACAGCGGCCACTTTACGATCGACGTCACGCAGTGCTCGCAGTACGAGCAGCACGTGCGAGCGATCTGCGACCTCCCGCTCTCGCCGCCCGAAATGTTGCGAAGCGCGGTGATGATGAACATTCTCGGTACCGGCGAGGGCGATCATCTCGACGGCGTCTACGAGCTGCTCTCCGATCCCGACGTCGTACTGCATATGTACGGCAAGCACCACGCCGTGGCGCGCCGTAAAATGGGGCACTTCACGATGCTCGTGGATGGGGAAGTCGATGAAGCGGCAATTCTTCGCGCCGAACAGCGCCACGAGCGCTTGCGTTGGACGTAACGCGGCCATGGCGAATTTGGGAGCGCGTTCCACCGATACGCTTGCGAACGAGCGAACGTATCTAGCATACGTTCGGACAGCGCTCGCATTCGTCGCTTTTGGCTTCGTGGTAGCCCGCTTCGCATTGTTTTCGCGTGAGATCTCGGTAATCGCCGCCCAAGTCAAAGTGCCGGCATCGGGAATTTCGCGTTTGCTCGGAATGGGAATGGTCACGGCGGGCATCGCCTGCGGGCTATTCGGATCGTGGCGCTATGCGGTTACCGATCGGGCGCTGCGCGAAGGGCGCAACTCGACGCTCTCGCCGTTTGTCGCGTATGGCGGCGCAGCGGTCGTCGCGATCATCGGAATAATCGTCGCCGCCAATCTGTTCTTCTAAAACCCCAGCGACTTCGGTTTTTCCGGGATGTCGGTGTAAGCCATCGGCCGGTCCCACCAATCGTGCTTGCGCCACTCGAGCTGCTCCTTGGTGGCCCGCGGCGGAAGTTCTAGCGCGAGCGCTTGTTCGTAAGCGGCGAGATACCGGTCGATCATTGCGTCGATCGTGAAGTGCTTGTCCACGCGGGCGCGGCAAGCGGCGCGATTGAGCGAACGTAAGTCCGGAACGCGCGCCGCCGCTTCCTCGACGGTGTTGCAAATGTATCCGCTGACGTTGTCGACGACGAGCTCCGGCACCGACCCCATATTGGCCCCGAGCACCGGCGTTCCGCAGGCCATCGCTTCGATCATCGTCAAGCCGAAGCGCTCCGGGCGCGTCGTCATATGCACGAGTGCGAGCGCGTTACTCAACAGCTCGTTGCGCGCTTCGCGTTCTACTGCGCCGAGAAACTGAATCTGGTCGCCGTCGATGTGGGGAGCCACTTCATTCTTGAAGTATTCTTCGTCTTGCGGGATCGCGGCGATCTTCAACCGCACGCCGGCGTCTTTCGCGATTTTGATTGCGTTGTGCGTGCCCTTCTCCGGATGAAAACGTCCTAAGAACACCA
This sequence comes from Vulcanimicrobiia bacterium, assembly GCA_963696095.1. Lineage (GTDB taxonomy): Bacteria > Vulcanimicrobiota > Vulcanimicrobiia > Vulcanimicrobiales > Vulcanimicrobiaceae > JALYTY01. The sequence continues at coordinate 1,285,894 of CAVOIN010000001.1, read as the reverse complement.
GATAGTCGCCCGGCGTCGAGCTGAACGAAAACTGCTTGGGATCGATCCCGTTGTACGTCGTTCCCAGATACGAAAGCCCGGGGTCGCGGTCGGCGTTGCTGATCGAGCAATAGAAGCTGCGCCACGCACACGCATAGTATGCAGCGAGAATCTGCGGCGAAGAGAAGCCGTGAATGGTCGTGAGCAGCGGCGGCGCCGTCGAGCCAAGCGCATACGTCATCGGCTTCCAGTCGAAATTGTTGTGAATCAAGTCGAACTCTCCGGCGCGCCGGAAAAGTTCGCCGATGTGAAGCGCCGAGAACACCTCGCCGTTTAGCGCCGGATCTTCGTTGAGCCCGATGGGGATGACGCTCTCGATGCGACCCTCGAACCGGGAGTTGCCCGGCGCAAAGAGCGTTACGTCTAGACCGCGGCGGCGCATGCCGTCGGCAATGTTAAACGCGATTTGTTCCCATGGACCGTACCCGGGCGGCGGTGTCGGCCACGCGATCGGCGCGAGCACGGCAAGGCGAAGTCCGGCGAAGTTCATCACCGGCCTCGTTTACCCAATTATGCGGCGATTCCGCCGGCTTTGATCACGGCTAGCGGCGAACGGAGCGCGCGGACGTCTTGGCCGGCGTCGCGCTCGAGCAACAGCAGATCGGCGGGTTCGCCCGCGGCAAGCACGCCTCGATGGAGGCCGAGGAGTTCGGCTGCGACTGCGGTCGCAGCGTGCAATGCCTGCTGCGGCGTCATGCCGAGCAGCGTATGCATCAATTCGACTTCGTAGGCGTAGTTCTCGTGGAAGTTGTACGGCGTGCCCGCATCGGAGCCGCCCGCGATTTTCACGCCCGCCTCGAAAGCGCGGCGGATGTTGCGTTGCATCGCCTCGTTCACGAGCTGCGCTTTTTCCACGACCCATCCCGGCTGCGATCCGTCGGCGACGTGTTCGAGGATGCACGTCGGCGCGGTGAGCGTGGGCACGAGGTAGACGTTGCGCGATTTGAACAGATCGATCGCTTCGTCGTCGAGCATGTGGCCGTGTTCGATGGAGTCGATTCCGGCGCGCAGTGCATTTTTGATGCCTTCGGTTCCGATCGCATGCGAGGCGACGCGCAAACCGTGCCGGTGCGCTTCATGAACGGCCGCTTCGAGTTCTTCGGGAAGAAGCTGCGCGTTGCCGGGAACCGCGCCTTTCGTCAGCACGCCGCCCGTCGCAATGACTTTGATGCAATCGGCGCCGGCCCACAACTGCTCGCGGACGGCTTTACGCGCTTCCCACGGACTGTCGATCGCGCGCCCGAGAAACCAGCCGTGACCACCGGTCATGCACAAGACCGATCCGGCGGTGCGAATCCGCGGCCCGAGGATGCGCCCTTCGCTTACCGCGTCGCGAACGTCGGCGGCGATGGCGTTCGAACACCCTAAATCTCGTATCGTCGTAACGCCGGACAGCAACGTTTTTCGCGCGTTTTCGACCGCGCGCAGCAGCCGTTGGTTCTGCGTCATTGCGGCAACCGCGCCCATCGAGTTGGCTTCGCCGCTCATCTCCAAGTGCACGTGCGCGTTTACGAGTCCCGGCGTCACGCATGCCGCGATGCGGTCGTAGGCGTTGCCCTCACCCGCGGCGCGAATTCCGGCGATCTTTTCGCCTTCGATAATGACGTCGACGTTCGTTTGCGGCGGCGCTAACGTGCCGTCGTAGAGCTTCCCTGCGCGAACGATCACGGAGCGACCGGCGCGGTCGCGGCGCGAGCGTCGGAAGCTTCTAGGGCTTGGAACGTTTTGCTTGTTAACGTGTGCTGAAGAACGCCTGCGATAAAGCGCGAAGCCGTTCGCACTTTCGCCAGATCGACGCCGGTTTCAATGCCCATGGAATGCAGCAGATACAGGACGTCTTCGGTGCCGACGTTCCCAGTCGCGCCGGGTGCGTACGGGCAGCCGCCCAAGCCGCCGGCGGAGCTGTCGAAAATATGCACGCCATGCTGGAGCGCCGCATAGATATTGGTGAGCGCCGTTCCGCGCGTGTCGTGAAAATGAAAGGCCAGTTTGTCCAGCGGCACGTGTTTCAAAAGCGCCGGTACGAGCTGGTCGACTTGGCTCGGGACGCCCACGCCGATCGTATCGCCGACCGACAACTCGTCGCAGCCGAGATCCATGAGCTTTTTGCAAACGTCTACGACGGCTTTCGGTTCGATCTTGTCGCCGAAAGGCGAACCAAACGCCGTGGAAACGTACCCGCGCACCCACATGCCGTCGCGCTTCGCCGCCGAAACGACGTCGCCGAAGATGGCAATAGACTCCTCGATCGTCATGTTGATGTTTTTACGCGTGAACGTTTCCGACGCGGCGGTAAAGACGGCGATGGCGTCCACGCCGGCTGCTTTGGCGCGTTCGTAGCCTTTCATGTTCGGCACGAGCACCGGATAGCGCACGCCCGGCGCTTTTTTGATACGAGCGAAAACTTCGGCCGCGTCACCCAGCTGCGGAATCGCTTTCGGACTTACGAAGGACGTCGTTTCGATCCACTTCAGGCCGGTCTCGGAAAGCAAATCGATGTAGCGGATCTTGTCTTCGGTCGAAATGACCTCGTGCTCGTTTTGCAACCCGTCGCGAGCGCCCATTTCGACGAGCGTTACGGCTTTCGGAAGGCTCATATTCCTTGCGACCTCAAAACGTTTAGCCGAGTTCCACGAGCGGCGCGCCGCCGGGCACGATGTCGCCTTCTTTGACGAGAATCGCTTTGACCTTCGATGCGACCGTCGCCTCGATGCGGTGTTCCATCTTCATGGCCTCGAGCACCAAGAGCAACGCTCGTTCGGGAACGTCGTCGCCTTGCTGCACGGCGATCTTCACGATCTTGCCGGGCATCGGCGCAGTGATCCGGCCGTCGCCTTCGCCGCTCGCGGCGTGTCCGGCCGCATCGGCAAGGGGTTTCGCTAGCGGTACGAAGCGGTACGTCTTGCCGTCGAGTTGCGCGAGGAACGCCTCGCGTTCGGTCGCGACCATGCCCTGCGCCGTAACGTCGCCGCAGAGAGAAGCTCAAGCGGTCGCCATGCATTTGCACGTGCAGCTCGCCCTTGGCGTCGCCTTCGAGATGCCAGCGGTTCGGCGCGAGTTGCGTCGCTTCAACGGAAAACGGCGAGCCGTCGCTTTGCAGGCGAACCGGAACGCCGACGCCGCCCAATCGCCACGGCGCGTCGCCGCGCGCAAGGAGCGCGGCGGCTACGAGCAGTGAGGCTTCTTTCGGCGCGGCTTTGGCGGAGAAGATCGATTCGTCCAAACGCTGCGCGAGAAAGCTCGTCGTCGTTTTACCTTCGCGATACCATTCGTCGCGAACGATCCACTGCAGCAGCGGCACGTTGGCGCGAACGCCTTCAATGACGAAATCGCCAAGCGCGCCGTCCATGCGGGCGATGGCGCGTTCGCGATCGCTTCCGAAGACGATCAGCTTGGCAAGCATCGGATCGTAATAGACGCTCACTTCGCTTCCGGTCGTCACGCCTGCGTCGACGCGAATGCCGGGGCCTTCCGGCGGCGTCCATCGTTCGATGGTGCCGGTGGACGGAAGCATGTGGTTCGCCGGATCTTCGGCGTAGATGCGCGACTCGATCGCCCAGCCGCGAGGCCGGACGTCGGCTTGCGAAATCGTCAAACGCTCGCCGCTCGCGATGCGTAGCTGCCACTGCACTAAATCGACGCCGTAAACGAGCTCCGTGACGGGATGCTCGACTTGCAGTCTCGTGTTCATCTCGAGGAAGTAGTAGCGTCCGTCCGTGTCGAGCATGAACTCGCACGTGCCCGCGTTTACGTAATTCACCGATTTCGCGGCGCGCACGGCCGCGTCGCCCATTTCGGCGCGCAGTTCCGGCGAAAGCGCTACCGAGGGGGCCTCTTCGATGATTTTCTGGTGACGCCGCTGGATCGAGCACTCGCGCTCGCCAAGATGGATGACGGTTCCATGGGCATCGGCCAGCACTTGAAACTCGATGTGCCGCGGATCGCGTAAGTATCGTTCGAGCAGCATCGCATCGTCGCCGAACGCAGCCAGCGCTTCGCGCTTCGCCGCGGAGAGGGCTTCGTCGAACGCGTCCAGCGAATCCACGACGCGCATGCCGCGCCCGCCGCCGCCCGCGCTCGCTTTGATCAATAGCGGAAAACCGATGCGAGCAGCTTCTTCGCGAAGGCGTTCGCCCGACTGGTCGTCGCCGTCGTAACCCGGCACCGTCGGAACGTCGAATTCACGAACGCGCTGCTTCGCGGCGATTTTGCTGCCCATTGCCGCCATTGCGTCCGCGGAAGGGCCGACGAAGATCAAGCCGGCGTCCGTTACCGCTTTTGCAAATGCGGCGCGCTCCGAGAGAAACCCGTAACCGGGATGCACCGCGTCGGCTTTCATGTCGATTGCCGCCGCGATGACTGCGTCGACGTTCAAATAGGATTCCGTCGCGGGCGCGGGACCGATGCAGCGAGCTTCATCCATGAACTGCAGGTGGTACGCGTCCGTGTCGGCTTCGGAGTAGATGCCGAGCGGCGTAATGCCCATCTCGCGCGCGCCGCGCGCAACGCGGACGGCAATCTCGCCGCGATTGGCAATAAGCAGGCGGGAAATCATTTTGCGAACTCCGCCGGGCGGCGCTCGAGGAATGCGCGCAATCCGTCCTGTCCTTCGTCGCTTACGCGGCGTTTCGCAATCGCCGCCGCGGTGATGTTGCGCGACGATACGTAGTCGCTCGCCGCGACGTCGACGATCAGCTGCTTCGCGGCAGCAGTCGCCATGGGGCCGGCCGTGCGCAATTCGTTCAACACGCGGTCCACGGCTTCGTCGAGCGTTTCGAGCGCCGTGACTTCGTGAACGAGTCCGATCTGCATCGCCCGCTGCGCGTTGAAGCGTTCGCCGGTCAAGAAGAGCGCGCGCGCGTGCGACGTTCCGATTTTGGAGAGCACGAACGGTGAAATGACCGCGGGGATGATGCCCAGCTTCACCTCGGTGAATCCGAAGATCGTCTCGTCACTCGCGATGACGATGTCGCAAACCGCCGCCAAGCCGGCGCCGCCGCCGAGCGCCGCTCCGTGAATTCGTCCGATGACCGGCTTCGAGCAACGATCGATCGCGCGGAACATGTCGCTCATGGCTTCCGCGTCGGCGACGTTCTCGTCGAAGCTCAGCTCGAGCGCGCCGCGCATCCAGTTGATGTCGGCGCCGCCGCAAAACGACTTGCCTTCGCCGGCGAGGACGACCGCGCGGATCGCGTCGTGGTCGTTCAGGCCCGTGAAGGTGTCGCGAAGCTCGCGGATGACGTCGGCATTGAACGCATTGCGGACGTCGGGCCGCGTCAAGGTCACGCGAGCGACCGCGCCGGTCGTTGAAACGGAAATCGTAGCCATGGGGACCGTTCAGTTCGTCCCTTCATCCAAGGCCGCCTGGGGGGCGTTATACTACTCTAGAATGCGGAAGATTTATCGCTACGCGGTGACCACGCGCTTGAGCCATTGGTTCTGGGTCATTGCCTTCGCCGTGCTCGTTTCCAGCGGGCTGCAGATCTTCAACGCCGCGCCGTACCTGGATGCCTCGGACAAATCCAACCCCGCAAGACGCGTCCTCTCCGTTCAATCGCCCACGGACGGCGTCGGGACTACGACCGTGTTCGGACGGACGCTTACCACCACCGGCTGGCTCGGCTGGACGGACGACGGCATGGGTGGCAAAGGCGCGCGCGGCTTTCCGAGCTGGCTTACGATTCCGTCCTTCCAAGACTTAGCCGACGGCCGCCGCTGGCATCTGTTTTTCGCCTGGTTCGCAATGCTCTGTTGGCTTGCGTGGATCTGCTCGAGCGCGATCAAAGGCAATCTGCGCGAACTTATTCTGCGGCCGGCCGACCTGCCGAAGCTGTGGCCGATGCAAGCGTACTACCTGCGTCTGCGTAAAGAGCCGCCGCCGCACGGGACGTACAATCCGCTGCAAAAGGCCGCCTACACGGCCATCATGTTTGTCATAGCGCCGCTTGTCGTACTTACGGGACTGGCGCTCTCGCCGGGCGTCGACGCCGTGGCGCAGCCATTAACGATTCTGTTCGGCGGGCGGCAGTTCGCGCGGCTCTGGCATTTTGCGGGGATGCTGCTCTTGATCGGATTCTTCGTGATTCACACGTTCCAAGTAGCGACGCAAGGCGTCTTCAATCAAATGCGCTCGATGATCACCGGCTGGTACCGGCCCGGCGATCGCGACGGAGTGGGCCCGTGAAAAGAAAACTCTTCATCGCGAGCACGATCTCTTCGGCGCTCGCGGCTTGTTCGCCGATCGGCACGGCCTTGAATCAGAACGAGCGTTTTCACAGCATCCTGGGCGCAGGCGAAAACGTTTCCCACGCGCTTATCGGGACGCACGGTCTCGCCCGGGAATACCGCGACGCCGACGTCGATCGCGAATTCCGCGTCAACGGCCTGGCAACGCCGGGCGATAGTCAATACGCGCAGCTCGTGCGCCGGAACTTCGAGCCTTACCGATTGATCGTCGAGGGAGCCGTCGCGCGGCGCAGCGTTTTTACGCTCGCGCAGCTTCGTGAAATGAAGCAAACGACGCAAATCACGCGACACGACTGCGTCGAAGGCTGGAGCGCGATCGGCAAATGGAGCGGCGTACGCTTAAGCGATCTGCTGCACGCCGTATCGCCTCGCGAGGATGCGCGGTACGTCGTCTTCCATTGCATGGACAAAGACGACCAGGGCGCGCCGTATTACGAAAGCCTCGACATGCATCAAGCGATGCATCCGCAAGCCTTGCTGGCGCTTCGGCTGAACGATTCGCCGCTCGATCCCGACCACGGAGCGCCGGTCCGTTTACGCGTTCCGACGCAGCTCGGGTATAAGAGCGCCAAGTGGATCGGCCGCATCGAAGTCGTCGGCAGCTTCGCGAACATCTATTCCGGAAAAGGCGGCTACTGGGAGGATCAGGGATACGAATGGTACGCTGGAATCTAAGCGCGCTTCTCGTTCTGACGTTGCTGGCCGCGGCGCCGGCTTCGAGCTTCGATCTTTCGGGCGACGGGTCGCGGTGGAGCGCGGCCGTTAACAAAACGCCGGTTGGACACGGAAACGGAACCACGTACGATCAGTGGTCGATTGCGATCGAACGCAACGGGAGCGTGGCGTACGAATCGCCGCGCGACGGCGGCCCACTGACCAAAGTCACGAAGGGGCATGGCGCCGACATGTGGTTCCCGTCGCAATCCGCGCAAATCGTGGGCGCGGCGCCGCTGATGGGCACGAGCGCGCAGCAGCTCGTCGTGGATTCGCATGAAACGGGCGCGGACTGCGGCAGCGCGACCGTATCGATCTTTCGCTACGACGCGGCTTCGCATAAAATCGTTCCGGCGGCGACGGTGCAAAACGGGTGCGAACTCACCGCGAAGATCAGCGGATCGAGCGTTATTCTAAGCGGCCCGTTTTATGCCAAGAACGCCGCCCTGTGCTGTCCGACCAAACCGAAAGCCAACGCAACGCTCGCCTACCGTGACGGGAAGTGGGTGGAGACGCCGCAGTACTTCGCCCTTTATCCCAACTCGTTTCCTCGCTTGTAGTTGCTCCCGCATCGCCATGGTGAGAACCTAGGCTTCTGCTTCGGCCGGCATAACCTCGCCGGCCGTTTGTTTTGTCAGCGCGATCGCCATGCCCGCAACGACGGCAAGAGAGCCCGCGATTTCACGCGCGCCGAAGTGTTCGCCGCCGAAGATCACACCGACGATGACTGCGAGGACTGGGATGATTAGAGATGAGAGGCCGACGATCCACGCGGGAATTCGCTGCAACAGCCACAGATTGAAGAAGAAGGCCACGCCGCTGCCGACGATAGACAGATACGCGATCGCGCCGAGCGACGGTAAGCTGAACGTTTTCGCCCAGTCGGGATGTTCCGTCAACGCCCCGAACGTTCCGACGCAGAGTCCGGCCAGAATCATCGCCGGCGGCAGCGTCACCAGCGGTGCGTGATGCGCGTGCCGCTTGGCGTAAACGTTGGCGAAGGCCGACGAAGCGGCGGCGGCAATCGCGCACAAAGCGAAAAGCGGCGAGCCTTGCACCTGCGAGCCGAGCGAGATGATCGCAACGCCGATGAAGGCCACGAATGCGCCTACCCAAATGCGCGGCGTCGTTCGCTCGTGCGCTAGATAATGTCCGAGCCCGAACATGAAGAACGGGAGAATCCCGAACAGCACCGCTACGAGGCCGGAGTCCAAACGCGTTTCAGCCGTATACGTGAAGATGTAGTTCAGGCCGAAAAGAAAAACGGCAAGAACGCCCACGAGTTTCCACGGAACCGGTCCGCGCTTGCCGCGCTGGAAGAGGGCGACCGCGCCCAACGCCAGGCCCGCGATGACGAAACGCAGGCCGACGCCGGTCATAGGCGGCGCGTAATGCAGCGCAATTTTGATGACGAGCCAAGTGGTGCCCCAGATCGAGCACATGGCGGCGTATGCGCCGACGGTGCCGGCTCGCTCGTTCGAAAGCATGCGTTACATTCGGAAGATGCCGAAGTTGGTCTGCGGCAGCGGCGCGTTTGCTGCGGCGTCTAATCCGATCGCAATCACGCGGCGCGTGTCGAGCGGGTCGATGATGCCGTCGTCCCACAATCGCGCCGTCGAGTAGTACGGGTTGCCTTCGCGTTCGTACTTTTCGAGAATCGGCGCTTCGAAGGCTCGCCTTTTCGTTCGGCCGTCATATTGCCTTTGACGGTCGAAAGCACGCTAGCGGCTTGCGGGCCGCCCATCACGCTGATGCGCGCGTTCGGCCACATCCAAAGCTGCCGCGGCGAATACGCGCGTCCGCACATGCCGTAGTTCCCGGCGCCGAAGCTTCCGCCGATCACGACGGTGAACTTCGGCACTTCCGCGCACGCGACGGCCGTCACGAGTTTTGCGCCGTCTTTGGCGATGCCGCCGTTCTCGTACTCTTTGCCGACCATGAAGCCGGTGATGTTTTGCAAGAACAGCAGCGGCGTGCCGCGTTGCGCGCAAAGCTCGATGAAGTGCGCGCCTTTGAGCGCGCTCTCGCTGAACAGAATGCCGTTGTTCGCAAGAATGCCGACCGGATGGCCTTCGATGTGCGCGAAGCCGCAGACGAGCGTCGTGCCGTAGCGCGCTTTGAACTCGTGGAACTCCGACGCGTCGACGAGGCGCGCGATGACTTCGCGCACGTCGTAACCGGTCCGGCTGTCCGAGGGAATGATGCCGTAGATCTCTCGCGGATCGTACTTCGGCGGCTGCGTGCTTCGGTGCGGTCCCATTGCTGCGGCAATTCGCGATGCAGATTGCGCGACGATTTCGCGCACGATGCCGAGCGCGTGATCGTCGTCGTTCGCGAAATGATCGGCGACGCCGGAGATGCGCGTGTGCACGTCGGCGCCGCCCAAGCTCTTCGGCCGTCACTTCTTCGCCGGTCGCCGCTTTCACGAGCGGCGGTCCGCCAAGGAAGATCGTTCCGTTGCCTTTGACGATGACCGTTTCGTCGCTCATCGCGGGCACGTACGCGCCGCCCGCGGTGCACGAGCCCATCACCGACGCGATCTGCGGAATCCGTTTGCCCGACATGCGCGCCTGATTGTAGAAGATGCGGCCGAAGTGATCGCGATCCGGGAAAACGTCGGCTTGCAGCGGAAGAAACGCGCCGCCCGAATCGACCAGATAGATGCACGGCAGATGATTCTGCTCGGCGATCTCTTGCGCGCGCAGATGTTTCTTCACGGTCATCGGATAGTACGTGCCGCCTTTGACGGTCGCGTCGTTCGCGACGATGACGCAGTGCTGGCCTTCGACGATGCCGATGCCGGTGACGATCGCCGGCCGACGGCGAGTCGTCGTTGTACATGCCGTTTGCGGCGAGCGCGGAGAACTCGAGGAAGTCCGAGCCGTTGTCGACGAGCGTGTCGATGCGTTCGCGCGCCGTCAGCTTGCCGCGCTTGCGGTGTTTGGCGACGGCCTCGGGTCCGCCGCCGGCCGCGCACGGCCAGAAGCCGGCTGCGGTAATCGGCGACTAAGACGTCCATGCGTTCCGCATTTTTGCGCGAACGCGTCGCTGCGCCGGTCGAGGCGCGTCTCCAACAAACTCACGACCGACGCGTTCGGCATAATTTAATCCGCTTCCCCGCGTTGGTTAATGGCGCTTTAAAACGGTTCTCCGAGAATTGTCGTTAAAGTATATATATGGGATCAGGACTGAATCGGCCGGCGGGCGCCACGGATACTGGCTCGCGCCCTCGGCCGTATCGCGGGCCGTGGGACGAGCGCCTTGCCGCGCACCTTCTGCGGCGCGCCGGTTTCGGCGGGTCGCCGGAAGACCATTCGCAAGTACGCATCGATGCGTCCGCACGACGCGGTCGCAGGCCTGCTCGATCTCTCCGGATCCAAGTTCGATTCCGCAGCCCGGCGCGTTGTTCGACCCGCGCGATGCAAATTTCAGCGTTGCGCGGCAGCGATTCGACCGCGCGGCGTCAAGCGCTTCAGGAACTGCGCAAAGAAATGCGCGCGATCGATCCTCGAGCTGCAGTTGTGGTGGCTCAACCGGATGCTGAGCACGACCGCGCCGCTGCAAGAGAAGATGACGCTCTTTCTTCACGGACACTTCACGACTGCAGCGATTCAAAAAGGCGTTTGGCCGCCGTACGTGTGGCAGCAGAACCAGCTCTTTCGCAACCTCGGCGCTTGGGAATTTGCGCGAGCTGACGCTTGCGGTGAGTCAGGATCCCGCGATGCTGCTCTATCTCGACAACGCATCGAGCAACAAAGCGCATCCGAACGAGAACTACGCGCGCGAATTGATGGAGCTCTTCACGCTCGGACACGGCAATTACAGCGAAGAAGACATCCGCCAATCGGCTCGCGCCTTCACCGGCTGGACAGTCAACCGGCGCGCCGGTCAGTTCGCGTTCAATCGAACGCATTCACGACGACGGAACCAAGACGTTCCTCGGTCGCTCCGGGAACTTCGACGGCAGCGATATCGTTGACATCATCTATCGAACAACCGGCGGCGCGAAGTTCTGGGCACAGAAGCTGCTCAATTTCTTCGTGTACAACGATCCCGAGCCGCAGGTCGTAGATGCGTTGGCAGCGTGATCGAAAGCAAGAACTTCGAACTCGCACCGGTGATGTCGACGCTGCTGCAAAGCAACGTGTTCTTCTCGCCGCGAGCCTACCGCGCGCTGGTGAAAGCGCCCGTTGAGTTCGTCGTCGGAACGTATCAACGCGTTCGGTCTGGAGACCATCGAGGCTCCAGCTTTGCGCGCGCTTGCTCAAATGGGGCAGATTCTCTTCTATCCGCCCAATGTGGCCGGTTGGCCGGGCGGGCGAACTGGATTACGTCGCAAACGATTGATCGCGCGCGAGAATTTCGTTGCTGCTTTAATGAATTCGCCGCTGATGAGCGCTTCGTGGATGCGATCGCGCTCCATGCCGACGCGCTCGTCGGCTTCTAAGGCCCTTATCGCCGGACGTTCTGCAGGACGACGCGCCTCAACAGGCGTACGCGCAACTCTCCGGCTACCTCGACGGCGACGGCACGTCGGCGCTGCGGAATTCTCTCTGCGGAAAACTACCAAGAGCGCGTGCGCGGCGCAGCCTATCTGACGATGGCGATGCCGGCGTACCAATTGAATTAGGATGTGGAACTAAGACAATGATGAAACGCAGCCAATTTCTTCTCGGAGCGCTTTCCGGGCTCACGGTCGTGGCGAATTCGGAGCACGTGTTTGCGCGCGCGCTCGCCGATACGCCGCTGCCGGGATTGCCGGGAGGCCAAGACCGCGTTCTCGTGCTCGTGAACCTGCAAGGCGGAAACGACGGTTTGAACTGCGTCGTCCCGCACGGCAACGCGGATTACTATCGCCAGCGCCCGACGATCGGTGTAGCGCGCTTCCGACGTGCTCGCGCTCGACCGCAACGTCGGGTTCAATCCGTCGATGCGTTCGATGAAGGCGATGTACGATCACGGGATGGTCGCGGTCGTGCAAGGCGTCGGCTATCCGAATCCCGATCATTCGCACTTTCGCTCGACCGAAATTTGGCAGACGGCCGTTCCCGACCGGTACGAACATACCGGCTGGCTCGGACGGTATCTCGACGAAGCGCAACTGCCGAAAGAGAATCTCTTCAACGGCGTCGCGATCGCGCAAGTGTTGCCCGAAGTGCTGGTCTCCAACACCGTCGACGTTCCCGCCGTCGCGCAGTTGAACGGTTACGGCCTTGTAAGCGACCGCAATCGCACCGCGAAGAAGACCTACTCGGAACTCGTGCGCGACAAGCAGTTTCCATTCGCATCGCCGTATCTCGCGCACGTCGCCGAAATCGAAGATCACGCGCAACGCGGTTCGGAAGAGCTGCCGCAACTCGTCGCGGGCTATAAAACCGATGCGACGTATCCCGCGACTCCGCTCGGACGCAGCCTTGCCCTCGCCGCGCAAATCGTCGGCAGCAAAGTGGGCTCGCAAGTGCTGTACGTGCAGCACGGGTCGTTCGACACGCACGTCAATCAAAAGGCGACGCAAGACCGTCTGCTTGCTGAGCTCTCCGATGCGCTCGCGGCGTTCTACGACGATCTTGCGGCGCACGGCAACGACAAGCGCGTGCTGACGATGACGTTCAGCGAATTCGGGCGCCGGATCGCGGAGAACGCGAGCCGCGGGACCGATCACGGCGAAGCGTCGCCGCTGTTCCTCATCGGCGGCGGCGTTAAGGGCGGCCTCTACGGTTCGCTTCCGGATCTGGCTCAGAACAACATGGGCAACCTACACTTCTCGACAGATTTCCGCAGCGTATATGCGACGGTGCTGGAGCGGTGGCTCGGGCGTCCATCGCAGAAAATCCTAGGCGGAAATTTCGCGCACGTCGGCGCGCTCGCGTAAATTACGCGCGTTCCAGAGCTTGCGCGGCGTTCGATAGCGGCGTCGCCAGCGACGGAAGCTGCACCGCGAGCACGCGAAACACGCGCGAGGCATAGGCCGCCAGCGACAGCGTCGGATCGATAGCGCGCGCAACTTCATCGATCGGCGGCGGCGAACGCTGGAGAATCATCGCCGTCGTCATAAGGGGATTCGCAAAGAGCCCGACAAGTTCGAGGCCGCCGTCCGTGGCGCGATCGAGCGACGGCGGGAATGCGTTCCCGGCTGGAATGTCCGCTGCGGCCGAGCGCATGCGGGCGACGGCTTCGCGAAGCCGGGCGCCGGCGTCGCTCGATTCGTCGCCGTGCAAGGCCGCTTGCAGCTTCGCCAGATCCACGCCGTGCTCGCTCGCGATGGCAGCGACGTCCGAGTCGGCGAAAAGGCCCGCGAGGACCGTGTTTCTCGAAACGTCTCCGCCGAAGAGCCGGTGCATGAAGTCATTCGTCGCTGCGTACCGCATTAACGCCCTTGATTTTAGCCATCATGCCGCCATCCTCGTCGTCGATTTAGCGGTCGTGAGGCGAGAGCGCGCTGCTGAAATGGCTGCCGGTGAAAAATTAGGCGTGCCTAATATTGGAGCAAGAGGCCTAAAGGCGGTGCGACTTTGGCCGGAGGTTAAAACTCCGTTAACGGAAAAATTTGGCCGTGTTGCACCGGAGCCTGGTCCTAAGGGCTCATAAAACCGGAAGGACACGAGACGATCTGATGGAGTTCGTGGAGGAACACCAACGGTCGCTCATCGTGCGGTGCCGGCTATGATCGATACGGGGTACGTAGCCGGCCTACGCGAGAGCGGTTTACCACCAAGGGGCACACCAAAAAACTACTTGATGGCATGGCTGCTCGTCATGCTGAAAGACCACAACCTGCACGGCTACGAAATCATGAAGGAACTCAAAGAGAAGTTCGACGTGGTCACCGAGCCGGGCACCGTCTACCGGGCGCTACGCCAGCTGGAACGCGACGGGTACATCTCGTCGTGGTGGGATCCGAAAGAACAAGGTCCGGCGCGCCGCATCTACACCGTCACCGACGCCGGATGCTCGGCATTACGGCTCTGGAGTACGGCCCTCGAGCAGTACCGTTCTAATCTCGACCAATTTTTCGTTCTGTATGCTAGCAAGCATCAGAGTCGTCGGGGATCGTACCCTAGCCTAATCTTGGGCTCTTCGATTCTCTTTCTGGGAAGCGGCGGCGCCCGTTTCGTCGTCGCTCGCCAACTTCGCGCGTCCGGCGGCATGTGGATGCGGTTCGGTGAAACGCAGATTCACGTCGATCCCGGCCCCGGCGCGCTCGTTCGAGCGCTCTCGCACGTTCCGCCATGCAATCCCCGCGAGCTCGACGCGATCGTGCTTTCACACAAACATCTGGATCACTCCGGCGACGTAACCGCCATGATCGAAGCGATGACGTCGGGCGGCTTTCGCCGGCGGGGCGCGCTGCTCGCGCCTGCCGACGCTTTCGAGACCGATTCGACCGTGCTTCCGTACGCTCATGCGTTTCGTCGAACGTACCGAGCAGCTCGGTCCGATCCAGCGGGCCGTATACGGATCGGCGACGTCGAGCTTCGCACGTCGATCGCGCACGTGCACGCCGTTCAAACGTACGGTATGCACTTCGAATACGACGGGTTGCGCGTTTCGTATCTTCCGTGCGGCCGCTACTTCGACGGGCTCGCCGAGGACTACGCGAAGCACCATCCCGACGTGCTCGTCATCAACGTGCTGCGCTTCCGCGACAGCATGGACGTCGATCATCTCACTTGGGACGATGCGCAAACGGATCGTCGAAGACCGTGCGGCCGCGCGTCGCCGTTTTCCAACACTTCGGAACGAAGATGCTCGAAGCAGAATCCCGCCGCGCTGGCGCAGGAAGTCGAAGACGAGCTCGGCATTCGAGCGATCGCCGCGTACGACGGCTTCGAGCTCGACGTCGATACCGAGGTTGCCGCCGTTGAGCGTTGAGATCGTTCGCGTTCAGCCCGAGACGCTCGCGGACTTTTACGCCACGCACGATCGCGAAGCGCTCAAAGCGTTCTACGAGTTCGCGGTAATCTGGCACGAGCAGAGCTACGGCTTCACGGCGGTGAAAGACGGCAAAACCATTGCGGCGGCGACGTTACGGGTAAGCGGCGTCGCTCGGTCACGTCGATCGTGTCGTGGTCGATCCGGAGCATCGCCGCCGCGGCGTAGGGCGGCAGCTCGTCGACGACATGGCCGACGTCGCGAATTACTACAACTGCCACAAGATGACGCTGCTCGTTCCGCACCAGCGCTCGGCGCAACGCTTCTTCGAAGCCTGCGGATACGCGGTAGAAGCGGTGCTTCCGCAACACACGTTCAAACTCGATATGGCGGTGATGCGGAAATTTTTGCTTTAGGTCAGCGCGGAATGCGCCGGCGTTCGATGGGCTCCCGGCTCGTGCGATAGATCGGCGACACGAGCGAACGCAATGCTGCGCGCCGTTGCAGATCCGGGTGATCGCGCAGCGTTCCGTTGTAGAAGATGACCGCGCCGGTGCTGCTCGTTGCGGTTACCACCGGTCCGCCGTGACCGAAGATTACTTGCTGATCGGTTGCGCCGGCCCGTGTGCCTGCATCCGAGAAGATTCTTCCGGCGCTCGAGTGCGCGCCGATCTGCACGCCGCCGCCGGTGACGCCGAGAATCACGTCGCCTCGTTCGGTTTCGAAGCGAGCCAACCCGGGACGAAACGACCCATTATCGTACATGATCGAGCCGGTCAGGCTCGTAGCCTCGATTTGCGTGGCGTTGCAATTTTGAAAACGCATGTTTCCACGCCCCGTGCGAACGCGCAAACGCAGGAAGTCGGAGTTCGTCGCCAGCACGCCTCCGTTGTTCACTTGCACCGCTCCCGTTCCGGAAGAGTCGTCCAACGAAACGGCGCCGGCGCCGACGTGCGCGACGAAGACGCCGTTTTTGTAATCGTGGATTTCGACGGACCCGCGCCTTACGTTTCCGACGAACAACGCCGTGCCCGCGGGCGCAGTTACGATAACGTTGCCGGTTCCGCGCACGATGACGGCATCGTGCGGCGTGCCGTTCAAATTCGGAAAGACGAACGCTTCGGGGGGCAGCGCCAAATCGCCCGCCGGGCGTGCGAATCCGCTGCGACCACAGCATCACCTGCACCGGCAAGCGTTCGCCGACGGCTTCCGCGGCGATATGGCGAATTTGCACGCCGGTATTCGATTGGATCTGCACGGACGGTAGATTCGACGTTCGCAGCGTTACGGAGCCTTGATCGAGCTGCACGAAAAACACCGGCGACGGACCGGCGACGATGCGCGTAGTCGTATCCGCGCGCGCGTAGGTCTGCGCGAACCCCATAAACGCAAAAGTCAGCAGGAGCGCCGCTGCCTGCTGCCATCGGTGAACCGTCACGTAGAAATTGTACCGTCGGCGCTCGCGGGAGTCATGAAATCTCCGTGAGCCCACCCGTTACCCGCGGAAGTGTTGCGCGAAAGCGAGCGCCGCCGTTCGTCCCGCGCGCAATGCTCACCGTACCACTGTGTACGCGCGCAATCGAGCGTACGATGGCAAGACCGAGTCCGGTGCCGGGAATGTCGCGCGAGCGCGCTTTGTCGGCGCGATAAAATCGGTCGAAAACGTGAGGCCACTCTTCTTCGGGAATGCCGGGGCCGGAATCGTCAATTTCGACCCATGCGTGCGCTATGTCGCCGCTTACGCGCACGTCGATCCGGCCTTTTTCGGTGAACTTGATGGCATTGTCGATTAGGTTGCCGATGAGCTGGCGCAACAAACTCGCGTCGGCGAGTACGACGACCGGCTCCTTGGGCTCATCCAAATTTAACGTTAGGCCTTTTTCTGCCGCGCGTTGCGACGCGCTTCGGACGGCTTCCGCCGCAAGCTCGCCGAGCGAAACCGGCTCCTTTGGAATCGCGTCACCGCGGTCGGCTTTGGCGAGCGTGAGCATGCCGTTTACCATCCCGGCTAGCGACGCGCTCTCGTCCGCAATCGTCTCCAAGCTTTCCCGCCGGATCTTTTCATCGCGATCGCCCCAGCGCAGCAGTAATTGTGCGTTGGCATTGATCGACGTCAGCGGAGTCTTCAGTTCATGCGAGGCGTCGGAGATGAACTGCCGCTCGCGCGCGAACGCTTCGTCAAGTCGCGCGAGCAAGTCGTCGAAGCTGTCGGTGAGTTCGCCGATTTCGTCGTTGCGTTTCGGCCAGCGCAGCCGAAGATGAAGCCGGTCCGAGCGTATTTCACGCATTGCTTGGGAAAGGCGCGTAATGGGGCCGATCGCTTGCGAGGCAAGCGCGACGGAGATTGCGATAACGGCGGCCGCGGCGAATGCGAGCACGAGCAGAATTGCGCGGCGCGTTTGCGCGAACGTGCGATTCACGGCATCGAGCGGTTCGGCTACGTGGACGATGGCTGCGAACGGCCCGCTGCGGATGATGCGATCCTCAACGAGAAACGGGCGTCCGTCGAGCGAGACCGTCCGGAAATCGGAATCGTGCGACGGGTCCAGCGACGTGTTCGGCGGAATGCGCGAAGCGCCCAGGTTTGTCGTCTTCGCAAGCGGATAGCCGCTCGGGCTATCGACTTGGATGAACGTCGTGGGCGATTCCCACGTCGAGAGATTGTTGCTATTGAAGAGCTGCGTGATCGAGTCCGACGCAAGATCCTGGATCGCAAACGGATTCGGTTGCGGCTGGGCGGCCTGCACGATCTCGCGCATCACGTTGTCTACGCGCGCCCGGGCTTCGTTATAGAGAATCGATTGAAAGCGCCACGCGATGATGCTACTCGTGGCGACGAGGACCACGATGAGGAGAGCGGCATAACTGGCGGCGATTCGCCACTTCAGCGAAATGCGCAAGGACTAGTCTTTGATCGTGTAACCCACGCCGCGGACCGTTGTGATCAGCTTTTCGTCGAATCCTTCGTCGATTTTTCCGCGGAGATAGCGAATGTACACGTCGATCAAGTTCGAGTCGCCGAGGAAATCGCTGCCCCACACGCCGTTGAACAACTCGTCACGCGTGTGAACCTTATTGCGATGCAGCAGAAGATACTCGAGCAGCGCGTACTCTTTGGCGGTCAGCTGGATATCTTTGCCGGCGCGCGTGACTTCGTGCCGGTCGCGGTCCATCACGACATCGCGGTAATGAATCTGGTTCGTCTTCGGTTCCCGCTCGCGCAAGCGCGCGCGAATGCGCGCGAGCAGTTCTTCGGTGGCGAAACGGCTTCGTCAAATAATCGTCGGCACCGACGTCGAGGCCCTCAACGCGGTCCGGAACGCGATCCTTCGCCGTAAGCATGATGATCGGCACGTTGCTCTTGGCGCGAATGCGGCGCGTAACTTCCAGACCGTCCATGCGCGGCAGCATGAGATCGAGAACGATGAGGTCGGGTTCTTTCAGCGCCTTCTCCAGGCCGGAAAGTCCGTCGCGAGCAACATCGACTTCGTAGCCTTCGTGCTCGAGTTCGAGTTGAAGAACGCGGCCGATCGCCGCGTCGTCTTCGATGACCAGAAGCTTGTAGGGGTTCGCCGGCTCGTTCATGCCGACGTGTTAGCTGTTCGAGGCCTTCCCAACCTTGCGCCCGTCAGCAAATCCCGGTTGGAATCCGGTGAAAAAGGTCAGCCACATCGCGGTGGCGCCGCCGGCGGCAATCCATGCGAGAGTCGTGTAGTTCTCGATCTCCGGCTGAATGGCGCTGCCGATCCGGTCGAGCGAGTGGACGAACAGCGGTCCGCCGCCGAGCACCACGAGCGTCACAAGCCAAATAACGATGGCGGCGACCACGCCGAGGCCGACCAGCTCGCCGAGCGAGAAGATGGGCGCGGGACGGTAAACCGTTGCAGAAAGGATCGAAGCGCGCAAATCGAGGGGCGGTTCTTCGAGCGGAAGCGCAAAGAGGGCACGATCCAGGGCGTCGTCGCTGTCGTAGTTCATTCTGATACCTCCGCCGTGCCAAGCAGCTTACGCAGCTGCTCCTTCGCTCGAAATAGGTGGGTCTTTACGGTGCCCATCGGCAGCCCCAAGCACCTCTGCGATCTCTTCATACTGTTTACCCTGTAAATGATACAGCGTAATGACCGTCCGGTATTTTTCCGGGAGCGCGTCGATCGCGGCGCGCAGTCGCCGGGCTTCATCGAGGGCAATGGCCTGGCGCTCGGGCCCCGGACTCGGGTCAGCGCGCTCGGGCATCTCTTCGTTGCTATACCGCTTGCGGCGATTGAGCCGGTCGCAGCACGCGTGGTACGCGATTGCGAAGATCCACGTCGAGAACTTGGAGCCGGGCTTGAAGGTCCGCAGCGAGCGATAGGCCTTGAAGAAGGCCTCTTGGGTGGCGTCGCGCGCCTCTTCCACGTCGTGCATCGTCCGATACGCGAGGTGGTAAACCGCGCGGTCGTACCGCTCGACGAGCGTGGCAAAGGCCTCCGAGTTTCCCCGAAGCGTCATCGCTACCAATTCGCCGTCGTCCGGTCCGGGCCGCACGTTTATTCGCGGAGCCTCGGCAAGCATCGCCGACATGTCTCATCTACGGGCGGACCGCCCGCCATGTTTCGTTTGTCTCGCTGAAACAAGTAGCCCCGCCACCCGTATCTGGGACAGGAACGAAACCGGAGGCTAAACCCGACCATGATTACCTCGTCCACGGTACAAACGCTGAACAAAACGCTCCCGACCGGCACTCGGCCGACGATTCCGCAAGGCGACGCAGGACACTCCGCGCAATCGCTGCGCCCCACCTTCGACGGCTGGGGCCCGAGGCTCTAAGGAGCGCTATATATGAATTCGAAGCGCGGAGCGCTCGTCGCCATGCTCGTTGCCGTTGAAGTGCTCCTGCTCGGGATGATCCTTCGCTCGTTGCACGTCGGCCCGATGAGCGGGCCGGTCTTCGCGGCTTCGGGGCTTCACCATGTCGACATCGATTCGAAAACGTACGCGCCGATCAACGCCGGCACGTCGCCGGACGTGCAGATCGACGACGGCGACAATCACGTCGTAGTTACCGCATCGACCGACGGACTCGTTCATGTCACCGACGCGCGGAACATTCACGGCCTGGTGTGGGGTGGCGGATACGGTTCCGATTTATCGATCGCGCACGTCGGCAATAGCGTGAAGATTTCGCGACAGCAACATCTCGGTGGAATGACCGGCATTTTCGGCGATAGCTATCAGCGCGTCGAAGTGCAAGTCCCGAGCGCGTCGCACGTGCGAATCACCGGATCTTCCGGCGCCAACGTGAGCGGCATGCGCAGCGACGTCGAGGTGGAGTCGCAAGACGGACGCATCACGCTAGCCGATATTCGCGGCGACGTGAAAGCGCAATCAGCGGACGGCAGCGTACACCTTAGCGATATCGTCGCAAATTCGCTCGACGTGCGCACCGCCGATGGACGTGTGGAAGGCACCAACATCGCGGTCGAAGGCTCAGCGCCGCACGCGACGTTGCACAGCGACGACGGATCGGTGCGCGTAACCGGACACTTTGCGCCCGGCGGCAGTTATCAACTTTCAACCAACGACGGCCAGGTGGAGCTGCACCTTGCAGCTGACGCCGACCTCACCGTGAGCGCCAGCAGCGCTGACGGAAGAATCTACGTCGATGGATCGCGGTATGGGGACAGCGATTCGGCGGCGCATACGATTCGTCTCGGCAACGGCTCGGGCACGATGCAGCTGAGCTCGCAAGACGGATCGATCCACATTACGACGAACGGAGCTACCTAGATCAAATGCCTGATGAACTGATCCCCCTCTTTGGAATCTTCTTTCTCTTCGGAGCGCCCGTGGCCGCATGGATCGTGTCGCGAGTGCTGGCGCATCAAGAGCGGATGGAGATGATTCGCCGAGGATACATCCCGCCGGCCGATCCGCGGCTGGCCCGGCGCGCCGCAAGGATGGGCTGGGCGCAGCCCGGTCCGGTGCCGCCGCCGTTCGGCAACGTACCGCCCCCGCCGGGTGCCGACTTCTTCGATCCCAGCTACTACGCGCAAGTGCAGATGCGTAAGGGCATCACGGTCACCCTGATCGGCCTGGCGCTGCTCATCGGACTCTCGTTCATCGGCGCGCGCGGCGACGGAACGATCCATCTGGGTCCGTGGCTCCTCGGTGGCCTGATTCCGATGTTCGTGGGTATCGCGCAGGTCATCAATGCCGTGCTGAACGGTGCCCGCTTCCCCGGCCTCAACGCAAGCGCTCCGAACGGCCACCCGGTCGACTCCAACGGTTTCGGCCCCCGCCCGGCAGCCGGTCCCGGCCCGATGCCTCCGGAGCCCCCGTCGCAGCCGTACGCCGGCTGGCGTCCGGGATCGACCCCGGAAATCGAGAAGCCCGCGCCCCCGCCCGATCTGCGCTAACGCTTCGCGCTTCGCTCGTCGACTACGACAAAAGACGCCGCCGGTTTTTACCGGCGGCGTCTTTTGCTGCTGCTAGAGGTTTATCTCGGAGGATTATTGCGTTCTTTGAAGCGACGTTTGTCGGAGGATTACTTGCAGTTGACGAGTGCGATCGCCCAACCGGCCGTGGTTCTCGTACGAACGAGATATCCGTCCGCAGTCCGGTCGTATACCTGATACCCGGCGCGTAGCGCATCGGCTAGTGATTTGAAGACCGTAAGACCTGCCATCTGCGGACCCTCCTTCCCGACGATTTTTTCGTCTCTGTTCTATATAACGGCTTTTGTCTCACAAAGGTTCAGTGTTTCGCCCCGGATTTTTCTTAGAATTTGCGAAACTCTCGCTTTTATTATGCCCACGATTTCGCCGTCTGTCACCGTGCACGCCGCTGCGGTTACCGACCGTAAAGAACTTGCACCCGACGTTGTCCTCATTCGTTTCGACGCTCCGGAGCTCGTACGCGTGACCCGTCCGGGGCAGTTCGTTATGGTGGTTCCGCCTAGTGGAGAATCTGCCGCAACCGCATTAGGAATTTATGAAGCCGACGGGCGCCATGCGAGCCTCGTCTTTTTCGTCGTCGGACCGCGCACGCGCGAACTCGCAGCATTACGAGCAGGCGATACGCTTGGCATCGTGGGCCCGCTTGGCAATGGGTTTACGATCTCGGCTTCCGACAAAGACGTGGCGATCGTCGCGGGCGGCGTCGGCATCGCGTCGGTGCTGCTTCCGGCGCAGGCGCTCGTGCGCGCCGGTGCACGCGTGCGGCTGCTCTATGGCGCTCGCAATGCCGGATTGCTGGTAGAAGCGGACCGCTTCCGCGAGGAAGGCTGCGAAGTGCTCGTTGCGACCGACGACGGCAGCGCCGGACATCACGGCTACGTCACCGATTTGCTCGCAACGTTGAACGACCCGCCGGAGATGATTCTCGCGTGCGGCCCATCGCCGATGTTGAGATCCGTCGCGCGCGTCGCAGAAAGTTTGAACGTGCCCGCGCAGTTGTCGCTCGAAGAAACGTTCGCGTGCGGCGTCGGCGGTTGTTGGGGCTGCGTCGTTCCGCTCGTCGGAACGAGCGCGCAGGCGCCGAGTTTTCCGCCCGCGGAACGCGGCGGCAGCGACGTCGTCTACGCGCGCATCTGCAAAGAAGGCCCCGTATTCTGGGCGCACGAGCTGCGATGGTGAATTCGGCTATGCCGAATTCTTCGCGTTTCTCACTGCGCACTCAAAGCCGCCATATGCGAAAGTTAAATAGATGCTAGCAACGGAAATAGATTTGACGACGACGGTAGGGAAGCTCGAGCTGCCCTATCCGACGTTCATGGGCAGCGGCTGTTACGGAAGCGGCGAGGAGTTTGCGCCGTTCGTCGATCTGCGCAAGATCGGTGCCGTCGTTCTCAAGAGCGTGACGCGCCAGCCGCGTTTGGGCAATCCGACGCCGCGACTCGTGCACACGCCTTCGGGAATGCTGAACGCGATCGGCTTGCAGAATCCGGGCATCGAGTGGTACCTGGAGCACGACGTGGCGAAGTTCGCGTCGCGGCCATGCGCCGTGGTGGGCAGCGTTGCGGGCTTCTCCGTGGACGACTACGCGTACGTTTGCGAACGCTTGGCCTCGCGCGATGAAATCAAAGCGATCGAACTGAACATTTCGTGCCCGAACGTGGCGAGCGAAGGCGAAACGTTTGCCTGCGATCCGAATCTCACGGCGAAAGTCGTGAGCGCCGCGCGTTCGACCACCGATAAAACGCTGATCGTAAAACTTTCACCGAACGTCACCGACATTGCGGGCATCGCTCGCGAGGCGGAGCGAGCCGGCGCCGATGCGCTTGCGGTCGTCAACACGGTTCGCGGCATGGCCATCGACGTCGAGTCGTGGCGCCCGCGTCTCGGCAACGTTACCGGCGGCCTCTCGGGTCCCGCGATTCGTCCGATTGCGGTGCTCGCGGTATACGAAGTAGCGCGCGCGGTGAAGATTCCGATCGTCGGCCAGGGCGGTATCGAAACGGTAAGCGATGCGCTCGAGTTCTTTCTGGCCGGCGCGACGGCGATTTCGATCGGCACCGGGAATTTTACGGACCCGCGCATTCCCGAGCGGATCGTCGACGAACTGCGCGCATATCTCGCGCGCAAGAATTTGCGGTCGCTCAAGCAAATCGTCGGCAAGGCGAACGTTGGTTTCGCCAATCCGTACCAATACGAGGGAGATGAAGGTTGAGTCAACTGATCGTCGCGCTGGACGTTCCCGGCGCTGAAGAAGCCGAACGGCTTATCGACGAGCTCTACGAACTCGACGTCATCTTCAAAGTCGGGATGGAAGCGGCGTACGGCTACGGCCACCGGATTTTCCCGTACCTGGAATCGCGCGACGTGCGCTACTTCACCGATCTGAAGTTGCACGATATTCCGCGGACGGTTGGCGCGGCGATCCGGCAGCTCGTTCGTCCGGGCGCGCACATCATCAACGTTCATGCCCTGGGCGGCGACGAGATGATGCGTGCCGCCGTCGAAAACGCTAACGCACGCGCCGACGAACTCGGGCTGAGCCGTCCGCACATTTTCGCTGTAACGATCTTGACGAGCCACGGCGTTGCCGACCTCGGCGAACTCGGGCTCACCGGCGGTCCCGGGGAGAATGCGATCCGGCTGGCGGCGCTGGCGCGCGATGCCGGTTGTTCCGGAGTCGTCTGCAGCGCGCACGAAGTTGCGGACTTGAAGAGTTTCTTCGGCCACGATTTTCTGACGTTGACGCCCGGCATTCGTCCGTTTGGCGCGTCGCACGGCGATCAAAAGCGCGTGATGACGCCTGCGATGGCCGTTGCCGCGGGCGCGGACTATCTCGTCGTCGGCCGCCCGATCACCGAGGCGCCAAATCCGCTGGACGCGGCGAAGGCGATTCTGAAAGAGATGCAAAGTCCCGCATAGATGTCCACGCTTGATCTTTCGAAGGCACTCGAAGACCGCGGAGCGCTCTTGAACGGGCACTTTCGGCTGAGTTCAGGGCGCCATAGCAACCGGTTCATTCAAAAATTTCGGATTCTCGAAAGCCCTCCGCTCGTCGAAGCCGTAGCGCGCGAGATCGCCGACGCGTTCCGCAAGGACAACGTGACGATCGTAGTTAGCGCCGCCGTCGGCGGCATCGTGCTGGGCTACGAAGTTGCGCGGCAGCTCGGCACCGACGCGATTTTCGTCGAGAAGGAGAACGGCGTCGCCACGCTGCGCCGCAGCTTCCAGCTCACGCCGCAAGACCGCGTGCTCGTCGTGGAAGACGTCGTCACTACCGGCATGTCCGTGCGCGAAGTGTTGAACGTGGTGCGCGAACACGGTGCCACGCCGGTCGGCGTCGGCCTGATCGTCGAGCGCGGTGAGGCCGACTTCGGAGTGCGCACGCACGCGCTGCTGAAGCTTCCGATCGAATCGTACGAAGCGGCCGAGTGTCCGCAGTGCAAGCGAGGCGAATCCATCACCGATCCGGGATCGCGACGCAAATAACATGACCGTTCGCGATGCGCTGCCGGAGGATAAGTCGTTCATCGAAACGCTCGGCAAGCGCACCGTGATGGATAGCGTCGCGGCATGGCGTCATGCTGATCCCGCTGAAGTGCTGCGCAGCTATGACCGGTTGCTCCGGATCGTCGGCGGACAGTCCCACTTGACGCTGATCGCCGAAGAGAACGGCGAGCGCGCCGGCTTTCTGTTGCTCTTGGACCGGCTCCCCGACGAAGTCACCGGCGAGGAGCAGGGCTTCATTGCCTACATGGCCGTGGAACGCGAGCACCGTCGTGCCGGAGTGGGCGCCGCGCTGCTGCAGCGTGCCGAAGATGAGGCGCGGCGCCGGGGCTTGCCGTATATGACGTTGATGGTTACCGAGGATAACGCGGCCGCTCGCGCGCTTTACGAAAGCGCCGGCTATTCGACGGAACGGCGGCTGCTTTGCAAAACGCTCTGACCCCCGCCGGCTGGCGCCGGATTTTCGTCGGCCTCGCGGTCTTCATCATTTTGGTCGCGGCCTGGATCTTTATTTGGCACATTCCGCGCACGATGACGATCTTTCTCATCGCCGCGTTCATCGCGTTTGGCGTGCAACCTGTCGCACGACGCCTGGAGGCACGGCTTCCAAAAGCGGCCGCCATTGCAATCGTCTTCATCGTCCTGATCCTTGTCATCGTGATCGGGCTCGTGATCATCGTGCCGCTCACGGCGAGCCAGCTCCAGGTGCTGGGGAACAATATGCCTTCGTACATCCGAGGCATGCAAGATTGGGCTTCCGGTGCGGAACAGTGGGTGCAAGGCCGCACTCCCGGCCTGCATCTTTCTTCGAACACCTTTGATATCGCCCAATTGAGCTCAGCGCGTTTGAACGCGCTCGCAACCGGCACGCTTGCGTCGCTCGGCGCGATCCTCATCGGCACCGCGACGGCATTCTTTGTCGCATTTTCGGCGATCGTGCTCTCGTTTTTCTTCTTGCTGAACGATACGCAGATCTCCGAAGGCTTCGCGGCGATGTTCCCGGCCGACCGGCGCGAGACCGCACGAAAACTCGCTACGGAAATCACCGAGACGTTCGGCAGTTACATTTCGGGACAGGTCATCGTGTGCGCGATTACCGGCGTGGCGATCGCCGTTCTAAGCGCCGCACTCGGATTCAAATTCTCGCTGATTCTGGGCATCATCTCGGCCGTCGCCTATGCCGTTCCGGTGATCGGCATGCTCATCGCGCAAGCGATTGCGATCGTCTTGTGCGCCCCGCAAGGCGGCTGGATGATTCTGTGGGTGCAAGTCATTATGTTCGGCATGGCGCGCATCAGCGACAACATTCTCGTACCGCGCATCATGGGTTCGTCGGTCGGCGTGTCGCCGATCGGCGTGATGTTCGCCGTCTTCGCCGGCGGTGAGCTCTTCGGCGTCCCCGGCTTACTTTTGGGCATCCCCGCCGCCGCGCTAATCAAGATTCTATGGCGCTATTTCGTTGCGCCTTGGCTTATGGCGCAACTCGACCGCACCGCCATACGCTAAGGGTCATTTCGTAGAAGCGAAGCGATGCCGGTCCACCACAACGCATAGCCGGACGATGGGATCGCGTTTGATGAATGGGTTCCAGCGCGTAAATGGCGGCCGCTCCGCGGCCATGGTTCGAATATTCCCTCGCCGGGCGGACAAGGGTCGCAGAGGGCAAAAAGCGTTCTAGACAACGCTCGCGGCTTCGATAAGGTAAGAAACATGAGAAAGCTGGCATTCGCACTTTTCGCAGTGTGGGCGGCTTGCATGCTTATGTGGTCGGCTGCGCATGCCGCGACGACGGCATGCGGAGAAGCTGCGTCGTACAAAGTCGACCTGCCCGGTGCGCCGATGGGCGTCGTTCCGTCGCGAGACGGAAAAGCGGTTTACGTCGCGCTCAATGCCACGAACCCGAGCCAGATGAACGGCGTCGCGGTTTTGCATTGCAACAGCGGCCGGTATTCGGTCGCACGCGTATATCGCTTGGAGAGCCAGCCCACGGTATTGGCCTTGACCCACGATGAAAAAACGCTCGTCGTTCCGGACGATAACTACATTGCTTTTCTCGACACGAAAATGCTCGAGGACAGCAGCGCCGATCCGTTAGCCGGATACGTCGAAGACATCCCAGGCGATGACAGCGGTGCCGTCTATGCGGCCGTTTCGCCCGACGACCGGTATGCGCTAATAGCCGAGGAGCAAAGCGGCATGCTGACGGTGATCGATTTGAGCCGCATTCGCGCGAAACCCGCGGGTCGTGATGCGATTGCCGCTGAGTTTCTGATAGGAAATGCGCCGGTCGCGCTTGTCTACTCGAAGGATGGCATCCACGTTTTCGCAACGGTGCAGATCGCACTGAACCGAACGAAATGGGAACAGCACTGCAATCCGGAGAGCGGCTCGGCGAGCGATCCGAAAGAGCGTGAAGGCGCGGTCGTCGTGCTCGATGCAGCGCGGCTGGTTTCCGATAAAGAGAAATCGATCGTCGCCTATGTGCCCGCGGGATGCCATCCGGTTCGGGCCGCTCTGACGCCCGACGGCAGTGCGCTCTGGGTGAGCGCTAGAAAGTCTAATCTGGCCATTGCCTTCGATACTGCAGCGCTCGTGCGAGCGGCCCCGGACGCCCGCATCGGGCAAGTAACCGTTGGTCCAGCGCCCGTTCCGATCGTCGTTTCCGCAAGCGGAAAACACGTGCTCGTCGGCAACAGCAATCGCTTCAACGGTGCCAATACGGATTCGTCGATCGACATCATCGACGCGAAGCAAAGGGTCGTCGTCGGACACCTGAAGACCGGCGCGTTTCCACGTCAATTCGCAAGAAGCGCGGACGGTTCGACGATTTTTCTAAGCAACTACGGGTCTTCGTCGCTGTCCGTTATCGACGCGACATCTCTCTAACGCGCTACATCGACTCCGGAGCTGAAACGCCGATGAGCTCGAGCACTTCGGCGAGGACGGTCTTGGTGGCGATGCAGAGACTCAAGCGCCCGAGGCGGGTTTCCCGGTCGTCGGTGAGGATCTTGCACTCGGTGTAAAACTGGTGGAATTCCGAAGCCACGTCGCGCGCATATTTCGCTAAGCGATGTGGCGCCAAATTCTCCGCAACGCCGCTGACGACACGCGGAAGTTCCGCCAGCCGCGAAGCGAGCGCCATTTCCGCCGGATGCTGCAGCGCACTTAATGCCGCGCCCGCCTGCGCCTCCGAAATGTCGGCCTCGCCGGCATTTTTCAGCACCGACGCGATGCGAGCGTGCCCGTACTGCACGTAGTACACCGGATTCTCGTTGCTCTGTTCGACGGCAAGCTTCAGGTCGAAAGTCAGCGGCGATTCGGCTGCGAGCATGATGAAGAAGAAACGAGCTGCGTCGACGCCGGCTTCGTCGAGAATGTCGTCGAGCGTCACGATGTTGCCGGCACGTTTGCTCATGCTGACCTGTTCGTTGCCGCGCATCAGCGTGATCTGTTGCGCGATCAGCACGTCGAGCAGATTCGGATACCCCATGGCGGCCGCGACGGCTTTGAGCCGCTCGATGTAACCGTGGTGATCCGGACCGAGAATGTCGATCACGCGTTCGGCGCGCTGGAATTTCTCGTAGTGGTATGCGACGTCGGGCGCGAGGTACGTGGGGCGGCCGTCGGAACGAACGAGCACGCGGTCTTTATCGTCGCCGAACGACGTGGTGCGGAAGTAGAGCGCGCCGTCCTGTTGGTACGTGAGGCCCATTTCGCCGAGTTTGCGCAGATCTTCCATCACGCGGCCGCTCTCGTGCAGTTCCCGTTCGCTTTGCCAAAGGTTGAAGTGCACGCCGAAACGCGCCGCGGTCGCTTGCTGTTCGGCAACGAGCGTGTCGCGTCCGAATTTTGCAAAGGCTTCGAGCCATTCGGATTCCGGCAAGCCAAGCCACTTCTTGCCGTCGCGCTCGGCGAGTTGCTTAGCGAGCGGCGTAAGGTACTCGCCGGGATAGCCTTCTTCCGGAAACGGAAACGCGGGATCGAACTGCTGCGCGTAACGCGCGTAGAGCGAGCGTCCGAGCGTATCCATCTGGCTGCCGTGATCGTTGATGATCCACTCGGTGAAAACGTCGTAGCCGCAATACCGCAACGCGCGAGCGAGTGTATCGCCGATCGACATCGTGCGGCCTTGAACGACTACAAGCGGACCCGTAGGATTAGCGCTGCCGAACTCGAGCGAAATGCGAGTGCCGTTCGAGCCGAAGCGGCCAAAGTCGCGGCCGTCGCGCAGGATTGCACCGACCAGCGTCTGCCATACGAACGGCGCGCAGCGCAGGTTGATGAACCCGGCAACCGGATCGATGCTCGAAAAAAGCGCAGCGACGTTGGGCGCTTTCTCGCGCACGTCGGCGACCAGCGTTTGCGCGATGTCGTTTGGGGAGCGCTTCGCCACTTTCGCCAGCGTAAAAGCAACGTTGGTTGCAAAATCTCCGAACTCAGGGCGCCGCGGCGCTTCGAAATTGACGTCGGCAGCGGCCGCGTCCGGATAGCGAGCGGCAACGGCGTCGGCGATCGCACCGGCAAATGCGGCGAGCGCGTCCTGAGGCAGCATGGCAGCGTTAGTGGTGGTAGGGCTCATTGCGGGCGATCTTCGCCGCACGATACAGCTGTTCCAGCACGATCATGCGCGCCCACTCGTGCAAAAACGTCAGCGGCGAAAGCGACCACAGAAAATCGGCGCGCGCTTGCAGCGATGCGTCGGCGCCATAGGTGCCGGCTACTACAAAGGTCATTCGCGAGATGCCTTCGTGCGTCACCGCCATAAGTCGCTGCGAGAGCTCTTCGCTGCTTAGTTCGGTGCCGGTGCGTTCGAGCAGCCAGACGCGCTCCTCGGGGCGCACCATTTTCAAAATGCGTTCGGCTTCTTCGCGTTTTGCGTGCGCCGGATCGCTGCCGTCGCCCGCTCGCAGCTCGACTTCCTCGTACGGAAAGTACGGCGAGAGGCGCTTTCGGAACTCGGCGCACGCGTCGGCGACGTAACGGGTCCGCAGCTTGTCGATCGCGATGAGCCGCAATTGCATTGTCCTAAGATAGCAGAGTCAGTTGCCCCGTGCGCGCGAACCGGTTGCCGCGCCGCTCGATCTCGCCGTCGAGTTCCAGCACCGAAAGCGATGCGAGCAGCAGCGCCGGCGCCGCTTCGAGGCGCCGCGCAAGCGTATCCAAGTCGGCTTCGCCGCTTTCCAGTTCGCACAGGAGCCGTTCGTCGAGCTCATCCCGCTGCGGGCGCACGCCGTTCGTGGAAACTGCGGGATCGAGCGACAGCACTTCGAGAACGTCGAGGGCATTTCGCGCCAGAATCGCCCCGTCGCGCAGCAACGCATGGCAGCCTGCAACGTGCGGCCGGTCGACGTCGCCCGGGACCGCGAACACGGGAATGCGGCCTGCCGCCCATCCGGCCGTGTTCAAGGCGCCGCTGCGCGCCGGCGCTTCGATCACGACGACGGCGTCCGAAAGCGCCGCCACGACGCCGTTGCGTTGCAAGAATTGATGTGGCTGCGCGGGCCACTCCGGCGGAAACGGCGAGAGCACCGCGCCGCTTTGCGCAATCATGCGTTCGGCAAGCTCGCGATTGCGCGCCGGAAAGAAGCGCTTGTGTCCAGCTCCGAGAACGCCGACGGTCGGTGCGCCGGCGTCAAGCGCGCCTTCATGCGCGCATGCATCGATGCCGAGCGCGAGTCCCGATACGATGCAACATCCCGACGCCGCCAAGTCGCGTGCAATCGATCGAGCGATGCGGCGTCCGTAGCCGGTGGCGGCGCGTGTTCCGACAATGGCGACGCACGGTTTACGCAATGCGTCGATTGCGCCGCGCACCCACAAGCCGTCGAGCTCGAGCACGCAATCGCGATCTCCGCGAAGGTTCTGCAATTCCGAAAGGGGCGCAAAGCGTGCCTCGTCCATGCGGAGAGCCTTCACGCTCCCTCGGTCAATCGGCAAGAAGGACCCTCCTGGCGGCCTGGCCAGGGGGAATTGGCTTCCTGTGCGTGAAGTTGCCCCGCCGCAAACCCACGTCGGGCCGGCCCGTACCAGCCCTAGCTCTGGAGGATCCTCAGGTGGCAGCAGAAGCCTATTGCGTCAAATGTAAGACCAAGCGTCAGATCAAAGACGCGGTTCAGATCACCATGAAGAACGGCCGTCCCGCGACCGAGGGCAAATGCCCCGAGTGCGGCACGAAGATGTTCAAGATCGGAGCGGCGAGCTAACTCTAGCCCGTCGTAGAAGACAACCGGAAAGGGCCGCGCGGCGGCCCTTTTTGCGTTCCTACGGGTAGTGCCGTATAATACAGGGACCCACTAGATGTGGGGGCCTGCTGCCGCGGGCTGCTGATGACAATGGGGTAACCGGAGCTGTTCTGTCCGACTTGCCGTAAGAGCGAGACGCGAGTGGTCGACTCTCGCGACGACGAGACCGTAGTCCGTCGCCGGCGCGAGTGTCTCGACCCGCGCTGCAAACATCGCTTTACGACCTACGAGCGAATGGAAGCCCCGCGCCTCTTCGTCGTGAAGAAAGACGGCCGGCGCGAGCAGTACAGCCGCGACAAAATCTTGAGCGGTTTGCGCCGTGCGTGCGAAAAACGTCCCATTTCGGAAAGCCAAATGGAATCCGTCGCCGCCGATCTCGAGCGCGATCTTTTCGCGCGCGGCGAAAGCGAAGTCAGCTCGACCATGGTCGGCGAGAAGCTGATGGAAGCGCTGAAGAACTTGGATCCCGTCGCGTACATTCGTTTTGCAAGCGTCTACCGTTCGTTTCGCGATATCGAAAGTTTCCGGGAAGAGTTAGCGCAGCTCCTTGCCAAATGACGGCAGCCATGACGAGTGCCGTACGGGTAGAGCTCAAGCGCCTCCCCGAAAGTGAGGGTTTGCCCCTTCCCGCGTATATGTCCGAGCACGCCGCCGGCGCGGACCTTTGTGCTGCGCTAGATAGCGATCTGACGCTCGAGCCCGGCGCGCGCGCGCTCGTGCCCACCGGCTTCGCGATCGCGCTGCCGCCCGGCTTCGAAGCGCAAATCCGTCCGCGAAGCGGGCTGGCGCTGAAAAGCGGCGTGACGTGTCTGAACACGCCGGGAACAATCGATGCGGATTACCGCGGACCCGTTGCAGTGATCCTGGCGAATCTTGGTTCTGAGCCGGTCGTGATCCGGCGCGGCGATCGCATCGCACAGATGGTCGTCGCACCGGTCAGCACCGCGCACTTCGCCGTCGTCGAGGAATTGTCGGCGACGCAACGCGGCCCCGGCGGATTCGGAAGCACGGGAGTTTCATCGTGAACGTCTATATCGTGGGGCGGGGAGCCGTCGGATCTTATCTCGGCGAACGGCTGCAGTCGATCGGCGTGAGCGTTGCGTATGCGCCGCGCGAGCTTGACGCCGTGACGCCGTACGACGCCGACGTGGCGATCGTTGCGACCAAAGCGTACGACACCGAAGGCGCTATCGAAACGCTGCGCCGCGCCGTGCTGCGGCCGGAGAAGTGTGTCTTTGTGACGCCGCAGAACGGCGTCGGCAACGAGGAAATGCTGGCGACGGCGTTCGGCGCAAACAACGTAGTCGCCGCGGCGCTGACGGTTCCCGTCGACCGCGATCCCAGCGGCAACGCGAGCGCCGCCCGCGAAGGCGGCTTGGCCGTTGCGCCGGTGGGCGAGACGGCGTTCAACTGGCTCGTCGCGACGTTCGCAAGCAGCGGCATGAACGTCAAGGTCGTGGATGACTGGCGCGGGTTGAAATGGAGCAAGCTCGCGCTCAACGTCGTAGCCAACGCCAGCTGTGCGATTCTCAACGTGCTGCCGAACCGGCTCGTGCACTTCGAAAAAATTTTTACGCTCGAGATCCGCATGATTCGCGAAGTCAAAGCGGTGATGCAGGCGATGTCGGTCGCCACGGTCGACTTGCCGCGCTATCCCGTGAAGGCGCTCTTCGGCGTAGCTAGTCTGCCGAGCCCGATAGCCCGGCGCGTGATGGCGACGCGCGTCGCGGGTGGACGCGGCACGAAACCGCCGTCGCTTGCTCTTGGATTTACGTCAAGGAAAGCCGCAAACCGAAGTCGATTGGCTCAATGGCGCGGTTGCGCGCGCCGGCCGCGAACACAATGTGCCGACGCCCGTGAACGCCGTGTACGCGCGCGTGCTCAGCGACATCGCGAACATGCCCCAGCTGTGGGCGAAGTATCGCGAGCGTCCCGAAACGCTCGTAGCCGAAGTCGAAGCGGAGATGCGGCGCACCAAAGCTTTGAGGAGCAGCTAGAGCTTAATGCGCGACCCGAACGTTCCCGAGTCCATCGAAGGCTGGTGGATTCTCCACCGCATGTTCGCGTTCGACCGCCGTGCGTGGGATGCGCTCTCGGAGAAGCGCCGGATCAAATATTCAGGGCACGCGGCGGATCTTTTCGAACACTTAAAATCCGGCAACGACGGCGACGCGGGACTCGCGCAACTGGTTGGGCACAAAGGCGATCTCATGCTCACGCACTATGCGCGCGAGTACGAAGGTCTTGTTTACTCGCAAACGCTCGTCGACAAACTCGAACTGCGCGATTTCTTGAAGCCGCTGGGCTCCTACGTTTCAGTGCTGGAAGTGGGCATGTACGACGCAACCGGCAAGATTCACGTCGAGCTCGCGCAGCTTGGACTTACGCCGAATTCGCCGGATTGGATTCAAGCGTTCGACGAGCGCGTTCGCAAGCAAGCGGAGAGCCAGTATGTCGGCCCGCGCCTCTTTGCGAAAATTCCGGCGCGGCGGTTCGTCTGCTTCTATCCGATGAACAAACGCCGCGAAGGCCAGGACAACTGGTTCATGCTGCCGTTTGAAGACCGGGCGAAATTGATGACGGAGCACGGCAAAGTCGGACGTTCGTATCACGGAAAAGTGACGCAGGTAATCTCGGGCTCGATCGGCTACGACGATTACGAGTGGGGCGTCGATCTTTATGCCGACGATCCGCTCGTTTTCAAAAAACTCGTTTACGAAATGCGCTTCGACGAAGCGAGCGCGCGATACGGCGAGTTCGGCCAGTTCTGGAGCGGCGTCCAATTTTCACCCGACGAGCTGCGCGCGTTTCTAGACGGCGACGCGGTTCCGCAACTTCAAGTCAAGTAGCGAGAAGCCGCTTCAATTCCAACGCGTCGTGCGGCGCCGCCGCATCGACGTCGTTGTTGAAATACACGTAAACGTCGTCCACCTCCGCTTGCATGCGCTTTAACTCGCGAACCCAGTGCTGCAGCGAGCGCCGCGGGTACGAACCAACATAAAGTCCGGAATAGCCGTGCAGACGCAAATACGCAAGGCCGGAACTCGTCACCCATTTCGGCACGTGCAGTTTCGGATAATCGTGGATCGCGAAGGCGATGTTGCGCTCGCGTAAGAGCTTCTCGACCGCGGGCTCGAACCACGTCGCGTTACGAAACTCGACTACGTACCGGTATTCCGGCGGAAGTTTGTCCAGGAATGCTTCGAGCCGCGCGTCGTTGCGTTCTAAATAAGGCGGAAACTGCACGAGAATTTGTGCGAGCTTTCGCGCATCGAAGCAAGCGGCGCGAGCAAAATAGTTTTCGATGAATTCGTCGAGACGCGGCGGCAGGTCGCGACGGTGCGTGATGAGGCGGCTTAATTTGACGGTGTAGCGAAACTCGGGCGGCACGGTTTCGCACCAGACCTGCACTTGTTCGGGTTTAGGAAGCCGGTAGGTGGTCGCATTCAATTCGACCGTGTCGAAGCGTTCCGCGTAGAATTTGAGCCACTTACGCTGAGCCAGGCCTTCGGGGTAGAAACGGCCGCGCCATCCGCCGTAGACCCACCCGCTTGTCCCCACGTGAATCATCTCATGTGTGTCATACCCGTGCCGGGAGTCATATTCGCCCAACTCGAAGCACGCCCGCATGGCGGAGAAATTCCACTACGGTGAAATGACGTGGCCGGAAGTGCGGGAAGCCGCAGCGCGTCAGTGCGTTGCCGTCGTGCCGATCGCGACGATCGAAGATCACGGTCCTCATCTTCCTATAGACACGGATCTGCGACTGTGTACGGCCGTTTGCGAAGCGGCCGTTTCGCGCGCCGCCGATCGCGCCGTGCTCGTTCCCGCAATCAACCACGGCTACAGTCCGCATCACATGGACTTTCCGGGCGCCATCACGATCGGGGCGCACACGCTTATCGATTACGGCGTCGACGTGTGCCGCAGTCTTGCGCATCACGGATTTCGCCGCATCCTGATCGTAAACGGGCACGGCAGCAACTCGCCGTTCATCGATATCATCGCGCGTCTTACCGTCGTTGAGACGAACGTGCTCGCCGCTGCGGTTAACTACTGGGCCGCCCCGGGCGTTCGCGCCGTCGCCGAAGAGCTCCGCGAATCGGATAAAATTGGCGGAATGAACCATGCCTGCGAATTCGAAACGTCGCTTTATCTTGCGATTCGCCCCGAGTTGGTAGACATGTCGAGGGCGGAACGCGAGCTCTCGCACCGTCCGACAAAAAATTACTGGACCGACTTAATTGGCGGCGACGGTCCGCTCGTGATGATGGAACATTGGTCGTCGCTCACGCAAACCGGCGTCATGGGCGATCCGACGAAAGCATCCGCGGAAAAAGGACGAAAGCTGCTCGACGCATGCGCCGGCGGCATCGTGGAGCTCATCGACGAGATGCGCGCTCGACCGCCGGCGCAACGCCGCGACCACCACTGACCTGCGCTTCCGCTGAGCGCGCGATTCGCTCGGCCATTTTCGCGAACACGTACTCATGGAAAATCGCAATGGTGTACCAATAGAGAAGGCCGGAAAGGCCGCGCGGTTCGTAAAATGCCGTCTGCCGCAGCAACGACCCGTTTCCGTCGCTTTCGGCTTCGAATTGAAGCCAAGCGTAGCCCGGAAGTTTCATCTCCGCGCGTAGCCGTAGCAGACGGCCCGGCTCGTAAGCGTCTACGCGCCAAAAGTCGATCGCATCGCCAAGGCGTACGTCGTTTTGAGAGCGCCGCCCCCTTCGCAAACCGGCGCCGCCTACGACGCGATCCAAAAAACCGCGCAGCTGCCACAGCGCTTTCGCCGCGAACCAGCCTTCGGTTCCGCCGATGGCGGTAAACGTTCTCGCAAGAACCTCCGGCGGAGCGTGGCAGTGACGCGTGCGCCGGTCGATGAGCATGCCTTCGGAGACGCCGGAGAAGTCGCGAGGAAGTACGCGCAGGTCATAGGCGTCGAACCACGTCGTTTCGGGTCCGACTGTTGCATAACGGTTCAACGCGCGTTGGACGGCCGTATCGTAGTCGTCCAAAACGACGTCGAAATCGCGGCGCGCATCGTCGGTTCGAGCCACGACCTCATTGTTCAATCCCAAGATGAGCGGTTGCGCGATGCGCGCCGGAATCGGAGTGACCAGATGGATCCAGTACGAGGAAAGCCGTGGCGTAAAGAACGGCACGATCACGATCGAGCGTTTCAGACCTCGAATCGCGGCGTACCGCAGCATCATCTCCCGATACGTGAGCACGGCGGCGCCGCCGATTTCGTAGATCTTTCCGGCGGTTTGTTCTCGCTCCAAAGCTTCAATCAAATAAGCGAGGACGTTGCGGATGGATATGGGCTGGCAACGGGTGCGCACCCATCGCGGTGCGATCATGACCGGTAGCCGCTCGGTGAGATAACGAATCATCTCGAAGCTGACGGAGCCGCTGCCGACGATTTGCGCGGCGCGAAACTCCGTTACGGGAATGCCCGTGGAACGGAGCCGGTCGCCGACTTCATGGCGGCTGCGAAGGTGCTCCGAAAGCGCGTGCTCGTCGTCGCCTAGGCCGCCGAGATAGATGATTCGCTTGACGCGCGCGCGCGCCGCGGCTTCCGCAAAGTTGCGCGCGGCAGTGCGATCGGCGTCGCGATAGCTTCGCGTCGCCATCATGCTGTGGACGAGGTAGTACGCGCAGTCGATCCCTTCCATCGCTTCATCCAAGCCGCGATTTTCGAGAACGTCCCCGTCGACGACTTCGATGTCACCAAAGCGTCCGCTCAAACGCGCTCCATGACGAGCGAGTGCGCGCACCGAATGACCGCGCTCCAGCAGCCGCGGAACGAGTCTCCCGCCGATGTAACCGGTTGCGCCGGTGACCAGGATCCGCATTCGTTCGATCCTCAGGTTTCCGCGAATGCCGCGAAGTTCGTCGGTCGCGACGCCGCCTCGTTATTGAACTCGCGACTGGGACCCTAATTCGCGATCTTCGTTACCACCGGATAGGCCTTGCCGATTCCGTCGCCTGAATCTACGCTAATGCCGTACCAAGTTTTTCCATCGGCGGTATTGCCCGGCTTCATTCTTAATCCCAAGACGGCGTACGTCTTTGGAGATGCTGCGACTTCGTCCGAATCCGTAGCCACCTGCTGCACCTGAGCTATATAGTTCGATTGCGTCGCGGGCAGTGACGACCCACCGCCGTCGCATGCACTCAGCAGAGCTGACGACGTCAACGCTAGTCCCACAGCCGTCCAAGAACGGATCCTCCCCATCGGGAAACCTCCCCTGCTCTACGCGTGAATAAGCACACGTAAAGCGTAAGGTTGAGGTTGCCGGGCTAAGAAGGGACGAAAGACCCGGCTCGGCGGGCGTTAGACCCTACTTGACGTTTGGATTGAGATCGGCGAAAGCACCGTTCGGGTTCGGCACGGTCCACATTGCGAGATCCCACACCGCCGGATGATACATCGCCCAAGCGAGTTTTGCATCGGCGGGAATTTTCGCCTTGTTTGCGCGCAGCATCTCAAGCGTTATGTCGTTAGTGCGAAGCGCCGGAGTTGCGCGAACGACGCCGTACACGGTTTTTCCGTCAGCGGTGTACGCGTAATGAACGTGCTCGGGTATGGTAACCCAGCGTGACGCTTGAACGGGGAAGGCCGCAAGCTGCGGCGGAGATGGGAACTTGCTCTTCGGCATTTCATAATCGACGCCGGCGAGATGGCCTTTACGATCGTACCAGAGAAAGTTCGGCCGGTCCGGCGTAACGTTGGTGAAATCCCTATTTGTGAAGTTGTACGTGTTGTCCGAATCAATCGAACCCTCGAGCATCGTGTACCCCTTCGCTTTGGCCACGAGCGTGCTCGGATAGGCGGATTGCAGTTTCGCAGACGTCGTTGAAACGAATTGTTGTTCCGCAGCAGTTGGTTGCGAAGTTTTCGCTAGCGACACCGCTTGAGCGAGAAATGCAAGACCCAAGATTAAGGGACCTATATTTCGCATTGCGTACCTCCACGACGCCCCTATTATAGCAGGTCGAGGGCTCACGCCGCTCGTCCGTCACGTCGCTCCAAGCGGCGCGCCATGCGCGGCAAAGCGCTATTTGTTTGATGCGGTCGGGCGATAGGTCGCGATCTGCCAATGATTCCCGAAGGGATCTTCGATCATCGCGCGCCGGTCGCCGTACGGCGTTTCTCCAGGCTGTTCGAGCGACACCGCACCGGCTTCCAATGCCCGCTCGTACGTCGCATCGGCGTCGTCGACGTATACATAGAGAAACGCGGGCCTCGGCTCGCGGGAGCCCGCACCGCTCACCATGACGATGGAATCGCCGATTCGCATTTGTGAGGGTGCATCCACGGTATAGCTCCCGCTCGCGCCAAAAACGCGCGCAAGGAAGCGAACCAGGCGCTCGGGATCGTGAACGACGAGCCGTGGCGTAACGCAGTGCCAGCCTGCCGGAATCGCCATTATCACCTCCGATTAACGGCTACAGGAAGCCGTCGTGGCTATTATTCAGCGGTCACCGTTATGGAGACATGCAACAAGCCGTAAACCGCTTTTAATCCCAGCCGTGCTAAGCCGTTTCAAAATCCGACTCCAGTTTCTCTCGACCGGCCGGCCCGGCTGAGATTGCAATAGGCGTTCCCGCAGTTCACATGCAAAGTGCAATGACCGAATTGGCCAATTATCGACCCATCATGCGACACTAAGCTGGCGATTGGAGTGCGTTCCCCGTGGATGAACTGTTCGACAAGGGCCTCGAAGTGCGGCGCGACGTGCTCGGCAGCGAGTATGTCGACGCCAATTTGGCGGGCGCCGACGACTTTTTGATGAGTTTCCAACGGCTTCTGACGGAGTGGGTCTGGGGATACGCCTGGAGCAGGCCCGGTCTCGATCATAAGATCCGTAGCATGCTCAACCTCGCGATCCTTACCGCGCTAGGGCGGCCGGAAGAACTCGGGATCTACGTCAAGGGTGCGCTATCGAGCGGAGTTTCGGTCGACGAGATTCGAGAAGTCTTGATTCACGCTACGGTGTATTGTGGCACACCGGCTGGACGCCAAGCATTTTTAGCTGCCGACGCCGCCCTCAAAGCCGAAGGCGCCCTGACCTGACGCTCGCTTAAAATATAGGGTTCGCGCATCCCAAGGGCCTTTCAAACGGATCGTGAGTTCATGGTTCGTGGCTATGCGTGGCCTGTCGGAGGCGAAATTAAACGACCTTCAGCAGCGCGGATACGGAGTGGCGCCGGTACTTGTGCGTTGTGACGGCCTCGGCCGAAGAGTTGGCTCACGCAGCCCGTCCGTCCAATCGCTCCAAACTGCGGTATTGAATGGCCTCGGCGACGTGCTGAGGGGTGATGACCGCGTCGCCGGCGAGATCGGCGATGGTGCGCGCAACGCGGGCAATGCGGTCGAGAGCGCGAGCGGAGAATTGCCGTTTAGCGCTGGCATGCGCGAGCAGTCGTAGCGCGGCGTCGTCGAGCCGGCAGTAACGCCTCATTCCGCTCGATGGAATCTCTGCATTGCACGCGATCGCAGTGCCGGCAAAACGTTCGCTTTGCAAAGCTCGAGCGGCGACGACGCGGGTGCGAATGGTTTTCGAATGCTCGGCGCCCTCGTGTTTGACCATGTCGTCGAAAGGAACGCGCGCGATTTCGATCTGCAGATCGATGCGATCGAGCAACGGCCCCGAAAGCTTTCCGACGTAGCGCGAAACGGCTGCGTCGTCGCAGCGGCACTCCGCCGTTCGGGTGCCGCGATACCCGCACGGGCATGGATTCATCGACGCAACGAGTTGGAAACGCGCAGGATACGTGAACGTGCCGGCGGCACGCGAAATCGTCACGGTGCCTTCTTCGAGCGGCTGCCGCATGACTTCGATCGCACTGCGGCTGAATTCGACGAGTTCGTCGAGGAAAAGCACACCATGGTGTGCCAGCGATATTTCGCCCGGTCGAACTGCTGCGCCGCCGCCGACGAGCGCGGTTTGCGAAATTGTGTGGTGCGGCGCTCGAAAGGGCCGGGCGCTGACGATCGACGTTTCGCCCGTTAGATACCCCGCGACGCTGTAAATCTTCGTTACGTCGAGTGCCTCTGCCGGCGTCATCGGCGGAAGAATCGACGGTAACCGGCGCGCAAGCATCGTTTTGCCGCAACCGGGCGGTCCGACGAAGAGCAAATTGTGGCCGCCGGCCGCGGCGATTTCGAGGCCGCGCTTCGCTGCAAGTTGACCTCGCACGTCCGCGAGATCGCCGTAAATCAATTCATCTGCGGGTTCGACCGACGGCGTGACCGTTCGTTGCCGCCACTTTCCGCCGTTGCCGAGAATCACGGCGACGGTCGACTGCAGCGAATCGACGGCATACAATTCGATGCCGTCGACGAGCGCCGCTTCCCGCGCATTGCTTTCCGGAACGATGAGCTTGGTAAATCCGGCGTTGCGCGCGCCGAGGACCATTGGAAGGATGCCTTGCACCCCACGAAGGCCGCCGTCGAGCGCGAGTTCACCCATCACGATAAAACTTTGCAACGCTAGGCGATCGATTTGTTCGTCGATCGCAAGCAGCGCCATCGCGATTGCCAAATCGAATGCCGGGCCTTCTTTGCGCACGTCCGCCGGAGATAGGTTCACGAGCAAACGGCCCGCGGGATACATGAAGCCGGAATTGATGATCGCGGCGCGCACGCGATCGCGAGCTTCGCTAAGCGCTCGATCCGGCAGGCCGATGATCGCAAACGCCGGCGTTCCGGGAGCGGTGTCGGCTTCAACGCGAACGACGTAACCTTCGATGCCGAGCATGCCGGCGGAAAACGAGAGCGAGAGCATGTGTACTCTACTGCGACATTGCGGCTCGAGCGCAATGGTGCGACGGCGCACGACAAAGGAACCGCGGCTGCAGCGAGCGCAACATCTCGCCATGCTCAAGCCCATCGTTGAACTGGAAAGCCGCGTTGCCGTTTCTCCCGAACCGCACTCCGTGGCGACGGATGGAAACACGATCTGGGTGGCGTCACGCGCGACGCGCAAGATCGACGCGATCGATGCAAAGTCGTGGCAGAAGACCGGCGAGATCGACCCGCCCGGTATGCCGTGGGGCATGACGTATGCCGGCGGCGCGCTGGTCATGACGTGCGGCGAACCGCCGGACGATAACCGTTTCGTCCGCCGGTACGCCGAAGGCCGGTTCGACGACGGCGTGCCGTGCCCCGAAGACACCGGCTCGCATCTGGCGGTCCATGGCGGCAAAGTGCTCCTGGCCCAGTGGTACAACAAGCAGCTCCTACGCCTCGATGGCGAAGGCCGCACGATCCAGGCCTATA
Organism: Vulcanimicrobiia bacterium; assembly: GCA_963696095.1. Classification (GTDB taxonomy): domain Bacteria; phylum Vulcanimicrobiota; class Vulcanimicrobiia; order Vulcanimicrobiales; family Vulcanimicrobiaceae; genus JALYTY01. Next base: position 1,244,552 of record CAVOIN010000001.1, on the reverse strand, counting down.
GCTCCCCGCACGGCATCGCAGGGGTGGCCGTCGCCGATGGCTGCGCCTACCTGGTCACGACCGACGATGAGGACGAAGGGGAGTATTGGCTCACCCGCATCGACCTCGCCACGGGCGTCGCGGAGGACGTAGCCGGGATTCCATTTCGAGCGCGCGGCCTGGCATGGGACGGCGACCGGTTCTGGACGAATCACCGCGAGGCCGACCGGACGGTCGCTTTCCGTCTGCCCGGCTAGTTCAAACTGGCCGGCCGCGAAGCGGTTTTCGGACGCTTGGGTTGCTTATTCATAATTGCGCTTGCTTAGTGCTCGAATAATCGGTTCATCGAGACTTTAGTAGCTTTTTGACCGAATTTTTACGCCTATTCTCCACAGATTGCACAAGCGAACGTCAGATGTTGTGGACAACGAAGATGGGCGTTAGTGTTCCGCGAAGATGCCGAAACCGATAACTTTTAAGGCCAAGGAGAAGCATTTGAAACATAGCCGTTCTTTCGCCGTGGTTACCCTTTTCGTGGCGTTAGCCGCCTGTTCGAACAATTCGAGCTCCAATGCCCAATCGGGCTCATCGGCTTCGCCGGGCGCTTCGGCTGCTGCGGGTTCCAAGACGATCGGCGTTTCGATCCAGAACCGCGAAGCGCAGTTCTACCAGGACATGGAGAACGGCATGAAAGCCGAGGCTGCGAAGTACGGCTACACCGTCACCGTCGTCGACGCCAACCGCGACAACGCAAAGCAGCAGAGCCAAGTCGAAGACTTCATCTCGAATAAAGTCGACGCGATCGTCCTGACGCCGTACGACTCCACCGCCATCGGCAGCGCAATCGTCGAAGCGAACAAGGCCAACATTCCGGTCTTCACCGCCGACATCGCCAGCACGGCCAAACAAGGCACTATCGTCGCGCACATCGCGAGCGATAACGTCCAGGGCGGCGGCCAAGCCGGCTTGCTTATTTGCAAGGCCGTCTAAGATCGGGCCCGGTGGCGATCATCGACGAGCCCGAAGTGACGAGCGTTCAGGATCGCGTGAAGGGCTTCCGCGCTGCGGTCGAAGCGAACTGTCCGTCGGTGACCATCGTTGCGGACATCGATGCGGGCGGCGCGCGCGACAAGGCTAACAGCGTCATGGGCGACGTTCTGCAATCGCACAAAGACCTCAAGGGCATCTTCGGCATCAACGACGACTCCGCGCTCGGCGCGCTGACCGCCGTCAAAGCCGCAGGACTCAAAGGCAAGGTCGCGATCGTCGGTTACGACGCGTCGCCGGAGGCGCGGGCGGCAATCAAGAGCGGCGACATGTTCGGCGACGCGATTCAGTATCCGGATCAAATCGGCAAGTTGACGGTCGACACGATTCACGATTACTTCAGCGGCAAACAGCCCGCGAAGACCGTCGACGTGAAAGTCGGCTCGTACACGCAAGCCGACGCGGCAAAGGCACAGTAAGATCGACAACGCGACCCCGTTACTGGAAATGCGCGGCATCGGGAAGAGCTTTCCCGGTGTCCGCGCGCTTTCAGACGTTTCGCTGACGCTTTATGCCGGCGAAGTGCTGGCATTGGTCGGCGAAAACGGCGCCGGCAAATCGACGCTGATGAAGATTCTCGCCGGCGCGCAGCTCGCAGATGAGGGAACGATTTCCGTCGACGGAAAGCCGGTCGTCATCGATTCGCCGTGGGCCGCCGAACGGCTCGGCATCGGCATGATCTACCAAGAGTTCAACTTGGTGCCGCAGTTCACGGCGATCGAAAATATCGTGCTTGGCGTGGAACCGCGCCGTGGAGTCTTCCTCGACGAAAACGCTGCGCGGCAAAGCGCGAAAAGAATCGTCGACGAGCTCGGCATGGATCTCGCGCTCGATCAACCGGCGTCGCACTTATCCGTCGGGCAGCAGCAAATGATCGAAATCGCCAAGGCGCTCTCGAAACAGGCGCGCATCATCGTCATGGACGAGCCCACGGCGGCGCTTTCCGATCGCGAGATCGACCGCCTCTTCGCGTTGATCGAACGCCTCAAAGCAAACGGCGCAGGCATCATTTACATTTCGCACCGCATGGAAGAGCTGCCGAAGATCTCCGATCGCATCACCGTCCTTCGCGACGGCCAAGCAATCGAAACGCGCAAGACGACCGACTTTCCGCAAAACGACATCATCCGCGCGATGGTGGGGCGTCCGCTCGACGCGCATTTCCCCGATTTGACGCCGGTCGCTCCGGATGCGCCGGTCGTGCTAGACGTAGAGCATCTAAATCGCGCCGGTATCTTACGGACGTCTCGTTCCAAGTGCGCGCCGGCGAAATCGTAGGATTGGCGGGACTCGTGGGCGCGGGACGGACCGAAACGCTGCGCTGCATTGCGGGCGCGGACGTTCCCGACACGGGGACCATCACGGTGGATGGCCGCGCGCATCGCATGCGCGAGCCGAGCGACGGGATTGCCGCCGGCATCGCCTTCATCACCGAAGACCGCAAAGGCCAAGGGCTCGTGCTCGGCATGAGCGTGCGCGAAAACATTACGCTCGCGCATCTCGCGCAATTCGTGAACCGCGAGATGCTGGTCGACGAAAAGCGCGAGACGGGCTGCGGCGGAGCAGATGATCGAGGAGCTGCGCATTCGCACGCCCGGACCCGAACAAATCGTGCGCAATCTCTCGGGCGGCAATCAACAGAAGGTCGTGCTTGCCAAATGGCTGCTCGGCAAGGCCCGGGTCTTTCTCTTCGACGAGCCGACGAGAGGAATCGACATCGGCGCGAAAACCGAAATCTACACGCTAATGCTAAACCTCGTGAAGAACGGAGCGGCCATCGTAATGGTCTCGAGTGAGTTGCCGGAAGTGCTCGGCATGTCGCATCGCATCCTGGCGGTACGCGGCGGGCAAATCGTTCGTGAATTTTCGCGTGCGGAAGCAACGCCCGACGCGGTGATTGCAGCGGCGACCGGGGCGGCTGCGTGAGCGATCCGAAAGTTCGCGCCTACTGGCTGCGCATCGCGGCCGCCATCGCGGTGCTCGTCGTCCTCATCGCGATCGTGAACGTGGCGGCGCACGGCGCATTCTTGCAGCCGGGCAACATCGTACGCGTTCTGCGGCAGATTACGTACAACTGCATTCTTGGCGTCGGGCAAACGTTCGTCATCATTACGGCCGGCATCGATCTCTCGATCGGCTCGCTAGTATCGCTTACCGGCGTCGTGATGGCGCTCGTCGCAAACTCGCTGCACATTTCCGGGCTGCCGTTGCTTGTCGTAACGCTGCTTGCCGGATTGGCCGTCGGCGCGGCCGCCGGCTGGGTCAACGCAATTCCCGTCGTGAAACTCAATCTGCCGCCGTTCATTACGACGTTTGCAATGCTCGAAGTAACCCTCGGGCTTTCGTACATTCTCTCGCACGGACGGCCCATACCGTTGCAGACCGATGCGTTTTCCGGCGTCGGCTTCGGCTCGTTCCTCGGCGGTTTAACCACGGCGCTGCACCTGCCGAACATTCCGATTCCGGTCGTATGGATGGTCGTCGTGATCGCGATCGCGTCGGTGCTGCTCATGCGCACGCGCTATGGGCGTTACGTCTTTGCGCTCGGCGGCAATCAGGAAGCGGCGCGCCTTGCCGGCGTCAACGTGGCGCGAGTGAAGACGCTCGTGTACGTCATCAGCGGCATGTGCGCGGCCATCGTCGGCTTCTTGTATATGGCGCTCTTTTCGTCGGGATCGCCGCAAACCGGCACCGGCGACGAATTGCTCGAAGCGATTGCGGCCGTCGTCGTCGGCGGCACCAGCCTGATGGGTGGCGAGGGATCCATCATTGGAACGTTCTTCGGCGCGTTGCTCATCGGTTTGCTCTACAATGCCATGAACTTGCTGAACATCGATTCGTACCTGCAAAAGGTCGTGCTTGGCGTGGTCATTCTGCTGGCCGTCGTGCTCGATCAGCTGCGCAAGCGTTACTTCGCGCAGGCGTAGTCCTGCGTTGCGCCTGAAACACCCGCTTCTAGCAAAACATTGGATTCCGCCCGGCGCGCTCGGCTTTGCGCAGCTTGCGCAAGGCGTGTCGTGGCCGTTGCTCGCGTACGCCGCCCTAAGCGGCGACGCGACGGCTCTCACTCCGGCTGCGATTGCGTGGATTCATACCGTTGCGCTCGGCTGGCTCACGATGGCGGCCCTCGGAATTCTCGTGCACGTCGTGCCGGCGTTCACCGATCTCTCCTGGAAAGGCGAGCGCGTCGTTCGCGGCTCACTCGTGCCGTTCGCTGCCGGCGCAACGCTCTTCGTGGCCGGGTGGCTGACGCATCTCGCCGTCATGCAGGCGGGTGCGGTGCTCATCCTGGTAGCATTTGCCGCCTACTATTTCGTGGCGATGCGCACGCTAGGAGCCACCGAAGGCATCGAGCCGACGGAACGCGCCATTGCGCGAGCGTTGCGAATCAACTTGAGCTTGCTGCTTGTCGTCGTGGTGCTCGGTGCGCTCATGGCGTTTGCATTCACCGTACCGGCGCTCTCCGGAATCCTCGTTCACACGCCGCCGATCCATGCGAACTTCGCGGTGTACGGATGGATCACGATGTTGGTCTTCGGCGTCTCCGCGCGAACCGTACGTCCGATCTGCGGGGTGCGTTCGCGCTTTCCCTGGATCCATATCGTCACCGGAACGTCGCTGCTGGCCGGGCCGGTTGTGATTGCGGCTGGTATTCTCAGCGGCTCGTCCGTTATAACGATCGCCGGCGCTGCATTACTCGGCGTTGCGACGCTAGTCTACGCGTTCGACGTCGTGGATATTCTACGCCGCGCCACCGTTGGGCATCGTCCGCCCCAAGCGTTTATTGGAGCGGCGATTTTTTGGCTCGTCGTCTCGACCGGGCTTGCGGCTGCGGCCCTCGCCGGTGCTCCGTGTTGGAATGCGTTCATCTTCGTCGTGCTCATGGGCTGGGCCGGACAAATGGTGAACGCGCATTTCTTTCACATCGGTATCCGGCTTTTGGCAACGGTGTATCGAGGCGAGGAAGACGAAACGCGCCCGGGCGAAGTGCTCGATGCGCGTCTCTCGTGGTCGTGTTTCGCGGTGATGCAACTGGCCGTGGTTCTGTGCGCCGCCGGGCTTGCGATCGACGTTCCGCTAGCGGTGGCGGCCGGCGCGGCCTGCGGGTTTATCAGTTGGGTGTTATTCTTGGCGAATGCGCGAACCGCGGTTACGAATTTGCGCGCGTTGCCGATCGATTTGCTATCGCGGTAAGCTCGAAGCGCGCTCCAAAAAGCAACTTCCCCGAACCGATGAACGCGCGCGCCGGCAGCGGCGGCTTGAAATACGTGAGATAAACTTCGTTGAAGGCTTCGAAGGAAGAGACGTCCGGCGTGAAAATCGTCACGGAGACGACGTGGTCCATCGTCAACCCGTGGCGTTCGACGACCTTTTGCAAATTGCGCATCAGTAAGTGCGCTTCGTCTTGCAGAGCCTCCGGCGGGACGCGGGACGCGTCCACGCCGATTTGGCCCGAGATATAGAGCGTGTCGCCCGCGCTTACCGCGTCGCTAAACGGTAACTGCATGTCGTTGCTGTCCTAGAACGGGAAGTCGCCTTGCGTCAGGCCCGTGTTCGCTTTGAAATCGGTGAACGATTGATCGAGCACCGCCGTATCGCCGGCGTACACGATTTGCCGCAGCGGCCAGTGCGTTTCTTGCGAAAGGTAGAGTTTGCGTTCGGTAATGCCGTCGTCCGACGCCGGATCGGCAACTCTCAAGTCGAGTAAATCCGTTGCCTGGCCGTCTATTTTTCCGCCGGCGCTTTGCTTCAACTCGCCTTTCGTGTTTTCGTAGGTGGCGACGATGTTCTGCGGCAGGCCCTCAGGAATCGTGTAGCCGCGCAGCGAGACGGCACGCGAATCGTGCAATCCCGACCTTCAGATGGAAGTGCGAAAGAATGCCGCCTTGATGGCCGCTGACTTGATCGCCGCCGGTCCAAACCGCGCCCGATCCCGAGCCCGCGCCCGACTCGATGAGCGTTTTGGCGAAATGCGGCTTCATGAACGAGTAGTCGTAGACGCGATCCTGCGTCGTCCGAACCCTTCACTTCATGCGAGTGGAGTCTGTACGTGAAGTCGTTCGCCTTGGCAAACGCTTCATCGAACGCTTGAATTGCCGGCGTGCTGTTTGCGGCCGACGCCTGCATGCCCGGAGCAATCGTAGCCGATGCGACGGCTACAGCCGCCAAGATCGTGCGGATGTTCATTGATCCTCCCTCGTAGTAGCTGTGGTTCTCTTCCGCCAGGAGCGTTCCGTGCTTGCCTTCCACGCCGATCAGGACGTCGCACTTTGCATCGGCGGCAATCTCTTCGATCGTGCGCCCGAGCGGTGCGCCGGTGTATTTGCCCTCGCGGAACGAACCAAGAATGAGCAGGTTCGCCTTCTCGCGCTTTGCGATGTCGAGCACGGCTTGTTTCGTCGACCGGGCCTTGACCGTCTCCGTCCGTAGAGTAACGTCGTTGTTGGTGGCAATCGTTTCGGCCGCACCAAGCGCGTCGAGCGCGGCACGCTCCTCTATCGGCATTTCGGCGTCGGGCGGGAGCGTGTAGGGAACCTCGATCACGTAGACGGCGAGGAGCTCGGAGCGTTCGCCACGGGCGAGTTTAGCCGCAAGCGCCATCATGTGACCGGAAAGAATGTCGGGCGAGAACACCACGATGATGCTGCCGACCATGCGCTCGAGTTCGCTCTCCGCTTCTTGCGCGAGACGTCATGCACGAAGGACGAGGCGGATGGAGCATCCACCACAGCGTTGCGCCGGATCGCTGCGGCGATGATGAGGGCGAGCAACGCGCCTGCCAGCGTCATGTGCACGTCGTGCCGCCTTCGATCATCGCGTCGTCCTCGCGTCGCGAATCTGGCGGAGGCGGAGAACGCCAAGCGCCATCATGGCGCCGCCGAGGATGAGTCCCGGAACGATGCGCGAGAGAGATTCCAAGGCGCAGCCATTCGTACGATGACCACGGCGCCGACGAGGATCATCGCGACGGCAAGGACGCTTCGCGTATGCAAGCATCGTTATGCTTCGACCTTCACGCGGCGTTCGTCGCTAGCTTTGACGTTCGCGAGTATTCGTCCATGAGTTCGAGCTCGCCGGCGCGGCGCAGGATCTCGACTTGCTCTTCGCGCCAGTCGTGCTTGCTGCGAATGGAACAGCGGCAGCCCTTTGCGCTTGCGATAGATGAAGTAGATGCAGAGGCCGACGACGATCCACGCTGGGACCGACGATGCGGCCGATCGGATGCGTGATCATCGTGAAAACCAGGATCGCGACGATGCCCAAGAACCCGAATGACCGCGATGACCGGAAACTCGACACGCTCTCCGCGGAACGTGCAGCGGAATGTTGAACGGGATCTTGAACTTGCGCGGGCTCAACGGATCGTCAGAGCCGCAGCGCGACCAGTGCGACGAAGACGAACGAGTAGCTTGTCGCCGCACCGAACGCGTAGAGATCGCCGAGAAAATCGATGCCGCTTTCGCCGTTGAAGCGCGTCGCGTAGACGCCTGCCATTTGCGGGTCGAGCGAGGGCAACGCCGCAAAGAGCACTTCGAGCAGCGCGAGCGCCGTAAAGACCGACAAGCGAAACCGTCGGCGTGCGGAATTTCGGATGCACGCGTTGGAAGATCGATGGAAGTAGGCCGCCGCTGGCCATCGCGTAGGCGATGCGCGAACTGCCGAAGACGCCGGAGTTCGAGGAGATCAGCAGCAAAATCGCGCCGAGCACCGGCACGTAAAAGGCGGCGATCGCGCCCCAGTACGGCACCTCCGTCGCGATCAGCGCGACGGCTTTGCCGTTGTTGTCGTTGTTGCCGAGCCACTGCCAGAGCATGCTGCGTGTGGCCGTTCGCATCGAGCGGAATCGGATGCCACGGTATGCATGCCGAGCGCCAGGTTCGAGTACGAGAGCGCAAAGATCAAAATCGTCGAGAATCAGCGCGATCGACGTTCGCGGGATGATCGAAGCCGGGCGCTGCGTCTCCTCGGCCGCCTGCGAAATCGATTCGAGACCGACGAACGAGATGATGGCAAGCGAAATGCCTTTCATGAAGTCGAATGGCGTCGGCCAGCTACGTCTGCATCGTGTGAACGAGCAGATGCGGGTCGAACGCGAACAAGAACCCGAGCGTAAGAATCGCCGTCTCGCTGACGATGTCGAGCGCGCTCACGAATCCGTTGAACGCCGTCGATTCGCGGACGCCGATGAAGTTCAACGTACAGAGCCCGACGATCGAGACCGACGTACGCGCGAAGTGTGCCCACGGATGCGGCCGTTACCGAAAGAATCGGCAGAAGCTGGCTCGAGATAGTCGACGCAGCTCCAGGCAAAGAGCGCGATGTCGATCGTGAAATCGAGCAGTACCGCCCAGCCGGCGATGAACCCGAAAATGTCGCCGAGGCCGCGCAGCACGAAGTACTGGCCGCCGCCCGCAACCGGATACGTTGCGGCGAGTTCGGTGTAGGCGAGGCCGATGCAGACGTACACGAAGCCTGCGAAAAGAAACGCGACGTTCGAAGCGCCGGCGGCGGCGCCGAGCACCAAGCCCGAGGCCGACGAAGATGTCGGCGCCGACATCCGAGTAGCCCCACGAGAAAGAACCCCACGGCGTGACGGAGCGGCGAAGCTCCGGTTTGTGATCGGTCTTCGACATGCCGTTTTGTTAGAAGATGATCCCTATGGCGGTGCGCTCGAGTGCGTTGATCATGTACTCCGCGTGCGCATACTGTTCGTGCAAATCTGAATTCGTGGAAAATGCGCAACGCTTCGTTTAAACGGTTGACGCTGTCGCGCAGTTCGTTGCGGTCGCGGTGGCCGTCGGCTGCCTTCTGTAGACCATCGTCGCGTACTTGAGCGCCGTCTTCGCGTACTCGACTTCATTGTTGATGGCCGAGAGTTCGTGCATCGCCACGAGATAGGCGTCCCGGGCTTCGTCGTAATTGCGGCGGCGCGTGGCGATCATGCCTTTGAGCACGTTTTCCAACGCGTCGCTGCGATTGCGCGAGCTGGCAAGCGCGCGATCGAGCGCTTGACGCAACGTCGGATCGGTAGTGGCCGGTCCCGCGTTGGGCGAGAACGTCTTCAGCGGCTTGGCTTCTTGAACGGGCGGCGGCGCGGGCGCGCTTTCGGTCTGCAGCGCGGCCGCCGCTTGCGGTCCGAGCAAGCTGCAGATGTCGCCAGGAATTCGCGCGCGGTCTGATAGCGGCGCCCGGGTCTTTCTCGATCGCGCGCATGATGACGTGTTCGAGCGCTTCGGGAATGTTGCGGTTGATCTCGCGCGGAGGCGTCGGCAGATCGTGCACGTGCGAATACATCGTCGCGACGATATCGTCGCGGTCGTTGCGGAACGGCAGCGTGCCCGTGAAGATCTCGTACATCACGATGCCGACCGAATACAGATCGCTGCGCACGTCGGCAGGTTTGCTCAAAAAGCGCTCGGGCGCAAGATACGAAATCGTTCCGACGATCTGTCCCGTGCGCGTCGTTTGCGTCACTTCGCTCGCGCGGCGCGCAAGGCCGAAATCGGTCAGCTTCGTGTGCTTGCCGTCTTCGACGATCATGATGTTCGACGGCTTGATGTCGCGGTGCATGAATGCCCTGCGAGTTCGCGTAGTCGAGCGCTTCGAGCACTTCGCCGATGTAGCCGAGCGCCTGGCGATAGCCGAGCTCGCCGCCTTCCAGCTGCGAAAGCGTTTTGCCGCGCACGAGCTCCATCACGATGTGTGAGATGCCGTCGTCTTCGCCGGCGTCGTAGACCGCGACGATGTGCGGATGGTTGAGACGCGCCATAGCGCGCGCTTCCATGAGGAGACGCGCATTGGTCTCGTCGGAGCGCTCGATGAGCACTTTGACCGCGACGTCGCGGCGAAGCGTTTTATCGAGCTGCGCGGTACGTATCAGCCGTACCGCCGCGGCCGATCAGCTCGGCGATCTCGTAGCGACCGCCGAGCGTCCGTCCTTGGAGTGACTCCACTAGTCTGCCCTGTCCATAGTAACTAGAAGGCGTTTCGATGCAGGCGTCAGCCGATTACCGTCTATGGCGACGACGTCGAAGCGGATATGTTGCGCCGGGCGCCACGATCTGGGCGTAGTCCGCCGCGACGGCCCGCAAGCGTCGCGCCGTTTTCGCGCGGTCGACCGCCGCCAGAGCGCGGTCCGAACCGGCGACCCGTCCCGCCGCTTCACCTCGACGAAGACCAGCGTGCCGGCCGTCGAGGCACATGAGGTCGATCTCGCCGCCCGGGCAACCGGTAGGTTGCGCGCGAGGATGCGATAGCCGCATGTGCTCGAAGAACGCTGCGGCGCGCTCCTCACCCGCGCGTCCCTTGGCTCGTACTCGGACTCACGCATCTCGTCTGCGTCTTCGCCGGCGCCTCGAGCAAGAGCTCGAGCTGCGCGATCGCGCACGCGCGCACACGCGGCGCGATGGTGGACGCTCGGTCCGTGTTCCTTCAGCGCGCTCGATATGCAGCGGCGTCGCATACCCCTTGTGCAATCGCGAAGCCGTAGCGCGGATCTTCGCGGTCGCAGCTCCGCCAGCAGTGCGTCGCGATGGACCTTCGCCAAGATCGACGCCGCCGAAACGACGGCGCAGATCGCGTCGCCTTTGATCAACGGTTCCTGCGGGCCGGCGAACGACTTGATGCGCACCGCGTCGGTGAAGAGATACTCGGGTGGATCGCAGCTGCAGCTGCAGCGATCGCGCGTTCCATCGCGAGCACGCTCGCCCAATAGATGTTGAGTGCGTCGATCTCCGCGACGCTCGCAATGCCGATTGCCCAGCCGGCGGCGCGTGCGCGAATTTCGACCGCCAGCTCTCGACGCGCACTTCCGGGCGTACTTGCTTCGAATCGTTGAGGCCCTTGAGCATCAGCGGCTCGTCGCGCACGACGCATGCGGCAACGACGGGTCCGGCGAGCGGACCGCGGCCCGCTTCGTCGACGCCGCCGATCAGCGAAAGCCCTTCTCGCGTGCGGCTACTTCGTAGCGATGCAGACGGTGCAGTCGCCGGCGTTCGCGTTCGTACGCGTTTTTGGCTTTACGTTGCTTAGGTCGTCGTCATCGGGTGCTTCCAGACTCAGTCGTCCGAACGTTCCTTCGTTGAACGCCCGGATGTAAGATTGCGCCGCGTTGTGGTAATCGACCTCGCCGCCGCGGCGCGCGAAACCCGCGCGCTTGTGCAAAGTTTTCCAAATCCGGCACGCTCGTGCGGCCGCCGGTTTTAGCCACCAGCCAGCGATGGAAGAAGACGGCGACTTCCTCGGGGTCGTAGCGCTCGCGCGGAACCGCGCCGATGAGCGCAAGCTTCCACTGCGATTCCGGCGTCGCGATCTTCGGAACGAGAATGCCGGGCGTGTCCATCAACTCGATGTTGGTCGCGAGGCGAAACCACTGCAACTGGCGCGTGACGCCCGCGCGATCTTCCGTTTTTGCCGCCGCGCGTTTGAGCAAGCCGTTGATGATCGACGACTTTCCCGGAGTTCGGCAAGCCGACGACGATCGCGCGCGACTTGCCGCTTCGTTCTTTTGCAAGCGCGCGTGACTGCGCGCTAGAATTCTGCCGACGCTTTGCTGTTGCCGCCCTTCGGCGGCAATCGCATGGCGGCCGCGCGCTTCGAAATCCGCAATCCATGCTTTCGTGGTTGCGGGATCGGCAAGATCGTCGCGATTGAGAACGGTGAGGCGCGCGCGATTGCCGATCAATGCGTCGAGCATGGGATTGGCGTCGCTGCGCGGTGCGCGCGCGTCGATGACTTCGACGACGATGTCGATCGAGCTTGAGATACTCGCCGATCCTGCGCATCGCCGCGGACCATGTGGCCCGGGATACCACTGAACGACGCGTTCGAGTTCGTTCACGAAACTACAGGGCGCCGACGTGCCGCAAGCGGCCAGATGCCGGCGAGCGCTCGGCCCATCAGGTGATCGTCCGCGACGGGGCCGAAGAAGCGCGAATCTTCGCTGTTTGCGCGATTGTCGCCGAACACGTAGACGGAGTTCGGCGGTACGGTGATTTCGCGGGAAGCTGCGCCGGTCGTCGAAACGCACGTATGGTTCGCTCAGCGGCGCGCCGTTCACGTAGACGTCGCCGCGATCGATGCGCACGCGATCGCCGGGCAGAGCCGATCACGCGTTTGATGATAGGTCTCCGGCGTGTCGCCGTCGTGACGGAACGCGACGATGTCGCCGCGCTGCGGCGTTGCCGAAGCGATACGCGAGCGTGTTGATCAGCACGTATTCGCCGGAACTCGATGTGCGGTTCCATCGACAGCCCGGAAACTTGCGGCGTGCGCATGAAAAATGCGGCGATCAAAGCGCCGAGGATCGCAAGTTGCAGCGCCAAGCTCGCGAGCGAGCGCATGTGCAGGAGCCGAACCACGGTTCTTGATTCGGCACTACCGAATCAGAAACCGTCGAACCTAGTGGAGAATTTTTGCCTGCGAGAGCGGCCAGAAGATCAAGAACGCGCGGCCCGTGAAGCCGCGCGTTCTGACCGGCGCGCGGTCCGCGTCGCAAACGTGCCGCCGTCTTGCGCGAAGCCCCAAATGTGCGAATCTTCCGAATCGTTGCGGTTGTCGCCCATCATGAAGTAGCAATTCGGCGGAATGCGGTTGGGCGCGGTCCATTGCGATTTCGGCGGAATGTTCGCCTGCGACGGATCGAGCGAGTGCCATCCGAAGCCGTCGTTGACGTAGATGCCGTAGTTGCGAACTTCGAGATCGTAGCTCGGCTGTTGTGCGATGTACGGCTCGTTCATGCGCCTTCCCGTTGATGTACACGACGCCTTTGCTGATCGCGAAGCGTGTCGCCCGGAAGGCCGATGACGCGCTTGATGAAGTCGTCGGGCGTCGGAATCGGCGGCGGAAACACGACGATGTCGCCCTCGTGCGGGGTGTGGAAGCGGTACTCGAACTTGTCGACCAGCAGCACGTCGTGCGATCTTGAAGCGTCGGCACCATCGACGCCGACGGAATGTAGTACGTGCGCGCGACGAATGTGATGAGCATCCACGCGGCGATGCCCGCATAGATGAACGGATCGAGATACTCGCGCGCGATCGAGCGTGCTTCGTCCGCTGGATGCAGTCGCGACGGGCCGCACGGTGAGAGCGCGCCGCGAGCGACGGCGATGATGGCGACGAGTCCGAGCAGTTCGATACGGTGTCATTTCCACTGTCGTTTCTAGTGCAGAATGCTGATGCGGTTCAGCGGCCAGAAAATCGTAAATGCGCGCCCCGTGAACGATGCTTGCGCGTCCCGGTGCGCGAGCGGCCCCGACGCGTACCGGCCGCGCAACTGGGCGAATCCCCACACGTGGGAGTCGTCGGAATAATTCCGATTATCGCCGAGCATGAAAAAATAGCCGTTCGGGATGCGGTCGGGCGCACTGCCACTTCGACTTCGGCGGGATATTCGCGGTGCGCCGGATCGAGCGGCGCCGCCGTTGACGTAAATCGTCGTAATCCTTGATCTCCGAGATCGTACGTCGGCAGCTCGTTTTCATACGGTTCGTCGAGCGGCTTGCCGTTACGGTACACGATACCGCCGTGAAATCGAAGGTGTCACCGGGCACGCCGATCACGCGCTTGACGAACTCGTTGCCGTCGGAATCGATCGGCGGCATGAAGACGGCGATGTCGCCGGGATGCGGCGGATGCAGGCGGTACTCGAGCTCGTCGACGAGCAAGACGTCGCGCACTGTGCAGCGTCGGAACCATCGAGATCGACGGAATGTAGAACGTCCGGATGACGAACGTGATAAGAAGCAGCGCCGCCAAACCCGCGACGATGAACGCGTCGAGATAGTCGCGCAAAGTAGCAACGGCCGACGACTGATTGTCGTCGGCCGCTGACGGATTTCATACTCAGCGCAGCTCGAGCGACCGCGAATACCACGACGAGCCCGAGCAGTTGCAGCGGAGTCAGGGCCGTTACTTAGTCGCCTTTCTTTTCCTTGATGCGCGCGGCTTTACCGATCTTATCGCTCAAGTAGTACAGGCGGCTGCGGCGCACGATGCCGCGCTTGCTGACTTCGATCCGATCGACGCGCGGGCTGTGCACGAGGAACGTCTTCTCGACGCCGACGCCGTGCGCAACGCGACGAACCGTGATCGATTCGTGCGCGCCGCCGCCCTTGCGAACGGTGACCACGCCTTCGAACATCTGCGTACGCTCTTTGCCGCCCTCGACGACCTTCGAATAGACCTTGACCGTGTCGCCGGGACGGAATTCCGGGACGACTTCTTTCAGCTGCTCGCGGTTCAGGACATCGATGACGTTCATGGCAATATCTCTAGTTTCGGACGAACGAATAGCCGGGGCGCTGGCTCCGGCATTAAGCCACTTTGCGCATCCTGCGCGTGGCTATATCTCGCACGTCGTGTGCGAGACAACCCCGGCATGGTATCACGGCTCGGGGTTCGGCGGCAAGTCCTTTGAAAGCAGATCCCGCCGCCGGGCCGCGGTGCGGTCCCGCGACTGCTGGCGCCGCCACTCCGCGATCTTCGCGTGGTTCCCCGAAAGCAGTACCTCGGGCACTGAGATCCCGCGAAAGACCGCCGGCCGCGTGTAGCTCGGGTAGTCGAGGAAGCCGCCGGTGAAGGACTCTGCTTCAGCGGATTCCTTGCGGATCGCGCCCTCGAGCAGGCGTACGGTCGCGTCCATGAAGGCCAAGGCCGGGAGCTCGCCACCCGTCAGGACGAAGTCGCCGAGCGAAAGCTCCTCGATTGGATAGAGCTCGCCGAGCCGCTCGTCGATGCCCTCGTAATGGCCGCACACGAGTACCAGGCGGTCCAATGCGGCGAAGCGTTCGGCGTCGGCTTGGACGAAGGGCCGGCCGCTTGGCGAGGGCACAGCAATGACGCGGCGTTCATCCGGCGGCGCCTTTTCGAGGATCTCGTCGATGACGCGCGCCAGCGGCTCGATCCGGAGCACCATGCCTGCGCCTCCGCCGAACGGCTCGGCGTCCGCACGCTCCTTGCCTGAAAGCGCCTCCAGGAGATGATGGTACCGGACGTCCACGACGCCCGCCTCGACGGCGCGGCCGACGATCGAAAGTCCCACGAACGGGGCGAAGACTTCCGGAAAAAGCGTTACGACGTCGATCGTGAACATAGGGATTCGTTCGTGTTCAAGCTTTTCTCGCGTTTCGCATCCTCAACGTTGCCTACGGAGCCGCGCGCTCGCGCGTTGGCGCTGCTGGAACTCGGGCGGTTCGACGAGGCGGTGGAAGCGTTCGACGCGCTTCTCGCAGACGAACATCCGCCGTCGGAACGCGCGTTTCTCCACAATAAGCGCGGCGTCGCACGCGCGCGCGCCGGCAGGCCGGCCGACGCCCGGCCCGATTTCGAAAGCGCCCTCGTCGCCGTGACGAGTTATGCGCCCGCGCTGGCCAATCTCGGCAACCTGGCCCTCGAGGCCGGCGAGATTCACGAAGCGGTCGCGCGTTACGAGGCGGCCATTGCGGCCGACGAAGAGTATGCGGTCGCGCACCTCAATCTCAGCGTTGCCTACAAACAGCAAGGCCGCTACGCCGACGCCGTGCGCGCGCTGAAAACCGCTCAACGCTTGGAGGGCCGCGCGAATCGGAAGCCAAGGTCGCGCACATGAGCGATGTCGCGGAGCAGATCGCCCTTTCCGGCGAGCTGCTGCAGCTTTTGCGCCGCGCGGTGAGCCACTCGGTCGAATTGCGCGAGCCTTTCGTCACGATGCGCGCCCTGCTGCTCGCGATTTTGGACGATCCGCTTTTGGGCGCCGCGCTCGAAGACGTAATTCCGCGCGAGAAACTTCACGAGTACGAAGTCGATCCCGACGCGGCGACGCGCATGACGGCGTCGCGCGTAGCGGAAACCGGATTGCAAAGCGGCGAACGGGCCGCGCTGCTGCGGTTCAATACGCTCGCATTCAAGACGGAAGACGGGTCGCGCAGCGTGTGGCTCAGCCGCGAAGCGCATACCGCATTTCTGTCCGGCGCGCAGCGCGTGCCCGAAAGCAGTGCGTATCTGCCGCTGCATCTCGCGCAAGGCATCGCCGCCGACGCGATGCGCGCGCCCGGATTGTTGACGGCGTTGAACGTAGAGCCCGGCGCGGTGACAGACGCCGTAATGAAGCTCTAGCGCTTCGTCGTTTCGACCGCCGTCAGTTCTTCGAGGTATTCGAAGAGCTGCGGCAGCGTGATCTTCTCGAGACCCTTTTGCTCGCGGATGCGATCGCCGTCTTCGCCTTCGTCGCGAATGTAGCAGCGCGTTTCCACGCCGTTTTCGCTTTCGCTGATGAATGACACCGCGAAGCCGCGTCCCGGCATCTCGTCATAGATGCGCATCGTTTGCGGATTCAGGATCTCTATCGAGTGCGCCTGATTGTTGGCGTCGAAGATCAAAATCTTCAGATGCTCGTAGTTGGTCACTTCGATCAATCCGACCACGAAGACGTTTTTGGCCGAGAAGAACTCATGGCCGCGCTTACTGCGGCTCGAAACTTCATAAAAGACCCGATGCGCAACGAACCGGTTCAGGATCTTGCGTAGAGTGGCCAGCGAGGCGAGCGTTTCAGTCCGATTGCCCCGCGTATAGATGATCTTCACGGCGGACGATGAAGCTTGCACGGCTGTGGAAGGGGAACCTTCTCACGCCCCCTTCCGCCCTTCCGGTAGAATAGCCATACGATGTTTTCCGTCCCGGATATTATGGTCGTTTCGGTCCTGGCGCTGCTGCTCTTCGGCCCGGACAAGCTGCCCCAGATGATGCGCCAAGCCGGCCGCGTGATGCGCGAGGTTCAGAACACCTCTCAATCGTTCATCGCCGAGATGGAGCGTGCCGCAGACGTCCACGAGCCGCCGCGCTATACGCCGCCATCGGCCGCGCCGGAGCCGCCCCCCGTCGAGCCGCCGCACGTCGAGCGCTGACGCAAAAAAGAAAACCCGCGCGAGCGGGTTTTCTTCCTTCGACAAGCTCAGGATGACGAGCTAAATCGAGCTAGATGTTGAAGTTCGAACGGATCTCGTTGATGCGCTGCTGCACGGCGCCGCGTACTTGCGAGTGCAGCTTTTCTTTCTGATCTTCCGGCAAACGGCGATAAACGAAATAGCCCGCCGCCGACACGAGTCCGCCGAGCAGGCCGACGAGCAGCGCTTTGCCGACTTCGTTTTCTTCTTGATCGTCGCCCGGTGGAACCGAGCCGAACGCGCCTTGGTAACCGCCGCCGGACTGATTTGCGCCGGACCACTGTTGTTCCGGGGGCGTGGTTCGGAAACTGTCGGACATGCGTGCCTCCTGTTCGGTCATGACGCTTATATTACCCGATTTCGCTGCCTTGGGTTACAGCTACGTGGCCGGGATACTGTCGTGCGATTTGTTCGACTGAGAGTTCGGCAGTCGCGACGATCGCCTTTACGGCGGCGTCGTCGCGAGATGCTTCAGGTACGGTGATGCGCAGTTCGCCCGGCGATTGCCGCGCACCGGCGTCGATCTTTGCATACGCTTCAAGACCCAGACGCGCAGCCTGCAGAATTGCCGAAACGGCGGCGCACACGATGTCTTCGCCGTATTCGCCGGCGCCGGCGTGACCGGAAGCAAAAATCGAGGACAGCCGTTGCCGGCTGTCCCGATTGAATGTAACCGTAAGCATCCGGCTAGTGCCGAAGCTTAGAGGCTGATCTTGGTGATCTTGACTTCGGCGAAGCGCTGACGGTGGCCGTTCAGCTTGCGAACGCGCTTCTTGGGCTTGTAGCGGAAGACGAGGATCTTCTTGTCTTTCGCCTGGCGGAGAACCGTTCCGGTAACCGAAGCGCCGTCGAGCACCGGCGAACCGACTTTCACGTCGCTTCCGGTGCTTCCGAGGATCACTTTATCAAAGGTGACGTCCGTGCCGACTTCGCTCTCGAGGAGGTCGGTACGAATGATATCACCCTCGGCGACTTTGAACTGCTTGCCGCCGGTCTCGATGATCGCGTACATAACTGCGATACGATACCAGGCCCGCCGGGGCGGTGTCAACGCCGGTTCCATCACATCGCCCCGGCTTGACAAACTTGGCGAAGGCGCTATGCTGTAGATGAGTCTAAAACATAGACTAGTCTAGGTAGCGAAAGGCGGCCCCGTCCATGAATGCCTCGGAAGCACGCGAACACGTAGAAATGATCGAGAAGATCATCGCAGCCTCGTCTCAGAAGCTCGAAGCAGGCGGCGAGTTCTTTCTCGCCTGGGGTCTCGTGGCCGGAACGCTCGACCTGATCTCGCAGCTGGTCCTAACCGGCCGTGCCCCGCAGACCGCGCTCTGGGGCGCCGCAGCGCTTATTGCGGCCGGCATCATCTTCTCCATCGTTCGCAGCCGGCATCTGGCGCGCTGCGAAGTCCGCATGTCGCTGCTGCAGCGTGAGTTTCTCAACGTCATGACGCTTGCTCTTGGGCTGGCCTTCGTATCCGACGTCATCGGCTTCGCACTCTTCCCGGCCTGGGCCGGAGCCGCAA
Source organism: Vulcanimicrobiia bacterium (assembly GCA_963696095.1). GTDB lineage: Bacteria > Vulcanimicrobiota > Vulcanimicrobiia > Vulcanimicrobiales > Vulcanimicrobiaceae > JALYTY01. The sequence continues at coordinate 1,226,079 of CAVOIN010000001.1, read as the reverse complement.
TTTGGAGCGTGATGACCGCGCTCGTCCTCCTATACATCGGCATGCACGGAAATCGCCGCGCCACGCTCGGCGGCATTATCTTGATCGCCTCGATCGCGGCGGCGAATTTCATGCCGCACTACACCGGCTACGTGCTGGCCGCCGGCATGTACCTCGGCTATGCCGGCTTCGGGATCGCCGATCTGCTCGCGAGCCGGTAGTGGACGATCTGCTGCTCTCCAAGATCCGTCTCGGCGTCGTAGCCGAGCTGCTCAACTCGCAGTGGGTTTCGTTCAGCGCGCTCGTGCGCGCGCTCGAGACGACGAACGGCAATCTTGGCGCTCATCTCGGCAAGCTGGTCGACGCCGGTTACGTAGAGGAAGATAAAACGTTCGTAGAGCGGCGACCCCAGTCACGTTACCACCTTACGCCTAAAGGCCGCGATGCATTCGTTGCGCACGTACGCGAAATGCAGGCCCTGCTCGATTCGCAAGGAGCATCATGAAAGCGCTTTCATCCATAGGCTTCATCCTCGCATTTGCCGTTGCAGGTGCAGTGTCTCCCGCGCAAACGGCGCCGCCGCAACACGTTCTGCCCGCGAATTGCACGTCGATGACGAAGCCGTTCGTCGGAACGATTTGCGCGCCGGCCGGCGACCCCGGAAAACATCCCGCGATGATTCTGCTCGGCGGATCGGAAGGCGGCGATTCCCTATCACGCATCGCGCCGGCCTTTGCATCGCACGGCTACGTTGCCGCATCGGTGGCGTATTTCGCCGCGCCGGGCTTGCCGCAAACGCTCGTGAACGTGCCGGTTGAAACGATCAAAAGTGCGATCGACGTGCTGCAAAGCCGCCCGGATGTAAATGCAAACGCGATCGGCATCATGGGCGGATCGAAGGGCGGCGAGCTTGCGCTGCTCGCGGCCTCGACGTATCCGCAAATCAAGGCGGTCGTCGCGGTCGTGCCGTCGCCTTTCGCGTACATGGGTCTCGGCGAGTTCAATGCGCCAACCGGCTGCTCGTGGTCTGAGAACGGCAAACCGCTACCGTGCGTGCCCCCGGATTCAAAGGCAGGAGCGAAGATCGGTGAAGCGTTTCAAGCGCATCAGCCGATCGTGCTGGCGCCGTTCTACGATGCGTCTCGAAACGCAGATCCGCAATTGACGAGCAAGGCATTCTTCCCGCTGCAAAAGATCGACGGCCCGGTTCTGTGCCTCTCGGGTGACGACGACAAGATGTGGAACTCCGACGCGCAGTGCGCGCTGACGATGCAGTATCTGCGCGATCATCATCACGGCTTTGGCGACGCGCAGGTCGCTTATCCGAATGCCGGCCACACATTCATCTCGGCAGTGCGCGGTCCGCAATCGGCGGTCACTTCGGTTACGGACGGACCCGTTACGATGGCTTTTGGCGGAACGGCGCAAGGCGACGTCGCGGCGGCTTCGGCAGCGTGGCCGAAGATCTGGGACTTCCTCGCGAAGGCTTTGGGCGCTTAAGCTCGAGCCTTTAATCCGAGCGCGAGCGCAATTGCAGATGCGATCGCGCAAAGTACGCCCAACATTCGTCCGTTACTTCCGACGAGCGCGGCGCCTGCCGCGGGACCGGCGATCATCGCTACGCTGTTGATGGAATCGCTCAGTCCCATGATGGCGCCTCGCTCCTCTTGTTTCGCGCGTTTCGAAAGCAGCGTCGTGAGCGACGGTTCGGCCATCGCCGCGCCGAGCGCCCAAACGGCGAGCGCAATGAAAAAGATCCAGGTGCTCCATGCGAATGCAAGCAACGCGTACGCTGCCAAGTCGAGCGCCACGCCCAACTGCGAAACTATGCGGTCGCCGAACCGTTTCGCAAGCGGCGTTACGGCAAGGAGGAGGCCCGCTCCGCCGACGGCGCCGGCCATCGCGAGCGCGTAGGACGCGTGCGCGGCGTCGAGGCGCACCGCTCGTTCGGAATAGAGCGCGAAATTCGCCAAAAAGCAAACGACGGCGAAGATGAAGAGAAACTGGCGGACGAAAACGCGGCGTACGCCGGGGGCATTGGCCGAACGCAACGACGCCATGACGCTCGTCCGCGGCCTGTCGCTATTGCGGCGCGACGGCAGAAAAAGCGAAGTAAAAACGATGTCGAGCAGCTCGAGTGCGGCCGCTGCTAAGAAGGGCACTGCGATGCCGAAGTGCATCAGCGCACTCGACATCGGCGGACCGATGACGAACGCGATTCCAAAGACTGCGCCGTAAAACGAGTATGCGCGTGCGCGCTGCGACTCTTTCGTAACGTCGGCGATGTACGACTCCACCGCTCCCAGGCTTCCGCCGCCGAATCCCGAGATAACGCGCGAGACGAGAATCAAGGCGATGGAATGCGAAAGCGCCAGCAGCACGTAGCCTGCAAATGAGAGCACTTGCGCGGCGATGATGATCGTCTTGCGGCTGGTGCGGTCGCTGATTTTTCCCCAGACCGGTGCAGCGACCGCCGAACAAAATGCCGGAATGCTCAACAGCGCGCCGCCGGCGACGTCTGACGCGTGGTACTGATGAACGAGCGTTGGGATGAGCGGAATCATCAGCGTGTAGCCCAGCGTGTCCGCGAAGGTCGTTCCGTAGATCGGAATTAAGGCGCGCGCGACGGTGCCGCTCTTCACGCGCCCATCGTACCCAAAGGCTTAGGGGCGGAGCGTTTGCACCTCGACCGTCGCGCGAGCCACGGCGCCGTTCGAGTACGGAAGCGCAGGCAGCGCGCCGCGTTCCCAATCGGCCGCTTCGTCGGTGTAGTGCCGCGACGCCGGTTCCCCCGATTCACCTTGAGGAATGATGATGCCGCCCGCGTCCCAGTTACCGACGTCCCACACCGCGCGGAAGCTTTGCGAGAACCCGTTGTTCTGCACGTGCACGGTGTATGCGTCTCCGTTTCCGGCGAACGTCGTGCCGTTCAAAAACGATATCCCGAGCGCGCCGAGCGGGTGCTTCACCGTCACGGCGCCGGCAATCGACCAAGGTTGCGGCGACGCCGGCACTTTCAAGGACGCGATCGCGGCGCGATCGTTTCGCGCGCTCAAGATGCCGCTTTGAATATCGCCGCGCTCGCGAACGAGTTCGCGGCGAATCGTGAATGCCGCCGTAGCGTCGGTCGAATCGGGCGTGAAGCGCCCGTCCCAACCGCGCAGCGAGTCGAAATAGCCGGCGAGTTCGCGTTCCGGAATCGACAGGTCGTCCATTTGCATCGTTTGGAAGTACGCGACGTCGTACTTGTTGCGAGCGCGCAGCATCGTAGCGATGCGATAGGCGCGATACGGCGGCGCGAATTGCGGGCTCAATTGATAGGGATAGCCCGGTCCGTACATCTTGTTGTTGGCGGTCCACACGACCGCATCGCGCGAAGGTGCAACGGCCGGCAACGCGTCGAAGGGCAGCGGCGTGTACGTTTTACCGATATCGGAGGCCGGATGGATCCAACGCGCCCACGCGGGATCGTTAGGAATCGCGCCGGCGAGATGGTACGTTACGCGGCCGCTCGCATCGGCGAGGACGAAGTTTTGCGTCGGTCCGGGATACGCGCGCAGGGCGCGCAGGCCTTCTTCGATAGATGCGGCGCGGTCGAGTCCGTTGAACGCGAGAAGCGGCGAAACGGGTTGCGAGTACGCTTGCCACTTAACCAGCATGAATTGGTGGTGCGGCGTTTCGGCGCCGAAGGCGTCCGGCGCACGGTAATATCGCTTCGTCACCGTACCGCCGAAGCGGACGCCGAACGTTTCGGTCTGCCAGTAACGCTTATCTAGCGAGTCCGCATCGGCATCGAACGCGGAAAGCGACGCAACGGTGCCGTTCGTGGCGCCCCAAGCGACGCGGTCGTTGTGGCCTAGGATAACGCCCGGCGTGCCCGCGAGCGCTGCGCCCGCGGCGTGATAGCCGGGCGCTTGCAGATCGACGAGATACCAAATGCCCGGAATCTGAATGCGCAGGTGCGGATCGTTTTCGAGCAGCGCGCGGCCCGTGGTGGTGTGCGCGGCGCCCGCCGCCCACTCGTTGCTGCCGAGCGGCGCGCGTTCGTGCAACAGCTCGTCGAGGAAGGCCGCCGTCTTCGACTCGCAGTTCTTCCCGGAAGCAATCTTTGCAAGGCCGCCGGTGACCGGCGAGTCGTAGCACGAGTCGCTGAGCGGAAGTCGCTTGTGGTTTCGATCGGCGATGTCGTCCCACGTGTCGGTTAAATCGAGAACGGTTGCGAAACCGACCGCCAGCGAGTCTTGCGGCGTCCACGGTTTGGGCTGATACAGCAAAATGCGGAACTCGACCGGGCGCGGTTCGCGCTGCATCGCTGCGTTAACCCCGTCGGCGAAGGCTTGCAGCAGTTCGCGATCGCGCGGAGCGAGCGCGCTATATTGTTTCGCAACCAGTTGCGAAACCGGCACGATGCGCGCGTCCTCGTCGGCGCTTAACGCCGCGCTTCCAAGCACCTCGGCGAGCTGTCCATATACGTAGCGGCGCAGAAGGTCGAGCTGAAAGAGCCGGTCGGCGCCTTCGACGTACCCATCGGCGAAGAAGAGATCGTGTTCGTTTTGCGCTCGAACGTGCGGGACGCCTCGCGCATCGCGGCGGATTTCGACCGGCGCTCCCAACGCCAGGCCGCCGATCGTTCCTTTCGTGGATGCGAAAGCGTGCATGCCGATCGCCACGTTGACGGCGAATCCCGCAACGGCAACGAGGACGCCCAACACGACGATGGCCCCGAATCTATAGGCCGTTCTCATGCTATGCCTCGACGAAGATGTCGTCGCCGTCGCTGTGGACTTGAAACGTCATCACCGGCATGACCGCCGGCAGCGTAATAGCTTCGCCGGTGGTAACGTCGAATTGCGCTCCATGGCGCGGGCACGTGACGCATTTGTCTTCAAGCGTGCCCTGATCGAGCGGCGCTCCATCGTGCGTGCAAACGTCTTCGATGGCGTAGAACGTGCCGTGCACGTTGCAAACTAAAATGTCGATGCCTTCGACGTTTACGGTTTTGGCGCTGCCCGGCTCGATCTCCGAAACTTTGCCGACGCGATACTCTCCCACGCGTTACGTTCCTACTTTATTACACGGCTGCATCTTGGTGACGTCGCCCACTCCTACGACGTGAAAATTGAATCCTGGGCCGATCGTCACGTTTCGCCCGTCACGGACTTCGTTGACCGCCGTGCGAATCAATCCCGCGATCGGAATGTACCCGGTGGCCTTTTCGGCAAGCGACGTCGCCGGCGCCCATAACGCCGTTTCCCTCGGATCCGCCATCACTTGAATGTGCGTGGTGCCCGAGACGATCTCGCGGATTTCGAGTACGAGCGAACCGTTGCGATCGCGATTGCTTGCGGCCGAGGCTTGGCGTACGAAGCCGTAGCCGATCGTGCCGGGCTTGACGATGTGGCCGTCGACGTTCGACGGCTGCGTTATCCGGAAACGGAAGCGCATCCCCGGATAGGCCGTTGCCGAGTCCACCTTGTCGAGCATCGTGGCCGGAATTCCGGCCTCGCAGACCAGCGTCCATGCCCGCGCGGGCTGCGCCGCTAAGCTAAGAAATCCCGCCAGCATAAGAAGAACCGGCGCGCCGCATAATCTCATGTGCGGCGATTCTACCGAGAAAAACGAAAACCCGCGCAGGGCGGGTTTTCGAGGCTTTCGGAATTGCCGCGGCGCTTAGCCGACGGAGCCTTCCATTTCCATTTTTACGAGGCGGTTCAATTCGACCGCGTACTCCATCGGCAGTTCCTTGACGAAGAAGTCGAAGAACCCGTTCACGATCATCGCCGTTGCGTCGGCTTCCGAGAGTCCGCGTGACATGGCGTAGAAGAGCTGCTCTTCGCCGATTTTCGAAACGCTGGCTTCGTGTTCGACCGTCGAGTTCTGCTCGTGGATCTTCATCGTCGGCTTCGTGTCGCTCGACGAGATGTCGTCCATGATGAGCGCATCGCATTTCACGCGAGTCTTCGCGCCGACGGCGCCCGGGAAGATTTCGACGAGGCCGCGGTACGTCGTCTTGCCGCCGTGCGCGGTGACGCTCTTATTCGTGACGACCGACGTCGTGTTCGGAGCGGCGTGAATGACCTTCGCGCCGGCGTCTTGGTGCTGGCCTTCGCCGGCGAATGCCATCGAGAGAATCTCGCCGCGGGCGCCTTCGCCCATGAGATAGATCGCCGGATACTTCATCGTGAGTTTGGAGCCGATGTTGCCGTCGACCCACTCCACCGTCGCGTTCTTCTGCGCGATCGCGCGTTTCGTCACGAGGTTGTAAATGTTGCGATACCAGTTCTGAATCGTCGTGTAACGAATCGATGCGTCATCGAGCGCAATGAGTTCTACGACCGCGCTGTGCAGCGAAGACGTCGAGAACTTCGGCGCGGTACATCCCTCGATGTAGTGCACTTTGGCGCCTTTGTCTGCGATGATAAGCGTGCGCTCGAACTGCCCCATGTTCTCCGCATTGATGCGGAAATAGGCTTGGAGCGGCATCTTCACTTCGACGCCCGGCGGAACGTAGATGAACGAACCGCCCGACCACACGGCCGAGTTTAGCGCCGCAAACTTATTGTCTGCAGAGGGAATGACCGTTGCGAAATACTTCTGAAGGATTTCCGGATACTGCTTCACGGCCGTATCCATGTCGCAGAAGAGCACGCCGAGGTCGTCGAGTTCTTTGCTGACGCTGTGATAGACGACTTCCGACTCGTACTGCGCCGAAACGCCCGCGAGGAACTTGCGCTCCGCTTCGGGGATGCCTAGACGGTCGAACGTCCGCTTGATATCTTCGGGCACATCGTCCCACGAGCGCTCGGTCTTGTCCGTCGACTTCACGAAGTAGTGAATGTCCGCAAAATCGATCTGATTGAGCAGCTCGGTGTCGCCCCACGTGGGCATCGGCTTATTAATGAAGAGCTCGTACGCCTTGAGGCGGAACTCCCGCATCCAAGCCGGCTCGTTCTTCATCTCGCTGATGCGCTCGACGATCTCTCGAGTCAGCCCCTTGTCGGACTTGAAAACATACTTGCCCTCGGGGTCGTGGAACCCGTGGCGGTAGTCCTCGGAGATGATCGGAGTGGTCTGAACCTCGGTCGACATGGCCCTCTGAGGTTACCCCGGGCACCCGGTATAGTCAAGATAGTGAAGTCGTAACTTCAAAATCATCGATGGCGACCCGCCGAGCCCCGGTTTCCTGCGAAACGATATGGGTACAATCACCGTTCCGCGGTGCGATTGAGTCGTGCCGTTCGTTCGGCCGCCCAAGAATCGAGGAAAGGCTTGCGCAGCGCCAGCGGCGTTTCCGGCTCATCGTTGTTCTGTCTGAACGTGCAATCGGCGTCGCCCGAGATGGCCGCATTGATACCGCACGCTGATTGGTCCGCAAGCCCCCTGGGAGAACCCGGCAGTTGGCCGCTTGCCCTCCGATCGATCGTGGAAACGACGCTCGCGAACCCGTTCCCCATGCTGGTGTTTTGGGGACCTCAACTCGCCATGGTCTACAACGACGCCTATCGCGAGATCATCGGGGTCAAGCATCCGGCGGCGTTGGGCCAGGCGGCGAGGGAGTGCTGGGAAGAGATTTGGGACGTGATCGGCCCCGACATGGAATCGATCTATGCCGGCGGCGCCAGCATCTTAAACCGCGATCTGATCATCGATTTGAACCGTCGCGGCTTCGTCGAAGAGACGTATTTCACGTTTTCGTTCAGTCCGCTCCCGGATCCCGACGCTGAAACCGGAATCGGCGGCGTCCTGGCGACGGTCCAAGAGACAACCGACAAGGTCGTCAACGAAAGGCGAATCACCCTTCTTCGCGACCTGGCCGTTCGAAGCGCGCAAGCGCGAAGCGTCCCGGAAGAATGCCGCCTCGCCGCTGCGACGCTCGAAAAATATCCGAACGACGTTCCTTTCGCGTTGATCTATTTGCTCGAAAGCGATAAGACGACGGCGCGGCTCGCGGCGACGTCGGGATTCGGACGCGGCGGCCGCGTGCGATCCGAGACGATCGGTCTGAGCGAAAACGATTCACCGGCGCTTCCCTTTGCGGCCGCCGCTGCCGGGCAGCATGCGTTCTTAGTCGAGCGGCTTGATACGCTGTTGGCGGAAGTTCCGGCCGGGCCATGGCCCGAGCCGCCGAGCGGCGCAGCCATCGTTCCGCTCCGGTCGGGCGCCGCCCACCAGCTTTTGGGTTTCTTGGTAGGTGGAGTGAACGGGCGCCTGCCGTTCGACGAGCGTTCGAAAACGTTCTACGGCTTGGTCGCGGCGCAACTCTCTTCGGCAATTGTGAACGCCCGCGCTTACGAAGAAGAACTAGAACGAGGGAGAGAAAGCGATTTTCTTTCGGATGCGAGCCGGATTCTCGCGCAATCGTTGGATCTGCAAACGACGCTCGGCAATTTAGCGCGGCTCACGATTCCGGATTTTGCGGATTGGTGTCAGATAGATCTGCGTAGGCCGGACGGCAGCATAGAAACGGCGGCGGTCGCTCATCGAGACCCGCGTAAGAACCAGCTTGCCCAACAGTTCGTCGGCCGCGTGCACCTCAATCCGGACGGAGAAGGAAACCCTTACGCAATTCGCACGGGACGTACGCAGCTCATTGCCGAGCTTCCCCACGAGCTTCTCGAGGATGCAGTCGGGAACGACGAAGAGGTTCGAGTCTACGCGGAACTCGGAACGAAATCGGCAGTGTGCATTCCGCTCGTAGCGCAAGGTGCGACGCTCGGTGCCGTAGCCGTCGTTTACGGGGATTCGAACCGTCGTTACACGAGCGACATCTTGCCGTTGTTGGAGGAGCTCGGGCGGCGCGCGGGCTTGGCCGTTCAAAACGCCAGCGATTTCGAACGCCAGCATCGCGTTGCCGAATCTTTCCAAGAAGCATCGCTTCCGCAAACGCTGCCGAAAGTGCCCGGCATTGCGTTCGATGCGGTTTACGTTCCTAGCGGCGACGAGGCAAAAGTCGGCGGAGATTGGTACGATGCCGTGCGTCTGTTCGACGGACGCGTCGTCGTTTCGATCGGCGATGTTGCCGGCAGCGGTTTGAACGCCGCCGTTACGATGGGCAATATGCGCCAGATTATCCGCGGTATCGCGCAAGTCCACGCCGATCCCGCGCTGATGTTGGACGCCGCCGATCGCGCGCTGCGGCTCGAGGACCCGGAACGGTACGTGACGGCGTTCGTCGGCGTCCTCGATCCCGTCGCGAGAACGCTTTCCTTTGCGTCGGCCGGGCACCCGCCGGCGATGTTGCGCCATTCGGACGGCACCGTCGAGTTGCTCTCCGACGGCGGTTTGCCGTTAGGCTTGCGCGAGGGGCGAGAAAAAGCCGGCCGCACGATCGATCTTTCGGACGACGTGTGTCTTGTGCTCTATACCGACGGTCTAACGGAATTCGAGCGCAATGCGGAATTGGGGGAGCAAAAATTGCTTGCGCTGGTCGCGCACCCGTATGTATGCGCTGCGCAGCGTCCGGCAGAAGCGATTCGCCGCTCGCTTCTCGATAGCTCCGCCGCTAATGACGACGTTGCGATTCTTGTGGTAACGATCGCCGGTGCGGCCGCTGCGGGCGGCGTTCGTCCGGATCACCGGCACTGGACGTTCGACGTTCGGCTTGCAGAAGAAGCCCAGCCGGCGCGACGCGAGTTCAGCGAAGCCTTGCGTACGCGCGGCGCCTCGGCGGAAGACGTCGATACTGCGGAGCTCGTCTTCGGCGAGCTCGTCGGCAACGCGGCGCGTTACGCGCCCGGACAAGTCGCGGTCAGCGTCGACTGGAGCGGCGCCGCGCCGGTGCTGCACGTCTTGGATCGCGGGCCGGGATTCCGCCACATCGCCATTCTCCCGGACGTGTACAGCGAGTCGGGACGTGGCTTGTTCCTCGTGTCCTCACTCACGCAAGACTTTCACGTTACGCGGCGCCCGAGCGGAGGAAGCCATGCTCGCGCCGTGCTGCGGTTGCAGCATCGCTCGCTGCCGGGCGAGTCTCGTAAATCGCTCTTCCAAGCCTTGATCGACTAGAGTCGACGCCGCGGGCTCACCCACTAAAATAGCGGCGGCCTAGCAGGCGCAAAAAATGTCCCCCCTTAGGGGTTTACAGGGGGGGCTGAGGGGGTTATTATGTTCGCCGGACCCGGGGGTTACGATGAAGTACGCCTGGATCCACGGTATTGGGTGGGCGCGCCCTATTCGCGCCATCGCGACGAGTCGCCCGTGCACCGAAAAGCGCCGGCAAGAGCTCGTCGATAGGTCGGGGACGTGACGCTGCACCGCAGACGCCAGCCGACGAAGTCCGGAGGTGGGATTCCCCCGAGGGTCAAGGAGACCGGTTAGAAGTGAAGGCACTCGGTACACACATCGTGTGTGAACTGTCGGGCTGTGATGCGAACGCGCTCACGGACGTCGACAAGGTCCGCGAGATGATGATCGGCGCGGCAACAGCTTCCCGAGCGACCATTATGGAAGTCGCTTTTCATCGTTTTGAGCCGCAGGGCGTTTCTGGAGTCGTCGTCCTAGCGGAATCGCACATCTCGATTCACACCTGGCCCGAGGCCGGATATGCCGCAATGGATTTTTACACGTGCGGCGATCACACCGATCCATGGCTTGCCTGCGAATACGCAGCAAAAGCGATGAGTGCGAAGAAAATGCAAACGACCGAAGTGAAGCGCGGAATCGCCCAACCCGGCGGCGCTTTCACCCACGTCGTCACGCGCGATCAGGAAACGAGCACGCTCTCCGCATAGCGCACCTTCGAAGGGAATGGGAAAACGCTCCGGCTTCGTCCGGAGCGTTTTTCTTGTGCGCCGGAAACTCAAGAGGAATGTCCCGCGGGGGCGTTCTCCGTGCTTGGCGAACCCTGGTGCCCGCTATGCCGAAGACCGAACACTGGCAGTGGTACGTCGAGGAGTCCGCTCCGACCGAACAACACCACCACGCCATCGACGAAGTTTTTTACGCGGGCCGTTCCCAGTTCCAGCAAGTCTCCGTGATCAGTACGCCGGTCTTCGGAAAGATGCTGATCCTCGACGGCGACACGCAAAGTTCTCAGGGCGACGAGAAGATCTATCACGAGTCGCTCGTTCACCCGGCGATGGCCGGAGCGGCCGACCGCAACGACGTGTTGATTCTTGGCGGCGGTGAAGGCGCGACGTTGCGCGAGGTGCTGCGCAATCCCAACGTGGGGCGTTGCACGATGGTCGACATCGACGGTCTCGTCGTCGACCTTTCGAAGAAGTATTTGCCCGAATGGGCCGACGGCGCTTTCGACGATCCGCGCGCTCGCGTGATCATTGGCGACGCGCTGCAGTTCATGCGCGAAGACGGCGATAAATACGGCGTCATCATCTCGGATCTCACCGAGCCGCTCGAAGACTCTCCGAGCAACATGCTGTTCAACGAAGACGTTTTCAAACTCATCAAGTCGCGCCTTGCGGATGGCGGCATCTACGTGCTTCAGGCGAGCACCGCGGCATTCCACAACGCGTCGCTTCACTGCAAAATGGCGCGCACGCTGCGCAAGCACTACAAACACGTCACGTCGTTCTTCCAGCACGTGCCGGCGTTCGATACCGACTGGGCGTTTTTGGCGTGCAGCGACCGCATCGATCTGGCGACGCTCGACGCCGCCACGATCGACGCGTACTGCGCGGAACTAAAGGGCGAGAACTTCTTCTACGACGCGGAGACGCACCGCCGGTTGTTCTCCCTGCCACTCTACCTGCGACGCATGCTGTCGGCTTCCGGCCCCGTCTTCAGCTAGAATTCCAAGGATGAGCACCGATTTCGCCTCGGCGCCGCATCGCTGGGAGAAAGAAAAGTCGCACTTCGTAGCGCTGCTCGATCTGAAGCTCGAAAAGGTCGAGCACGGCAAGGCGGTCATGCGCATGCCGTTCCGCGAGGAAATCGCTAACGGCGCCGGCGCCGTGCACGGTGGAGCGATCGTCAGCTTGTGCGACACGGTATTCTACGTGGCGCTCGCCTCCATTTACGGCCGCGAACAGGACACCGTCACCGTTCGCTTTGCAATGCAACTTTTTGGCGCCCGCGCTGCCGCCGCACGATCTGATCGCCGAAGCGACGGTGCTGCGCGCCGGCCGCCGCATCTGCTACGGCGAAGTCCAAGTAAAAAGCAACGATAAACTGGTCGCTCACGCGACGCTTGAACTTCCTCAACACGGACCCCAAAGAGGCTCCAAAGCTGTAATGACGGCATCGACCGAGTTGCGCCGGACGGCGCTTTACGACGAACACGTGCGCCTTGGCGGACGGATGGTTCCTTACGCCGGCTTCGAAATGCCGGTGCAGTACGCGGGCATTCTGAAAGAACACGAAGCGGTTCGCCATCGCGCGGGACTCTTCGATCTTTCGCACATGGGACAGTTCGTTCTCGAAGGCGAGAACGTTGCGGAGTGGGCGGAGACGCTCACCATCAAACGCGATCGCTTCGATGAAACCAATGCAGGCGCGTTACAACATCTTTTGCAATCCGCAGGGCGGCGCGCACGACGACACGATTTTCTATCGCCTGCAAGACCGCTGGCTGCTCGTCGTCAACGGCGCGAACGCGGAAAAGATGTGGGACCATCTCAATGCGAACGTCGGCCGAAGGCGTGAAGCTGCAAAGTCTTCACGGCCGTAACGCGCTGATCGCGATTCAAGGCCCGAAATCGATTGAAATGCTGCAGCCGCACATCGACGTCGATCTGTCGACGGTGAAGTACTACTTCTGCGCCGAAGGCGAACGTCTACGGCCGGCCCGCGATCATCGCGCGCACCGGCTACACCGGCGAAGACGGCTTCGAGATCTTCTGTTTCGGCGAACACGCGCCGGAGATTTGGCGCAGGCTTGCTGCGCGACAATGAAGACGCCGGCCTCGAGCCGTGCGGGCTCGGCTCGCGCGACGTGCTGCGCCTCGAAGCCGGCATGCCGCTGTACGGCCACGAGCTCACCGAAGAAATCACGCCGGTGCAAGCGGGCTTGAACTGGGCGATCAAAACGAGCAAGCCGGAATTCATCGGCCGCAATTCGCTGATCGAACAAATCGACGCAACGATTACCGGCGCATCGTCGGGCCTGGTGATGAACGGCCGCGCGCCGGCGCGCGAGGGTTATCCAGGTCTTTTTCAACGGGCGCGCAGTCGGCGAAATTCGCAGCGGTTCGATGGCGCCGTCCGTGCAGAACAAGAACATCGCGACCGCGCTGGTCGACCACGATGCCGCAGCCGAAGGTACGACGGTCGAGGTCGAGATACGCGGAACCAAACACGAAGCGACGGTCGTCGCCCTTCCGTTTCTATAAACGCGCCAAGTAAGTCAGCAGCAAGGAGATCAAGAGCGTGGCGCAACCCGAGAATCTGCTCTACAGCAAAGAGCACGAGTGGGTGAAAATCGACGGCGACACCGCCGTCATCGGCATCACCGATTACGCGCAGAACTCGCTCGGCGACATCGTCTACGTCGAACTGCCGCGCGTCGGAAAGCAGATCGACCAGTTCGGCAACGTCGGCGTCGTCGAATCGGTGAAGGCCGTCTCCGACCTCTTCACGCCGATCGGCGGCGAAATCGTCGAGGTCAATTCGTCGCTCGACGCGGATCCGGCCGCGGTCAACCGCGATCCCTACGGCGAAGGCTGGCTCTTCAAGGTCAAGCTCGAAGACGCAATGGCGAGAAGAACAACCTGCTCTCCGCCGCCGACTACGAGAAAATCGCCGTCGAGTAAATTCAGCTGCGCTGAATTTATCGCGTTCTCGCACCTCCGGTGCTGGAGCCGCCCACAAAATTAAAGTCTGAAGGTAAGCAGAACACATGTACACTCCGCATACGGAGCGAGATATTCGCGAAATGCTCGACGCCATCGGCGTCGGCTCGCTCGAAGAACTGCTCAAAGTTCCCGACGCGGTTGCGCTCAAAGCGCCGCTCGACGTCGTTCCGGCGCTTCCCGAATATCAAATCGCGCGCCGTTTCGAGCAGTTTGCGCGCGAAGAACACCGGCGTCGATTACGTTTCGTTCCTCGGCGCGGGCGCGTACCGGCACTACGCGCCGCCGGCGATTGCGCGCGCTGGCGATGCGCGGCGAATTCCTCACCGCGTACACGCCGTATCAAGCCGAAGTATCGCAAGGCTACCTTCAGGCGATTTACGAGTGGCAGACCTACATCTGCTTGCTCACCGGCATGGACATCGCCAACGCGTCGGTGTACGACGGCGCGACGGCGCTGGCCGAAGCCGCCATCATGGCGCTGAACGCGAACGGCCGGAAGAAAATTCTCGTTTCGCGCGCGATTCATCCGAATTACCGCGCGGTGCTGAAAACGTACTGCGACGGTCTGGAAGTCGAGATCGACGAAGTGCCGCTCAACGCCGGCGGCACGACCGACATGGCAGCGCTCCGCGACGCGGTCGCCACGAAAGCAGTACGCGGCGATTGCGTGCAGATCGCCGAACTTCTTCGGCAACATCGAAACGCTGAGCCCCGAAGCACGCGCCGCGGTCCAAGGCAGCGAGACGGTGCCGATCGCGGTCGTCGCGGAAGCGATCTCGCTCGGCGCGCTTGCGACGCCGGCGATCGTGGGGCGCGGAAATCGTCGTCGGCGAAGCGCAGAGCTTCGGCGTGGCGCTGGCGTACGGCGGTCCGTACGTCGGTTTCATCGCTTCGACCAAAGAGCACATGCGCCGCATTCCGGGACGTCTCGTCGGCAAGATCGGTCGACAACGACGGCAAGACGGCGTACGTGCTAACGCTGCAAGCGCGCGAACAGCACATTCGCCGCGAACGTGCGACCTCGAACATCTGCACGAATCAAGCGCACTGCGCGCTCATCGCAACGATCTATCTTGCGCTGATGGGTCAAGACCGGGCTGCGCGACGTCGCCGCATTAAACCTCGAACGTTCGCGCGAACTCGCGACCGCGGTTTCGTCGGTCGACGGCGTCGATCTGAAGTTCGCTGCGCCGTTCTTCAACGAGATCGTCGTCGACGTGCATCAGCCGGCGGCCGGAGTGCTCGCCGCGCTGCAAGAGCGCAAGATCCTTGGCGGCGTCGATCTCGGACGCTTCTATCCCGAACTGAACAACTGCATTCTCGTGAACGCGACCGAGCTCACCACGACCGGTGACATCAACGCGCTCGCAACGGCTCTCTCCGAGGTAGTCCATGTCCACGCCAACGTTTGATCGCACGGAAAGCCCGCTGATTTTCGAACTCGGGCCAGAAGGGCCGCGCGAATCAGTACGTCGAGCCGGGCAAGCCGCTAGACGACGTTCTTGCCGAAGAGCGCGCTACGCGACGATCTGCCGCTGCCCGACAATAGCGAGCTCGACGTGGTTCGCCACTTCACGAAGCTTTCGCAGCGGACGTTCGGCATCGACCTTGGCTTCTATCCGCTCGGCTCGTGCACGATGAAGTACAACCCGCGCATCAACGATGCGATGGCCGGCAAGCGCGAATTCGCGCAGCTCCATCCGTACACGCCCGACGAGCTCGCGCAGGGCGCACTGCAGGTGATGTACGAGCTCGAGCGCAGCCTCAGCTCGCTCTTCGGCATGGCTGCGTTCTCGCTGAATCCGTCGGCCGGCGCGCACGCCGAACTCGCCGCGCTGCTGATCGCGAAGAAGTACTTCAAGGATCGCGGCGAAACGCAGCGCGACAAAGTCATCGTTCCGGACACCGCGCACGGCACGAACCCTGCCTCGGCGGCGATGTGCGGCTTCAAGGTCATCAGCCTGCCCTCCGACGAGCGCGGACGCGTGAGCGTCGACGAGATCAAAAAGGTGCTCGGACCGGATACCGCCGTCTGCATGATGACGAACCCGAACACGCTTGGCCTCTTCGAAGATCACATTCATGAAATCGCCGCGGCGGTTCACGAAGTCGGCGGTTTGATGTACTACGACGGCGCGAACGCCAACGCGATCATGGGCAACGTGCGTCCGGGCGACATGGGCTTCGACCTCATGCACCTCAACACGCACAAGACGTTCACGATTCCGCACGGCGGCGGCGGCGCAGGTCACGGTCCCGTCGGCGTTGCGGCGCACCTCGTGGACTATCTTCCCACGCCCATCGTTCGTGCCGTCCCGCATACGCGCGGCGAAAACGGCGCGAGCGCTCCGAGCGATCGCATGACGTTCTCGCTCGACTTCGATCTTCCGAAATCGATCGGCCCGATGCGCTCGTTCTGGTCGAACTTCGCGCACGCGGTTCGCGCGTTGTCGTATATCTACGCTAACGGCGCCGAGGGTCTCAAGCGCGTTTCGCAGCTCGCGGTGTTGAACGCGAACTACATCCGCGTGAAGGTCGCGGACTTTCTTGGATACGCCGTATCCGGAGATCTGCCGGCACGAATTCGTCGCATCGGCTCAGGAACTGAAGAAAGAAACGGGCGTAAAAGCGCTCGACATTGCAAAGGCGTTGCTGGATCACGGCATGATGGCGCCGACGATGTACTTCCCGCTGATCGTTCCCGAGTGTTTGATGATCGAGCCAACCGAAACGGAATCGAAGGAAACACTCGATCAGTTCATCGCCGTGCTTCGTGAAATCGTCGAGACGGCGAAGACGAAGCCGGAAGAAGTGCTTGCAGCACCGGTAACGACGGTCGTGGGACGCGTCGATGAAACGCGTGCGGCGCGTCAGCCAAACCTGCGTTGGGAACCTACGGGAGTTTAGGCGCTCGCCACCGTTAGCCGCTTGAGTTGATCTGCGGTTACACGGTAACACTCGCACGACTGGCTCTCCAGCGATTGCCGGTTCGTGATTGCAATACGGCCGTGCCGGTATTTGATGCATCCCGCATCTTGTAATGCCAGCGCGGCCGTCGTTACTGCAGGCCGGTGAACGCCGAGCAGCACCGCGAGAAACTCCTGGGTTAGTGAAAACTCTTCGGAGCGCGCGCGGTCTCCCGTCATCAGGAGCCAGCGCGCGCAACGCTGCGCGATCGAGTGCAAGCGGTTGCACGCGATGCTTTGCCCCATGATGGCGTAGTTGGCGTTGCCGAAAGACTTCACGCGACGGACGAACTCGCTCTCTTCGCGCATTTTCGCTGCGAAGACGTCCATCGGCATGCTATACGCGATCCCTTTGATCTGACAGACCGTTTCCCACGGTTGCGAGTCGCCGCCAAGGATCCCCTGAATCGGGCTCAAGCCTTCCCAGCCGACCGTGCCGACCTCTACGAGAGCTCCGCTCAGCATCGCCATGACGTTGGAAAACACGGCGGTTACAGGGAAAAACACCTCGGTAATCGCTACGTTGGGCTGATGAACGACGCCCCCCGCGCGCAATTCTCTAAGGCTCGACACCCCAAAGATCGTGTCGAGTTCATCGGCGTGCAGCGCTTGCAACAGCCAATTGCCCGATGGCGGATTATCCATGCGGGTTTTCCTCTGCGGTCTTCTTGGCCCTTAGTATAGCACTTACGCGACGCGCGCAGCGGAAAGGCTCTCCCGCAGTTTCCTAGTCGTGCGTTTTTGCGGCGTTTCTTTGGCGCGGCGCTTCAAAAAGGCGACCACGAAATGCTCTTCAGGCAAAAGTCCTTTGCGGGCTTTTCCGCGCAGCGTTGCGCCGAGCGTGCCTTCTTCGGAGTAAGCCTCGAGTAGCTCCGGGTGAATGTAGCTCTTTTTGCAAACGGCCGGCGTATTTCCGAGTCGCTGCGCGACCTGCTTGATTGCTTCCGTCAACCGATGTTTACGTTCCGCTTGCGTTTCCGCCGGCTCCATTTCCGCGAGAATCAAGCCGCACTGCACCGTGCCGACCCACGTGCGGAAATCCTTAGCTGTGAAATCTCCGCCGGAGATTTCGCGAATGTAGTCGTTGACGTCCGCGGATGTGACGTCGCGCGGCGTGCCGTCCCCGTCGACGTATCCGAAAAGTTCTTGCCCGGGCAAGTCTTGGCATGCCCGGACGATCTTTGCCAGCCGTTTATCTCGCAAAGAAATCGCGTGCTTTATGCCGCTTTTCCCTTTGAAGCTGAAACGGACTGTATCGCCTTGTACCTTTACGTGCTTGTTGTGCATCGTGGTAAGACCATACGAATCGTTCTCGCGCGCGTACTGGTCGTTTCCGACGCGAATCGTCGTCGATTCCAGCAATTGCACGACGGCGGCGAGGACTTTCTCGCGCGGCATCCCGTCGCGCTTTAGATCGCTCTCGATGCTTTCGCGGATCCTTGGAAGCACTCGCGCGAAGTCGAGCATGCGATGGTACTTCGTTTCGTCGCGCGCTTCGCGCCACTTCGCGTGATAGCGGTACTGCTTGCGGCCGCGCGCGTCCCGGCCGGTGGCCTGGATATGACCGTTCGCCGCCGGGCAGATCCAGACGTCGGTGTAGGCGGGCGGAACGGCCAGCGCCCGGATCCGGGCCAGTACGGACTCGTCCTTCACCGGCTTCCCATCGGGCCCGACATAGTGAAACTGCTTCCCGCGGGCGACCCGGCGGATGCCCGGCTGCTCGTCGGAGACGTAGCGCAAGCCGGCGTCCAGGGCAAGTTGAGAGGCATTTACGGTCACCCGCAAGGTATACCCGAAAAGGGTCAACCTTCCGGCAGGCGCTTCTTGGGGCTTGGGCCTATAATGGTGGTAATCTGGGGGCGCAATTCGGGCCCCCTTCCACGTCCCTGCGGGGTTGTAAGCGACATGCGGATCAAATACGAGGTGTCGGCGGGTGGGCTGGTCTTGCGGCGTCGCGAGTCCGGCTTCGATGCGTTATTGATCGGCCGCGGAACGCCGCGCATCTGGACGTTGCCGAAGGGACACGTCGAGGCGCGTGAGTCGAACGAACAAGCGGCACTGCGCGAAGTTCGCGAAGAGACCGGCTGCTGGGCGGAGTTGATCACCCGGCTCAACGAAATTTCGTACTGGTTTTACGTAGGCAAGGCCAAGCACAAGAAGTCCGTTACGTTCTTTCTGATGCGGTACTTGTCGGGCGACACCGCGAATCACGACCACGAAGTCGACGAGGCGCGGTGGTTCGAAGTCATGGCCGCCCGTAAAGCGCTCAAATACGTAAACGAAAAGCGCCTCGTGGATATGGCGCTCGACTACATCAATACCAATCCCGCCGCGTTCGGCGATCTGCCGATCGTCGCTCGAACGGCCGAACAGAAGAGCTCTTGAACGAAGTCATTACCACCGGCGCTCTGGCGGATGAAGCTGCGGCGAATCCGGTCCAGGGCGAGCAGCAGCATGCCACGGAAACGAACGAGACCCCGGAAAACGCGCTCCGCGTTCAGATCGACGTGTTCGATGGGCCGCTCGACCTGCTGCTGAGCCTCATCAAAGAGCAGCAACTCGACATTGCGACGGTGCCGCTCGCAACGGTAGCGGAGCAGTATCTCGCTTACGTTCGCATGATGGATGAACTCGACGTCGAGGTGGCGGCCGAGTATCTCGTGATCGCGGCGACGCTCGTGTTTTTGAAATCCAAAGCGTTGCTGCCGCCGATCCCGCAAGAGTTCGTCGACGAAACCGAAGAGAGCCCCGAGCAGGTCGAGGAGCGCCTGCGCCGCCGCCTGATCGCCTACTCGAAGTATCGCGAGCTGGGCGTTCAGCTGAAGGCGCGGCAGGACGAGGCCAGCGGGTTCTACTTCCGCGACGCCGGCGATCCGACGAGCGAAGTGATGCAGCGCTATCGCATCGATCCCGAAAAGCTGAAACGCGCGTTCCTCGCAATGCTTAGCCAGGCGCGCCCCGAGAAACGCGAGATCGTGCGCGAACGCGTGTCGCTCATTGCGCAAATGGACTACATCACGCGCCAGATCAAAGAACACGGCGAGGTGATGTTTTCGTCATTGTGCCACGAGCTCGGCATGACCCGCGAAGTCATCATCATCACGTTCCTCGCAATTCTCGAACTCGTCCGCCGCAATCGCGTGGCGTTCGAGCAGCCGGATCTCTTCGACGACATCCGGCTCTTCCCGATCCCCGCTCCCACCGAAGGGTAATCCGTGGACACCGACGTTTTGGAAACCGAAATGGACTCGACAGAGCCGTCCGTCGAACAGCCTGCACTTGATGAAGAAGCCGAGGCGCTTCACGCGGCTGCCGACGCCGTGATGCCGGCCGTCGAGGCGTTGCTCTTCGTGGCCTCCGAGCCGCTAGAAACGAAGCGCCTCGCCAAGCTTACCGGCGAAGACGAAAAAGCGATCGCGCTGGCGGTTCAGCATTTAGAAGAACGCTACAGCGAAGGCGGCATCGTTTTGCGTGAAGTCGCCGGCGGCTACCGTTTCGCAACGTCGTCGTCGGTGCGCGACGTAGTCGAGGCCTACCTATTGCCGCCAAAAACGTCGCTTTCCGCGCCGGCGCTCGAAACGCTCGCAATCGTCGCGCACATGCAGCCCGTTACCAAGAGCGAAATCGAAGCGATTCGCGGCGTGAATTCCGACAGCGTCGTCAATACGCTCATAGACCGGAGCCTCATCGCCGAAGCCGGGCGCAAAGACGTCGTTGGGCGGCCGATGCAGTATAAGACGACGGCAGTCTTTCTCGAATCGTTCGGTTTGAATTCGCTTGACGACTTGCCGCAGCTCGAACTCGAGCCCGGCCAGCCGCTCGAATTGAATCTTCTTGCGGGACAAGCGCTGGCGGCGGCCGCTGCCTCCGAACAACCCGAAGTGACCGAACAACCTGAAGCAAACGAGCCCGTGGAAGAAATTCAGCCGCCTGAAGCGAGCGAACCGCCTCAACACTCTTAGAACCAAACGATGACGACCTACGACGCACTTTCCGAAAGCTACGACGCCGGCCGCTTGGGCTATGCCGGCGATCTTTATAACACGCTCGTCGAATACGGCCTCGCACCGTCGCACAAAATCTTGGACGTCGGCTGCGGCACCGGTCTGGCAAGCGCGCCGCTCGTTCAAAATGATTACGACGTTACGGGCGTAGACATTTCCGAGCCGATGCTCGCCCGCGCGCGATCGCATTACCCGCAATCGCGTTTCATTTGCGCATCGGCGGAGTCGCTTCCGTTCGATGCGGAGTCCTTCGACCTCGTCATGAGCGCTCAGGCGTTGCATCACATCGATCGCAGCGCCGCGATGCGCGAGATGTTGCGCGTTTTGAAACCGAACGGCATCGTAGCCATTTGGTGGAAGTACCTCATGAGCGACGACCGGGCTAAACGGCTGGGCGAAGAAACGATGCGCGAGCTGGGCGTGGAACCGCCGCTTTCCGGGCTTAAGGGCGGCTTCAAAGAGTTCTATGCGGCGCCGCTGCGCGAGCATTCGCTGCGCGTGATTCCGTGGCGATCGGCGATGCCGCTTTCGAAATATTTGCAGTACGAACGGTCTCGAAAGAGCGTTCTCGACGCGTTCGCCGGTAACGCCGAGGAGTACCATTCGCGTTTGGAAGACCGGATGCGAGCGGCTTTCGGCGACGGCGATCCGCTCGTTCCGCTCGCTTATACGCACTATCTCTACCTCGGAAAGAAGTAGTCCATGAGACTTGGACTGCACGTTCGCATGTCGCGCGGCTACGCCGCGGCGGTAGAACGCGCGAGTGCTCTCGGTTGCACGGCAATGCAGATTTTTTCGAGCAATCCACGCAGTTATCGCCCGAGTAAAATCGATCTTCCGGGGCTACAGGCCTTTGCTGAGATGCGCCGCAGCGCCGGACTCGATCCGTGCGTCATCCATACACCGTATCTCATCAATCTTGCCAGTGAAGATCCGAAAGTCATCAACGGGTCGATCGGCCTTCTAAAAGCCGATCTCGCTACGGCGGCGCGCGGCAACATCCGCTACGTCAACACGCATCTGGGTTCGTACGGAAAGCGCGATCGAAACGAAGGATTCGCGGCAATTTGCACCGCTTTGGAGACCGTGCTGGAAGAGATCGATCCAAACGTCATTCTCGTTCTCGAAAATTCCGCCGGCGCCGGCAGCCTTGCCGGCGGCACGATAGAGGAACTCGGCCGCTTTTTGAGCGCCGTCGATCATCCACAACTCGGCATCTGTCTGGATACCGCGCACGCTTGGGCCGCGGGATACGAAATCAATTCCAAAGCCGGAGTAGATCGCTTCATCGGCGAGGCGGAGGAGAAGATCGGGCTCGATCGTCTCCAGATGTTTCACTTCAACGATACGGAAGTGCCGCTCGGCGGCGCGCGCGATCGTCACTTTCACATCGGCGAAGGCCGAATCGGCTTCGAGGGGTTCCGCGCGTTGCTCGCTCATCGCGAGCTGGCCGGAAAAACGGCGATTTTGGAAACGCCGGGCGAAGATGCGGACGACGAACGTAACGTGCAAACCGTTTTAGCCATCGAGCGCGGACTCCGAGCCGCCTAACGGCCATGTTCGTCGCGCACTTTGACATCGACGCCTTCTACGCGAGCGTCGCTGTGCGCGACGATCCGAGCCTGCGCGGAAAACCGGTTGCCATCGCCGGCAGCCACCGGCGTTCGGTCGTGCTGACCGCCTCTTACGAAGCGCGCCCTTTCGGCGTAAAATCCGCGCTGCCCCTGTACCGCGCGTTGGAACTCTGCCCTCAACTGATCGTCGTTTCGCCCGACATGGCTAAATATAAAAGCATATCGCGCGAAGTCTTCGCAGTTTTCGGAGCGCGCGGACATGCCGTAGAAGGCCTTTCCCTCGATGAAGCCTTCATAGATTGCGGCGACGTTTCGCTCGACGACGCCGTTGCGCTTGCGCGAACGATTCGCGAAGAAGTGCTCGAGAAAACCGGTTTGACGATCAGCGCCGGCGTTGCCACCGGAAAGCTCATTGCGAAAATTGCGTCCGACAGTTGCAAACCCAATGGATTGCTCGCGATAGCGCTTGGCGACGAGGCGGAATTTCTTGCGCCTCTGCCGGTTGGGCGGTTGTGGGGCATCGGTCCCAAAACCGCGATGCGTTTGCAGACCTTAGGGATTTCGACCATCGGCGAGGTCGCGGCGCTCGACGACGCGCTCGCCAGGACGATCTTCGGTTCGTGGGGGCCGGAAGTGCGCGATCTTGCGCGCGGTATCGACCACCGCTCGGTCGAGCCGGAACGCGAAACGAAATCGATTTCGACCGAAGAAACGTTCGAGTACGACGTTCGCGATTCGCGCAAGCTGATCGAATTGTTGAAAGAGCAGGCCCGCGAGCTGGCCGCCAAACTCGAACGCGAGGATTGCAGCGCGTCCACCGTCGGCGTAAAAATAAAACGCGCCGACTTTCGCGTCTTCGGACGTCAAACGCATTTGCTGGAACCGACGCGTGACGCGAGGCGAATCTTTCGCGCTGCCCTCTATTGCCTGCAGCGTGCGGGGCTGCACGGCACGCCGGTCCGGCTGTTGGGTCTTCGGGTTGCGTCGCTTTCGACGGGCGCCCCGAAGCAGATCAGCTTTTTCGATGCGGCGCCGGAAAACGTATCGCCGCGTTAGATGTGGTCGGAACTCCAGACGCCGTCGCCGGCGCGTGGCGCGGAGGCTTCGGTAACCCAGCGTTGCGCGATTTTCGATAAAGGCGCAGCCATGAAAATGGCGTCTTTACGTTTGCGCACCGACGCCTTGGGAAGCACTTCGCGGGCGCCTTCGGGCGGAAGCCATCCCGTGATGCGTTGCAAATCGCCGGCGGCGCTGCGGAGCAGCGGACCGACGAGTTCGCGCGCCTGCGCGTCGGCAAACCCGTACTCGTCGAGCAGGTAAGCGTCGTATTCCGGCGCTCGCAATCCGATCGCATACGCCGCAATTCCGCGTCCGCGGCGCACGACGAGATTCGTTTGAACGCCCACGGGATGCTCCGATCTTTGACGCATGCGCAAGAGAATCCAATCCCACACGAGCGGCGTGCGCACGAATCCCCACGCGCGAGCTCGCTCTCCGAGATCGTAGCAGCGTTTCACGCCGTTCCAATCGCCTTCTTCCATCGTGCGAACTTCCACGCGAGCCTTCGGCAACGTGTCGGCGCGCAGCGAAATCGCGCGCGACGGCAGCGGCACGAACCCGATATCCTGATAAAACTCGGGGCGGATATCTGAGAAAAGATACGCCAGATCGAACCCTTCGTCTCGCGAATTATCGAGGATCGACGCAATCATTGCACTCGCATAGCCGCGCCCTCGAAATTCCGGCGGGGTGAAGACCGCGCCGATACCGACCGCTTGCAGCCGATGCGCGCCGAAGTGAATGGTGCGCTGGTAGCGCTTGATCGACGCGACGAGCGACTCGCCGTCGTAGAAACCGACGGTGCGATAGTGCCGGCGCCCGTAACCGCTGCGCGCGACTTCTTGCGTGTGCGAAACGTAGCTTTCGAAGTCGCGGCGTCCCGCCCACAGTTCAGCCGTGTAGGGGAGCACTTCGCGAGCGTATTCGTCGAACGGAATGTCGGCGAGACGCATCATTCGACGATGGAAACGCCCGGCAGGCGCGCGTTGCGCAGTTCTTCGAGAAACTCCGGCGCCGACGTTCCGCGTGTTGCGCGGCCCGAAGCCGTAACCAGCAATTCTCCGCTCGAACGGCGCATGGCGTAAACGAACGCACGCCGCTCCTCGGCGTTGTAATGATCGCGGACTTTCGAACTGAAGAGATAGTAGCTGAATTTCGCCGTTCGCGAGGCGCGCGCATCGCCGACGTTGTCCTTCGGGATCATGCCGAGCTTCGGGCTGAACATGAACGAGTCGGGCACGTACCAACGCGGAAACGACCCTGCGCGCGCGTCCGGCAGCACGACGTACCGGAAGCTGCGGCCGCGAGCCGCATCGATTGAAAGGATGCGTACGAAACCCGGCGCCGTGGAATCTTCGCACGCCTCGAGATCGCTAGCGGCACGCGCGCCGGCGTACGCCAAAACGTCGCCCGCGCCGGCGTAAGGGTTGCGCGCGGCATATCGCGCCAGCCGCTCCAAAAGGCGTTCGAGAATCAAGCATTGCGCCGATGCGCGCGCCGAGCCGGGCGGGCCCTCGGGAGCGAGGCCTTCGCTCCATACGAGTCGCGCGAAATCCGCGAACGGCAACGTTTGCATCGCTTCGACCCAACGCGCCCGTTGCGCGCGAAAGCGCGCGATGCGCTCCCGGGCGACGTCGGTGAGCGCCGCATCTTGCTCGCCGCGAATAACGTTCCAGCCTAGGCGCAGATCGCGCTTAGGGTCCCAGCGGCCGGACCGCTGCGTCGGCGGATTCTCTCCGTCGAACTGAAAGAGCGCCGTTTGCGAATCGGGCGGCTCCATGCACAATTTGGCTACGCTCGAGTCCGAAAGCGCGAGAGCGTGCCCCGAAAGCGTGCGCAACATCCAGTCGTGTTTGAATGGATCCCAGACGTTCCACAACAACGCGAGCGCGTCTAGAACGCGTTTGTCGGTGAAGACGTTGAAGTCGCCTGCCACTGCGGCCGGGACGTTTCTTTCGAGCAGCGCCTCTACGTATGCATGCACGTCGGCGGTCGAACGGAAGACGAGCGCGATGTCGTCGGGCGGCACGCCGCGGTCCAGCGCTTCGCGTACGCGCAGGGCAATGAATGCTGCTTCGTCGTCTTGCGTCTTCGCGCGATGCAGCACGATCGCTTCGGGAACGTTGGACGCCGCGATTCGTTCCGTTTCGATGGAGAGCCGCCGGCTCGCGATTTCGAGTGCGAGCGGGCTGCGGTACTGTTCGGCGAGTGTAACGCGAACCGTGGCCGCCGCGAATGCTCGTTCCGGCCGCGCGCCGCGGAACGTATTGGTTGCCCCCGCGGGATCGCCGGCGAGCGAAATCCCTTGCAGTTGCGCTCCGTAAATCGCTTCCAGCAGCGACGTCTGCGCGGAAGTAAGGTCCTGCGCTTCGTCGATGAAGAGAAGGTTATGCCGCGCCTGCACCGCCGTGGCGACCTGCGGCGACATGCAGCCGATCGCGTGCGCCACGGCGTCGCGTGCCGTCAGCGTTCTTCCGCTTTCCAGCGTCTTGATGTAGGTACCGTAAAGCTGCGCCAAGATCTTCGCAAGATCGATTTCGCGCCGGTACTGGCGTTGAAGTTCCCGCAAATCGACGTCGAGCGAGTCGCGATACGCATCTTTCGTGCCCGCAATCAGACTGGGGTGCGCAAAGTTCGGGGGCTTCGCATAGAAATTGGTCGCTCCGGTTAGCGAGCTCTCCAAGAATCGCGTGGGATCGATTGCCGCATCGCGGAGTTTGCGGAACAGACGGAACGCCGAAACGAGAAAACGTTCCGGCGAGCGCAGTCCGGGAATCTCAGGATCGAGCTGTCCCGCCGTAAACTCGTCCCATTCGAGGGCGAAGAGTTTCTGCGCGGCCTGCGCAAAGATCAATTCCGCTTCCACGTCGTCGATGAGCGCAACGGTTTCGCCCGCTTCCGCCAAGACGAGCTCTGCGAGCTCCACCAACTCGTCGGGATGACCGAAGAATCGCGCCTTTTCATGACCGTCGCGGCGCGCGCGTTCGAAACGCGCGGTCAGCGCGGTCGATTTTCCCGTGCCGGGCGCGCCTCCAATAACCACGCAAGCGTCCCACGCAGCCTCGATTGCTTCCCGTTGCACGCTATTGACGTCGTAGGAAATCATCGGCCGAATTTCTCGCGTTCGTCGTGCGGCCGGTCGATGCACGCTAGTTGGTACGCGCAGTACGTGCAGGCCGACGCGTCTTCGGCGACCGGAAAGCGTTGCAGTTCGCCCGATGTGAGTTCGCGGCAGATCTCGATCATTCGCGAACGGGCGCGTTCCAGATCCGCAACCGAAATCGTTCCGTTAGGGGCATCGTCGCGGCGCGGTGAGGAAGGCGTTGGCAGCGGCACGACTTCGAGTGAAACCGGCTGCACGTCGGCAAGGGCATCTTTTAGCGGAATCAAGGCGAGCCGCGATACGCGATCGCCTTCGGCCGTTCGCGCCCAGTAGTAGAAGGGCAACTGAAAGTCTTTGAAGCGTTGCACCTTTTGGCGGTACTCCGCCGCCGTCGTCGCAATCGTTCCGGTTTTATAGTCGATGATCGAAACGGCGCCCGTTGCGTCGTCGCGGTCCAAGCGGTCGATGTAACCGACGAACGCGAAGCCGTCTAAGTCTAAATTGGCGCCGAGTTCGCGGCCGACGACGGTGAACGGCGCCCGGCGCGATTGAGCGAGCAGCCAATCGACGTAACGCTGCGCCGTCCGTTGCGCGCGCCGCTTGTGCAGTTCAACCTCTACGGCCGTTGCGAAATCGTTGCGATAGCGCTCGAAGGCCCAATTGACGTAGCCTTCGACTTTCTTGCGCATCTCGGCTTCGAGGGCCGCTTCGGGATGTGGAAATTCGCCGTGAAAATCTTCCAGCGCCGCGTGGAACGCCGTGCCGTACGTGGACGCGGACGAGCCGGGATCTTCGACCGCCGAACAAACGTAGCGGTAATACCATTTCCGCGCGCATTCCGCATACGCGTTTAGGGCAGATGCGCTAAAGTGCGACTGGCGCGCGCGAACGCCGTTCGCCCGCTCGGCATCCGCCGCTTCGGCTAGCTCGAGGCTTGCCGGCGCAGCCGGAAGGGCGCCCGCGCGCGGGGCCGGCGCAAAGCGCTCGTCGATATAAGACGAAAGGGCGTCCTCGGACGGGCGAGTTTCGGCAAAGCCGCGAACCGCCGTGGCGGCATCCGCAAACGCCAGCACGGCGTCGCGTTCGTCCGCCGGCAGGGCAAGACGCTGGCGGCCGATGGCATCGAGCAACGGGCCGGCGCGCTGGGCAACGGTTGCATACGCGGCCGCTACGTCGTGTGGAACACGCGACCGCGGCGAACGCAATGCACGAATGAGAAATGCATCGTTTCCGGTACGGCACCATGTCGTGAGGTCGGCAACGAATGCACGGTCAAGAGCATCCACGATAGATGCACAGGGGTTAAAGGTCGCACCAGGCACCCCTGCATAGGAGGTCTAATCGCGCGAACAATGCGTCGGATTATTGTCGGGATCAGCGGTGCAAGCGGCAGCGCGTACGGTTATATGGCACTGCAAGCCTTGCGCGCGATCGGAGGAGTCGAGACGCACCTGGTCGTCAGCGACGCGGCCCGCCGCACGATTTCGCTCGAGATGGACATGAACGCGCAGGACTTCGAAGCGCTCGCCGACGTCGTCCATCGCGACGACGATCTAGCGTCGGCGATTTCGAGCGGCTCGTTCCTCACCGACGGGATGCTGGTGATTCCATGCTCGATGAAGAGCGCAAGCGCCATTGCCTATTCGCTCAACGATAATCTGCTCGTGCGCGCAGCCGACGTCTGCTTGAAAGAACGGCGCAAGCTGGTGCTCGTGGTTCGCGAAACGCCGCTGCACTTGGGCCACTTGAGAACGCTGACGCAACTGGCGGAAATCGGCGCGGTCATCCTGCCGCCGATTCCCGCGATGTACGCCAATCCGCAAAGCGTGGACGACATCATCGCGCACACTGTCGGCAAAGCGCTCGATCAGTTCGGCGTTGCGAACGACCTCTTCAAGCGCTGGCGCACGCCGGATTCATAGCCGCGTCGAGCGCGCTTCGGAAGTCTCGACGACAAGGCGTTCGGCCAGCGCAACATCGCTTACGCGATCCACGTTCACGCCCGTCTCCGGAAACGGCGATACGATCGCGCGTACCCGCGCGCCTAGAATCTGCGAGGCGCGGTTCTCTGCCTGCGCGACGGTGAGCCGGCGGAACGCAAACCGGAATACCATATCCCAGCCGAAGAGCGACGCGAGCCGCAACGGATTCTTACGCGCCGCGCCTAAGCGCTCGATAAATTGTTCCAAATGGGGCAGCACGCGCGGCTTGATGGCGATCATGCCGCCGCCGCAGTACGTTCCGTCGCGTAAGCGCGCCCACGTGTGCGGAACTTCCGGAAAGCGCGCCATATGAACCGATCGTTCGAGGCATCCGTAGCCGACGTCGGGATCGAGCACGCGCGCCCGCGCGACGAAATCGTCGACTGCTGCCACCGTCAGAACCGGCAGATCGGAGGCCACGACGATGGCGAGGTCGTCAGGCGGCAATCCCGCCAGCCCGTTGCGCAAACTCATACGAATTTTAACGCCGTCCGCGCGCTTTTCATCGGCGAGCTCGAGCGCGGGGTGGCGGTGCGTTGCCGGCGGCGCGACCACGATGATGCGGTCGATGGAAGCGCTGGCTTCGAGCGGCCGCATCGTGCGCTCGACGAGCGTGACGCCGTTGATGCGAACGAACGCCTTATTCGGCGCGCCGTCCTGCAGACGCGCGACGTCGTCGGGCGGTCCACCGGCAAGAACGATTGCGGTACTCACGCGTTTGCTCCGCGCCATTCGGGCGTTGGAGCGAAACGTCGATTCGAAACGGACGAACGAATCGGGAAGCTCGAGGCGCGCGGCGATTGCTTTGATCTTCGAAGGCTCCGGGGTAATCGCGAAGACGGCCGAGCCCGATCCCGAAAGCATGGCATTTGTTGCGCCGGCGGCTTTCAGTGCGTCGAGTGCGCGGGCGACTTCCGGCGTGCCGGTTGCAATGACGTCGTTGAAATCGTTCATCAGCAGCGTCTGCACCGTTTCGAAATCCGATCGCTGCAAGGCCGCTACCATCGCGAGCGAGACCGAACTGTTGCGCGGACGCGAGGGCCGCTCGACGTTGTCCAGCCGCGCATAAGCTTCGGCAGTCGAAACGGCCGCCGGCGGCTTTACGATGAGGACGTGCCAGGCTGGAAGCGTTCCGAGTGCCGTCACGCGTTCGCCCGTGCCTTCAACGAGCGCGGCGCTCCCGGTTAGGAAAAAAGGAACGTCCGAGCCGAGCGAGCGCGCAATCGCCACCCAATCCGGATGCGGAATGCTGCCGAACGCGCCATCCATTGCGGCTCGTAAAACGGCCGCCGCGTCGCTGGATCCGCCGCCCATACCGGCTTGCGTGGGAATGTGCTTCGAAAGTGCAATGCGGACGGCAGGTTCCGGCGCGATTGCGCGGGCCGCTTTTACTACGAGATTGTCGTGGCCGCTCAACGATACGTCGTCGCACGCAAACGAAAACTCGTTCGCCGGTTCTAGCACCAGCTCGTCGTAAACGGCGATCGGGACCATGACGGAGCGTAGCGCATGATACCCATCAGGGCGCCGGTTCAATACTTCGAGCGTGAGATTGATTTTAGCGGAACATAGGAGCTTCATCTGAGGCACGAGCCGTATTCCGGTTGCTTCAAAGGGGAGCCTGCGCAAAAGGCGTAGTGCAGGCGCCATGGGGCCCAGCTATGACGCGCAGCGGAACGAGTTTTGTGCATATGTCGTTCCGGAATCACAAACGCCGTACGGCCTGCTTCTGGGCAACTATAAGGCGTACGCGCAATCAACCGCTAAGGGCGGCGTGCGCGGCCTTTGGGATGCGGACACCGATCAGATCATCTTCGGCACGCACCAGATCGCGTACCGGATATCAGACGGCCAGCAAACGCTCTTCCCGCATCAGATCACGCGCGAGTTTACGTTTTTGCCGTACGCGCAGATCTCCGAATTCACGCTGGAGCATCGCGTACACGTAACCGAAGCCTTCTACGTGCCGCACGGCGCGGCGTTCGACCGGACCGTGGCGTTCGTGGTCGACGTGACGCTGTACAACCCGGGCGGCAGCGAGGTCGAGGTTGCGGTTTTTCCATGGGCGATGCTGGTCGGCCAGCGCTTCTACGGCGAGCCGGAGCACGAAGTCAGCGCCTGGTCCGAAGGGCGCTTCATCTGCTCCCGCAACGTGGAAACCGGCGCCGAGCGCTGGTGGGGCGGATCGCGCGAGCCGGTCGCCGTGGAGCTCTCGCTTCGCGAGCAAGTTTTGCTGGAAAACATGCGCCGCTCGACGCTGGTGCCGGAAGACGTTCCGGGTTTCGGCCACGTTACGCCGGAACTCGCGAAGTTCGTCAGCCGCCGCATCTTCGGCGCATTCGAATATCGCATCAAGGTGCCGGCGGGTTCGCGTGAATCGCTGCGGCTTGTCGGTCGTCTATCATAAAGACGGGACGGACCGCAGCAAGCCGGTGCTCGAACGTTTGCTCGCCGATAAGCGTGCGCTGCACGATACGCAGCGTTATTACGGCACGCGCCTCGCTGACGCGCGCTTCATGACGCCTTCGCCCACGATCAGCCGCGGCGTGGTTTGGGCGAAAGCCAACATGCTGCGCATCGTCAAGGATTATCCGCAGGGCTGGGGCTCGACGAATTCACCGCCGTCCGACATCCTGGTTTCGCGCGACACGTCGTGGTTCGTGCACGGCTTCGACTACTTCTGGCCGCAGTTCAGCCGTGATGCGCTCGAAGTCTTCAACGCGTTCGTCGACGAGACGGGTCTCATGATCGAGTACGTGCGAGGCGTGAACGGCTATAAGACGGCGTACGATCTGAACATCAACGACGATACTCCGCTGCATCTCATTGCAATGCTGCATCATTACAATGCGACGCTCGACGATTCGTGGGTGCGCGAACGGCTTGCGCTCATCGTCAAGATCACCGATTACATGATGACGCAGGTCGACGATCAGGGGCTGCTGTTCTGCAAAGCCAAAGGCGTGGACATGTACGGCATCTCGTCGTGGCGCAACATCATTCCCTACTACACGCTCGACGGAGCCGTCACGGAAATCAATGCAGAAGGCGTGTACGCGCTCGAGGCCGCGGCGATGCTGTGCGCGGTAGCCGGCGACAACGAGCACTGGGAAAAATACTCGCTTCGAGGCGCAGCAGCTGCGCAAAGCGATGATGGATTATCTGTTCAACGACGATACCGGCGCGTTCGTCCTGAACTACGATCAAGATCGCAACTATCAAGACAACTTCACGGCCGACGAAGTCTTTCCGGTGCTGTTCAACGTGGCCAATCCCGAGCAGCGGCGCGCGATTCTCAAGCGTCTGCTCGAAGCGGATTTCGTGACGCCGGTTGGGCTGCGCACGATCTCGACGGCCGACTCGTGGTATTTCCCGTCGTACGGATTCGGTCTGCTCGGCGGCATTTGGCCCGATCTGACGTTGTGGTTCGCCTATGCGCTCGCGCGCAACGGTTTCATTGACGATTGCGTGCACTTTCTTAGCGTCGTCTACGAAACGATGGAAGGCGGCAGTCCGCGCAACACCGTGCCGGGAGAGTTCGGCGAATGGTTCGACGGCGGATCGCTTTCGAATCGCGGCATGTACCTGTCGCCGTGGACCGGCGCGAAATACATTTGGGCAGTTGCCGAAACGATCGGCGGCCTCGACGGCTACCGCACGAGCGGGCGTCCGCATCTCGTGCCGCTGCGAGTTAAGGACTGGCAATGGATGGCGGCCGGTTCGCGTGCATTGGGGCGGCCGGCGCTGCAGCTACGTGATCGATCTGAAGAACGACACGATTTACGGCGACATGCCGGAGCTCTCGGCGGAAGAACCGTTCACGTGCATTTACGCGGGACAAGACGTGAGCCGCGAGGTTACGATTTCGCCGGTGGAAGTCGGCGCGATCGCCTTTGAAGACGATGAAGGCGCCGTGCGCATTTTCGTATGTAACATGATGGATCGCGAACGCAACGTGCTCGTGGAGTTTCGCGGGCACACCGCGCGCGTCGAAATGTCCGCGGGCGAACTGCGTGAAGTGCACTTGATCGGTGAACCTACCGACCGTAAAGCCCGGGCGAAGAAACTCGACGTAGTTCCGGCAATGTCGCGCGCCTAGCGTGATCGTCGATCCGCTAACCGGCGATCGCACCTTGCTCGGCGCGACACGAGCCTCGCGCCCCAACGAATATCGCGACGGAGCCGCGGACCGCTGTCCGTTCTGCCCGGGCAACGAAGACGAGACGCCGCCGGCGATCGCAACGAAGCTCGACGGCGACGGAAATTGGATCGCCCGCGCGTTCGCCAACCGGTATCCGGCCGCCGTCGAGCCGTTCGGCGAACACGAAGTCATCGTGGATGCGCCCTCGCACGATCGCGAAGTTACGACCGCGGGATTTCTTTTGTGGCGGGAGCGATACACAGCCGCCCTCGAGCGCGACAGGGCGGCGGTCCCGGTTCTTTTCAAAAATCGCGGCCGGGAAGCCGGGGCGACGATCGTGCATCCGCACGCGCAACTCGTTTCCGTTCGTGCCGAGGTCCCGCGCCTTGCCGGAATGCGAACGGCCGGAACGGCGTACTACGAGCGCGAGGGAAGATGCGGCTGGTGTGAGGAGCTGCATACCGCCGCGCGGCGCAACTGGATCGTCCGCGATTGCGATGACGCCGTCATGTACGTGCGCCCGCAGTCGCGCTTCGGAACGGCCGTCGTCATTGCGCCCCGCGATTGCATGCCCTCGATCCATCAAACGAGCGAAAGCGCCTGGCTGCGCGCGGCATCGTTACTGGATCTAGCCATCCGTGCTTTGGTCCGGGCGCGAGGCGCATCCGCGTCGTACAACGTGCTGCTGGCGAGCGATCCGCACGCGGCGGGCTCGACGGTGCACTGGCATATGGAATTGGTGCCGAGATCGTCGGCACTGGCCGGCTTCGAGCTTGGCGAGCGGGATGTACATCAAGACCCAGCAGGAGTCGGTGGAAGCGTGGCGCCGAATGATAGCCGTCCTCGATGGACCCATCTAAACGTTTCGTAACCCTCGTTCTCGCAGCCGGCGTCCTCGTGCTGATCGCCGCGATTGCGCTTGGCGAGCGCATGGGGAATCGCGTGCTCGGCGCAGGCCTCCAGCTCCGGACCTGAAGCAATGCCGATCGTGTACGCCGGTTCCCGACGCAAACGACGGGGCCCTACGGGCCGGACTGGAAGCGGGCGCAGACGCTGGCAGCTGCACCGCGATCCCGGGCTTCCCGGATCCGCGCGTGCCTCCGAAGCCGCTGCCGACCGCGCCGCCTACGCCGAAACCGACGCGCAAAACGAAGCCGACCCGGACCTCTAACCCGAATCTGCCGATGTGGGATCAGGTGCCGTTCCGCACGCTGGCCCCTAGCTCGCCAGCCTAGCGCTCGACCGAGCGTTAGTTCCTCGCCGGAACCGGGAACGAACGCAGCGCGAGCTTCGCCTCAGCCCTAGCCGGGGCCAAGCTGCAACGTCTCGGCTGTGCCAGAGTTGTACCTAATGTCTCTATTGGATTGCCTGATACGATAGGGACATAGAGCGCTTTCGCCCCTTTTCCGGGGAGATTCTATCGTGGCCGATCAGCAAACCGGAACCGTAACCGTCAAGCGCGGACTCGCGCAAATGCTCAAGGGCGGCGTCATCATGGACGTCGTGACGCCCGAGCAGGCCGTCATCGCGCAAGAAGCCGGCGCGGTCGCCGTCATGGCGCTCGAGCGCATTCCGTCGGACATTCGCGCGGCGGGCGGCGTTGCGCGCATGAGCTCGATCGAACTGATTCAAGGCATCATGGATGCCGTCACGATTCCGGTCATGGCGAAAGTTCGCATCGGTCACTTCGCCGAGGCGCAAGTGCTGCAGTCCATCGGCGTCGACTACATCGACGAATCGGAAGTGCTGACGCCGGCCGACGATCTGTACCACTGCGACAAGCACGAGTTCACGACGCCGTTCGTTTGCGGCGCGCGCGATCTCGGTGAAGCGCTGCGCCGCATCGCCGAAGGCGCGGCGATGATTCGCAGCAAGGGCGAAGCCGGCAGCGGCAACATCGTCGAAGCCGTGCGCCACATCCGCGCGATCAGCGATGCGATTCGCGATGCTGACCGTTGCGCCGAAAGAAGAACTCGTCGCGCGTGCGCGCGATCTCGGCGCGCCGCTCGAACTCGTTCGCGAAGTCGCCGAAACCGGCAAGCTGCCGGTCGTGCTGTTCTGCGCGGGCGGCGTCTCGACGCCGGCCGATGCCGCGCTGATGATGCAGCTCGGCGCCGAAGGCATCTTCGTCGGCAGCGGCATCTTCAAGTCGAACGATCCGAAGAAGTTCGCCAAAGCGATCGTCGATGCGACGACGCACTTCAACGATCCGAAGGTCGTCGCCGAAGCATGCCGTTCGCTCGGCACGTCGGACGCGATGCCCGGCATCGATGTCCGCAAACTCCCCGAATCGGAGCTGCTCGCGACCGCGCGGAAACTAACGGCGTGAACCGCTTGATCGGCGTCCTTGGCTCTGCAAGGCGATGTGGTCGAACACATCGCCGCGCTCGAACGCGCCGGCGCGCAGCGCCATTCCGGTCAAGACGCCGAGCCGATCTCGACCGCGTCGACGGTCTGGTCATTCCGGGCGGCGAGTCGACGACCGTGATGAAGCTGCTCGACCGCTTCGAGCTGCGCGCAGCCGATCAGTCGAGCGCGTGCGCGCCGGCATGCCGTTGTGGGGCACGTGCATGGGGATGATCGTCGCCGCGCACGACGTCGCCGGGCTCGAGCAGCCGACGCTCGATCTGATCGACATCACCGTGCGCCGCAACGCGTTCGGACGGCAGAACGAGTCGGCCGAAGTCGATCTGCCGATTCCCGCGCTCGGCGAGACGCCGTTTCCCGGCGATTTTCATTCGCGCGCCGTGGATCGAACGCGTCGGTCCCGGCGGTCGAACTGCTCGCCGAGCGAACGGGCACGGCGTGATGGTTCGCCAGGGCAACGTGCTCGGCACGTCGTTCCATCCGGAACTGACCGACGATCCGCGGGTCCACGCGTACTTCCTGAAAATCGTCGAAGACGCGAGGAAGCAAACGTAGGGAAGACCTCTTCGGCCGCGTAAATCTTGCGCGCAAATGAGTTCGCAGGCGGCGCATCCGGGCGCGGAAGCGACCGGATTCCAAGGGCAGATCCCGCCGCTCGAGCCGTTGCTCACGGAAGTGATCGCGACGCTCGCGCTTGCGGCGCACGCGTATCTCGCGGACACGACGGACGGCAACCCGATTTTCCGAGCTGCGGAAGCCGCGATCGACGTTGCGACGGCCGCCTTCGAACGGGTGAAAGAAAGGTTGCGGCCCGACGAAAGGTTAGCCATCACTCAGATGCTGACCGAAACCCGAATGACGTTCGTAAGGAAGCGAGGCCCTGATGTTGCCTCGCTTTCTTGCTTTCTCGCCATCGCCGCACTCGACTTGCTGGAGGAGGCCAGCCAATCGTGAGCGACGTGCTCGTCTTGAATTTCACCTACGAAGCGCTGAACATCACGAGTTTCCAGCGCGCGGTCAAGCTGCTCTTTTCGCGGCAAAGCGGAGATCGTGCACAATCGCGACCGCATTCTCGCATCGACGAGGTACGAGATGCGCATGCCGTCGATCATCCGGATGCTCTACTACATCCGCCGTCCGATGCAAAAGGTCGCGCTAACGAAGAAGAACGTGCTGATCCGCGACGATCACATGTGTCAGTACTGCGGAATTCGCGGCGAGAAGCTGATGACCGTCGACCACGTCGTCCCGAGCAGCCGCGGCGGCCCGTCGACGTGGGAAAACCTGGTCTGCGCGTGCATGCGCTGCAACAACCGCAAGAACAACCGCACGCCCGACGAGGCGAACATGGCGCTGAAGCGCAAGCCGCGCCAGCCGAAGTACATCCCGTGGATCCAGATCAAGCGCAACACGCTGCCGGACGAATGGGGCAAGTTCCTGTTCCTCTACAACGTCTCGATCGAAGAACGCGTCGAAGCCTAGTCACCCTGAGCAGCGGCGCAGCCGCGTAGTCGAAGGGCAGGCGCATCCACCGTCGTTAAAAACAAGAGCCGCAATTTTGCGGCTCTTGTGTCATTACGGCGTCAGTTCTCTAATTTTGCCTTGCGACATGTCGCGCAACGCGACAATCGCCGCAACTAGTTCCGCCGATCGCGCGTGCCAGCTGCAAGATAATGATCGGTAGCGACCTCACGTATTGATCGGCCAACAGACAAGCATTCGAAGCGAATATGAAGCATAACATCACGAACAGCGGCGGTCTCACATTCGGTCGGCGCGAAGACCACCTGCGCGACGATCGACGCAAGTATAATCGCCGATCGACGTCCATAGTAGAATTTTCAAGGAGTCCAAGGAGCGGCCTCCGCGAGTGGGATGGTGTTGCAGAAAGCTTTGTTCCAGGCGGCTTCGATGCGTTCGCGCGTCGGTTTCTCAATGACCGTGGCCACGCAGCCGTCGGGACGCACGATCAAGGACGACGGGCGCTTTGAAGTGCCAGCGTTTCGGCGGAACCGCAATGGCGATGTGCGGAAGCGCGGTAGCGAAATCTCCGACGACCACGAGCGCCGCTTCGCCGTTGCGCCGTCTCGTTGATGCGCGTTCCGTCGCCGAGCAGCAGATCGTCGATGCGCCTTCCCGCGAGCGGGTGATGTGTGTCGATGATCGGAGATTTCGTGTAGCGTCCGCTGAACATGCCGAGCGCGCGGCACGTCTTTGCGCTGCATGCCGCGGCCGCGAACCGCCCGCGAAACGGCGCGCACCACGAGTTGTCTTGCGCGCGGGGAGAAGCCGAGCCCGACGCGCGTGAGCCGGTCCGTATAGCGTTCGATCGTGTCGGTCACCATCTCGCGGCGTTCGATGTCGTAGCGTTTCCCACAGCGTTGCTCCGTCGCCGCGTCCGCGAGCGCATACGCGATCTTCCACGAGAGATTCGCTGCGTCTTGAATGCCGGCATTCATACCTTGACCGCCGGCCGGGCTGTTCAAGTGCGCGGCGTCACCGGCGAGCGCGACGCGTCCGACGACGAAACGTTGCGCATGGCGGCGGTGAATTTTGAAGACGCTTCTCCAAACCGTTGCGCTTTCGACGTCTTCGCCGAAAAGGTCGCGCAGGCGCTGCGCGATGCGCTTCTTCCGAAAGCGCGATTCATCGGATTCTTCTTTTCCGGCCGATGCGATGACGCGCCACGAGGATCGGCGCAAAGCGAATCGCTGCGCGAATGCCGGGCTGATCGAGCCGCGCGCGGATCGAACTTCGTTAGCGACAGTCACGATCGATCCGTTCGTCGCTCAAGCACGATGCGCGAATCGTAGGTCATGCCTTCGAGTGACATGCCGATCGCGTGGCGCACGACGCCGTGAGCGCCGTCGCAGCCTACGACGTACTGCGCTTGCAACGATCGTTCGCCTTCGGCGTCGGTGTAGGTGACGTCGACGCTGCATTAGCGTCTTGCGTGACGGCCGTTACCGTCAACGCCCGTGCGAAGTTCGCAGAGTCGGTTGCGCGTACGAGCTCGCGGAGAACGCGCTCCGTTTCGCTTTGCGGAAGAATCAGCATGCCGGGCTTATTCACGACGTCGCCGAAGCACGTTGCAAATCGACGGCGATTAGCCGGCGCTCGTTGAGCGCGTTGATCGACGAGAATTCCGTTGACGAATTCGGCCGGAGTCGCGTAACGGAGTCGTAGACATTCCAGTCGCGCAGAATCTCTTGCGTGCGCGGCCAGATGACCAGCGCGCGCGACTCCGGCGACGGGCTCGACGTTGCGTTCGAGCACGATCGAACGAACGTCGCGGCGCGCCAAACCAAGCGCCAGCGAAAGGCCGACAGGGCCTCCGCCGACGATGATTACCGCTGCGTCCACGCGAAACTCGATGCTACTCATGGTTGCAGGTCGGTTCCCGCCTCTGGCTTCCGTTCACCCAGATGCAGTCCTTCGACGCGTCGCGAGCGTACTTTCGTCCGCGGCGACGGGACGTCGCTGGTCGATTCGCGCGGAGGGCGCGTCTACGATGCCGTCAGTTCGATTTGGACGACGATTCACGGCCACTGGCATCCCGGCGATCGTCGACGCGATCGCGCGACCAGGCCGCGACGCTCGACCACGCGACGACGCTCGGAGCGACCAATCCGGTCGCCGAAGAGCTGGCGCGCGACTTTGTCGCTCACCGGGCATGGACTACGCGTTCTTCGCGAGCGACGGTGCGAGCGCCATCGAGGCGTGCGCTGAAGATGGCGCTGCAGTATTGGCAGCAAGCCGGCGAACCGCAGCGGACGCGCTTCGTGCGGCTCGTCGATCGCGTATCATGGCGACACGGCCGGCGCGATGAGCGTCTCGGACATCGCGGTCTTTAAATCGCGCTTTGGCGCGGTCACGTTCGAAGCGGTCGCCTACGGGAATGCCGCCGAACTGCGAGGGCCGACGATATTGCCGCGATTATCGTCGAACCGCTGGTTCAGGCGGCCGCCGGCATGCGCGTAATCGTGCCCGTTGAGGCGTACGACGGCACTGCGGGATCTCGAGCCGTTGCTCATCGTCGACGAAATCGCGACGGGATTCGGACGCACCGGCACGATGTTCGCTTTCGAGCAGCTCGAAGCTGAAGCCTGACTTGCTGTGCGTCGGGAAAGGCATCACGGGCGGCGCGCTCGCGCTTTCGGCGACGCTTGCGACGCAGCGCATCTACGACGCCTTTCTCGGCGACCTTCGACGAACGCAAACAATTCTTTCACGGACACTCGTACGCCGGAAACCCGATTGCGTGCGCGGCTGCGCTTGCGTCCTTGCGGCTTTTCGAGACCGAAGCAACCCTCGCACAACGCGCGCGCCATCGGCGAGCGCATTGTACGACGCATCTGGAAACGCTGCGCGAACATCCGGCGGTCGCGAAACGCCGTGCGGCCGGCACGATGATCGGCGTCGAAATTAGCCGTGACGGCTGGAACGTCGCGAACGGCATGTATACGACGCGGTCATTTCACGCGTCCCATCGGCGAGACGATCCAGTTCGTGCCGCCGCTTGCTCGACGACGGACGAAGTCGACGCGTTCTTCGATGCGCTGCGCGCGGAGCTCGACGCGTGAGCTATCTGGATCGCGATCGAATCGCGCACTCGAGGAAATTCGCGACGAACGACCGTTATCGCGAACTTCCGACGCATCAGCTAACCGGTGCAATCGACTTCTCTTCCAACGACTATCTTGCGCTCTCGACCGAACGCGCAAGTGCTTGCAAGCGTTCCGGCACGCGACACGCGTCGGCTCGGGCGGCGCGCGTCTCCTCGGCGGACGGCATCGCGAACATTCGTTGCTCGAAGAAGAACTCGCGGCGTGGCTCGGGCGCGAACGCGCGCTGCTGTTTTCGTCGGGCTACATGGCGGCGCTGGGCGCGATTCCCGTGCTGGCGCGTACGGTCGACGCGGTCTACTCCGATTCGCTCAATCATGCATCGCTCATCGACGGCATTCGCATTGTCGCACGCGCTCGCGGACGATCTATCCGCACGCGGCGCTGCCGCCGACGGCCCAGCGTCCGCAGCGCCTCGCTAATCGTCACCGAATCGATTTTCAGCATGGACGGCGACGCGGTCGAACGTCGCGGCGATGCTGCGACGATCTTGGGCCGGACGACGTCCTGCTCGTCGACGAAGCGCACGCGCTCGGCGTTGTCGGCGAAGAGGGCGCCGGCTTCGCCCGGCCGCTCGACGATCCGCGCGTCGTAATCTTTGGGACGCTTTCGAAATCGTTTGGAGGGCACGGCGGTTTCATCGCGGGGCCCTCCGCGCTTATCGAGCTGCTCGTCAATGCGGCGCGCACGTTTATTTTCGATACCGCATTGCCGCCGGCCGATTGCGCTGGCCGCTCGCGTGGCGCTGACGATCTTGCGCAAAGACGAAGAACGCCGGCAGCAATTACATGCGAACGTGCGGCATTTACGCGCGGGATTGCGCTCGATCGGCCTTCCCGCCATCGACGATCCGTCGCCGATCGTTCCGGTCGTACTCGGCAGCGAAGAGCGCGCGATGCGCGTTTCCGCCGAACTTTTGAAACGAAAACTGTACGCGCCCGCGATTCGTCCGCCGACCGTGCCGCCCGGGTCGTCGCGTCTTCGCTTCTCGCTGCGTTCGGACCACATCGCCGAGCAGATCGATCTGCTCGTGGAAGGCATCGCCCGTGCATCGCTACTTCGTAACCGGGACGGATACCGACGTCGGCAAAACGCGCGTTACGGCCGCGCTTGCGCTTGCGTTGAAGCGCGCCGGCAGGCCGCCCGACGATCGTCAAGCTGGTGCAGACGGGTTTGCCGCCGGGCGTCCCCGGCGACGCGGCGCATGCCGGAAAACTTGCGGGCGTGCGATTCGTCGAACTCGCGCGTTTCGAAAAGCCGGCCGATCCGTGGTCCGCGGCGCTTGCTGCCGGGCAGCTGGAGGTGCATGCGCGCGATCTCGCCGATGCGATTGCGCCTCGGTGACCGATCTCGTCGTCGAAGGCGCGGGCGGACTTGATGGTGCCGCTCAATGCCCGCGAACATTTCGGCCACCTCGCCGCAGCTCGGCGAAGCTCGAGACGATCGTCGTCGTCGGCTTGCGTCTCGGCTGCCTGAACCACGCGATGCTTACGCTCTCCAAGTGCCGGCAGATGGAGCCTTCCGGTCGCGGGCGCGGTCCTCGTCGAGCGCTGGGGGCCGACCGACGCGGCATACCGCGAGGACGTGATGCGGTCGTTGCAGGGAAAGATGAAGATTTTGGCATTGTGCCGTTTTGCGCGGACGAGGCAAGCTCGGTACGGAGCAAGCGTCGCGGCTCTTTGACGACTTGGTGAGGTACAAGCGTACCCGGTGTCCCATCCCACGATCGAATTGGCGCGCGAACGCGTGCTAGAGAAGAAGCTCCCCGCCGACCGCGCATTGCTCGAAGAGCTCATGCAATTGCCGGCAAGCGAGGTTCCCGATTTGCTTGCGCTCGCGGACGAGGTTCGCGAGCGCCTACTGCGGCAACGCCATCGCAGTCGAAGTGCTGTACAACGCCAAGAACGGGCGGCTGCTCCGAAGACTGTCATTTCTGCTCGCAGAGCGCGCGCTTTGCCACCGACGTCGACGCCGAACCGTTCTCGAGCGTTGAGGGCTTCATCGAAGCGGCGCGCGATGCGCACGCACGCGGTGCCGGCGAATTTTGCATCGTCGTTGCGGTGCGCGGTCCGTCGACGAAGCTGCTCGAGCGCGTTTGCGAAGCGGTCGCGAAAATCAAGGCTGAGCTGCCGCTGACCGTCGCGGTGTCGCTCGGCATCCTGCGCGAAGAGCAAGTCGCGCGCTTGGTCGAAGCCGGCGTCGACAAAGTCAATCACAATCTCGAAACGTCGCGCCGTTATTTTCCGTCGGTCTGCACGACGCACACCTTCGACGAACGTTGGGAGACGCTGCAGCTCGTGCGCAAGCACGGCTCGAAGATCTGCTGCGGCGGCATCATCGGCATGGGCGAAACGATCGAAGACCGCATCGATTTCCTGTGCACCCTGCAGATGCTCGAACCGGAAGAAGTTCCGATCAACTTTCTTAATCCGCGTCCCGGCACGCCGTTCCAGGATCGCTCGCTCGTCGAGCCGGTCGAAGCGCTGCGCTTCGTTGCGATGGCGCGCCTGGCGCATGCCGCAAGCGCTCGTGCGTTTCGCGGGCGGACGCGAGATCACGCTGCAAGGGCTTGCAAGATCTCGGCATGCGCAGCGGCGCCAGCGGCATCGTGCTTGGGAATTACCTGACGACGCAGCGGCCGCGGCGATGAAGACGACTTCGCGATGCTGAACCGTCTTGGGCTTCGAAGTGATGGCGTAACTGCGAGCACGAAGCTAGTGGATCCAATCGAAAACGCCCTATTTCTCAGGCGCTGCTCGAGTACGTCGACTCGGGCGTGCAGCCGTTTCACACGCCCGGCCACATGCAAGGACACGGCGCCGATCGCGCGTTCCGTGAATTCGTCGGCGACAACATCCTTGCGATCGACCTGACGCCGATGCCGGGCATCGACGACTTGCTGCAGCCGACGGAATCGATCAAAGAAGCGCAGGAGCTTGCCGCCGAGGCGTACGGCGCCGATCACACGTTTTTCCTCGATCAACGGTTCGACCAGCGGCAATCAATGCATGATGATGACCGCGGTCAATCCCGGCGAAAAGATCGCCGTGCCGCGTAACTCGCACAAGTCGATGCTCGGCGGCCTTGTGATGAGCGGCGCGCAGCCGATCTACATGCAGCCGGCCGTCGACCAAGAGATGCACATGGACAACTGCGTGACGCCGGAAACCGTGGCGCGCACGCTGGAAGAGCATCCGGACCTCAAAGCCGTCTATCTCGTCTCGCCGACGTACTACGGCGTTGCCGCCGATCTCGTTGTCGATCGAGCGCATCGTGCACGACGCGGGCAAGCTGCTGCTCGTCGACGAGGCGTGGGGCCCGCACTTTCACTTTCATCCGGCGCTTCCGATCTCAGCGACGGCGGCCGGCGCCGACATGTGCATCAACTCGACGCACAAGATGCTCTCGGCGTTTTCGCAATGCGCGATGCTGCATCAAATCGGCGATCGCGTTCGGCTCGACCGGCTGAAGGCCGTCCTCAAAATGTTCCTATCGACGTCGCCGAATTTGCCGATGGTCGCGTCGCTCGACGTCGCGCGCAAGCAGATGGCCACCGAAGGCGCGGCGCTGCTTTCGCAAACGATCGAGCTCGCGGAAGAAGTTCGCCGTCGTCTGAACGACGATCGAAGGCATCTACTGCTTTGGCGAAGAGCTGCAAGGACGCGAAGGCGTCTTCGATCTGGATCCCGACGAAGGTAACGGTGCGCGTTACCGGACTTGGGCTACACCGGCTATGAAGCGTCGGAAATCCTGCGCCGTCGTTACAACATTCAAGTCGAGCTTGCCGACCTGTTCAACGTCGTCGCGCTCTTTACGATCGGCACGACCCGCGACGCCGCCGAACGTTTCGTTAATGCGTTCGAAGAGTTGGCGCGCGACGATCGCCCGGTCGATATGTTCGCGCCGTCGGGCATTCTCGAACAACGCTTGAATCGCGGAAGTCTACAATCTGCCCGCGATTCCGCCGATGCGCATGCTTCCGCGCGACGCGTTTCTTGCCGACACGGAATTCGTGCCGTTCAAAGATTCCGCGGGACGCATCTGCGCCGAAACGATCTCGCCGTATCCGCCCGGCATTCCCGTCATCTCGCCGGGCGAAGAAATCACCGAAGATCTTATCGATTATCTGCGTCTGGAATTGAAGGCGGGCGTTCGCATTCAAGGCCCGTACGACGACGAACTGAAGAACATCCGCGTCGTAAAGTGACGGCGCCCCGCTAGGCGTCGGACTTGCACCGTCGGGAAGATAGTTGTAATCTACAACTGTTGCAGGATCGAACTAATTCGCAAAAACCGGCTCCCTCGGCCGTCCAGTTTCAAGACGAGATGGTCCGGCTGATTCGCGCGCTTGGGCTCCACCGGCCGGACCGCACGCCGTGCGGCGCGCCGATTTCGGTAGCCGAGGCCCAAGCTATCCTCGAGTTGTCACGCGCGGAGGGGATGTCGCAAGGCGAGCTTGCGTTCCGGCTTCAGCTGGAAAAGAGCACAGTTAGCCGCGTCGCCGGCATGCTGGAACGCCGGGGCTGGATCGACCGCAGCCGGGACGCCAGGGACTCGCGTCTCTTGCGGCTTCGCCTGACTCCGGCCGGAAGGAGGACCGCGCGCAACCTCACCGCTTCTCGCGAAGCGAAGTTCACAACCGTTTTTGCATCGATTCCGCCACACCGGCGCGCCGCCGTCCTCGAATCGC
This sequence comes from Vulcanimicrobiia bacterium, assembly GCA_963696095.1. Classification (GTDB taxonomy): domain Bacteria; phylum Vulcanimicrobiota; class Vulcanimicrobiia; order Vulcanimicrobiales; family Vulcanimicrobiaceae; genus JALYTY01. Next base: position 1,181,841 of record CAVOIN010000001.1, on the reverse strand, counting down.
TTACGGTCTTGATGGAGGCGCTCAAATGTTAGTCGATTTGTTCGTTGCGGCCGTTCTGCAGAGTTCCGCGCCGGCGTCCGCCGGTGCAAGTGCGCAGAGCGCTCACCATGCGATGGTGATGGAGCACGGCGCCCGTGTGATGCCCTTCGATTTGACGAAAGCCATGCACATGTTCACCGCAACGCAGCACGGCGGCGACGTGGAAGTGATGGTGCACGGCGGAGACGCAAAGCAAATCGTTCTTGTTCGCTCGCATCTGCGCAACGAAGCTTCGAAGTTTGCGCTCGGCGATTACTCCGATCCGGCGTACATTCACGGCAACGCCATGCCGGGTTTAGCGATCATGCACAAAACTACGGCGCGCGTTCTGGTTGATTACAGCGATACGCCGATGGGCGGAAGAATCACGCTTCGTTCCGCAGACGTTTCAACAATTTCGGCTATCCACTCTTGGATCGCCGCTCAGCAGCGCGATCATGCTGCAGGCGACCGAAAACAGTGCGACATGAACGCGCGTCCTCGCTGAACGTAAAGATTTCGCCGTCCTAATGCCTCCGGGAAAGAAGAACCAAGAATCCGGAAGGTTAGCGATGCGCCGATGGGTAAAAATTACAAAACTCCCTTGGAAGCGAGGGTCACTATTGGCGGTTAAAGCGCAATCGTTCTCCCCGAGTTGGGAGCTCTCCCAACTCCTCGATATCTTCCCGCTGCCCATCCGGCAATCGCTCGTCCGGCTTCCCAAATCTCGAAGAGATCATCGAAGTCGTGCTCGATCTCGGGCGTCCGCCCGAAGCTCGTTTTGAGGCTGATTTTCGTTATCTTTCCGAGACGCCGGTGACGCACGAAGACATCGCGCACGTATGCTCGCGAATCTCGCCGTTCGGTGCGGATAATCGCGCCGGCATCGAACAAACGCTGCATCGTATCAGCGCGATTCGCAACCGGCAAGGCAAAATCGTCGGTCTCACGTGCCGCGTCGGACGCGCCGTGTACGGCACGATCGACATCGTGCTCGACGTATTGCGAAGCGGAAAATCCATTTGCTTGCTCGGACGTCCGGGCGTCGGCAAGACGACGATGCTGCGCGAATGCGCGCGCATTCTTTCCGAAGATCGCAAGCGCGTCGTCATCGTCGACACGTCGAACGAAATCGCCGGCGACAGCGACATTCCGCATCCCGGCATCGGTCTGGCGCGCCGCATGCAGGTCGCCGATCCGGCCTTGCAGCACGCGGTGATGATCGAAGCCGTCGAAAACCACATGCCGCGAAGTCATCGTCATCGACGAAATCGGCACCGAAGCCGAAGCGGGCGCGGCGCGGACGATTGCCGAACGCGGCGTCACGCTGATCGGCACGGCGCACGGACAGACGCTCGAAAATCTGCTGATGAATCCGACGCTGTCGGACCTCGTCGGCGGCATCAGCGCCGTAACGCTCTCCGACGAAGAAGCGCGCCGGCGCGGCACGCGCAAAACGGTCCTCGAGCGCAAGGCTCCGCCGACGTTCGACGTGCGTCGTGGAGATTCACGATCGCGACCGCCTGGCGATTCACAAGAACGTCGCCGAAGTCGTCGACGCACTCTTGCGCGGCTATCAGCCGCAGCCGGAGATTCGCCAGCGCACGGCCAGCGGCGACGTCGAGATCGTGCAAGAAGCGGACACCGAATCGATGCCGCAGCTTGCCGAACGCGTACGAGCACCACGCGACGTTCACGACGAAGAGCGCGACAAACCGTTGATGATCTTTCCCGTACGGCGTTTCGCGCAACAAGATCGAACGCGCCGTGCACAATCTGCGCGTCAACGCGTCGATCGCGCGCAACTGGGACGACGCCGACGTCGTGCTGACGCTCAAGACGCTCGAACGCAAAGAACAGCCGAAGCTCAAGCAGATCGCGTCGGACAACATCCCGATCTATGCGATCAAGACGAACACGACGACGCAGATTCAAACGGCGCTCCAAGACGTCTTCAACCTCCGCTCGATCGACAACGAAGAAATCGCGCTGCGCGAAGCGGAAGAAGCCGTCTATCAGGTCCTCCTGACGAATCAGGCGATCGAGCTGTCGCCGCAAACGTCGTACGTTCGGCGCATGCAGCATCAGCTCGCGGAAAAGTACCGGCTGCAATCGCGAAGCACGGGGTTGGAGCCCAACCGAAGGGTTCGAATCTTCAAGCTTCCGGAATAGCAACGTAGGGAAGGCGGGGTTCGCGCAAACGCGAACCCCGTTTTTTAATGTGTACGCGTGCATGTTTTCTCACCGGTGTCGCAGCGCTGTCTCTGGCGCCCGCCGTCGCCTCGGCGAAGGTGCATTCGCCGAAATTTCTCGAATTGGCGATACCCGGCATGCGTCGAATCGACGACAGCACGTGGGTCGGACAACTTTCGCCGCACGTTTGGATTCACACGACGACGCACAACCTCGACGGTGAAGGCTACTATCCGGCTAACGGCGTCATCGTCGAGAACGAGCGTGATTCGCTGATGATCGATACCGGCTGGGAAACGCCGCAAACCGAAACATTGCTGAAATTCTGGCGCGACGTGCGCAAGCGGCCTATTTCGAGCGCATTCGTAACGCACTTTCACGCCGACCGGCTTGCCGGCGTAGACGTCCTCGCGTCGCACGGCATCGTATCGCGCGCGCTTCCCGAAACCGTGGAGCTTGCCGCGGCGCACCACTTTCCCGTTCCCAAGCCGTACGAAGGACTCGAGAGGCATGCCAAGCCGCTTCCCGGCGCGGTCGCCTTCTATCCCGGCGCCGGCCACACGAAAGACAACGTCGTGGTGTACGTTCCGCAGGACCGCGTGCTTTTCGGGGGTTGCCTCATCAAGGCCGTAACGGCCGGCGACTTAGGAAATCTCGCGGACGCCGTCGTGGCCGATTATGCGGCCACCGTAGCCAACGTGCGCGAGCATTACGGAGCCGCCCGATACGTCGTTCCGGGGCACGGGACGATCCAGGGCGACAGCATCGGACACACGCTTGCCATGGCAAAGGCCGCAGCGAAATGAACGAGCGCGCGTTCCGAGTTGCCGAAAAAAAATAATGCGGGCAAGCAAGCGCCTAGCCCGAAGGGGGAAGATTAGAGTTTCATGAAAGGGGGTTGCGTCGGTTGCCAGCGCGCTCGGCTTGACATCTTTGGATCGAAGCCGAGTTATCCCACTAACGACGAGAACACCGCCCCTTAACCGGGGCGGTTTCTTTTTTTGTATCACGAAAGAGCGCGAGTCATGTTCGTCACCGTCGAAGGCATCGAGGGTTGTGGTAAGAGCACCCTTCTCTCCGGCCTTGCCGAACGATTGCGTTCCGAAGGGCGCGAGATATTCGTCACTCGCGAGCCGGGCGGAACGCCCGTCGGCGATGCAATCCGCCGTATCTTTCTCGAACCGGGGCTGCAGCCTACGCCGCTGACGGAAGCTCTGCTTATCAACGCCGCACGCGCTCAACACGTAATCGATGCCATCGAGCCGGCGTTGCGTCGCGGCGCACTCGTGCTTTGCGATCGCTTCACGGACTCAACGCTCGCGTATCAAGGCTACGGGCGTGGCATCAATTTGCAATGGCTGACGGCGCTCTGCGAGGCCGCGACGGGCGGTTTGATGCCCGGCATCACGTTCATACTGGACGTTCCGGTAGCCGTTTCGCGCGAACGCGTCGCCGCGCGCAAAGGCGCGATCGATCGCATGGAATCGGAAACCGATGCGTTTCACCAGCGCGCACGCGACGGATTTTTGAAATTAGCGCAGAGCAGCCCGCGCTATCGCGTCTTTGATGCGACCAAACCGCCGGAAGATTTGATCGCGGAAGCCTGTGAGGCGCTGGCGCAGGCAGGTGTAAAGTGAGCGAGCTGCATTTTGACGTCGTTGGAGCGGAAGGCCCGAAGACGTACTTCGCGCGCCTGCGTCCCGACAATCTTGCGCACGCATATCTTTTCACCGGTGCGCCGGGCGTAGGCAAAAAAACGTTCGCGCGCCGCCTGGCGCAATCGCTGTTGTGCGAGGCGCCCAAAACGACGGTCCTCGGATACGACGGCACCTGTAATGCATGCAGGCTTTTCATGGCTTCGGAAGCGGCGCGCCATCCGGATTTCTTGGAACACGTCGGCGCGCTGAAGATCGGCGACAGCGATTCGGCGATGGGATTCTACGAAGGCGAAGAGCTGACGGCGCGCGATTTGGTTCGCCAGCTCTCGATGCAGTCGTACTCCGGCGGCATGCGCGTGCTGCTTTTAGGCGACGTCGATTTTGCTTCGCCCGCCGCCGCGAACGCGTTGTTGAAATTCTTCGAAGAGCCGCCGAAAGGCGTCGTGCTGTTGTTGACGAGCGCCACGCCGGGAAGACTGCTGACGACGATTCGGTCGCGTTTGATCGAGATTCGTTTCCCGGCTCTTTCGCACGCGCAAGTGCACGACGTTCTGTTACGCATGAACTACGATGAGGCGCAGGCGGAACTCGGCGCGTCGCTCGGCCAGGGCAGCGTCACGCGCGCGGTCGCGTCGCTCGAAGGAGAAGAAGAATCGTTGCGCGCGCAGGCCGCGGAGTGGTTCTTCAAAGTCGTTGCCGGCGAGACGCCGCAAGAGGGCTGGGCCTCGCGCGACACGCTCGACGAAGGGCTGGAAGTCGTGAAGTCGCTCGTGCGCGACTGGGTGGCGCTCAGTTCCGCCGGCGACGGGGTGCCTATTTCGGCAGTTGATTACTCCGCAGAACTGCGAGAGCTGCCCAAAGTGCCGCCGGCTGCGGCAATCGGCATGATTGCGAAGATCGACGACGCGCAGCGTCTTGCGAGAACGAATGTGAGTCCGACGATGGTCAGTGAGATCGTCCGCATGGCTCTTACCGGGCAGGCCCGCGCCGGCTGACAGCTTGGGGAGGATGCTATCTTCGGCATGCCGGCCATTCTGATGCTATAATGAGCGCAAGGGGGGCTGACACATGCCGGCCGGACTGGGAGTGCCGACCGCCGCCGCGGTCGCGCAAAATCCAAGAATCCTCAAAGCGCTCTCGCCGACGGCCTTCCGAGCGTTCCGCGACATTGCCGGCCATTGGAAGCTCTCGCGTCTCGAACAACGGATCTTGCTCGGCGCCGTTCCCGAATCGACGTTTTCGAAGTACGTGCGTGACCCCGAATCCGCCGTGCTTTCGTTCGACACGCTCCAGCGTATCTCGCACGTTCTCGGAATTTTCAAGGCGCTCAACGTGCTGCTGCCCGACGAGCAGCTAGCCGACGATTGGATCTCGAAGCCGAATTCCGCGCCCCTGTTCAAAGGCGCCAGCGCGAAAGAGATCATGCTCGACGGGACGATCCAAAGTCTCGCCGCCGTGCGCGCCTATCTCGACGCGGAGCGCGGGTGGTAGAGCTTCACGATCGAGAAATCTATCGCGTCTTTGCCCATCGCCCGTACGCTCGTCCGATTGCCGAACGGCTTCCGTCCGTTCGAGATCGGGAAGCGCTTGCAGGGGTTGAGGCGCTGACGAACCCGCGCATTCAGCAAGAATATGCGAGACTTCGCAAAGTACGACCTGAGGATCTCGCCGGATTCTCCGGCGGCGAGCACGTCATATCCACGTTCCAATATGCGGGCGCGAGCAGATTTACCGACGGAACGTACGGCGTTTTCTACGCGGGAATGGAACTCGCGACCGCGACGCGAGAATCGGCTTTTCATACCGAACGCTTTCTATCCGCAACGCGAACCGGTCGAACGGCCATCATGAAGCGCGTGCTCCAGGCGCGCCTTCTAGGAGCCTACGACGACGTGCGTAGCGCGCTGCTTGCCGATCCGATCTACGACCCCGATCCTGAGCGATACGCAATGCCTCAGCAATACGCGCGGCGGCGATACGAAGAAAACGTTGTCGACGGAATCGTTTATTCCAGCGTGCGCGCGCCGGGGGGCACGTGCGCCGCAATATTTCGCCCGAACTGCATCAGACGGTGCTTCACGCAGGGGTTTCTGCTTTATCTCTACGATGGAGATCGCGTTCAGGGAATGTACACCTTGAGCCTCATTCCCGAGCTCGAAAAAGAGTACTCGCCGCCGCTTGATTGACTATCGGCGTGTGTGAAAAGCGATGTCGTCGTACGTGGCGGAGAACGGAAACGCTAGATACGCCAGCACGATCGCGCGGATGGCGGCTATCGCTAAATTGAGCGTAATTTCGTTCGTGAAATATTGAACGAGGAACGCCGGAAGCAGCACGAAGAGTACCACGAAGACCACCGCGAGAACGACGCATGCGAGCGGGTTTGCCCGTACCGCGCGAATCGACCCGGAGATCGCGAGACCGCCCGGCAATCCGCCGATCGCGGCGGCCGGAATCGTGAGGATCAGGAAAAAATACGCGACGAGCTGCAAGACGAAGCCGATCGTCGAGCCGAGAATGCTGCCGATGTACGCGGCGACGTACACGAGAAATTGAAAGCCGATTGCGGCGAGAAGAATGCCGCCGGCTTTACGTTTCGCCTCTTCCCAAGCGTCGTCGAAGCCGCCGCGGAAGCCGCGCTGAATGTTGTTTGCCTGAATGACCGCCACGCCGAACGCGAAGAGATAGACGATCTGGACGATCATCCCGACGATGCCGCTGCCGAAGCCGCCAAGCGGATCCGTAAATGCGCTGCTCCAGCGCGAAACGGCCATGTCGATGACCGCTGCAAGCAGCGGCATCGCCAGAATCGACGGATGACGAACGAGCGCGGGCAGCGCCCGAACGTACGATAGTAGATCGATGCGCTGCCCGGATCTCATATGCTAGGCTCGTGCTCCTTGCAGGGCGTGATGGCACGTGCAATCGGCGTTCAGATCGATCTTCGAAACGATCGAGCCGATGGCGTTCTTCACGCGCTCGTTATTGGCTTTGAAGACTTCCATCACTTCGTGGTGCGACACGGGCGCGATGCCTTCGATGCCGACGTCGTAATCCGTAATGAGCGAGATGTTCACGAAGCAGATCTCCGCCTCGCGCGCGAGATACGCTTCCGGATACTGCGTCATGTTAATGACTTCCCAGCCCTGGCTCTGAAACCACTGCGATTCCGAGCGCGTCGAGAAACGTGGCCCCTGAATCACGACCACCGTCCCGCGTTCGTGCGTTTCGATGTTCAGCGACTTGAGCGATTCGACGGCGATCGGCCGCAGCGTCGGGCAATAGGGATCCGCGAAGCTCACGTGCGTCGTAATCGGGCCGTCGAAGAACGTGTCCTTGCGCCCGCTCGTGCGGTCGACGAGCTGATCGCAGACGACCATCGACCCCGGCTTCACTTCTTTCTTCAGCGATCCGCAGGCGTTCGGCGCAATGATGAACTTGACGCCGAGCATTTTCATCGCCCAAATGTTCGCGCGATAGTTGATCGACTGCGGAGGAAAGCGATGATCCTTGCCGTGGCGCGGAAGAAACGCGACCTTCTTTCCCGCGATTTCGCCGAGGGCGATTTTATCGCTGGGCGCCCCGTACGGGGTTTCGATCCAAACTTCGCGGGCGTTTTCGATGAGCGAGTAGAAGCCCGAGCCGCCAAAAACGCCGATGTCGGCGCGTTCTGTAGTCTCCATAATCTCCTTCGAGTGCGTCCGTGACGTCCCACGGGCACTCCATGTAACAATCTGACTTGGCCCTCGTTCGAGGTGCCGTTTGTCTCCCCTCGGAAATGGTGCCCGATGGGCCGTCAAATCGCCGCCATGATGCTGCTAATGTCGCTGATTGCCTGCGCGCGCACCGCGCAGGCGCCGGGTACAGGCGGCCGGCATCCGTGGACCGTTCCACACGTGCTGCGCGTTGCGGACATCGCCGACCCCGACCATCTCAACCCGTATCTTTCTACGATGGACGTGACGTACGACCTCGCGTCCCTGATGTATTCGTACCTCGTCATCAGCGACGACCGCGGGCATCTCATCGGCGATCTCGCAACGGTCGTTCCGACGCGGGCAAACGGCGGCATTTCCGCGGACGGACGCACGTACACGTATCATCTGCGACATGGAGTGCTCTGGCATGACGGCGCTCGCTTCACGTCGCGCGACGTGGTCGCATCTTGGCGTGCCGTCGTGGATCCGAAAGACAACACGTTGCATCGGGAAGGGTTCGATCGCATCGCCTCGATCGATACGCCCGACGACTACACTGCCGTCGTGCATCTGCGCGAGCCGTACGCTCCGCTCGTTTCGCAATTCTTCGCGCCGCTGCAAGAGGGCGGGAAGCCGGTGTTGCCGGCGCACGTCATCAAGCGCGACGCGGATTTCGACACGGGTGAACTCGCGACGCATCCCATCGGCACCGGTCCATTTCGCTTCGTTTCGTGGCGCCGCGGCGACCGCATCGTTTTGGAGCGTTTTCCCCGGTACTTCAAGGGCGAGCCGAAACTCGAGCGCGTCGAATTGTTGATTCTTCCCAACGATAACACGATGCTGAATCAAACCGAGACACACGATATCGATCTCGTCGTCGCGCCGCCCCAGGCGCAGGTAGATTCGTACCGGCGCATACCGGGCGTCGTAACGGAGTTCGCGCCGTGGAATGCGCAGGCGGTGCTTGTCTTCAACGCGCGCAAGCCCGCGCTGCACGATGCAACCGTCCGGCGTGCTATCGCTTACGCGCTGGACAAAACCGCGATGATCGACAAAATTTCGCACGGCGTCGGGGAAGAAGCGTTCAACAGCCTTCCCGTAACGGCGCTAGGATACCAGCGTTTGGAGCCGTATGAGTACGATCCGCAAAAAAGCATCCGGTTGCTGCAAGGGAAGCACGTAACGTTTACGCTTGCGACCATTGCGGGCGGCGCGACATTGCAAAGCCTGGCCCTTTCGATGCAGTCGGATTTGCACGCTGCCGGTATCGACATGACGGTCAAGCTCTATCCATACAACACGATTTTCTCGATCGACGGGCCGATCTATCGCGGAACGTACGACGCGGCGATTTACAGCACGACGCTCAACTGGGATCCCAACGTCATCGATTACTTGGGATGCGCGCAGTGGTACCCGCGGGGCGAAAACGTCTACGGCTACTGCAATCCGTCTCTCGATAAATTAGAACAGGCCGGCTTGCAAGCAAGCGATCCGAACGAGCGGGCCCGAACTTATCGCGCCGCGAGCCGCATCATCTGGAACGACTTGCCCTACTTTCCGCTCTACCAGTACCGGCGCACGATCGTCCGAAATTCCGATCTCAAGAACTACACCGTGAATCCGACGTCGACTCCGTGGTGGAACGCGTGGCAATGGGATATTTGAGGCAGCCGCCGAAAGTTGACGCGGCTATGAATTTTAGAGCTGCAGTTACCGCCGCGCTCGTGTTCGCAGCCGCGGCATCTCCGGCCGGCGCCCGCGCCGACGTCTCCTCCGACGTTCAGACTCAACTCAAATCGGCGTATCAGAATCAATGCAAGTTGATTCAGGATCAGAATTTTGACGGCTACGCCAAAACGCTGACCGACGATTACTATACGAACGATTCAAGCGGCAAGAAAATCGTGAAAGCCGATGCGCTCGCGCAAATGAAGCAAACCGTTGCGCAAACGGGAATGAAACCCGGCGAGTGCGCCATCGATTTTACTGCTTCCACGCAAGCGGGCAGTGACGTAACGGTGAATGCGCTCGTCGTACAGAGCGCGCAGGCCACGGTCCAAGGCAAGGATATGCCGTTGCAAATTACGACCCGCGAGCTGGACACGTGGACGAACGCAGGCGGCACGTGGCTGCAAAAGGCTTCGACCATCAAGGGCCAAGTCGTCAAATCGGGCGATAAGATCATCGAACAAGACGGCTCGCTGAATCCTTAGCGGGCGTAGACGCCATGCTGCGAGTGGGTCTAGACCGGTCGCAAATTGCGGCCGTCGATACGCGTGAAGAGCTGATCTATCTGCTCTCTCGCGCGTCGGAGATCGAGCACGATCTGGCATGCGTGTACCTCTACGCGTCGTATTCGTTGAAAGGCGGCTTCTCCGAAGGCGGAATGACGTCCGAGGAGCTCAATGCGGTCTCGAGCTGGAAACGAAAGCTCGCGCACGTGGCGGTGGAGGAAATGCTCCATCTCGCGCAAGTGGCCAACTTGCTTACCGCCGTCGGCGGCGCGCCCCATTTCCGGCGCTCGAATTTTCCGCTTCCCGCAAGCGCCTTTCCATTCGGCATTCCCGTGAGTCTCGAGCCGTTTTCGCAAGCGCTCGTCGAACGGCTGGTCTGCTACGAAATGCCCGAAGACGGCATCTTGAGCGAAGAGGGTCGAGCAATATACGACGAACTTCGCGACCGGGTCGCGACGAGGCCGGAGAAGCTTGCCGAAACCGCATCGCGCGATCACGTAACCGAACCGTACGACGTCGATTTCAAAACCGTCGGCGAGTTCTATCATAAGATCCGAACCGGCTTTGAAACGATTCCCGAAGAACAGTTGTTCATCGGGCCTCGAGAAGCCCAGGCTAAAGCGAAGTACCTCGATTTGGACGGTGCGCTCGTTCCCGTCGTCGATCGAGCGTCGGCGTGCGATGCGATCGAGATGATCGTCGCGCAAGGCGAAGCGCCTACAGCTGCCCATCCCGACGCGCACTTCGCCGTCTTCGATTCGATTCGCGTCGAATTCGAAAAGCTGTCGAAACGCGCAGCCGAAGAAGGGCGCCGCTTGGATCCCGTCCGACCCGTGGTTTCGAACCCGATGACCCGCTACTTCAGCGACACGAAGGCGGGCTCGTTGATCGGCGATCCGTACACCCACGAAGTGGCGGATCTGTTCAATACCGCGTACGATACGATGCTGCTGATGCTGCTGCGATTCTTCGCGCACATCGAAGAGACCGAAGAAGAACTGCGCCTGCTCGCGCGCGGCACGTTGCGCGTTATGGCGTCGGTATTGCGTCCGCTCGGAGAAGCGCTGGCGAAGCTTCCGGCCGGTGCTGCTTATCCTGGCAAGACGGCCGGCCCAGGCTTCGGTTACAACCGCGACGTGCATCTCCTCGCGCACAAAGAGTCCGCTTGGGTTTTCTTTCTGGAACGGCTGTGGGAACTCGCCGGGCGCACGACCGAGCTTGCTAAGGAAGAAAACGCCCTGCCGGAGATTGCCGAAGCAGCGGCAGCGCTGGAATCGGTCGCCGAACACTTGATGGCGTTTCTGCCGCCGGAACGCGCGAAGCAAATCAAAACCGTTGCTTGCGAAAATGCGGCTGCGACCGCGATTCGTCCGGAAGTGAACGGACCGTACCTCGTTACGAATCTGCGTGACCTCTCGAATTCGCTCGGCGAGACGCTGAACGTGAGGCCCGTCGTAGCGTTGTGCCGGTGCGGCGGCTCGGCGATCAAACCGTATTGCGACGGAACGCACGCGCGCATCGGGTTCGACAGTTCGAAGTCGCCGGATCGCACGCCGGACCGTCTGGACGTCTATGAGGGAAAAGAAATAACCGTGCGCGACAATCGCGGTACATGCTGCCACTTCGGCAACTGCACCGATCGTTTGCCGCAAGTCTTCCGTCAAAACGGCGAGCCGTTCGTCGACCCAAATGGTGCATCCAGGGACGACGTCATCGACATCGTGCGAGCGTGTCCATCGGGTGCGTTAGGCTACTCGCTTGTTGGAGCAGAGTATGCGGGCGAGGCGCGCGACCCGTCGATCTTCGTCTCGCATAACGGCCCGTATTACGTTCGAGGAAGCATCGAGCTTCGCAACACGCAACGGAACGCCGGTGCGCTGTTGGAGCACTATGCGCTATGCCGCTGCGGCAAATCGAAGAACAAGCCGTTCTGCGACGGCAGCCACTGGTACGCGAAGTTTACGGATGAAGAGAACTAACGCGCGCTAGCGATTGAAGTCGCTCGGCTTGAGCTCGTCGAGGAACTTCTTGAAGCGCTGACATCTCGGTTTCGTCGATCGGCTTTCTTCTCGGGCGTTGCTTCTTCGAGAACGATCTTGTCCGAGACGTAGATGGGCGCTTGCATGCGCAGCGCCAAGGCGATGCCGTCGGAGGGACGTGCGTCGATTTCTTGCAGCTCGCCGTCCGTGCGCACGATCAACTTGGCGAAGAACGTCGAGTCTTTGATGTCGTGGATGATGACTTGCTCGAGGATTTGCATCGAGCGTTTCGAGGATGCTGCGCATCAGGTCGTGCGAGAGCGGGCGCGGGACCGGTGCGCCTTCGAGCGCCAGCGCGATCGCGGTCGCTTCGAACGGTCCGATCAGAATCGGAAGGTAGTGCGATCCATCCATGTCCTTCAAGATCACGACCGGATCGTGGGTGAGCAGGTCGATTCCGAGTTTGTCGACCTTCATTTGGCGCATGGCAACCTATCCGACGCGCCGGGGCATTATCTTGCCGAGGTCAGGCATGCATGTACCCCGCGGACGAACCGATGCCCCTTCACCATGGCACTCTCATGCGGTATCGTCGGCTTGCCCAATGTCGGCAAGTCGACCATCTTCAACGCGCTCACGCGCTCGGCGCAAGCGCTCGCGGCGAACTATCCCTTTGCGACGATCGAACCGAACGTCGGCGAGGTCGCCGTTCCCGACGAACGGCTTGCGCGTGCTCCAGGGACTGGTCAACGGCGAACGCGATCGTTCCGGCGACCGTGCGCTTCGTCGACATCGCGGGCCTGGTGCGCGGCGCCAGCACGGGCGAAGGACTTGGGCAACGCGTTCCTGAGCCACATCCGCGAAACCGACGCGATCGCGATGGTCGTGCGCTGCTTCGAAGACGCCAACGTGACGCACGTCGAGGGCGATCCGGATCCGAAGCGCGACATCGAGATCATCTCGATCGAACTCGCGCTTGCCGACCTTGCGACCATGCAGAAGCGCGTCGACAAGCTCGAGCGCGAAGCGCGCGCGAATCCGAAGCTCGCGACCGCGCTCGAGGCGGCGAAACAAGTCTGATCGCCGCGCTCGAAGACGGCAAGCCGGCGCGCAGCTTTGCCGCCGGACTCGCCGGAAGCCGAAGTCGCGCGCGAATCGTTTCTGCTGACCGCCAAGCCGCTGCTCTACGTCGCGAACGTCGATGAAGGCCAGATCGGCAACCCCGGCCCGCTCGTGCGCCAGGTCGAAGAAGTCGCGGCGGCGGAAGGCAGCCGCGTCGTCGATGCTCTCCGGGAAGATCGAGTCGGAGCTGGCCGGACTCTCCGACGAAGAAGCCCGCGAATTCTGCGCCGAGCTCGGCATCGAGCGCAGCGGGCTCGACGAGCTGGCGCTTACCGCCTACGACCTGCTCGGCCTGATGACGTTCCTCACGGCCGGCGAGAAAGAAGTGCGCGCGTGGACGATCGCCAAGGGCACGAAGGCGCCGCAGGCGGCCGGCAAGATTCACAGCGACATCGAGCGTGGGTTCATTCGCGCCGAGATCGTTTCGTACGACGATTACGTCGCACTACAAGACCATGGATGCGCTCCGGGCTGCCGGAAAGGTCCGCAGCGAAGGCAAGGAATACATCATGCAAGAGGGCGATGTCGTGAATTTCCGCTTCAACGTGTAGGGGGAAGCGGCGGTTTGCTCAAGTACGTGCGGTAGGGGTTTGAACTCCGCCGGAGGCTTTATTCTCTCTATGACCACTGCTGTGCGCGAAGTCTCGGTTTTCGGAGACGCGATCGCCTATTTCAACGAAGCGGCCGATCTGCTCGAACTCGATGCCGGAATGCGCCGTATTCTGACGCATCCGTCGCGTCAAATCATCTTCTCGATTCCGTTCCAACGCGACAGCGGCGAGATCGAAGTGTACACCGGCTACCGCGTGCAGTACAACTTCGCGCGCGGTCCGGCCAAGGGCGGCATCCGCTTCCATCCCGGCGTCACGCTCGACGAAGTGACGGCGCTCGCGTTCTGGATGACGTGGAAGTGCGCGGTCGTCGACCTGCCGTTCGGCGGCGGTAAAGGCGGCGTCACCTGCGATCCGACACGCTCTCGCAGAACGAGCTCGAGCGCATCACGCGCCGCTACGCGGCGGAACTCGTCGAAGTCGTCGGTCCCGACAAAGACGTTCCGGCACCCGACGTCAACACGACGCCGCAAATCATGGCGTGGTTCATGGACACGTACTCGATGCACGTTCGTCAGAACGTGCCGGGCGTCGTCACCGGTAAGCCGCTCGAGATCGGCGGATCGCGCGGACGCGTCGAAGCGACCGGACGCGGCGTGACGATTTGCGCGCTCGACGAAATGGACGCAGCTCGGCATCGAACCCCGAAGCAGGCGCGCATCGTCATCCAAGGTTTCGGCAACGTCGGCATGTACGCGGCGAAACTCTTCGCCGAGCGCGGCTGCAAAGTCGTCGGCATCTCCGACGTCACCGGCGCCTACTACAACGACAAGGGCATCGACATTCCGGCGGCGATCGAACATACGTCGAAGAACCGCGAACCTCGAAGGCTTCAAGGGCGGCGACAAGATCAGCAACGCGGAGCTGCTCGAGCGACTGCGACGTGCTCGTGCCGGCCGCGCTCGAGAAAGTCTTCACCGTCGAAAACGCCTCCAAGGTCAAGGCGAAGCTCATCGTCGAAGGCGCGAACGGTCCGACGACGCCGGAAGCCGACCAGCATCTTCAAGCGAAAACGGCATCGTCGTCATTCCCGACATCATGGCCAACGCCGGCGGCGTGACGGTTTCGTACTTCGAATGGGTTCAAGACCGCATGGGCTACTTCTGGAAAGAGTCCGAAGTCAACGAGCGTCTCGAAGACGTGCTGCTCACGAACCTCGCGCGAGCTGCGCGAGATCGCGAACGCGCGCAACACTCGTATCGTACGGCAGCGTACATGCTCGCAATCGATCGCGTCGTCAAAGCCCTCAAACTGCGCGGCATCTACGCGTAAGCCTAAAGCCTGCAAATGAAGACGGCCGCTCTTGAGAGCGGCCGTTTTTATTTTCATTCGCGAACCACGTCATCCTGAGCTTGTCGAAGGACGGGCGCATCTTAGTAATGTTTTTATGCAATGCGTTTGTTTTGCATGTCGGCAACAATTAGATGCGCCTATGGTTCGACAGGCTCACCATGACGGCTGTTATCCTCTGCATAGTGTTGCCGCGTACGGCGCCTCGTCATCCTGAGCTTGTCGAAGGACGGGCGCATCTTAGTAATGTTTTTTATGCAATGCGCTTGTTTCCATGTCGGCAACGATTAGATGCGCCTATGGTTCGACAGGCTCACCATGACGGCTGTTATCCTCTTCATAGTGTTGCAGCATACGGCGCATCGTCATCCTGAGCTTGTCGAGGGGCCACTTGGTCATCCTGAGCTTGTCGAAGGACGTTTTGTTTGACACGCCGTTAACGATTAGATGCGCCCGTGGTTCGACGAGCTCAGCATGACGCAGCTAAAACTGTAACTGCTCGGAAATAGGCTCCGTCGGTAAGTCGGCTTCTTTCCAGGCGGCGTAGCCGCCGTCGAGTGCGCGCGCGTTATAGCCGCGTTCGCGTAGTTCTTCTGCGAGGACGCTGCAAGAGTTGCCGCTGCCGCAATAGACGACGATCTTGTCGTTGAAATGGAATGGAACGAACTCGGCGTTAGATAAAGCCTCGCCGGAGTAGCGTTCGGAGCCCGGAATCTGGCGGTCGTCGGGCTTTTTGCGGATGTCGATGATACGCACTTTGCCGGCTTCGCGCGAGAGCGTTGCTGCGTCGATCTTTTCGTCCATCGTTCAAGCGTACCATAAAAAGAAAAAGAAAGAGCCGCGGCTTCTGCCGCGGCTCGATGCTTGCTCCGAAACGGACGCTAGTGCGGTGCGTACGGGTCGGGGATGTTGGGCGGGTTGTTCGCGCCCGTGCCGTTGTAGATTGCCTGAACGTCCGTTTCCGTCATCGGCGTGATGCCGGCGTTGTACGCCTGATCGATGACGGCGATGAACGCCTGCGCGATCAACGCGTAACCGGTGTTCGACGGATGCAGGCCGTCGAAACTGAGCAGGCCGCCGCCGAAGGTCAGCGTGCAGCACTTGCCGGGATTGACTCCCGCTGCCGCTTGGAAGAACGGGTTGGCCATGTTGCCGCTGGCGATTCCGTCGAAGATCGATTTCACATCGACCAGCGGAACGTTGTTCGCCGTGGCAGCCGCGCCGATCGCCGAGTTCATCGTGTCGTTGTAGCTCTGCACTTGCGCGGCGAGCGCCGGCGAGAGGTAGAGCTGACCGGCACCGGTTCCCGGTCCTTTCGGATCCAGATTGATGTTGGTCACGGTTACTGCGCCGGTCGTCGGGTTGACGGCCTGCTGGAACGCATCGAGCAAGCCCGACTCGGTGAGATAGCCGCCGCTGGGGCCGAGGTTGTACGTCGTAACGATGTAGGAAACCATCCCTGTTGCCGCCGCTTGAGCGTCGGCTGCAGCGTTAGGATCGCCATGCGCCGCATACAAGCTCGCGAGCACCGAGTCGTACACGCAGAACGCGTAGGTTTGCACCTGGCATACTGCCGGCGACGGCGGCGTGTTCAAGCTAGCGAATTGCGGCGTCTCGAGGATGTTCGGAAGGTTAGCGACGACCACTTTCGATCCGACGCCTTGCAGCGACGTGATGATCTTCGTCATATCCGCTTGAATCTGCGAACCGCTCGTGTCGACGGTGCAAACGCCGTTGACGAAATGCGTGCTGTCTCCGCCGCAGAATTGAGCGGCAGAGAACGCGAACTTCAGCAGATCGTTCGCGCCGAGCCATACGGTAGTTAAGGTCGGACGCAGCGAAACGGCTGCATTGAGTTCAGTGAGGTTGCCGCCCAAGTTCTGGAACTGGCCGAGCACCGGGTAGAAAAGCTCGCTTTCGCTGTTGACGATCGAGAGCAGGTTTTGCGCGGCTACCGGAATGTTCGGAATCGGCGCGCACGTCGGCGAGATCGGATGCGTCATCGCGATCGCTTCATGGAGCGTGAGTCCCGGTACGGCGACGTTAAGCGTGTTTGCCATCGGCTGCATGCGCGTCGACTGGTAGGTCGTTGCTCCATATGCCGCTTGGTCTTCCGATTCACACGAACTCGCTTTGGACGGTGCGAACGGTACCGGCGAGTTCGGGGCGACGTTGACGAGCTGGTTGCCCAGTCCGGGACCTGCGATCAGCGGAAGAACCGTCGTCGTCGGGTTCGCCATTGCGAGCCACGGAAGATTGTTCGCGCGCTGGTAGAGCAGCGACCAGAAGCCCGATTCTTGGCCCGGAACGACGATCGGAATCACTGCGCCGGCGTTGGGATTCGGAACGGGCGGACTGATCTGGCCGAGCTGTCCCGCGGATTGCTCGCCGAACGTGAGGCTGTCGCCCACGCCGACGATGCGGCTGGTGAGCGGTCCCGGCGACGTCAGCGGCAACGGCGCGGGCGTGTTGGCCGCCGTCCCGCCGCTACACGCCGCGAGTGATGCCAGCGCGGCAACGGCGAGCAGTTTTTGCGTTGAGAATTTCATTGCTGTGTAACCCTCGCCTTAGAACGGAAGCACGCTCGGCGAGCCGATGCCGAACTGCAACTGGAGTTGAGTGGCTTTCAGAGCGCCGATGACCGGAGCGCACATGCCGAGCGGATTTTCGCACTCGAGGCCGCGCACGCCGTAAGAACCTTCGTTCGTCGGACCGCCGCTGTTGAGCACGGCTTGGATGAACGTCGTCTTACTCGTACGATACGACGCGCCGACGAAGTATGCAAAGAGGTGCTGCGCGTACTTGTCGGTCGGCAGATAATCGCGCGATTCTTGCGGCTCGAGGAAGAACGTCGTCCGATTGGTCGGCGTGTATTCGAGATAGAGAATCTGGTAGATCTGCGCGTGGTTCTCTTGGTTCAAGCCGGCCGTGTTCACGAGCCAGCTCGGCGCCGCCGTGAAGGTGCCGAACATCTTCGGCGTCTTCAAGAACGGCAGCGTGAAAGCGAGCGAATCGACCTGCGCCGAGCGCGTCTTCACGTCGTAGAACGACGGACCGTCGGGCGGATCGGCCGCGAAGGGCACGACGTCGCTGTGGTTGGTCGCTGCTCCGATGTAGGACGTACGCGTTACGTACGTCGGCGAAATCACGAGCGGCAGCGGACGGCCTTTGATGTCGCCCAGCAAGAAGAGCTTCTGCAGCATGAAGAGACCGAACGTGTCTTTCGTGCGCAGGTTCAATTGCGTCGGCGTGCATCCGTTCGCCGTGCTGTTGTCGAGGTTCGCGCAGCCGACCGGATTCGCGAAGCCGCGCAGATACACCGGAACCGTGCCGCTATTGAAGCCCATCGGATAGTGCTGGATCTGATACATGCTGGCGACGAAGCGCGTCGTCGGGTTGAAGCCGTAGCCTGCAACGAGGTCGACGCCGCCCGGTAGCCATTGTTTCCCGTACGAGCCGACATCGCCGAAGGATCGTGCAATCGAAAGATCAGCGGTGTATGTGAATCCAACCGGTAGGCCCATCGCCGGTGCTCCGCCGAGGGGCTGTTGCGTAACCGGCGGCACTTGGGCGACCGTCGATTCCGGTTGCGCGGGCGCCGGCGACGCCGGTGTCATCGCGTTCTTGATCGCCGTATTGGCGCCGTCCACGACCGTGCCGTACGGCCCCGTGTCTGCGTTTGCAGGCAGGGCGGACAATCCGAACGAGAGCGCCATTATAAAAGCGCCGCCCGTCCGAAAGAGGGTTTTGAGCATTAAAACTTCTCCACCTGATCGGACCGGAGTATTAAAAGTATCAGTTCCGGTTGACCGTGGTGTTGCTCTTAAGAAGTTTAAAACCCTCGTCCGGCTGCCGTAAAAGTCGCCCTCTTTACGCCCGTTTTCAGACGTTCGACGGCGTCGCGATCGGCTCGACTTGGACGGTGCGCGCGTGGCCGTTAGTCTTGCCCTGGCGTTTTCCGCGAAGCTCGAATCCCTTGATGATGATGTACAGCACCGGGGTGATCGCGAGGTTCAGGAACGTCGAGAAGAGCATGCCGCCGAAGACCACCGTTCCGAGCGAATGGCGTGCCGCGCTGCCTGCGCCCGAGGCGTAGACAAGCGGCAGCATCGCGATAACGAAGGCGATCGACGTCATCAGGATCGGGCGAAGTCGCGTTTGCGCGGCGCGAAGCGCGGCGGTGACCACGTCCGAGCCCGCCCGGATCTGTTGGTTCGCGAACTCCACGATCAGAATCGCGCTCTTGCTGGCGAGACCGATGAGCATGACGTACCCGACCTGCGCATAGGCATCTTGGGAGATGCCGCCGGCCCCGCCGAGCAGCCACGGGATCCACTGCAGCGGTCCCGGCAAGATGAAGAACCCGATGCCGACGATGCTGCGGTAGTTCATGAACAGCAGCGCGCCGAGCAACGCCGCCGGCACCGCGAGAATAACGATGAGCGGGTCGATGAAGCTCTCGTACTGCGCCGCGAGCACGAGGTACACGAAGATGATGCCGAGGCCGAAGATGATCGTCGTCTGGATGCCGGCTTCCAGCTGATCGAGCGTGAGACCCGACCATTCGTAGCCGACGCCCTTGCCGTCGTACTTCTTCGCGAGGGCCTGCATCGTGTCGATCGACTGGCTAGTGCCGTATCCCGGTTTTGTCTGGCCGTTGATCTCGATGTTGCGGAACAGGTTGTAGTGCGAGATGTTCGGCGCCGACAGCTGCACGTTCGAATCGACGAGCGCCGAAAGCGGCGACAATCCGCCGGCATTCGAGCGAACGTAGAGGTCTTGCAACGACCCTACGCGATCGCGGTACGGCGTATCGGCTTGCACGTAAACGCGGTACGACCGGTTCGCGTAGTTGAAGTCGTTGACGTAGAGCGAGCCCAGGTCCGTCTGCATGGTATTGAAGACGTCGCTCAGCGATGCGCCCATCGCCTTGACTTTATTGCGGTCGACGTTGACTTGCAATTGCGGCGAGTTCACGCGGAATTGCGTGTTGACTTGGCTCAGCGGCGTGTTGGGCTGATTCGCGCCGGCGATGATTTGGTTCGCAACGCCCGTAAGCGCAGGCAAACCGACGTTTCCGCGATCTTCCAGTTCGAACGAGAATCCGAAAGTGTCCAAGCCGAAGATCGCCGGCGGCGGGAAAGCCACGACGGACGCTTCCGGAATTTGCTGCGAGAACTTCGGAACGATTGCGTTCTTTCCGTAGAACAGCATCGGGCCGATTTGCTGGTTCGAATCTTTCTGACGTTCGCCCCATGGCGAAAGCTGCACGAACATGATGCCCTTGTTAGGCGACGATCCGGTGAAGCTGAAGCCGCCCACGTCAAACACGTCCGCGACGCCCGGCGTGTTGCGGATGATGTTCTCCGCCTTCACCGCAACGGCGTGTTCGTTCGCAAGCGACGTGCCTTCAGGCGCCTGGACAAGGGTAAGGAAGTATCCTTGGTCTTCCGACGGGATGAAGCCGCCGGGTGTTGATTTGAACAGGAAGAACGTAAGCGCGAGCGCGCCGGCAAAGCACAGCATCACGAGCCAGCGGCGTTTGAACAGCACCGGCAACGTGAGACGGTAGCGCGCTTTGAATCCGCGGAAGCCGCGGTTGAACGCGCCGAAGAAGCCTCGTGTCGCTTCCGGTTTGTCGTAAAGAAGAATCGACGAGAGCACCGGCGCCAGCGTCAACGCTGAAAAGAGCGAGATCGTAATCGACGCCGCGATGGTCAAAGCGAACTGCTTGTAGAGCAAGCCCGTCGTTCCCGGAAAGAACGCGACCGGAGTGAAGACCGAAAAGAGCACGAGCGAAGAGGCGACCACCGCGCTTTGAATCTCGTCCATAGCGGCCCTCGCGCCGGCGATGCCTCCCAACTTGTGTTCGGTCATGTAGCGAGCGATGTTTTCGATGACGACGATAGCGTCGTCGACCACGAGTCCGGCGGCTAGGGTCAACCCGAATAAGGTAATCGTGTTGATCGTAAAGCCGAAGATCTTCATGATGAAGAACGTGCCGATCAGCGAGATCGGGATCGTGGAGGCGGGGATCAGCGTCGAGCGTCCGCTCTGCAAGAACAGATAGATGACCAGCACGACGAGCAGAATAGAGAGCAGCAGCGTAATGACGACTTCTTTGATCGATTCCTTGACGAAAAGCGTCGTATCGAACGCGACCTTATACGACACGTCCGAAGGGAACGAACGCGAAAGCTCGTCGAGCTTAGTCTTTACGCCGTTCGCCACCGAGAGGGCGTTGGCGGTGGGGAGCTGCTGAACGCCCAGACCCACGACGTTTTGGTTGCCGTCGAACCGAATGAAGCTGTTGTAATCTTCCGCGCCCAATTCGACGCGCGCGACGTCGCGGAGCTTCGTGAAGCCGCCGTTGGGATCGGTCCGGATAATGATGTTTTCGAACTGCGAGGGTTCGCTAAGACGGCCGACTGCGTTTACGGTATACGTGTACGGCTGATTCGCCGGTTCGGGCGCGGAGCCGATGCTGCCGGCTGCGACGTTCACGTTCTGCTCCTGGAGAGCAGAGATAACGTCGGTCGTCGCCAGCCCGCGTGCCTGCAGCTCGTGCGGGTTCAGCCAAATGCGCATGGCGTAGCGGCGCTGGCCGAAGATGAGGACGTTCGAAACGCCCGGCACGCGCTTGAGGTCGTTAACGATGTTCAGCTCAGCATAGTTGCTGAGGAACGTTGCATCGTGTGCGCCGGTGGATTGAAGCGCGAGCGCCATGACGAAGGCGCCGTTATTTTTGTTGACCGTGACGCCGGTTTGCTTGACTTCATTGGGAAGCTGGCCCATCGCGGACTGCACGGCGTTCTGCACGTCGGTGGCGGCAATGTCGAGATTCGTTCCGAGGACGAACGTAGCCGTCACCGTCGAGGTGCCTTGGCTGCTCGTCGAACTGATATAACGAAGACCCTCGACGCCGTTTATGGCGTTTTCGAGCGGCGTGGTAACGGCGCTTTCGACCGATTCGGGACTCGCACCGATGTAGTTCGCCGTAACCGTGACTACGGGCGGCGCGATCTGCGGATACTGCGAGATCGGCAACGTGGGAATCGCCACGAGGCCCATAATCAGAATCACCGTCGAACAGACGATGGCCATGATGGGCCGGGTGAGGAAGAATCTCGTCATTACAGCTTCCTACGGTACACCGTCTACGACGGCAGCTTGCAATTAAGCGGTAAAGGCCTGCTCCGCGTGATACGAACTGCGGGAGAGCGGGCTCGATACTACTTGATGGAATCCCTTGGACTTCGCGATCGCGCCCAGGCGATCGAATTTTTCCGGAGTGACGAACTCGACGACCGGAAGATGTTTCTTGGTGGGCTGCAGGTACTGACCCATCGTGAAGATGTCCACGCCGACGCCGCGTGCCGCATCCATTGCTTCCTCGACCTCGGCTTCGGTCTCGCCGAGTCCGAGCATCAACGACGTCTTCGTGTAGCGTTCCGGAGCGCGGCGTTTCGCGTGATCCAGAATCCGCAGCGACTGGTCGAAGGTTGCGCGCTTGTCGCGAACTCCCGGAGTCAATCGGCGCACCGTTTCGAGGTTATGCGCGAACACGTCGGGTTTCGCGTCCATGACGATGTCGAGAGCGCTGAGGTCCCCACGGTAGTCCCCGCTGAGAATCTCCACTTTAGAACCCGGCACGCGTTCGTGGATCGCCCGAATGGTGTTGGCGAAAATCAACGCGCCGCCGTCGGCCAGATCGTCGCGATCGACGGCCGTCAGCACGAGATACTGCCAGCCGAGGTCGCGTACGGCGTTAGCCACGCGCACCGGTTCCATCCAATCCACGACGCCCTTCGGGTTGCCCGTCTTGACGTTGCAGAAGCGGCAGCCGCGCGTGCACGTGTCGCCCAGGATCATGATGGTCGCCGTTCCGGCGCCCCAGCACTCGGCGATGTTCGGGCAAGCCGCTTCCTTACAAACGGTGTTGAGCGCCAGCGTATTCACCTTGGCTTTCACGCGTTCGTAGTCTTCACCGGCCGGAAGCGAAACGCGCAGCCAGTCCGGCTTACGGACGTGCTGCGGTTTGGATCCGCCATTTTGAGCGGTGCGTACTGTCGTTAAATCGATTTCGATAGCCATTGGGATTCTTCAACGAATTCGAGGTCGAACGCGCTGCTCAAATCTTGAAGCAGCAGCGGCTTGACCTCCGCTAAGGTAACTTCACGCCCCGTCTCTTTCGAAATCGACGTAATTCCGCGATCGGGGAGTCCGCAAGGGTTGATCAGCCGGTCGTAATTCAGTTCGGTCGAGACGTTCAACGCGATGCCGTGCAACGATACCATTTTTTGAACGGCCAGGCCAATCGCACAAATCTGATTGCGTCCCACCCACACGCCGGCATGCTCGCTCCAGCGGTCTGCGCCGATTCCGAACCGCGCGACCGTGGCAATCACGGCGCCTTCCAGCGTGCGCACGAGAGGGACAACCTCTCGAAAACGTTCCAGTTTGCGAATCGGATAGACAACCAACTGTCCAGGCCCGTGGTATGTGACGTCGCCTCCGCGCTCGATCGCTACGACGTCCACGCCGCGGCGCTCCAACATGTCCGCCGGAAGAAGCACGTTCTCGCGTTTTGCCTGGCGTCCGAGGGTGATGACCGGCGGGTGCTCCACGACGATCCACGTGTCGGGCTCCCGCCCTTCGCGCACGGCCTCGTGCAGGGCATGCTGAAGATCCCATACCTCGCGGTACGGGCGCAGTCCCAAGTCGAGTACGCGTGCTACGGCCGTCATAAAACTTCTACCTACAACCCAGGCAACCGCAGAGAAGGTTCGCGTTCCAAAAAAATACCCGGGCGTTGCCCGGGTATTTTTACTGCTAACTTTCCGGTGCGATTATCGCGCGGCGCCTGCCGGCGTTTTCGGCTTCGGATTGACGATATGAATCGCTTTCCCGTGCGCTGCTTCGGCGGCGTCCATGATGCCTTCGGTGAGCGTCGGATGCGGATGGATCGACAGGCCGATGTCTTCGAGCGTGGCGCCCATTTCGAGGGCGATCACGCCTTCACCGATGAGCGATTCGGCTTGCGGCGCAACGATGTGCATGCCGAGCAGTAAATCGGTCTTCGCGTCGCCGACGAGTTTGATGACGCCGTCGGTCTCGTTCATCGTACGCGCGCGTCCGCTCGCCGCCAGCGGGAACTTTCCGATGCGTACTTCGTAGCCTTGGGCTTTTGCTTCTTCTTCCGAAAGACCGACAGTCGCGACTTCGGGATCGGTGTAAACGCAGTTCGGAATCGCAACCGGATCGAACGCGGCCGACTTGTCGCCGGAAATCACTTCGGCGGCGACGACGCCCTGTTTCATTGCGCGATGCGCGAGCAGCGGCTGGCCCGTAACGTCGCCGATTGCGAAGACATTTGAAACCTTCGTCCGGCACTGCTGATCGATCGCGATGAAGCCTTTGTCGTCCGCGCTCAATCCCGCAGCTTCCAGATTCAGCGTATCGGTAACCGGACGGCGTCCGACTGCGACCAGAACCATGTCGAAATCGCGCGTTTCGTCTTTACCGTTCGTGGCTTCGCCGTTGAACGTGGCTTTGACGGTCTTGCCGCTCTTTTCGAGTTTGCCGACTTTCGTGTCGAGCATGAATCTCGACGCCTTGTTTTTTGAGAATGCGTCCGAGCGTCTTCGAAATCTCCAGATCCGTACCGGTGAGAATTTGCGGCAGCGCTTCGATGACGAGCACTTTCGCGCCGACGCGCGTATAAACGGTGGCGAATTCGAGACCGATGACGCCGCCGCCGATGACGAGCATGTTCTTCGGAATGCGCTTCATCTGCACGGCGTCGTCCGAGTTGATGATCGTCTCGCCGTCGCGCGGCCACGCCTTCACGTCGATCGGAGCGGAGCCGGTCGCGATGACGACGTTCGTCGCCTTGATCGTGTCGGTGCCGCCGTCTTTGTTCTTCACGACGATTTCGTTCGCGTTCTTGAAGCTCGCGTCGCCGTAGATGAATTGCACGTTGTTCGCTTTGAACAGCGTCTTGACGCCGCCGACGTTCGAGTTCACGACGTCGGTTTTGAACTTCGCGACGCCTTCGCGATCGACTTCGGCCTTCGGCACCTTCAAGCCGATGGCGCTTGCGTGATCGATGTGGCGGATCACCTCGCCGACGTGCAGCAGCGCTTTGGTCGGGATGCAGCCCCAGTTGAGGCAAACGCCGCCGACCTCGTCGCGGTCGACGCAGATAACTTTCTTCCCGAGCTGTCCGAGCCGGATAGCGGCGTGATATCCGCCGGGACCCGCGCCAATAACGACTGCGTCAACCTGATGTTCAGCCACCGATATGCTCCTGTTCTCGAAAAACGGAATTCATTTGAGCCGGCGCCACGTGGATGGGCGGCCCGAGATAGTGTAACAAGACTTCGCCGCCCGGGGCTTCGACCATCGTAGGGCTTCTCCGTCCACTAGGGCGAATTGGTGCCCTCCATGCCGAACATTGGATGGGCCGGACTGCTGCCGAACCTCGACCGCGAGTCGATCGTACCGCTGTACCGCCAGATCTACGAGCACCTGCGCGAGGCCATCCTCGCCGGGACCCTGCCCGAGTCGACGCGCCTGCCTCCCGAGCGCACCATGGCCGAACGCCTCGAGGTGAACCGGAGCACCGTCGTGCACGCTTATCGCGAGCTGGTCGCCGACGGCTTGATCGAGCAGCGGGTAGGTTCAGGATCCCGCGTGGCGGGCCAACTGCGGCGCGGGCAGCCCGAACGTGCCGCCGGCGTGCCGTGGTGGATCACCCTGCCTCCGTGGCGCGTCGGTGAGTTTCCGAACATTCTGGGCGAGCTCGCGGCGAAACAAGAACCGGGGCGCATTTCGTTCGTGCAGGGCGTGGCTCCCGACGAACCGTCGCCGCTCGGCGAGCTGGCGCACTCGTTCGAACGCGTGGCGCGCGACCCGCGCTTCGTCTTATCGTACGGCGACTCCGAAGGGTACGAACCGCTGCGCCGGGCGATCGCAGAACGCCTGAACGCGCGCGGCGCCGCGACCATCGCTCCTCGCAACATCATCGTCCTCACTGGCTCGACGCAAGGCATCATGATCGTCGCGCAAAGTTTGGCTGAGCCGGGCGATGAGATCATCGTCGAGTCGCCGTCGTATCCCGGCGCGCTGCAAATCTTCCAAATCAACGGTTTGCGCGCGATTCCGGTTCCCGTCGACGAAGACGGCATGCGCGTCGATCACGTCGAGGCGATCTTGCGCACGCGGCGGCCACGCTTCATCTATACGATGCCGTCGCTGCACAATCCGACGAATGCGACGATGAACGCGGACCGCCGCGAACGTCTTGCAACGATCGCGAAGCGCGCCGGCGTTCCGATCATCGAAGACGATCCGTATGGGCCGCTTTCGCAGCAGCAACTTCCGCCGCTGGTTTCGCTGGCGCCCGATCACGTCGTCTATCTGTCGACGTTTTCCAAAACCGTTGCGCCGAGTTTGCGAGTCGGATGGCTCGCCGCCCCGCGCATGATTCTCGAGCGTTTGCTCTTGCGCAAACAAGCCTACGACATGGCGACGAGCTTGTACGTGCAGGCGGCGATCGTCGATTACTTGGAGCGCGGATACGACGCGCACGTCGCACAGTTGCGCGAAGAGTTGTTGTTGCGCCGGCGCATCGCCGGCGAGGCAATCGCTAAGCACTGGCCGGCAGCCGTGCGCGCGACCGGCGAAACGGGCGGATTCTATCTGTGGGCGACGACGCCGCGCGATATCCGAGCGCGAGCGTTGCTGGACGTTTCCGAGCGGCTCGGCGCGTCGTTCCTTTTTGGGGAAGCGTTCTATCCCGACGGCAGCGGCGATCACAATTTTCGGTTGGCGCTCACGGCCGTGCCGCGCGCGGAAATCGGCGAAGGCATCCGGCGCATCGGCGAAGCGATCGCGACACTGCGTTCGTGAAGGCGCTTCAGCGTTCGCTGCTCGATTGGTACGCGGCGCATGGACGCTCGCGTTTACCATGGCGCGTGGTTCGCAATCCCTACTACACGCTGGTGAGCGAGTTCATGCTGCAGCAGACGCAAGTCGATCGCGTCATCCCCAAGTTCGAAGCTTTCATCGCGCGCTATCCGGACATCAAGGCTCTCGCCGATGCAAGCATGGCCGACGTGCTGCGGTTGTGGCAGGGACTCGGATACAATTCGCGGGCCATGCGGCTCGCCGGGGTAGCTCGCGCGGTCGTTGCCGAACATGGCGGCAGGCTGCCGCGCGATGCGGAAGCACTGCGCGCGCTCCCGGGCATCGGACCGTACACCGTTGCGGCGATTCGCGCGTTCGGATTCGACGAAGACGACGCCGCGCTCGATACGAACGTCCGGCGCATCGTGCATCGCGTGTTCTTTGGGCTCGAGTATCCGGCGAAGGCGACGCACCGTGAGCTCGACGCGAAGGCGCGCGAAATCGTGCCGCCGGGCGAAGGTCACGATTGGAATTCAGCCATGATGGACTTGGGCGCCACTATTTGCACGGCTCGCGCGCCGAAGTGCCTGTTGTGTCCGCTGCAAAAATCGTGCGCCGCCGCGCCGGTAGACGGCGTCGCACTGGAGGCGCTCAGAAAGGCCCACGCAAAACCCGCGTCCCCGCAGAACGCCATTCCGTTCGAGCGGACGACGCGTTATGCGCGGGGCCGCGTCATCGATCGTCTGCGCGATTTACCCGCCGGCGCGCGGATTTCTATGCTCGATTTACATCGCGATCTCATCCCGATTCTACCGGCGCGAACCTACGATGAAGTGCGCGACATAGTACTGGTTTTGGAGCGCGACGGGCTTATAGCTCGCGAGGGAGAATCAGTGGCCCTAAAAGACTAGCTCGAGAGGAAGATCCGCATGCGTGCAGCATCTGCGCTGACTCTTTTTGCCTTGCTCAGCGCTTCGGCGCTGCCCGCCGCCGCCTTCGATTTCAGCGATGCGCGCCGGGTCATTGGGGTTAGCGAAGCGCAAATCTCCCCCGACGGAACGCGCGTCGCCTTCATTCGAAGCATGCCCGATTTCGACAAAGATCGAAACGACCGGCAGCTGATGCTTGTCGACGTGCGGACGCATCGCGAACGGCAGTTGACGTATCTTCGTAAGGGCGTCGCGGTTCCGCGCTGGATGCCCGACGGTTCCGGCCTGCTGTTCATGGCGCTCGACAACGACGAGAAAGATCCGCAAGAGCAAGTTTTCTTCATGCCGATGGACGGCGGCGACGCTCGTCAAGTCACTCACGAAAAAACGGGCGTCATCAACTATGCGTTGAGCCCGGACGGCGGGCGAATCGCGTTCGTTTCGCAAGAGCAGAATCCGAAGCAGAAAGACGTCGACGCCCATCGCGACGCCTTCGAGGTGCACGACAACGACTATCTGCGTCTGTCGGAAACGATGCCGGCGCACGTGTGGTGGATTTCAACCGGCGGCGGCGTTGCGCACCGGCTCACGTCGGGCTCTTGGAGCGTAGCGAATATCGATCCCGACGGCGGCGGCGACATTTCGTGGTCGCCCAACGGACGCTCCATCGCAATCGAACGCTTTCCGACGCCGTTCGTCGGCGACTCCTTGGCCTCTCAGATCGAGATCGTCGATGTCGCGACGGGCCACATGCGCGCACTGGACGGAAAACGTTTGCAAAACGTCCCTCAGTATGCGCCGCATGGAGACCGTATCGCTTACGTCCGCAACACGGGCGGCGACTACACGCAAGGCGTCGACAATTACGTCGTCGATTCGCACGGGAAGTTGCTCGCGGATTTCCGCCGCAGTGCCGATCGCAACGTCGACGACAGCGCCTGGGACGCGCGCGGCGACGGCATGTGGCTCCTGACGCCGGACGGCGGCAACACGACGCTCTGGTATCAAGCAATGGCCGGCGGCGCGCACCGGATAGCGCTAGGAAACCTCGAGCCGGCAAGTCTCGGCAATACGAGTAAAAACGGGACTCTCGCCTTTATCGCATCGACTCCCGCGCATCCGCCGGAGGTCTACGTGTACGACGGCTCGCGCGCGGTTGCGTTGACCGACGACAATGCGTTTGTAAAACACGTGGCCGTGGCCCGAAGCATCCACGTACAATGGAATTCGACGAAGGGGAGTTTCAAAGAAGACGGCATCCTAACGTATCCGCTCGGATATAAA
Source organism: Vulcanimicrobiia bacterium (assembly GCA_963696095.1). Lineage (GTDB taxonomy): Bacteria > Vulcanimicrobiota > Vulcanimicrobiia > Vulcanimicrobiales > Vulcanimicrobiaceae > JALYTY01. The sequence goes on along the minus strand of CAVOIN010000001.1, from coordinate 1,152,912 downwards.
GGCGGAAAAGCGCCGATGATCCTGCGCATTCACGGCGGCCCGCAAAGTGCTTCGACAATCGGGTGGGCGACGCAACGCCAGGAGTTTGCGTCGCACGGCTACTTCATCTTCGAGCCGAACTATCGCGGAAGCACGAATCTCGGCGACGCGTATCAGCACGCCATCACCAACGATGCGGGCGACGGACCGGGGAAAGACGTCATGGCCGGCGTTGCCGCCGTCGAAAAAATTGCCGATATCGATACGTCGCGGATCGCGGTTTCAGGGTGGTCGTACGGCGGCTACATGACGTCCTGGCTCATCGGTCATTACCATTTGTGGAAAGCCGCCGTCAGCGGCGCGTCGCTCGACGATTGGCTGGACGATTTCAATCTCGCGTTTTACGTCTACACGGACGTACCGTTCTTTCACGGCGTTCCGTGGCGGCCCGAAAATTTGCCCGAGTGGACGTCGCAATCGCCGATTGCGTATGCGCCGCAAATTACGACGCCCACGCTCATCATGGGCGACGTCGGCGATAACAACGTCGTCATCACGAATTCATACAAGCTCTACCACGCGATCAAGGACAACGGCACGCCCGTGCAATTCGTAGCGTATCCCGTTGCGGGCCACCACCCCTCGGATCCCGTTCGGAACGAAGATATCGACAAACGCTGGATCGGCTGGCTCGACCGGTACTTGAAGTAAGGAGTGACGGCAATGTACAGACGGAGCATCATCTTTACGCTCGCCGCCGCCGTTGCGACGTGTGGCGTGGCCGCGGCAAAACCTTTTACGATCGACGACCTGCCGAAGATCGTCGGAGTTGCCGACGTCGCCATGTCGCCGGACGGTAAAGAAATCGCCTACATCGTTTCGCGCGCGAACATGAAGGACGACGAATTCGATCGCACGCTGACGCTTTACGACGTCGCTTCGAAGACGAACCGCGACGTAACCTACGATCGTAAGGCTCTCTCCTCGCCGGCATGGTCGCCCGACGGCACGCGGCTCGCATTTCTCGCGCTCAAAGGCGAAGGCAAAGACGCGCAGCAGCAGGTCTACGTGATGGACATGCGCGGCGGCGATCCGAAACCGGTTACCGACGCGAAGAACGGCGTGCAGCAGTTCAAATGGCGCCCGGACGGCGCGGCAATCGCTTTCGTAACCTCCGACGACCGGCCGAACCAGAAAGATATCGAAAAGCATCGCGACGGCTTCGTCGTCGGCGATCAAGCCTATAACACCAAAGAAGCGCCGTTGCCGAATCACATCTGGCTTGTCAACGCCGATGGGACCGGTTCGCGGCGTTTGACGCACGGATCGTGGAGTTTGCCTTCGGCGCAGCCGCCGAGCTCGCCGGGTGCGCCGATCTCCTGGTCGCCCGACGGCAAGTCGATCGCCTTCACGAAGATGCCGAACCCTTATGACGCCGACGCCGATATGGCCACCGTTGACATTCTGGACGTTGCAACCGGCGATATCCGCCCGCTCACGACGCATGGTAAATACGAAGGGTTCGGCGAGTATTCACCGGATGGAACGCATGTCGCTTATTGGTATCCGCACAACGGGAACGAGGCCGAGCAAAACGACATCTTCGTCGCGCCTTCGAGCGGCGGCAACGGCGTCGACGTAACCGCAGACGATATCGATTCCAACGTGCAGCGGGCTATGTGGATGCCCGACGGCAAGTCGCTGCTGATCTCCGGCCACAAAGAGACTGATGCGGCGCTTTGGCTGAAACCGCTCGATGGAAAAGCACAACGCTTGAATCTCGGCACCGTGCAGCCGACGCAAGCGTTTTGGCTGGATGCTTCGATCGCTAAGACGGGCGCCATCGCATTTACCGGCAGCGAACCCGGCCATCCCGTCGAGTTGTATTACATGGCGTCGGCGAGCGCCGCGCCGCAGCGCGTAAGCTCGTTTAACGACGGGATTGCCAAGCTCGCACTTGGAACGGTGAAGTCCGTCAACTGGACGTTCGAAGGCTTTCCCGAAGACGGCACGGTGACACTTCCGGCCGGTTACGACCCGTCGAAGAAGTATCCGTTGGTGCTCGTGATTCACGGCGGTCCCAATTCGGCGTCGATTCTCTCGTTCAGCAGCTTGAATCAACTCTTTGCGTCGCACGGGTACATCGTTTTCAATCCGAATTACCGCGGCAGCGATAATTTGGGCGCGAAGTATTGGTACGCTATCTTCAACGACGCGGGAGCCGGCCCGGGACGCGACGTGATGGCCGGCATCGAGGCCGTCGAAAAAAGTTATCCGATCGACACCTCGCGCATTGCCGTTTCCGGGTGGTCTTACGGCGGCTACATGACGTCGTGGATGGAAGGCCACTATCACATCTGGAAAACCGCCGTCGCCGGCGCCGCGGTAAACAACTGGATCGACGAATACAATCTCTCCGACAACAGCGTCTCGGTGCGATACCAGTTCAATGGTTCACCCTACGTGAAGAACTACATCAAAGACTACTGGGCCCAGTCGCCGATCAGCGCCGCTTGGCAGATTAACACGCCGACTCTCATTCTGAGCGACGTGGGAGATTCGCGCGTTCCCATCACGCAGTCTTACGAAATGTTCCGCGCGCTCACGAACCGCGGCACGCCGGTCCGCTTCTTCGCGTATCCGGTAGGCGGACATTTTCCGGGAGATCCGATTCGTTCGCAGGACGTCGACCGCCGCTGGGTTCAGTGGATCGTCGACTACTTGAAATAGCGTAGCTCGTGCGCGAGCTTTTCTCCGGCCGTCACGGGCGCGTGGCGGCCGGACTGCTTATCGGTGAATTCGTTTCGGCGATGCAAGCGTTGGTGATTGCAACGGTGATGCCGCGCGTCGTTTCGGACCTGCACGGGCTCGCGCTCTACGGCTTTGCCTTCGGATCGTTCTTGCTGGCCAACTTTATCTTCTTACCGTTTGCGGGGCCGTGGGCTGACCGGTATGGAACGCGGCGCATTCTCGCCATTGCGCTGAGTTTGCTTGGCGCCGGATTGGCGCTCGCGAGCGTTGCGCATTCCATGGCTCAGCTGGTCGGTGCGCGTTTTATCGAAGGCAGCGGAGCGGGGCTCGACTACGCGGCGTCGTTTGCTGCAATCGTGAAGACTTTTCCCGCCGGGCTGCGCGCGCGCATGTTCTCCTTGATTTCTACGGCCTGGGTCGTCCCCGCGCTCATCGCTCCGCCGGCCGGCGCGTTCATCGCCACGGCGTATGGATGGCGCTGGGTTTTCTTGGGATTCGTTCCCCTCGTTGCACTTGCCGCCGTCTTGTTGCTGCCCGCAATTCAAAACGAACGCGCCGAGCACGAAGTGGATCCGTTCGGCGCGTTGCGCATGCTGTTTTCGCGCGCGACGTTGCTGCTGCAGGGACGAAACGCGAGTTTTGTGGCGTTCGCCGTGCTGCATGCCGCGTTTTTCGGCGCCGATGCGTACGTCTCGCTCTTACTAACCGCCGTGCGCGGCTTGCCCCTGACGACGTCCGGCTTGTGTATCACGCTTGGCGCGCTCGGGTGGTGTGCCGCGAGTTTCATTCAACCGGCGTTGCTCCGGCGTACCGGCGTCCGCCCATTGGTCGCGTGCGGCGGAATCTTCGGCCTTGTCGGTTGCGGCGGCATGATCGCGGTGGCGTTGGGAGCCCCGGTTGCGCTCGCTTTCGTAACATGGGTTTTCGCCGGGCTCGGTATCGGCTTGGGCTATCCGACCCTTTCGCTGGTGGGCGTCGAAGGCGTAGACGAAGGAGAAGAAGGCACCGTGAGTTCTGCCATGCTGCTCGGCGCCGTGCTGGGAATGACCGCTGGCGTAACGCTGTGCGGGTTGCCCGTCACGCTCGCGGCGCGCGGGCATTTTCCGTTGTCGTCGGGGTTGTTGATGACGTTTTCGATATTGTGCGCGGCCGCGCTAGCGCTGCTGGCAATCGTTCCGCGCGTGCCTTCGCGCGCCGGCTAAAACTCGAAGATCGCGTCGTACTCCGGCTGCGCGCGCCGGCAAAGCATCGTTGCATCGTCGATAACGGCGTAATCGGTTTGCGGTGCGGCGTAGAGCTGCAGAGAGAAAACGTTGTGGCCGGTGGAGTTGCGGACGCGATGAAGTTCGCGCCAATTAAGACGGTGATCCAGCTGGCCGGCAATCAATCGCGTATCGAAGTCTTTGGCGATGCGAGCGTAGGACGTAAGACCGTCGTCTAGCCGTTGAAAATTTTCGACGTCTAAAACGCCGTCTAAAATTGCGACCCAACATCGAGAGTTGCCGTGGTCGTGAATCGGGCTTTTCGACTCGGGTGCCCATTGCATGGCGACCAGTTCGAATTCCGCAGTCTTTCGAAGCAGCAGCCGCGCGTACGAATTCGCGATAAACGGGATCGAGCTGCGGTACTCTTCGAAGCGCGCAATGCCGGCGCGCATGGCTTCTACGAGCGCCGGGTCATCCATCGCCTGCGCGAGTAGATCTTCAAAAGGCGAAATCACGATACGGCTCCTAGTACAAGTGATAGGCGGCTCAGCTCGGAAGCGATGGCGCGCGCGTGCCGGGTAATCTCCGGGACGGCGGTCGCTTCGTAGAAAAGGCCGCGAAGCGGCGGACCCAGAGCGAACAGCCGCGGCTGTTCCGCGCCTTCCCGCGAGTACACCCTAAACGCTTTGGAAGCGTCGATTCCCAAGCGCAACTCGTCGGTTCGCATCAGACCTCGGCGCAGCAAATTTCGTACGAGCGGTCGATCGATCTTTGAATAATCGGAGTTGGGGCCGGTTGCATTCACCACCGCCTGGACTTCAATTTCCCTGATTCGATCTGCGCACTTCACGGTCATTACGATATTCTTCCCGCCGGTGCGTTCGGCGCCGGCGATTCTTCCTTTCACGAGCTCCGCGCGGCCGGATTCAATCCGGCGCTCGAACGCCGCGAAGGTTTCACGCGGCGCGCGATAGCGGTGGGCCGCCCACAACGATTGCAAATGCCGGAGAAACCGGCGCTTGTCCCGCGCGCTCCACGCGGCCCAAATCTCCGGCGTTATCTTGCGAATGGATTCGACGATGGCCCGCCAATCGCCGCCTGCGGCGACGTGCTTCTTCGCCGCCCTGCGCATCGAGCGCAGCAGCGCATGCGGCGTTTCAAATTCGAGTTGCAAATCGCGCAAATTCAGCCCGCCGATCGCGGGGTCTTCGACGAGCGGTGCGACGCCGTGCCGCGAAATCAAGTAGGTTCGTCCACGAAACCCGCGCTCGTCGAGCTGCGCGAGCACGTCGAGGGCGGTAAGCCGGCTCCCGACGATCGCAACGTCGCCCTCAAGATCGCCGAGATTTAGGTGCCACGGATCGCCCTGATAGTAATCGTGATTTCTGATAGCTTCCGGCAGAAACGAAGCGTTCGGCGCAAAATTTCCGAAGGCAAGAACGACGTTGCGCGCGACGGATCGCTCGCCGCGTTCGTCCACGAGAATGTATCCTTCGTGATGCGGAAGCACATCGACGATCTCGCTTTGCACGTGCGAGAAGCCCGGATGCGAGGCGATTACGCGTTGCACCGTGTCGGCTACGTAGTCGCCGAACCTTCTGCGCGCGATTAAGGCGTTGCCGTCGTTGCTGCCCAGCCATCGCAAAAGATGATAGCGGTCATCGGGCAGCAGAGACATCGTATTCGCACCGCCGTTCATCAGGAGCGCCGCGGGTTGATCGCCGTACGCTACGCCGGGGCCGAGACGGCCAGGTTCGAAAACGGCCGCGCGGTACCCCGGATCGACCGTGCCGCCAAGCGCCAGGATGACCGAGCAACCAGAAACGCCGCCGCCTATGACCGCCGTATCGTACAGGCCGGGAACCATACCTCTTCAGGTATCGGCAGCGATCCGCTTGTCTATCATCCGTTCGACGGCTCGGTATATCCGCGGGACGAACTCACGTTTGTAAGGATAGAGGTCGACCGGGTCGCTCGTATGCACCAGCATCGCCGGATCGGCCTCGAAAATCAGGACTCGGCCGTCTTGCGCGAGCGCGCAGTCGATGCCGAAGTACTCCAGCCCGACAGCGTCGGCCACCCGTTTCAGCGTTTCATAACGCTCGCCGTCGAACGCGTTGTGAATGTCCGACAGAAACCGCGCCTCTTCATCGCGCATCCACTGGTTTTCGGCCATCGGCGCGTTGTAGTAGTGGATCATCCAGTTCGGTGAAACTGCCAGATGCACCGGGTACGGTTCGCCATCGACGAAAACGATTCGGTACTTGCGGAAGAAGCCGTCGGCACTTCGATAATCCACGAATGGACTGACGAAATACCGTTCTGCCGAATGGCATTGCACGTATGCGAGAAGTTCCTCGCGCGCATCGATTTTCTCTAAGCCGTGTCCCGCATGCGATCCGACTGGACGGACGATCAGCGGAAATTCGTAAGGCACGTTGCCGGCGCTTATCGCATCGCCGGCAAGCTCGGCGACGGGGGCGACGATTGCGCCGGTATCCACGAGCGCGTGCGGAAGAAAAACGCGCGACGTCGTGATCACGCGGCCCGGTTCGTTCAGTCGTGGCTTCGCTTGCCCGCCGAGCACGAGTTCGGCTAAAGCGAGGTACGGGATTGCTTCCATCGATTCGGCGATCGCGTTCCAAGCAACGTCGTAGCGAGGCAGCGTGTCTTGCTGCAGTCGCTGCGCGTCGAGCAAGTAAAGCTTGTGCACTGTCGTCGTTTCGCGGTCGAACAGAAAGTCGACCGGAATATTCGCCTGCCAATCGCCCGGCGCAAACAGGAGCAGGATGCTGCGCCGCTCTTTCGGCGCGATCGATGAAAAGACGCGCTGATGCGCAAGCGCGGCGCGCTGGTGCGCCAGTGCTTCGTCGCGTTGCCCCGAGATCTGCAGCAACTCGTAGAGCGCAAGGTGCGATGCTACGTTCTCGGGATCGAGCGAAAGAACGCGCCCGTGCGCCTCGATCGCGCCCGCATTGTCGCCGCCTTCGTAGAGAAGCTGCGCGAGGTTCTGTTGGAGCGGGAGCTGTCCCGGAAAGAGGCTAACGCCTTCGCGCAGCGTCCGGACGGCTTCAGGAAGATCGCCTTGTCCGCGCAGCGCCAACGCGCGCGCGTTTATCGATGCAGGATCGCTCATTCGTACCCCATACGGAAATGGGTTCTTGTCCGCCGGAGCTAACACGGCCCTTCAACCGATGGCAAAAATTCCGTTTCCGAAGAAGAAAGTACCGCGCTCAGTCGCCGAGCAAGAGCTTGCGGTTCTCGAGCGGACGTACCCGCATGCCGTAACGGCGCTCGAATATTCGAATCCGTATGAATTGCTCGTCGCAGTGATTCTTTCGGCGCAATGCACCGATGCGCGCGTCAACATGACGACGCCCGGCGCTCTTCAAGAAGTATCCGACGCCGCAAAAGCTCGCGCGCGCCGATCAAGGCGACGTCGAACAGATAATCAAGTCGTGCGGATTTTTCCGCATGAAGGCGGCCAACATCATCAATGCCGCCAAAGGGCTCGTGGAGCAGCACGCCGGCGAAGTTCCGCGCGAACGCGAAGCCCTCGAAGCGTTGCCCGGCGTTGGCAGAAAAACGGCCAACGTCGTAATGTCGGTCGCGTTCGAAGAAGCTGCGTTCGCGGTGGACACGCACGTGTTTCGTGTTTCGCACCGTCTCGGTTTATCGCTCGGCAAAACCCCGCGCGAAGTGGAAGAAGACGTAACCGCACTCGTGCCGCGCGAAAAATGGCGCTTCGCGCATCACTGGCTCATCCTTCACGGACGCGAAATCTGCAAAGCCCCGACGCCGCTCTGCGGCAAATGCCCGGTCAACCAAATCTGCCCGACGCCGCCGATCATCGCCAAACTCAACGCCGCCACCAAACGCGTCACCGCGCCGAAAGCCGCCCCCGCCGCCCGACGCAAACCTTCGCGATAATCTCGGTCAGGATGACGTGGGGGACTTAAAGCTGTAAAGGGCCGCCGCCGGAGAGGTGAGGCGGGCGTGGGAGTTCGGCGTCCTGCGCGATGTGTTTTAGGAGCGAAGACGCGGTGAGGCGGTCGCCGTAGCCGGCTTCCGTTGAGATCTTCGAAAGATTGATGAGCGACGGCGTCGGGGACTCTAGATCGAATTGGTACTCGCCGTCCAGGCCCATTCCGGAAATCAACACCAGTTGTTGCACTTCTTCGAGATCGATCGCGATGCGTTTGTCTTGGAAGCGTAAGCGCAGTCGAAGCGGTTTCTCGAGACGCACGAGTTTCACGCCGTTCGCACCGAGGATCGAATTTAGGCGTTTGCACGCCATCGCCAGCTGCTGCGCGAAGAGCTGAAGCGACTCGTCGGCGTCTTCGGGTTTGCGGCCCGTCGCTTCGCCGGAGGCGGCGTCGATCAGGGCGCCCATGTCACGGCGCGCGCGAATCTTGGAAGCGGCCTCGACGATCGGGTTTTGGGCGGTGAACTCGGGCTTCATGGGATCGGACATCAGACTCGGAGCCTTCGCAAAAAAATCGGCGCAGTCTTTCGACTGCGCCGTTATTGAATGGAATGAATACGGGGTTTACGGCTTCTTCGTAGCCTTCGGCGCGGGCTTTGCAGCCTTAGCCTTCGGAGCGGCCTTCATAGCCTTCGTCTTGGAGACGGGCTTCTTGGCAGCGGTCTTCTGCTGGTGGGGCTTCTTCGCGGCCTTGACAGCCTTCGGAGCGGCCTTCGCAGCCTTAGCCGGCTTAACAGCCTTGACAGCCTTCTTAGCGGCGGTCTTTTGCATGTTCGGCTTCTTGGCGGCCTTAGCAGCCTTCGGAGCAGCCTTGACGGCCTTGGTCGTCTTAGCCGATTTCATCGACTTGTCCGACTTGACGGTCTTGGCAGCGGCCTTAGGAGCAGCAACCTTGGTTGCCGTCGTCGCCTTAGCGGCGGTGTCGGCAGCCATCGCCGGGGCGGTCATCAGGAACGCGGCGGCGACGAGCGATGCGAGCATCTTCATTGTGTATTCACCTCCCTCCGGAGCAACGGTAAGCCGCGGCCTGGCATATACGCCATAACCGCGACGAGCTACGATCAAAGAACGCAGCGTCGGGCTCGAAAGTTCGCCTCAAATGAAAGCGCCCCTCTGCCTTGCCCCACAGAGAGGCGCCTTCGTTAAAGGTGCGGCTCGGCGCGAAGCCCCGAACGCGACGGATTCACGCGAAGCGTAAATCCACTTATTTGGCCTTGCCGACCATCGCGCGCGAAATGACGAGGCGCTGAATCTGCTGTGTGCCTTCGTAGATCTGCGTGATCTTCGCGTCGCGCATCATGCGCTCCACGGGGTACTCCGTCGAGTAGCCGAAACCGCCGAGCACTTGAACCGCGTCGGTCGAAACCGACATCGCAACGTCGCCGCATTTCAGCTTCGCCATCGAAGCCCACAGCGAAACGTCGGCTGCACCTTCGTCGCACTTGCGCGCTGCTTCGTACAGCAACAGACGCGCTGCTTCGACTTCCGTCTTCATGTCTGCGAGCATGAAGCCGACGCCCTGATGCTGGCCGATCGGTTTGCCGAACGCGATGCGCTCTTTGGCGTAATTCGTTGCGTAATCGAGCGCGCCGGCTGCAATGCCGAGCGCTTGCGCGGCGATGCCGGGGCGCGATTTATCGAGCACTTTCATGGCGATTTTGAAGCCTTCGCCCTCTTCGCCCAGACGGTTCGCCGCCGGAACCTCGCAGTCGTCGAAAGACGAGTTCGACGGTGGGTGACCCGCGGATCCCCATCTTTTTCTCTTTCTTGCCGACGATGAAGCCCGGCGTGTTTTTCTCGACGACGAACGCGCTGACGCCGCGCGATCCGGCGCTAGGATCGGTTACTGCGAAAACGCAGACGACGTCGGCGACGCTGCCGTTCGTGATCCAAATCTTTTGGCCGTTGAGAACGTAGTTGTCGCCCTTGCGTTCGGCGCGCGTGCGCATCGAACCGAGGGCATCGGAACCGCTCGACGCTTCCGTGAGCGCGTATGCGGCAATCTTTTTTCCCGGCCGCGATGTCGGGGAGGAACCGTTTCTTCTGTTCCTCGCTGCCGCCGATGAGAATCGGCAGCATGCCGAGCTCTTGAACTGCGACGATGAGCGAACTCGACGCGCACGCTTTGGCGATCTCTTCAACGACTTTGACGTACGTCAGAAACGTGCCGCCCAGGCCGCCGTATTCCGTGGGAATCGGGATGCCCATCAGGTCGTTCTGTGCGAACAGTTCTTTGATGTCGTACGGAAATTCGCCGGACTCGTCGATCTCGGCGGCGCGTGGTGCGACTTTTTCCGCAACCAACTCGCGCACCATGTCGAGGATCATCGCCTCTTCATCGGACTCATGCGCGCGCGGCGCTACAGTGCTCATGTCTCTCGGTTACCTCAGGGATATTGGGGTTTCGGCCATTTCCACACCAGAGGGAGCCGTTCCGTCCCCCGGCGCATAAGGCCGCATGAACAAAGTCTTCAAGACGTGCGCGGAAGCGGTCGCCGATATTCCAAGCGGCGCATCGCTCGCAGTCGGCGGCTTCGGCCTGAACGGCATTCCGCACAACCTCATTCAAGCGCTCCTCGAACAGGGCGCGGATAAGCTTGTAACGGTTTCCAACAACTGCGGCGTCGACGGCTGGGGCCTCGGCGTGCTGCTCGACGACAAGCGCATCCGGAGAACGACCGGCTCGTACGTCGGCGAGAACAAAGAGTTCGAACGCCAGTACTTGAGCGGCGAGCTGGAAGTGGAACTGGTACCTCAGGGAACGCTGGCGGAGCGTCTGCGCGCCGGCGGCTGCGGCATTCCGGGATTCTACACGCCGGCCGGCGTCGGCACGCTCGTTGCGGACGGCGGCCTGCCGTGGAAACACAATTCCGACGGTTCCGTCGCGATCGCATCGCCGAAGAAAGAAACGCGGACGTTCGGCGGCCGCGAGTACGTTTTAGAAGAAGGCATCGTTTGCGATTTCGCGCTCGTGCGCGCGTCGGTCGCCGATACCGCCGGCAATTTGATCTTTCATAAAGCAACGCGCAACTTCAATCCGCTTTGCGCAATGGCCGGCAAAATCACGATCGCGGAAGTCGAAGAACTCGTCGAACCCGGCGAGATCGATCCCGAAAACGTGCATCTGCCCGGCATCTTCGTGCAGCGCATCGTGAAAGTCGGCTCCGAAGGCAAACGCATCGAGCGCGTAACGACCCGTCCTTCGACAAGCTCAGGATTAACAAGGAACGTTGAAGAGTAAATGGCGCTAACACGCACTCAACTGGCGGCTCGCGTTGCACAGGAACTGCGCGACGGACAGTACGTCAATCTCGGCATCGGGTTGCCGACGCTGATTCCGAACTACGTCCCGCCCGGCGTCACGGTGACGCTGCAAAGCGAAAACGGCATTTTGGGCATGGGCCCGTATCCGTACGAAGGCGAGGAAGATCCCGACTTGATCAACGCCGGCAAAGAAACCGTGACGGTGCTTGCCGGGCGCGTCGTTCTTCGATTCATCGCTTTCGTTCGGCATGATTCGCGGCGGTCACATCGATCTCGCGGTGCTCGGCGCGATGCAAGTCTCGGAACACGGAGATCTGGCGAACTGGATGATTCCCGGCAAAATGGTCAAGGGCATGGGCGGCGCGATGGATCTCGTGCACGGCGCGAAGCGCGTCATCGTGATGATGGAACACGTTGCGAAGGGCAATTCGCACAAGATCGTCGAGCGATGCACGCTCCCGCTCACCGGCAGAGGCGTAGTGCAAAAGATCATCACCGACATTGCAACGATCGACATCGAGCCCGAAGGTTTGGTGCTGCGCGAACTGGCGCCCGGCGTTACGGTGGAAGAAGTACAAACCGCAACCGGCGCCAAGCTTCACGTACCATCCGCGCCTTCGACCATGAAGATCCCCGCCGGGGTAGTTCTGTAACACCACAACGAGGAGCGTAGAGAGTGACGATAGGGCAGAAGCTCGCGGAAATAAGAACCGGGTTTGAAAGACCGTTCTGGGTCGCGAATACGAGCGAAATCTTTGAACGGCTTTCTTACTACGCCGTTTTCTCGACGCTCGCCCTCTACCTCAATCAGACGCTCGGGTTTTCGAGCGCGCAGTCCGCGAGTTTAAGCGGCATCTTCGGCGGTGCGGTTTGGGTCATGGCGATCTTCGGCGGCGCGCTCGCCGATCGCATCGGTTTCCGGCGCGCGCTGTCGTCGGCGTACTTCATTCTTGCGTGCGCGTACTTTTTAGTCGGCTCGATTGGCGCTCCATGGCTTGCGCCGGTGCGGTCGGTCGTTCCATTGCCGCTGCTCGCGGGCATCATTTTGTTTTTGCCGGCACTCGGCGTTGCACTGGTAAAGCCATCGGTCGTCGGCACCACGGCGCGCGCTTCGAACGAAAACGTGCGTTCGGTCGGGTATTCGATCTATTACACGATGGTCAACATCGGCAGCACGCTCGGGCCGTTCCTGGCCGGCTGGCTGCATTCGCGTCTGCCCGCCCAGGACGTGTTCCTGATTGCGGCGTGCAGCGTGCTCGCGATGTTCGTCGTCGTGCTCGTATTCTTCCGCGAACCGCGCGGCGCGAGCGGCGCGAGTTCAAAGTCGCTGGCTCAAACGGGGCGCGATTTTCTCACCGTGCTGGGCAATGGCCGTTTCGTGCTGTTCCTGCTGATCTTTTCCGGTTACTGGATCGTGTACTGGCAGCAGTACTTGATTCTGCCGCTTTACATCAACGACTACGTCGACAAGAACGCCAACACGGCGCTGATTCTCATTACCGATCCCTTGATCGTCATTACCCTGACCGTGGCGATCAATGCGCTGACGCGCGGAATGCGCTCGTTTCAAGCCGTCATCGTCGGCACGCTGATCACCTCGGTTTCATGGCTGCTCGTTGCTTTGCATCCCAGCGTTCCGATGGCGGTGTTAAGCCTTGTCGTGCTGGCGTTCGGCGAAATCATTCAATCGCCGCGATACTACGAATACATTTCGCGCCTTGCGCCCGAGGGTCAGCAAGGCACCTACATGGGCTTCGCGTTCTTGCCGATCGGCATCGGTTCGCTCGTGGGCGGATGGTTCGGCGGCACGCTGCTCTCGCATTTCGGCGAAGCGTCCCATTCGCCGGCAACGATTTGGATCGTCGTCACCGCCGTCGGACTGGTCACGACGGTGCTGCTCTGGGCGTACGATCGCTTCGCATTTCCGGCCCGAGCCGCCGTCGCGGAATAGTTATTGCAGCGCCGGTTCGCGTTGGAGCCAGGCGGACGCGATGCCGATCTGATGCGCGAGAAAGGCCAATGCATCCACTTCGTCGCGCGGATACGGCGTGCGATCCGGTTTCGGGCCGCAGCATAGAAAGCCGAGGACCTCGCCGCGGAGCGTCATCGGCAGAAACAGCATGTGGAACCGCTCGTCGGAGTTATCGTCGATCTCGAACGGCTCCAAGAATCGCCGCAGACGCAGCGGGATTTCGTCGTTGAAAGAATACGCCGCCGGCGAAACCACCGCACCGTTCGATGAAACGAGCGGGTACGCATCGCCGGATCGGATGTAACAAGCAACGCCGAGCGGTTCGAGGCAACGCTTGACCGTCGAGCATGCCAGCGCCATAACCGCGTGCGCATCGGTCGCCGCATCGACCTCGCGCGCCAGCCGTTGAATCTCCGCAAGTCCGAGAAGCCGCTTGCGGAAGAAAATCTGCGACAATCGTTCCTCGACGAATTGATGGATCCAGCGCGCCGAAAGACCCAGCATCAATACGATTCCCAGTGTGATTGCGTCGAGCAGCCATTTGGGTGCGTTCCCGGCGTTGACCGAGTGCTCGAAGATTCTGCCGGCCGACCATTCCGTGGCGACGAAAATGCAGACGATGATGATGGAAACCGCCGCAAAGATCGTCGCTCGCGTGATGAAGATGTTCAAATCGACAAGACGGTGGCGCAAGACGGGATACGCCACGCCGAACGCCCATAAGAACATTTGCACCAGAAAAACGATGTCGCCGTAGTGCGAGTTAAGGCCCACGTTGGCTCGCGTCGCGTTCAATACGCTTTGCCCGATCAGAATTGCATTAGCGGCCAGCCAGCATCCGCAGACCCAACGCGTCGCCGTTCGAAACTCGAGCGGCGCGCTCGCGATGGCGTCGATCAAGCCGACGGTCAGAACGGCTGAAAGAACGATCGCGTAGATATTCACGACGCGCGAGAAATCGTTCCAAAGCGCCGGCGACGCCCAAGCTCCGTAATCGATCAGGGCGTTGATGAGCAGGGCTATTCCGAGAAGCCATGGCGCTGCAAGACCGATCGAAGTGCGGATGCGCGTCTTCGCCGGGGGATAGATCGCCAGAAGCATCATCGCCGTGCACGGAAGCGAATTGACCAATGCGAATTTTCCGAACCATCCCGCAACGGCAAGCCATACGTTCGGCGCCGCGAGCGAACCGCTCATCGCGGTGGCATACCACCCGGCGACGACCAAAACGATTGCAGCACGTACGCCGGCTTGCGGATATCGGGCGCGGAGCATCACGACGATCGCGATGATGAAGACCGCAATTGCGGTAAGGGCGGCGACGATCTTTGTGAATGCTTCTTGTCCCGCCAGTGGGTCGGGAAACGGTTCGAACGTGATCTGCATCGGGAACACGGCGCCATGGCGGTGGACCTCGAGCGACACCGTCGTTCCGACTGGACCCGCGAGGTTTTCGAAGTTCTCCAAGCCGGTCAGCGGCGTGATGTGATCCCCGGCGCGCAAACCGGCCCGCGCTGCCGGGCTGCCGGGGTTGACGACCGAAATTCGGGGCAAGCCGCTGCTGTCGCCCGCATAGAAATAGCCGCCGTAGCCCCACTGGACGGGCGAAAACAGGATCAGCACTGCAAGCGGGATCCCGAGCCCCGCTGCAGCCAGTACCACGCCGCGAAGCTTCATGGCCGAGCGTTCATCGCATCCGGCCCGGTTCCCTTATGAGAACGCTCTGGAAACTGCGCCGTCTAGTAGCGAAAGGACGGCCCGGTGCGCAGATGAGCGCGGTCCTGAAGGCGCCGGCGCGCTTTCTTGAATGCGCTTCGAATGGCGAGCACCGGGTCTTTGAAGGCCGCGTCGACGTTTTCCGTGCTCTTGCGAACTTTCGGCGGCCGGTCGTCTTCGTTGCTTACCGCGTGTTCGTGAACGTCCGGTCCTTGGTTGATGACGATGTCCTCGCCGGGAATGCTTAGGACGATGCGCGCCTGGTACGGCGCTCCTGTCCGGTGGCGGCGGTGTTCGATGAGTACCCGGCAGCTAATGATGCGCGGAAAGAAGCGTTCGAGTTTCTGCGTTTCGTCGACGATGAGGCTATCGAGCGCGTCGGAGTGGTCGACGTCGCGATACGAAATTTGCGGTGTAATCGACATGCTTCCAATCGTCGCAAGACCTTAAGAAAACCGTGAGAAGGGTTCGGACAGGGGCCTGCCGTCGCGCGGGCGCGGATCGCACCTCAATAAACATAAACCGCTAAGCCCGTCACAGATCGTTGAGTTGCGATAGTTTCTATTTCGAACGGAGGTTGAAAATGAACTATTGCCGGCTAGTCGCATGCATTTTGTTTCTGGTATCCGTCGTTGCCGGACCCGCGAGCGCGCAAACGCAAACTTCGCCGTGTAGTGCCACGGAACGGCGGCAATTTGATTTTTGGCTCGGTTCTTGGCGCGTCGCCGATGCTTCCGGCAAAGCGCAAGGCACCAACGAAGTTACGTCGGAGTACGGCGGGTGCGCGCTGCAAGAGCATTGGAAAGGCGTCGACGGAAGCGAAGGCTCGAGTTTTAACTCCTACATTCCCGGACGCAAACAGTGGCACCAGACGTGGGTGGACAACGGCGGTACTACGCTGTTGCTATTCGGTGGGCTCAATGGCGAGAGCATGGTCATGAGCGGAGCGCGCGTGAACCCGCGTACGCACGCAACGGTTCTCGATCGCATTACTTGGACGCCCATGAAGGACGGACGCGTTCGCCAGCATTGGCAGCAATCGCCGGATTCCGGGAAACACTGGACCGATATCTTCGACGGCTACTACACGAAAGCGCCGTCAAATTAAAGAAGGCGCTACGCGCCTTCGCTCAAGTGCCAGTCGAAGACTTTGGCCAGCATCTCCGCGCGATTCTTCGAAAACGTTTTGCGCAATAGCCGCTTGACGTAATCCGCTACCGTCGTTTCGGCGATCGATAGCTCTTCGGCGATCTCCGTGCTGGAACGGCCGCGCATGATCAGCGTCAGGACGCCGGCTTCGCGGGCCGTCAGCTTGTAGCGTTTCACCGCGCCGGGCAGCGCCTCGCGGCGTTGCTGCACGTGTTCGATCTGCAGCGCGATGACCGTGTCTTTCGACCGCCCCGCGAGCTTCGCAACGCGAAAGAGCAGTGACGGCACGGGTTCGATGACGGTGTCGTCGCCTACGGGCAATGCGCGAACCGCCTCCTGAATCGCGAGTTCGATCGGAAGCGGAAGCCGGTCCATGTATTCTTTCGGGATGCGCAGCATGCGCGAAAGCAGCTCTATCGCACCCGTTTGCGCATAGGCAATTCCATGCTGTTCATCAAGCAGCACGATGTAGGCCTTGGCCCTCCGCATCGAAACGGCATCCTGCCGTTCGGAAGCGGTCTGCAGAGTCGCGTCTGCGGACATAAGGGAAATCTCCCCGAGAGTAAATAGCGGCGGCTCAAGCCCGCAATTACACAAGGAACGGGAGAAGTTCCTGCGACTTTTCTCTGTTTCGCCGAAAGGCCTAGGTCCTCGGCCTTAACTCCCCCGAGGGTAACGCGCGATACAAATTGCCCTCAATCGCAGAGTAGTTCACGCATTAACAACTGCGATATAACCGTCATGTCACGGGAACCAGCGGCGAAACCGTGCGAGGAGCCGCCGCCGATTCCCTTTGCAAACAATAACTTGAGTTACTTATTGCCGCCATAAGCTGTTACTGGCGGCCCTGGAGGTTTACCTTGTTCAAGAAAATCGCAGTGCTCGCCGCCATGGCAGCCGCTCTTCTCCCGGCCACCTCGATGGCCGACACGTATCCGACCGTTTATAGCTCGTACATCGGCGTGAACATCCCGGTGGCGTGCAACGTCATCGTTCCGCAGCAGTCCTTCGGCGCGATCTCCTACGGCCTCGGCACCGATATCGATGCGGACCAAACCGTTGCCGGCGGCGCCTGCAACGTGAACTGGACGGCCTCGTGGTCCGACTCGAACGCCTCGTTCACATCCGGGCTCGGGTCAATCGTTCAGCGGCGTTCTGAAAGGCACGGACGTCCACGGCACCGCTGCAGCAGCTCGGCTACACGCTGACGCTGTGCCAAGGCCTCGACGGCGCGACGAACGCGGCGAACTCGATCGCCGGCGGGACGATCCACATCCACATCCCGTTCAGCCAGCAATTCTACGGCGGTCGGCGGCGTTAATTACTCCGACACGCTCTTCCTGACGGTCAACTACTAATCGATCCTCGAGCGGCCGGAGACGGCAACGGTCTCCGGCCGCCCCCTTTTTGTTTTGGGAATCGCACATGATCCAGAAGCTCATCAAATCCGTATCCGCACTCTTCATAATAGCCGGCGCGCTTTTTAGCTCGATGCCGGCGCACGCTGCCGGCGGCGGCTTGAACATCAGCGCCACGAGCTTGGTCCTCGCGCCGACGCATATGGCCGGCACGATTCGCGTCACGAGCGAGCGCAATTATCCCGACGTCGTGCAAGTAAAAGTGTATAAATGGGACGGCGGCGGCCCGACTGAAAATCTGCAGCCCTCCGACGATATTCTCGGCGTCCCCACGGTCTTTACGCTTCCGCCCAACGGATCGCAGATCGTGCGCGTCGCGCTGCGCGGTCCGAGCGCATCGACGGACGAACAGGCCTACCGCGTGCAAGTCTCGGAAGTGCAATCGCAATACATGCCGAGCGCAAATATCGGCATGCTGCTAAATCTCAATTTTCCCGTCTTTGTTGCGCCTACGGGACAGCTCGTTCGTCAGGCGACGTGGTCGGAGCAGCGTCAAGGTTCGAACCTGCTGCTCACCGTGAAGAACACGGGCAACATGCACCTCCGCGTGCGCGGTTTCACGCTCGTCGACGCCGGCGGAACGCTCGTCGGACAGAATAAATACGATACGACCGTTCTCCCCGGCCAAACGCACGTCTGGACCGTGAAGGCGTTGCACCAATTCAGCGGTACGCTGCACGTTCACGCCGACTCCGACAACGGTTCGATCGACGATACGGTGAACTAACGATGACGCGCGCCGGCCGGTTTCTGGGATTTGCGATCTGCGCTGCGCTCTTTGCGCAGACAACGGTCCGCGCCGATCAAATGCCGGCTCCGGCGGGCGGCGGCGACTCCCTCAGCGGTGCATCTACCGTTGCAACGCTCACGCACTCGCAATTCAGCGAAACCGTCTACGCGATCACTATCAACGGTCAATCGGTGAGCGACGGCGCGGCCCTGCTGCAGAATAACGCCGGCGACTTCTACGCCGCCGACGACGACGCGAAAGCGTGGCGCTTAGCGCCTGCGAAAGACGCGCCGGTTCAGCACAACGGCCGCGCCTATCACGCGCTGAAAACGTACGCAACGAAGATCGAAGTGCACGCCGCCGATCAATCGTTGAATCTCACCGTTCCCGCCTCGGTCTTTCAAGCCACGAATCTGGCGGCCGACACGGCTCAGGTTTTGAATGCGCGCGGCGGCCGGTCCGCATCGCTCGATTACGAAGTGGGGCTGCATCAGTCCGCGGGGCAGGTGTTCTACGAATCGATGCTCCAGGGGTACGGCTATCTTGCAAACGGCGAGCTCGGGACGCAAGTGGAGATTTACGGCGGCGGCAGCCAGCGCGCAATCGTTCAGCCGCTGAACACGGCGTGGATCCGCGACATTCCGTCGCATCGCGCGCAGCTCGCGTTGGGAAATTCGACGACGCAAGGCGGGTTGATGGGCGATTCGCTGCGGGTGCTCGGGATCACCGTAGGGACGAATTTCTCGATGGTGCCGAACCTCATCGTCCGGCCGGTTCCACAGTTAAACGGCGTGGCTCAGAACGCGGGCACGGTTAACATTTACGCAAACGGCGGACTTCTGTCCACCTCGGCCGTTCCGCAAGGACCGTTCTCCGTGGGTGCGCCGAGCTTACAAGACGGCACGGTCAACTACGACGTGATCGTGAAGGATCCGTCGGGTCGCGCATATGCGGTATCGCAGTCTTATTATGCGGACAATCAACTGCTGGCGCCGGGGCTGCATCAATTCTCCTATTCGGCCGGCGCGGAAGCACTGCAAACCGGCTTGAATCAGTACGGCCCCATTCTCGCCGAAGCGCACGAAAAAATCGGCGTTACCGACGAATTGACCGCGGACCTCACGGCAGAGTACGGCTCTTTGCATAAGGTGCTCGGCGCGGCCGGCATTTTGGGCGTGCCGCACGTCGGCAGCTTCACCGCAGGCCTCGGTTTCCTGGGCGCGGCCGAAGGCTCGTCGAGCCGCATCATCTCGAATCTGGCTTACGATTTCACCACTGCGCGCGCCGGCGTTTCGCTCTACGTCCGGCAGCTGCCGAACCCGTATTCGAGTCTCGGCATCACGAGCAACGTCTTGAATTCGGCGGGCGCAGCCTTGTGGGCGCACTTGAATCACCATCAGGACGTGCAGCTCAGCTACTCGTCGAGCGAAGGCGCGCAACTGAACACGCACACGATCATGCTCAGCACGACGCGTGAATTCCAGGGCGGACAGCTCGGATTTTATGCGGCGCGCACGACGGGCCAGTATTCCTCGAGCTCGTTCGGATTTTCGTTAAGCCGGTCGGTAGGACGCGGCTCGGCCGTTACGACGAGCGCGAACGAACAAGACGGGCGCGTTCTTCCGTCGACGGCGTTCACCGGTATGTACGGCCGCGACGATAACCTGCGCGTGAATGCGACGCTCGGCGGCATCCCGGGCCGCACCGCCGATTTGTACGTGGACGGCACGGGCAACGCCACCGAGGAGACGCTCGACGTTTCCAGCGGACGCGGCGGGCTTGGCTACGTGGATGCAAGCGTTCATGGCGGCTTTGAATTCGTCGGCAGGAAGCTCTTTGCGTCGCGCATGACGGACAGCCCGTACGCGCTGGTCGACGTGGGGTACGCCAACATTCCCGTCTACCGCAACAATCTGCTGATCGGCAGAACCAATGCGCGCGGGCAGCTTTTCGTGCCGATGCTCTCGCCGTACATCGAAAATATGATTTCGATCGATCCAAGTTCGCTGCCGGTCGGCACGACGATGGAAACCGATAAGGTCGTAATTCCAATTCCCCGAGCGGGAACCGTCGTGCGTTTCAAACGGCAATCAACGGGTGCAATCATGTTCAATCTCATCGACGCCGCGGGCGCTCCGCTGCCGCCCGGAACGCCGGTCGAAGGACAGAACATCCCGAAGGGGCTCTTCGTTGCGAACGACGGGCTCGTGTACTTCGAGAATCCGCCGACCGGCGCGATTACGATTCATGCGAAAGCCAAGAACGGCGATTGCACGGCACAAGTCGTTATTCCGAAAGACGTCGAGAGCGTTCCAAACGTTGGGAAGGTGCGCTGTGAATAGATCACGCCTGTCGCTCATCATCGCGTTCATCGTTCTTGCGCTGGCGCTTGGAACGCGCGCGTATGCCATGCCGCGTTCCATCGCCATGCCGCGCATGCCGGCCGCCGTGCAGGCGAATTGCGCGGCATCGATGTTGCCGATTCAGTTTGGGACGGTGAGTTCTACCTCGTCCATGGTTCCGCTGGTCGTAACCGTGAATTGTCCGAACGGCGTCCCGTATGAAGTGCGGTTCCTGGATCCCTCAGGCTGCCGTGCGGTACGCAACGTCGGCGGCGTGCAGGTCGTGTTGCTGCTGCCGGGCGGCGCGCCGTGGTGCGACGGCACCGGAGGCACGGAAACGCTTCACGCCACGGGAACCGGCGCACCGCAAACGTTTTACGGAACCGCGCGCGTCTTGAGCGACATGGTGCGCGTGCGCGCCGGCGCTTATCAGCAGCCGCTGCAACTGCAAGTAGTTCCGCAGACGCTGCCGTAAGCGCCGAGGGCCTTACTTAGCCCGCGAAAGCGGCGTCGCGGAATTGCGTGCGGTAGAGGCGCGCGTAGGCGCCGTTGCGCGCAAGCAGCACTGCATGCGTGCCGCTTTCGACGATGCGGCCGTTTTCGACGACGAAGATCACGTCGGCCGAGCGAATCGTCGAAAGCCGGTGCGCGATCACCAGGCTCGTGCGGCCTTGCATCACCACTTCGAACGCGCTCTTGAATCGCGGCCTCGTTGTGCGAGTCGAGCGCGCTCGTCGCTTCGTCGAGAATCAGGATGCGCGGATTTTTCAACAGCACGCGCGCGATTGCGAGCCGCTGACGCTCGCCGCCGGAAAGCTTGTGTCCGCGCTCGCCGACGACGGTCTCGTACCCGCCGGGTAGCGACGGCGATGAAGTCGTGAATGTTCGCGCTCTTGCACGCCGCGATCAGTTCTTCGTCCGTGGCATCGGGCTTCGCGTAGCGCAGATTTGACGCGATGGTGTCGTGGAAAAGATACGTTTCTTGCGTGACGATGCCGATGTCGCGCCGCAGCGATTCGAGCGTGACCGTCTTTACGTCGTGCCCGTCGACGCAGCACGCGTCCCGACTTGCGGGTCGTAAAAGCGCGGCACGAGCTGCGTGATCGTCGATTTTCCGGCGCCCGACGGTCCGACGAACGCCGCGAGCTTGTCCGGGTTCGATATGGAAGCTGACGTCGTCCAGAATCGTCCGCTCGGCGTTGTAGCCGAAGGTCACGTCGTCGAAGCGGATGTCGCCCCGGATCGCTTGCCAAGACCGTGGCGTCCGGCGGGTTCGTACTCTTCGGTCGGCATGTCGAGGTAATCGAAGATGCGTTCGAACACGGCGAGCGCGCTGACGATCTGCACCTGCACGCCGACGAGCGCCGAGGCCGGTCCGTACAGGCGTCCTTGAATGTAGCCGACGAACGCGACGATGACGCCGACGTCGAGCATGCCTTGAACCGCGAGCCAGCCGCCGCCGAGCCACACGATCGCCGGACCGACGATGACCATCGCGGTGACCGACGCGAGGAACCAACGTCCCGACCATCGCGAGACGGATTTCGAGCTTCATCAGCCGCGTGCCGACGTCGTAGAAGCGCGCTTTCTCGAACGCCTCGCGCGCAAACGATTTGATGAGCGTGATGCCGGAGATCGAAAGCGTCTCTTGCGTGATCGACTCGATCGCGTCGCGCTGTTCGCGCGTCTTCTTTGCGGATGTCGTACATTCGCCGGCCGACCGGTCCGAGCGGCAGGACCATGAACGGCACGATCACGAGCGAAATGAGCGCAAGGCGCCAGTTCCAGACGAACATCGCAATCACGCGTCGTCAGGATCATTACGACGTTCGTGAGGATCGTCGTCAGCGTTCCGGTAACGACGTTGTCGATGTTGTCGACGTCGTTGGAGACGCGGTTCATGATCTCGCCGGTCTTCGTTCCGGTGAAGAACGAGAGCGGCATGCGGTGCAGATGCGAGACGAGGCTCGTGCGCATGTCGCGCATGATGCCTTCGCCGACGAGCGAGTTCAGGTAGCCTTGAACCACGCCGAATCCCATCGAGATAAGTGCGGTCCCCAAGAATCACGCCGACGTCGATGAGGAGTTCGCGATAAACTCTTATGCGGAATCGCGCTGTCGATGATGCGGGCCGTCATGTACCCGGGCAGCAGCCCGAGAACCGCGCTGACGAGGATGCAAGCCAAGACGGCGCTTTGCTCCTTCCAATACGGAGCGAAGAGGGCGCCGATGCGACGCCACTCTATGCGTTTCCTCACTTGCGGCTTGTCGGGTCGATACATATTCGACCACATCAAGCCATGCCCAGAGATCATGGGAGTAACAACCGTCTAAAGAGCCGCAAGTTTGCGCTAGTGCGGCACGGTGATTTGGTGGAAGGTGATTTTGTTGCCTTCGGGGTCGTCGAAAGAAGCGACTTTGCAGACGGGAGTTTCGTAAGGATCAGCGACTTGGATGCCTGCGGCGCGTAGATCGCGCAGCGCTTGGTCCATGTTGTCGACTTCGAAGGTGACGCCGACGCCGCTGCCGGCATCTCGCTCCAGCCACTCGGTCGTCATCAGGCTGAAATAGCCGTTGCCGACTTTGGCCTCGTTGTACTTTTCGACGCCCTCTTCTTCGAAAGCGCCGCTGAATTTCAATCCGAGAGTCTTTTCATACCACTCGCGAGTCGACTTCACGTTCTTCGCGGGATAGGCGGAGAAAGCAATTTCTTTGATCATGCGCTTCGCTTCGACTAAAGCGAAGCGGCCACCCGGCTTTGAACCGGATGGCCGTTGCTTACTTCTTGCCGTTTCTTAGGGATAACAGCTCTTTGAAGAGCTTCTTTTCTTTGTCGGTAAGCTGCTGCGGCAGCTGCCCGATCAGACGGACGTACTGATCGCCCGCGCCCTGGCCCTTGACGTTCGGCATGCCCTTGCCGCCCAGACCGCAGCAGACGATTGTTTTGCGTGCCTGCCGGAATCGTCATCGCGACTTGTCCGGCCATTGTCGGCACTTTTACTTCGCCGCCGAGAACGAGATCGTAAACGCTGACCGGCAAGATCGACGTAGAGATCGTCGCCTTTGCGTTTGTACGTCGAGTCGTCGAGCAGTTTCACGATCAGGTACAAATCGCCGTTCGGACCGCCGTTGCTGCCGGCGCCGCCTTGCCCCGCAAGACGAATGCGTTGTCCGTCGCCGATGCCTTTGGGAATCGTGACTTCGAATTTCTTCGTTCGAGAAGACGCCCGGTTCCGCTGCATTGCGGACACAAACGCGCCTCGATCGGTGCCGGTGCCGTGGCAGCGCGGACAGCGATCTTCGACCTGCAGCGACACGGCTTTCTTACCGCCGTCGTAAATGTCGCGCAGCGTAAGTTCGATCGTGCGTTTCGAGATCTTGTCCGCGTTGCGGAAAGCCGGTCGTTTGCGTCGTTTGCCGGCGTCCGATGCCGGAGAAGAACATGTCGAAGAAATCCGAGAAGCCGCTTGGACCCGCACCGGCTGCGCCGGCGCCCGTCTCCCCGAAATCGAAGTGCCGAAGTCATGTTCGTTGTAGCGAGTGCGATACCGGCGCTGCTGTTCGGCTTGACGCGCGGCGCGTTGCCAGTCGGAGCCGAGCACGTCGTATTTCTTCCGCTTCTCGGGATCGCCAAGAACCTCGTACGCCTCGGAGATCTCCTTGAATCTTTCTTCGGCTTCTTTGGGATTGGTTGGATTTGCATCCGGATGCCACTTGCGCGCGAGCTTGCGGTACGCCGACTTGATGTCTTTTTCCGGCGCGTTCTTGGGAACGCCGAGGACCGCGTAGTAGTCTTTGTAATTCATCCGGCGGTTTTGGCAACGATCACTTTGGCCGGGCGCAGCAGCTCGTCGCCGATCGTATAGCCTTTTTCCGCAACTTCCAGGACGGTGTCGTCTTCGACGCCTTCCGCAGCGGGCGCGTCCCGATCGCTTCGGCGATGCGAGGATCGAACGCCTTGCCCTTTACGTCGATCGCCTTTACGCCTTCGCTGGAGAGCAGCGATTCGAAGCCGCGAGCGTGTGTTCGATACCGCCGCGCAATTTGTCGTCGCCGCTCGTATTGAACTGCAGCGCGCGCTCGAGATTGTCGAGCACCGGCAAGAACCGTTCGAGCAGCTTGCGGCGATATGCGGTATAGAGCGACGCATTGTCGCGTTCCATACGCTTCTTGTAGTTTTCGAAGTCCGCCATCGCGAGCAGAAACTTGTTGTAGTTATCGTCGGCTTTCGCATTGGCAGCGTCGAGCTGCGAGCGCAGATCGTCTTTCGCCTCGGCCGCGGGCGCGGTTCCGGGAATCGTCGCTTCGCCCGCTTCGGTTACTACTTCGCTATCGTTATTCATCATCAAATTTGAAAGAGTAAGGTGCAAGCACGGCTGTATGCGCCGTTCCTTCGACAAAGGCGTCGGGCCGCAGGCGGCCCAGCCTCTGCTCAGGATGACGGGTTACCCGTCGCCCCGAGCAGCGCGCGAAGCGCGTCTAGTCGAAGGGCAGGCGCATCCAGCCTTCGCTCGCTACTTACTTCGCTTCCTTGAACTCCGCGTCGATTACGTCTTCGGCGGGCTGCTTGCCGGTTGCGCCTGAGCACCCGCGCCCGCGGCACCGTCGGCCGCTGCACCGGCTTCGCCGTTCGGCGACGTCGATTTGTACAGCAGTTCCGCCATCTTGTAGCTGGCCTGCTGCAGCTTCTCGATCGCCGGTTTGATTTCGGCGACCGTGCCGTTCTCGCTGACGCGCTTGAGTTCGGCAAGAGCCGTTTCGACTTCGCCGCGCGCTCCGGCGTCGAGCTTATCGCCGACTTCCTTGAGCGACTTCTCGGTCGAGTAGATCAGGCTCGAAGCGTTGTTGCGCACTTCGGCCTCTTCGCGCTTGGCTTTGTCGGCCGCGGCTTGAGCTTCCGCATCGCGTGACCATGCGATCGACTTCGTCTTTGTTGAGATTGGTCGAAGCGGTGATCGTGATCTGCTGTTCCTTGCCCGTGCCGAGATCTTTGGCGCTCACGTTCACGATGCCGTTGGCGTCGATGTTGAACGTGACTTCGATCTGCGGAACGCCGCGCGGTGCCGGCGGAATGCCTTCGAGACGGAATCGTCCGAGCGTCTTATTATCCTGTGCCATCGGGCGTTCGCCTTGGAGCACGTGGATGTCGACCGACGTTTGACCGTCTTCGGCCGTCGTGAAGATCTGCGACTTCTTCGTCGGGATCGTCGTGTTGCGCTCGATGAGCGTCGTCATCACGCCGCCGAGCGTTTCGAGACCGAGCGAGAGCGGCGTGACGTCGAGCAGAACGACGTCGCGTACTTCGCCGCGCGAGCACGCCGGCTTGAATCGCCGCGCCGACCGCGACGACTTCGTCCGGGTTCACGGTGAGATTCGGATCCTTGCCGGTGAGCTTCTTGACGAGTTCCTGAATGACGGGCATGCGGGTCGAACCGCCGACCATCACGACTTCGTCGATCTGCGAGATGTCGATCTTCGCGTCGGCGAGCGCGTTCTTGAACGGCGCGATGCAGCGATCGGTCAGATCGGCCGTCAGCTCTTCGAACTTCGCGCGCGTCAGCGTGATGTCGAGATGCTTCGGACCGTTCTGATCGGCCGTGATGAACGGCAGATTGATCGACGTCTGCACGACCGACGAAAGCTCGATCTTCGCCTTTTCAGCGGCTTCGGTAAGACGCTGCATCGCCTGCTTGTCGTTGCTCAGATCGATGCCTTGCTCTTTGCGGAATTCCGCGACGAGCCAGTCGACGATGCGATGGTCGTAGTCGTCGCCGCCCAAGTGCGTGTCGCCGTTGGTCGACTTGACTTCGAAGACGCCGTCGCCGACTTCGAGAATCGAGACGTCGAACGTGCCGCCGCCGAGATCCCAAACCAGAATCGTCTCGTTGCCCTTTCTTATCGAGACCGTACGCGAGCGCGGCCGCCGTCGGTTCGTTGATGATGCGCAGCACGTCGAGACCGGCGATCTTGCCGGCGTCTTTGGTCGCCTGACGCTGCGCGTCGTTGAAGTACGCGGGGACGGTGATGACCGCTTTGGTGACCCGTTCGCCGAGATAGTTGCTCGCGTCGTTGACGAGCTTTTGCAGGATCATCGCGCGAGATCTCTTGCGGCGTGTAATCCTTGCCGTCGATCTTGACGTGATAATCGCCCTCGCCCATGTGACGCTTGATCGAAGCGATCGTGCGATCCGGGTTGGTGATTGCTTGACGCTTCGCGAGTTGTCCGACGAGACGTTCGCCGGTCTTCGTGAATGCGACGACCGACGGGGTCGTACGCGACCCTTCGGAGTTCGGAATGACGGTGGGCGAAGAGCCCTCCATCACGGCAACGACCGAATTGGTCGTGCCGAGGTCGATACCGACCACTTTAGCCATTAAGTTATTCTACCTCACTCAAAATTAGTCCGCAGGCCCGGACCAGCGTTCTTCCGAGGTATCGCGGCAGTCGAGCCGAGGCGAATGGCACCGAGGTGAGTGTCCGTTCGCAACGATCCGGCGATGCCGGCGATACTGGAATGCGCCTTGCCACTTACGGCCAACGCACTTGTTTTACCCGACAATCATACACGAGCCGGGCTTGCTTTGTTTCTACCCGTATCGCACGTGATTGTTAGGCCTGCTTCTCTATGACACGTTCCTGGCACAGCGGGTTGCACAAAAAAGACGCGGCTAGCTGTAGCCGCGTCCTGGTGAGCTGACGGCGATTAGGGGCCCTGGCCCTGGACCGGAGTGCCGGCGGGGCGTTCCTCGAGCTTGACGGCGACGAACTTCTTGACGCCTTGCGACCAGACTTGCATCCGGATTGTGTCGCCGGGCTTCTTGGTGCCGATGTAGTCGTGGAGCGCTTTGTAGTCGGTGTAGGGCTTGCCGTCGGCGCTTAGGATCACGTCGCCCGGTTGCAGGCCGGCCTTATCGGCAGGCGAGCCCGACATCACTTGGCCGATGACGACGCCGCCGTGCGCCGGTGTAGCCGATTTGGTTGCGGACGGCCGCGGTCAGGTTGCCCATGACGATTCCGACGAAGCCGGTGTCCGTGCCCTGATGAACGCCCGGGTTCTTCAAAAGTTCCGGGACGATGCGCTTCACGGTGTTGGACGGAATCGCAAAGCCGATGCCCTGCGCGGCTTGGTTCGTGAGCTGGTTGACGCCGATGACCTGGCCGTCGATGTCGATCAGCGGGCCGCCGGAGTTGCCGGGGTTGATCGGCGCCGAGGTTTGCAGCAGGCCTTTGAAATCGTAGGCGAGCTGATTCTCGGCGACTTGTTCTTCGCGATCGAACGCCGACACGATGCCCAGCGTCACCGTTTGTTGCAGTTCGTACGGCTCGCCGATCGCGATCGCCCATTGACCTTGCTTCGAGTTTGTCGGAATCCGCGAGCGGCAGCGGCGGCGGCAGCTTGCTGTAGTCGTCGACTTTGATGACCGCAAGATCCGCGCCGATGTTCGCCGCGATGACGTGCGCCGGGCGGTGGTCGCCGTTCGCGAAAACAACGGTCAGATTCGAGACGCGGCCGCCGGACGGCGGGTTGAACGACGTGCGCATTCGTAACGATGTCGCCGCTGCGAGTCGTACACGAAGCCCGAGCCGGAGGCTTGTCCGCGGTAGGGGCGGACGATGCCCGGCCCTTGCTGGCCGAAGAATTGCTGCAACAGCGGATCGACCGGCACGACCTGCTGGCCGTTGATCGTCTCCGTGATTGCAACGACGGAGGCCTTCGTGCGCTTTACCGCCGCTCACGATGCGATCTTGATCGCTGACGCCCGAGAGCGAAGCAGCAACAACAGCGGGCGGCGTATGATTCGGCCCCGCGACGTTCGCAAAGTGCGTGCTCGCGTAGAGCATCATCACAAAGCTTCCGATTATTGCGCCGACCAGCCCGATGATGAGCGTGGGCATCACGCGATTTTTCACTTTTCTCCTACGGTGAGACTGAGCTATTCTTATAGTCCCGCTACTCGAAAAGCGGTCAAAAGTAACGCGCGGTTACCGCCGGCTAAATGAGCGTTTGATTAGAGCGGCGCGTTCGTCGGCTACGACGAGGCCGTCCAG
Source organism: Vulcanimicrobiia bacterium (assembly GCA_963696095.1). Lineage (GTDB taxonomy): Bacteria > Vulcanimicrobiota > Vulcanimicrobiia > Vulcanimicrobiales > Vulcanimicrobiaceae > JALYTY01. The sequence continues at coordinate 1,124,351 of CAVOIN010000001.1, read as the reverse complement.
AAGCCGGATGACCCGCTTGGCGTGGCCGCGCGACGGCTTCGTCGTGAGTGACCATGATGATAGTGCGTCCGCTCTCGTACAACTTCTCGAAGAGCGCCATGATGTCGGCGCTGGTCTTGGTGTCGAGGTTTCCGGTCGGCTCGTCGGCGAGGAGAACGGCCGGATCGTTGATGAGCGCGCGGGCGATGGCGACGCGCTGCTGCTGGCCGCCGGAGAGCTCGTTCGGTTTATGGTCGGTCCGGTCGCCTAAGCCGACTTCGTCGAGCGCTGCGACCGCACGCGCGCGCGCGCTCGCGTGCGCCGATGCCCGCGTAAAAGAGCGGAAGCGCGACGTTCTTAACCGCATCCGTACGGGCGAGCAGGTTGAAGCCTTGGAACACGAAGCCGAGTTTGCGCAAGCGGATCTCCGCGAGCGCGTTGTCGTCGAGATTCGAAACGTCCTCGCCGTCGAGCACGTACGGCCGGTCGTGGCGCGGTCGAGGCAGCCGATGATGTTCATCAGCGTCGATTTGCCCGAGCCCGACGGTCCCATGATCGCGACGTATTCGCCGTGCCGCACGTCAAGATCGATGCCGTGCAGCACCGGTACTTCCAGCGCCGCCGTTCTTGTAGGTTTTCGTGATGTTGCTCAGCGCGATCGCCGTGCGATCGTCATTCATAGCGTAGTGCCTCGATCGGGATCGAGTTTCGCCGCGCGATAAGCGGGATAGGTTCCGAATGCGAGCGTCACGACGACGGCGAACGCCGCCGCGATTGCAACGGTTTCGAGCCACGGAAGCGGTGTAACCGTTCCGGTAAGCTTGATGATGAAGACCGAATTGACGATGCCGCCCAATGCCAGGCCGATCGCAAGCCCGATAGCGCAGCCCGACGCCGCATAGCAGCAAGGCCTCGAGGAAGAATTGTAGCAGCACTTGGGAGCTGCGCGCACCGATCGCTTTGCGAACGCCGATTTCGCGCGTTCGTTCGGCAACCGAAACCAGCATGATGTTCATGATTCCGATGCCTGCGACGAGCATGGACACCGCGCCGATGAGCGCGACGATCAACGTCATGGCGTTGAAGATGCCGTTGATCGCACCCGTCACGACGGATTTGTCGAAGGTCTGGTATTCAAGGCCCGCGGCGCCGCCGCGCAACTCGCGCAGCTTCTGAATTACCGCGAGTTCCAAACCCGGAATGCTTTTTGCATCGGGCGTTACGAAGCGCGCTGCAAAAATCGTGTCGCCGCGAACGTAATTGCGCACGTACGTCGTCCAGGGAATGGAGATGCCGCCGCCGCCGAAGTTTTGATTGAGAAATCCGCGCTTCGGCTCGTCGAGCACGCCGACGATCAGATAGCGGCGCGCGCCGACGTAGACGCTTTGTCCGGTCGGATCACCGCCGTCGGGAAAGAGTTTCTTGTATGCGTCGTTCGGCAGTACGCAGATATTCGTCCCGAGCTGTACGTCTTGAGCGGTGATGCGCCGCCCGTACAGCAGGGGCAGGTTGTTGAACGGGATCGCGCCTTCGGCGCCGACGCTCTCGCGAGCTTGGCTGTGGCCTACATGGACGAGATCCTGAAACTGGCCGAGCGGAAGCGCATCGACGACGCCGGGAAGCGCGCGCAGCGCCGGCAGGTCGCTCAAATGAATCTCCGCTTGTTGGGCGTTTCGCTGAGTTGCATTCGGATACACGATGAACGTGTTGTCGGCGAAGCTTCCGAACGCGCCGTTGAGCGCGCCGGCCATGCTGTTGCCGAGCACCTGAATCGCAACGACCGCGCCTACGCCGATGATCAGTCCGAGAATCGTGAGAATCGACCGGATGCGGTTGGCCGCGAGCACGCGCCACGCTTCTTCGAAGTACATCATGAGCGAAGCGCCTCGATCGGATCCATGAGCGACGCCCGCAGCGCCGGGTACGTGCCGAAAACCGTTCCGACCAGGAGCGAGAACGTCAAAGCAATGCCGATGATGAGCAAATACGGGATCAGCAACTGGCCGAGCTGCTTGCTCAAGAGGCTCGCCGCGCCGACCGTGAAGAGTATTCCGAAGAGCATGCCCGTGAAGCCGCCGCCGAGCGAGAGAAGAACCGCCTCCATCAAGAACTGCGTCATGATGTCGCCGCGGCTGGCGCCGATCGATTTGCGAATGCCGATTTCGCGCGTTCGTTCGGTAACCGAAACCAGCATGATGTTCATGATGCCGATGCCGGCGACGACGAGCGCGACGCCGCCGATTGCCGAGAGCCCGATCGCGACGACGTTCAGGACGCTGTTGAAGATCTGCAATTGCTCCGCGCCGTTTTGCGTCTTATATTGCGCGTGTTCGCCGTGCGTGTGCTGCAATGCCACGATTGCGCTTTGTCCCGCGGCATCCCCGCCGAGCGGATCGCTCGGATAAACGAGAATGAAATCGAGCGGCGTATTCATCGCAATATCGTTGTGATACGTGGTATACGGAATGATGACGGTCGAGCTTCCGGCGATGCTGTTAAAGAACGATCCCTTGATGTCCGCATAGACCCCGGTCACCTTATAGCGGCCGCCGTTGATTCGCAGAAACTGCCCCATGGCCGGCCGATCGCCGAAAAACTCGTGCGCGACGTCCTGGGTGATCACGGCGACGCGCGCTGCGCCGTCGACTTCGTCCGCCGTGAATTTGTGACCCTCGGCCATGACCAAGCCGTCTGAGTGATAGCTGCCGTCTTGCTGGATGACAATATGGTCCGTCTTGCCGCTCGCCGATATCGCGGTGACTTTTTGCCATACGGGCAGCACTTCGCGCGCGCGGTCGCCGAGATACGTTTGAACGTAGGACAGATCGCGAAAATGAATCTGCGCGCGATCGGGATAGTCTTGCGCCGGGTCGACAAAGACGACAACCGGCTCCTGGCCGAACGACGCAAAGCTCGACGCGATTCCGCTTGTGGCGGCCCTGCTTATGCCGAAGACGGTGATAATGGAAGCGCTGCCGATGATCATCCCAAGCATCGTCAGCGCCGAACGCACCCGGTTGCGCCACAGCGACGCGAGCGCTTCTCCCAGGTACGCGAAGATCCGCGTCACGGCGCCGGCGAGGAAGACGGAGACGGCGACGGCATCGGCGTAACGTGCTTTCCGTCGGAGAGTTCGGGGGTGTTCTGCGCCACGATAACGTCGCCCGGTACGAGCCCGGACGTAACAAGCGTCGTGGTGTCCCCGGTACGTCCGGTCTGTATCGCCCGTTTCGTTGCGACGCCGGCCTTAATTACGTAAACGTACGTTTTCCCGCCATCCTTGACGACCGCATCATTCGGAACGACGATCGCGTGCGGAATATTGGTCGTAAGAATGTCGACGTCGGTAGTCATGCCGTCTTTGAGGAAGTCGGGCGACCGATCGAGAGCGATGGTCGTGAGGATCTGCTTTGCGGTGCTCGACGTGTCGGTGGATTTCTGGGCGATCGGAGCGATGACGGCGACGTGACCGGGAATCGTTTTGCCCGGGAAGTCCTGGCCGGTCACGTTCACGTGCTGGCCGACGCGGACGTTGATGACGTCCTGTTCGTCGACTTGCGCCCGGACGATGAAATTGTCGCCGGCGGCCATGGTGAAGAGCAGTTGTCCCGCAGTAACGGCGTCACCCGGTTGCAGCGGGCGAAGCGCATCATTGGTTTGCGATGCGACCGATTGAATTACGCCGGGTTCCGGGGCGGTGATTCGCGTAAAAGCGACTTGCTCTTGATTTTGCGTATTGACGATGCGCGCCTTATCGGCGGCGGCTTGCGCGTACTGCACGCTGTTCTGGCCGTATCCGGAAACGGCACCCAAGCGCAACTGCTCTACGGCCTGATCGTATGCGACCTGCGCCTGATCGAGCTTGGCTTTGTCGGCGTCGACTTGATTGCGGGCGATGGCGCGCTGCCGAAGGAGCGCGACGTCGGCGTCGTAGACGCGGCGCGCTTCGTCGAGCGCGCTCTTTTGCGTGGCGACCGCGCCCTGATACTGTACCTTTGCGTTCTGTTCGTTGATGCGAGCCGCCGAAACGTTGGCGACGGCCGAGTCGTAGTCGGCCTGCGAACCGGAGGCGTTCGAGTCGATCGTCGGATTGTCGATCGTGGCGAGCAGCTCGCCGGCGGAAACATGGTCGCCGGCCTTGACGAAAATCTGTCCGATGTTGCCGGCGACGAGCGTTGGAACGGTGAGCGTTCCGGGGCGCATCACGACGCCGTTTTCAGGAAGCTTCACGACGAAAGCGCCGTACGTGACCTTTTGCGTTTTGACTGCGAGCGCGGGATCTTTGTGGGAACGGCTGGCCGCGATCGCCAGGACGACGATCAGCACGAGCGCGACAAGAACGATGATGGTATTGCGGGTCCGGTTCATGCTTACCTCAAGTCGGCAACGGCGCTGCGGGCATCGTAGATCCCGAGCGACACGCGAAGTTTAACGACGGCGTTGACGTAGGCGACGCGCGCGTTAACGAAATCCGATTGCGCCGTAACCGATTGCTGCTGCGTTTGCAGCACGTCCGAAAGGGCGATGAGCCCGTGCTGGTACTGCAGCTGCGACACGCGCGCCGATTCGGCGCCTAAGCGCGCTTCATCACTCGCGTAAGCGAGTTGCGCGAGGGCCGTCTGCGCCCCGCGGTAGCTTTGCCGCACGTCGAGCTGCACTTGCGTCGTCGCCTGTTCGAGCGCCACTTGCGCCGAAGCGAGGGCGGCATCGTCGCTCGCACGTTCGCTACGCCGTTGACCGTAGTCGACGAGTGGCAGCGTAAACGTGCTCGTCGCCGAGAGCGTCCAAAACCCTGGCATTCCTCGGGGAACCGCGACCGGTTGTCCGTTCGAGCTGAAACTTTGGTTCGTGGGCGAGAACTGATTGCCTAAAGACGCGCCGATCTGCACTTGCGGGAAGAGCTCCCGGTCCCAGCCTTTGCGCGTGTATTGCGCGGCGGCGAGCGACTGTTGCGCAGCCAGCACATTCGGCTGCGTCTGAATTGCGATTGTTTCGAGTTTCGCTTCCGAACCCGCGGGCAGCGGCGGATTGGCGATGTTTTTCGGAAACGTGAACTGCGTGTCGAGCGGCGCACCAATGGTTTGTGCGAGCGACTCGATGCCGTTCTGAACGTCGGCTTGCGCGCCCACCAGGGCGGACGCGCTCTTAGCTTGCGCCACTTGCGCCTTCAGAACGTCCACGCCGGCTGCGACGCCGGCCTGCTCTTTGGCTTTTGCAACGTCGACGAGCGTATTCTGATACTGCAGGTCAGACTGGTCGAGCGTAACGATCGCCTGGCGCTGCATTACCGTGAAATAAGCCGACGTAACCGTTGTGGCAAGCTGATCTTCCGTGTTTGCCAGCGTTTGGCGAGCCTGCTCGGTTTGAGCGCGGGCGGACGCCAGCTGCAGAAGCGACAACCCGCCGGTTTGTACATTATAGTTCGTGCCTACTTGCGCGGTGTTTTGGCTAAAAACTTGCTGCTGCTGCACGCCGATTACCTGATACGCGCCGCCGTAGTTCGCGCTTTTTTGCGAAATGTTCTGCAGCTGCCCGTTCACGGTTGGAAAGGCGTTCGCCCGCGCTTTTGCGAGACCGTTCTCGGAGGTCGCGAGCGATGCGCGCTGCTGCGCGACGTTCGGACTGTGGCTGAGCGCGTATGATACCGCATCGACGAGCGTCATTGGCTGAGCCGACGCCACGGCAGGCAAAAGTGCAGCCGCCGCAAGGGCGGCTGCACCCGATAATCGGACGATCATGGTATCCTGACTACTTGGCTCCCGCGACTGCGAGAAGCGCCGGAATGATGAACATGATGATGCCGGCGAGCCAGGCTTGCACTTTGCCGACCCGGCCGATGATAAGCATCGCCGCGATGGAAAGCGCCGTCGCCCAGATCGTAAAAGGCGTGACCGAGGCGAGAAACGCCGTCACTTTGACGCCGGTGTTCGGGACGATCATGGCGAGCGACGGAATCGCCTGCTGCACCGATTGCGGGCTGTTGAACGATTCCGCGCCGCGAAGGGTCACAACGATGGCATTGACGACCGACGAGATGCCGGCGCCGACGACCGCGATGTTGCACGAGGCCGCCCAGTATTTCGCAAACGTGCCCTGGCCGCGTCCCAGCGCGTTGAAGATCAGCATAACGACGGCTTCGATCAAGCAGATGATCGGCACGCCGACGATCACGAAAATCCACGTAAACGAAATGAACTTTTGGCTTATCGCGAGGTAGCTCTGTTGCTGCTCAGCCGTCATCTGAGCGAGCTTTGGATTCGCGGCGACTTGCTGCGGCCAAGAGGCCGCGACCGCGTGTTGAATGGCCGGCGTGATGAGATACGTGCCGATCGCGGTCAGCACGATCGCAACGAGTAACGCCCATCCCCAGGTCGGGATAATGCGGATCGATTCAAAAGCTTCTTTGGGCGCGACGATCGTGTCGAAGAGCGTCTTTAACCCATTTGCCCGGGGCGCCGTAGAGTCGACGGCCATGTTCCACACCTTTCTCAAAAACGAGAAGCGCCGCTACCAATAGGTGGTAGCGTGCAAGCACACGGATTGTTTCAGCTTCGTTGCTTCGCGGCCCCCTTTTCGCTGCGACGTTCCGCGGATCAGTTCGTCGACTGAAATCTGCCGCCGGACGACTTCTTCAGCGATCGTCAAGCGCTGCTCCCGTAGTTCCAAAAGCCTAAGTTGCAGGAGTGTCCTCATGCGGCGCAGTGCGCGCGCCGAGTATAGGTGCTCGACCGCGACGCAGGGCGGATGCGGCGGAGCGGCTGCCGCCCGCAGGGTGGCGGCGAGGACGAGCGAGGTCAGCGCGACCCCGGTGCGGTATCCGAAGAACATACTTTCCTCCGGGCGGCCTTCACGCGCTCCCCGCACTTTATAAAGTAGTCAGACTTCGTTGAACAACGATACCTTGATCGTTCCGGCGCCGCCCTCCGAGGCTTACGTGCGCGTCATTCCCCTCGGCGGCTGCGGCGAGATCGGCCGCAACATGACCGTCGTCGAAACCAACGACGATTTGGTGGTCGTCGATTGCGGGCTGATGTTCCCCGACGACGAGATGTTCGGCGTGGACATCGTCATCAATGATTTCACCTACATCCGCGAGCGCGCGCACAAGCTGCGCGCGGTGCTGGTGACGCACGGCCACGAAGACCACATAGGCGGCATTCCGTACTTCTTGCGCGAGTTTCCGGGGACACCGGTCGTCGGCACGTCGCTCTCGATCGCGTTGATCAAGGCGAAATCGCGCGAGCACAAGTTCAGGGATATCAACTTTGTAACGGTGCAGCCGGGAGAACGCGTTGCCTACGGCAGCATCGACGCGGAATTCGTGCACATCAACCATTCCGTTGCGGGTGCATGTTCGCTGGCGATTCGCACGCCGGTCGGAATTATTTTTCACACGGGCGATTTCAAGTTCGACCAAACGCCGATCGACGGTAAGCCGGCCGACTTTGCCCGCATCGCGCGCATCGGCGACGAGGGCGTGCTCTGCATGCTCTCCGATTCGACCAACGCCGAACGTCCGGGGCACACGCTTTCGGAACGCATCGTAGGCGAAGCGTTTACGGCGATCTTCCAGCGCGCGAAGGGACGCATCGTCGTCGCTTCGTTCGCTTCCAACGTGCCGCGGATCGCGCAGGTGGTCGAACATGCGGTGCGCTTCGGCCGCAAGATTGCGTTCCTCGGCCGCTCGATGCAAAACGTCGTGCATTTCTCGACGGAGCTCGGACATTTGAAGTTCCCGCCCGATACGGTAATCCGTATCGAGGACGTCGAGAGTTATCCGCCGGAAAAGGTCGTGGTAGTGACGACGGGTTCGCAAGGCGAGCCGATGAGCGGCCTCGCGCGTATGTCGGTTCGCGACCACCGCAAGTTCAAGATCGTTCCGGGCGATACGGTCGTCATCAGCGCAACGCCCATTCCGGGCAACGAGAAGAGCGTTTACAAGACGATCAACAATCTCTGCAAACTCGGCGCGACCGTGATTCACGGGACCGACGGCCGCTCGCACGTGTCGGGTCACGCATCGCAAGAAGAACTCTTATTGATGCTCAATTTGGTCCGGCCGGAGTTCTTCATGCCGCTCCACGGCGAGTACCGCATGCTCGTGCAGCACGGACGCCTCGCGGTGCAAACCGGCGTGCACGCGGAGAACGTCTTCATCGTCGAGGACGGCGACGTGCTGGAATTCACTGCGGAGTACGGCGATAAGATCGGCAAGACGTACGCCGGCAACGTGCTCGTCGACGGCAGCGGCGTCGGCGACATCGGCGAAGCGGTGCTTCGCGATCGCAAGGCGCTTTCCAACGACGGTATCATCATCGTCGTCATGGCGATCGATGCGGAAGAAGCTCGAGTGATCGGCGAGCCCGACCTCGTAACAAAAGGTGTGTTTTACGTTCCGGAATCGGATCAGCTGCTCGATGCGCTTCGGTCGGAATTGCGCGATGCGATCGCGGAGATTTCGGTCGAAGGTTTGCGCGACGTGAACACCGTGAAGGAGCACGTGCGCAACCACCTATCGCGTGCCGTTCACGCGCGCACGAAACGCCGTCCGGTCGTCATTCCGATCGTGATGGAAGTCTAACCGCAGCCTTTAACGGGCGCGGGGGTAGGCGCAGGTGCCGGGGCCGGGTGCGGCGCGTTTGCGGTGACGGGAAGCGTGCCGATCGCGCCCCCGCCATGACCGTGATTGCTCAACGCAATTCCGATCAGGCCAAGTGCGAGCCACGGCAAAACCGCGAAGTGGTGGTGCGGCGTTACGGCATTCGAAGCAATCGAAACGGAGGCGAGCGGCGCGCGATCGCTTTCGGGCGCCGGAGCGCTTTGCGCTAAAAACGCAGGCGCGGGCGGTGCATATGCCGGCGAGTCGACGGCTTTTGCGACCGGGCGCGGCGCGACGTACGTATAACGCTGCGCCACTACGCGCCGGGGCGTGCGAACGTAGGAAACGTTGCCGCACTTATTCGGCACGAAAACCCGCACGGTCGCGTCAGGCTCCGTTACGTCGACTTCCCATGCATGCACGTCCGCGGGCACGATCACGTCGTGAACGGCGAAGGCGCGGCCGCGATACGAACCAGCCATCCCGTCGAGACGGTGCGGCATAACGACGTACCGTACGTTTCCGCTTGCGATTGCGTTTCGCACTTGCGTCATGTCGCCGGCGGTCAGGCCAAGACGATTGCCGGCGCCGGCGATCAAAGATCGATTCGCGCGAAAATCGTCCTGAAGTTGCGCGGTCGAACCGATCGGTCCGAGAAGCGCGCCTTCGGAAAGATCTGCGATGACGTGCGGCTGGGCGAGGGCGGTGGCCGGCACAGCGAAGCTGAGGAGAAGGGCGGAGATTGCCGTTAGCGGTTTCACGCTAGCTTTTTGCCCTGCAAAGCCTGCGCCGGCTCGCCCGTACCTTGGGAAATCAGGGCACCCCTGCCAGGAGATTTTGGGCCTGGAGCGTTAGGACGGCCCGATGACCGGCGTGATTTTGAGCCTGCTAGCGGCAGCTTTTTACGGCTCTGCGGATTTTTGCGGCGGTCTTGCCACGAAGCGCTCCACGATGTTCGCCGTTACGGTGCTTTCGCAAGCCGTCGGCCTTGCGCTGGTGCTGATATGGCTCGCGCTTTTCCCAACTCATGCGACCGCGGCCGATTACGGATGGGGAGCGTTGGCGGGCCTATGCGGCGGCGCCGGAATAGCGCTGCTGTATCATGCGCTCTCTATCGGAAAGATGGGCGTCGTTTCGCCGATTACCGCAGTGCTTGCCGCGGCGTTGCCGTTGGCCGTGAGTCTTGCGCGGGGCGAGCATCTTTTGCCGCTGCAGATCTTTGGCGTCGCGATTGCGCTCGTTGCAATCGTGCTCATTTCGGTTTCTTTCGAAGATGGCGGCATTCGTGAAATCTCGACGGCCGGCGTCAAAGAGGCGATTGCGTCCGGGCTTGTGATCGGCGGATTCTACCTATTCGTTTCCTACGCGAATCGCGCCGCGGGACTCAGCAGTTTAGTCGCGGCACGCGCCGTCTCGATCGCCCTTCTGGCCGCTATCGCGCTGGCCGTTCGCTCCACACTGAAGCCCGCGCCGGGAACGAAGCGGTTGATTTTCGCGACGGGCGCCATGGATATGACGGCCAACGCGCTCTACGTGCTTGCCACATTTAACGGATTACTGTCGGTTGCCGTCGTGCTGACGTCTCTCTACCCGGCCAGCACCGTCTTCTTGGCGCGCTTCGTGCTCAACGAACGGCTTGGCGCTTCTCAGAAGTTCGGCGTCGGCTTGGCACTCGCCGGCGTCGCGCTCATCGCGTATCGTCCATAAGCATTTAGCGTCGCTTCCGCGGCGCGCTTCCAGGTGTACTCGCTCTTGATTCGATCGCGGAGCGTTTTGCGCATCCCGGCGTCGGAATCGTAATTACTCCACGCCTTGCGAACCGCGCGTTCGATGGAGAACGCGTCGCACGGATCGCAGTAGTAGGCGCCGTCTTGAAAATACTCGCTCTCGAAAGCTAGGTTGCCAACGACGACGTTGCAGTCCGCGACCGCCGCTTCGAGCGATGAGAGTCCCGGCGATTCGAAGATGCTCGGCAACAGATGCACGCGCGCCGCAGCGTAGAGATGGCGCAACCGCTCGTGCGGCATGAACGGAAAGTAGTACACCGGCGCCCTGTGCGTTTTTGCGAGCGCCATCGTGCGTTGGAAAATTTCCAGGTCGGTGCGCTCGCCGACGAACGCGATCGGAATATCGAGTTCCTTGATGGCGAGCATGGCGAAATCTTGCTGTTTGCGCGTGTCGAACCGCGCGCTCATCAGCGCAAACGGCGCCCCCTTGATCTCGTCGGGAATCTGCGATGGATCCGCATCTTCGAAGAGTGTCGTATCTACCGCATTCGGCACGATTGCGTGCTCGGCGAAGTCACCCAAATACGTAAAGATTGCCTGCAATTCCATCCAGGAGTTCGGCAGAATCAAATCGATCCGCCGCAGCGCAGCGCGGCAGTCGTAGGTAAATGGATGCGGTGCGAACGCCGTCAGCTGCTGATCGTGAAGGGTGAAATCCAGCTCCCGGTTCGCGATCTGCGCGAGCTCCTTGCGCGCGGTTTGCAATGAAATTCGCGAGCCGTCCGGATGCACGGTGAAAAGCCAACGCCGCGCCGCATCCATCCATCTCACGAGATGGTGAGGCGCCCAAATCGTGGAGTGCGCGATAAGCGTATTCCCGCGGACGGGCTCCACTACGTCGAGCTGCGCCGAGATCGCGCGCGGGAAATGAAGACTCGTCCATAAATGGACGACGTCGTATCGTTGTTCGAGCGCGCGCGACGCGGGGCCGATTTCAACCTCTGCCCCGAGCTGCCTGAGCTGCTCGGCGGTCGCCTGCATCTGCACGACGTCGCCGCCGAAAATTGTGCCGGCGTCGTCGCGTGGAACGAATAGAACGCGCATCGTTGCTAAGTACCGTGCTTGGCTGCTCGATTCTTCCTGAACCAAGGAACCGTTGCCGCCGCAGCTGGGGATACTGTCAACGTGCGTGTTTCGGAATGTAAAAAGACAGGTCGGGTCTGATGGCGTTCCCGTTACCAAGGCGCAAACTATCGTTTGCTCTAGTCTGCGACTTGGTAGTCTTTTTGGTCATCGTCCCCGTGCAAATTTTTGCGGTAAATCTGATGCACGCGTTTCCCGATAGCCTATTCGCGTTGTTCTTCATTCTGGTCATGGAAATAGCGTGTTTGGGGTTTATGGTCTTAGCTATCTGCGCGCAGGCCGCGCTGGTTCGCTGCGGCGTTTCCTTCCTCACGAAACGCCGTTCGCGACGAACTCACTAACCGGGCTTCGCATTACGTGTGGGCAGGCACGGCCGTACGATACGCGTCGACTACCGACGCGGTGTCTAAAAATTCTTCCCATGCAGCCACGCGGCCGTCGCGCACCTTGAAGACCTGGATCCAGTCAAAATCCGTTCCGCGCCCCGTAGCCCGTATCACGGCTCGATAGTGTCCAAGCACGATAACGGCGTCGTTGTCGGAAAAGAATGTTTTCGGAGTGAATTCCAGGGTGTCTTCCGTCTCGGCGAGTTTGCGGAAAAAGTCCGCGACCTGATCGCGTCCGGCAAGTTTACCGGCGAAGGGAATGTCGGGCGGCCCATGCAGCTGCCACTGCACGTCGTCGGTCACCATTTGGAGAACGGTTGGAATGTCGCCGCGTTGGAAAGCTTCGTACGCGCGCTGAATGACTTGCACGCTAGCATCCTCTGCCATGTCGCTTACCTCGTGGAGTTGGTGCAGCCATGATACCGCTTCGCACGCGCGTGTACCATAGCGCTAAGTGTACTGAACGAAACGGAATCAAAGAGAAAGACCACCGGCGAGAGGCGCCGGTGGTCTTTCTCTTGCGCTGGGCTTAGGAGGAAACTTATCCGTTGCGCATCTTCGAGAGCTGCAGAGCGTGCGTGAAGCGGGCGATCTCTTCGCGTTGATAGCCGTCGATTTCCAAGAACGCAACGCCGTAGACTTCGCGATCGCGCACCGGTTGGAAGCGGGTGACGACGCGTCCGCGCAGCACCATCGAATCGAACGGACGGCGCATATCGGGGCGCCCGATGCGGCGCGGCGTTCCGCTCGACATGTCGATGGCGAGCGTTTCTTCCGGATACACGTCGAGCACACTCGACGGAAGCGTCACTCGCAGTTCGAGCATCGTGCCGATTGCGATCGTCTCGAAGCAGTTCATCCGGATGCCGGTCGCTGAAAGATCGCCGACTCTTCCTTCGTCGAAGCGCGCGGCGCCTTCGCGGCGATACTCCACCGAGAACGACGTCAGTGCGCGGTAGCTTCCGCGACGATTGCGGTCCGTCGTCGGAAGTGCGTCGATCGACGCTTGCATCGTCCGCGAAGCCGCGGCGCGGATTTCGAGTTCGCGAATTTGCCGCGCCAGCAGATCGACCTGCGCTTCCGGCATCATATCGAAGCTCAGTTCATATTCGAAGCGCGCGCCTGTCGGAGCGTTGCGGCGATGGTGCACGCGGCCGCAGATCGTAATCGGCGTACCGCCGGACATGCCCAGGTCGAATTCGCACTCGTTACCGCGATCGAGAAGTACCAGCGATCGGATCTTGCAGCCGGCCGCCGTGATTTCCATCAACGTGGCATACACTGGCGCCGGCAGACGGCGGACGCTCATAACGATCGGCATCTCCAAGGAGTGCGCGTGCGAGCGTCCGGATACGGGCGCAACTCGCGGCGCCACGGCTGTTGCTGTTGCAGTTGCAGTCGCGGCGGCCGTGCCGGCGGTCTTCTTGGGAATCCAACTCATTTGGTACTTCCTTATATCCTTATTCCGAACGCAGTTTCGAGAGTTGAACGGCGTGCGTGAACCGGGCGATTTCCTCGCGCTGATATCCGTCGATATCCGTAAATTGGACGCCGTAGACGTCTCGTCCGCGCGTCGCTTGGAAGCGAGAAACGATGCGGCCGTGCAGCGACATTTCCGGAAACGGCCGGCGATTGTCGGGCGCGCGAACCGTCCGCTGGCCAAACGGTGAGATCTCCGTCCGCTCGCCGGCGGCCGGATACACGTGAAGGTGATCGCCCGGCAGCGTGAAGCGCAGCTCGACAACTGAACCCAGCTGCAACGTCTCCTCCGTCAACAATCGCAGGCCGCCCGTGCTTACGTCGTTTGCCGACGCATCCATGGGGAACTTGTTGTAAGCACGATAGCGGATGGGGAACGACACGAGCGTACGGACGCTGGTGCGCCGTTGCTTTGAATCGACGGGTTTTGATTGCGGCGTGTCCGAGTGGCGCTTCTGAGCGCGTTCCGACGCTTCGCGCCGCTGAATTTCGTTGATCTCCACGGCCAGCTTCGAGCGATCGCTCGCGGGCATCGCGGAGAAGTTCACACCGTATTCAAAGCCGCCGCCGCGGGGCGGGGTGGCGCGCGCGACGATGCGTCCGCGCAGGTTCAAGCCGGGGTAGTTCGGCCGTTTCAATTCGAACTCGACCGTGCGGTCGCGTTCGATCAGGATGAGCGATCGCAGACGGCACCCGGTCTCGGAGATGTTGATCAGGGTGCCATAGACGGGCGCAGGCAAACCGCTCACGCTAATAGCGATGGGCAGTTCCATGGACTGACGATACGATTGCCGCTGGTTGCCAAGCTCGCCTTGGCGAGCGGAGCGGCGAGAGAGCCATAGCATCCTTAACATGCATTCGGCCGTCTCTCAACCGCTCCTTAACCTAGCGAGCCGCTCGCTTGGGTCCTTAGTCCCGCTTTTAAGGAATCTTTACAGAGTCGACCAGACGTCGAGCTTGCGCTTGACGCCGTCGATGACCGCGTCCGTGAACTCGGTCGTCGTCGCGCGAGCCGCCGAGGTCGGCCGTGGCGATCCCCTCGTGCACCGCTTCGAGCGTCGATTCGTAGATCGCGCGCGAGGCGTTGGCCGCGCGCCGGTCGTCGACGTACGAGAGCAGTGCGCCCGCCGCGAGGATCATCGCCAGCGGGTTGGCGACGTTCTTTCCGAAGAGGCGCGGCGCCGTACCGTGCGGCGCTTCCGCCATCACGACTTGCGGCGTAAATGCCGCCTGTCCTAAGCCTGTCGAAGGTCGAACGAAAGCAGCACCGACTCGGCGCCCGCGATCGAGCCGAAGAGTTGCATGACGAGATCCGAGAGACAGTCGCCGTCGCGATTGAGCGACGGAATCACGAGCGGAAGATCGCCGGCGTTCGAAAGCAGCAGCGCGTACGTCGCGTCGATGAGCTGCGGCTCGTACGCAACGTCGGGATGGCGCGCGGCGGCGGCATCCATCTCTTCCTTTAACATCCCTTCGTACACCGGGCTGACGGTGTACTTCGGACCGCCGAAAACTTTCGCGTTCATCTTTTTGGCGTGCACGAACGCATACTCGGAGACGTAGCGGCAGACGCTGCGTCGAATCGTTTCCGTGCGATACGCGATTTCGTCCAGGCCTTCGCCTTCGCGCCATTCTTTCGCGCCGTACGCGTCGCCGACGGCCATGCGCACGACCGAGATCGGCGCGTGAATGCCCGCGACCGGACGCACGCGCGGGAGTTTGCGCCCGGTGCGCACGATCACTTTACCGTCGATCGCCTTGCGCAGAATCGCGTTCGGCGAACCGACGTCGCCTTTCTGTTCGGGCGTAATCGTCGCAGCCTTGAGTCCGAGACGGTGTTCGCTTCATCGCCGCCGCGGCATCGTGAACGACTTGGTTTTGCGTCGCGCGCCGGTTTTCGAGCGAAAGATCGAAGTGTTCGAATGCGAGCTCGATGTCGATAACGGACTTATCGAGCACGCGAAGCGATTCGACGAGCAACTCTTGTCCGGTCTGGTCGCCTTCGAGGACGACGATGGTTGGCGTGGTCAAATGAACTCCTAATATAACGACGAAACGGTATTCTCCATGGCTCGCGTACGCCGCAAGGCGAGTGCAAAGAAACTCAATCTCGAGATCGTCGGGATCGCCGCAATTGGATTAGCGGTCCTCTTCGGGATCGCTCTCGCCGTGCCGCAGCACGCGGGCAACGTCGGCCGCATGACGGCGCGCGGCGTTGCGCTTCTTGTTTGGAGGGGCTGCTCCGCTTTTCCCGGTGCTGATCGCGCTCTTCGGCGCAATCATCTTCCTCGAAATCAACGTTCCGCGCATGATCGCCGGCCTCGGCAGCGCGGCGCTCGCGTATTTCCTGATCGTCGATGCGGCCTTGGGGTCGCAGCGCGGCCGCGGCGGCCTCGTCGGGCAACACGATCTGGTGGGCGCTGAGCTCGCTGATCGGCGGCGCCGGCGCGTGGGTCGTCCTCGCTGCTTGCGGCGCTCACGCTCGGGCTCTACCTGAGCCAGGTCAGCCTCAAGAAGGTCATCGGCTCGCGATCGTCGCGCTCTCCCGCCTGCGTCCGCCCGAGCTGCCGAAGATCAAGCTCTCGCTTCCGGAAGGTCCGACCTCGCTGCGAGAGGCGTTCGCGCTGCCGAAGCCGGAGCCGTCGCGCAACGAGCGCGCCGAAACCGAAGCAGAAACCGGCCGGCGGTGTTCGACGTCGCCGACCCGGCCTACGACGAGGATGAGGACGATATAGAGGAAGACGCCGCTCGAACGTGCGGCGCCGCTTGGCCGGTCTCGAGCGTTTTCGCGCCCTCCGTGCCGACCATCATGACGGTCGAGAACGAGCCGGCGGAACTCGAAGCGATGTTCGACGGCGATGACGTTGAAGTCGAAGAGCCCGATTCGTCGAGAGCGGTGAGCGGGGAGTACGAGCCGGCCGGTCTCGTCCCGGCGGCGCGCACGTACCAGCTCCCCGACATGTCGCTGTTCGATCCGCCGCAAGCACAAGTGGCCGACGAGTCGAATCGCGCGCACGTCCTCGAAGACACGCTCGCAAGTTTCGGCGTCGGCGCGAAGGTCACGCACATCGAGCGCGGCCCGTCGATCACGCGCTACGAGCTCAAGCCCGAACGCGGCGTCAAGATCTCGAAGATCGCGTCGCTCGCCGACGATCTTGCGCTCGCGCTCGCCGCGACGAGCGTTCGCATCGAAGCGCCGATCCCCGGCAAATCCGCGGTCGGCATCGAGGTGCCGAATCAAACCGTTTCGATCGTCGCGATTCGCGAAATTCTCGAAGCGCTGCCCAATCGCGGCGTCGTTCCGCCGCTCTGGATGGCGCTCGGCAAAGACATCACCGGACGTCCGGTCTTCGGCGATCTCGGCAAGATGCCGCACTTGCTCGTCGCCGGTGCGACGGGCGCCGGTAAATCGGTCTGCCTGAACACGATCATCGCGTCGCTGCTCGTCTCCGCGACGCCGGATCAAGTGCAGCTGCTGATGATCGACCCGAAGCGCGTCGAGCTTACCGTGTACAACGGCATCCCGCATCTCATCAAAGACGTAATCACCGATGCGCGACTCGCCGCCGGCGCGCTCTTCGAGATGACGAAAGAGATGGACACGCGCTACGAGCGCTTCGCGAAAGCCGGCGTTCGCAAGATCGAAGAGTACAACGCGAAGTTTCCCGACGAGAAGCTGCCGTACGTCGTCATCGTCATCGACGAGCTCGCCGACCTGATGCTCGTCGCGCCGGCGAAGGTCGAAACGACGATCATGCGCCTCGCGCAGCTCGCGCGCGCGACCGGCATTCATCTTGATCGTCGCGACGCAGCGTCCGTCGGTCGACGTCATCACCGGTCTCATCAAAGCGAACATTCCGTCGCGCATCGCGTTCGCGGTCAGCTCGCAAGTCGACTCGCGCACGATTCTCGACATGGCCGGCGCGGAACGGCTGCTCGGCCGCGGCGACATGCTGTATCTTGCCGATCGACGCGCCGAAGCCGATTCGCGCGCAAGGCGCGCTCATCACCGGGAACGAGGTCAACCGGCTCGTCGAGTTCTGGGCGAAGCAGGCGCGTCCGGAGAATCTGCTCGACGTCGAGGTCACGCCCGTTTCCGACGACGACGAGAACGGCAAGAAAGAAGCCGACCCGCTCTGCTACGACGCGGCGAAGTTCATCATCGAAACGAACTATCGCGTCGACGGCGCAGCTGCAGTCGCAGTTTTCGATCGGCCATCCGCGCGCCGTGCGCCTGATGAAGCAGCTCGAAGAGTTCAAAGTCGTCGGTCCGCACGAAGGCACGAAGCCGCGCAAAGTGCTCATCGGCTTCGCGGAACTCGAAGTGATCGCACCGCGTTTGGGCAGAAGCGAAGAACCGCAACAGGAGCTGTTCTAAGCTGCGTCGCGCCACGTGGCTCGTCTTTGCAGCGCATCTGCTTCGCATTGTTTTTCGCGCTCGGGCGAGCCGTCGGACACAATCCCGATCCGGCGTGGCTCCTCACGATCGAAGCATCGTGGGTAAATCACGGATCGCTCATTGCATGGTGGCTTACGTGGTTCGGTTATGCGTATGTCGCTCGTGCCGGCGTGTCTCATCGCGATTGCCATCGGTATCCGCGTACCCGCATGGCGATGGCGCGTCGCGGTGAGCATCGTCGTCTTACTGCTCGCATGGCAGGGAGCCGATTTCTTCCAGCACGTTTTCGCGCGTCCGCGCCGCCTCGATTGGGTCGTGCACCACGAAACGGCGTTCTGTTATCCGAGTTCGCACGCTGCCATCGCCGATCGGCTTTTACGTGCTTGGGCCGCGTACGCCGCGACGTGCGCTCTGCGAAGCAGAGCTTGGTTGGCGGCAGCGCTCCTGCTGCTTGCCTTGGGCATCATGTGGTCCCGGCTCGCGCTTGGCGCGCACTACCTAACCGACGTGATCGGCGGAGCGCTGTGGGCGAAAGGACTGCTCTGCCTGGCCGAAGCCGCTTACCCCGATAAACGTCTTTGGTCGCTTCGCTAGGCGTCCGTAGCATTGAGAAGAAGTTTAGCCTAGCACCCCACCTCTAATAGGCGATCATGGCGTATACGATGGACCCGGCGCTCGTCGAAATCGAGCGCAAAGTCGAAGCTGGCATTCCGCTCTCTATGGAAGACGGGCTCGCGCTTTATCGCACCCACGACCTGCACAATCTTGGGCCGGATGGCGCGGGCGCAAAAAGAGCGCAAGAGCGGCAAGAAAGTTTTCTACGTCCTCAATCGCTACATCAACTCGACCAACGTATGTTACGCGAACTGCAAGTTCTGCTCGTTCGCGGCCGACGAGTTCAAGGAGCCGCAGCGCGTCTTCCGCATGACGGCGGATCAGGTTTTCGCGAAAGCGCTCGAAACCGGCACGAACTTCAATCAGATTCACATCGTCGGCGGTCACGATCCGCGCCAGCTCTCGCTCGACTACTGGCTGCCGCTGATGCGCCGCTTCAAAGAAGCGCTGCCGCACGTGCAGCTCTCGCTCTTCACCGCCGCCGAGATCGAGTACATGGCCAAGCGCCATCGCATGAGCTTCCCCGACATCGTCAAGACGCTCAAAGAAGCCGGTCTCGATAACGTCAACGGCGGCGCGGCGGAAATCTTCGCCGAAGAAACGCGCGCCAAAATTTGCGCGAACAAAGTCAACAGCGAAAACTGGCTCGTCATTCACGAAGAATTGCATCGGCAGGGCGTCGCGAGCAACGCGACCATGCTGTACGGCCACATCGAATCGCTCGAAGATCGCGTCGATCACTTGATCCGCTTGCGCGAATCGCAAGAACGCTCGCCGGGCTTCAATGCGTTCATTCCGCTCGCGTACCATCCCGACGGCAACGAGCTCTCCAGACTGCGGCTGGACGACGGGCCTCGACGATCTGAAGACGTTCGCCGTCGCGCGGTTGATGCTGAACAACTTCGATCACATCAAGGCGTACTGGATGATCCAGAGCCTGAAGATTTGTCAGGTGGCGCTTGCAGTTCGGCGCCGACGACATGGACGGCACGCACGGTTCTACCGACGAAGAGATGATCTATCACTCCGCCGGCACGCAATCGGGCCAGTACGTCGACGACCGTGAATTCCGCCGGTTGATCGAAGATGCGGGCTACGTTCCGGTGCGCCGCAACTCCACGTACGACGAGTTCCCCTACGACTGGACGCCGCCGGCACCGCAAGGCGACAAGGAACTGGTCACGCGTTTAATGCATGGACTCCGATGCGGACGCATCATCTATACCAACGATCTGCCGATCTATGCAGCATTCGATGCTGGGGCGATCGAGTATCCCGGAACGCTGCATGCGGACGTGCCGGCCAAGCTGAATGCCATGCTGCTGAGCGGCGAGCTCGATTTGAGTCCGATCAGCGCGTTCGCGTGGGCGAAGAATGCCGACGATCTCGTGCTTCTGCCCGACCTGTGCATCGGCGCGCGCGACGAAGTCGTTTCAGTCGTGCTCGTTTCGGAAACCGCCGCCGGCGTTGCTCGACGGCGTCGAGATCGCGTTGACCGGTGAATCGGCCAGCGGACGCAATCTGCTGCGCGTCGTGCTGGAACGCCGCTACGGCGTGCGTCCGAAGTACGTGGAATCGGCGGATCCGCTCGCGCGGCGGCGGCGGGCAAACCGGCGTTGCTGATCGGCGATTCGGCGATCGACGCGCTCGAACGTTTTCCACGCGAGAACGTGTACGATCTCGGCACGCTGTGGCACGAGTGGACGCAGGCAGCAAACGGTGTTTGCCGTTTGGGCTGCGCGCCGCGACGCGTACGAACGCGATCCGGAAGCCGTGCGCGCCTGCATGCATGCGTTGACCGATGCGTATACGTGGTCGCGCTCGCACATGAACGAAGTCATTGCCGAGGCGCAGTCGCAGCACCCGCGCGCGCCGGGCTTCTACGAAACGTACTACGGCAAATTGAATTTCACGTTCCATTCGGCGGCGCAGAGCGGTCTTGCGGCGTACTGCCGCGAGCTGCAGCGCAATCGGCGCGATCGGCGCCGTTCCGTCGTCGCTTCCGGAGGTCATCGGTGTCGTCTCTCGCTAGTCTTCTCGATCGCGCCGCTAACGGCGGACGTCTCTCGTTCGAGGAAGGCGTGCGCCTCTATCGCGAAGCCGATCTCCACGACCTCGGCATGGCCGCGCACGCGCGCCGCATGCAGCTGCATCCGGAACCGGTCGTTACGTACGTCATCGACACGACGATCGACTACACGAACGTCTGCAACGTGCACTGCACGTTCTGCGCGTTCTTCCGCCCGGAGCATCACAAAGAAGGCCGCACGCTTGTCGCACGATCAGGTGCTGGCGCGCGTCAAATACGCCGCCGATCAAGGCGCGACGCAGATCATGATTCAGGGCGGCGTCAATCCGGAACTTGCGCATCGAGTGGTTCGAGGAGCTCTTCGCACGCGTGCGCCGCGAATATCCGAACGTCGACATCCACTCGCTCTCGGTCTCGGAAATCACGGGACTTGCGAAGAGTCGAGAACATCACGCCGCGCGAAGTCCTTACGCGCTTGAAGGCCGCCGGCTTGAAATCGCTTGCCGGGTGCCGGCGCCGAGATTCTGGTCGAGCGCGTGCGCAAGCGCATCTCCGCGCGTAAAGTGACGCCGCAAGAGTGGCTCGGCGTAATGCGTGAAGCGCATTTGCTCGGCATGCCGACGACTGCGACGATGATGTACGGCTCGATCGAAACCGATGAAGAACGCATCGAGCACATGCACGTTCTGCGCGAACTGCAGGACGAGACGCACGGATTTACCGCGTTCATTCCGTGGTTCTACGTCCCGTTCAAGACGCCGCTGCGCGGCAAAGAAGCGACCGCGCTCGAGTACTTGCGCGTGCTCGCCGTTTCGCGGTTGTATCTGGACAACTTCCCGCATCTGCAAGCGTCGTGGCTCACGCCGGGACTGAAGATGGGCCAGCTCGCGCTGTTCTACGGCTGCGACGACATGGGCGGCGTAATCATCGAAGACCGCGTCGTCCGCGACGCCGGCGCCGAGAACGAAGCGACGCGCCGCGATCTGGAAAACGTCATCCTCACCGCCGGCTTCAAACCCGTCATCCGCGACACGTACTGGAACGTCCGCACCGACATGGCTCTCGCCACCGCTTAAGCCATCTCAACTACGCTGAGGTGTTAGAAGCGGCTGCCGGCGCGGTCTTCTTCGTGCTCGATGGCGGCTTCGATGCAGAAGCGCAGCGCGGTGATCGCAGTGTCTTCGAGTGGTTGCGGCCAGTGTGCGACGCGCCGTAAGCCGGCGTAGGTGAATGTGGCCTTGCGCGCAGCGTCGTCGATGAACACGCGGGCGTTTTCCGCGGGTTCGCCCGTCGTTACTTCGGCGCTGAAGGTGTCGAGAAGCAGCGCGCGCAGAATTGCGAATCGCTCGATGGTGTTGGAGGCCTCGGCAATTGCGGGCAGCATCGTCGAGACGTTGAGGAGACGCGAACGGTAGCCGCTCGAAGATTTCGGATCGCCCTGCGCGAGCGTGCGTTCGACCGTGATGGCGGCTTCGATGCGGTCCCGTCCCTGAAGCGCGCGAGCGGAGAATTCGACGACGGCCGGCGTTCCGTCCGGGCGAAGGTCGGCGAAAATCTGGCGCGCTTCTTCGCCGCTCAGTAAGAACTTCGTCAGTTGCGGGCCGCGCTCGCGGTGCTCGAGAAGCTCGACGAGACGGTGGCGTCCCATGCGCTGCGCTTGCGCGTTTTCGTACACCGGCACAAGATGGCCGGCGTCGTTTCGTTCGTAAATGACCGTGGGATCGCGCGATTCTTCGATTGCTGCGAAGAGCAGCGAAATCTGATCCGCCGCGCGTTTGCGCAGGGTGATGTCACGGCCGATGGCAATGCGATAGCGATTGTCGTTCTCGCCGCCGTGGAACGGGCGTCCGACGAACTCAACCCAAAAGTCCGTCCCGTCGGCGCGGCGGAACATGAATTCCTTATAGTTGGGTTCGTTTCGTTCGACGCGTCCGGCCATATCCGGCCATACTTTCGGATCGTTGTCCGGCGAAAGCAAATTGAGCCAGCTTTTGCCGATGATCTGGGATTCATCGAATCCGGTTGCGCCCAAGACCGACTTGTTGACGTAAACGATGTGCGGGCCGCCCAGCGACGGCGACGTCGTGTCGGTGATTACGATGAAATCTGCGGCTTGCTCGAGCGCGGCCGAGATCAGGCGAAAGCGTTCGCGCTGCTCGTGCGGTGCCGTGACGTCTCGCAAAATGAGCACGCAGTGTTCGGCCGGCGAATCCAAAGGATGGGCGTGGACTTCGCCCCAGAACGCCGTTCCATCTTTGCGGTATAGGCGCAACTCCTCGCGAACGGCTTCCCCCGCAAGTACGCGCTGAACGCAGCGGTTGATAAGCGCGACATCGGTCTCGGGGCCGACCAGCATGGGATAGGAACCGTTGTGGACCTCTTCGCGCGAGTATCCCGTCAATTGGTAATAGCCGTCGTTCGCGTAAACGATCGAAGGCCAGAGCGGCGCTTCGACGTTCATGCGAACGATAAAAACGGCATCGGGTGCTTTTTCAACCGTCGCCGTTAGCAGTTGGCGAAACGATTCTTCGCGTTTGCGCTCGCTGATGTCGCGAGTGATTACCATGAACCGCAGGCCGCCTTCGGCACTTGGTTCTAGAAGATGGACCTTCGCTTCGAGCCAGTAGCTTTCGCCGCGACCTGAACGGACGTGGCAATCGAACGAGGTCTCGTCGCCGGCGCGCGCATGCGCGATGCATTCCTCGAGCATCCGCCGGTTATTGCCGAGTTCGAAGAACGAACGAACGTCAGCTTTGTACTCTTCAGTTGGAACGCCGCCACGCTCGGAAATCGCTTGATTGACGTATTCAACCTCTGGAAACTCTTCGCCGGCGCGCAAGACGTAAACGCCGATGCCGTTGGTCGTGAAAGAGTTTGCGCTTTCGAGCACTTCGACGTACTCGGGGCGCAGATCGTTCGTTACCCGATCCTCGAGCAGACGCACGATTTCATCGCGGAGCGCGGAGAGCGCCTTACGGTGCGTCTGTGTGAACGGGCGCGAGCGTCGATCCAATGCGAACAGCGTTCCGACCGCGATGCCGTTGGAGAGGACGATTGGAGCAGAAGCGCCGCTGCGAATACCAAGCGCTCGCATGATCTCGTTGCTTGCGTAGGGCTCAGTGCAATCGATCGCTTCTTGAACGGTTAGTTCACCGGTATTGATGGCGATGTCGCAGATCGCATTTGCGCGCGGCATGTCAGACGTTCCGCTCGGAAGACCGACGGAAGCTTGGATGTGCAAGGTCGTTTTGCCGGCAAACGAGATGGCCGCAACCGGGGCTTCGCACGCATAAGCGGTGCAGGAAGCAATAGCTTGGAAAAGCGAGTTGCGCGTGGCGTTGACGTTTAGCGAGCGGAGGGCGGCGAGGCGCGCCGCTTCCATTGTGGCAGACACTTCGCTCAGTATGTCAGCCCCCGGGCGCGCTGTCGACCAGTGAAATGAAAGGATTTGGCCAAACCGAAATGGTGCCCGCTTGGTATCTAGGCGGCGGAACGAATCGTCGCGGCGCCGAGCACTTCCTCGCCGGATGGATCGAGCAGCGCGACGAGTTGTCCGGGCGTGATCGCGCGTAACGGTTCGTCAAAATGCAGATGCAATTCGTTCGATTCCACGCGCGCCGTTGCGCGCGCCGGTGTTGCGCGATAGCGTACCATCGCGAGAACCGGTTTGCTGCCGGCAAAACGCTCCGGTTGGATCAAATTCACTTCATCGGCAACGAGCGAGCGCGAAAGCAGTTCGTCCTCGCGCCCGATTACCACGGTATTCGTTGCCGCATCTAACGCGGGTGACGTACCGTGGACCATCGTTGCTCGCGGGGAGCTTTGCGCGTTGACCGACGGTGTAGTTCGAAATGCCGCTATGCGCGCCGATGACGGCGCCGGTCGTTTCGACGATCTCGCCGCTGCGATTGAGTCCGGGGCGCACGCGCGCAAGCACGTCGCGATAGTCGCCGCCTTCCACAAAACAAATGTCCTGCGACTCCGTCTTCTGATGAACGGGCAGTCCCATGCGCTTCGCGTGCTCACGCGTCGTCGCTTTATCGAAGTCGCCGACGGGAAGCAGCAGCCGGTCGAGCTGTTCGCGCGTCAGCTGCGCAAGCGCATACGCCTGGTCTTTTGCGCTCGGCGTGCGAAAGAGGTGCGGACCGTCTTCACGATGTTCGATGCGCGCGTAATGGCCGGTCGCCACATAATGCGCGCCGAGACGATCGGCATACTTCAGCGAGCGTGCCGAGTTTCACGAAGTTGTTGCACGCAACGCACGGATTGGGAGTGCGTCCGCTCGCGTAATCATCGACGAACCGGTCGATCACGTTCTTGCGGAACGTCTCTTCGAAATCGAGGACGTAATGCGGGATGGCCAGGATCGCCGCGCTGCGGCGAGCGTCGTCGAAGTCGTCCACGCCGCAGCAGCTTTTCGCGTGCGCCGGCCGGGTAGGGGTATACATTTTCATCGTGACGCCGACGACGTCGTAGCCTGCCTCGACCAGCAGACCGGCCGCGACCGCGGAGTCGACGCCTCCGCTCATTGCGGCAATTACTCTGGGCTTTTCCATAATTCCGACCCACAGGATAACAGGAGTGAGGGCCTAACTCAAAGCCCCAATGCCAGCGCTGGGCGAGCGGTTTCGTGCCGCACGAGAGGCTCGAGGCCTCTCACTCTCCGATGTTGCCGAGCAGATACGCATTCGCTCGGTGTACCTTAGCGCCATCGAAGACGAGAACTGGAACGCCATCGGCGCCCCGGTTTACGTTCGAGGGCTTCTTACGCACGTACGCGCGCTTCCTCGGCCTGGAACCCGAGGAGGTGGTCGGCCAGTTCAACGCTCTTTCGCCCGCTCCGGCCGTCCCCCAAGCAAAGGGCTCAACAGCACGCGCCTCGGCCGCCGACTACCTGGAAACCGAACGGCCGGCCCGGAACTTATCGCCGCTCATTTGGATCGCCGGCGCGATCGCCGTTTTGCTTGTGGCCTTCGTCTTTTATAGCGACCTTGACGATGCACCAACGCGCCGGGACGCCTGCTCAAATTGCCGTCGCCTCGCCGGCTGCGGAGGCCTCGGCTGCCGGAAACGCTCCGGGCATTGCCGGCACCGCGTCGCCCGGTGCGGCGGCTTCCCCGACTGCTCTCCCCCCGGCCGGCCCGCCCCGCGACGGCCCGCACAGCTTGCAGCTCACCGTTTCGAGCCCGTCTTGGCTTAGGGTCACCGTTGACGGCAATGTTAGCATGGAGGGTACGTTTCCGGCTGGAACCGTTAAGCTGTTCCACGGGAAATCGGCCGTTCTACGCATCGGCAATGCCGGCGGCGTTCGAGTGAGTGTCGACGGTAAGAACCTCGGCACGCTTGGTTCTGCCGGCGACGTGGTCGAGCGCAGTTTCGCGCTGTAGGAACTCTCGAAGAAAATAAGGAGCCGTCGTGGCGAGCGAATCATCGTTCGATGTTGTGTCGCGTATCGACCAGCAAGAACTGGACAACGCGCTGAATCAAGCGCGTAAGGAAATCGAAAACCGCTTCGATTTCAAGAACTCCAAGACGTCGATCGAGAGCGACGATAAGAAAATCACCATCGTGTCCGACGACGAGATGAAGATGCGCAACGTCATCGACATCAGTTCAAAGCAAAGCTACAAAACGCGGAATCGATATCAAAGCTTTCGATATCGGCGAAATCGAGCCGGCGGCGGGCGGAACGGTGCGGCGGATCATCACGCTGCGCAACGGCATCCCGAAAGACAAGAGCAAAGCGCTGATGGAGAAGATCAAGGCGCTCAAGCTCAAGGTCACCGCGCAATATCAGGACGAGCAGATTCGTGTGAGCGCGCAAGAGCCGCGACGATCTGCAAAAAGTCATTAGCGAACTCAAAGCGATGAACTACGAGCTGCCGCTGCAGTTCATCAACTACCGGTAAGAAATTTCAAGCATGTCCAGCGTTTCGTTCGTCAGCCTCGGCTGCGCAAAAAATCTCGTCGACACCGAGGTCATGATCGCGAAACTCGGCGCCGCGGGCTACGAACTCGTAGCCGACGCGGCCGAAGCCGAAACCGTCGTCATAAACACGTGTGCGTTCATCGATCCGGCAAAAGCGGAGTCGACCGAAGTCATTCTCGAGCACGCGCAGCGCAAACAAAAAGGCCAGCAGCTGGTCGTCGCGGGATGTCTCGCGCAACGGTACGGCGAGCAGCTGCAATCGCTTATTCCGGAGATCGACGGCGTCGTCGGCACCGGTGCATACGCGGGCATCGTGGATTTGCTCGACGACGTGCAGGCGGGCAAGAAACCCGTGCGTCTGGATTTCGAAGCGGAACCGGAACACGACTTTCTGCCGCGTCTCATCACGACGCCGAGCGCAACCGCATACCTTAAAGTAGCCGAAGGCTGCGATCATCCGTGCACGTTTTGCATCATTCCGAAGCTGCGCGGCAACTTCCGCAGCCGCAGCGAGGAGTCGATCCTCAAAGAAGCGCGCGCGCTTGCGGCAGAGCGGCACGAAAGAACTCATTCTCATCGCGCAGGATACGTCGATGTACGGCCGCGACCGCGGCGTCCGGCGCGGCGGCCTCGCCTCGCTGCTCGAAGCAGTTGAACGACATCGAGGAGCTCGAGTGGATCCGGTTGCTCTACCTTTATCCTGCAACCGTCGATCGCGAGCTGATCGACGCCATGGCGTCGCTCCCGAAAGTCTGCAAGTACATGGACATGCCGTTGCAGCACGCGCACGCCGAAGTACTGCGCGCGATGCTGCGTCCGAGCAACGGCGAGCGCTACCTTGAAATTATCAACGATTTCCGCGAGCGCGTTCCGGGCATCACCATGCGATCGACGTTCATCGTCGGCTTCCCAGGCGAAACCGAGGAGCACGTGTCATATCTCGAGGAGTGGATCGGCCGGGCCGAACTCGATCGCGTCGGCTTCTTTGAATACAGCGCCGAAGAAGGCACGCCCGGAGCCGGGCTTCCCGATAAAGTTCCGGCGCGCGAACGCCGGAAGCGCCTGGTGCGCTTGCGCGAAGCGCAGCGGCTTGCATCGGAACGCGCTCGCTCCAAGCGTATAGGCACGACGGTGCGCGTGCTGGTCGAAGAGCGGCGGCGGCTTCGCAAGAGCGACCCGTTCCGCGAAGCGCTGGGTGTTTCGGAAGCGTGGTTCGGACGTTCGGAGGGTGAAGCTCCCGGCGTGGACGGCGGAATCTACTTCAGCGGCGACGCGGAAATCGGGTCGTTCGTTGAAATCACACTAGACGGGTACGGTCCGTTCGACTTCTACGGATCGCTCGCAGCCAAGGAGTCTCTAGCCGTTGGGTAGGCATCTGGATCCCGGAAACGACACCGTGTCGCTCCAATCGTCCATGTCGCCGGCCAAAGCGTTGCTGCTTCGCCGGATCGTTCTCGCGCTCGGATTGGTGCTGGTGGGCGTTGGATCGCTCTTCGCGGGGTTCGCGATTTTCAAGCATGAGAATCCGATTCAGGTCATTTCGCAAACCTTCGTGCCTTCGCCCGACCAGGTTTTTGGAAAGCCGAACCTTTTGATCTTGGCCGAAGGCCTGGACTACGACTACACGGCTAACGACATCGAGTTTTCCACGAACTCGCGAAGCGACATGATCAAGGCGATCAATCTCGACTTCGTCAATCGGGGCGCGTACGTCGTTTCGGTGCCGCGCGACATGCTGGCGTCGTGGCCGGACGGCTCGAAACACAAGATCAATCAAGCGCAGTCGGACGGCGGTCCGAAGCTCGCGCAAAAAGTCATCGCGAATTTCCTCGGCATTCCCGGGTTCGATCGCTATGCGATCCTCCGTTCCGATGCGACGAAGGATCTCATCAACGCGATCGGCGGCGTCGACGTTTACGTTAAGACGTCGGATTGTTTGCAAGATCATACCGGCTGCACCGGCGGCCGCATCGATTACGACGACTCGTGGGGTCATCTCCACATCCACTTGACGGAAGGCATGCACCATCTCGACGGTGACGCAGCCGTTGGGTACGGACGGTTCCGTCACGACTGGTGCTCGGATCCGTGCCGCATCATGCGTCAAGATCAAGTGATGATGGCGGCGCTCGACAAGTTGCGCGGCGATAAACTGAACACGCTGCTCCACGCCGGAAACATTCTGGCGGTCGTGCGGCGGGATATTCAAACGAATCTTACCAACAACGAAATGCTGGTGCTCGGCTCGTACTTTGCCGGCATGCCGCAAAAAGATCTGCACTTCGCCAAAATCCCCTATACCGGCGACGTGATGCTCGCGGACGGCGACGATCTCATCCCGGACGACGCCGCGAAAGCGAAAATGGTGCAGAACATGCTGGTTGCTCCGCCGACGCCGGTAGCTTCGCCCGATGCGATGGCGCTCGCCGGAATCATGCCGTCGACGCTGCGCGTTGACGTGAGGAACGGCAGCGGCATCAGCGGCGCCGCGCGCTTGGTCGCAACGCAACTCCGCAAAGCCGGCTTCACGATCGGCGACATCGGCAATGCATCGATCGAAGATCTCGACAAGACGGAGATCGACGAGCATTCGAAAGTTACGTGGGCGGGTGCAAAAGTTCGCAGCGCCTTGCCGGCCGCATTGCAGAACGCGCCGATCAGCGCAAGCGGCAGCGACGCTTCGGGCGCAACCGCAACGCCTAGCGACGTGACCGTGGTCGTCGGCAAAGATCTCGCAGCGGCCATCGTAGCGACTTCGGCTTCGAGTCCGAAACCGTAGGTGAGCCGCCGAATGCAAATCGTCGTCGCCGCGCTCGTGGCCGCCTTCCTCGTAATTGGGGGCGGGTGGCGTGTTTTCAAGCATGAGAGCGATCTGAAACCGGCGATCGTCACGCCGGCCATGGACGTTCACAACGAGTTCTCGAACGACATTCAGGCGCGCGCTTATCGCGTCTTGCACGGGCGCGTC
Organism: Vulcanimicrobiia bacterium; assembly: GCA_963696095.1. Classification (GTDB taxonomy): domain Bacteria; phylum Vulcanimicrobiota; class Vulcanimicrobiia; order Vulcanimicrobiales; family Vulcanimicrobiaceae; genus JALYTY01. Next base: position 1,095,098 of record CAVOIN010000001.1, on the reverse strand, counting down.
TCCTACGATCGAAGCGATCGCCCGAAACTCATTGCGCTGACGTTCGACGACGGCCCTTATCCGATCTTTACGCCCCTGCTGTTGGACGAATTGCACGATCTGCACGTGCCGGCAACGTTCTTCCTCATCGGTCGCGACGCGGAACAATGGCCCGACCTTACGCGGCGCATCGAATGGAGCGGAAACGAAATCGCCGATCACACGTATTCGCATCCGGACCTCGATCATGAGAGCGCCGCACAAGTCAAGAACGAGGTCCTCAAGGGCCGCGACGTGTTGTGGAATTTAGTGCACGACGAGTCGGAACGCGATTTGATGCGGCCGCCGCATGGCCGTTACACCGAGGACACGCTGCGCGCCGTTCAGCAGCTCGGCTACCAAGTCGTGCTTTGGACGTATGACTCCGGCGACTGGCGCACGCTCACGGAGCATGAAATCGCGACCGACGTGCTCGAACACGCCACGGCCCCTGATCTGGTGCTGATGCACAGCGGAAAGCTGGCTACGATCGAAGCGCTGCCGGAAGTCGTCTCGCGGTTTCGCAAGGCGGGCTACGAGTTCGTGACCGCGGGCGAACTTCTGCGCCGGGTCTCGCCCCAGCAGATCAACCACCCAGCCCGCCGATCCATTTAGGAGCCCGTCAGCCGCATGCCCCGTCAAATTATCGATACGGAATCCAGCCGGCCCGCCTATAACCGGCGCGTGGCAATCCGCTGGACTGTGATCGTCCTGATCATCGTTATCGCTGTTTTTGTCGTGATGGAGCTACTCAAGTCGCACCATCCCGCAGCTGCCGGTGCTGCCGCTTTACTTCCAGGAAACTTGCTCTCGCAAGGGAACCTGGGACCGATTCCCCAGATTAGGAGAGGACATGCTGCGTAGGCTTACCCTAGGCTTCGCTCTGGTTACTGCGGCCGCAATTGCGGTTTCCGCCTGCAGCTCGAGCGACAGCAACAGTACGATTTCGGTTGGACCGAACTTCCCGTCGCAGTCGTTGTACGCAACGAACTCGACGCAGAACGGCGTCAACATCTATCCGCCTGGAACGAAAAGCGGCGCCGGCCCCGCCTACCAGATCGGCGGCACGGCCACGACTCTTTCCGGGCCGCAGTACCTTGCCTTCGATAATCTGAGCAACCTCTTCGTCACCAATTACAACGTAAGCGCGAACACGTCGTCGATCGTCGAAATCAAGGCGCTTGCGACGGGCGACGTGCTGCCGTATAACTCGGTGACGCTTAACTCGAATATCCGGCCGCGCGGCATCAGCTTCTACCTGCAGCCCGCAGTAACGGCTTCTGCCTCGCCGGTGCCCGCGCTCGTCGTGGCCGCCGTGAACGCCGGCGCTTCCAGCGGTTTTACCAGCCAGCTGCTGTTCTTCACGGGCCTGCTGGGCGAATTCCAAGTGCTCGCCGGTCCCAACACCGGACTCAACGTGCCGAGCGGCGTGGCTCAGGACTCTGCGAACAACATCTACGTGACGAACCTGCAGGGTGCGTCTGTTGAAGAGTTTGCGTTGCCGTCGCCGACGCCGACGCCGGTGCCTACGGCGACCGCGAGCCCGACCACGACTCCGTCGCCGACCCCGACTCCCGTCGGCGCGACGCCGAGTCCGACGCCGACGCCGATCCCGACCGCATCCCCGATCAACGTCGCTCCGGTGCGCACGCTTTCAGGTGCGACCAGCGGTATCGGCCAGCCGACGGGCATCGCGCTCGACGCGAGCGGCAACATCTACGTTAGCGACGTAGCAGCGAGACTCGGCAGCGCATGCGGCACGAGCTCTACCTGTCCCGCCGTCCTGATCTTCCCGGCCGGCGCGAACGGTTCGACCGCTCCGCGCAGCATCGCCGGTGCGGCGACCAAGCTTAACGCGCCGACCGACGTCAAAGTCGACAAGTCCGGCAACATCTACGTCGCCGACACCACGGCGTCGGGCGCGGGCGTGATCTACATCTTCGCGTCCACCGCTTCGGGCAACGTTGCTCCGTCTTCGACCTACACCTCGACCGGCGCAGTCCTCGGGATCGGCCTCACGCCGTAATCGGAGCAAGAAGTTCACACGCACCTCGATCGCCTTACCGCGTTAACGCAACTCGCCGACGCCGTCTCTCCTGAAGAGAGGGCGTCGGTGATTGCGGCGGGGGCGCTCGCGTGCTTGCCGGATGCAACCACCACGGCACTCATATTTAACGACGACAACGTCGTTACGGCAGTCAAGCCCGCTGGACCGGCGGGCTTTGCGCTTCGTGACGGTTCGGCCGAATTACGCCGGTTGTTCCTTCACGCGCTCGCGCGCTTCGGCGACGGCGGCATGTCGTTCGTCCCGCGCGAGAAGCAACGCGCATTCGTCGGGGTCAGTTCGACGATCGGCGAACGGGATTTGCTCTTCGTGCCGCTCATTGCGCGCTCGAGAACGCTCGGCGTCGTCGTGTGCATTCTGGATGCCGAACCGGCTCCGGAAGTGAAGGACCAACTGGCGGCGTTTTGCGACGTCGTCACGCGCATGCTCGACGCGGATCGAGCCCTTGCGGCTGCAAGGCGTCAGACTCGAGACAGCCAGTTACTTGGCGATGGTCAACGAGCGTTTGCACAAGTCGCTCGACCGCCGCGACGTGCTTGCCGGAATCGTCGAGGGCGTTCGCGCCGCGTTTTCCGCGGATCGCTGCTTCGTGTACGAACGCGTTACCGACGGCGAGAACGCGACGATCGCCGCCGCCGCTTCTAAAGACGCCACGTTTGGGGTGCAACGAACCGTCGCGCTCGACGCGGACCTGCGCAAAGTCTTTGGCGGCCTCACCGTGCGCCGCGACTCATTCGCGGGCGGCGACGTCTACGGCCATACGGCGAAGCAGCGCGATGGCGATCCCGTTCGTCGTCGACGGCCGCGTTGAAGATGCGCTCGTGCTTGCGTTCGATCGCGAGAACGGTTTCGAAGACGCCGACGTCGCGGCGTTGCGATCCCTCGCTTTTCACGTCGGCCTAGCGCTTTCGAACGCGCGCCTCTACGAACGGGAGCGCGCGCGCCGCTCGCAAGCGGAGTCGCTAGAGCGCGTCGTACGCATCTTGCGCGACACGCAGTACGTCGACGAAGTGCTGCTCGTATTCGTGGTGACCGTTTCGCACGAATTGCCGGTGGACTGCGTTGCTTACGCGCTCGAAGGCGATGCGCTCGTGCGCCGCGCCGTGCGCATTCGCGAACCGCGCGGGTTCGAGCCAGCGCTTTCCGTCGATCGTTCGCTGCTCGAGCCATTCCTTGCCGTCGACGAACCGTCCGATGCGGCGCTCTTGCCGCGCGTTGCGCGCGACGCGCTCTTCGACGGACGCAGCGGCGTCATCGTGCCGTTGCGGCTCGAGGGTGCGCTGTGGGGCTGCTTCGTCGTGCGCGCGGCCGACGCGAGCTTCGAGTGGCCGCCAGAAGAGCGTTCGACGTTCTTCCGGACGCTCGGATCGCATCTCGAAATTGCGCTTTCGAACGCGCACGCGTACGAACGCGAATTGCGGCGCGCGCAGGAACGCGAGACGCTCGCCGAAGCGGCGCGCACGATTCTGAGTTAACCGCCGTTACGTCGCTTGCCGACGTGATGTCGCGGCTAGCTGCTTCGCTCGTACATTCGAATCGCGCGTGCGTGCTGCGCTGGAACGGCGACCGCTACGACATCGTCGGTTCGTACGGGGAACATCGCCGAAGAACTCGTCGACGCGGAGCGGCTTCGATCTCGTGCATCGCGCGGAGCGCCTTACGAGCTTCGGCACCGACGAACGGCGCGTGCAGCGTTCTGATCGACGGCCCCGGCTACGTCGTCATTCCGCTCACGCAAACCGGCAGCCGCGGTAGCGACACGATCGATGCGTTTCTTATCGTCGGACGCGACGAAGGCGACGCGCTTCGGCCGCGACGACATGCGCCTGCTTCAAGAGACTGGCGGCATTGCTCGCGCTCGCGCTGCGCAATTTGGAACTGTACGAAGCGATGGGACATGCGAATCGCGCGCTGCAAGAGTCGAGCGAATTCAAAGACGATTTGCTTGCGATGCTGGCCCACGATTTCAAGGGCCCGCTTACCGTCATTCTTGGGCTACTGCGAACTGCTCGCTCGAACTGGGCGATCAGTACCGCGAAGAAATCGAAACCGTCTACGCGCAAACAAGACGTCTAGTGCGGCTGTCTGAAGATGCGCTCGTCCTCGCGCAGACGCAGGCCGAAGGTTTTTCGCTTGCGCGAACGATCGTCGACCTGGGTCGCTTCGTCGCGGACTGCGTGGAAACGACCGCGCCAAACAACCCGCGCCTGGTCGTCGAAGTTCCGCCCGAGACCGCTGCCGGTCGAGCTGGACCCGCACCGTTTCCGGCACGTGCTCGACAACCTTGTCTCGAATGCGCTCAAGTACTCGAGCGGCCAAGTGACGCGTTCGCGTGCGGGCCGACGAGCACCGCGGCTATCATCGAAGTTAGCGACCGCGGGATCGGTATTCCGGAGGGCGAACTAGCGTCGCTGTTCACGCGCTTCGGCCGCGCGAGCAATGCCCGCGATAAGGGCATCACCGGCTCGGGTATCGGTCTTTACGTGGCACGAAAGATCGTCGACGTGCATCGTGGATCGATCTCAGTGCGGTCTAAAGAGAATGAAGGAAGCACCTTCATCGTTACCCTGCCCCTAGCGGATTTTAGCCGTCAAGGCTGAAGCCGGAAGGCGGGCCGAAACTATTCTAGCCGGAGAACATTACCAACCCGTATGGCATTCCTAAAAGCGCTCTTTGACGGCAACGAGCGCGAGGTTTCTCGCCTGCGGCGCACGGCCGAGCGCGTCAACGCGCTCGAAGCGCAGATGGCTGCGCTTTCGGACGACCAAGCTCCGCGCCAAAACGGCCGAGTTTCGCGAGCGCCTCGCGGCGGGCGAATCGCTCGACGACATGCTGCCGGAAGTCTTCGCAGTCGTTCGCGAGGCCGGCAAGCGCACCGCTGGGCATGCGCCACTTCGACGTGCAGATCATGGGCGGCCAGGTGCTCTACGAAGGACGCATCGCCGAGATGCGCACCGGCGAAGGCAAGACGCTCGTCGCGACGCTGCCGGTCTACGCGCGCGCCCTCGAAGGCCGCGGCGTTCACGTCGTTACGGTCAACGACTACCTCGCGCGTCGCGACGCCGAGTGGATGGGGCCGATCTACGAGTTCCTCGGTCTGACCGTCGGCGTCATTCAGCACGGACTCGACTCCGCGCAGCGCCGCGCAGCAGTACCAGTGCGACGTCACGTACGTAACGAACAACGAAGTCGGCTTCGACTACCTGCGCGACAACATGGCGTGGCAAGTCGAAGATCTCGTGCAGCGCGAGCTCTACTTTGCGCTCGTCGACGAAGTCGACTCGATTCTCGTCGACGAAGCGCGCACGCCGCTCATCATCAGCGGTCCGTCGCAAGAGTCGACGGAGCTCTACGACAATTTCGCGCAGATCATCCCGCGCCTGAAGAAAGACGAGGATTACACGGTCGATCAGAAGGCGCACGCGGTTCCGATTACGGAAGCCGGCGTCGCCAAAGTCGAGAAGATGCTCGGCGTCTCGAATCTGTACGATCAGCGCAACATCGAACTCGCGCACCAGCTCAACGCGGCGCTGAAGGCGTGGAATCTCTTCCATCGCGATCAGCAGTACATCGTCAAAGACGGTGAAGTCATCATCGTCGACGAGTTCACCGGCCGCTTGATGCACGGGCCGCCGGTACTCCGACGGCATCCATCAGGCGATCGAAGCGAAGGAAGGCATCAACGTTCGCGGCGAGGATCAAACGCTCGCGACGATCACGTTCCAAAACCTCTTCCGCCTCTACGATCACCTCGCCGGCATGACGGGTACCGCGAAGACCGAAGAGCGCGAATTCCGCGACATCTACGGTCTCGACGTCGTCGTCATTCCGACGAACCGTCCGATGGCGCGTAAAGACAACTCGGACATCGTCTACAAGACGCGAAAAAGCGAAGTTCGACGCGGTCGTCAACGAGATCATCGCCGAGCACTCCAAGGGACGTCCGGTCCTCGTCGGCACGCGTTCGATCGAAAAGAGCGAATTGCTCGCGGCGATGCTGCGCCGCAAGGGCGTCGAGTGCAACGTGCTCAACGCGAAATACCACGAGCAGGAAGCCGAGATCGTCAAAGACGCCGGCCAGCCGGCCAGGTGACGATCGCCACCAACATGGCGGGCCGCGGTACCGACATCAAGCTCGGTGAAGGCGTTGCCGGCAAAAGGCGGCTTGCACATCATCGGTACCGAGCGTCACGAGTCGCGCCGTATCGACAATCAGCTGCGCGGCCGTTCGGGCCGTCAAGGCGATCCGGGATCGACGCGCTTCTACATCTCGCTCGAAGACGAAGTGATGCGTCTCTTCGGCGGCGAGCGCATGAACGCGATCATGGAACGCGTCGGGTTCACCGACGAACAGCCGATCGAATCGGGGCTCGTCACCGGTTCGATCGAGCGCGCGCAGAGCAAGGTCGAGAATCACAACTACGAGATTCGCAAACACGTTCTCGAATACGACGACGTGATGAACAAGCAGCGCGAAATCATCTACGCCGATCGTCGCGCGATCCTGGAGGGCACGTTCGATTCGCGCGCGTTCATGACGCAGTCGCTCGAGGCGAAAGTCGACGAAGCCGTCGACGAAAACGCGCCCGAGAACGCGCATCCGAGCGAGTGGGATTTCGAAGAGATGCTCAACCAGCTCGAGCTCGTCTTCCCGATCAAGGCTTCGAGTGACTGCCGACGACCTGCGCGGCAAGGATCGCGAAGAGATCCGCCGCGTCCTTGAAAGAGCAACGCGATGCAGGCGTACGAAGCCAAAGAAGCGAGAGATCGGCACCGAAATCATGCGCGTGGTCGAGCAGCGCTATTTGTTGCTGCCGATCATCGATCGTCAGTGGGTGGACCATCTTTACGTGATGGATCACCTGAAGACCGGCATCGGCTTGCGCGGCTACGGTCAAAAAGACCCGCGCGTCGAGTACGAAAAAGAAGCCTACGAAATCTTCGAATCGCTCAAGAACAACATCGCCGACGAAGCGATAAAAGGCATCTTCCGCGTGCAGATCGAGCATGGTCCGCCGCCGGAAGAACTGCAACAACAACAGCAGCAGATGCCGCAGTTCGAACCGATTCCCGCCGGCGCGATGGTGCCGCAGGCATCGGCCGCGGCGCCGCACAGCCGGCTGTCGGACGCGGAAGCCGAACAGCTCCTCGGACCGATGCCCGGCGCCGATCGCCGCCCGCAGCAGATGCACACGAATCTGGGCGACGACGAACCGGCCAAACCGGCGCACCGCAACGAACCTAAGGTTGGCCGGAACGACCTATGCCCGTGCGGCAGCGGCAAGAAGTTCAAGAAATGCCATGGCGCCGGCGCCGCATAGTAACAAACCGTAACGACAGTCAGTCCGTCAAATAGTACCGGTATAAATTGAAATCGCGGTCGCGCTTGAACGCGAGCGATTCGTAAAAGGCGACAAGGTGTGGTTCCCGGTGCGGGATCTCTACCATGATCGAGCGCGAACCGTTTTCGCGCGCAAACTTCTGAGCCTCGACGACGAGCCGGCGTCCGATGCCGGCTTTGCGAAATGCTTCCGCGACGTAGAGATCGCTCAAGAACCAAATGCGCGTGGCATACCACGACGAGAACAGCGGATAAAGCTGCAAAAATCCCGCTGCTTCTCCGTGTTCGCTTGCGAGCAGAATCACCGAGTCCTGATGCTTCAGGCGTTCTGCAACGAACGAGCCCGTGCCGTCCATCGGCTTACCGGTGAAGAATTCGCGGTATGCGTCGAAGAGCGGGACCACGGCATCGAGATCGCTCGTCGTAGCCCGCCGAATCGTGCTTGCCATACCTCTCTTTTCGCTATTGTGCTGAGAAAGGCTTCAGGTAGCACGTCCGGTTCGGATAGTCGAAAATCACCGTGAAGTACTTGAGTATGTCGCGCCCCACGAGACCGTCGTAATCTACGTCGTCAACTTTGCTATTCGAAGGAATGCGCACCAGCACGTCCTCTAAGACGTAGTCGCCGAGCTCCAGGTGCGAAAAGCGGTACGATCGGGTCTTTGTCTCTCCGCCGATGAATTGTGCGCCGTCGTAGTCTTCGTCTTCCTTCGGCGCGCCGAACTGCGCGAAATAATGCGGGTAAAGCATCGTGGCGAACGCGCCTAGATCCGCGATGAACGTGCCCTTCTTACCGTTGAACGTTGCATCCAGCATCGGAACGAAGTCGTCGACCGAAATCGGCAGCTTCGCGTAACCGTCCGGCGCGCTCGCGAGCTGAGGAGCGATGGTGACGCGGCGATTGCGGAAGTCCACGGTGACGGCGCCGCTCGCAAAAAAATCTCCGCCGAGTAGTCCGACGACTTTCATGTCGCCCACGGGCTCCGTATAGGGAACCACGTCGACCGCCAGATTCTTGGCGTGCAGCACGCCGACCGAGACGTCCGGAAGAATCGTCTGTGAGTATTCGACGTCGCCGGCGATCGTATTCATGTTGCGTCCGTGCAACGTGAGCCCCAGGCTTTGAGCCGTTCCCCGGTCGATAGTAATTCCGGACGCGCCCGAATCCAAAACGAAATCGAGACCGCGGCCGCCGACGTTTAGTCTAACGATTATCCCGTCTTCCGTAAACGTCGACGGAACCTCGACCGGCGTATTCGAGGCGAACGTAAATGGCCGGGAAGATGCCGGGATTGCAAACGCCGACGCCGGAGTCGTCCTGGCATCCTCGAGCAGCGTTACGTGCGAAGCCGAATCGTTCTGCCGCCGTCCGTCGGAATACGCGCTCGTACGGGCAACCTGCGAACCGTGAAACGGCGCATAGTCTTCGTAGGTTCGGACCTTTGTGTGTCCGTCGTACTCCGTTGTTTCGATGCGGCGTAGCAGATAGGTTTTTGCATCGTAGTAGCGTCGCTGAAGCAGCGCGTCACGGGGTTTCAGTTCGAGTACGATGGCGGGATCGGCGCCCTTGGTAACGCCGAGCACGCGCATGTTGGAGGATGACGCGTGGGGTGAGCTCAGCGCTTGACGGAACGGATCGGCAGTCAGTGCGAAATCTGTCGTATGTACGACGACGCCGTTCGTGTTTTTCTCCCAATCGACGCCGTGCCAAGTGCCGAACGAACGAATGAACGGTCCATCGATGTCCGTTTCGATGGAGTTGTCGCCGTCGGTAAGGTAATCGGTGTGGATCGTCCGTTCGCCGTTAACGGTATCCTCGATTTCGTGATAGGCCCGGTCTCGCATCGTTCCGCGCGCCTCAGCTGCCTTTTGGAGCAACTGCGTGGGCGTCAGGGAGATGGCCGCGTACTGGGGCTCATCGGCTATCGAAATCCCGGATGCGCACGCAAACGCCAGCAACAGAGGAACGGCAAAGAAACGTTTCATGGAAACACACCCCAAGAGCAAAAACGGCAAACGGCCACGCAGAAGCGTGTCCGTGTTGCTGAGATTCGTTCGGAGCATAAACGCCCCTTGCGCCAAAATACCTACGGCGCTTCGGCGGGAACTGCGTACGGGCGCACGATGGGACGCGGCAAATGGATCGGTGAAGGCAGTGGCGTTTTCCCTTCGACCAACGCGCCGCCTAGGTCTACGTTGGCCGCGCTGTTCTGGACGTCTACGCCTTGTCCGTTGATCGTAAGCGTTGTCGTGATCTGTCCGCCCGCGCCGTTGTTCGCAGTGATTTGCAAACCATTTTGCGTTCGCGTAACGGCTTGACCGTTGCCGAGATCGATCGTTTGACCGGCGGCGATCGCCACTTGCGCGCCGCCTTGGAGGATCGACGCATTTCCGGCGTTGTCCAACGAGACGGATGTCATTCCGTAATTCGACGTTACGGTTGCGGAGCGATTGTAGGTTACGCCATTCTGCGCCGGCGCCGTTGCTTGCGTCGAAACCTGATAGCCGCCTGGAAACGAGTCGGAATGCAGCAAGTCGGGCTGGTTCGCCATGCTGTCCCACGTGGTGCCGTTGAATGAAAGGTGCGGATCGCCGATGGATGAGCCCGTTGCGTTTTGAAAATACTGCTCGCCGTTGCCGCATCCGCTCGTGCCGGAGCTTCCGCCGAAAAGGCCGCCCAGCATCGAGCCGCCTGGGATCGAGAATTGCAGCAGCTGGCCAAGTTGCTGAAGCAGCGTGCCGAGTTGCCCGAGCAGACCGTTGAGAAACGAACCGCCGCCCGGCGCGCCGCCCGTTCCGTATCCCGGATCCAATCCCGGCGGCATGAAGCGGCGAATCGTGTCGTTCGGCGGGATCGCCGCGGCCGGCGAAAAGCCGCCGTTTTCCATTGCTGCGGTTCCAAATTCGAGTGCTTGCGCTTGCAGTGCGTCGGGCGCGGGCGGCTGGACGAACATCGGTAAACCTCCTCGTTGATGCTCGCTCCCATCACGCCGGACGGTGCGAGCGACAAGGGAGACCACGGAGAAAGCCGAGAATCGGCAGAGCGCTATGAGCGACAGCCAACTCACCACCATTGCCCGCCTGAGCGATCGCCTCGTGACGCTGAAGGAGCGTCTTTGACTACGTAGGCACGAAGCGGCGTATCGCCGAGCTGGATGAACGCTCGCGCGCGGATGCGTTTTGGAACGATCCCGAGAGCGCGCAACGGACGATGAAAGAACTTTCGGACCTGCGCGACGAGGCCGGACGCATGGACGGCGTCGAGCGCGCGTTAAGCGACGCTCGCGAGCTGCTGGAACTCTTTGCCGGCGACGCCTCGGTCGACAGTGAAGTCGACGCGGCGATCGAGCAGGCCAATGCCGCTCTCGACGAACTCGAAATGGCGGCGAATTTCGACGGCGAGTTCGATTCGCACGGCGCAATCGTGAGCATTTTTGCGGGCGCCGGCGGCGTTGACGCCGCCGATTGGACGCAGATGCTGTTGCGCATGTATCTTCGCTGGGCCGACACGAAGGGCTTCGCCACGCAAGTCGTCGACGAATCGCCGGCGGAAGAAGCCGGGCTGAAATCCGTCACGTTCTTCGTGCGCGGACGCAATGCGTACGGCATGCTGGAGAGCGAACGAGGCGTTCATCGTCTCGTACGGCTCTCGCCGTTCGATGCGGCGCACCGCCGCCACACGTCCTTTGCGGCGGTCGACATCATTCCCGAAATCGAAGCGGGCGAGAACGTCGACGTCGAGATCAAGCCGGAAGACTTACGCGTCGAGACCTTTAAATCGGGCGGCGCCGGCGGCCAGTACGTCAACAAGACCGAATCGGCCGTGCGCATCATTCACGTTCCGACCAACACGATCGTCGCGTCGCAGCAAGAACGTTCGCAAGCGCAAAACCGCGACGTCGCAATGAATATTCTGCGCGCGAAACTCGTGCAGCGCGCGGCGGAAGAACGGGATAAGAAGCTGAGCGAGCTTCGCGGCGAGCGCCAGGCAAACGAATGGGGATCGCAGATCCGTTCGTACGTGCTGCAACCGTATCAACTCGTGAAAGATCACCGCACGAACGTCGAGACCGGCAACGCGCAGGGCGTGTTGGACGGCGACATCGACACGTTCATGTGGCCCTATTTGCAGGAACGCCGCAACTTGGCAAAGGCGTAAGCCGCCGGTGCGTGACCGTTTGCTGTGGATCGCCGTCGTCGTTTACACGGTGGTCTTCACGGCGCTGGGCATTCATAAGTACGCGGTCCATCGCAACTTCGTCGACTTCGGAATCTTCGCCCAAACGGCGGCGAGCGCGTTCGGCTGTTTCTGTAACGGTGTCGAAGGCAGCCACTGGGCATTTCATTTTTCGCCGGTTCTATATCTCGCGGGCGCTGCCGTTTGGGTCTGGCACTCGCCGCTACGCGCTCATCGTCTTGCAGTCGCTTGCGTGCGCGCTGGTGCTGCCGCCGGTTTACGGCCTCGTCGCCCGGAATGCCGGACGCAACACCGCGCGCCTTGCGTTACTCGTAGCGTTTCTCTACCCCGCGCTCGCGGGCTTGACGTTCAACGATTTTCACGAGAACGACTTCGCGCCGGCGGCGATCGCGTGGCTCATTTGGGCGTTCGACGGCGGGTATCTCGTGGCGGCCTACGCTTTTGCGGCCTTGGCGCTCGCGGTGAAGGAAGATCAAGCGTACTTTCTGATCGCCGCTGCTGCGCTAACCTACTGGCGATTCCGCGGCACGTCGTTTGGGCGCGCAGCCTTGTTCACGGGCGGCGCCGCGGCGATCGTCCTGCTCGAATATTTCCGCCACATTCAGCCTGCGGCCGCCGCGAACTTGCACTGGGCTCCCGAGCGATTCTACGCATGGACGCCGCAAGACGTGCATCAGTTGTTCTTCAGCGGCATCTTGCAACGGTCTGGGTTTCATCGTGCTCGCGTTTTTGCCGCTGCTGTTCTTGCCGTTCCGCTCGCGCGCGATTTTGCTTGCGATCCTTCCGCTTGCGGAAGTGCTTGCCTCGCGCATGCCGACGACGTTCACGATGGGGTCGCACTACGCCGGCGCCTGGATCGGCTGGGTGCTGGCGGCATTTGCGTTTGCGGTTCGGAAGCTGCCGGAACAAAAAGCTCGACGCGCCTTGGTTTGGTGCGCGTCGCTGTGCGCACTGGAATTGATCGTTGCCAACCCGTTGCATCCCGGACTGAACCTGCGCCCGGTGCAACCGCGTGATGCGGCGTTGGACGTCGTGTTGCGAGGTCTGCCGCACGACATGCCGGTCGCAACGCAAGAAGAAGCCTACACGCACCTTGCGCTGGACAATCCGAATGCAACCGTGCTGCCGGAGAACGCGTCCTTTCCGCTCTCGCAGCCGTTCGCGCTGATCGATCGAGACTTTCCGGAATCGCCGCGGCTGCAAGAGTATGGGCCGGCAATCGGGCCGCCGTGCTTCGTGCCGGTGCAGCGCTCCGGCGCGATCGTGCTTTATCGAATGCGCTGCGCCGCTTTCATCAATTCGTCGAGCGCGGCAACGGCACGCGCCGGCCACTGAGCCTGCGCTTCGACGATACGATAGGGCGCCGCCCACGGTGCCCACCGCGCAGCTTGTAATTCGAAAAGCGCGATCGGCGGAAAGACGGCGACGGTCGGCGTCCCGACCATGCCTGCAACGTGAATCGCTCCGGAATCGGGGGCGACGAACGCCTGCGCGCCGGCGATGGCGGCCTTCCACGAGGGCAAATCGTCGAAACGCGTCACCGCAATTCCGGTCGCCTCTTCGATGCGATCCGCATACCGCGCTTCGCTCGCCGACGCAATTGCGTGCACGGGAGAGTCTTGCGCCAACAGGCGCAACATCTCGACGACTTCAGGGAACGCGATGCCGAGCCGTTCCCACTTGTCGGTAATTTGCACCGCAATGCGGCCCGAGAACTCGCACCGGACCGTCGACTACGAGCGGCCGCAGTCGTTCGTGGATCGCGCGTGGGCTCGGTTTCCTGCACGAGCGTCTTGCCGAGGCCGAAGAGCACTGCGCATTCGTGCGGTGCATTTTCGTCGAGACCGGCCGACCGGTAGAGCGTGGTGGTAAGCATCGTGCGCAGCCACAGTGTTTTTAGCGGTTTGCCCCAGCCGTTCGTGAAACCGGCGCGGTGCGGCGTTCGCAGTTCGCGTGCGAGCAGATACCCGCCGGGATCCTCCGTGGCAATCAGCGTGTGCGTGTATCTTCGGCCGACGCAACTCATCGGCAAATGCGGCGATGGCCTTGCGGTTCTCCCGTGTATTCGAACGAAGCGCAAAGGGCGCGACGAACCGTTCGCGCGCGGCCAACGTCGAAAACGCGTCGCGATTCCCGCTTCGCAGCACCAGATCCGCCGGAATCCCCGCGTCGCGAAACGCTGCGAGCAGCGGCGTAAGCGCGAGCGCGTCGCCGATCGCGTCGAGGCGGATCAGCAGCACGGACGGTGAAGAAGAGTCTTGGATGGTCGCGCGAGAGGACATCGTCACCTTCGAAGAGTTGACCGGGTACCGTGTGGTGCGCCGTTTTGGTTACGTTTCCGGGATTGCCTCCCGTCCGCGCAATCGATTCCGTTCCACGTTTCGCAGCCTCGGAATGCTGATCGGCGTGTCGCCCAACGAGTTCCTGAGCGATGCGGAGCATCTGCGCGCCGAAGCATTGGAAGGCCTGAATCAACGCGCGGACGCGTTTGGCGCAAATGCCGTCGTCGGCTTAAGCTTTCACGTTTCCGAGGGCGCCGACGGCTCGTGCAAGGTTGTCGCTTTCGGCGAAGCCGTGCTGATTACGCCCGAGGAAGAGGCGTGACGAAACTCGAGGAACGCGCGCGTAGAGAACGGCTGCTCGCGCACGCGTCGCAAGTCGTTGCCGCGTGCCGGAAATGCGCGATCGGCTCGGAACGCCGGAACAACGTATACGGCGAAGGCGATCCGTGCGCGGCGTTGATGGTCGTCGGCGAGGGGCCGGGCGAGACGGAAGATTTGCTTGGACGGCCGTTCGTAGGGCGCGCCGGCCAGTTGCTGGACAAAATGCTCGGCGCAATCGACCTGGCTCGCGAAGACGTCTTCATCTGTAACACCGTGAAGTGCCGGCCGACGCTGCCGGGTCCCCGCGGTCCGAAGAACCGCGCTCCGGATCCGGTGGAAATGGCGAACTGCCGTCCGTACCTCGACGAACAGATCGACATCATCCGGCCGGCCGCGATTCTTGCCCTCGGCGCACCGGCGGCGAAGTCGTTTCTTGGGCCCGGATTTTCAGATTTCCAAAGGGCGCGGGCAATGGTACGAAGGCCCGCAGGGCATTCCGCTGATGGTGACGTTCCATCCCGCCTACCTGCTGCGCCAAACGGGCGGCGAGCTCAACGCGGTCAAACGCCTGGTCTGGTCGGACCTACAAGCGCTTCGCGATAAGCTCGCGGAAGCGGCCGTCGCCAAGCCGGAACCGCCGGTCGAGCAAGCGTCGCTTTTCGGCGACTGAGGCCGGGGCGGTAGCGGCGCAGGGGCCGGGATGCTATAGTGGGCGATGCTGTGACCCGCGACCCTAGAGCTATTTGGTTTAACGACGTCTCCCGCCGCCTCGGATTTTCCGATGCGGATGATTTCGCGCACACGTTCGATCTCAAACCGTTTCGTCTGAAACAAATCTACCGCGCGGCCGCCAAAGAACTGGTGGGCGATATCGGCGAGGTTACGACTTTGCCGAAAGAACTGCGCGCGGCGCTTGCGGAGCGCGGGTTGCAGTTCTCATTCGGTCGAGCCGATCGTGTTACAGCGCTCCGGCGACGGCCAGACGACGAAGGGCCTTTTCAAGCTTCGCGACGGCAAAGAAGTCGAAGCCGTGTTGATGGAACACTACGGCGATCGCACGACCGTCTGCATTTCCTCGCAAGCCGGCTGCGCCTTTGCGTGCGCATTCTGTTCGACCGGGCAAGCCGGGTTCACGCGTAACCTCGACTCGACGGAAATCTTCGACCAAGCGCTGTTCTTCGCGCGCGACCTCGCGACGCGCGGCAAGAAGATCACCAATGTCGTGTTCATGGGCATGGGCGAACCGTTCCATAATTACGATGCCGTGATGGGAGCAGTCGCGCTGTTGAACGATCCGCACGGGCTCGGCCTCGGACATCGCCACATCACGATTTCGACCGTCGGTCTGGTCGATCGCATCGACCGGTTCGCCGACGAAGGGCTGCAAGTCAATCTGGCGATCTCGTTGCACGCCCCGAGCGATCGCGTGCGCAGCGAAATCATGCCGGTGAATCGCAAGTTCAATACCGACGAATTGATGGCCGCGTGCGAACGCTACGTGGCGAAAACCAATCGCAAGGTATTCTTCGAATACGTCATGCTTGCAGGCGTGAACGACACGGAAGAATGCGCGCACGAGCTTGGCGGCGCTAATGCGCGGTCACTTGTACCACGTGAATCTCATTCCGTACAACACGACGCCCGACGGCCCGTTCGCCGGCACGGAAGACAAACAAATTTGGGCTTTCGCTGCGGTTCTCGACGCAGCCGGCGTCCCGACCACGGTGCGCCACAACATGGGCCGCGACATCTCTGCCGCTTGCGGCCAGCTCAGAGCGGAAACACAGCCAAAAGCGCACAAGGTCACGGCTTAAAGTAAACGAGGCGCTGCATTACTGCAGCGCCTCGCGCGTTTCGATGTGTCTGTCGGCTTGATACCCCAGCCGACAATACCACACGTCTGACGACTTCACAACAGCGGTGCGCTGCGGCGGCTGGAGCGCCCGGGGATCGAACCCGGAGCTGGACGGGGTATCAAGCCGCCAGTCGACACCATCGAAACGCCCCAGCGGTTTGCAATCCCTCTTTGCGCGTAGGCGACTAGTCCAATCGGCTACTCACTCGTTGCGCGCGTGCGTTCATTTTGGTGCGGATCAACCTGCAATCGACAAAGTACAAGCAAGTTGGGGGCCGGGAGAGCGTCTTGTGGACCGGCAGAAATAGGCGCAAGCTCTCACAGAGTTTCCGTCCACGGAGAAATACCTACCGCTGATTAACGATGCGTTCATTCGTGGATGTGTAGCGGAAGGGGCGCAGATTCGCATTATCTCGGCGCAATCCGGGTCAGCGTATCTTAAGAGCCATTCCGGCGACCTGCACGGTGCCAAAATCGCGGCAAACCGCGCTTGGCGTGCGTTTCCACAGCGCCATGACTGTTCCGTAGCAGGTTTTTTTCACGCAATCGGTACCGCGCGTTCAACTCGTGATCCTACTTGCGGCCAATTACGCGCAGAGGCTCAACCGAAGGCGCATAAGCCAGCAGTATAAAAACCGCCTCGAACTTTGGACGAGACAGAAATAAACGAGGCAGCGCATGCTGCGGCATTTTTTGGCCTGAGCGTGACTGCTGTCGCCGTTTTAGGCGTACAATTAGTCCGCTAATTCATAAAAGACAATGCCGGATCGGTCTAGCCCGATTTACTGCCCACTGACACGCGGAAGCGTTGCATGCCCTATGACATTCCAGAGGTAGGCCATGAGACCATTATTCTTATTCCCTCCATTCCTCTTGGTTCTGAGCGCGTGCGGTGGCGCAGGGGGATCGATGAATCCGCCGCCGGATGGCGGCGCTCAAATCTCCGCGCAAAATGTGACGAGCATTGAAAACGCGGCGGACACGACGTCCGTACTCAATCAACTCATGCATCAAATCACGATCGGCTCAACAATCGATCCGGTCAACCACGATCAAAACCCGTACGGGTTGGATATCGCACAGGTGACCGAAGGGAAGCTCACAGCAGGCGATCTGGTCGTCGGCAACTTCAATAACGCGGCCAACGTGCAAGGCACCGGCACTACGATCGTTGCGTTGCACCCGACGCCCGGGTCGACTCCAAGACGCATCGCTCAGTCCGCGTTGCTGACCGGTTCAACGGAACTCGCAGTCGATCCGAACGATAACAGCTTCAACGCCGTCTTTGTAGAGAATCGTGTCATCGTATTCAAACCGTCGGGCGGGTTCACCGCAACCTTGAACGGACCGTGGTTGAAGCCGTTCGGCATTACTTACGCAAAGAACGGCGGCACCGGCGGAACGCGCGTATTTTACGAGAGCGACGCTGGCAGCGGGCGCGTTGTGCGCATTAATCGCGTGCCGGCGGGAAATGCGTTCACGTTTAATACGATCGCAAGCGGATTCCCAATCAACCACGGTGCCCCAGGCACGGAATTGGGACCGGGCGGTCTCCAATACGACAGCGCTCGCGACCGGCTGTACATCGTTGACGGCACGAACAACACGGTTTATTACTTTTCGCAAGCAGCGACGATACCGCAAGGCGGCATCATCGTCAATTCCGACGGAAAGACCTTCAGCGGTCCATACGCAAGTCGCGCACATGTGCTCTTCTCGGGTGCACCGATAAACGGTGCAATCAGCTCGGCCCTCTTGTTCAACGGCAATCTTGTTATCGGCAACACGACTGAGCCAAGCGGAACGAACAATATCGTGGAGTTTAGCCCGGTGGGTGCAGTCCTCGCGGTTAAAAACGTCGATAACGGCGCCGCAGGTGCGATCTTCGGCATGGTCGCTACCGGAACGACCGTCGCAACGACTAAGCTTTATTTTAACGATGACAATTCTGCAACGGTGCAAAAGCTTGCAGCATCTGCACCCTGCGCGGTGCCGCCGACCCCAACGCCCGGGCCTGTGCCTGCGGGGGCAAAGTTATACGTGCTGAGTACTTGCAGCTCTTCAGGAATTAGCGCCCAAGAAATGACGGTTTACGACGAGAACGGTTCTCAAATACCGACTCAAGGCACTTTTCCAAATCTCGACGGCTTCCCCGGCGCTATAACGGTCGACCCATTCAGGCAGCAGATCTACGTCGCAAATACTGTTGGCGGCGTCGCCGTATTTGGTGAGAACGGCGTTCAAAATACCTCGTTTGGCCACTTTGGATTTGAAGAATATCCGCAAGGCATCGCGTTCGACACGTCTAATCGAGAGTTCTACATCACGGATTCGTTGCAAAACGAAATTTCACAGTATGATGAAGACGGCAACTACCTCGGCGGCGTCGCGTCGTCTAATGGCCTTTATAATCCCGGAAACATCGCTTCGGATCCCTTGAACCGCGACCTCTACATAATTAGCCTTCATAATCCGCCTGCGTTCATGAGTAGGATGGACGAAAATGGCAACGTTGTGAAGGGCAACGGCCTTGGAGGTTTTCCGGGTCTCGTCGATCCACTTGCCGTGGGTTTCGATTCTGTTAACCGGCATTTGTATGTTACCGATCTTCTGAGTAAGGTTGGCCCCGCTTCTTGGACAGTCAAGGCTTTTGATGAGAATGGCGATCCCATACCGACGAGCGGCACGTTCCCGAACTTGGGATCTGCTCCAACCAGCATCGCATTTGACCCAGCTACGAGACATTTGTTCTTCGCGAGTACCAATGCCGCCGGCAACGGACAAATCCAAGTCTACGATGACAACGGCAATCCTATCAGCACGACGGGCGGCTTCCCGCATATGCTTGGTGCGACAAGTGTCGTCGTAGTGCCGTAGCGAAAACTACGCTTCCCGAGCAGCCATCTAAAGACGAGGCGTCGCGCTACTGCGGCGCCTCGTGCGGTTCGCCGCCTGGGCGTTCTTCACGACCCTCGGCACGTCGCCCGAGCAGCTCGACAAACATTGACATTGGACTCTGCAAGCCGCCGCGGTCGTTTTTCTCTATTCAGCGAAGACGGATCGGACTTTCTCTTGCGGCGAGCATCGAGAACGTTAATGGCCTTCGCAGCTTCCCAACATGATGTTACGCTAAGGGCGCATGGCTAGTTGGGACGATGTCCGGCGCCTGGCACTCGCCCTGCCGGAAACGAGCGAGTCGCTTTCGTACGGAAATCGGGCTTGGCGCGTAAACGATAGACCTTTCCTTTGGGAACGGCCGCTGAGGCCTTCGGACTTAGCCGCGCTCGGTGACAGCGCGCCGAAAGGCCCAATCTTAGGCGTGCGGACCGCCGATCTCGAATTGAAAGATATTTTGCTGAAGCGCGATTCGGCGGTATACTTTTCGACGCCGCATTTCGACGGCTATCCGGCCGTGCTGATTACGCTCGATACCATCAAGGTCGCGGAACTGAAGGACGTCATCGTCGAGGCATGGCTTTCGCGTGCTCCGAAGCGCGCCGTCGACGCGTTTATGACTGGGAACGGATCGCCCGCAGCCGGCAAGGCGCGGCGCAAATTTCGGTGACGCGGTGGTTTAGCGCGATCCTCGTTGCGGCAAACGCCGCGTTTGCAATGCGCGGTATGCTGGTTACCGTCAAATCCCGCGGTTATACGCTGCATCCGGTCCTTCGACAAACTAACGATGACGTTTCCGTAATAGTGCCGGCGAGGAATGAAGAGCGGCAGATCGAGCAGTGTGTGCGGTCGCTGTTGGCGCAGCGATATGAAAACCTTGAAGTCATCGTTGTCGACGATCGTTCGCAAGACGCGACGGCCGATATCGTGCGGTGTATCGCGCGCGAAGATCCAAGGCTGAAACTCGATTTCGGGTGAGCCGCTGCCGCACACGTGGGTCGGAAAGCCGTGGGCATTGCAGCAAGGGGCGGCACACGCGTCCGGACGATGGCTGTTGTTTACGGATGCGGATACGGAACACGAGCCGGACGCGACGGCAGCAGCGCTCAACTATGCACAAGAGAACGGCATCGACGTCTTGAGTCTGCTGACGGATCAGGTAACCGTAACGCTGCCCGAGCGGCTCTTTCTGCCGTCGATCCTGTGGACCATCATCTTCGCGACCGGATCGCTTGCGGCCATCAACGATCCGAAGAGCCAAGCTGCACTGTTCAACGGGCAGTACATCCTCATGTCGCGTGAGACGCACGACGCCGTCGGAGGTCACGCGCTGGTAAAAGGCGAGATCGCCGAAGACCTGGAGCTTTGCCGGCGGCTCAAGGCCGATGGGCGTTTCCGCGTAGCGTTGATTGCCGCGCCCGGTCTGGTTCGAACGCGCATGTACCGGTCATTCTCGGAAATTTGGAGCGGGTTCGTGAAGAACTTCGCGATCGGAGCGAAGGGACGCACAGTAGAGGCCGCGCTTGGGATCGCGTTCTTTGCGTTAATCGCGCCGGTGACGCCGATAGCGTTAGCTATTGCCGTTGCGCGGCACTCGTGGGGCACGGCGGCGCTGTTCGGGGGATCGATGGCGCTCTCTATAGGCGCGGCCGAATACGGCATGCGGCAGTCGCGCTTCCGCCCAGGCTCGGGGCTGGCGTTGCCGCTCGGGATCACCGTGATGGTGGCGATTTTCTGCACGTCGGTCGTGCGGCATGCAAGAGGAGGGGTCACCTGGCGGGGACGGCGATACTAGTTATTAAATCTAATAAGCCCTATGGAATCGCCAGCGACCGAAACCCGAGCCACGATGGACGAAATCACCGCGCTTGCGAAGCGGCGCGGCTTTATTTTTCAATCCAGTGAAATCTACGGCGGCATCAACGGCTTCTGGGACTACGGTCCGCTCGGCGCCATCCTCAAGCGCAACGTCAAGAACGCGTGGTGGCGCGATACGGTCGAAATGCGCGACGACGTCGTCGCCTTCGACTCGTCGATCATCATGCATCCGCTCACGTGGAAAGCGTCCGGACACATCGACGCGTTTCACGACAAGCTCGTCGACTGCAAGGTCTGCAAGCACCGCTTCCGTTTCGACCACCTTGAAGAATCCGAACCAGTGTCCGGACTGCGGCAGCAAAAACAGCTTCACCGAGCCGCGCAACTTCAATCTGATGATGAAGACGCAGATCGGTCCGATGGAAGACAGCGCGTCGGTTGCATATCTGCGCCCGGAAACCGCTCAGGGCATCTTCGTCAACTTCAAAAACGTCTACCAGACGGCGCGCAAGAAGCCGCCGTTCGGCATCGCGCAGATCGGCAAGTCGTTTCGCAACGAAATCACGCCGGGCAACTTCACGTATCCGAGTGCGCGAATTCGAACAGGCCGAGCTTGAGTATTTCGTGCCCGACGACGGCAACGACCTGGCGGCGTTCCAGGAATGGGTCGAGTTGCGTAAAGGCGTGGTATTCGAAGTACGGCGTTAAGCCGGATCGTCTGCGGTTCTACGAACTTCACGCCGCAAGAGCGCCCGCACTACGCGAAGGCCGGCATCGACGTCGAGTATCTATTTCCGTGGGGCTGGGGTGAACTCGAATCGATCGCGCATCGCGGAACGTACGACCTCGACGCGCACATGAAGCTCTCCGGCAAAGATCTGCGCTTCTTCGATGAAGCGAGCAAATCGCATTACACGCCGATTCTCATCGAAAGCTCGGCGGGCATGGACCGCACGACGCTCACGATGCTCATCGACGCGTACGAACGCGAGAAAAGCGTCGATCCGAACGGCAAAGAAACGGAACGCATCGTCCTGCGCTTCCATCCGCTACATCGCGCCGGTTCAAGTTGCGGTCTTTTCGCTCGCGCGCAACAAACCGGAACTCGTGCGAACGCGCGCGGGCGATCGAAGCAGGCTTGCGCCCGCTATATCGCACGCAATACGACGAAGGCAACATCGGGCAACTCTACCGGCGTCAAGACGAAATCGGCACGCCATTCTGCGTAACCGTCGACTACGACACGCTCGAGGACGGCACCGTAACCGTTCGCGAGCGCGATTCGATGGAGCAGGAGCGCGTTGATGCAAACGGTTTGCAGCGGTACCTCTCGGAGCGTTTCGGTTAGGCCTATCGGTCCATCCGGCAAGGTGAAGAACCTGCGCTTGCAGGGGATAGCATAGAGAACTGGAGGTCGTTCTCTATGGAAACGCCGCTTGTCAAGCGTCCGGTTAAGGTCGCGATTACGATGCCGAAGTATATCTATTTCTTCGAAGAAGGCGACGGCTCTATGAAAGAGCTGCTCGGCGGTAAAGGCGCGGGCCTTGCCGAGATGACCCGCGCCGGACTGCCGGTGCCCGCCGGCTTCACGATCACGACCGAGGCGTGCCTGCGCTTCTACGAGCAGGGCAAACGCTTTCCCGACGGCCTCCACGGTCAAGTCGAGAGCGCAATGCACGAGCTGGAAGCGCGTACCGGAAAGCGCTTCGGCGATCGAAGCGGATCCGCTGCTCGTCTCCGTTCGCAGCGGCGCGCGCGTCTCGATGCCGGGCATGATGGATACGATTCTGAATCTCGGGCTCAACGACCGCACCGTCGAGGGCCTCGCCCGCCTCACCGGCAACGAGCGCTTCGCCTGGGACGCCTACCGCCGTTTCATCATGATGTTCTCGAGCGTCGTTCTCGGACTCGACAAAGAGCTCTTCGAAGAACGCATCGAGGAACGCAAACGCGAGCTGGGCGTGACACGCGGATCCCGACATCGGATGCAGCATCGTGGAAAGCCCTCGTTGGCGGCGTTCCTCCGACATCGTGCGGGAAAACTCGGGTCGCGAGTTTCCGCAGGACGTCAACGAACAATTACAGCTGGCAATCGAAGCCGTCTTCGATTCGTGGAATTCCAAGCGCGCGATCGACTACCGCCGCTTCAACAAGATTCCCGACGACTGGGGCACGGCGGTGAGCGTCGTGCAAATGGTCTTCGGCAACATGGGCGACGATTCGGGAACCGGCGTGGCCTTTACGCGCGATCCGAACACCGGCGATCGTGAACTCTTCGGCGAGTATCTCGCAAACGCGCAAGGCGAAGACGTCGTGGCCGGCATCCGCACGCCGCAAAAGATCGGCGATCTCAAACGTGCGCAGCCCGAGATTTACGCGCAATTCGAAGACATCGCGCGCAAGCTTGAGGCGCATTATAAAGACATGCAGGATCTGGAGTTTACCGTCGAGCGCGGCAAGCTCTTCATGCTGCAGACGCGCAACGGCAAACGCTCCGCCGAGGCCGCCGTCAAGATTGCGCTCGACCTCGTGCGCGAAGGCGCAATCGACGAACGGACGGCCGTCGGGCGCGTGAGCGCCGAGTCGCTCGATCAATTATTTCATGCACGCGTCGACTTGAACCAGCACTTCGAAGCCGCGTGTAAAGGCCTCAACGCGTCGCCCGGCGCCGCGGCGGGACAAGTGGTCTTCACGGCGGACGATGCCGTTACGTGGAGAGAACAAGGCAAAGATACGATTCTCGTGCGTGTCGAGACGACGCCGGACGACGTTCACGGCATGATCGCTGCGCGGGGCGTCTTAACCGCAAAGGGCGGCGCGACGTCGCACGCGGCCGTCGTCGCCCGCGGCATGGGCAAACCTTGCGTAGCGGGTTGCGAAGCGCTCGAAGTCGACCGCCGCAATAAAGTCCTGAAGATTGCCGGCCACACGCTCCACGAAGGCGATTGGCTTACGATCGACGGCAGCACCGGCAACGTCGTCGTCGGGAAACTCGACCTAATCGACGCACCATCGAAGCTTCCGGACTGGCTCGCGACGTTTCTTTCCTGGGCCGACGACCTCCGCCGCATGGAAGTGTGGGCAAACGCCGACACGCCGGAAGACGCGCGTAAAGCGCGGGAATTAGGCGCGCAAGGCATCGGGCTCTGCCGCACCGAGCACATGTTCATGCAACAGGACCGCTTGCCGATCGTGCAGCGCATGATCTTGGCGAATACGCCCGAAGCGCGCGCCGAGGCGCTCGAGAAGTTGCTGCCGTTCCAACGTGACGACTTCAAGGGAATTCTCGAAGCGATGGCCGGATTTCCGGTTACGATTCGGTTGCTCGACCCGCCGCTCCACGAGTTCTTGCCGTCGCTGGAGCAATTGCTCGTCACGACGACGGAGCTGCGCATTACGAAGGGCGTCGACTCCCCGGAGTATCGCGAGAAAGAAGCGATTCTCAAGCGCGTGCAGCAGCTGCACGAGCAGAATCCGATGCTCGGCTTGCGCGTCTGCCGGCTCGGCATCGTCTATCCGGAAATCTACGCGATGCAAGTGCGCGCGATCTTCGAAGCTGCGGTGGAATTGAAACGGCGCGGCGTCGACGTGAAGCCCGAAGTGATGATTCCGGGTGTGGGCACGAAAGAAGAGATGCGCTCGACGTACGACGCCGCAAAAGCCGTTGCCGACGAGGTTCTTCACAAAGCCGGCGTGCCGGTCGAGTACCACATCGGCACGATGATTGAGTTGCCTCGCGCCTGCGTGGTTGCCGACGACCTGGCGTCGATCGCGCAATTCTTCTCTTTCGGAACGAACGACCTCACGCAAACGACCTACGGCTACAGCCGTGACGACGCCGAGGGTTCGTTCATCCCGCAGTACCTCGACAAGAAAATTCTTAAAGACGATCCTTTCCAAGTGCTCGACCGCCGTGGCGTCGGCGGTTTGATGCAACAGGCGGTGAAGCTTGGACGAGAGGCGAGTCCGGACCTGAAAATCGGCATCTGCGGCGAACACGGCGGCGAACCGTCGAGCGTCGCGTTTTGCGACCAGCTCGACCTGAACTATGTCTCGTGTTCGCCGTACCGCGTGCCGATCGCGCGCCTCGCGGCAGCGCAGGCGACGCTCGGAGCGTTAAAGTGAGATTCTTACCCGCAGCCGTCTTCCTAGCCGGATTGCTTGTTGCGGGATGCAGTGCGTCAAGCACAGTCGGATCGCCGGGAACGGTATTGAGTAGCTGCCTTTCCGTCGAGCCTCCGGTTTTGTTGTATCCCGCGCCGGGAGCTACCGGAATCCGGCAATCGCGATTGCAGCTCTATTTCGGTTATCCGCAAAATCCCGGCGTTTCTTTTGCGCCGCCGGAGCTAACGCCGTCGTCGGGCCTGGCGATTGTCGCCGGTCCTTATGCGTCTCCGTCGCCGGGACCGTTCCCGCCCGGTATGGCCACCGTACCTAATGGCGACCAAGTGTTTGTCTCCAATGTACCGGGTTACGAAAGTGGGACGACTTACACCGTGAGCGTGAAGAGCGACACGTGCGGACAAGGCTTCCCTTTGGGATCGTTCGGAACGTAGCGCGCTTCGTTAGAGCCGTATGAAAGCTGCGGGTTCCGGCGCTCTTGCCGGAACCCGCATTCGTGTTGGAGACGTTGCTCGGACGTCTTTCTTTTTTTGCAACTTGGAGGCACCGTACGATCCATGAATGGTTTCCAACGCATCCTCGTCCCCGCGCTTCTTGCTGCTCTCGCGCTCGGTTCGGCCGCGGCGCCCTTGACCGCATCGGCGCAACAGCAGATTCGCCCCGACTGCGGCAGCGACCGAAATCTCGCGCGGGTACACCGCCGCCTCGACGGCGCGATCGACCAGCTAAGTCACGATCGGCGCGACTACGACGGCCACCGCGTCGCTGCGATGAACGATTTGCAGAGCGCCCGCCAACAACTGGTCGCCGCCGAGCAGTACGCTCAATATAACGACCGCGATAATCCGGCATGCCTCCGTTCGAGCGCCAATACCGGCGGCACTGACGCGAACTGGGGTCTTCGCGGACAACGCGGGAGCAACGAGAACCTGCTCGGCGTTCGCCGCTGGGTTGAAGGCATGATCGATCAACTGCAGCGCGACGAGCGCGATTATGACGGTCATCGCGTTGCCGCCATCAGCGATATGCAGCGCGCCCGCGGCGAACTCGTGGCAGCAGAGCGCTCGCGTTAGCCTCGCTCGGCGGAACCCGGGAGGCCGGTCGAACGCGACCGGCCTCTCATCGAACGTTTGCCCAGTTCACGAGGGCGGCGACGCGAATGGCCATCTCACGCACGAACTTCTGCGAACACCGTGTCAAATCGTCGCTGAATGCCGATGAAGCGAGCGCAGCGTCGAAGTCGGCGGGAACTGCGTACGTTCCGGAAAGCGTCAGCCAAGAGGCGGCTCCATCTACCGTTTCGAGCGTCAAATCGCCGTCGAATCGCGCATGAGCATCCGGTGCTTCGACTGCAGACACCGCGACTCGCCAACCTTCGTCCCGACGCTTGCCGCGAAGCTGCGCTCGCGTCGGAGCGCAAATGACCGGCTCGAACGCGGCATGCAGGCCCGGGACGTTTAGCGCTATCGCCGCGGTGCGATCCGCCGTGAACTCCTTGAGTATTACCTCGATGGCCGGCGCGGCAAGTTCAACCGGAACCGCCACGGCGGTTCTGGCGCTGGCGAAGATTTCGCTGAAGTTTCTCATTACGCTTCGTCGATCATACGTGCGTCGTATGAATACCGGCGGAACCTGCTAACCGCCGAATTCCCTAATTCTTCCCAAGCGATTCCGTGTTCGCAGCAAAAACTTTTCGTTTCACGGAATGGCGGAACCGCCTCGCTAAGCGTGGAAATTCAGCATTCTATGAAGGATGGAGCTCTTAGCACTCCTTCGGCGCGCATGTCGCTGCTCGAGGCAGCCCCGGACGCCATGGTCGTAACAGACCGAAGTGGACGCATTGTGTTAGTCAACGCGCAGGCCGAAAAGCTTTTCGGATACTCGCGCGCGGATTTCTTGAACCGCACGATCGAGATGCTCGTTCCGCCGCGTTTTCGCGGAAATCACGCGGAGCATCGCGACCGCTTCTATCAAGCTCCCCGAGTTCGCCCGATGGGCGCCGGACTCGATCTGTACGGATTGCGGAGCGACGGGACCGAATTCCCGGTCGAGATCAGCCTCAGCCCCATCAATATCCGGGGCGAAACCTACATTTCGAGCGCGATTCGCGACATCACGGCTCGCAAACAAATCGAAAAGGCGCTCAACGAGAAAAACATCGAGCTTCGCAATGCAAACATGGCGAAAGATCGTTTTCTTGCGAGCATGAGCCACGAGCTCCGAACGCCGCTGAACGCGATCATCGGTTTCACCGGCACGCTTTTGATGGGGCTTCCCGGACCGTTGACGGCGGAGCAGGAGCGGCAGCTTTCCATCGTAGACGGGAGCGCCCGTCATTTACTTTCGCTTATCAACGACATTCTGGACGTGGCGAAGATCGAATCCGGCAAGGTAGCCATCAACCTCGAACCGGTTTCTGTCTCAGCTACGGCTCGAGAAGTCGCCGATTCTCTAAAATCGTTGGCGTCTGAAAAAGGCCTGGAATTCGTCGTCGAAATCCCAGGCGACGAAATTGTCGCGGTGACGGATCAGCGGGCGCTGCATCAGATTCTCTTGAATCTCGTCAACAACGCCATCAAGTACACGGAAAAGGGGACCGTGCGGCTCCAAGTGTTCCGCTCCGATCGCAAAGTCTGCGTGCAAATCGAAGACACCGGCATCGGCTTTCGAAAAGAAGATCAAGCGCGGCTAACGCGGCCCTTCGAACAAGTGGAATCCGCAAACGTCAATTCGCAGCGCGGCATAGGACTCGGACTCTATCTAAGCAGCAGTTTAGCATCGCTCATTGGTGGTTCGCTCGAATACGAGAGCGAATTTGGCAAGGGCAGCATATTCAGCATTGTCCTTCCTGACGGTATCCGATGAAGGGGCGCATCCTTGTTATCGAAGACAATGCGGCGAGTCTCGATCTCATGAAATATCTATTGACGGCCCTCGGCTATGAGGTTGGTTGCGCGAACAATGGACTGCTGGGCTTGGAGGCGGCAAAAAGCACGCGGTACGATTTGGTTCTAACCGACATTTTGATGCCTGAGCTCAACGGATACGAACTGGCTCGCCGCTTCAAAGCCGACGAATCGCTGCGCGGCGTCCCCTTGGTGGCCGTAACCGCGCTGGCGATGACCGGGGATCGCGAGCGAATTCTGTCGGCGGGCTTCGACGGGTATATTTCGAAGCCGATCGATCCGCGGAGGCTGGCTGCCGAAATTCAGCCCTATATTACGGAACAGAACGATGGCGAAAGTACTGATCGTTGACGACGACGCCAACAACAGGTATTTGCTTTCAACGCTGCTGCTGCATGCCGGGCATACCGTGTTGGAGGCAAAGAGCGGCGAAGAAGCGCTCGCATCGGTCGCACAGCAACCGGATCTCATCGTAGTCGACCTCAATCTGCCCGATATGCCGGGCGTCGAGGTCATCCGGCGGCTTCGAAGCAACGAAGGCACGGTGCATGCCAAGATCGCTTTATATACTGCCACCAATTCGCCGGCAGCAATAGAAGAAGTGCTTCAGACCTTTGCGCTGCAAGGAGTGATTCCGAAGCCGGCCGACCCGAAGCAGATCTTAGCGGCCTTCAAACGCATTCTAAGCGCCGCTTGATCCGGAATCTTGAGATAGTATCGAGATCGTATTGATAACACCGGTAATCTCGCGAAACCGGCGAACGCACAGCTCCGCGGCCTCGCTCTGCGCGGCGGTATCCACCGTCCCGCCAAGGGTAACCACGGCATGTGATACTCCGACGGTTACTTCGAGCGGGATGGAAAAGTCACGGCGCAACTCTGCGTCGATCGCGGCCGCAAGGGCGATGTCGGTGGCCGGGTTTGAAAATGAGTCGAGCATCAAACGTTCCGCCTGAGGTGTCGAATGACAAAGCACGAACGAAACAGCGAATCTCTCGATGAAGGGTTGACGCGTGCTTTCGAATTGGCCGGCAACGGCGAATTCGAAAAAGCGCACGCCCTTCTCGCCGATCGTGAAGATCCGCAGGCGCTGAGGCTCATCGCACTGCTCGAATCGCAGCGAGTTCGCGAAACGCAGCGAATGGCGAGAGTAGCCGAAGTGCGCCACGATCTTGGCAATTCGCTTTCCATCGTGCGGGCCAGTTTGGAGGGAATGTTGGACGGTGTGGTTCCGATCACTGAAGAGCGCCTCGAACGCTTGTTGGAGATCCTTGAAACTGCGAGCAATGGTTTGTCCAAGATCTAACGCGTGCCGCCGATGAGCGGGAACGTCCACCAAATCGTGTATCGCCATGCCGGCTTGCTGTTTTGCGCGAGACCGGATTCCAAATACACCCGAAGATAGCGCGTAGCCGCGTACGAAAGGTCGATGTTGCCGGTTTGCAACGAATTGCCCAGGCCGTCATTCGTCCATTCTGTCCGCGCGGCTAAGGCCAGCGTAGAGTGGAACGCGGTTTGATAGATTTCGGCAGTCGTGGCATTACTATGCGCTGAAGCGAAACCGGTTCCCGGGTTGCTATCATAAGCGCTTTGGTAGAGAACGAGAAACCCCGGAATCAATCGCACCGGATCGAGCTGGACGTAAGCCCCAATGGAATCGTAGCGGTCGATTCCATTGGACACCGGAACGACGCCGCTGGAGCCTAGTAGGCCGCCCTCAAACGGTTTTGTTGCGTCTGCGTATGCCGCTTTCCATACGAATGTCTTGTCGCCGTTCTCCGAGAAATCGCTCGAGCCTGACCAGCCGCCGTTCGAGTAAAGCCAGCCCGCTTCGAGGTCGAGATTTTTGCGTACGTAGTTTAGCTTTGCGCCCCAGCGATTTCCATCGAGCTGATAGACGTGTTCCCCCACCGTGATTTCGGGTGTGGTAAATGCGCTTAGATCGAACCATTGGCTGTACGGTGACGGCCCCGGCGACTCGATTTTTCCTACGAACAGATGTCCGTCCCGATGCAGCAGGTTGTTATAGGCGACCCACAATGTATCGAGATCGCCGGACTGGTTGTTTTGCCAAATCCATTGCTGAACGTGATACGTCCAGTCGTTGGCTACTCCACCGACGGCATGAATTGCCAGGTTTCCGCCTTGCGGCCGCGTCGGGGTTTGAGTCGAATCGTAATTCGCTTGTTCGCCGATCCAGACAGGGAACGCGCTGCGCAAAACGTGCGGATCGAGAGACGCATACCCGGTTCGCTGTACGTAACGTCCATACGCGTTGAGCGC
This sequence comes from Vulcanimicrobiia bacterium, assembly GCA_963696095.1. Lineage (GTDB taxonomy): Bacteria > Vulcanimicrobiota > Vulcanimicrobiia > Vulcanimicrobiales > Vulcanimicrobiaceae > JALYTY01. The sequence goes on along the minus strand of CAVOIN010000001.1, from coordinate 1,064,994 downwards.
GGGTGCCTGCGTGTGGCAGACGGCGCATTTAACGCCGTATGCGAGCGCGAAGGGCGGCATTGCTGGCGACCGAGCCGGAGCGAAGAAAACGCAGGACCCTATCGCCAAAGCCAGAGCCAAGCGTCTCACTGAGAAACCACATTGATTTTGAGCGCCATGTCGGCGTGTCCGGCTCCGCAGACAACCGAGCAATGCACTACGTAGCTTCCGGTTTTCTTAGGCGTGAACGTGACCTCGACGAACTTGTTCGGCATGATGGTCGTTTGCGGGATCCCGAGGTCGTCCGATTGTATTCCGTGAACCCCTTCGGTCGACGTCAGTCGAAGCGTTTGGGCTTCACCCTGGTGTACCGTGATTTCCGAAGGCGTGAATTTCCAATTCGATGCGACGATGTCGATGGGGGGATGAGCGAAGGCGTGTGCCGCAAAAAAGACGCATATAGCTAGGGCTGCAATCGTCGAAAGAAATGTCTTACGCATAACAATCTCACTTTGAAGTAGCATGCAGTGAATTGGCGGCTATTCTCGAGCTGCCGGAGCTGCCATCGTACGGGCAGCGTGGCGAGCCATGACCAGCGCTTCGTTCGTCTTGACGACACGAACGGTGACGCGTGAGTAAGGCGTGGAAATGACTTCGGCGTTCCCGTTGTTCTCGTCGGGGTCTATCGAAATACCGAGATATCTCAAGCCGTTACAGATGCGGCCGCGGATCGTACTCGAGTTCTCTCCGATGCCGCCGGTGAAGACCAGTTCGTCAACACCCTCCAGTGCCGAAGCCATTGCGGCCGCATATTTACGGGCCGCGTATACGAACGCTTCTATCGCGAAAGCGGCGTTCGGATCGACGGACTCCGGATTGTTCAGAAGGTAGATCTGTCCGGCGGAAAGATAATTCGCAGCTCGCCAGTAACGATCGATCGCGGCGGCTTCCTCGTCGCTCAGGACGCGGATTTGCTGCGCGATCGGTGGAGGCGTTACGTCGGTTTTCACTCGCTCATGGTGTCGTACGCTCGTGAAGAACTCCGGAAGACCGACGGAAGAACCCTTACGAACCGGTTCCCACCGCTTTCATACCTTGCGCCTAACATGCGCATATGAGCGAAGTAGAGCTTTCGGTAGCGATGAAATATCCGGCAGCCGACGTTGTGGCCGCCGTGAAAGCGTTGACGAGTGCGATGCAGAGGCGGGAACCGCCTTTTGAGTCTTTGTCGTTGGGCGTAGACATGCGCGACCTCAAGATGCCGATCGAAGGCCAGCTGCGAGTTCCGGTCAGGATCCAAACGCAACCGGCCGATGCGCCGTCAACATGCCGGGTGCTTATCGGAGCCGCGGCGGAGAGCGAGTTTTTCCCGCGCTTCGAAGGCCGCTTAACCGTAGCGCCCGTCGAGCGGAGCGGGGCAAGTTTGTGCTTGTGCGGCCGGTACGACGCGCCGTTGGGCTTCTTGGGGGGCGCCGTCGACGCATCGGTTCTGCGCGGAGTCGCGGAACGAAGCCTGCGCGAGTTTTTGGCCGCGCTGGCGGTCCGCGTAAACGAACTGATCGAGGAAACCGAGCGGACGCGGCTGCAAATGGCTCGTTTAGCGCACCACTAGTCCGCCCGTCGTCTTCCCAAGACGTTCGCAAGAAGTGCGAAGCCGGTCGTTAGAATCGAGCCATGTTCAAAAACATCGTCGTAGCGCACGATGGAACGGATTGTTCCGAAGAGCGCGGCGCCGATCTGATTCTAGTCGGCACTCACGGGCGCCGCGGGTTCGATAGGTTTCTTGCGCCAGCGTTTCAGAACGCGTTGCGCGCGATGCCCGCATCCCGTTACTCATCATTCCAACCGAATCGCCGGCAAGCGCCTAAGGAGCACGAATGTCGACACTGCAACAGCGAAGGGTAGTTCATTGCCCCTACCACCGCGCGAAGCTTTTTATGGAAGACCTGTTTGGCGAACTCGCCGAAAAAGGTCAAACGAAAACCGTACCTCTACGAGTTCCGCTTGGTTCCAACGGCGGTCCGGCATTGCAGAAGGACGTAGAAATGACGGCGCGGATCGGGGCGGATCCGATGCACTTCGATGAGCCGTGGAACGTGCATTGGACGCCGTCCGGCGGCGGACCCTACCCGGAGTTCGGGGGAACGCTTACGGTCCGCGGCGACGAGACGTACGAGACGTGCTTGCTCGAACTTTCCGGGGAATACGTGCCGCCGCTCGGAACGGCTGGTGCCGCGTTCGACTCGATCGTCGGAAACCGGATTGCCGCTGCAACGGCACGCGAGTTCTTGCAAGAGCTGGGCGACGAACTGGAGAGCCGGTACCGCTTGGAAGAATCGGAAAAAGCCGCGCCGCCTCCCTAAGGCTTGCGCATCTTGTAGCCGACGCCGTAAACCGTTTGAACGTATTCCGGCTCCGCGACGTTGGCCTCGATCTTCTTTCGCAGATTGTTGATGTGCCGGTCTAGAGTCCGCTCGAAAACGGAGCCGTCGTCTTTTAGCGCGTCGAGCAGCTGAGTCCGGGTGAACACCTGGCCCGGATGGCGCGCCAGAACCTGCAGCAAAGCAAATTCCGAAGGCGTAACGCGCGCTTCGATGCCGCGAACTCGAACGACGTGTTCGTCGGCGTCGATCTCCAAATCGCCGATGCGAATGACATCGCTGCGGCGCCCCGCCGGCCGAATTTCGCCGGACCGGCGTAAGACGGCGCGGATTCGCGCGACGACTTCTCGTGGCGAGAAAGGCTTCGTAATATAGTCGTCTGCGCCGAGTTCCAAGCCGACGATGCGGTCTATTTCTTCGGTGCGCGCCGTCAACATGATGGTCGGAATCCGCCGTTCCTGAGCGGATCGCAGGATATCTAATCCGCTCCCGTCCGGCAGCGTTATATCAAGGAGCAAGAGGTCCGGCGGGCTCGCCGTCAGATCCGCGGCCGCTTCGGCCCGCGTCCGGCGTATCGCCGTTTCGAACCCTTCGCGCGCAAGATAGGCGGCGAGTACGTCGCCGATCTCCGGTTCGTCGTCAACGATCAAAACACGTTTCATAAGCTCTCATCACGACGGTCGGGCAAATCTTGAGAACGTCCCTTCACAACAATTGCAACGAGCGTTGGTACGCTGGGTTTCGATTTCTTGGCAAACCGCTGGAGACATGCTTTTGAAATACGCTGATGACACACGCACGCAGCCATCGGTTAAGGTTGCGGACGAGAAGCCCGACGTACCGCTGCCGGCCACTCTGCAATTCGTGGTAACGATGGGCGTGCTTTTCCTGATTGGCTGGTTCGGCCTCTTCATGCTGCTAAAGGGGCGGTGGTAATGCACGTAAACCGGTACGAACGCTGGTGGATGACGTTCGGGGTCGGCATGCTGCTCCTGTTTCTTTCTACCATAGTTTTTGCAGCCGTGGCCGACAATATCAATCCCCCGAGCGGCATGCAGCCGATCGATCCCACCAAAGTAGCCTCGACGCCTCCGTTCGATCGTCCCGGGCTCGTTCGCAAAGCCGACGGCACGTACGACGCCTATATCGTGGCCGGCGTTTTTCAATTTACTCCGGCCGTTCTTACGGTTTACGCCGGAAGTACCATCACGTTCTACGTGACGAGCCCGGACGTCGTGCACGGATTCGAAATCGCAAAAACCGCCGTCAATATGATGGCCGTGCCCGGCTACGTGAATACCGAGACCCACACGTTTAGAACGCGCGGGACCTATTTGATCGTTTGCAATGAATACTGCGGCATCGGACATCAGAATATGGCCGCGCGAATCGAGGTGAAGTAGTGTACGGCCAACAGCGAACGATGCGCCGGGAGAACCGCGTCGTCTTAGCTCATATCTACACGTCGACGGCGGCTATCTGCCTGGGAGCCCTCTTCGGAGTCTTGCAAGGCTTCTCGCGCGCTTCGGCCATTACGATGCCTTCCTGGTTCGATTATTACCGGATGCTCACGATGCACGGCGTCTTGATGGCATTGGTATTCACTACATTCTTCATCACCGGTCTCTGCCTGTTCGTGACGTATCGAAACGTGCCGCGTCCCGATCGTAAGACGACGCTAGGCTGGACCGGATGGGCGGTGATGGTTGCCGGAACGGCAATGGCTGCGGTAACGATTTTGCAAGGGAATGCAACCGTTTTATATACGTTTTACGCGCCGTTGAAAGCGAGCCCGTTTTTCTACATCGGTGCTACGCTGCTGATCTTGGGAACGTGGATCGTCGCGGCCGAGATTTTCGAGAATTACGCGTATTTCCGCCGGAGCAACCCGGGTAAAGCCGTACCGCTGCCGGTTTTTGCGGCTGCAACGACGTTCTTGATGTGGATCATCGCGACGCTCGGCGTCGTCGCCGAAATGTACTTCCTGATTCCGTGGTCGCTCGGATGGACGCCGGGCATCAACGTGATGCTGACGCGCATGCTTTTCTGGTATTTCGGACATCCGCTGGTGTACTTCTGGATCATGGGCGCTTACATCATCTGGTACACCATCATCCCGACGCGGTATCAAGGCAACGTCTTCAGCGATGCGCTCACGCGGCTCACGTTCATTATGCTGCTGCTGCTTTCCACGCCGGTCGGCATTCACCACGAATTCATGGAACCGGGCATTTCGACGACGTGGAAGATGCTGCATACCATAACGACCTACGGCGTAGCAATTCCGTCGTTTCTCACGGCCTTTGCCATTTTCGCAACGTTCGAATTGGCTGCCCGGCGAAAGGGCAAGAAAGGATTCGTTGCGACCGTGACATCGCTTCCGTGGAGCGATCCGGTCTTCGCCGGAGCCGGCTACGGCATGCTGCTCTTTATCCTCGGCGGATTCGGTGGTCTCGTCAACGCTTCGTACAGCATGGACTCGCTCGTGCACAATACGATTTGGATCGTCGGCCACTTTCACGTGACCGTCGGCGGTCCGGTAGCGCTGACGTTCCTGGGCTGTGCGTACTGGCTGATTCCGAAATTGACGGGCCGCCGGTTGTGGAACAAAAAGCTGGCGCTCGCGCAAGTTCAAACGTGGTTTGCCGGCATGCTGGTGATGTCGTTATCGATGCATTACGCCGGCCTGCTCGGCGCTCCGCGAAGAACCGCAAGCATTGCGTACGCTGCGGCGTCTTCGGTTGCTACCGGGTGGGAACCGTACATGCTGCTCGCGGCGGCCGGCGGCGCCATACTCTTCATTAGCGTGGTGATGTTCGCAACCGTCGCAATCGGCACGTTGCTCGCCGACGAGAAGGTTGAGGAGTTCGACGCGCAGTTTGCGGTGCCGGTGGAGACTGCAGAAGTGACGCCTCCGTTGCTGCAGCATCTTTTCCGCTGGGGCGCCGTCGCACTGATCGTTGCTATCTTCGCTTACGCCGGACCGATGTCGGAAATGCTTCGCATGCCCGGATATCTTGCACCCGGAATGCGTACTTGGTAGGAGTTCCCGTCATGATAAAAACGATTCTTGTAGCCGTCGACACTTCCGATGCTTCCCGCGAAGCGTTGAATGTTGCCTTGCAGCTTTCCGCGGCATTGGGCGGGAGGCTGGTGTTACTGACGGTAGTCGATGTCTCCAAGCTCCTTGCCGTGGCAGGTTACGAAACGCCGTACCCGGTCGACACGATCGAGATCATGCGCAAAGACGCCGAAACGACGCTGGATGAGTGCGCGTCGCTTTGCGCGGGTAAAGCCACGGTCTCGGTTTTAACGGCAGAAGGCGAAGCGTCCGACGAAATCTTGCGCGCAGCCGAGTCCGAAAAGGCCGATTTGATCTGCATCGGCACTCACGGGCGCAAGGGAATCTCGAGACTTTTCCTCGGCAGCGTTGCCGAATCGGTACTGCGCCGCGCCGAAATCCCCGTGCTCGTATCGAATCGAAAAGATACCTAACGGAATTTCGCCATGAGTTCCGCACAAAGCCGGCGCGCTTCAGCCGCGCCGGCTTTGTCGCGGCGAACGAAAAGCTTTCGCCAATAGGCTTTGCCGGAAAGCTTCTTGATCAAATCCGAAGCGACGCGCGCGTCGACGAGGCCGGCCGGCGTGCCGACCCAGACGGTGTGGCGCTTGTCTTCGATTGCGAGCGGAAGCCGGTGCAGCACCTGCGATTGTTCGTCAGCCCAAACCGCGTCGTTTCCGTACCGGTCGCACAGGGCCGCTTTGCAGGCTTCGTAAGCCCGCAGATCGCTCTCCGCATTGAATTCGGCCGCCAGCGCATAGATGCGAATGCGTTCGCGCAAGGCGCGGGCCGACTCGCTATGTTTGTCGCGCAAATCGTTGAGTACGCGAAAATCGTCCCACCGCAAAAACTCGTCGATGGGGTCGAGGACGTGCGGGTCGGGCCACAACTCGCGCAGCACGTCTTGGAGAATTCGCTCGAAAAGACGCGTCGTGTGATGGAAATACACCGATGCGAACATCATGTAGCGCGCCAGCACGAACGACTCTAACGCGACGACGCCTCGTGAATCGATGCCCAGAACGAAGCGTCCGTCGCGTTCGAACAAACGCATGGAACTTACCAGCTGATCGGCGTCGTAGCGGCCGCTCATGACGCCGGTGAAATAGGCGTCGCGCTGCAGATAATCCATCCGGTCCGCGTCGAGATTCGGTCCGCTCACCAGCTCCCGCAGCGCCGGATATTTACTCGTTGCTTCGCCGAGAATTAAGCCGAGGACGTCGTCCGGATCCACTTCCAGCGCCGCAATACCGTCGCGCACGTCTTCCATCAGCAGCAGCTCGCGCGTCCGCTCCTCGTGCCGCACGCCAAGGACCGCTTCGCACGCATGGCTGAACGGGCCGTGCCCGACATCGTGGAGCAAGAGCGCGCAGCGCACCAGCCGGCGCTGGTACGCCAAGTCGGCGGCTCCCTCGAAACAGTCGGCGCCGGCACGGGCGATCTCGTCGAAAGCCCGCGTTCCCATCGCGAGGGCTCCGATCGCGTGCGTGAAGCGCGAGTGCTCGGCCGAGGGGAAGGCAAAGTACGCGAGCCCCAATTGCCGCAAGCGGCGCAGGCGCTGCATGATCGGCAAGTCGAGCAGGCGCGCTTCGGCGTTGCTCAACTCGATGAAATGGTGAACGGGATCGAAGACTCTCTTCACGCTTGCCTCGGTCTTCGGCCGGCACCGGATTTCCTCCGGCTCCGGCCGAACACTAACCGGTACCCCATGGCGCGTTTCGATCAAGGAGTCATTCGAGAGGTCCACTCTCGAGTCGATATCGCGACCTTCATCGGCCAGTACGTTGCATTGAAGCAGCGCGGGCGCGATTTGGTCGGCCTCTGTCCCTTTCACGGTGAGAAAACGCCGTCTTTTCACGTGCACCCCGACCAGGGGTACTTCAAGTGCTTCGGATGCGGCGCCGCCGGCGACGTGATCGGCTTCGTGCAGAAACTCGAGAACGTCCCGTTTCCGGAAGCGGTGCGAATGCTCGCCGCCAAAGCCGGAATCGAGCTGGAACCCGAAAACCCGGGAGCGGCGAGGGCCCGCAGCGAGCGCGAAGCGATTTATGAAGCGAACCATCTCGCCGCGCAATACTTCGCGCGCATGCTGAAGAGCCAAGCCGGTGAGGCCGCGCGCGCCTACTGCGCGAAGCGCGGTTTCAGCGAATCCACGATCGAGAAGTTCACGATCGGCTACGCGCCCGACGGGTGGAACGGGCTTGCGGACGAGCTGCGCCGCAATGGCGTCGATTTGGAAATCGCCGCGAAAGCCGGCCTCGTAAAACGCGGGCAGAGCGGCGGGTACTACGACTTCTACCGCGACCGGCTTATGGTTCCGACCTATGCGACGACGGGTGAAGAAATCGCATTCGGAGGCCGCTTGCTTGGCGAGGGCGAGCCGAAGTATCTCAACACCTCGACGACGCCCGTCTATACCAAAGGCGACCATCTTTTTGCGCTCAACGTCGCGCGGCGGGCCACGCAACACGAGCGGACACTCATCGTCGTCGAGGGATACCTCGACTGCATTGCGCTTCACCAAGCGGGTTTTGCGAATGCCGTCGCAGCGCTCGGCACCTCGTTCACCGAGAAACAGGCAATCGAACTCCGGAAGTACGCCGACCACGTTTTTCTCTGCTTCGACGGCGACGCCGCGGGCGCGAATGCCGCAACCAAAGCGGTTGAAGTAGCGTCTAGAGTAATCGAGCACACCGGTTCGAGCGTTCGAATCGTCGCGCTTCCCGAAGGCGAAGATCCGGACAGCTTCGTGGGTAGCCACGGTGCGGAAGGCTTTCAAAAACTGCTGGAAACCGCTAAACCCTCGATCGAGTACAAGCTCGATCCGGAAATCGACCGCCTGCATGGCGGATTCGAATCGCCTTCAGCGATTGCGCGAAAAGCCGAAACATTAATTAGGGAACTTACGCCTCGCGAAGAATGGGATCGCTGGCGCGTTTACGTAGCCGGCCGTCTAAAGGTGAATGTTGACGACCTTCGGAATAGCCGGTTCCTCGCCAACAGTGCCAATTTCGCGCCGCGTCAAGACGCGGGTCGAAGCCGGCACGTGGCGCGTCTCGAACCGCTCTCGTTCGAACGCGAGGTCTTGAGCATCTTTCTCGAAGATCCCACGCTTGCGAGTGAGTACGGCGAACGGATTGCTCCGCGCCGCTTCCGGAATGAAGTGTACCGCCGGACGTACGAACGCATCGTGCAAAATGCCGAAGGCTTGCGCGATACGGCCGACGTCTTTGCGTTATGCGCGGGTGACTCGAATGAGGCGGCGGCGCTCAACGCGCTCGGCACGCGCGATCGCAGCTCGATCGTGCGGTACGAGGACCGCGAGGATCGGCGCGCGCATCTGGAGCGCATCGTCCAACGGTTGGAACTGGAGGACGAGCGGGAACGCTATCAGCAGCTTTCGCAGCAGATAGACAAGCTCTTTTCGGAAGGCCGGCCGGTCTCTGAAGAGATGCGCCACGAATTTGACCGGCTAGCAACGAAGCTAAAGAAGTAAACCGAAATTAACGAGTCTAATGTAACGCAACGCTCCGCAGCCGAAGTCGACGGCAACGGCGGGGCAACGCACCGGGAAGCCGGCGCGAATTTGGGGCAAAGGGGGTGACGTCAAAAATGGCACGCAAGAAATCCTCCGGCGCAGTGGCCGAGCAGCAGCCGACGCTAACGCTGGATGAACTCAAAAAGAAACTTATCGCGCGCGGCAAGCAGCGCGGGTCTTTGACGTACGAGGAAATCAACTCGGCGTTCGATGCACTTGACGACGTCAACCCCGACGAGATCGACGGCCTCTTCGAAGAGATCACCGCCAACGGCATCGAGATCATCGACGAGACCAAAGAAGAGAAACCCGAGGGTGAGCCCGCCGAAGAACAAGAAGAGCCGATTCCCGACGGGCTTTCGCTCGACGATCCGGTTCGCATGTATCTCAAAGAGATCGGCCGCGTTCCGCTGCTCTCGATGGAACAAGAGAAATCGCTCGCGATGCGCATAGAAGCGGGCGAGCTCGAACTGAGCAAGAACGGCACCGCCGACGCATCGATCGTCGCCTCCGGCGAAGAAGCAAAACGCCAGCTCACGGAAGCGAATCTTCGACTCGTCGTTTCGATTGCGAAGAAGTACGTCGGCCGTGGGATGCTGTTCCTCGATTTGATTCAGGAAGGCAATCTCGGTTTGATTCGTGCGGTCGAAAAATTCGACTATCGCAAGGGCTATAAGTTCTCCACGTACGCAACGTGGTGGATCCGCCAGGCGATCACGCGCGCGCTGGCCGATCAAGCGCGCACGATCCGCATTCCGGTGCACATGGTCGAGACGATCAATCGTCTGATCAAGATTTCACGCCAGCTGCTCCAGGAGCTCGGACGCGAACCCAGCGTCGAAGAGATCGCCGAAGCGATGGCGTTGACGCCCGAAAAGGTCCGCGAAGTCATGAAGATTTCGCAGGAACCGATCTCGCTCGAAACGCCCATCGGCGAGGAAGAAGATTCGCACCTCGGCGATTTCATCGAAGATCAGGAAGCCGTCGCGCCGGCGGAAGCCGCCTCGGTGATGCTGCTCAAAGAGAAGATGCAGGACGTGCTGCAAAATCTCACGGAGCGCGAACGGAAAGTCTTGGTGCTTCGCTTCGGCCTGGAAGACGGCCATCAGCGCACGCTGGAAGAAGTCGGCCAGGAATTCGGCGTGACGCGCGAGCGCATTCGCCAGATCGAAGCAAAAGCGCTACGGAAGCTGCGGCACCCGAGCCGCGGTAAAGCGCTGAAGGACTACTGGTCCAACGAATAACCGGAAAGCCTTTCGCCGGGAGCGGTAACAAACCGCCCCGGCGAAGTGTTTCTACGGCATGGTCCTCACAAGCTTAGCCCTAAGCGCCATTCTCGGCGTCATCGTCCCGCCCGCCGGGGCGGCGTCCAGTTCGCCCGCGCCGTCGTCTTCGCCGGAGCTGAAGACCATCGTTACGGTGAAGTCCTCGCCGTACTGCAACGCGCTCGCCCAACATTTCAACAACGCTTTCGTCCCCATGGTCGGCAACGACCGTATGCTGGACGGCGTCAACACGAATCTGCTGGATATCAACGACGCGTTCTCGCATCCCGACTATCTCCACCGGCTGCTGAAGGACCGCGACCAGATCGCCAAATACGATAATCAGCTGCTGAATTCGCTGCCGGCGATTCAAGATCAAATCAACCAACTGCGCGCGGCATCGAAAATGACCGACGATACCAAAGCCTCCTCGCAAGCCCACGATGCCGCGGAGCAGCTTCAAACCGCGTACGTCAAGCAAAAGCAGCTCGCGATAGACCTTCAAGGTCTCGTGCAGTCGATGATGTCGGACCGCATCTTCTATGAAGACCACCCCTTAAACGGCACGACGCCCGAAACCAATACGATTCCGAGCGACATGCGTGACATCAAAGTGTACTTACGATTCGACGGCCAACGCGACGTTATCAATCGCGCCGAAGAGAAAGCCGTCGACATCGCTTACGACGCCGCGACCACGCAATGCGCTAAGTGACGCGCGCCGCACCGCCCAGCACGTCATGGTGAGCTTGTCGAACCACAGGCGCATACGGGACATTGTTTGATATGCGCGTGTCCTTCGACAAGCTCAGGATGACAAGGTGATATGCGCGGTCCTTCGACAAGCTCAGGATGACAAGCGTTCGATGAGCTCGGGGGAGGTTAGTCGTTGCCGGATTCGGCGTTAGCGCTGGGTTTTACCAAAGGGTTCATCTCGGCGAAGGCACCGTTGGGGTTATCCTTCGTCCAAACTTGCAAGTCCCAGATGGACGGAAAAAGAAAGACGTGCTTTACTGCGCTTGCGTCTTTCACAATTCCCATCTTCACGAGCGTATCGGCCTTCGGAGCGTTGATGTTGCCGCCGGCGGCGGTAAACTTTGCGACGCTCGTTGCGCCGTAGGTCTCTTTCCCCGATGCGTCGGTCAAGACGTAATGCACGTGCGGGTGAAACGTCGTCCAGCGCGAGGGGAAAACGCCCCAAATCTTAGGCGCGCTGTCGGTAGCGCTCTTCCGCGGCTCGGAAAAATCGGCGCCGAGCAAGTTGCCGTTCACGTCGTACCATAGTTGACTCGGATGTTGCGGATCGGCGCTGCTCCACTGCAGGTTCGCGTAGCTGATCGAGCCGGTTTTATCTTCGTTCGTATAGCGAAAGTAGCCGGCTTTCTCGGCGTCGGCCGGCGTTGCAAACCGCGCGTTCAAATCTTTTTGTACGCCTGAAACGAATGCGACTTCGGAGCCTTGCGGCTTCGACGAGGCCGGCATCGTGGGATCGGCCAGCGTAAGGCTCGTGGTTAACAGCGCCGCGGTACCGACGGCAATCAGGAAACGTGGCAACATCTCGTTCGTCCTCGCTTTCTATGCCGGCGATTGCGCCGGCGACGGAGTGGCAACGGGAGTTGGAGTCGGTGTGGGTTTCGGGGTGTGGTGAGGTAAGTATGTCGGCGCGGGCGTCGCAAACGGCATGGCGCTGAACGCAGTGTGTGGCGCTTCGTCGCCCGCGATGACGGGTTGCGGAGTGGTAATGGCGACGGCGCCCTTTGGCGTTATGCTGATCGTCGCTTGCGTACGCGCCCGAATTTCCGAACCCGCTCCAAGCTGGAAGTTCCGTCCCTTGCGAAACGCATGGTATAGGAAGTGGTACGGAATGATGACGTCTTCGATCGTATCTTCTACGCCGACCGTCGATTCGTGACCGGCGCTCACGTTAACGGTGAGATGCGCGGTGGGCGCGCGAAGCGGAATCTCGCGGCCGTCCGGCACGCGGATCGGCATGAAGTAGATGTCCACGAAGCCGTAGATGTCGCCCATTTGCGCGGGCTCGGCGTCGAGCACCTTGATTTCAACGGGCGTACCGGCCGGTGCAACCGTCTTGCCGTCGATTGCGAGCGTGTCTTTGAGATGCGCGCGCACCGTGTCGTTCTTACGCGAAGCGGAAGACGAAATCGTATCGTCCAGCACAAAAATAAGACTGGAATCGATCGGCAGAGTGTGCGGCGGAATCAGCGGCGCCGGCGTTGCGACGCGCGCTCCCGCCGGAGCCGGCGTTCGAACGGGAACGGCAAGAGCGCGCGGTGCGCCGCAGGGGAAGAAAGCGGCGAGCGCAGCGCTCGCCGCAAGAACGTAGGCGAGCTTAGCTTGCGCGCTTTTCAGCGTCGGCGCTTTGCGCTGCGGCCGCTGCGGCACGCTTGCCTTCCTCGATGAGTTGTTTGACTTTCTGGCCACCTTTTTGTCCGATTCGTTCGTAGAAGTCTGGTCCGTAGCGATCGCGAGTAGCCTCGCCACCTTTCTTTCCACCCTTCTTACCGATTTGCTCGTAGAATTCGTGACCGTGGGCCTCTTTCGTTGCCAAACCGCCTTTACGGCCGATCTGCTCGTAAAACTCGGGGCCGTACTTTTTCTTTACTGTCTCGCCGCCTTTTTGGCCGGCTTCCCGAACGGACATGCCGCTCGGCTTCTTCGGGGTCTCTGGGGTTGCCATCTGTTTTGTTCTACCTTTTCGCGCCGTATAGGAAGGACGGCGATCGTTCTACATATACTAGAACGCAAGTTCGGGCCTAATGGTTGGGGGTATGAGTGAAGTTGACGGTTTCTTTCCTGAATAAAACGTTCGTTTGTGCGGTCGCTTGCCTGGTGCTTGGTGCGGCGCTCGTGACGATTCCCGTGCGGATCCTTCAGCTGGAATCCGGCAGGTCGCTTGGCGACGGCATGCTCGCGTCGGCGCTTCAGTCCAAAGATGAGAAGATCGCCGTGCGAGCCGCGCTGGCAATCGGGCGCACGAAACAGCCGGCCGGCATATCGCTTTTGCGGGCGCATCTTACCGACGGGCGGGACGCCGTCCGTGCCATGAGCATATACGGGCTAGGTGTGATTGCGCTGGGAACCGACCCTGCGGTTATTGCCCGCGCGGCGCGTTCCGATCGTTCCGGCGCGGCTCGCGTAGCTGCACTCGACGCCCTCGGCCGCTACGAGGCTGCCGGGCGGCTGAAGGCGGGGGAGCCGCAGGCCGAGGCTGCCGTTGCGGCAGCCCTCGCCAACGATACCGATCCGATCGTTCGGGGACGGGCAGCCATCACGCTGAACCTCTTTGCAGCCGGGCCGGCGGGACACGCTGCGGCGTCCGCCCTGGTTCACGCGATGGCGGTAGAGCGCGAAAACTCCGTGCGGGAACGAGCCATGTGGTCGATCTTCCGCCGGTATGCTTCGGCCGTGCCGCGCAGCGTGCTGGACGCCGCGCTGCGGGACCATGACGAGGTCGTACGCATCGAAGCCGTCCGCGCTTTCGGACATCTAAGCGGTCCGGCGGCCGCGGAGGCGGTGCGGCCGTTGCTCGCCGATCCCTCGTGGCGCGTCCAGGAGCAGGCAGCAGAATCTTTGCTGGCGTTGGAAGGTAAGGACCTCACCCAGCACTTCGCCGCAATTCCGTCGACCGTCCATACACCGGCGCCGCAGCCGGACCGGCTGGCGAGCCTGCCCGCAATCGACGCTGAAACGGACGCGAAGCCCGCGCCGCCGTCGCCGGATGAGGCCACGTTCGATCCGCAGCTCGATCCGCGCACGGCGGCCGCGATGACCGGCCCTGCGCCCGGACCGCATCCGCGGGTGCGGATCGTGACCACGAAAGGCAACCTTTACGTCGTGCTGTATCCGGAGTGGGCGCCGCTTACGACGCTGAATTTCTTGAACCTCGCTCGCAACGGATTCTTCTCGAACAATCGCTGGTTCCGCATCGTGCCCGATTTCGTCGTGCAAACGGGCGAACAGGACGACGTGAAACAACCGGGTCCCGGATACACGATCGGAGCCGAAGAGAATCCGCTCGAACAAAACAGTTATGTGATCTCAATGGGCCTCAACTACGATTCGAAGAGCAATACGCCGATTCGCGATTCCGCCGGCTCGGAGTACTACGTGACGCTTTCACCGCAATACCATTTGGATAACGATTTCACCGTATTCGGAACGGTCACGAGCGGTTTCGACGTGCTCGGCCGGCTCGTCGAATCGGACAAAGTCGTGCGCATCGAACGGATTGCCGATGTCACTCTTTAGACCGGCCGCCGTTTTGGCGGCCGCGACGGCGCTTGCCGGATGCGGATCGCATATGCACGCAACGGCTTCGAACTGTACGGTGCACGGCAGCGCTTTAGCGGTTAACGTCCGCAACACCGGCGATAAGCCGCTCGTGCACGCGGAGATCGTTGCGGATTTCTACCTGAACTATAAGTTCGTGCGAAGCGTTGGCGATGCAACGTTTGCGCCGGTGCTCGATCCCGGGAGCGGTGCGAGCAGTGAAGATTCCGCTTGAAGCGGCTCAAGCCGAAGGCAGTGTGCCGATGCGTTGCGATATAACGCGCGCGGTTTACGGTGACGATTCGGTGGAAGGCGACTCTGCCGGCGGATCCTAGAACGCGCGCTTCGAGTCGATGAGAATCGTCACCGGGCCCTCGATTGACCAATTCCACGTCCATGTCGGCGCCGAACTCGCCGTAGGCAACGCGCGCGCCGAGGGCCGCGATCTCGCGCCCGACGAGTTCGTACAACGGCTGCGCCGCATCCTCGCGCGCAGCCGTAATAAACGACGGGCGGCGTCCTTTGCGCACGTCGCCGTGAAGCGTGAATTGCGAAACGAGAAGTACGGCGCCGCCGGTGTCGAGCAACGAGCGGTTCATCAATCCGGCGTCGTCCCGGAATATGCGCAAGTTCGCCACTTTCTCGGCGACATAGCGCGCATCGCGTTCGTCGTCGTCGACGCCAACGCCGACGAGCACGAGAAATCCGGGACCGATCTCACCGGTCGTGCGGCCGTCGACGCGAACCGCTGCGCGCGACACGCGTTGAACGACGGCGCGCACGTCGTCTACTTTGAGAACATCGAACGAGAGCGCGAAGAACGCGTTTTCGCGACGCTCGATAACGCGGCGGTAGAAATACCCCGCCCAGTGCGTGCCGAACGGCACGTAGACGCGCATTCGGTAACCGTTCGCCACGAGCTCGCGCTGCACTTGCGGGCGGCAGCCGTAGAGCATTTGGAACTCGAACTTGTCGCGGCCGATGCCGTTCTGCTCGATCAGTTCGCGCAGCGACGTCGATCATCTCGCGATCGTGCGTCGCAAGCCCGGGATAGT
The DNA here is from genome assembly GCA_963696095.1 of Vulcanimicrobiia bacterium. Taxonomy (GTDB): domain Bacteria; phylum Vulcanimicrobiota; class Vulcanimicrobiia; order Vulcanimicrobiales; family Vulcanimicrobiaceae; genus JALYTY01. Next base: position 1,049,425 of record CAVOIN010000001.1, on the reverse strand, counting down.
TGCCGCGCATCGAGAAGCTCTTTGCGCAAGGGCCAAGTAGTTCTCGCGAATCTCGGGCATCTCTTTATAAGCGATCTCCGGCGGCTCGTTGTAGGCGCCCTTGCAGAGGCGCACGCGCGCGCCGAGTTCGATCGCGCGCTCGACGTCGGCCTTGGTGCGCTTCAAATAGGCCTGCAGAACAATGCCGACGTTCTTGTGTCTTGCGAAAGCGCGTTCGAACACGCGAAGTGTGGCATCGACGACGCTCGAGCCTTCCATGTCGATGCGCACGAACGGATCCGCGATTGCGCTGCGGCGTGCTCGAGAATCGTCGTCAGGTTCTCGAGCGCGAAATCTTCGCTCGATCAAGCAGGCCCATCGCCGTCAGCTTGACCGAGACGTTCGTATTGACGCCGGTCGTGCGAATCGCGTCGAGCATCTCGATGTATGCGTCGCGCGTCTTGATCGCGGCTCGCGTTCGAAGACGTCTTCGCCGAGGAAGTCGAGCGTGGCCGTCATGCCGTCGGCGTTCAGCTCGCGGACGGCGTGCAATCGCCGAATCGATGGTTTCGCCCGCGACGAAGCGCTTGGCGAGGAAGAAGAAGTTCTTTTGAAACGAGGAGTCGGGCGCGAGGAGTCGGTCGATTACGGCCATTGCAGGCCTAAACTACGACGCGACGGCGCAAAACCCACTGCACGCCAAAACGGCGACCGCAAGCACGACGAATCCGTAGGTTAGAGCGAGCGCAGCGCGCACGCCCGAGGCCGAAAGTGCGACGTAAAGCGCAACCGGCAGCGACGTGGGATGGTATGCGACGATGCTCGTCGCGCCGTACTCGCCGATCGCGCGAAGCCACGCGAATGCGATTCCGGCTGCGACGTTGCTCGGCAGCGGCAGGGCAGCGCGACGCGCGAAAAGATGCGCCATTCGCTCGCGCCGAGCGTGCGCGCGGCATCTTCGCAGAGCGTGTCCGTCGCGGCGAAAGCCGCCGTCGAGGCAATCGCGACGAACGAACCGGAGACGAAAAACTCCGCAGCGACGACGCCGGCAAGCGTGTCCGGAACGCTGGCGCCGTGCGCCGCAAGCCACGCTCCGACCGGCGAAGCGTTGCCGAAGACAGCGAGAATCATGATGCCCGAGGCGACCGGTGGAAACGCCAATGGAAGCGCAAGAAGAAGAGCAGGCCTGCGGCAACGCCGGCGGGACGTTCGCGCGAGCCAATAGCCCGCCGGCACGCCGAGCAGCGTTGCCACTGCCGTCGCGATCGTCGAAGCGACGAGCGAAACGCGCAACGCGTCGCTCGCCGGCGGGGCGGCGAAATCGCGAACGACGTCGGCCGGCGAAACGGTCGCCAGCACGGCGGCTACCGGCGCGAGCACCAGCAGCGAGCAAAAGAATCGCCGCGACTGGGAAAGAGAAGCCCGGTACGGGTCGGGTCATGAAATAGAAGTTTACCAAAGCGACACGGCCGGCGAGCGAGGCCGAGGGATTTTCGAGCGCGAATGGCAGACCGATATGTCCCAACGGAACTGGCGCGTGCTGATTGCCGACGACGATCCGGCCATCTGCACGCTGATCGACACGGTCCTGCGCAAAGGCCCGTACGAGATGATCATGTGCAACGATGCGGAGAGCGCTCTCGTCGCCGTCGGATCGCCACGGTCCCTTCGACATCATCATTTGCGACTTCATGTTGCCGGGCATTTCCGGAATCGATCTGATCGAGCGCCTGCGCGCGAACGAAAGCACCCGCGGCGTGCCGATTCTGATGATCTCCGGACATACGAACTATGCGATGGACGGCCGCGCGAAAAACGCGGGCGCGAATCTGTTCCTCAATAAGCCGTTCACGATTTCGCAGCTGCGCTCGGCGGTGACTCAGTTGCTCTCCGAATCGGCAAAGCGCGACTCGCACTCCGGCCTGCCTTCTTCGTACTAAAGAGCGCGAACTCACGGCAATGACCTCTGCGATCAAAATCATCGTCGTTGCGCTTTCGCTTGCGCTCGACGTTTTTGCCGTGAGCATCGGCGTGGGCGTGCGAGGCGTGCCGGACCGCGTCAAATGGCGCATCGGGATCGCCTTCGCAAGCGCCGAGATTCTGATGAATATCGTCGGCGCCGGCCTCGGCGCAATCGCGGGAAAGCTGCTCGGCGACGTGGCCGGATACCTCGGCTTCATCGCGCTGCTCGGCCTGGGCTGTTACATGATCTACGAAAGCGTGCGAGACGTCGAAGATCGCGTGCCGCTGGACATGTCGACCGGCTGGGGCCTGTTAATCGCCTCGCTCTCGATCAGCCTCGATTCGCTCGGCATCGGGTTTTCGATTCTCTACATCGGCGTGCCCATCGCCGTTTCGCTTGCCGTTATAGGCGTCGTTTCGGTTTGCGCTACGGCCGCAGGGTTGGCCTTAGGGCGCCGTTTGGGCGTGCGCGTCGAGGAGAATGCCGAATTGATCGGCGGCGTTTTACTGGCGATAACCGGCATTGCGTTCATTGCGCTCAAGGCTCTCCACGTAGCGTAGAAGAACAGCGCGGATATGCACGTCCGCGCCGGCGACGAGATGCTCCAGCTCGCTCTAGAGAGCGGAGCGCGTTCGCTTTTTGTGGTCGGAACGGCGAAGAACGTCGGGAAAACCGTCGCGATGCGCGCCATTTACGAAGCAGCGGTAGAACGCGGACTTACGCCGGGCATGACGTCGATCGGCCGCGACGGCGAAGCCATCGACGCGGGCGACGCGCAAGCCAAACCGCGGCTCTTTCTGCGGCCCGGCACTGTCCTCGCAACCGCGCGCGACGTGCTGCCGCGCTCGCCGGCGAGCGCTATGCTCGAGCTTTCGCACCTTCAAACCGCAGCCGGATCGCTCGTTTACGTACGCGTGGAGCACGGCGCTTTCTACGAACTCGTCGGACCCCCGACGGCATCCGGCATTCGCGAAGCCGTCGACGTGCTCGGCCGGTTCACGCCCTTCGTCATCGTAGACGGCGCTATCGACCGCATAGCGGCGCTTGCGGGCGGCGACGACGCCGTCATCGTGGCGTGCGGCGCCGCATCCGCCAACACCATGGACGACGCCGTTTCGGAAGCCGCTGCGCTCGTGCGCCGCTTACGCGTGCCGCAGTACGACGGAAAACGTGAAGCGCTGCACGTCGATGGGGCGCTTACGCCCTCGCTCGCTGCGCAATTGATCGCTGCGCGGGAATCGCGCGCGGTCGTCGTTCGCGATCCGACGCAAATCGTGCTCGGCGGAAAAGGGGCCATTTCCGCACTCGAACGTCTGCGACATTCGGTGTTTGCGAACGCTCAACGTAATTGCGGTGACCGTTGCGTCGATCGGACGCGACCGCACGTTTCGAACCGCACGAGTTCGCGCGCGCCGTTTCGGCTGCGGTGGCGTTGCCCACGTTCGACGTGTATGCGGCGGAGCGCGCCGCGTGAAGCCTGGAAGGCTGCTCGATGAAGCGACGGCGCGCGCGCTGGAATTCGGATGGCTTCGCACGGCGCTCGCCCCCGCGAGCGACTATGGCGATCGCGTCTTTGCGGAATTGACGCCGTATCTCCCAGGCCAAGAGCGTCTCGCGGCAAAGCGCGCGCAGAGCATTGTCGCGCTCGCAGATGCAATCGACGCCGCCAAAGCCGATGCCGCGCGCGAGATCTTTCGAAACGTTCCCGACGCCGCAACGGCGATCGCTCGCGCGTCGATGGGCGACACGCTGAGCGATGCGAATTTTCTCGAATTGCAACGGTTCTTCGATGCGTGCGTACGCATCGACGCGTTGCTCGAGCCGGCCGGCCTTCCGAAAATCGTCGACGAAGCCGTAACCCAATGCGCGCGCACGCTCGAACTCGGGCGCGCGGGCAAGTTCGGTTTCTACCTTGGCGATCCGTTCGACGTTTCGCTAGCGCGCGCACGGGTCGATTTCGAACGCGCGCAAGCCGAGTACGATGCGGCTCGCGGCCGCGCCGTAGCGAGCGTAGCGGAGGCATTGGGACGCGAAATCTCCGGCAGCGAGTTCATCGTGATGCGGGCTGATTTGCAAGGGCCGCTTCCCGCAGGCGTGCGCGTCGTGCGCGAAGCAGCAACGTATCTGCTTTGCGAAATCGACGCCGGCGAGGCAACGCTTGCGGCGCTCGAACGTCGCGACGCAGGTGCAGCGGCCGTTGCGCGCGCCGAGGAAGCCGTGCGCGAACGGCTTTCTTCAATGATTCGCGCGCACGCGGCAGCGTTGGATGCGGCAGCCCGCCGCTTCGGCGAAGCCGACGTCTTCGTTGCCGCGGCGCGATTCACGATCGCGCATCGTTGCGTCCCGGCCACGTACGTGGACGAACGGGAGCTGCAATATAAAAACGCGCGCTTCGTGCCCGCTTGCCCTGGAACTCGAGCGCGAAGGACGAGCGTTTACGCCGCTCTCGGTCGAGTTGAACGACGTCGCGGTTCTTACCGGCCCGAACATGGGCGGAAAGAGCGTCGTTTTGCGCACGTCGGGATTCGTGGCGGTCTGCGCCGCGTTCGGGTTGCCGGTTCCCGCAGACGCGGCAACCTGCGGCATCTTCGATGACATTGCGTGGCTCGGTGTCGGGATCGACGGCGAAACGGGCGGATTGCTTTCATCGTTTGCTCGCGAAGTCGTGCGTTTGCGCGAGCTTCTCGAGCGGGAGCGCAATCGCCGGTTCGTGCTGCTCGACGAATTCGCGCGAACCACGACGCCGGCTGAAGGCCGCGCGCTGCTCGTAGCCGTCATCGAACGCCTGCGCAATTTGAAAACCGTCGGAATCGCCGCAACTCACCTCGCCGGCGTTGCCACTGCTGCGGGCGTGAAACACTTCGCGGTTCGCGGATTGCGTGGAATTCCCGAAAAGCCCGCAACGAACGATCTCTCCGCCGCGCTTGCAACTTTGGGCGCCTCGATGGACTATACCATCGAAGAAGTGGAGGACGAGTCCGGGAAGCGTTCCGATGCGATCGCTCTTGCCGCGCTGCTCGGTCTCGACGATGAACTGGTAGCTTCTGCGTACGAGCAGTTGCAGTGACCGCGCGAACCTAGAGCGTCTTAACGATTGCGCCGGCATCGAAACGCATCCCGGGCGCCGCTTCCGAGTGAACTGGCTCCCGAGCGTCGAAGGCCGGGAGCATGGAACCGCTGATCATCACCTGCGCGCCGGTCGGCGCGGAAGTCATGCCCGACGCCACGCCGCACTTGCCGTTCACGCCGGCCAAGCTCGGTGAAACGGCGAAGGCGATCCGCGAAGCGGGCGCCTCGATCGTCCACGTGCACTGCCGCAACGACGACGGTTCCAACACCCATAGCGTTGCGCGCTTCCGCGAAGCGCAGGCCGCGGTTCGCGCGAACAGCGATCTGATCGTTCAGTTCTCGACGGGCGGCGCCATCGGCATGACGCCCGAAGAACGCGCCTCGGTACTGGAGCTGCGCCCGGAGATGGCGACGCTCACATGCGGCACGGTGAACTTCGGCGACGACGTCTTCGAAAACAGTTTCCCGATCATGCGCGGGATCCTGGCGCGCATGCACGAGTTCGATGTCCGCCCGGAGCTCGAGATCTTCGATAAAGGCCACCTCGCGAACGCGCGGCGGCTCGCGAAGGAAGGCCTCCTGACTTTCCCGCAGCACGTCGACTTCGTTTTGGGCGTTCCCGGCGGGATGGAAGCGTCGGTTCAGAACCTCGCGGACCTCGTCGACGACCTGCCCGACGGCTGTACCTGGTCGGTCGCCGGCATCGGCCGCCAGCAACTCCCCATGGCCCTCGCGGCGATCGCGATGGGCGGGTCACGTGCGCGTTGGCCTCGAGGACAACCTCTACTACAGCAAAGGCCGGCTGGCCCGAAACGAAGAGCTGGTCGCGCGCGTTGCCCGTATTGCAGAAGAAGCCGGACGCCCTGTGGCGAGCCCCGACGAGGCGCGCGCGCATTCTGGGACTGAAGGGTTCACCGCAACCGCTTCATAACTAGCCGCGGTTCAACTTCCGGCGTTCAGCCGGTTGTCGGAGGGCCGGTCCATATTCACCTACGTGGTAAGGCGGACGCTTCAGGCGATTCCGCTGCTGATTCTGATCTCGTTCATCCTGTTTATCATTTTGAATAATGCGCCGGGCGGACCGCTCGCGCCGTACCTTCAGAATCCGCACATTACCGCAGCCGACATCGCAAGACTCAAAGCACAATCTCGGCCTTACGCCGCCGCATGGCGTTCCCGATTGGCTTTGGACGATCGTCCGGTACTTCAAGTGGCTCGGCACCGTGCTTCACGGCGACTTCGGCTACTCCACGAGCAACTCGCAACCGGTCATTCAAGCGATTCTCGAACGCTTGCCGGCGACGCTCGAACTGATGGTCACCTCGTTCGTATTCAGCGTCGTCATCGGGCTTTCGGCCGGAATTTTCTCGGCCGTGCGTCCGTACTCGTTCGCGGATTACTTCATCACGACGTTCGCGTTCTTCGGGCAATCGATGCCGGTGTTCTGGTTCGCGCTGATGCTGCAGCTCGCGTTTGCCGTGCATGGCATTCCGCTGCCCGGCGGCTACGAAATCATTTTGCCGTCCGCCGGGTTGAGTTCGAGCGATACGTTCGACCTTTCGGATCGCATCTCGCATCTCGTGCTGCCCGTCGATCGTACTGTCGCTTTTGGCGCTTGCGCTCTACAGCCGCTTCATGCGGTCGTCGCTCTTGGAAGTGATGAAGACCGATTACATGCGCACCGCGGCAGCTAAGGGCTTGAACTTCCGCACGATTCTCTTCAAGCACGGACTGAAGAACGCGCTGATTCCGGTCGTCACCGTCCTAGCGCTTTCGCTCCCCGGGGTGCTCGGCGGCGCGATCGTTACCGAAACGATCTTCGCTTGGCCGGGCGCAGGACGCATGTTCTACAACGCCCTGACGCAAAGCGACATCGCCTTGATGATGGGCTATTTGTTGATCCTTGCGTTTTTCGTCGTCTTTTCCAATTTGCTCGCCGACGTGCTCTACGCGTGGCTCGATCCGCGCGTGAAGTACGACTAGGGGCACGTCAATGGCAACCACGCTTCCCATCGAACCGCAAATCCACGAAGACACCGCCGATGTCATCTATTCGAAGGTGACGTTCTGGACGCGCCTGCGCCGGCACAAGCTTGCCGTTACCGGCATGGTCGTGCTGTTGCTGATCGTAATCGCAGCCGTTTTCGCAAAGCTGCTCGCGCCGTTCGATCCCAACTTCATCGATCCGGCATGGCAAGGAAATCCGCTGCCGCCGTGTTTCCAAGACGGCGCCGCGTGCGCGCACCATCTGCTCGGAAGCGACGAGGTCGGACGTGACATTCTGTCGCGACTGCTCTTCGGCGCGCGGATTTCGCTGCAGGTCGGCATCTTCGCCGTCGTGATGGAGGTCGTGATCGGAACGATCCTCGGCGCCGTCGCCGGCTATTACGGCGGCTGGGTGGATTGGCTGATCATGCGCATCACCGACGTGTTCTTGTCGATTCCGCTTTTGCCGTTGCTGTTGGTGCTCACGGCTATCGTCGCGGCGAGCTCGTCGAAGGCGGCGCTCGGCTTCGGCGTGATCGTGCTCATCATCGGCGCGCTGTCGTGGCCGCCGGTCGCTCGTTTGGTCCGGGCTTCATTCCTTACGCTGCGCGAGCGGGAGTTCGCCGAGGCGGCCCGCGCCGTCGGTAATAACGACCTTCGTATCATCTTCCGGCATCTGTTGCCGAACGCGATTGCTCCGATCGTCGTGCAAGCGACTCTCGACGTGGCGAACGTCATCGTCCTGGAATCGACGCTCTCGTTTCTCGGCTTCGGTATCCAGCCGCCGACCGCGTCGTGGGGCAACATGCTGGCCAACGCCCAGGCGAATCTCCAGATCGCGTGGTGGGCGGCGGTCTTCCCCGGCCTTTGCATCCTCATCACCGTGCTCGCGATCAATTATATCGGCGACGGTCTGCGCGATGCACTTGACCCGAACATGAGGTAGGCTTTAGACTACGGAAGTTGTCCCGGCGCCCAAGCGCCGTGGCCACATTTTTTAGCCCTCGTGCGCAAGTGGCGGAATTGGTAGACGCACTAGCTTGAGGGGCTAGCGGGAGCAATCTCGTGCTGGTTCGAGTCCAGTCTTGCGCACCATAACAAAGAAGGCCCGTTGGGGCCTTTTTTGTTATGGTGTGCAAGACTCCAGCTCAACCGCGAAGCGAGTTCGAGCGGCCGCAGGAGGCGGCCGTGGAATCCAAGCGCCTGGAAGGCGCGGTAGCGCAGCGTTGAATTCCATCCAGTCTTGCGCACCATAACAAAGAAGGCCCGTTGGGGCCTTTTTTGTTATGGTGTGCAAGACTCCAGCTCAACCGCGAAGCGAGTTCGAGCGGCCGCAGGAGGCGGCCGTGGAATCCAAGCGCCTGGAAGGCGCGGTAGCGCAGCGTTGAATTCCATCCAGAGACTCCAGCGTCAACCGCGAAGCGAGTTCGAGCGGCCGCAGGAGGCGGCCGTGGAATCCAAGCGCCTGGAAGGCGCGGTAGCGCAGCGTTGAATTCCATCCAGTCTTGCGCACCGGCCACCCACGTGCGGCGTAAGGTAAACATATGGATTTCGTCCTTAGAACATGCCGCCCAGGCGATGAAACGGCGCTCTCGTTGGTAGCGAGAGCGACGATTCTCGAAACGTACGCAGGGTTGAGCGAAGGCGAAGACATCTATGCCTACCTGACGCAGGCGCTCGATGAAGATGAATTTCACCAGTGGTTTGCGAGAGAAGACGCGCGCGTTTGGTGCGTGGAGGCTACGCCGGGCCGAACGGCGATCGGGTACGCGCTCGTGCATTCGGGGCCGACGGCGGAGTTGGAGCTCGAACGGTTGTACGTGCTGTACCGCTTCCACGGTCTCGGGCTCGGAAAGAGCCTGATGGACGAAGCGATTACATTCGCGAGAGAAAAGGCGTACGAAGGCCTGGTCCTGCGCGTTCATGAGCGGAATGCTCCGGCGATTGCGTTCTACGAGCGCTTCGGGTTCAGCATCGTCGGCGATGAGCCGTTTCATGCGGGCAAGCGCGAGTATCGCGTTTTGGTGATGCGAAAGAGCCTCGCCGGTTAGCCCGCAGCGACGAAAAGTAAGTGAGGCGGCGTTTTTGACCGGGATTTGATGAAGCCGTTGGCCGGGGCTTAATGGAAAACTGGTATTCTGGTCGTTGAATTGCCCTGGTCTTCGAAACAACGGGCAGCTTTTGTCCGTAGAGCGGATTGAAAAGCTGACCAAGGAGTCTCTAACGTGTGGTTGACACGCTTCGCCCTTAGCCGTCCGGTGATCACTCTTATGGTCTTCGGCGCGCTTGTGCTTTTCGGCCTGATTTCGTTTTTACAACTCGGCCGAAGCTCGAACCCGCCGAACACCAACTTTCCGGTTGTGGTCGTTTTTGCCGGCTACCCCGGCGCGTCTCCACAAGACATGGAGCGCATGGTCATCAAGCCGATTGAAGACCAAATGGGCGGCATCGAAAATCTAGATCAGATTTCCGCGTCCGCGCAAGAAGGGACGGCGGCCGTCGTCATTCAGTTCAAGATGGGAACGAATCTCGATCTTGCAGCGGTCGACGTGCAACGCCGGGCTGATACCGCGCGCATCTACATGCCGAGCGACATGAATCCGCCGACGGTGAGCAAGGCCGGACAGTCCGAACCGCCGTTGCTGGATCTCGCCGTTAGCTCGAAGACACTTACTCAGCCGCAAATCGCCGACGTGCTTAATACGTCGGTTACGCCGCTTATCGAGCAGATCCCGAACGTGCAAACCGTCGACGTGTACGGCTCGGCCGATCGTGAATTTCATGTAGAGCCGGATCCGGGCCGCCTGCTGGGCGTGAACGGGACGCTCACCGACGTTCTCGGCGCAGTCGAGCAAAACAACCTGAACGTTCCCGGCGGCATCCTGACGCAACCGACGCAGGAAGGCACGGTTGCGATCCATGCGTACATCAACGGCACCGACGACATCCTGGGGATTCCGTTGAGCGTGCCGTTCTCGACGAACCGGAACCTGAAGATCGGCGACGTGGCGAACTCCTACGACAGCCACATCGAGATGCGCACGAGTTCGCATTACAACGGCAAGCCGCGCGTGTATATGGCAATCAATCCGATCCTCAATGCCGACCAGATCAAATCCACGAAGCTGCTGCGCGAACGCCTGAAAACGATTGAGGCGCAATTCCCGCAGCTCCAGTTCAACGAGATCGACGCGCCGGCCGATTACACAGCCAAAATGCTGTGGGGCGTCGGCCAATCGCTAATTGAAGGCATCATCCTTACGGCTATCGTCATGATGCTCTTCCTGCACGCGTGGCGGAACGCCGCGGTCGTCATGGTTGCGATTCCGACGTCGATTCTCGCGACGTTCATCGTGATGCAGTTCTTCGGATTCCACATCGACTCGATGTCGATGATGGGCCTCTCGCTCATCATCGGTATCCTTGTCGACGACTCGATCGTCGTGTTGGAAAACATCACGCGCCATCGAGACATGGGCGAAGATCCGATGAGCGCGGCGATCAACGGCCGCACGGAAATCGGCGGCGCAGCGGTCGCCATCACGATGGTCGACGTCGTCGTCTTCCTGCCGATCGCGTTCTTGCCGGGCATCGTCGGTTCGTACCTCAAGGAGTACGGCCTTGTCGTCGTAACGGCGACGCTGTTCTCGCTGCTCGTGTCGTTCACGCTTACGCCGCTCTTCGCTGCCTTCTGGAGCGTTAAGCGCCGTTCGGAAGCGCCGCCGAAATGGCTGCGGGCACTCGACGACCGCCGCATCGACGTCGGGCTGACGATTCTTGCGGTAGCAATGTTCATTACGGGCAACATCACCGGCTGGTTCTTGCTGAACGTGCTCGGCGTGTTCATCGTAGCGCTGCTGCTGCTCAACGCCGTCGTCCATCGTTACGACTGGATCCTTTCGGTTTACCGAAACAAGCTGTTGCCCTTCGCATTGGAACATGGCGCGTTTGTCGTGTTCGTCTGCGTCGCGCTGCTTGTCAACTCGTTGTCGCTGGTCGGCGGCGCCGGGATGGCGACGGTCGTCGTCGACGCCGTGCTCCTTATCGTGTGCGCAATTTTCCACGCCATCGGCTTCGTGATTCGCAAAGCCGCGCCGAACGGTCTCGCCAAAGAGTCGAACTGGCTCGTGAATCTGATCTTCGGATCGCTGCGCTTCACCCGGTCGCTCGGAACGTCGCTCGGCACCACGATCGCTACCTTCGCGTTGCTTCCGGTCTTTGCGCTTTGTTTCGGACTGCTCGGTGGCATCAGCTTCGATTTCATGCCGGCGCAACAGACCGGTGAAATCGACATGACGGTCACGTATCCGCCAGGGACGCCGATTGCGATGACCGACAAGTACGTCGTCAATCTCGAGAACGCGATTCTAAAGATCGACGGAATCAAGTCGGTCAGTTCCACGGTCGGCCGCAAACCGTCGGGCTGGGGAAGCGCGACCGGCGGCAATTACGCGACGTTGAACGCGACGATGAAAGACGACCGCATCAAAGATACGAACCAGGCGTCCGCCGCGATTCGCAAGCTCGCGTACCTCGTTCCGGGCGCCGAATTTAACGTCAGCGGGCGACACGGGCAACGGTTCGCCCATCTTCTATTCGCTCACCGGACCCGAAGACCAAATCGGCCCCGCGGCGGAGAAGGTCGCGCAGTTCCTGCGCAGCGAGCCGGGGTCGGTGAACGTGCAGACGAGCGTCGAAAACGGCGCGCCACGTCTCAACGTCGACGTCGATCGCGGCAAATGCTCGATGCTCGGCGTGAATCCGGCCGATGCGGCAAACGTGGCGCGCATCGCGGTCGACGGCGCAGTGGCGACTAAGGTACGTACGCCAACGGGGCTCGTAGACGTGCGCGTGCAGTTCCCGCAAGCCGATCGCAATACCGTCGACCAGTTGAAAGACGTGCGCGTTCGCGCGCAAGACGGAACGCTGGTACCGCTCGGCTCGATTGCGACCTTTACGTGGACGAAAGCGCCGACGAAGATCGAGCGCCTGAATCGTCAGCGTGTCGTGAACGTTCTCGGCGACATCCTGCCGGGCTACTCGCTCGGTCAAGTCACGGGGCCGCTGGAGAAGAAACTGCACGAACCGGGCTTCTTGCCGCAAGGCGTCGGTCTCACCGCGCAAGGCGACTCGCAGTTCATGGCGGAGACGATGAGCAACATGGGCATCGCGCTGCGTGCTGTCGTTCATGCTCGTCTACATGCTGATGGTAATCCTGTACGGCAGCCTGCTTGGAACCGCTGATCGTCATGTTCTCGGTTCCGGTCGCGCTCGTCGGTGCGCTCACGTTCCTCGCGTTGATGGGACGCCTGGAGCCGGAGCAAGGGCAATCGCTGAACATCATCTCGATGCTGGGAATCGTGATGCTCTTCGGCCTCGTCGCCAAGAACGGCATCCTGCTCGTCGACTACTCGAACACGCTGTGGAAGCGCGGCATGCGCGTTCGCGACGCCGTGCTGCAGTCGGCAGCGACCCGTTTCCGTCCGATCGTCATGACGACCGCGGCGATGATCTTCGGCATGTTGCCGCTCGCGCTCGGATATGCGGAAGGCGGCGAATGGCGCCAAGCCATGGGCACCGTCATCATCGGCGGCTTGATGAGCTCGCTGATCCTGACGCTCTTCCTCGTGCCGATGATCTATAACACGTGGATGAGCGCGCTCGAACGGCGCAAAGATCGCGAAGCGGTCGAGGCCGAGCTTGCGCCGATCGACGCGGCGACGGCGCGCGCATAACGGATTTTGCGTCAAGAAGCAGGCGGGCCGCACGATGCGGCCCGCCTTTTCGTTTCTGATAAAGTCCTGGGAGTTTAGGAATATTCAGCGCATGCTTGGGTACAACGCGAACGATGAATAGGAAGATTGCACGCCGCTCTGCGATGGCCGCCATGCTATCCGCAGCCGTCCTCGGTGCCAACGCCGCATCGATCGCTCCGGCTTCGGCCGCTTCGGTCTCCGTTATCGTCAACGGTCAACAGATAACGTTCGATCAGCCGCCGATCGAACGCGCGGGACGAGTTTTCGTTCCGTTACGCGGCGTATTCGAACATTTGGGCGCAAGCGTCGTCTACCAGGGCGGGTTGATTAACGCGACCGGGAACGGGCGCAACATCTCGCTTCACATCGGTTCCACCCAAGCTACGGTGAACGGGCAGGCGCAATCGTTGGACGTCGCTCCGTTCCTGATCGGAGCTCGCACCCTCGTGCCGTTGCGCTTCGTCGCGCAAGCACTCGGCGCGGCCGTCGATTGGAATAACTCGACTTCTACGGTCACCATCACCGGCGGCGGCGGTTCGAACGCCGCGCCCGCTCCGCAAGAAAACCGCTCGTTCTATCTCTCGAACAAACGCCCGGACACCTCGACGAATACGGGTTCTCCGGCGATCCACGCGGAGTTCAGCGAGCCGGTTCGGCGCGACACGCTGCGCGTGGCGATCGACGGCAACGACGTGACGAGCGATGTTTACGCCAATCCCAACGGCTTTGACGTCACGCCGCGCAATCCGCTGAGCGCGGGAAGCCACCGCGTAAGCGTAAGCGGCACCACGCAAGCCGGCGCCGCGTTCACCACGGGATGGCGCTTCACGACGGGCGGCGCATCGTCGTCGAACAATTTCATCGGCCACATCTCGCCGGCGCCGAACTCGACCATCACCGGAAACTTCACGCTCACGGGCCGCACGCTTCCGAACTCGCACGTTCACATCGTAGCGAGCGGACAGGCCAGTGCGTTTGGCGGCCTGCTCCAAGTCGGAACGGGCACTTTCCAAACGGACACGACCGCCGATAACAACGGCAACTTCAGCGTCAACATCGCCACGAATGCCGGGAGCGGCGGGCAGTTGCGCGTGCTGATTCAATCGACGGCCGCAAACGGCTCTTCGGTCGAACGCTCGATCACGTATAGCTACTAGCGAGTATCTCCACGCGGGGGAGAGGAAGCCTCGGCGTCAGCGCCGGGGCTTTCTCACGATCTTTGCGAAGTAGGCGAACGATGCGAGTTGACGTTTGGACGGACATCGTGTGTCCGTGGTGCTACATCGGCATAACGCGATTCGAGCGCGCCCTGCAAAGCTTCGACGGCCCGGTCGACGTTCGGATTCATCCGTTCCAACTCGATCCCGAGGCGCCGATTCCCGGCGTGCCCGCACCGGAACGCTATGCGGCCAAGTTCGGCAGCGAAGCGCCCGCAATTCTCGAGCGCGTAACGGCCGAAGCCTCTAAAGACGGATTGGAAATGCGCTTCGAGAAGGCGCTTACCGGCAACACGTTCGATGCGCACCGTCTGCTGTGGTTCGCGCGCAAAGCGCGCAAGGACCGTGAGCTGGAAATGTCTCTCTATCGGGCGTATTTCAGCGATGGCCTCGACGTAAGCGATCGCGACGTGCTTGCGGCGCGCGCAGCCGAATGCGGACTCGATCTCGACTCGGTTCGCGCATTCCTCGCAACCGACGACGGCGTCGACGAGGTGCGGCAAGAGCTCGTCGAAGCATACGAACGAGGAATCTCCGGCGTACCGGCGTTTCTTTTCGAAGAAGAGTTTTTGGTTCCGGGCGCGGTGGACACGCCGACGTTCGTTCGTATCCTCGAGCAGATGCGAGCGATGCGCGTCGCCGAATCATGAAACGCCGGGCACTCGTTACCGGCGCTGCGAGCGGCCTTGCGGCGGGGATTGCCGCGCACCTTTCGCGCAGCGGCTTCGATGAAGTCGCAATTACCTATCGCAATACGCCGCCCGATGAAACGCTGAAATCGATCGAGGCCGCGGGCGCAAAGGCGATTGCGTCGCGAATCGATTTTGCGAATGCCGAAGACGAAGTGGCAAAGCAGCTCGATAATCTCGTTAGCGAGTACGGTCCCTTCGATACGTTGGTGCACGCGGTGGGTCCGATCGTCGTGAAACGCTTCGCGCGTTTGAACGCGGGCGACTACCGGGAAATGTTCGACGGCAACGTTCGCAGCGCGGTGCAAGCGGCGAATGCCGTCCTTCCGGGGATGCGGGCCGCGGGCTTCGGCCGCATCGTCTTTTTCGGAATGAACGGCTCCTCAGAGACACGGCCGTATCGCGGCTTCACGCTTTATCAGGCGGCGAAAAGCGCCGTCGTCGCGTTCGCGCGATCGCTTGCGGTCGAAGAAGCCGGCGCCGGCATTACGGTCAACGTGATCGAGCCTGGCGACATTCGCGACAAGCGCATCACCCGAGCCGAAGCGCGGCAGAAGCCCGGCCCTGCACCTCGCGGGCGTCCCGGAAGTTACGAAGATATCGCCGACGTCGTTTCGTTTCTGGTCGCGCCCGAGCGCGACTTCGTGACCGGCTCGGTGATCGCTGTTACCGGGGGGTTGATGGAGGCCGACGAGCGAAACGCGTCCCGTCCATGAAATATCGCGATGATTCCAATGGGCACCGCGCTTTCGCGCTGCCCGGTGCTCGCCTGCAATACGGCCCGGACAAGCGCGTGGAAGTCGAGCACATCGACTTGCGCTTGGAACCTCATCTCGAGGAGCGGGCACTCGACGGCGTGTGCACGACGACCGTGCGCGCCCTCGACGAGCCCGTCGACCGTTTAACGCTAAACGCCGTCGATCTGCAAATTTCTGCGGCTAGTCGCGACGGGAAGCCTGTGGAATTCGAGCGCCGGAACGGAACGGTGTCGGTGGTTTTTTCGCCGCCGATCGCTCCGGGCGAACGCGCGTCGTTTGCACTGACGTATCGCGTGCAGGATCCGCGACACGGACTGTTCTTCGTCGAGCCCACGCCGGAGTATCCGGACAAAGTGCGGCATGCGTGGACGCAAAGCCAGGACGAAAACGCGCGCTTCTGGTTTCCCTGTCTGGACTATCCGCACTCAAAACAAACGTCGTCTGCGACCATCGTCGTGCCGAAAGGCCAGTTCGCATTGTCCAACGGCGCGCTCGTCGAACGTAAGGACGAAGGCGATAAAACACTCTTTACGTACCGTCAGGACGTTCCCCATAGCACCTATTTGATGACGCTCGTCGCCGGGCCGTTCGTGGAGATCGACCAAGGCGCGGCCGGCAAGCAGGACGTTCCCGTGTGGTACTACGTGCTGCCTGGGCGCGAAGGCGACGGTGAACGCGCGTTTCACAAGACGCCGCGAATGATCGACGTGTTCGAGGAGCGCACGGGCAAACCGTATCCGTACGCGCGGTATTCGCAGATCGCCGTTGCGGATTTCATTTTCGGCGGCATGGAGAATACGTCGGCGACGACGCAAACCGATCGAACGCTTCACGACGAAACCGCGCATTTGGATTTCTCGAGCGATCCGCTCGTTTCGCACGAACTCGCGCACCAGTGGTTCGGCGATTTGCTCACCTGCCGCGATTGGTCGCATGCGTGGCTGAACGAGGGTTTTGCGACGTACTTCGAATGCGTCTGGCGCGAAGCCGACCTCGGATACGACGAATACCTTTACGACGTTTTTGGCTGCGTTGCGCGTTATATCGACGAGGATAGCAACCGGTATCGCCGTCCGATCGTGTGCAACCGGTTTCGCGACCCGATCGAACTCTTCGACCGGCACCTCTACGAAAAAGGCGGCGCGGTGCTGCACATGCTTCGCGGAGAATTGGGCGAGGCGCGTTTCTGGCGCTCGATACGCGCTTACGTCGCGGCGAACGCGGAGCGCAACGTCGAAACGATCGATTTGATTCGCGCGATCGAAGAAGCGACCGGCCGCAACATGCGTGGATTCTTCGATCAGTGGGTTTTCCGCGGCGGACATCCCGAGCTCGAAATCAACGTCGCGTGGGACGGTGCGCGGAAAGCCGCGACCGTGACGATCGATCAGAAACAGAAAGTCGACGGCGAGAATCCCGCCTACCGCTTCGAACTCGACCTCGGGTTTTGCCCCTCGGTTCCGGAGAAGCCGGCGGTGAACGCCGGAGCCGGCAAGCTCGAAGACGAGCGCCGCGTTCGCATAAGCGTCGAGCGAGAACACGAAACCATCACGATTCCGCTCGACGCCGAGCCGAAGCTCGTTCGAATCGATCCGGGTGCATTCGTGCTCGGCGGCGTGAAGTATCTCACGCCGGTTGATTTTAACGCGGCGACGCTGCAAGGCGATCCTGACGTCGTAGCGCGCATTCGTGCCGCGCGAGCGCTCGCCAAAGAGGGGTCGCAACCGGCGCGGGACGCGTTGAAGAAGGCTTTTGCGAACGACCCGTTCTGGGGCGTCTTGGAAGAAGCTGCCGGTGCGCTCGGCGCCACGAAGGCGCCGTGGGCCCGCGACATTCTGACGGACGCTTTGAAGCACGAACATCCGAAGGTTCGGCGCGGCGTCGCAGCCGCACTTGGGAATTTCCGCGACCCGGCGGTCGCCGAAGCGTTGATCGCGCCGGCCACGAAGGACCCGTCGTACTTCGTGCGCTCTGCGGCGTTGACGTCGCTCGGGAAGACGCGAGACGCGCGCGCTTTCGACGTGCTCTCGCGCGCCGTGAAAGAGTCTTCGTGGAACGGCGTAGTTGCCGCCGGTGCAGTCCGCGGTCTCGCGGAACTCGCCGACGAACGCGCCGTGCCGGCCATCATCGAAGCGACGCGCCTGGGACGCGACGAGGGATTGCGTCGTGCGGCCGTTGCAGCGCTGGGAAGAACGGGCGAACTCGTGGCCGAGGCTCGCTCGCAAGTCGTTGACGTTTTGACGGGCTTACTCGACGATCCAATGTTCCTTGTACAGCTCGCCGCAATCGGTGCGGCCGAAGCGTTGGAAGACCAACGCGCGCTTTCCGCACTCGACCGCCTCAGTTCGAGCGCGTTCGACGGACGCGTGCGCCGCGACGCAATGGAAGCGGCGATGCGCATCCGCGAGGCACAAAAAGTTCCATCTCAAGTCAGCGCAATGCGCACGGACATCGATTTACTACGTGAAGAACAGCGTAAGCTCCAGGAGAAGATCGAAGCGCTCTCGCGGGCGTAGGCGCGGGTTCTTTGCAATCGTCACGATTCTCGCCGTCATTCTTGCCGGCGTTTGGATCGCGCGCGGATTGCATCGGAACGCACCTCACACCGCCCTCGCGAACGCCGCCCCGGTTCCCACCCCGCATCCGGCACCGCCCGCCGCGCCGTGGACCCCTTCGCAGCAAGCCCAGGTTCGTACGGATCTGCGCGAAGCTTTCGCACCGGCAATCGACGGCATCGACTCGTACAGCCTGGTCGTCATCGACGCCGGCGGGCGCGTGCTCTACGAGGCGCATTCGGCGCACGCGGTGACGCCTGCGTCGGTTCAGAAGCTCGTCGTTGCCGATGCGGCGCTAAATCTGCTCGGACCCTCGTTCCGCTTTCATACGATTGCGGCCGCGCAGCATCCGATCGATTCGAACGGGACGCTGGAGGGCAATTTGTGGCTCGTCGGTTCCGGCGATCCGTCGTTCCGCAGCGACGACCTTCACGAGGGAGTTGCGACGCTGAAGCGACTCGGACTGAAGAACGTCGCAGGGCGCGTCGCCGTCGATCCGTCGGCGGTGCGCGGACCGGAGATCAATCCGCACTGGAGCGCGGACGACGCCAATGAAGATTTCCAAACGGCAACGAGCGCTATTTCGCTCGACGGTGATACCGCGGAATTTCGCGTGTACGGCGGCGCGCCGGGCGAAGCGGCGCGCGTAAGTATCGTCCCGAAAAGCGGCGTAATTCACACGTCGGGCTCCGTTACTACGAGCAGCTCGGACAACGTGATCATCGCTGCAATGGAGGCGCCCAATACGTTCCGGTACGGCGGCACCATTCCGGCGTATACCGAAGAGAAGTTTTGGCTTCCGGTTCACGACATTCCGAACTACGTGGGTTCCGTCACCGATCGCATGCTGCGTGACGCCGCTATCGTGACTTCGGGTGCGCCCGTAATTCAGCCGGCGCCCCTGGATTCGATCGTGCTTTGGGATCATCGGTCGGCTCCGCTGACGGTGCTGGAAAAGCACATGCTGTACGAATCGGACAATCACTATGCCGAACAGCTGCTGCGCTCGGTTGGCGGCGACGCCGGCGCGCATGCGGACGACCGTGACGGGATTACGGCCGAAACGCAATTTCTCCACTCACGTTCGATTCCGACGCCCGGCATGCGATTGTTCGACGGCAGCGGCCTCGCGCAAGCCAACCGCATTTCCGCCATCACGCTTGCTCGCATTTTGAGCGACGCCGAACTCCGCGACGGCGGCATGGAGCTCGAACCGTTGCTCCCGCAGGGTGGTAAGGACGGCACGCTCAAACACTACGACTTCACTACGGCGATGGGACGGGTGCGCGCAAAAACCGGACATTTGAGTGACGCGGCTTCGCTTGCCGGGTACGTCGATACGAGACATCATGGCAGGCTGGCTTTCGCTTTTATGATCAATGGTTCGCCGGGCGACCCGGATGCGGCATACGTTCGCGCCGTCGACCGCCTTGCCGGGTTTTAGGGATGGAATGTTAGAAACTGCGATTCTAGATAAACTCCTGGCGCGCGCGTTGCGGCACGGCGGCGACTACGCCGACGTCTTTTGCGAACGGCGTCGCAGTTACGCATTCCGGCTGCAGGACGGCCACATTCACGAAGGCCAGTCGGCGATCACCCAAGGCGTCGGCATCCGGGTGGTAATCGGCGAAACGGCGGGTTACGCATACTCCGACGATCTTTCGCTCGAGGCGCTGCTTCGCGCGGCGGAAGCGGCGTCGCTCGTCGCGCGAACGCTGCCCGCCGGAAAAGAACGGCGCATAAATTTGACGGCGCTTTCGGTGCCGCCGCTTTACGATCAGGATCGAAAAACGCACGCCGATGCGTCGCGGTACGTCGCGTTGCTCGAAACGGCCGACGCGGCGGCGCGAAAGTACGACTCGCGCATCGTCGCGGTGAACGCGCACGTTACGGACGAATTGCAGGACGTCTGGATCGCTACGAGCGACGGCCGCTACGTTCACGACCATCGTCCGATGGTGACGCTGGGCGTGCAAGCGGTCGCGAGCCGTAACGGCGAACGCGGTTCGGGTTACGTGGGCGACGGTGGCCGGACGTCGATTGCATATTTCGACGACGGCATGCCGCAAGCGATCGCCGGCGACGCCGCGCGCATCGCTACAACAAATCTCGAGGCCGTTGCGGCGCCTGCAGGCGAGATGGAAATGGTCGTCGGCGCGGGCGGCGGCGGCGTTCTGCTGCACGAAGCGGTCGGACACGGACTCGAAAGTGATTTCAACCGGCGCGGCACGTCGCTGTATTCGCGGGCGCGTGGGCGAACAAGTGGCGAGCGAACTCGTCACCATTTACGACGACGGAAACCTGCCCGAAGAACGCGGCAGCATAACGGTCGACGACGAGGGCGTACCCGGGCAACACAAAGTGCTCGTCGAGCACGGCGTGCTTCGCGGCTACATGCAAGATACGTTGAACGCCCGTTTAATGGGCGCGCAGCCGACCGGCAGCGGCCGGCGTCAATCGTTCCGCTTTCTGCCGCAGCCGCGCATGTGCAACACGTACATGCCCAACGGCGACTCGACCGTCGACGAAATCATCGCGTCGACGAAGCGCGGGATCTACGCGAAGTCGTTCGCGGGCGGACAAGTCGAAATCAGCAAGGGCGACTTCGTCTTCATGGTTGCCGAAGGATACCTCATCGAAAACGGCAAGGTCACGACGCCGGTGAAGAACGCGACCATCGTCGGCAACGGCCCCGATGTCGATGACGAAGGTCGTCGCCGTCGGCAACGACAGCCGCCTTGCGCGGCGACACTACACGTGCGGAAAAGGCGGCCAGCACGTTCCGGTCGGCGTGGGCATGCCGACCGTGAAAATTTCCTCGATCACGGTTGGAGGCACGCAGAATGGATGAGCGCGAGGCGCTCGAGGCGGCGCGGCAAGCCGTCGAAGTTGCAACGCGTCACGGAGCCGACGCGGCGGAAGCTACGGTCGGCGTCAGCTCGCCGCTTCCACGTCGAAGCGCGCGAAAAAACCATCTCGAAGCTCGAACAGTCGACCGGAAAAACGCTGCAAGTGCGCATCTTTTTCGGCGGCCGCAAGGTGACGCTTTCGACTTCCGATTTTTCCGCAGCAGGCATCGACGGTGCGATTGCCGCCGCGCTCGAACAAGCGAAGTTCGTAGCGGCGGATGAGTTTTCGGGACTGCCGGACCAGTGCGGGCGTTTCGACGGACGAACTCGCTCTGTACGACGCGCAGCTTGCCGGCCGCGAAGACTCAGCAAAGGTCGACGACGCGCTCGCGCTCGAAGCGATGATCCGGGACGCGGATCCGCGCATCGTCAATTCGAGCGGATCGCATTACGCCGACGCCGTTTCGATTCTTGCGCTAGCGAATTCCTCGGGTTTTGCGGAGGCGTACACGCTCGACGCGCGCAAGCCGTTCGACGTCGCCCGTCGCAGAAGAAGGCCACATCAAACGGACCGCGCACTACGGCACGGCCGGGCGGTATGCGAAAGATTTGGAAGACTCGTCGACCGTTGCGCGCACGGCCGCGAAACGAACCGTCGAGATGTTCGGCGCGCGCAAGCCGCAGACGGCGAGCTCCCGGTCATCTTCGAACGCGACGTCGCGGCTGCGGTGCTCGATGATCTATTCGCTGCGATCAGCGCGGCGAACGTAGCCATCGGCAATTCGTGGCTTGCGGAGCGCGTCGGCGATCGCGTCGGCAGCGAACTCGTCACGATCGTCGACGACGGAACGCTGCCCGGCCGCTTGGGCAGCTCGCCTTTCGACGGCGAAGGCGTTCCGACGCGGCGAACGACGGTGTTCGAGCGCGGCGTGCTGCGCACGTTCCTCTACGACACGTACTACGCGCGCAAGCTCGGCGCGCAATCGCACCGGAAATTCGACGGGCGGAGGCATCGGCCCCAATAACTTCTACCTGCAACCGGGCGGGCAATCGCTCGAGGAATTGATCGCGTCGACGCCGCGAGGCGTGCTGGTGTTGGATACGATCGGTTTTGCGACCGAGCACGCGAGCGGAACGTACAGCCGCGGCGCGCGCGGGTTCCTGATCGAAAACGGCGAGCTCAGCTATCCGATCGACGAATTCACGGTAGCGGGAAACTTTGCGGCGATGCTGGCTGCGCATCGACGCGGTTGCAAACGATTTGCGATTCGACGGCGTCGGTAGTATCGCCGTCGTTCCGTGTCGCGCGAAATGACGATTAGCGGAAACTAGCTTATAAAGGGGCCCTCATGCCGCAAGTAGCGATTAGTTTTACGCTCATCATGCGCATCGAAATGCCGAACGAAAATGGTGCGTTCGGCATTCCTGGCCAACGCCATCGGCGATGCCGGCGGGCGAATTGCGGCAGTCGACATGCGCTCGGTTTCTCGAACGTGCGCGTCGTCCGCGACGTGACGATCAACGTCAGTTCGGACGTGATCGGCAACGAAGTACGCGATGCCGTCGAGGCGCTCGACGGCGTTCGCATCATTTCAGCGTGTCGGATTCGACGTTTCTCGCGCACCTCGGCGGCAAGATTCACGTCGAGCCGAAGACTTCCGGTGAAGACGCGCAAAGATCTTTCGACGGTCTACACGCCCGGCGTCGCGCGCGTCTCGATGGCGATCGCCGCCGATCCCTCGAAAGCGTTTCAGCTTTCGATCAAACGCAACACGGTAGCGGTCGTCAGCGACGGCACGGCCGTGCTGGGTCTCGGCGACATCGGCCCGCTCGGCGCGCTGCCGGTGATGGAAGGCAAAGCGATGCTCTTCAAGCAGTTCGCCGGCATCGACGCGTTTCCGATCTGCCTGGACACCAAAGACGTCGACGAAATCGTCGAAACCGTCGTGCGCATCGCGCCGGTGTTCGGCGGCATCAATCTCGAAGACATCTCCGCGCCGCGATGTTTCGAAGTCGAACAGCGACTAATCGAGCTGCTCGACATTCCGGTGATGCACGACGACCAGCACGGCACCGCCGTCGTGATTCTGGCCGCGCTGATCAATGCGGCGAAAGTGGTCGGAAAAGAACTTGACGATTTGCAAATCGTCGTCTCGGGCAGCGGCGCCGCGGGCACCGCGACCATCAAGATGCTCCTAGAGGCCGGCGTTCGCGACGTGATTCCGGTCGACCGCAACGGCGCCCTCAATCGCGACGGACCGCTACGAAAATTCGCATTGGCGCTGGCTTGCCGAGCACACGAACCGGGAGAACCGGCGCGGCACGCTCGCGGAGGTGCTTCCGGCGCGGACGTCTTCATCGGCGTCTCGGCGCCGGGAATTCTGCAGCCCGAGCACATCGCGTCGATGGCTCGCGATCCGATCGTCTTCGCGATGGCCAATCCGACGCCCGAAATCATGCCCGATGTCGCGGCGCCCGTACGTCGGCGGTGATCGCCACGGGCCGCTCGGATTTTCCGAATCAAGTGAACAACCTGCTGGCATTTCCGGGAATCTTCCGCGGAGCGCTCGACGTGCGCGCGAGCCGGATCACCGACGGCATGAAGCTGGCTGCGGCGTATCGCCATTGCCGCGATCGTGACCGACGAAGAGCGAAGCGCCGGAGTACATCATTCCGAGCGTTTTCGACCCACGGGTCGTGGATGCGGTAGCCAAGGCCGTTGCCGCTGCCGCCGTGGACGAAGGCGTGTCGCCGGCGCACCTTGGTAAAGAATGAGGAAGAAGATATCGAAACACCAGTATAGGGACTCACCCGCCTAGAGGGAGCTTTGAACGGATGGCCTTAGCCCGAATCCTGGTCATCGAGGACGACGAGGACGTTGCTCGACTCGAACAGACCGTCCTCGAGCGAGCTGGGTACGAAGTTCGCGTTACCGGAAGCGGTGCCGAAGGCTTGGAACTCGCCGACACTTATAAGCCGGACGTCGTCATTTTGGACGTCGGCCTGCCGGATATTTCTGGTCTCGACGTATGCACGTCGCTCTCGAACTCGAACAATGCGTTCATCCTGATGGTCAGCGGGCATTCGCGCGAGCAGGACATCTTGCTCGGGCTGGGTCTCGGCGCCGACGACTACATCACGAAGCCGTTTTCGGGCAACGAACTCGTCGCTCGCGTCGCGTCGTTCTTGCGCCGTCGCGAGAAGTTCGTGCAGAAGAGAGAAGGCTCGAACGTGATGCAGATCGGCAGCGCGCAGCTCGATCGCGATTTCCATACGCTTGCCACTAACGGCGACAGCATTGCGCTCACGGCGCTCGAGTTTCGCTTGCTGTGGTTCTTGGCGGAAGCCGAGGGCCGGCTGCTGACGCGCGCGCAGATTCTCGAACAGGTTTGGAACGACACGTCGGGCGTGCCGACGCGCGTCGTTGACGTCCACGTTGCGGCGCTGCGCAAGAAACTCATAGAGGTCAATGCGCCGCTCGAAATTTCGAGCGTGCGCGGCATAGGCTATCGACTCGACAAAAGGTAGTGCGGCGCCGGGCTTGGCGCTACGCCTCGATCCCCGCCGATCCTCGTCCGCTCTACGTCCAGCTCGCCGACCAGCTCGTCGAAGCGATCGAAGCAGAACGTCTCGCGCCCGGCGACCGTCTTCCGGCGATGCGCGAACTCGCGCGCGACCTCGACTGCGCGCTCGTTACCGTTTCGCAAGCCTACGAATTGCTCTCGGCGCGCGGCCGCGTGCATGTCGCGCGTCGGCAAAGGCACGTTCGTCGCGCCGCCGCCCGATCGCCGGACGCCGTTCGCGCGCCGGTGGGAACCGGACGTCGGACGTTTCGCGCGCGCGCAGCGGCTGGAAGGCGTGATGGAGCAGCTTGACGCGCGTCACGACTGCCGGGCGCGATTTCACTGGCGACCGGACATCCCGCGCCGGAAACGTTTCCGCTTCACGATTTCGGCCGCGCGTTCCATCGCACGCTGCTCGACGATCCGCCCGAAGCGATGCAGTACCGTTCTTCGACCGGCGATACGGATCTGTGCGAAACGCTTGCGTCGCTGTTGCGGGCGCGCGGCTGCAATGCGGACGCGAACGACGTCATCGTATGCAGCGGCGCGCAGCAGGCGGCCGATCTCGTCGCGACGGTCCTGCTCGACGAACGAAGCGTCGTTGCAAGCGAAATCCCGACGTACTCGGGGACGCTGGGCGTCTTCGACGCGCGCGGCGTGACGTACGTCGAGGTGCGCAGCGACGGCGACGGCGTGCGCGTCGACGACGTCGAGCGCGTCTTTGCCGAATACCGGCCGCGCCTGTTCTACGTAAACCCGATCGCGCAAAATCCGACGGGCGCCGTTCTGCCGCAACGGCGCGCGAAACAGATCGTCGCGCTCGCGCGCCGCTATGACGTCGTGATTCTCGAAGATCAAACCGGGTGGCAGCTCACCTACGACGCGGCCGCCCCGCCGCCGCTGGCAGCGTTCGACACCGACGGACGCGTCATTCTGATGGAGAGTCTTTCGAAGTCGATCTTCCCGGCGCTGCGCATCGGCTATTTGTACGCAAAAGGGTCGATTGCCGAAGCGCTCGAGGTCGCAAAAGTTCGCGCCGACGTCTTTACGTCGACGCTCACGCAACGCGCGCTGTGGCGTTTCATGAACGCACCGGCATATCATCGCCACCTGCGTTCGTCGCGCGCGTTGTATCGCGACCGGCGCGACGCCTTCATCGAATCGCTCGCGCGCGAGTTGCCGTGGGCCGACGTGCGTCCGCCGGCGGCAGGCGTGAACTCTGGCTACCGCTACCGGCGCGCATCTCGACGCAAGCCGCATTTGACGCATGCGCGCGCGAAGGCGTGCTCGTGATGCCGGCCGAGCCGTTCTACCCCACCCGAACGGGAGCGCCGGCGCTCCGTCTCTCCTTCGGGCACATCGACGAGGAAACGGCGCGGGAAGGCGTTCGCCGCATCGGCAGCGCGCTGCGATCGCTGGAACCCTAACGCCTGCTCCGGGCAGGTCCGCGCGAGGCCGCGTCCGTAGCCTTCCTACGTGAAAATCCGAGGACCCCTAGCGGCGGCTTTGGCCGCCGTTTTGCTGGGTGCGGCGCACCGCCCAGTTCCGTTAACCGTGTACTCTGCTCCGGCGGGCCTGCGCCCTGCCGGCGCTTCCCCAGGGCACCCCACCGACGCGGTGCTGCCCGACGGACGCATTGCCGCTCCCGTGGGACAAACGGCTTTTGTCGGCACGAATCCGCTCGGCATCGCCCTTTCGCCTGACGGCCGCTGGGCGATCGTCACCAACGACGAGCAAAACGTCACGGCTTCCAGTGCATCGCCGGGCGACGCGCGTCTCTTGGCCGGATATTCACTCGCCGTCGTAGACACGCGCACGATGCGCGTCGCCTCCGTCTATCAGGCGCCGGACACGTCGTTTTTCCAAGGAATTGCTGCAGTTGCGGATCCGGCCAATCCGGGACGCACGATCGTGCTTGCCTCGGACGGCGCGAACGACGCCGTGCGCGTTTTTGATTTGGGGCCCGGCGGCACGCTTACGCCCGAGGCGCAACCGATCGCGCTTCCGGCAAAAACGTATCCGTCGGCGATCGCGATTTCCGCAAACGGACGGACGGCTTACGTCGCCGGCAACGTCGCCGGGACGCTTTCCGCAATCGATCTAGCGTCGAGGCGCGTCGCCGGAACGACGGGCGTCGGGTTCTTCCCGTCGGGTGTGGCGGTTGCCGGATCGCATGCGTACGTTACCAACGAAGGGTTGACTCAATACGCGCCGCTGCAGCAGCCGTCGGCGCTCCCGCAATTTTCGGTCGCCGCGGCGAACCCCGATAAATCGTCGTCGTTGTCTGTGCTGAATCTGGACCCGTCGGGCGGCGTTGATGCCGGCACACTTGTGCGCATGGATCCGGTGCCCGACGGCGTCAATACGATCGGCGGCGCCAAACCCGGCGCGATCGTCGTGCGCGCCGATGCGCGGTTTGCTTACGTGGCGATGTCGAACGTCGATCGCGTCGCAACCGTCGAACTCGGCGCAAATCCGCACGTAGTCGCCGGACTCGATCTGCGACTCTTCGTCAACGCGCCGTACGGAACGCAGCCTTCGGCCGAAGCGTTAAGCCGCGACGGAAAACGGCTGTACGTAGCGCTTGCGGGATTGAACGCGGTCGCGGTGCTCGATGCGCGCAATCCGTCGACTCTGCATCGTCTTGGTTTGATTCCGACAGGATCGTATCCGAGCGCGCTCGCGCTCTCGCCCGACGGCCGGTACTTATATGTTGCCGATGCGCGCGGTGTCGACGGCTGGGGAATTCTGCAGCGCGTCGACATGAAGAAATTGCCGCTCGTGAAGGTGACGCTGTCTGCGTTGCGTTACAATCGCGCCGTTTCGGTCGCTCGCGCCAACGCTACCGTTCCGGCATTGCGCTCGAGCAAGCGCAGCCGGACGATCGATCGCGTCGTCTATATTTCCGTCGGGTCGCAGACGTTCGACGCGGCACTCGGCGATCTGGGACGAGGCAATGCCGCTGCGTCGTACGTTTCCTACGGCGCCGACGTTACGCCGAATCTGCACGCGCTCGCGAAAACGTACGGTGTCGCGGATAACTTCTACGTCGACGATTTGAATCGCGACGTCAACGCGCAATTCGCGCTGGGTGGTGCGCCGACGCTGTACGCGCGGCAAATTTTGCGCGTGAACGCGGGCCGTGCGCCGCTCGATCTCCACGGCGACGATCCGGAAGATTATCCGCGGGCTGGATACCTGTTCAATGCCGCGGCCCGCGCCGGATTGACGTTTCGCGACTATGGCGCAATGTTGACGCTCGCCGGATATCAACCGGAAAGCCTCGTCACGCCTGCGCCATCGCGGGGACGCAATGCTCGCCAGACGCCGCCGGCGCCCCTTGGCGGACTCTACACGCTCGACGGACCCGCTCTGGCGGTGCTTGCGAACCACGTGGACGAGAACTACCCGGGCTGGAATCCGGCAATCTCGGACGCGCAGCGCGCAAGCGAGTTCGTGGCGGACATGGGGCGGCTCGTCCAAAGCGACGCGCAACCGGCTTTCACGTACCTATGGCTTCCCACGGCGCCGGGCGCTGCAGGCGCCTCCGATGCCGACCGCGCGCTTGGGAGCGACGATCGCCTTCCTGTCGCAGACCCCGCACTGGTCGTCGACGGCGGTCTTCATCGTTCCCGACGGCATCGAGCCGGGCGGCCGCGATCACGTGAACCCGGCTCGCAGCTATGCGATCGTCGTCTCGCCGCTGGCAAAGCAAGCCTACGTGGGCCACCAACACCTTTCGCCCGCCAGCGTCCTCAAAACGGAAGAGGAGTTGCTCGGGCTGCCGCCGCTCGGTTTGCCCGACCTTCTGGCGACCGATATGGCGGATTTTTTCGGCGCGGTCCCGTATCCGTCGCCGTATCACGCCATTCCATAGCTAGGAACGATGACTACCAAGGACGCCATCCACTTCGGCCCCCGTCTAGTCGCAAGTCCCACGGGGACGCTGCACGCCGCAGCGCTCGTGCGCCCGACCGCGAGTATTGAGAACGCCCGCACGTTGCCCGGTGAACCGGGCGCCGTCTATAGCCGCGCGCTCGAACAACACGAGATTTTGCGCAAGACGCTTGCGTACTTCCGCATCGAAACGGTGGCGTTCGAACCTCGCGGCGACGATCCGTACGAATCCGCCATCGCCGACGCGGCTGTCGCGTTCGAAGACGGTGCGCTGATCATGCGTCCGAGCGCCATGGCGCGGCGCAGCGAAGCCGATCGCGCGCAATCGGAATTCGCGCGGCTCGACGTGCCGCTCGCCGGACATATCGCCGCGCCCGGATTGCTGAACGGATCCGACGTCATGCTTGCGGGCGGAACCGCATTCGTCGGCGTCAGCTCGCGAAGCAACGAAATCGGCCGCGCCGGTTTTGCAAAGGTCGCGCAAGCGCACGGCTATCGCGTCGTGGAAGTCGGCCTCGACGAGACGGTGCCCGGCCTGCGCGCGGTTGCGAGCGCGGTTGCGAAAGACACCGTCGTTCTTGCCAAAGACAAAGTGGAACTGGCCGCTTTCGCCGGATTCAACACGATCGTCCTCGATCGCGGTGAAGAGATGGCGGCAGGCGTGCTCTGCATCGGCGAGCGGCACGTTATCGCCGACGTACGCTATCGTACGTCGCTTGCGCGCATGCGCAAATCCGGAATCACCGTCGAAGGCATCGATCTCTACGATTTCGAGAAAGTCGCAATCACGCCGTCGATGCTCGTGCTCGCGCTCAAGCGCGACTAGATAGCAGCCGTCGCCGTGCGCATCGCCGTTCTCTCCGACATTCACGGAAATCTCGTCGGGCTCGACGCTTGCCTTGCGGATCTACAGGCGCAAGGCGGTGCCGACGCAATTGTAGCGGCGGGAGACTTCTGCGTTGACGGACCGAAACCGAAAAAGGTCCTGCAGCGGCTGGAAGAGGTCGGCGCGCAGTGCCTTCGCGGAAATACCGACCGGTATCTGAGCGTACCCCAGGACGAACCGTTCAACGAAGCCGAGCTCGTGCAGCTCGAATGGACTCGCCACGAGATCGGTGAGAAGTGGCTGCAGTGGCTTGCAGACCTTCCGTTTGCCATTCGCATCGGCGAAGACGACAACCAGCTGCTGATAGTGCACGCCAACCCCACGACCGACGACGAACATCTTTGGCCCGACGCCGACGATGCGACGCTGACGCGCCTGGTCGGTGAAGAGCGCGCAGCCGCGATCGCCTTCGGCCATTTGCACCTGCCCTACGTTCGCATCTGGCGCGGAAAGCTGCTGGTGAACGTCGCCTCGGCCGGTTTGCCGAAGGACGGCGATCCCCGCGCAGGATACGCCATTTTCACGCAACAGCACGGCGGCTGGGAAGTAAAACACCGCCGCATCGACTTCGACGTGAAAAAAGTTGCAACCCAATTGGCCGATTCAGGGATTCCGAACAGTGGCGAGCTCATTGCGACGCTGCGCCGGCACCGCTACAAGCGGTTGAAAGGATTTGTTCCCTAGAACGTGCCCGTTCCGGCTATCGAGATCGAACATCTCGTCAAATCGTACGGCGACTTCACGGCTGTCAGCGATATTTCGCTGCGCGTCGAGGCCGGCGAATTTTTCGGTTTTCTGGGCCCTAACGGCGCCGGGAAAACGACGACCATCAACGCGATCGTCGGCCTAGCTCGCGCGTCGAGCGGCACGATCCGCGTATTCGGTCACGACAATGAGACGGATTGGCGAGAGGCGCGTCGCGCGATCGGATTAGCGCCGCAAGAGTATAACTTCGACCGGTATCTTTCCATTCGCGACGTGCTGATTTTCCAAGCCGGCTACTTCGGGCTGCGAGGTCCGGCAGTGAGAGAGCGCGCGGATATGCTGCTCGAGCGTTTCGGCCTTTCCTCGAAAGCCAAACAAGAGTACACGCGCCTTTCAGGCGGCATGAAGCGCCGTCTCACGCTGGCGCGCGCGTTGATACACCAACCGAAGCTGGTGATTCTCGACGAGCCCACGGCGGGCGTCGACGTCGAGTTGCGCCTTGAGCTTTGGAGCTTATTGCGCGAACTCAACGGCGACGGCCTCACGATTTTCCTGACGACGCATTATCTGGAAGAAGCCGAGGAGCTCTGCAAGACGATCGCGATCGTCCGTCAGGGAAAGATCGTGACGCAGCAGCCCACGAGCGAACTGGTCGCCGACGGCGCGCGTTTACAAGACGTGTTCCTGGAACTGACGCGAGCATGATCGCCGCAAAACAACAAGGCTTAAATACCGTCGGCTTGTGGACGCTAGTAAAGCGCGAGCTCATCCGCAGCATGAAGGTAATCAACCAGGTGATCTGGCCGCCGATTATCTCGACGCTGCTTTACGTATTCGTTTTCGGTCTCGCGCTCGGCAGCCGCATTCAAAACGTGCAAGGCGTGGACTACGCCCAGTTCCTGATTCCCGGCCTGATCATGCTTCAGGTGATCGACTCGTCCTACGGCGAGTGCTCGAGCTCGGTCTTCCAGGGACGTTTCATGAATTCGATCCAGGAGATGCTGATTGCGCCGATGTCGGCGTACGAGATCGTCTTCGGGTACATTCTTGGAAGTCTCGTTCGCGCGCTCGTAATCGCGGCGCTGATTACGATTCTCGGCGCGCTGCTGGTGCACACGCTGCCGCACGACTGGCTATTGTACTTCGGCGTGCTTTGCATGGTATCGGTGCTGTTCTCGTCACTCGGCATCATCTTCGGGTTGATGGGCGAGAAGTTCGATCACTTGGCGGCCTTCACGACGTTCGTCATTACGCCGCTCACGTTTGTCGGCGGCGTCTTCACGGCGGCGACGATGCTGCCGCCGGTTTTGCGCAACCTCGAACTCTTCAACCCGATTTTCTACACCATCGACGCCTTCCGCCATAGTTATACGGGCCAGAGTTTTCTGCCGCTTCCGTACTCGCTTCTCACGATCGCCGTCCTTGCCGCCGTTGCGCTCACGGTCGCTCTGCGCCTAACGGCGAGCGGGTATAAATTACGCACGTGACCTTCTTACTCGCGCTCGCTCTGACGGTCGCTCCGTGGCACGGCACCGATCTGCCTACCGCGACGCAGGCCGCGGCCAAATACCGCTTGACGCTTTCGGGAAAGCCGAAGGAAGCGGTGCACTTGACGGCCACGCAAGTAGCGCCGGGGTGGATTGCCGCGTTCTGCGATTCGCGCGTCTGTTCGCCCGGCCAAGTGACTACCATCATACCGGCGTCGGGCAAACTGTATCTGCAGTTCGAGTTGATTCGCGAAACGGAAGACGCCACGCATAAGAGCGGAGCGCGCATCGAGAGCGAGAACGGTCCGGCGGTTACGGTTCCGGCGGCGACGCGTTAGGAACGCGATTCCACGTCGCGATATGCTGCGCGATCCAGCCGCTTATCCATAACGTCATAAACACCGGCATCGCTCCGCGCCCGAAGATCGCGAGCACGATCGTCGCAACGGTAAGCGACGCCGTAAAGATTTCCGAGCGTAATCCTTGGGCGAGCGACGGCTTCACGCGGGCCGTCCCTACGACGTTCGCGGGCGTAAGACGCGGAAACAGAGCCGGCACGGCCGCTACGTAGTCGTCGACCAACGGCCCGAAGCGCGCGTGCAGTTGCGCTGTTTCGTAGCGCACGAGCATGAAAACGAACCACAACGTCGCGACGACGATGAAGGCATAGCCCGGCGGCGCCGCCAGCAATCCTATGCCGAGCGCCATGAAGGTATTGCCGAGATACAGCGGGCTTCTGGTAAAGCGAAACGGCCCCTCGACGATCAACTCATCCGACAACGCGTCAGGATTCCAAACGACGTCGGCATGCAAATACGCCGAGCCCCACGCGCGCAGCGCAAAGCAGCAGAACGTCAGGAACGCACCGGCGGCGATCGCGAGCTGCGAAGTTTCGTGCGGCTTTCCAAGTCGGGACCACAACGCCCAGCCACCGATGAAACCCACGATGTAAATGACGCCGAACACAAGGCCGCGCAGGCGGTACCACGCGGGCGAATGGTCATGCATGCGCGCCGTCGCCGTGAGGAAAGAAGGGATTGTGCGCTTTCTCGAGGCCGATCGTCGTGGGCGGTCCGTGGCCCGGCATGACGACGGTGTCGTCGGGCAGCGAAAAGAGTTTTGACCGCACGCTGTTCAGAATGTCGCCGTAGGTGCTTACGTCGCCGTATGCGCCGCCGACGCTCGCCGCGAACAGCGTGTCGCCGCTGAAAACCGTCGACTTCAGGAGATAGCACGAAGAGCCGTCGGTATGTCCGGGCGTGTGCAACATGCGAATCTTCACGTCGTCGCCGAACGGCAGCTCTTCGCCGTCTTTTACGCGCAGCGCCTTCGACCCGAGCGAACCGATCGCGTGAACGTCCAAATCGTGCATGACGATTTGTGCCTGCGGAAAAGCGCGCGCGACGTCGGCCGTTGCATCGCAGTGATCTGAATGTTTGTGCGTGATAAGGATATACTGCAGATGATAATCGCCGTCGCGAAGCACCCGAAGCAAATTGCTCGGAACGCCGGCCGGATCTACGAGCGCCGCGCGTTTTCCGCCGTCGAGAAAGAAAACGTAGCCGTTGCTCGGATGCGGCAATTGCGGATGGTGCCGGACGTTTGGATCGTCGATGGGAGGCGGATACCACGCGCGCGAGGCGCTGGCGGCCAGTGCGCCGGGATCCAAACGCAGCGTCTTCGCGATTGCGCGCGCCTGCTCGGCGCTTGGAACGCCGTCACCCTTCAGCCATGCGTCGATCGCCGGCGCGGGCACGCCGCCGGCAGCGGCCAGCTGCGCGGCGGAAAGGCCCCTTCCGCGCATTGCTTTGCGCAGAACGTCGCTGAAGTCGTCTTCGAGAGGCAGACGCTGCTCGGCCATCGCTTCGAACCTTCGCCGCGGGGCGCAACCGGAACCCCTCGCGGTCCGGTCGAAACCCAATGCCATGGAACGAGTCATCATCATCGGGTCCGGTCCTGCCGGGCTTACCGCCGCCGTTTATGCCGCGCGAGCGAATTTGAACCCCTTAGTCCTCGCGGGCGGCCTTTATGGCGGACAGCTGATGCTGACAACGGAGGTCGAGAACTATCCGGGATTTCCCGACGGAATCATGGGCCCCGATCTCATGATCAAGTTCCGCGAACAGGCCGAGCGCTTTGGCGCTCGTATCGAGAACGTCGATGCTACGTCGGTCGATTTTTCGAAGGCCCCGTTCGTCGTGCGTACCGCCGAAGACGAGTATCACGGCAAGACCGTCATTTTAGCGACCGGCGCTAGCGCTCGCTGGCTGAACATTCCCGGAGAAGAAAAACTCCGCGGCCGCGGCGTTTCTACGTGCGCCACCTGCGACGGCGCATTCTTCCGCGAGAAGCACATCGTCGTCGTCGGCGGCGGCGATTCCGCAATGGAAGAAGCTTTGTTCCTGACGCGCTTCGGCCGCAAGGTCACGGTCATTCATCGCCGCGAGTCCTTGCGCGCGAGTAAGATCATGGCGCAGCGCGCTTTGGCTCACGAAAAAATCGATTTCATTTGGAACACGGTAGTAGACGAAGTGCTCGGCGACACGCACGTGACGGGCTTGCGCTTGCGCAACATCAACGACGACAGCGTCTTCGACTTTGATTGCAATGCGTTGTTCATCGCGATCGGCCACGATCCGAACACGAAAATTTTCGAAGGACAGATCGATCTCGACGAAGCCGGATACATCGACACGCCCGACGGCACGTCGACGAACGTTGACGGCGTCTTCGTCGCGGGCGACGTGAGCGACATTCGTTACAAACAGGCCGTCACCGCAGCCGGCGCCGGCTGTAAAGCGGCGATGGATGCCGAGCGCTATCTCGAGGCGCTCGAATTCACACTAGAGCCGGCAGCGCATCACTAAGCGTTTCGAACGCGAAGCGGTAGCCTTCGTCCTGCGTGCGGCGCGGGAGGACGCGCTGGCCTTCCAGGAGTATCCCGGCGCCTTCGCCGAGCATCATGCGAAGCGCGAACGTCGGCATTGGCAGCACGGTGGGGCGGTGGACCGCCTCGCCGAGCGCGCGCGTGAATTGCTCGTTCGTCACGGGATTCGGCGTGGTCGCATTGAGCGCGCCGCTCGTTCCGTCTAACGCAAGCAGATAGATTCCGACGACGTCGTCGACGTGCACCCACGAGATCCACTGCCGGCCGTTTCCGATGATGCCGCCGGCGCCAAGCTTAAAGGGCGGGAGCATCTGTGCGAGCGCTCCGCCGTCGTGGCCCAGCGCGACGCCCGTCCGCACGATCGCAACGCGCATGCCGTGCTCGGCAGCGCGATTCGCCTCCGTTTCCCAGCCTTCGCATACGCGCGCTAGAAAGTCGTTGCCGGGCGGGCTAAATTCGGTGAACGTTGCCGTTTCGCTTGTGCCGTAGTAGCCGACTGCCGACGCCGATATGTAGGCGGCGGGCCGGTTTTCCATTGCGCCAAGCTGCGTGATGAACGCGCGCGGAAGATCGACCCGTGAGCTCATGATGCGTTCTTTCACGCCGGCGTTCCATCGCTGCCCGATCGGTTCGCCCGCGAGGTTCACGACGGCGTCTGCGCCAGCCGCGGCCGTTGCAGCGGCGCGCGGATCGCGAAGGGATGTTTCGACGACGATATCGCCGCGCGCGCGCAGCGCCGCTGCAAGATGGCGCCCGATGAAACCGCGGGCGCCGGCGATTGCTACACGCATGCGCGTCTCTAGCGCACGCCGGCGCGAGCCGCGGATCCGACGATCGATTCGAGTTCGTCGACCCCTTTGGGAATCGCCGCGGTCAGATTTTCGTGACCGTCCGGCGTTACGAGCAGATCGTCTTCGATGCGGACGCCGATGCCTTTGAAACGCTCGTCACAATCGAGGTCGCGGTGCACGTAGATGCCCGGCTCGACCGTAATCACCATGCCCGGCGCGAACGCGACCGGCTCGTCGTTTGCGTCCCGGTAGCCGCCGACGTCGTGAACGTCCAGGCCCAGCCAATGTCCGGTTCCGTGCATGTAAAAGTCGCGGTATGTTTCGCGTTCGACGTTTTCATCGACGCTTCCGCGCAGTAAGCCGACGTCGATCAGTCCCTCGACGATGGCGCGCACGGCCGCCTGATGGAACGCGTTTTGCGGCTTGCCCGGTTCGACTTCTTGAAAAGCCGCGTGTTGGGCCGCGAGGACGATCTCGTAAATGGCGCGCTGCTCCGGCGTGAAACGGCCGTTGACCGGCCACGTGCGCGTAACGTCGCTCGCGTAGTAATCGAGTTCGCAGCCGGAATCCACGAGCACGAGGTCGCCGTCTTTGAGTGCGTCGCGATTGCTCGTGTAGTGCAGAATGGTTGCGTTGTCGCCGCTGCCGACGATGGTTTCATACGCCTCGCGTTGCGCGCCGGCGCGCCGGTACTCGTGCTCGATCGCGGCTTCGATTTCGTACTCGAAAATGCCGGGACGAGTGATGCGCATGCCGGCGACATGTCCCATGCCGGTGATCTCCGCAGCGCGCCGCATGACGGCAATTTCTTCTGCGGACTTGAGCAAGCGCAGCGAGTGCAGCACCTTCACGGGGCGGGAGAGCGATTCGGGTGCGTGCCCTTTGCGGCGAGCGGCCGCGCGCGCGGCATGCATCGCGTCCAGAACCGTACGATCCATGACGTCGCTTTGACCGAGCTCGTACCAGAGTTCGCGCGCACCTGCGAAATACTCCGGAAGACGCCGTTCCAATTCGCCGATCGGATACGCCTCATCAACACCGAGCGCTGCTACGGCGCGTTCCACGCCGAGCCGCTTGCCGTTCCAAATCTCTTGCGACCGGTCGCGCTCGCGCAAAAACAAGATCGTGCGCGCTTCGCCGCCTTGCGCGGCAAGGACGAGCACCGCGTCGGGCTCGTCGAAGCCGGTCAGATAGAAGAAGTCGGAGTTCTGGTGGAATTCGTATTCGGTGTCGCGGTTACGCAAAATCGTCTTTGCGGATGGAATCACCGCAACGCCGCCGGCAAAGCCTTCCAGCGCACGCTTGCGCCGCTCGTCGAATGGTTTCATACTTTCTGCGCGTTCGCGATTTCGCTCGAGATGTCATCGAGTTCGTGAACGGTCCGCCCAACCGCGGCCGAAACGGCCGCATTGTTGTTCGCCACGAACGCCTTGTCGATCTCCGGGAATGGCACTGCGGCGTAGCCGTCGCGCCCATAGAACAGCAGATTTAACCGCTGCGCGATGCGAATTTCGCGGTTCCCGTCCAGTCCGCGGCGTTCTGCGCTCGCGACCTGTGACGATAGGCGGTTCAGCGCGCGTTCGACCGGATCTACGTCGCCCATGCGGCCTTTGGCGATTTCTTCGAGCGCGGCGCGCATTCGCGGGACGTAAGCCGAGAGCTGATACGGAACGGTGCCGCCGGCGAGGCGCATCGTCATCACCGAGACGAGCTGGGCAAGCGCGCGATGATTCACGAAGCCGGGATCGGCTTGCGTAGTCGCATACAGCAGGTCGTCGAAGCCCGAATGGTACACGCCGAACGGACCCTCGAATCCAACCTCGATCGTCGGAATACCGAGATCGTAAAGAAACGCTTCGAAATCCGAACCGCCGCCGGGGCCCCCGACTTGAATGCCGCCGCGTTGGCCGCGCCACCGTTCGTAGAGCGTGCGCCGCTCTGCGCGCGGATCGCGAATCAGTTGCGTTGCCGGAGCGATCACGTGCTCCAGCGGCGCGGCCGCCGTGGCGCCGAAGAATTGGCCGGTCGTGTTTTCATCTTCGTTGATGTAAGCGATGCAGCCGTTGCGCAACGCTCCTTCGTGCATGCGCACGTAGGCCTCGGAGCCGACCTCGCCGATCTCTTCGCCGTCGAACCCGACCACGACGATAGAGAACTGCGGACGCCATCCGCTGCGATACAAATAGCCGAGCGCGCGTGCCGCTTCCAAAACGGTGGTAACGCCGGCGCCGTTGTCCGTGACGCCGTAGACCCATGCGTCGCGATGCGCGCCTACGACGACCATGTGCGTCGGATCGTTGCCGGTCAGCACGCCAACCGTATTCCACAGCGGCTCGCGTTGAATCGTTTCATCGACGTGCAAGCGCGCGGGCGCGTCGGTTATGCCGTTCCGCATTTCGCTCATCAGCCGTTGCGCGTTCGTCGCGGTGATTGGGAGCGTCGGAATCGTTAACCGCGGCGTTCCGACGCTGCCGCGTTGTACGGCGCCGAGCGGGCGGTAAGGACCGTTTGGAAACGCCGGCCCGCGCATCGAGCCGTCGCGGTCGGCCGGATCGGAGAAGAAGAGCACGCCGCTCGCGCCGCGGCTCTGCGCGCGCCGCGCGAGCAGTCCTCGAAATTGCCGTCCATACCGGACCAGCACGATGCGCGTGCGCACGTCGATGCCGCGTTCGGAAAGCGCGCGGTAGTCGCTTTCGAGTCCATGCCCTGCGTCCACGACGGAGGCGTACGCCGTCCCGCTGCCGCTCCAGGCGTTGAACGGAATGCCCGTTCCCGCGCGAGTCCCGTCGGGATCTTGCGGAATCGGCGTCTCTCGCAGATCGAAGTCGACGCGCGGCTTCGTCATGAGCGAAAGTTCCGCTTTGCGAAGCATCGGAACGTCGCTCTGGAACGTTTCAACCGTTGCGTCGAAGCCGTCCTTGGCGAGCTCGTCGCGCATCCACTGCGCGACGTGCCGGTCACCGGGCGTGCCGGCGTAATGCGATTCTTGGTTCAGACGCGTGGCGTCTTGCATTGCCGCCGAAACGCTCGGCACGTCAAGGAGGTACTGTTCCGAGGCGCGCTGGTCGGCGCGAAGCGATGCGGACCCGGCCACAAAGAATCCGGCGCAGAGTAGGGCGGCAATGCGTCTCATGCCGATGAGTTTCGCGCACTCGGGAGGAGCATCATTTTATCGCGCGCAGTAAAGCGCGCGCTTGGCGATCGAGGCTCTGTGCCGCAATCTTCGGATGGCTTAGATAGAATAGCGCCATGATGCGAAGCACGAAGCGGTGATGCGAGGGGTGCGGCATCGCGGCGAAGGCGGTTCGCGCGGAAGCGGCGAGAAACGCCGCGCGCTCTCGCAACGCGCGGTCGCCGCCGTAGGCGACGGCGAAGTTTAGCTCGCCGTGGTGACGGTCTTCGGCTTGATCGATGAACGAGTCGAGCAGCACGTGCAATGCCGAAACGTAAGGAAAATAGGCCGCGTAGGCTTTGTCGATTGCTTGCGGCTCGCCGGCAAATGCGGCGTAGAGCGGACCGTAGACTTGAAATTGCGATCCGGCTGCGCATGCGAATTCGTGCCAATCGAGATCGATAAACCCGTCGCGATGACGCTCGTACCACTCGACGCATGCGACCTCTCGCCGGCCGGGCGGAAGGTGCACGAACGTTTGCATGTCGCTATAGAAAGACGCGGCTTCGGCGAAGAACGGCTTCAGCCGGTCGATCGACGGCGTGTCGCGCAACGCTTCTTGCGTCTGCCTGACGAGGCCGCGCAGATACCCGCCGTCGTTTCCCGCAGGACCGAGCGCATAGTAGTCGCGGGGAGCGGCGTCTACATCGAGCGCGTCGGCGATCGCGTGATGCAGCACCGGATACGCGGCGGCTTCGACTTCGGGGTGACGATCGCAAAGATTATCGAGGTAGTCGTAAATCGTTTCCAAAGGTGCAACGACGTCGACGTACCGGCGAGCAAGCTCGGGCGGCAGAAACGTCGCCAGAATTGCAGCCCCCGCGACGTGATAGGATTTTCCGTCGACGCTCGCCAGCGCTTCGTTGCGCAGGAGCGGATCGGGAATCTGTTCCGCGCGCTCGCGAATCGCCCGCAGGCTCTGAGCCGCCATTGGAACGATGCGCCGGAGAAACAGCGCCGTGTGCGCGATTGCGCCGGGACCGTCAGCAAAGAGAAACCGCAAGCGGTCGGGGCTTGCGGTGACGAGTCGCAGCGCTGGGCCGATGTCGCTGAACACGCGAGCTACAGGCCGCCCACGAAACGGCCGCCATTCAGCGTGCCTTTTGGATCGAAGCGCTGCTTCAACTCGCGCATGCGCTCGAAAGCCGGGGGCAGCTCTCCCCACACTCGCAGCACGGCGCGTTTCGGGTGATTGCCCGCGATGACGATCGCTCCGGGATGCTCGTCGTGTAATGCATCGTCGAACATCTCGATCTTCGCCCCGAGTGCGTGCGCGTCGAGATCGCTGACGCGCAGGATTGCGTCGCCGTTCACCGCGTCAATCAGCGCGTCGCAGCGCAGTTCGAAACGCTCGGCAATCGCTTTGAGTCCCGACAACGCGGGTTCCGCTTCATCCGCTTGCGTCGCTAAGCGATACGTGATGGAACGTTCGCCGATATTTGCGACGTAGGCGTCGAGCGCGCGTTCGAATGATTCGCGCGCGCCCGCGTCGATCACGCGGGTTTCAGGAACGCCGGCGCGCCCTAAAGCCGAGCGCAGATCCCGCGTCGACCGTTCGAGCAAGTCGCTGCTGCCCTCGAGCAAGATAAGCATCCGCCCATCGGCGCCGTCTTCCCCGTCGATGGCGCCGCGGAAGCCTTCCATCCAGAGCGCCGCCGACGGAGGCACCGCCAGATTTCGCATCTGCGCTATGGCGCGCGAACGCGTGCGTTCCGGCAAACGCGCGAGAAATACGCGCGCCTGCGGCGGCATCGCAATCGTCTTCAAGTTCGCCTGAACGAGCACGCATAGCGTGCCGAAAGAGCCCACGTACAAACGACTCATGTCGTAGCCGGACACATTTTTAACGACCATGCCCCCGGCGTGCGCGACCGTGCCGTCGGCGAGTACGACCGTCGTCCCGAGCAGAAAATCACGCGGGCGTCCGTAGATGTGCCGCCGCGGTCCGAGCCATCCCGCCGCCAGCGTTCCGCCGACGGTTGCATCGGCCGCGCGCGGCGCGTCGAAGGGCACGTGCGTGCCGTGCCGCGCCAGCGCATTGGCGAGAGTGCGAAGCGTAACGCCGCTTTGCACCGCGATGGTGAGATCCGTTGGAGCATCTTCGACGACCGCGTTCAGGGCGAGAGTAGAGAGTTGCTCGGCGCCGTTTTCCGGCGGCAAGCCCATTCCGGCGAGCGTGTTTCCGCCGCTGATCGCGATGCGCCGCCCGTCGCGGTTTGCAGCGGCAACGGTTTCCGCAAGCGTTTCGACCGTCATCGCACTTCCGCGCAACGCGCCCCGCTTGGGAAAATCTTTTCGGGGTTGAGAACGCCGCGCGGATCGAAAACGTCGCGTACGCGCGCCATCGTGGCAAGATCTTCGGTTGAATAAATCTTCGTCATTGCGTCGCGCTTCTCGTACCCAATTCCGTGTTCGCCGCTCACCGTGCCGCCGAGACGTACGGCTGTTTCGAGAATCGCATTGCCCGATTCTACGACGGCCGCAACTTGGCGCGCGTCGCGTTTATCGTAGGCCAGCATCGGATGCAGATTTCCGTCGCCCGCGTGGAAGACGTTCCCGACGGTGAGTTTGTACTCGCGCGCGATCGCTTCGACGGCATGCAATGCTTTCGGCAACGTGCTGCGCCGGACGCACACGTCTTGCATGTAGTAATTCGGGGCGATGCGTCCCATTGCGCCGGCCGCACCTTTACGCCCGGCCCACAGCGCATCGCGTTCGGCTTGCGTACGCGCGCTGCGCCACGAAAGCGCGCCGTGCTCGCGCACGATTCGTGATAGATCCGCTTCATAGCGATGCATGTCTTCCTCGAATCCGGCGCTTTCGATTAGGAGCACCGCGCCGGCGTCGGTCGGATAGCCGGCATGAAAAGCGTCTTCCACCGCGCGCGCCATGACTGCATCCATCATCTCGAGCGCGCTCGGCACGATTCCCTCGGCGATAATCGCGGACACGGCTTCGGAGGCGGATTCGACGTCGCCGAAAGTTGCAAGCCACACGCGAACCGATTCGGGCGCGCGCGTCAGACGCACCCAAGCCGAGGTAATGATGCCGAGCGTTCCTTCGCTCCCGACGAATGCGGCGGTGAGGTCGTATCCGGGCGCGTCGATGCTGGTCGTAAAGACTTCACCGTTGCAGTCGACGATTTCGAGCTCCAACACGTGGTTTACGGTCGTGCCATAGGACAGGCAGTGCGGACCGCCCGCATTTGTCGCAATGTTTCCGCCGATCGTCGATATCTTTTGCGAAGACGGGTCCGGCGCGTAAAAGAGGCCGGCCGGCGTGGAGGCTTTGGATAGGTCGAGGTTGATGACTCCGGGTTGCACTCGAGCTCGGCGGCGAGCGGCGTCTAATTCAAGAATGCGATTCATGCGCGTAAAAGAAAGCACGATGCCGCCGCTTACGGGAACCGATCCGCCACACAAACCGGTGCCTGCACCGCGCGCTATCAGAGGCTCTCCGAATTCGTTGGCGATTTTCACGACGGCGCTGACGTCCGCGACGCTCGACGGCAAGACGACGGCCGAGGGAAGCCGGCCGTCGGTGTAGGCATCGAAGGAATACACGGCGAGGTCTTCGGGCGACGCCTTCACGGCTTCCGCACCGAGTGCGTCGCTCAAACGCTCCTGGAGCACGATGCAGGGATGTTTACGCGAGCAGGAAGCTTAGCCTGCCCGCATTAACCGCCGCAGTGCCGTGTTTTTCTTCGGGCGTAAGAAGCCGGCGCCGAAGCGCCGGGTCAACGCGCAGCCGACTGCCGCACAGAAACGTTCGTCGTTTCGTATGCCGGTGGAGTTCGACGTGCTCTATACGTTGCACGGCCGCACGGGCCGCCGGCCGGGCCGGGCCAACGATCTTTCCGCAGGCGGCCTTCGACTCTCGACCGACGAGGATTTTCTCCGCGAGTCCGTGCTCGATTTG
Source organism: Vulcanimicrobiia bacterium (assembly GCA_963696095.1). Taxonomy (GTDB): domain Bacteria; phylum Vulcanimicrobiota; class Vulcanimicrobiia; order Vulcanimicrobiales; family Vulcanimicrobiaceae; genus JALYTY01. The sequence continues at coordinate 1,007,298 of CAVOIN010000001.1, read as the reverse complement.
GATTTTCAGCTTCCGTCGGACTTTCTCTCCGAACTAACCGTCGAAGTCGAGCCCGCGCCTTTCGCACCGATGCACGTAAGCGCCGTCGTCCTCTCCGCGTTCTTCGTGCCCTCGACGAAGCAGCTCGCCTACGGTTTAAAATTTCTCGATCTCGATATTTCGGTCAAAGAAGAACTCGAGCGTTTCGTTCACTTGTGGCAAGTCCGCCAACTACAACTACGCCAAGCCGCAAACCGCTAATCGCTCGTTGTCACCCCGAGCTCGTCGAAGGGCAGGCGCATCCCGGCGATTGCTGATATGCGCGCGTCCTTCGACACGCTCAGGATGACTCGAGAGTTTGTATCGATACAGCAGGCACTCGGCGCGCAAACTGCTCGATGACTGAGAGTTTGTATCGATACAGCAGATACTCGGCGCGCAAACCGCCGTTGTCACGATGGCAGTGCGTGTATCAGTACAACAAATATTTCGTCCGTAAAGTGCGGAAAGCGTCGGCGGAAGAACTCCATGGGTCGAGGATTGCGGCGGCGGATTTTCCGGCGGTCAATCCTAGGCGAAGCGAATTCGTTCCCCAGTCGCGATCCAGCGCAGCGGGTTCCTTGATTAGAATTGCGTGCGGAGCGATGTCACGCACGGCGGTGAGGATTTCGACGGAAGTACGGATCGCGAGAAATGCGTGCGGATCGAAAACGACCAGCTCGACGCCGCTCAGCTCGCGGTCTTTCCAAAAGCCCGCGATCGGCGACCACGACGCCGGACGAAAGTAAACGCCGGGCAGCGAGCGGGAATTCAATCGATCGGCAAGTGCATAAGCGTCGAGGCCGAGGGCGCCGGCATAAAAGAACGGCTTCGTGAAACCCGTGCCGTTGTTCACGCCCGCGTTGTCGATGAGCCCCGTGCAGACGTACACAAACGTCGTCTGCCAATCGGGAATGTTCGGCGAACTCTGCACCCACTCCAAGCGCGTTGACGGCCAAATCATCGTGCGGTCATACCCGCGCATCGGAATGACCCGCAGCTTCGAGTCGATGCCGAAATGCTCGTTGAATAGTTTCGCGAGTTCCCCGACCGTCATGCCGTGCCGCATCGGGATCGGATAAAGCCCGATGAACGATTTGAACGCGGGATCCAAAACGGGGCCTTCGACGATATCGCCTCCGATTGGATTGGGACGATCGAGAATCCAGATCTCTTTGCCGTACTGCTTGGCGCTTTCCATCGCGTATGCCATCGTGCTGATGAACGTGTACGCGCGCGAACCGACGTCCTGAATGTCGAAAAGCAGGACGTCGACGCCTTCGAGCATTGCGGCGCTCGGATGGCGCGTCGGGCCGTACAAGCTGTAGACCGGCAATTGCGTCGCCGCGTCGGTGTAGGAAGCCACGTAACTGCCCGCTGGGCGGTCGCCGCGAAAGCCGTGTTCCGGCGCGTAAATTGCCTTGAGGCGAATTTGCGGATTTCGCCGCATCGCGTCGACGACGGATTGCAGGCGCGACGTTACGCCGGTTTGATTGGTGATGACAGCGACGCCCCGGCCGGCCAGCTCGCGCCATGTTTCACTCAAGAAGACTTCGTCTCCGAGCGTGACGGCGGCGCGGGGAAGCGGCGTTGCGTGAAGCGGTCCGGCGGCGGCGGCGGCAAATGCGCCGGCACCGGCGCTCGCAAAAAACTGACGGCGATTCATATGCCGTCTTTCGCTAGACGAAGCGCGGTTCCGTCGTCGACTCGAGGATGCCGGCAGCATGGGCGCGCGCGAAGAGCTCGTGAATTGCCGCAATCCCGCTCTCGCCGATGTCGTCGCTATACTCGTTTACGTAAAGCCCAATATGCTTGCGCATCACGTCCTCGTTCATTTCGAAGGCGTGTTCGCGCACGTACGGCATGATCGCCGCTTCATCGCCACGCGAGAACGCAAGGCTGCGGCGAATCGCGCCATCGATCTCGCGCGCATGCGCGTCGTCGACGTCGTTGCGCACCAGAATTCCGCCAAGCGGGATCGGCATGCCCGACACGGACTCCCACCAATCGCCCAAATCGGCGATTGGCACGAGGCCGGCGTTCTGATAGGTGAAACGCGACTCATGAATGATGAGACCGGCATCGACCTCGCCTGCCGCGACGGCCGGAACGATCGCATCGAAGCGCATCTGCGTTGTTTCAGGGCGGCATGCGGAGCGCAAGCTGTAACAGCATGAACGCGGTAGTGCGTTCTCCCGGAATGGCGATGCGTTTGCCGCGCAAATCGGCAAGCGACGTTGCGGTGCCCGGGCGAGCTACTACGAGCGGCCCGCAGCCGCGCCCGAGCGCGCCGCCCGAACGCAAAATGCGATATTTTTCCATCAGATACGGAATAGCGCCGTAACTGACTTTCGTCAGAGCGAAACGCGCCTCGGCGGCCGCATTATTCAGTTCTTCGATATCGGCTAGGTGCACTCGCACGCGCGGCGCGCCGTTCAGTAAGCCGTTCGTCAGCGCCGCAAAGATGTACGTGTCGTTCGGACACGGAGAGTATGCGAGCGTATAAGTGCGGGTTTCAGTCTGCACTGGCCGGCACGGTGTGAAGCAGGTCCAGCGTGGCGTTCAGGACGTGGCGCAAGCCGCGTGACTGCCGGCGTCGAAGTCCCACTCGCTCTTGGCGCGATCGCCGACGATGTTGGAGATGCCGCGGACTTCGAGTGCGGGAACGCCGGCGAGCTGGGCGGCGCGCAGACATGGCGAAGCCCTCCATCGTTTCGATTTCGGCGCCGCGCTTACGCAAACGCTCTGCGGTTGCATCGGTCGACGTAACTGCGCGCGACCGTGATGCCGCGCACTTGATCGGAAATCCGAGCGCCGTAACGGCTTCGACGAGCTGTGCGTCGGCGCGGCACGCGATCCGCTACGAGGCCGCCATCCGGGAGCGCGATGCGCTTCGCCCGTCTCGAGGTTCAGGTCCATCAATTCTTCGCCGACGACGACGCCGTCGCCGACCTGCGCGACGCCGCGAAATGCGCCGGCGATTCCGGCGTTGACGACGACGTCGTAACGCCTTTGCGCAAGCGCGCGCGAAACGCGCGACGCCGCGTCGACCGGGCCGACGCCTGCCGTACAGCACTTCGACACCGGCTCGCGGGCCGAGCCATTCCAATTCTTTTGCAACCGCGCAAACAAGCAGAATCATCGAACACCGATCATTTTGTGAGTTTGAAGCGAAAGCCGAAAGCGCGTGCGGATGCGATTTCGCATACTCGAGCGCAATCTCGATGTTGCTTTGCTTGTTGCCTTCCGGCTGCAGCAAAATCATCGGTTTGTCCGCGAAGAGCGGTAAGTGCTCTTCGGGCACGCGTGCGTCGACGATGAGCTTCGCCTCGTTCGCGCGTTGCGCCATGCGCGGGATCGACGCGTTCCTTGGGCGAAACGCAGAGCCATACGTCCTTCGGCAGCTCGGTGAAGATCGTGCCGTTCGACTCGATATGCACGCGGCGTCCGTCCGCTTGCAGCGCGTCGATCAACTGCAGCGTTTCTTGTTGCGCGAGCGGTTCGCCCCCGGTCAGAATGACCATCGGACAATCGCCGCCGAGTTCGCGTACTTTGCGCAACGACGTCGCTGACGGTTGCCAAGAATTTCAACGAGTAGTCCGTGTCGCAAAAATCGCACGCCAGATTGCAGCCGGCGAGGCGAACGAATACCGCGGGTGTGCCGCTCCACATGCCCTCGCCTTGAATGCTGTAAAAGATTTCCGCGAGTTGCAGCATTAGAGGTCGGGGCCGAAATCGGACTTGCGCAGAACGGCGCAGCTGGTCGGCGTCTCCCACAAGCACGAGTTCGTCGATTCCGGGCAGCATGCGGTTCGAGGCTTGCGCCAAATCCACATGACAATGTGCTCGGCCGTCGGATTCTCGATGAACGTCGTTGAGCGTGATAGTGGTCGAGAATGTCGATCGACTTCGCGGTGAACGATTTTCTTGATCGTATCGAAGTCTTCGATCATGCCGCGAGCAGGCCCGTCAGTTTGAATCGGGCCGCCGAACGGCAACGTCGAGCCGGTACGAGTGGCCGTGCATGCGGGCGCATTTCCCCTGATGGTACGGGAGAACGTGCGCGGCCTCGAACCGGAAATGACTTACGAATCTGCATGGAATCGGCGTAGCGTTCGCGGAAAGAAGCTCTGTGGCCCTTCGAATCAATCGAGAAGAACTAGTAATGACGGCCGTCGTTGGAGAGGCGGCGCCCATGCTCGTAAACACGGGTCTCTACGACGTGAGTTTCGAGGGTGAGCCGCTGATACTCCCGGCCGTCGGCGGAATTACGCCCAACGTCCGAGTCGGAGACTCGGCTTTCGCCTTCAAGGCCGAGCATATCGAGCCCGGGGTAAGCGATCCGTCATCCGGACGACCGTCAGAATGCCTCGCTCAACGTCTTTTCCTGTATCGGCAACGAGGCAATCGTCGTATCGGGCGACGCTAAGGGCGCCAAGGCCGCGTCACCGGCAAACACGGCGGCGTCGAGCACGTTCATGGTCGACTTCACGTCCGACGTGATGCGACAAATGACGATCGGCGATAAAATCCAAGTTTGGGCGTGCGGCCTCGGCATGGAATTACTCGATGCGCCCGTGGTAAAAGCGTTCAACTGCCGATCCGAGTTTCTGGACGCCTGCGGAGCCGAAGTGCGAAAGGGCCGCGTGCATATCAACGTGGCGTCGCAAACCGTACCGGCCGCCGTCATGGGCTCGGGACTCGGTCGCGCGACGGTCGTGCGCGGCGACTACGACATTCAAACCTTCGACGACACGATGGCGGAAGAGTACGGCCTGCGTGAGTTGCGGCTCGGCGATCTCGTAGCGATCGTCAATGCGGACAACTCGTTCGGCCGCATCTATCGCACCGGCGCAATCTCGGTCGGCGTCGTCGTGCACGGGCGCTCGTTCGTAGCGGGCCACGGCCCCGGCGTAACGACGCTTCTCACCTCAACGACCGGCGACATCGACGTTTCCATCGATCGCAACGCAAATCTCTCAACGATTCTGGGCCTGCGCTAACGCGTTTTAGGACAACGCGCGTTCCAAGTCGGCGATGAGATCGTCGATGCTTTCGCAGCCGATGGAGAGTCGGATGAGTGAAGGCGCAGCGCCCATTTCGCGAGCGTTTTCGGATTCGCCGACGTCGGGCCACATGGCGGCCGGTTGAGCGACGAGCGACTCGACGCCGCCGAGGCTTGCGGCTGAGCGAAACAGCTGAAGCTTTTTGACAACTTTGCCGGCATCCGCGAAGCCGCCCTCGATTTCAAAGCTTAGCAGGCCGCCGAATCCGCGCATCTGCCGGCGGGCCAGATCGTGGCCCGGATGCGATGGAAGGCCCGGATAGTATACGCGGCGCACCCGGTCGTGTTCGGATAAAAACTCGGCTATCGCTTGCGCATTGCGATTGTGCTGCGCAACGCGCATGTCGAGCGTGCGCAGTCCGCGCAGCAGTAGCCATGCCGCAATGGGCGCGAGCGTAGCGCCGGTAATGATGTGCGTTTGCCAAATGCGCGCGACGAGTTCTTGCGACGTGACGACGACGCCGGCAATGAGATCCGAATGACCGCCCAGGTACTTCGTGGCGCTATGCAACACGATGTCGACGCCGTGTTGGAGCGGACGCTGATTTATGGGCGTGGCAATCGTGTTATCGACGCTCACGAGCGCTCCGCGATCGTGCGCGAGCTTTACAATAGCATCGAGATCGGTAATGCCGAGCAGCGGATTGCTGGGCGTTTCCAGCATGACCAGTTTGGTATTGGCGCGCATCGCCGCTTCGAACGCCGCAGTATCGGTTTGGTCGACGAATGTCACGTCAACGTTGAAGCGCGGCAGCAGATCGGCGAGCAAGTTGCGCGTTCCGGAGTAGAGTTGCATCTGCGCGACCACGTGATCGCCGGCGTTGACGAGGGTAAGGACCGTGGTTGAGATCGCGCCCATGCCCGATGCGGAAACGATGGCCGCTTGGCCGCCTTCGATAGCTGCGACCACCCGCCCGACTTGGGCTTGATTCGGATTGCCGTAGCGTGTGTAAAACGTTTCAAAGTTCGGCGCACTTGCGCCGCGCGCCATTGCTTCCGGATCGTCGAAGGCAAAAGTCGACGTCTGGTAAATCGGGGGCGTTACGTCTTGGCCATGCTGCCGGCGATCGGCGTGCAAGAGCTTCGTCTCGATTCCGAACTCGTCCATGCCGGGCTCATTCGGCGGGCTTCACCGAGCTCCGGCTTATCTCGAAACGATCAGCCGCATCGCGTCGAAATCGAACGTCAATTGCATTCCGCGGAAGAAACTGCGCGATATCCTGCCGCCAACCGCGAACGGAAAAATCTGGTACTGCTCGTTGCCGTCGAGAAAGACGCCTGCCACGTTCGTCTCGGCGAACGCTCCGAGCGCCACGTTTTGCGCGACGAATGCTTGCGATGCGTCCGGCGCAATGGATGCGGCGGCCAACTCGGATTGCGTTACTTGCAGGCCTTCGTCGTCGCCCGGATCGATATCGAAGAGAGCTGCGGGGGCTCCGTTGACGCGGGCTCGCGTGAAGATATAGCGATCGGCGACAAGCCACATCGGCACCACCGTTCCGCCGTTCTTTGCCGCGCTTTTCTCAAACGCTTTCGACGGGTCGCGCGGGCGCAGCAAGAGCCGGTTCTGGGCGTAGTCGATCGTCGAGAGAAAATGATAGAGAAACGAGGTGCCGATTGCGCCGTCGACGCGACGCCCGCCGGCGGTGAGCTGTTGCGGAGCAATAGTTCCTGAAATGTTGCGAATCGTTAATCCGGGCGTCGCAAACGAATCGATTCGAACGCTGCGCCCGCCCTCAGCCGGCAACTTGAGGCGACCGGCGACATCGGGGCTAATTTCGATCGTGTCTGCGCGCGTGTCCAAGACGAAGGTCAATGGACGCCCATTGGCCGACGCGCGAAGAATCGGCGTAGAAACATTCGCAACGAACGGAATAGCTACGCCGACGCCTTTCATCGCGATTTGAAAACCGTCCCAATTCGCCGCGCGCGTTTTTACCGCATGAAGCCGTATTCGTGCCCGCGCGTTTTGTGGATCCAGCTGAACCGCGCGCCCTAAATATTTAACTGCATTCTCTAAGTCGTTGCGGTAAAAATCTATCGTCCCGAGCCCCAAGTTGGCATCGGCATCGTCGGGTGACGCAGTGAGTGCTTCATTGTATTCGAGGAAGGCTGAGTCGAAGTCGCCTGCTGCGAAGGCCATGTCGCCGGCGCTGGGCGTCGGCGGACCCGAGGCGAGGGCGGCGACAAGCAAGGTGGAGAGCAAGGCGTACATCTGCGCAACCTCAGTCACTCAAGCATACTGCAGCTTGCGCGAGTTGGTTCTCAGCATTCTCCAAATCTCTTGACAGCTAGTCATTCATAACCGTATGGTTATATAACCGCATGGTTAATAGTAGCGCTCCGCTGGACGCGGTCTTCAACGCCCTTGCCGATCCCACGCGCCGCCAAATCCTGGAGCGGCTCGCCCGGGGGCCGCTGACCGTTGGAGAAATCGCCTCAGCGTTTCCGATCTCGCAACCGGCCATCTCGAAACACGTGCGAGTCCTCGAAACCTCGGGATTATTGCTGCGTGAAGTCCGGGGTCGCGTGCATCATTGCCGCCTGTCGCCCCAAGCCATGCAGACGGCTGCGGAGTGGATCGAAGCGCAGCGGCGCTTCTGGAATGACACTCTCGACCGGCTCGACGCCGTGCTAGCTCAAAGTCCCCAACGAAAGAAGAAGAAATGAACCGTACTGAAACTGACGCCGTTCCGGCGCTCGTGTTGCGCCGCGTCTTCAAGGCTCCGCGCGAACGCGTCTTCGCTGCGTGGACGACGCCGGAGATCCTCTCAAAGTTTCTCGGCTCCAGCGACGTGAAAGTAATCGAAGCGCAAGTCGACGCTCGCGAAGGCGGCCGTTTCCGAGTGAAAATGCAGCGTCCCGACGGCGAAGTCTTCACGGCATTCGGCGTCTATCGTGAGGTTCGGGAGCCGGCGAAACTCGCGATGACGTGGACGTGGGAAGAGGATGAGCCCTCGGATCAGCACGAGACGCTTCTCACCCTTGAGTTCAACGACAACCGGGGCGATACCGAATTGGTGCTCACGCACGAATACCTGCGCAGCCTCGAATCTCGCGCGAGTCACGAGAAGGGCTGGAACGGAACCCTCGAGACGTTGGAACGCGTGCTCTAACCTTTCCACGTAAATAAAGATCGCGTAAGGGCCCGCGCCCATCCCAGGGATTGTGCGCGTTTAGTCTCAACCTCTTGTGCGTTGCGCCGCGGCTGTTTTGCTCGCGGCGTTATCGCGTTGTTACGACGCAACTTTCCGCCGCAGGGAGCATATGAAACAAGTTCTACCGTGGGCCGCGTTGGGCTCACTCGCTATGGTTGCCGCATGTAGCGGCGGCGGTACGGTCGTCGCTCCGGCGCAACCGGCGCAGCCCACCACGCAATCGGCAACGGTTCAATTCACGATCGTCGTTCCGTCGGCGCACATTACGACCGCCGGCCGCATGCGGCCAAACTTTACTGCACCGCCGGGAACGCAATCCGTGACCATCGGCGTTTCCAGCGTTAACGGATCGTCTTCAACTACAACTCCCACGGTCGTAAACCTTACCGGTTCGAACTGCACGACGACGCCGGCGCAAACGAGCTGCACGGCTTCGGTAACCGTCCCGGCCGGCAATGACGTCATGCAAGTCAAGACGTACGCGCAGCCCGACGCGGCCGGCGCGATGACCGGCGAAGGCAATCTCACGCTCCAAGCCGCCGCAGGCGGATCGTACACCGAGCCGACCGTCACGGGCGGAACGGTTGCGAAAATCTCGGTTGCCACATTCGGCGTTGAAGGCGTTGCGGGCACGTACCCGGTTGTCGTCACGGCGTACGATTCCAACGGCAACGCGATCATCGGCTCGTACGCCTCGCCGATTACGGTTGCCGACAGCGATACGACGACGAACACGTCGCTTTCGGCGACGACTCTTTCCGACTCGACTGCTGCGGCCGCTTTGACGCTTACTTACAGTGGCGCTTCCATCTCTCCGGTCACGATCTCGGCGTCCGCGCCCGGTATCGCGGCCGCAAACATCACGAACGCCTCGTTCCCCGTTTCCAGCTTTGCGACGGCGAACGGTGTTACGACCACGATTCAAAGCTCCGGAACGAGCACCATGGGATACGACGGTACTCCCGGCTCGCCGCAACCCCTGAGCGGCACGTTGAGCAACTCGACGCTGACCGGACAGTCGCTCACCGTTGGAGCCTCGACCGTCAATAATTTGGTCGAGCAGTCGACGTGGGGACTGGTCGGGGATCGCCCCGGTGCTTCCACGCCGGCGAGCGTGACGCCATATTACTATGCATGGACGTCGATCGGCTCGTCGCTTTCGTACGGTTATGTCGGGGTTACCGGTTCGGGCTCGTCTGAACTGTGCGCTGCGCCGTATAGCAAACTCGTCGTTCTGCCGGTACCCACGTCGCCGTGGGACGCGCTCGCTGGTGCCGGTGCGTGTACGTTCACGTCCGGAACCGATGCGGGCGTCTTCAATTCGAACGGCAGCTATTCGGATTCCGGAACGAATTCCGGCGGAGCGTATACCAACGCTTCTCAACCCGACGGCTCCGTGTCGGTCTCGTTCAACGGTTCGACCGGTTCCGAAATCATTACCGCAGCGATGCCGTCGTCGAGCGCACAAACTATGACGGCGCAGGTGCAGGTGTTCCCCGGGGCGATCCCGTCGCCCGGCAGCACTGCGACGCCCGCACCCGTTTCGACCACGGCTCCGAACCCCTGGTCAATCGCGAACGTGCAGCCGGCCACGCCGCTGATGTCCGACAAGTTTACGCCGGTCGGTCCCATTACCGCACTGCCCGGGCAGTGCGCCGTCCCGGCTTCACTGCTTGGGACGCAGCCATCCCTTACTGAAGTCGACGAGAGTCTCGTCGTCTACGACTTGATGGGAGAGTGGTACGGAAACTACATGAACTTCGCGTACAAGCACTACTACGAAAACGGCGTCGGCGAAGTGTGCACGAACGAAGTTCTGCACCTGTGGACCATGGATGGATACTTCTCCGACTGGGTTAACGGAACGGACCAGAACTGGGATACCGAAGATCTAACGAAGTGGTCCTGGCTGACCAGCGCGGGCAGTTCGGTTGCGCCGGCTTCGAGAGTGCGTGCGTCCTCGCAGACGATGGCCACTGCTTCGACGGATCTGAGTGCGGCAACGATGGCCGACCGCTTCCACCAGTTGCATCAAGTGCACGATCTGCTCCAGCAGGCGCGCATGACGCACCGGTCGCTGCATGCCATCCTGAGCGCTCGGAACTACTAACTAATACCTGCCCAAAATAAAGAAACCGGCCGGATCGCTCCGGCCGGTTTCTTTTGCCTCCGTCGTTCAGATTACAACGAGCCGTCGGGGCCCATTTTCTCGAGGCGCTTCTTGAGATCGGCGAGGAAGCCGCTCGCGACGTAGCCGTCGACGACGCGGTGGTCGAGCGACAAACACGAGTTCATCATGAAGCGGATCGCGAACGAATCGTCCTCGCGCACCATCATCTTTTTCTCGACGGTTTCCATCGTTACGATGCCGGCTTGTCCGGCGTTGATGATCGGAGCCGACGCCCACGACCCGTTCGCGCCGTTGTTGTTCACCGTAAACGTGCCGCCGGAAAGATCGTCGACGCCGAGTTTACCGCGGCGCGCTTTGTCGATCAGCTCGGCGCCCGCAATCGCGAGGCCCTTGATCGAAAGTTTGTCGGCGTTCTTGATGACGGGAACGACGAGATTCGTCGGAAGGCCGATCGCGATGCCGACGTTCACGTCCTTGTTGACGTAGAGGCCTTCCGCAGTGAACTTGGCGTTCATTAGCGGGAAGGCTCCGATCGATTCGACGACCGCGCGAATGAAGAACGGCAGAAGCGTGAGCTTGTATCCGGTTTCGCGTTCGAAGCGATCCTTTTCACGCGCGCGCCACTTCCACACGTTCGTAACGTCGATAGAAACCATCGACCACGCATGCGGCGCGGTGTGCTTCGACTCCACCATGCGTTCCGCGATGATGCGGCGCGCCTGGTTGAGCGGAATCACGGTGCCCGGAACCGGTTCGCCGTACGTCGAGGTTCCGACGCCGGCGGGCGCTGAGGGCGGCGTGTAGCTCGGTCCCGACGGTGCGGCCGGCATCTTCGCCGGGGCGCCCGTCGCGCCGAAGTTCGTTCCGACGCCGATCGCTTGGCCGACGGCTGCAGCCGGACCCATGCGCGACGCGGTCAGAACGTCCTCGGCAGTCACGCGGCCGTTGGTTCCGCTTCCGCGGATCGTGCGGATGTCGATGTGATGTTCGCGCGCGAGTTTGCGAACCGCAGGCGAGGCTTTGCGCAACGCTTCTTCCGAACCGGCTGCCGTATCGGCGAGACCGCCGGAGGCGCCGTAGGAGCTCGGAATGACGTTCTCGCTCTTCGCGTGGCCGTTCACGGCGCCGTTGCCGGCCGACGCGACTTGCACGCCCGGCGAGAACGATTCTTGCGCTGCGGCCGACGGTCGCTGCCGGCGGTTGCGCGGCGGGCGCTGCTTCCGCACTGGCCGCACCGACTTCTTCGATCACGGCGATCGGCGTGCCGGTCGGAACGGTCTCGCCTTCCTTGACCAGCACTTCTTTGATCACGCCGGTAACCGGCGCAGGGACTTCCGCGTTGACTTTGTCGGTCGAAACTTCGACGAACGCTTCGTACTTCTCGACCGATGTCGCCGACTTTCTTGAGCCATTGCGCGACGGTGCCTTCGGTAACCGTTTCGCCGAGCTGCGGCATCGTAATCGTCGTTGCCATTAGAACTTCACCAACTCTCGCATCGCGTCGGCCATCTTGGCCGGCGACGACATGTATTCGTGTTCGAGCGGTTCCGCGTAGCCCATCGCGGGAACGTCGGGCGCGCACAAACGGCGAATCGGCGCGTCGAGGTTGAAGAGCGCTTCCTCAGCCACCATTGCCGAAATCTCGGCGCCGATGCCGCCGAACTTGTTGTCTTCGTGAATGATGAGCAGCTTGCGCGTTTTCTCGACGCTATTGAGAATCGTCTGGCGATCCATCGGGCGGATCGAACGCAGGTCGATCACTTCGACCGACAGGCCTTCTTGTTCGAGCTGTTGCGCCGCATCGAGCGCCCAGTGCACGTAGAGGCCGTACGATACGACCGTGAGCTGCGTCGCCGGTCTTTTTGACGTCCGCTTTGCCGATCGGAATCGTGTAGTGGCCGTCGGGCACTTCGCCCTTGATCAAACGGTACGTCTTCTTGTGTTCGAGGAAGAGCACCGGATCCGGATCGTCGATCGCCGCGTTGAGCAGGCCTTTGACGTCGGCGGGAAACGCCGGCGCCACGATCTTCAGACCGGGAACGTGATAGAAGAGCGCTTCGATCGAAACCGAGTGTGAGAGCGCGCCGCGAACGCCGCCGCCGTATGGCGTGCGAATCACGAGCGGACACGTGTACTCGCCGTTCGAGCGATAGCGCGTCTTCGCGGCTTCACCGACGATCTGGTTGAACGCCGGATAGATGAAATCGGCGAACTGGATCTCCGCGATCGGGCGCAGTCCTTCCATCGCCATGCCGACGGCAATGCCGACGATCGAGGCTTCGGCGATCGGCGTATCGATCACGCGTTGCGGCTCCGAACTCGTTGATGAAGTCCTTCGTGATGAGGAACACGTTGCCGCGCGCGCCGACGTCTTCACCGAGGATGACCGTGCGATCGTCGCTCTTCATCGCTTCGTACAACGTCTCGCGAACGGCTTCGACGTTGTTCAGTACTTTGGACGACGTGCTCACTGCCACGGCTGCCAGGCTCCTTCGTAGAGGTGCGTATAGAGATCCGACGCTTGCGGATACGGCATCGACTTCGGCCTTATCGGTCGCTTCGTTCGTCTCGCGCAGCACGTCTTTTTTCATCGCTTCGACATCTTTTTCGCTGAGGACGCCTGCGTCCATGAGCGTGCGCTGGAAATTGCGGAACGGGATCTTCCTTGCGCTGTTCGGCACGACTTCTTTCGTGCGGTACGTCATGTCGTTGTCGTCGGTCGAGTGCGCGAGGAAACGATAGCACGTGCCTTCGATCAGCGACGGTCCGCCGCCGCTGCGGGCGCGATCCATCGCTTCTTTGACCGTCGCGTACGTTTCGATCGGATCGACGCCGTTGAAGCGTTTGCCCGGCAGGCCGTATCCCGCAGCGCGCTTCCACACTTCCGGTTGCGCCATTTGTTTTTCGATCGGCGTGGAGATGGCCCAGCCGTTGTTCTCGACGAGCATCACGAACGGCAGCTTGTGAATCGCTGCGAAGTTCATCGCTTCGTGCCATTCGCCCTCAGACGTCGTGCCTTCGCCGCAGGTGGCGAGCACCGCGCGTCCCTTTTCGCCGCGATACTTGATTGCATACGCTGCGCCGACTGCATGCGGAATGTGCGCCGCAAGAATCGACGAGAACGACATCAAGCCCGCCGCTTTGGACGAGTAGTGATTCGGGAACTGACGTCCGCCGTTGTGGTCCGCTTCGCGCGCGAAGATCGACAGCATGATCTCGTACGGAGAGAGACCGATACCGAGCGCGAGCCCGAGATCGCGGTAGTACGGCGCGAGAATATCTTTGCCGCGCTCGAACGCCATTGCGGCGCCGGCTTGCAGCGCTTCGTGGCCCTCGCTACCCAGCGCAAAGGGAACTTTGCCTTGACGATTCAGCTGGAATCCGCGGTTGTCGAGCTGGCGCTGCAGCAACATGTTGCGGAATATCTGCCGCAGCTGCTCGTCGCTGAGCCCGCGGCGATCCAGGGTCTTGGCCTTCGTGTCGGTTTTAGCCATCTAGCCCTCGTGTCACACTATGAAGCGCTCCCGGCACACGCCGGAAACGCTCCTTGAAGTTTCCTAATTCTTCCTTATCTTACCCGGGTCGGGCTACTGCCAAGGTTGCCAGCCGTCCGCGTACACCTCTTTATAGAGGTCCTCGGGTGCCGGGTAAGGCATGGCCTCGGCCCGGTCGGTAGCTTCGTTCGCCTCGGCGAGCACGGAACGCTTCAAATCGTCCAAGCCTTGCGCCGCGAGCACGCCATGTTCGACCAGGAGGCGCTCGAACGTGGGGACAGGGTCCTCCTTCCGGCGTTCTTCGACTTCATCGCGCGAACGGTACGTGCGGTCGTCGTCGTCGGTCGTGTGCGAGAGGAAGCGGTAGCACTTTGCTTCCACGAGCGTCGGGCCGCCGCCGGTGCGCGCGCGATCCATCGCTTCCTTCACGGCCGCATAGCACGCGACCGGATCCATTCCGTTCACCACGGCGCCCGGCATGCCGTATCCGGCGGCGCGCTCGTAGACGTTCGTGTTCGCCATCTGCTGGCGGATCGGCGTGGAGATCGCCCATTCGTTGTTTTCGCAGAGGAACACGATCGGCAACTTGTGGACGCTCGCGAAGTTCAGGGACTCGTGCCATTCGCCTTCGCTCGTTGCGCCTTCGCCGAAGGTTACGAGCACGGCACGTCCCGCTTCACCGCGATATTTCATCGCGTAAGCTGCGCCGACCGCGTGCGGAATCTGCGCGGCGAGAATCGAGCTGATGCTGTAGAGCCCGAGCTTTTTGCTCGCATAGTGATGCGGAAACTGCCGGCCGCCCGAGTGATCCGCGGCACGCGCGAACAGCGAGAGCAACACCTCTAACGGCGAGAGTCCGATGCCGAGATCGAGTCCCAAATCGCGATAGTAGGGAACGAGCAAATCTTTTCCGCGCTCGGAACGCCATTGCGGCGCCCGCTTGAACCGCCTCGTGCCCTTCGCTCGCCGACGCGAACGGAATCTTGCCTTGCCGATTGAGCTGGAACCCGCGGTTCTCCAGCGTACGCTGCATCAACATCGTGCGCAGCATTGCGATGAGCTGATCGTCGGTAAGTCCGTGCCGCTCTAGAGCCGTTGCTTTGGTAGCCACGCTCCGGTACTCCGCTGCACCCCAGGGATTTCCTGTAAAGAAGAAGGGCGTAGCGGAAACCGCTACGCCCTTTGCGTTGAGGATAACTGGACGCTTACCGGTGTGCCTGTCGCAGGCGGCGGTACAGGGCCGAAGACTGCCAAATCGACGGGTGCTGGCCGGCTGAGATAATTCCGGACTGCGCTGCCGGGTAGGCTAACGCGAAACTCCGTGTGCGAGCCATTGCCTGCGTTAGCGACGACGTCGTAAGCGACATCGTTTGCGTCATGGTCGTAACCGTATCTTGGGCCGGATTCAACTGCGTCGCGACGTATGTCTGATAGATGGAACTTTGCTGAACGGAACATACAACACCAAGTCCATTTACAAGATACCACTTGGTCGTCGTGTTGTTGTAGCCCTGAAGCGGATTTACGTACTGGTACGCTTCGTCCACTTCGCTGATCGATGCGCCGCTTGGGATGATTCCCGCGGTGACCTGGCACGACGCATCGAGTGACGCTACGGGTCCTTTCGGCGTAAAGACGTCGCTGCGAAGCGGGTTCGGAAGCTTCGTTAGGCCGGCGCTAACGTACCAGTTCGGCACGGTCGTCGGTGTTACGGACGGCAGCGGCGACGGAAGCGCCGTCGAGAACGCTTGGACTTGTGCGGTGAGCGTCGGACTGCTGAAATTCGGAGCAGAGACGTTGATGACGTACGAATTGTTCGCCGAATTTGAAGTGAAGGCCGTCGAACCATCGGCGTTTGCGCTTGCGGTACCGGTCGTCGGTGGCATGAGGAAGCCGCTTCCGCTATACGTTTCGCTATAGCTGCCGTCTGCGTTGTCCGCGTACTCGTCGCTGAAGTTGAAGAATCCGCTTACCGAAACGTTCTCATTGCAAGCGCCCGTGCCATTGTAGACGCTCCACGATTGTGAAAGCGGCAAGGACCACGCCGTTTGATAGGGCGCCGCGCACGTTTCCACATCGGTTCCTGAGAACGGACCGTTGCTAACCTGACGGTTGAAGCCGACATGCTGCAGCTTTGCGATTCCGGCTTCATTGGACCATTGATAATAGTCTAATCCGCTTTCAGGCGGCGCCGCCAGCGGCGCCGAGACGTTGCTATACACGAGCGAACTGTACGTCGTCGAAATCTCAATCAGATTGGATAGATTATTGAAGGTCGTACCGGTCTTATAAGCTTGCGTGACGCTCGTCGTCGGCATCGGTGCCGGCGTATTCACCGTTTGGCCGGGCGCGTTCTCTGCTTGCGCGATGGCCAAGTTGAAGGTGTTCGTAGAGCCGTCTACCGTCGGATAACTGTTATCGACCGAAAACGTCGCCGGCGTGACGGCGGAAGCTGCGACGTTGGCAGCGGAAGCGGAAATCGTGGCCGGATGCGTCATCGCACCGCCGCTAAATTGGATCCTAATGCCGCTCGCAGTCGTCGAATCGGGCACGCTGGTAGCGGACAATGACGTTTTTCCGGAAGGATCGGAATCAGTCAGCGTGATGGCGTTGGAGTATTGACCGATGATCGTGTTGCCTGAAGCGTCTTTAGCAACGATGGTCAGCGGGATGGACCCGTTCGCGGCCGGCACAACCGACGAGGAAACGCTAAGCGCGATGCTGGCGATGGTGCCGTTAAGCACCGTCGGTGCAATCGTGTTCTGACCGCTCGACGCGTTCACCGACACGGCACCTGCGCCGGTCGCCGCCCCTTGAGCGTTCGATTGCGAGAACGTCTTGACGAGGAAGATGTCGTTGCCCGATTGCGCGTTCACGGTGAACTGGCAGATATATTCCTGATTTCCGGTCGTGCAGCCCGAGGCGCTTGCCGAAATGTTTTGCGTCGCCGACGCGCCGTTGGTAACAGCAGAGCCGTTTACGGATTGCAGCGTCACCGAAACGGATTGCGTCCCCGCGGGCGCGCTGATATTTGGTTTGCGAAGATTGTTGGACGATGACGCCATCGGGGCGGTCACCAAAAAAACAACGCCCGCGTTGCCGGAAGCCGAAGGCCCCGGGCTCGGAGCGATGACGTTGTATCCGCCGCTGCACGCCGTGGCTAAAGCCAAAGCAGAAACGGCGAAGCCTAGTGAGGCTATACGCTTCACGAACACTTCCCCTTAGATGAGATTAGTATTAAATTGTAGTCGCTTACTCTATCGGCAATACGAACTACGCGCCCTGGATATAAACATTGGGCTTAACGCGTTCTTGACTCAGCGATTGTTTAAAAGAAAACACGCCGGTCCGCGAGACCGGCGTGCTTTGTTGGAGTCGAGTATGACCTAGTGGTGGTGAGCCGCTGCCCGTTGGATGAGCCGTTTAATCTGCATCGCATGGAGTTGACCTGCGTAGGTCAACATTTGGGCTTGCGCAGTACTTGCGGCCCGCGCAAAGCTGCGCGTTCTCGCCATCGCCGCTTGCAGCACCTGCGGCGTCAGCGAATAGGTCGTTTGATAGACGCTGATTTGGTCCGGTCCGCCACCGCTGCTGAAGAACGTTGGGATCAGCGATGAGATCGCGGCTGCGTAATAATCCTGGCCTGCTTGAATTTCGCAAACCACTCCGATTCCGTCCGCGACGTACCACTGCGTCGTCGCCGTGGAATAGCCGCTGAGCGGGTCGAGCTCGCTGAACGATTCGGTGACGTTCGAGACGTTAGTTCCCGCCGGAACGACGCTTGAGTCGACGTTACAGCTTACCGGCAGCGTCGTGCTGGCATGCGTCAATGTGAACGTGTCTTGCTGAAGCTTCGAGGGAACGGTGCCGTTGGGAACACCGGCCGCGGCATACCAGTTCGGAATCGTCGTTGGAACAACTGTCGGACTTGGCGACGGCATCGGATTAGGAATCGATCCGGGGAACGTTTGAATTGTAACCGGAATAGTCGAAGCGTTCGGTGCCGGCGTCCCGATCGTAAGAATTGCCGAAGGCGGACCGCCTGCACCGCCGGCGTTATTGTTTTCGATGATCGTGCCGGTTCCGTCGGAATTTGCTTGTTCCGTCTCCGTCACCGAAAACGGTCCGCCTTGCAAGGAGAATGTGAAGCTAAACGATCCGTCGGCGTTCCCAATCTCATTCCCGCCGAATGCATCGCCTGCACCATCATTGAACGAGAAGTTGGCCTTGCAGGGACCAGTGCCGCTCAGTGAGTCCCACCCGCCGGAAAGCGGAGCCATCCATACCGTTTGGTAAGGAGCGTCGCACGTCTGCGAAACGTCCTCGCCGAATGGGAACACGCCGTTAGCTACAGCGCCTACCCGTTGCAGGGCCGAGCCCGTGCCCGCATTCGTCCACTGGTAGTACGTCGTATTCGGCGTACCAAAAACGTATGCCGAAAAAGAACCGCTGCTGGGCGCTCGATCGGGCGCAAAGGTCGGAGAAACTGCGACGAGATTCGTCAATCCGTTGAACGTCGCGCCCGTTTGCACCTTGACCGTTTCAGTCGTACCTTGCGGGTCGCCGTAAGTCGGTGTGGGGGCCGGCGCGGCCGTATTGGCCGTCGCATAGGAAACGTTGTAGGTCGTCGTTCCGTCGACCGTCGGATAGCTCGAGTCAGGAAGGAACTTACCAGGCGTTATGGCCGATGCGGAAAGGCCGCTCGCCGATGCGCCAATCGTTGCCGCCGTCGACATCGCACCGCCGTTGTAAGTTAGCGTAATCTTCGCGGCATCGGTCGAACTGGCGGCGTTCGTGCCGGAAAGGCTCGTTTGGCCCGAAGCGTCCGTCATGCTGAACGTGATCGCGTTTGCGTAATTGCCGAGAATCGTGTTGCCCTGCGCGTCTTTCGCGACGACGACCAGGTTGCCCGATCCCTTAACGCCGACCGGAAGATCTGGGGCGGTAATGGCGACGCTGGCAACGGTTCCGCTGAGAACGGTCGGGGCCGTCGTGTTTTGGCCGCCCGCGGCGTTTACGGAAACATTGCCGGCACCGGTTGCGGTGCCTTGCGCGTTCGGCTGGCCGAACATCTTCACGAGGAAAACGTCGTTGCCAGGCGCGCTGTTAACGGTGAATTGGCAGACCAGCTGATTGCCGGCGGTGTTGCAGCCGTTCGCATTTGCAGCGATGTTCTGCGTGGTTGGAGTGCCGGTAACGGCCGCACCGTTCACGGACTGCAACTGGACCGAAACGGATTGCGTCCCTGCCGGTGCAGCGATATTGGGTTTCCGCAAGCTATTGGACGACGACGATACCGGAGTCGTCACCAAGAAGACGACGCCCGCGTTGCCGGCAGTCGAGGGCCCCGGACTCGGAGCGATGACGTTGTATCCGCCGCTGCACGCCGTGGCCAAAGCCAAAGCAGAAACGGCGAAGCCTAGTGGAGCTATACGCTTCACGAACACTTCCCCTTAATTTTCGAGAGTTCTAGTTGTGCGCGTACTCTGCAAGTGAACGCGAGTATTTCCCTTGGGAGAAAATACCCATTAATGCGGACTTTACGAGAAAAAAGCAGCATTTTCGCCGCCCAGGAGACCGCAAAGGTTCCCGTTGTATAGTCGCTGCATGGTTCGTGTGGGCGTACGTCTATTGTCAGGCGCAATTTTTATTGCGTGCGTTTCTTTCGGCACTCAGGCGCGAGCGATGGCCGAAACGGAATATTGTCCGGCTCGAATCTCGCAAACGCATCTCTTCGATGCGGCTCCGGAAGCCCAAACAAGGCTGTTTGCCTATCGCCTTGCGGCTGCGAGTCCCCGTACCGTCTCGGGCTCGATCGCCGTGAAGACGAGTGCCGGATGGCTTGCGGTTTCCTTCGCAAACGTCAAGCTCGAGGAGCGCGACGAACAATGGATCTCGCCGACTACCGCGTTCAAAAGGAGAGCCTTCGTTTCTGCGCCTCTTTACGCGCGAATGCCGCAGAATGTCACCGTCCTCTCCGATTTCGTTGAAACAGCCGAAACGTCGGGCGATTCCCTTTTCGGCTGGGATGCGAAAGGGCGCGTCGGCTGCACGCCGCCGGCCGGATTCGAATTCCACGGCGACCCCACGAAAAGGGGACTGTCGCTGCAAAATCCTATAGACGAGCCCGGCTTGCCTGACGCTAAGACACCGATTGCGACGGCTTCAATAACGAGTGCTCCCGGCAAAGAAGACTGCCCCGTTCCCTTCGCGCGTGCAACCGTTACCGTTCCGATGGTGCCGCAGTATCCAAGGGAACTTCAATCCGCGGGAGCATCGGGCACCACCTATGTTGCGGTTGCAATAGCAGCAAACGGAACGCCCGACGATTTTTGGGTTTGGGCACCATCGGGCTTTGCGGCGATCGACCGTGAGACTCTTCGCGTTGCGCGCGCCTCGCGGTATAGAGGTGGAACGTCGTTCTGCGCTCCGGCGCCGGGAATATTCTTGTTTCGTGCCGACTTTCGACCGAATTAGGGGCACTGCGCCGGCGCGCGGTACGTACGGGAACCACTAGGAATAGCGCCGTAAGGAAGGCGCATGTCCAAGCCGATGATTGAAGCGCCGCACGAGGAACTCGTTCGGTACCGTCGCCACTTTCACGCACATCCCGAATTGTCGATGCAAGAGCACGCTACCGCCGCGTTCATCGAACGCGAGTTGCGCGAGTGTGAGTTCGACGAAATCCGCACGGGGATTGGGCAGACAGGCATTCTTGCTACGTTGAAGGGCGTCAAAGCCGGACCGGTCACCTTGTTGCGCGCCGATATGGACGCTTTGCCGATGCAGGAAGCCGCGCAGCCGGAGTATCGATCCACGGTAGACGGCGTCATGCATTCATGCGGGCACGACGGACACATGGCGATTCTCCTCGCCGCTGCGAGAGCGCTCTCGAAAATGCGGGAGCAGATTCCCGGCACGCTCGTGTTCTGTTTTCAGCCCGGTGAAGAGGGCTTCGCCGGCAACCAATTGATGATCGACGACGGAGCGCTCGAAAATCCGCACGTCGATCGAACGTTCGCGTTGCACTTGTACAGCGGCCTCGAAGCCGGAAAGATCGGCGTGCGCGACGGCGCGTTTTTCGCTTCGTCCGACCGCTTCGAGCTGGTTTTGAACGGCAAAGGCGGACACGGAGCGATGCCGCACACCTCGCACGATCCGATCGTCGCAGCGGCGCAGCTCGTTACGATGTTCCAAACGATTGCGAGCCGCGAGATCGCGCCGAAAGACCCCGTCGTAGTGACGGTAGGTAAGCTTTCGTCCGGGACGACGTTCAACGTGATTCCCGATTCGGCGGAAATGCTTGGTACGGTTCGCGCGCTCGACGAAGACGTGCGGCGTTCGATGCCGGAGCGCATCGAACGCATGACCGAAGGTCTCTGCGACGCGCTGCAGTTGGATTACGAGTTCGAATATCTCTGGGGCTACCCGCCGACGATCAACGATCCGGCAATGAACGCAATCGTCCGTGAAGTCGGCGCGCAGGTCGTGGGAGCGGAAAACGTCGTGTATCCGCACGACATCGTAATGTGGGCCGAAGACATGGCTTTCATGCAGCAAGAGCGTCCGGGAGCGTACTTCATCGTCGGCGTGCGCGGCGACGAATTAGGGTTGGAACCGCAGCACAGCGCGCGCTACGACATCGACGAGCGCGCGTTAGACATCGGTTTTCAGATGATGATGGGGTTGGCGCTGCGCGGCTAGCCGCTAGACGTCTTCGCTTTCCGTAACGGCCATCACCCAGCGAATCGCCCGCGCGTATTGATCCATCTCGCGCAGCGATCTTTCCAGGGCGCGAAATGCGCCGGCTTCGCGGAAGAACGTGCCTTTAGCGCGCTGTGCGCGTTTTCCGTAGGCGACGGCAACGTCAAGTTGCCGCTCGATCGCGGGCCATTCGTCCCGCAGGGCCTGTTCGGAGGCATCGTTCAGGCGATCGATCACCGGAGCCGCGGGGTAGTCGGGCAGCTGCATGGCGCACTCCAGGCGCGTCAAAGCATAATCGCTGCGCGCAGTGATGAAAGACCCGAGGAGCTGCACCAAGCGAACGTCCATTCTGTCCTCGCAGGTGACGGTCAAGACACCCGCCTACTTACTTCAACGATACTGCGAACGCAAAAGATGCGAAAGGAGCGTCCGCGTGGCGAGTTCGGGGCGGCGATATATCATCGTAGGGAACGGCTTTGCCGGCACTACCGCGGCGGAACAACTCCGCAAGCACGATCCGGAATGCGAGATTACCCTTTTCGGTGATGAACCGTACCCGCTCTACAACCGTATCTCGTTGCCTCCGATGCTTCGCAAACAGATTCCTGAAGAGAAAGTCATGATGCGCGATCTCGCGTGGCACGAAGACCACCGGATTGCGCTCAAGCTCCTCACTCGCGTCGAAACCGTGAACGTCGAGGAGCGCACCGTGCTCGCCGATGGTCAAGAGTATCCCTACGACGCCCTATTGCTTGCAACCGGCGGACGGCCTAATCCAACCGGGGCTCCTGGTTCAGAGGGCGCCCGAAATCTCTACAACTTCCAATACCTCGACGACACCCGCGCGATTTCGGAGCAGATCGACCGGGCGAAGGCCGCGGTCGCCGTCGGCGGGTCCTTTATCGCCTACGAGCTGGCCGAAGCGTTTGCATCGCGGAAGATCGAGACCCATTGGCTGATTCGCGGGCCGCGAGTGCTCCATCGCTTGCTGGACGAAGAAGCGGGCGAGCTGGTGGACCAAGCCGCCAAGGACGACGGGGTGCACTTACACTACGGCGAGGAAGTCGCGGAGTTCGTCCGTTCCAACGGCGTGATCACCAAGGTGCGAACGAAGAAGGGCTTGGAGATCGAGGCGCAGTGTTACGGCGCCGGTTTCGGCCTAACGATGAACACCGAACTGGTCAACGGGACGCCGATCGAAACGAGCCGCAATGGAATTCTCTGCGACGACAATCTTGAAACAAACGTTCCGGGCGTGTTCGCGGCGGGCGACATCGCCGATTTCTTCGATCCCATTCTCGAGATGCGATACCGCATGGGGACGTGGAACAATGCCGGAGCCCACGGCAAAGTCGCCGCTGCCAATATGATGGGCGCGAGTGAAAAGTATCACGACGTTCCAGAGTACTCTTCGCTACTCTTCAAGGGACAGACGATCACGCAATTCGGCTTGTCGCCGGAGCTTCAGCCGGAGATCGAGGTAGCGAAAAAAATCGACGTTGATAAACGTTGGTATCGCGCGTTGTATTTTTGGCAAGACCGGCTTGTCGGCGGGATAATGCTTGGCAAAGGCAATCGCGCCGGCAAACGCAAGTACGTCGAAGCGATCAAAAGCAAAGAACGTTTCCCAAAACCGCAGTGGCAAAGCATGTTGGACTGGACGGCCTGAATTTTCAGAAAAAATTTATGCCTTTTCCGTAGCGTTGTCGTACGTTACACCTGTGGAGGAAATTCCAATAGGAAAAGGGTCTCCATATGCATCCACTCGCGTTGTCCCTCATTCTTGCGTCCAACTCGTCCGTCGCCGTTTCGGCCGCGAATTGCGCGCAACCCAATGTCCCCGCTTCGGTCGCCGACGTGCTCTTCAGCGGCGTTCCCAGCATTGCGTCCGCGAGCGGCGAGCACGGCGTGACGCAGCTCCGAGTAACGCTTTCGGCGAATCCCGGATTGCCCCAACGCGTGCTCGTCGAGCGGTCGAGCGGGTTCCTTGCCGTCGACAGTCTCGCCATGCAACTCGCGCAGAAGACAATGTTCCAGCCCGAAGTTCAAAGCTGTACCGCCATAGCCGGCGAGTATTTCTACGAGGTTGAGAACTAACGGCCCGCGCCTCTTACGTGCTGAATTGGCCGATCGTTACTGGCGAACAGAATCCGTTGCTGTTCTCGAGCAAAACCTGAAAGGTTTGGCCCGAGGGCAGCGTCGGGATCGATCCCTGGTAGTAGAAATCCGACGGGAACGGATGTGGGCCGTTCGGATCTGAGACCAAATTCAGCTGGCCGCTCGTGATCGTGTTGCCAAAGTTGCCTTGCAACACCAGATTCCAATTGTTGTAGGTGTTGTAGAGTGAATTTGAATTGCCGTCGGCAACGATGGTGACGGACCCGATATTGGTCGGCACGCCGGTTGAATAGACCGTTGGATTGGCGAGCTGGACGTTCGTGCCCGGAGCGCACTGGCCGTTGATCGGATTGGGGTTGAACGGGTTCGACGAACCGCCGCCGCACGCGGTTACCGCAAGACAGAGACCGGCAGCCGCCGCTACGTGCGAAGCCGACTTGAGAAGTGTCAATCGCATGGTCGTTGTGAGAGCCTCCTTGACTCCACAACGTAACGGCGTCCGAAACAGTGCGCCCGGAGGCGCGCTCGCGTTAAAGCTGGGAATTTACTGAACGTTCGATAACATCCGCGAATTCGTCGACGTCGCTTGCGCGCGTGGCCCAGTGGGTCATCCACCGCACTTCCGGCAACCGCTCGTCAAATAGATAGAAGAAGAATCGTTCCTGGATTTTTTCGATTGCGGCGCGATCGAGCGTTGCAAAAATGGCGTTGCAGCGAACCTTATTCGTAACGCGAATCGACGGAATCGCCGCGATCCGGGCGAGCAGGCGGGCCGTCATGGCGTTCGCATGCGTTGCGTAGCGAAGCCACAAATCGCCGGTCAGCAGCGCTTCGAACTGGGCGGCGATGTAGCGCATTTTCGATGCCAGCTGCATGGCTTGCTTGCGCGCGAACGGCGCCGCCACGGCGGCTAGCTGCGGATCGAAGAAGCAAATCGCCTCGCCGGCCATCAGTCCGTTCTTCGTGCCGCCGAAGGTAAGCATGTCTACGCCCGCATCTTTGGTCAACTGTCGCGGCGTAAGGTTGAGCGCCGCGCAAGCGTTCGCGATGCGGGCGCCGTCAACGTGCACGAGCAGGCCGTTCCGATGCGCGAAATCGCACATCGCCCGCAATTCATCGAGTTCGTATACGTCGCCGTATTCGGTCGACTGGGAGATTGAGACGACGCGCGGTTGCGAATGATGCTCGTCGTGTCCGCCGTGCAGGTGTGCATCGAGGGCATCGATCGTCAACTTGCCGTCGGCGGTCGCAATCGGAATGACTTTAGAGCCTGTGAACCGTTCGAATGCGCCGCACTCGTCAGTCTGCAAATGCGCCGTGTCGGGGCACAATACAGCCTCCCACGGCTTCACGACGCAACTCAGCGCCGTAACGTTTGCGCCCGTCCCGTTGAACGTAAAGAAAACTTCCGTATCGCTGCCGAAGTGCTCGCGGAAGCGGTTAACGGCACGTTCCGTGAAAGGATCGCGTCCGTAGCCGACGGCGTCGCCCTCGTTAGCATCGATGATGGCTTGCATGATCTCGGGAGCGACCGGAGCGTTGTTGTCGCTTGCAAAACTGCGCGGAACGGCGGCGGCGTCGGTTTTCATGAGAGAGTGTGTTTATGCCGGAAGAGATTGCTACCTACCGGGAACTAACGTCGCGCTGGAAAGCGCTGCGCGGTGAACGCGATCTGCGCGTGCGAGAAGTCGCATGCGTCGGCGCTCCCCGCACGCTCTTGTGCGTCGAGAGCGGCGAGCCGGGAAAACCGGTGGTAACGATTTCGGCGGGAATTCACGGCGACGAGCGTTCCGGACCGGCAGCGCTCTTGTACGCGGCCGAACGCGGATTGCTGGACGAGCGCTTTGCTTACCGGCTTTGGCCATGTCTCAATCCCACCGGCTACGATGCCGGCACCCGCGCGTCGATCGACGGTATCGACATCAATAGAACCTTCGGGCGCGGCGGCAGTTCGCCGGAAGCCAAGGCCGTCATCATGGCAAACCGCGATTTGAAGTTCGCGCTGGCCATCGATCTGCACGAAGACTGCGATGAGGAAGCGTTCTACTTCTACGCTTACGGCTCGCGCGCAATCGCCGAAAAGCTGCAGGCGGCGCTGACGTGCCGGGGTCTTACTCCCGATGCGGTTGCAGAGGTCGAAGAGCTCGGTGGACTGTCGTTCTCGCTGCTGCTTCAGCGAAATGCCGCCCGGCAAGCCTACACGTTCGAGGCGCCCGGCCGCCGCGAGCTGCCGTCGCGGGTCGACCTTCACGTTGCGGCGATCGCGTCGGCGCTCGAGTCGCTGGATAGTGAAGCGGGTGCTTCGAATTCTCAGACTACTGGCAAATGATCATTTCGGGGTAACTCGAAACCTCCGCGCATGGCACAGCGCGATCAACTGGAAGTCGACGTACTCTTCGTCGGCGCGGGCCCGGCAAGCTTAGCGGGCGCGATTCGCCTCGGACAACTGGCGAAAGAGGCGGGCAAAGAGCTCGAAATTCTCGTCATCGAGAAAGCGGCGGAAATCGGCAATCATGGCCTTTCGGGCCTGGTGCTCGACCCGCGCGCGATCGACGAACTGCTTCCGAATTGGCAAGAACTCGGCGGACCCGTCGAAGCGCCGGTCGGTCGCGATGAAATGTGGTTCCTCACCGCCGGCGGCAAAATCAAAGCGCCGTTCACGCCGCCCCCATTGAACAATCACGGCAAGTACGTTTCGTCGCTGCAGAAGCTGACGAAGTGGATGGCTTCGCAGGCGGAAGAGCTCGGCATCCAAGTCTTCGGCGAATTTCCGGGTCAAGAACTGCTGTGGGAAGGCGAGCGCGTCATCGGCGTTCGCACCGGCGACAAGGGTGTCGACCACAACGGCAATCCCAAAGCGAATTACGAACCGGGCGCGGATTTGCTCGCGAAGATCGTGATTCTCGGCGAAGGCCCGCGCGGAACGCTTGCAAAGCAAGCGATTCCGCGCCTCAACCTCGATGCGGGAAAAGAACCGCAAGTCTACGCCGCGGGCGTCAAAGAGTTGTGGCAGCTGCCCGACGATCGTTTCCCGGCCGGCACCGTGATCCACACGCTCGGCTATCCGCTACCGCCCGAAACGTTCGGCGGCGGTTTCATCTACGGGATGCGCAACAACATTCTCGACATCGGGCACGTCACCGGTCTCGACTATAAAAATCCGACGACGGATCCGCACAACGAATTGCAACGCATGAAGCAGCATCCGGCGATCGCCAAGATGCTCGAAGGCGCGAAGATGATTCGTTACGGCGCGAAAGCCATTCCGGAAGGCGGATTCTTTGCGATGCCGCGTCCGTATGCCGACGGCTTGATGATCATCGGCGACTCCGCGGGCTTCCTGAACGGCATGCGCCTCAAAGGCGTGCATCTCGCGATGAAGTCCGGAATGATGGCGGCCGAAACGGCGTGGGACGCGCTGCAAGCGGAAAAATTCGACAGCGAGCAGCTCTCCGCGTTCGAAGAGCGCTTCCGCAATTCGTGGGCCTACGACGAGATGCGCAGCGCGCGGAACTTCCACCAAGGCTTCGAGCACGGCATGTTCGCGGGTGTGTTCAACGCGGGTCTATGCCACGTTCACCGGCGGAAAGGCATTCGGCTTCATCGACAAACTCTCGTCGAAGCCCGGACTACGAACGCATGGAGAGAGCGGGATATAAGCCCAAAGAAACGCCGCGAGCGAAGATCGACAACGTGTTGACGTTCGACAAACTGACCGACGTGTACAACTCCGGAACGATTCACGAAGAAGATCAGCCATGTCACTTAAAAGTGGCCGACACGAACATGTGTCGCGACCGGTGTACCGTCGAATACGGCAATCCGTGCGCGTACTTTTGTCCGGCGAAAGTGTACGAACCGCTGTTTGAAAAGAAGAACGGCGGCGTAGAGGGCCGGCTGCAGATCAATTTCACGAATTGCGTGCATTGTAAGACGTGTGATATTGCGGATCCGTATCAAATTATTACGTGGGTGCCGCCTCAGGGTGGCGAAGGGCCCGTCTATACCGGGATGTGAGCGGCGCTACGCGCGCCGCAGACTCTGAGCCCCGTGGAAGGGCCCTGTTCGTTGGAAGGACCGCTGGGAAAATTGCATCGTGCAATTTTCCCGCTACGCGACTTTTTCGGGAAAACGAAGTTTTGAAATGGCCATCCGTGGCCAGCCCGAAAAAGTTCGAGTTCCTTCCAACGAACAGGGCCCTTCCCCGTGTCTCAGAGTCTGCGACGTGCTCCGCTTGAGGCAGTATAGACGGGGGAGAAGATGGTTGAGGCAGTGCTGGGCTTAGCAAACGGATACAATTAGAGCGTGAGAGAGAGTGGCGGCGACGTAGCGATCGTGGGGGCGGGGCTGATAGGGCTGGCGACTGCGTTTGAGTTGGCGGGGAGAGGGGCGGAAGTTAGGGTTTACGAGCGGGCGGAGCCGGCGAGGGCGGCGTCGTGGGCGGGGGCGGGGATGTTGGCGCCCTATACGGAGCGGGTTGACAGTGAAGCTCTGTTAGAGCTGTGTGCGTCGTCGTTGAAGATGTATCCCGAGTTCGTCGAGTGCGTTCGTGAAGCGAGTGGGGTGGATGCGCATTTGCGGTTGGATGGAATCGTGAATGCGGCGTTTGACGACGAGCAGATGCAAGAGCTTCGCGAACATGCGCAAGAGTTGCGCGGGCGCGGGATTGCGTGCGAATTGCTCGATAGATCGCAGACGCTTTCCGTTGAGCCGGTGCTTGGGAAGCATGTCGTCGGTGCGCTGATGGTGCGTGGTGAAGGGTGCGTCGACAATCGCCGATTGGGGCGGGCGTTGATTGCGGCGTGTGAAGCGCGCGGTGTGACGATCGTGCGAGATGCGAAGGACGTCGCGTTCGAATGCGACGATCGGCGCGTGCGCGGGATTCGCAGTCATCGGGGGTTTACGCCGGCTTCGTACGTCGTCAATGCGGCGGGCGCGTGGGCGGCGCAAGTGCCGGGGATGCCGCAAGAAGTCGTGCCGCAAATCGAACCCGTCAAAGGACAGATGCTGGCGCTGGCGATTCCGGTTGGACTGGTGCGCCGGACGACATGGGTGCCGGGCGCGTATTTGGTGCCCCGCGATGACGGAAGATTGTTGGTCGGTGCGACCGTGGAACGCGAAGGGTTCGACCAGCGCGTGACGGCGCAGGGCGTAGAATCATTGCTGCATGCCGCGCTTGCGGCCGCACCGGCGCTTGGCGGGTTTGCCCTCACCGAAACGTGGGCGGGATTGCGTCCCGGGACGAAAGACGGTTTGCCCTACATTGGTGCGACTTCCGTCGAAGGGCTGCTACTTGCGGCCGGCCATTATCGAAACGGCATCTTGCTTGCGCCTGCAACTGCCCGCGCCATCGCGGACGTCGTCGAAGGCGCGCCCGGTGCGGCTTCGCGAATGACGAGAGCGTGAAAGCAACGGTCAACGGGACGACGCACGAACTGCCCGACGGCACAACCGTCGCGGCATTACTCGAGCTTTTGGGCGCGCCGCGAGCGGGAATCGCGGTCGCGCGGAACGATCGCGTCGTGCGCCGCGCCGACTACGAAGCGCATGCGCTCGTGGACGGCGACACCATCGAAATCATCAAAGCAGTAGCAGGCGGTTAAATCCTTATGCAAGACGTTTTAAAAATCGGAAAATACGAGTTCGCATCGCGGCTCATCGTCGGAACCGGAAAATATCCGTCGATGGAAGTGATGCAGGCGGCGCACGCAGCCAGCGGCGCGGAGATGGTGACCGTGGCGATTCGCCGCATCAACCTCGACGATCCCAGCGGCAAGACGATGCTCGACTATATCGACCGCTCGAAGATGCGCATTCTTCCGAACACCGCCGGCTGCTACAATGCCAAAGACGCGATCCTCACGGCGCAACTTGCGCGCGAATTGCTGGAGACCGATCTCATCAAGCTCGAAGTGATCGGCGATGCGGATACGCTGCATCCGGATTCTTCGCGAAACACTGAAAGCGGCCGAAGCGCTCGTGGCCGACGGCTTCACGGTGCTGCCGTACATCGGCGACGATCCCGTCGTGTGCAAGCAGCTCGAAGAAGTGGGCTGCGTCGCGGTGATGCCGCTTGCCGCGCCGATCGGCAGCGGCCTTGGCGTCTGCAATCCGTACACGATTCGAATCATCAAAGAGCGCGCGAGCGTTCCCGTCATCGTCGATGCCGGCGTCGGAACCGCGTCCGATGCGGCGATCGCAATGGAACTCGGCGTCGACGCACTGCTGATGAACACCGGCATTGCGGCGGCCAAAGATCCGGTGTTGATGGCTGAAGCGATGAAGAACGCCGTGCTCGCCGGACGTCAGGCGTTTCTCGCCGGACGCATGGAGAAGCGATCTCTATGCCAATGCATCGAGCCCGATGCGCGACCTGATCGGAACCCAGACGAAAGCATGAGCCAAGAAATCGACGTCAACGAACTCGCGCGCTGGCGCAGCGAGGGAAAGACCTTCGTTCTGCTCGACGTGCGCGAGCCTTCCGAAATAGCAGCTGCGTCTTTGCCCGACGCCGTGCACATTCCGATGCGCGAGGTGCCGCATCGCATGGGCGAGCTGCCGAAAGACGAGCCGATTGCGGTGCTGTGTCATCACGGCGGCCGCAGCGCGCAGGTTGCGCAGCTTTCTGGCGGCGCGCGGCTTTAACGACGTCGTCAATGTCGACGGCGGCATCGACGCGTATGCCCGCCAAGTCGATCAGCTCGGTTCCGCGCTACTAGCGTCTCTTCAACCGCGCGAACCAGTGAACGCTGCGTTTTAGCGGCGTACGTTTGGTGCGCCCACGCGCCCGCGATTTCGTCGACGGCGCGTTCCTCGAGCGATTCGACGATCCAGTCGCACTCCAGCATCGCTCGAAGCCGCGCCTCGTCGAAGAAGGTATGCGCAACGCCGCGTTCGTCGCCGTCGAGCGGTGCAAAGGTGTGCTCGTCGAGTCGTTCGCCTTCGCCGTAGCGAGCGTCCCGCACCGACCCGAAGGTAGCGTACAGCGGAGCATTCGGTTCCAGGCGATCGAAGATACGAGCGAGGAGGCCCGCGATCCCGGCCGGCATACCGTGAAGCAGCGCGTGCGTGGAAATGGCCGCAGCATGCGGCGCGGCCGCTGCAGCGGCAATATCGACGACGGGGTAGCCGGCGCGTTCCAGCGCGGCACGATTCCGGCCGCTGCCGGTTCCGATCTCTAAGACCGGCGCGCCGGGACGCTGCCGCAGGCGTTCGATCAACTCGAGGGCCAGCGGGTGCGGCGGGCGGAGCGGCTGTTGCTGCGGCGAATCAGGCGACATCTATGGCGACCGAGACGCTCATTATCGTCGTCGGCGGCGACTACCTGGCGTACGAAATTTGCCGTGAGATTTTGAAGACGGCCGGCCAGCGCATTGTGCTTGTGTGGAAGCACGAAGACGAGCGGGCGCATCGCCTCCTCGCAAGCGTCGTCGCGTCGCTCTCGCAAGAGTTTCCTCAAACGTTTTCGTTCGTCAACGCCGATCCGGCCGACACCGCGACGTTGCGGCAGGCCGGCCTGCACGACGACGATGGAGCCGCTGCGCATACGGACTATTGTCTGGTTGCCGTTTCGCAAGACGACCGTTTGAATCTGCGCGTGGCTTTGCTGGCGCGCGACATCAACGAACGCGTGCGCGTGACGATCCGGCAGTTCAATCCCGTGCTGGGGCATAAGATTCAAGAGGGCCTGCAATATAATTGCACCGCGATTTCTCCGGCCGCGCATGCTGCAGCGACGTATGCGGCGTCGGCGGTCGATCCGTCGTGTTTCTACGCGCTGCCGTTCCCGACGCTCGAAACGATGGTCGCGAAGGCCGTTCATCGCATGGACGTCACGCGCGATGTCAGCACTGCACAGGGAAATTCCGCCGGACTCTTTGGGTTTTGCGAACGGCGCGCGGTCGATTTCGGAATCGACGGCTTGAGGATCCGCGAAGCCGAAGAAAAGCTGCACGCGCGCGTGATAGCCGTTGACGGCGTCGCGCCGTATCTCTGTCACGGCGAGGAAGACCGCAGCCGATCCGAAACGATTCTCGCAGGCGAGCTGGAAGCGGATTCTCGCGTCGTCGTCTTCGGGCCGATCGTGCACTTGAAAGAAACGTGGCCCGACGCAGCCGCACCGCGCGCGACGGTATAACTGGCGCGAGCGCTGGAGCGGCGCGCTTCGCAACCTTCGCGTGTCGCTGCGGCGAACGGAGCCGATCTTGCGGGCGGTCTTCTTAGGCGACGCTGTTGCTCTACGCGATCTTCGTCGCGTTTTTCGTTTGGAATCTTCACTTGAACGTCGTGTCGTCGTTGTATTACGTGATGTCGACGATGACGACGGTCGGATACGGTGACATCTCGCCGTGTAAAGACTGCGCTGCCCATCCGCTGACTATGCGGGAAATAGCCGGCATGCTGGTCGCCATGCTCGTAATGTTCGCTCGGGATCGTTGTCTTCGCGGTTTTCACGGCAACCATCACGTCGGCATTGAATGCGGCAACCACGCGCCGCCTGCAAGGATTGCGCCGCATCCATCGTTCGGGGCACGTCATCGTCTGCGGTGCCGGAAACGTGGGTTCGCTCGTAATCGATTACCTTCGAGAACTCGGCGAAGACGTAGTCGTAGTCGAACGGAACCCCGACGCGATTTTGATCGAGCTCGCGCGCGACCGGAAAGTCGATTTGCTCACCGGCGATGCGACGAACGATGAAACGATCGGGTACTGCACGCCCGAGCGCGCAAAGGCTCTGATCGGCGTAACGAACAGCGACACGGCGAACCTGGAGGTTGCGCTCGGCGCGCGCACGCGAACGAAGGAACGCGGACACGGCGACTTTCACGTCGTCTTGCGCATCGACGATCTGGCGTTCGGCGCGTCGATCAAGCGGCACTTCGGCATCGCGTCGTTCTCCACGACCGAGCTGACCGCTCCGACGATCGCGGGCCTCGCGCGATTCGAGAGTACGCGCGGACGGTTCGATCTCTTTGCGGGTTCCGAACACGTGCGCACGTTTCAGCTCGCGGAGCGCTTTCAAGGCTCCTGAAAATGCGCCGCCGCCTGCACCGCCGGAACGGCCGGGTTATAAGGTGCGCTGGATTCCGCTTTTCGTGTGGCGTGAGGATGAGAACGGGGGCAGAGGAGTTGCTGTGCCCGTACACAAGTTCGAAGAAGATGTTCGGCCGGGCGACCGGCTGTTGTTCATGGTTCCACTCGACCAATTCAGCGAAGAGAAAGGCCAGGAGTGCTAAGCGAAGGCGACAAGCTTCCGAAACTCAACGTAACGGACGACGAAGGCAACGAGCTTTCCACGAGCGATTTGCTCGGCGAATCGCTGATTCTGTACTTCTATCCGAAAGACGACACGCCCGGATGCACGAACGAAGCCTCTCAGTTCCGCGATCTCCACAAGCAATTCGAGAAGAAGAACGCGCGAATCGTCGGCGTTAGCCGCGATTCGGTAGCGTCCCACCAAAAGTTCAAAACGAAGTATTCCATTCCGTTCACGCTGCTCGCAGATACCGCTTCGGAACTCTGCGACGCGTTCGGCGTGATCGTCGAAAAGAACATGTACGGGAAGAAGTCGATGGGCGTGCAACGCTCGACGTTTCTGATCGACAAGAACGGCAAGATCGTGCGCGTATGGCCGAAGGTCAAAGTCGACGAGCATGCCGATGAGGTTCTTGCATCGCTACCGTAATGGCGGCGTCGATGCGCGTACGAGTCGTGGGATCGAGCGCATCGGTCCCGCGACCGGGACGCGCATGCAGCTGCCAAATGATTCGAACGCGCGAAGCAAAGGTTCTAATCGACCTCGGCTCGGGCGCACTCTCCAAGCTGCGTGAAGCGATCGACTATCCCGACGTCGATGCCATCGTGATCACGCACATGCATGCCGACCACTTCCTCGATCTCATTCCGTTACGTTACGGACTGAAATACGGTCCGCTGCTGCGTGAAGAAAAAATGCCGCTGTGGCTGCCGCCCGGCGGCGAAGCGCAATTACGAGCGTTAACCGCCACGTTCGCTAGCGAAGGTTCGAGCGATTTCCTCGACGAGGTGTTCGACGTACGCGAGTACGATCCGAACGGCGAACTCTACGTGGGCAACATCGCGCTGACGTTCGCCAAAACCGTGCACTACATCGACGCTTATGCCGTTCGCGCCGAACGCGACGGCTCCAGCGTCGTCTACTCCAGCGACACCGGCCCGTGCGAAGCCGTCGAAGATCTCGCGCGCGGCTGCAGCCTCTTTCTGTGCGAAGCGTCCCTTGGGCTCGCCTCCGAATCGGGACCGGTACGCGGCCATCTCTCCGCCATCGAAGCCGGCCAAATGGCGCAAAACGCCGGAGCGCGCCGCTTACTCCTCACGCATTACGGCAGCGAATTCGCCCCCGACGAACTAGCCGACGCCGCGCGAACCGTCTACCACGGCCCCACAGCCGCCGCCGACGACGGAACCGAACTAGCTGTCTAACAAGGGTAAGCTGTCCGCATGATCGACCTCACCGCTATCGATCCCTTAGCCGAGGAAGAAGAGGAAGTCGAACTCTCCCCTTACTGGCACAAACGCCGCCGCTTCATGGCGATCGCCCGCAGATTAGCTACAGCCGCCCGCCGCCGCGCGCGCCGTCGCTCTAAGCGGGGACGTACAACGTCGCGATAGTTCTTCCAGCGGGCCTGACTCCGCGAGGGGTGAGGGTGGGGGCGGCATACCGTGGCTTGGAAGGACCGCTGGAAAAACTGCATCGTGCAGTTTTTCCGCTACGCGACTTTTTCGGGTCAACAAGTTTTGAAACGGCCCTCCATGGCCGGCCCGAAAAAGTTCGAGTTCCTTCCAATCCACGGTATACCGCCCCCACCCTCACCCCTCGCGTCGTCCTATGCGAAAGCGAACCTATGGCCGATCATACCTGCGTTTAGATCCGGCTCTACATCATCGATGCAATTATCAATCAACGGAGCAGAGCCATACACGCGCTGCATTTAGGTCCCCAAGCGGCGACTTCAACCACCTCCGGCGAGCGTACAAAAGCGCGATGTCCGAAGCGATCGCAAAGGTTTGAGCGAGCACCGCTAGTTCGATAAAGAAAAATTGCAAAGTCCCATGCGGCATTGCGAGGCTATGCGGGTCCTTCGACGGGCTCAGGATGACGGGGGTACGAGCACGGAGCGCGCGGAGGGCGCGTAGAGCGAGGATGATTTATATATTGGGGGTCGTGTTTTACCGTATGAGGAGCGTCGAGGGTAGCGCGGGGGACTATGCCGGTTGAAAGGAACTCGAACTTTTTCGGGCTGGCCATGGATGGCCATTTCAAAACTTCGTTTTCCCGAAAAAGTCGCGTAGCGGGAAAATTGCACGATGCAATTTTCCCAGCGGTCCTTTTCAACCGGCATAGTTCCCCGCGCTACCCTCGGCGCGGCGGAACACCAACAGACGTAACCCCTAACGCCTCAGTTGTCCGTTTTTGCATGCCCTCTCGGCAGCGAAAACTGAATCAACGCCCGCACCGGTGACAAGCCACGGCTGATCACCGCACACGGAGTAACCTTCAACCCAAGCCCCTCGAGCCTCTTACACGACGCCATCAACTCGCGTCCGGATGTAACCACATCCTCAACAAGCAAAATGTGCTGCCCCGGTTCATACGGACCCTCGACGAACTCCTCGGGAAACGCTCCATAGCCCTTCGGCTTTTTGCGCACCGCAAGCATCGGCAACCCAGACATCTGCGAAACGGCAGTCGCAATCACGACGCCGCCCAACTCGGTGCCGGCAATCAGATCGGGATTGAGTTCCGAAATCAGCGGCGTGAAGAGCCGCGCGA
The DNA here is from genome assembly GCA_963696095.1 of Vulcanimicrobiia bacterium. Classification (GTDB taxonomy): domain Bacteria; phylum Vulcanimicrobiota; class Vulcanimicrobiia; order Vulcanimicrobiales; family Vulcanimicrobiaceae; genus JALYTY01. The sequence goes on along the minus strand of CAVOIN010000001.1, from coordinate 971,798 downwards.
TACGCCGCAGCACGTGCGGGTCCGAGAACAAGCGAAACTTGTCGATGTAGTAATCGCTGCGAACGCCGCCCGAAAGCACGTAATCGCCTCGCGTGAGCGCGCGCTCCATGATCATCTTTCGAAGCCAGACGAGTTCGGGCAGCGGCCCTACCGGTTGATTGGGATTCCCTAGATGCTCCATTTCCACGAGTTCCAATTCTCCGTTACCGGGTTCGGGTCGAAGCCCTTAAAATCTACGCTAATCGGATTCTGCTGCCTCAACCAGCAGAAGAAAATTTGCGGCACGTGGCTTGCCAGCGTGGCCTGTGTCGCTGAGTACGCTTTCTTGCGTGCCGCCTGGTCGTAATTCGTCAACGCTTCCCCTTCGGCCGCGTCCATTGTCTTGTTGCAGAAACGCGTGTAGTTGTAACCGCCCGGCGGGATGTTCTTGCACGTGTACTGCGAGCTGTCGTCCGGGTCGAGACCGGAAAACCAGCCATTGATTGCCATGTCATAGCGTCCGGTTTGCAGAATGCCGCCTTGAGCAGCGGCGGCGTAAAGCTGGGCGAACGGGAAAAGCTTGATCTGCACGTCGATGCCGGCGGCATGCAGTTGATTCTGAATCTGAACGGCCATTTGTTTGTAGGTGACGTTCGAATTCTCCGTTATCAACAGCAGGGAGAGCTTCTGACCGTTCTTTTGCATGATGCCGTCGCCGGCGGCGGAATAGCCCGCTTGCTCTAAAAGCTGGCGAGCTTTTGCCGGATCGTGCGGCGGATTCTTTACCGACGGATCGTACGCCCACATCCAGTCCGGGAGATCCTCGGTTGCTAGTTTCTCTTGGCCGTAGGCCGTCGTGTCGATCAGGTTTTGTTTGTCGATCGCATAAGCGATGGCCCGGCGCACGCGAACGTCGTCGAGGGGTGCGTGCGACGTGTTGAGCTGCATGCCGTAAAAGCCGTTGGCTTCGACCCACTTCGTAGTGATGTCGCTGATGTTCTTGAACGCCGGATAAAGTCGGATCGAGGCTTCGTACATCCAATCGATGTCGTGCGTCTTCAGCAGGTTCGCCGACGTGTTCTCGTCGGGAACCATCTTGATGACGACCTTGTTCAGTCCCGGCTTGCCCATGAAGAAATCCGGATTCGCAACGAGCGTGATGTGATCGTTGCGGACCCATTCGCCAAAACGAAACGGACCATCCGTGACGGTCGGTTCGCTGTTGAACGGAATTTCGTTGACGTTCGGATACTTTGCGAGAACGTGCGACGGCGAGATCGAGAACGGCTGATCGCTTTCGGCGAAAAATGTATTGACGAACGGCGCAAATTTGGCTTTCAAGTGAACGACGACCGTCTTCGGATCCGGCGTGTCGATCGATGCGACGTCGTCGTATCCGTGACGCGTCACGACGTTGTTTCGCGGGTTGATCATCGCTTGCCACGAGAACTTCACGTCCTCGCTCGTAACGGGTTGTCCATCCGACCATTTCGCGTTCTTGCGCAGATGGTACGTAATCGTGAGCCCGTCTTTACTAATGCCGCCGTTCTCGAGCGTCGGAACTTCTACTGCAAGCATCGGTACCGGATTGCCCTTCGGATCCGCTGAGACCAGGGGCGCGAAAAGGAAGCGCGTTACGAAGACCTCGATCGTGTCGCTGGCAAGCACCGGATCTAGGGTCTTCGGTTCGCCCTGAATCGCCACGCGAAGAACGCCGGGTTGCGTCCAGGAATGTGCGCCCGGCGGTCTCGCCGTTTTCCGTGGAAACCTTCGTGCATCCGGCGAGCACGGCGCCGAGCGCGGCGAGGGCAAAAATCCGTTTCACGCGAGCCAAAAGCCTCCGCAGCTATGTGGGCGAACTCGCCCTACATTGTCAAACGGCGGCTTTTGGTCCTACCCGGTTCGCCGGAATCGGATCGTATCGCTCGTGGCGCGCGCTGAACGTCCCGAGCCCCTGCGTCGCCGTACGCAGTTCGGTAATGTAGCGCGACAGCTCGACCTGCGGGACGTCGGCCTCGACCACGTCGAAGCCGGCGCGCTCGGCCGGGATTCATCCCGAGAATCTGGCCGCGCTTGCCGGTGAGCTGTTGGATCACGGAAGACGTCAGGGTGGTCGGGACCGTGACGGTTACATGCGAGATCGGCTCCAGCACCACGGGATGGCACTTCGGAAGCGCGTCGCGCACGCCCATGCCGGCCGCGGTTTTGAACGATTGTTCGCTCGAGTCGACGTCGTGGTACTGACCGTCGTAGAGCGTCACGTGAATGTCGGTAACCGGAAAGCCGCTCGGCCCGTGCTGTAAGCGCTTCGCGCACGCCTTTTTCGACCGCCGGAATGAACTGGCGCGGCACGACGCCGCCGACGATCTTCTCGCTCGAACGCTGACTCCGTTTCCGCGTTCGCGCGGCTCGAAGCGCAGCCACACGTCGCCGAACTGTCCGTGGCCGCCGGTCTGGTGTTTGTACCGCGAGTGCATTTCCGTGGCGCTGCCGTGATCGTTTCCTGATACGGAATCTGCGGCGGCGCCGTCTCCACTTCGACTTTGTACTTGCGCGCTCAAGCGTTCGACGGCAATCGCGACGTGTTGTTCGCCGCTGCCGAGTAGAAGAAATTCGTTCGTGATGTCGGCGCGAGCCAGACGCAGCGCCGGATCTTCCTCGACGATGCGCGCGAGCATCTGCGAAGATCTTCGCTTCGTCGATGCGCTCCTTCGGTTTGATCGCCATTGCGAAGACCGGTTCGTCGAGCGGGACGCGCGGAAGAAGCACCTTGTGGCCGTTGCTCGTTAGCGTATCGCCGGTCTTCACCGCTTCCAAGCCGCGCAATTGCGACGATCGATGCCGGGACCGGCCTCGGAAATCGCTTCTTGTTTCTTGCCTTGCAAGCGGTAGAGGCCGCCGGAACGCACTTTCTCGCCGCTTTGCGGAGATGTCGGTGAGCGTCGCATCCGATTTGATCGTTCCGGAAAGCACGCGCACGATGGAAAGTTTGCCGGATTGCGGATGGATCGATCGTCTTGATGACGTGCGCAACGACCGGGCCGTTGCGGATCGGGCGCGATCGGACGGCCTTCGGCGTCGACCTGCTGCGCGTCGGCGGGCGAGGGAAACCATCGTTCCATCGCGCGGACGAGTCGCCGCAACCCCGGCTCCCGTAGAACCTGCGGCGCGCCGAGCACCGGGACGATTTGATCGTGCGAGCACTCGTCGCAGAGATCGCGTTCGACCTCGTCGAGCGGGCGGTTCGACGCCTTCCAGCAACTCTTCCATCAGATGGTCGTCGAAGTCGGCCATCGCTTCGAGCAATTCGTTGCGCGCTTGTTGCGCGCGCGCCGCAACGTCGCTCGGGAATGTCGCCGCTCTCTTTCGCCGTCGTCGAAAGTGCGTGCGCTTTCATCTGCGCGAGATCGACGTAACCGGCGAAAGCGCCGCCTTCGTGCCCATCACGCTGTCGCGAACGGCCATTGTTCGGCGACGACGTGCCGGCCGTACGTCGCTTGCAGCGCACGCGAGCGTGCCTTCGAAATCGGCGCCGGGACGGTCCATCTTATTGATCGACGAAACAATGCGGCATCCGCCGCGATTCGAGGTACTCGACGAGCGTTTGCGTTTGCGACGCGCGATTCGGATCGGCATCGACGACGATGACTGCGGCGTCGACGCCGGCGAGCGCCATCTTCGTCTCTTCGAAAAAATCGATAAAGCCGGGACAATCGACGATCGTGAGATCGACGTCGTCGCACGTGCAATGCGCGAAACCGACGGTAGTCGACTGAGCGTGTGAAACGTCTTCGGGTTCGTGATCGGTGACGGTTGTGCCGTCGGCAATCGAGCCGCGTCGGCGGATCGCGCCGCAGTGCGCGAGCACGGCCTCGACGAGAGTGGTCTTGCCCGCATGGTGCGGGCCGACGAAAGCGATATTGCGTAGGCGATCAATGTCCGCCATTCCACGCTCCAAATCTGCTGAAGAAGCCCGGGCGCGCTTTGGCTTCCCGGGCTCTCGTCAGCGACGTTTAGTTGTCGATTTCTTTTTCGTCGTCGTTCCTTTGCTGACGGCTTCGAGGCTTTCTTTACCGGCCTCGTTGCGACGGCTTTCTTTGCCGCCGGTTTCGCAGCACTCTTTGCTGCGGGTTTCTTCGGTTTCGGCGCGGTCTTCGTTGCTGTCTTCTTGCCGGCGCCTTCTTGCTTGTGCTTGCAGCTTTATTCGGCGCGAGTTTCTTCGCTGCAGGTTTTGCCGCAGCGGGTTTCGCCGCGGGCTTCGCGGCGTTTTCTTCGCTGCCGGTTTTGCTGCGGCGGCTTTCTTTGCGACCGGAGCTTTGGCGGGTGCTTTAGCGGCGGCGGCTTTCTTCGCGGGCGGCGCTTTGGCGGCGGCCGCTGCTTTCACCGGTGGTTTTCCGGCGCTTTGCGGGCGCTGCTTTTACGGCCGCAGCTTTGGCGGGCGCTGCTTTTGCCGCCGCAGCCGGTGCGACGGGTTTTGCGGCGGGCTTTCTGGCCGGCTCCTTCTCCGCAGCGCGCTTTCTTTCGGCGCAGGTTTTTCCGCGGGCGCTTCGCTTCGGGCGCGGGCTTTGCCGGCGCTGGACGGCGCTTCGTCTTCGGAGCGGCCTCGGCTTGCGGAGTCGCTTCTTGAGCGCCTTCGTCTTGAGCCTGAACGGCTTGTTCTTTTGCCTTCGCAGAAGACGCCGCGGATTCGGCCGAACGGCGCGAGGTACTCTTGGCCGGCGCATCTTCCGGACCGGAGTCTTCGTCGTGCGCGCGGAACTGCTCGCGCGCTTCTTCGGACCGCGCGCTCTCGGCGCGTCTTTGGCGCAGTCTCTTCGGGACCGCGTTCCGGTTCTTCCGGAAGTCCGAGTTCCGCGCGGCTCAAGCCGCTGATGCTGCTGCCCGGTTGCGCGCGGTTCTTGCGCTTTCGCTGTTGCTTCGAGATGCTCGTTGGTGGCGCGAAGTGCGACGCGCGCGAGACGTCCGCCGACCGGAAAAACGATCTCGTTGATCTTCGCATTCGTCGAGCATCTGCAAGCACGACGTCGAAGGCGCCGCCTTGATCCTTCGGACTGTGCGCGTCGGAGCCGATGGCGATGCGGACGTTCTTTGCTTTCGCCTTGCGCATCAGACGCTTGTTGACGTCGATGAAGCGCTGCGTCTGATCTTCGGGAGTCGCGATAGAGCGCGCGCGTGTTGATTTCGACGGCCATGCCGCGCGCGGCGGACCACATCGAGCATGCGGTCTTCGTACGCTTCGCAGCTTCGCGTCGTCCGGGCCAATGGCCGAAAGTCGCCGGACGGTAGAAGTGTCCGACGACGTGCCCGGGAAGCTTTTCGACGTCGTCGAACAGGCGTTCGCATGTACAGTTCCCACACGCGCTCGACGCCGACGACGTCGAAGAAATGCGCGAAATCCGGGTTGTCGAACGGCCACGGGCAATCGGCGCCTTTTTCCGGATGATCGATCGTGAAGAAATGCACCGAGCGAATCATGCCGTCGGGACGCATCGCGTCGACGATGTTCTGCGCGTCGGGTCTTGCGCGCGGATCGTTGTCGACCTCGGCGCCGATCGAAAAACGCATGCCGCGACGCAAGCCTTCGCCGACGACGGCGGCATGCGCGACGTCGACGCCGGCGGTTTCCGCCGCGCCGTACAGATCGCCGGCATGCGCGAGCTTCAGCGCACGGCGAACCGTGTTGACGGCGCCCGGATCTTCGAACGTCAAATAGTTGATGTGGTCGAGACCATCATGAAAGCGCGGCGAACTCGCGCCGGCACGCATGATAGAACCAGAGGAAGAGCATGCGCGCGCGAATACGCGATGGGACGTTCCTCGGCGAACGGTCTGTGTTCGCCTTTGGCGTGACCGTGAATGTCGGGGATGGCCGCGATACGTGGGTCGCTCAGCGTTCTACTTCCTTTACACCGCGAGGGATCCACATCTGAACGTGCCCTTTTCTTGCGGCTCGGCTTCGCGTTCGGGCGTCCGTTGTTCGACCCACGGCACGATGGTTTCAATTAGGATTTCGATGCCCTCGTTTCATCAAGTCGAGGGTCATCGAGGGAGTGGATTCCGCGCCCGGCCGCAATCGCTTGCGCCGGCAAGATACGGCAGATGGACGAGGCCCGCGATGACCGGCGGCATGCGCGTGTTCGCTCAGAGCCGAGCATTTCGTAGAGCGTCTGATTGCCGACGAACGTTCCCGCCGAGTTCGAAACGTAGCCGGGAACGCCGTTTGCGCTGCCACGCTTCGATGATGTGGTCGAACGGAAGATTCGAGAGACGTGCGTCGGGGCCGCCGCGCGCGATCGACGTCGCTCTTGCGCATGACGCCGACGTTGTCGGGCGTGCTCGAAATCGAGCACGTTCACGGCGACGCGTTCCAGCGACAGCGCGGTGCGTCCGCCGCACTTGCGAGAGCGCAGATGACGATGTCGGGATCTTCCTCGAGCATTGCCTGCTCCATGCGCTCGCGAATGTTGCGCGTTTCGACCGGGAAGACGCGGACGGCAACGGACCGCCCGCGAGATCGTACGCCCCTCCAGACTGCGCGCGACCATCTCGCTCGGATTGACTTTCTCGCCGCCGAACGGTTCGAAGCCGGTGATGAGGACGTGCTTTGCCACCTTCGTTAAGGTTGGCGCTGTCCGCACGGGCTACCTCTCGGTTGGTAGCCTTCCATGCGCAGGATGCGCGCCTTCATCTCGATGCCGTAGCCGTAGTTGTGCAGCTCGCCCGCCGAATCGACGACGCGATGACACGGGAAGAACAACGGGAGCGGATTGCGCGCCATGACTTGACCGACCGCGCGCGCCGCGCGAGGACGGCCGATCTGCGTCGCGACCCACGAGTACGAGCGCACCTCGCCCGGCGGAATCTGCGGCGCGGCGCGCAGTGCCGCCTGTTCGAACGGCGTGAGATCGCTGATGTCGACGGTCTTGTCGTCGACGCGCCACGTTTTGAAGAATTCGCTCGAGCGTCGCGCTGCAGCCACGACGGGCGCTTCGCCGGCTTGAACGCGGCGGCGCAGACGGGCCTCGACTGCGCTCGCGAACGTTTTCGAACGGTTCACCGGTATCGATGCCGATGTAGGCGATGCGGTTTTCTTTGAAGCCGACGTAGAGACGGCCGATCGGGGTTTCGACCGACGTGAGCGCGATCGGCGTCGGCGCGTTCCTTATGCCTGGATCGGCGGCGATGTGCTCGACGACGTTCTTCGCAGATCGCACGACGGATCGGGTTGCGGGAGGCACGAGAGGCAGTAAGCGACGCCTTCGTACTGTTCGTAGAGCTCTTGGCACGGCGGACAGGCGCGTAGATGCGTCTCGACGGCGTCCTTGACGCGAGTGCAGCGCAGTCGCCGCGGATCTCGTCCCACAGCGCCTCGACTTCACGACAGCGCATGAACGGAGTCTCCTTCGGGGGCGATTCGTCCGATTTGCGGACCGAGAATTCGGCGCAGGATGCGCACGGCGCGATGCACGTGCGACTTGACCGTGCCGATCGGTTGGTGGAGGATTTCGGCGATTTCCGGATGGCTGCGGCCTTCGATGAAACGCAGCGTCGCTGCGGCGCGAAGATGCATCGGAAGTTGTAGCAGCGCGTTTTCGACCAGCGCCACGTCGGCGTTTTGCTCGACGATCGTTTCCGGACGCGGCGGGCCTTCGTGCGATCTCGCGCAAGAGAGCGTCGGGGTCGGCCAGCGCGTCGAGCGCGACGTTGGCCGGCCGCTTGCTGCGCAAGCGGTTCCGCGTGACGTTCAGCGTGATCGTGTAGAGCCACGGTTGCAGGCGCAGCTCGCGCCGCTGCTCGAGCGGACATCTTTCCGAGCGCGCGATAGGCACGCACGAACGCGTCCTGCACGATCTCCTCGGCGTCTTCGCGGTTGCCCGTCATGCGCAGGGCGAAGCCGTACAGGCGACGCTGATAGTCGTCGACGATGCGGTCGAAGTTGTCGACGCTTGGTACCGGCTTGCTCGCTTGTCCGGTCGGACGAGCGGCTTGCGGCTGCTGGACCGTAGGTGGCACGAATACTCCCTGGAGGAGTGGTGCGAGCGCGCTCATACGTGGCTGTAGACCGCTCCTCGTTACCGCGAGGTTTCACGCCGGGGCCGATAATCTCCTCAGGTTCAATTTACCCGAGCGCACTGAGAAGGGGCTCCTTGTGCGCGGTCGAGAAGCCCCATCTATGGTACAGGAATTGCCGCACGCACCATCTTTGAACCGCCGTTGATCGCGCCTCGCGAGACGGCGGTTTTCATTTGCGGCAAAGAAGTTATGTGAGGTTAGCTTATGCAGCAAGCGATCGAACCGACGGAGATATCTTTCGACGCGTACACGATGTGCAGCTTTCTGCCGAATCTCGACTCGGCCCGAGCCGTTCCGCTCGTGCTCATCGGATATCGCAAGAACGAAGATCCGTGGTTCGTCTGGCTCGTTCCGAAGGAAGGCATCAGCACGTCGGGATTGACCGACGACCCCTACTACGCAAAAGTGTTGCACGATCCGCACACGTATTTCACCAAAAAGCTTTCGAAGTACGTCGAGGAAACCGGCTGCGTGAAACGCGGCATCGAAATGCTGATCGACTGCCACCAAAACCATCTTGCCTTTACGCCGCTCACGATTCTCGGCGAGATGCCGTTCAGGCACCGCCTCGAGGTCGAGCTGGTCGGAGCGAATTGAAGCTTCTGCCTAAGCCGTTTTGAAGTAAAATCGCCGTGATCTCACGGCGATTTTGCTTCGCTCCAACTTGGCGCCGAATCGTCGGCGCGTATCGTGCGTCTGTATACGATCCGCACCGGAACCGTATCGCTTTGGTTCACGAGCTTGCCGGTAATCGTTAGAGTCGCGTCGAGACCCAGCAGGAGGGCGCCTTGCGTTGCGTAGTACGCCGATCCGTCCATTCGGATCCGCCCGTCGATCGCCGCCTCCGGATGCTGCGGCAGACCACCGCGCATCGGACCATCGGCTTCGAAGCGCACGCCGACGACCGGCTCGCCGTTGATCCGGCCGGCGCGTTCCGGCCGCAAAAAGCCGTGGAGCGTCGACCCGCCGAGCGGCGATTCCGCTTGAAACGGAATGGCGCGGTGCATCGTGCGCAAGTCGCGCATCGTCGTCGGATCGAGCTGAACCGCAAACGGCTGATTCAAGACGGTCAGAAAATCGGGATCCTCATCGCTGCGGTCTTGGAACGTGCCGTCCCCTGTCAAATCTTGCACGAAACGCGCGTGAACGGTTGCCTTGCCGCTGTCGTCACGCCGCGTGTAATTCGCCTCGGCCGTGTACCGCCGGTTTTTACCGTTCTGTTCGACTGTAAGACGTTGCGAGCCGTTGTAGGCGATGGTCGTATTCGGCAGCGAGGTGCCAACCCGATACGTATCGTTTCCCGAAACGGCGTATTTCTGCTGGTTTTGTGCAGAAGTGGCCGCCATCAGAACGAGGGCGGCGATCAGTAACGCGCTTTGAACCCGGGGCGGCATCTACTCCTACACTATCACTCGCCGCAAGTCCGTTTCGCTCCCCGGCCGGTCGCATCGAGATATACAAGTGCGGTTAGTGCCGAAAGCGGCGGCGTTATGAGTATACCCAACGGAAGCTGCGCCCAAAACGACGCAAGCTGCAGATGGTGCGACTCGAACCGTTGCTGCAAAATCGTCGCGACGTAAACGGGCGAAAGTTGCAAAGCCGTCAAGACGAAACTTCGCGCGATATTCTCCAAGCCGTTCCACGCCGTAAACGTGCTTCTTCCGATGGCCCGGAAAAACAACAGCGGGTCCAACGGATCTTCCATGACGACGTACACGTCGGCGTAAATCAGGCTCACGACGATGGCAAAGAGCAAGATTCCGGTCACGACGTCGCGCAGCGCAAAAGAATCCAAGCCGAACGACAGGCCGAGTTGCCCGATAAAATCCACGAGCATCACGAGCCACCAGCGCCGGAACGCGCGCTGCAGCGGCCCGGTTAGAATGCCTTCGTCGCGGCCGACGAAGGCGTAGGTCAGCGCCGTGACTACCGGCGGAAAGACCAATTGGACGAGAATGAGCGTCGCGTCGTTGCGCCACGCAAAATAACAGGCGCTTTCGAGCCCGAACGCTGCGAGGATCGCGGCGCCGTACTGCCACCACCGCTGCGCGAGAAGAAGGACGGCCCGTCCGGAAAGGGCGACGAACGAGGTGCGCGGCAACGTTTGCGGGGCTACTGCTGGAACTCGAGTCCGGCCCGGCGCCGGCGGCCTACGTAGAATCGCACGTCGGCGGTTCCCTCGCACACGACGACCGCGTCCGCGTCGGCGAAATGCCGGCCGTTGATGTCCACTGTAAAATCGCCGGCGGCAAGACCGGCGAGCGTACGAACCATGCTACGTTGGTATTTGTCGTACGGAGCTCGAGTTCCGATCGCTTCACGCACGGCTAGCGCGACGAGCTGTCTAACGCGCAGCGGCGTGGCGAGCGCGAACGCGACCGAGCCGCCTGCGGCGACTGCGTGAAGATCGAGCGGTACGCGAACGCGAATCACACGACATCTTTTGGCGCTGTTTCGAGGAGCCGCCTGCCGACGGGAGAACCGTAGGGGCGATGTCTTTGGAGAAACACGTTGCGAAAATGGACGACGCGCAGTTGGCGTCGCTCCTGCGCAACGGAATCGGGGAAATGCCCGAACCCGCTTTGCGCGCGTTGGTGGCTTCCATATTCGATGCATTTCGCGATCGCGGCGAATCGTCGGAAGACGCGGCCGAAGGCGCGGAAACGCCGCTCGACGACATCGAGCGCGCGGAGCGCGGGGCTGTCGACGCGCTGGTGCGTTACGCCGGCGAAAATACCGGCCTATTAAAAGAAGCCATTGCGCTTTTCGAAGAAGAGCACGCCGAGAAAGTCCCGGCGCTTCCCGAGATGCTGCGGACCGGCACAAGCGACTAAGCGCGCGTGGACGACTACACTCGGCGGCGGCGGCGCATCGATCCGGAGGAACCCAAAGGCGGCGGCGGGCTACCGATCTTCCCGCTGGTGCTTGCGGTTATTTTTGCGGGTCTGCTGCTGGGCGGATTGCTCGCTCACTTCATGGGCAATCGTTCTCCCGTTCCGGCGGGTGCATCGCCCGCTCCGTCGATAACGCCGCTTCCGACCGAAGGCTCGACGCCGACATACGCACCGACGGCAACGCCTACGGTAAGTCCGCTGCCTTCGCCGTCCCCCGAAAAATCGGCGAAGCCCACCGCAACTCCAAAACCGAGTGCCGAGCCGACGCCGAGCGCAACGGCAGCGCCCACGCCGACGGTGCGGCCATCGGTAATTTTCATTACGCCGGCGCCGGCAGCGACGGCTGAAAAAACGGCTGTGCCTAAGCTCGAGCGCACGCCCGCTCCCACGGAAACGCCGGCGCCGGTCGCGCCCGGCGGGGGTTCGGATCGCGCGACGGCCGTCGTGCATTCGTATCTTTCCGCGCTCGCTCGCGGCGACGAATCGAGTGCAGCTAGTTACCTGATGTCCGGCTTGCCGAATGAAAAGTTCATGGGGCCGGGCGCTAAGATCACCTCGATCAACGCTGTCAAGAATGCCGACGGCACGTACAAAGTGACGGCCGACATCCAAACGCAAAGCGGCGAGTATTTCGAAACGTTTACCGTCGAGAACGGGCCGAACGGGATGCAAATCTCGGACCATTACGCGATCAAGCCCTAGACAGGCCCGTCATGAGGGCGCGCCGTGGCGCGTTTTAAGGCCCTATGAGCGAGATTGCGTTTTCGGTTCGCCGCAGCAGCCGCGACCGTCTGTGGAGCGGGCTCGAGGCCATCGTCTACGACGCTAGCGCGGGCGTGGACGAAACGCTTTTCGCGCGGCACTGTCTGAGCATGCACATCGGCGACCCTGTCGGCGTCACGACGCGGTGCGACGGGAAGGTGGCGCGGCGCGTTCAGGTGCGCGGCGATATCAAACTTATTCCGGCGGGATTCTCTCGCATTTGGGAGATCGACGAAGCCACGAGAAAGCTGTCGATCTATCTGAGTCCGGCGTTACTCCAAAGCGCCGCGGAAGATCTGGGCGTTCGCGGAAACGGCGCTTCGCTCGTTCCCCAACTGCACGTCCGCGATCAGAAGATCGAATACATTGCGTGGGCGCTCGAACGCGAAATCGAAACGGACGAACCGATGGGCCGGCTCTATGCCGAATCGCTTGGTCTCGCGCTGTGCGCGCATTTACTGCGACGCTACGCCTCGCTAGAACAACCCTGCTTCGAGCGCGGCTTGCCCGCGCCGCGCCTCCGCCGGGTGGTCGACTACGTCGAAGAGCATCTCACGGAGGACGTTGCGCTCGAAGACTTGGCTCGCGTCGCAAACGTAAGCCCTTCGCATTTCAATCGCCTCTTCAAACGTTCGATGGGGTTGCCGGCCCATCAATACGTGCTCCGGCGGCGCGTCGAGCTGGCGATAAGGATGCTTTCCAACGAAACGCTGGCGCTCCGCGACGTTGCCGCGCAGGCCGGTTTCGCAAGTCAAAGCCACATGGCGACGTCGATGCGCCGCATCGCCGGAACTACGCCCGGAGCGTTCCGCCGCGTTGAAACGTAATCCGATTCTGAAAAGAATCGCGCGTTTTTGAACGACACCGCCGCACGGCCGCTGCTACGTTCGATAGTGCTTGGAGGTATGCACTATGAAAACGAAAGCATCGGCGTCCATTTGTTTGCTGCTAATTTTTACCGGCTGTTCGGCAGGCGGCGGCAGAACCGGAGCTTCGCTCCCGCCTGCGGTTAACAGCTCATCCGACGCGGCGCAAAGCCGCGCGCCGGAAATCTCCTCGACGGCCGCCGGCTACAGCGTGGCCGACCTCGGAACGTTCGGCGGCAGCGTAAGCTCCGCGGCGGGCATCAACGAACGCTCCTGGATAACCGGCTCCGCAAATCTAAGCGGCGACGCCATGGCGCATGCGGCGCTTTGGCGCGACGGCAAAGCATTGGATCTCGGGACGCTCGGTGGTCCGAACAGCGCGATCGCGTGGCCGAATCACAGCAACTCGGGTTTTCTCGCCGGCATTAGCGAACTGAGCGCGCTGAATCCTTACCACGAACCCTGGAGCTGCTCGGCATTTTTCCCGGGAAACGCGACAACGCACGTTTGCGTTGGGTTCACTTGGCGCAACAACGCCATGCACGCGCTTTCCACGCTTGGCGGGTATAACGGCTACGCCGCCGGCACGAACGATTTCGGAGCGATTGCCGGATGGGCTGAAAACAGGAAGCACGATTCAACGTGTAATTCGGGACAGGTGCTGCAATTCAAACCCGTCGTTTGGATCGACGAAAGAATTCATGCGCTGCCGACACTTGGCGCCGATCCCGACGGCGCCGCGACTGGCGTCAATGATTCCGGCGCCGTCGTAGGTATCTCGGGCATCTGCGATCAGGCTGTAGGCCGGTTCACCGCCCGCCACGCCGTCATTTGGGAAAACAATACCGTTCGCGAAATTCCAACGTTCGGCGGCGTTTCTTGGAACACGCCCACCGCCGTAAATAACCGCGGCGAAGTCGTGGGTTTTGCGAACGTCCCCGGCCCCGACGACACCGCCGGAAAACTGCGTCCAGTCGCATTCTTCTGGTCCAGAGCGGGCGGCCTTCACAAAATTGCGCCGCTTCCCGGCGACGTCTACAGCCTAGCCGAAGGCCTCAACGACCGCGGCGACATCGTCGGCGTTTCTTACTCCGCCGGCTTCGCTTCCGCTCGCGCTTTCCTATATCACAACGGACGAACCATCGATCTGAACTCCGTCATCCCGAAAACATCCGGCCTCTCTCTCCTCGCCGCCAACGACATCAATTCCCGCGGCTACATCGCCGGCCAGGCCCTCGTAAACGGAACCACTACCACACCCGCTTTTCTCTTAACTCCAACCTCTCACTGTGAAGCCGCCCTCACATCCGCCGCTTCGTCCCACTCGACCACCACACTACCTCCGTCCGTCCGCGCCCACTTACGCATCCCCATCTTCAACTCACTTTAGCGAGGCATGACTGCGGGCCGGTGAGGTGGGTGGCGGTGGAAGCGGGATCACACCTCGGCGCCGATGCCGGTATTGGCGCGCACTTCTAGCTGCGTAAACAACTCTTCCGAGGTCTTATCAGGTGCGGCGAGCGATCCCGCGATCGCGCCGAAAAAGCCCAGCGGAATCGAGACGATGCCCGGATTCTGCAACGGAAAGAGCGCGTGCGCGCCGAGGAATTGCGGGCTGACCGCAATGAGCAGCACCGACGAAATCAAGCCGGTCAGCATGCCGCAGATTGCGCCCGTCCCGGAGAATTTCCGCCAGGTTAGCGCAAGTAATAACGCCGGCACGTTTGCGCTCGCCGCAACCGCAAACGCGAGTCCTACGAGATAGGCGACGTTGACGTAGCGCAACTGCACGGAAAGAACGATGGATAGCACGCCGACGGCGAAGGCCGTGGTGCGCGCCACAAACAAGTATTCGCGTTCGTCGCCCCGTTGTTTTAAGATCAGCGTCCACCAGATGTCGTGGGCAAATGCGGATGACGCCGCGATAGTAAGGCCTGCTACGACGGCGAGAATCGTGGCGAATGCGACGGCGGCGACGAACGCCGTAAGCAGCGGACCCCCGAGAGCGTATGCAAGCAGCGGCGTCGCTAAGTTGCTGTTTTTCGTCGGAACGATGAACCCGTCGGCGGCGAGGTCGGCGTTAAGTGCCGGCGCCTGTCCCGGATGCGTGGCGATGTACCGGATCGCTTGCGTATCTCGAACGTGCTTGCCGATGTTATGCTCGCCGACGATCGTGGCGGCCCCAAGGCCCAGAAAAGTCGTCATCAGGTAAAAGAAGCCGATGAGCGCGATCGCCCAGCCGACGGAGACCCGGGCGGCGCGAGCGTTAGGCACGGTGAAAAAGCGCATGAGGATGTGCGGCAATCCCGCCGTTCCGAGCACCAGCGCCAATCCGAGAGACAGCAGATCCAGCGCGCCGGTCCTCCCGCGAAAGAGCAGGCCCGGCTGCAGCAAGTTCAGCGTTTCGTTGCCGGAGCGTACGTGCGTGGCCGCCTGGAGCAGTTGCGCGGGCGAAAAATGGAAGTATCGCAGCACCAGAACCGCCAGCGCAATGGAAGCCGCAACGAGAAGGCCGGCTTTGATGATCTGCACCCATGTCGTGGCCAGCATGCCGCCGAACAGCACGTAGACGAGCATGATCGCACCTATCAGCACGATGGCAAAAGATTGATCGATGCGTTGCAGCATCAGGTTGATCAATGAGCCGGCGCCGACCATCTGGGCGACCATGTAGAGTAGCGTAATGACCAGCGTGGAAATCGCGGCAATTGCGCGGACCGCCGGGTTTTTCAACCGGTACGAAATAACGTCCGCGATCGTGAATTTCCCGGTGTTGCGTAAGGGCTCGGCGATGAGAAAGAGCACGGCGAGATACGCCGCGAGCCAGCCGACGGCGTACATAAAACCGTCGATGCCGTAAAACGCGATGAGCCCGGTGATGCCGAGAAACGAAGCCGCCGACATGTAATCGCCGGCGATGGCCCAGCCGTTTTGCGCGCCGGAAATTTCACGATGCGCCGCGTAGTAGCCCCGGCTCGACATGCTGCGCCCCGAAGCCCAGTACGTAACGATCAGCGTGATCGCCAGGAAAACGCCGAACATGACCAGCGTGGCTTGCTCGATCATTCCGGTGCCTCCGCGGAGGCGCGCGCGACGATCTCCGCCGTCATCTTGTCAAACGTTTTTGCGACGCGCATGTAAATCGCGAGTAAGATCCCGGCGACCGCGAACTGTACGAGCGCGAAGACATATGCGTACGTCAGCGGCCCGATCGCCGGCCGGCTCATCGCTTCGCGGAAGAGACCAACGCTTGCGGGGAGCGCTAAGTAAAATACGATGGAGAAGATCGCCGCCGGGATGACGAAGCTCCGTCGTGCGCGCACGAGAGTTCGAAACTCAGGATCGGCCGCCAGTGCATCCCACTCGCCGGGGCTCAAATGATGATGCTGCACGGCCGCTACTTCTCGGCCTGCCTGCCCTACCTCTTGATTCCGATGGCCCGGCGAACGGCGTCCCCGATGAGCGCCTCTACAAAGAGCCCCGTTAGGAACGTGCCGATGGCGAAGATCGAAAAGAGCGTCGTCGACCCGTACTGCAGCGTGCGAGCCACGAGCAAGACCGACGCGTATGCGCATAGCGCGCCGGAGGCGATACGCAGCGCGCCCGCAACCAAGCCGCGCGCCGATGAAGTGCCGCGCCCGATATCGCGGGCGATGGTCTGAGGGGAGCGGTTACCGAGATTCCAAAGAACGAGCGCAAAAGCCGCGCAGCAGATGGCGGCTACGAGTCGCGAAAAGGCGTCCAGCGCAGCGAGCAGGGCTTACTCTTCGTCGGGCCAGCCCGCGATCTCGCCGATCGCCGCGCTCTTGGCCACGCGTAGTCCGAGCATCGCGCACTTCATGCGCGTCGGGCTGATGCCGATGCCGACGTTCTCGAGCACGACGTCTTTCGAGAGTTTCGCGACGTCTTCGAGCTTCATGCCTTTGATCGCTTCGGTGAGCATCGATGCGGAAGCCTGACTGATCGCGCAGCCTTTTCCGGAAAAGCGCACGTCCTCGACTGTGCCGCCGTTGACGTTCAACTCCATGCGGATCTCGTCGCCGCACAGCGGGTTCAAATCCTCGGCCGAGGCGTCGGGAGATTCGAGGTGACCGAAATTTCGCGGGCTGCGGTAGTGGTCGAGAATGTAGTCGCGGTAAAAATCGTCCATCTTTAGAGTTTGAAGACGCGGGCGGCTTTTTCCAAGCCGTCGACGAGTGCGTCGACGTCGGCTTGCGTGTTGTAGACGTAGAACGACGCGCGCGCGGTTGCGGGCCAGCCCATCTTGTCCATCAACGGCATCGTGCAGTGGTGACCGGCGCGGATGCAAATGCCTTCGGTGTCGAGGATCGAGGCGAGATCGTGCGCGTGGATGTCCGAGAAGTTGAAGCGACAGCACGCCCGAGATCCCCGCGGGATCCTTCGGACCGTAGATAGAGAGGCCACGCGATTCGAACGGACGCAGTCGCTCGAGCGCGTACGAAACGAGCTCTCGCTCGTGCTCGCGCACCCAATCCATCCCGAGACGCTGCAAGATACTCGACGGCGACGCCGAGCGCGATCGCGTCGGCGATGTTGCTCGTTCCGGCTTCGAATTTCCAGGGAAGCTCGTTGAACGACGTGTGCTCGTACTCGACTTTGCGAATCATGTCGCCGCCCGCGAGGAACGGCGGCATCGCTTCGAGCAGCGCGCGTTTGCCGTAAAGCACGCCGATGCCGGTCGGTCCGAGCATCTTGTGCCCGCTGAAGGCATAGAAGTCCGCGTCGAGCGCGTGCACGTCGACCGCAAGATGCGGCGCGGCCTGCGCGCCATCGACGAGGACGGTTGCGCCTGCGGCGCGAGCGCGTGGGGATGATGAGCTCGAGCGGCACGATCGTGCCGAGCGTGTTGCTCACGTGCGAAATTGCCAGCAGCTTCACGCCGTCGAGCAACGATCGAGATCGTCAAGAATAAGCACGCCGCGGTCGTCGACCGGAATGAAGCGAAGCTTGGCGCCGGTCTTTTCGGCGAGCAGTTGCCACGGCACGAGATTCGAATGGTGTTCGATCTGCGAGGTCAAGATAACGTCGCCGGGTTTGACGTTCTGCAAGCCCCAGCTGTACCCGACGAGATTGATCGCTTCGGTGGCGTTGCGCGTCCAGATGATCTCCGAAGGTCCGCATTGATGAAACGCGCGACGTTCACGCGAGCCGCCTCGAACGCATCCGTCGCGCGCGCCGCGATCTCGTAGACGCCGCGGTGGATGTTCGCGTTGTACTCGGTGTAGTAACTCGTGAGC
Organism: Vulcanimicrobiia bacterium; assembly: GCA_963696095.1. Taxonomy (GTDB): domain Bacteria; phylum Vulcanimicrobiota; class Vulcanimicrobiia; order Vulcanimicrobiales; family Vulcanimicrobiaceae; genus JALYTY01. Next base: position 953,966 of record CAVOIN010000001.1, on the reverse strand, counting down.
GCGTCGATCACGACCTGCGGTTTCTGCGACGTTGCCGCCGAGTCCAAATACACGAGCCGTTTGCCGCGAGAAGTCTCTCGCGCAAGATCGGAAAGTCGGAAATGACTTTGGCGAGTTTGCCGTCGGATAGCGTGATCATTTGGTGGAGTCCCTTTACTCGACCTTGCGTTGAAGCGCGGTGCGCAGCTCCTCGCGCAGCGATTCCGTCGGGAACCGGTCGATGACGGGCTCGAAAAATCCGAGCGCGATCATCCGCTCCGCTTCGCTTCGTTCGATGCCGCGGCTGGTCATGTAGAAAATTTGCTCGTCGTCGAGCGCGCCGATCGTCGCGCCGTGGTACGCTTTCACGTCGTTCGCTGCGATTTCGAGAGCGGGAACCGAATCGATGTGCGCGCGCTTGCGAGAGCAAGAACGCGTCGTCGCGCAGGTTCGCTTCAGTACGCTGTGCGTTTGCGGCGATGCGAATGTTGCCGAGATAGCGGCCTTGTCCGCGCCGTTTGCTGCCGATTTCACGAGCGTTTGAGACGTGGAGTCGCCGACGCGATGATCGACCGTGCTGACGACGTCGACGTGCTGCGAAGCCGAGGGGAAGAAGAGCGAGGCAATTTGCGCATCGACGCCGGGTTGATCGATCGTGATGACGAGGTCGGAGACGGAAAGCGAAGCGCCGAGTTCAGCGGTCGCCCACGCGACCGTCGAGTTGCGGCCCGGTTGGGCGACTCGCGCGAAAAACACGCGCGCATCGACCGGCGCATCTTGCACCGCAGCGTACAGCAACTGCGAGCTCTCGCCGCATACGGCTTCCGCGATGCCGCTACGAACGATCCTTCGCCCGCCTCTAGGCGTTCGACGATCGTCGCGCGCGCGCCGCGTTCGAGCAGCACGATGGTGTAAGGGAAAATCGCTTCACCTGCGCCGGTCCGGTACGTTATCGCAATGGGATCGTCGATGCTGCATTCGGCGGGGACGTAGACGAACGCGCCGAGCTGCGCAAAGGCGCGCGTCAGGTGCGCGAATTTGTGCTCCGGTCCGACGGCTTTGCCGATGGCGCGACGCAGCAGTTCGCCGTGTTCGCGAACGGCCGTCAAGAGATCGCAAGCGATGACGCGATCGGGCGCTCCGGAGATCGAAACCGAACCCTGCGCCGGATCGATCTTCAGTTCGTCGAGCGCAAGGTTTTCGAGATCGTGTTTCCAGTACCGGCTCGGCTTGTCGCGGCCGCTGCGCGTGGCGCCGTAGCGCTCGAACGACTGCGACCGTTCGGCTCGCGAGAAAAGCACTTCGTCGAAACCTTCGAAGGCCGGCGCTGCGAGAACGCTAGGCAATTGCGCCGATCTCCTCGCGGATGCGGTCGTAGCCTTCGCGTTCGATGCGGTGCGCAAGGTCGGCGCCGCCCGTCTTGGCGATGCGGCCGTCGATCATGATGTGCACGACGTCGGGCTCGATGTGCTGCAGAATTCGCGGATAGTGCGTGATGATGAGGAAGCCGGTGTTGTTGCCTTCATCGCTCGCGCGAAGCGCCTTCACGGATTCGCCGACGTCTTTGAGCGCGTCGACGTCGAGTCCGGAGTCAGTTTCGTCGAGGACGGCGTACTTAGGTGCGAGCACCGCCATCTGGAGCATTTCGAGCCGCTTCTTTTCGCCGCCGGAGAAGCCGTCGTTCAGATACCTGCCCAAGAACGACGGATCCATGCCGAGCACGTCCATCCTCTCGAGGAGCAGCTGGCGGAATTTGCCCGGCGTGATTTCGCCCGGCCGTTCAGCTTGGCGGGCGGCGAACAGAAAGTTCGGCACCTTCACGCCCGGAATCGCGGCGGGATATTGAAAGGAGAGGAAGAGTCCGGCGCGGGCGCGCTTGTCGGCCGGCAGGTCGAGCAGATCGATGCCGTCGAGCGTCGCCGTGCCGCTCGTAACGTCGTATTTCGGATGACCGGTCAGCGAGAAAGCCAGCGTCGATTTGCCGCTTCCGTTGGGTCCCATGAGAGCGTGTACTTTTCCGGGCTCGACCGTCAGATCGATCCCCTTCAAAATTTCTTTGCCTTCCACGCTGCATCGAAGGCCCTGAATTCGCAGCCCTTGGTCGCTCATATCTCTCCAGAATTGCCGGGTGAATTTCGGGTGGAAACCCGCTTCGGTATAGTACGGCCCCCTCCCGCAGAAAGTCAAGGATAAACTTTACTATCTCGGCGCTCCGTGCTAGGATAGCGGACGAAGTCATGCAGGTCGACCGCTTTTTTCAGACCACGAGGGGCAAAATCGTCGCCGAGCTCCGGCGCCGCCGGTCGGCGTCGGCCGCCGATTTGGCCGCGCTCTTCGGTCTATCGCCGAACGCCGTGCGCCAGCAACTGGTCGTGCTGGAGCGCGACGGGTTGGTGGAAGAGAAATCGGTTCGGCGCGGACCGACCAAGCCGACGCTCGAGTTCTCGCTGACGGCGGAAGCCGACAAACTTTTCCCGCAACAGTACGACAAAATGCTCGCTGCCGTGTTGCGCGAGGTAAAGGAGAAGTACGGGCGGCCCGTGGTCGACGAGATATTCGAGGGCATAGCCCAGCGAGCGGTCGAGAAGACGCGGCAGAGAGTCACCGCGACCGATCCCGAGGGCAAGCTCGCGCAGCTCACGGAAGTTTTGCGCGATCACGGTGTCGCAGCTGAATACAGTTTGATCGATGGCGGGTTCATGCTGACGGAGCATAAGTGCCCGTACTTGGGCGTCGTCAAGGAACACCCAGAAGTCTGCTCGGTGATCCATCACGTGCTCGACGAAACCATGGGCGGCGAACACGAGCAGGTAGAATCGCTCGCTGCCGGCGGAAAAAGTTGCAAGTTCGAATTAAAGGGAGTCTAGGTTAGCAGTGGATTTTGCGAAGTTCCAGCGGTTGGTATCCGACCGCCCCGGATTTGAAACGATGAAGAATCCGACTGCCATGGGCGAATACTTCAGCGATTCGTGCGGCGACATGTACAACATGTTTCTCAAGATCGGCCCTGGCGCGATCATCGAGGACATCTCGTATTTCACCACCGGCTGCGGCTTCGGAGTCGCAACGTGCGCATTGGTCACCGATCTTGCGCGCGGCAAGACGATCGACGAAGCTTCCGCGATTACGACCGGCGACATCGAAGCCGCGCTCGACGGCTACCCGGAGAAGAAGAAAGATTATCCGGAACGAGTGCTCGATGCGCTGAAGATTGCGTTAGACGATTATCGCGCGAAGGTTGCGAAAGGCGAGGTTCCCGATTACGCCGCGATGCCGGCGCCCGATCGCCCGGCCGTAGCACAGGCAGCCGCGCCGGCGCCGCCGCGCGACGAAGACGGCAAAGTCCTGATTCGCCTGCACTAAGACGAGTCTTTATCCAGTCAACAACGCGGAGCGCCGGACGGCGTACCGCGTTGTTTCTTTTTCCGGAATCGATTCGAAGAGCGCAAGCTCGCGCACCGTCAGCGTCATCGCCGGTACGTCGAGCATCGGCAGAGGACGCGCGTTGCCGCCCTTTACGCGGCCGAGCGTCACGTGCGCTATGGCGTCGTCGTTGAACGTAAAGCCGAGCGCGGTACAGGCGTCGCGCACGGTTGCGGCTAGAGCGCGAAACGGCGCTCCTTGATCGCGCGACCCGATGAAGACGATACGCGGACGGCGTTCGTTCGGAAATGCGGAAAGCCGGTCCAGCGTTAGATCGAACGGCGCAACGCGCGCTGCAAGACCATCGCACAGCGCCTCGACGCGGTGCAACGCATCTGCGGAAACGTTGCCCAAGAACGCCAGCGTTACGTGAAATTTCTCCGGCCGTTCGTATCGCGCGCTAAACGCCGCGGCTTGCAGCCGCTGCTGTACTGCGGCACAACTCCGACAGGTGAGTTCGTCGAGCGCGATACCAAAAAACAGCCTAGTCATAGTATCATTGAGGTGTAGTTAAGCTCACTATTGCTTAGCGAAAACAGCCGGACTCTTGCTACCCTGCTTGCGTTGCAACTCTCGGCAGTTCCGGCTTTTGAAAATCGATTGGAGGCTCCTATGATCCGGACAACGTTCCGGCGCGCCGCACTTGCGGTGGTCCTCCTCGTATCGATGCTTTGCCAGGGAACTTGGGCACTGGCAGGCACCACGGGCGGACTCTCCGGTACAGTCACCGATGCGCAGTCCAACGCGCCGATATCCGGCGCCAAAGTAACGGTTAGCAGTCCATCGCAAACTGCAACCAGTACGACGGATTCAGCCGGACACTTTGCTTTTCTCTCGCTTGCGCCCGACACGTATACGGTCGCAGTCGAACACGCCGGATACGAACCTATAAGCGTACCCGGTAATCCCGTTTTCGCCGATACCGTGCAACGTGTTGGCGTTCGAATGGCGACGCAACTTAAAACCATCGCCACTGTACGCACGCAAGGCGCGGGCTCGTTAGTTCGATCCGGGACGACGGCCGACGTCTATGCTATCAATTCCGCGACCCAAGAAAAAGTCTCGGGCGTGGGTGGCGGCGGCGGTCTCAACAGTGCGTATTCCGCTATTGCAACGGTTCCCGGCGCGTATGTCGCGGGTAACCAAAGCGGGTATTTCCAAACCGTTCACATTCGCGGCGGCGACTTCGATCAAGTCGGCTACGAATTCGACGGCGTTCCGATCAACCGGTCTTTCGACAACTATCCTTCCGGTGCGGCTTCGTCGCTCGGTCAACAAGAGGTGCAGGTTTATACGGGCGCTGCGCCTTCGAACTCCGAGAGTCAAGGTCTCGCCGGATTCATCAATCAGGTAATCAAAACCGGCACCTCGCCCGGCTTTGCCGACGGACAGCTCGGGATTGGCACGCCGTATTACTACCACCATGCACTCGCAGAAGCCGGAGGCGCGTCGCCGAACCGGTTGTTCTCCTACTACGTCGGGCTTGGCGGTTTGAACCAAGGCAACACGTACGTAGATTCGACGAACGCGCAAGTGTACAACTCCTGGCTCGGAGTTCCGATAGCGCAAGCATCAGCGGATACTCCCTGGCAGCAAGCCGGTCCGGAATTCGCATTGCCCGCGAGCATTTCGGTTCGCGACACGGTCTTCAACGTGCACTTCGGCATTCCGCATCATAAGGACGGTGGACGCGACGACATCCAGTTGTTGTACGACGGGGAATCGATCAATAACGGTTTCTACCAAAGCCCGTTCCAAGCGGTCGGCACGGACACGTCAACCGCTTTCGGGCAAGCGTCCTTCCTTGACGGCTACAACTGGAATTGTGGAAGCGGCCAGCTGTACGACGCAGTTTCGGTTACCACGGTGGGTTCTTGTTTAAGCGCTTACCTTTACCCGAACCACGAACAGAATCGTTTCGCAAACGTTCCCGGCGTTCCGACATCGTGTCCAACGGAAACGCAGGCTCCGCCTCGCTCGCCATGTTCGTTCATTCCGTTGCAAGCGCGAGACACGTCGTGGAACGATCAGCAGATCGTGAAAGTGCAATATCAGAAAAACTTCGGCTCCAGCGCCTATCTGCGATTGTACGGTTACACGTACTATAGCGATTGGCTTCTCGACGGGCCGACCGGAACGTATGACAATCTCGTCGGAACGGGACTGAGTCCGCTTGCTCCCGACTACGAGCTCACGTCACATACGCGCGGCGTATCGCTGAATTTTTCGGATCAGCTCAATCAGCAGAATCTGCTCTCGGTGCAAGGGTCGTATACGACCGCGCACTCGACGCGCGATAACAACACCCAAATGTTCAACGGCATCTTGGGAAGTTACGTGGAGTTGATGGCGGTAAACGCCGCAGATCCTTACAGCGGCTACTGTTTCGGCGCGGCCGGCGGCGCTCCGGTGTCGTGCGCGCCGGGCGGTCCTGCTGCCCAGGCTTCATTGCGCAGCATCGGACGCGGGACGCTTCCGTCGCTTCCGGCAACGTGCGCAGATCCGAACGTTGCAACGACCACCTGCGCGTTCCTTGCTACCGAGAATGGATTGCGCGCAACGTATAACACCGTAGTCCCTGAGTTCACGGCGTATTCGTTCACGGACCAATTACGCCCGAGCGAACGCTGGCTCTTCAACTTCGGCGTACGGTGGGATAACTACAAATTCGTAGGGTCCAACCTCAACGCCGGGCCTGCGCGCCAATTTTGGTACAACGCGTTCAATTTGAGTAACTGCCTCAACAACACGACGAAGACTCCGGTCGACGTCGGCGCGCTCGGCACGGCACCGGGAACTTGTCCGGCCGGATTTACTCCTCTGGTCGGCAGCCCGTTTGCTTTGAGAAACGACGTTGGAACGCCCATCGAACAGTTCATGATTTTCCAGCCGCGGTTAGCGTTCACGTTTACCGCAAGCCCCGATACGGTGATTCGCGGTTCCGTCGGCAAGTACGCGCAACCGCCGAACTCCGCGTTCGAACAGTACGGCACGCTGGACCTGAACGAACCGTACCGGCTCCTCGGACCGAACTTCTTGCAGTTCGGCCGTACGACGCCGAGCTATTCAATCAATCCACCAACGTCTACAAACGTCGATCTTTCTTTGGAGCACCATTTCCGCAACACCGATATGTCGGTGAAACTTACTCCGTTCTATCGCCACACGCAGAACCAAATTCAAAACTTCTTCTTGAATCAAGCCACAGGGTTTATCTCCGGCTTGAACGTGGGTCAGCAATTGAGCCGCGGTTTTGAATTCCAGTTCCAAAAGGGCGATTTTAGCCGAAACGGTCTTTCGGCGTTGCTTTCGTTTGCGTACACGTACTCGACTATCAAGTACGGCACGCTCACGAATGGAACGACGATCATTTCGCCGATCAACACGGCGATCGCGAACTACAATGCCTACACGAGCGCTTGCGCTCCGGGCGGTTCGCTTGCCGGAAAATCGCAATTCGGCCAGCCGTTGTGCGGAACAACGAATTCGGGAGCATCTGCAGCGCCATGTTATAACGCTGCGGGAGCGCCCGATCCCGGTTGCGCGGCGGGAGATATCGGAAATCCGTACTGGAGTGCGCCGGGTCAAGGTCTGATCGATCCGACTCAATCCTTCCAGACCTACGACATCTTCCCGGCCGGAATCGGTTCGTCGGCGTCGGCGTTCGGCGCTCCGTATACAAGTACGCTAATCCTGAACTATAAGCACGACAAATGGGCGATTACGCCTTCGCTCCAGTTCCAAGGAGGCACGCGTTACGGTGCGCCCGAGACCACACCCGGCATCTTCCCTGACGTAAGCGCGGCGCAAGTGGCCGGCGGTGCAACACCATGCGGCGTCGGTCCGGCCGGAACGAACTCGAACTATCCGTACGGAAACCCGGGTACCAACGTCTACGATGCAACGACGTGTCCGGGAGGGCTTGCGGGCGTTACGCCCATCGCGGGCCTGAATATACCCGACCCGTATACGAAGACATTCGACAATCTGGGCGCCTTCGTGCAACCGAACCAACTCATGCTCAACCTGCAGATATCGTACGACGTGTCTCCGCGCATCACGCTTACGGGCGTGTTCGCGAACATCGTCAACGCGTGCTGGGGCGGAACGAAAGCCGCCTGGACGGTTTCCGATCCCAACATCTGCAGCTACGGCGTCGTCACGCCTCAGGGGCTGATTGCGCCGGCGGGCAACACCTTCAATCCGGGAGATCCGGCCGGAAACGAGCCATGGCAGCGATTCCCGTACCAAGGCTACTTCGGCCCGTTCGACATCAACGGCCTGAACACGACTTCGAAACAGCCGTTCAACATGTTCTTCGAGGCGCGGATCAAGCTGTAGATTCCGCCGCTCGACCAACGCGAAAGGCCTCCGCTCCGGCGGGGGTCTTTCTTTTATCAAAAATAGTACTAGCCCGGACAAAACTGCTAGGTTACGACCGTCTTTATGCAAAACTTAACAGTTCGTCAGAGCGCCTGCTCGGGTCGCTATCCTCGCAGGCACCCTGGCGTGTGTCCTTTTCTAAGGAGGTAAGCATGATCCGGACCACGTTCCGGCGTGCTGCTCTCGCGACAATCGTTCTCGTCTCCATGCTTTGCCAGGGAACATGGGCACTGGCAGGCACGACGGGCGGTCTCGCGGGCGTAGTCGTCGATGCGCAGTCTAATGCACCGATCGCCGGTGCAACCGTGACGGCAAATAGCCCGTCGCAAACGGCCACTACAAAAACTGATGCAGCAGGCCGCTTCACCTTCGTATCTCTTGCACCCGACGCATACACCGTTGCGGTGGAACACGCGGGTTACGAACCGGTCAGCGCACCGGGCAATGCGGTCTTCGCGGATACGACGCAAAACGTCACCATCCGCATGACGACGCAACTCAAGACCATCGCTACCGTTCGTACGCAGGGCGCGGGTTCGCTCGTACGCTCCGGTACGACGGCCGACGTCTACGCGATCAATGCTGCAACGCAGCAGGCCGTCGCAGCGGTCGGCGGCGGCGGCGGTTTGAATAGCGCCTATTCCGCAATCGCTACGGTTCCGGGCGCCTACGTCGCCGGCAACCAAGGCGGCTACTACCAAACCGTTCACATTCGCGGCGGCGACTTCGACCAAGTCGGCTACGAATTCGACGGCGTTCCGATCAACCGTTCGTTCGACAACTATCCGTCGGGCGCGGCTTCGTCGCTCGGACAACAGGAAGTCCAAGTCTACACGGGCGCGGCTCCCTCGAACTCCGAGAGCCAAGGTCTGGCCGGTTTCATCAACCAGGTCATCAAGACCGGTACCTCGCCGGGCTACGGCGACGGCCAAATCGGCGTCGGTACGCCGGTGTACTATCATCACATGATGGCCGAAGCGGGCGGCGCAACGCCGAACCGCTTGTTCTCGTACTACGTCGGCCTGGGCGGCTACAACCAAGACTCGCGTTACGTGGATTCGTCCAACGGCAGCACGTATCGCGACTGGCTGGGCGTTCCGATTGCGCTGAACAACGACGGAACGTGGCAACTTGCGGGTGCGGAGTACGGCTTGCCGGCCTCCATCTCGGTTCGCGACACGGTCGTCAACCTGCACTTCGGCATCCCCCATCACAAGGATGGCGGACGCGACGACATCCAGCTCCTCTACGACGGGGAGTCGATCAACAACGGCTTCTTCCAAAGCCAGTTCGACGCAACCGGTACTGATTTCAGCACCGGCTTCGGCCAAGCGTATTGGCTCGACGGGTACAACTGGAACTGCGGAAGCGGTCAGCTTTACACGACGAATGCGGCAGCTGCCGGTACGTCGTCGTGTTTGAGCGCCTACCTCTATCCGAACGGTCCGCAAAACCGTCTTGCGAACGTTCCCGGAACGTCCACGTCTTGCCCCGGCGGCGGGCCGTGCGCGTTTCTCCCGCTGAACCAGCGCGATACTTCGTGGAACGATCAGCAGATCGTGAAGCTGCAGTACCAAAAGAACTTCGGCTCCTCGGCGTACCTGCGTGTGTACGGCTACACGTACTACAGCGACTGGCTCATGAACGGGCCGGTGTCGACGTACGACAACGTTACCAATCCCGGCACCGGATACGGTCTTACCGCGCCGGATTATGAACTCACCGGACACACGCGCGGCGTTTCGGCGAACTTCTCGGATCAGATCAACCAGCAAAACTTGATCTCACTCCAGGGTTCGTACACCACGTCAACGTCGACGCGCGACAACAACACGCAGATGTTCAACGCTCTGTTGTCAAGCTACGTGCAGTTGATCGCCGTCAATGCGGCCGATCCGTATAGCGGCTACTGCTCGCATAGCTCGGCCGGCGGAGATCCGGTTTCATGTGCGCCCGGACACGGCAAACCGGCCGATCAAGTGTCGCTTGCGGCACTCGGCGGCGGCGCCGTCCCGGCGCTTCCGCACCGCGACGATGCAACGATCCCAACGTCGCAGGACACACGCAATGCGCGTTCCTCTCGGCTGAAAACGGTCTGCGGGCGACGTACAACATCGTGAAGCCGGAATTCATGGCGTACTCGTTGACCGATCAATTCCGTCCAAACGATAAACTGCTCTTGAACTTCGGCGTCCGTTGGGACAACTACAAGTTCACGGGTGCCAACCTGGAGCCGGACCGGCTCGCCAATTCTGGTACAACGCGTACAACAAGTCGACGTGCGTGAACACGGCGACCGGCGCGCCGGTCGACGTGACTGCGCTTCGGTGTGCATCCGTCGGACTTGCCCCGCCGGTTACACGCAAGCCAACCTGACTAACGACGTCGGCACCCCGGTCGAACAGTTCATGGTATTCCAGCCGCGTCTGGCTGCCACGTACACGCTGAACCCCGACACGGTGCTCCGTGGCTCGATCGGCAAGTACGCTCAGCCTCCGAACTCGGCGTTCGAACAGTACGGCATGCTCCAAAACAACGAGCCGTACGGACTCCTCGGACCGAACTTTCTCCAGTACGGCCGCACGTCGCCGAGCTCGTCGGTGAATCCGCCGACCTCGACGAACGTCGACTTGTCGCTGGAGAAACACATCCACGACACGGACATGTCGTTCAAGCTCACGCCGTTCTTGCGTCACACGCAGAACCAGATTCAGAACTTCTATCTGAATCAAGCGACCGGATTTATCTCCGGTTTGAACGTCGGTTCGCAAAGCAGCCGCGGATTCGAGTTCCAATTCCAGAAGGGCGACTTCTCGCGTAACGGCCTTTCGGCGCTGCTGTCGTTTGCGTACACGTACTCGACCATCAAGTACGGTTCGCTTTCGAACGGCACGACGATCATCACGCCGCTCAACGCCGCGATCGCCAACTACAACGCGTACACGTCGGCATGTGCACCGGGTGGTGCGCTCGCAGGCAAGTCGCAGTACGGTCAATCCCTGTGCGGCGCCACCGCAACGGGCGTTGCCGCTGCGCCGTGCTACACGACGGCCGGCGCGCCGGATCCCGCTTGCGGACCGGGCAGCCTCGGCAACCCGTACTGGAATGACGCGGCAGGCCATGCGTTGATCGATCCGAACCAGCAGTTCCCGACCTACGACATCTTCCCGGCGGGAATCGGCTCCTCGGCATCGGCCTTCGGTGCTCCGTATACCTCAACGTTCGTGCTGAACTATAAGCGCGACAAATGGGCAATCACGCCGTCGCTGCAGTTCCAAGGCGGCACGCGCTATGGTGCTCCCGAAACGACGCCGGGTATCAATCCCGACACGTGCACGGGCATCCTTGGTGCGGGCACGAACTCGAACTACTTCTACGGCAACCCCGGCTCGAACACGTACGATGCTACGACGTGCGGCGCCGGGCTTGTCATCCCGAACCAGTACACGAAGAACTTCGACAATCTTGGAGCCTTCGTGCAGCCGAACCAAATCATGCTCAACATGCAGGTCAGCTACGAGGCTTCACCGCGCGTTTCGCTCACCGCATCGTTCGCAAATTTGGCCAACCGTTGCTGGGGCGGAACGAAAGCTCCGTGGACGGTTACGGATCCGAACGTCTGCAGCTACGGCGTAGTTGCGAACGGTCTGATTCCGCCCGCCGGCAACACGTTCAATCCCGGCTCTCCGACTGCCGCAGCGGCATTCGAACGCTACCCCTACCAGGGTGCGCTCGGGCCGTTCGACATCAGCGGTTTGAACACGACCACGAAGCAACCGTTCAACATGTACTTCGAGGCGCGCATCAAGCTCTAGTCGCGCAAGCGATCTAGAACCTCGGAATGCATAAGAAGAGCCTCCGCTTACGAGCGGAGGCTCTTCTCGTTTTATTGCGGCAATGTCAGGTACGGGTTCGAGTTTCGTTCGATTCCGATCGTCGTCGGCGGCCCGTGTCCCGGAATCACGCGCGTCGCGTCGGCGTAGTCCATGAGCTTGCGGTGAATCGACGACACGATGTCTTCCATCGACGTTCCACCGAGATCCCAGCGTCCGATGGATCCGGCAAAGAGCGTATCGCCCGTCAAAAGCACGGGCTGCGCATCGCGCTCGGAGACCGCAAAACAAACGCTTCCGGGCGTGTGTCCGGGCGTATGCAGCACGTCGACGTAGAGCTCACCGATGCTAAAACGATCGCCGTCTGCAAGGTCGCCGTCAAGCTCAACGATGGCGGGCACTTCGGTCAGGCCGATCCATTGCGCTTGAAGTGCCAGCGCTTGATAAAGCGGCAGATCGTCCGGATGCAGCAATCCCTCGCCGCCGGCTTCTTCGCGCAAGCGTCCCAAATCGGCGATGTGATCGATGTGCGCATGCGTATGCATCAGATATTTCGCGCGCAGTTTGTAGGCGCGAAGCCGTTGCATCACGTGCTCTACGCCGTCGCCGCCGTCGACGACGATGGCCTCGCCGCTGCCTTCGTCGCCGAGGATCGTGCAGTTGCATCCCAGCTGCCCGACGGGAAACGTTTCAAAAATCATTCGACGCGAATGCCGAAATCGTGAAAGCTGCCATTGAAGTACCCAAGCGGCGAACCGCTGCGCGCGGCGCAGTCGACGACACGCCCAATGAAGATCGAGTGCGACCCCGCGTGATGCTCCTCGGTCACTTCGCAATCGAAGTAGGCGATTGCCCCGTCGATCACCGGAGCGCCGGTCACGCCGCGCTCGTGCGCGATATCGTCGAATTGCCGCTCGTGCCGTTTTCCCGAAAACCGCTCGGCCAACTCGCGCTGTTCGCCGGCAAGCACGTTCACGCAAAAGATTTTCGACGTCGCGATGTACAGGTAGCTGCGCGCTTCCCGGTTTACGCACACGAGCAGCGTCGGCGGGTCGGCAGAAACGCTGGAAAACGCATTGATCGTCATTCCGCGCGGTTCGCCTTCTTTGACGCTGGTCACGACCGTCACACCGGTTGGGTAATGACGCATCACGCTCTTGAATGCGGCCGAATCCGCGGCAGGCCCGCTCACTGGATTCGAACGCCGATCCCCGTGCCGTCGCCGAGCGGAAGAATGGTGGCGTCGAGGTCCGGATAGGTTAGGAAATACTGGTTGAAATCGCGCATGATTTCAACGTCTTCATCGCCCGAATGCGCATCGGTTATGCGCCCGTTCAGCAAGCAATCGTCGACGACGACGATCCCTGAGCGTTTCAACATCGGAACCGCTAAGTCGAGATACTGCCGATAGTGCTTGCGATCGGCGTCGATGAAGACGATGTCGAGATTGCGTTGCGGAAAATTCGGCAGCAGTTCGATCGCGTCCTGATTGAAAACCGTAATGGACTCTTCTTCGCCGGCGCGGCCGAAGTAAGAAATCGCAACTTCCGTGCGCTCCTGATCGGGATCGATCGTCCAAATCTTGCCGATCGGCGATTGCGCGCGGGCCATCCACAGCGTCGAATAACCGTACGCCGTGCCGATTTCAACAATACGGTTGGCCTGCATCATGTGCACGAGCACCGAGAGAAATCGCCCCGTCTCGCGGGAGATTATCGGAATGCCATCGGCCCGTCCGTGCTGCTCGAGCTCGAGCAAGAGCGGATCGGGCGCGGGATGCGTCGATTCAAGGTAGCGCAAAAGGTCCGACATGCTAGGACTCTTCCTTAGCGGGGAACCCCCGGCGACCTCCTCGAAGCCAAGCCGTCCCTATGAGCCGCCGTCTGCGCCTCTTCCCATTGAATGCCGTACTTTTCCCGGGCGCGGTCTTGAATCTCCACGTTTTCGAACCGCGCTACAAGCAGATGATCAACGAATGCTTGGAGAGCGGCGAGGGCTTCGGCGTTGCGCTCATCGCCGACGGCGCCGAAGCGGGCGATCCCAACGTAATGCCTCACGACATCGGCTCGATCGCGGAAATCGTCGACGTGCAGCCGTTGCCTTTCGGCCGCTACTTCATCTCGACCATCGGGCGCGAACGCTTCCGCATTCAAGAGATCGTGAGCCGCGAACCGTACCTCACGGTCGAAGCCGAGCTCATCGAAGAAGATTTCATCGACGATCCGGAGATCGATAGCCTCGTCGCGGATCTGCGCACTCTGTTCGATGAGTATCTCGAAATGCTCGTGGAGTTCTCGGGACAAGAAACCAGCGTTGAGCTTCCCGGCGACGCGCAAGGCACGTCGTATCTGATCGGCGACACGTTGCAAGTCGCCGAACCGGTGAAGCAGCGGCTGCTCGAACTCAACGACACGAAGCTGCGCTTAAGAGCCGAGTACGATTTTCTGGAAAAGCTCTTACCGCAATTGCGCCGCTTGCTGGAGCGGCGCAGAGAAGAGCTTGAGAACCGGCAAGACGATGGTGAGGACAATACGTACCGGCTCGAGCAGCAGCGCTACTTTGGGAAGTTTTTCTCTTCGAATTGAGTGGAGTTTGCTCTACGGGTGTTGGGTGTGGAGGGAGCAGGGTGTTTGCGTATGGGGAGCCGCCACACCGAGCGCATCCTGCGCTCGTCCTGTGGCTGCAGCGGGCTTTTTCGCAACTTCAAAATGAATATGGCCTCCTGCCAATTGCGAAAAAGCCCGAGCCTCCCCATCGAAACACCCTACTCCCTCCACACCCTATACGCCTCGCACCGCTCGGCGTCAGCCAGTGGCGTCGCGTGGCGGCATAGCCTGATATGCGCGGTCCTTCGACGGGCTGCGATGCGGGAGCTGAGATCGTGTAGCTCATGCGGTGTTGGCGAACTCTTAGGACGCATAATGCAACATTGCTGATATGCGCCCGTCCTTCGACAAGCTCAGGATGACGAGTCGGGTTTACGCTCGTGACAAGGAAAAACGTGCTGAACCGCAGTGAAGCTGCGAATATCTTAGCAATGCTTTCTTTTCTTGTGGTGCGCGAATCTAATCTCTGCCCGCTCCCATTAATGCGCAGTTGTTTCGGGAGTGAGGGTGACGGCGCGGTATATGCCTCTGGAGGAAGCTCGAACTTTTTCGCAATTGCCAGGAGGCATATTCCTTTGAAAGTTGCGAAAAAGGCGTGCAGCAGAGAACGCGCAGGATGCGCGTGACGAGCGGTTCCTCCGGAGGCATATGCCGCGCCGGCGCCTTCATTTCCCGAAAACTGCACACCCACCAACACGACGCCGTTACGTTATGCCAGAAATCCCGACAGCCGCTCCGCCGACTTCACCACATTGCGCAGCAGGGCCACATTCGTCACCGGCCCAACGCCTCCAGGAACCGGCGTAATCGCCCCCGCAACCTCAACCGCCGAATCGTAATCGACGTCGCCTTTCAACACCCCATCGACAACGGTCGTGCCGACATCGATCACCGTAGCGCCGGGCGCAATGTCCGCGCCGCCAATGAGCCCCGGAACCCCAGTCGCGATGACGACGATCTCCGCCATCCGCGTATACGGCTGCAACGATTTCGACTCTTTATGCAAAACCGTAACCGTCGCATCTTGCGCCAGCATTAGCATCGCAACGGGCGCGCCGACGACGATAGACCGTCCGATCATCACCGCATTGCGTCCACGCAGCGGCCAATGCGGACTGCGCTCCAGCAGCAACATCACCGCTGCCGGCGTCGCGGGAACGAACTCCGTCCCGCTGCCGAAGGCGAGATTGCCTTGGTTGATGGGATGCGTGCCGTCGACGTCTTTGAACACCGGAATTGCATCCGCGATCTCGCGAATCGAAAGGTGCGCCGGAAGCGGCTGCTGGAGCATCACGCCGTGAACCCGCGGATCGTCTCGCAGCATCTCGAGCGCCTCTCGGACTTCGATTGCGGGGGCGGTCTCGGGAAGGCGATCGACGCGAACCTCTACGCCGACGCGCTCGCCGGTTTTGACGAGGTTGCGGACGTAGGCGATGCTCGATTCGTTCTCGCCGACGAAAACGATGACGAGTTTGGGATGAATCCCGCGCTCGCGTAGCGCACTCGTTCTAGCGAGAAGTTCCGTTCGCAGATCCGCGGCAAGTGCTTTGCCGTCGAGAATGTGGGCGGGCACGCGGTCGCGGATTCGTTTGCCGGAGGAGCTGTACCTGGAACACGTGCGGCGTGAAGTGCGCCTTGGGTCGAGGTTTGCGGCCGAGGCTTTCGAGCGCGCTTTCGAACGGTTCGTTCAAACCTATAACGTCCCGCCGCACCGTAGCCCGGTGCAGCCCCGACGTCTTGGAGCAGTTTTGCCGGCTTTTCGAACATGCCGGCGACGCGGCCCGGCTGCGCGAGGTGCGCTATCAGGGCATTCCGCTCTACGCGGCGGTGTTGCCGGCCGGAACGATCGCCTTCGAGGGCGAGGTCGATGAAGATCGCATGGGCGATTGGTAGTTGCCGCGTATGATCGTCCCGGAATGAATCGACGTATCGCCTGGCTCGTGGCCCTGGGCGCGCTCGCCGTGGTGGCGATCGCCTTGGCTCCGCTGTTTCGCTCGGGATCGGGCGGCGGCGGACCGGCCGGCTTGGCCGGCCAGAGTGCGCCGGTTTTCGCGCTCAAAGACGATCGCGGCGCGGCCGTCTCGCTCGACCGGTACCGCGGCAAGATCGTCGTAATGAACCTCTGGGCTTCGTGGTGCCCGCCGTGCCGCGCGGAAATGCCCGACTTACAGCGGCTGGAGCAATCGTATGGGAGCCGCGGCGTCGTCGTCGTCGGTGTGAATCAAGGCGAGTCGGCGGAACGGGCGCGGTCCTTCGCGCAGTCGCTCCGCATCTCGTTCCCCGATTTGGATCGACGATCAGCAACGGTACGGACGCGTCTACGCGGCGCTTGGTTTGCCGACGACCGTCATCATCGCACGCGATGGGCGCGTCGTTCGCGGGTTCGACGGACCGCTGACGATCGACCAGCTGCGCGCCGCTCTCGAACCGCTCGTTCGCGCCTCGTGAACGTCTTCGTGCAGCTTTCCGCCGCGATCGTCATCGCGGTGCTCATTCAGTTGGCCTTTCCCGGACGCGATTTCTACCACTACGGCTGGTTCAACGTTGCGCTGCTCGCGCTTGTCGTCATTGCGATAATGCAATTACGCGGCGTTCTTGCCAAGGCGTCGTCGCTTCGGCGAACCGGCGTGCTGTTGGCTGCGCTCGGCGTTACCGTGGTCGGCATTGCCGGCATGGCGAACGGGCTGCTCGCTCCGGACACCCGCACGGTCGTCGGCGCGCCCGGCGCCTCCGTTCGCGTGGACGAACTCTCTCATCCGCTCGACTTTCCGCTCGTCGAAAATGCGCAAAGCACGGCGTTCCCAGTACGTTTCACCGCCGGTTTTCTGCTGCGGCCCGTTACGCGCAAGGTCGTGGAGATTCAGGCATTCGATGCTCGGGGCGCGCATGTAACGATCACCCAACCCTCCGGCACGGCGTTTCTTTCGCCCGTGCTGTTGATGCAGTCGCAGCAAACGATCGCCGGCATGAACTTGCCGTACGATTCGTTTGCAGTGCCGGCGGCGCACCGGCTCGTGAAAGCGGTGCTGTTCAGTCCGCAGCAAGCGGCGCAGCTGCGCGGGGTCGCGGGAACTCCCGGTTCGGCGGTGCTTTTCGACGTCGAAGACGAAACGGAGAAGCCGCTGCCGCACGGCATCGCTTTCGCGCACGATGGACAAACCGTTGCTGTAGCCGGCTTGCGTTTGCAGCCGGCCGTGATGGACTATCCCGCGATCGAGGTCGTAGCGATTCCGAACGCGATTGTCGTGGGCCTCGGGCTGCTGTTGATTGCGGCGGGTGCAATCGTAGCGACGCGCGCGTCTAAAATTCCGTCGTACTCGTAAAGCGGAAACCTTCGATCTTCGCCGTGGGCACGACGATCGAATACGAGTAGCCGCCGGTGCGCCGGCGCTCTTTCGAAAACTTGGCGCGGGCAAGAGCATCGACGATGCTCTGATTGAAGCGTAAGTTTTTCACGCCGCCCGTGATGCGGCCGTTTTCGATGAGGAACGTCCCATCTCGCGTCATGCCGGTAACGATCGCGCGTTTCTGGTCGACGGTACGAATGTACCAGAAGCGCGTCACCAGCAAGCCGCGCGACGTCTGTGCGATCAGCTCGTCCGAACTCGCGGTTCCCGGTTCCACGACCACGTTGAGCGCGTGAGGACCGTACGCATTCGGCGCCGGCAACGCATGGCCGGTATTCTCGCGGCCGAGTTTTTTCGCGTAATAGCTATCCGTCACGATGTTGCGTACGACGCCGCGATCGACAAGCAACACGCGCTCCTTCGGTTGAGCTTCGTAATCGAACGGCATGCCGGGCGCCAATTCGTTGGAGTAGTCGTCGACGATCGTGACGTTTTCCGAAAAGAATTTTTCGCCGAGCTTGCCGCTGAAGAACGACGAGCCTTCGTCGTAGTTCTGCGCCGAGAAGTGCCCCATAACGTACGTAAGCAGTTCGCCGAAAGCCGCCGGCTCGAGGATTACCGTCCATTCGCCCGGCTCGACGCTGCGCGGTTTTGCGCTCGCGCGCGCCTTCTCCGCGGCACGCGCGCCGATGCGCGTCCCGTCGAGTTCGGAGCTGTCGTTGATGTACCGCTCCGCAAATCCGCTCGAATCCTCGGCAGTCACTTTCACGTTCGCGCCCGAATCCGTGCCGTCGAAGGACGCAAGCGCGCCGGACGTGTTCGCAATCGTGACGCCGCGCGTTTCGGTCGAGACGTATCCCGAACACCAATACCCGAGCCTCTCGACCTCAGAGAGAATCGCGCCGGCGGTGTTTGCGCGCGCGAAGGCGTCGGCGTGCGCCGTCGCCTCGACGTAAGCGCCGTCGGGCGCCTTCGGAATGCGCTCGCCGTCGGGAAGTTTCGGTTGCAACGGATCGGCCGGAGCGAAGGCCGCCATGTCGATGGCGCGCTGCACGACCGCGTCGAGCGAACCGTCGTCGAAGCGATTCGTGGACGCCACGCCGGTGCGATTGCCGACGATTGCGCGAACCGAAAGCGTTCGATTCGTCTCGGCGACGTTTTGATTCGAAACACCTTTGACGAAGCGCGTAAGCGCGCTGTCGCTCGTGCTGATGCGGACTTCGGTCTGATCGGCTTTCGAGCGCGCTAACGTGTCGCGCGCGAGCGCTTCGCGTTCGGCGTTAGTCACCGTAGCCTACCCCGACGGTTACGTTGCGGAAGCGCGCCGGTGAAGCGGCCTGCGTGGTGCGTCCGGTTTGCATCGGTTCGCCTTTTCCGCAATTCGGCGTTCCCCATGGCACCCATGACCGTTCGTCGGCGATCGCGTCGCACGCATTCCAGAACCGCGGCGTCATGCCGGCGTACGTGGGATTCTTTAGCATGCGGCCGCGCTTGCCGTTCTTGATCTCCCAGCCGATCTCGCAGCCGAATTGAAAGTTCAAACGCCGGTCGTCGATCGACCAAGAGCGATTGCTTTCCATGTACACGCCGTCTTTGACGCCGTCGAAGAGTCCCTCGAACGGCACGTTGCCGGGCAGCAGGTTCAGGTTGCACATGCGGATCATCGGAACGTACTCCCAGTTCTGCGCGCGGACGCAAGCGTTGCTCTTCCGGCCGATGGTTCGTGCGGTGTCGTTGCTCATCTCGTACCCGACGAGTATACCGTCGCGCACGATGTCGCTTACCGTCGACTTCGTGCCTTCGTCGTCGTAGCCGCACGTGGCCATCCCGTACGGCAGCGTGTTATCGATGACGATCGTCACGATATCGGACCCGTACTTCAACTCGTCCAGCTGGGCGATTTCGAGGAAACTCGTTCCGGAGAAGTTCGCTTCCCATCCCATCACGCGATCGAGTTCCGCGGGGTGGCCGCACGACTCGTGAATTTGCAACGAAACTTGCGAGCCGCCGAGCACGATGTCGAAAGTTCCGCTCGGACATTGGGGCGCCCGCAACAGCGCTGCGGCTTCTTCGCCGATGCGCGATGCGCCATCGAGCAGTTGCGCTTCTTCGACGATCTCCCAGCCGCCGGACTTATACAAACCGACGTCGCCGGGATACGTGCGCGTTTGAACGTCGCCGTCACCGACCGCCATTGCTTGAACGCCGCTGCCGGTCTGCACGATTTCTTGTTCGATGCGCGAGCCGATCGTGCTGTAGAAGATTTTCTTCGTGCGCCACAAGTCGATCCAAGCACGCGCCACCGCAATTGACGGCGCTGCGTGCGCGCGTTTCTCCGCATCCAGCAGCAGCGCTACGCGATCTCCGATCGGGACCGCGGCCGGATCGCGAAGCACGGGCGTGGCAAACGAGTCTTTATAGGCGTGTTCGGGCGGTTCGCCGACACGGTGCCGCGCAATAGCGGCACTGGCGCGAGCGATCGTTACGGCGTTCGCCGCCGCGCGATCGACGCCGCTGGGCGAGATGTCGCTGCTTGCGGCAAACCCCCACGCTCCGTCGACCAGCGCGCGAATGCCGTATCCGTCGCTGACCGTATCCGAAAGCGTGGTAACGACGCCGTTGCGAACTTCGATACGTTCGGTTCGGACGTTCTCGTAGCGAACGTCGGCATACGCTGCGCCCCGCGCACTCGCCGTATCAAGCGCACGCGCGGCAAGCGAGTCGAACTCCATGCCGCGCTTGGTACTCCCAAGCGCTAAGGCGATCCCGCTACGACCGCGCGCACGTTTTTGATTGCGATCGACCCGCCGGCCGGTGTTGCGCCGTTTGCGCCGATGACGTAGATCGCCGATAAGCGCGCCGGCTCCGCAAGATTCAGCGGCAATTTTGCTACCGCATGGCGCCAGCCGGGATGGTCCAGGGTAAGCGCCGTCGCGAGAATTTGCTCGTTGATTGCGTTGCGCACCGCGATTCGCACGCGCGCGCCCGACCCGTCGTCTAGGATATCGAAGGCAACGGCCAGCGTACCTTGCGGCAGCGGGAGCTCCGAAGCGGCATAGGCGGCGCGTTCACCCGGGCCCAGCTGGAACTGCAGCGTCACGGCGCCTTCACTCTTCGTCACCGCGCCGGTGCCGCCGGCCGGAACGGTCATGAAGCGCGCGCTCTCAGCAAAGGGCAAGGGCAGGTCGTGGCTGCCGACCGTCACGACGGTTTTGGCCGACGTTCCACCGATCGCGACCGCAACTTGCGCGTTGCGCGCCGTGGCCGCGAACTCGCCGGCTTCCGAGATGCTGCCGCCGGCCGCCGACCAACGCAGCGAGGGTGGCAAAGCGATGGGGAAGCCGTCGCGGTCGAACGCTCGCGCGGAGAGCTTCACTCGGCCTCCCACGGCCACGTTCGGATGCTCCGGCACGATGGCGACTCGGGCCGGCGTGTCGTAAACTGCCAGCGGAACCCGTCCCCGCACTGAACCGCTGCGGAGAAGAAGCGCACCGGTTCCCGGCCGGCGCGCAGTGAACGTGCCGTCCTTGAACTCTCCGAGCGCGACCGGCTCCACGGAGGCGGCGATTGCCCCGGGCATGGCAACGGCGTGGTCGTTCGCGTCGATCGCAGAAATCTCGAGCGGGACGGAGGTCCCCGCGAGCGCGCGGACGTTACCGGGCCGGGCCACAACGGCTTCCGGCGGGCCGTCCGAGGCATCGGAGTACACAAAGATGCCGTCGGCGACGGGCCGCTCGCGACCGTCGGAGGGCACGTTTTGCAGCGACGGCGCCTCTGCGCCCAGGTCGCGCGCCACGATCTCGGACGATCCGCCGCCGTCGAATGCCAGCCCCTGTTGACCGCCGAGCGCGCGCATCAGCGCCGCAAACTCCGGGCGCGTAACGCCCACGCTGTATGCCGGTTGCCGGCCGTCGACTTCCACAAGGAAAAGCGTACCGTCCGCGCCGATCGCCGCGCCGCTGGATGGAATGCGCATGGAATACTCGCCGCCGGTCGGACCGTCGGCATCTTCGTACCACTCGCCGTTTTGGAGAATCATCGGACCGCCGCCGACGGCTGCCCTGATGCGGCCGGCTTCGAACGGTGCGAGATCGCCGGAAACGGAAATCGCGTCGCCCGGATTGGGCACGCCCGCGTTGCCGTAGGCGTTGATTCCAATCGCTAGATAGTATCCCGGCGGCTGGCGAACGAGATTGTCGGAGACGGCGCTCACGCGGTACGTCGCAAAGGGCGGCGTTCCGTCGACCGGCGCGACGGCCACGAGCGTCACGTCGTCGGACGGCGGCACCGATCCGAATTCCGGTGTAATCAGGGAGATGCCGCCGTTGGGCGGCGGCATCTGGTTCACGCCATCGAGGCCGAGCTCGCGTTCGGCGATTTGAACTTGCCCTTCGAAGCGGCTCTCGACGATGTGCGGAAGCCCGTTCTTGTCGATCGCCAGCGAATAGCGTTTGCGCGGCGTTTGCAACAACCGCCCGCCGCGTACGACGACGTTCGCCGGCCGGTTGGTGTTGCCGATATCGAAGTAATCCGCGTTGATTCCGGCAACTGCACCCGTGCGGCGCGCCATCGACGAAACGGTTTCACCGGCCGACGTCAATGCGTCGTTTGCAAGCACGCTGTCGACTCGCACGTCACCGCGATTCGGGGCGACTGCAACGGCGTGCACCACGATCGGACCGGCCTGCGTGAGAAGGTCGTACTCGCCTTGCACCACGCCGGGAGCAACCGTTTCAATCGTCGGCGCTTGCAACGCAATGCGAGGAAACGGCGGCGACGGATCGAGCCGCGACGGCAATCCCGCGGCAAGACCGGGTTCGCCGCATAAGCAAAGCAGCAGCGAGCAGAACAAAGCGAGCTTCATCGAGAGATTAACGTACGACGGACGATGCCGGGTGCCATACCGCGACGGCAAGCGGATACCCGCCCGTCGCAAAAGGCGCTCCGGAGATCCGCCGCAGCGTGCGCGTGTCGAATGCGTCGATGCGATCGGCTTGCGCGCACGGCACGTACAACGTCGACGTTTGCGCGTCCACTGCGGGCTTCCACGGCGTCCGGCACGTGCGAAGCGCCGCATGAACCGGTTTTAGCGTTGCCGTGTCCAAGACGTCGATCGTGTTATCGTGCTCGTCGGTGACGAAGAGACGGCGATGCGCTTCATCGAGCGCGACGCCGATTGGAAAAGCAAGATGCGGGCTCCTCGTCACCACGCGCGGCCGTTTTGCGGCGACGTCAAGCGTAACGACGCCGCCTGCCGCCGCAAACGGCGACGAAATGCTTTGATTCGAAACGGCGTA
Organism: Vulcanimicrobiia bacterium; assembly: GCA_963696095.1. Taxonomy (GTDB): domain Bacteria; phylum Vulcanimicrobiota; class Vulcanimicrobiia; order Vulcanimicrobiales; family Vulcanimicrobiaceae; genus JALYTY01. The sequence continues at coordinate 931,098 of CAVOIN010000001.1, read as the reverse complement.
GAGGCGGGTGCCGTCCGCGGAAAGCGCGAGCGAAAAAACGCGGTCGACCGCATGAAAGCGCTGCAGTTCCGTCATCGTGCGCTCGTCAACGACGGAAACGGTTCCGTCGTTGGTGTTCGCGACGTACACCCGTCCGCGCGCTTCATCGATAGCCAAACCTTCGCTGGTCTGGCCAAGTAATTTGCGCGATACGGTGCCGTCCGGTGAGATGCGCGTCAATGCGCCGCTGCCGTCGACGTCGCGATTGGTTGCGAAAAGCTCGTGAGAGCGCCGGTCGAAGGCGAGCTCGTCGGTAACCGGCACGCCTGCGACCGTCGCCACGTTCCACGGCTGCATCGTGGCGATCGTCATCGAATCGCCGGCCGTGTCGCCTGCGGCTAGCCTTCCGTCGCTGTCGATTGCAACGTCGGCCGGCGCGCCGCCGATGCCGAGCACGGATTTTTGGCGAAACGGCGTTTGTGCATCGTGTAGAATCACGCCGGTGTCGTAAGCCGCGACGGCGATGAACGGTTCCGTTCGCTGCGGTGGTGGCGCGATGGCGAAGCGATGCACGCCAAGCGCTTCGCTCGCCGAAGCGATGACCGTCGCGCTTGCGGTCGCGGGATGCTGCGCGATGCGCAGCGATCCGCCGTCGATCTTTGCATCACCCAAAACGTCGAAAGAAAACGGCGCCTGCACGCCTTCGATCTGCAGCGGGATCGTGCTTCCCGGCAAGTACGGCAATTCGCTCGCAACGATTCGCGCGCTCGCGAGGAGCGGCGGGTTATGGTGCGGCGATGCGCCGAGCACCGCGCACGTTAGCGCGGCGGTACACGCGACGGTTCGAAGAACGCGAAGAGTCAATGTGCTTGCAGGAGCCCTACCGCCATGAAGACGATGCCGACGGCCGAGATTCCGCAGCCGAGATACAATAGCACGCGAGTTTCCGCCAGCGTCGAAATGGATACCAGAACGATCGCCACATCGAAAAGCGTCGTGGCGATCTCGAGCGTTTCGAAAGACTTGAGGATGGTTTCGGATCGGTTCTGCTCCTGGGCGGCGTCACGTTCGAGGGATTGCGCCCTCGCGAGAATATCGAGCGACGTGGTCTGTTCGTGATTCGCCGTAGCCTGCATCTTTTCGGCAACGGCTTTTTCTCCAATGGCGTTCGATGTAGCGAGAGCGGAATAAATCGTGTATTTGATGCGTTTGGCTTCGTAGTAATTGTATTGATCGGACGCCTTCGACTGGAGCAAGATCGCTTCGTTCTTGATCGAGAGCGCCGAGATCGAGCGGTGGTGAGAAAAAAGCGTGCCGAGCGCCGCGAAGACCGCGATGATCGCTGCCGCAAGCGGTACGAGCCGGTCGGGACTCAAGCGCAGTAACCGGTTTAGTTTCCTCGCCTCCTCGAACGCCTCGTGCGCGGTATTCAAGAGGCGGGAACCTCTGCGACGAGCGTCCCTATGCGCTCGATGCCGGCGGCGATGTCGGTTCCCGGCGCGACTAATGTTTCGAGCGTCTTTCGCGCGTCCAGCGTGAAGCTCGCCAGGTTGTAATTGCCGAACGTTCCGGCGACGATTGTTCCGTCGGGATCTATGGCGTATGCGCGCCGCGCTGCTCCATCGAAAACGAGAACGTACATGCGTAATTCCAGCGCGCGCGCCCGCGCTACCGGCGCAAGCCATGCGTGCGTTTTCTGCGTACGTAGAATCGCTACGCGGGCCCCGGCGGCGCGCGCCGTCAAGAGCGCACCGGGATCGAATGCGGCGAGCGCGTCGAACGCAACGACCGGAGCAATATCGTTCAAGCGCGCGTCCCCGGGGGACGCCTGCGGTCCGATCGCAAGCTCGGCGTCGAGCACATTCAAACGGTCTTCGATATCCGCCTGAAGCGCGTCAATGGAAATCGCAATGCGCACCGGACGCGCATGCGCGCGGGCCGGCCGTTCCGGCGCGGAACGAATCGAGTTGCGAAACGGCGCTGGTTCGCGTAAATCAATGCTCGCCGAAATCGCTTGTTCTGCGCCTTCGCCCGCGAGCGCGACGACGGTGCCGTTCGCGTCGACGATCTGCGATTTTCCGCAGTACGCGACCATACCGAGTTCAACGCCGCATTTATTGGCGGCGACGAACGGAACGCCGTTTTCGAATGCGCGCACGCGCGCAAGCAAGTCGGCTTGCACGTTCTCTAAATTTGCGGGATCGCGGCCGCTCGTAACCCAGGCCGTCGGCATCACGAGCAGCTGCGCGCCGCGATCGACGAGCGCCGCCGCAATCGCCGGCATCCGGCCGTCGGCGCATACGAGCGCGCCGATCGTGCCGAGCGACGTGCGCACCGGCGCGATCCGTTCGGCCGGCGAGAACCATTTGCGGTCGAAGTGCCAAAGGAACGCTTTGTCTGCTCTCCCTGCAACCGAGCCATCCGAGTCGAGAACGATCGCACTATTGAAGAGCGCGCCGTCGCGCCGCACCGCCGCGCCCGCGACGATCGTGCACGACCGGCCGCGCGCGATGTCGCGAAGGAGCTCGATGGCGGCGGTGATTTCTGCGTCCTCGACGCCGGCGTCGCCCAACACGTATGCGGGAAACGTCGCTTCCGGCAGCACGAGCAAATCGCTCTCGCGAGCGGCCTCGTCGACGAGCCGGAGCAACGGATCGCGGCGCGCCGCGTAGTCTGCGCGGTCGTGCGCGGCAAGCTGCAGCGCGGAAATCCGCAGGGTTTTCGCCATATTTGCGCACTTCCGTCGCGACACAATCACACCCCTGCCGTGACGAAATAACACGGGACAAACGTTCTAAACGCGAATAGTATCGCTGAAGAGCCGCGGCTGCGGCTCGTGAAAATGCCGAAACGGGAGAAACACCGCACGTGAAACGTACGCTTACGATGCTTTATGCTGCGCTGGCCTTGGGCGCAGCGGGCGTCACTGCGCATGCCGCTACTGCCACGCCGGCGCCGAAGGGCGCCGCAGCTAAGGACGCTTGTGCGTCCAAACCCAGTGCATGGCAGCGCGTGCAATGCGAAGGGTACACGCATTCAGCCCCGGGAGACGAGTATTTCGGGCGCATGAAATTGAGCTACCTTGGGATCAACAACACGTTTCGAGATGAAGCGATTCGAGCCGGCGCCTATACGACCGACTCGGGGATCATTTCGAAGGTGAATTTTGCGGACGAAGCGCTGAATCAATGGATGAGCAAATACCCGGGCGATCCGCAACTCGCGCGCAGCTACTATCTCGCGATCGCCGTGTACAAAAAAATCTACACGCAGGACGCGCAGGGTAAAGCCTGGCGTTACATGCAGCTCGAGCTGAAGCAGTTTCCGAATTCGTACTTCGGAAAGATCGTGAAGCAGAACGTCGCGATCGGCTTTACGGAGCACTACTTCGCGAATCCGACGATGTGCCCGACGCCGCTGCCGAGCGGCGCCCCGATTCCGGAAAACACCCCGTCGGCCACGCCCACGCCGGCGCCGAAAGCCGGTCAACCGAAAGTCGACGTCATCACGCCGCCGTGCGTTGAACCGTCGCCTGTTCCGACGCTAATGCCCTCGGGTTCGCCGTCGCCGGGAGCGAGCGCATCGCCGGCAGCGACGGCCGCTCCGGCTTCCGCCTCTCCGTCGGCGTCACCGTCTCCCTCGTCCACGCCGCACTAGCTGCACCGCGACGAAAAAGAAGAAGGGCCCCGGCTGACGCCGGAGCCCTTTTCTTTTGGTGCTAGCGCGAACTAGAACTTGATGCCGAGACCGACATACGGTCCGAAATTCGAACCATCAGCCGGAGCATTCGTCTTGTTCTTGTAGCTCTCGCCCAGGACGCCGGCATCGATGAAGAGCGGGCTGTTCTGGAACGAGTAGGTGAGGCCGAACTGGGTCTTGAGGATGTTGTACGCCAACTGGTAGCCGACGCCCGTACCCGGATCCGTGAAGTTACCCTTCGCGTTTCCGTAGTAGTAGATGCTGCCGTACACCGAGAACGGGTGATCGAGATCCGGCAGCTTCTCGAGGCCGAAGCCGACGTTCGAGACGTGCGGATATCCCGCGTTGTTGGACTTCCAGATGTAACCGACGCCGATGTAGATGCGCGGGTTCAGAACCTTGATGCCGAAGCGCGCGTCGAAGTCGTAGCTACGAACCTGGAATTGCGGAACGAAGGTTTGTCCCGTCTGACCGATCGTCGTGACGAGACACGACGCATCGCCGGCACCCGCGCAGTTGTGCGGGTAGTTGATCTGGCGATAGTCGCCCTCGAGCATCCACGGCAGGTTGAAGAGGTTGAACTCGGCAGCACCACGGATGCCGAACGAGAAACCGTTGCTGCGAGTTGCTGGAGGTCGTTGCCCGGGTTGAACTCGTTGTACACCTTCGGCGAGATGATGTAGTCGCCGACGATGAACTTATCCTGGTACGGGCGTTGCGGACGGCGTCGGGGTCGGCGTCGGAGCAACGGTCGGTGCTTCCGTCGGCGCCGGGGTCGGCGACGGCGGCGGGGTCGGCGGCAGATAACGCACGACGACGACTTGCTTGTCGGGCACCCACTGCACGTAGGCTCCCATGCCTTCCGAAATCACGCGAACCGGAACGAGCACGTGGCCCTGGTACATCATCGGCGGCACGTCCAGCGGACGCGATTCGCCGTTGATGACGACTTCCGGCTTACCGACCGTCACTTTGACGTCGGCGCCGGGTTTGCTAACGTCCACCGTCTTGCTGGCCGCGTCGTACGAAACGGTCGCGCCCATTTGCTCGAACATCGAACGAAGCGGAATCAGAACCGTACCGCCGCGCACGAGCGCTGCGAGCACGCGACCCTGCTTCAGGACGTCGGGCTTGGCATAGACGTGGTGGTCGTTGAAGAGAATCGGGATCTGCCCCGACGGCGGGGAACCGAAGTTCGCCGGCGGAGCCGCAGTCGGTCGCAGCCTGCCGCTTGCGCAATCGCGTTGGTTCCAATGTTTCCATGCGAGGCGTTAGCGGACGGGGCTGCAACCGCATTAAGTCCGAGACCGGCAGCAAACGCTGCGGCTAGGACTCCGGTGCTCAGTCGCTTCAATGTTTCCTCCTAGTTAGTCTGAGATCTCAGCTTGTCCTGAAGCGCAGTACTACTGCATTTTTGGCCCGCAACCCAGCCACTCGGGCGTAAGAGCATAAGGCCCCCCAAGACAATCCTTCTTAATCTGTTCGGGGGCACGTTTGCCCCCCCTGCAGTGATAGCCGCGTCAGATCGAAGGTTTCTTTTACGGTATGCCGTTACGTTAGCTTCTCTTCGAGCTTGGCTAGGAATTTCGACTTATCGATCAGGTAGCGCTCGTGAGTTCCTTCGGCGACGGCTTCCTGTTCGTCGAAGACCTGGACGGCAAAACTTACGCGAGGGCCGTCGATCATGACGATTTCGACCTCGGTCCGCACGATGAAACCGACCGGGACGGGTTTGTGATGTTCCAGGTCGACATGGGTCCCGAGCGAGATCGGTCCCGGGCTCCAACATCGGCTCGACGCAGTGAATCGCTGCATTCTCAACGAGTTGAACCAGCATGGACGTAGATAGAACGTCGACGCCCTTGTTGCCGGCTTTTTCGGCGGTCATCCACTCTTCGACGCGAGTCTGAAGGCTGTAAGAGCGGCCAATATCCAGTTTCGCGCTCATGCCGGGGGAGAATACGAGGAAAGGCCACCCGGTCCCGCTCAAAGGGGATGAACCAAAAGTCACATCAGCCGGTTATCAGCATTAGCCGGTAGCTAAGTGAATCAAAATGGTCCCGGCGCAGTATATGGAACGACAGCGACGGTCAGAAGCTAAGTAGGAGAAGCATGCAGTATCACCGCGTGGCGCTCGTTGCAATGATTGCGACGCTAGCCCTTACCGCGTGCGGCAAAGGCGGCCAGCAGCAGCGTGGCCCCATGCCGCTCAACGTCGACGTTGCGAGCGCCCAGCGCCGCGACATCGGCACGTACATCAATCTCGACGGACAAATCGCTCCGCTCGAGCAGTCCACCCTCGCGTTCCAGCAGAGCGGCTCGGTGACGGCAGTCAACGTCAACGTCGGCGATCGCGTGAGCGCAGGCCAGCTGCTCGCGAAGATCGACGATTCGACGCTGCGCAGCCAGCTCTCGCAAGCGCAGGCGCAAGCCGCGCAGCAGAGCGCGACCGCACAGGGTGCGCAAGTCGGTTTGCCGGTCCAGCAGCAGCAGAACGCTGCAGCGCTGGAGACGGCGAAGGCTGCGCTCTCGAACGCGAAGCTCGTTTACAACCAGGATCAACAGCTCTTCAAGCAGGGCTACGTTTCGCAAGCGCAGTTGGAAAACGCGCGCGCGGCGTACGTTCAAGCGCAGAGCCAATACAGCAACGCGCAAATGGGCTTGCGCAATAACGTGGTAAGCCAGCAGAACGTGCGCGCGCAACAAGCCGGCGCGCAAGCGGCAAGCGCCGCAGCGAATACGCTGCGCAATCAAATCGCTCAGACGTCGCTTTACGCGCCGTACGACGGCGTCGTAACGCAGCGCATGATGGATCCCGGCGCTTTCGCCGGTCCGCAGTCGCCGGTGCTCGCCGTTTCGAGAGTCGCCAACGTCTGGGTGAACATCAACGTGCCGGATGAAGATCTCGCGTACGTGCATCCCGGTTCGGCGGTGACGTTCACGCTCCAGTTCGCTGCCCGGCAAGACGTTTGCCGCGCGCATCGGAACGGTCAACGCGGTACCGACACAGGGAACGCTTTCGTATCTCGCGCGCATCCAGATGCCGAATCCCGGCGACGTGCTGCGCGGAGGCATGCTCGTGAGCGCCACGGTGCCGAAGGAACAGCGTAAAGACGCGCTCGTCGTGCCGCGCACGGCGGTCGCGCAGACGGAAAACGGCAATGCCGTCTACGTCGTCGGCGCCGACAACAAGGCCAAAGAAGTTCCGGTGCGGGTCGGCATTCAAACCGACACGCTCGCGGAGATCGACGGCTCAGGCATTCAGCCCGGAACCAAGGTCATCACGACGCGGCCCGACGCGCTCAAAGACGGCAGCCTTGTCGCCGTGAACGGACAGAATCCGCCGGGAAATCGTCCCGCGGGCAACGGGTCGCCTCAATGAGGCAAGCCGGTAAATCTTTAGCGCAGTCGTTTGCGGCGGCGCTCGCTGCAGCATGCCTTCTCCCGAGCGCCGTGTTCGCGCAGGCGCAGCCAAATGCGCCGGTGACCGCACCGACGCCGGCTCCGGCGCCGTCGGCATCGGGTTCGCCTATTCCCTACCCGGCTTACGGCACGCCGGCTCCCGACGTCGCGAAGCAGGCCGCGACGCCGGGCGTTCCCGTCACCGTCACGCTGCAACAGGCGATTGCCATTGCGGTCGCGCAGTCGCCGGTATTCGCATCGGAGCGTGCGCAGTATCGGGCCATCGCTGCGAAGTACGGCGCTGAAAAAGGCGCGCTGTATCCGAACGTGAGTGCAGACGCCAGCGTCCAGCGGCAGTACGGCGGCAACCTCTCGAGCGGTTCGGTTTCACCGAATCCGTCGTCGTCGCCGTCGGCGTTTCAGAACAACGGACCGTTCACGTCGATCACCGCGAGAGCAACGCTGCAGCAGCTGATCTTCGATGGCGGCCGCGTCATCGCCGGCATTCGCACCGCCAAGGAAAGCGATTTTGCCGGCCGCGACACCCTCGTGCGGCAATTGCAGACGCTCGCATTCAACGTCGCGCAAGACTACTTCGGCGTGCTTTCGGCGCAGGCCAGCGTAACGTCGAATGCCTCGCTCGTGCGCGAGTTCGAAACGCAGCTCAACAGCGTCTCGGCACAAATACGCACCGGCGCGGCGGCACGTTCCGATCTCGCAGCGGCCCAATTCCAAACGTCGCAAGCTCGCGGCCAGCTGGTCGTCTCGCAAGGACAAGTCATTACGGCCGAAGCGACGTTCGCCACGGTGCTTGGATTGGATGCGGATACCATGATCCTTCCGCAGCCCGTATCCGGTCCGGGAAAGCGCATTCTGTCGTATCAGCAAGCGATTCAAGAAGCGCTGGCGACGCGTCCCGACTACATGGCCGCGCAGCACACGGTCGAATCGGCGAAAGAGAACTTGCGCTTTGCGAAGCTGGGGCGTTTCCCGGTTCTTACCGCAAACGCAAGCGCAGGATACAGCGAGTCACTTCCAACGACGCTTCCGCACCTTTTGGGATCGGAAGGACTCGGCGCAACGCTGACCATTCCGGTCTACGATCAAGGGCTTACGAATTACAATGTCGCGCTCGCGGCATCGCAGCTCGATCAGGCCAATGCAGGACTCGTGCAGAGCAGACTCACCGTTCAGTCGGACGTGCGCAGCGCCCTGGCGAACTTGATCTCGGCGCGTGCGGCCGAGACCCAGGCGCAGGCCGAATTGGACAGCGCGCAAGTCAACCTCCAAGCCGTGCAAGCCCGGTACCGGGTCGGCGCATCCTCGATCGTGGAACTCGTCCAAGCTGAAGCCGGGCTCTCAACTGCGCAGCGCGATTTCGTCGCGGCGACGTACAGCGAGCTCCTTCAAGAGGAAAACTACACGTACGCTCTTGGAACGAGCGATCTGTCCTTGTAGCGCGATTTCGCTAAAGGCAACCCTGCAAGGCTCCTTCAGGACCTAGGTCCAAAGGAGCCTTCATCATGTCCGTCGAGAACCCGACCGTTCCCACCAGCGTTTCCGATCCCGTTAACGCCGCCATTCTTGCCGTTTCGGAAGATCGTCTGAGCGGTTTTCAACCAGATCCTTTCGGCGCAATCGCCGAACAAAGCGGCGTTCCCGTGGAGACCGTTATCGAGCGTATCGTCGCGATGCTTCGCGCCGGCACCATTCGACGCGTTCGGCAAACGCTGATGTCCACGAATCTCGCGGAGGGTTCGCTCGTCGCGTGGCAAGTTCCAAAAGAGCAGCTGGATTCCGCGTTCGACTACATGTTCAAAGACGATCCGTTTTCCGGTCACGTAGTGATTAGAACGACGGACAGCGCTACGCCGGGAAGCAGCTACCGGTTATGGACGACGTTGAAAGTTCCGCAAGGGTACTCGCTGCGCAAACACGCCGAATTCTTGGCGCGCGAAGTCGGCGCGGAACGTTTCCGGCTCATGCCGGCTAAAATTGTTTTCGCGCTCGGCGTCGGCCACGTGCGGCGCAAAGGGCTCGAGCCGGGCGAGCGCGCCGACGTGATGGCGGAGCCGAAAAATACCGCGATCGTCGATTTGAGCGATCTAGAGTGGAGCGTTTTGACCGCGCTCAAACGCGAGTTCGCGCCCGAAGAAATCGTCCGCGATCTTTGGGACGCTCGAGCGCGCGAAGCAGGGCGTGTCGCTCGACGAGTTCACGCGCGTCGCTCGGGATTTGAACGCGCGCCGCGTCATCGGCCGCTTCTCGACGTTTCTGGAACACGTCAAGCCGCGTAAACAACGAACGCGTTACGCGCTACAACGCGCTCTTTCACTGGGCCGTTCCCGCCGGGCGCGAAATGGACGCGGGCCGCGAGATCGGCCGGCACTACGTTATCACGCACGCCTATTGGCGCGAAGGTGGTCCGGAGTTCAAAAACGTCAACATCATGGCCGTCGCGCACGGCATGGAAAAAGACCGGGTTCTTGCGCACAAGGCTGCGATCGACGAGCACTTGCGCGAAGCCGGCATCGATTTCGGCTACACCAACGTTTTCTGGGGGGACGCAGCGAAATCAAACCGTCGGAGATCGCGCCGCCGGCGTATCGCGAGTTTTGCGAACGCCATGGAATCGATCCCGCGACGATGCTCGCCGAGCCGGGCGAGGAAGGAGAGTCGAGCTGAAGACACTGATGCGCGCTGCGATTGCGGGCCTATGCGCGACAATCGCCTTCACCGGGTGTACGAAAGTCAATAACAGTCCGGGTGGCGGAACGCAAACGCACTCCTGGACGCAACCCGGCGTCTTCCGGTTCGCGGAAAACGCCGAGCCGCGTAATCTCGTAGCTGGAACTCGCAGCATCCGCGGTCAGCGGCGATCTTTCGATGTTCATCTATTCGTACGCGGTCCGGTATGACGAGAAGGGCAACCGGTTCCCGACGCCGCTGAGTGAAGTGCCGACGGTCGAAAACGGCGACGTCAGCAAAGACGGCCTGACGCTCAAATACAAACTGCGCCACAACATCAAGTGGCAAGACGGCCAGCCGCTCACGTGCAAGGATTTGAAGTTCACCTGGCAAGTCGTCATGAATCCGCACAACAACGTCAAGACGACCGACGGCTTCAAGAGACATCAAAGACATCGACTGCAGCGATCCGTACGTCGCGGTCATTCACATGAAGCGCGCTCTACGCGCCGTACCTGCAGCAGCTCTGGGGCGTCAACGGCAACGCGCCGATTCTTCCCGAGCATCTGCTCGCGAAGTACAACGACGACAAGGCTCGCTCAACACTGCGCCCTACATCTCGATGCCGATCGGCAGCGGCCCGTTCAAAGTGATCGAGTGGCAGCGGGGCATCGGAGATGCGCATGGAAGCGAATCCCGATTTCTACTTGGGCAAACCGAAACTCAACGAAGTCGTCTTCAAGTATCATGCCCGACGAGAACACGATGGAGACGCAGCTGCAAACGCACGAGATCGACATGATCGCGCGCGGCACGGCCATCAATTGGCCGCGATATCAGGCGCTCGCGGCGACCCGAAGAACGGCTTGACGCGCGATCGCGTCGCCGTCGTTCATCTATTCGCACATCGATTTCAATCTGCGGCATCCGATCGTCGAGCGACGAGCAGGTTCGTTTGGCGCTCGCTATGCGACGAACCGGCAGGAGATTCTCGACAAGATCGTGCACGGGTTCGGCAACGCTCGCGGAAACCGATCAGAGCCCGGTGCTCTCGTGGGCGTACACCAACGACGTCGAGCATCATCCGTACGATCCCGACAAAGGCGAAGTCAAATTCTGGACGCCGACGGATGGAAGCTCGGTCCGGACGGCATTCGCGTGAAGAACGGCCAGCGGCTTGGAGTTCGATTTCAGCACGCAAACGGAGAGTACGTACGGCAAAGCGTGCAAACGCTGCTCCAGCGCGCAATGGCGCGACGTCGGCGTGCAAGCCGACGTCAAGAACGCTCCGACGATCAGTTCTTCGACAACAACCCGCAACGGGCGTGCTGCAGGGCGGCCACTACGACGTCGCGATCTTCTGCGTGGGTCGCTGCGTCCGATCCCGACGACAGCCCGCTCTATTCGACGAAGAACTTCGCGCCGACGGGCAGAACACTCTGTTCTGGAGCAACCGCAAAGTCGACGCAGGCGAGCGTCGGACGCGCTGCGACGCTCGACCAGAACCGGCGCAAAGCCGATTACAAGATCGTCCAGCAGCAGATGGCGCTCGACGTGCCGACGATCATCCTGTACTTCTGGAAAGACCTTTACATCTACAACACCGATCTGCAGGGCTTCACGCCGTCGCCGGTCATCTCGGCGTTCTGGAATCCGTGGGAGTATTCGATTTGAAGAAACGACTCTGGCGACTGCGCTCGCGCTCGGTTTTGCTCGCGTCGGGATGCACGAAAGTCTCGCAGACGGCGAGCGGCGGCCGCGTCAATCCGTTGACGAAACCGCACGTGCTGACGTTTCGCCGACGCGGGCGACGTCAACACGCTCAATCCGCACCTCGGGCAGTTCTCGACGTCGGGCTACATTTCGTCGCTGACGATGGCGTGGCTCATCAAGTGGGACGAGCACAACAACCCGTATCCGGAACTCGCGACGCGAAGTTCCGACGCAAGCAAACGGCGGCGTCAGCAAAGACGGACTGACGATTACGTACCATCTGCGCAAAGGCGTGAAGTGGTCCGACGGCGCGCCGTTCAACGCGGACGACGTCGTGTTCTCCACCAAAGTCGTTTTGAATCCGGCGAACAACGAAGTCGGGCGCCAAGGGCTGGGACCAGATCACGAAGATCGACGAACCGGACAAATACACGGTCGTCTATCATCTGAAGCAAACCGTACTCGCCGTTCATCGAGACGTTCTTTTCGACGGCCGGCGCGAACCCGTGCATTCTGCCGAAGCATCTGCTCGCGCAGTATCCCGAACATCAATAACGTTCCGTACAACTCGAAGCCGGTCGGAATCGGGCCGTTCAAGGTCGATCGCTGGGATCGCGCGCAGCAGGTCGTGCTGGTCGCCAATCCGCTCTACTTCCGCGGGCGTCCGAAACTCGACAAAATCATCTACAAAATCATTCCGGACCGCAACACCGTCCTCGCGCAGCTCCAGACGAACGAGATCGACATGTGGGATCTCGCGACGGCGAACTACTATCCGCGCCTGCAAGAACTTCAGGGCTACGACGTGCTTAAGCACGCCGAGCTACTACTGGGACCATCTCGACTTCAACTCACGCACCCGGATTGAAAGATCCGGTCGTGCGTCAGGCGCTGCGCTTGGGCTGGGACCGGAAGTCCGGCAACGACAAGATCGCTCACGGCCTTTTCGCGCTCTCGGATTCGCCGACGCCGATCGGCGCGCCGTACGAAGCCAAGGTTCCGCTCATTCCGTACGATCCGGATCAGGCGAACAAGATGCTAGACCAGGACGGCTGGAAAATGGGGCCGACGGCATTCGCGCGAAGAACGGCGTCCGGCTTTCGTTCAATTTCGCGACCACCACCGGATCGCAGGACGCCGACAACCGTATCGAACTGATTCGCGCCGACTGGAAGAAGATCGGCGTGGCGATCAGCGTTCAGCACTATCCGCCAGCGTTGATGTTCGCGCCTCTTCAGCAAGGCGGCATCGTTTACGGAAACAAGTGGGATCTCATCAGCTTCGCGTGGCAGAACGAAGCCATCGGCGACTTCTCGCAAATCTACGGCTGCGACGCGTTCCCGCCGAACGGTCAGAACGACCCGCGTTGGTGCAGTCAAAAAGCGCAAGCGGCGATGAACGCGCTCTACACGCATTACGAGCAGCCCGCACGCAACGAAGACGTGAAGCAGTTCGTCAACGAGTTCTACAACGACACCCCGGCGATCGTCATCGATCAACGCGTAGATCTCTACGCCGTCAACAAAGACCTCAAGAACTTCAACCCCAACGCCATCACCCCGTTCGACAACTTCATGGACGTCGATATTTAAGTCATCCTGAGCTTGTCGAAGGACAAGCGCATGTAAACATTGCCGACATGCGCCCGTGGTTCGACAGGCTCACCATGACGGTGTGCGCGGTCGGAAGCAGAGGGCGGTAAGTAGTAGCAAAGAGCCGGCGAGGGAGAAAGTGCGAAGCGCTGCCCAAGCCGGCTCTACGTTTTCTAGGCCCGTGGCGCGTTGTTCGGCTTGCCAAATTTGCGCTGCAGTCGCGTTTGCCGGGACGGAAAAGGGCGCCATGCCGTTTGGCCAAATCGGCGCGGGGTAGTGCGCTCCGATCCATGCGCCGGCGCAAACAACGAGAAATGCCGCGGTCGCGGCCAGGTAAAGCGAAGGCGTGCGCTGGTCGGACCAGGCAAGTGCGGCGCAACAGAAACCCGCAGCCAGGGTTATATCCTGAGCGGCCGCTTGCGGCTGCTGCGCAAAATCCATCCAGTTGACGGAGCAGAGCACGCTAGCGAAGATCGCGAACGCGCGCATGCGTCCTTGCATGTGGCGCAAAGCCCACAGGGCCGGAATTAGGAGCAGCACGAGATCGTGTTCGTGCATGAATCCGGCCGCGAGCGGCAGGGCCGCGCAGGCGACGGCGAATTTTTCAGCCAGCCCTTCACTTCGCGCGATCCCTATCGCCGCGGCGACGACGGCAGCAATTGCCACTAAAGCGCCGATGACCGCTGCGACGGGCGGCGCCGCGCCGTAGCCGAACGCGATCGACGCCGGCGTGTACTGAATCGCGGCGAAACGTTCGGCCGCACCGTGCGCGAGAAGAAACGTAAAATAGTGCACCGGCCACAGCAAACCGGCGTAGATCGTTCCGAGCGCATACAGCGCGAATACTGCCGCGGCAGCGGCGACGATGCCGCGTGGCTTCGCGAGTAAAACCGCTGCGCCGAGGGAGACGTTCGGCTGCAGCGCCGCGACGAACAGTGCGGCGGCGCTTCCGGCAACGGAGAATGGAATGCTTGCGACGGCGGCGGCCGCAGCCGCGTAAGCGACCAGCGCGGCTTGCCCCAGTCCGAAGTCGCTCGTTACGGGCACGAACGAAAGCGCGCATGCAGTAAGTGCGCACGCGTCCCATGCGTTTCGTCGCACACCGGAGCAAAGGCGAAACGCCGCGTAAAGCAGCGCCGCTAATGCAATGGCGAGGACTACGGACCAGCAACGTGCCGCCGCCGGATACTCGAGACGCGCAAAAACGCTCCACAATGCGAGCGACGGAGGCGCCCCGGCGAACGGCAGCAGTTCGTTTTTTTCGGGATCGACGCCGGGCACCGCGCGTTCGAATCGAACGAGCTGGGCGGCATACGGGTCCGCCGCGTTATTTACCGCTCGCCCCGCCGACCAGTACGCTTCAAAGTCGCGCATGAAGACGCCGGGCTCCCCCGGCGCGCGCAAAAAGAACAGCGCCGCAGCGATGAGAATCGCCGCGGCGCCACAGAAGAGTTTTTGCCTCACGCGCTCTGCCGGCCGGTGCGCAACGCGTAGAGTGCGAGGCGCTCGATGCGCCCGGCGTTGCCCATCGCGTAGGCAACGCCGCCGGGAAATTCTGCCCCAAGCATTTCGCCGTAGGTGCCGATCGCTTCCGCGAGCGCGGAAATGCGCCCGAAGTGCTCCGGCAGAACGTTCATGCTTTGACCGAGCGCGATTTCGCCGGGGACGAAGCGGAACCGAAGATCCACGGGTTCGAGTTTCGGCGCGCGATCGACCTTCGGATAGTACAGCTCGGCCGATACGAGTTGCTTGCCGCTGTAAAAAAGGCTCAAGAATTGGCGTTTTGAGTCGTCGCCGCGCACGCAATACGTATGCCACCCGCGAGCCGGATACGAGAACGCTATTCCGAGCTGCTTTTCGGCGTCATCGCGCGTCGTCGCGTTAACGTCGAGCGAAATCGATTCGTTGAAGAGCAGAATCGGCTTCTCCGAAGGCGGCGGCGGGGCCGGATGACGGTTCCGTTCGTAGAGCCCGGCTAAGATCTCGACCGCGCGGCGCATCGCGAAGTCTGGAGTGGGTGGTTCGTTCACAACAGTCCGCCGCTTTGCGGCAGAGCTGAATGCGCTTGGCCGAGCAGCGCGATCAAGCCGATGATCGTTGCGATGTACCAGGCGCCGACGCGAACTTTTGCGGCCGTCGTCATGGTCGCCGCGCGCGGATCGCCTCCGCCGCGATACGTCGCGACGATCGTCGGCACGCCGAAAATCGCGATGAGCAAAACGAGAAAGACCGGAACGTGAAGAAACGCCGCAGCCACCACGAACAAGGCAATTCCGGCGATCCAAAGCGCCGGCCATACGGCTCCGATCACGCGGCCGCCGTCGAACGGCGGCACGGGAAGCATATTGAACAGATTGATGAACGCACCGATGTCCGCGCACGCGTACCAAAACGGATCGCCCGTCGCGAGGCCGGCACCGAAGCAAGCTCCCGCCAGTGCGAGGCCGGTCAATGGACCGGCGAGCGCAATGTAGGCGTCTTGCTCCAGATCCGTCGCGAGCGCGCCTTGCGTGTAGGCGCCGAGCAAGGGAATGAAAACGGGAAGGCGCGCCTGTAGTCCGTAGGCGCGGTAGGCAAAGTAGTGGCCGAGCTCGTGCGCGGCCAGGACGAGCAGGACGACGATCCCCAACTTCCAGCCAAAGACCAGCGCGTAGACCCACAGCGATAGCAGAAACGTCCAACTCACGGACAACGCCTTGAGGCCGAAGAGCGCGAACTTGAATTGCAACACGAATGCGAGGATCGCTTTGAATTTCGCCGCTAAAACGGCGAGGGTGGCCGCGATCGTGCCGACGCCACGACCCTTCTTGCGGTGCTCTTCTTTGGGCGCCGGCTGCGCCGGGTCGATGTACTCGCCTTCGATGGGATCGGGATCGTTCACGAGAGAAGCCTTCTGGGGATGGAAGCGCGACAACCTCCCCGCATCGTAATCCTCGGCGGCGGATTCGCCGGAATCGCCGTCGCGCAGCGCCTCGAGCGGCTGTTGCGCAAGGGCGAAGCCGAGATCGTGCTGATCAGCCGCGAGAATTTCTCGCTGTTTACTCCCATGCTTCCCGAGGTGAGCTCCGGCGCGCTCGACGTACGTCACGTTGCCACGCCGATTCGTTCGCAGCTGCGGCATTCGCGTTTTATTCTTGCCGACGTTACGGCGATCGACACGGCCGCGAATCGCGTGTCGTTTACTCATACCCTGAGCGGCGAAGAAGGTTTCCTCACCTACGATCAACTCGTCATCACATTCGGCTCGGCGACCTCCACATTCGATCTGCCTGGCGTCGCGGAACACGTCTTCGCGCTTAAAACCTTGGAAGACGCCGGCATTTTGCGCAATCGGATCGTGTGGCTGCTCGAGCTGGCGGATACGCTGACGGATCCGGTCGAGCGCGCGCGATTGCTGACGCTCGTGGTGGTCGGAGGCGGCTTCACCGGCGTCGAAGCCGCGGGCGAGTTCGTCGACCTCTTTCACAGCGTCGTAAGGTACTATCCCACGATCGAACTCTCGGAGATTCGGCTCGTGCTTGTGGAGGGCGGTCCGGTGTTGCTGCCCGGACTGCCGGCCAAGATGGGGACTTACTCGCTCAATGCGCTGTTGAAGCGAAAAGTGGAGATCATCACCGGGGACGGTGTAGCAAGCGCCGACGACGGCGGCCTCGTCCTGCAGAGCGGAAAGCGTATCGAGACGGCAACGATCGTTTGGAGCGCCGGCGTAAAGCCGAATCGAACGATCGCCAACGCCGGCCTGCCGCTCACCAAGCGCGGCGCGCTCGTCGTGGGCGAAGATTTCAAAGTGCAAGGCCGCACGAATGTTTGGGCGGCCGGCGACTGCGCCGCGATTCCGGACGGCCAAGGCGGCACGTATCCGCTCACCGCTCAGCATGCAATTCGCGAAGGCCCCGTTCTCGCCGAAAATATCGTCGCAACGTTGCGCGGCAAGCCGACGAAACCGTTCCGGTTTCATTCGCTCGGCATGATGGCGTCGCTCGGCGCTCGCAAAGCCGTCGCGCAGCTCCCCGGCGATTTCGTGCTGACGGGCTTTCCGGCTTGGTTTCTCTGGCGTTCGTACTACCTGCTGCGGCTTCCGGGGCTCGACCGGCGCCTTCGTGTCGCCTTCGATTGGACGCTGGAATCGCTCTTCCCGAGAGACATCGCCGAATTGCGTGTTTACTCGCGACAGGCGCAGTCGAGCGCAGCTATCGAAGCCGGCCTTACGCCGCGCGAAGAACCAGCCGTCAGAATGTAGAAAGGCCAGCCATGGAATTGCGTGAGCCGATCGAGCGTCTAATCCGGAATCCGCAAGAGTTTACGCGAGCCGTTCCGTTTCCGGATTCGTCGGAGATACGGCTTTACGACGAGACGCTTCGCGACGGCGAGCAGATGCCCGGCGTTTGCTACACGCCGCAGCAGAAGCTCGAAATCGCAAAGGCGCTCGCCGGCATCGGCGTGCACATCATGAGCATCGGATTTCCCGCTGCTTCCGAAGGCGATCGCCGCACGCTTCAACTCGTGATGGAAGCCAAACGGCGCGGCGAGCTTGGCGACGTGGAAATCGTCGTAATGTGCCGCAGCAACCGCAAAGACATCGACGTCACGGTGAAGACGTTGCGCGATGTGGGCATCGAGCCTTCGCAAGTGACGTTTTTCATCTTCACGAGCGGCAGCGATTTGCATTTGAAGTACAAGATCGGCAAGACGCTGCTTCGCTTCGAGGGACGCGAAGAAAGCGAATGGCTAGAGCTCCCGCTCGAATTCTATCGCAACGCGAACGTCCGCTTGCAGTGCGACGCGATCCGTTACGCGCGCGAGTGCGGCGTCGAGCGCATCGAATTCGGCGCGGAAGACGGCAGCCGCGGCGACGTAGAGTATTTCATTTCATACTTCAAAGCGGGAATGGAAGCCGGCGGCACGCGTCCGGCGTGGCCCGACACCGTCGGCTGTCTTACGCCCGAAGCGATGCGCTGGTACGGCTCGCGCATCGTGAACGCGATGCCGAAGGGCTTGCCGATGGTCGCGCATTTGCACAACGACTACGGCTTGGGCACCATCAACGCCATCACCGCAACATCGTGCGGATTCAAAGTCATTTCGGTCACCGCCAACGGCTACGGCGAACGCGCCGGCAACGTCAAGCTGCACGAATACGCGGTTGCCATGCGGGTGCTCTACGGCGTCGAAATCCCAGGCTTCAAGTACGATAAACTTCGCGAACTCGCGCGATTCATGGAACGCATGAGCGGCATCCCGATGCAGCAGCACGAGCCGATCGTCGGCTCAAAAGTCTTCGCTCACGAGTCGGGCATTCACACGCACGGCGTGCTGATCGACCGCCGGATTTACGAAGCCGTTCCAAGCGAACTCGTCGGCGGCGAAACGAGCTTCATTTTCGGCAAGCACTCCGGCGTGGCGCTCGTTGAAGATACGTTGCGCAAGCACTCCGAACAACTCGCTGCGCACGGGGTCGAAGTTAGCAACGAACTTGCCGGCCGCGTGACGGAAGAGATAAAACGTCTGCGCGAAGAGCGAGCCGCCTCGAGCTCGAGCGAAGAAACGATCGCTTTGTACGAACAGGCGATGCGCAAGCTGTCGCTTACCGAAGACGACGTCGCGCAGATCGCGATTGCTTTGGGAGCGCCGCAAACGGCAGCCGCATCTTGAACAGAACCTTTGCGAAGATCCGGCGCGGTGAAGACGAGGACGCCATCGACCGAGAGGCCTATCGGTCGATGGGCCCCGATAAACGCGTGGAGCTGGTTGGATTTTTAACGCAGCAGTCGTTGATTTTTGGAGCGACGAATGGATCTATACCGCGATTGGATCGAACTGTTGCAGCTCTTCAACGGCGCGAACGTTCGCTTCATGATAGTCGGAGCCCACGCTAGGGCGCGATATGCGCGCCCACGTGCTACGGGCGATCTCGATTTGTGGGTGGAACCGTCGGCCGAAAACGCGTACAAGGTATATGAAGCGCTCCGTAAATTCGGCGCACCGGTAAGCGCCGTATCCGTTGAAGATTTCCGGCAGGATGATACGGTTTTTCAGATTGGCGTGCCGCCATTGCGCATCGACGTACTTTCAGGAATAGACGGCGTGACCTTCGATGAAGCGTGGGAAGGCCGTGAAGTAGGTGACCTTGGCGGCATTCGGGTGGCCTTCATCGGGCGCGCCGAGTATCTCAAGAACAAACGCGCGGTCGGACGCGCTCAAGACTTGGCCGACATCGAAGCTGTAGAACGCGACGGGTTTTAAGCGATAGCGCCGAGGCGGAAAGAAGCGACGAAGGCTTTGAAGATCGTCGGGTAGTCGTCCGATATAAAACGGACGCTGCGTCCGCCGGTGCGTTCGAAGCCGGGAATCATCTGCAGCAAGTCGGCCTGTTCGGTTTTTCCGAGCAGAAGCTCCATCACGACCGGCGCTTCGAAAACGAACGGTTTTGCGTTACCGGCCGCAGCAACGGCGGCGGCGGCGCCTTCACGAATCATCGCTTGCGCGGCGCGCGGCGAAACGGAGTTTGCCGCGAAATTTCCGATCGACTCTTTGATGACCACGCCGTGCACCCACGGCATCTGGGCTTGCACGCCTTCGACCGTCGTGCGATCGCCGGTAACCATCAATAGCGGAACGCCGAAGTGCCCGAGCAATGCCGCGTTCAGCGTGGCCTCGCTGCAGCGAACGCCGTTCAAACGAGCTTCGTAAATGACCGACGGGGTATACGTGTGGCAAAGCACGGCATTGGCGTCGCCGATCGCGCCGTGGTAGCCGACGAAAAAGGCGCCCCCGTACGTTTCGTCGACGTCCTGCACCATCGAGAACGGCTTGCGGTTGCCGAAGATCACGCGAACGTCTTCCGGAAGTTCTTCGAAGACGAAATTCCGCATCGGTCCATGCGAGTCGTTGATCAGAACGTCGGCAGCACCGGCGCTGCGCGCGCCCTGCAACGGCTGCCGCGATCTCTTGCGTGTAGTACCGGCGATAGATCTGATACTCCGGATGCGGCGTGCGGGCGTCGACCTGTTGCCAGCTGCTGACGCCGGCGACGCCTTCCATGTCGCCGCTGATGTAGAGTTTCATACGGGCGCGTTCGCCGCTCCGCCGATTCTCGCCGCGACGAGAAACGCGTTGAACGCTTCAAGATAGTCGTTCGTCGTGAACCGGATAGTGCGTCCTCCGATGCGCTCGAACCCCGGCAGCAGCTCGATGAAATCGGCATTGCCTACGTTCGCGGTTTCTATCGTTAGCTCGACCGGCGGTTCGAACGTAAAGGGCTTTGCCGATGCGGCGCGCTCGACGGCCGTCTTCGCGCCTTCGCGAATCGCGCGTTGCGCGGCGGCCGGCGTCAACGAGTTGACGGAATAGTAGCCGATGGACTCTTTGACGGCGACGCCCGTCACCCACGGCATGAGTTGCGACGTCTGTTCGACGATCGAACGGTCACCGGTAATCATCAGCAACGGAACGCCGTAGTACCCGAGAACCGCGGCATTGAGCATCGCTTCGCTGCACGCAACGCCGTTGACGGAAACGGAGTAGATCGTCTCCGGCGCATAGGTGTGCGCGAGCGTGGAATCGGGCGTCCCGATTGCGCCATGGTAGCCGGTGAAAAATGCGCCGCCGAAGCCGCGGCCTATTCCGTCGTTCATGGAAAGCGGCGTTGGCGAACCGGTGATCGCGCGCACGTCTTCGGGAAGTTCGTCCCACAACACGTTGGTCTGATTCCAGTGCGAATCGCGGATCAGTACTTTACCCGCGCCGGCGCTGCGCGCGCCCTCGATCGCGGCGGCAACTTCTTGCATCATGTAGCGGCGATACACGGGGTACTCGTGCGCGTTCGACGGATCGACTTGCGGCCACGCGCAAATGCCCGCGGTGCCTTCCATGTCCGCCGAGACGAAAAGCTTCACTGCGCCTGCGTGAGGCCGCTGCGCGCCTCATCCAAACCGGTTTGTGCGGCCGAATTGTGCGGATTGATTTTCAATGCGCGTTCGTAAAGGGGGATCGCTTCGTTGTATTTTTGCACCGTGAGGTACATGTCGGCGAGCTGCGTGATGGCGACGTCGTCGTTGGGATGCGCCGCGATGCGGTCTTTGAGCGTTTTTAGCTGAACCATCACGGCCGCAGGTGGGCCGCCGCCCTGCACGCTGTTGGGATTGCCTTGCTGCGCTTGCGTTGCTTGTCCGGGGGACGCGGAGCGGCCGAAGACCGATCCCGTTACGCCGAAACCGACGGCGATCAAATAGAACATGACAAGCAGAAAGGCGCCGCCGAGGACGGCGACGATGGGTGCATACATACGCGGGGGCAGGCCCCGGCGCGGCGGATTCTTCACGATGAGTCGTTTGGACGCTCGCCGAAATATTCCACCCGTGATCCACTCGGAAGCCGATCTGCAGCTGCTTTTTGCCCGGTTGAACTACCAGTTTTTCAACGGCGAAGTTCCCGATTGCCGCATCCGGTATAACACGCGCTTTTCGAATTCGGCGGGGCGCATTACGTACACGGGCCAGCCGATGCTAATCGAGCTTTCGCCGAAGCACTTCGAGAAATATCCCGAAGCGCTCGAGGAAACGCTCTTGCACGAGATGATTCACGCGTGGTGCTACGCCAAGTGGCGCGACACCGGCCACGGCGCGCGATTCAAGAAAAAGATGCGCGAGTGCGGCATGTCGTCGATCTACCACGATCTGGGGAACGTTCGTCCGATGAACGAGTCGGCGAAGCGCTACATCCTGCGGTGCGAGCATTGCGCGTTCGAGACGCTTCGCCGCAAGCGGCCCGGGAAACCGGCAAGCTGTCCGCGCTGCGACAAACGCCGCTTCAATCCGCGTTTTCCGCTTACGATTTACGAAATCACCGGGTTGGAAGCCGTCGGCACGACGATCGACGGGCTGCGCGCCGCCCAAAAAGGCCGGTAAAACGGGCGCCAGCCTGATAAAGAGGGTCCTCCCGGCGACCTAAGTCCAGGCTGAAAAGGCCCGAAAAAGGTGAAGATAGCAGGGCCATGACGACTGCTAATTCGACGACCAATGGGTCAGTAAAAACGCGCGTCGAGACCGACTCGATGGGCAAGATCGACGTCCCCTCAGACAAGTATTACGGCGCGCAATCGGCGCGTTCGCTCATCCACTTCGACATCGGCGAAGGCGCGTGGCCGCGCGATCTGATGCCGCTGCAAGTCATCAAAGCGATGGCGCAGCTCAAGAAAGCTGCAGCGCTTGTGAATCACGATCTCGGGAAGCTCGACGAAGAGAAGACGAAGCTCATCGTTCAGGCCGCCGACGAAGTGATCGCCGGAAAACTCAACGAGCATTTCCCGTTGCGCATTTGGCAGACGGGTTCGGGCACGCAAACCAACATGAACGTGAACGAAGTCATTTCGAACCGCGCGATCGAGATCGCCGGCGGCGAAATGGGTTCGAAGAAGCCGGTTCACCCGAACGATCACGTGAACATGTCGCAGTCGTCGAACGACACGTTCCCGACCGCCATGCACATGGCGGCCGCCGAAGCGGTCGTGGAAATGCTGCCGGCCGTGATGAAACTGCGCGACGCGCTCGAAGAGAAGGCCGAGCAGTGGAAAGACCTCGTCAAAGTGGGCCGCACCCACCTTCAGGATGCGACGCCGCTTACGCTCGGACAAGAGTTTTCGGGCTACGTGACGCAGCTCGACCGCGCGATCGTGGCGATCAACGAAGCGCTCAACCACATCTACGATCTCGCCATCGGCGGCACGGCCGTCGGCACCGGCTTGAACGCGCATCCGGAATTCGCGGAGCGCATGGCGCATAAGCTCGCCGAGCTGACCGGTCTTCCGTTCCGCTCGCATCCGAACAAGTTCACCGCGCTTGCATCGCACGACGATTTCGTGTTCGCTTCGGGCTCGCTCAAGATGCTGGGCGCCGCGCTCATGAAGATCGCCAACGACATCCGTTGGCTCGCTTCGGGTCCGCGCGCGGGCATCGGCGAATTGATTCTGCCCGAGAACGAACCCGGCAGCTCGATCATGCCGGGTAAAGTGAATCCGACCCAGTCGGAGCAGATGACGATGGTCGTCGCACAAGTCTTCGGCAACGATCTGGCGATCTAGCTTCGGCGCTTCGCAGGGCAACTTCGAACTCAACGTGTTCAACCCGGTGATGATTGCGAACTTCTTGCACAGCTGCCACTTGCTGCGCGATTCGTGCACGATGTTCCGCGAACACGCCGTCGAGGGACTTCAGGCCAACGAACCGGTCATCCAGAAGTACCTCAGCGAATCGCTGATGACCGTGACGGCGCTTTCGCCGAAGATCGGCTACGACAAGGCGGCCGAAATCGCGAAGCACGCCCACCATAAGGGCTCGACGCTGAAAGAAGCCGCGCTCGAACTCGGTCACGTCACCGCCGAGGACTTCGACAAATATGTAGTCCCTCGCGAAATGACTTATCCGAAATAGCCACCCAGACGCGCTAACGCCTTTTAAGGACCCGGTGAAAGCCGGGTTCTTTTTTGTGGGAAAAGTGGTCGTATGGCTACTGAGAATGTGGATGCGATCGTTATTGGGTCGGGGCAAGGCGGGAATCCGCTGGCGAAGGATCTGGCGAGGAGCGGCAAGAGCGTTGTGCTGTTCGAACGGGATCGCATCGGCGGGACGTGCGTGAACTTTGGGTGCACGCCTTCGAAAACGTTTCTCGCGAGTGCTCATGCGGCGGGACGTGCCCGGCAGGCGTCAGCGATCGGCGTGAGCGCGGAACTAAAAATAGACGGCGCTGCCGTGATGAATCGCGTCCGCAAGGTGCGCGGCGAGTGGCATGACGACGCGGAGAAGGGTCTCATCGAAGCCGGCGTGCGCATCGTGAAGGCCGATGCGCGATTCACCGGCACGCGAACGGTCGAGGGCGGCGGCGTCAGCGTCTACGCTCCGATCGTCGTCATCGATACGGGCGCGCACGCATCGGTTCCGAAGGTCCCCGGTTTGGAAGGCACGCCGTATCTAACGAACCATTCGTTCTTCGATCTCGAAACGGTACCCGAAAGTCTCATCGTGATCGGCGCAGGCTACATCGGACTGGAGTTGGGCCAGGGTTGCGCGCGGCTCGGAGCGCGCGTAGATATCGTGGATATGGGGCCGGTTATGGCGCGTGAAGAGCGGGATGCCGCGGAAATTCTTCAACGCTCGCTGGAAGACGACGGCGTGCGGTTCCACTTGGAAACGGGAATCGAGTCGGTGAAGTACGACGGCGCATTCACGGTTGCGCTGAAGGGTGGAACGCAACTCCAAGCCGCTGCATTGCTCGTAGCGACCGGTCAAACGCCGAATACGAGAACGTTGAACGGCGAGGCGAGCGGCGTGGAGCTGGACAAGCGCGGTTACGTGCTGGTCGACGAACATTTGCGGGCTACGTGCGAGGGTGTGTTCGCTCTTGGCGACGTCGCGGGCCAACCCGCATTTACGCATGTGTCGTGGGAAGACTACCGCCGGGTTAAGGACGTGATCGAAGGCGGCACGCGAACGCGCGACGACCGGCCGTTGGCGTACGTATGTTTTACCGAGCCGCAATTAGCGCGCGTCGGCATGACGGAAGAACAGGCGAGAAAAGCCGGCATCGACGCCGTTTCGGTGCAAACGAATCTCAGCGACGATGCGCGCGGCATCGAGTGGAATTTGACGCAGGGCTTTTTCCGCATCGTCGTGGACAAGAAAACAGAGCGCTTCTTGGGAGCCACGTTCGTCGGCTACGAAGCGGGGGAGCTGATCCACGTGATCTACGCGCACATGATGAATGGCGCGACGTGGCATGTGCTGGACGAGTCGGTGCACGTGCACCCGACGTTCGCGGAAGCGCTCCCGACTACGGTGCGCAAGCTGGCCGCAAACGCGTAAAAATCCGCCGCGTTATAAAACGCGGTGTTCCGGGTTCCTCCAGGAACGGGCGGTTTTAGTTGTGCCGGACCAGCGCTGCGGTGTAGATCCAATGCAGCGTCGTCAGCCGGTCGACGACCTCGGACGTAGCGGGCCGGTCGTCTTCCAAAAGATCGATCATCCAATCCTCGATAGCGATAGTGCGCATCGAAAATTCCTTGCTGTCGTTCATGTCTTCCGTGGTGCCTCCCCTAGTGTTGATACAGTAGGAATCGGTTTGTTTTCAAAGACACTTGCGCGATGATTGGGCCGGTCGACCCAACGAGCAGAAAATCTTTACAAATCAACGCCCGACGCTGTTCGTAACTCGAAAAGCGCCTGGCTGCCCGGTGCCTATACGACATCTGCGTTGCAGCTGCCTCGCGGCTAGACCGGAAGTCCCAATCTTTATATTGACAAACGTCAATACGATAAGTAATATCGAAGAATGTCGATGCAACGTTGCTGCGCTCCCGCGCACGTGGTGCAAACCGAGTTCCACGCGCAGGCCGCACTTTTAAAAGCTGTCGCCGACCCGTACCGGCTGACGATGCTCGCGACGTTGGCTGCAGCGAGCGACGAGGTGTGCGTCTGTGATTTCACCGATGCGCTCCCGCTTAACCAGCCTACGGTATCCCACCACCTGCGGATCTTGCGCGAGGCCGGATTAGTGACGTGCGAGCGCCGCGGCACTTGGGTTTACTATCGGATCGCCCACGACGCCCAAACGCGGCTGAGCGACGTCGTAGCTGCTCTTTTCACCCAGAAAGTGACTGCATGAAGACGCATTTGAATCTTGCTACAACCGACCTTACGAAAAGCGTTACGTTCTACTCGACGCTCCTCGATGCACGACCCGCGAAATCGTTGGACGACTACGCCTTGTTCATCACGGAGCAGCCGGGCTTGGAACTGGCGCTCGATCTGCGAGCGGCCGTCTCGCCGGCGCAGGACGCGCACTACGGCATCTTCGTTGAGACGGCGCACGAGGTTGAACGGGCGATCGAACGCCTCGAGCGCGCGGGTCTGGCATCGTCGATCGAGCGCGAAGAAACGTGCTGCTACGCGAATCAAACGAAAGTTTGGGCTATAGATCCCGAAGGCCGCCGTTGGGAAGTATACACGGTGCACGAAGATACCGAAGAGCGCGATGCCGCCGAAACGGCGTGCTGCGCGAGCGAAGGAGAGGCTCGATCGTGCTGCATTGCCTGACGCGCAAAGCGTCGGTATCCGATTCGGAGTCCGTGCGCCGCATTTACAACGAAGGCATTGAAGATCGCACCGCCACGCTGGATACGGCGGCTAAAACTCCCGAAGAGATGGCGGAATGGTGGGACGAGCACGACGAGCGTTTCGTCGTGGTCGTGGCTGCCGCCGGCGAAGAAATCCTCGGCTGGGCATCCCTCAACCGCTTCTCGCATCGCTGCGCACATGCGGGAATCGCGGACCTTTCGGTCTACGTGGCGCGCGCGCATCGCGGCCGCGGCGTGGGCTTCGCGCTGCTTCAAGACCTCGCAACGCAAGCGAACGAAGCGGGGTTCCGCAAGATCGTGTTGCACGCGCTGAATGAGAACGAACAGGGGAAGAGTCTATACCGGAAGAGCGGATTCAGGGAAGTTGGAGTGTTCAAAGAACACGGGGCGATCGACGGCAAGTACGTCGACGTCGTCGCAATGGAAAGATTGCTTCGATGACGCTGCTGCGAAGAAGCGTTGCCGAAGCCCTCGGCACGGCGTTTTTGCTTGCGACCATCGTGGGCTCCGGAATCATGGCTGAGCGGCTTGCGGGCGGCAACGTGGCGCTTGCGCTGCTGGCGAATGCTCTTGCGACGGGCGGCGCATTAGTCTGTCTAATAGCGGCGTTCGGGCCGATATCCGGCGCGCACTTCAACCCCGCGGTGACCATAGCGGACGCCATGCAAGGCGGGCTGAAGTGGTCCGAAGCGCTCGCATATGTAGTCGCTCAATCCGTTGGCGCAATTACGGGCGCCGGCGTTGCAAACAGCATGTTTGGCCTGCCGGTATTCTTCGCATCACACCATTCCCGCGGTGGAACCGCATTACTGGCGAGTGAATTCGTCGCGACGTTCGGACTCGTCGCCGTTATCTGGGGATGCGTGCGATTTCGTAATGCGGCCGTGCCGTTTGCCGTCGCGGGATATATCGTGGCGGCTTACTGGTTCACGCCGTCGACCTCGTTTGCCAATCCCGCGGTGACGATCGCGCGCTCTCTGTCGGACACCTTTGCGGGCATTCGTCCCGCAGACGTGCCCGGATTCATCGTCGCGCAGCTCGCCGGTGCCGTAGCGGCTACGCTCCTCTTCGGATGGCTCGTGCCGATCGAGAAACGCGACGCCGAAGCGGTGCTCGTTCCACATCAACAACCTAAAAGCTCAGAGGCCGCCTCGCATGTCGTCTAAGCCCTTCATTCTGTTCGTGTGCAAACACAATACCGGCCGCAGCCAAATGGCGGAGGCGTATTTGCGGCACTTTGCCGGCGACCGAATCGAGATTGCTTCCGCCGGCACTATCGCAGCAGATAGCCCGGACGCCGGCGTCGTGGCCGTGATGGCGGAAGACGGAATCGATATTTCCGCGGCTCGTCCAAAGCTCTTAACCGATCACACGATCGGGAAAGCCGATCGAATCATCACGATGGGCTGCGATGTCGAAGTGCCGCGCATCGACGAAGATTGGGGTCTTCCCGACCCGAAAGGCCAGCCGCGCGATCGCGTTCGCGAAATCCGCGACATGGTGAAGCAAAAGGCGAAGCGCCTGGCGGAGAGTCTAGTGCACGATGTGGCGGAGAGCCATGGAGCCGGCCGCAATTATCAAGGCGGCGCCGACGAAGACTAACAAATTGCGCGACTTCAGCCGCAGCGACAGCCGTGCTCCGATCGGGCCGCCGCAAAGGCCGCCTGCGACCAGCGGCAACACGTCGGCCACCTGAATGTCGTGCTGGGCTGCGTGCACGATCGTGCCGACCGGCGACGTGAGCAAGATCGCGAAGTGAGAGGTCGCGCTAATCGCGTGTGCCGGCAGATCCGAGAAGTAGAGCAGCGTCGGAACGACGATCACGCCGCCGCCGATTCCGAACAGGCTCGAAACGAGGCCGACGAAGAAGCCGGCGCCGAGCGCAAACCTCGAACGACATCGCTTTGCGTCCGCGCAACTGTTCGTTTTCGATGCGCCCGGCAACGCGGTGCTCGGCGTTCCAAATCATGTCGATGGCGACGGCGACGAGAAACACGGCGAAAACCCAGTCGAAGGTCTGTCCCGAAATGTGCAGCGCCAAGATCGCGCCGATGATTCCGCCGGGAAGGCCGCCTGCCGCAAAAAGCAGCCCCGTGCGCACGTGCACGCGCTGCTGCATGAGATAGGTGAAGGCGCCGCTTGCGCTGTTGGCCATCACCAAAACGAGCGACGTGCCCGCGGCGTCGGCCGGTGCGAGTCCAAAGAAGAGCCGGAGAATCGGAACGAGGATGAAGCCGCCTCCGAGTCCCACCATCGAGCCGCAGACGCTCGCAAGAAAAGCCGCCCCGAAAAGTTCGATCGCCGTTTGCACGATGGTTTACGCGGGCGCGTTTCTAAGGGCGACGCCCGCGCGTTCGTTCATGAATCCTACGCGTTAACGCGTCCGATGTAACGGCGGTCGCGCGTGTCGATGCGGATGACGTCGTCGGGATTGACGAAGAGCGGGACGTTGACCGTTGCGCCGGTTTCGAGCTTGGCCGGCTTGCCGGTATTCGTGGCCGTGTCGCCTTTGAATCCCGGATCGGTTTCGATCGACGCGCAGTTCGACGTGCGGCGGAAGCTCGACGCCGATCGGCAGGCCTTCGTGGAACTGAACGTCGACGACCATGCCGTCTTTCAGAAAGTCGGCCGGATCGCCGATGAGATCGCGCTGGATCGTGAAGTTTTCGAACGACTCCTGATCCATGAAATGGAAGCCGTCGGCATCGTTATAGAGCATCTGCATCTGGCGATTGTCGACCGTCGCGCGTTCGAGTTTTTCGCCGGCGCGGAACGTGCGTTCCAGCGTCGTACCGGTTTTTACGTTCTTCAGACGCGTGCGCACGAAGGCCGCGCCCTTACCGGGCTTCACGTGGAGGAACTCGATCACGGTCCAGAGGTTGCCGTCCACGACGATAGTGACGCCGTTGCGGAGATCGTTCGACGAAATCATGACCCGCCCGAATACGGGCTGAACGTCCGAAAGCCCTCGTCAGGCCTTCCTACGAAACAGAGCCAATCCGGTTCTCGGTCCCGGTGCGAAGGCGCCCGATGTTCTCGCGGTGGCGTCCACACGATGAAGATCGCAGCAAAGACGCCGTAGAGCGTCTCGGGCAAGGGACCGGGTGAAGAACCACAGGGCGAACGGGGCCACGACGTTGCGCGAGCATCGAGCCGACCGACGAGTATTGCGTCACCGCCAGGGCCCCGGCGACCCATCCGAGCACCACGACCAGGCCCGCCTGCCAGCTCAGCGCGAAGATCGCGCCGAACGAGGTGGCGACGCCCTTGCCGCCTTTCCAACCGAGCCACGGCGAGAAACAGTGTCCGAGGACGGTGAAGATCGCCACGATCGATGCGGCGAGCGCTCCGAGGTCCAGCGATATGGCGCCGCCGGCCGGTTGAAGATGAGCGAGCCGTGGATGACCTTCTGCGCGAAAAAGACGGGGACGAAGCCCTTCGCGGCGTCGAGCAGCAGGACGGGAGCGGCGCCCGTTTTTCCGAGCGTGCGCAGCGCGTTCATCGCGCCGATGTTGCCGGAGCCTTGCGTGCGGATGTCGGTGCGGTAGAAGAAGCGCCCGATGACGTATCCGAACGGAATCGAACCGAGCAAAAACGCCGCCGCCGCAGTAACCACGAGCGCGACGATCGCCAAACCGGTCGCGTTCACGACTCCAGTTCCTCGCTTTCGCGGCGCGAACGGAACTCGAGCGTAATCGGCACGCCTTCGAAATCGAAGTGCTGGCGGATCATGTTTTCGATGAAACGTTTGTACGACGACTGCACGAGTTCCGGATCGTTGCAGTGGAAAACGAAGACCGGCGGATGTACGGCCGGCTGCGAGCCATAATAGATTTTGAAGAGTCTGCCGCCCATTGCGGGCGCCGGATGCGCGAGCACCGCGTCGCGAATCATCGCGTTGAGCTGCGCGGTCGGAATGCGGCGATCGAGATTTTCGGCAACGCGGTTCACGACGGGCATGAGACTGCCCAAGCGGCGCTTCGTCTTTGCGGACAGGAACGTGATCGGCGCGAACTTCGCAAACGGAATCAAATCGTGAATGACGTTCGCAAGTTCGCCTTGGCTGAACTCGCCTTGTTGTTCGCGCGCCAGATCCCACTTGTTGCCGACGATGATCAGGCCTTTTCGTTCCTCGATCGCAATGCCCGCGAGACGACGGTCCTGCGCGGTGACGCCGACCATCGAATCGAAAACGAGAATCGCGATGTCGCCCGCGAGATCGCCTTGAGCGAACGCAGCGCCGCGTAGTATTCGATCGCGCCGTGCGCTTCGGGTTTTTTGCGCACGCCCGCCGTGTCGATCAGACGAATCTTGCGGTCGTGGAACTGCAAGATCGTGTCGATGGCGTCGCGCGTCGTGCCCGGAACGTCCGAGACGATCGCGCGTTCTTCGCCGAGCATGGCGTTCAGCAAGGAAGTCTTCCCGACGTTCGGCCGTCCGATGATCGCGAGCGCAAGCTCGCCTTCGGGCACGGCGTTGGGCGCTTCGGGCGGAAGAAACTCGACGATGCGGTCGAGCAGATCGCCCGGTGCCTTCGCCGTGGATCGCCGAGACGGAATCGGTTCCCCGAAGCCGAGACGCGAGAACTCGCCGTGAATCGACGCAAGCGCGCTCGGCGATTCGGTCTTGTTCGCCACGAGGACGATACGCCGGCGCGTGGTGCGCAGAATGCGCGCCACATCTTCGTCGAGCGGATTCAGCCCGGTTTGCGCGTCGACGACGAAGACGACGACGTCCGCTTCCTGCGCCGCGGCTTCGGCCTGCCGGCGCGTCGCTTCTGCGAACTGGTCGCCATGGGCAGTGTCGGCGTCGGGGTCGATTCCCGCCGTGTCGACCATGCTGAACATGCGGCCACGCCACTCGCAGATGGCGTAGAGGCGGTCGCGAGTAACGCCGGGCGTATCCTCGACGATGGCGAGACGCTGGCCGATGAGGCGATTGAAAAGGGCGCTCTTGCCGACGTTCGGCCGTCCGACGACGGCTACCGTCGCGGGCCTGAGCGACCCGCCTTCAATGGCAGAAGATTCTTGCACGGGGGACGTACATTCGTAGCCGCCGCCCGGCTTACCCATCGGACGGACTAAAGCCGCACCCCGGGGCGGCATCCTGGAGAAATCCGGGTCTTTGATAGGGCCGGCCACGAAGTCGATGAAGAACACGTGCCGGATATCGGTAGAATCAGCCGCGTCTATTGGACGCGTTTTCTAGAATAGCAAGTTGCATGCCCAACATTTACATCGAGACTTTCGGCTGCCAGATGAACGAAGCCGATTCGCAGTACATTGCGGATCGTGCGGCGTCCGCAGGGTATGCGATTGCCGCCAAACCCGAAGAGGCGAACGTCCTCGTTTTCAACACGTGCACCGTGCGCGATAACGCCGAGCGCCGCGCCTACGGCCGCATGGGCCACTTCAAGTCGCTCAAAGACGCCGATCCCGGCGTGCGGCTCGTCGTGATGGGCTGCCTGGCGGAGCAAGACCGCGACCGCATGCAAAAACTTGCGCCGCACGTCGATGCGGTTTTCGGAACGAGCGAGCTCGTCGCATTGGGCGATCAACTCGAGCAGTGGGCGCCGAACTTCGACGACATCGACTTCACGGAAGATCGCGCGTTGATCATGCCGCTCGGCGGGTCGGCGGATGCGGTAACCGACGCATTCTCGCATTTGCGCGGATTCGTAACGGTGCAGCGCGGCTGTTCTTACTACTGCACGTTCTGCATCGTTCCGCACGTGCGCGGCCGCTTCGACCACCGTCCGATCCGCGACATTCTGGCCGAGATTCAAGACCGCACGTGGCGAGCGGCGCGCGCGAAGTGATGCTCGTGGGGCAAACCGTGAACGCCTGGAAAGACCCGGCGACCGGCGAAGATTTCGGCGATCTCTGCCGTGCCGTCGCGGCGCTTCCCGGTCTCGAGCGGCTAACGTTCATTTCGCCGCATCCGAAGGATTTCACGGAAAAGATCATCGCCGATCTGGCGAGTGTGCCGCAGCTCAACGCGCGCGTGCATTTGCCGCTCCAATCGGGCAGCGACGCGATGCTGCGCCGCATGAACCGCAAGTATACGATGGCGCAGTTCCGCGAGAAGGTCGATCTGATCCACCGCTACCTTCCCAATTGGGCGATCACGACCGACATCATCGTCGGCTTCCCCGGTGAAACCGAGGCCGACTTCGAGGCGACGCTCGATTACGTGAGCACGAACGTCTTCTCGAATGCGTTCATGTTCATCTACTCGATCCGGCGCGGCACGCCCGCTGCGCGGTGGGAGCAGGTTCCGCCCGATGTTTCAGCGGCGCGATTCCGCCGGCTCGTCGACGCGCAAAATGCGGCGACGCGCGTTTATCACGATCGCGAAGATCGGCAGCACGGTGCGGTGTCTCATTCAGGGCCCGTCGAAAAAAGATCCGGCGAAACTTGCCGCCAAGACGCTCGACAACGTCACGATCATCGCGCCGATGCCGCCGGACTACGAAGAAGCGCTTTACGCGCGCGAACCGTGGCTCGACATCGCCGTCGAAACGGCGCACGTCTGGGGATGCACGGGGACGCTCGTCGCGCGCGCAGAACGATTCGACGATGCGGGAACTTCCGTCGCACAGCCGATGATCTCGTTGCTTTAGGTGTCGGAAACTCCAAAATTTTCGCCGATGCTCGAACAGTACTTTGGGATGAAGAGCAAACATCCCGAGGCGATGCTGCTTAGCCGCGTCGGCGATTTCTACGAAGCGTACGGCGAAGACGCGGAGACCGTCGCGCGAGCGCTGCAAATTGCGCTAACGAGCAAAGAAGCCGGCGGTGGACGGCGCGTCGCAATGGCAGGCGTTCCGCATCACGCGCTCCCCGGCTACCTGGCGAAGCTCGTGCAGCAACGCTTCGTCGATTGCGCTTGCCGAACAGCTGGAAGCGCCGCGTTCCAAACAAGCTCGTGCGGCGCGACGTCGTTCGCATCGTCACGCCCGGCACGCTCATCGAAGAACATCTGCTCGACGGCAAGCAGAATAATTATCTTGCGGCAATGGCGCTCGTCGGCGACACGTTCGCACTTGCGTACGTCGACGTTTCGACCGGCTACTGCGCGGCAACCGCCATCGCCAGCGAAAACGCCTACGACGAAGTGCTCGCCGAACTCGGCCGGATCGGGCCGGCGGAGATCGTTGCGGATCTGCCCGCGGACATCCGCGCGGCGATGGCGCCTGCCGTTGAAGCGCTCGGCGCGCGGCTGGCGGCGCCCGCCATCGGTCTCGTGCAGACGCGCGAACGTCCGCCCATCGACGGCTTTTCGCTCGACGAATCGGTTGCGATGCATCGCGCCGCTCGACGCGCTTACCGGCTTCGTGCGGCGAACGGTCCTGCGCGACGCGCAAGAAGGCGGCGCAGCATGGAACGATCCGCAATTCTACCATCGCCGGCAGTTTCTCGCGCTCGACCCGTCGACGCGCAAAGCATCTGGAGCTTACGCGCGCGCAGGGTGCGAACCCCCGCGCAACGCTGCTCGCGACGCTTGACGAGTGCGAGACGTCGATGGGTTCGCGTATGCTTGCGCGCTGGATCCTCGCGCCGCTGGTCGATCGCGACGCCATCGTGGCGCGCCAGGATGCCGTGCAGACGCTGCTCGACGAGCATGCGCGTCGCGACGGCGATGCGCGAGCTGCTTCGCGGCTGTTTCGATCTGGAGCGCATCGCGCAAAAGGTGCGTTTCCGCCGCGCCGGCCCGCGCGATCTCGCCTCGCTGCGCCGCACGCTCGACGTGCTCGGCCCGCTTCCGCAAGTCGCGCCGGCCTCTTTGGCGCCGGCTGTTGCGCGCATCGCCGATTTCGACGACGTTGCTCGAGGATCTGCGCGCACGCTCGTCGACGAGCCGCCCGCGCAGCTCGGCGACGGCGGCGTCATCCGTCCCGAAGCCGATGCGGAACTGGCGCGAGTGCGTCGAGCTGCGCACCGACGCGCGTTCGAAACTCTCCGAGCTCGAAGAGCGCGAACGCGAACGCACCGGCATCAAATCGCTGAAGATCAAGTACGCCAGCGCGTTCGGTTACGCGATCGAAGTGAGCAAAGCATACGCCGGGCAAGTCCCGGCCGATTACGTCCGCAAACAAACGCTCACGACCGGCGAACGTTTCATCACGCCCGAACTCAAAGAGCTCGAGCTCGCGATTTCGACGGCGCAGTCGCGCCAGCAGCGGCTCGAACAGCAGCTGTACGACGAGCTGCTGGATCGCGTCGGAGCGCGAGCCGAAGCGTTGCTCGATGCCGCCGATGCGATCGCGGAGATCGACGTCTTCTCAGCGCTCGCGCAGTGCGCCGCGGAACGCGGCTACGTCCGTCCGGAATTCGTGGAGGACAGCACGCTCGACATCGACGATGGGCGCCATCCGGTCATGGAAGCGATTCTGCACGCGAATTTCGTGCCGAACGATTTGCATTTGCGGGAGCGCGAGCATCGCTTCATTCTTTTGACCGGTCCGAACATGGGCGGAAAATCGACGTATTTGCGGCAAGCCGGATTGCTCGCGATCATGGCGCAAATCGGCTCGTTCGTTCCGGCCAAGGCGATGCGCTTGAGCGTGGTCGACCGCATCTTCACGCGAATCGGCGCGGGCGACGACCTCGCATCGGGCCAGTCGACGTTTTACATGGAGATGGCCGAAGCGGCGAACATTCTGCGCCGCAGCACGCATCGTTCGCTGCTGCTCATCGACGAGGTGGGGCGCGGAACCGGAACGATCGACGGCCTTTCGATCGCGCAGGCGATTTGCGAGTTTTTGCTCGGGCTTGAAGAGCAGTCGCCGATGGCGCTTTTCGCGACCCACTTCCACGAGCTGTGTTCGCTTGCCGATCACTGGAAGCTCGTTGCGAACTACCACATCACCGCCGTCGAGAATACGGCACGCGGCGGCGCTCCCGTCTTTTCGCATCGCGTGCAGCCGGGAAGCTCTTCGCGCTCCTTCGGCATCGAAGTTGCGCGGATGGCGGGTTTGCCCGACGCGGTAGTCGAGCGGGCCCAAGAGATCGCCGACACGCTTTCGGGGAAAGCCGATGTCGAAGAGCAGGTGCCGTTGCGTAAACGCATGTCGCGCACCGCGTCGGCCGACCGGCAACTCTCATTCCTGAACGCGGAGTAGCGTGTCGCTCCGGCTGGACCACGCTGCGCCCGTTCTTCCTGCGGTGAATTACAACAAGTCGCTCGCCTTTTTCAAAGCGCTCGGCTTCGATATTACCGAATACGACCGGTACGCCGTAATGCGGCTGGGCGGCGCGGACATCCATCTGCAAGCCACGAACGACCGTGCCGCGAGCGAAAACGCGGTCTGCTACCTCTACGTGAACAACGTCGAAATCTTTTATTCGATCGCCGTAGCCCGTGGCGCGCGCTCGTTGCAGCCGCCGGTCGAGCGCGAGTGGGGCGTCCGGGAGTGCGCGATCGCGGACCCGTCAGGCATACTATTACGGGTGGGAACTCCGCGAAAGAAAAGCCGTGACAAATAGCATCCATCTGCTGGATCCCGTGACAGTCGGCCAGATCGCGGCCGGCGAAATCATCGAGCGGCCGCAATCGGTCGTCAAAGAACTCGTGGAAAACGCGTTGGATGCGGGCGCCACGCGCGTGACGGTTTCGATCGAACGAGGCGGCCTTGATCTCATCGAAGTGATCGACGACGGCCAGGGCATCGTCGCCGAAGATCTGCCCCTGGCGGTGCGCCGGCACGCAACGAGCAAGCTCGTCGTCGCGGAAGATCTCGAATCGATCGCGACGCTCGGCTTTCGAGGCGAAGGACTCGCGTCGATTGCTTCGGTCGCGCAGGTGCAAGTGCTTTCTCGCACCGCTAAAGGCGACGTCGGCTTCGCGAATCGCGGCGCACGCGGAATCGGCCGGACCGGTCGAGCCGTCGGCGGCGCCGCGCGGCACGCAAATTCGCGTGACCGGCCTCTTCGAAAACGTTCCGGTGCGGCGCGAATACCTGCGTTCGGCGAGCGCCGAATTCAACCGCATTTCGAGCTGGCTCTCGACGTTCGCGCTTGCCTATCCGCACGTTACGTTCGCGCTGCGCCACGACGGCAAAGACGTCTGGATAATGCCGTCGACCGGCGACGAGCACGAACGGCTTGCGATGGTGTTCGGCAAAGAAGCCGCCTCGAAACTTATTCCCTTGGAGACCGAAGCGGCGCGCATGCTCGACGGTCGCGTCCGCGGATTCATCAGCGCGCCCGGAAGCGATCGCGGCGACCGCCGCATGCAGTTGCTCTTCGTCAATGGACGCCTGCTGCGCAGCACGTTGCTTGCCGGCGCATGGACCGCAGGCTATTCAACGTTTGCGATGATCGGGCGCCACCCGTACGGCGTCCTGATGCTCGATCTCCCGCCCGAACACGTCGATCCGAACGTCCATCCAACGAAGAGCGACGTGCGCCTTCGCTTCGGTAATCAGGTCTTCGACGCGGTGCGCCGCGCGATCTCGACGACGTTGCGCAATCATGCGGTATCAAGCGTTCACCGACGCGACCGCGCCGGCCGGCGTTTCGTTCGCACCGGGCGCGATGGACGTCTCGTTGCCGCACGTGCAGTCGCTCTTCGAAAGTGCGGACGCCGATACGGACGAAGTGCCGGGCCACCGGCTCCGCGTTCTCGCGCAACTTCATCGCACGTTCATCCTTGCCAGTGACGGCGACGGCATTTTGCTTGTCGACCAGCATGCGGCGCACGAGCGCATCGCGTACGAGTCCATCGTCGAACGCGCGCACGAACGCGCGCCGAGCGAACCGCTGCTGGTGCCGCTGGTCGTCGAACTGGACGGAACGCAGAGCGCAGCTTTGGATCGCGCGCTCGAAATACTGCGTGAAGGCGGCCTCGAGATCGAACCGTTCGGGGAACGAACCTATCGCGTCGTCGCAACGCCGGCGGGGTATGGCGCGCGCCCGTTCGACCTGCAGGGCTTCATCGAAGATTTGACCGGCGAACCGAAGCAGCGCGACGTGCGCGAGCGGATTTGGGCGTCGCTTGCGTGTCATTCGGTAACGGTGGCCGGCGAACGGCTTGCGTTCGAAGAGATGACGACGCTCGTCGACCGCCTCCAAGTGTGCTCGAATCCAATGCATTGCCCGCACGGGCGCCCGACGATGGTGAGAATGCGCCCGGACGACATCGCGAAGATGTTCAAGCGAGTCTAGCGTGCCGCGCCCGGTCCTAATTCTTACGGGCGCAACGGCGTCGGGAAAGACGGATCTCGCCATCGAGATCGCGCAACGCTACGACGCGGAAATCGTCAGCGCGGACTCGCGGCAAATCTATCGCGGCATGCCCGTCGGCACGGCCGCACCGAGCGACGAACAATTGCAGGCCGTCCCGCATCATTTGATTGGATTCTTGGATCCGATCGAACGGTATTCCGCGGCGCGATTTGCTGCGGACGCGACCGCGGCAGTTCGCGCGATTTTAGCTCGCGGCAAAAACGCAATCGTTGCCGGTGGTACCGGATTCTACGTACGTGCGTTAACCGGAGCCGTCGGCTTGGCCCCGGAATTCGACGAGAACCTCCGCGAACGGCTTGCGCGGGAAGCGCGCGTCCATCCACCGGAGTTTCTGCACGAGTGGCTGCGCCTTATCGATCCGCAGCGAGCTGCGATGCTGGAACCCGGCGATACGTATCGCGTCCTTCGCGCGCTCGAAATTGCGTTTGCGCCCGAGGGCTCGGTGCAGCGGCCCGGAGATTTGGACACGTTGCCGAGCTCCGGGATTGCTTTCGAAAAGCTTTTTCTCGATGTGCCGCTCGAGGAACTGGACCGGCGGATCGAACAGCGCACGTCCCGGATGCTTGCGTCCGGACTGCTCGAAGAAGCCGAGCGAATCGGCGCGGACGCCGTTGCGGCAAATGCGGTCGGCTATCCGCAGGCGCTGGCCTATCTCAAGGGGCACAGCACGCACGCGGAGTTACACGCGTCGCTTGCGCGCGCGACGCGCCGGTATGCCCGCCGCCAACGCTCCTGGTTTCGCAAGGAACCCGGCACGCTATGGACCGACCGCGCCGGAATTCAAGCCGTGGCAAGGGAAAAGCTCGGTGCGGCCTAAAGGGGCGAACATGCCCGCTAGTCTGCAAGACACGTTTCTCGCCGAGTGCAGAGCGCACGGTACGGCGGTTACGGTGTATCTGATGAACGGATTCCAATTGCGCGGTATCGTCAAAGGCTTCGATCCTTTCACGCTGCTCTTGGAGTACGACCACAAAACGCATCTGATCTACAAGCACGCGATTTCGACGATCTCGCCTGCAGCGCCGGTCGAAGCTGCGCCATGAACGAGCGCGTTGCCGTGTCGAAGATGCACGGCGCGCGCAATGACTTCATCGTCGTCGATGCGCGCGAGTCTCCCTTAGCGGATCCTGTCTCCGCCGCGCGCACGTTATGCGACCGGCACGCCGGTATCGGTGCCGACGGTTTGCTTCTGCTCGAATCCAGCGGCGTAGCGGATGCGCGTATGCGCGTGATCAATGCGGATGGCAGCGAGGCGGAAATGTGCGGAAACGGCGTGCGCTGCGTCGCGCGCTATTTGGACGAGCGAGCGCCTTCGGAGAGCCACCGCATCGAGACGCTTGCGGGAATAATGGATGCGATGATCGTGGAGCGAGGAGCGACGTACCGCATACGCGTTGCCATGCCGGCACCGGTGTTGCAGACGCGCCCCTTGCCGTTTACCGACGCAATCGAAGTCGTCACCGGCAATCCGCATCTCGTGCTTTTTCGCACCGGCGGAGAGATCGAACTCGAGCCATTCGGCGCCGGTCTTCAACGCGACCCGTACTTTCCGGACGGAACGAACGTCCATCTGGTGCGCGTCGTCGACGGACACACGATCGACGCGGTCCACTACGAACGCGGCGCGGGATTGACGATGGCTTGCGGGACAGGGGCGGTTGCTTCCGCGGCGGCATCGATCGAGCGCGGATTTACTGCAAGTCCCGTAACGGTGCGCGTTCCGGGAGGCGAACTCGAAATCGAGTGGGACGGCGGCGACAAAGCCTTCATGACTGGGCCCGCCGTGCACGTGTTCGACACCGTCGTCGCCCTTGAATCCACGGCGGTGCGCTGACCGTGGCCGGTTTAGCGTACTGCGACGCAAAGGGGCAGATCTTTTTCGACGAGCGGTATACCGCGCTCGCCGACGGGGGCATCGTTCGCGAACCGAAACTTGAAGAGCTGATTCCGGCACCCGCCGGCACCGTTGAAATGATTCTACCGGGCCGCCGTGCGATGACGACGGAAGGCCCGTTGCGGCGCAAGTACGCGCTGGCCGCAATTCTGCCGGCCGGCTACACGCGTTTGCTGGTGCCGGCGTATGAAAAAGAACCCGACGCGCCTACTCTGCCGCTCTTCGGTTATACTTTTGCCGCCGTCGTCGACGACGAGCTCTACGTAGCGGCGATGAAGACCGACGAAAGCGAAGATTGGCAGCCGCGGTACTTCGCCGAAGGGGAACTAGAAAAAATGCTCGCCGACCGCATGGCGAGCGATCCCGGAAACCGCGTGCTTGCGCAAGTGGCGCTGTGTTCGCGCGAATACGGTTGCTTCACCGCGCAGAACGTGTTCCTCGAACGCGGGGAAGCCGCATTGCCCGTTTCTCCGAAATGTAACGCGCGCTGCGTTGGATGCATTTCCGAGCAAGAACCCGAGAGCGGCCTCGATTCACCGCAAGAACGGATTGCGTATGAAACCGACGCCTCCGACTTGACGAAGATCGGCGTCCATCACCTGGAACGCGTGGCGGACGGCATCGTGTCGTTCGGTCAAGGCTGCGAGGGAGAGCCGCTGTTACGTTCGATCACGATTGCTTCGGCCATCGAACGGATCCGCGCGGCGCGCACGAACGGCACGATCAACTTGAATACCAACGGCAGCATGCCGGACGCCCTGGCTCGGTGCATCGATGCCGGGTTGCAGGCGGTGCGAATCAGCTTGAACTCATTCCGCCCGCACGCATACGCCGCATACTATCGTCCTCTGGGGTACGCGCTCGAAGACGTTTTGGAATCGATTCGCCTCGCGGTAGCGCGCGGACTGCGCGTAAGTCTGAATCTGCTAACGCATCCGGGCATCACGGATGACGAAGAAGAAATTGCGGCAATGTCCGCCTTCTTGAGAGAGGTTCCGGTGACTATGATCCAAACGCGAACCCTCAACATCGACCCGGAGTGGTATTTCAAGGCCGTCGGGCGCCCGAAGAATCCGCTTGGAATGCGTCACGCCATCGAAGCCATACGCGACCGGCACGTTGCCGTGGGAAACTTCACGCACACCCATTGAAAATCTGGCAGATCGTCGCCGTCGTAGCGGCGGGCGTCGGGTTCGGCATTTTAGAACCCGGCAAATTGACGTATGCGTTCGGACACGCAACGCTGTACGTGTTTCTTCCCGCGCTCCTTTTTGAAGCGGCATGGAATTTACACTTCCGTGCCATGCGCCGTTTTTGGGCGCCGATCGCAACGCTTGCGATTCCCGGCGTTGCGCTTACGGCGATCCTCATTGCCGGCGCCCTTTCCGTCGTGCAAGTGCCTTTTGTTCCGGCGTTATTGACGGGTGCCATCCTCAGCGCGACGGACCCGATCGCGGTCATAGCCGTTTTTCGCCGGCTTCACGTGCCGCTTTCTCTAAGCACCATCGTCGAGTGCGAGTCGTTGTTCAACGACGCCATCGCGGTCGTGCTTTACCGCGCCGTCGTCCAAACGGTCGATCCGGGGAATGCCGGGAGCGGAATCGGTCTGGTGGCGATCGAGTCATTATTGGGATCCGCCGCCGGTATCGCGCTTGGCGTCGTAATTGCCTTCGCAGTAGCTTGGCTCTTACGTGGAAGAACGAACCAAAAAATTCAAGCGTTCGCCACTTTGGTGTGTGCGTACGGAAGCTACTTCCTCGCCGACAGAGCGCACGTGTCAGGTATCTTTGCGACGATTGCTTGCGGAATCGCGCTGCGATACTTCGAGCGGTCCTGGGTCACACTCAGCATTGCAGAAGACGTCGAGGCATTTTGGGAGCTGATCGCGCTCGTCGCGAACGCGCTGGTCTTTTTCTTGGCCGGAGCGGCGCTGAGCTTAGCAGAGGTCGTCCGCTACCCGGTCTTCGTCATAGCAACGTTAGCCGGACTGATCGTATCGCGCTTCGCAACGTCCGGGCTGCTCATCCCAGCGCGATTTCCGCGGGAGTGGCTCGACGTAGTGCGCGTCGCCGGAGTTCGCGGCGCTCTGTCGCTCGCTTTAGCGATTGCTTTGCCCGCGTCGGTCCCATATCGGGACGCCATCATCGCGGCCGTCTTTGCTGCGGCGATCGCGACGATTGCGTCAAGTGCGGTAACCATTCCGGCAGCGGTAGCGCGAGCGCTCCGGCGCAGTTAAAAATGGATGCGCTGCTCGACGACGATCGTGTTAGCGCCGAAATCCGGCGACGGGCCGCCCAGAAACGAGGGCAAACCGTTGAACGAATTATGCCTGAGTTCAACGAGCACTCCGGCCTTCTTCGTAAACGCGATCTCCGTACCGGCAAAGAGCGTCGCCTGTCCGTAGTCGAGCGGCGTCGTCGCCCACATGCCCTTCATTTCGAAGTGCGCGTAACCGGCTGAGATTATCGCAGCTTCGGAAAGTTTGCGCGAATACGTTAGCGCGAGTTGCGGCGCACTGTAAGAAACGACGTCCTCGAGGTGCGAATTCAGCGCGGGACGATGTTCCGCGTCGACGAGATAGTCCAGCGTGAAGGTACCGAACTTCGGATGCCACGAGAACCATGTGGCGTATTGCTGTTGGCGTCCGAGCGTTCCGAATCCATTAGTCTGCGGAAGAAAGAAGCCGTCGACGAACCCGGTTTGCTCGACGTTCGAAAGCGTAGCTTGCTCCACTTGATGGTAATCTGCGAACTGAACCCGCCATTGAAAAGCGTCGCCGCCCGCGAAGTACTTCACGCGGTAGCCCTGCCGGTTCACGCCTGCGGCGGTATTATCGTTGATTTCGTAATTCGATTTCAGCCACTGGCCGGGCCAAGACCATGCAGCACTCCAGACGTTCTCCGGCACACCGTACGGAAGAATCGCGGTCCCGTAGCGAGGTTCGAATCGATAGAATTCGACGGTGGCTTTC
Organism: Vulcanimicrobiia bacterium; assembly: GCA_963696095.1. Taxonomy (GTDB): domain Bacteria; phylum Vulcanimicrobiota; class Vulcanimicrobiia; order Vulcanimicrobiales; family Vulcanimicrobiaceae; genus JALYTY01. Next base: position 888,785 of record CAVOIN010000001.1, on the reverse strand, counting down.
GAACGCCGGAACCGGCGGCTCACCGCGGCGTGGTAGTATCCGCCGGGTCTTTGCGTTCCCGGCTGGATCGTGCTGTCCGCGTCGTACCACTGGCGGCCGACTTCGACCGTTCCGTCCAAATTTTTCGCGGCGTGAAACGCTGCGGAAACGCCCGCGACGGTTGCCCGTTGGCCGCCCAGCGTGCTGATGGGAAGCGCTCCCTGCGGCCCCGGAACGGTCATAGCATCTGCGCCGAACATCGCCGTCGTGGAAATCGGCGCGCCGCCGGTCCATAGATGCAAAGCCTCAAACGTGTAACGCGTTCCTTCGCCGTGATCGAGGATCGCGGAACCGAGCGTAATCCGCGTACTCGTTCCGGCGAGTGACGGCAACGCAGCGTTGCTCGCCTCAAACGTCGCAAGCCCTTTTTTAGCTATGATGTCTGCGCCAAGAAGCGGCAAGCCCGGCTCCGGCGAAGGCCACGAGTCTAATGCCGGCGCTCCGTCGCCCAACGATTCGGCCGGTGCGACGCCGATTGAGGGCGGTACGCTTGTTAGCGTCGGCTGAATGAAGATGAATCGAGCGCTTTGCGTGAGGTCGAAGTAGCCGGCGCGAATCTTCCACGCGTCGTTCGCCGATCCGATCGATCCTTGAAGCACGGAGAGGCGAAATGCGCTGGCCCGATCCGCGCTAACAATAGTTGGGAAAACGATGCCATACGGCAGCGCATGATTGCCGAGGTGCGGATTATACGTCGGCAGCAGATCCTCGCCCCAGTACATCGCATTCGTCACGCTGCCGGTCAAGAATCCCGCGCCGAGTTCGAGCGAGCCTTGCAAATTACGCGTCTGATATGACGGCGAAACGCGATACTGCAGAACACCGGCCATGCCCGGAATCTGTGGAGCGCTCGTCCAGGTGTCGTAAGGCGTATTTGGTGAAAGCGGCGAGCCGTTCGCGAATCCCGGTCCTTCGGGCGGCGTCGTACCGGGGCCGCCCGTTTGCTGGTCAATAAAAATATTTTGCCCGTCCAGTCGCCACGTGATTCCGGGAGAAGCGGGCGTAGCTGAGGGGCACGGCGACGGCGCGTCCTGCGCGTAGACGGCGAGCGGTACGAATGCAATCGCTAATGTTGCAATCGCAGGATTCAACTTCGGCAATGCGCGAGTCGCTTTATCGGCGCAACTGCCGCAGCCCTGCCGGTCCGTCAGTGCTTAGTGCATGACCCCAAGCTCGAATCCGATGCGGTTTTGCGTCGAGACCGTACCGCTGGGGCCAAAACCGAGGCCGGCGCTGAACGATGAAAGTGAGACGTTGGCATATTCGAGCCGCAACACGCCGCCGTTGCCGAAGCGAAACGTCGGCGTAATCGTTATGGTTTGCACGTGGCTTCCCGGACCAAAACCGATGAGATCGGCGTTGGGACTGAGGTCGCCGGTCGAACTCCCATTTGCTGCGTACTCATAACGCAGCGGGAGCGACCATTCGGGCGAAAAAGTCCACGCCGCGATCAAGACGGCCGCCGTCGCTGACTCGCTGCGCGTGTACGCTCGTTGCGCTGACTGCGGCGAATTGACGAACAACAGATATGGAAATACCTGCAGCTTGCCGATCGTGCGCGTAAACATCAGATCGTATTCCGCTTTATTGCCGACGGCCGTTGTCGGGTTGGGTCCAACGTTTGCGCCGGGCAGGATAAACGCAAATTGCAGGTTGGTATTCGCGGACGGCGCCCATCCGACGAGTCCCTCCACCGCCCGCTGAAATCCGGAATAGTACGCATCGTTCTCTTGCAGCGTCAGGTTCCATGGCCCATTCGTATAGGCAGCTTGCACGCCGCGACTGATCGTCGGCTCCATTTCCCATCCGATGCCGCGTTCGATGGCTTGATTCTGATACGTAAACGGCGACTCTTGGCCGAGGAGCGCCGCGTATTTTCCCGCGCCGACATTGAAGTGGCTATTGAAACTGTATTGCACTGCAGCGACGGGCAGCGCAGTGTAGAGATCGGTATTCGCGCCTGGAGCATTTGCGGGCAAAATCGGGAAGCCGACGGTTGGAAACGAATATTGGCCCACGGTCGCAGTAACGTGCAGGTTGCCGGTGCCCGCGTTTACGTTTAAGAGCGCATTCGACATCGCCGTGTCGAGGCCGTTTACGCCATTCGCGTGAAAGCCGGCAAGGGTGAAGTCCACCCCGACGCTTACGGGCGGGGAGGGCGCGACGCTCGGTGCAGGCGAGGGCGCAATGCTAGCTGCCGGCGACGGGGAGGGCGACGCGACAGGTTGCGCTTGCGCTCGAGCAATCTCCATCCAAAACGCGCAGATAGACCCGGACAGCAATAAGGCCGTTGTAAATCTCATGGCGAGCTAACTGTACTCTTAGCCCGAAGCGCACGGAAGTATCCGAACGGATCGTCCGTTCGGCGGATGGTCGCCTGCGATCTGCGGACGTATCCTCGAAGCGTATGCTCGAACTAGGACTCATCGTGTTGTCCATCGCGTGCTTTGTCATTCTCGACCTGTACGTTGCCGGCTGCGAAAAGATTTAGACCTATGATGCTCGACGATATCCTGGGACTCGGTCTAACGATCGCGGCCCTTGTCTATTTGGTGTACGCAATGCTGCGCCCGGAAAAATTTTAGCTAGGAGCGAAATGACTGCCATCGGCTGGCTTCAGGCCATTGTGTTTTTTCTCGTCATCCTTGCGCTCGCGAAGCCGCTCGGATTGTATATGACGCGCGTCTTCCAAGGCGAGCGTACGTGGCTCTCGCCGATCTTTGCGCCGCTCGAAAAGCTGATCTACCGAATTTGCGGCGTGCGTGAAGACCAGGAGATGACGTGGTACGTTTATGCCTTCTCGATGCTGGCGTTTTCCGTCGTAGGACTCGTTTGGCTTTACGTCTTGCTTCGCACGCAGAAGTGGCTTCCTTTGAATCCGCAGCACTTCGACAACATGACGCCGGATCTCGCGTGGAATACGGCCGTAAGCTTCCTCACGAACACGAATTGGCAGTTTTACGCCGGCGAAAGCGCGACGAGCTATCTTTCACAGATGGCGGGCTTGGCGTGGCACAACTTCGTGTCGGCGGCCGTAGGTGTCGCGGTTGCCGTGGCCGTCGTCCGCGGCGTGGCGCGAACCACTCTCAAAACGCTTGGCAATTTCTGGGTCGATTTGACACGCGCGCTATTCTACGTCTTTCTTCCGGTCGCGTTTGTTGGTGCGTTGTTGCTGCTTTGGCAGGGCGTTCCGCAAAATTTTCACGGATATCAGCAAATCACGACGCCTGAAGGCGTAGCGCAAACGATGACCGGCGGCCCGATGGCCTCGCAAGAAGTCATAAAAGAGGCGGGAACCAACGGCGGCGGCTTCGTGAATGCCAACTCGGCGGCCCCGAGCGAGAACCCGACGCCGCTTAGCAATCTGTTCGAGATGCTGCTCATTTTCTTAGTCTCGGCCGGGCTCGTCTACATGTATGGAAAGATGGTGAAAGATACGCGCCAAGGGTGGGCCATCTTCACGGCGATGTCGATCCTGTTTTTTGCCGGCTTTGCGGTGGCGTATTGGGCCGAATCGGCGGGGAATCCAATCGTGCATCAGCTCGGCATCGCGGGCGCAAACATGGAGGGGAAGGAATGCCGCTTCGGCATCGGCGCATCCGCCCTGTTTGCAACCGTTACGACCGATACGTCGTGCGGCGCGGTCAACTCGCTACACGACTCGTTCACTGCGCTCGGCGGCCTCGTCCCGCTCGTCAACATGCAGCTCGGAGAAGTCGTCTTCGGCGGCACCGGCAGCGGCCTTTACGGCATGATCGTATTCGTCGTGCTTACCGTATTCATCGCCGGGCTAATGGTCGGACGAACACCGGAATTTCTCGGCAAGAAGATCGAACGGCGGGAAGTGCAGTTTGCGATTCTTGCGGTGCTGGTTACGCCGGTTCTCTCTCTCGTGCCGGCTGCCGTTGCAGCCGTCATTCCGGCCGGTTTGGCTACGCTCAATAATGCGGGACCGCACGGGTTTTCCGAGATTCTCTATGCGTTTACGTCTACGAATGCCAACAATGGTTCGGCGTTCGCCGGCCTCTCCCCGAACCTGTTCTACGACGTCGCGACCGGCGTCAACATGGTGTTCGGGCGCTTTGCGGTCGCAATCCCGGCCCTGGCGTTAGCGGGTTCACTAGCCGGAAAGAAAGCCGTAGCCGAAGGCGTTGGAACGTTCTCCACGCATTCAGGAATTTTCGTTGCGCTGCTCATTGGCGTGATCATTATCGTCGGCGCGCTGACGTTTCTGCCGGCCGACGCGCTGGGTCCGATCGTCGAGCACCTGCTCGTGCTCCAAGGAAAGACTTTTTAATGCTAACGCAACGCCGTTTGGAACGCCGGCCGAAATCGCGCTCGCTCTTCGACCGCGCCATTGTAACGCGTGCGGTCTGGGACTCGTTGGCTAAGCTCGACCCGCGTTGGATGGCGCGCAATCCCGTTATGTTCATCGTCGAGGCCGGCGCGCTGGTAACGACGCTGTTCTTCGTGCGCGACTTCATAAAGCATACCGGGAATGCCGGATTCGATTTTGCCATCGCGACCTGGCTGTGGTTCACCGTGCTCTTCGCGAATTTTGCGGAAGCGGTCGCCGAAGGCCGCGGCAAAGCGCAAGCAGAGTTTCTGCGGAGAACGAAGAGCGACACGCTCGCAAAGCGCTGGACGAAAAGCGGGATCGAAACGGTTCCTTCGACGGATCTGCGCAAAGGTGACGTCGTTCTTGTCGACACCGGCGACTTGATTCCCGGAGACGGCGAAGTAGTGGATGGCGCCGCGATGGTTGACGAATCGGCGATCACCGGCGAATCGGCTCCCGTCGTTCGCGAAGCGGGCGGCGACCGAAGTGCCGTTACGGGCGGCACGCGCGTATTGAGCGACCGTATCCGCGTGCGGATCACCGCCAATCCGGGCGAAACGTTCCTCGACCGGATGATCGGTCTGGTTGAGGGCGCGCAGCGTCAAAAGACGCCGAACGAAATTGCGCTTTCGATCCTGCTTTCCGGTCTTACGATCGTCTTCCTAATCGCCGTGGCGACGTTGCTGCCGTTCTCCATCTATGCCGGCGCGAGGCAAACCCTGACGGTGCTAATCGCGCTGCTGGTCTGCTTGATTCCCACGACCATTGGCGGCTTGCTTTCGGCGATCGGCATTGCCGGAATGGATCGAGTGATGCAGCGTAACGTCCTCGCGATGAGCGGACGCGCGGTCGAAGCCGCGGGTGACGTCGACACGCTGCTGCTCGATAAGACGGGAACGATTACCCTCGGAAACCGTCAAGCTACGGAAATCATCGTCGCGAGCGGCGTCGATCCCGCCGAAGCTGCACGCGCCGCTTACCTGTCGTCGCTTGCCGATGAGACCCCCGAAGGGAGGTCGATCGTCACGCTTGCACAGCAATCGGGCATCACCGACGGTCAGCCGGAGAATTCCGAATTCGTTCCGTTCAGCGCATACACGCGCATGAGCGGCGTGGATTTCAACGGCACGAGCATCCGCAAAGGCGCACCGGATTCGGTAACGGCCTGGGTTCGGGAACGCGGCGGCGAACCGCCGGCCGAACTTGCCGCCGATGTCGAACGCATCGCTCGCGCCGGCGGAACGCCGCTTTTGCTTGCCCGGGATCGCGCGATTCTCGCCGTGATTTACCTTAAGGACATTCTAAAGCCGAACATGCACGAGCGCTTCGATCGTCTCCGCGCGATGGGGATCCGCACGGTCATGATCACCGGCGACAATCCGCTAACTGCGGCTGCAATCGCGAAGGAAGCAGGCGTGGACGACTTCCTTGCCGAGGCGACGCCCGAAGCAAAGATGGATTTGATCAAGCGCGAGCAGACCTTCGGACGTCTCGTCGCCATGACCGGCGACGGCACGAACGACGCCCCCGCGCTTGCGCAAGCCGATGTGGGCGTGGCGATGAACTCCGGCACGCAAGCCGCCAAAGAGGCCGCCAACATGGTTGACCTCGATTCGGATCCGACCAAACTCATCGAAGTGGTCGAGATCGGCAAACAGCTGCTCATGACGCGTGGCGCGCTCACGACGTTTTCGATCGCGAACGACGTTGCGAAGTACTTCGCGATTTTGCCCGCGATGTTTGCGGTCGCGTATCCGGCGATGAACGTCTTGAACGTCATGCGCTTGACGACGCCGCAAAGCGCGATTCTTTCCGCCGTGATTTTCAACGCGCTCATCATCGTAGCGCTCATCCCGCTCGCGCTGCGCGGGGTGAAATACGAGCCGCGCGGCGCCAACGCAGTGCTGCGCGAGAACGTCCTAATCTACGGCCTGGGCGGCATCATCGTGCCGTTCATCGGGATCAAGCTTATCGATCTGCTGCTCGCAGCGCTTCATCTAACGTAAGGTTCGCCATGGTTAAACAGTTCGGCACCGCTCTTCGCATAACGATCGTCACGGTCGTGCTTTTCGGACTTGTCTATCCGTTCGTCATGACGGGGATCGCGCAAACGCTGTTTCCCTATCAGGCCAACGGCTCGCTCGTGAAGCGCGACGGACGGGTCGTGGGTTCCGCGATCGTCGGGCAACTCTGGACGAAGCCGCAGTATTTTCACGGCAGGCCTTCCGCTGCCGGAAAGAACGGCTACGATCCAACGGCAACCGGCGGAACGAACCTTGGCCCGAGCTCGAAAAAGCTTATCGATTCGGTGAAGGCTGCTATGGCGGAGCTTCGCAAAGAGAATCCCAACGCCCAAGTGCCGGTTCCGATCGACCTTGTGACGTCGAGCGCAAGCGGCATAGATCCCGACATTAGCCCGCAAGCGGCATACTATCAAGCGCCGCGTGTTGCCGAAGCAAGACGCGTCAGCGTGGACCAAATCAACGCGGTCATCGCGCGGACTATCGAACCGCGTACGCTGGGATTTCTCGGCGAGCCGCGCGTGAACGTGCTGGAGTTGAACCTGGCGCTAGATGAAATGCACTAATGCTCTATTCGGCGTCGACGACCGGCGCTTCAGTAACCGGCTTCGGTCGCGCTAGAACCATGAGTTCGCGTGCGCCGTCATCCAGCAAACGGCGCGCGAATGCGTTGCGAGCAGGCCAGCGCGGCGTACGATGGGTGCCGCCGACCGCGACCATCGTTTCGGGACGCATGCGGGCGACTTCGATGAGCCGTTTGGCGGCATCGTCGACGCGGTCGTTGATGAAGTCGGCGTTCACCGTACGCGCGACGCGCTCGAACTCCGCAAGCTGCTCCGCATCGACCTTATCACGAGTTTCCGCTATGTGCGCGATCGCGAAATCGACCTCGAGCCGGAGCGCGAGGCGCGCGGCTTTGCGAACGAGCAGCATGTCTTCGCGGCGAGCTACGACGCTAAGCAACAACCGGTCGAACGGCGCGGAGATGCGTTCGCGCGTCTCCGAGCGGATCGCCTCGCGGATTGCCAGCTCGCGAAGCGAAGCCAAGTTCTCGGTCCGGAAGAAATTCGCAAGCGCCGCTTCGATACGTTCGGGCGGATAGATTTTGCCTTGGCGAAGCCGTTCGCGCAATGTTTCCGGCGAGACGTCGATTAGAATCACCTCGTCGGCGAGCGGGAGAATACCGTCCGGCAGAGTTTCGCGCACGACCGTGCGGGTGAGGCGGTACACGACGTCACTTAGCGCTTCGAGATGCTGGACGTTAAGGGTCGTGATGACGTCGATGCCGGCGCGCAAAAATGCCAGCACGTCCATGAAACGTTTGGGCGCAAGCGATCCCGGCGCGTTCGTATGCGCCAGCTCGTCGACGAGCACGACCCGCGGCTTGCGCGCAAGCACCGCGTCGCGATCCATTTCTGTATGGACTATGCCGTCGTGCGCGACCGTTTTGCGCGGAACGATCTCCAGATCCCCGATCATTGCGGCGGTCTCGGCGCGATTGTGCGTTTCGACGAAGCCGATGGCGACGTCGACGCCTTCCGACTTCAATTGATGGCCGCGATCGAGCATGGCGTACGTCTTGCCGGCGCCTGCTGCAGCGCCGAGATAAACGGTAAGTTTTCCGTAGCCGATTTTCATGCGGTCGCCGAGCGTTCCGGAAAGGGGCGTGGTAAAGGCGGATTGTTCGAGATACGATTGCGTCGCGTCGACGACGAAGATATCGCGTTCGACGCGCGTGTTTACCAGTTTTGCAGCAAATTTTCCATTCGGAACCGCAACCATGGACGCGCGCAGCTCGCCGAAGTCGACGCGCTGCGGATCTTGCGCCGGCAGCAAGTCGGCATTATGCGCGGCGGCCAGAGTCTTGAGACTTCCGAGGTCGCAAGCCGAGGCCGGCAGCACTTCCAGCGCTAAGTCAAACGCGGCGGCGACGGGTGCGCTTCGCGTCAGAAACACGAATGCATCTACGTCCGCCGTGACGATTGCCACGGCGGTCGACGTGCTTGCCGCCGAGACGATCGGGATCGTCAAGCCGTCGATCGTGCGAAGCAGCAGTTCGCGCAGCATGGTAAGCGTGGACTCTTTGAACAGTCCGTTTCCGGCGCGTTCGATGTCTTCGTCGCGAACGATCTTTCCTTGACGGAGGCGTTGAATCAGCAACTCGGGAGAAGCATCGAGCGCAACGACGTCGTCCGCGCCCTTGAGAAAAGACATCGGGACCACTTCGCGAACCGGAAATCCCGTCAACGCTTCGGCTGTCGCGGAAACCGTCTCCAAATGCTGGATGTTGAACGCGCCGAGCACCGAGATGCCGGCGTCGCGAAGAGCGAGTGCATCCTGCCAGCGTTTGCCGTTCGGTGAATCGCCAAGATTGTCGTGGGCCAATTCGTCGAGAATTACGACGTCCGGTTTCGCTGCGATCGTCGCCTGTAAATCGAATTCTTCGAACGCTTGGCCGCCGGCGTCGACTTGCCGCGGCGGAATGCGCGGGAATTCCTGCGCCAATCGCTCGAGGTCCGGGCGCCCCTTCGTCTCGATCCAACCGATCGCCACGCGTCGACCGGCAATCTGCAGACGCCTTCCGTCCGTAAGAAGGCGGCGTGTCTTGCCCGCGCCGGGCGCGGCTGCAATATAGACCGTAAGACGAGCACGTTCACCGAACTCGCGAAGCAATTGGGGAGCCGAACGGCGGCGGCGCTCTTCGAGTTCGTCCGGGGAGAGATCCATGGGCGTGCACGATTCGCCGCTGCCCGTCGCACATACCCCCGCAGGCGCGCTCCCGAAGGCCGCGAAGCGACTTCTCGTGATAGCGCCGCTGTGCTACGCGCTCCTGATCCTCGCTTGGATCCTGGACCTTTTTACGCCGCAATCCTTCGTTGCGGCAATCCTGCTGAACGGGCCGATCGCGCTTTCCGCGCTCGCGCTTCGGAAGCAATTGACGCTGCAGTTGACGATCCTCGCGGAAATTGCGAACGTCGTAGCCGGATACGTCAACGGCCTACAAGCCGGCGGCCATTGGGATGCGATAGCGCTGGGCGACCGGGCTATCTCCGCGGCAACTTTCGTCTTGGTCGGCGTCTTGACGGTTCACGCCCACGAAAGCGCGCGACGCGCCGGCGAGAGCGAAGAACGCCGCCGAGGAATCGAACGCGAGCGCGCGTTGCGCCACGCGATGGAGATCGTGCGCGCAAGCTTGAACTTCGAGCTCGTGCTGCGCAGCGCGGTTCGTGAAGCCGAACGGCTCACCGGCGCCGAGCACGTTGCACTGATCGTCCGCAATTCAGCGCTGGACGTCCCCGACACATACGAAAGTCGAGCCGGAGCTGAAGACGTCGATCTACGCCGGGCGCCGCTAGCGCCGGAACTGGCATCGCTTATCGAAAGGGCCCGCGACGAAGAAGCGTTCGTAACGGTTGACAGCAAGGACCCGCTCGGACGATTGCTCGGCGAAAATGCGTTTGTTGCCGCCTTTCCGATCGACACGGCGCAAGTAGCTTTATTGGTCGGCTGGGGCAATCGAACGCCGACGGAAGAAGATCGCAGCAGCGTTCGCGCGTTCGTGGCCAATCTTGCGGTTGCGTTGCGGCAAGCGCGGATGTTCATTCGCCTGGCGGAACAGAACGAGCAGATAGCGCGGCAGAAAGACGAGCTCCAAGGACGCAACGACGTCATTCGCGACATCGTCTATGCCTTAGCGCACGACCTGCGCACGCCGCTCGCGGCTGCCGATCTGACGATGACCCAAGCGCTCGAAGGCGCATACGGAGAATTGCCGCAGCGCTATCGCGAAATTTTGCGCACCGCGATTTCTTCCAACGTCGATCTTCGCCGCTTGGTGGAGACGTTGTTGCTCGTCGCGCGATATGAATCAGGCGAGGATTCGCAGTTGCGAACCGCCGAGCCGGTGTTGCCGCTGGTATCGCGCGTTGCGAACGAGTTGCGGCCGATCGCCGAAGTCAAAGGCGTGTCGCTTACCGTGGACCCGCAAAGCCGGCCAAGCACCGTGCTCGTGGACCCTGACGAATTGCGGCGCGCGATTACCAATCTGGTAGCGAATGCCATAGAAGCCACGCCCTCGAGCGGCCACGTGAACGTCGGCGTTTCCGATCTCGACGGTCGCGTCGTCATCGAGGTGGTGGACGACGGCTACGGTGTTCCGCCGGCGAAACGATTGGGGCTCTTTCAGCGCTTCAGCGGCGTACGCACGGGCGGAGGAACCGCTCTGGGACTCTACATCGTGCGGCGGATCGCCGAGAAGTACGGCGGCGCCGCAGGGTATGAACCGCGCGACAAGGGAAGCCGGTTTTTCCTAGCGTTGCCGAAGGTTACCAACGTATGAAGCAGCCGCGTCTCCGCGTTGCCATCGTCGAAGATCACGCGCTTACGCGCGAAGGAATGAAGACGGCGCTTTCCGCCGGTTTCGACGTCGTAGGCGAGGCGCCCGACGGCATCTCGGGCTTGAGCTTGATCGAAGCTACGCGGCCGGACGTCGCCATCATCGATCTCGGACTTCCCGGCATGGATGGGATCGAGCTCACCCGGCGGATTCGCGAACTGGTTCCGGAAACGCGCGTAGTCATCGTTACGATGGTCGACGTGGAAGAAGAAGTCGTCGCCGCGCTCGCGGCGGGCGCGGATGCGTATTCTTTGAAATCCGCGCCGGCGCAAGCGTTGGTCGATGCCGTGCGCATCGCGGGAGAAGGCGGCGCCTATTTCGATCCGCGCATTGCGCACGTCGTGCTATCGCGCTTCGCTCCGCGTCGCGAAGCGCTCCCCGGGCCGCTCACGCCGCGCGAACGCGAAGTCTTAGCGCTGATTTCAGAAGGACGCGGCAATACCGAAATCGCCTCCGAGTTGCACATCGGCCTTGGCACGGTGAAAGGCCACATTCGGGACATTTTGGAGAAACTGTCCGCAGCCGATCGCACGCAAGCGGCCGTGATGGCGTTGCGGCGCGGGTTGATTTAACGAACGGGCTGCGCGCAGCCGAAAATTGCTTGCAGTTTCTCCGCAGCGCCGTTCTTGACGACGGCCACGATCTTGTCGCCGAGGCGCAGCTGGGTGTCGCCGGTTGGAATGACCATTTCTTCCTGACTCTCGCGCTCGATCGCCACGATGACGCTGTTGCGCGGCAGCGACAGCTCCGCCAGATGTTTATTGAGCACCGGTGAGTCTTGGCGCACCGTCATTCGCACCAAGCTGAGGTTTCCCGTGCCGAATAGATGCATCGTCTCGAGGGCGGCGCGATAGCTCGCCGCATTCACGTGTTCGTTCAGCACGTCGAGTATGATCTCCGTCGACGAGATGACCGTAATCGGATCTTCCGGGTCTAGCGAAAGAAAAATCTCTTTGTTGCGCGGATTGTTCACGCGGGCGATGCAGCGCGCTTGTGATTTTTTCTTGGTGAGCAGGACGACGACGAGATTGTCTTCGTCGTCACCGGTATCGGCCACGACGACGTCGGCGCGGTTGACGCCGGCAGCTTCCAAAACGAACGGGTCGCAACCGTCGCCGACGACCGTGATTTGCCGGTCGATCAGCGTTTCGAGCGCTTTGGCTTTCTTCTCGACTTTCTCTACGACCACGACTTCGTGGCCCTGATTGATGAGCGCGCGGGTGAGGTAGGAGCCGACTTTACCGCCGCCTACGATGAGAATGAACATTTATGCTGTTTTCGCCTGAGGTGTAGCGCCTTGGAACATCTGCGCGAATTCGCTGATCGCTTCCGGCGCGACGATTGCGTTGATTTCGTCTCCCACCTCTAAGACGAGATCGTTGTAAGCCACCATGACGCCGCTCGAGCCGCGGCGGATGGCAGCGATGCGAATGTGTCCGGGGCGCTCGATGTCGCCGACGCGTTTGCCGGCATCGGCTTCGGTCACCGTCGCTGCGAGCGACGTGACTTTTCCAAAGTCGAAGGAATGCACCGGATCCCAGGGCGCTTCCATCAGCGTATCGCGGATCAGCTTCGCGCCGACAGTCGTCGGAACCACGGTTTGAATCCCGAGCTCGCGGTACATCTGGCCGCGCGGGGGATCGTAGATCCGCGCGACGATGCGCTTGATCTTGAACATCCGCTGCGCGATGAGCGCCGCCATGATGTTGCGGTTGTCGCCGTCGGTACAAGCGACGAAGCCGTCCGCCGAGGCCGCGCCGGCGCGTTTGAGAACGTCGTAGTCTATACCGGTGCCTACAACGACGTGTCCCTTGAACTTTTGACCGAGACGCTTGAATGCGGCGGGGTTTTCGTCGACGACGATGATTTCGTTGCCATCGGCATCGAGGAGTTTTGCGAGTGCGGAGCCGACGCGTCCGCAGCCGACAATGAGATATCTCATGGGCAGAGCGTAGGGTTCAAGCGCCTCAGTTTTTCCCCTGGCGGCAGGAGGTGAACCCGAATTTCAGAATAAGCGGGAGTTTTGTCGGGGCGTGGCTCAGCTTGGTAGAGCGCTACGTTCGGGACGTAGAGGTCGCTGGTTCGAATCCAGTCGCCCCGATATTTCTCTAGCCCGGGGCTTGCGATTACCATCGCGAGCCCCGGAACATTCCTAGGGTAATGACGCTGAAGCGTGTTCTCGCGATTTAGTCCGGCCTCGTGGCGCGTTCTTCGCGCCGCCGAACAAGAGTGCCGTAACCATAACCACTATTACGTCGGTGCCGAGCACTTAATGGTTGCATTGCTCGAAGAGCGCGATCCGCAGATCATGGAAGATCTCACGGCGTCCGGGGTTGACGTGCGCGATGTTCACGCCGAAGTGCGGCGCAGTCTGGGCACCGGTGAAGAACGGCTCTGGGAAGGCATTCTCGTGACGCCGCGCGTGCGCAAAATCATCGCGCTTGCGGAGCACGATGCAGGCGAGTGCCCGGTCGACCCCTCACATTTATTTCGCGCGCTTCGCGCCGAAGGCGGAAGCCTAGCCGCGGAAGTTTTGCGGCGCACGGCGGCTTCCCGAAACACCGCGGGCCTCCCGGAGTAAGCACGCAAGCGTGGAACATCTTCAAAGCAGCATCATTGCGCTCGTCGATCATTTCGGCTATGCCGGTCTGTTCATCGGCATGGCGCTCGGAAACATCGGCGCGCCGATCGGCAGCGAAATCGTGTTGCCGGTCGCCGGCGGGCTGACGGCCACAGGCCATCTGCCGTTTCTTTGGCTTACCATCGTCACGGCCGTTGCGGGTGAGCTCGCGGGTGGTTCGGTCGGCTACGCGGTGGGGCGCTTCGGCGGACGTCCGCTGGTGGACAACTACGGCAAGTACGTCCATCTAACGCACGAGAACCTCAATCGCGTGCACGCCTTCTTCGAGAAGTACGGAAATTTCGCGATCTTCATCTGTCGCTTCGTGCCGGTAATTCGCGGAATCGTTTCGATCCCAGCGGGACTGGCCGAGATGGATCTCGGCCCCTTTTACTTTTGGTATTTCCTGGGATCGCTAGGCTTTTGCGGCGGTTTGATCCTTGCAGGCAGCGCGCTTGGCGGCCATCTCGATACGATGCTGCCGCTGATTCACAAATCGGGGCTCGCCGTGTTGGGCCTTTCGATCGCGATCGTTATCGCGATCGTCTTAGTCGTTCGCGCTCGCGTTAAAACGCCGCAATCCCGTTAGGCGTGCCGCGGCCCGTGGGCCCGTCGTAGCCGGCGCCCGCTTCGCACGATATGCCCGGCGTGCAGTAGCCGTTGTTACCTTGCGTCACGTCGAAAAATGCGCTCGGCGCCGCCGCGTATAGGCTGCGCGCGGCATTTGCAGCGAGCGCGCCGGCATTATTTGAGAGCGCGTAGATCGACGCGACGAGCGGCGCCGCTGCGCTAGTGCCGCCGTCGATGTACCAGCCGCCGGCGTCCTTCGCGTTACCGGTATACGTGTTCCAAACCCACACGCCAGGATTGAACGGATCGGCGAATGCCGCTACGTCGGATTCCATGCGATTGCTGCAGCCGGTAACGTTAGGATCTTGCCATGACGGCCGTGCGACGTACTTGCTGCAGCCGCTGCCGCCGTTGCTCCATGCGAACTCGTCCCAGCCGCGCGCATTCGACGCGTCTTGATACAACGACGTTCCGCCGACGGCTACGACCGTGTTGTAGCTCGCGGGCTGTTGCGGACCGCCGTAGTAGCTGTCGTCGCCGGTGCTCGCGGTGATGAACGAATTCGGATGCGTGTAGTGCGAGCTCGCCGCTTGATACTCCGGGCCGCCATACGAGTTGGAAATCGCCGCCGGGTTCAGCGCTGCGGCCGAGTCTTCGGCGGACGCGAGATCCCCCGAGCTGTTGCTGTTCGCTTCAACGAGCACGATCCGGCAATTCGGGCATGTCGCCGAAACGACGTCGAGATCGAGCGCGATTTCGCCGGCCCAGCCGGTGTTCGTCTGCGGGTAATTCGCCGGCGCGCCGTTTTGATTTAGCTTCTTGAAACAGCCGCTCGCGCTCGAGCAGGCCGGCAGTCCGAAATAGCTGCGGTAATGCGTCATGTCGCTTTCGGCGTTCGGATCGTCGTACGCGTCGACGATCGCTACCGTCGCGACGCCGTTGCCGGCGCCCGGAAGATTGTAGACGCGCGCGATGTCGGCGGGACGGAGCGGTCCCGAGTACGCGCTGCCGTTATCCATCCGATGCAGGCTGAGCGACTTGATCATCGGTTGAAGCGAGGACGCGTCGCTTCGAATGAGCGCGTAGCACGTCATGTAGCCCGGCGTTGCCGCCGGACACGCGTGTTGCAGAGCAGTCGCCGACGAGCCCGGCGGCGCAATCGTTCCGCCGCCGCTGCCTCCGGTTCCGCTTCCGGTGCCGGGCAGCGCGCTCGAGCCGCCTCCGCCCCCGCCGCAGGCCGCGAGGCAAAAAGCGAACACCACGAGCACAGAAGCTCGCAAATTTTTCATGACACGCTCCAAAGAATCGGAGGAACGCAAAGTTCGCTCCGCTTTTTCTTATCGGCGGAATTTTTGTAAATTGCAGGAGTGGTTTACAAGCGAATAACGGCTCGCTCGCTTACGTCAGGCCGTCGTAACCTCGTTCGAGCCAGCGCAGCGCCGCAGCGCGGCGACGGCGCAAACTGTCGACCGTCGCTTGAGCGATCGGACCGCCGAAACGCTGATTTAGCGTCGTGTGGATCTTGCGATGTTCGATTCTAAAACGTTGCGATACTTGCGCGACCAGCGCCGACAGCGACGCACGCAACAGCTCTTTCTCTTCCGCGATGCTTAACACGGGTTCGGGTTCCGGTTCGCTCTCTTCCGGCACCTCGAGCGTGGCGACCGGCGCGGCGACGTGCGCGGGTTCTTCCAGATAGGCGTTCGGGTTAAACAGCGGACCGTAGTCCAGCACGCGTTCGCCGTCGACGTTAGCGGCGATGGCTTCGAAGTGATTGTCGACTTCGCTGCGTTCGGTTTGGACGCGTTGCGCGAGTTCCAGTTCGTCTAGCTCGCGCTTTACGTGCAGCACGCCCCGCACGTCGGCCGTAACGCGCGCCGCCAATTCGCGCAAGCGCTGATCGTCGGGAAGATAGACGAAGGCTTGTTGCATGCCGCCTTTCTGCGCGCGTACGAAACGGCCGCAAAATTGACGGAAATACATTTCGGTAACGACGTTGCTGGCGTATACGCCCACGCGCAAACGCGGAATGTCGACGCCTTCCGACACCATGTGCACGGCGACGATCCACGGGTCGTCGCTGCGCGCAAAGGACGCGATCTTACGCGACGCATTGTCTTCGTCCGAGAGCACGATCGTCGGCTTGGCGCCGGTGCGCGCTTCGACGAGACCGGCAAGAAAGCGGGCGTGCTCCTGATTCATAGCGATCGCGAGCGCGCCGGCATTCGGATGGTCGCCGCGCCGCAATTGCATCAATCGCGCGTTGGCTTTCGCGATGACGTCGCCGATCCACGCTTCGTGCACCAGAACCGTGCGCAACCGTTCGCTCATGCGGCTCTTCGAACGCAACGCTTGATCGAACGACGATGCGTGCAGCTCGCCGTCCTTGCTCACCCATTCCGCATAGCCGCCCTGCAACGGGAAAACGAGCGGACGGCACACGCCGTCCTTGAGCGCGTCGGCGTAGTCGTAGGAGTAGCTTGGAATGCACTCGCCGCGCTGATAGAGCACGAACGGTATCGCACTGCCGTCGGAACGGAAGGGCGTGCCGGAAAGGCTGATTCGATGAGCGGCGCTGCCGAAGGCTTCCTTCAGTGCGGCTCCCCAGCTTGCAGCGTCACCGGCGTGGTGAATCTCGTCGAGCACTACGAGGGTTGGGACGTTTGTAAGGCGTTTGTATAGATGAGGCGCGGCAGCGATTTGTTGATACGTGATCGCTGCGCCGTGCACGTCGCTTGCGAGGGCGCCGGCGGCATTTTCGAACCGGTGGTCGATACGAATGCCCGCTTGCGCCATCGCGCTTGCCGTCTGCGCCTTCAGATGTTCGCGCGGAACCACGACGAAGATGCGGCGCGCGCGGCGTTCGGCAAGCACGGCATGCGCCAAGCGCGCGGCGAAGCGCGTCTTGCCGGCGCCCGGCGTTGCCACGATCAGTGCGTCGCGAGGCTGCTCGGACCACCAAGCGTCGAATGCTTCGCGCTGCCAACGCCGCAACGCCAGCTTCCATGCGCCGAACTTACCTTCCATCATGGGACAGCCGCTCTGATTCAAAGCCTTCGGGGCCGTCGCCTCGAAGGAATGTGATACCGACATCATGACGACGACCGGACAAGCACGAACCCTCGAGCAAATCCTGGCGCAAATCCCCGATGCGCCGGGGGTTTACCAAATGATTGCGCAAGACGGATCCATCCTTTATATCGGGAAGGCCGTTTCGCTGCGCAATCGCGTGCGCTCGTACTTCCAGGACTCGGCCGCGCACCACATTCGTACGCAGGCGATGGTGGAGCGGGTTGTCGACGTGCGCACCATCGTCGTCAACAACGAAGTCGAAGCGCTGATTCTAGAGGCAAACCTCATCAAGCGCCACCAGCCGCCCTTCAACGTGCGGCTTCGCGACGACAAGCGCTATCCGTACTTGAAGGTGACGAACGAGCCTTTCCCGCGCGTGGTCTTCACGCGCATGGTGAAAGACGACGGCGCGCGGTACTTCGGTCCGTATACCAACGCGCACGGCTTGCGCGAGTTGATCGACCTCGTGCGCCTGGTCTTCCCGCTGCGCACGTGCCGCGAACCGATCGACGGGCGGCGCAGGCGTCCGTGCCTGCAGTACCACATCAAGCGGTGTCTCGCTCCCTGCGTCGGCTATCAGAGTGAAGCCGAATACGACGGCCTGATCAACGAAGTCGTACTCTTCCTCGAAGGAAAGCAAGAGTCGTTGCTGCGCCGTCTGCAAAGCGAGATGGTGGAGTCGGCGGAGAGCTTCAATTTCGAAGCGGCCGCCCGCATTCGCGACCGCATCATTCAAGTGCGCCGCGTCACCGAATCGCAGAAAGTCGTGTGGACGACGCGTCTCGACATGGACTTGATTGCGATCGCGCGTTCGCAAGGGCAGGCGTGCATGCAAGTCTTCATGGTGCGCGGCGGCAAGCTGATCGGCCAGGAGCACTTCATTCTCGACGGCGTGCACGATCAAACCGACGGCGAGCTGATGGACGAGTTTCTCAAACAATTCTACACGGCTCGAACGGCGAGCGCGCCCGAGAACGGCGTTCTCTCGGCGGCCCCCGGCCGCATTGCGCGCGATAATCAAGTTCCCGTGCCCGTGAAGCAGCGGTCGCGCGCATCTTCCACGAGCTCGGCTGCCGTGCCGAAAGAAGTGCTCGTCCAAGAACTTCCGGGCGAGCGAGCCGTGATCGAAGAGTGGCTGTCATCGCTGAAAGACCAGCGCGTCCGCGTGCTGCAGCCGCAGCGCGGCTCGCGCGCCGACTACATGCGCCTCGTGCAGAAAAACGCCGAACAGAATCTCAAGGCTTTTCTCGTGCATCAGGAACTGCAGGAAAGCGTGCAGGCCCGTTCGCTCACCGAACTCGCCGACGCGCTGGAACTTCCCGAGCCGCCGCATCGCATCGAGTGCTACGACATCTCGAACATCCAGGGCACGAACCCGGTGTCGTCGATGGTCGTGTTTGTCGAAGGGCGCGCGAAGAAGAGCGAGTATCGCAAGTTTAAAATTCAGTACGATAAAGGCCCGAACGACTTCGCGATGATGCAAGAAACGCTGCGCCGCCGTTTGCGGTATCTGCGCCGCGAAACCGACGCGGAGGCGAACGGTCCCGAACGCGAGCTCGCGAAGAAAGAGAAGTTCAACAAGAAGCCGGACTTGCTGTTGATCGACGGCGGCAAAGGGCAGTTGAACGCGGTCGTCGAGGTGCTCGAAGAACTCGACATGACCGGCATTCCCGTTGCTGGTCTGGCCAAAGAGCACGAGTGGCTGTATTTGCCGGGACAAAGCGATCCGATCGTACTGCCGCCAAACTCGGCGGGCTTGCATTTGGTCATGCGCATTCGCGACGAAGCGCACCGCTTCGCGATCACGTATCACCGGCAGCGGCGAGCCAAAGCGATGACGCGCTCGGCCCTCGATGCGCTCGCAGGCGTCGGCCCGGTTCGCAAGAAACGGTTGCTTGCCGCGTTCGGTTCGGTCGCGGCCATCAAGCGCGCGACGATCGACGAGATCGCCGCGGTTAAAGGTATGACTCCAGCACTGGCCGCTCAGGTAAAGAGCGGGCTCGAAGGAGGCTCCTAATGCACTGGCTTCTGCGCTTCGTTATCACGGCCGTCGCCATGTACGCGATCGCCGCTTACGTCCCGGGGTTCCACATCTCGGGCTGGGGCGCCGCAATCGTCGCGGCGATTATCTTCGGCATCGTCAACGCGATCATCGGGCCGATTCTGCGGCTTATCTCGCTGCCGCTGACCATTCTGACCATCGGGCTTTTCTCGATCGTCGTAAACTGGATACTTTTTGCGCTCGCCGTTTGGCTCTCGCCGGGTTTGAAGACGACCGGGTTTTCCGTGGCCGGCGTGGGAGTCGACATTAGTCGGCGCCATCATCATGATGCTCGTGAGCACCTTCGTGACCACCCCGCTTGGACGGCCTCGGGAACAAGTGTAAGCCTATTGCCAAGCAGCGGCTTCCTTGGAGTAACGCTGTCGACGTGGACCGAAGCCACCGATAATCGGGTGTAACCCTTTCGTTAGGATTGCACGAGGAGAGTTTTTGATGGCGGACCGGACGGTCCAAGAGGCCGCGCGATCTTTCGACGCGCGCGTCCGGTCTTTTCAGCGCGGCTTGGCATGGACGGGGATAACGGCAATAGCCGCCACCACGCTCATCGCCGGCGTTTTGGGAACGTTCACGACGGCGGAATTGCTGTACGTGCTTTTGGTCACGGCGGTGTTCTCCGCAGTCCTGCTTCCCGGCGCCCACGCGCTCGATCGCCGCTATCTCGGCTACGTGCGCGATCGCATGGATCGCAACTCCGGTTTGCGGTTTTCCGAGGCTGTCGACCGGTTGAAACGGTTTCGCGCGCAGATCGTCGTGCAATTCGTCGCGGCCTACGGGATCGGGTCGATTTGCGTCATCGTTTTGGCCAACGTCCTCGCAGGCTTGCCGCCGGCGACGAATCTTTGGGCGGTCTTTTTGGCCGGCCTCATCGGCGGCGCGATGGTCGACGGCGCGCTGAATTACTTCGCCGCCGAAGCACTGGTCGCTGAATTGATCGCAATCGTCGCGAGTTTGCGCGGCGAATACGCGCCGGTTTCCTCGAGCGCGCGCGGCGGCATCGGACGGCGCTTCATGGTCGTGCTCGCGATCGTCATTACGGTGACCGTTATCGCGATGGGCGGCGCTTCGATGCATCTGCTGCTCGATCTCAATGCGGGGCGCATCAAACCGGATGCAATGCTCCGTCTCGGAGGCATCTACGCCGCCTGTTCGCTCGCGGTGGCCTTGGTGATCGCGGTTCTCGCGTCGCGGATTCTGTCGCGAAGCATCGCGCTGCCGATTCTTCGGACCGTCGATTTGATGGATCGCCTTCGTCTGGGCGACATTCTCCACGAGTCCGACCTGCATGCGGAACCCCGCGCTTCGCATGAGGCCGGACTGCTCGTCGCCGCCTTCGCCGAAGCAAACACCGGTCTGCGTCGCCTTGCACACAACGGCGAACGTCTCGCTTCGGGCGATCTCGCCGTCAAGATCGTTCCGAGTTCGGAACGAGACGTTGTTGCGGTTGCCTTCAAGCGCGTCGCGGAAGTGATTCAGACCGTCGTCGGCAACGTGCGTTCGACTGCCGAGCTGCTCGAAAGTTCGGCCGCGTCGCTCACGACGCGTGCCGAAGAGTTCGTCGACGACGCGCGCAGCAATTACGACGATCTCTCCGCCGCATCGAAGAAGATGAGCACCCTTGACAATGCGGTCAACGCGGTGGCAAGCGGCGCTCGGGAGCTTTCGGAAACGGCCTCCGGCGCGCGCGCGACGGCGGAACGCCTGGGTGCGGCCGCACAAAGCAATGCCGCCGGTTTGGATCAACTCTCGCAAACGGCGAACTCGACGATCGATGCGGCGAACGAAGTGTTGCGGATTTCGAGCTCGGCCGGCAGCAGCGCCGACGCCGCGAGCGCAGCCATCATGCAGGCCGACCGGACTTCGGAAGAAGCGGCAAGCGTTATGTCGGAACTCGTCAAGACGATCGAAACGTTGCGGATGAGTTCGCTGCAAATCGGCTCGATTACGGAGAAGATCGACGAAATCGCCGATCAAACGAATCTCCTTGCGCTCAACGCCGCGATCGAAGCGGCCCGCGCGGGCGAACACGGCCGCGGGTTCGCCGTCGTTGCGGATGAGATCCGCAAGCTTGCCGATTCTTCGGCCAACGCCACCAAAGAAATCGCCTCGCTGATTCGCTCTGTTCAAGAAGAAACCGATCGCGCCGTTTCGGTTACGCGCCGCGGCAGCGAAGCGGTGGAGCACGGCCGCAGCAAAACGTCGCAAGTCGCCGACGCGCTCGAACGCATCGTGGACAGCGTGAACATCGTCCAGCATCGCGTCGAAGCCGTCGTCATGGCGCAACGCGAGCAGAAGAGCGCCACCGACGCGCTCATAGAGTCGACGCTGCTCGTAGAGCGGCTCTCGGGCGACAATGCCGGCATGGCGGCTTCGCTCTCCACGCTTTCGGAGAAGCTGGAACGTTCCGCGGACGCGGGGGCCGAAGCGGTTCGCGTGACCACGTCGCTCGTCGATTCGGTGACGCATCGCGGCGAGCGCATTGCCGCCGCTTCCGACGAAATGCAGGCGCTTACGACGTCGCTGCGCGACGAGGCGGAGCGCATCCGCGGCGCCGTTGCGGAATTCCGGCATGACGGAACGTTGCCCGGCGCCAAGCAGCGCGCGCTTCCCCGGCGAGAAGCCTAGCGCAAACCGTTGCTTGCACGCCGTGTTATAGTAGGTAGGCGTCCGCGGGGCTGAAATAGGCTCGACGAGGAGATCCGCGGTCGGCGTCAGCAAGCGGAGTTGCGAGCACTCCTTAAACGATCGCAACGGCAATATCTGCCAACAACGAATACGCACTGGCTGCCTAATTTAGGTTAGTCACCGGACGTGGAGGGTCGGCCCGAACCGCTCCACCTTCCGGCCAATAATTCGGGCTGGTTCGAACGCGTGATCCGACGTTCGGACGAGATTAAGGATCTGCTGCGTACGGTAAGTCCCGCTTTGAGACGTCCGTACGAGTAAGTAAAAATCGAAGCTGAGCTTGGAGAACGCGTCGGCTAGGCTTTTCGGACTCGGGGGGCAGTACCCCGACAGCTCCACCAAATACGCAAAAAAGCACGCTTTACTAGCGTGCTTTTTTCCGTGCGACGTTACGCTGGGCGCACGACGGTGATCGTTTCGTATGTTTGGATCCTGTAGGACTTGGCCGTTTCCACGATGTCCGTCACAACGCGGCCGATGTGCTGATCGTATTCTGCGGCACTCCACGCGTCTGCGCTTTCCCAGACGGAAACGACGGAGATAGCCGTCTTATCAACGCTCTGCATCACCACGCATCCGACGAAGCCCGGCTTCCGCGGGACTTGTTCTTCGGCGGTGCGCTGGAGTTCAGGCAAAACTGCCGCCGCCTCGATTGAGCCGAGCTCGAAAGAGAGAACGCTAACGAACCGCGCCTTTTCGTCGATCGTAATTGCCGCCATTCGGTCTTCTCCATCGGAGAGCATGTAATGTTCCCGAGGGCGGGGATTCGCCGGATATCATACTGGAACCGCCACAAGCTGCACCGGTACGGCGTTTGTTATTTTGCGCTGCCGTCGCTTGTGCCCGGCGCGGGCGGCGTAGACGTCATTACGCTCAATATCTCCGCACGTGGCGGCAAATAGTCGTGCTTTTCTTGGGCATGAGCTTGTGTTGCGCGAACGACATCGTCTTCCGTTTCACCGCTGAACACGGTACCGCAGGGCGGGCAGAGTGCATATTTCATCGACGTTTCCTTTTCCTTTCAGTGAGCTCCAGTAAGAATCCACGTACCATCGCTCGGGCGGCGAAGCGAATCGCCTGCACCGTTGCCTCCTCTTCGAGATCGCAGGCGTCGCGCAGCACATTAAGGGTTTCCACGCCTAAAAGAGTCCCGAGGGATCGGACCATAACGGCATAGGTCTCGGGCGAAACTTTCGCTCGAAGCGGTTCGAGCACGCCGTCCCACGCGAGGACCCATGGGCCGCTTAGCAACGGAATGTGGCGTTCGTGCGCCTCCGCCAACGAGTGTTCGAACGAAATCTTCAGCAGCGTGCGCAACTCCGGCTCATGCCGGATCAAGAGCGGCGCCAAGTCCGTGAACACGGAATCCACGCGTTTGACAATCTCTGTTTGATCGCGCACGCGTGCTACGGCTTTCTTAACTGCGTCGATGAGCGGATCGGCACTGGCTTCGGCCAAGAGCGTCTCTTGCGTGGGAAAGTAGCGGTAGGCCGTCGTGCGCGAAATGCCCGCGGAATCCGCAACATCCGCTACGCTTGGAACCCGTCCCGATTCGCGTAGCGTTCGCGCTGCTTGCAACAACTGCGTGCGGGTGCGCTGCTTTTGCGCGACTCGACCGCCGTTCGAGACTTTTCCCGAGGCGACTTGACGGAAAATCATGGCACCTTTATAGTACCAGAATACCGTTATGGGATTCAAGTACCATGTACGGCACTGCTAGCCTAACGGGAGACCTCAATGCTACACGAGCGAGTCATCCATCACGTTGCGCCTGGTGACGGACCGTGCATCCGTTACGGCGGACAAGAAATGCGCGTCAAACTGGATGCAGCTAAATCAAACGGCGAGTTGACGGTCATCGAGGACGTTATTCCGCCCGATTCGGGACCGCCGCTCCACGTCCATGAAAGAGAGAACGAAAGCTACTTCGTGCTCGAAGGCGACTTTGAATTTGTTTGCGGTGATGATAAAGCGACGGGCGGTCCCGGGACCTTCGTGTTTGCTCCGCGAGGCGTGCCTCATCGTTTCAAAAACGTGGGCGGTACGCCCGGTCGTGTGCTCTTTGGTTTTACGCCCGGCGGCATTGAAGCATTCTTCGCCGAACTCGGTGCGCGAACGGACCTCAATCCGCAAATCATGACTGAAATCGCAGCCAGCCACGGAATCACCATCTTGTAACGCAAAAAAGCGAGAATAGCCGGCGCGCTTACGGGGAGTTCGCTTGGAGAAAGTAGTCACGGGCGGTGCCGCCTCGGCGTTGTCGCTTCGTTGTGCGGTATTGCAAGATCTTTAGTTGCGCTGTCTTCGCGTGGCTG
Organism: Vulcanimicrobiia bacterium; assembly: GCA_963696095.1. GTDB lineage: Bacteria > Vulcanimicrobiota > Vulcanimicrobiia > Vulcanimicrobiales > Vulcanimicrobiaceae > JALYTY01. Next base: position 864,669 of record CAVOIN010000001.1, on the reverse strand, counting down.
CGCCTGCGACGACCCAGGTCGTGAGCGCAAGCGGCACGGCGAACAGCGGACAAAGCAGCAATTACTATGTCGCGCCCGCCGTCGAGTACAACTGGACCGCGAACGTCGGCATGATTGTCGGTTTGCGTCTCGTCCCGGCCGGCACCAATACCTCGGCCACCGTGTCTCCCGTGATGGCGATTAATATCGTCCATTGAACCCGTGAGCACCCCTTAACCGAAGTTCACTGCGGTTTCGCGAATTGCGCGTCGCGCGCGATGTACGGGACGTAACGGAAATCGCGTATACGAGAGATTCGGCCGTCCACCCATTCCAACAAGACGAAGTACGCGGGCACCGCGCTGGATGCCGGACGATACATTGCAATCGCGGCAATGCCGTCGACCCAGCCGGCTTCGGCCCGAATCTCTTCACTCTTGAGAACCTCGGCGTAACGATCGAAGTACCCCGCGTCCGCGACGCGGCGCTGCACGAGCGAAACTTGATCGAGCCGTGACTCTGCACCGACGAGCGCGCGAAGACCATCCCAGTCGCGTTCGTTGAAAAGCTCCACGTAGCGCTGCAGATCGTCTTGCGCGGACGCCGCCGGCGCGAGTGGCGTCGTCGCTTTTGCGGACCGGCGAGCGACATTAGCCCGCGCTCGAAACAGCGCCGCCTTCACCGCGCCGACCGATGTCCCCAGCGTCGATGCCGTTTCGTCCAAAGAGTGGCCGAGAACATCCTTCAGAATGAGGGCGCCGCGTTGCACCGGGGGAAGGTCAACGAACACGCTCAGCGCAGCTTCAACCAGCGCGGGGTCCACGCCATCGTCCTCGGGCTGCGCGCGTTCCGGAACTTCCGGAACGACGTCGACTTTGTTGCGTTCGTAGCGCCTTAGAAAATCCATAGCGGTGTTGTGAGCGATGCGAAAAAGCCAGGGCTTTAAGTTGGGCGGTTCGATCATCTGGCTGAGGGCGTAGTACGCTTTCGCAAGCGTATCTTGCACGACGTCCTCTCCGTCGAAGACCGAACCGGTCATGCGAGCACAATACCGATGGAGTTCGGGGCGCAGTGCGTCAACGAGATCCATGAAGCGGTCGCGCGCCTCGGCCATGGCCGGCAACAAGGCGCGCGTTTCGTTCTCCATCTTGATTGCGTGGTGCTCCCTCAATGTCTCCCGCGCGACATCACCCAGATGCGCGCGAGCAGCAATACTCCCGCGCTGGTGCCGCTTGCGAGCGGCACCAGCAACTCTTCGACCGGCACGCCGCCGATGTGAGCGATCACCATCATGCTAGCTCACCCTTCGCAGCCGGTTCCGGTTCGGTCAAGGTTGCTAACGCGTTTTCGACCACGGCTTTCCACTTCGCATCAGGCGCGGCGTCCGGCGCGTAATTGTCGTGCCAGTTCCACCATTCATAGGGCGGCGTTTGCGGATAGCCCTCAGGCGAGTCTTCCCATTGTTCCTGGCGTCCGAGCGGCGTCGCATCGAGGTAGCTCCACGTGTTTCCCATCGCTTCGTCGCCGCGGCTGTTGATGAAGTACGTGCGGTACACGTCCTCTCCATCGCGGAAGAAGACGTTGTGGCCGTGCCATTCGTCGACGCCGAAGTCTTTGTCGAAGCTGTCGGTGATCGTGTACCAGGGCATATCCCAGCCCATTCGCGCCTTCAGACGTTGAATATCCGGCTGCGGCGCGCGTGAGACGTACGCAAGGGTTGTGTCCCGCGCGTTGAGATGCGCAAGATGCGCCACCTGATCGGCTCCAAACGAGCATCCGCGACAAGCATGATCGGGCCATCCGAAAACGCCGGGTTCGAAAAACGCGCGATAGACGATGAGTTGACGGCGTGCTTCAAAGAGGTCGCGCAAGGGCGTCTTCCCGCTGGGACCCTCGAAGACGTAGTCTTTGTCAACGCGCATCCACGGCATTCGCCGGCGCTCCGCTGCCAACGCATCGCGGGCGCGAGTAAAAGCTTTTTCCTTGACAAGCATTTGTTCGCGCGCGGCATCCCATTCTTGCGGCGAAACGATTGGCGGGGTGTTCATGTTCATCTCGATCTGCCTCCGCAGCTAAGACGATTCAGAGCCCGGCAAAAGATACGCGGCGCCGGAAAAAATTCGACGCCGCGGTTTCTTTGCAAAAGCCGTTATGCCGGTGCGGCGATCGGCGCGACGCGGTAACTCACCATCCACGTTACGCCGTACTTGTCGTCAAGCATGCCGAATTTCTCGGCGAAGAACGTCTTCTCGAACGGCATGGTGACGTTTCCGCCGCGCGCGAGCGTCGCGAAAGCCGAAGCGGCGGCCTCTTCCGTGTCGGCCGAGATGTTGATGCCGAAGCCGTTTGGCTCGCCCCCGCCTCGTCCAGGCGGCGCGTCCATTGCTGCTATGACGCCGTAAGGCGAGCGCAGTTGGCCGTACATCACCTTCTCGCCCCATTCTAGGGTCGCGCCCATTTCGGGCGGTGCATCCTTGAAGCGCATGATGTCGATCTCTCCGCCGAGCGCATCGCGATAGAACTGAAGCGCCAATTCGGCGTTTCCGGTGAAGAAGAGATTTGGGGTTAATTCCACTGCTCGCCCCTTTCGTTTGCGGTCGCTTTTACTGAGGGCTCCAGCGTAGCATATTGCTTGCAAAAAGCAAGTATGCTGGTGTAAACAGATTGGGACTCGGGGCTGCCGTCCGGAAGCGCTCCGTTATTCGGCGTCGCGATATAAAACAAGGCAGCGAGTGGCGGCCGCCTGTCGCTTGGCCGTTCTCTGGCAGACCATTGTGCTTTGCACCAGCGGTCCCGACGAATTGCTTAGCGTGGGACTGCGATACCGTTCGAGTTCGTGGCCTTGCGAAGGTGGAATCGCATCGTCTTTCGTGCCTTGAAAAACGAGTAGCTGCACCCGTATTTTCTTTACCATCGCGGGTTCGTCAAAGTCTGCTGCAGCTTGTGCAGTGAGACGATACGTATGCTTGGGGTCTTGATACTCGTATGTCGCCACACGTCGTTCCAAGGCGCCGACAAGACCAGGGCGCCGGCGGAGCGGTGTACGCAAATTTATTCAGCAATATCGGTGCCCATGGAATAGTCCAGCACTACGATCGTTTTGTCTCGGCGCCCTTATAGACGTAGCCGCGCAGCAACGCAGCAGGCACGGCCAGCGTAATCCGCGCCCGTCCGGCACGGCATACTTCGAAGCGCCGTGCCGGACATAGTCTTGCGCTTACTTCGGAGTTGCGACGAACTGCAGTTGTCCGGCATCGGCGCCGGTTACCGACGAGCCGACGATTTTTTGGCCTTCCAGGTGGCCGTTGATTTTCAACCGAGCGTTGGATCCGAAATCGATCCAAATCCGCGATCCATCCACGCCGCCGGTAACCGGGACGAATTGCCCGTTGTCGTCAGGACGGTAATAGCCGTGCAAAATGCCGTTGCCGTCGTCGATCAGTTGGAGCGAGCCGGTGACCGGATACGGCGATCCGTACGTCTGCGTGAGTGCGGTGCTATACGTTTGTGTGACCGGGCCGGACGATTGCACGGCAAGCGTTGCGGCCGGCGTGCCCAGCATGCAGGCGACCGCAAGGGCGATCGCGCTCAGGGCGAGTTTATTGAGGATCATGAGTCGATTAAAGCCCATTTCGCTGAGAATCACATGCGTGCAGCGGCTTTCGCTTGCTTGCGAACTTTCCAGCGAAATGGGTTCGTTGTCTCTTCAGAAGATGCATGTGGAGGGAGCAACAACCATGCGAAGACTCGCAAGCGTGCTCGCGATCGTTCTCGCTGCGACAGCAGCGCCGGCCTTCGCTTTTGCACACGCCGAGCGTCCAATAGGCGGCGAACGGACCGCCACGACGGAGCGCGCCGTACGGCCGGCAACGGAGCGGCCGGCTACGGTCGAAGGTGCCGCCGTCGAACGGCCGGCGGCAATCGAACGTCCCGCACCGGTCGAACGTGCAGCGCCCATCCAGCGCGCCGCTCCGATCGAACGCGCGGCTCCGATCCAACGCGCTGCTCCCATCGAACGCGCCGCTCCGATCGAACGTCGGATTCGAATCGAACGGGCTGCGCCGGTGGAACGAGTTGCGCCGGTCGAACGCCCGCGCGCTATGGAGCCACGAGTCGAAACCGTTCGTCCGCAAATCATCGAAGTGCAGCAGCGACGCATCGTCGCCCCGGTCCAACATCCGCGGATAATCGAACGCGCGGCACCGCGCATCGTGCGCGAGCCGCGAATGGTAACGGCGCCCCGCATCGTGCGCGAGCCGCGAATGGTAACGCACCGCGCATCGTGCGCGCGCCGCGAATGGTAAAGGAACCCCGCATCGTGCGCGCGCCGCGAATGGTAACGTCACCGCGCATCGTGCGCGAGCCGCGAATGGTAACGGAACCCCGCATCCTTCGTTCGGAACCGCGTGCGTCGTTCGTACAAACTTATCCCCGATCGGTCGTATTCGGGAATCGTGCCCGCGAGTTGGTGCGTCCGGGCATCCACTACGTGCGTGAGGCGTTCGCGCGCCCGGTACGCCTCGTGCGTACGTATAACGTCCGTCCCCGCCGGTACGTTCGTTATTTCGCGCCGGCTCCGGTCGGATACGTGTATAGCGGGTATGCTCCGGTCTATACGGCGCCCGTTTACACTACGTACCGCACGCAGTACGTCCCGGTAGTAGTAGGCTCGGCATACACGCCGTACGCGCCCTTCTACGGTTACGGGGCTCAGGGTACGCCGTGGCAAGTCTACAACAACGGCGGCTACGACAACAACGGCGGCTACTACAATAACGGCGGCTACGACAACAACGGCGGCTACTACAATAACGCCGGCTACTACAATAACGGCGGCTACAACAACGGCTACGGCTGGAACGGCAACGGCTGGAGCGATAACGACGAAGACGATAATGCCGCGGCCTATCCGGTGCAAAACAATTACCCCGTGCAATATCCGTATCCGCAGCAGCCGTACTACGGCTACGGCAACAACGGTTATCCGTATCCGTCCGGCTACAACCAGCCGGGTTACGCAGGCTACGGAAGCTATTCGAATCCGTTCGGCAACGCGCAGTTGCAAGGCATCGTGCTTTCCAACAACGGGTCGACCGCCGTGGTTCTTACGCCGAATCTCACGCCGGTTTTCGTAAATCTCGCGCCTGCGCAACAACTGGGCTACGTCAACGGTTCGATGCAGCCCGGATCGGTGATTCAGGCTTTCGGCTATTCATCGGGCAGCGAGTTCATCGCCACGGCGGTAGATTAAAAATAAAGTTCATCCAGCAATTGTCAGAAATGGCGGCTACGATAAACGTATGAACAGCAACATCATCCGCTCCGCTATCGCCGCGGCGGCGATGTGCGGAGTAATGCTCACCTCCATACAGGCGCCGGCGCGCGCCGACGGTGCGGCAACGACGCGCACGATCATCGGTGCGGCGGCGGCGATCGCCGGCATTGCAACCGCGGTGAACGTCGCGCACAAACATCAACTTGCCAACAGCGTGCAAGGCTATCTGCCCGACGGCAGCACCGTCTACGCGGATGGACACGTTGTAGCACCGAACGGCTACTCATACTACCCGGGCAATCAAGGACAACAGTTGGCCTGCAACAACCAACAGTGCGCGATCTACGGAAACGGGCAGTACGGCTACAACGGGTACGGCAACGGCGGCTACAACAATAACGGCGGCTACAACAACGGCGGCTACTATAACAACAACGGCGGCTACTACAACAACAACGGCGGCTACAATAACAACAACGGCGGTTACTACGGCAACGGTCCGAATGGAACCGGGTACTACACGCAGGGACGTCATCGCCGGCACGGCCCCGGATCGTAAAGAATCCAAAGCGTGATAGAGTAGAGCGGTGCTCGATGAGATTCTTCGAGGGCCGCTCTCTTTTCATGCGGTTGCGCCGCCCGCGCTCCAGCCCTTTGACGGATTGGCGGGGGCAATGCACGCGGTCGCGGCAGCGCTTCAATTCGAGCCCGATCGCGCGGAACTCCATGCCGCTCTAGGAAACGGCCTCATGCGTCAGACGCGATACTTAGAGGCAATCGAAGCCTACCGCGCGGCCGTGCGTTGCAATCCGGAATTCGCCGAAGCGTACCTGGCGCTGGCGGAACTGCTGTTCATCGCAAAAGACTCGGGCGCGCAGGAAGCGCTTCAAAATGCGCTCCACGTGCAGCGCGTTTATCCGGATCCGCAAGCGAACAACGGGCGCACGCGCGTCGCCATGCTGTTGCGCGACGCATCGTACAGCGTTAACACCCCGCTCGATCTGCTTGTCGACCGTTCGCTGCTGAGAATAGACAAATATTACATCGAGGGATCGGCGGCGCCGCAGCCGGCCGACGTCGTCTTTTGCGCGTTCGGATATTCGCGCGCTGCGGAGCGGCTGGCGGACTCCGCGGCAGAATTCGCAAAGCGCGCCTCGGGGCCGCTCCTAAACGATCCTAAGCGGCTTCCACTCATTGCGCGAGAACGCTTGCGCGAAACGCTTGCCGGCATCCCGAAAGTCGACGCTCCCGATACGCAAATAGTTGCAAGAGAAGATCTCCATTTTATAGGCCCGAAGTTAGTGAGGCCGCTCGACACGCACGCCGGTGCCGGTCTCGCGAAAGTCGAAAGCGAAGAAGAGCTGCAGCAACACGTGCAGCGGCACCCCGCGCCCGCGTACCATGTCTCCCCGTACGTCGAGTACATTTCGAACGACGGGTTCTACCGGAAGTATCGCGTCGTTTTCGTAAACGGCGTTCCGCATCCGTACCACCTCGCGATCTCGCCGCGGTGGATGGTGCACTATCGCGGCGCGCCGATGGCGCGCCATGAATGGATGCAGGCAGAAGAGGCGGCGTTTCTCGCAACTCCGGGTCGAGTCTTCGCAACATGGGACGATACAATGGCGCAGGTAGCGAACCGCATCGGACTCGAGTACTTTGGAATCGACTGTACGCTGTCGGCGGAAGGTACGGTGCTGATCTTCGAGGCCGACGCCGCGATGCTCGTGCACGACGAAGAACCGGGCGGCGTCTTCAACTATAAACGACCGGCGGTCGAAGCGATCCGCCGGTCGTTGACGGAACTGTTTCGCCGGAAGGCTTACAGCACGTCGTAGACGCGCAAAAATTCTTCTGTTAGCGCCCACGCTTGCCGCGCTGCAAGCTCGTTGTAGCTCTCGCGCTGGTCGCAGAAAAAGCCGTGGTCCGCTTGTGAGAATTCGACTTGTTCGTGGATCTTGCCCGCAGCGGTAAGCGCATCGGCAACTGCTCGGCGCTGTTCGGGCGGAATGTGGGTATCGAGGCCGCCCCAAAACATCAGCAGCGGCGCGCGTTGGCCTGCGGCAAGGGGCAGCAGATCGGGCGCGATACCGCCGCCATAAAACGAAATTGCGGCCGTGAGTCCGACGCATGTGTTCGCCAGAAACGAAACGCGGCCGCCCATGCAGAATCCAACCGCTGCAATGCGCGTCGGCTCGACGCGTGGTTCTTCGCGCAGCCAGCGGTGCGCGGCTTCGATGTCGGCGACGATGCCTTCTCGGGTGAGTGCACCGATATGTTTTCTCACCGCTTCGAAGTCGTCGTAGGAGCCTTCGAAGCCGGGCGCCGTGCGATGGAAAAGCTCGGGGGCAATTGCGGTGAAACCCAGATTGCCGAAGCGATCGGCGATATCGCGAACGTGCGCGTTGACGCCAAACGCTTCTTGAAAGACGAGAATTCCCGGTCCACTTGTCACGGCGGATGGGCGGGAGACATAGGCGTTCATCTCCGAACCATCGGAAACTCGCAGCGCAACGCGTTCGGTCGTAAGGGCAGACAACGGCGTTCTCCTCTCCAAAGGCGCGTACCCAGGAAGGACGCGCGGCATGCAAAGCCGCACAAGAATACTTCATGGGCACGCTTCTTGAAATTCACCTAGTCGTCGCATTTTTAGTCGTGCTTTGCGCAGTAGTATTCAGTTGGAACGATCTAGGCCGCCGCGTCGTCAATGCCGTCGCGGCGCTTCAGTTTTTGCTCGGTCTTATTCTCGCCGGCGTTATGGGCGCGAATCACGTTCCGATGCCGCCGAATCTCTGGCTGCACATTGTTTCGGCGCTCCTCGTGCTGGGCGCATACGGCATGTCGATGCGGTACGGCAAACGCGCCGGCGGCGCGCGCACCGCGCTTGCGCTATCGATCGCCGGTTTCATCCTGGTCTTCGTTACGTTCTGGCTCGGCCTGCACATGGCCGGAAAAGTCTAGGCGATGAAGGCCGGAAGACTGCTGCTCCTCGTCGTTCTTCTGATCGCCGTGGCGGCCGGCTCGTGGTTGTACTTCTCACGCCGGCAGCCTGCGGCGCCGGGGCGCCTGGTCGTCTACTACACCAAAGTAGACGGTCATTCGCTCGGTACTTGGACCGTTTCGATGCGCCAGCCGCAGCCGGGCGAATCCGCGGCGGAGCACCAGCACAACGTCGCGACCATCGCCGCCGTGCAGGCCGTCGCCGGTCCACCGTCCGACGTCCAAGCGATCCGCTTTCCGCCGGGAACCCGCGTGAACGGCGTAACCGTTAACGGAACGGTCGCAACGGTCGATTTATCTAATGAAGTAACTACGCAAAGCGGCGGGTCGTTCGGCGAAATCGGCGAGTTCAAAGGACTCGTCTACACGCTTACGGGCATCCCGAACGTCGACGCCGTGCAGGTTACCGTTGCGGGTCACAAGCTCCAAACTCTCCCGGGGGGACACCTTGAACTGGACACGCCGCTTCGCCGCTCGGATTGGTAGCGCTCTCGCGCTGCTGATCGCGCTCCAGCTCTCGCCGGCTCCGGCGCGCGCCGATAGCGCGACGTTCCTCTTTCACAATCAGCCGCTCTCGTTCAGCCATCTCTCTCAGGCCTCTGGTTCGACGATGGTCGGGATCAACGATCCGGGCCTGCGCGCACTCCTGCGCGAGGTCGGCGCCGTCGTGACCTGGCACCCGGGCGAGCGGTACGTGCTGATCACGACCGCCGAGCCCATCGTCGTCAACTTTTCCGTGGGCGACACCCGCTATGACGTCGGACCTCTTTCGGCGCAGGCCAGCCAAGCGCCATACGTCGGCACGAACGACGAAGTCTTTTTGCCGCTCAACGAATTGCTCGGCGCGTTGTACCTTGCGCCGAAGCACGAAGGCAATGCAACCATTCTGCAGCCGCAACTCGCTTCGATCGACGTGCAGGGCGGCGGCTCGCAAGCCGTGCTCGTTGCGCGCGGAGGCGCGCCGTTGCACCCGCGCATGGTTAGCGACACGAGCGACAAGGTCGTTTATGAATTCGATGGCGTCGGCTCGACGCTGAATCGCAACCGCTCGGTGAATGCGGGCGGCATTCGCGCGCTCGAGGTCGCGACGACCGGCAGCGCGCGCGACCCCAAGACGTTCGTGACGGTCTTGCTGGAACCCGGTGCGCGCCACGACGTTCCGCACAGCAACAACGGTGATTTCGAAGTGGCCTTCGGCGGCAACGGCGGCGCTCCGCCGCTCGTGGCAGCCGCACCAACGGCGTCGCAGCCGCAGCAAAGCGAGCCGACGCCGTCGCCGGCACAGCCGGAAACGAGTCCGCAAGCATCGCCTTTTGCAACCGATGCGCCCGCGCAAAGCGGCGCGGTCGTGACGAACGTGAGTGTCGCGTCCTCGACCGACGGTGCGTCGGTGACCATTGCGGTCAACGGCAACGCAACGTTCGAATGGCACCGGTTGCGCGAACCCGACAACCGTTTCTGGATCGATATCAAAGGCGCTTCGCTGCAGGGCCCTGCGCGCGATGAAACCGAAGCCGACCCGCTCGTCTCGATGCGCGTGCGCCAAAACGACGCGCAAACCGTTCGCGTCGCGCTTTCACTTGCCGGCACGAAAAATCTCACGGTTTCGCCTTCGCCCAACGGCATCACGATCTCGGTTGGACGCGACGAAGTCGCCGACGTTGCACGCATGGGCAGCGGAAGCACCGGCAGCGTCGTCGCGGTCAACGAACCGCCGCAGAATCTCGTAACGCCGGTTCCCGCCGATCAATACGGCCAGAACGCGGCACCCGGCAGCGGCGACGAGTGGAAATTCGGTCCGCGCAGCTCGTACGTTCCGACGAATCCGAAACTTATCGTCATCGATCCCGGCCATGGCGGAAGCGACCGCGGCGCGATTCGCAACGGCACAGCGGAAGCCGATCTCACGCTCGACATGGCTAAACGCTTGCGCGATATTCTCGTCGCGCGCGGCTGGCAGGTGCGCATGACGCGGGCGACCGATGTCGACGTCTACGCTCCCAACGACTCGGCGCGAGACGAGCTGCAAGCGCGCGTAAACGTTGCGGCTAACGCCGGAGCGCGAATGTTCGTGAGCATTCACGTGAACAGCTTCATCAACAGCGGTCCGAGCGGCACCACGACGTACTACTCGAAACCGATCGACGTGCCGCTGGCGCAAACCGTCGAACGCGGCCTTCCGGGCTTGCTCGGAACCAAAGACGACGGAACCGTGAAGAGCAAACTCTACGTAACGTTACATTCGCCGATGCCGGCGATTCTTATCGAAACGGCGTTCCTATCGAACCCGTCGGATTACGACCGGCTCGTCTCGTCGGATTGGCGGCAGAAGCTCGCAGAAGGCATTGCCGACGGCATCGACCGGTACGCGCAAAATAACCCGGTTCCCAACGGCGCCGGCCAATGATCGGCGTCTTTGATTCGGGGCTCGGCGGACTCTCCGTAGTGCGCCGGGTCCGCGAGCGTTTGCCCTTAGTGGATATTCTGTTCTTCGCCGATCAAGCACACGTGCCGTACGGCGACCGCACCGCGGACGATCTGCACCGCCTGCTGCACGCGAATCTCGAATGGCTCGATGCGCGGCAGCCCGATGCGATCGTCATGGGGTGCAATACCTCGTGCGCGATTGCGGATCTGTACGGCTGGCCGGACACGAATGCCGTGGTTTTCGATTTGATCGAGTCTGCCACGCATGCCGTTCAAACTTCGGGCGCTTGCCGGATCGGCGTGGTCGCCACGGCCGCTACCGTGCGATCGGGCGTCTATGCGCGCCGGATTGGAGCGGCAATTCCGGGATGCGAAGTGACCGAGGTTGCTGCCCCGGCGCTCGTTCCGCTGGTGGAAGCCGGAAAGAGCCGCGACGAAGAGGCGCGGATCGCAGTTGCCGACGTCTGCGCGAACTTGCCGTCGAACTTGGATGCCGTCGTGCTGGCGTGCACGCACTATCCGCTGCTGGACGAACATTTTGCCGCGGTGCTCGGAGATTCGGTCGCTCGCATCGATCCGGCGTTCGTGCAAGCCGAGCGGGTCGCCGCGCTCTTGGAAGCAGCGGGCAAGACTATCGAGAACGGATCTGCTAGATACGTCACTAACGGTGATTCCGAGCTTTTCCGCGAGAACGTCGCCCGGTTGACGGCGGTGCCGCTGTCCCCCTGAGCGAGTCACCTCCAGTTCATCTAGGCGTGGTTAGCTCGAGGATATCCGTCATCGAAGAGGAGATACCGTGCCGATTGTCCCCGCAATGCCGCCTCAAACGCTGGAGTCCAAGGGCGGCTTCGATTACGTCAACGTCGATGCCGTAAACCGCCGCGTGTATGCGGCTCACGGTGGCGCGAGTTCGCTGCTGATCGTGAACGCCGACACCGGAAAGGTGCTAGGCGAAGTGAAAGTCGGCGCGATGGCCGGCAACGCCGTCAATCCTGCCAACGGCCACGTATTCACCGGCGACGGCGACGACAAAGCGATTTCCGAAGTCGATCCGGTTGCAATGAAAGAAGTGCACCGCATTGCCGTGGACGGCCCGGTGGATGCGCTGATGTTCGACCCGTCAAACGGTCACATCTACGGCGACGAAGACGACGGCACGCGAGTGTTCGTTGTAGACGCGAAGACGTTCAAACTCATCAAGACGATTAACGTGCCGGGACATAAACCCGAGTATCTCCAGATCGATCCCAAGACGCACGAAGTCTATCAAAACATCGCTTCCGATTCCGAGATCGCCGTCATCGATCCGGCGAAGCTCGAAGTAACGCGGATTATAAAGACGCCCGAACTCACGAACAACCATCCGCTGCAGCTGGCTGCGGCGCATGACGCGCTGTTCGCAGCCGGCGAAAACGGCAAGATGTCGGTGTACTCGACCGACGGCAAACAATTGGCGACGGCGGCGTATCCGGGGCGCGTCGATCAGTGCGATTACGATGCGAAGAACGCCATGCTTGCGTGCTTCGGCGGGGGCATCACGCTGTTCTCGTTCGACGGAACGCACGCGCCGGTGATGCTCGCGCAACTGCCGGTTTCCAAAGGCATGCACACCGGCGCCATCGATCCGGCGACCGGAAACATTTGGGCGGTTTGGAGCGATGCGTCGGGCGCGCACGTCCAAGCCTTCAAATATCAGAAGTAGCCGGTAATGCGCGCGGGGGCCGTCGTTTGCGGATTCTGATCGTCGAAGACGACGGCCCTCTGCGCGAGCTCATCCACCGAGGACTCGGCGAAGAAGGCCACGTCGTGGACGCGCTGCCCGACGGCTCGCAGTGCGAAGATTACGTGCGAATGACGCCGTACGATGCGCTGATTCTCGATTTGAACTTGCCGGGCGAAGACGGCCTTTCGATTCTGCGCCGTTTACGCGCCGGCGGTCTCGCGGTTCCCGCGCTCGTATTAACGGCGCGCGATTCAGTCGAAGACGTCATTGCCGGACTCGACGCCGGCGCCGACGATTATTTGCGCAAACCATTTGCTTTCGGCGAGCTCGAAGCGCGGCTGCGCTCGATCGTCCGCCGGCCCCCCTCTTACACCGGCAGCGTTTTGCGCGTCGCCGACATCGAGTTCAACACCGGTACGCGCACCGCGACGCGGAATGGACGCACTCTGCCGCTCACGGCCAAGGAAAGCGAGTTTCTGGAGATCCTGATGCGTAACGCAGGACAGATCGTCACGCGGCGCGCTTTGGAAGACCGGCTTTGGGACCGCCAATCGGAGATCGCCTCCAACGTTCTAGACGTCTATGCGCGGCGGTTGCGGTTGAAGCTGAGCGAAGCCGGCGAAGCGGCCGTGTTGCAAACGGTGCGCGGTATCGGCTATCGTCTCGAGGCGGCGCCGTGAGCATTCGCGCGCGTTTCATCATCGCTGTCGTCGGAACGCTGGCGGTGGCGCTGGCACTCTTTGCCGGGTTGTCTATCGTCGCGATCGATCGCACGCTTCACTCGTCGCTCGATTCGAACCTGAACACGACGGCGCAAGCCATCGCCGCCGCGATCGACGTCGATCGCGGCGAACCGCGGCCCGATTCCGGCGACTTGCAACAGATTTCGACCCTCCGCGCTTCGGCGCGCGCAGCCATCGTCGATTCGCGCGGAAAAATCATTGCGGGCGATGCGCCAGTGAATCTCCGCGGCCTCAAAGAGACGCGCGTCGCGGTCGCGAGGATCGTGCGGCAGGGGAAGTATGTCGGAGATGTCATTGCGTGGCGTTCCGACGACTGGATTGACGAGATGGATCGCATCGCGATGCTGATTTCGTTGGCGGTCGGAGCGCTGGTTCTCGCAACCGGCGCGCTCGTCGCCTATCGCGTCGCGGACACGATCGTGGCGCCGATCGACCGCGTTGCATTGCTGATGGAAAGAATCGAAGGGCGCGACCTCTCGTTACGCATCGGAGCCCTCGGGATCGCGGAACTCGCGCGCTTGGCGGCGTCTTTCGATCGCATGCTGCATCGTCTCGAGTCGGCATTCACGCGCGAACGGCAATTTACGGCGGACGCTTCGCATGAGCTGCGCGCTCCGCTTGCTGTCGTGCGCGCCGAAGCCGAACTGGCCTTGCGCCGAGAACGGACCACCGAAGAGTACCGCCGGGCCTTCGAAGGCGTGCTGCGCGAAGTCGACCGCCTCGAGCTGCTGATCGACGATCTGCTGGCCGCGGCTCGCGCCGAAGTCGACGCGATCGACCGGCGCCCGGTAGACATTGCGCTGTTGGCTCGCGACGTCGTCGACCGTTGTCGCGTCGCTGCCGAAGCGAAGCATGTGACGATCGTCTCGGATGATGCGCACGAAGAAGTCGTCGTTGATCCGCTTGGCGTCGAACGCGCGCTGCTCGCCGTCGTACACAATGCAATCGCTTTCGCGCCGCCGAACGGAACGGTGCGCATTGGCATCGAGAGCGAAGCCGGAGGCACGTCCGTTGTCGTACGCGACGACGGACGCGGTTTCTCCGCCGAAGCGCTAACGCAAGCTACGCAGCGTTTCTGGCGCGCCGACGGCGGGCGCCCGCGAGGGGGCACCGGATTGGGCCTTGCCATCGCGCGAGCCATCGTCGAGGCCAACGGCGGCGCACTCCGCTTGGAAAACAATACCACCGGCGGCGCCCGCGTCTGCCTCCACTTCCCGTGCCCCCGTTAGGTCCGGATCGCCCGGTTCATCGTGGCGTCATGCGGAAATGCGAAACTTGACCGTATGAAGTTTTTCGTAAGCCTGGGGCTGGCGGCGGCCCTCGCGACGGCTGCCGTGCAAGCAGCGGAAATGCCCCTTAAGGGGGCAGCGCTTTTACCTCAGGCTAAGATCTCGTTGAAGGACGCTAGAGCGAAGGCGCTGGCGAAAGAGCCCGGCGTCATCGTCGATCAGGAACTTGAGAAGGAGAAACAAGGCTCGGGACTCGTCTATACGTTTGACGTGAAGCGCGGGCACACGATTCACGAAGTCAACGTCGATGCAAAAACCGGGAAGATCGTAGAAGACAGCATCGACACCGGAAACGATTAGAAAGGACCCATCCTGCACCTCGAACGTGTGCCGCTGCGGCACGAGCGAAGCATCATCTTTCTCGTAGCTGTCTTGACCGTGCTCGGCGCATGGGCTTACACGGCAATCCCGGCCTCGATTTTCCCTACGATGACCTTCGCGCGGGTCGACGTCGTGGCCGATGCCGGAGATCTGCCGCCGGACCGCGTTCGCATCGCCGTCGCGCAGCCGCTCGAGCGCGCCTTTACCGGCTTGCCGTCGGTAACGCGCGTGCGTGCGACGTCCGCGCAAGGCAACGCGGAACTCATCGTCGAGTTCGATCCGCATACCGACGTAAATACGGATCTGCAGCGTGTTTTTCAGGGCATTTCCAGCGCGCGCTCGGCGCTGCCGGCCGGCACTAACGTCGATGCGACGATCATCAATCCGAACTCCGAGCCGGTCGTATCGTATGCGTTTATCTCGCACGACCTTTCGCAAACGGTCGTGCACGAAATGCTTGCGCAAAATCTTGTGCCGCAGTTTTACGGCATTCCCGGGCTCGCGCGAATGCTTGTCGTCGGCGGTCCACAACGCGAGTACGTAGTCCAGCTCGACGCGAGCGCGCTTTCGGCGCGCGGACTCAGTGCCGCGGACGTCACCAAGGCGTTGAGCGAAGCAAATACCGTCGTATCGCCGGGCGTCGTAAACGCCTACGCGCAACGCAACATCATCGTAGTCGACTCGCGGCTGACCACGACGCAGGCGCTTGGCGACGTAGCAATTCCGGTCGGGACGCACGATTCGGTTCCTCTGCGAGCGCTCGGGACCGTTAAACTCGGCGTTGCACCGCTCACCAATCAAATGTCGTTCGACGCCGATCACGCGGTCGCTATCAACTTCTTTGCGCTTCCCGGCGCCGATGCCGTAAAAATGGCGGACGCGGTTGCCTCGCGCATGGCGCAATTGGCGCCGCGCCTTCCCGGCGGCGTAAGCATCCACAAGTACTGGGATCAAACGACGCTCATACGCGAATCACAGAAGAGCCTTCGAGACGCGATCGCGATCGGCGCCGTGCTTGCAATCCTCGTGATCCTGTTGTTCTTGCGCAACCTGCGCATGACGCTGATCGCCGCCTTGGTCATTCCGATTGCCATTGCCGTTGTGATCTTCGCGATCGGGCGCTTCGGCCAAACATTGAATTTGATGAGCGTCGGCGGGCTGGCGGTAGCCGTGGGCTTGATCATCGATGATGCAATCGTCGTGATCGAAAACATCGCGCGCCATCTCCACGAGCAGCCGCGTGCCGCCGGGGAGAGCGCTCGCGATGCCGCGCGACGCGTCGTTCCGCAAGCGATGCGCGAGTTGATCGCACCGATGACGGCCTCCACGATCACCACCGTGGTCGTGTTTATTCCGCTCGCGTTGCTTTCCGGCGTCTCCGGTTTCTTTTTCCGGGCGCTCGCGGTCACGCTGGCGACGTCGCTCGTCGTTTCGCTGCTGCTGGCGATCTTCGTTACGCCGATCATTGCGTCGGTGCTTGTTAGGCCGGCGCCGGAACCCGAAGCGGACGGCGGATTCGTCTCGAGCATCCTCTCGCGCTACGAACCTTTGCTACGATGGGCGTTAACGCATCGAAAAACGGTGTACGCAGCATCCGTTGCCGTGCTCGCGATTACCGTCGTGCTGCTCGCGGGTCTCCCGAACGATTTCTTGCCGGCGTTGGACGAGGGACAATTCGAGATCGCTTATCGCATGCCGGTCGGGACGACGCTTCAGGAGAGCGATGCAGCCGCAACGCAATTGGAAAAAGTTGCGCTGGCGGACCCGGCCGTGTCGGGCGTCGGCCGCTTTACGGGCATCGACACCAATGGATTTTCGCCGACGCCGCCGCGCACCGGAACGATTCGCGTAACGCTGAAGCCCAAAAATCAGCGGGCCGGCTACGATGAAGTGAGCGGTCGCATGCGCGATGCGATGCAGGCGGCCGTTCCGGCGGCGGAGCTTGATTTTCACCAAATCTTGGAAGACATGATCAACGACATGTCAGGCGCGCCTTCACCAATCGAGATAACCCTGAATGGCTCCGATCAAGCAACATTGATCGGCGCGGCGAACGACGTTGCGGATCGTCTCGGCAAACTCGACGGCGTAGCCGACGTTTTCTCGGGCGTGAATTACGACGATCCGTCCGTGCGCGTCGCGCCCATCGGCTCGCGGCTCGCCGCGCTAGGCATGGGAACGTCCGATATCGCGGACGCGCTTGGTGCAGCCACGCTGGGAAACGTTGCGACGCAAGTCTCTGGCGGAACGCAGCTCGTTCCCGTTCGCGTCGTCGTCGGAGACGCGTCGTCGCCGCTCGAGCGACGGCTGCTGCCCACCGCAGCGGGCGCAATGCCGCTCGGCGCACTCGCGCGTACGACGAACGATCGCGCTTCATCGGATATCGTCGAGCAGAACGGCGCCCGCATCGACATCGTCACGGCGAATTACAGCGGGAAGAGCCTGTCGGCTATCATCGATGAGATTCGCGGCGCGCTGAACAAGGCGCCGCTTCCGCCCGGATACACCTGGTCGATCGGCGGCCAATATCAAGCGCAGCAATCGTCGTTCCGGGAATTCGCGTCGGTGATCGCGATTGCCATCGCCCTCGTTTTCTTCGTAATGGTCGCGACGTTCCGATCGTACCGGCTTCCGCTCGTCATCCTCACGGCCATTCCGCTCGCATTAATCGGCGTCGCGCTTGGCCTCGTCATTACGCACACGCCGTTCAACGTCTCGTCCTTCATGGGATTGCTGCTGCTGGTCGGCTTGATCGTAAAAAACGGGATATTGCTTATCGACGTCGCGAACCGGCGCCGCGCAGAAGGCGCGAGCGTCGAAGAAGCGCTCGTGACCGCCGGCCGTTTGAGGTTGCGTCCCATCGTTATGACGACGTTCGCCGCCATCGGCGGACTGCTGCCGCTTGCGCTCGGGCTCGGATCCGGCGCGGAGATGGAGAAGCCGCTTGCGATTGCGGTAATCGGCGGTCTTTCGACCGCGACGATCTTTACGCTCGTTGCGATTCCGGTTCTATACGCGGGCTTTGCCGGCCGGGAAAGCCACGCATGATCGCGATGATTCTTGCTGCACTCTCGCTCTTCGATGCCGAAACGGCGGCCGTTGCGCACTCGCCGGCCGTGATCGAAGCGCGCGCAAAGATCGTGGAGATGCAAGCTCTCCTCGGCGTTGCGAAGAGCGGCGGCGCTCCGCACGCCATCGTGAATTACGCGCAGGTCCCGCAAGGCGGAACTACCGGTACCATCACGCAGCGCTTGACGACGGTCGGCGCTCAGATCGCCTTGGGCGACATTGCGGCACGCAATCCGCTGGTCGCGCAGGCCGCGTTCGACGTGCGCAATGCGACCGCGCTCGCCGTCGACGCGGAACGCGCCGAACGCGTCAAGACGATCGGACTCTACGTCGACGTGCTGAAGACGAACGAAGTGCGGCGTTTGCGCGAAGCGATCGTGGCATCCGCGCAAGCCGACGAAACCGCAGCAAAACTTCGCTATAAGGCGGGGGACGCGCCGCGCTTGGACGTCGTGCGCAGCGATGTTGCCCTCGCGCAGGCGCGCGCGGAGCTCTCGCAGGCGCGTGCCGATGAAACCAACGCGGCGACGGTTCTCGCGAACGAGCTGGGCGCCGGTACCGCCTCGGTGGTGCTCGAGCCTTTGGCAAACGACGGCCGGCTGTATTCCGGAACGAAGGAGGGCGCCGTCAACGCCGCCCTCGTGGCACGTCCCGAGATCGCGGCTGCGCGCGCGGAAGTGAGCGCGGAGGAAGCAGCGGTGCGCGCAGCCCATCGGGCGGTGATGCCTGGGATTATTGCGCAGGCCGGCTATACGGCGGGGCAAGACTCCGGCATCAACGTCAAGGGTCCAAGCGCGAACGTTACGCTCGACGTGCCGATTTCGGGCGCGAACGCCGGGAAAGTGCGCGCGGAACAAGCGCGCCTCGATCAGTCGCGAGCGCGTCTCGACGCCGCTACGCGCACGGTGGTCAACGAGGTGGGAACCGCGTATGAAAACCTGCGCGCGAGCCACGAGGCTGCGCAAAGCGCCGCCGTCGCGCGTGCCGAGGCGATGCAAGAAATCAAGGCCGCGGAGATCGGGTATCGCAACGGCGCATCATCGAGTCTCGATCTTGCCGATGCGCGCCGGACGTACGCGCAGGCGGCCGTTGCGGAAGTCACGGCGCGCGCCGCGCTGTATCAAGCAATAGAATCGTTCAATCTGGCCGTTGGAGCTCAACCTCAGCAATGAATGCATGGAAAGCCGCCGCCTGCGGCGTTTTCGCGTTAAGCGTAACTGCGTGCGGACCGAAGAACTCCGGTGACACGGCGCAAGCGCCGGCGCCGCACGTTGCGACCGCTCCCGTCTCTTTCGGTGCGATCGACGTTACGGTTCCGGCGGTAGGCCGCGTGGGACCGGCCGCCGGTTCCGAAACGAAGCTTGCCTTCGCAACGAGCGGACGAATTGGAACGGTAAACGTTCACGTCGGCGACCGCGTGAGCGCCGGCGAAGCGCTGGTGTCGCTCGATGCCCAACCCTTGGCGTTGACGGCGCAGCAGGCGGACGCCGACGCGCGAGCGGCAGCCGCGCAAGCCGACGCAGCCGCGGTCGATCGCACGTCCACGAAGCTTGCCGTCGACGAAGCGGCCGTCGCGCGTGCCGAGCGTCTGTACGGCGCCGGTGTTACAGCACGTAAAGACATCGAAGCCGCGCAAGCGCAGGTCGCGGCCGATCGAGCCGATGCGCAGACGGCAAAAGCCTCGCTGCAAGCGGCGCGCGCGACAAGCGTGGGCGCGCAAGCCAAGGCGGCGCTCGCGCAGCGGGATCTCTCCAACGCAACGCTGCGTTCGCCGATCGATGGAGTCGTCACGGCGGTCTATCGCGCGGCGGGCGAGTCGGTCGATCCGACGGTAGCGGTCATCGCCGTGGCACCCGGTTCGAATTCGCAAGTGCTGCTGCAAGTTGCCGGTACCGACGCCGCGCGAGTGCGCGCGGGTGACGCCGTTCGTTTGAGTTTGCCGAATTCCGGCGGTCAAATCGAAGGGCGCGTTTCCGGCGTTTCCGGAGCCGTAGATCCGGCGACCCAAAGCGCGCAGATTCTCGTAAGCGCCGCCGTGCCGTCGGTGCTTTCCGGCAGCGCGCTCGACGCGCAAATCGTCGTCGCGCACGATCGCGGACTGCTCGTGCCGAAGAGCGCCGTCATCGCGGACCCCGCAAGCGGCAAGACGCTCGTGTTCGTCGAGGGCAAAGATAAAGATGGAAATCCAAAGTTCGACGAGCGCGACGTACGCGTGGTTTTCCAGAACGACAAACTCGCAGAGATTACCGGCGTACAACGGGGCGAGAACGTCGCCGCCACCGGCGCCTTCGAACTGCTGCCCCCCGCCGGCGGAGGTGGCTAGCCGTGTCGTCATTCTGAGCAGCGGCGAAGCCGCGTAGTGAGGGCGGCTACTCGATCGGCCAGATGAGGAAGAGAAGGCCGACGATCGCGATGAGCGTTCCGCTCAAAACCTCGCCGTAGCGCTCGAATTTTCCGAATGAAAAGCGAGCGAGGGCCACGCTCGAGTACACGCACAACACGGCATACGTCAGAATCGTGCTCGCGGCAAAAAGCACCGACATAACGCCGATAACGCCGAAGCCTAGCTTCGAAGCTGCGAAGAAGGCCGGGATTCCTTCGACCATCGGCGAGGAGCCAAGGATGAGCAGCAACGCCGTGCGCTGTTGCGAAGCGCCGCGTGCTTCGTGCGGATGATCGTGGTGATGGCCGCCAGCGGAATCGTGGCGAAGTTCTCGCCAGGACGACAGCGCAATCCATCCGCCGAACGCAATCAACGCAATGCTCGACGCAATTGAAACGGCGTGGCCGAAGCGCACCGCAAATGCGGCGCCGGCAAGCCAAACCAACAAGCCGATGACGAGCGTTGAAATCGTATGGCCCAGTCCCGCGCCCGCCGCTGCCCGTGCCGTTTGCGCCTTCGTCCATCCGCGTTGTCGCGAGATGAGCGCGATCGGAACCCAATGGTCTGGAACCATCGTATGGAGCACGCCGACGGCCACCACCGCCGCAAAAAGCACAAAAGCTTGGTTCATTCCAATCGCAATTCGACGTTCACGGCATCAATGCCAGCGAATGAACGCGATCGCGGCGAGGGTCACTATCGCCGTTACGATCCAGCCGGCCCACGTGAGCGGCAGCCCAACTTTGTCTTTGCCCATCAGGCGCTCGTCGCGCCCGAGCATCACGAGCATCGCTAATGTGATGGGCGTGGCGAATCCCGCGGCGATCGACGCGCTAAAGAGCAGCGTAATCGGCTCGACGCCCACGAACGTGAGTGCCGTCCCGGTCGCAATCGCAATGAATAAAGTGGCGTAATACCGGCGCGCGTTCGCCGGCTGCTTGTCGAGCGAGCCGCTCCAACGGAACGTGGACGCAACGGCATTGGCCGTTCCGGCGGCGATCACCGGTAGGGCCAGCAGTGCCGAGCCCAACAGTCCGAAGCCGAAGACCGTGGCAGCCCATTTCCCCGCAATAGGCGCGAGCGCTTCCGCCGCGTCTTGCGCAGTTTGAACGGCATGATGATGGACGCCGAGCGTTGCCGCCGTTCCGATGAGGATGAACCAGAGCACGACGCCGGTCAAGACGGTTCCGGGAATCGCCGCAACTTGGACGGCTCCGATAGCAATCTGAGGCGGCGCTTCCGCGGCGACTTCCACGGTTTGCCAGTAATAGGAATATACGGTAAGCGTGGTGCCGATAAGGGCGATCACCGTGGATACGTAAAGATGGTCCGTCGATAAATGCGGAATGAGACCGGCCGCGACGTCGTGCCAATTCGGGTGCGCGAAAAACGCCGCGACGACGTACGCAACGAATGCCAGCGGAAGAACGATCAACACGCGCCGGATCTTATCGAGGGTTCCCCAAGAAAGCAGAACGCCCACGACGAGCGAGAGCGGAATCAACCACCAGCGATAACCCGTTCCCGTTAGCAGATGCATCGCCGCAGCGCCGGCGCTCAAATCCGCGGCGTACGTGATCACGTTCACCGACGTGATGCAAAACAACGAGACCAGTGCGACGGCGAAGCCGTACCGCCGCCGAATCGAAGATTGCATGCCTTCTCGCGCGATGGCCGCGACTTTCGTGCCGATCGCCTGAACGATCGAGAACATCGGGACGACCAGAATCAGCAGCCATTCGAGTCCGTAGACCATGGAGGCGCCGGCAACCGCGAGCGTTGCGACGGTCGTCGGGTCGTTGTCGGCAGCCGCCGACACGATGCCCGAAATCAGCGACTGCTTGGAGGCTTCCGCTACCTCTTCGTCTTCAGCGGCGGTCATCGGACGCCGCTAAAGCGACAAGATTTCCTTGACGTGGAAAACGTGGAAAAAGAGAATCGTCGAGCCGGTTGCAAGCAGCGCGCCGGCGATGACTTGGAGCAATGTATGTGCTTTCAAGTAGACGCGCGCCCAGCCCACCATCGGAATCAGCACCAGAAACGGCAGCGTCTCGTTGCCGTAAAGCAGCGTCAGCACGACGAGCGGCGCCGTGATGCCGAGCGCGTGCGTGCTGATTTTCCAATATCGCGTGATGTACTGAACGACGAGCGTCGAGACCGTGTAAGCCGCGAGCGACGCGATCATCAAGCGGGGAGCGTGTGCGAGCCACATCGCAATCGTTCCCAATAAATAGAAGACGACAAACGCTCCGAAGACGGCTTCCCGTTCGTGACGCACCGACATGTCCAAATCGGAGATGCGGTCCGTTCCATACAGCCAAAAGACGTAGATCATGGGGCCCAGCGACGTGAAGAACGTCGAAAGGAGCAGCAGCCACCAAAAGTCGAGCGTGTTTCGCGCGGTCCCATGCGCCAAGATGATAAAGAGCGCGAGCGCCGTCAAAAACGGATTGAAGACCGTCGATAAGATGCGCGCCAAATCGCGCCATGCCCGGCGGTTCTTGGTTGGCGCGATCTCGATGATTGGATCGTGCATGCCAAGCGTATCTTGCCGTAACGGGCGCAACGCTTCCTCCCGCAATTCTTAGGATGCCGATAAGGAGCGCTTAACGTCCGCCCGCTAGGATATCGCTTGTGTTTGTACGCCTGTGTTCAGCCCTCGCCGCTTCCGTATTGCTCTCTAGCGCGCCGGCGTTTGCGGCAAAAATCGATGCTTCCCTGATTCCCGACGGCAATTACACCATAACTGTAGAAAAAGTCGTCGATGCTTCGCATATCGCCGCGCGAATGGACAACGGCGTCGAAGTCGATTTGAAAGCCGCAAAAGCGACCGTAGTTTTTTCGAATACGACGCCGCCCCGAATCAAAGTTTTCATGGTTCAGGGCGAGGTCGTATTCTTCGCAAAAGCGTAGCCGAGCTTAGCGATGCACGGCGGCGTAGGAACCGTGCTCCAAGTCTTCCACCACCGACGGACCCTTCGGAGACCATTTCAGCTCCGCGCGGCCTTTAGCCGCCGTCGCGAGTTGATCGAGTGCAAGGGCGTCGGCGAAAGCGCCGAGCGTTTTTCGCGCCTCTGAAACTGGAACGTGCGTGACTGCGCCGTGCTTGCCGGCGCCGCGGCTCGCGGCCTCGGCCATGGCTTGGACAGTGAACTGCGAGTCGTCGACCGCGTTGTATGCGGACCCCGGCGGCGCTAGTTCGAGCGCCTGCGCGTAAAACGTCGCGAGATCGTCGACGTGAATCACCGGCCAGTGATTGCCGCCGTCGCCGATGATTCGTGCGGCCCCCTCTTCGCGCGCAGACTGCACCCACATGGCCGGCATGCCCCCTCCGCGTCCGAATACGTCGCCGGGCCTCACGACAATGGCGTGCACGCCTTCGCGCGCTGAATCGAACACAATTTTTTCGAGCGCCGGCCGGTTTGCCACGAGCTCCGGCGGCGCTTCGCGCGCCGATTCATCGGCGACGTTCGGATAGGTATTTCCATAAAGCCAAATGCCGCTCGTGTAGAGCAGCCGCCCGCTCCGCGGCGCGAGTGCTTTGACCAGCGCGTTCAGCGCTGCGGACTCGGCCGCGAATGCATTCTCGCCGTTGAATGCGACTGCGTAAACGACTGCGTCTACGTCGCCGGCCGCCGACGCTAGAGACGCCGGGTCGGTTACGTCCGCGCGGACGGGCTTTACGCCGGCCGCGGGTTGACCGTTGCTCGAGGCGCGCACCGTGCCGCTCACTTGATGTCCGCGCCGAACGAGTTCTTCGGAAACGGCGCGGCCGATGTAGCCGGTGGAACCAATCACCAAAACCTTCATGGGCTCCAAAACCGGCGCTCCGCCTGGAACGTTCCATCGCGGCGAGCAGAAGGGGCGTCCTTGCAGGCGCGCACCCGAGCGGGCATGACGGACCAAGCAGCGAATAAGGTGCGCTTCCATGGTCATCGAACGAGTCAACTCTCCGGCCGACGTGAAGGCCCTGTCGCGCGAAGAACTCGACGTTCTCGCGCGCGAGATTCGCGACATGCTGGTCGTCACGTGTTCGCGCAACGGCGGACACCTGGCTCCGAATCTCGGGCGTCGTCGAACTGACGATCGCGTTGCATCGCGTGCTCGATCTTGCCCGCCGACAAGCTCGTGTGGGACGTGAGCCACCAAGCATACGTGCACAAGATTTTGACCGGCCGGCGCGATCGTTTTCATACGCTCCGCAAAGGCGGCGGCATTTCCGGCTTTGCGATGCGCAGCGAATCGGAATACGACATGTTTGGCGCAGGGCACGCTTCGACGCAGCGTTTCGTCGGCGCTCGGCATGGCCATAGCGCGCGATCTCGCCGGTAGCAGATGAAACGGTTGTAGCGGTTCTAGGCGACGGCGCGCTCACTGGTGGTCTCGCCTACGAAGCGCTCAATAACGCGGGACAGCTCGCACAGCAACTTCATCGTCATTCTGAACGACAACGAAATGTCGATCGCGCCGAACGTCGGCTCGATTGCGTCGTACCTTTCGGTCTTGCGCAGCAAGCCGCTCGCGAACTTCGTGCGCGAGCAGGCCAAAGACGTGTTCGACCATATCCCGCTCGGCGGCACGGCGCGCAAGGCGTTCGCGAGTCGCCGAGATGGCGGCGATGCGCTTCGTTTCGCCGACCGGAGAAGACGGCCGTCATTTTCGAAGAGCTTGGCTTCCGCTACATGGGACCGTTCGACGGCCACAACCTCGACGTGATGATCGACGCGCTGGAAACGGCGAAAGCACTCGACGGCCCTGTGCTGCTGCACGTTCGCACCTAAAAGGCAAGGGCTACGAGCCGGCCGAGCGCGATTCGCGCACGTTCCACGGCGTCAGCAGCGCCTTCGACGTCGAGAACGGCAAACTCGAAGTGAAACCCGACGCGCGGCCTACGTTCTCGGATGTGTTTGCCGAGGCGTTGAACGCCGTTGCCGAGAAAGATGCGCGCAGTCATCGGCATTACCGCCGCCATGCCGGAC
The DNA here is from genome assembly GCA_963696095.1 of Vulcanimicrobiia bacterium. Lineage (GTDB taxonomy): Bacteria > Vulcanimicrobiota > Vulcanimicrobiia > Vulcanimicrobiales > Vulcanimicrobiaceae > JALYTY01. The sequence goes on along the minus strand of CAVOIN010000001.1, from coordinate 839,481 downwards.
GGCACGAAGCTCTCGAAATTCGCGAAGCAGTTTCCGGAGCGGTTCTTCGACGTCGGTATCGCCGAAGCGCACGCGGTGTGCTTTGCGGCCGGCGCGGCGACGACCGGACTGAAGCCTGTCTGCGCGATCTACTCGACGTTCCTGCAGCGCGCGTACGATCAAGTCGTGCACGACGTTTGCGTGCAGAATCTTCCGGTCGTGTTTTGCATGGATCGCGCCGGGCTCGTCGGCGACGACGGCCCGACGCACATGGGTCTCTACGATATCGCGTACATGCGCACGCTTCCGAACATGACGGTGATGGCGCCGCGCAACGAAGACGAAATGCTGCCGATGCTCGAGCACGCGCTCGAGCCTAAACGCGCCGGTCGGCGATCCGCTATCCGCGCGGCTCGACGAGCGGCACGCCATCGTGACGCGCCGGCACCGATCGAGCAGGGCAAGGCCGAGGTTCTGCGCCGCGGCAGCGGCGTCGCGATCCTGGCGCTCGGCAACACGGTCGACGTTGCCCTCGATGCCTACGACCTGCTCGCGAGCGGCGAGTTCGGCCGGTCGGATCGTTTGCCGACCGTCGTAAACGCTCGCTTTGCCAAACCGGTCGATGAGGCGCTTCTGGAAGAGCTGGCCAAGATCATTCGACTGATTCTTACGCTTGGAAGAACATTCGCTCGCAGGCGGCTTCGGCTCGGCGGTCGTAGAGGCGGCGTCGGACCGGCGACTGCCGCTAGCGCATCGAGCGGGTCGGCATCGGCGACGTGCTCGTGCAGCACGACTCGCAGCCCAGCCAACGCGCGCTCTTCGGCCTCACGCCGCAAAAGATTGCCGAACGCGTTGCCGGCGCGCTTGGCGAGACGGACGCTCCCGTGATACAATCCCGGGCGATTTTTAGACAGGAGAACTAGCTCGTTGAACCCCATCCAACTGGCCGCCGCAGCGACTCACGCACCCGCGGTCCAAGTTACCACTGTGCCGAACCCACACCCCACGCCGATCGTCGTCCAGGCGCCTGCGCCGATCCAACCGGCGGCGCAGCTGACCTGGTTCCAGGCACACGCGGGCTGGCTCACCCATACGGTCGCCGCTGTGTTCATCCTCGCGGCCATTGCGCTCGTCGTGCTGCTGGCTTTCCAAACGACGAAGCAAGAGGGGCTCTCGGGCTCGATCGGCGGACGCGTTGAATCGGCGTACCGTGGACGGCTGGGAGCGGAAGAACAGCTCAAGCGCGTAACGGGATTCGTCGCGGTTGCGTTTCGTTGTAACAGCCTTCATTCTCTCCACTAACCGGAATCTAAAACTTGGCAGCCACTGCTCGAGGTCAAGAATCTCCGTACGTCGTTTCGTACGGAAGACGGTCTCGTAACGGCCGTAAACGGCCTGTCCTTCGCGCTCGAAGCCGGCGAAACGCTGGGCATCGTCGGCGAGTCCGGCTCCGGAAAATCCGTCACGTCGCTGTCGATCATGCGTCTCTCTGGCGCGCAACGCAGCCGTTATCGGCGGACGGCATTTTCTTCAACGGCGAAGACCTGCTTGAAGAAGAGCGAAGCCGAGATGCGAAAGATTCGCGGCAACAAGATCGCGATGATCTTTCAAGATCCGATGACGTCGCTCGAATCCGGTGCTCACCGTCGGCGAGCAGATCGCGGAAGCCGTGCGTCTGCACCTCGGCTACAACAAGAAAGACGCGCGCGACAAAGCGATCGAGATGCTGAAGAAGGTGCGCATTCCCTCGCCCGAAAGCCGCATCAACGATTATCCGCACCAGTTCTCCGGCGGCATGCGCCAACGCGTGATGATCGCGATGGCGCTTTCGTGCAATCCGCAGCTGCTGATCGCCGACGAACCGACGACCGCGCTCGACGTGACGATTCAAGCGCAGATCCTCGAGCTGATGAACGAGATGCAGCGCGAAACCGGCGCCGCGATCATCCTCATCACGCACGATCTCGGCGTCGTCGCCGAAGTCTGCAAGAACGTGCTCGTGATGTACGGCGGCAACATGGTCGAGTACGGCACCGCCAAACAGATCTTCAAGGATCCCCGCAGATGCCGTACACGCAAGGATTGCTCTCGTCGCTGCCGCGTCTAGACGACGTGCACCGCCGCCTTGAGCCCGATCAAAGGGCAGCCGCCGAATCTACTCAATATGCCGCCGGGCTGCGCGTTCGCGCCGCGTTGCGCGTATCGCATGCCGATCTGCGATCGGAACCCGTTCCACTCTATGATTTCGGCGCCGGCCACGTTGCGCGGTGCTTCTTGTACGACGAGCGCGCCAAAGATCAACGTCCGGTCGATGCACCCGTTGCGCCGATCGTGGCGCCGGGAGCCGCGGAATGACGAACGCCATGGCAAACGGGCCGTTGGTCGAGGTCCGCAATCTCTACAAATATTTTCCCATTCATGCCGGCCTCTTTTCGCGCCACGTCGGCGACGTGCGCGCGGTCGACGGCGTCGACTTTCACATCACGAAGGGCGAAACGCTCGGGCTCGTCGGTGAATCCGGTTCCGGCAAAACCACCATCGGACGCCTGATCCTGCGGCTGCTGAAAGAGACGCAGGGCGAAATATTCTTCGACGGCCAGGAAATCACGAAGCTTTCGAACGCTGAAGTCCGCAAGCTGCGCCGCGAAATCCAAATTATTTTCCAAGATCCGTTCGCGAGTTTGAATCCGCGGATGACCGTCGGCGACATCGTCGGCGAGCCGCTGCAGATACACGGCATCGCGCGCGGCAAGGCCGCGAACGACCGCGTTCAAGAGCTGCTCCGTCTTGTCGGTTTGCAGCCGTACCACGCAAATCGCTATCCGCACGAATTCTCCGGCGGCCAGCGGCAGCGCATCGGCATCGCGCGCGCTCTTGCGGTCGATCCCAAATTCATCGTTTGCGACGAGCCGGTCTCAGCGCTCGACGTTTCGATTCAGGCGCAGGTGATCAATCTGCTCGAGGATCTGCAGTCGCAGCTCGGGCTTACGTACTTGTTCATCGCGCACGACCTTTCGGTCGTCCGCCATATCTCAACGCGAGTGGCGGTCATGTACGTCGGCAAGATCGTGGAACTGGCCGACCGCGATGCGCTCTACGAGAATCCGCTGCACCCGTACACTCAGGCGCTGCTCTCCGCGATTCCGATTCCGGACCCGGGTGTGGAAGAGCGCCGCGAACGGATTGTGTTGACGGGCGACATCCCGTCGCCGGTCGCGCCGCCGTCGGGCTGCCGGTTCCACACGCGCTGTCCCGTTGCGTTCGAGCGCTGCAAAGTCGAAGTGCCGGCGTTTAACGACTACGGCAACGGACATTTTGCGGCATGCCACTGGGTGGAAGAACACGGCGGCAAGGCCCCCGACATCACGAAGGGACCCGCGGTCATCCCCGTTTCGTAACGAACCGCGCCCACGCTGAGTAAGTAAAAAGCCGCCTCCTTATCGAGACGGCTTTCGTCGTTTACTCCCCAGATGGAACATCATGTGGGAGATCGCCGAAGGGTGTAGTTTCTTCGTTCTCCATGACTCCATGGTATCCAATTGCTGGCTAACGAAACCTCATTGGGCCTTTGGGCGGCCCTTAGAAGCTTCCAAGTCCCGGTTCGCTCTTCCCTAAAAGCCTAACGGCGAGAGCGGGAGCGGCAAATCCGAGCGGCTCTGCGCGCCGTTAGGGAACTATCGGAGCGGCAGGACGACGGGTGGCGCATCGAGCCGTATTCCGCGCAAATCGTTTGGAGCAGCATCTATGAAAATGCGAATGCTCGGCGGTGTCGCGATGCTCGCAGCGCTTGTTTTTGCCCTAGCGTTATATTTGAATTTCGCGGCAAAGGCGTCCGACCATCAGGACTCGCCCGTTACGCTGGGACGGCCCGGCGCAGACATTACCGATCCATATATTTTCCCCGCACCGGACAATTCCAAGAACGTCGTGCTCGTCATGAACGTGCATCCGCTCATTCCGAGCGGACAAGGACCTTCGACATTTTTCGATCCCGGCGTGATCTATCAGATGAACTTTGACGGTGAGGACGAGAACACGCACGCACCGGCGCAAGACGTTAATCAGTCGTTCGTCATTCAGATGGTAGCCGGGGCGCCCGGAGCACACCAGCCGATTTACATCAACGGCCCCGCGCATCCCGTGTCGCTCGGAAATCAAGCGACGCTGTTGCCGATGACCGGTCAAGGCACGATCGGTAAGCCATTCACGGTGGGACACATGCAGGTCTTTGCGGGCGCGCGAGAAGATCCGTTCTTCTTCGATCTGGCCCAATTTTTCAAGATTCTGCCGGATCGTATGGGCGGAAGCACCGCGCCGAGCTGTCTCCCCAAGCTCGGCTCCGGATCGTGTCCGCAAGGCTTCAACAAACCCGGACAAGATTTCTTAGCCGGATTCAACGTGCTCTCGATCGTCATAGAGATGCCGCGCGCCGATCTAATCGCCGGCTGCAACGGTCCGAAAATTGCATACTGGGTAACGACATATACGTCGTCGGGAAGCTAAGTGAATCATGAGATACGAAGGTAACGCACGCATAGGCGTTATACTCGCCGCGCTGCTGCTCGCGTCGTGCGGCGGAGGCGGCGCAAACGGCCCGGCCAACAACAATGGTACGGGGCTGCCCGCGCCGGGAACGCCCGGAAACTCGAATCCCGAAATTGCTTCGGTTGGCGCCGGGCCCTACAAACAGCTCGACCGATTGAACCGCCCCGCGGTAAACGAAGTTTTCGCGACGTTTTCCGAACATCAGGCGAACAATACGAATACACCGAACGACGATGCGTCGCTCCTTGGACCGCAGATCGTGGCGTTCATGAAGAACGTCGGCGGCCGCAGCAACGCTATTGCGTCGGCCGAGCGCGCGGTCCTCACGCCCGACGTGCAAATTGCCGATCTCGCGGGAACGAGCGACGCTTGCATCGGCAAGACGCCGGGGACGTGCAACAACTATCTCGGCGTGGAAACCGGCGGCGCGACGCAGGCGCCGGCGGGCCTGAAGCCGTTCGGCGGACGCGCGCTCACCGACGATATCGTGAGCATTTCACTCGGCACGATCTTCGGCAACACGATTCCGGCGCTGAAGCTGGCGCCCGACGACAACAACGAGTCCGACGGACGCGCGGACAAGTCGTTTTCTTCCGGGCGCCGGCCGAACTTGACGACGGATAACGTTACCTGGCAAACCGGCCCCAAGCACTTCACGACGACGTTCCCATACGTGGGAGCGCCGCGTTAAGAAGCCAATGTTTCCTCGTGGACGTCTCGCCATTGCGGCGATTGCAGCCGTTGCAATCGCCGCATGGCCGGTCTTCAACGCGCATCGTCCGGCGAACGCTGGAACGTACGTTGCACCGGTGATTCCGGATTACGCACGGCGCGATCGAACGATCGCTTTTTACGAGGCCCGGGTGCGGGCCTATCCTCGCGATCAAATCAGCGCGAAGCTGCTCGCGGCCCAATACATGCAGCGCTATCGAGAGGATCAGGACGTCGGCGATATCTTGCGCGCCATTCGCGAAGCCAAGCTTTCGTTGGCGTTGCAGCCGCAGAATAACGCCGGGGCGAGTGAAATAGCCGCGTCGGGCTATACGGCACTTCACGAATTTCGAACCGCCTTGCGCTATGAATCGGCGGCTCATGCCGACCAGCCCGACGATTCCAATGCCCCGGCGCAGATGGCGTCGCTGGACATGGAACTTGGGAATTACGGAGCCGCGTCGCGCAATCTGCGCGTCGCGTCGCGCATTCACAACACGCCGACGGTTATGGCGGTTCAAGCTCGTTACGATGAAATCACCGGAAAACTTACGGAGGCGCGCCATCTGATCGATGATGCAGCGACGCAGGTCGACGCGGTCGTCGACAATTCGGCTCAGGGCCGTGCGTGGTATCATTTTCGCGCCGGCGAGCTCGCTTTTTCGGACGGAGCCGTCGACGAAGCAAAGTCGCAGGAGCGGATGGCGATTTCGCAATTTCCGAATTTCGAGCTAGCCTATCGTGCGCTCGCGCGATTCTGTTGGGCGATGAAAGATTGGACGTGCGCGCTGGACGCGGCGTCTCAAGCCGTGGCGATCCTTCCCGAGCCCGAAGCGCTCGGGTATCAGGCCGATGCGCAAGCCGCGCTTGGCCGCAACGATGATGCAGCTCGAACCCGCGCTTTGATAGGCGCCGTCGAGCGCATCGGGAATGCCTATCACTTGAACGACCGGCTTCTCGCGGTGTATTTCGGCGAACATCGCGTTCGTTCGGCTGATGCGTTGCGCATCGCCGAGCGCGAAGTACGCGTGCGCGGCGACGAAATCTACGCACAGGACACGCTTGCGTGGGCCGCTGCGGCGGACGGGAAGTGGGATATGGCGCGCCTAGCCGCGGAGCGAGCGATGCGATTCCACACGCAAGATGCGAGAATCGAATACCATGCCGCGATGATTGCGCTGCATTTTCGACGAGCCGGCCAAGCGCATAGCCTGCTAAACGACGCGCTGCTTAGGAATTCGGCTTTTGATCCCTTTTATGCCGACGACGCACGACGGACGCTGGCCGAATTGAGAGCCGGACAGCCGTGAAAGCGGAGCAAACTCTTTGAATGTGTAAATCCATCAGCCCACGTTCACCGTTGTAGCGCTAGGAACTCGACGTAAAAAACGACGGAGGCCCGGATTGCGCGGACGGAATGCGAGTTGGCTCGCCGGTGTCGTTTTCGCAATTGCGAGCGCGACGGGCACCGCTGCGGCGCATCCCCTTGGAAACTTCACGATAAATCATCTCGTAGAAGTTTCGCCGTCGCCCGTCGCGCTGAAGCTGCGTTACGTCTTGGACATCGCGGAAATCCCGACGTTTCAAATCATGCGCGAAACGGCGTCCGCCGGCGCTTGGAAATCGGCGCAGCTGGACGCATGGGGGAGATCGGAGGTGCCGGTCGTCCTGACGGGACTGCGCGTCGAGGTCGACGGCGTACCGGCAAGTTTGCAGCTTGTCGCGCGGCATCAGCGTCTTCGTAGCGGCGCGGGCGGCCTGCCGATTCTCTATTGGAGAGGCGATTTCACGACGCACCTTGCTCCCGGCGTGCACCGTGTGACGATCGACGATGCCGTCTACAGCGACCGGCGAATCGGCTGGAAAGACGTCATCGTTGCGCCGGAAACCGAGCCGACGCGCGAACTGCTTCAGTACCCGAGTGCGCTCATCGGTTCTCCGCGCCACGTTACCGGCGTTTCGTTTGAAGTCACGCCCGCGGGCGCAGCCCGGACCATCGTCGCTTCGAGCGAAGACCTCCCTGTGGTGAACGGCTCCGCGTCTATCGTCCGCAGCAACACGCTTTCCGACATGTTTTCCGACGGGAATAGAACGCCGGTCTTCGTGTTTCTTACGATCCTGGCAGCGTTCGGCCTAGGTGCGTTGCACGCGATCGAACCAGGACACGGGAAAGCGCTCTTGGCGTTCACGCTTGTAGGGTCGCGCGCCACCGTGAAGCAGGCGGCCATTCTCGCGGCGTCGTTGACCTTTGCGCACACCATCGGCGTACTGCTCTTAGGCGTCGCACTGTTCTTCGCCGCCGGGTTCGTTTCCGAATCGATCTACCCATGGATCACGTTGCTTTCCGGCGTCGCGGTCGCGGTTATAGGTGCGCGAAATTTGTCGCGGTATTTGCGAGCGCGTCGCGTCCACGCGCACGTCGATGGCCACGTGCATTCGCACGGGTTTAGCGACGATCACCATCATGGGGGTGCGGAACGCGGACATTCGCACGCGATTCCGGGGACGGGACCGATCGATTTTCGCGGCGCGGTCGTGGCGGCTATGAGCGGCGGGGTTGCGCCTTGCCCCGCCGCTATCGTTGTTATGTTGGCTGCTTTGCGCCTGCATCAACTCGGATACGGCGTCTTCTTGATCGTCGTTTTTAGTTTGGGACTTGCGTCCGTGCTCACGGCGCTCGGTATCGCGGTCGTGCACAGCTCGGCGCTTGTTGCGCGAAGCGGAAGGTTCGATCGGCTGGTTTCGGCCGGACCGCTGCTTTCGGCCGCCCTGATTTCGATCGTGGGCGCGGTGATGATCGCCCAGGGATTCGTCGCGCAAGGCGTTCACGCGCCGGTATGGACCCTCGCAGGACTTGTCGTTTTAGCGATTGCGGGTTACGGTCTTACGCCGCAGCACGACCATTCGCACTCACCGGAGCAACAGCCCGTATGATGATCACGAGCGCCTTCACGGTTTATGCCCTTGGCCTGCGCCACGGTGCGGATCCCGATCACCTGGCTGCGATCGACAATCTTACTCGCAACTCATTGGAACGCTCGCCAAAATTTTCTCGATTCATCGGCACGCTTTTCGCCGGTGGTCACACCGTCATGGTGCTCGCCATCGCTGCGCTAGTCGGCTACCTTGGCACGCGATTTGTCGCGCAGGGGACGACTATTGAAGCCGTGGGGACCTGGATTTCGATCGTCGTCCTTGTGGCGATTGCCGCTATCAATATCCGGCAGTTGCGGAAAGGACAGAACGACCGAGTGTTTGGGCTCAAGACACGAATGATGCCGCGCGCTCTTCGCGAGGGAACGTCGCCGTGGCTTGCGGTTCCCATTGGGCTGCTCTTTGGTTTCGGATTCGAAACGTCGAGTCAAATCGCTACGTATGCGGTGGCCTTTGCCGCTGACGCCGGCGTGCTCGGCGCACTGCTTGTCGGCTCGATGTTCTGTGCCGGGATGGTATGCACCGATACGCTCGACTCGCTATTCATACATCGCGTTGTTTCCTATCGCGCCGGTGACCTGCCGCGTTTAATGCGCGTCTGGATCTGGTCGGTCACCATCTTTGCCGTCGCGGTTGCCGCCTACGAGCTCGCACAGGTGCTTGGATGGAAACCGCCCGTATCCGACTTGACGGTAAGCATCATTCTCGTATCGTCGCTACTAGCCGTGTTCGTGTGGATTTTCTTTGCAACGCGTTCTTCACGGCGTGCCGGTTCGCTGATGGAACGGATTTAACCGAGGTCAGGCCCGTACCGAATGCCGGCATAAAAGCGAAGGCGACCGCTGCTGCGATCGCCTTTCACTATCCCGTTTGTTTTCTGGCGTTAGGCCTTTTTGCGACGGCCGCCGCGTGCCGCTTTCTTACGGCCGCCTGCAGCTTTACGCGTCGCTTTTTTGCGTCCGCCGGCCGCTTTGCGCGTCGCTTTTTTGCGTCCGCCCGCGGCTTTCCGTCCTGCGGTTTTCTTGCGTCCGCCTGCGGCCTTTTTGCGTCCGCCTGCGGCTTTTTTACGTCCGCCTGCGGCTTTTTTGCGTCCGCCGGCTGCCTTTTTACGGCCGCCCGCCGCTTTCTTACGTCCAGCGGTTTTCTTGCGTCCGCCAGCGGCTTTCTTCCGTCCGCCTGCGGCTTTTTTGCGTCCGCCTGCGGCTTTTTTGCGTCCGCCTGCAGCTTTTTTGCGTCCGCCTGCAGCTTTACGTCCAGCGGTTTTCTTGCGTCCGCCGGTCGCTTTTTTGCGGCCGCCCGCCGCTTTACGTCCGGCGGTTTTCTTTCGTCCGCCGGCTGATTTGCGGCGGCTCGATTTGCGGCGCGATCCCGTTTCTTCGGCCATCGTGCCACCGTTCATCATGGTATCGGAGTCCATTCATTCCTCCTCGTCCCCCGGGGGACGAACAGCATTACTTAATTGGACAGCGCAAAATGCGCTTTAAGCGCACTATAAAGGATTTTTCAAAATCATGCAAATCCGCGCGCGCATTACGCGCATGCGCGACGCACGTGCGCGTGTCGTACGCGCGCGCATCACGCGTATGCGTATGCGTGCGATCCGGTCGGCGCCGGCGAACCAAATTGCAAATTCAAAAGCTTTTCACAGCTTCCGGTAGTCCTTTTGGAGGAGCCGGGTTTGCCCGGGATTGACGGCCGGGAGTATACTAAGCCCCGTGAAAAAGCCCCTGATCATCGTCGAGTCCCCGACCAAGGCTCGGACGATCAAGAAGTTTCTCCCCGCGCGGTACGTCGTGAAGGCGTCCGTCGGTCACGTCCGCGATCTGCCGAAGAGTACGCTGGGTGTCGACGTGGAGCACGACTTCACGCCGAAGTATCTGACGATCAAGGGCAAAGGCGACATTATCAAGGAGCTCAAGAGCGCGGTCAAAGGCGCGAGCGAAGTGTATCTCGCCACCGACCCCGATCGCGAAGGCGAAGCGATTGCGTGGCACTTGGCCGAGCTGCTGAAGCTCGAGAATCCCAAACGCATCGAGCTGCACGAGATCACTAAGGATGCTGCGCTGGCCGCTCTGAAGGACGCGCATCACATCGACATGGATCGCGTGAACGCGCAGCAGGCGCGCCGCATCCTCGACCGGCTCGTCGGATACAAGATCTCGCCGCTGTTGTGGGCCAAGGTTCGCGGCGGTCTCTCGGCCGGCCGCGTTCAGTCGGTCGCCGTGCGGCTCATCGTCGACCGCGAGCGCGAGATTGGCGCGTTCGTTCCCGAAGAGTATTGGACCGTCACGGCTCAGCTTGCGAAAGACCCAAAGACCGACCTGGTGTTCCCGGCCGACCTCGTGTCTTACCAGGGCGAGAAATACGAGATCCGTACAAAGGAAGAAACGGATCGCGTTCTTGCGGCGCATCGACGGCGCGCCGTTCACGATCGACACCGTCAAGCGCCGCGAAGTAAAGCGCAACGCGCCCGCGCCGTTCACGACCTCGACGCTGCAGCAAGAAGCCTCGCGCAAGCTCCGGATTCGCGTGCGCCGCGCCATGCAGATCGCACAGGCGCTGTATGAAGGCGTTGATCTCGGCGGCTCCGAGGGCACGGTCGGTTTGATTACGTACATGCGTACCGACTCGACGCGCATCAGCGATCAAGCGCGCGAAGCGGCTCGCGAGTTCATCGTTCAAACCTACGGCGAAGAGTTCCACGGCGGGCGCCAGCATAAAGTAAAAGAAGGCGCGCAGGACGCTCACGAAGCGATCCGTCCAACGTCCGTGCTGCACACGCCTGAAAAAGTCGCGCACGTGCTCAAGCGCGACGAGCTGCGTCTCTACACGATGATTTGGGAGCGGTTCGTCGCCTCGCAGATGGCTCCGGCCGTCTTCGATCAGACGACCGTGGAAATCAAGGCGCGCGATTACGGGTTCCGCGCGACGGGTAGCGTGATGAAGTTCGCCGGCTTCACGAAGGTCTACGAAGAGGGCCGCGACGAGGACGGCAAACAGCGCGGACGCGTCCGCCTGCCGGAACTCGCCGAAGGTGAAAACCTGGATCTTCGCGCGATCGAGCCAAAGCAGCACTTCACGGAACCGCCGCCGCGGTTCACCGAAGCGACTCTCGTGAAGGCGCTCGAAGAGAACGGCATCGGCCGTCCGTCGACGTACTCCACGATCGTCGATACGATTCAAGCGCGCGGTTACGTGACGCAAGAAGAACGCCGTTTCAAGCCGACCGATATCGGCATCGCGGTGAACGACCTGCTCGCCGAGCACTTCAAAGATATCGTCGACCTGAAGTTCACGGCCGGCATGGAAGGCGATCTCGATAAGGTCGCCGAGGGTCACGAAGACTGGGTCGGCGTTCTGCGCAGCTTCTACGGGCCGTTTGCGACCGAGCTCGAGGAAGCCGAGAAGAAACTTCCCAAAATCGAAGTCAAGGACGAGCCGACCGACGAGATCTGCCCGAACTGCGAACGTCCGATGGTCATCAAGACCGGACGCTTCGGCAAGTTCATTTCGTGCACGGGCTATCCGGAGTGCAAGACGACCAAACCCATCGTCAAAGACACCGGCGCGAAATGCCCCAAAGACGGCGGCATGATCGTGGAACGCCGCTCGAAGAAGGGGCGCACGTTCTACGGCTGCGCGAACTATCCGAACTGCGACTTCGTCTCTTGGGATCGCGTGATTCCCGAACCATGTCCGGTTTGCGGCAGCTACGTCGTCGCTAAGACGCGGCGAGGCGGCAACGTGCAACTTGAGTGCGCGGCCGATAAGGAGCACGACGTCTCATCGCTCGTAAAAGCGCCGCCGGGCGAAGAACCGACCGACGACCGGGAACTCGCGGAAGTTTGAGACTCACGGTCATCGGGGGCGGCCTTGCGGGATGTGAGGCCGCATGGCAAGCGGCGCAGTACGGCGTCGACGTCGACTTGTACGAGATGCGGCCGCATCGCAGCGGCCCTGCGCACAAGACCGGCAACTTGGCCGAACTCGTCTGCAGCAATTCTCTGCGCGGCGCGGCAATAGAAAATGCCGTCGGGCTGCTCAAAGAAGAACTTGCGCGGCTCGGCTCGTTGATCGTGACGTCGGCTCGCGAAGCAGCCGTTCCGGCCGGCGGTGCACTCGCCGTCGACCGCGACCGGTTCGCACACGCCGTCGAGTCGCGCATCGAGGCGCATCCGCACATCGCACTTCATCGCGAAGAAGTTGTCAGCATTCCGCTGGACCGGCCCGTCATCGTCGCGTGCGGACCCCTGCCGGGCAGCGAGTTGCTCGGTGATATCGACCGCGTGATCGCCGGCGTTTCAAACGAACGCGGCCGCTTGCACTATTACGACGCCGCGTCGCCGATCGTGGCGGCGGATTCGATCGACGAATCGCAGATGTACCGCAAGTCGCGCTATGAAAAAGGCGACGGCGACGACTACATCAACATCCCGCTCGACAAAGAGCAGTACCTACAATTTCTGCACGATCTGCGCACGCTCGAGCGGCATGCGCCCAAAGAGTTCGAATCGGACTCGGCCGGGCGAACGCCGTACTTCGAAGGCTGCCTCCCGATCGAAGAGATGGCCGATCGCGGCGACGACGTTTTACGCTTCGGTCCGATGAAGCCGGTTGGGCTTCGCGACCCGCGCACCGGTAGGACGCCGTATGCCGTCGTGCAGCTGCGCAAAGAAAATATCGAAGGCACGGCGTTCAATCTCGTAGGCTTCCAAACGCGGCTTGCATGGGGCGCGCAAAAAGAAGCCTTCGGAAAATTTCCGGGCCTTGCGAACGCGGAGTGGTTGCGATTGGGCGTGATGCATCGCAACACGTTCATTGACTCGCCGCGCCTGCTCGACGCGCATTTGAAGCTGCGTGGAACCGATGCGCTCTACTTCGCGGGTCAGATCACCGGCGCGGAGGGCTACGTCGAAGCGGCCGCGTGCGGAGCAATGACCGGCATCCACGCGAGCCGTCAAATCTTGGGCTTGGATCCGGTGGACATACCTCGAGCGAGCGCGCTCGGCGCGGTCGTCGCGCACCTCCAGAATACCGAAACGCACGACTTCCAGCCGGCAAACGTAACGTGGGCGCCGTTTCCGCCGCTCGATCGAACGATTCGGGATAAGAAAGAGCGGCGCCGGCTCATGGCCGAGCGCGCGCTCTGCGAAATCGATGCGTACCGCGCGGCGATCGCCGCGACGCCGGCTGCCGTTTAGCGGATTCCGTAAGTAATCGAAACGCTCGAGTAGACGGTTATCGTAAGATAATCGTTGCGCTCTACCGGTGAACCGTACGGCGAAAGCGAGTAGCTGCCGGTGCACGTGCCGTCTTGCGAACCTTGATCGTTAGCGGTAATCGATAGCACGCCGCCCAAATTTGCGCCGATTTGTTTAGCGATGCTTGCGGCTTTTTCGCGCGCTTGAGCGATGGCTGTGTCGCGGGCTTGCGCTTCCGCCGAGGCGCAATTCTGCGCCCGCAGCGTGACTTGAACGTCTTGCAGGATTGCGCCCGGAATGTTTACGATTGCCGCGCCGACGGTGCTAACCCCGCTCTCGATTGATTCCAAGCTCGGATGCGGCACGTCGCCGGAGATCATCGCGAACGTCGAGTTGCCCGGCGCCCCGAAGTTGAGCGGCAGCTGAATCGAATTGCGATCGACGCCCGAGGCGACCATCGCGTCGATGACCGGCTGCAGAAGCGTGCGATTGTAGATCGGCGCATTGGTGCGGCTGCCGAGCCGCAGCGTGACCCGCGCCGAGCTTGCCGCGACCTTGGCGTTGGCGTTGGCGTTGACGGTAATGCCCTGCGATCGTTGTGGAGGCGCGATGCCGCGTGGCGGCGGAGGCGGTATGAACTGCGCTTGCGCGCCCGCGACCGCCGGCGTCAAAAGGACGGCGGCTGCGAAAACCCACACTCTTTTCATGCCGCTACCTTGGAGGGCGGCTAGAGCAAGCCTTCTGAAACTCTAGGTGTAGCCTGCGGGTAGAAGTGGAGCGACTATGAAGATTCGTTCAACGACGATCCTAGCCGTTCGCCGTAACGGCATGCTGGCGATTGCCGGCGACGGCCAAGTGACGTTCGACAAGACCATCATGAAGCACAGCGCGCGCAAGGTGCGCAAGATCGCGGGCGGCAAGGTCATTGCGGGATTCGCGGGATCCGCCGCCGACGGCATCACGCTGCTCGAAAAGTTCGAGAAGAAGTACAACGAGTTCAAAGACGTCACGCGGGCAGCCGTGGAGCTCGCGAAGGACTGGCGGCAGGATCGCGCGTTGCGCCGCTTGGAAGCGCTGCTCATCGTCGGCACGCCGGAGCATCTTTTCGTGCTTTCCGGAACGGGCGACGTGATCGAACCCGATGAGGGCATTGCCGCCATCGGGAGCGGCGGCCCGTACGCTCAGGCCGCGGCAGCCGCCCTGCTTCGCAATAGCGATCTCCCCGCCGACGAAGTGGCTCGCAAGGGCCTGGAGATCGCGGGCGAGATCTGCATCTACACCAACGACGACATCACGCTCGAGAGCCTTTCCGCATGACCGTCACCCCAAAGGAAATCAACGCGCTTACGCCGCGTCAGATCGTGGCGGAGCTCGATAAGTACATCGTCGGACAAGCGAAAGCGAAACGAGCGGTCGCAATCGCCCTGCGTAATCGTTACCGTCGCGCTCGCGTGCGCGAAGATTTGCGCAACGAGATCACGCCGAAAAACATCCTGATGATCGGACCGACCGGCGTCGGCAAAACCGAAATCGCGCGCCGGCTTGCCGGACTCGTCGGTGCGCCGTTCGTGAAAGTCGAAGCGACGAAATATACCGAAGTCGGCTATGTCGGACGCGACGTGGAGTCGATGGTTCGCGATCTCGTCGATTCGGCGATTCGCATGCTCACCGACGAACGCCGCGCCGAAGTTGCGGAATTGGCGGAGAAACACGCCGTCGAGCGCATCATCGACATTCTCAATCCGGAGACGGCCCCGCGGCAAACGCAGCAAAATCCGAATCCCTTCGCGCAGACGCTGGGATCGATCTTCGGCAACAACTACAGCCAGCCTCAACCTCCGCCGCCGCAGCCGCCGCAAGCGCCGGCGTCCGAAATCACTCGCATTCGCGAACAGACGCGTTCCGAGATCGAGCGCGGATTCTACGACGTTCGCTTGATCGAAATCGACGTCGAGGAACAGGCGAGCTTGCCGATCGGCATGATCGGCGGCGGCCTGGATCAAGGCGGCATGGGCGGAAACGACATCGGCGAGATGCTGGGCGGTCTGATGCCCAAGCGCCGTTCGAAGAAACGCGTAACCGTATCGGAAGCGCGCCGCGTTTTCGCGCAAGAAGAAGCGAGTAAGCTCATCGATATGGACGCTGTGAAGCGCGAAGCGCTGCGTCGCGCGGCCGAAGACGGGATCATCTTCATCGACGAAATCGACAAAGTTGCGGGCCGCGAAGGATCGCGCGGCGGCCCGGACGTTTCACGTGAAGGCGTGCAGCGTGACATTCTCCCGATCGTCGAAGGCTCGACCGTCACGACAAAACACGGCGCCGTGAAGACCGATCACATTCTCTTCATCGCTGCCGGCGCGTTTCACATCAGCAAGCCGTCCGATCTGATTCCGGAGCTGCAGGGACGTTTTCCGATTCGCGTCGAGCTGGACTCGCTGACGGCGGAGGATTTCAAAACGATCCTGACACAGCCGAAGAATGCGCTGATCGAGCAGTACAAAGCGTTGCTTGCTACGGAAGACGTGACGCTGGACTTCAGGGACGAAGCTATCGACCAAATGGCGCGTTTCGCCATGCAGGTGAACGAGCAAAGTGAGAACATCGGCGCGCGCCGGCTTCACACCGTGCTCGAGCGGCTTCTCGAAGACGTGAGTTATGGAGCGCCGGACGAAACTGGAGCAGTCACAATCGACGCCGCCTACGTGCGCGAACGCTTGCAGGACGTCGTCGAAAATGCCGACCTCTCGGGGTACATTCTTTAGGGGGACGTCTTTTCATGAATATACGAACTGTTTATCTGGGATTGGCGCTTGGAACCGGTGTACTGCTCGCCGCATGCGGCGGCGGGACGACGGTTACGGGCCCGACGCCCGGTCCGACATGCGGGCCGGCGGGCATTCAATCGCAGTTACTCTATCCTCAGCCCGGCGCGTCGGCCGTTCCCGACAATCTTTCGCAGATCGTCATCGCCGTGAGTTCGCCGCTCCCGATCAATACGTTCAACATGGCGTTGATTGGAAATAACAACGTTGGGACGCTTCTAACCGCGAACGCACTCGCTCAAATATCTGCGAGCCAGCTTCCGGCGGGCTCAGCTACGGCAACTATTCCAAACCCGACGTACGAAGCCGTAAATCTCATCGCGACGCTTCCATCGGGCACGCAGTTCCAGACGGCGATCAACGACCCCAGCAATCCCAACAACTGCACGCCGCAAAACATCCCGAACGGCATCTTCACAACGCAGTGACGTCATCCTGAGCCTGTCGAAGGACGATGCCGGTAGTATCGACCCTCGCCGTCCATCCTGACAGGCTCACCGTGGCGGGCAGAGAAGCGGCTAAGTAAGCGGCTCCTCGCGGCTCAGGCCCTAGAGTTTGGTCGCATGCGTAGAATAGAGAGAACATGCCCTACATCCGCGAGATCATTACCGACGGTCATCCCGACGCTTAGGAAAGTGGCGAAGAAAGTCGATCCCAAAGAGATCGCCGATCCGCTCTTCCAGCAGCTGATCGACGATATGTTCGAAACGATGTATGCCGCGCCGGGCGTCGGGCTTGCCGCGCCGCAGGTCAACGTCTCCAAGCGCATGTTCGTGATGGACGTCCAGGAAGACGGACACGAGCCGGCCGTCGTGATCAATCCCAAGATTCGAGTTGACGGAGCAGGAAGAAGAGATGACGGAAGGCTGCCTCTCCGTGCCGGGCTACGTCGGTGAGATCACCCGGTTCCACCGGGTTGCTGTGAGCGGTTTGGATCGCTACGGAAACAAGATCCGTTTGGAAGGCGAAGGGCTTTTCGCGCAGTGTCTGCAGCACGAGATCGATCACCTCAACGGCGTGCTGTACGTCGATAAGGCGAAGAACGTTCGCAAGGCTCAGACCGAAGAAGAAGTCGACGTCGCCGAAGCCGCGGCCGCCGAAGCTTACTAAACTCAACGCACGTGAAAACACTTTTTTTCGGCACCAGCGATTTTGCCGTGCCGAGTTTGCACGTGCTTGCCGCGCGTACGTCGCTTTTCGGCGTCGTAACGCAACCCGACCGCCCTGCGGGCCGCGGTCACAAGCTCACCCCGACGCCCGTAAAGGCGGCGGCCCGGGATTTGGGCCTTCGTATCTTCGAACCTCTGAAGCTGAAGGCGCTGGCCGAAGAGCTCGCCGGCGAATCGTTCGATCTCTTTGCGCTTGCGTCGTACGGACGCATTCTGCCGCAAGCGCTGCTCGATCTTCCGCGTTTGGGCGCGTTGAACGTGCATCCGTCGCTGCTGCCGAAATATCGCGGCGCGACGCCGATTCAAAGCGCGTTGCGCAACGGCGATACCGAAACCGGCGTGAGCATCATGCTAATGGATGCCGGAATGGATACGGGGCCGCTTGTGGTTCAGGAACGCGTGCCCATCGAACCGTCGGACGATTACGGCACATTGCACGATCGTCTCGCGTTTTACGGCGGCGAGCTGCTCGGCGAAGCGCTCGACCGCGCCGAAGCGGGTGAATTGAAAACCGAGCCGCAGCGCGGGGAGCCGTCGACTACGCGGCCCATTGGAAAGGACGACTTGAACATCGATTGGACGTGGCCGCCTCAAAAGGTTCTCGACACGATTCGCGCGTTTGCGCCGCAGCCCGGAGCTCGCGCAACGATGGACGGCGAGACGGTGAAGGTGCTGCGCGCGCATATCGACGGCGAACGGGTCGTCATCGACGAATTGATCGCGCCGAATCGCGGCCGCATGACGGGCGAAGCGTACGAGCAATCGCGCCGCGCGCGTGAACGGGCATGACGGGCGCACGCGACGTTGCGCTCCAAACCGTGCGCGATGTGTTTCCGGCGCCGCCGCAAAACGTCGAGCGCGGCGCTCAAGAAGCGCTCGATTACCGCGCGCAAAAAGCCAATCTCGACGCGCGCGATCGCGCGTTCGCTACGGAACTCGCGTACGGCGCGATCAAGATGCGCCGCACGTTGGACTGGTATCTCCAGCCGTTCATCGGCGGACGCGACCAGCCGTTGCCTCCCGTGATTCGCGAAGTCTTACGTCTCGCAGTTTACGAACTCGTTTACACGCGTCCCGACGTTCACGCTACCGTCTTCGAATGGGTGAACGTCGCAAAACGATACGGCCATCGAGGCGTTGCGAATCTGGTAAACGCGGTGCTGCGCTCGTTTCTGCGCGACCAGCCGCTCGAGCCGTCGCGCGAGAGTTTCGAAAGCGAAGAAGAGTATCTCGGAACGCGCTACTCGTTGCCGACCTGGCTCGTGCGTCAGTGGCAAACGGTTTTCGGCGAACGCGCGGAGGCGATTTGCCAGGCGGTAAATGCGCCCGCCGCGACGGCGGTTGCGGTCAACGGTACTAAAACCACCGCGTTCGAGCTGCTCGAGCGTTTTGCCGCGGACAAGGTGGAAGCGGAACCGTCGAAGTGGGTCGGCGACTCGCTGCTCGTCCACGATGGCGCATACGTTCGCCGCAAGGAAGCCTCGGCAAAAGGCGAGTGGTGGATTCAATCTGAGAGTTCCGCGATGCCGGTCGACGTGATGAATCCGCAGCCGGGCGAAACGGTCCTGGACGTCTGCAGCGGCCGTGGGAACAAGGCGCTGCAAACGGCCTCGCGCATGCAGGGCGAAGGCACGCTGATGTGCATCGAGCGCGAAGAGCGCAAAGCGGCCGTGCTGCAGAAGCGCTTGCAGGAAGCGGGCTTCGCGGCGGCCGCCATCGTGGGCGACGCGGCGCAGCCGGTTCTTCCGGAAGGCCGGCGCTTCGACCGCATCCTGATCGACGCGCCATGTTCGGGCATCGGGGTCGTCGGCCGGCATCCCGAGGCGCGCTGGAAGAAGCAGCCTGGGGACGGCGAACGTCTTGCAAGCACGCAGCGCGCAATTCTCGAGAGCATTGCTCCTGCGGCCTTCGAGGGCGGTGCGTTGGTTTACGCGGTGTGCTCCACCGACCCCCGAGAAACAGTCGAAGTCGTCGACGCATTTTTGGCTGGAGGGCAGTTCGAACGCGGGCTTATTCCTGCGTCTTACGAGCCGTTCCTCACCGAACGCGGCGACGTTTTGATTCCACCGGGGATCGAAGGACGGGACGGATTCTACATCGCGAGGTTGGAGCGCCGCTAATCCAAGGACGAATGCAACGATGAGCTGGTTTGCGCGAATCGAACAGGCGTGTGCGGCGTTTATCGAGCGTACGTTCGCCAAAACTTTCCCGAGCGACCTGGAACCGGCCCAGGTGGCGCGCAAGCTCGTCGCCACCATGGAAGCGCGCACGCGCGGCGACGATGGACATTTGCTTGCGCCGGGCTCGTACATCGTGTACGTCAATCCGGAAGACTACTCGCGCCTCCACGAGCATCGCGCGTACCTCGAACGTGAGTGGGCGGAGCTGCTGCGAGACATGGCCGGCCGCGTGGGCGTCTACTTTTTCGACGGCGGCCCGAAAGTGCAAATGCAATCGCGGGAAAGCGTCCCACTTGGCGCCGTCGACGTCATGGTGGCGAGCGACGTGACGATCCAAATTCCCGACTCCATCGCAAAGACGCCGCCGCAGCGTTTTCACTTGCGGATGATCAAAGGCGTGCCGGCCTACGGGGTGTACTTCATCGAAGGCAAAGTGACCGTGGGGCGCAGCGAGGAGAGCGACATCTTCCTCGTCGACCCAAGCGTTTCGCGCAATCACGCCGAGATGGAATTGGATAAAGAAGGGCCGCTCGTGCGAGATCTTTCGTCGACGAACGGAACCTTCGTCAACGGCGATCGCATCGAAGGTGCGCGGCACGTTTTTTCGGGCGACGTGTTGACGTTCGGAAATACGCAATTGCGTGTCGAGGCCCGTGAATGAATTTCGACGCGCACATGCGGGTCGGCTCGCTCGAGATGGTTGCCGTGCTCTTTGCGGTTGCGGCCGTCGCAGCGCGTCCTCGTCTCGGCGCATCGCAAGAACTTGCGCAGTTGCGGCCGGTGCGCGTGACGATGAAGATCGTGGAGCACGGCGCGGAGCGTCCGTTCGAGGCGCTTTCGCCGCTAACCATCGGCCGGGCGCCGGACTTGGAACTGACCCTGCCCGACCCGGAAGTCAGCCGCCGCCACGCGCGGCTCGAGACGCACGGCAAGGTCGTCTACCTGCGAGACCTTGGGAGCAGCAACGGCACCTTCCTCAACGGCCGGCGCATCTCGAGCGCCATAGAAATCCGCCCGGGCGATGCCATGGATATTGGAACGACCCGCCTGATTGTGGAACAATTGAAACCGTGGACGTAGCCATCCGTGGTGACCGTGCCTCTTGCCTGACGCTCCAGCTGGGCGTGCAGACGTGGCTTTTTGCGGTCGCGCGCGGCTTCGGCGCTATCGACGGCGCGGCAACCGCGCCGGCGGCGCTCGCGCGAATCCGGACGGAGTTCGACCGGCGCTCGAAGAGCGAGCGGTTCCGGCGCGCGCTCGATCGCCCGCAGCCGGCCGCCACCGCGATGCTTGGCGTGCTCTCGCGGGTCAACGCCGATTTATTTTCACGCAGCGCCGGACATGACGATTACGTCACGGCCGGGTGCTCGTTGTCCGCCGCGCTGGTCGTTCGCGGACGCGCTTACGTCATGCACTCCGGCGGCACGGCCGCATATTTGGCCCATGGCGGCGATCTGCGCCCGCTCACCCGGGACGACGCACTCGAAGCGGGCGGATTTCCGGTTCTGGCGCGCGCGCTCGGCACGTCGAACTCGCTCGATGTTTCCGTCTCGAGCATCGGCGTGGAAGCCGGCGACATGGTGATCCTGATGGCGCACCGCGTTGCCGGCGACCTAGACCGCCAGGCGCTGATTTCCCACGTGGAAGCCGCCGGCCCGGGCGAACACGTATTGGTCATCCGTTTCGACGCCGGCGATCGGGCGCTCGAGGACTCGCTGTTCGTCGATCTCCAACCAAAGCACGATTCGGTTCTGACGCGCATCGCGTTTGGCGTGGGCGCGGCGATATTGGCAGTTCTTTCCGCGGTCGCGTGGGCGCAGTAGCCGTCATAGCGCGCCGGATAGCTCCGATGGTCGCGGCTTTAGCCGTGGCGGCATTGCTGCTTTCGTTTGCGCCCCCACATTCGCTTGGGCCGTCCTGGCTGCTGGGGTTGCTCGCCGTGCTTTCGCTCGCGTGGGTGGCATGGCAGCCTTCCGCAACGACGCGAGACGACATCTTGCCGGCGCTCGCGGTCGTCCTGGGTTCGCTCGGACTGCTGCTTGTCGCGCGTCTGTCGCCGGACCTCGCGCAGAAGCAGCAATGGTGGCTCGTTATTTCGCTCGTGCTTGCGATCGGTGCGACGCCTGCCTTCACGCAATTCCGCCGCTTCGCTGCGTATAAATACTTGTGGGTTGTCGGCTCGCTGATTCTCTTCGTGCTGTTGGTCCTTTTCGGTCAAGAAGTCAACGGCGCGAAACTCTGGATCAAACTCGGACCCATTCAATACGAGCCGATCGAACTGATCAAACTCTTCATCGTATTCTTCCTTGCCGCGTATTTAGCGGAGACGGCCGACGTTATTGCAGCGGCGCGCCCCTGGTCGGTGCGGGCGAATTTGAAGTACCTTGGGCCGCTCTTTCTCGGCTGGGGCGCGTCGATGGCGATCTTGGTTTTACAACGCGACCTCGGCATGGCCACGCTGCTGCTTGCGACGTTCGCGGCATTACTTTACGTGGCGACGCGACGCCTCGACATCGTGATCGGCGGCGTGGCAATCTTTGCGCTCGTGGCTTTCTGGGCGGTGCATCACTATCCGTACGTGCAGACGCGCATCGCCGTGTGGCGAGATCCGTTCAGCGACCCGCTCGGATCGGGCTATCAGTCGTCGCAAGCATACTATGGCATCGCCGCCGGCGGCCTGTTCGGAACGGGCTTTCAGCTCGGCCATCCGCGCTTCATACCGGACGTCGCGACCGACTACATCTACGCTGCATTCTGCGAAGAGTTCGGCTTCATAGGCGCGCTCGCAGTACTCGGTATTTTTCTCGCGCTCGTGCGGCGCATTTTCGCCGTCGGGACCGAGCAGCCGGACCTGTATTCGAAGCTGCTCGCGGCGGGCTTGGCCGCAACGCTCGGCTTTCAAATTTTCATTATCGTGGGCGGCGTGATCGGCGTCTTCCCGCTCACGGGCATCACGCTGCCGTTCATGTCTTACGGCGGCAGTTCTCTCGTCGCTAATTTCTTGCTCGTCGCGCTCGTATGGGCGATGAGCGGCCGCGTATGCGCACCGCTTCGCTCTCCGTCTTCGTAATCGTCCTTGCTCTCGCATCGATCGTAGCGGGGTATCTCGGCGGACAAGCTTCGTCGCATCCACCGGCAATCGTCGCGTTGCGCCCGACGTCGCTGCCGAGCGGCACGCCCGTAACCGCCGCGAATCTTGCCAATGCAATGCGCCGCGTGTCGGACAGCGAAGTCGTCGATCCGTTTTCGGAAGACGACGTCGTTGTCGAGCGCGACCGGCGCGCGCTGCGGAATTGGGCGAAGCCGCGCCTTTCGCTGGTCGTTGGTCTCACCGGCAATTCCGTCGTTGTAGAATCGCAATTTCTGCGTTTGGGCGTCCCGATGGCGTTTGACGTAAATCCGTCGGCCTCCGAAGCGGCCGCTTTTGCCAAACTCGTTCGCGCCAACGGTGACGCGCTTTTCATCCATGTCGGCTCCGCGCCGACGGCGCCCATTTTGCAGCGCTTAAGGGAGCAGTTTGGGGCGTTCGACGGCATAGCCGCGCGAGTCACCTCCGGCATGCCGAAGGCCTTGCAAGGAACCGGACTGACGTTTTTCGATGAAGAAGGCGACGCGGCGCCGGGCCCGTTCGCGCAAGCTCGCGTGACGCTCGTGCATCGCGACGTTACGATCGACGATCGCACGTCGCAAACGTACATTGCTTACATGCTGGATCGCGCGGCGTTACAGGCGCGCGGCGAGGGGCGTCTCGTCGTGTTGATGCGGCCGCAACCGAACACGCTCCAGGCCCTGAATCATTTCTTGAGCACCGCTTCCGCCGAAATCGCAGCATTGCGTTAAGGTCTCGCAGGCGATGCCGTTCGCATCCTCGTACTGCCCGAGAAAAGGAAATTCGGAGGAGTGAAAGGAGCGAACTACATGACTCGCATCAGCAAGGTTGGGCTAGTCGGTTTAGCGTTGGTTTTTGCGTTTTCCGCGTGTTCCAAGAACAGTCAAACCTCGAGCACGACGACGACCGAAACCAGCACTGCGCCGGAGTCGTCGGCAACCGAGGCGGCATCGGCCGGCGGTGCAATGGCCGCGGCCGGCAACGCTAGCGACGGGGCCAAGATCTACCAAACGAATTGCTCGAGCTGCCATCAGGCAACTGGCCAAGGCGTGCCGGGCACCTTCCCGCCGCTCGCCGGAAATCCAGTGGTTACGGGCGACGCGAAAACCGTCATTCACATCATCAAGTACGGCCTGAACGGAAAAGTCGTCGTGCACGGAACGACGTACAACGGCATGATGCCGGCGTGGGGACAACAACTCTCCGATGCCGACGTTGCGTCGGTCGCAACCTACGTGCGCTCTTCGTGGGGCAACAAAGCGCCCGCGATCACCGAAGCGCAAGTTAAGGCCGTTTCGAAGTAATTCGGAGTTAACCGAAACGGACGGTGGTCATCGAAATCGAGCCGCCGTCCATCCCTTCCACCGGAAAGGTTACGCGGTCGCGTTCATCTGACGCGCCGAGAACGTACAGCAGGGGAAGATAGTGATCCGGAGTCGGTGCGGAAAGCATCGCATCGTCTCCGAGCGATTCATAATCGATCAAGGGTTCGAAATCGCGCGCGAGCAGCAGTTCGCGCGCGGTTTTTTCAAAACGAAGCGCCCAATCGAAGGGTTCGGCGGGATGGCGTCCCCAGGCATACGCGTGCAAATTGTGAATGAGGTTTCCGCTCGCCGCGACCAGCACGCCTTCGTCTCGCAGGGGACGTAAGCGCGTGCCGAGCTCGTAGTGGTACATCGGATCCTTGGTTTCATCGATGCTCAACTGCACGACCGGAATGTCGGCATTTGGATACGCATGCACGAGCACAGACCACGCGCCGTGATCGAGTCCCCACTGCGGGTCCGGCACGGCGGCGGCCGGAGCCAGCAATTCGACGACGCGGTCTACCAAGGCGCGATCGCCGGGCGCCGGATACTGCACTTCATAAAGCGCCCGTGGAAAGCCGCCGAAATCGTGGATCGTGCGGGGACGCTCGTTGTTCGTCAGCATCGTCCCGGGCACGTACCAGTGCGCCGATACCATCAAAATCGCACGTGGCTTTTCGAACGACTCGCCGATTTCGCGCCACGCGCGCGTATAAACGTTTTCATCGATGGCGTTCATGGGATTGCCGTGTCCGAAGAAAATCGCCGGCATGCGTTGCGTCATTACCGTGCTCCTGATACTTGCTTCGAGGGAAATGCGCGCGGGGCGTCGATTTCCGCCTACGGAGGGTTACCCGTGAAGTCTTTAACGGCTCGGATATTCTGCGCCTTCGTTGTTGCATGCTCGATTTTGCCGGCGTATGCGCGCGCCTCAGAGGCTACGGTCGGTATCGAAGCACTGGCGGGGTCGGCCGTGCACCGCGAACCAAATGAAAGCTCCGCGGCGTCGTCGGCGGTCATTCCGCTCGTCGAGTTCGAAGCGCGCAGCGGCCGCCTGCAAATCTCGGGCGAATCTATCGTCCCGCTCCCCGCGCTTTTTATCGGAAACGGGCCTTCGGGCATTCAAGACATCAAACTGAATTATCTCGCCGGCACGGTACGTTACTGGATCTCTCCGCGTTGGGCCGTCGGTGCGGGACAAACGCTGTGGAATCAGCGCACGAAGTATACGAATACCATTGCGCCGGTCGAGTACGATGCTTCGCGCGACGCTGGCGCGCAATACGAATTGGTCCACGTCATGCCGCTGCGTAGCGGCGCCGTTCAAGCATCGCTCGCCGTCGACCCGCGCATTCACGCGCGTCTTTCCTGGACGTTCGAACCGTCGTCCGTAACGCGGTCGCCGGTCTCGGAACAAGAAGCCCAGGTCGACGCTGCGATCTCGTACCTGCGCCCCATCAACCGGCACGTTCGAATGGAAACGGGCGTGCGCTACATCAACCTGGCGGCGAAATACGACAATGGCGAATTTGCCGACGCCAATCATGTAGCGGGCGTCTTCGTCAAGGTATTTTACGCCCTCGCCGATCGTTAAGCGCTACCAGATCGAAACGCTGACGGTTGTAGATCGCGGTTTTGGATGCTGCGGATCGCTGTAATCGGTGATGAAGCGTCCGTCTTCCGTTGCCGTGATCGAACACGTTCCTGACCCGGTCGGCGTTACGTCGAGTTCGGCGTTCGGCCCGATGCCGGTTCCTTGGCGGTCGGTGTAGCCCGGCGGCTGATCGCCGTCCGGTGTGTCCGGACCGGTATTTAATTTGCACGGGCCGCTGAACGACATCCGGAAAATCCCGTCCCACGGAACCGGTGCAGCCGGCGTGCCGGGTTTATACGTCGGGTCGTCGGCGACGAGCAATTGGAAGTCGCCGTGTTTGCTCACGCTCGTGCGCTTCCCGCCCTGCGGGTTCGAACCGACGCCGTTGCAGTCGACGTCTTCTTTCGCCGGAACGCACAGTCGCAAATCTTGCACGTTGCCTGCAATGAAGTTCTGGTAGGTCGCCGGGACCGAGAACTGCGGAACGTTGCACGAATTGTTGAGCGTGCATTCGAAGCCTTGAGCGAGACCGTCGGGTTCGAAAACGGCGCGATCCGGTTTAGCCTTCACGATGTCGAAGCTTACCGTCTGGCCGAACGTGATCGATCCGTTGTTCGCCGGGGTGATGTGGCAGAAGAACGACGGGATGCCGACGAGGGGCACGCCGTGCAGCGCGGGATCGAGCGTTCCGCTCGATGTGAACGCATTGAAACAGGCGACCGAGTACGTCGAGGTCCCGGAGGACGTGCTGTACGTGAATTGCAGGCCCGATGGAAGATTCGGCGCGTTCGCCGTTAGATTTGTCGTCGAACCGGGCGCGACGGGGAACGCTACATCGGATACCGAGCTTTCAGGAAGCACCGTGATTTGATACGTGATCCCCGGTTGCAACGTGATCTCGTCGACGGTCGACTTGAAGAAAAGCTCGCGCCCCGAAATCGTGGCGTCTCCCAATTTCACCGGCGATACGACTTTCGGTTGCGGAACGACTTGATAGAACGTCGCGCCGAACAGCGGGCTTTGTGGCGTGCAACGCAGCTTCACCTTAAAGCTGTCGATGTCGATCGAAATGGGGAATGGGAACGGGTTGCGGAGGCGGATAGCCGGCACCGGCGGGCATGCGGGCCGGTTTTTCATCGGAGCCAGCCTTGTAGAATCGCTCGACTCGCCGGCGTGCAGCGCAATTGCCGATGCCGGGAGCGCGGTGTTCGAGCGAAGCACAAGCGTTGCACTCGATCCATCGGCCGACGAGACATCGTAGGTGCGGGCCGCGCCGGCCGTTGCCGATTGCTGCTGGGCTCGCGTTTGCGGCGCCACGGCGCTCGAGCCGCCGGAACACGAAGCGGCCAGCGGAAGAAGCGCGGCAAGCGCAAGTGCTCTCGATCGATAGCAACGCATAGTCGTCCCCTCGTAGCGACCCACCCGCGCGGCCTTTCCTCAAAAACCTAACAGCGCGTCCGAATGTGTCCCCAGAGGCTTTCGGCCTGTATTTGTTGCGTTGCAGCGTTCTCCAAGTCATAATAGGCCACGATGGACATGGTCGCCGCTGTTCCGCAACAAGCGGGAGAGCGTGTGCTTCCTTCCGGCAATATCGCTTTTCTGTTTTCCGATATTGTCGGCAGCACCGTGCGCTGGGAGAGCGATCCCGAGACGATGCGTCTCGACGTTCGCCGGCATGATACGCTCTTGCGCCAGGCGATCGAATCAAACGGCGGCGTCGTTTTCAAAACCGTCGGCGACGCATTTTGCGCCGCTTTTTCCGACGTCCAGTCCGGCATGCGCGCCGCAATCGACGCGCAGGTCGCCATTGCTGCCGAACCGTTCGCGTGCGCGGGCGGCATCTCGGTTCGCATGGCGTTGCACGCGGGCGACGCCGAGGAGCGCGATTGGGATTACTTTGGTCCCACGCTAAATCGCGTCGCCCGGTTGCTCGCAGTCGGCCACGGCGGTCAGATTCTGCTTTCGAACGCCATCGTCGATGCTGCGGGCGGCGTCTTTCCGTGCGGCGCGACGGCGCGCGACCTCGGATACCATCGCTTGAAAGATCTCACGGCAGCGGAACACGTTTTCCAATTGCACGTGCCGGAGCTGATAGCCGAGTTCGAGCCGCTCAAATCGCTCAACTATCTCAGCCACAATTTGCCGCAGCAAACGACGAGCTTTATCGGGCGCGAGGAAGACGTCGCCGACATCCGGGCGCTCTTACAGCAGGCACGGTTGGTAACGTTGAGCGGCGCGGGTGGCATCGGCAAAACGCGCTGCGCGCTTCAAGCGGGTGCCGAACTCCTGGAAGAGTACGCCGACGGCGTCTGGTTCATAGATCTTGCGCCTGTCCGCGATGCGAATCTGGTTGCGAGCACGATCGGACGCGTCTTCGAATTGCGCGAGACGCCGAATCAATCGCCGAACGACATTCTCGCACACCATTTGAAGAACAAGCAGTTGCTGCTGATCTTCGATAACTGCGAGCAGGTCGTTTCCGAAGCGTCGCGCATTGCGGGTTCGCTGTTGCGCGAATGTCCGAACGTTCGGATTCTCGCCACGAGCCGCGAAGCGCTGAATATCGCCGGCGAGAAGCTGCATCGCATCCCGTCCCTCTGCGTGCCGCCGGTCGAGATAAAGGCTCTAACGGCAGCGGCAGCGCTCGGGTTTAGCGCCGTCGCGCTTTTCCAGGAGCGCGCGCAAAGCGCAAATCCGCTCTTTTTCGTAACCGACGCCAACGCCTTAACCATCGCGCAGATCTGCCGCCGACTCGACGGCATCCCGCTCGCTATTGAACTCGCCGCGGCGCGCTTGCGCATTCTCGCTCCGGCGCAGTTGCTGGAGAAATTAAACGAGCGCTTCCGCGTGCTCGCCGGCGGCGACCGCGCCGCGCTGCCGCGCCAACAAACGATGCGCGCGTTGATCGACTGGAGCTTCGATCTGCTCTGCGAACGCGAGCAGTCAGTCTTCCGGCAAGTCTCGATCTTCGCCGACGGTTTTACGCTCGAAACGGCGGCGGGCGTGTGCGCGAACGAGGAGCTTGACGAGCTCGACTTGGTGGATATCATCCAATCCCTTTGCGACAAGTCACTCGTGCTTGCCGAACCTCACGGCGAATCGATGCGGTATCGATTGCTCGAGTCGATGAACGCCTATGGCCGCGAGAAACTTGCCGCTTGCGCAAACGCTAACGAAACGGCCGAACGCCACGCCGAGACGTTCGCGCGATTCGTCGAGTGCTTGGAAGAACGACACGAAATGTTGACGCCGCAGGAGTGGCTCTTGCAGGGCGAATCCGAGATCGAAAACCTACGGTCCGCGCTCACTTACTCGTTCTCGACAAAGGGGAATCCGCTGCCGGGACAGCGCATCGCCGTCGTGCTTCCGCGAATCTTCGGCGTGCTTGCCGCGACGGAAGGTTTGCGGTGGGTGCATGCGGCGATGCAGCGCGTTAACGACGAAACTCCGCGCGAGATCGTTGCGGGCTTGGAACTGGCACATGCGAGCCTTGCATCGGTCTTCAACCAATTCGGCAATGCGCTGTCCGCGGCGCAGCGCGCGCTGGACCTTTACGTCGCGCTCGATCGTCCGACGGGCGTGGCCGATGCGCTGCGCCTCGCGGGCCGGTCGCTCGTATATCTGGGACGGGTCGAAGAAGGCGAAAATCTGCTCCAAGAAGCGCTGAATAATCGGCGCGCTCGCGGTTCTTCGCGCATCGGCGGCATCCTGGCCGATCTGGCGGTAGCGCGCGCCTATCAGAATGATTTGCCCGGCGCACGCGCGCTCTTCGCCCGCGCATCGGCGATGTACGAGGAACGCGAGGACGCTTCAAAGATTGCGGTTACGGCAGCAACGCTAGCCGAAGCGGAGTTCGCCGGAGGCAACGCGCGCGAAGCGGTGAGGCTCGCGGAAGAAGCGTTGGCTAGCGCGCGGGTATTGGGACGATTCCGCACCGCCGAAGTCATCCTTGGGAACCTCGCCGCCTACAATGTCGAGCTCGGCGAATTCGACGCGGCGCGCGCCGCCGCGCGAGAAGCGCTGGAGATCTTGCAAAATCAAACCGACGCGATCTCGGTCGTTTTTGACGTGCAGCACTTGGCGGCCGTTGCAGGGTTGAAGGCTTGGAGCGATGCCGAATCCGCGCTCGAGCAGCGCATGCGGGCCGCCCGGCTTCTCGGATTCGTGCAGAAGCGGCTCGCGGTGCTGGAAGTCGAGCGCGAATACACCGAGCAGTGCGGCTACACGAAACTGCTTGGCGAGTTGTGTATGGTCTTTAAACCTGAGGAACTGCAGCCGGTGATGGACGACGGCGCCGGCTGGAGCGAAGAGAAAGCCATATCCGAGGCACTCCAAATTTGAGCGCAGAGCGGCGAGCGGGCGCGAGGGTGCGTCCGCACAATCCCATGCCGGAGTCGCGCTTCGAGGTGCTCGCGCTCTTTACGGGCGCGATGATCGGCGCATCGCTGTTCCTGATGGCTACCGGACCGCTGTTGCCGTTCCTCGGCAATGCGTTCCACTTGAATCCGACGGAGCTTGGGCTCGTGCTATCGATGCAGATGACCGGCTCCGTGCTGATGACGGCGCTTGCCGGCATGTTAACGGATCGATTCGGCGATAAGACAGTGGTGTTATGGACCGGTATCTTCATGGGCGTCTCGCTCATCGCCGCCGCATTCGTTCATAGCTTTTCCTGGGTGCTGTTCTGGCTGCTGATGTACGGCATCGGCTTCGCTGCCGTAACGCCGTCGGGAAGCCATGCGATCATCTATTTCTTCAAGAAAGAAGAACGCGGCTTGGCGATGGGCATCCGCCAATGCGGCGTTCCGGTGGCCGGCGTCATCGGTTCGATTTTATTGCCGGCGGTCGCCGCGCGCTGGGACTACGGCGCCGCTTTCATCCTCGCCGGAATCGTAACGATCGTTTCGTGCGGCGCGGCGTCGCTGCTGTATCGCGAGCCGCTGGAACTCGAAGGTGAGCGCGTTTCGGTCAAAGCCATGCTGGTGGAGATGGTTGTCATGGCGCGCAACCTGCGATTGCTGTTGCTCACGCTAACGTCGATGGGTTTGGTCTGCGGCCAACTTGCCCTGATGGCGTTCTTGACTCTCACGCTCGTACACGAAACTTCAATTGGGCTCTTTGCTGCCGTAGGCATGTTCACGCTGGCGCAATTTGCGGCAATCGGCGGACGAATTTTTTGGGGCTGGAGCAGCGATAAACTGTTTGCCGGCAGCCGCGCCTTACCACTTGCCGCGGTAGCGGTCATTACCGGTGTGCTCGCGCTATGTGTCTCATCCATCGGTCCGGCGACTGCGCTATGGGTTCTTGCGCTACTTGCGGCACTGCTCGGGTTCAGCGCCGAAGGCTGGTTCGGCGTAGCCGTGCTGGCTATCGCGGAGGTCGGTGGAGAGGAGCACAGCGGAAGCGCTCTCGGCGTATCGCTTACGTTCATTTTCGTCGCGGGCTGCGTTGCGCCGATCGTCATCGGCGCCGTCTCGCAAGTCCACGGATACGCCTTTGCCTGGCGCGGCGTCGCTTTCGTTCAGGCCCTCGCCGTCATCCCGGCATTATTGGCCACCGCTTACATGCGCATCTCCGAACCAGCTGTTTCGTAAGTCAGATGCGTCGTTCACTTCCGCGTAGGCCAGTTTCTTCGAAAGCAAGGTCCGCCCGCTGAGGCGGACCTGTGGCGCCAACTTTTCGACGCGCGATTACATCGCGGGTTTAACGGGGAGGTTTGTCTGCGGACCTTGACCGCCGACCTGTTCGATAGTTTCGCCCTGGGCAATCGACCAGTGGTGCACGCCGGCCGGAACCATGATGAACGAACCCGTCGGCAGCACTTTCGCGTTCGCTTTGTTAACTACGTCGCCGGTGCCGAAGAGAAGGGTACCTTGGATAACGGTAATGTACTCGTCGTGTGCATGGTAGTGCGGCTTGTTCGTGTATCCGTCCGGCATTTTAACGCGCGTAATTGCGTTGCCCGATTTATTCGGATCACCAACGAACGTCGTAAGGAAAAGGCTTTTGGATGCACCCGTTCCGGCCACCCAGTGTAGATTGTCGGGCGTGAAGGTCAGGGGATTTCCCGACCCGGCCGCGAGAGCGGCGCCAGCGCCAAATGCCAAGCTGAGCCCGATGAGGACTGAGGCAAGCAATTTCATCGATTGAAGCTCCTCTGTTCGGATTGTTGCAGCATATGTGAAACAACGGGATAAGACGCCGAAGAAAACCAAGGCATCTAGGCGGATCGTAGCACCGCGTGTGCGGTTAGGGAACTGCCAATATGCCCAAATCTAACCGGCGCAGCAACCACGAGCTGCCTTGGCAGTCATTGCTTCAATGCACAGGTCTTTGCGTGCTAGAACATATCTAGGCCGCGACGGTAAACGCACATCGGAACAGGCACTCGACGTAGTCGTAGAGCTGGGGGTCCACGTTTCGTAATCGAATCTTCGTTGCGCGCGGCCAATGCGACGTCACATCATTGATCTCAACAAAGGCGCGCAGCGCCTCGGCGAGATACTCGTCGATGCCGGTGGCCGCATAGGGTGTTACGAAGGCGCGGGCGTCCGTGAAGAGCCGGCGCAACACGGGATCGACGCCGGAGCGGTAAACGCCGCCCCCGAGCACGCAATCCAAGGCATGGCCGAACTCGTGCGCAACGGTCATCGGGCTGCGCGAGCGCAAATATACCGTACGCTCTTCGACGACGAATAAGCCCGCCGGCGGCGCGGGCCACGCATCGACGTCGATACCGAGACGCGCAAGCGCAGGCGACGCGCGGCAGTATTCTTCATGTTTTTCGAGCGGAGCTATTCGGATGCCGCCGTCGAGCGCAAAGCGAAGCGCTCCGGATCCGAATCGTTCGAGCGTCGCCGCAACCGCGTAGCGATATTTTGCCGGGCCTCTCGAGATTAAAGCAAGTGCAAGACTGGCGCAATCGGACATAGAGCGCCAGTGTCGCGCACGGAGGTTTCACCGTTGTTGCGTTCGCGGTTCCGACATGTTGCCGCGATCGCGCGAAACAAAACGACGGCAGGCGTCGTACGTGTGGCATGAATCGGCTTCAAATCGAGGCGCTCAATAAGCGTTATCGTAGCGGCGTTCACGCTCTAAAGGATGTCTCACTCGACATCGGCCCGGGCGTGCTCGGGCTGCTCGGCCCGAATGGCGCGGGGAAATCGTCGCTGATGCGCATTATCGCTACGGTCATGAAGCCGTCGAGCGGCAGCGTGCGCTGGAACGGCTCGGACACCGCCGCAAAGCCGGACTCGGTTCGTTCGCAATTGGGTTATCTGCCGCAGGATGCCGGCGTCTATCCGAACTTGAACGCGCGCGAATTTCTGCGCTACATGGCGGCGCTGAAAGGCTTGAGCGGACGAACTGCCGAGCGCAACATCGACCAGCTGCTCGAAGAACTGAATCTTGCCGCCGCGGGAAATCGTCCGCTTGGCGGGTTCTCCGGCGGTATGAAGCAACGCGTGGGCATCGCGCAAGCCTTGCTCGGCGATCCTCAAATCGTGGTCGTCGACGAACCCACCGTCGGGCTCGATCCGGAGGAACGCTCGCGGTTTCGGGAGCTGATTACCGGCATCGCCGGCGATCGCATCGTGATTCTATCGACCCATATCGTCTCGGATGTGGAAACGATTGCGGAGCGTGTCGTGATGATCTCGGGCGGCACGGTCATCGCCGATGCCTCGCCCGATGTGCTCGCCGCGCAACTCGACGGAAATGCTTGGCAAGGTATGGTCGATCCGAACGACCTTGCCGCAATGCGTGAGAAGTATGCCGTAACGTCGGCCGTTCGCCGGCGCGGCGGCGTCCTCGTGAAGCTCTGCGCTAATCATGCGCCGGACGGATTCTCCGCCGCATCGCCCTCGCTCGAGGATGCGTACCTCGTGAACGTTCGGGAGGCGCGCATCGCGTGAACGCCGTGCTTGCCATTGCCGGTGCGGACGCCGCCGAACGGATGCGACGCTTCGCATTCATCCTCACCATTGCCGCGGCACTCTATGCGGGGTACTTGTACGTCCCCGAGGTCAACGCTGCATACCATACGATCGTCGTCAAGGGGCACACCGGCATTTACAATTCCGCCTTTTACGGAGCGACGATCGCGGCATTGACCAGCGGCTTTCTCACCCTTCTCGGCTTTTTTCTCGTGCGTGGCGCAATCGAGCGTGACGTCGAGTGTCATGTCGATGCGATCGTCGGCGCCTCACCCGTTCGCAAAAGCGTCTTCGTCCTTTCGAAGTGGTTAAGCAGCGCCGCCGTGCTTTGGGCCGTCGCCGGCGTTTCGTATCTGGCGGCGATTGCCATGCAAATGCTGCGCGGACACGCATTACAGGTGGATGTCTTCGCCTACGTGCTGCCGTATTTGCTGATCACGGTTCCGGCTATGGCCTTTGTTGCCGCGGTCGCTACGGCATTCGACATCATTCCGTTCTTGCGCGGAACGCTCGGCGGAGTGGCCTTCGTGATACTCTGGCCCGTCATGCTGACTGCGCCGGTCTCGGCCGGCGCAAACGCCGTTCAGCCGCTCGATCCGCTTGGCTTCACCGTGGTCTCGTCGAATCTCATCCGAGCCGAGCAGCACGATTTCCCAAAAGCCCTTACTCCGGACATAAACTTCGGCGTCCTTTTTAACACGCACCTCGGGCAGCCGTTCGCGTTCCCGGGATTTCATTGGACAGGCGCGATCGTGGCGCAGCGTATTGGATGGGTCGTCGCAGCCGCGGTGCTGGTTTTGCTTGCGTCGGTTTTCTTCGATCTGTTCCGTCGCGAGAACGTGCGTGCGCGCCGTGGTGCGTTCATCGACGTTGCGCGCTTCATCCCCAATGTGCCGTTTTTGCGGATCTTTCGCGCGGAGTTTGGCCTGGTTGCGAGTGGTGCGAGCGTTTGGTGGTACCTCGGCGCGATCGGCATCGTCGTGGCCGGCGCACTCGTGCCGTTCGAGAGCGTCACGAAGGTGATGTTGCCGCTGGCGCTGATCTGGCCGCTGGAGCGCATCTCCGCCCTCGGTGCTCGCGAACGGCGGTTCGGCGTCGAGGAGATCGTGTCGTCTACCGCGGGCTTCGCCACGAAGACGCTGTTCTTTCAGTGGCTCGCCGGCGCTTTGCTCGTGCTGCTCCTCTGCTCGACCTGCGTGCTGCGCTTGGCGCTGGCTGGAGAAGGGCTGAGCCTCATTGCATGCATAGCGGTTGCGGCGGCGATTTCGGCCCTCGCGCTGGCCCTCGGAACGATCGTCGGTGCATCGCGCGCGTTTGAAGCGCTGTTTCTGCTGGCCTGGTATCTCGGACCGGTTCAACACGTTCCTGGCTTAGATTTTGCGACCGGCATGCGCACCGCACCGATTGAAGTAAGCCTCGTTTGCGCGAGCTTCGCAGCTGCGGGGCTGGCCGCAACCGCCACCCGGAGGTCGATGAGGTGACGCGGGCGCTCACTTAGGGAGGCGCGGAACGCGGTCGATGCGTAGGAATCCCTAGAGCTTGCCGCACCGACGGAGTTGCGCATGGAGAACGTCGTCGTCCCCGGACTTCGCATCCATCTGCTCGGTCAGCCCCGCTTCTTCTACGAGGGCGAGCGCTACGCGTTCCACAGCCGTCCGCGGGCCCTAGCATTATTAGCTTTCTTGTTGCTTCACCGTGGGGCTCACCTGACGCGCGATACGGTGGCGTTCACCCTTTGGGCCGACGACAGCGAAGCGGAAGCTCGCGCAAAGCTCCGGCGACACGTATATCAGTTGACGAACGCGCTGCCGCCCTCGAGCGTGCCGTACGTCGTCTCGGTGGAAGAGACGATTAGCTGGAACGATGCGGCGTCCGTGTGGGTCGACGTCGACGAGTTCGAGCGCTGCATTGCCCACGAGTCGCGCTGGCCCGAGGCCGCCCAGTTGTACGAAGGTGATTTGGCGCCGGCGATCTACGATGACTGGATTGCGCCGATGCGCGAGCGTTTGCGGCGCGAATATACCGGCGCGTTAGAGCGCTTACTCTTCCGCGCGCGAAGCCGCCGGGACTTTGCGCATGCCATATCGTACGCCGAGCGCATTCTCGCCAACGATCCGTGGCGCGAAGACACGCTGCGTCAACTCGCATCCATTCGGTATGAAAGCGGCGACCGTGCCGGCGCGCTACGCGAGATCGACGTTTTCGCGCGACAGCTTTCCGCGGAAATGAATGCCGAACTCATGCCGGAAACGCTGGCGCTGCGGGCGCTCATGCTGCGCGGCGGCGCGTTACCGGACTCAGCGGCACATGGAACGGCAGACGTACCCGAGGCGGCAAACGTACTGCCGTTCGTTGGACGCGCGGCCGAAATCGAACAGCTGGCGCAAGCGTGGCGCGTTGCGGCACACGGACAGGGGAAAGTCGTGCTCATAGGCGGCGAGGCCGGCATCGGAAAAACTCGTTTGGCCACGGAAGTTGCCTTGCTTGCCAACGTGCAAGGCGGACGCGTGCTGCGCGGAACGACTTCGTCGCCGGAGCAGGTTCCGTATCAGGCGTTTGTTGAGGCTCTGCGAGACGCGCTGCCGTTGTTGACCGCCGTGGATGTCCGGCCCGTTTGGCTTGCCGCCGTTGCGGCTTTGATTCCGGAACTGGCGCTGCGCCGCAGCGATCTCCCGACTCTGCCGGCGATCGATGCCGAGCGCGGCCGCTCCCGTTTACTCGAAGGCTTGGCGGCGGTCGTACAAGGACTCTCGCGCGAGCGTCCATTGTTGCTGGTGTTGGAAGATTTGCAGTGGGCGGGCGAAGCGACGCTCTTTGCGCTCGAATATCTGGCGCGCCGCGTCGTTGCATTTCCCGCGCTGATTCTAGCGACATACCGCAACGAAGCGGGTGATGCTGCGCGCGCCGTTCAACCGCTGCGCCGGAAATTGCAGTTGGAAAATGTGGCGAGCCATCTTTCTCTAGGCGGATTGTCGAATGAAGCGATTTGCGATCTAGCGCGCAGCCTTCCGGCTCTTGCACCGGATGCCGAAGCAGTCGGCGCCCACGTCCATGCGGTTAGCGCCGGGAATCCGCTGTTTGCGGTGGAGTTGCTGCGTGAAACCGCGGAGTCGGGCGTCCGGGAGACGTCGTCGCGATTTTTGCGCGCGATGATCGAGGCGCGCATGAGC
Organism: Vulcanimicrobiia bacterium; assembly: GCA_963696095.1. Lineage (GTDB taxonomy): Bacteria > Vulcanimicrobiota > Vulcanimicrobiia > Vulcanimicrobiales > Vulcanimicrobiaceae > JALYTY01. The sequence continues at coordinate 802,826 of CAVOIN010000001.1, read as the reverse complement.
CGTATATCCGAGAACGCGCGAAAGATCGGTGAAGTGGCCAGCGTCGTGGGCGCGACCTTCGACGCCGACATGCTGCGCGACATTTCGGGCCTAACGGAAAATGCCGTATTGGACGGCATGAGCGAATTGCTCGGACGCAGCTTGGTGCGCGAAGTAGGCCGGGTGCATTTTGCCTTTGCGTTTAGCCATGAGCTGATCGCATCGGCGATGTATGAGGGAATCGAACTTCAGCGACGCGCGCAGTGGCACCGTCGCGTCGCGACGACCATCGAGCGCTTGGCGAGCGATCCGGACGAAGCCGCCGGCACGCTCGCGTATCATTACGATAAGGGAGGCGACGCCGAACAAGCGGCAGCGTATTACTTCGAGTCGGCAAACCGCAGCTTCAAGATCTTCGCGAATCAGGAAGCGTTGGCCGGCGCTACGCGCGGACTGGAGCTCTCGCGTGAGCCGGATCAGCGACGAGCTCTTCTGGGTCTGCGCGAACGGATTTTCGGCCGCATCGGCGACCGCGACGCCCAACGCGCCGACATAGACGAGCTCGAACGGCTAGCAACGGACGAAGACGCGCGGACGGATATTTTGTGGCGGCGCGCTCAACTCGCGCGCGCCCTCGGCGAATTCTCTGAAGAGGCCCGGCATTTGGAAGAGTTCGCGCAACGAGCGCGCGCAGCGAATAATTTCGGACGTCAAGCCGTGGGCCATCGAGCTGCGGCAAAAAACCTGATGTTACGCGGCGACTACGCCAAAGCTGCGGCGGAAGCGCAGGCGGCGCTCTCGATCGATCGACAGCGGAGCGATTACGGCGGCGAAATCGGAGCATTGTGCTTGCTCTCGGAAATTTCTGTTAATCGCGGTGAGGCGTCCGATGCGGAATCCATGCTTCAGCCCGCGCGCGTAAGAGCGGAGGCCGCGGGCGATCCGGTGCTCATCGCGCGCGTCTCCATGGCGTCCGCCGCGATTGCGATTATGTGCCGCGATTTTCCGCGCGCATTAGCCGATTCACAAGAAGCACAGCGGCGTTATCGCGAGATCGGCGATCGCGAAGGAGAAGCCGAAGCGGGGACGCGGGTCGCATCCGCTCTGTCGTTTCAGATGCGCTTCGAAGAAGCAAGCGCCGAGTTCGCCGCGGCGGCAAATATCCACCGCGCGCTGGGCAACCGGCTGCAGTTGGCGTACTTGCTGTTCAATCAAACCGGCAGCCAAATTCAGGTCGGCTTGACGGACGAAGCGCAAGCGTCGTTGACGGCTGCGCTCGAGATATTCGAGGCTGTGGACGACTGGCGCGGGCGCGCCGGCGTGCTAACGAACTTGAGCATGGTGCGGCTGCTACAGCAAGCGCCCCAGGAAGCCAAGGCGCTTGGCGAGCGCGCGGTTTCCGCTTCGCGCAAAATCGCTAACTCGGTTATCGAGGCTGCCGCACTGGCGAACCTTGGAAATGCCGAACGGGAGCTCGGCGAGCTCGCCGCCGCGCTTGCACACATGAAAGAAGCGATCGCCATCCGCGAGCATTTGGCGGGTTCGGCTACTTTTGAGGAGCTCGGCGACCTCGCGCTCGCGCAGCTGAAAGCCGGGGATTCCGAGGCGTTACTCACTGCCGGCGACATTATGCTCCGCGCTGACGCATCGGGTGAAAACACCGTCTGGCCGCACTACTGCTTCTGGGCCGCAGCGCGCGTGTACCACGAGCACGGCGACGACTCGAAAGCCGGCGCGGCGTTGCTGCGCGCCGGCGAACAGGTCCGCATGCAGCTCGGCTTAATGAGCGACGAGCGATCGCGCCGGGCCTTCGGGCAACTGGCTGCCGTGCGCGGAATCTCGGCCGCGGAAAGCGGCGTCTGGACGTAAGGCGTTCCGGGACGCTGCCGGGACGCCTCGCTGCTACCTTCAGAGCGGACATCGATCGAATGAGGAAGTGGCAATGAGAATCAGGGCATTTTTAATGGCGGCGCTGGTGGCAATGCCGCAGCTTGTTTCACCGATTCATGCTGTCGCGCAAGCCGGCAACAGCCGCAACGGGTGCATGAATCAATGGCTGTTCAACGGCGTGTGGCGGGCGCAGGTCACCAAAGTCGAACCAATCATCAACGGCGGCAAACAAACCGGCTGGCAAGTGACGCAATCGTGGCGCAACGGCACGGGGCGGGAGCTCGCGCCGGCCGATTCGGCCTTGTTGGCCGAGCAACTCGTGCTCTCGAGCGGCGCGAAGATAGAAGCAGAAGGCCACAATCAAGAGGGCCTTGCGTTCAATACGTTAGCGCCGTCCGGACAATTCACGTACACGCAAGTCTTCTACGGAAACAACATGGCGGTCGATCCGAACGATAAGCCCAAGACGATAGAGGTCGCGTTCGATAATAAGGTTGTGTCCGCGTCCAACAAGCCGCATTTTACCTCAAATCAGTATAATTTCGACTACAACCTCACGTGCGTCGCCACCGGCGCGGCCGCGCAGGCACAGGGCGGCTCGACGCAACTCGTCGCGCAGAACGGCTGCATGAATCAGTGGATGTCCAACGGCGTATGGAAGATGCGGGTCACAAAACTCACGCCTTATCCAGCCGGCGGAAAACCGGAGGATCAAAACGCCTGGATCGTAACACAAACGTGGGTCAACATTACGAATATGAAAGTCTATCCGGGCGGATTGGCCGACGTAGGCAACCGCGTAGCGCCGACCAACGTGAGCGATGAATTTCTCGCGACGAAGAACGGCAACAACGCTTCGACGTTCAACACGGTCGGCGGCTTCCACGTCGGGCAACGAAACATTCCCTTCATGCCCAACGGTTCGTATACGTTCGATCAACTGATCGGGTGGAATCCGTTCGACCGGACGGACACGCCGGTCCGGTTGCTGGTAACGTTCGATACGGCAACGCAAAACAAAGTGAAGCTGAGTATCCCGGTGCCGCAGTATCGCAATCCCGCGAATTTCCGGATAAATCTGACATGCGGAGAGGGAGCCGTGGCCGTGGCATCGTCGCCTCCGTCGCCGCCGGCTAGTTCGCCGGAACAGCAGCCGCAGCCGCAACCGCAGTCCGTTGCGGCGGCCCAAACACCGTCAAGCAGCGACGGCGGTTTAAAGGTCGATCCGTGCGCGATGCTGAGCCAGTCTGACGTTGCTTCGGCGCTGGGGGTTGGCGCGGCAACCGTCGGCAAGCCGCAACATCCATCGGCCAACGAATGTGCGTGGGCCGTCGCCTCGCACGCAGGCGCGCCCGCGCAAAATGTGGTGTTGCTTGCACAGCCCGTTAACGCTACGCAGGCCGCCTGCCACGGACTGAAGTGTTTGAGCGCCGTGACGTCGGTTCTGGGATCGCACGGGCTGCCGGGAGTGCCCGGACAATTTGCCGATGCTTTCAACGACGCGCAGTTGATCTCCGGACTCGGCGATAAGGCATCGTGGAAAGACGGGAAGCTTACGGTTCTGCGAGCGGATATGGCGTTCCAAGTGCTCGTTCACGGAACCGCATCGCCCGCGCTTTCTACGTCCGAAGCGTTAGCACGCGACGTATTGGTTCACGTAACGCCTTAATCTCAACCGATCGTGAACCCGGGCGCCGGTCACGCCACGAGCGCGTGACCGGCCTCCGCGACGATCTCGAACGAGCGCAACCGTGCGGCGTGATCGTAGATCATTCCCGTAACAAAGATTTCGTTGACGTTGGCATGGTCGACGAAAGCCGCCAGGCCGCGGGCCACGCTCTCGCGCGTACCGACGATTGCGTACCGCAACGTCTGTTCGACCAGATCTTTTTCCATCGGCGACCAGTAACCGTCCATCGAATCGATCGGCGCGGGTAGACGCCCCGGACGGCCTCGCCGAAGATTGATGAACGCCTGCTGGTGCGAAGTGAAAAGCCGGCGCGCCTCGTCTGTTGTATCTGCGGCAAAGGCGCTGATGCCCGCCGCAGCATATGGCTCTTGCAGCTGTGCAGAGGGACGAAATTCGCGGCGATAAATATTCAGCGCCGAAATGAGCATGTCGGGCGCGAAATGTGAGGCGAACGCAAAGCGTAGTCCAAGCATGGCGGCTAGACGTGCGCTGAAGAGGCTGGATCCGAGCAGCCAAACGGGAATGTCGAAGCCTGCGCCCGGTACGGCCCTTACGGCGTAATCGGAAGCTTCGGGCTGAAAGAATCTCAGTAACTCCTGAACGTCTTGTGGAAACGTCTCGTCGCTTCCGATTAAATTGCGCCGCAGAGCTCGCGCCGTCAATTGGTCGGTTCCGGGCGCCCGTCCTAAACCGAGATCGATCCTTCCCGGAAAGAGCGCTTCCAGCGTGCCGAATTGCTCCGCTACGATGAGCGGCGCGTGATTCGGTAGCATGATGCCGCCCGATCCGATTCGGATTGCGGTCGTACCTGCGCCGATGTATGCAAGCGCAACCGCTGTTGCGGCGCTCGCAATTCCAGGCATGTTGTGGTGCTCGGCGAGCCAGTAGCGATGGTAATTCCAGCGCTCGGCGTGCTGCGCGAGATCGAGAGAATTCTTTAGAGCCTGCCCGGGACTGCCGTTCTCCACGATGGGCGCGAGGTCCAGAATCGAAAGCGGGATACTTTTATTTTTATCGAGCACGAGTACGACAACCGATTCCGGCAGCGCTTCGTTGCGCGTTCGCTCTCGAGGTTGTTGTAAGGCGGAGAACATGCAATAATGCCCGCAAGGAGGCGATTTACCGTGCGCTTTTTTGTCGTGGCTATGGCTTTGCTCGCGTGCAGTGCATCCGCGCTTGCTCAAACCCAACCGTTTACGCGAAGCATCCTGGCGGTTACCAAATGCGACCCTCGCGCCAACGTATCGACGACGTACCCCCTGCAGACCGGGTTGTCGCGTTGCATTGCCCTACGCGTGACTTTTGCCGACGGCACCCACTTGCGCAATCCAAATCTGCCGCATTTGCGCCGCCAGCTGTACGAGGTTCACGAGTAATGCCCAAGGTGAAAGATCTGGCATTCGTCGCCTATTCCGTGCGCGATGTTCCCGCGGCGATCGCCTTTTATCGTGACGTTCTTGGATTGGAGCCCGGCGAGTTGTTCAGCGAACACTGGGCCGAATTCAATTTGGGGTCCGCGACATTCGGAATAGGCAACGGCGAACCACTTGGATACGAACCGGGCAAATCCACGGGTGCATCCTTCGAAGTCGACGACATTCTCGCCATGCGCGATCGTCTGGCGGCAAACGGAACTACCGTTTCCGACGTCAAGGATTTCCCGAATTGCTCGGCGTGCTTCGTCACGGATCCCGAGGGAAATCAGTTTTCGCTGCATCAGCGCCGCGCATAGCCGTTTGGCTCCCAAGCGCCCGGGCGAGGGCGCGGCCAGCATGAGCTAGAGGTCTAGAAACGCAACGGGTAGCGAAGGCCGCGTAGGTTTAGCCACCATGAAGACTTCCCGAAGAACCCCACTGGAGTGGAATTTCGAAACGATCGATGCAATGAACGCTTTGGCGTCGCGCAAAGCGTTCATGCGCTTTCTCCACTACGCGTGCCAGATGACTTCCGACTTCGACGGTGCGGAAATCGTCTTTGGAGAGCTCGTTTCAAACGTTGCGCTCCACGCGCCCGGTCCGATTTCCATCCACGCACGTCAAAGCTCGAATGGTATAGCGCTCGACGTTTATGACACCGGCCCGGCGTTCGTGCTCGCGCCGTCGCTGCCCGTGGAGACTAACTGCGATTCCGGGCGCGGGCTGTTCATCATTTCGAAACTCGGTTCGAACCTTCACGTCGAGCGAACGGCGCGCGGAAATCGAGTAAGCATAGACCTTCCCGTTTCGCTCAAGGCACTGCCGGTCTGGCTGCTGGACGGTGCCCGCTTCGAGGGTACGGTCATTCAATGAAACTCGAAGATTTTGGCCCGTATTTCGGCAAGAACGTCGAGATCGTTACGCGTCCCATTCCTCCCTCGCACGATGAAGGGCATTACCAAGGAATGCTCGAGCGCATCGACGGCGACGCATCGCACGTCTATCTCCAAGTTCGGGGCGAAGACTTACCGCGTCCGCCGTACCGCCGTCATGGCAGAGGCGCGCACGCCACCGCCGTACCAATCAACGAAATCCGTCACGTTCGAACGCTCTAAGCACGGTGCATCCTCCGGCCGCGTGCGCGTGTCGTGATCGGCGAACCGCTTGCGCGCAAGGAGATATCGAGGGATGGAGTTGGGGGTCTTCGCCGTTCCGGAAGTCTGGAGCGAAGTATTGCCGGGCGTCGAGCCGCCCGCGATAACGTTGCATGCAGGACCGCCGCTGCTGCCGTCCGGTTTCGACGTCGAACGGCTCGCCACGAATGCCATTGGGCTTGCGCATGCGAGTGCGGCTATTTATTGTGACGCGTCGCCGGTGTCGTTGAGTACTCGTGATGCAGAAGTAGCATTTTGCAGCGAACAATATCTCCGCGCGAACGGTGAAGCACCCGCGGCGTGGGCTCCCCTTAGCGGTGACTATCTAGCGAAAGACGGCCGGTACGTACGCCTGCATTGCAATTTTCCACACCATGCTGCCGCCGCTGCGCGCGCCCTGGGCTGCGATGAATCGAAAGACGCATTCGTCCATGCCGTTGCCCAATTGCCGGGACTCGAAGTCGAAGAGGCAGTAGTCGCGGCCGGCGGTGCGAGCGGTGCGGCACGTACGCGCGAGGAATGGGGAGCGCATCCGCACTTCGCGGCGATTGCGGCGCAGCCGCTCGTGGCGCTCGAGCGTAGCGGCGACGCGCCGCCGGTAAAACGCGACCGGCCTTTGCGCGTGCTGGACCTCACGCGGGTAATTGCGGGACCGCTTGCCGGAAAAGTGCTCGGCGCCTATGGCGCCGACGTATTGCACGTGGCTTCGAGCCTGCTGCCGACGATTGCCGCCACCGATATCGACCACGGTTTCGGAAAACGCGTGGCCGATATCGATTTGCGTTCTGCGGAGGGCGCGGCCGCGCTTCGCGCGCTCGTGCGCGAAGCCGACGTGTTTCTCGAGTCGTACCGTCCCGGCGCGCTCGACCACTTGGGATTTGGCTTCGAAGAGGTGCGTAGATTGCGGCCTGACGTCATCTACGTATCGCTCTCGGCCTACGGTGAACGCGGCGCGTGGGCAGGCCGGCGCGGCTTCGACAGCATCGTGCAATTGACGAGCGGCATCGCGACGCGGGATGGTGGTGCACCCCAAGCGTTACCGTGCCAGGCGCTCGATCACGCGACCGGATATCTGGCGGCATTCGCCGCCGTGGCGTCTGCAATCCGGCGCAAGACCGAAGGCGGTGCATGGCGCGCTCGTGTTTCCCTCGCGCGCACGGCGGAATGGTTGTGGGAGTTCGGGCGGATCGATCGCAACGGTTTCTCCAAACCGAGCCCGCAAGACGTCGCCGGATCGTTGCGCACGCAAGCTACGCCGGTGGGCACGCTTACGTACGTCCCGGTTCCCGGAAGTATCGGCGGCAGATCTTTCGACGATCTAAGCGTTCCGGACTTAACGCCGGTCGAACCGCGCTGGAGGACGTTCGCATGACGCAAGCGAGCGTTGAACCGAGCGACGATTTCGATTTCGCGACGGATATGCGCGAAGCGATGGATCTGGAAATCGAGGTCGATCACGACGCAGTGCATCCGGGCTGGCGCGAGCGATTTAAGGAATTTTGGGCTTCGCGCCAAGCCGGCGGGACGGCGCAGTTCTTTGTGGCGCGCGACGCCAACGACGAAAGAATCGGAATGGCATTCGTTACGGCATCCGATCACTATCGAACGCACGCCTTCGGTATGCGGTATGCGTCGGTCCACGGCGTCTACGTTAAGCCGGCGTATCGCCGTCGCGGGATTGCATCGGCCTTGATGGCCGCAGTGGAGGGCTGGGCGCGCGGAAACAGCTACGACGTCTTGCGCCTGCGCGCATCGGAAATGGGACGCCCGCTCTACGACACGCTCGGCTTCACGCCGACGACGGAACTCGAGAAGAAGCTGAAGTAGCGCTAGGGCGCTTCGGCGGAACGAACGATCAAGCTCGTCGATTGACTTGTTGCGATCAATTTGCCCGCTTCGTCTTCCAAAAGCGCCTCGCCCACTACGGTCTTGCGTCCGGCATGCAGCACGTTTGCGCGAATCGTCACCTCGCGCGCATTTTCGCGAATGGAGCGGATATACCGAACGCTCAAATCGGTCGTTGCGACGGATGCGGCGTCGTCTTCGAGCACGGTAATCGACACGAGACCGAGCGCGATATCCAAAACCGTCGCAGCAAAGCCGCCTTGCACGACACCGAAGGGATTATAATGCTGCTCGCCCGGCACGGCGGTCGCCGTCACGAGGCCGCGCTCGACGTTTGTGATGCGAAAACCGAACGGCATGGCCATCGGCATCGGCCGTTCGAACGAAAGATTGCGAACGAATTGAAGGCCGTTCAAAGAGTTTTGGCAACGCAGCCGGCACAGCGGCCTTGCAGCGTTACGACGGCACCGGAAAGTTCCGCTCCGAGTTCCGAGCCAAGTTCCTTGACCGACTCGGGCGACAACTGGAACGCCACGTCGCTCACGTGGCCGCACTCCGAGCAGCGGAAATGCGCGTGCGGCGGACCGGCCGGTTCGTAGTACGCCGAGTCAGCGCCGGGAACCGCGATCTCTGAAATGAGCCCAAGGTCGCGCAGACGCGTCAGCGCCCGGTAGACGGTTGTGAACCCAATGCCGGGGCGACGGCTCCGCGCCAAATCGAACAGATCGGACATAGCCAAATGGCGACCGATTCCTTGCTCCTGGACGATTTCGAAAACGAGGCGATGATTCTTAGAGAGCTTCGACTCGTGCTCGGCGTCATTCATCGTCACCTAGCTTACCATACCGGTGGCGGGAATTGAAAATGATTTTCAAAGGCGTCCGACTGCAGGAAAAGTCGCCTTATTAAAACTAATAATGCAACATCTATCATGGCTAAAAACGGCAAGTCGCCCGCGGAAGAGCTCATCGCCGGACCGATCAAGTCGAAAACGATCTTCCCGGCCCTGATCCTGCACTTGCTCGAGGACCGGCCCGACCACGGGTCGGGCTTGATGGCGCGCATCGAAGCCGTGTGCGCCGGCCTGCTGGCCGTGAATACGAACACGATCTACCCGCTGTTGCGTCGTTTAGAAGAACGCGGATTCATCGTCGGCGAGTGGGAGCACCCGACGAAACGCTCGCGGCGTTTCTATCGCATCACTCCCGACGGACGCACGCGACTCGAGCGCATCAAAGCGGGGATGCTTCCCTATCTCGACATGCTCGCGGAATCCATCGAACGTTTGCGTCGCGAGCTCTACGACGACGTTCACGCAGCCTAATTTTTCCGGAGGAAAGATCACGACGATGAGCACCTATCAAGCCCCATTGCGCGACATGCAGTTCGTTCTTCACGAACTCGCCGGCGATCGAAGAGATCGCCAAACTTCCGGGATACGAAGACACGCTCGACGTCGTCGATTCGATTCTCGAGGAGGCCGGCGCGTTTGCGAGCGGCGTGCTCGATCCGCTCAATCGCATCGCCGACAAAGAAGGCTGCACGTGGAACAACGGTGAGGTCACGACGCCCAAAGGCTTCAAGGAAGCCTACAAAAAGTTCGCCGACGCCGGCTGGATCGGACTTCCGGTTCCCGCCGGAGTACGGCGGTCAGGGATTGCCGCAGCTGCTGCTCGGCCCGACGCTCGAGATGTGGAACGCATCGAACATCGGTTTCGCGAACGGCCCGCTGCTCAATCAAGGCGCGATCGAAGCGATCGAACTCGTCGGTTCGGACGAGCAGAAGAAGCGCTACATTCCGAATCTCGTTTCCGGCAAGTGGACCGGCACGATGAACCTGACCGAACCGCAAGCCGGTTCGGATCTCGCGCAAGTGCGCACCAAAGCCGTTCCGAATGGCGACCACTATCTGCTCACCGGTGAGAAGATCTTCATCACGTTCGGCGAGCACGACATGGCCGAGAACATCGTTCACCTCGTGCTCGCGCGTCTGCCGGATGCGCCCGAAGGCGCGAAGGGCATCTCGCTCTTCATCGTCCCGAAAGTTCATCGTGAACGCCGACGGTTCGCTCGGCGAACGAACGACGTGGTGTGCGCCGGCATCGAGCACAAGCTCGGCATCAACGGCAATCCGACGTGCACGATGAACTTCGGCGAAAACGGCAAAGGTGCCGTCGGCTATCTCGTCGGCGAAGCGAATCGCGGCCTCGAGTACATGTTCATCATGATGAACGCGGCGCGTTTCTCGGTCGGCGTGCAAGGTTTTGCGGTGGCCGATCGCGCGTACCAGCATTCGCTCGAGTACGCGAAGGAACGCGTGCAGATGTCCGCGACGTCGGCCTCGCGCAACAAGACGCCGGTGCGCATCATCGAGCATCCCGACGTGCGCCGCATGCTCATGTGGCAGAAGGCGAAGATCGAAGCGATGCGCGCGCTTTCGTACGTCACCGCGGCGTCGCTCGATCTCTCGCACAAGCATCCCGACGAAAAAGTCCGCAAAGAGCATAAGGCTTTCGTCGAGCTCATGATTCCGGTCGTCAAGGGCTGGTGCACCGAGAACGCCGTCGAGCTGTGCTCGACCGCGCTGCAGATCTTCGGCGGCATGGGCTACGTCGAAGAGACCGGCATCGCGCAGCAGTATCGCGACGTGCGTATCACCACGATCTACGAAGGCACGACCGGCATTCAGGCGCTCGATCTCGTCGGCCGCAAGCTGATCCGCGACATGGGCGCGACCGCAACGACCGTGATCAAAGACATGGAGAAGTCCGCGAAGGAAGCCGCGGCAAGCGAGAATGCCGACGTAAAAGCCATCGGCGAAGCGCTGCTCAAGGGCATCGCAACGCTCGCGGAAGTGTCGCAATGGATCGGCATGAACGCGATGGGCGACCTGCGCAAAGCGTTTGCGTGTTCGGTTCCTTACCTCAAATTGTGGGGCGTCGTCGCGGGCGGCTGGCAGATGGCGCGCGCGCGCAAAAGTCGCGGCCGAGAAGATCGCGGCCGGCGACAAGGATCCGTTCTACGCGGCAAAGCTCACGACGGCGAAGTTCTACGCGTCGCACGTGCTCACGCAAGGCGCCTGGTACAAGCGCCAAATCATCGACGGCTCCGGCGACGTGATGACGCTGCCCGAAGAAGCATTCGAACTCGATCGGAAATTGGCGGTTACCGCGTAATCATGCCATTCATCGACACGCAAGACCATGGTGCGGTGCGGGTTATCACCCTCGATAACCCGCCCGTCAACGCGCTCTCCTTCGCGCTTTCTGCGCGAACTCGTTGCCGGTCGTCGAAGCGGCGTCCGGCCGACCCGGCCATCAAAGCCGTCGTTTTCACCGGCGCCAACGGTCATCTTCAGCGGCGGCGCCGACGTCAACGACTTCAACACCGAACCCACGCCCGAAACGAAGACGATTCGCGACGTAATCGCGGCGGTCGAAAAGCAGCGACAAAATCTTTGTCGCCGCGATCGAAGAGAACGCGCTCGGCGGCGGCCTCGAACTGTCGCTTGCGTGCGACTATCGCGTCGCGCAAAAAGACGCAAAGGTCGGCTTGCCGGAAATCAAACTCGGCTTGCTGCCGGGCGCCGGCGGCACGCAGCGTCTGCCGCGGCTGATCGGCGCGCAAGACGCGCTCGAGATCATGCTCAAAGGCGCAACGTCCGCATGGACGAGGCCAAAGAGAAAGGCATCCTCGACGAAGTCGTCGAGAGCAACGTTCTCGAGGCTGCCGTTGAACTTGCCGATCGCGTCCTTCGACAAGCTCAGGATGACAAGGCTGGGAAGCGCCGCGTTTCGCAGCGCAAAGCGATCATCGGTAAAGGCATCACCGAACAAGCCGGTCCGTTCGTCGTTTCGCAAGCGCACAAGATGGTGCCGCCCGAAGAGAACGGCGGATTCGCCGCGCACAAACTGATCGACGCCGTCGAAGCGGCCGTCGAAATGCCGTTTGCGTTCGGACTCGCGCGCGAAGCGCGCCTGTTCGAAGAACTCGTGCGCTCGGCGCCGTCGGTCGCGCTGCGTCACGTGTTCTTCGCCGAGCGCGAGCTCGCGAAGATTCCGGGCTTGCCGTCGGCTCAAGCCGGCTGAAGTCAAGAAGGCCGGCGTCATCGGCGCGGGCACGATGGGCACCGGCATCGCGATCACGTTCGCGCAAGCCGGCATTCCGGTCGTCGTCATCGATTCGAACGACGACGCCGTCGAAAAAGCGAAGCAAACGGTCTTCGGCATGTTCATGTATCAGGTCCAAAAGGGCCGGATGACGCAAGAAGAAGCGTGGAAGCTCGGCCAGTCGATTCAGTTCACCGAAGATTACAGCGAAGCTCGCCGATGCCGACGTCGTGATCGAAGCGGTCTTCGAAGACATGGACGGTCAAAAAGCAAGTCTTCGAGAAGCTCGACGAAATCGTCAAGCCCGAAGCGATTCTCGCGTCCAACACCTCGACGCTGGACATCGACGAGATGGCGTCGGTCGACGAAGCGTCCCGACAAGTTCGTCGGGCTGCACTTCTTCGTTCCGGCGAACATCATGCCGTTGCTCGAAATCGTGCGCGGCAACGATACGTCGCCGGAAACGATCGCGACCGCGTTCAAACTCGGCAAGACGCTGCAGAAGACCGCGGTGCTCTCCGCCAACGCGTTCGGCTTCATCGGCAACCGCATGGTGTTCGACTATGCGAGCGCCGCCGGTGCGCTCGCGGAAGAGGGCGTTTCGCCGACTGCGCATCGATGCGGTAGCGAAGAAGTTCGGGTTCCCGATGGGACCGTTTGCGATGGGCGATCTCTCCGGCATCGACGTCGCGTGGCACATCGGGAAAGCGCGTCCGGATATCGCGGGCGGCCGCACGAACATCGTCGATCGTCTCGTCGAAATGAAGCGCCTCGGTCAGAAGACGATGGCCGGCTACTTCAAGTACGACAAGAACGTCGGCAAGGGCCGCGAGCCGATCCCCGATCCGGAAATCGAAGCGCTCTTTGCGGAAGAGGCGCAAGAAAGCCGGCATCGCGCCGCGCGACGGTCTCCGATGAAGAGATTCTCCAGCGGCTCACGTTCGCGCTGATCAATCGCGGCGCGTATCTTTTGGAAGAAGGCGTTGCGCTGCGTCCGGGCGACATCGACATCGTCTACGTCTACGGCTACGGCTTCCCGCCGCACCACGGCGGCCCGATGTGGTACGCCGACGAAGTGGGCGTCAAAAACCGTGTACGACAAGGTCGTCGAGTTCGGTTGGGAACCGGCGCCGCTACTCAAAAAACTTGCGCAAGAAAACGGCGAAGTTCGCAGCTGTGACCCTGAGCGAAGCAAAGGGCGAAGGAGAACTCGTCAATGCGTGAGGCGGTAATCGTCTCGGCCGCGCGGACGCCGATCGGTAAGGCGTTTCGCGGCGCGTTCAATCAAACACCCGGTGCAACGCTGGCGGGACACGTCGTCGCAACACGCCATCGAGCGCGCCGGCGTCGATCCCGCGGAAGTCGAAGACGTCGTCATCGGGTCCGGCTTGCCCGAAGGCGCGACCGGAAACAACATCGGCCGCACCGCCGCGCTGCGCGCGGGACTGTCCGGTGACCGTTCCCGGGCAAACCGTCAGCCGCTATCTGCGCGTCCGGTCTCGATGCAATTGCATCGGCGGCGAAGCGCGTGATCGTCGACGGCGCAAACGTCGTCGTCGGCGGCGGCGTCGAGTCGATTTCCATGGTGCAGAACAATCTGAACATGGAGTACTTCACCGAAGAGTGGCTGCTGCGCCATACGCCCGACGTGTACATGCCGATGCTTTACACCGCCGACAACGTCGCGAAGAAGTACAACGTGTCGCGCGAACGGCAGGACGAGTACGCACTGCAAAGTCAGCAGCGAACCGCCGCTGCGCAAGCCGCCGGGCGTTTCGACGCTGAAATCGTGGCGCTCCCGTCGTGGAAATACATCCAAGACAAAGAAACCGGCAACGTGACGGAAGAGCACGTAACGCTCGCGAGTGACGAAGGCAATCGTGCCGACACGACGCTCGAAGGCTTGTCTTCGCTAAAAGGCGCCGTACCCGGCATTAAAGATACGTCGATTACGGCCGGCAATTCGTCGCAGCTCTCCGACGGCGCGGCAGCCGTCGTGCTGATGGATGCGAAGCTCGCCGAGCAACGCAATCTGGAGCCGCTCGGTATCTATCGCGGCTTGGTCGTCGCGGGATGCGAGCCGGGCGAAATGGGCGTCGGACCGATCTACGCGGTGCCGAAACTCCTCAAGCAGCACGGTTTGAAGATCGACGACATCGGCTTGTGGGAACTCAACGAAGCGTTCGCCGTGCAAACCGTGTACTGCCGCGATTCGCTTGGAGATCCCGAACGACCGCTTCAACGTCGACGGCGGCGCAATTTCGATCGGGCCATCCCTACGGCATGAGCGGCGCCCGCATGACGATGCACGCGCTCATCGAAGGCAAACGCCGCGGCGTGAAATACGTCGTCGTCACGATGTGCATCGGCGGCGGCATGGGCGCCGCGGGTCTCTTCGAAGTCGCCTAAGAAGCTTCGCAGAGCAGAAGTGAAAAGAGCCCTGGCTTGACGCCGGGCTCTTTTGTTTTTGCTAGAGCGCTCCAATGATCGCGACGTTACCGCCCGTCGCGTCGTCAGTCAACGCGGTGATCGTTAGCGGGAAAAGCCGAAGTTTACTCTTTCAGGCATGCAAAGAACGGTCAAAGAAAAAAACGCGCGTAGAGTTCTACGTCATACGGGTAAACCGTGCGGGACTATTGGACCATGCTTAAATGCGAATGACCTGCCGGGCGTAACGGCTAAAGGCTGTTTCTAGCAAACCCAGACCGTTTTTTCTAGGGAGTTTGTATCGTGCAACCGGCAATAGCGCAGATCGTCGATGCTAGCTCGGCTGAAACGGTTGTTTTTCGAAAGGCCGCGGACCGCGTTCTGGATTGGGGTCGGACCGGCGGCGCAGCTCAATAACTAGAATTCACCCAAAAACTCGTGGACTGGTGCTTACTAGAATATGATCCCTATTGTTGCTTACGCAGCGGTTGCCCCCACAAACCGTAGCACAACGACGGATCTCGTTCAGCCTTTTATACCCGACCCAGCGAATCGTGTTGGGGATTTCCAGTACTGGACTGGATATATTACAACCTACGAGCCGCTGGATGTTAACTCGCAGATTGCAGAGGGCTACCCGCGTGTTCAGATGGCGTTTTTGCGTGATGGGCAAAAGAAGCCTTACTACGTGTATTTGGCGCCGCATGCACGTTTCAACTCAGTACCAGTCGGGTGTAATAGCCCGATGCTTGACACACTATATGGCCCTCAAGCCAAGTGTGATCATCTGCCCAGTGATCTAAAGTTAGGAATAAGTCATGTGAAATTACACATATGGTTTGAGATAGGACAGGTGGGCCCGGGCTATCAGCTGCTTCCTGCTACGGATGATATCGAGACTACGAGCCGCTGATCCGCGACACAGCGAAGCCGTCGTCTTAGGACACGGTAAATATCAGCTGGAGGCGCGTGGGCCTTTGTCTTCTGCGGCGGCATGGCGATGATTTTTATTTCGACCGCTCTCGCTCGGCGGGAACGCTTTAAGCTGTGGGACCGCGGCACGTAACGACGCCGTGAGCGTAAGAATAAAGAGCCCGGACATTCGTCCGGGCTCTTTATTTACTCGTTTTCGGGAGTGGATTTCTTGCGCATGGACTTTTCAATTGCTGCGCCTAGCGCAACGCCGGCCGCGATGCCGATTGCAAGACCGACGCCGGCGTTGCCGCTGGATTTTCCGATCGCAACGCCTATGCCCGCCCCGAGAGCGATGCCGAGTCCTTGATAATTCACGCGGCGTTATTTCGGCGTGTAGGCGACGCACCAGCCGTTGGGGCTGATCGAGCCTTCGACGACTTTGCAGGTCCCGTTGGCTTTTGCCGACTTGCCGGGAATGAAGAGTTTGCAGCCCGAGCACTTGGCCGAGCCCTTCGGCGTGTTCTGATACTTCATCGCTGATTTCGACGATTTCGCTTCCGCAATCGTCGACGTTCCGGCGAACGCGAGTCCGGCAAGCGCGGGCAGAACGATCAGTTGTTTCAATGCCTCTTTACGCGAGGGATGACTCATGAAAGATCCTCCTATAAAGGCGTATGCGAGGGCTTTTCGCGTCGCGCTGCCTCACCCTTCGGCGGCACGACGTAAACGTAGTCCACGACCCGGCCCTCGTAGTTTTCGGCCGTCGCAGCCAAACGTGCGCCGGGCGGAGCGGAGAACTCGTCCTTGGTCACTACGATCGATTGCGGCCAGAAACACTCCGGCAGCAATCCTTCGATCTTCTCCAAGTGCGACGAGCGCAAGTAGTAGGCAAAGAGCGTCTGTGAGTTCATGCCGTTGATGCCTTCGAAGCAGACGCGCGATGCCGAGCGTTCGAGCCTGCGCACGACAGCGAAAAGTTCTCGATTTTCGTATTGGTTCGCGTCCGCCGACGGCCCGACGTATTCAATGAAGTATGCGCGGCAAAAAAGCACCAGCTGCGCCGTCGCTATTGCGGACAGCACCCACGCAAGCTCCGCGCGATAGCTGCGTAAAGGCGTTCGCGCCAGCGCGTCCCAGGCGGCCAGCAATCCGATCGCGGTAAAGATGCACGCAATGGGTGCACCGATGAGCGTGCGCAAGAAGTGCGGCACGCCGTCGTTCGTCAGCGCACCGCCGAGCGGGTACAGAAGCAGCCAAATCCACAGGAACGCCGCGACGCGAAATCCGTTGCGCGGCCAAACTGCGAGCGCGCCGAAGATCATCCATGGAAGCATCCACGGATAGAGCACGCCGAAGCGGGGCCCATGGTTGGGGTTTCCGTCGCCGCTTCGAAAGAGCGGCCCGGGAAGAAAGTGCGCCGAGTAATTGTTGGCAAAAAGCGCAAGCGTTTTTCGAGTGACGCCATCGGCAAACGTCGAGATTCGGTGGTCGCGCCAAAAGAACGATGGGTCCTTCACGACGGAAATGACGAGTGGAAGGAGCTCGACGCACCAGATCGCCGCCATGCCGAGCAGCGGACGCCACGCGGAACGAGCGCGGCGAAGATCGAGAAGCACCATCGCTGCGCAAAGGGCTGCGCTCTCCGGCAGCGCCGCTCGGTAGCTGTAGCTGCCGATGCCGAAGAGCACGCCCGCCAAGAGGATCTGCCTGACCTTTGCGTCCTCGAGGCCGATTCGCAGCAACCAGAGTCCGCCCAAAACGAAAGGAAGCATTGCAGCCGGCTCCCACCCGACGCGCGAGATGACGACGTTCCACGGCAGGAAGGCGGCGACAACGCCCGCTAGCAGCGCGGCCGTCCGGTCGTGTAGCAAGCGGCGCGTAAGGCCGATGGTGCACCAAACCGTCGTCACGCCGAAGAGCGCCGCGGGAAAGCGAAATGCGACCGCCGTCGTGCCGAACAGCAGGCTCGAGAGAAACTCGCACGCGCCGTAGAGCGGCAAATACATGATGCGGTAGTCGAAGAACGCGCGCAGCGGCGCCCGGCCCGTCAGCTCATCGAGCGTGCCCGCATAGCCCGCGAGTTCATCGGGGTGCAGCGCAGCCGGAACCGACCCTAGTTCCCAAATGCGAAACAAGAAGGCTGCCAGCAGCGTAACGGCGATTGCAAGCGTCCAGCCGTTTAAAGAAATTCTACGGTCGAGCGGACTCGTCTGAAGATTTTTTGACGCTTCGCCGCCTATAGTTAACGACATCCGTCTCACGTGAAGGAGCTTTCGTTTGACTCGAGTCCCGGTCATCGTGCGCACCGCGGCGTTTTGCGCTGCGGCATTTGCGCTGAGCGGCGCGATTGCGTTTGCCGATCCGTCGCCCTCTCCGTCTGCGCCGGCATCCCCGGCCGCGTCCGGTTCACCCTCGCCGTCCCCATCGCCGTCGCCGACGGCCAAGCCGGTCTACCAGAGCATGGAGTGGCGGCAGCTCGGCCCCGGCCTCATGGGCGGTCGCGCGGCGAACGTCGCCGGGTCGGCCAAGAACATCAACCTTTACTACGTCGCGGCTGCAGGCGGCGGCGTGTGGAAAACCACCGACGGCGGCGAGACCTGGAATTCGGTCTTCGATAAAGAGCCCGTGGCCTCGATCGGCGACGTGGCGATCGATCCCACCAACGACAACGTCGTCTGGGTCGGCACCGGCGAAGGCAACCCCCGCAACGACGTCATCCCCGGCGGCGGCGTCTATAAGTCGACCGACGGCGGCAAGACCTGGACGATGATGGGCCTGAAGGCAACGCGCACGATCACGCGCGTGCTCGTGGACCCCAAGAATCCGAACCACGTGTTGGTCGCAGCGCTCGGTGATGTCTATGCGCCAAGCGAAGATCGCGGCATTTACGTGACCGACGACGGCGGCAAAACGTGGAAGAAGACGCTCTACGTCAGCAACCAGAGCGGCGGCTCCGACCTTGCGTGGGATCCGAGCAACCCGAGCGTCGTTTACGCCGGCATGTGGCACTTCATGCGGAAGCCCTGGACCACGAACAGCGGCGGTGCCGACGACGGGCTCTATAAGTCGACCGACGGCGGCAACACGTGGACGAAGCTCACCGGCAACGGACTGCCCACGGACACGATCGGACGCATTGGACTCGCGGTCGCGCCGAGCGACGGCAATCGCGTGTACGCGCTGATCGAATCGAAGCAAGGCATTCTCTGGCGTTCGGATGACGGCGGCAAGAACTGGACGATGACGAGCAACGACACGCTCGTCGACCAGCGTCCGTTCTACTTCTCGCACATCTACGTCGATCCGAAAGATCCGAACCACGTCTACGGCATCTCGGCCGATCTTTCGCAGTCGAAAGACGGCGGCAAGACGTTCAAGTCGATGCCGGGCGCGCCGCACGGCGATTTCCACGGCATGTGGATCGCGCCGAACGATTCCGATCGCATGATGGTCGCCGAAGACGGCGGCGTAGCGCGGTCGCTCGACGGGGGCGGTACGTGGTTCTTCGACCGCAATCTTCCGATCGGCGAAGTTTATCACGTCGGCGTCGGCATGACCGGCAATCCGTATTGGGTTTGCGGCGGCTGGCAAGACAACAACGCGTGGTGTGGACCGGCGTTCAACACCGATCCGTCAGGCGTGCAAAACAAACATTGGGTGAACACGACCGGCGGCGACGGCGAGTGGGCGATTCCCGATCCGCTCGATCCCGACATTCTCTGGTCGGAATCGCAACAGGGCTTCCTCACGGTTTACAACAAGCGCACGCGCGACACGTATTTCGTGCAGCCGTATCTTGCGACGGCGAATCAGCAATTCGATCTTCGCACCGCGAAGTATCGCTTCAACTGGGATACGCCGTTTGCGTTCGCGCCGTGGGACGGTCACGTCGCCTGGATCGGCGGCAACGCCATATTCCAGACGACCGATCGCGGCCGTCATTGGACCGTCATCAGCCCCGACCTTACGTTGAACGAGAAAGACCACCAGGCGCCTCCGGGCGGCCCGATCACGCACGACGTTTCGAGCGCTGAAAACTACAACACGATTCTGGATATCGAAGGCTCTTCAGTGCGCCGCGGCGAGATCTGGGCGGGCACCGACGACGGCCAAGTGCAGTACACGCTCGATAACGGCAAGCACTGGCACAACGTAACGCCGAAGGGGGCGCCGGATCACGGCGAAGCGGAAACGGTCGCGCCTTCGACGACCAACGACGGCACGGTGTACGTCAGCTACGACAAACACTTGCTCGGCGATTACAAGCCGTACCTGTTCGTGACGCACGACTTCGGTAAGACGTGGACGAACATCGCGAACGGCATTCCGGACGGCCAGTACGCGCGTTCGGTGCGTCAGGACCTGCGCAACAAGAACATCGTGTATGCCGGAACGGAAACCGGCTTCTGGATTTCGTGCGACGGCGGATCGTCGTGGCACGACTTCAAGAACAATCTGCCCACGGTCGCGGTGCGCGATATCCGTTACCAGCCGCAGTGGGACGACATGGTCATTGCCACGCACGGCCGCGCGATCTACGTGATGGACGATCTTCGTCCGTTGCAGCAGGCCGCGTGCAGCAAACCCGATCGCGCGTTCGTTCTCGCGCCGCGCCCGACGTATCAGTACAACCTGCATAGCGACGACGAAGGCACCTACACGGATTGGACCGCGCAGAATCCGCCTTACGGCGTCGCGATATCGTACTATCTGCCGGTCGCGCAAAAGACCGGCCCCGTCATTCGCATTCTCGATTCGAAGGGCCGCGTCGTCCGCACGGTTCAGGGCAACCGCCCGAATCCGTTCTCGGATAAGCAACGTCCATGGATCAAGAACGAAGCGGGCCTTCAGCAGTTCGTTTGGGATACCTCGGAAGACGGCCCGGTGCGTTGGAACGGTGCAGGTAAACTCTTCAAAGGTCCGGCGGAAGGCGTCAGCGTGGTTCCGGGCCGGTACACGTTGCAGATGACGATCGGCAGCCAAACCTTCACGGAACCGTTCGTGATCAAGGAAGATCCCGATTCGCAGTACACCATGGCGGAACTGCAAGAATCGTACGACTACGGCAAGCACTTCATGGAGAAGCTCTCGTCGATCGACGTCGCGTTGAATTCACTCGACGGCGTGAAGACGGACCTCGAGAAAGCGCGCAAAGCGGCGGAGGCCAAGAACGACACCGCGTCGGTCACGGCAATCGATGCGGCGCTCGCGAACCGTCAGAAGCTCGTGGACAACCTCACCGCAGACTACCAGAACGGCGAAGACTTCATTCAACGTCCCGGCAAGGTGCGGGAAGACCTGTTGTCGGTGCTCTTTACGGCAAACGTCACGCCGGCTAACCGCGATATCGGCCATCGCGTCGATGCGGAATATGCAAGCGCGGTGTCGCAATACAACACCTACGTCGCGACATTACCAACGGTGAACGCGACGCTCGCGCACGACGGCTACGGTTCCGTGACGGTTCCGAAGCCGTTAAGGTAGGCGTTTCGCCCAGGTTCCCGGACCCGGTTAGACAACCGGGTTCGGAATTGGATCGATCGGCGGCTCCTCATTCGGTCCCGGTTCGCCCGGGGCCGGTTGAGGAGTCGGCGGCGGCATGTTGGGATCGGGAACCGGCATGCGCATAAGGATTTTGGAGGCCATGAAGCAGACGTACCCTATCGCGGCTTTAGCACTGC
Organism: Vulcanimicrobiia bacterium; assembly: GCA_963696095.1. Classification (GTDB taxonomy): domain Bacteria; phylum Vulcanimicrobiota; class Vulcanimicrobiia; order Vulcanimicrobiales; family Vulcanimicrobiaceae; genus JALYTY01. The sequence continues at coordinate 781,721 of CAVOIN010000001.1, read as the reverse complement.
TGCTATCCGCATGCTCGCTCAATACGCCGCCTCAACACGAGGCGGCTTCGGCATTCGGGCCGGTTGCAACGCCGCGCGTTGAAGCCACTGTTGCGCCCGCCGACTTCGGGGTGTTGAGTTGGCGCGAGATCGGTCCGGCCGTCATGGGGGGACGTCTCGATTCCGTCGCGAGCGTTCCAGGCGATGAAAACACGATTTATTTAGGGCACTCGTCGGGCGGTTTGTATAAATCGACGAACGGCGGAATGACGTTCACGCCGGTCTTTCACGCCGGAACGTCATCTTCGATTGGCGCGATTGCGATTGCGCCTTCGGATCCGAAGACGATCTACGCCGGCACCGGCGAGGGATTTCCGCGCAATACCGCGGCCATCGGTGACGGCGTATTCGTTTCGCACGACGCCGGCGCGACATGGCACGCGGCGGGGTTGAAAGATACGCAGCACGTTGCGCGCATCGCCGTCGATCCGCAAGATCCGAAGACCGCTCTTGTAGCAGCGATGGGGCCGGAATTTTCCGCGGGCGGCGATCGCGGAATCTATCGCACCTCGGACGGCGGCGCACATTGGACGCGCGTGCTCTACGTAAATCCGACGACGGGCGGGAGCGACGTCGCCTTCGATCCGTCGAACCACAACGTCACCTATGCGGGCACGTTCGATTACATCCGCGAGCCCTACACGTTTCGCGGCGGCGGCACGGGAAGCGGCCTCTACAAATCCACCGACGGCGGGAAAACGTGGAAGAAGCTTACCGATCCCGCGCTGCATAACGGCTTACCGGGCGGCATCATCAACCGCGTAGGTCTGACGATCTCGGCTCATCATCCGCATACGCTCTATGCCATCGTGCCGACGAAGAACGGCATGCTGTATCGTTCCGACGATGCCGGCGAGCATTGGAAACTCGTGAACGCGTCGCAAGACTTGGTGTTCCGCCCATTCTACTTCTCGCAAGTGCGTGCCGATCCGGAGAACGTGAACGAGGTTTGGATCGTCTCCGGCGAATTGCGCCGCTCGACGGACGGCGGGAAGAAATTCCACGGCGTGGATGCCGGCGGCGACAATCACGATTTGTGGATCGATCCCCAAAAACCAAACGTCGTGCTGCTCGGAAGCGACATGGGCTTCAACCGCTCCGTCGACGGCGGCAAGAGTTGGACCTACGTCGATACCGTTCCGTTCTCGCAGGTCTACCGCGTCGGTTACGATCGAGAATTGCCGTACCACATCATGGGCGGCATGCAAGACCACGAAGTTTGGTGGGGACCGAGCAGTCTTTGGAACGGCGCCGGCATCGATGGCGGCTCGTGGCGCAACATCTCCGACTGGGGCGACGGCCAGTACGCATGGCCGGATCCCGCCGACGCAAGTATCATTTACGAAGATACGCATTTCGGCGATCTCACGCGTCGCAATCTGACGACCGGCGAAGCGCGGTACATCGGACCGCAGCCGGTCATTACGTTTGGTGCGGGCGCGGGTTCGACGCCGTACCGCTTCAACTGGAGCGCGCCGCTGCTCGTTTCGCGGCACGCGGCGAACCGTCTATATTACGGCGGCAACGTGCTTTTCCAAAGCGACGATCAAGGAAATTCATGGCGGGCGATTAGCCCGGATCTCTCGCAACCGTGCGATAAATCGTGGCTTGCGCCGAGCGGCGGTCCGATCACGCACGACAACACGAACGCCGAAACGTACTGCACCGTTTTCGCGATTGCCGAAGACGCGAGTACGGGAACGTTGTGGGCCGGCACGGACGACGGCAACCTCCAGATTACGCGCGACGCCGGCGGAACCTGGAGCAACGTCATTGCGAACGTTCCCGATCTTCCAACCCGTTCGTGGGTCGCGTCGATCGACGCCTCACGCGTGTCGAGCGGCTCGGCGTACGTCACTTTCGATCGTCACCGCATGGGCGATACGAAACCGTACGTCTATCACACGACCGACTACGGGGCGCACTGGTCGAACGTTTCCAACGGCCTGCCCAGTTGGGCCTACGTCGTGCGCGAAGATCCGCGCGAGCCGAACTTGCTCTTCGCGGGCACCGGACAGGGCGTGTCCGTCTCGTTCGATCGCGGCGCGCACTGGACCGATTTGCAACTCGGTGACGACCGCGTTCCGGTCTACGATCTGCAAATTCAGCCGGATGCCAACGACCTTATCGCGGGCACCCACGGTCGCGGATTCGCGATTCTCGACGATATCACGCCGCTCGAAGGGCTGGCGCGGGCGGTGCGCGGTAACGTGGCGCTGTTCGCACCGCGTGATGCGTGGAAGTACCAGGCGCGCCCGACGCACGACTATGGACAAAACGAGTTCATCGCCGACAACAAACCGTACGGCGCAATTCTTTCCTACTATCTCGCTCCGCATCCTAAACCGCACGACGCGAAAAATGCGAAAAAGAAGAAGGGCGAAACCGTCACGCTCGAAGTGCTCGACGCCGCTGGGAAAGTCGTTCGGCATTTGACCGGAACGGCGAAAGACGGCGTGAATCGCGTTGTTTGGGATTTGCAAACCGACCCGCCCGGCGGCGAGCACGCGGCGCAAGATCCGCGCCCATACTACGTGTTCTACCCGCTCGACGTCGAAGGCCCCGAGGCGCTGCCCGGCGCCTATACCGTTCGTTTAACGGCGCGCGGCGAAACGCTATCCGTGCCCCTCAACGTGCGGCTCGACCCGTCCGTAACCGTGGCTACCGGCGATCTGCAAGCCCAGTACAATGCATTAGAGCGTTTGGCCGAAATGCAAGAACGCGGCGAACGGTGGCTGGCCGACATTCGGAAACGAGAGAGGAAGCATCACACGGCGCCGCTGGATGCGCTCGCAAACCGCTTGCGAAACGGCGACGGAAGCGAAAACGCCGGATATAAGTATCCGGCGCAAGTCATCGATCAAATCGCCTATTTGCGTCACATCATCGCGATGTCGTACGGCGCGCCGACGCAAATACAGCAACAGCTAATCGATCGCTACGACTCGCAGTTGCGTGCGATAGAACCCGACGCGCGCAAACTGCTCGACTATGGCGCCTCCGAAGCAAACGCGCGAACTTCCACGTAGCCTTCGACCACGCGTGTTTCGAGGGTCGGCTGCGCAAGCGTGGCCGGCCCGTCGAGCACGCGGCCGTTCTCCAGCGAAAACCGGGAGCCGTGCCACGGACAGCGGATGCTGCAGTCTTCGAGGGTGCCTTGCGAAAGCGGGCCGCCAAGATGCGCGCACGAATCGAGTAACGCATAAACGTGCCCGCCGCGCCGGACAAGCACGATGTTGCGCCCGTTGAGGCTAGCGCGGTGCGGCTTGTCTTCGATCAATTCCGCTAACGGCAAGAGCCGCACGAAGTCGAGCGGCAAATCCTCGGCGGTCGCGTGATTCACGCCTTGCGTCTCACCGAAAACCAAGTGGCCGCCGAGGCCCGCACCCAACATGGCGATGCCGTATCCGGCAAAAGAAGCAAGAATGGCTTGCGGTCGCGACCGCTTTCGCAAGAAATGCGAAACGACGTACGCGCTGAGCGCCAGCGTGTTCGTGGCCGCATGCACGACCCCGACGCGCGCCGGGCGTCCGTAGGTGTCGCTCCAATCCGCGAGCCCCGAAGCGGCGGCAGCGAGCGCTCCAAGAATGCCGACGCTTACCGAGAGATCTGCGGCGCGTGTGAAACTGTCGTCGCGGCGCGCGAGCGTGATAGCGTCGAAAATTGCCGCCATCGTCCATGCCCCGATAGGTACGTCCGTCAGCACGGGATGCAACGGGTGCCCCACCCACGTCCCGTGCAGAAAGTTCTTTATCTGGCGGTTACCGTCAAACGCTCGTTTGACTGCCGGCTGAACGTTTTGCGTGAAGCTTTCGACCGATGGTTGATCTTGGGTCGCACGTACGATGCCGTCAAAGATCGGATTGCCGCCAAATGACGACGCGGGTTCTTGCGCCATGCGTGCGATTTACCCAGACGCGAGGGGATTCGAGCATACGCGTGGATGGGCGGGCAAACCAGCAGCCACCCGGACGAAACGACGCCGATAAGGCCGCCTACCAGCATGGTCGCGTGGATGCCGGCGATCTGCGCGAAGGCGCCGCCCGTCATGGCTCCAAGCGGAAGCGCACCCCAAATCAACGTGCGCATCGTCGCATTCATTCGTCCCATCATGTTGTCGTCGACCGTCAGCACGCGGATCTCTTGATCGATGATGTTGTAGATGGGACCCGTCAGTGAGAGCAGCAGCCGTCCGGCGAGAATAGATAAAAACGGAAACGGTGCGATGAGGAAAAGGAGCTTCGCTACGCCTGAGAGCGCTGTAGCCGCGGCTAGCGTCGTGCGGGGCCCGAGACGCGACGCGACCGGTTTCGCAATCAATCCGCCCAGCAAGCCGAGGTTTCCGAAGCCCATCAGCAAGCCGAACGTCAACGGCGACATGTGCAACACCCGGTACGCGTAGATCGCAAAGACGGCCATGACCATCGAACCGCTAAAATAAGCGGTCGAGCTGGTGAGCGCGATCGCGCGAAGTTGCCGCGCGTTCCATACGAGCGCTAGGCCATCCCAGAATTCCGAAGAGAAACGCTTGAGCGCGTTCTCGCTTTGCGGCTGTACTTCCACGCGTTCTTCGACGCGCAGTCTGGCCAGCGAGAACGACGACACGACATAGGTCAAACAATTGAGGATAAGAGCAAGGGGCGCGCCGACGAACTGCACGATGATGCCGGAGCTGCTGTTGCCGATGGCCTCCGCAGCCGACGCAGTCATCGTCATCTTGGCGTTGCCCTTCCCGAATTCTTCACGCCCGAGCAGCGAAGGGACGAACGCGCCGAACGCAGTGTCGAAAACGACGTTTGCCGACGCCGTGATTGCCGCGCAGATGAAGAACTGCGTCAAGGAAAGACGGTGCAGCGCGAAGGCCAATGGAAGCGAGCCGATGCTAAGGATGCGAATCAAGTTGGCGCCAAGCATCAAGGGCCGGCGCTTGAACCGGTCGACGATTACGCCGACGAAGATTGCCAATATTGCGACAACCGAAAACTCGAGGCTTTGAAGAGCACCGACCTGTGCCGCATTCGCGTGGAGCACCAGAATGGCAATAGTCGGCAAGGCAAATATGCTTAGTTGCCCACCAAGTTGAGAAATCGATTGGCCGCTCCAGAGCAATGAAAAATTGCGCCGGCGCATTAGCTCGCCCGTCACATAATAGTTAACGGCGCTAAGGGAGAACCGCCTTAGCGCCGCAGGCTACGAATTGCTAAAAGCGCGCGGCAGAGATTAGATCGTGCCGGTCTCGACCGTCAACACGAGTTTGCCGTCGATTCCGCCGGCCTTGCTTTGTTCGAGCGCTTGCGCGGCATCGCGTAAGTCCCGTTCCGCGGAGATATTTACGCGGAGCGTACCGTCCTCAACCAAGCGTGCAAGCTCCCGCAATCCCGCATGCGACGACTGCGGCGTTTTGAACATCACCAAGTTCTGGGCGCGAATGTTGCGATCGCTCCAGTCGTCAGCGGAAAGCGCGCCGATCGTGGAAACGATGGCTCCGCCGTCCTTCACCGCAGGCTTCACGCGCGCAGTCGTCTCTGCGCCGTCGACCAAATCGAGAACGGCGTCAAAAGGCTCTTCGTTGGCAAGCGCATCAAAAACGTCGCCTTTGTCGTATGCGATGTACCGGTCGACGCCTAAATCGCGCCCAACGGCTTCGTGACTCGAACTTCCGGTGCCGGTAACGGAAGCGCCGCGAGCGCGCGCCATTTGCGCGGCGAATTGACCAACGCCGCCGGTCACGCCAAGAATTGCCAATCGCGTTCCTTGCTTTACGCCAAGCGCTTCTAGCGATGCGAGCGCAGTCAATCCCGCAGTCGGGAGGGCCGCTGCATCGGCGTCACCGACGTCATCGGGAATTTTGCAGATCGGCGACTGATCGTCGTCTTCGGGCACGATGGTGTATTCAGCGTAACTCCCGTGAGCGCGCGCGATCCCGAAGACGCGTTCGTCGATGTCGTACTTATGCGCATTCGGGCCCGCGCTCACGACGATGCCCGCAAAATCTTGCCCGAGCACGAAGGGCATCGGGTGATCGCCTCTATCGCGAGTCTTCCAATCGACGGGATTCACGCCGGCGGCGGTAATGCGAACGAGCACTTCGCCGTTTTTCGGCTCCGGCACCGGCACTTCGCGAAGCGAGCCCACTTCGCCCAAATGTTCGACGATGACAGCTCTCATGGATATCGCCTTTCCCAAAGCATTGCCGCACCACGCACGCCGCTGGAATCGCCGTGAGTCGCGCGCCGGATGCTCGTTCGCACGGAGTCCGAGAATACGTACCGCGCCAGTTCGGCCGGCAACCGTTCGTAAAGCACGTCGATATTTGAGACGCCGCCTCCGAGCACGATTGAGTCGGGATCGAGAATATCGATCACGGTAGCGAGACTGCGCGCGAAACGATTGACGTACGCCGTCATTACTTCGGCGCCGTCGCCGTGCTTTGCGCGTTCTCGATCTAGCGCCGGTCCGGAAAGCCACGTTTCGATGCAGCCGTATTTGCCACAATAGCACAGCGGCCCGGGAAGTTCATCGGCATTCGGCCACGGCAGCGGGTTGTGTCCCCATTCGCCGGCTATGCCGTTGCGGCCGTTGAGAATGTGTTTGTGGACGCTGATGCCTCCGCCAACGCCCGTACCGAGGATTACGCCGAACGCGACGTCTGAGTCCGCAGCCGATCCGTCGACCGCTTCGGAAAGGATGAAGCAGTTGGCGTCGTTCGTCATGAGCACGGCGCGCCCAATCTGCTGCTCGATGTCGTGTTGCAAAGCCTTTCCGATGAGAACGGTGCTGTTGGCGTTCTTTATGCGATGCGTCTCGAGCGAAATCGATCCCGGCGTTCCGATCCCTACGGTAGAGCCGGCGCCGATGTCCCGTTCGGCGTCGCGTATCAGGCGGGCGATCGTTGCGACGGTTGCCGCGTAATCTCCGCGCGGGGTCGGCACGCGCCGCCGCAATAACGTGACGCGAGCCGCGTCCATGGCGATCACTTCGATTTTGGTCCCGCCCAAGTCGATCCCGATTGCACTTTCCATTGCGCGCTCGTTCGCCACAAGAAAACAAATGCGTACGTAAGAAATCGCTTACGTACGCACTTGCTGTCATGAAGCATCCCTGCCTCGCCGCCGCCAAAGGGCCTCTTGTGGCGGCTCCGAGTCCATGCATTAAGAATAGCGAAGCGAGCGCCGCCCCGCACGGGCAGGGTGGGGTAGGGCCGCTAAGCCTATGGTCCCCATGCTAACTCCCGTTCGGTCTCTTGTTTTGCCGCAGAGCATTGGGCCGGCCGGGCCCTGTCCGCTGGGCCGGAGCGTTCAACGACGCCGCAGAAAGCCGGAGGCGTGCCGCTTCAATTCGTTTCGAAGCCGATCGAGCCGAAAGGCGGGTTTGCCGGAAGCGCCGACGGTGCGCACGGCGAGCCCGTATTGCCCGCCGCGTTCCATTTCAACGGCGAAGAACTCGTCGTACAGAGCCTGGTGCGTTCGTGGCGCTCGACGAAAGATGACCGGGGCGACACGTACCTAAAGCGCCACTGGTACGAGGTGGAGATAGACGGCGGGCGCCGCGCGGTCGTTTATTTCGACCGGGGCGCCCGACGGAACGAGCCGCGATGGTGGCTCTACACGCTTATGACAGCGTAAGCGGCCGGTAGCGAATGCGTTTCGGTCGCGCGGCTTCTTCGCCGAGACGTTTGATTTTGTCGGCTTCGTACTCTTGATAGTTGCCTTCGAAGAAATAGACGCGGCTGTCGCCTTCGAACGCGAGATGTGCGTCGCGATGCGGTCGAGGAACCAGCGGTCGTGACTGATCACGAGCACCGTTCCGGCGAACTCTGCGAGGGCATCTTCGAGCGCGCGCAGCGTTTCGACGTCGAGATCGTTCGACGGTTCGTCGAGCAGCAGCACGTTCGCGCCGGTCAGCAGCGTCTTCGCGAGATGCAGGCGTCCGCGTTCGCCGCCCGAGAGCGTGCCGACGGTCTTCTGCTGATCGCCGCCTTTGAAGTTGAAGCGTCCCAAGATATGCGCGCGACGGCATTTCGAAACGGCCGACTTGCAAGATATCGAGACCGCCGCTGACGTCTTCGAAAACGGTCTTGCTGTTGTCGAGCGATCTTCGCGGCTCTGATCGACGAGCGCCAGCTTCACCGTCGGGCCGATCGCGATCTCACCGGAGTCGGGTTTTTCTTTGCCGGCGATCATGCGGAACAGCGTCGATTTGCCGGCGCCGTTCGGTCCGATGATGCCGACGATCGCGCCCGGCGGGGATCGAGAAACTCACGTCGTCCATCAACAAGCGTGTCGCCGTACGCTTTGCGCACGTGCTTGAAATCGATCACGTGATCGCCGAGACGCTCGGCGACCGGAATGAAGATTTCTTGCGTTTCGTTGCGGCGTTGATACTCGTAACTCGAAAGTTCTTCGAAGCGCGCGATGCGGCTCTTGCTCTTCGACTTTGCCGGCCTTTCGTGCCTTGGCGCACCCACTCGAGTTCGCGTCTTGAGCGCTTTTTGCCGCGCGGATTCCGCGGCTTCTTCCTGTCGCGAGACGCTCCTGTTTCTGATCGAGCCACGAACTGTAGTTGCCCTTCCACGGAATGCCGCGGCCGCGATCGAGTTCGAGAATCCACTCGGCGGCGTTGTCGAGGAAGTAGCGGTCGTGCGTCACGGCGACGACGGTGCCCGGAAAGCGCTGCAGAAATTGTTCGAGCCACTCGACGCTTTCCGCGTCGAGATGGTTCGTCGGCTCGTCCAGCAGCAGCATGTCGGGCTTCGACAGCAACAAACGGCACAGCGCGACGCGGCGCTTCTCGCCGCCGGAAAGCGGACCGATCTTCGCATCCCACGGCGGCAAACGCAACGCGTCGGCGGCAATTTCGAGCTGCTGATCGAGATCGTCGCCGGCGGCGGCGATGATGGCTTCGAGCTTCGCCTGCTCTTCGGCGAGCTTGTCGAAGTCGGCGTCGGGATCGCCGTACGCGGCGTAGATTTCGTCGAGCGCTTGCGCGCGTCGATCAACTCGCCGAGACCCTCCTCGACCGTTTCGCGCACGGTTTTTTCGGGATCGAGCTTCGGCTCTTGTTCGAGGATAGCCGATCGTAAGGTTCGGCATCGGTTTCGCCTCGCCGTCGAACTCCGTGTCGACGCCGGCCATGATGCGCAGCAACGAAGACTTCCCGCGATCCGTTGAGGCCGAGGATGCCGATCTTCGCGCCCGGGAAGAAGCTGAGCGAGATATCTTTGAGGATCTGACGCTTCGGCGGCACGACTTTGCCGACGCGATGCATCGTGTAAACGTATTGCGTCACGGATGGCCTTCGCGGGGAGAGGGAATTGCCCGCGACTATTCGCTAGTTGCCGAGGAGTCCCGCCTCGGTTAGCAGGGCCTTCACGTCGTCCAGCTGCTTGCGCAGTTCGTGGATCCGGACCATCCGCCGGTTCGGGTCGACGATCCATTGCTGAGCGCGCCAAGCGTTCACATGGGATTTCAAATTCTCCCAGGCTACGCGTTCGACGCTGCCGCTCGGGAATTGCGTGAAGAGCTGCTCCGCGTTTTGGATGAGCGAACTAGCTTTGTCCAGCTCCGTATCGATGCTCACAGTGCAACCATCTTACCCCTTGGCGAAAACGAAGAACACACGTGACTTTTAGGCCTTTTGGCTACGGTTGAAGTAGTCTCCGAGCGGATCGATCGCGGAATCCAATCTGTCGAGGTCCTTACGCACTATTTCTTCCGGCGTTCGACCCTGCGAAAGATCCGCGGTCAGCTCGCGCAACGCGTTTTCGATGGGCACCCAAAGTTCGTGTAAGTCGAGAGCCGGCGTGGACGCATCGGTGTAGAAGCTGCCGAGCGCAATATTGGCAAGGCCAAGCCTTCGCGCTACGGCTGCAATCGCCAGCGCCAGCGAAGCATCGAGCTCGTGCGTCGACGCGGGTTCGGCGAGCATGCGTTCGAGTGACTCTTCCGCTGCGTTGCGCGCCGTCCAGACGTTGTTGCGCAGGGCGTTCAGCGCCGCGACGTTTCGCTGCGCCGGATTTGCCAGCCCGTCGAACAACGCTTGCGCATAGACGCGATCGATATCCAGCAGCCGCGTCAAGCGCTCCCGCGTGTGCGGCGCTTCCCACGTCGGCCATACCAAATACGAAAGCATCGCGAGCGTCCCGCCTGCGGACGTTTCGACGAGGCGGTTCAAGATTGCGCTCTTTTCCGGCGCACCCGTGAGCGAAATGAGAAACACGACGTACGCCGTTACGCAAAACGTATAAACGGCGTAGTTTATTTGGAAGACCGCGTATCCCAGCGTAGCGAAAATAATGGCGAGAGCCAACGATGCATGTTGCGTGTCCGGCACGATCTGCACGAGCGCCGTCGACGCTAGAACGCCTACGAGCGTTCCGCCGATTCGAGCGAATCCGCGTGATAGCGTGCTTGTAAAGTCGGGACGTAAAACGAGCACCGCGGTCAGGGGAATCCAGTAGCCGCGTTGCTGCGGAAGAAGTTGCGCCAAGATCCCAGCAATGGCCAGCACGACGCCGAGCCGCACGGCGTGCCTTCCAAATGGCGTATGAATCGAGAGATTCGCGCGTACCCGCGTCAGTGCGTCGTCGACTGCCGGCAGCACGGCAAAAATCGCTTTGCCGTTCGGCGGATACAACGCGATGCCGCGAATCGGCGCGCCGGCATAACGCCAGGCGGTTTTTAATTGACGGAAGAGTTTTTTCAAGAGCGGATCGTCGCTGTTTGGGTCGAGCCAATCCGGCTCGCGAAGATCCGGCGCCCGCGCTTCATCGAGCGCGAGCGCGATTTCTTCGAGGATCGCGACGGTGCGTTGCCGCACCGGCGCGAACGCGCTTGCATCTTCGGCGGCAATGCGCGTAAGAGTGCCGCGCAGGCGTTCGGCTTCGTTTAGGAGCGCTTGGAATGCGGCGATGGCGGCCCGGCGTCCAAACGGACGGGGGTCTGCGAGCGTCGCGCGTACCGATTGCAACACCGTGCTCGCAGGGAAGACGGCCGCGTCGGCGCCGAGGCCACGAGCGTAATCGGCAAGCGTCCGGTACGCGGCCGCAAGAGCCCGCCGTTCTTCGGGATACCGTTGCACCGGCCACAGGACGACCAGGAGAATCGTTTGCAGAACGCCGCCCGCAAGCACCGACGCGCCGGTCTCCGCGATCTGCGGCGGCGTCATCGGAAAACTGCTGAAGACGATCAATGCGATCGTCGCATTTACGCAAATGCCCGCTGCCGCTGCGCCAAGCGACGCGAAGAGGCCGTAGGCAACACCCCAGATCGCTAATGCCGCAACGGTTAAAACCGGCGCGCCTTCCGTAAGCGCGCCGGCGATCGCCGAAACGGCCATCGCAAACGCCATGCCGAGCATCGTGGCCGCGCGCGTGCGATAGACGCCCTGCAGTGAAGCGAAACCGGTGCTCATTGCGCCGACGGCCGCTGCCACCGCATCGAGCGGATGGCCCGTAAGGAAGCCGCTTACGAGCGCGATGGCAACGCCGAGCGAACATCGCAATATGAAGAGCGTCTCCATCTTCCGCCGTTCCAGGCGGAAGGCCGTTCGCGCAATCTTGCGGGCCGTTTCAAATGCCATCGTGGAGTGAAAGTTCCCTCGTAGGAGCCACGCTTCACCATTGAGTATCCGTGCGTGCATGAATCCACCTCAATCGGGCATTTTTGCGCTGGGCGACTCGTCGCAGATTTTTCTCGAGTTCTCGTTGGACGGCGGCAAAACGCCGGAAGATCTGGCCACGTCTGTCGCGGCGATTCACGAGCCGCGTACGACCGTAGGCGGCGTGAATTTCGTCGTCGGTTTTCGCCCGGAACTGTTTCGAGAAATCGCGCCGGAAGATACGCCGGAAGATGCGCGCAGCTTCGAGGTTTCGATCGAGGGCGTCGATGGATTCGTGATGCCTGCAACCCAGGCTGACCTGTGGCTATGGTTTGCCGGAGCATCGTATGACATCGTTTGGGAGAGCGCCCATGCGGCCGTGCGCGCGCTGCGCGGAGTCGCAACGCTCGAACGTGAGGTTGACGGATGGCCCTACCGGCACAGCCGCGATCTCACCGGATTTCAGGATGGAACGGAAAATCCGAACTTGCTCGAAGCTCCCGAAGCGGCCATCGTCGCCGAAGGAAAGCGGGGCGAAGGCGCAAGCATCCTGCTTTTTCAAAAGTGGCGGCACGAACATGCGTGGCTTTCCCTCTCGACCGGCGAGCAAGAGAAAGCGATGGGCCGCACCAAGCGCGACAGCATCGAATTGAATGAAGAGGACATGCCGCAGACCTCGCACGTAGCGCGCGCGAAAGACGTAGTCGACGGCGAAGAACGTCCGATTTTTCGCCGCAACGCTCCGTATGGAAACGTTTCCGATTACGGAACGATTTTCGTGGGCTTCAGCGCCGAGCAATCGCGGCTCACGCGGATGCTCGAGCGCATGGCGGGCACGGAAGGCGGCATTCGTGACGAACTGACACGGTACACGACGCCGCTCACCGGGGCCTATTACGTCGTGCCGTCTACGACGGCGCTAAAACGCTTCTCACCCGATTCCGAATAGAAAGCAGCAATGGCAGCAGAAACCAAAACCTTCGAAGGCGTCGACCGCGCAAAAGTCGATCGCTTGCGTTCATCGCTTGCGGCGTTCGTAACGCTGCCCGACGGCGATCGGGGACAAATTTCGAAGAGCGGATTCTCCGGAACGTACGAGTACGACGAGCCGGCTCAGCGCCTCACCTTGACGATCGATGAGGCGCCGGTGTTCGTGCCGCGCGCGATGGTTTGGTCGACGATCGAGCGCGCGCTGTCGTAGGGTTTTGCGCCTAGCGGCGCCGCCGCGCGCGATAGACGACGCGGGGCTTGGGTGCTTCGATGCTGGCCTCGGGCGACAGCGGGTTCACCGAGCGCTCCAAGCGTTTGCCTATAATGTATTCGATGCGGCGAATCATCGGTTCTTCATCGGATGAAACGAAGGTAATGGCATCGCCCAGAGCCTTGGCACGCGCCGTCCGGCCGATGCGGTGGACGTAATCTTCGGCTGCCATCGGCACGTCATAGTTGAATACGTGACCGAGTTGCGCGATGTCGATGCCGCGAGCGGCGATGTCGGTTGCTACGAGCACGCGGCACTTGCCCTTGCGCAAATTCTCGAGCGCTCTCGTTCGTTGCGATTGCGTGCGATCGCCGTGCAGGAGCTCCGTCGGCACTTTCTGTTTTGCCAACGCCGCGGCAAGCCGGTTTGCGCGCGCTTTCGTTCGCGTAAACGCGATGGCCGTATAGATGTTGTTGTCTTTCAACAACTCGAGGAACAGCTCGGTTTTCTTTTCCGTCGGTACCGCGTACAGGGTCTGGGTTAGCGTTTCGACGGGCGGATTCGAGGCCGCAAGCTCGACGCGCACCGGATCGTTCAGCATCTCGCGGACGAGCCCGCTGATTGCCGGCGGAAGCGTCGCGGAGAAGAACAGCGTTTGGCGTTCCTCGGGAAGCTTGTGCAGAATCGCGCGCACGGCAGGAAGAAAGCCCATGTCGAGCATTCGATCCGCTTCGTCCAGTACTACGGTCGATACGTGTCCGAGGCGCGCAGTTCCGCGCTTGAGGTGATCTTGTAAGCGTCCCGGCGTGGCCACAATGATGTCGCATCCGCGTTTGAATGCAGAGACCTGCCCGTTGAAGCCGACGCCTCCGTAGACCGCGGCAACTTCCACGCCGGTGTGTTTAGCCAGCGCTTGCAGATGTTTCGAGATCTGCTCCGCAAGCTCGCGGGTGGGCGCCAGAATCAGCGCGCGGGTCGTCCCGCGTGTTTGCGCGGCAAGCGACTGGATGATCGGCAACCCGAAGGCGGCCGACTTTCCGCTGCCCGTCTGGGCGCTTGCGAGGACGTCGCGGCCTTGAAGGGCCGGCGGTATTGCTTGTTCTTGGATCGGGGTGGGCTCGCTGAAGCGCAGATCTTCAAGCGCACGAAGGAGCTCAGGCATCAAGCCGAGCTGATTGAAGGTGGAAATATCGTTCGTCTTTCGAGTGTGCGCAATTCGATCGCAAATTCGAAAGATCGCGCGGAGGTATCGGGATAGTATCGCACGAGAGCGAGCCCGTTGTCCAATGGTAAAGTCTTAAGCTTGCTTCCCAGGGGGCGGATGGGGCCCTTCGAGAACTCCACGCGCATGCTGAACCGCCTGGCCGCCAAGACGCGGTCTTTCTTTTCGACGATCAACTGGGGCACGTCCATCGGGATCATCGTCATCCATCTCGGCGCGTTACTCGCGCTCTTCCCCGCTTTCTTTAGCTGGAAAGCCGTCCTCGCCATGATCGTACTTTGCGTTCTTACGTCGGCGATCGGCATTTCTCTGTGCTTCCATCGCGCGCTCACGCACCGGGGACTCCGCATGGTCAAGCCGCTGGAGTACGTCACGACGTTCCTCGGCACGCTGGCCCTGCAAGGCGGTCCCATCACGTGGGTCGCAACGCACCGCCAGCATCACGCATCGACCGATGCGGAGGGCGATCCCCATGGCGCCGATCGCGGATTTCTGTGGTCGCACTGCGCTTGGCTCTTCAAAAATAACGAAAACGTTCCGTCGGCCGAAGCGCGCGTTCGATTGGCTCGCGACCTCTCGGCCGATCCGTTCTATCGGTTCCTCGATCGTTTCGATGTGCCGCTGCAGATCGCGCTCGGCGTTGCGCTGTACTTTTTCGCCGGCTGGCCGGCGGTCGTATGGGGCATTTTCGTGCGCCTCGTGCTGATGTACCACTCGACGTGGTTCGTGAATTCGGCCTCGCACATGTTCGGGTACCGTTCGTTCAAGACGAACGATCTCTCGCGTAACAACTGGTGGGTGGCGATTGTTTCGTGGGGCGAAGGCTGGCACAACAACCATCACGCGTTTCAATTTTCAGCGCGCCATGGGCTCCGCTGGTTCGAATTCGATCCCGTTTGGTGGATCATCAAGCTTCTCGGATGGGCGAAACTAGCTCGCGAGATCAAAGTTCCAACGATCGAAATGCGCGAGCGAATGAAATTCGTTCGCAACTAACAGAGAAGCCAAGCTTGGGTATAACGGCCGCATGACAAGACGTCAGGCGGTCGTTGTTTCATCGGAGCATTCCCACTCCGGACCCTCCGCGATCGAAACCGTCCCCCGGCTGCTGCTCGAGCGCGGAGTCGAGGTCGCCGGCACGTACCTCGAACCCAACGCCAAGGCGTTGATAAAACGCGTGAAGCGCGAGATGAAGCAAGGCGCACGGCTGATCGTCGTCTGCGGAGGCGACGGAACCTTGACGCGTTCCGTCCCGCTCTTCGCAAAGAAGAATTGCGTGCTGGGCGTTGTGCCGGCCGGCACGGGAAACAGCTTTGCGTTGAGTTTGGGCATCGCAAATTCTTTCGAAGCAGCCGCCGACGCCATTGCCTACGGAGAAGAGGCCTGCGTAGATCTCGGCACGATCGACGGCGAGTACTTCGCGAACTTCCTCACCATCGGGTTTCCGTCGCAGGTGGCGGGCGAAACGCCCCGCGGATTGAAGCGCGCGCTGGGAGCGCTGGCCTACGGCGTTGCGGGCATCGTTCCGATCCTAACGCATTCGCCTTTTCGCGTGACGTTCAAATGGAAAAAGCACCGGGTCAGCGTCGAGACGCATCAGGCCATCGTAGCGAACGGCCGCGATTTCGGCCATCAGCCGCTGGCTAAAGATGCTTCGCTCGTCGACGGCCGGATTACGGTTTTCGTGCGCGATACCAAGAGCAACATCGATCTCATGCAGACTTACTTCGCCTTGCTGCGCGGCTCGCAACGAAGTTTATCCGACGCCCATCTTTGGTCGACTTCCGATACGATAAAGATCAAGACGCAGCCGCGCGTGGCGGTAGCCGTGGACGGATCGCTGCGCGGCAAAACGCCCATACGGGTGGGCGTCGCGCCCAAAGCACTGCGCGTCCTGGTTCCCTCGGTGGCCGGCCTCTCGGCATGACGTTCGAAACGGTGCTGGCCGTAGCGGCCGTACTCTGTTTCGGCGCGACGCTGGCCTTGGGATACTTCGTGACGCGCTCGGCGTCGCTCTGGCGGATCGATGCGGAGGCCGCGGCGTTGCGCGGATTGGGCGCTCCACTCGCGGCGATCTTCACGCTTAGCGGTCGCGCCGTGCCGCTTTTCTGCATTGCCGTGGCGGCGTTCATTCTGACGGTTTGGGTGCGCGCGGGATGGCGGGCTGCGCTTGCCATTTTTCTCGCGCAATTGCTGTCGCAAGCCGGCGCAGAGCTGCTGAAGCGATGGTATCGCCGCGCTCGACCGGATTACTGGCTCGTGCACGAGGAACTTGGATTCTCCTATCCGAGCGGTCATGCAACCACCGCCGTACTTTTCTACGGCTCGTGGGCGATACTCGTTCTGTTGCTGCCGGTGCCGAAGGCGGTTGCGGAGCCGCTTGCTGCTGCAATTGCCGTTTGGGGCGCGGGGGTGGTTTGGTCGCGGCTCGCGCTCGGAGCGCATTATCCCGTCGATGTACTCGGCGGGATGCTATTCGGCATGTCGTCGGCGTGCGTGCTCTGGCTGCTCATCGTCGCGCTCCACGCGATTCCCGCCCGGTAACCGTGTGCCGCCGCTTCTAACGGGGAAAACGCCGGAGTAAAACGTTTTCATTCCAGAGAGGCTAACGTTCGTGCGCACTTTCCCTGCTACACTGCTCGCCGTTTCATTGCTTGCCGCATGCACCGGAAATCAGACCTCGACGTCGGAGAGCTCCGCGTCTCCGGGCGCGACGGTTTCGGCCGGCGTTTCGCCGGGGGAATCGGCATCGCCGGCGGAATCCGCCTCGCCGCTCGAGTCGCAATCGCCGGGCGTCTCCGCCGCTCCGGCAAATTTTCCGGACGCCACGATGCTGCTGAACTCGCAAAGCGACAATAACGATTGGCCGATCCCTGGAAAAACGTATGGCGGCAACCGTTTGACGGGTCTCACTCAGATTACGCCGTCGAACGTCGGCCAATTGAAAAAAGCATGGGTGACGGCGGTCGCGGACGACGGCGAAGAAGAAGCGTCGCCGATCGTTTGGGACGGGGTGGTGTACCTTTCGACGGCGCACGACAACGTTCTCGCGCTCGACGGCACGACGGGAAAACTGAAGTGGGCGTTCGGCTACAATCCGTCCTTCGAATTGCAATACGCAGTAAACCGCGGCGTCGGCCTGGACAACGGAAACATCTACATCGCAACGCAAGATTGCCGGCTCGTCGCCGTCGACGCGGCTACGGGAACGCAGCGATTCAACGTACCGGCCTGTCACGATACGTCGAACACCTGGTATTCGACGGCCTCATACCTCTACAAAGACAAAGTCATCGTCGGCACGTCCGGCGGCGACTTGGGTGGAAGCGGTTTGGTAAGCGCCTTCGACGCCAATACGGGAAACCGCATTTGGGATTGGCACACCGTCGCTCAACCCGGCGAACCCGGGCATGAAACGTGGCCGGGCGATTCGTGGAAACATGGCGGAGCAGCGGTGTGGTCGGGCCTCTCCATCGGCCAGGATGACGACACCGTGTATGCGGCGCCGGGAAATCCCGAACCGAATTTGACGTTGTATGGCCACAAGGGCAAAAATTTATACTCGGATTCGGTGGTGGCGCTCGACGTGTCCGGGCCGCAGCCGAAGTTGAAGTGGTACTACCAAATCATGCAAAACGACACGCACGACGCGGATCCCGCAATGCCGCCGGTCCTCTTCGAAGCCAACGTCGGCGGGACGTCCCGGAAATTGCTCGCGACCGGCGATAAAGCCGGAGATTTCGTCGTCTTGGATCGCACGAACGGTCAAGTCGTTTATCGCGACACGGTAAGCACGCAATCCAACTTGGATCAGCCTCCGACGCCGCAAGGAGTTCACGCGTGTCCGAATCACGGCGGCGGCGTGGAGTGGAACGGCGGATCGTACTCCCCGCAAACCAACATGTTCTACATTCCGAGCACGAACGAATGCGCGACCTGGAAGGTCGTCTACACCGGAGCGGTCCCGTACATTCCCGGGCAGCCTTACACGGCGGGCCCGTTACCGAAGCGCCAGCCGGCGACGGGCACGATTACGGCGATCGACATGGGCACCGGCAAAGTCGCATGGAAGGACGCGGTTCCCTATCCTGCGCAAGGCGGCGTACTCGTGCAATCGAACGGCTTGATCTTCACGAGCGACGTAAGCGGCCGTGTTTATGCGCTCGATGCAAAGACCGGTAAAGATTTGTGGCACGACGATACGAACTCGTCGATCGTTGCGCCGATTTCGGCGTACCAAGGAACGGACGGGAAAGAGTATCTCGTCGTAATCGCAGGTGAAGCCGGGAACCAGAAAACGCCGAACTTACCGGCAACCCAAGGTGCTCGTGTCGTTGCGTACGCTTTGAATGTCCCGCAAACCGCTATGAATGACGCGTCCGGTCAACCGAAAGTGAACGTGGCCGCTTCGGGCGGAGCCAACAAGACGGAAAGCGGCAACGCGCCTTCGACGGTGGCCGGAGGAACCGTGCCGTATACTTCCGACCAAGTCGCAGCCGGCAAGAAGGTGTTCGGAACGCAGTGCGCTTCTTGCCACGGCGCGCAACTGCAAGGCGTTTCGGCGCCGGCTCTGACCGGACCGCAATTTGCACACGCTAATTTGAACGTATCGCAGATGTACGCCGTAGTTACGAAACAGATGCCGCTAAACGCGCCGGGATCGCTCTCGCAAGACGAGTACGCCGACGTCATGGCGTACATTCTCGAGCGTGACTGCGTGAAATCGAGCGGAAAGAATCAGAAGTTTCCCAGCACGAATTTGCCGGTGCTTGCGAAAGTAACTCCCGGTGCCGGCACTTGTCCCTAGCTCTACGTATGTTTGGGCAGCACGGCTTTCACGTAGTGATGGCCGTGCTCGTCCCGGCCCGCGGTAACGTCCTTCGCGAATTTTGAAACCAAGAAGAGGCCGCGGCCGCGGTCGGCTAGCGGATCGCGCGGCAGCGCCGGCGCTAGATTGAACCCCGGACCCTCGTCGGCGACCGTGAGGATCGCTTCATTGTCGCGCAACTCCACGGAAATTTCGATTGCGCCGGGAGCGTGATAAACGACGTTGGTCACTAGTTCGCTATAGATGAGAGAAGACGCAAACGTGTCTACCGGCAGCGCGGCGTCGTCCTTCACCGCCGTTAAGAAGTTATGGCAATGCCGCAGCGCTTCACTCGCGTTCTGCGAGCGAAAAGTCCACACCATGTAAAACGTATACCCTAATTTCTCCGCTTGCTTCAATCGGCTAACGCTTGCATGCAGTAATCCGCACGCTCCGGCGGAATTGCAGACTACGCCTTATGTCCGTACGGATCTATCGTTTCGGTGAAAACGCGCTCGTGCTGGCGCATGAACCGCCTGCGTCTATTGACGTGCAGCGGCGGATTTGGGCGGTCGCCTCGAATGCGCGGCGCTGGCCCGGCGTCACCGAAGCCGTCGTCGGCATGAATAACGTCACGCTCTTCTTCGAACATGGCAGCAATTGCGGCGCGTTGGAAGCGGCGCTTTCGGACGCATGGAAAATTTATCGCGGTGAGCCGGTCGCCGGCAAAGTGCATGACATTGCCGTTCGGTACGGCGACGGCTTCGGACCCGATCTCGCCGAGGTCGCGCAGCGATGCGGGATGACCGAGCCGGAGGCCGTGCGATTGCATTGCGAACGCGAATACCAAGTCTATTTTCTCGGCTTTCAGCCGGGATTCGCCTATCTTGGCGATCTGAACGAACGCCTGCAGCTTCCGCGCCGTTCGGAACCGCGATCCGCGGTGATGGCCGGCTCAGTTGCCGTCGCCGGCTTGCAAACAGCGATCTATCCGGTGCGTGCTCCGGGCGGTTGGCACATAATCGGGCGCACCGAAGTGCGCCCGTTCGATCCTGGCCGCGCGCAGCCGGTCTTGTTTTCCCCTGGCGATCGCGTGCGCTTCCACGCGGTGAGCGTCACGTGACGCGCTCGGTAGAAGTGATACGCGCGGGCATGCTTTCGACGGTGCAGGACGCCGGACGGCGGCGCCACCGCAGCGACGGCGTAGCCGCATGCGGCGCCTTGGATTCGCTCGGCTTCGCCGTAGCAAACTTGCTTGCCGGAAACGAGCGCGACGCTGCCGCCATCGAGATCACGATGGGCAATGCCGCATTTTGTTTTTCGGAAGTGACGCGCTTTGCGCTCGCCGGCGCCGATGCAAATGCCGCGCTGGACGGCATGCCGGTAGCGCCATGGAGCTGCGCGACTGCCGACGCGGGACAAACCCTTGAATTAGGCGCGCCCCTTCGCGGTACGCGGTCGATTCTCGCGATCGGCGGCGGCATCGACGTGCCGCTCGTCCTCGGCTCGCGCAGCACCGATCTGCAAGCGGGCTTCGGCGGTTTGGAAGGCCGTGCATTGCGCCGCGGAGATCGTTTGCCGCTTGGCAATGCCGCAGCCGGCACCGGCGGGATGAAGTTGCGGGTCAAGCCCCCGCAATGGGAGTTCGGCGCAACCGAAATCGGCGTTTTGCCCGGCCCCGAATATTGGGACTTCACAACTGCGTCGCAAGACGCGGTTTGGACTACGCCGTGGAAGGTGGCACCGCAAAGCAATCGCATGGGATACCGGCTCGAAGGCTTCAGTTTGCAACGGACGGCGGCCGAATCGGAAAACATGCTATCCGCGGCTGTTTTTCCCGGCGTCATTCAAGTGCCGCCATCCGGCTCGCCCATCGTGCTGCTGAACGACGCGCAAACTACGGGCGGCTATCCTCGCATCGGCGTGGTGCGTCATGCGGATCGCTGGAAGCTTGCCGGCGTCGCGCCGGACGATCGAATCCGGTTCGTCCGGTCGACGCTGCAAGAGGCTGAAGAAGCGGCGCTGGCTCTCGCCCGGTACGTCGGCGCAGTGGAAGCGGCCATCGCAACGCGAATGAATTCGTGAAACTCATGACGGTCGATCTAAATGCGGATGTCGGTGAAGGCTGCGAGAACGACGCGGCGTTGTTCGAGATCGTAACATCGGCGAATATTGCGTGCGGATGGCACGCCGGCGATGAGACAACCATGCGCAACACCGTTCGGGCAGCCCTTGCCCGCGGCGTCGCGATCGGCGCGCATCCCTCGTATCCCGACCGGGAGAACTTCGGGCGCACGCCGATGAACCGCGCGCCCGAAGACGTCTATGCCGACGTAATCGCTCAGCTACGCGCGCTGCACGCCGTCGTGGTGGAAGAAGGCGGCACGATGCGCCACGTGAAGGCGCACGGAGCTTTATATAACGCCGCTTCCCGGGATCGCGCCTTGGCGGAGGCGATCGTCGCCGCCGTTCGCGAGTTCGATGAAACGCTCGCGGTTGTCGGGTTCGCCGGCGGCGCGCTAGTCGAAGCGGCGCGGCATGCCGGAATGCGGGCTATCTCCGAAGGCTTCGCGGACCGGCGGTACGATCGAGGCGGGATGCTCGTTCCGCGAACGTCGGCCGGCGCTTTCGTCGAGAATGCCGGCGAGGCGTTGGAGCAAACTTTACGACTGATAGGCCAAAAGGTTCAGACGATTTGCCTTCACGGCGACGATCCGCATGCGCTGGAGTTTGCGAAAACGCTGCGCGACGGCCTTACCGGCCGCGGTATTTCGATCGTAGCGCCGTAGTCCAATGTATCGCTAGCGTAAAACGCGCGGCGTCTGCCTTTGGGGCCGCTCCCACGGCACCTCACAAGGAACGCCTTCGCCGTAGTTATTAAGTAGCGTAATTACATGACGCTACAAACTGACGTCGCCGTCATCGGCGCGGGCGCGGCCGGCCTTGCGGCAGCGCGACAACTGCACGACCGCGGCGTCGATCTGCTTGTGCTGGAGGGCCGCGACCGCATCGGGGGGCGCGCGTACACGCTTGCTTCGCACGACGGTTCGTGGCCGGTCGAACTCGGAGCAGAGTTTATTCACGGGACGCCGCAATCGACGTTCGCGTTGCTGCGTGAAAGCGGCGAGAGCGCGATCGATGAAGCGCCGCGGTCGCTGGTCGTGCGTGACGAGCGCGTCCAAGAAGCGCCCGACGTTTGGGAAACTACGGAACGCCTTCTCGGGCGTGTCGACGTGAACGGAGCGGACCGGACGATCGACGAGTTCTTGGAAACGATCCCGAAAGAAGAAGCGTCGGTCGAAGACCGCGACGCCGTGCGCGCGCTCGTCGAAGGCTTCGACGCGGCAATTACGAGCCAAGCAAGTGCGATCGCGATTGCCAAGGAGTGGCGCGGCGATCAAAACGGTTCGCAGTTTCGTCCGATGAACGGTTACGCGCCCTTGATGCAGTATCTCGCCCGCATCGTAAATACGAAGACGCTCTTGCGAACGTGGGTCCGGGAAGTGGAGTGGCGGTCCAACGACGTTAGAATTCGCGGAACGCGTTACGGTCAAAGTTTCGAGGTGCGTGCCAAACGGGCTATCGTAACATTGCCGGTCGGCGTGCTACGTAACGGCAGCGTCCGGTTCGATCCGGTTTTACCTGCAACAACGCAAAATGCCGTCGACGCCATAGCCATGGGGCCGGTCATCAAGGTCGTTCTCGAATTTCGTTCGCCGTTCTGGGAAAAAGCCGGCGGCGGACGGTTCCGTGACGTTGCATTCTTCCAGGCGCCGGACTGCGGATTCCGCACCTTATGGACGCGCTTGCCGCAACGCACGCCGCTCCTCGTAGCATGGGCCGGTGGCGGCGCGGTACAGCGTCTCCTCGAACGGCACGTCGATCCGATTTACGCCGCCTTGGAAACGTGCCAAAGGCTTTTCCCGTCATTTGACGTGCACGCCGAACTTCGTAACGCGTATTTCCATGACTGGCAGGCCGATCCGTTTGCATGCGGCGCGTACAGTTTCTTGCGCGCCAACGGCGGAGACGCGCGTAATGCTTTGTGCGCTCCCGTAAAAGACACGCTATTTTTTGCCGGCGAAGCGACCTCGAGCGACGAGACCGGCACGGTCGCCGGAGCGCTGGAAAGCGGTTACCGCGCCGCCGCCGCTATCCTCGCGTAGACGTCAGGCGTTTTCTTCTTGTTGAAAGGCAAGGTACGTTACGACGTCCCAAGCGTTGTGAATCCCCATGAAGATCAACAGCACGTCGGTTGCAGCGATGCCGAAGAGCGTCTGCACCGGCGCTCTCTGCAGCAGCACGCTCCACACGACGAGCGAAATGTAGGCTAGCAAAGGAAGAAACGCATACCATAGCCAGTCTTCGATATCCGGATCGTATGCGGTTTGCAGGCGCGTGCGGCGAACTAACGCCGCTACGTAGAAGAAGCCCGCTAAGCCTTCGAACGCGAGGATTACGCCGGGGTGAATTAGCAGGCGCCACGGCGCGCTCATTATCGTGGAGATCAAAAATGCCGCGCAAAAATGAACGATCGTGGGTGTGGTAAATGTAGCGAGTCCCTCGCGAGATGGACGAGCGTTCATCGAAGAGACGAGCGTTACGACGACAAAAACGAGTCCGGTAAGCGCTGCCGACGACGAGCCGGCGATTACGTAAAAATTCGCCCATGGGGCGAAAAACGTAGACGCCGCATCATGCATCGTGGCTACGACCGGTTACGTTTCTGCGCCGTAGTGCGCTTTCGCGCGTTTGAGGATCTCTGTCGCGTGTCCGGGCAGATAGTTTCGCAGCCATAGAATCAGCGACTCTGCGGGCGGCATGGTTCCCCAATCGGCGGGATGATTGGCTTTTATCACCGGACGGAGCCAGTCCGCGCGGTCGCCCAAGACTTCATCCATCGCGCGGTTCAGCGCTTGCGCAAGCCGTTGCTTGCGCTCGCCGGAGACCAATGTTTGGTGCGTGCGTAATACCGGATCGATCTGCGACATGCTGAAGTCGCCGCCGAAAACGTCTATCGGATAACCGCAGAAAAGTTTAAACGGCTTGGAGAGCTGCAATTCGCTCCAGAGCATTTCGAGCTTCGCTGAAGCGGCGTACTTCTGCTCCTGCCACAGCTCGCCGACCATTTCGCCGTACGCCCGCACCGCCCGGCCGCCTTCGGATGCGCGGTCGATCGTACCGCCGATTACCGCGAAAAACTTCGCGTCGTCGGGATAGTTATCGATCGTGAGACGCGCGAGGGTTTCGTGTACGTCGAGGAATCGAATGCGCTGCTCTTTGATGGAGAGCTGCAAATCGAGCCCGGCGTCGGTGATCTCACGGTAAAATGCATCGCGATGCGCCGGCGTCGCAATGACGACGGCAGCTTCGCCGGTACGCAATCCCTCAGTGATGAAACGGCCGACATTTTCGGCGAGCTCACCCGAGCCCGCGCCGTAAAAGGCTACGACGTGGTCGTGATGGGCTCGCAGCCGGGCGGGATCGTGGGAAACGGTCATCGCAGCCCCACTTATTGGCCATACGCCGTGGGTCCTTGATGAACGGCAGGTGCCCGCCGGCTAGCTAAGCTGTAAAACAATAGTTTTAAATCTTGCACACCGGTCCGTGCTTGTGTAGTGTCAGCGAAGGATAGGAGCAAGGATGAAGGACCAAGTCGTACTGCTGACCGGTGGATCGCGAGGTATCGGATCTGCCACGGTTCGCGCGCTTCACGCACAAGGCGCGCGAGTCATGTTTACTTACGCGTCGCGCGAGGATGACGCACTCGCGCTGCGCGACGAGTTAGGGGACCGGGTCGAAACCATGGCTTGCGACCTAGCGAACTACGCTTTGTTGCCGGCGGTCGTGGATGCGTGCGTCGAGCGATTCCGCGGCTTGGACGTGTTGATCAACAACGGCGCCGTTTTCGAACACAATCCTTTTTTCGGAACCGACTATGAATCGTGGCAGCGCGGTTGGCAGCGCACGTTCTCTATCAACCTTTTCGGAACGGCGAATCTGACGTGGCTAGCGCTGCAACACATGCGCGAACAAGGCCACGGCAAGATTATCAACGTCGCGTCGCGTTCGGCTCACCGGGGCGAGCTCGAATTCGCCGACTACGGCGCCAGCAAAGCTGCGCTCGTGAATCTCACGAAATCGCTGGCCCGATCGTGCGCTCCGCATGGCATCGTAGCCATTGCCGTCGCGCCGGGCTTCATCGAAACCGACATGGCTTCCGAAGAACTCGAGAACCGGCGCGCCGAGATCGAGAACGAAATCCCAGCGCGCCGGGTCGGCTCGGCGGAAGAAGTCGCCTCGATCGTCGCTTTCTTCGCGAGCCGGGCCGGCGACTATGCCAACGGCGCGACGATCGACGTGAACGGCGGCAGCTACGTGCGTTAGCGCGGTTCGATCAATCCAAGCCGTTCCAGGCGCCGTACAACGGCGCCGCGGCTTCGTTCGAATTCTTGAACGAGTGTTGCGACGGACGCGCCCGCCCTATACCGATCGCCCAAGCGCGACGTTTCTTCATCGCTCCACGGCGCATAGGCCTTGGCGAAGCGCCGTTTGATTTCGGATTTGTCCACGGAAGCCGCCGGGCGGAATGCTTTTGGATTTTCTTTGAAAGCGGCAAGCCGTCCGCGGACGTGTTGCAGGACGTGATTCTCCACCGATTCCGGAGTCTGCGCATCTGCCGGCAGCGCGTCCCATACGCTCGCGATGGTGTTATCGATGAGTAGTTGCGTTTCAATTGCCATAGCCTGCTTCCATCCCCCGCCGGCGCATCGCCGCTAGTGTGGATTAGACGCGCCGTGCCTTGTGTCGCAATCGGCGCGGCGCCGGATGACGTAAGATGACATTCCCGCAGTTGTAGTCGAGGTTTGGATGCCGTACAAGAGCAGAATCCCGTTTCTTGAAAGCCCGATCGTCCTGGCGCCGATAGCAGGACCCGGAACGGCGGAACTAACCGCCGCAGCCACGGAAGCAGGCGCCTTTGCGTTTCTAGCTTCGGCGTATAGCGACGCGGACCGGATGCGCCACGATATATCGCGCGTCCGCGGGCTGACGAAGAAGCCGTTCGGCGTAAACCTTTTCGTGGAGGGCGAATTGCCCGAAACCGATGCGATGGAAATCGATCGAGCGAATCGCCGGTTGAACGCGTATCGCCGCGAACTCGGCATAGCCGAACCGCAATCTGCAGCGCGCCCACCTCAAAACTACGAGCGGCAAATCGAAGTGCTGTTGGAGACGCGTCCGCGCGCGTTCAGTTTTACGTTTGGAATTCCGTCCGCCGCGGTGCTTGCGGCCTGCCGCGAAGCCGGCGTCTATACGATCGGCACGGCGACGAGCGTTGAAGAAGCCGTCGCGCTTGAATCTGCAGGTGCCGATGCAATCTGCGCGCAGGGGGCCGAGGCAGGCGGGCACCGCGGATCGTTTTTGACGCCGGAAACGCCGCCGATGATCGGAACGCTGTCGCTTCTACCGCAAATAGTCGACGCGGTGAAAATTCCGGTCATCGGCTCGGGTGGCATCGGCGATGGCCGCGGAGTAGCGGCGGTGCTTGCGCTTGGCGCCGACGCAGCGCAAATCGGTACGGCCTTTCTGCTCTCGCGCGAAGCGTGCACCTCGGGCGCATACCGGCGCGCGCTATCGGAAAGCTCCAGCAGCGATACGGTGATTACGACCGCGTTCTCCGGGAAGCCGGCGCGAGGCATCGCAAATCGTTTCACCGCGGAGTTGGCCGATGGGATCGACGTGGCGCGGTTTCCATTTCAGAACGCGCTCACACGGGACATTCGAAACGCTGCGGGATCTCAGGATCGAGCCGAGTTCCTTTCGCTGTGGGCGGGACAAGCGTTTCCGCTTGCCCGCGAAGAGTCCGCGGCTTCGATCGTTCGTAGACTGCTCGCGGAGACGGCGACGGCACTTCGAAGAGCACAGATCGCAACGGACCGGTGACAGCAGTTTTGGGATAATGCCCGGGCCTAGACGGGAGATACAATGGAGGCTCCCGCTCAATTCACCACTGAGGCTTCTTTTATGTCCGTTTCCAAGCCAGAGCTCGATCGAACTGTGCTGCCGATTCCCGATCGCCCGTTTAGAGGTAAAGCGAATCGCACGCTCGCGGGATCGGAACCGGATTATCCGCTACCTGCGTATGCGCCGGACGGCGCGCCCAACGTTCTGCTCGTTTTGCTCGACGACGCCGGTTTTGGAAACGCCTCGACGTACGGCGGACCGATACAGACGGCGACACTCGAACGCCTAGCGCAGGAAGGGCTGCGCTACAACCAGTTTCACGTCACAGCTCTCTGCTCGCCGAGCCGCGCAGCGTTGCTCTCTGGCCGCAATCATCATGCGGTGGGATTCGGCTCGATTGCCGAATTCTGCGGCGGATGGCCGGGATACAATGCAACGTGGCCAAAAGCGGCAGCTTCGGTTGCGGAGATTTTGCGCAATAACGGCTATAGCACGGCCGCCTTTGGAAAGTGGCATCTGACGCCTGACGACCAACAAGGACCCGCCGGCCCATTCCGTCGTTGGCCTAATGGCCTCGGCTTCGATTATTTCTGGGGATTCCTCGGCGGCGAGACAAGTCAGTACGACGCCGTCATTACCGAGAACAATACGATCCTTGGGCCGCCCGAAGACGAAAATTTCTACTTCCCCGACGCAATGGCCGATAAGACCATTTCATGGATTCGCGGCCAGCAATCGCAAGATCCCGACCGGCCGTTCTTTGTCTATTTCTCGACAGGTGCAAGCCATGCGCCGCATCACGTCGCAAGTGCGTGGGCGGATAAGTATAAAGGCAAGTTCGACGGCGGATGGGATGCCTTGCGCGTGCAGACATACGAACGCCAGAAGAAGCTTGGCATCATTCCACCGAACGCGCAGCTGACGCCGCGAGCCGATGCGTTTCCCGCTTGGGATTCGCTCACTCCGGAATTGAAAGAGCTCTTCGCGCGTCAGATGGAAGTCTATGCCGGGTACCAGGAAAACGCCGATTATAATGTCGGCCGCGTAGTAAAAGCGATCGAAGATATCGGGATACGCGACAACACGCTTGTCATCTTTATTCTTGGCGACAACGGGTCGAGTATGGAAGGCACGACGACGGGTTGCTTCAACGAACTCACCGTGCTCAACGGCGTTCCTCTTTCGCCGCAGCAACAGCTGGCGCTTATCAACAACGTTTACGGCGGCCTCTCCGCGTGGGGCGGTCCTGAAACGGATCCGCACTTTTCATCGGCCTGGGCATGGGCCGGCAATACGCCGTTCCAGTGGGGAAAACAAGTCGCCTCGCATTTCGGCGGCACGCGGGATCCCATGGTGGTTTCATGGCCAAAGCGCATCCGAGACCGCGGCGGATTGCGTTCGCAATTCACGCACCTTATCGACATCGTGCCGACGATTTTGGAAGTCACCGGAATACCCGCGCCTAAGTACGTCAACGGCATCGAACAGATGCCGATGCACGGCGTTAGCTTCGCATACACGTTCGATGACGCAAAAGCGCCGGGACGCCATACACAGCAGTACTTTGAGATTTTCGCTAATCGCGCGATGTATAAAGACGGTTGGATTGCCAGCTGCAGGCTCGATCGGATCCCATGGGAGATGGACCCGAAGGTTTTGACGAAGTTCGCACCCGGCACGTACGACCCGGACAAGGATCGTTGGGAGCTCTACAATATCGAGGAAGATTTTTCGCAGGCGAACGACTTGGCGCAAAAATATCCCGAGAAGCTCAACGAACTCAAGGCGTTATTCTGGGAAGAAGCCGAAAAATATAACGTTACGCCTCTGCTTGCCGGAATGTCGACGTTCTTCGGGTTCGTTCCGACGGCCGGCGCGCTAAAGACGAAGTTTACGTTCCATTCAGGTGTCCAAAACATCGGGCCCGGAATGATCCCGCACATCTACGGATCATCGTATGCAATAGAGGCCGATGCAGTCATCCCGCCGGGCGGTGCCGAGGGCGCGATCGTGGCCAACGCCGACGACCTTGGCGGGTTCGCTCTCTACGTGCAAGATGGGAAATTGCACCACACCTACAGTTTCCTTGGAATTCAGAGCGATACGCTGACCGCCGAAGAGCCGCTGCCGGCCGGACCGGTTACCATACGATTCGAGTTCATTGCCGACGCTCCTAAACCCGCGACGGGCGGACTGACGCGGCTGATCGTGAACGGCAAGACGGTCGCCGAAGGACGTCTCGAACATACGGTACCGGCGCGTTTCTCAGCATATGCATGCATGGATATCGGCCGCGACAATCGCAAGCCGGTATCGCATACGTATAAATCGCCGTTCATCTTCACGGGCACGGTCAACAAGGTTACCTTCGACATCGAGCCGACACCGAAGACGCCTGTTGAACGGCAAGAAATGGAGACGAGCCAGCATCAGACGCGGGTAGCGCTGGGGATAAACGGCTAGCGTTACGCCGCCTCGCCGTATTCGTTCTTGTAACGAACGTATAGGGTGTGAATGACGGAGCGCATCTGCAGCGGATTCGTCAATGTTTGGGGGATGTCTGCGTAGCCGGTCTCTGCCAGCCATTCCTCGAACGTCGGCACGCGCCGCGCCGCATTTACGATGTCTTGAAGTTGTTCTTGCCAGGCCATTACGATGGAGCTACGTACCCAGGTACGGCTCCCGTATTAGCAGTCCGAATCCTTGAGGGTCGAACGTCCGAGCTAGCGTCCTCTGTGCGCTGAGCCGGGCTAGCGCGCTTCGTTGTGCGTTCCTTTACAGCGTTCTGGGCTCGATGCTGCAATGATGTCCGCAGTTCGCGATCCCCAGTCGAAACCACCAATGACTGCGCGATCGATTGAAGTGCGTCGAGCCGCCACGTCGACGTAGCTGTGAATGTCGTACGTGAGGCAGCTACGCTGCGCAGCGGTAGCCCTCCAAAAAGCCCGGGTGGAACTTCGTATAAACTCAGACGGTTGTTTGGTTCGAGAGGAGAGTACATGGCCGTCAAAGTTTATGGATGCAATCACGTGGCGATCGAGGTTGACGACGTCGAGAAAGCCGTTGCCTTTTATAAAGACGTTTTCAACCTCGAAAAGCTCGACGAAGGGGAGGGCGACGCGTTCTTCAAGCTGGGCGAGCATCAGTTTCTTGCGATGTTCAAAGTGGATTCGGTTCGTCCCGAGCGGCGGCGGCACTTCGGCATCATGGTCCGTGACGAAGAGCAAATCGCCGAAGTGCGGGAAAAGCTGACGAAGAAGTACGGCATCAAACTCATCCCGCCGTTTCGCTGCGATTTTTTCGATCCGTTCGGAAATCACGTCCAGGTCGTCGATCTTCACGACGAGTCGATGGTTTGGCTGCTGCCGTATCAAGAGGTGCAAGAGGCGGGCATCGTCTTCGCGGACGAGCCCTCCTAGGGCTGCAGGATGAAAACCTGCGGCAAAAGTCGGAAGCCGCGGCGCGCTGCCGAATAAGGCGCTGCAATGAAGCGACGAACGCCCTATCGTAGGAAGGCTATGCCAGAGAGTCAAGCCGACATCGTTTTTGTGGGTGGTGGTATCATGTCTGCCACCCTGGCCGCGTTGCTCAAGGAAGTGCAACCGGATATGACGCTCGAGATCTTCGAGATGCTCGACGCGCCCGCCCAAGAGAGTTCCAACGCCTGGAACAACGCCGGCACGGGTCACGCCGCACTCTGCGAGCTGAATTACACGCCGCAGAATCCCGACGGCAGCGTGGGCATCGCCCGCGCGCTCGTGGTCAACACGCAATTCGATCTGTCCCGGCAGTTTTGGGCATACATGGTGCGCAAAGGCGCCCTGGGAGATCCGGACTCGTTCATCCACGACGTTCCGCACATCAGTTTCGTGTGGGGCGACGACAACGTTGCGTTTTTGCGCAAGCGCTATGAAGCTATGAGCGCGCATCACTGCTTCAAAGGCATGGAGTACAGCGAAGATCCCGCGGTGCTCTCGCAGTGGATGCCGCTTGTCATGGAAGGGCGCGACCCGCAGCAGAAAGTCGCCGCAACGCGCATGGCGACGGGAACCGACGTGGACTTCGGATCCGTCACGCGACAGCTGATGAATTCCGTCGGCGCTCAGCCCGGCTCGAAGATTTCATATTCGACGACCGTTACCGATCTCAAGCGCGCAAACGACGGCCGCTGGCGCGTTACCGTCAAGGATTCTCAAGGCGGAGAAACACGCACGGTTTTGGCAAAGACGGTGTTCCTCGGTGCGGGCGGCGGCGCTCTGGCGCTCTTGCAGAAATCCGGCGTTCCGGAGGGAAAAGGCATCGGCGGCTTCCCGGTGAGCGGCATCTTTCTGCGCTGCTCCGACCCCGAAATCGTTTCGCGCCATAACGGAAAAGTCTATGGCAAGGCTTCGGTCGGCGCTCCGCCGATGTCGGTGCCGCATCTAGATTCGCGCTACATCGACGGTAAGAAATCGTTGCTGTTCGGGCCGTATGCCGGCTTTTCGACAAAGTTCTTGAAAAACGGATCGCCTGGCGATTTGTTTGCGTCGATCAAGGGCGATAACCTCAAGTCGATGCTCGCCGTCGGTCGCGATAATTTCGATCTCACCAAGTATCTCGTCGGCGAAGTACTCAAATCTAAGGACAGCAAGTACGCGTCTTTGCACGAGTACTTCCCGGATGCGGATCCCTCGCAATGGGATTTCATCGTCGCGGGACAGCGCGTGCAAGTGATCATGCCCGATGCGGATAAAGGCGGCAAACTCGAGTTCGGAACGAAGGTCGTCGCCGACGGTTCTATCGCCGCGGTGCTCGGTGCTTCGCCTGGCGCATCGGTCGCCGTTGCGGTCGTGCTCGACGTGCTCGGCAAACTCTACAAGAACCAAATGCCCGCCTGGGAAACTAAGCTCCGCGAGATCATTCCGTCGTACGGCAAATCGATCGCGGACGATGCGGAGCTCTGCCGCAGGGTGCGCGCCGACACGGCCGCCGCACTGCATCTGACGAATATCGACTAGACCTAACGATCCATCTAAAAAGAAGAGCGCCCGAATCAGCGATTGCTGCGGGCGCTCTTTTGTCATCTGGGTCTTCGGACTCTTGCGGGCGGGCGATTTCGCGCTCTAGCGTTAAGGTGAGCCGTGCGCGTCTCATCGTGGGTGCTATGACCGAAACGTTCCGCACGTATACAGTATTCGTCCGAGTTGCTGAATGCGAACCGTCATTTTAGGCGCTAGCATCGCGCTTGCCGTGCTGTTGTGCGCCTGCAGGCAAAGTCTTGATCTCGGCGCGGTTCGGACCATGGCAAACGAGGCTGCAGCAAGCAGCGACACGTTCGATGCCGTCAGCGCCGATTTTTACGACAGCTGCCTGCGCGGATTGCAGTATCAAAACCGCTTCGACGTGGCGCTGTGCTCGAAGCAGCGCGTTGCGTCGAAGTTGTGGCAGTCGGCGAACTCCATCCTGCTTTCCTACGTTTCATCGCTCGGGGCGCTCGCCACGGATAGCCAAAGCGATTATGGCCTGGGAGATCTCACTTCAGCCGTAGCCGGAATCAAAGGCGTGACTTTTACGAGCGCGCAGCAATCCGCCATCGTCGATGCCGGGAAGGGTTTGTTGAGCGGCATCTATTCGGCCAAGCGGCGTGAGGCGCTCGCAACGGTCATGACGGATGCCGAAACGCCCGATCCGGCGCATAACTGTCCCGACGGCTGTTTAATAGATCTCGTCAAGCAGTTGAAAGCAATCGCGCAGGACGAGTATCGGGACGGCATTCTCTCCGTTGAAGATAGCCGGATCCAATTGTTTTACACGAACGACATTTCGCTGGCCGAGGCAACGCCCTCGCCGGCTCGCGCTGCCGCCGCGGCGCCACAACTCAATTCCATTGCCGCGCTCGGGAGGCTGGTCGCGATTCGATACTATCTCGACGAAGCAAGTGCGCGACAAGACGTCGCAAAGCGTAAGGCAGCCGCCGACACGTATGCCTCCGCGCTGGATCAAATCGTTTCGGCGCACCACAGCATCCTTGCTGCTATCCACGATAACCGTCCCGAGGCTATTGCCGGCATCGCGCAAAGTTTCATTGCCACGTATTCTTCGCAGCTGGCGTCGATTAAAAAAGCGTTTCCCTGACATCGGAAAGGTAACGCGATGGCTTTACGAACCCCCGCATCCATTACGGCCGCCGCAACCGCGCTGATCCCGTTGGTTGGAACGCTCAATGCCTCCGGGAACGCTGCAAAGCAAGCAGAAGCGGCCGAGCTCAATAACAAAATCGGCGACGCGCTCACACAGGCGGCTAATCTCGCTGCCGACGACGTCGTCGCATTGCTTGGCGGAAGCAATGGACCGGCCGCGCAACTCCAATTGCTCGACGCGAACGCACAGGCCGCCGCAACGAAGATTGCCGCCGACGAAGCCCAGGTCGCCAATGCGATCTCGTTCTGCACGTCGGCCGTAACTTTCGTCGGCGCGGTTTCGACCTTGAACTTCGGAGCCGCCGCGACACAACTTACAAGGATGATCGGCGCACTCGGCATTCGGAGCGCCGGCTAAACTTCATGCCGTCTCAATTTACGAATCTCGTCGACGTCGTCATCGTTCTTATTGGGTTGTATATTGCGCTGAGCACGGTGTGCTCGTTTCTGAACGAACAGCTCGCGACGTTTCTGCGCCTTCGAGGGAAAAAGCTCTATCTCGGCGTCGCAAATCTCGTGTCGTCCAAAACCCTTGCGAACGCCATCTTCAATCATCCGCTGATCGATCCGAGCGTGAATGATAAAGGCGGCATTCAAGATCCGCCCGGCGCGCCGAATCGCCCCTCGTACGTCGCGCCGCACAACTTTGCCGTGGCGTTCTGGGACGCGCTGGCCAATGCCAGCGAACCGCTATACCCGGCCGCCGCGCGCGCGGTACAAGCCGTGAAAGACGCGCAAAACGCGGTGGATCTCGATCCGGCCGCTGCGCCACGCTTGCAGGCGGCGAACGAGTTGCTCGCGCGGCGTACCGCGGCAACGCCGGTCGCCGGAACCGGCGTGCTTTCCGACGCAGCGCATTTCGAAGATTTGCGGCAAGTCGTCGAAGCACTTCCGGTGAGTCCGCTCAAGGCGAATGCTTTACAGCTGCTGGCGCTCGCGCAGGAGACCTACACTTCGCTTTTGTGTGTGACGGAAACATGGTTCGACCGGCAGATGCAGGCCGTTTCAGGTTGGTATACGCGGCAGGCTCGATACATCGTAATGCTTCTCGCCGTGCTGGTCGTTTTTTTGACAGGACTCGACACGCTTGAGATCGCGCAGCGGTTATACACCACGCCGGCCATCGTTTCGGTCGCTGCAAATGCGATTATGTCCGCCGACCGGGGAACGTCCGGCTCCAATCAAGCGGTGAACCCGGCCGTCACGAATGCTGCCTTGAGCGTGCTCAAGGGAAGCGATTTCCGGCAATTTTTCCATCCCTGCCTCGAGATATTTCCCGGCCCTTGCTGGATTAGTGCCGCTAATGCCGACATCGATGCGACCGACAGAGAACGAGACGCGACCTCTCTCGCGATTGCAACGATTGCCGACAGAGACGCGAAGGAAAAGCTTGCTGAAGATCGTGACTCGCTCGTGAAAGCGAACTGCGCTCTCGAATCCACGGAGTCCGGCGCGGCGCAAACATCGTTGGCGGCGGACCGGAGCGCTTGGCTGAAGGCACAATGCGGCGGCAATGCATCTCCGCCGAAGCCGGGCGAAAATGCGCACGCAGCCGCGCAGTCGGCTGCGACGGCATTGCTCAAAAGCGTCGGCGAAGATGAAGCCGCTGCGCAGACTTCCTCCGACTCGCTACAAGCCGCGCAGCGTGCCTACTACGCGCACGAGCCGGCGTCTGCGCATCTCCTCGGCTGGTTCATCACGCTGCTCGCGATTTCGCTGGGCGCGCCGTTCTGGTTCGACGTTTTGAACAAAATCGTCAACGTGCGAAATGCCGGGGTCAAGCCGTCTACACAAACGTCAACGTGACGACGACGCGCGCGCCATAAGGGTTTGATTTGAAACGATGTATGATCTCCGACCCATTGATGCGTGCTCTGGCTCCGTGCGATACGTTGTACTATGCTGACGTTATATCCGAAGACGTGAGCCGAGTCTCCGGATAGTTGGAGGATGTGTATGTCTACTATCGTTACGCCGCCATTGCCAAACGCGAATGTTTCCGGCGTCGAACCGCATCGTCGAACGACACGCGGGCTCGGATGGGTTCCGGATCTCCCCGATCAACGCGATCATCTTTTCGCCGCGCATCCGCAGGTGCTCGCAAATTTGCCGCCCTCGGTCGACCTTCGTCCGAAGTGTCCGCCGGTCTACGACCAGTTGCAATTGGGCAGTTGCACGGCCAACGCAATTGCCGGACTCTTCGAATTTGTCGCGACGAAAGAGAGCTTCGGAACGGTCATGCCCTCGCGACTCTTCATTTACTGGAACGAACGTCAGATCGAGGGTACGGTCGGCACCGACAGCGGCGCGCAACTGCGTGACGGAATCAAAGCCGTGGCGAAGCTTGGTGTCTGCAAAGAGGCTGATTGGGCTTACGACATCAGCAAATTCACGGACAAACCGGGGCCGCCGTGCTATAAGGAAGCGTTGCAAAGCCGAGCGATCCAATATCTGCGCCTTTCGCAGACGCCCGCGCAGTTGAAGGGCTGTCTCGCTCAGGGATATCCGTTCGTCTTCGGGTTCACCGTCTATACCAGTTTCATGTCGGACGCCGTCGCAAAGAGCGGCGTCGGCACGCTGCCGCAGGCAGGCGATACCGTCGAGGGTGGCCACGCCGTCGTCGCTGTCGGATACGACGACTCGTCGCAAACGTTCATCATACGCAATTCGTGGGGCGAAAGCTGGGGCATGAGCGGATACTTCACGTTCCCTTACGCTTATCTCACGAGCACCGATCTGTCGTCGGACTTCTGGACGATCCAACAGGTCGAGGCTGCAGCCAAAGTGCCTCAACCGAATCCCTCGCCGTAACGCGTAAACTTACTTAGCAGCAGCGCGCCGCGGCGCGAGTACATCGCCCTCTTCGATGTGAAGTTGCGAATCTCGCCAACGCACGTTTTTTCCGGTTAGCCCGCACGCCCACACGGCGATGCCGAAGAGGTCACGCGCCGGCATGAGCCATGCTGCAGCGGGTTGGACTCCAAGTGCGCGCGCGGAAACGCGCTGCAGGGCGAGACGCGCGAGCGTCGCCGCGAGAAGTGTCGCCGCGCGTTTTGGATTCGGCGCGATCAAAAATGCAAGCAGCGCAAGCGGCATCGGATAGGTGAGGAACATCCCGGCATAACCGGCCGGCTGCACCCCGCGAATGGTTCGGTGCCAGCGCAACTCGTGGTCCCAAAGCACGCGCAGGGTCGAGTCCGACACCATCGTTCGAATGACGTGGTGCGAAATCGCTACGCGAAGCCCCCGGGCGGCAACGTAGTTTCCCAGCATGTAGTCGTCGGCAAGATGGGGCGCCAGCGCATCGAAGCCGCCGATTGCCGAGAGCACTGCTGAGTGAACGGCGTTCGTCGGGCCGAGACAGTGTTGCGCCGGCCCGAAGAGCCGATTGACGAGCACCGACGGGATAAATTGCTCGTTCATAAACATGGCCCCGAGCTTCGAAGAAAAAGAGCCGTCCGGAACTCCGGCAAAAAGGCAAGTTACCGCGCCAACGCCGGGCTCGCGAAGTCCCGCCGTGACGGCACCGACGTACGACGTTTCCACCCGCGTGTCGCTGTCCGCGAGGATCAATACTTCGTGGCGCACGAGACGCATCATCGAGAGGACGTTCGCGATCTTGGGGTTTCGCGAGCTAGGAACTTCGCCGACGTTGATGTCGATGTGCCGGTCCGGAAACTCCGCCGCGACACGCTGCGCAATCGCGAGCGCGCTATCGTGTTCGTGCGCGACGCCGAGAACGAGTTGGCAAACCGGATAGTCTTGCACGGCAAATGCGCGCAGGTTCTCATAGAGCTCCGGCTCCGCGCCGTGGAGCGGCACGAGCAACGTCACCCCGGGCAAGTGGTCGACGGGTCTTAGATCCGGTTTACGGCGTCCAAAGCGCGCGATGCATACGATCGCGACGGCAGTATAGCCGATCGCGGCAATGGCGGCGATATCAACGCCAGAGGCGAGGACACGCGCAAGCTTCACGCGACGCAAGTTCGCCGGTTGAAGAAGGGGGGCCTTTCCTTCGCTGCTAAGGAAAGCCGCAGCGATGGGAGAGACGGAACCGTTTCGGCGCAGCGGGCATGTGACGATCAACGCGTTCTGGGTGGGGGTCCATTTCCAAGATGCTGCGTTGATGTCGATCATCGTGCCGGCGGTATTGCTGCAGCTGGCCCCGGCCCACCACACTTACGCCCTCGCGTTTCTCTCGACGCTCGTCGCCATTGCGACCGCGATCTTGCCGCCGTTCGCGGGTGCGCTTTCGGACCGCCTTCGCCGTCGCGGAGGAACAAGGCCGATCGACGACCGGCGCGTTCAGACGGCGATCGTGCTTGCGGTCGACACCGTTGCGCTCTTGGCGATGGCGTACGTCTCCTCGATTTTTGCATTCAGTACGGCGACCATCGTGGCGACCGTCGCACTGATGAGCGGCTCCGTCGTCTATCAGGTGCTGGTTCCGGAGATCGTTCCGCGCCGCTTCTGGGGAACGGCTGCCGGTTATCGCGGCGCAATGACGCTCGTCGGCACCATCATCGGCCTTATGCTCGGCGCGTTGTTGCCGCCGCGCGAAGCGCTTCTCGCGTCCGCAGGCGGCGTCGTCGCCAGCGGACTGACGCTCCTCTTCGTTGCAGCGGCTCCGCCGTTCGAGGCGACCGTTCGCGAGGGTCCTCATATTCGCGATCGCTACGACCTCATTGTCACGCTGATCGCGCGCGCGTGGATCGTCATGGGCATGACGCTTCTCAATACCTACGTGCTGTACTTTTTCCACGACGTGCTCGGCGTCCGCAACGCGTCGCTGAACACCGGGCTCGTCGCCGGCGCAGCCATGGTCGGGGCGGTCGCTTCAAGCGTGCTGGTTGGAATCATTTCCGACAAGCTCGATCGCCGCTGGGTAGTCTGCCTGTCGGGACTCCCGATGACGCTCGCCGCGCTCGGTTTCGCCCTCGCTCCGGATTTGCGCGTGATCTTTGTGTATGCCGCGCTATTCGGCCTCGGATACGGAGGCGTTTTCTCCGTCGGTTGGGCGCTCGCGCTCGATTCCGTGCCGGAGTTGGGTGACGTTGCGCGCGATCTCGGCATTTGGGGGACGCTTTCCAATCTCCCGATGCTGATCGCGCCGGCGATCGGCGCCGCGATCATCGCCGGTGGCGCAACCGTGGGCCAGGGTTATCGTTGGCTTTTTGCCTGTGCCGGCGCATGTTTTCTGCTGGGTTCATTGACCGTGCTTGCGGCGCGCAAGCCAAACGCGGTACCGCAATGAAGCCGAACTGGGTGATTCGGGCGATTGCGTACGGCGCTCGCCAACTGTACCTGCCGTCCAAGATTCGCATCCGCCAGTGGGGGCATTTGCCGGCCGAACGCGGAGCAGCCGTTTTAATTACCAATCATCAGCATATGGACGAAGGAGAAACGATTACCGCGCGGACGTTTTTCCGGCATCCATGGAAGCCGCTCGTCATGTGCAACTCGCGCCGCACGTTCGAGACGGGATTCATCGCGGCGCGGTTGCCCTGGACCGCGCGGTTCACGCGCGGGGTGAACCTGAGCGGCCTCTGGGCGGCCTTTAGCATCCTGCCGATCGAGAACCATCTCTTCTCGCGACCCCTCATCAGCCTTGCCGAAGAGCTTCGCTCAGCACATGGCGACCTGCAGCTCGACGCCGTGCTGCCGGCTGAAACGCTCGCGCAATTGGGCTTGGAGGGATGTTCGCTCAGCGATCTCTGGAGTCTCGCGCACTTTATGCGAGCTCAGGCTTGGGTGAAGATTTCAAATCTCAAACAACCTTACCGGCGGGAAGTCGTCGAGAATCTTCGCGCGACAATTGCAAATGACGTCGCGGCGATTGTGGACTCCGTGCGGGCCGGCGCTACGTTCTACGTCACGCCCGAAGGCGATTTCAGCCGGGACGGGCGTCTGCATCCTATGCGCGGTGGAATCGTCGAGGCAGTCGCGCCATTCGCCGACCTCTACCTCTGCGCGGTGGCCTACGACCCGTTCCGCGGGAGACGCCTCTCCATGCTTTATCGCGTCGTTCGGTTCGAAGGCGACGACGTCGGCACGTCGCTTGCAGCGGCCCGGCCGATTACAACCTCTGCACTCCTCGCGGCATTTCTGCTTAATGGTTCCGAAACGTTTACGATCGAGGATGCTGTGCGCGCGGCGCGCGAGCGGCTCGGGTCGTTACCCGGTAACGTTTTCGTGGATCCCGAGCTGCGCCGCTCCCCTGACGCTGCGATCACCGGCGCGGTCGCTACGCTGCGAAAACGCGGCACGCTGACGGCCGAAGGCGAACGTCACCGGCTTACCGGATTTCGAACCGACGCGCGATTCCCGCACGTGGCCGACATGATCGCGTTTCAACGCAACATGCTCGAAGAAACGCTTGCGTCGGCTCAGCAGCTCGAGCCTAAACCGTAGCCAGTTCCGGCGACGATATGGTTTCGCGCGGTGGTAACATCCGCAATCCCAGCAAGGCGGCCGTTGCTAACGTCGGGACGATGCGTGGACGGAGCAGCCGCGGTTCGATGCGCCGCATCATCCGCCGGTTCTCCGCGAGCGCGACCTCCAGGAACATCTGCGGTGTGACGCCGTCGAGAATCGCCTGCGAGCCTCCACTAGTCAAGTCCGGCGCGACCGGCGCATCCGTCGATTCCTGGGCAGTCTGCGCCTGATGCATCACCGCACGAACGCTATGTTGAAGGGCGCGAAATAACCGCGCGACGGGATTCGCCCGGCCGGCTACGGCCTCTTCATAGCGCCACCAGTTAATGAAAAAGACGATGTGGCGAGCCTCTTCGTACAACACGTGCTCGAAGATATCCAGTAGCGCATCGGGGAAGATTTGCTTGCGCCGTGCCAGCGCAAATCCGCCGAAGCCGATAAGGGAATCCGTGCACTCGCTAAAGCCGAACACCACGAAGTCCTCGCGGCCCACCGGCTTTGTCGAAAGCGGCATGGGTACGACGTCGATCCCGTAGTGCTCGAACATCGTCTTGAGTAAACGGCCGTGCCGGGCTTCCTCGGCGGCTTGCAATTCAATCGCTTCGCGAATAAGCGGATCGTCAATCGTCCGCGCAAAGGCGGTGATCATCCGGGACGCCTCTTGCTCCATGCTTAGCGCGAATGCCCAGAACGGAAACGCGCGCAAGAGTTCAATGTGGCGCGGTTCCAGCTGCGGCCATGGGAGTTCCGACGGTTCAAAGACGCGATGCGTGTCGATGAACGTTCGGCAGAGCAGATCCCGGTGCTCGGGCGAGCCTACGCGCATCCTTAAGCCGACGTCGCTTCGAGGCGGCGTTGGCCGGCTTGTACTCGCCGCGCTCGCAAATAACTGAAAAATTCACCGCCTTCGCGCAGGCGGCGAACCATCATCTGGCGGCTCGTAATCATCTCGGCGACGATCTTAGCGATTTTCTTGGGCCGGAAATAGAACTCACGATACATCCGCTCGACCGAGTCTTCGATCTCGGCAGTTGAAAGCGTATCGTAGCGCAACGTCGACGTTTGAATGCCCGCTCCGGATACCAAATCGTCGCGCGCGAACCAGCCGTTTGCCAACGCTTGATCGTAAAGTTCCGTCCCCGGATACGGCGACGCAATCGAAACCTGAATCGTATGCGGATCCAGTTCCTTCGCAAATTCGATCGTTTCGCGGACCGTTTCCGGAGTGTCGACCGGCAAGCCGATGATGAACGTTCCGTGAACCTTGATGCCGAGCTTGTGGCAGTTCTTCATGAACTCGCGCGCCATCTCGAGCTTCAGTCCTTTTTTAATGCGATAAAGAATCTCTTGGTTACCGGATTCGAAGCCGACGAGCAGCACGCGCAGACCGTTGTCGCGTAGCGTTTTGAGCGTGTCATAGTCGACGTGGGCACGCGCGTTGCAAGCCCAGCTGAGCTTCAGCCGCTTCATGTGTTTGCTCAGCGCAATCGCGTATGCTTTTTCGTTCGTCAGCGTGTCGTCGTCGAACATGTATTCCCGCACTTTGGAACCGAAGATGGCTTTCGCTTCGTCCAGATCGCGCCCGACCGCTTCGGGGCTCTTGTGGCGGAAAACGTGGCCGCCGATGGTTTGCGGCCATAGACAAAACGTACACTTTGCGGTGCAACCGCGGCCGGTATACCACGAGACGTATGGGTGCAGCAGGTAGCCGTTGTAGTATTTCGTGACGTCGAGATGTTTGGCGTAGATGGGCAACACGCTCGGCATCGCATCCCAGTCCTGGATCTGCGGACGTTCTTCCGTGCGTTGCAATTCGCCATTGGCATCGCGGTACGATAGTCCAAGGATCTCATTCCACGGACGCCCTTCGGCGAGTTCCTTGCACGTGTAGTCGAATTCGTTGCGGCATACGAAATCGATGATCTCGTGTTCGCGCAACGTCTGCTCGGGTAGCACCGCGACGTGCGCACCGATGAAGCCGACCTTGATAGCGGGATTCTGGGCCTTGAGCCTGCGAGCACATTCGACATCGTTTGGAAGCGACGGCGTACTCGTGTGCATGATCACCAGATCGTGATCTTTGGCGATCGCCAGCACGTCTTCGATCGTCTGGCCATGAGGGGCCGCGTCCACGAGCGTGCTGCCCGGGACGAGGGCGGCGGGCTGAGCCAGCCACGTCGGATACCAGAACGAAGTGACTTCTCGCTTCGCCTGGTATCGCGCACCCGCGCCTCCATCAAAACCGTCGAAGGAAGGCGGACTAAGAAACAGCGTTTTCAAGGGCAGATTACCTCTGCGGCTGGAAACTCGAGACAGCTACCTTTGTATGAACCGCGCGTGAGTCCCTCGCAGAGCCGATTTTGCCGATTTTGCCGATTACCGGCTCCGGGCGGCGGCCGGCCGGTAGTTAGGCGGTGTCCCTACGCCTTACCATTCGCGCCGGACGTCAATCCCGAATGAGTTTCAGTTGAACGGTATACTGGTTGACGGTGCGGCGAGGCACGAACGTTATGGCTTCGTCGATAAGCACCGGCATCTTAATGCGCGGATCATAGGCGATGTTTGCCTTTTGGTTTGCCGTTATGTATCGGCCGCCTTGCTGTTTCATCGCGCCGTTGGAATGAATCAGGACGAGCGGCGCACTTTTCGGAATCGTTCCTTTTCCAGTCAACGAATACGTACAGTTCCACGTGTAGACTTGTCCGGCGAAACCGCTGCTTGCGCCCGGGAAGAACGTAGCTCGAACTTTATACGACTGATTCCAACTGGAGGTCG
Organism: Vulcanimicrobiia bacterium; assembly: GCA_963696095.1. Lineage (GTDB taxonomy): Bacteria > Vulcanimicrobiota > Vulcanimicrobiia > Vulcanimicrobiales > Vulcanimicrobiaceae > JALYTY01. Next base: position 739,500 of record CAVOIN010000001.1, on the reverse strand, counting down.
AGCCGGCGGATAACGCGGCGAAATAGGTTTGTGCTAAAAGCGGCACGATTACCACTTGAATGGGAGACAAAGCGTAAGGAGCTTGCGCGCACGTGACGCCCCCATCCTGATACACCTCGCAGGTGTTGGTTTGCCTGGGGTTGACCGTATTCCACCACGCGTCGGTAACGGTAACCGTCATTCCGCCGTCTTGCGCTAGGCCCACGAAATCCACGGTCATCTTGCCGGTGCCGGTTCCCGAATTTGCGGCGGGCGTGTTATATCCGAATTGATAGACCAAATGACGCACGGCCGGCAGCTCAGCCGCGGCGGGTGCTGCCGACGTGGACATCCCCGGTGCGTTGCTCTGCTGCGCGTTCGCCGGCGCACCCAATAGCGCGATGCTGACTAAGGCTGCTGCTAGGATCTTTTTCACAACAACTACGCTCCACCAGCCGCGACGGCGGCTTTCTTTAGGTTTACTACACGGTAGCAACCGCAGCGGAATTCATGTATCCCGAACGCGCATCCGCCCGAAGGTGCGGACAATAAAAAAGCCCGCAACAGCGCGCTTTAAATGGTAGCCCCAGGAGAATTCGAACTCGGTGAATCGACTGCGGATGGCTGCGAGTTCTCGTAAAAGTCACCATGAATCGACGATTTTCGACGATTCAGGACTTGGAGCTGATGCAGTCAGATGCCAAGTTTTAAGTAGACATTTTAGTAGACACCGGACGCCTGGTCGTTTGGTCCACCCGTAGTTAAATGGCTTTCACGGATCGTTTCGCTTTCTGCAGAACACGATCCGCAAATCGCTGCGACCGGCCGGTACTACGAAACAGAACTCTTCAGACGTCGCCATCGTTTCTCAGGCATTTCGTCCTATCGAGACTGACGCCAAATGACGCAGCCATTTCGCGAGCCTCATCACTCATCGAATCAGACTGCCAGGTGTTGATAACAATGTTTTTCTTCGCTCCGTGAGACTTTGTACCGTGCAAATTTGGCTCTCTAGGTCTCCTGTCGTCCCTCCTCGTCCCGGCTCATTGGCTGACATTGGGCTGACGGGCCGACGGTCAGATGGCGCCATAAGAGCGCGGCCTCCGTCCTATGCCGGACCGCGAGCGTCGATAGTATGGTCGTGACGTAGTTCTTTACCGTTCCCTCGGTGAGGAAGAGCCGGTGAGCGATATCGCGATTAGTGTGCCCCGCGCCAAGCAGCGCCCAGATTTGCCTTTCCCGCTCGCTGAGGAACTTGGCACGCTCGCGTGTCTGATCGTCGCCATCAACAGCAGTTCGTCGAACATTCCCGCGGCCGATTGAGATATAACCTTTGGTCGCAAGACGGAGAATTGCAACTAGATCGTCAAGCGGGGTCCCTTTTAGCAGATAACCGGTCGCGCCCGCACTGATCGCCTCTTGGATCAGCCGGTCCTCATCAAATGTTGTAAGCACGAGAACCCGAGCGTCAGGCCATGCTTTGCGAATTGCCGTGGTCGCGGCGATGCCATCCATGTGTGGCATGCGGATGTCCATGAGGATGATATCGGGATGCGTCGCGAGCGCTGCTGCGATCGCCTCCTCGCCGTTGCCCGCCTCGCCAACGATTTCGATGCCAGGAACACTTGCCAGCAGGTCTCGTAAACTTTCGCGAAACTCCGGCTGATCGTCGACGAGCAACGCTTTCACGGGGAGCGCTCGACCGGAATGCTTACCTTGATTCGAGTGCCGATCCCCTTGCCTGACGCAATTGTAATCGTTCCTGTTGCCGATTCTACGCGACTACGCATGGAGGCGAGACCGTTTCCCTGTGCCGCGCCAGTGTCAAATCCGCGTCCGTCGTCTTCGATGCTCAAGAACATACGGTCGCCGAGATCGTGCAGATCAACCGTTACGGTCTGTGCCTTTGAGTGCTTGATCACGTTGGTCAGTGCTTCCTGAGCAACCCGGTAGAGTGTAATTGCCGACCTTCCCAACGGCTCACACGAGAACGCCACGTTCCACGATAGCCGTGCCGGATATGCTGACTCAAAATCCGCGCGCAGCCGGTCAAGCATCGGAGACAGCGGCATAGGTTTGATGGCCGCATCGGTTTGAAGCATTCCGACCGTCTCTCGAACGTCATCGAGCAATTGCGCGGTTACGATGCCAGCGCGATTAACATAGGTGGCGGCCTTGTCCGGATCACACATGCACAGGCGTCCGGCATTCTGGAGGTGTACGCGAAGCGTCGTCAGTCCGTGGCCAAGTGAATCATGAAGGTCGAGCGCAATTCGGGCGCGTTCCTCCGTTGTCGCAATTTCGACGTCTTTTCTAGCGTAGAGCGACATGATTCCGATCAGGCCGAAGAACAACGTAAACACAAGAGCCCAAAGAATCGCACTTGCTGACGCTTGGGCGAGACCGGCCGACGTTGGCTTCATCGCGTAATCCCAGGCGATGCCACCAACCTCGCTAACGACACCCAACGCCCATGTAAGCGCCGCACCTCGAAAACCAAACGCGAATGTGAGGCGAGCCCCGAGGATCAGCAGCAAGAAAAGAGAGGACGCCGTTTGGGTTGGATCTTCCATAAGGGCGCCGCATGCGAGCAACGCGACGGCGACAACAAAGTAACCGCGATGCGGCTTGTGAGGGCAAGCAAAAGTCGCGGCGGCGGCCACGCAAAAGACTGCAACGAACAATGTGATTGAGCGGGGGTCTCCCGGGTTCCCATTTACGTGGCCAAGCACAAACGCTATGTCTAGAATGAATGCCGAGATCATGGCGATCCATTCGAGGGTGATAAGAGCGCGCAGCGGGTCTGATCTCATGGCGTCGAGCATTGCGGACGCAATCCATCAAGAACCGCCTTCGAACCTCCTGACCAAGGTCATATGACCTCTTTCAGGTCCGGCGCGAGTCGGCTTTTTGTATGCTCGGGGATATGATCAAACCGACTCTTTGCTTCTTGCTATGCCTTTTGCTTTGTATTTCCATTTTGCCGGCGAACGCGACGCCGATCCCTCAGGGTGCTATGCGAGAGACGCTGGCATTGTATGTGAGAGCGCATCCACGTGCCGTCGTCGCGATCGGCGTAATCAACGACGGCGTCGCGCGAACCTTTTGTGTACGGGGGTGGAAGGCCGCAGCCTCGTGCAGCGACCGCACGCGATTTCAAATTGGTTCAATTACCAAGGTATTCACGGCAACAGTCCTCGCACAGATGGTGCTAAAGGGCCGTCTGAAGCTTAGCGATCCGATTCAACCGCTTGTTCCTGCGGGCATCACGGCTCCTACCTACCGTGGTGAACAGATTACCTTGCAGTCGCTCGCAAATCACACGTCGGGCTTGGCGGGCAATCCGTCAAATTATCGGCCCGGTTACACGACAAGAATGCTGGATGCGGCACTCTCCGCTACGAAGCTCGATCGCGCTCCCGGAAGCCATTGGGATTACTCGAATTTCGGGTACGCGATTCTCGGACAGATTCTCGCTCTGAAAGCCCAATTACCGTACGCCGAGCTCATACAGCAGCGTATTCTCGATCCACTCAGGATGAAGGACACCTCGGTTCCGCTTTTCACCACCACCATGGGCGGTTTCGGCCCCACGTTTCAATATGGAGGCGCGCCGTCGCAGCCCGAATCTTTTGGCGCGCTCGGTCCTGCTGGCTCGATAGAAAGCGACCTTCACGATATGATGATATTTTTGCAAGCGAACCTCGATGCGCCGAAAGGCGCGCTCGGGCAGGAGCTTGCGTTTGCGCAGGCGCAGCGAACGCCGGTTCCCGAGTGGAACATGTCGATGGGACTTGGCTGGCAGATCGTGTTACCGCCGGTGCATCACGTGCAAGCTGATTTCGGCGATCTTGAACCCGGTACGCTGGAAAAGGGCGGAAACACGGACGGCTACTCTTCGTTCATTGCATTGAGCCACGCGTCGAAGTGGGGCATCGTGGCGTGGACCAACGTCAACGATGACGATTTCCAGCAAGTCGTGGAGCACGCCGTTTCGCCACGTACCGCTCAGATGCCGGTCCTCTGGGCGCTCGTCCCAAAGGCACCGTCGCCGCTCAACGGAACATATGCTATCCGCAAAGGTATTCAATTGAGCTTGGATATCTTCAAGTACAAAGGCGACCTCTACCTGTGGGCGTCAAACAGCACGCCGGTGAAACTGAGGCCGCTCGGCAGAAATCGCTACATATTCGACCCGGTACATCTGCTGATCACGTTTCAGAAAGACTTACGCGGCCGGACGACAGGTTTAACTGCGTCGCAGAAAGGCAAGACGTTCCAAGCACAACGAGTCCGATGAGCCCTTAACCCAGCCGATGCCAGTGCGGCGGTCGGAGTTGCTGCACTTGTATAAGGCCAAGGTTCTCAGTTTCGACGCCGTACAACCGGCGCATTGAGAGCGGCGATGGTACCCGGTATCATTTGTTTTATGGCTAGATGCACAGCACCAGTATATGGCCATCGCACAGCAAGCGCTGGGGCAACCAGTTTCACTGTCTGCTGTGTCGGACGCGTTTAGCTACTGCGCAAGAAAAGCTGGCTTGCCGTCGACACGCATGCACGATCTGCGACACGCCCCCGGCGACATTTATACTCAGCGCCGGCAGTAATCCAGCCGCTGCGACAGAGATTCTAGGCCACTGCGAGAGCAGATTCTTAACATTTATGGTCAAGTGATCGGCGTTCGACGCCGTGCGAGCAGCCAAGCAGATCGATCGCGCGCTCGTGTGTAGAACCTCTAGTAGAAGTCCACAACAATCAAATCACGCTAATTTGCTGATTTAGCCGAAATTCGAGTGCGAGCTGATGCAGTCTGATGCAAGTGTTAAGTGGACATCTTAGTAGACACCGTGTCCTTGCTCGACTACACACACCGCGACGGTGGAGCGACTTCCTGCTTGTGACGTGTAGTCAGGGTATCAGGGATACTGGGGCTTGCTTCAGGGTGGCGCGGGGTAGGCTCGCGAATGGTAAGTCGTGCTACAAAATGACGCCGCCGAAAAGGTTACGGCCGCTGGTTTAGATGTTTTAGGCCAGGCACCGGCGCGGGCAATGGCCGCTGCAGTTGCTGCCCCTGAATCTTACGTTGAAATTGTCTCCGATGAAACCCATGTTTTGATACAGAGGCTTTTCGGCGGTACCCAGCAGCAGATCGCCGGCATGCGCTACGCAATCGCCTATCGTGCAGCCAATGGGCAGTCTGGCGGAGATATCGCTGATGTGTTCCACTATGACAACGACCATGTGTCGTTTTTGATCGCCGACGTTGCGGGCAAGGGCAGCGCGGCCGCGGCACAGGCAGCGATGATCAAGTACGGATTGCGCACCCTGGCTTCGGCCGGTCTTATGCCGGAATCCGTTACGCGTGCGCTCAACCGGCTGTACTTCGAGAGTATCACGTTCGAAAACGTTCCGGAGTCCTTTGCTACCGTCTTCTTCGGCATTATCGATGCGACACGGCGGTTTCTATTCTATTCAAATGCGGGGCACGAACCGGTATTCATTATTTTTCCCGATGGAAAGCATACGTTGCTTGATGTGACTGGGCCGCTGATTGGGGTCTTTGGCGATCAACATCATCTGTTCAAGCAATCGACGATCGAGCTGCCCGTTGGGACGCTGCTTGTTGCTGGTACGGACGGTATTACCGAAACACGTGGGCACGGCGGCGAGTTTTATGGTGTCGATCGATTTATTGCCTGTGCGCTGCAACATCGCAATGCGTCGGAATCGGACATGGCGCAGACATTACTCGCTGACGTGAATGCGTTTAGTGCATCCTCCCAGCGCGATGATATCGCGATTATCGTGAGCCGCTTTTCTCAGGAAGCGCCGCCAAACGCAGGGTAGCGCAGTTAACCCGGATGCTGCAACCCGCGGCCGGTGAGGCCACGTAACGGCTCTCGTGCCGTTTCGTCCTATTATCTGTGTTGCACGGCGTGTTGCACCTGAAGCAAGATCTACATCGAACCGCCGGAAGCACTACACGACCGTGTATTCCGCCAACGACAGCGTGTCCAAGTTCATGGGCAATCGCGTCGCGAAGTGGGATATAGCTCAACTCGTCCTCGAATTATAAGAGCAGACGGTTGTCAAATGGCATTGACTATTTCCGTGTGATTTGTAGGCGCGCTGCAAGCAGTTAAGCATGCCGATGACGCGCTAGATGGTAGACACTTGCGTAGATATCCGCCTCAGCCAATGGAAAAAGCCCGCGAAAGCGAGCTTAAAATGGTAGCCCCAGCGGGATTCGAACCCGCGTTACCGCCGTGAGAGGGCGGCGTCCTAGGCCTCTAGACGATAGGGCCATGGCTCCCGGTCATGGACTCGAACCACGATAAGCAGAGTCAGAGTCTGCTGTCCTACCATTAGACGAACCGGGAATGGCGACGCTGGCTATACTACACGAGGCGGGGTGATTCTTGCAATCGCTTGTGGCGAACATTTCGGCCGCCGTACGTATGAGTCTGGCTGTGACAATTCGGGCACAGCATGCGAAGATTCTCAAGGCGGAAGTCGTCCCGCACGCCATTGATGTGATCCAGTTGAATGGAGAGCGCCTGGCCGTGCCATTCCGAGATACCACATTCGTCGCACCGATTTTCAAGGATGCCTGCCCGAAGCAGCCGCCGCTTGATGTTGATGCGCCACCGGCAGTTCCGTAAAAGCTCTTCGACGGAGCACGAGCGCTCGCGGGGACGGATCTCTCCGCGCGCTTTCGCCTTGCTCCAAGCCTGAGCGTAGAATCCGAACTTTGCCCGGCACTCCCGGTAGCTGTGCCCGTCGTCATAGTAACGCTGAACGGCAGCCCAATCGTATCTCTTCCTCGCCACCAAACCATTATATCCGAACACGCGTTCGATGTTGTTGCCGGATTGTTGCCGTGAGGCCGAGCGAGCGTGAGGCGGTTTGGAAGCGGGCAGTAGAGGAAACGAACGGAGCGTCGAAAGACGCACGCCACGTCTTTCATTTTTCGTTTTTATTGAAGGAGCGCTCGTTGCAAGCGATCGTTCTCGTCGGCGGTGAAGGTACTCGACTTCGTCCCCTTACGTACGGCACGCCGAAAGCCGATGGTGCCGATCATGGGCGTCCCGTTTCTGGCGCGCACGATGGAGCGGCTTGCATGAAGCCGGCATTCGCGACGTCATCCTGCCGGCGGGCTACATGCCGCGAAGCCATCATCGACTACTTCGGCGACGGCTCGCAGCTTCGGCATGAAGATCACCTACGTGATCGAGGAAACGCCGCTCGGCACGGCCGGCGCGCTCAAGAACGTCGAGCAGCACATCACCGGTCCGTTCTTCGTGCTCAACGGCGACGTGCTCACGAGCCTCGATCTGCGCGCGATGATGGACGTACACACGAACGAAGGGCGGCATCGGCATTCTGCATCTGATTCGCGTCGAAGATCCGTCGGCGTTCGGCTGCGTCGTGCACGACGAGGACGGCCGCATCAGCGCGTTCGTCGAGAAGCCGCCGAGAGGAACCGAGCCGACCAACGAAATCAACGCCGGCACGTATCTGCTTCGAACGCGAAGTCCTCGACATGATTCCGGCCGGGCGCAACGTGTCGATCGAACGCGAAACGTTCCCGGACATCATCGCCGAGCGGCAAAGGCCTCTACGCGTACACGACCGACGACTACTGGATCGATCTCGGCCGCCCGGAGCACTATCTCAGCGCGCACGTCGACATTCTCGCCGGACGCATGCCGCTGAAGATCGAGCCGGGCATCACCGGCGACGGCGCGGCCGCGGTCGACGGTGCCGAACGTCGACGCGCCCGGTGCACGCCGACGCCGGCGTTCAGATCGATCCGAGCCGCGACCGTCGGACCGAACGTCGTGCTCGGCGACGGGTCGCATCGTCGGCCCGCGCGCCGTACTGCGCAATTCCGTGCTGTGGGACGGCGTGACGATCGAGGAAGGCGCGATCGTCGAAGGCGCGATCATCGCGAGCAATGCGACGATCGGCGCGCGACGCGTCGGTTCTCGGCAGGCGCGGTCATCGGGCACGACGTCGACGATCGAGCCGGGGACGGTTCTCGAGCCCGGACGCCGCGTGGGCGCGACCGCATCCGATCCAACCGGCTAGTTCAACCGAGCGGCTACCTCGTTGGTCGCTAAGGCTAGAGTTTACCATCAAGGCCGCGCGGGTAAATTTGTACCTGTCGACGCAGGGAGGAGCTTCCTAGGTAACAGTGAGCTCCTGCTGATACTGTTTATTGCAACTGGAAGTGGAGAGAACGCATGATGCCGAGAACCGTCGACACCCTGGCCATGGCACCGTGCCGCGCGTCCTCTTGCTCGGGTCGTATCCCGCCACGGGAGTGCGGAATCGCGACCTTCACGCAGGATGTCGTCGACGTCGTTCGACCGCGCGTTTCGGCACGAAGAGCGAAGTCATCGCGATCGACGAGCCGGGCGGCGAAGCCCGCCGGTATCCCGGCGAAGTCGTCGCGCGGCTGACGCGAGCAAGATCGCTACAGCTATCGCGAAATCGCGACGTTCATCAACAGCCACCCCGCCGAGCTGCTGAACATTCAGCACGAGTACGGCCTGTTCGGCGGCGAGCGCGGCGAGTGGCTGCTCGACCTGATCGACGAGGTGAAGAAGCCGATCGTCATCACGCTGCACACCGTGCTGCCCGAACCCGACGAAACGATGCTGCGCGTGACGCGCGAGCTGTGCGCACGCGCCGACGGCGGTCGTGTCGCTCTCGCGGACCGGGCGCGATCTGCTCGCAGAACGTGTACGGCATCGATCCCGGCGCGTTCGCGCTTGATCCATCACGGCGTACCCGACGTGCCGTTCCAGAACGACCGATGCGGCGAAAGCGTCGTTCGGCATCGGTCAGCGCATGGTGATCTCGACGTTCGGCCTGATCAATCGCGGCAAAGGTCTCGAGTACGCGATCGAAGCGATGCGCGACGGTCGTGCAGCCGGCATCCCGAAGCGCTCTACCTGATTCTCGGTGAAACGCATCCGGTCGTGCGCCGTCAAGAAGGCGAATCGTATCGCGAATCGCTGCAAGCAAATGGTGCGCGAACTACGGACTGCAAAACAACGTGCAGCTCGTCGACAAATATCTCGATTTCGACGAGCTGGTCACGTATCTGCGCGGCAACCGACATCTATCTGACGCCGTATCTTGAACCCGGTGCAGATCGTCAGCGGAACGCTTGCGTACGCGGTCGGCTGCGGCAAGGCGATCGTTTCGACGCCGTACCTCTACGCAGAAGAAGTGCTCGCGCACGACCGCGGCTTCTTGTGCGAATTCCGCGACGCGAAATCGATTGCGGAGCAGCTCACGATGCTGCTCGACGATCCGTCGCTGCGTCGCGCGACCGAACGCCGCGCATACCGCTTCGGCCGCCAGATGACGTGGCCGCACGTCGCGGACGAGTATGGCCGCCTCTTCCTCGAGCTTTGCGCCGCCTGCCGAGCTGAAGCTCGTCACGTCTGCATAAGGAAACGAATGGCACGAAGACGCCCGCACTCGATCACGTCCTCGCGCTGACCGACGACTGCGGCATCATTCAGCACGCCTTCGAGTCGATTCCGAACCGTTCTACCGGCTATTGCACCGACGACGTCGCGCGCGCGATTCATCGTCGCGCTGATGCGCGGGCGCCTCGATCCGCGCGACGAGCAGCGTCACGACTCGCGTCGATCTACCTGTCGTTCTTGCACGACGCGCAACTTGACGACGGGCGCTTTCACAACTTCATGAGCTACGACCGCCGCTGGCTCGACGCGGTCGGCACGCACGACAGCTGCGGCCGCGCGCTGTGGTCGCTCGGGTACGGCGTGCGATATTCGCCCGTCGCGTTCGTGGCGTCGCGTATGCCGCTCGCTGCTCGACCGCGGATTGCAAGCAATCGACTGGCTCGATTTCCCGCGGGCCGAAGCCTATGCGATGATCGGTTTGTCTCATGCCGCCGTCGCTGAGGCGGCGCCGGGCTACCGGAGCGCATTGCGCAAGCTCGCGGAACGGGCGCTGCACCGCTTCGAGGAAGGCCGCGCCGAGGGCTGGACCTGGTTCGAAGAGGTCATGACGTACGACAACGCGCGATTGCCGGAGGCGCTGATTCGAGCCGGTCTAGTGCTCGAAGATGACGACATTCGTCGACGCCGGCCGGGCGGCGCTCGATTTTTACGAGCACGTCGTCTTCGAAGACGGCATCTTCGTGCCGATCGGCAACGACGGCTGGTACCGGCGCGGCGGCGAGCGCGCTCGCTTCGCTCAGCAACCGCTGGAAGCGGTTGCGATGGTCGACGCGGAGCTCGCCGCGTTCGCCGTCGACCGGGATCCGATCGCGTTTGATCGCCGCCGAATTGGCCCTCGCGTGGTACTACGGAAAGAACAGTCGTGGGCCTTGCGATTGCGAGCGGGACGGCGGGTGCTACGACGGTCTGGAAGCCTCCGGAGTGAACCGAAACATGGGCGCGGAATCGACGCTTGCGTACCTCGCCGCAGCATACGCACTCGCGGAGCATCGGCAATCGGTTTTGCGCATCGCGCGCTAACGCCCTGATTTTCCAGGCAAAATAGCCTTCCGCGAAGAAGTATTCGCGGGATGATGATCCTGGAGTCCGAGAAACTAAACGACGTACAAGCAGCGGCCGTCGAGCAAACCGACGGTCCTGTTTTGATTTTTGCCGGTGCCGGAAGCGGCAAGACGCGCGTGCTCACGCACCGCATCGCGTACCTCCTCGGCGAGCGAAACGTGGCTCCCGATCGCATCCTTGCGGTAACGTTCACGAACAAGGCCGCCGGCGAAATGAAAGTCGCGCCTCGAACGCATGGTCGGGTCGCGTCGCGCGCGATCTGTGGGTCGGAACGTTCCACTCGATGTGCGTGCGCATGCTGCGCCGCGACGGCACGAAGATCGGCATCGCGCCCAACTTCGCCATCATCGACGACGCCGATCAGCGCCAGCTCGTCAAAGAGATTCTCGACGATCTCGATTACGACGAGCGGCAGATCGCGCCGGGCGCATGTCTCCACGAAATCAGCAAAGCGAAGAACGCAGCTGATTTGGCCCGACAAGTATCGACGAGAAGCAGACGTCGTTCCTCGGCGAGCGCATCGCGAACGTCTACACCGAGTACCAGCGCCGTCTGCGCGAATCGAACAGCCTCGATTTCGACGACCTGATCGTGCGCACGATCGACCTGCTCGAAAAAGACGAAGACGACGCGCGAGAAGTACCAGAACGAAGTTCCGAGTACGTCCTCGTCGACGAATACCAGGACGTCAACTTCGCGCAGTACCGGCTCATCGCGCTGCTCGGCGCGCAAGCACAAGAACATCACGGTCGTCGGCGACGACGATCAGTCGATCTATTCGTGGCGCGGCAGCGACTACAAGATGATCCTGCGCTTCGAGGAAGACTTCCCGGGCGCGAAAGTCTTCAAGCTCGAAGAGAACTACCGCTCGACGCAGAGCGATCCTCGACGCGGCGAACGCGCTTGTCGCGAACAACAAGACGCGCGCGCCGAAGAAGCTCTTCACGCGCCGCGCCGAAGGCGAAGCCATCACGGTCTATCCGGCGGCGACCGAGCGCGACGAAGCGCGCTACGTCGTCGAGAAGATCAAGGAGATGGTTCGCGACGGCGCAGCCTATCGCGATTTCCTCATCCTCTATCGCACGAACGCGCAGTCGCGCGTCTTCGAAGAGGCGTTGATCGCCGACGGCATTCCGTATCGCGTCGTCGGCGGCGTCGGATTCTACGCGCGCGCCGAAATCAAAGACGTCATCGCGTACCTGCGCTACATCGTGAATCCGTCGGACGCGCTCGCGTTCAAGCGCATCGTCAACGTGCCGCGCCGCGGCATCGGGCAGCAGACGCTCGCAGCGCTGGTGCAAGCCGCGAACGCGCGGACGATCTCGGTCGGCGAAGCGATCTTCGACAACGATCTGCTTCGAGACGCGGTGCCGAAGAAACTCAAGGAACTCGAGCGCTTCGCCGAGCTGATTCGCAACTTCCGCGAGCAAGCCGAAGACGATGAGCGTTGCGGACCTGCTCGTCGCGGTGATGGAAGAGTCGGGCTACGTTCGCGAGCTGCAGGCGGAAGAGACGCACGACGCGCGCGCGCGCATCGAGAACCTGCAAGAGCTCGTCGGCGTCGCGCGCGAGTACGAAGCGAACGGAGCCGGAGCCGTCGCATCGCCGGCTTCCTCGCGAACATCGCGCTGATCAGCGATCTCGACGCGCTCGATCCCGAATCGATCGTACGTCACGCTGATGACGATGCACGGCGCCAAGGGACTCGAATTCGCGCACGTGTTCCTGACCGGGCTCGAAGAAGGCGTCTTCCCGCACAGCCGCGCGCTCACCGACATGACGGAACTCGAAGAAGAGCGCCGTCTTGCCTACGTCGGCGTCACGCGCGCGATGGACCGGCTCTTCCTCTCGTACGCCGCAGCGTCGCGCGCTCTTCGGCAACACGTACGCGTATCCGAAGTCGCGCTTCATCGAAGAGATGCCGGGACTCGAAATGCTCGAGAGCGACAGCGTCGTGCTGCCGCGTCCGGCGGGCGGCCGTTGGCGCGAAGTCTCGATTCACGAAAGTGCCGGCGCCGGCATGGAGCATGGATCTGCAAGGCGGCGATCGCGTGCGTCATCCCGAAATGGGGTGAGGGCACGATTCGCGACGTCGTCGGCGCAGGCGGCGACGGCCTGTCACGATCGACTTCCCGAACGTCGGTCAGAAGATGCTCATGCTGAAGTACGCGCCGCTCGAAAAGATCTAGAACTCGCCATGATCCGCGTTGCCGTTGCCGGCGCGCTCGGCCGGATGGGGCGCGTCGCCGGTCAGCGCTACGCAGATCTACCGCCGGCATTTCATACGCCGGTGGTTTCGCGCGTACGCGCCGTGCCGGAAGAACGAAGTCTTCGACGATTTCGAGCGAGTTGCTGGACCGCCGAACGCCCGACGTGCTGCTCGACCTCACGACGCAGCCGGTCAGCTCGCGATATCTCGATGCGCGCGATCGTGCACGGCGTCCGTCCGGTCATCGGGCGCAACGGGCTGGTCATCACGAGGAGCGCGACGCGCTCTCGACGCGTCGCCGCGCGAGCGGGGTCTCGGCGCGATGATCGTGCCGAACTTCTCGATCGGAGCGATCCTGATGATGCGTTTTGCCGAAGCAAGCGGCGAAGTTTTTTCCCGACCGTCGAGATCGTCGAGCTGCATCACGACGAGAAGCAAGACGAGCCCTCCGGCACCGCGCGAGCTCACCGCCGAGACGCATCACGCAGGCCGGCGGATCCGCGCCGATGTGCCGATTCACAGCGTGCGTCTGCGCGGTCTGCTCGCGCATCAAGAAGTGCTCTTCGGGACCGACGGTGAGGTGCTGACGATCCGCCACGACTCGCTTTCGCGCGAATCGTTCGTGCGCGGAATGCTTGCGGCGGTTCGCGCCGTGATGAACGTTCACGGGGCTGCAGTCGTTGGATTGGATTCGGCAGCTCAGGTGATCGGATGGTTAGCGTTGCGGTCGTCGGCGCCACCGGCGTCGTCGGTGAAACGATTCTTGCGCGTGCTCGAAGAGCGGCGCGTTCCGATCGAGCGCGTCGGTCCGTTTCGCGTCGCGCGCGCGTCGGGCGACGTGCGTTTCGCGGGAAGCGGTCGACGTCGCAGCCGATAGCGCCATGGGCTGCGCGAGTACGACGTCGTGTTCTTTGCGAGCGGCGAAGACGCGAGCGAAGCGTTACGCGCCGGCGCTCGTCGAACGCGGCGCGTTCGTCATCGACAACAGCTCGACGTTTCGCATGCGCGACGACGTGCCGCTCGTCATTCCGGAAGTCAATGCCGAACGCCGTGCGGCGCCGAACACCGGCTCTTTCCGGTGGCGAACTGCACGGCGATCATTTTATGCACGGCGCTTGCCCCGATTGCGCGACGTCGCGGGGCTGCGCAGCGTCCGCGTGGCGACGTATCAAGCGGCAAGCGGCGCCGGACGCGCGGGGCTCGATGAACTCTCGGCCGGCGAGCGCGCCGTTGCGACGGACGCCGAAGAACCGCAACCGCAGCGTCTTTCCGCGCGCGCTCGCGCGCAACGTCATTCCGCAAGTCGGCAGTTTCGACGAGACGGGTACAGCGGCGAAGAGCGTAAAGTTCGCGACGAAACGCGCAAGATGCTCGGTCTGCCTAATCTCCGCGTGAGCGCGACGACGGTTCGCGTTCCCGTGCGCACGGCGCATTCCGAAGCGGTGTGGTTCGAAACCGAGCGCGACACGAGCGTCGAAGAACTGGCGGACGCGTTCGCAACGCGCACCCGGCGTCGTGTTCCACCGCGAAGGCATCGTGACGCCGCGCGACGTCGAAGGCACGGATGTCGTGCACGTCGCGCGCTTGCGCGCGCGAAGAAGAAGCGTGCGAAGCGCAATTTCGCGCTGTGGTGCGTCGGCGATCAGCTTCGCAAAGGCGCCGCCACGAACGGCGTGCAGATCCTCGAACTGCTGCTCGCGCGCGGATTCGTGAACATGAACGCAACCGCAAGGATCGCCGTCCTGAAGTTCGGCGGAACGTCCGTCGCGACGCCCGAACAGCGCGACGGTCGCCATTGCGCGCATTCGCGATGCGCGCGAGAGCGGGTTCGGCGCCGGTGGCCGTCGTTTCCGCGATGGGGCGCGCGCCCGCAGCCGTACGCCACCGATTCCTTGCTTTCGCTCGTCGAGCGGCCGCAGCGGACGTCGCGAACACGGATTTGTTGCTCGCATGCGGCGAGTTGATCTCGGCTGCCATCTTCGCGGAAGAGCTTTGCGCCAACGGTATCGAGGCGCGGGCGCTCAGCGGAGCGCAAGCCGGAATCGTCACCGACGGACGCACGGGGACGCCAAGATTCTGCGCGTCGAGCCGGCGCGGTTCACGAGCTGTTGAGCGAGGGCATCGTCCCGGTGGTCGCCGGGTTTCAAGGTGCGACGAGCGAGGGCGCAGTGACGACGCTCGGACGCGGCGGAACCGATCTTTCGGCGATTGCCATCGGTCACGCGCTCGGCGCGGAGCGCGTCGACATCTACACCGACGTCAGCGGCGCGATGACGGCCGATCCGCGACGCATTCCCGAAGCGCGCACACGATCGAACGCGCGTCGCTCGAAGAGATGATCGAAGCTCGCCGAGCACGGCGCAAAAGTGATGCACCAAAAGGCGGCGGCCTACGCGCAAGCGCGCCGCACGCCGTATGCGATCAAAGGCCTCGCAAACCGATCGTCGGCACGCTGGTCGACGAGTCGACGCAGCACTGGCGAGCCGTCACGGGCGTCACCGCGTCCGGCGCGCTCACGTGGATTCGCGTGATTCGCGGCGACATCGAAAATCCGACGCAGCGCATGCAGACCGAGCTCGAGATGTTCCGCCGTGTCGCCGACGCGCAGATCTCGATCGATCAGGTGACGATCAATCAAGCCGGCGTCGCGTTCGTCGTCGAGGCGAGCGTGGAAACGACGTGCGCCGCCTGCTCGGCGATCTCAATCTCGCGGTGCGCGTGCGCGAAGGGTGTTCGAAGCTTTCGATCGTCGGTGCCGGTATGCGCGGCACGCCGGGCGTCGTGCACCAAATCGTCGCGGCGCTCTCGAGCGCGAACGTCGAAATCATTCACTGCACCGACAGCAACATCACGATTTCGGTGCTCGTGCCGGAGAACGACGTCACGCGAGCCGAACAGGCCGTTCACGATCACTTCCATCTCGCAACGGGAGACCACGTATGACCGCTCTTGGGACCATCGTCACGGCGATGATCACGCCGTTCGACGAGCAAGGCGCGCTCGACGTAGCCGAAGCGCAGCGCTTGGCGCGCTGGCTCGTCGATCGCGGGAACGACGGACTCGTGGTCGCGGGCTCCACCGGCGAAGGCATGACGCTCGACGCCGCAGGAGCGCAACGAATTGTTTCGCGCGGTGAAAGAAGCGGTCGAACGGGCGCGCTGCGGTGATCGCCAATGTCGGAACCAACGACACGCGAACGACCGTTGCTGCCGCGAACGAAGCGCAAGCGCCGGCGCCGACGCGCTGCTCGTCGTCGTTCCGCCGTACAACAAGCCGACGCAGAGCGGCATGCTGGCGCACTTCGGCGCGGTCGCCGATGCGATGCCGTTGCCGCTCGTCGATCTACAACATTCCGGGGCGCACCGGCGTCGAACATGCTCGCCGAGACGCTGCTCGAACTGGCGCGACGCCATAAGAACGTCGCCGGCGTGAAAGAATCGAGCGGCGATCTCAATCAAATTGCGACGCTCGTCCGCGATCGCAGCGACGGATTCGCGGTATGGGCGGGCGACGACCATCTGTTCTTTCCGGCGCTTGCCGTCGGCGCAGACGGCGTCGTCGGCGTCGCGTCGCATCTGTGTTCGGCGGAGTATCGCAAGATGCTCGAGGCATTCCGCTCGGGCGACACGCGAACGGCAACGGAGATTCATCTCTCGTTGCTCGGCTTGATCAATGCGCTCTTTGCGACGACAAACCCGATTCCGGTAAAGTGGGCGATGAACCAGCTCGGCTTTAAGACCGGCCGGTGCCGTCCCCCGCTCGATGCGATGCCCGAATCTATAGCGCAACGGTTGCGACCGCTGATCGCTCCGTATCGAAGCGCCGCCCCGGTTTAGATGACGTCGCTCGAAATTCTCGGCTGCCGGCTCGATCCGATCGATGCCGACGAAGCAACGCGCCGCATTATCGCCTTTGCGCGCAATGGACCGCCGGCGCAAGTCGTTACGCTCGGAACCGAAATGGTCGTGCAAGCGCAAAGCGACGAACGCTTTAGCGACATCGTAAACCATGCGGCGCTTTCGCTTGTGCGACACGGTCGGGTTGCTTGCGGTCGCACGGCGGCGCGGAGCAGATTTACGCGAGCGCGTCACCGGCGTCGAACTCATCGAGCATCTGTGCGCGCAAGCCGCTCGGGACGGCATCCCGGTCTACTTTTTCGGCGGCGCCGAAGGCGTAGCAGCGGATGCGGCGGCGATTCTCGAGGCGCGCTATCCCGGATTGGTCGTGGCCGGAACGCGCAACGGATTTTTCAGTGCGGAAGACGTGCCTTCCATCGTGGAAGCCGATCCGCGGGAGCGGCGCGAACTTGTTGTTCGTCGGACTGGGCTCTCCGCGCCAAGAGTATTGGCTCGCGCGAAAACTTGCAGGCGACCGGTTGCGGTGCCGGAATCGGCGTCGGCGGATCGTTCGACGTCATTAGCGGACGCGTGCGCCGGGCACCGATACTATGGCGGCGCTTCGGGTTAGAATGGCTGTACCGGTTGATTCGCGAGCCGCAGCGATGGCGTAGGCAGCTTGGCGTTACCGTACTTTGTTTGGCTGATCGCGCTCGAGCGCTTGGGCTTCGGCGCAAAGAAGGGAAGAACCAGCACGTGAAAGCGATGATTCTTGCCGGCGGGCTGTCGACGCGCCTGTATCCGCTTACCAAGCAGGTTCCGAAGCCGCTCGTACCCGTCGGCGGTAAGCCGAACGCGGTGCATTTGATTCACTATCTCAAAGCGTACGGCTTCGAAGAAATCATCATCAACGTGCACTATCTAGCGGACGCTATCACGAATACGCTCGGCGATGGTTCGGAATTCGGCGTCCGCCTCGAATACTCGCACGAACCGGAACTGCTGGGCAGCGCCGGCGCCGTAAAACAAGTGCAACGCTTTTTCGGCGATCGAGCCGTTCGTCGTCGTGGGCTGCGACGATCTGACCGATCTGCCGCTCGATCGTCTGTTGGAAATGCACAAGGCGAAGAACGCGATTGCCACGATCGGCTTGGTCGAGCGCGAACGCGTCGATCAATACGGCGTAGTCGTCTTAGACGAAGACGGCCGCATCACGCGGCTTCCAAGAGAAACCGGCGCCGGGCACGGAACGCAGCAAACTCGTGAACACCGGCATCTACGCGTTCTCGCCGGAGATCTTCGCGCACATTCCCGCCGCCGAATTTTACGATTTCGGCAAAGACGTTTTTCCGGAGCTGCAAGCCGGAACATCTGTCCTTCTACGGCTTCGATGCGCGCGATGCGTATTGGTGCGATATCGGAACGCCCGAAGAGTACCGGCGCGCAAGCGCCGACTTGGTGAACGGGCGCTTCGCGATTCCGAACACGCGCGCGAGCGGCGCGGATCCGACGGCGCAAATCGCGCCGAGCGCGAAGATCGACGCGAACGTCTGGATCGGCGCGCACGCGCGAGTAGGCGAAAACGTGCGCATCACCGGACCATCGGTCGATCGGCGATCGCGTCGTCGTAGAAGACGGCGCGCAATTGGAACGCGCAATCGTTTGGGCAGATTCGACGATCGGCGCGAACGCAAACGTTAGCGACACCATCGTCGGCATTCGGTACTCCGTTGGCGGAGGCGCTGTGCTGAACCGCAGCGTCGTCGCGAACGAAGAGGTTCCGCAGCCGCACTAGTCGCGCGACTGGCAGCGTCGTGATGGGCGAGTGATGGCTCGCATCATCGACTTTCTATTTCCCGCGCAGTGCGCCGCATGCGGCGCAACCGGCAGCGGATTGTGTCTCCTCTGCGCTCCGCTAGCGCACAAACCGCTTCGGCGCGAACTTCCCACGCTAAGCGTCGGCGCGGCCGGCGCGTACGACGGTGCGATTGCGCGGGCGGTCTTGGCGCTCAAGAGCGGACGGCGAGATGTCGCCGAGGCATTAGCCTTGCGCCTCGAGCCGCTTTTGCGTGCGGGCGGTTTACTCGTTCCGGTTCCAACGACGGCCGCGCGGAGGCGCGTGCGCGGGATGGACAACGTCATCGTGCTCGCGGAAAAAGCCGCGCAGATGGCCGGCGCAACCGTTGCGGCCGCCTTGCGGCGCACCGGCGGCGACATGCAGCGCGGGCGCACGCGCGCGCAACGTTTGGCGGCTTCGGGACGCTTCATCTGCGACGCGTCGGCCGTGGCGGGCCGGCGGATCGTGCTCGTGGACGACGTCTGCACGACGGGCGCCACGCTAGAAGACTGCGCCTTCGTCGTGCGCGCGGCCGGCGGAACGGTAGAAGAGGCAGCGGTCATCGCCCTCGCGTAGAGGGTGGCCGTGCCCATCTCCGCCCTCGACCGGCTATTCCTCGAGCGAACGTATGAATTGGCTGCGCGCGGTGTCGGCAGCACCGCGCCGAATCCGCCGGTCGGCGCCGTCGTCGTTCGCGACGGCAAGATTCTGGGTGAAGGGTACCATCACAAAGCGGGCGAGCCGCATGCGGAAGTCAACGCGCTGCAAGCCGCCGGCGACGTTCGCGGAGCGACGATCTACGTTTCGCTCGAACCGTGCAATCACGTAGGCCGGACGCCGGCCTGCTCGCAAGCGCTCGTAGATTCCGGTGTAAGCCGCGTCGTCATCGGCACGATCGACCCGAATCCGAAGACTAATGGCGGCGGCGCCGCGCGTTTGCGCGAGGCGGGCGTCGACGTAATAATCGCCGGCGACGAGCGCGCCCGCGCGTTGATCGAAACGTTTGCATTTGCGGTGCTTCACGAGCGTCCGTACGTTGCGCTAAAGATGGCGATGTCGCTCGACGGCTGCATTACGTCGAAGCCGGGCGTGCAAGAGTGGATCACGAGCGAACCCGAACGGCTCTACGTTCGCGACTTGCGCGTTGCTTACGACGCGGTTATGGTCGGCGCGGGAACCGTGCGCGTCGACGATCCGCAGCTCACCGTCCGCCCCCCGCACCACCGCTTGCGACCGTTCACGCGCGTCGTCGTTTGCGAGACCGATACTGTTCCGGAAAGCAGCCGCGTCTTCGCGCCGTTGGACGATTACGCGAAGACCGTCGTGCTTGCGCCGGCCGGATCCAAAAAGCGCTTCGAGAACCTGCGCGGCATCGCCGAGGTGCTTTTCGTCGGCGACGAAGCGGCAACCCAACTCGATCTTGCGTCTGCGATGGCGGCGCTGCGTTCCTACGGCGTGCAAAGCGTATTGTGCGAAGGCGGTCCGACGCTTGGCGCGCGTCTCATTGAAGGCGGCGTCGTCGACCGGTTCTATTGGGCGATCGCGCCGATTTTGTTGAGTAACGCGGAGGCCGTTCCGGTGCTTGCGGGAGCTAATCTCGCAACAATAGGACGGCGCTTGCGGTTTGACGGCATGGAACGCGTGGGCGACGACGTCATTTTGACCGGCGTCTTCGAACGCAGTTGAGGGAAATGAAAGTATGTTCAGCGGATTGATTGGTTATCGTGGAAGCGTTGCGGCCCTCGAACCGCGCGACGAAGGCGGCGTGACGCTGCGTATACGCTGCGAAGGCGTCACGGAAGAGGCGCCGCAAGTCAAAGATTCCATCGCCGTCAACGGCGTTTGCTTGACCGCCACCGTCATCGACGGCGACGTCGTTGCGTTCGACGTGATTCCGGAAACGCTGCAGCGTTCGTCGCTCGGCGCGC
Source organism: Vulcanimicrobiia bacterium (assembly GCA_963696095.1). Classification (GTDB taxonomy): domain Bacteria; phylum Vulcanimicrobiota; class Vulcanimicrobiia; order Vulcanimicrobiales; family Vulcanimicrobiaceae; genus JALYTY01. Next base: position 719,140 of record CAVOIN010000001.1, on the reverse strand, counting down.
TTAGTAAAAACGACAGCGTAAACTTGGAGTACTCGCTGCGCATTGGGGACCGCATGGGCGGTCACTTCGTTTACGGTCATGTCGATCACAGCGCCAGGGTGCTCAAGCGCGCGAAAGAAGGCCAAGGCGAACGCGTGCGTATCGAACGCCCGGCGGCGCTTGCGCCGATGATTGCGGAGAAAGCCTTCATCGCCGTGGACGGCGTCAGCGTCACGGTTGCCGCGATCGGCGACGGCTGGTTCGAAATCGCGCTGATTCCGGAGACGCTCGCACGCACGACGCTCGGCGAGCGCCCTGAAGGTTCGCGCGTGAATCTGGAAGTCGATCCGATGGCGCGTTACGCGCATTCAATTCTGGAGGCGATGCGTTGAAATTCCGCGATACGCTGCCCGCGGGAGCGCGAGTCTTCGAAGCGCGTCTTCCGGTACAGTGGGCCGACGTGGATATCGCCGGCATCATGTACTTCGCGGCGTACTGGCGTTTCGCCGAGTACGCGGAGATGGAGATGTTTCGGGAGCTAGGCTTTCCGTACAACACCGTCTTCGACGATCTCGATTTCTGGCTGCCGCGCGTGCGCGCCGAAGCTGAGTATCACGCCTCCGCGTTGATGGGCGACATTCTGCGCATGCGCACGCACATCGAAAAGGTCGGCGCCTCGAGCGTTCGCTGGAAAACGGTGCTCTTCAACGACTCTACCGGCGTCGCGAGCGCCGTGATGACGTTGACCGTCGCTTGCATGGATCGCCAAACCAAGCATAGCCGACCCATGCCTCCACAGCTGCGCGAGAAGTTGCTCGCGGCCTGTACTCCCGCCGACCGTTCAACTTGACATTTGTAAAGTCAGGGCCGTAGGCTACGGCTTATGACCGCCTTTGCCCATCAACTGAACTCCGCTATGGAGGCCGCGGGCCTCTCGGCCGCCGAGCTTGCCCAGAAAGCCGGCGTGACGGAGTCGGCCGTTTCGCTGCTCCGTTCGGGCCGCCGCGAACCTTCCTATAAGACGCTGCAGCGCCTCACGAACGTCCTTCCCGAGCTTCTTCCCACGCATGCGCAAGAGCCGACGCCCTTCGACGCGATCGAGGATGCGATCGACGACATCCGCGCCGGGAAGATGGTTGTCGTGCTCGACGACGAGGATCGCGAAAACGAAGGCGACCTTGTGATGGCGGCACAGATGGTCACGTCCGACGCGATCAATTTCATGCGGAAAGAGGCCGGCGGCCTTATTTGCGTGCCGATGCTCGGAAAACGGCTCGACGAACTGCAGATCCCGCAGATGGTTTCGGACAACACCGCCGTGCACGAGACGGCCTTCACAGTTTCCGTGGAAGCGCGCGGCGTCACGACGACCGGCATTTCGGCGCAAGATCGCGCTGCGACGATCAAGATGCTCCTCGATCCGGATGCAACGCCGGCGGATTTGTTGAGGCCCGGCCACACGTTTCCGCTGCGCGCCCGCGACGGCGGCGTGCTCGTTCGTGCCGGTCAAACCGAAGCGTCTGTCGATCTAGCGCGGCTCGCGGGACTCTATCCGGCCGGCGTCATCTGCGAAATCATGGCCGAAGACGGAACGATGGAGCGCCTGGAGGGGTTACGGAAGTATGCCGACCGCCATGGACTTCGGCTTATCACCGTAAAGGATCTCATAGCCTACCGAATGCGCACAGAAAAACTCGTGAAACGGGTCGCCGAATTCGATCTCCCGACCACGACCGGAAACTGGAAGGGCGTCGCTTACGAGAGCACCATCGACGGTAACGCGCACGTCGCGCTCGTAATGGGCGACATCAGCAGCGGAAAAGACGTGCTGGTACGCGTGCACTCCGAATGCCTCACCGGCGACGCGCTCCATTCGATTCGTTGCGATTGCGCGGCCCAACGCGACGGCGCGATGACGATGATCGCGCACGGCGGACGCGGCGTTTTCCTGTATTTGCGCCAGGAAGGCCGCGGCATCGGTCTTGCCAACAAGCTGCGCGCGTACGAACTGCAAGATAAGGGCGCCGATACGGTGGAAGCCAATCTCGCGCTCGGCCTGCCGGTCGACAAGCGCGACTACGGCATCGGGTCGCAGATCCTCGCAGATCTCGGCGTGAAAGAGATGCGTCTTATCACGAACAACCCGCGCAAGATTTTCGGACTCGAAGGCTATGGCATCAAGATCACCGATCGCGTGCCGATGCAGACGAAACCGACGGTTTACAATAAGCACTACATGGCTACGAAGCGCGCGAAGCTCGGCCACATGTTCGACGATACGGTAGCTTCGTGAAGCTGAACGGTTCGAGCCGCCCGCAGCCCGGCACGCCGGACTGCAGCGGTAAACGCTTTGCGATCGTCGCGGCGCGGTTCTACCGCGAACTTACGGATTGGCTCATCGACGGCGCGAGGCGCGCGTTGCGCGACGCGAACGTAAATGAGGAAGATATTTCGGTTTACGAAGTGCCGGGATGTTTCGAATTGCCGCTCGCGTGCCGGCGGCTGGTCGATCAAGATCGCGTCGACGCCATAGTAGCGGTAGGCGTGGTGATTCGCGGAGACACGCCGCATTTCGACTTCGTCGCCGGTGAATGCGCCCGCGGCATTATGGACGTGCAATTGATGACCGGCGTGCCGATCGGGTTCGGCGTGCTGACGACCGAGAATCTCGCTCAAGCGGAAGAACGCGCCGATCCCAAGCGCGGAGACAAAGGATACGAGGCCGCCGTTGCTGCCGCGACGCTGATGCACATTCCCGCCAACCTTCCTCGCGCCGGCTTCCGGTAAAGCCGCTGCGCGGGCGGGTACGCTTTGCGCATGAAAGACCGCAATCAAAAAACCATGGACGGCGAGCCGCTCGTCGATCGTGGGACCATCGAATCGCGTCGCGACGAAGAGCTCGAAGAAATGGAACAAAACCCGCCGGTCGATGAGAGCGACTCCGGGCCGGAGCCGGTTTTACGTAACGAGGACACCAAGGAGACCTAGAGCAAGCGGCCGACGCTTGGCTGGTGTACGGGGCAAAGGAGGGGTTCGCTTACCAAAGTCGCATTAAGCCTGCCCTAACCCATCAGCGTGTGGAGGCCCCGACCCGTGGAAGACAAGATGATCACCTGTAAGGACTGCGGCAATGAGTTCGCGTTTACAGCGCGCGAGCAGCAGTTCTTTGCCGAAAAGGGATTTCAGAATCAGCCGCAGCGCTGCCGTGAGTGCCGTCAAGCGCGGCGCGCCTCGAGCGGCGACGGCATGGGTTCGGGAGCCCAACGGCCGAGCTTCGAAGCCGTGTGCGCCGCTTGCGGCGTGAACACCACCGTACCTTTCCGTCCGCGCGGCGATCGCCCGGTGTATTGCCGAACTTGCTACACCGCGCAGGTCCCTGCCGGCGTTTAAGGACTTTCGCACAAGCCAAATGACCCCACCGCGCCGGTCCCGAATGGGCTCGGCGCGATGTCTTTCTCCCCCGTTACGCAGCCGCTCGACGCCGTGCTTTGGGACGGCGATGCGCTCACGTATATCGATCAGCGTTTGCTTCCGCACGAGGTGCGCCGCGTGCGCGCAACCTCGGTCGCCGAAATCGAAGCTGCGATCAAAACTCTGGCCGTTCGCGGCGCGCCGGCCATCGGCGTCTTCGGGGCGTACGGCGTAGCGCTGCTGCGCAGCCTGATTCAAGACGATGCGGAGTTTGCGGCCGCTGCGAGTCGCGTACGCGACGCGCGTCCGACGGCGGTGAATCTTGCGTGGGCCGTCGATCGCGTCATGGCGGCGCCGGATATGCTGGCCGAAGCGCAAGCGATCCATCGCGAGCAGATCGCCATCGATGCTGCGATCGCCGGCGCCGGCCTCGATCTCATTCCGAAAAACGCGAATATCGTCACCCATTGCAACACAGGGCCGATTGCGACCGCCGGCGGCGGAACGGCGCTTGGCGTAATCATTCAAGCGCATCGCGCGGGTAAAAAACCGCACGTCTTCGTTGATGAAACGCGTCCGCTGCTGCAAGGCGGACGGCTGACGTATTTCGAGCTCGCGCACGCCGGCGTCGATGCGACGCTGCAAGTCGACGGTGCGGCCGCCATTGCAATGCAGCGTAAGGGCATCGATCTCGTTATCGTGGGCGCCGACCGCATCGCGAAAAACGGCGATACCGCGAATAAAATCGGAACGTACGGCCTTGCCGTGCTGGCCGCGCATCACGGCATTCCTTTCTACGTTGCGGCGCCCCGCTCGACGTTCGACTTTTCTATGGAAACCGGCGCGGAAATCCATATCGAAGAACGAGCGGCAGAAGAAGTCACGTCGTTCGGCGGCTCGTCGATTTCGCTGGCGGACGCGCACGTTTACAATCCGGCGTTCGACGTTACGCCCGGCCATCTCGTTACGGCGTTCATCACCGAATATGGAGTGATCCGGCCGCCGTATCTCGAGATGATTCCCGCGCTGCAAAACCGGCCGGGTTTCGGCGCATTCGTGTAACGTGAAATTCTACGACTTCATCGATAAGCAGCCCAAGATCGGCGGGCTCGTGATCGTCGAGGGCACGGAACGCGTGCTCGCGGAACGCGCGCTCGAGGTACTGCTCGACCGGCTTCTGCCGCCCGATATGCGCGATCTCAATCTCGAACGAGTTCCCGCTTCGGAATGGACCGACGCGGGGCGCGTGCGCGAAGCGATCGATGCGATGCCCTTTCTTGCCGACCGCCGGGTCGTCGTGGTTACCGACGCGCAAACGCTAAAGGCGCAGCCGCGGCGCGATCTGTGGAGCGTCGCGGAAAACGTTCCGGAGGGTAACACGCTTATCATCTCCGATTTGCTTTCTCCGAAGTCGCAGCGACCGCAACCGTTCGGCGCGCTTGCCGGCCGCAGCGCAACGCGCATCGATACGACCGCGAACGAAGAAACGCGCACTCGGTTCGTCAAGGAGCTTTTGGAACGGCTCGATGCGACGGCGGAGCCGCGCGTCATCAGCGAACTCGTACGCAGTGAAGCCGACCTCGCGTCGGTTCGCAACGATCTGGAAAAACTCGCGCTCGGCGGGAAGAAGATTACGTTGAAAGATCTCGAGGCGGAGTCGCTCGCGATCGAAGATCCGAAGGCGTATCGTTACGCGAGCGCGCTCGTCGAAGGCAAAGTCGCCGAGGCAATGGAGATCGCGCACGAATTCTTTTCGAACGATCCGCGCGGAGCCGCGATGCCCTTGCTCTCGGCATTAGCTACCGAGTGCGGCTTGCTTTGGGAAATGGCCAGGCCGGGCGGCGAGCTGCCGGCGCGGGCCCGCTGGAGGGAACGGGTGCTTCGCCCGCTTGCCGGCCGGATAGGCGAGCGCCGGGCGCGCATAGCGTTCGAGCGGGCGGTTCGCGGAATGGAAGCCGTGGTTACCGGGCAGGCCGGCAACGACCCGGACGACCACCGGACCTTGGTCGAAAGGATAACGGCCGAACTTTCGGCCCTTAGCCGCCGATAACTAGTTTAAAACCCCGCCGGAGTGCCTACATGGATGTTGCGCCGCCGACGCCGTCGGATGGAAATGATGCCCTCGACCCGAGGCAGCTGCTTCAAGCTGACCTCGATGCTGCGCGCGCCGAAGCCGATGGCGTCGAACGAGCGATAGCCGGCGACGCCGATCGGATCGCCTCGATCCGCTCCGCTCTCGATGCCATGGTCGCCTCTGTGTGGCGCGACGTTTTCGCTCAGCAGCAGCGGGCCAAAGAGAGCGAAATTTTCACGGCCGCGCTTCGCCTCGATTGGTTCGGCGGCTATCAGTTCGTCGCGTTTGGTTTCTTGCTCGCGCTGGGCGCCGCAGCCGTCTTCGTCTTTCACGAAATGGGCGTGCTGGCCATCGCCGGCCTCTACGTCTTGCTTGCGCTTCTGAGCTACGCCGGAGCGCGCAGCCGCTGCATCGACCAGATAAAGAAAGCCCGCCGCTCGTACTTGGGCGACGACGGCAAAGACGTCCGGTTTGTGGCGTTCACCCACCTCGAAGCGGGATTGCATCATCCGCTCATCGGGTTCGACGGACCGCAGCCGGGCGGGCTTCTCGCCGACCGCGCGTGGAAGATTCCCGGCGTTCGCGACGACGAAGCGCTCAAAGAAACCTTCGTCGAGGTGATCGACGAGCGGCGCAGCAACGTGCTGCTCACGCGCTTCCCGGATAAAAAACCGACGCTCGTGCACGCCGATCTGGAAAATCCGTTCGTCCGCGCGTTCGGCGTGTTCTTCCAACGCGCGCTCGAACGGGGTCTGCCTTCGGTCGCAAAAGAAGCGGAAGAATTCCGTCAGATCGTCGTGCGAATGGGTGAACGCAAACGGCTCGTGGAGCGCGTCGCGCTCGTCGAGTCCGAATTGAAAGAATACGACGGCACGCATGCGATTCTGAGTTCCGCGCCCGTCCCGTCGACGGTCCGTAACAAGCTGTTGCGCCAGGCCGTGCTTTTCCGGCTCGGCGATCCCGCAATTGCGCGCGGATTGATGCTGTTCGGCGAAGACGACATGGCGTTGAAAGATGCCGCACAAACCCTCGCGCGCGCGAGCGCAGCGTCGTTCGTTCCGTTCTCTTTTACGTCGATGAAGATCGGATACGTGGGACAGGGCGCGTCGTACGTCGCGCGCACGTTCGAAACCGCCCGTCGAAACCGTTCGATGATCTACGTCGAAGACGGCGACCGCCTTTTCAGCAACGTCGGCTCGGCCGGCTATGAGTCGATGCGGCGCGAAGTGATGCAGGCATTTCTTTCGCAGTGGGATGCGCTGGACGGGCGCACCGACGTGTGGGTGGTGGTCGCGGCTGCGGGTCGTGACGCCGTGGATCCCGCCGTGCTGGCGCGCTTCGGCGCGCTCGTCGACCTTGCGTCCACGGTGCGGTCCGAACCGACGATTACGATCGACCGTCCGCCCGAAGCGGCGCAGCTTCTGGAAGATCCCGCGGTGCTGCCGGACCAGGTTCAAGAACGCATTCGAATTTTCGCGGCGATGTTCGCGCACGTCGAAACCATGGAGCGTCAAGGCATCGCCGTTCCACGCGGAGTGCTTATCGCGGGCCCGTCGGCCCATGCGAAAAATGCGGCGATTCAAAGCATCGTCGCGCAAGCGGGAATTGCTGTCGTACAAAGCGAGCTCGATGGTTTAGATGCGGCGTTCACCAAGGCGCGCGAGCTAGAGCGAGCGATTCTGGTCGTGAACGTTCCCGAGAACGGCGATCCGGGCGACATCGCGCATCTTTGCGTCGCAATCGACGATACGATCGCTTCTCAGGCGCCCATTTTCGTGCTCGGCACCACGCAAAACGCCGCGCTGCTGGATCCCGAACTGCGCACTCGCTTCGGTGACGTGCTGGACATCCCGGCCCTGGACGGCGCAACGCGCCGCCGGCGGTTCGCCGAGCTCATGGTGGGCAAACCGCTCGACTTCGCCGTCGACGAAGAGCTGGACCGCTTCGAGGTCGTGACGGACGGCATGAGCGAGGAACGTCTTCGCGAGTACGTCGAGGAGGCAATCGGCCGCGCCGCCATTCGCGCGATCGAAATCGGTGCGCCCGATCGCGTGCGCGTCGGTCTTGCGGATTTCGGGATGGCGCTGGAGCGCCCGGTCGACGGACCCGCCGGGGCAACTGCGACCTAAGGCGACGAGGCACCCCTCTGCCATGGGGCGAACGCACCTCTCGTCCCATGGATTACCGTACTTATGCATCGCCGTTCTCTTGGAGATACGGCCGAGCCGAGCTACGCTCGCTTTTTTCAGAGGAAGAGCGCCGCAAAGCTTGTGGCGCGCGGTATGGGTTGCGCTCGCAGAAGCGCAAGCGCATAAAGGCCTTGTCTCCGCGGAAGAAGTCGCCGATCTGCGCGCCCATGCGGACGAGATCGACATCGAAGCGGCGCTCGCGATCGAACGCGAGATCCACCACGACCTGATGGCCGAGATCCGCGTTTTCGCCTCGCAAGCGAAGACCGGCGGCGGAAAGCTTCACCTCGGCGCGACGTCGATGGACATCGAGGACACGGTCGAAACCTATCGCCTGCGGCTCGGCCTCGCGATGATCGGCGCGAATCTGCGCGCGTTGCTCGCAAGTTTTGCCGGCCGCGTCCGCCAGTACAGCGAGCTCGTCTGCATGGCGTTCACGCACTTGCAGCCGGCCGAACCGACGACGCTTGGCTACCGGCTTGCGGTCTACGCGCAAGACTTGCTGATCGACGATACCAATCTGCGGTTCGTTTTCGATCAGCTTACGACCAAGGGGCTTCGCGGCGCCGTCGGCACGGCGGCGTCGTACGAGCATCTGCTCGATCACAACGGGACGTCCGGCGAGTTCGAAGCCTTCGTGCTTGAGCGGTTCGGACTGCAAGCGCGCGACATCAGCACGCAAACGTACCCGCGTAAGCTCGACTACCTGTTGCTCTCCGCGCTCGCCGGCGTAGGTGCGTCGCTCTCGAAGTTTGCGGCCGACATTCGCATCCTCAGCAGCCCCGAGTTCGGCGAAGTCGCCGAGCCGTTCGGCAAGTCGCAGGTCGGCAGTTCGGCGATGCCGTTCAAGCGCAATCCGATCATGTGCGAACGCATCGATTCGCTCGCGCGCCTGCTTGTTGGCTACGCCGACGTCGCGTGGCAGAACGCCGCGACGAATTACCTCGAGCGCACGCTCGACGATAGCGCGAACCGGCGCACGATTCTGCCCGAAGCGCTGCTGTGCACCGACGAAATCGTCACGCTCGCTCGCAAAGTAATCGACGGCTTGCGCGTCGAGGAACGCCGCATCGCCCACAATCTTGCGCACGTACGGGCCGTTCGCCGGAACCGAAGCGGTCATGATGGAGGCGGCGCGAGCCGGCGGCGATCGCCAAGAACTGCACGAGCAGATTCGCAGCGCAGCGATGGAAGCGTGGGGAGCGCTCGCGCGCGGCGAAGACAATCCGCTCGCGCAAACCGCTTGCGGCAGATCAGGCGCTGACTGCGCTGCGTCGATCCGGCGGAGATTCGCCGGCTGCTCGATCCGGGCAAACACGTCGGCACGGCGCCGGTACGCGCGCGCGCGCTCGCCGATCGTATCGACGCTACACCGGAATTTCCCAAACAGCGAACCGTAACCGTCTAACGATATAAAGAGAAACAAACGTGAACAAAGGCATCGAAATCGCCCGCGGCAAGACGAAAGTGCTGTACGAGTACCCGGGGCAACCGGATCAACTCGTCGTCGCGCAAACCGATTCGATCTCGGCCGGCGACGGTGCGCGCCGTAACGAGATTCCCGGCAAAGGCCGGCTGGCCGCGCAAACGACCGCGCGCGTCTTCCGGTTGCTGAACCTCTGCGGATTGCCGACGCACTATCTCAACGGCGGCGAAGACGACGACAACAACGAGATGCTCGTGCGCCGCTGCAACATGATTCCGCTCGAAGTCGTCGTGCGCGGCGTCGCGGCCGGTTCGTTCGTGAAGCGCAACCCCGGCATCCAACGCGGGGCGCTGCTCGTTCCGCGCGTCATCGAGTTCTTCGTAAAAGACGACGCGAACCACGATCCGATGATCGGCGCCGACCAAATCGTCGCGCGTAACATCGCAACGCCGCAAGAAGTCGGCGCGATGACCGAACTGGCGCGCCTCACGTTCGAAATTCTTTCGCACGCCTGGCGCAAACGCGACGTGCTGCTCGTCGATCTGAAGATCGAGTTCGGCCGCTTGACCAGCGGGCGAAAACAAAGGCCAGCTCGTGATCGCCGACGTGATCGACAACGATTCGTGGCGCATCTGGCCGCAGGGCCGCGAAGATCTGATGCTCGACAAGCAGATGTACCGCAACCTCCCTGAGGTCACCGATGAGGCTCTCGATCGCGTCAGAGAATGCGTACGAACAGGTCGCCGATCTGGTCGGAACGTTCCCGGTGATGCGTCCCGGAATGGCAGCGGTGATCGCGGACCATCCGGATCGCATGCCGTCATGCGAACTCCGTCGTGCAAGCGCTCGCGCAACTCGGCCTTGCCGACGATCCGCCACGTAGCGAGTCCGTCGCAAACGCCGGGGTACGTGCTGCAGCTCGTCCAGCAGCTGGAAGCGACGTTCGCGCGCCTGTTCTTCGTTGCGGTCGGTGAAAACGACAGTCTACGCGCGATGCTGGAATCGGCGTCGTCCTCGCCGGTGTTCGACGGCAGCGCTCGAACCGCAGCACGTCGCGATTGCAGTGCGCGAAAGTCCTGGGACTCGAAGATACGGTGTTGTACGGGCGCACGCTGCTGATGCAGGCCAACGCGCGTTCGGCTATTTTGCATGCCGACGCGATGATGCAGCAGCAGGGGGCGCAGCCGGGACCGGGAGCCGTCCTTGGTTAGCTTCGCCGTCGAAGGCCGCAACGACGAGACGCTGCGCAACGCTGCGGCGAAAGCCGGCGTGGCGTTGCGGCCCGACGAACTTCGTCGCATCGCCCAGGCGTCGCAGCGCGATCCGACGATGGTCGAACTCCACGCGTTCGATGCGCAATGGAGCGAGCATTGCAGCTATAAATCGAGCCGCCATCACCTGAAGAATCTTCCGACGACCGGCCCGACGGTCGTGCTCGGCCCCGCCGAAGATTCCGGCATCTTGCATCTGGGCGAGCATCGCGGCGAGCGCTACGGCATCGTCATCGCGCACGAATCGCACAATCATCCGTCGCAAGTCGTGCCGTTCGAAGGCGCCGCGACCGGGATCGGCGGCATCGTGCGCGACGTGCTGTGCATGGGCGCCGAAGTGATCGCCGTCGCCGATCCGCTGCGCTTCGGCACGATCGATCCTGGAACGCACCAGCGCTACGTCGCGCAGGGCGTGGTCGACGGCATCAGCGCGTACGGCAACGCGATCGGCGTTCCGAATATCGCGGGCGACGTCTATTTCGACGAACGCTTCGACGACAATTGCCTGGTCAACGTCGTTGCGCTCGGAATCGTCAAAGAGTCGGAGATCATCCATTCGTACGCTCCGGCGAATGCCGACGGCTGGGACATCATTCTCGTCGGCAAGGCCACCGATCCGAGCGGGTTCGGCGGCGCATCGTTCTCGTCGCGTGACGCTCGACACGGAGGACGAAGAAGCGAACAAGGGCGCCGTTCAAGTCCCCGATCCGTTTCTCAAAAACGTGTTGATGCGCGCGAGCTACCGCGTCTTCGGCTTGCTTCGCGAAAAGAAGATCGCCGTCGGATTCAAGGACCTTGGCGCCGGCGGAATCATGGGCTGCTCGGCGGAGATCGCGTCGGCGGGCGGTTTCGGCGCGGAGATCGATCTGGACAACGTCAACGTCGCCATCGAAAACATGCCTCCGGAAGTCATTGCGATCGGCGAAACGCAGGAGCGCCTCATTTGGGTCGTGCCGCCGGAACTGACCGCCGAGATTCTTCGCATTTATAACGAAGAGTTCACGCTGCCACAGATCGCGCTACAACGCGCGCGCGGGCGTCATCGGCAAGGTCACGGCCGAACGCAGATACGTGCTGCGCTATCAACGGCGAAATCGTCATGGACGTCGACATCGACTTTCTCACCGGGTTCGATTCGCGACGAGTTGCCCGTTCGAAGAGCTGTCGTCGGTCGATTCGCAGAGCGCGCGGCCGCTCGTTACCGGCATGCAACTCGACGAGATGCTCGAGCGGGTGCTCGCGCACCGCGACGTTTGCTCGCGTGAACCGCTCTACCGCCGGTACGACAGCGTCGTGCGCGGACGTACGGTCGTCGCCCGCGGAGACGGCGACGCCGGCGTCTTGGCGCCGGTTCCGGGCTCGGCGCTCGGCGTGGCGCTCTCGCGTCGCGGGCAATCCGCGGTACGGCCGGTCGACGCGTGCCGGCGCGGCCGAGCACGCCGTCTACGAAGCGGTTCGCAAAGTGGTCGCCGTCGGCGCGCGCGCCGATCGGATTGACCGACTGTCTGAACTTCGGCAACCCGCGCAAGGTCGAACATTACAGCGAATTCGTAACGGCGATCGACGGCCTCGGCGCGGCCGCACGTGAATTCGAAACGCCGTTCGTTTCCGGAAACGTGAGCCTGTACAACGAGTCGGCGACCGGGAAAGCGATTCCGGCCTCGCCGATCGTGGCGTGCGTCGGAACGATGCAAGACGTTTCGCAACGTCGTTACGATCCGTCTCAAGCACGCCGGTTCCGTGCTCTATCTGATCGGTCATCCGCAGGCGCGCCTCGGCGGTTCGGTCCTGCGCGAGCGTGCTCGGACGACACGATGCACGCTTGCCGCGCATCGACTACGAAACGCGCGCAAGCGCGCAGCACGAATTCATGTTGGCAGGCATGCGCAGTCGCGGCTGCTTCGCGCGATGCATTCGATCGGCAACGGTGGCTGTCGTCGCGGCGATCTGCGAGATGGCGTTTGCGACGATTCGCAGCGGCCACGCGCACGATCGGCGTTCAAATCGACGACCCGTGGCAGTGGACGCACGGAGCCGTCGGCGATCTCGAGGCGCTCTTCGGTGAAGCCGGCGGTTTCGTCGTCGAGGTCGCGGCGAACGATGTCGAAACGTTCGAAGGGCTCGCGGACGACGTCGACGGCGTGCACGAAATCGGCGTGACGATCGAACAGCCGGTGCGTGGCGATCGACGACGAAGCGTTCGACGTGCGCCGTTTGCTACGAGGTGTGGCACGAGCCGCTTGCAGGAGGTGTACCCGTGAGCCGCCGCATCGCCGTCCTGGTTTTTCCGGGCACGAACTCGGAAGAAGAAACGCTGCATGCTGCTGCGCGATTGCGGCGGCGATGCGCACCTGGTGCATTGGAGCCGCGCCGAGATGCTGCCGCAGTTTGACGCGTACGTGCTGCCCGGCGGCTTCGCGTACGAAGACCGCATTCGCGCCGGCGCGATTGCGGCGCACGATCCGATGATGGATCACGTCATCGACGGCGCGCAGCGCCGGGAAGCTCGTGCTTCGGCATCTGCAACGGCGCGCAAATTCTGCTCGAAGCCGGACTCGTTCCGGGCACGGGCGAAGTGCGCCGTCCGACCGCCGCGTTTACGCGCAACGGCCCGGTGCCGCATTTCGTCTGCACGCACACGCACGTCAAGCTGAAGATCGATCCGGCGCGGTCGCCGATCACGGCGGCGCTGCCGAAAGATGCGTTGATTCCGGCCTGGGCCGCGCACGGCGAAGGCCGCCTGGCCGCGAACGACCGGAGTTGCGGCAGCTGGAAGAAGGCGGTCACGTCGCATTCGTGTACGCGCATCGGAACGGCCGCATCGACGCAGCTGCCGTGCCGAATCAATCCGCGCTTGGCGCGGCGGCGCTCATCAACAAGCCCGGAAACGTGCTGGCGATCATGCCGCATCCCGAGCGCGACGGCTGGAGCTTCAACCATCCGGACCAGCGCGGCAAGCACGGGATTCTCGAGCCGTCCGGCGGTTCGGTGCTCTTCCAAAGCTTCGTGAATGCGGTGAACGTGCGATGAAAGACGCGCGCAGTTGCGATTTCGCTGAAGATTCCGGACAACGAAGCGTACACCGCCGCTCACGGCGTTGCAGCGCCTCGGCGTCGACGTCGCGAACGCTCGAGCGCAGCGAAGTCTGGGACGTCGAAGATCGACGGCGACGAAACGACCTTTCTATCGCGCGATCGAGAGCAACGAGACGATCTTCAATCCGAACAAGCATCGTCTGACCGTGCTCGAGGCGTCGCGGCCCGCGCTCCGGGGAAGTGTGGATCGAAGAACTCGGACGCCACGACGAAGTCGCGCGAACATCTCGGCGGAAAGATAATCCCGGGCATCGCGCAACGCTCGCCGCTATGTCGGATGGCGATTGCTGCAAGCTGACGGATGCGCCGGTCGAGCCGACGTCCTGCGCGCCGCCGTCGGAGCGGCTCCTGTGTAACCCCGCAATCGAAAAGGCCCATCTACGAGAGGCACGAATGAATCGACCGTATACCATCGCGACGCTGGGTCGCACTCGGCGCTGCAGATCCTCAAGGGTGCGCACGACGAGGGTTTCAAAACGCTCGCCATCGCGAATCGCGAAACGGAGCGGCTCTACCGCTCGTTCCGTTTCGTCGACGAAGTCATCGGCGTCGACAAGTATTCGGAATTTCCGGCGCTGATCGGCGAGCTCGAACAGCGCAAAGTCATCATCGTTCCGCACGGCTCGTTCGTCGCGTACCTCTCGCTCGAAGAGCACAAGAAGATGACGATCCCGTATTTCGGCAACAAGGCGGTGCTCGATTGGGAAGCGAGCCGCGAACTGCAGCGTGACTGGCTGACTCGCGCCGGCATCAAGATGCCGCGTCAATTCAAGAGCGGCGACGAGATCGACCGCCCCGTCATCGTGAAGCTCTACGGCGCGCGGCGGCGGCAAAGGCTACATGTTCATTCGCGACGCGCTCGACTTCGAGAGCGCGAACGGCACACCTGCACGAGCAGCTTACACGATTCAGGAATACATCATCGGCGTTCCGCTCTACATCCACTATTTCTACTCGCCGCTCGAAGACAAGCTCGAGATCATGTCGATGGACCGCCGCTACGAAACGAACGTCGACTCGCTCGGCCGCATTCCGGCCGCCGCGCAAGAAGGCATGGACGTGAGCCCTTCCTACGTCGTCGTCGGCAATCAGCCGGTGAGCCTGCGCGAATCGATGCTGGCCGAAGCGTTGCGCATGGGCGAAAACGTCGTGCGCGTCAGCAAAGAGATCTGCGGGCCGAAGGGGCTCTTCGGCGCGTTCTGCATCGAGACGATCATCACGCCCGACATGCAATTCTACGTCATGGAAATTTCGGCGCGCATCGTGGCGGGAACGAATCTCTTCATCGACGGCTCGCCGTACTCGTATCTGAACTACTCCGAGCCGATGTCGACCGGGCGCCGCATCGCGCGCGAGATCAAGAACGCACTTCTTGACCAACAATCTTGCGTTTAGTTCTTGATGACTCGAGCAAGCTTTAGCGTAAAGACTCTAGTGCGTGCGGCGCGCGGACTCGCACCTGCACTGTTGGCCCTGGCACTGCTACCTTCGCCGGCGAGCGCCACGCTCGTCGCTGACCCGCAGGCTTCTGTATACGCAGATGAAGACGGCGTACGACAAGGCCGGCGCCGGCAACTGGGACTTTCACGATCAGGAAGTCTATCTCTCGACGATCTTCAACGCGGGTCGCGCGTACTCGCTGCAGCGCCCGAACGACGCCGCCTACGGTGAAATCGCCACGCTGACCGTGCAAATCGGCAGCGCGCCTGCATTTCAATCCGCTTACCAACCACGACGCCACCGCGTGGTACGTCCGCGAAGCCGCGGAATGGGTGACAAAGAACTCCACCGACCGGCAACTCCTGGACGGTGCGCAGGCTCTGTTGCAGCGCGTCAACTCCGAAGAAGACCCCGAGGAGCTTGCGCGATTAGCCGATCAGGACGCGAAAGCCAACGTAGACGCGTATCCGCGACAACGTGGACTGCATCGCTGCAGCAGGTCGAGGCGAATTGGCGTTCGTGGCTGCTTACGCACGATGCGTCGTGGCGTTCGCTCGCGCTCGAGCGCGCGGCGCAACCCGACTTCCCGCTCGCGCATGTGCCGACGATCTTGGGGCCCGGAGTTTCTCCAGGCGGCAAATAATGCGGCTTCGGGCGTAGACGGCGTTTACGCCGGGCGATCAGAAGAACGGAAAAATCATCACCGAGCGCGTGAAGAGTTTGCCGGAGCTGCGGGTCATCGCGAGCGTCAGGGCCGTCCCGCACGACGTGTATCTTTCGACGCTGGCGCCTGCGGACGAGTACTTCGGCCGCATGGGTTACTCCGTGCTCGGGATTCAAAACGAACTGAAGCACATCAACTTCATGCTCGACTATAAATACGGGAACCGCGAAGCCTCGCAGACGCTGCTCGTTGCCGAAGCGATCGACGACATGCACAAAGTCTATCCGCGCGATCGCGACATGCCGAAGCTGCTGCTCTCGTGCATGACTACGCTGGATCGCATGACGAGCGACGATACGAAAGCGGAGTCAGCCCACCTGCGATCGATTCTGACCGTCGAATATCAGGATTCACCCGAAGCGCGAAAGGTCTTAAACCCGGCGGCAGCATCGTAATACACTTGTGATATAAGCCTGTCCACGGAGGTGGCCGGATGGATGTCGTCATCGCGGATCGCATTCAGTTTGCGTTCACGATCATGTTCCACTACCTGTTTCCCATCACGACGATGGGACTCGTTCCGTTCGTTGCGCTCTATCACGATAAAGGCGGCGCGCGGCGACACCGACGGCCGCAAAAGCCGCCGCTTTTTGGACGAAGATCTTCGCGATAAATTTCGCGATCGGCGTCGTTACCGGCATTCCGATGGAATTCCAGTTCGGCACGAACTGGGCGGCTTTCTCCGCCCGTAGCGGTTCCGTCGTCGGACAACCGCTCGCCATGGAAGGCATCTACGCGTTCTTCGCTCGAGTCGATTTTCCTCGGCGTGTTCTTTTATGGGCGCGATCGCGTGCCGTCGGCGCACTTGCATGCGGCCTCCGCGGTGATCGTGTGGTTGGCCGCTCGTGGCTTTCGGGCTTTTTCATCACCGTTACCGATGCATGGATGCAGCATCCGGTCGGATATCGCGTCGCCGAAGGCGGCCGGATCGAAATGACCAGTCTCGCGGCCGTGCTGTTTTCGCCGTTCGCCTGGTGGCAGTACGTCCACGTGATCACGCGGAGCGCTCGTCACCGGCGGTTTCGTCGTTGCCGGCATCGGCGCGTACTATCTGCTCGCGGGGCGCGAGACGTCGCTCGGCTCCCGTTTCGTGCGGTCGGGCGTCATCGTCGCGCTGATCTTTTCGATGCTCGCGGTTTTTCCGACGGGCGATCGCAACGGTGCAAACGTCACGGAATTTCAGCCGATAAAGCTAGCGGCGATGGAAGGGCTCTTCGAGACGCACCAACGGCGCGCCGCTGGCGATCATCGGCATGCCGGACACGAAGAACCACAAGCTCATCGATCCGGTGCTGGTGCCCGACGTCCTGAGTTTTCTTGCATACGGCAATTTCAACGCTAACGTGAAAGGCTTGCGCAGCTATGCGACGGAGTTGTGGCCGCCGGTCGAGCTCACGTATTACGCCTACCACGTCATGGTCGGCCTCGGCACGATCTTCGCCGGCGTTGCGGGGCTGGCCGTGTTGTTGCTTTGGCGCAAGCGGCTGTTCCGCACGCGCTGGATGTTGTGGCTGCTCATGCTAGTGATGCCGTTTCCGTACATCGCGAACGAAGCCGGCTGGGTTACCACGGAGGTCGGGCGGCAGCCGTGGATCATCTACGGCATCATGCGTACGGCCGACGCCACGTCGCCGACGGTCGTTACCGGCGAAACGATCTTCACGATGATCGGTTTCGCGGGCATGTACTTTCTGCTCGGCGTGCTGTTCTTGTATCTGGTGTTGCGCGAAATCGGCATCGGTCCGAGTGCAGCGGGCGAACAGGGCGGCGTCGTTGAGGCTCTGTCATGAGCGTAGCGGCCTTCGTTGTGATCGCCGTGCATGCTGGCGGCGTACGTCGTGCTCGACGGGTACGATTTGGGCGTCGCATCGATCGCGCCGCTCGTCGCGAAAGACCGATCGCGAACGTCTCGCGGCGATGCAGGCCATCGGACCGTTTTGGAACGGCAACGAAGTGTGGCTCATCGCGGCCGGCGCCGACGCTCTTCGCGTTCTTTCCGCGGCGTACGCGTCGTCGTTTTCCGGCTTCTACCTGCCGTTCATGGTCGTGCTGTGGCTGTTGATGTTTCGCGGCATCGCGATCGAACTGCGGTCGCATTTTCCGAGCGAGATGTGGCACACGTTCTGGGACGCGTGCTTCTCCGGTTGCGAGCGCATTGTTGATTCTCGTCTTCGGCGTCGCGCTCGGGAATCTCGTTCGCGGCCTGCCGCTCGATGAGAAAGGCTTCTTTCAAGGCACGTTCGGCTTTCTTCTAAATCCGTACGCATTGCTCGTCGGACTGTTTGCCCTCGTCACGCTGGCGCAACACGGAAGCGCCTTTTTACTGCTGCGAATCGAGGGGATGCCGGCTGAGCGCGCGCGAGGAATGCGGCCGCGGCTGCTGGTGGGAACGCTGGTGTTGTTCGTCGCTGTTTCCGCCGTGACGTGCGAACATGCGCGGCATGCCGGGTTCGGTTTGGGGCGTCGCCGTCCCGGTGCTGGCTCTCGCTGCCCTCGTTTGGACGTGGTTCGAAAATGCGCGCGCGCGATACTTGCGGGCGTTCGTCGCCTCGTCGCTTTTCATCGGCCTCTTGCTCGTCACGGCGGCAATGAGCATGTATCCCGTATCTGCTGCCGTCGTTTCCGGCCGGAGGCGGCATCTCGATTTTCGATGCCGTCCCTTCGCCGGTTGCTCTCGGCAGCGCGCTGGGCGTTACGATCGTGGGGCTCTGCGTCGTTCTCATCTACGGAAGTTGGGTGTGGCGCCGTTTGGCGGGAAAGGTCCGCGTTGGCGAATAACCGCGCAGGCGTGAACGACTACGTAGCTCGAGCCCTCGAAAAATACGATCGCTCGAAACTCACGCTTTGTTCCATTGGAAGCCACTCGGCGCTCGAAGTTGCCTACGGAGCTCGCGCGCAGGGTTTGCGCAATCTCGTCGTGACGGCGAAGGGCCGCGAGCGCACGTATACCGAGCACTACATCCGGAAGGACTCGCCCGTTCCCCGCGGATGCGTCGACGCGGTGATCGAGCTGGAGCAGTTCACCGATATTCTGCGCGACGACGTGCAGCAGCGGCTGCTCGACGCGAACGTCATCTTTCTCGCAAACCGTTCGTTCGAAGTCTACCTCCATCAAAAATTCAGCTACGACGAAATCGAACGCGGCATGCGCGTGCCGTTCTTCGGCAACCGGTTCTTGCTGCGTGCCGAAGAGCGCGATGAAGCGGGCAATCAGTACGCGCTGATGCAGAAAGCGCGGGCATCCGGTATCCGCTGCAGTTCGAATCGCCCGATCGAGATCGACCGTCTCGTGATGGTGAAAGCGCCGCACGCAAAGATCAGCTTCGAACGCGCATTCTTTCTCGTGTCGTCGCCGCAGGAGTATCGCGAAGTCAGCGCGCGGCTGATCGCGAAGGAATGCTCACCGAAGACGGCTTGTCGGACGCGGTGATCGAAGAGTATGCGCTCGGCCCGTCGATCAATCTGAATTTCTTCTATTCGCCGATTCTTGGCGAGCTGGAACTTGAGCGGTACCGATACGCGCCGGCAAACCAATCTCGAAGGATTCCGCAACGTGCCGCCGTCCGTGCTCGACGCGCTGCGTAACGTACCGATGCGCTTGGAAGAAGCGGGGCACATTGCCGCGACGCTGACCGAATCGACGCTCGAGAAAGCCTTCGAAATGGGGGAGCGTTTCGTCGCGGCCGCGCGTGAAGCGAATCCGCCGGGAGTCATCGGGCCGTTTGCACTGCAGTGCGTCATTGTTGCGGGTCCGCCGAAAGAATTCGTCTGCTACGACGTGTCGCTGCGCATTCCGGGATCGCCTGGTACGCGCTACACCCCGTATTCGGCCTACCGATGGGGCCGCGATGTTTCCGTGGGCGAACGAATCGCGATGGAACTCGTGATGGCGCGCGAGGCCGGCCGCCTCACCGACATCCTCACCTAATACCGCTACCCGTGGATTCGGACGGCCGCTAGCTAGCATTGTGGTGCTTAAGGCTTCCGGCCGTTGCCTATTTTACCGCGGCATGCTAGGGTGAGGTGTGTCTAGGTATCGCAGTCGGTTACCATGTTTGGTCTAGCGAGTCGATTCCGAGAACAATAACTACCAAGTCCGAGGAGTCCTCGTTAATGTATCAAGATGAGTATTTGAACTGCGTCGATTGTTCGCGTCAGTTCGTTTTCTCGAGCGGCGAACAAGAGTTCTTCGCTATGAAAGGCTTTCAAAACAAGCCGAATCGTTGCCCCGACTGCCGTGCGGCCCGTAAAGGCCAGCAGGGTGGCGCTCGCGGTGGAAGCCGCGGCGGATTCGGCGGCGGCGGCGGCGGCGGTCAGCGCGAAATGTTCCGCGCGACCTGCAGCCAGTGCGGCGGCGTGGCGGAAGTTCCGTTCCAACCGCGCGGCGACAAGCCGGTCTACTGCCGCGACTGCTTCAGCAGCCGCCCGTCCTACCGCTAAGACAGCGATAAGGCAAAAAGAAAGGGCCCGCAGCGATGCGGGCCCTTTTCTTTTTGCTCTAGCTTCGGCGCATTTCGCCGGCGCGGTAGCGGTAGACGATCCGGCCTTTGGTCAGGTCGTAGGGCGACATCTCCAAATCGACGCGATCGCCAAGAAGAATCTTGATGCGGTGGCGGCGGAGACGGCCGGCGAGGTGAGCGAGGACGGTGTGGCCGTTCTCTAATTCAACGGCGAACGTCGTGCTGGGGTAGATCTGGCGAACGGTGCCAAAAACCTCGAGAGGCGCCTCTTTGGCGGGCTCGGGGGGGCGGTCGCTCGAGGGGCGGGGAGGCGCGGAGCGTCGGCGGCCGGCTATGGTCGGCCTGCTTTCTGTGAAGTCATCCCCGAGAGTATATACGCAACTGGGCTGCGGGGGAAGGCCTTATGGTGGTGCGAACCAACCGCGCCGGAGGAATTAATGGCTACGCAATCCTTACAAGAACGCCCTGGAGCAATCACTTTCAAGGGCGGCCCGATGACCCTCGCCGGCCAGGAACTCAAGGTGGGCGACAATGCGCCTGACTTCGTTCTCACCGGACAAGATCTAGCCGTGAAACGTCTGGACGACGTTCTCGACGGCGGCAATCGAGCGGCGATGCTGATCGTCGTGCCCTCGCTCGATACGGGCGTCTGCTCGACCGAATCCCATAAGTTCAACGCGCGAATGGGCGAGTTGCCGGCGGACGTGAAGACGTACGTCGTCAGCATGGACCTGCCGTTCGCTCAGGCCCGCTGGTGCGGGAACGAAGGCGACGTGAAATTCGAAACGCTCTCGGATTACCGCGAGCACAGCTTCGGGCGCAACTACGGCCTCCTGATCAAGGAGCTTGGGTTGCTGGCCCGTGCGGTCGTCGTGATCGGCGCCGACAAAACGGTCAAGTACGTCCAAATCGTTCCGGAAGTTGCAAGCGAACCGGACTACGACGCGGCGATCGCAGCGGCACAAGCGGCGGCGAAGTAGCCTCGAGCATGGAGCGGGGGCAATCGAGCCGAATCAGCACGGCCAATGCCCCCCACCGTTTTTATTTTCGATTTTGGCGCGCAATATAGCCAACTGATAGCGCGCCGCACGCGCGAACTCGGCGTCTACTGCGAAATCTGCCTTACGACACGCCGTGGTCGTCGATTGCCTCGCGCAATCCCGCGGCCATCATCCTTTCGGGCGGACCGGAGAGCACGCTCGTGCCGGGCGCGCCGGACATGGATCCGGCAGTTCTGGACAGCGGCTTGCCGATTCTTGGCAATCTGCTACGGCATGCAGCTCATCGCGCGTCACACCGGCGCCGAACTCGTCAAGCTCGATCACGCCGAATATGGCCCCGCGACCCTGCGCGTCGATAAGGCGGATGCAGCGGTGTTTGCCGGCGTTCCGGCCGAGTCGCGCGTTTGGATGTCGCACGGCGATTCGGTCGTAAAACTGCCGCCCGGCTTCGAGGAACTCGCGTCGACCGAGCGTTGTAAAGTCGCGGCGATGGGCAACGCGCAAACGAAGATCTACGGCATCCAATTCCATCCGGAAGTCGTGCACAGCGAGTACGGCCGACAGATGCTGGCGAACTTTCTGCACGGCGTTGCGGGGCTCGGAAGCGACTGGGAGATGGAGTCGTACGTCGATCGCGCGATCGAAGAAATTCGCGCGCAAGTCGGCAGCGATAAGGTCATCTGCGCGCTTTCCGGCGGCGTCGATTCGGCGGTTGCCGCAACGCTCGTCTCGCGCGCGATCGGCGAACAGCTTACGTGCGTTTTCGTCGATCACGGCTTGCTGCGCAAAGGCGAAGCGCAGTCGGTCATCGAGGCGTTCCGCGACATTCTGCACCTGAACCTCGTCGTCGTCGATGCGCGCGAGCGGTTCCTCGACGAAACTCGCCGGCGTCGTCGATCCCGAACGTAAACGCATCATCATCGGTCACGAGTTCATTGCCGTCTTCGAAGAAGAAGCGGCGAAGATTCCCGGGCGTCAAGTATCTTGTGCAAGGAACGCTCTATCCCGACGTCATCGAATCGAAGACGCCGGACAGCAAAGCGGGTCACAAGATCAAATCGCACCACAACGTCGGCGGCTTGCCGGAGGAGATGAACTTCGAGCTCATCGAACCGCTGCGCGCGCTGTTCAAAGACGAAGTGCGCGCGCTCGGACGCGTGCTCGGCTTGCCGGAGCACATCGTGGCAGCGCCAGCCGTTTCCTGGACCCGGCCTTGCGGTTCGCATCATCGGCGACATCACCGACGAGCGCCTGGAAGTCGTGCGCAACGCCGATGCGATCGTACGCGAAGAGATCGATAACGCGCAAGGCCTGCAGCCGCACCCGTGGCAGTACTTCGCCGTGCTTACGCCGGTGCAAAGCGTCGGCGTGATGGGCGACGGGCGCACCTACGCCAACCTCGTCGCCGTGCGCGCGATTACGAGCGAAGACGGCATGACCGCCGACTGGGCGCGTTTGCCGCACGAACTGCTCGAGCGCATCTCAACGCGCATCGTCAACGAAGTACCGGGCGTGAACCGCGTCGCGTACGACATCACGTCGAAACCGCCGGCAACGGTCGAGTGGGAATAAGACATGCGAATTCTGGTCGTAGGAAACGGCGCGCGCGAAGATGCGCTCTCGTGGCGCTTGTCGCAGTCGCCGTCGTGCGAAGCGATTTTCGCGACGCCGGGGAACGCCGGTACGGCCTCGCGCGGAACGAATTGGAACATCTCGGCGACCGACGGAAAAGCGATCGTCGAGAAGTGCCGCGAGGAGAAGATCGATCTCGTCGTACTCGGTCCAGAAACCGCCATAGCCGCCGGCGTCGGCGATCGTCTGCGCGATGCGGGCTTCGCCGTATTCGGCCCGAATCGCAGCGGCGGCCGCTTGGAGTCGAGCAAGGTCTTCGCCAAACGTTTCATGGAGCGTCACGGCGTTCCGACGGCGCGCGCGGTTATCGTGCACTCGCGAGCCGAGCGCAATGAAAGCGCTGGACGAGTGGCCGGGCGGCGGCGTCGTCATAAAAGCGGACGGTCTGGCGGCCGGTAAAGGCGTCGTCGTTTGCGACGACGTCGATTCGGCGCGCGACGTGCTCAAGGAGTGGTACGGCGCGAGCAAGATTCCCGGCGGCGGCAGCGACGTGCTGCTCGAAGAAAAGCTTGACGGGCCGCGAAGTAAGCGTGTTCGCGCTCGCCGACGGCCGGGCGATGGTTCCGCTGGCGGCGGCGTGCGATTATAAGCGCGCCGGCGACGGCGACACGGGGCCGAACACCGGTGGCATGGGCGCGTACTCGCCGCCGTTCGAACTTCCCGATCGATATGTACGATCAAGTTCGCGAACGGATTCTTGCGCCGGTGCTTCGCGGATTGCTTTCGGAAGGCGAGACGTACATCGGCGTTCTGTATTGCGGACTGATGTGGACCGAGAACGGTCCGTACGTCATCGAATTCAACGTGCGCTTCGGCGATCCGGAAACGCAGGTGCTGATGCCGCGCATCCACGGCGACTTCGCGCAATTGCTGGCATCGGCGGCGGAAGGCGCGATGGACCTGAGCCTTGCGACGCTCGGCAACGATTGCTGCGTCGGCGTGGTCCTTGCGACGAGCGATTATCCGCGTTCGAGCAAGCCGCTGCGCGGGTTGAACCCGAGCGTCGATTTGCCTGGCGGCGCCGTCGCTTTTTGGGGCGGAAGCACGATTGAAAACGGCGCCGTGAACAGCAGCGGCGGTCGCGTGTTGACGGTCACCGCTTGCGGTGCAGACGTGAAAGCGGCGCGCGAGAAAGCCTATGCCGCCGTGAAGACGCTCGCGGGACGGATTGGTACCGCCGATTTGACCTACCGCACCGACATCGCGAAGTTCTAACGCCGCCCGGCGTTAGACATGCCGCCAAAGAATATCGCCGCCGTCCGGAATCGGCAATGCGGGTATATCGTGCGTATGCGAAACGCTATGATCGGCGCGATAGCAGGCGCCGCCGGAACGATGGCCTTAGATATCGCAAGCTACGGCGACATGGCGGTGCGCGGAAGGCAATCGAGCAACATGCCGGCGGAAGTCGTGCGCAGGCTCGCCGAGAAAGCGGGCGTCGAACCGCTCGCGAAACCCGACGACGCGGTGGATGCTAAGACGAAGAACCGCCGCAGCGCGCTCGGGGCGCTTTCCGGTTACGGGGTCGGCCTCGCGATCGGCACGGTTTACGGCGCTACGCGGCCGCTCACGAACCGGCTTCCTTGGGCTGCCGCAGCCTTGGGCGTTGGGATCGCCGCCATGCTTGCGACCGACGTTCCCGCAGCGCGGCTTGGCGCTACCGATCTGCGCCAATGGAGCGCCGGCTCTTGGATCTCCGACATCATCCCGCACCTCGCTTTCGGTTTCACGACGGTCCTCGTCGCGAGCGCCCTCGCCGCTTCTAACGATTGAAGCGCACGTTACGCTAACAAGCTAAGCTGAAGCGGCACGTGCGTTTGAATTTGCGGCGGACGATGCACGGGAAAAGCCTTTAACGCTGCCTCGACTTTCGTGTCGATCGCTTCGGCGATCGCGCGCGGCGCGTACTTGCCTTTATAAATGTCCGCGTACTCTGCGATGAGTTCAGGTTTCGATTCGCGCAGGTAGTCGAAAAACGCGTCGCGCGTAACTTCATGAAGGTAGAGCGCATTGTGCCAGACGTTCGTAGCGCCGGCTTCGCGGGCCGCGCCAACGACGGCTTCGATGTGTTCGGGAGTATCGGTGATGCGCGGAAGAACCGGCGCGAGCGCGACGCTGACCGCGATCCCGGCATCGGCCAGCATCTTTACTGCTCGCAAGCGTTGCCGCGGCGGCGCAACGGTCGGTTCGATATCGCGCGCGAGACGTTCGTCCATCGTTGCAATACTGATGGAGACGTGCGCTCCGGCCACTCGGGCGAGGCGGGAAAGCACGTCGATATCGCGCACGACCAGCGGCGAACGTGTTACGATGCCGACGGGAGTTTGATAATCGGCAAGCGCTTCCAATATCCCACGCGTCAGGCGATACTTTCCCTCGAGCGGTTGATAGGGATCGGTAACCGTTCCGATCGAGACGCGCTCGTGGCGCCAGCTACGTTTCGCAAGTTCGGTGCGGATAACCGCCGGCGCATTGATCTTGACGTAGATGCGGGACCCCCAGCGCCCGACGCCGTCCTCCTCGAGGTATTGATGGGTTCGGCGGGCGTAGCAGAACCGGCATTGGTGATAGCAGCCGCGATACGGGTTGACCGACCACTTGAACGGCATGCCCTTGACCGGGTTGATGACGGTCTTGGCCGGTTGCTCGATAACCTCGACGCCGCGCATGACCTGAACTATAATACGAACGTATGTTCGATTCAAGCCTGCGGCGGATAAACGTCATGCCGAATGTAACCACTGGCTCGCACGGAGGTTAATAGAAAGCAGAATGGCTTACCGCTTCCAACCCAATTCCTATGGCCCGCCGGCGGCCATTTCTGCGCCGCAGAGCCTGCTTGGCCAGGTCCTCGGGATAACGGCCCTCGGCTTGTGCGTATCGGCGTTAGCCGTGTATCTTTTCCGCGATAACATCGGTTCGGGCCTCGGTTTGGTCGCGATGCTGATCGGCCTCGGGCTGCTTTTCGCGATCAACGGCACGCGAGCCAATCCGGCACTTTCGCTGATGCTGTTTTACGCTTTTGCCTTTGCCGAGGGCATCGGCTTAACGCCGGTCGTTTCGTACTATCTGCACGTTGCGCCGGGCGCCGTGTTCAATGCGGCGCTTACTACTGGGCTTGGCATGTTTGCGCTCGGGGCCATCGTCTACGCGACCGGTCTGGATCTTCGAAGATTTCAGGGAATTTTCATGATCGCGCTGCTGGCGCTGATCGTGGTCGGGATCGTCTCGATCTTCGTCCACTTCGTTGCACCCACGACGCTCTCGTGGATCACGCTCGTCATCTTTGCGGGCTTCACGCTGATCGATTTCGCCCGGATGCGCGCCGGCGGCGACTATTACACGCCCGTCCAGCTTGCCACGCAGATCTACCTGGACGTGGTCAATATCTTCCTCGCCTTGCTGCAAATTTTCGGAAACCGCCGTTCCGACGACTAAAAGCCGAAGCCGGAACGCGGCTCGGCCTGTTAGAATGAAGCAGAAGCCATGTGCGGGATAACGGGAATCTTTTCACCGGGGCGTGACGCAGCACGCCTCGCATATTTTGGGCTCTACGCTTTGCAGCACCGCGGCCAGGAATCCGCGGGCATCGCTGCTGCGGACGGCGGCACTATTCGCTCGCACAAAGACATGGGGCTGATCGGCGCGATCTTCGACGAAGAAAGCCTCGCCGCACTCGGCGGCCATATCGCGGTCGGGCACACGCGCTACTCCACCACCGGCTCGTCGATCGTGGTCAATGCGCAGCCGCTGCTGGAACGCACTGAACTCGGCGATTTCGCGTTCGCGCACAACGGCAACCTCACGAACACCGACGAGATGCGCGCCTCGCTTTCTCCCAGTACGACTCTTCAGGCCACCTCGGATTCCGAAGTGATGGCCAAGACGCTCGTCGAGGCCCGCGGCTCGATGCTCGAACGCATCCGTCACGTGTTGAGCGTCGCGCGCGGCGCGTACTCCATCGTCCTCAGCACCGAAGACGAACTCTACGCTTTCCGCGATCCATGGGGCGTGCGGCCGATGTGCATCGGCACGTTCGCCGACGGCGGCTACGCGGTCGCCTCTGAATCGTGCGCGTTGCCGACCATCGGCGCGCAATATCTGCGCGAAATCGAGGCCGGCGAAATCGTCCGCATCACCGCGAACGGGCTGGAATCGTTCAAGACGCCTACCGAAAATGCGCGTCCCGCGCTGTGCATGTTCGAGTACATCTATTTCGCGCGTCCCGACTCGCGCTTGAACGGGCGCTCGATCTACATGGCGAGATACGCGATGGGCCGTCAGCTCGCGAAAGAGCATCCGGTCGATGCCGACGTCGTGATGGCGATTCCCGATTCGGCCGTGCCGGGCGGCATCGGCTACGCCGCCGAAAGCGGATTGCCGTACGTCGAAGGGCTCATCAAGAACCGTTACATCGGGCGCACGTTCATCAGCCCGGATCAAGGCATGCGCTCGCGCGGCGTGCAGTTGAAGTTCAATCCCGTCGTCGAGAATTTGAAAAACCAACGCGTAGTCGTGGTCGACGATTCGATCGTGCGCGGGCACGACGACGCCGCGCATCGTCTCGTTACTGCGCGAAGCCGGCGCGAAAGAAGTTCACCTTCGCATCACGTCGCCGCCGATCAAGCATCCGTGCTACCTCGGCGTCGACATGGCGACGTACGACGAACTCATTGCGGCGAATTACACGATCGAAGAAATCCGCCAAAAAACCGGTGCCGATTCGCTCGGCTACCTCAGTCTCGACGGGCTCATCGAAGCCAGCGGACGCAAAGGCGGCGAAATGTGCCTGGGCTGCCTCACCGGCGACTATCCCAACGTGCCCGCGGCGCATGAGAAGCGAGTTCTAGCCGGTTGATCGCGTACGTTCTGCGTGACGGCAGGTACGCGCTCCAGCTGGGGCGCGTTACTATTTCGCAGAGCGCGTTTCTTTTAATAACCGCAGTCATAGTCGGCTTCGGCGGCGGCATCGGCGCCGTACTGTTTCGCGCGCTCATCGCCGGCGAAAATCACTTCGCGTTTCAAATTCTTGGCTCGTTCCTTCGCGCGCACGCCGGCGCGGCCGGCACGATTCTCCAGCTTGCGATCGGCGGCGTCATCGCGGCCTTCGTCGCCAGCCGGTTCGCGCCGGAGGCGAAGGGCCACGGCGTACCCGAGGTGATGGAAGCTGTTGCCTTGCGCGGCGGAAACATGCGGGCGCGTGTCATCGCGGTGAAGTCCGTCGCTTCGGCCACCTCGATAGGCTTCGGCGGAAGTTGTGGACGCGAAGGGCCGATAGTCCAGATCGGCGCCGCGATCGGCTCGACGATCGGCCAAATAGCACGTGCGCCCGCGCCCATCGTGCGAACGCTGGTTGCGTGCGGCGCAGCCGCGGGCATTTCGGCGACGTTCAACGCACCGATCGGCGGCGTATTCTTTGCAGCCGAAGTGATCCTCGGGGAATTTGCGCCGCGTTCGTTCGCGGCAATCGTCGTTGCTTCCGTCGTTTCGGCCGTCGTGGGGCGCGCGTTTCTCGGAAACCACCCGTCCTTTAATGCCTCGGCGTTCGTATTGATTTCGCCCTACGAGCTAGTGTTTTATGCCGTGCTGGGCGTTCTTGCCGCAGCGTGGGCGTACGGTTTCGTAAAGCTGCTGTATGCGTTGGAAGACCTGTTCGCCGGGTTTAACATTCCGGCGTGGTGCAAGGGCGGCATTGGTTTTGCCGCAGTCGGCGCGATCGGCATTTGGTATCCGCAAGTTTTCGGGGTTGGGTACGACTCGATGCAAGCGGTGTTGAGCGAGCACGTTCCGGCGGCACACGCATTTGCGCTTGCGCTCGCCAAACCCATCGCAACGTCGCTCACGCTCGGCGGCGGTGGTTCCGGCGGAGTATTTGCGCCGTCCCTATTCACGGGCGCGTTTCTCGGCGACGGCTTCGGACGGCTCGTTCACGAAGCGTTTCCCGCCATCACGGCACCCGGCGCCGCTTATGGTCTCGTCGGAATGGCGGCGGTCTTCGCTGCCGCGGCGGAAGCTCCGATTACGGCTATCATGATCGTCTTCGAAATGTCCAGCGACTACACGATCATTCTGCCGCTCATGGTAACCGTCGTCATCTCTACGCTTTTGGGCCGTCGCTTCTTGGGCGCGACGATTTACGAAATGAAGCTGAAGCGCCGCGGCATCGACTGGCAGCGGGTACGCCGTCCCAGATTCTTAAGCCGGATCACCATTGAAAGCGTGAGACGCGATCCACCGGTGATTGCGCAGTTGGAAGAATCGATCGTCGACGTTGCGAGCCGGGATGCGACCGCCGGCGAACTGGCCGTTCCGGTGTGCACGGGAGATCACTTCGAAGGGATCGTTACATCGGCGGATCTTGCAGCGGCGATGGCGGACGGACGCTCGGCGGATCCGGTGCGAACCATCTTGCGCCCGGGCAAAGAAGTGCTGCGTCCTAACGACGCGGTCGAACGCGCCGCAACGCTGATGGCTGAAGAAGCAGTCCCGTTGCTGCCGGTCGTAAATGACGACGAGACACTGGTCGGTATCGTTACCCGTCGCGACGTGCTGCAGGCATATCGAAGCGTCGTCGACGTCTGAGCGCCGTTAGCGCAAAATATAAGGACTTAAGTGAATCGGATCGCCGGCGAGATCGCTGCGGTTTGAGGGCTCGAGCGTGAGCGTGTGCGTGCCCGGCGTCTTCCAGCGCCAAGCGAAGAAGACCGAGTCGCCGTCGGGCATCGAGTAGTTTTGCCACAGGCCGGTTTGATCGAAGGTTTCGACGCCGTCGATCAGCACGCGAACGTGCGCGTTTTGGCAGGCCTGCGCAAGCGTGCCGATGAGCGCGATACCGGATCCGTTCACCGTTATGGTCGCGGGAAGCGTTGTGAGCGGGGTGCCGACGGTTACGTCGCTCCAGGCGTCGGCCGTGGAGACTTGTGCGAACGGATCGAGGGCAGCGGCCGCAATTTCAAGCGCGAGGCCCCCGTTGCTTTCCCAAATTGAAGTGCGCGCTTGCGCCGGGCCGTCGAAGAAACGCGCGAACGTGCCGTCTGCCGCTCTCGCGGACAGCGCCGCTTCGGCGTTGCGGACGATCCAGGCTTCAGCGAATGTCTCGCGATTTTGCGCGAGCTCGTACATTGCTTCGACGAGCGGTTCCACGACGTCGTTCTCGCCTTGCACGTTCGCAAACACGCCGCGTTCGTCCGAGAGATTCGTATCGACTGCGTGCGCCGTAGCAAGCGCCTCGTCATAGAAGTTGCGATCGCCGGTGATTTGCGATAGCGCGATGCCGTTCCAAATCATATCGCCGTTAACCGACGCAAAAAACCGGCGCGGCTGTTGAACGCACGACTCGCCGTCGTCGCGGACGTGCACCGTGTAGAGCGGCGTTTCGGCGTCGAGATAGTAAGTGCGAACGGCGGCGTACCGCGCGAGCGCCGTGTCGAGGTAACTGCGGTCCTGCGTGGCGCGATAGAGCAGAATCGCCGCCTTTATGGCGTTCGCGTCCGTTTCGAGCGACTTGACGTGGAACTCCGACGGCTGCGGATGTTGATACCGGATGCCGGGACAAGCACCGAGCGCAAAAGCATGTGACTGCTCGACGAATGCATAGGCGGCTTTCGCGCGTTCGAGCGCCCGCGGATCGCCGAGAACTTGATATTCGCGCATGTACGTGACCGCGTCCCATTCCGGCGTGTCGCTCCACGTAGAGCATCCGTGCTCGCCGCACGTCGGATACTGCGGACCCGCGTCGAGGAGTCGGGCGACTACGGGCCGGATCTGCTCGTCGTGCGTCGTGAGCCAGCGGAGATAGAGCGCGTCGGTGGCGGAGTCGACGCCCCAGTCGCTGTTGGCTTGCCGGCAATCCGCGTCGTTGCACGCGCGCCAGCGCCCATCACCCGCGTAGAAGACGTCGAGTAACGTGGCTGTTGCGTGCGTGCCTGCCTGGGCAAAGCTAATCGGCTCGCTCGAGGCCCGGGCATTGCGAACGGAAGCCATAACGAAAAGTACGGCCAGTGCAAACGCGCAAAAGCGACCCGCGGTCCTCATTCAAGAAGATGTATCGGTTTGGGTCGCAAAGCGCCGAACTTGCCCGCTGGGCGACACGAACTAGCTATCGTTCGTACAGGGTGGTCGAACGCTCGTCCAGTTTTTCCCAACCGGCGCGCTGCAGTTCCGGAACGGCCGAATCGTCTTCCGCGCAACCAACGCAAAGATAGGCGACGAGTTGCCAGGACTCCGGAACCTCAAGCGCAGTTCGAACGGCTTGCGGCTCGAGAATCGAAACCCATCCCACGCCGACGCCGCGCGCTCGTGCGGCAAGCCAAAACGTGTAAATCGACATTGCCACCGAGTAGGCTAGCGTTTCGGGCATCGTGCGCCGTCCGAGCCCTTTGCCCGTTTCGGTTGCCGCATCGCAGAAGACCGCGAGATGAACCGGCGCCTCGCGTAAGCCTGAAAGTTTTAGCTGCGCGTAGCGCGCGGCGTCTTCGCCGTTGTATCCGTCGAGCGCTTCGGCGTTTGCGCGTTCGAACGACGCCGTAACGAGCTCGCGCCGTTCCGGCGAGTTCACCATGACGAAGCGCCAAGGCTGCGAGTATCCTACCGACGGAGAATGCGTTGCTTCGCGAACGAGTTCTACGATCGTTTCGCGAGGAATCGGATCGCGCCGGAAACGGCGCACGTCGCGGCGCCACGCGAAGAGCTGCGAAAGCTGTTCGCGAAACGCTTCGTCAAACTGCAGGCCGTTCACGACTCGGGAAAAGATCTCTCCCGAACCGCGTCGGCGTAGTCGCGCAGCGCATCCGTCGCGATTCGGCCGACTTCCGCGAATCGCTTTGCGAAGGGCGGCGAGTGCGGATACATGCCGAGTGCATCGTGAAGCACGAGCACTTGAGCGTCGCAGTGCGGCCCCGACCCGATGCCGACGGTGAGAATCGAAAGCTGCTCCGTGAGCTCTCGCGCGATTTCGAAATCGACGACTTCCAACACGATGGCGTAAGCGCCGGCGGCCTGCACCGCGAGCGCGTCGTCCAGAAGCCGTTCGCGATTCGTGCGCATTTTATAGCCGGGACCAAGCCCCGCCGTTTGCGGCGTGATGCCGATGTGTCCGACTACCGGAATGCCGGCCGCCGTGATAGCTCGAATGCGATCGGCTTCGTGTTTGCCGCCTTCGAGTTTGACGGAAGTCGCGCCGGCTTCTTTTACCAAACGGATCGCGTTTGCGAGCGCGTCGCTGTCGCTCACCTGATACGA
Source organism: Vulcanimicrobiia bacterium (assembly GCA_963696095.1). Taxonomy (GTDB): domain Bacteria; phylum Vulcanimicrobiota; class Vulcanimicrobiia; order Vulcanimicrobiales; family Vulcanimicrobiaceae; genus JALYTY01. The sequence continues at coordinate 687,198 of CAVOIN010000001.1, read as the reverse complement.
GCCGAAGGGCATGTCGCAAACGATGTGCGCGCGGCCGGTGGCCCGTACTACGGCTTGCGAATGATGAATCATCTGTTCCATCGTCACCGGCGTCGTCTCGTCGTAGCCGAGCACTACGTTGCCTAGACTGTCACCGACGAGGATCCAGTCGATTCCGGCTTCTTCGGCAAAGCGAGCGAATGGCGCGTCGTACGCGGTGATCATTGGAACCGTCGTAACGCCTTTGCGGCGCTTGATCGCCCCTGCAGTTACACGGCGTAATGCCGGGCCTTTTGCCGGTTCATACGGCCGTGCATCGTCCTTGACGCCCTTGATTGTGCTCGCCATGATGGTTGCTCGCTTCTGCGAAGGAGCGAAAAATGCCCGCAGCGGCGGGTACAATCACTTTATGAAAGACACCAAAAGCGATCAAAGTTTGACCGGCCAAATCGAACGGGGCGTCAAAGACGTGCGCGATGGTGCACATGAAGTGATGCACCGCTCGACGGCTGAAGCCGAACACGCTCGCCGCGAAGCCGAAGGCGATGCCATGACGCCGGGCGAGAAAGTCGCCTCGGGCCTGAATGAAGCAAAAAACCGCGTCGAGGCTGAAGGCGACAAAGCGAAACGCAACATTCGCGACAACACTTAGTTCTTAGGCAGAAGGAACGGCGTGCGCGCGCTCCCATGCGAGGAGCGCGCGTTTGCGTTCTACGCCCCACCTGTATCCGCTGATTGCCCCGCTTTGGGCGATCACGCGGTGACACGGAATCAGAAAAGCGACCGGATTGCTGCCGACGGCGGTTCCCACCGCGCGAGCTCCGGTCTCCATCGAAAGCGTTTTTGCGAGGCGTCCGTACGTCGTGACGGTGCCGGGCGTGATTCCGAGCAACGCATTCCAGACACGCAATTGGAAGTTCGTCCCGCGCACGTGCAAGGGGATTGCGGCATTCGAAGGTTCGCCGAAGACTTCGCGCACGATCGAATCGGCGACGCGGTCGTCGCGGTGATACCGGGCGTTCGGAAGGAGCGCCGTCGAAACATCGAAGCGTTCTTCGTTGACGAATTCGAGCATGCAAATGCCACGCGCCGTGCGCGCCGCCAGCATGAGACCGAACGGCGTTTGCGCGAAGCCGAACGGAATATCGAGCGCGGCGCCGCCCGATTTATATTCACCGGGCGACATCGCTTCGATGGAAACGAAATGATCGTGCAGTCGCGCCGGGCTCGAGAGTCCGACGTCAAGCGAAGCGTCGAGCACCGTCGCGTCCTTATCGAGCAGGGCTTTTGCGCTCTCGAGCGTGAGCGCCGCGAGAAACTGTTTCGGCGTTACACCCGCATAGCGGCGGAAGGTGCGTTGAAAGTGGAACGGGCTCAATCCGACGCGATCGGCGATCGCTTCAAGCGGCGGCTGGTCGGCAGCGTGTTCGACGATGAACGCGATGGCGTCGGCGACACGGCTGTAATCGGTATCGGTCATGGCCTCTCCATCGTACGTTCTGGGCGTCCTCGCCGCCCACCCGGAAGTTGCTCGGTTCCGAGCGGGAATGGGCAGCGTTAGCGGGTATCTTCGCACCAGGAGGTCCCTTACTATCCTAACCGCGCGTGTGATTCGCTCGCGAATCAACGAACGTCTGGCCCGTGCAAACCGTTACCCCGTCACGCTCATCGTGGCTCCCGCCGGTTTCGGCAAAACAGTCGCCCTGCGCGATTATCTTGCTTCGTCCGTTGAAGACGCCGCCTGGTACGACGTGCGTCCGGAGCATGCGACCCTGACCTCTTTCGCGCGCGGTTTGGCGACGGCGACCGCGCCGCTCGCTCCCGGCGCGCCGGCGGCCTTTGCGCTGCTGCAACAACGCCTGCTCGGCGCCCCGGACCAGGCGGTCGTTTTGACCGACTGGTTCGCCGAGCACTTCAAGGACGTTTTCGGAACCGTCGTCATCGACGATCTGCACTACGCCATGGAAGACCAACGCGTGACGCCATTTCTGGTTTCACTTATAGAGCGCACGTCGGGACGATTGAAATGGATACTGGCGACGAGAAACGATGCCGGATTGCCGGTCGCCTCTTGGCTCGCGTACGGGCGAATCGACGTTCCGCTCCGGGAAGAAGATTTGCGCTTCTCGCGGGATGAAGCAGCAAGCGTCACGGCGGGCGAGGGCGTGGACGACCGGGAGATCGAAGCGCTGCGCTCGCTCACCGGCGGATGGCCGGTCGCGCTTACCCTTGCGCTCCACTCGCGCACGCATGCCTCCGATTTACAAGGTATTGCCGCCGGAACGCGCGACTTGCTGTACCGCTATCTTGCGGAGCAGGTCTTCAACGGTTTGGACGAGCGGTCGCGATCGATTCTTTTGCAGACGAGCGTCGTTGCCGCAATCGACGTAACGCTAGCCGAAGCTCTCGGCGTCCGACGCGAAGAGCTCGAGCAATTGCGATCGGCGGTTGGCTTCTTAACGGAAACGTCGCCGGGCACGTATCGTTATCACGATCTTTTTCGCGAATTTCTGGAAGCGCAGTTACAGTCGGCCGGCGCAGCGCACTGGCGCAGCGCGTGTGAAACGGTCGCGGAAGCACTTCGCGCACAGGGTGACGACGTTGCGGCCCTGCGGCTCTACACCCGCGCGGTTTGTGCGCCCGGCATCGTTGAAATCTTGCAGCGAAACGGTACGGCGCTCTTCGAACGCGGCGAGGGCGAAGCACTCGGCGAGGCGTTGTCGTGTCTCAACGGATCGCAACGCTTGGACGCATCGGTGCTCGGCGTGAAAGCGATGCTGGAAGCGGCGCGCGGTCATTTCGAGCTTGCGGAACGCGATTTTCTGGACGCCATAGAACGCGCGCAAGACGAGTCCCTCAGGCTCACGCTCGTGCATCGCTACGCGATCGAACTTATTCGTCAAGAGCGCGAAGCCATTTCTTTGCTGGAGCCGTACGTGCGCGACGACCGGCTTCCACCGAACGTGCGCGTTCCAATGCTTGCCACGTTCGCTACGGCGCTGGCTCGGGCGAATCGTCTGGATGAAGCCGCGCTGAACATCAGCGCGGGAATTAATGCAATCGACGGCAGCGTCAACGACGACGCTCGCGCGCGGTTTTACCAGCAAGCCGCCTTCGTGCATCATTTGATGCCGTCCCGAGGCCATGCGTGGAATTACGCAAATCTCGCGATCGAGCTCGCGGTGAAAGACGGGCTCTACGAAGTCGCCGCTCGCGCCTACAGCGTGCTCTACACGATCGTTTATGACGACGAAGACGACCCGCTCGAAAGTTTGATCCTGCTCGAGCGGCTGATCGAATGCGCCCGGAAAGGCGGCAGCGTGCAAACGCGCCTCTACGGACTGATGGCGTCGTTTGAAATCCAAGCCGAACGCGGCGACGATATCGCGATCGAACGGCTCGAACGGGAAATGGAGCGCGCGGCAGGCACGCTCATGCAAACGCGCGCCGAAACGTTGCTGCCGGCGCGCGCGATGCGGTCGGCGTCCGAAGGGGATTTTCAGCACGCTTTCGCACTTTTGGACGGGACCGGCGAATCGCAAGCTAATCCCGAACGCCGAGCCTTGCGTGAATCGGAAATCGCGCTTTATGCCTATGCGTCGGGGCAAACCGATCAAGCAGAAGCGGCTCGCGAACGCGCGGCGCGAGCGCTCGCGCAATGCGCCAACGTTTCGCGCCGAACGACGAGAACGCGCGTGATGCTGGGTCTCGCGGATTTGATTCGCGGTCACTCGTCCACGGCACATCGCTTTCTGAGCGAAGCAGAGCGCGCGGGATCGATTCGTTCTCGAAGGCTGCGTTCGCTGGTCACCACGGCGCGCGCGTTATACCGGCTTACGCTCGACCAGGTCGACGCTGAAGACGTGGAAGCCGCGCTCGAACGCCTCCGCAGCGATCAGTTCGGCGGACTTGCGCGCATGCTCGAAGCTCTGCCCCTTGCGCCGGCCGGCGAACGCGGCGGCTACGCGCTGCTCACGCCGTCGGAGCGCAGGATTCTTAGCGCGCTTGCTCGCGGGGGAACCTCGAAAGACATCGGCGTCGCGAGCGGCCGCAGCGCGCAAACGGTGGACACGCACATCCGCTCGATCTGCCGGAAACTGCAGTGCAGCGGCCGGCGGGAGGCCGTCGCGTTAGCAATTCGCTCAGGCTGGGTAGAGGATTAGCCGTATGCGTCGTGCGCTTGCTCTGTCGATCTTGTGCTCCCTACTCGCAGCTTGCGGTGGGAGCCAAACCGGAAGCTCCGTGGGAGGTTCCGTCTTACCGGCACGGGCGAGTTATCATACGAACGACGCGGCGACGGCGCTCCCCGGCGATGCGGCTACGGCTCTTCCCGGCGACGCCGCCACGGCGCTTCCCGGGGACGCGGCAACCGCGCTCCCCGGCGCAACGCTGGCCTGTCCGCTGGTGCAGTCGCCCGGGCAAGGCAATTGCTCCGTCGCGATCAACGTCGCGTTCCCGCCGCTGGCTTCGCTCACGGCCGGCAGCGTGATTCCGGGATTGCACCCTTCGGATCTAACGGCGCGCTATGGACTCCCCGCCGGCCAAGGTGGAACCGTCGCGATCGTCGACGCATACGACGATCCTGCGGCCGAATCCGATTTAGCGACCTATCGTGCCACGTTCGGTTTGCCGCCGTGCACGTCCGCAAACGGCTGCTTCAAGAAAGTCGACGAACGCGGCGGCTCGTCGCTGCCGCAGGTCAACATTCCCTGGGCGCAAGAGATCTCGCTCGACCTCGACATGGTCTCGGCCGCGTGCCCGTCGTGTTCCATCTTGCTAGTCGAAGCGAAGAGCGCATCGATCGACGATCTGGGAACCGGCGTCGATACGGCAGCGGCATCGGGTGCACGTGCCGTTAGCAACAGCTACTACGCGGCGGAGTGGAGCGGCGAGCTCAACGAAGACGCGCACTACAAGCATCCCGGCGTTCCGATCGTCGCAAGCGCCGGCGATGCGCCGTATCCTTTCTATCCGGCGTCGTCGCCGAACGTGATCTCCGTAGGCGGAACGTCGCTTAAGAATTCCGGCGGCGCGTTCGACGAAACGGGCTGGCAGTACGGCGGCCGCGGATGCAGCGGTTACGAGCCGGAACCCGATTATCAAAAGAAACTGACCGCGTGCAAAACGCGCTACACGGTGGACGTTGCTGCAGTTGCCGACCCGAATACGGGTGTAGCGATGTTCGATTCGCTCTCCGGCGGTTGGCTCGTTGCCGGTGGGACGAGCGTCGGCGCACCGCTCGTTGCCGCGGCATACGCGCTCGCGGGCAACGGTGCTGCTCCGGTGCAAGCGTACGCGCACCCGTCGGCATTCCACGACATTGCACCGGCCGGTTTTGACGCCGCAACCGGACTTGGTTCGCCGAGCGGCCTCGGCGGGTTCTAACCGGCCTCTTCGGGATGTAACGCGTCGAAGTCGCGCAGCGAGGGGAATAACAACGCCCAAAGCGCGATGACGGCAAGCGTTGCGCATCCGCCCGCAAGAATGGAAGCGCGCGTTCCGATCAGCGCTGCGAGCGTTCCCGATTCAAAGGCGCCGAGTTCGTTCGAAGCGCCGATGAACACGCCTTCGACGGCGCCGACGCGGCCACGCATGGCGTCGGGCGTCGTCAATTGCACGAGCGCTCCACGAATCACCATGCTCACCATATCGAATCCGCCGGCGATGGCGAGGGCTGCGAACGACAGCCAAAAGACGTTCGACGCGCCGAAGACAATGGTGAACGTTCCGAATCCCGCGACGACCGCAAATAGCACGGGTCCGGCGCGGCGCCGGATCGGACGCCGCGTGATGAAAATGGCGACGATTGCTGCGCCAAGTGCGGGCGCTGCGCGAAGCAATCCGAATCCCGTCGCTCCCACGTGAAGAATCTGCGTGGCGACGGCGGGCAGTAGCGCCGTCGCGCCTCCGAAAAGCACGGCGAACAGATCGAGGGAGATCGCGCCGAGGATCGTGCGCTGCGTGAAGATGAAGCGCACGCCTTCAGTGGCGGATTGCCATAGCGATTCTGCTTGTGACGCCGCGCTTGGACGCGCGCGAAGAAACGAGGCTGCCAATGCGGAGATGCCGTAGCAGCACGCCGCGCACGCGAATGCCAGCGGCGTGGAAACCGCAATGAGAAGGCCGGCGAGAGCGGGGCCGGCGATCGTGATGAGCTGTCCCGAAGTCGAAGCAAGAGCCGACGCCCGAACGTAGTCCTCGCGTTCTACGATCGTTGCGAGTAGCGACCGTTGCGCGGGCGGTCCGAATGCGTGGATGATGCCCACCAGCAGCACGGCGGCGAAGTTTAGCGGGAGCGACGAAACGTGCAAAACGGCGAGCGCGATGAAAAAGCTCAAGCCCAGCATCTCGCAGAACGGCACGGTTATCGCGATCGTGCGGCGATCGACGTGATCCGCCAGATATCCGGCGGGAAGCGCGAGAACGAGCTGCGGTAAGAAGAGCAGCAACCCCACGAGGCCCAAGTCGAACGGTTGATGCCGGATGGAAAAAATTTGCCAGGCTACGGCAACGTCTTCCACGCCATAGGCAAGCCACGTGGCATTGCGCGTAAGAAAGTACGCCGCGAATTCCGGGTGACGAAAAAGAGCCCGGAGCGAGCCGGGCTCTTTTCGTTCTTGGGTCGACACGCGGCCGAAGCTAGGCGGTGACCTTCGCGGCGCCGTTCGCACGCACGACCGGCGAACCGGCCAGCGTTTCGACGAACGACACGAGCGCGCGAACCGGCGTGCCGGTCGGGCCTTTGGCCTGCCACGCCGACTCGTTGTCGAGATACGCGGTTCCGGCGATGTCGAGATGGATCCACGGCGTTGTCGTCGACGAACGACTTGAGGAACGCGCCGGCGGTCAGCGTGCCCGCGGCGCGGCCGCCGGTGTTCTTCAGATCGGCGATGTCGCTCTTCATGGCCGTTCGCGTAATCGTCGTAGAGCGGCATTTGCCAGTAGCGTTCGCCGGTCGGCTTCGCGACGCTCGAGAACGTCTGCACGAACTCGTCGTTGTTCGAAACGGCGGCCGCTGCGGCGTGGCCGAGCGCGATGACGCACGCGCCGGTCAGCGTTGCGCGTATCGACGATGCTTGCGTCGCGCCGAGTTTCGTTCGCATAGCAAAGCGCGTCGGCGAGAATCAGGCGGCCTTCGGCGTCGGTGTTGATCACTTCGATCGTCTTGCCGTTCATCGCTTTGACGATGTCGCCCGGTTTCGTCGCCTTTCCGCCCGGCATGTTTTCGGTTGCGGGAACGAGGCCGACGACGTTGATTTTCGGCTTGAGCTTTCCGATCGCGCGCATCGCCGCGATGACGCCGGCGCCGCCCGACATGTCGTACTTCATTTCTTCCATGCGCTCCGGGCGGCTTCAGCGAGATGCCGCCGGTATCGAACGTGATGCCTTTACCGACGAGCGCGAGCAGTTCTTTGCTGCCCGGATCGCCGTTGTAACGCAGCACGATGAATTTCGGCGGCTGCACGCTGCCTTGCGCGACGGAGAGGAACGAACCCATTCCTTCGTTCGCGCGCGCGCGCTTCGTCGAGAACTTCGACGTCGAGGCCGGCTTCTTTCGCTGCGTTCGAGCCGCTTCGTCGGCGAGGATCGTCGGCGTCATGTCGTTCGCCGGCGTTACTGCGAGACGGCGCGCGAAGTTCACCGCTTCGCCGAGGACCATGCCGCGATCTACGCCCGTTTGTCCGAGCCGTTGCGTCGAGATCGTCGACAGAGCATCGTAACCGCGTCTCGACTGCGACTGCGCTTCTCGGGCTTCTCTTGATAGATCGATCGTATCGAACGATCCGGCGATCGCACCTTCGGCGACGAACGATGCGGCAGGCGATTTCGTGTCCCGCTCGCTTGCGACGGAAGTGCGATCGCGATATCGCTGACGTTTCGGCGTCCGAGATAACGGACCGCGGTGCCCGCGTAACGCGCGAGCATGTACGGCTCGAATTTCGCGCGATCGCCCAATCCGACGACGAGCACGCGATGGAACGGTTGATCCTTCGCGTGAACGAGTGCCGATTTCGGCGAGTTTGCCTTTGATTTCGCCTGACGAGAGGACGTCGGCGATGGCGCCGTCGAGTGCGGCATCGACGGCTTTTGCCGCGCCGGTTGAGTTCGCCGTCGGCGAAGACCGGAACGACGAGTGCGCCGGCGCGAACTGCCGCCGGCGCATCGTGAGCGATACGGACTTGCATGGTCAACCTTTCAAGTGGGTGAACTACTGCGCCTGATATGGCGAAGAATCTTGCAGTTCGTTCGTGCGTTACGGCGCATCGGCCCTGCGGGAGGCAGACCAATGAGCGATGAAAGTCGCATGCCGGACGCCTATGCGCGCGCCGGCGTCGATATCGCGGCCGGCAACGAGGCGGTCGCGCGCTACAAAGACGTGCTGGGCGCCTGGCGGCACCCCGACCAGCTCGATGCGATCGGCGGCTTCGGCGGCGTCTTCCGCCTGCCCGGCGGCGGCGAACGCGCGCTTGGTTGCCTCGGCGGACGGCGTCGGCACGAAAATTTTGATTGCCGCGGAACTGCAGCGCTACGACGGCGTCGGGCGCGACCTGGTCAACCACTGCGTCAACGACATTCTCGTCGTCAATGCAACGCCGATGTTCTTCCTGGACTACCTCGCGGTCGGAAAGTTGGATCCGGCGGTTGCGGCGCGAAGTCGTGCAAGGGTGCGCGCAAGCATGTCGCGCGCACAACTGCGCGCTGCTCGGCGGTGAAACGGCGGAGATGCCGGGCCTCTATGCCCCGGGACATTTCGATCTGGCGGGAACGATCGTCGGCATCGTCGACGTCAACGACGTGCCGAAGCCGGAAACCGTCGAACCGGGTGACGCGATCATCGGCTTGCCGGCCGTCGGCCTGCACACGAACGGCTATTCGCTGGCGCGCGCGCTGATAGCTCCGGAGGAATGGAACGCGCCGTTCGACGGGACGACGTATGCCGACGCGTTGCTCGCGGAACATCCGTCGTACTACGAACGCCGTGCGCGCGATTCAGCGCGTTGCGCGCGTGAAGACGATGTCGCACATCACCGGCGGCGGATTGCTGGAAAACGTGCCGCGCACGCTTCCGGCAAACGTCAAAGCGATCTTCGAACAGTCGCGTTGGACGGTGCCGCCGATCATGCAAGAACTCGTGCGGCGCGGAAAGCTGCAGCACGAAGAAGCGTATCGCACGCTCAACATGGGCATCGGGTATACGCTCGTCGTTCCGCTTGCCGACGCGCAAAAGGCCGTGGCCGCCGCGGAAGGCGCGAAGGTGGTCGGATGGATCGAAGCGCGCACCGGCGAGGAACCGCAAGTCGTCATCCACGAGGCAAGGTCGTGAGCGGCGATGCTTTGCTGAAAGGCATCACGGCGGCAGCAACGGCCGAAGGGCAATCGCGCGAAGAGCGCGCCGGGCACGTCGCGCAAATCGTGCGCGATCGTCGCGGCTACAAGTGGGTTGGCATTTTTGACGTCGATGAAAACGAAGAAGGCGTTCTGCTCGGCGAAGCGGGGAACGGTCCGTCGGGCGATCATCTGAGCGTCCCGATTCTCGGGCCGGAGACCGGTGCGCTGATGGGAACGCTCGACGTCGAGGGACGGCAAGAGCTCACGCACGACGACGAAATCTTCCTGGAAGATTGCAGCGCCGCGCTTCTCGCGCTCTACGAATAACCGTTGCCGCAGATGATGAATCTGCTCGTCGATCTCGACGAGCGCTTCGACGATGCCGCGCGCGCTGCGGCCCTTCGCGCCGTTGAGAACGCGGGTTTCGACGTACGCGACGTGCATGGCGCGGATGACAGGACGCTGGCCTGGATCGACGACGTCTTCGGCGGCTCGTGGAGTTCCGAAGCGCACGCCTCAAGCAACGTCCTCGCGTTCAAAGGCGGCGCACCGGCCGGTTTCGCCAGCTACGATCCGGCGGACTTACGGTTCGCGTGGCTGCGCGGCGTCGCGTCGCAAGAGGATGCCGCGGTCTTCGGGCCGTTCGGCGTGGATCCGAAGTATCGCGGCGGACCGCTCGGAACGGCGCTGCTCACCGCAGCCCTTGCCGGATTGCGCTTGCGCGGCGCGCGCAAAGCGTGCATCGCTGCGGTCGGCAACGAAAAACTCGTCGAGTACTATGCGCGCAACGCGAACGCGCGCGTCGCGGAGCGATTCGAGCTGCGCGATTTTACGCCGAGGCCCGTACGCACGGTCGTCCTTGCGTCGGGTAGCGGCACGAATTTTCAATCCGTTCTGGATCGCATTGCCGACGGCTCGCTGCCGCTTGACATACGCGCCTTGGTTTCGAATAAAGCGTCGGCTTTCGCGATCGAACGCGCGCACCGTGCCGGAGTTCCAAACGTGCACGTCCTTGCGTGGGAGCGATCGAAAGAATCGCGCGAAGCGTACGACGAGAAGTTATTGCAAAAAGTCGCGGGCGAAGCGCCGGAGCTCGTGCTGCTGCTCGGATGGATGCATTTGCTGGCGCCGTCTTTCGTCACGGCGTTTCCGGAATTGATCAACGTGCACCCCGCGTTCTTGCCGCTCGACTCGAGTTTCGATACCGTCGGCATGCCCGACGGCGCCACGATTCCCGCTTTTCGCGGTGCGCGCGCGGTTCGCGACGCGCTCGACGCGTCGAGTCCGTGGATCGGCGCAAGCGTACACGTCGTGACGCCTGCTGCGGATCGCGGGCCGATCCTCGTGCGCAAACCGCTGCGCGTGGAAGCGGGCGAAGATGAAGAACGCTTGCTGCAGCGTCTGCATCCGATCGAGCACGATCTCGTAGAACGCGGCATACGACGCTGGCTTTACGAGCGGTAAGCGAGCAGCAGGTTCGCTGGCTATCCGTGTAACGGCGGGTAGAATCTAGCCGCATTAATACCAGCGTAAGGAGATCGTTCGTGAGAAAAACCACTATTGCGTTCGCTGCCCTGCTTGCAGGTGCGCTGAGCGTGGGAATCGCGCCGGCACAGGAAACGGTTCCGTCGCCGCCCGCGCAAACCACGACGCAACAGACGACAACGACTACGACGACCACGACCAACAACGACACCGATACCACCGTCGATCCGGCCGACGTCGGCCCGAACAATCAGTACGGCGACCCGATCTGCGGCGCGTGGGCGAACGGTGCCTGGCAAGACAACGGGCATTGTCCCGGATACGCCGCCGGTCCGCGCCGGGCGCACGTTACGGGAACGATTACCGCCGTCAAAGGGCACCTCGTAACCGTGCAACAGGCGACCAAAACGATCGTCATCAACGATACGCCGGCGCTAAACAACCAAACGACGGGCAAGGTAGCCGTGGGACGTCAAATCGACGCATACGGCTATTGGAAAGACGGCAACTTCTACGCCACGCACATCCTCTAAAGCCGGTTGCGTGTAACCGGAGGAACCGGCTCGTTTGGCGGGCCGGTTTTTTCTTTTCGAAGGGTACGATGCGGCTATGGCACAGGAAAAATCTCATGACCACGGGCACCACGAGCACCGATCCACGCACGCTGAAGACATCCAGAAAGCGGCCCAAGAACGCGAATTGGAGCGCCTTCGCGAACTTAATGACCTCTCTCGTCAGAACCGCGGTGTCGAAAAGGGAGCGACGGACCTCGCTCCGCACGAGAATCAGACACCTGCCGAAGAACACCGCGCGGGACCGCTGCCGAATCAGAAGCGCTAGCAGCGCCGTTCGCGCATCTCCGTAGAAAGTTGGCGGAGCCGGTCGGAAACGTACCCGCGCTCTTCCTGCGTGAGCTGCGGATTTTTGAGTTCGGCCTTTTCATATGCGAACGCCGAGCGGTCTCCCTCGCACGAACCGTAGTAAACGTGCGGAAGAGGGAACGCACCCTGCACCAGCGGCGCCGACGAGAACGCAGCGCCGGCGCCGAATGGCGCCAGTAGCGGAACGGGCGAGGGCGCACCCGGCGGCGGCGCGATGAGCGGCCGGGTATTTATCTGATATCGCAGCTCCGAAATTTGTTCTCTAATGGCCAGACGCTGCTGCGCGTTAACACCCGGTTGCGTTAGCTCGTATTGCAACTGCGCGATCGTTTGCCGGTCAGTCGTAGATTGCGGGAGCGTTTGCGCCGCCGCAGCGGTGACCGAAAGCGCGAGAAATGCAGCTAAACGCGCGGCGATGCGGATCATGGCTTAGTATACCACGCTGCGACGTTCCAGAAGATGCTCGAAACGGACCCACTGGCGTTTTGCAGCCGGTTCGTATGCGCATCGACTTCGCGCGCTTGATAGATCAAGATGAGCGGCATCTGCTCGCGCAGGACGCGTTGAATGCTTGCGTAGAGCGCTTTTCTGCGGTTCAGGTCGTACGTCGTTCGCGCGGCTACCAGCAATGCGTCGAGTTTTCGATCGCAGAAGCGCGATTTGTTGTAGCCGTTCGGCGGCACGTGCAAACAGGAGAACTGATCGGTGACGTCCGGATCGTCGCCGTTCACGAACGGATAGAGAGCGAGGCCAAACTTTCCGCTGTAAACCGGCCCGCCTTCGTTTGCGGGCGCGACGAATTGCGTGATGTTGAACGCCTTGAGCGTGACGTTTGCACCAACGGCGTTTTCGTATTGCCGGACCGTCGCGCCTAGCGTTTCATCCCCGGGCGTGCCGGCTTGAATGATGAAGAGCAAATCCAGCGGCCGTCCGTCTTTGCGGCGCATGCCGTCGGCACCGGCATGCCAGCCGGCCTCATCGAGCAGTTTCCGAGCACCGGCGGGATCGTACGGCACGTCGGGATATGCAGACGCATCGTACGCCCAGTCGAATAATCCGCGGCCTGCGGCCACCGAATCCAACGCGCCGCGATACGTTTTACGAACGAGCGACGGAATGTCGATAGCTTCCGCGACCGCGCGCCGCACTCGCGCATCGTGCGTCAATGGATCTTGGGTGTTGAAGATAATCGAACCGACGGAATTCATCCGCGTCTTGGTGACGACGACGTTCGGAATCCGTTGGAGGAGCGGGACGTTGCCGAGGTCTTGATCGTTGAAGTAAAAGTCGGCTTCGCCGGTTCGCAGCAGATTGATAGCCGTGTTCGCGTCGGCAACGAAACGAATCGTCAAGCGTTTGATCTTCGGTGCGCCGCGGAAGTAGCGCGGATTTGCGTCCAGTTCGACGCGATCGCCGTGCTGCCACTCGCGCACGACGTAAGGTCCCGAACCGACGGGTTTTACGTCGAAGGCGAGATGGTTGAAATCCGGGTATTTGGCGAGCAAATGCGCCGGGAGAATCGGAAAGCCTTGCGGCGCCATCACCAACGTGAGAAGCGGCGCAAACGGCTCGCGTAGGTGCAACACGAGCGTGTAGTCGCCGCGAGCCTCGGCACGGGCGATGCGATCGTATCCGTAGCGCGTTTGCACGTTATTCTTCGGATTCTGAATCGCTTCGATCGAGTAGACGCAATCGCGCGCCGTGAGCGGCGCACCGTCGGCGAAGCGGACGTTATGGCGCAGGTGGTAAACGATCGTTTTGCCGTCCGCGCTGATGCCGCCGTTTTGCAGCGACGGAACCTCCGTCGCGACGTCGCCGATCAGGCGGCCGCGATCGTCCCACTTCACAAGGTAAGAGAAGAGCAGTTCGCTCCATTCCGTCGACGATTGCCCGTTTTCGAGCGCGGCGTTGAGCGAGGCGGGTTCGCGTTGTTGCGCGACGATGAACGCTTCGTTTGAAGGACGCGGAGCGCCCGTACGCGTGCATGCAGCCAACGCAATCGCGAGGACCGCGAAGAGTGCGTTTCTCAATTGAACGGCAGATTCGGATCGGCCGAGAGCGTCAGGGGATCGGCAAGCACGGCGCCGTTTTGATAGGCCGCAACGGCGGCGATCATCGCTGCATTATCGGTACAGTATTTTGGCGGTGGAATGAACGCCGGAATGCCGTTGCGCTCGCTCCAAGCGCGCAAAGCGTGCTGGAGCGCGGAGTTTGCGGCAACGCCGCCGGAAAGCACGACCGCGCGATACGATCCCGACGCAAACGCACGGTCGACGCGCGCGATCAGAACGTCGACGACCGCCGCTTGAAAAGAAGCGGCAACGTCTTCCGGTTTGGCTTCGCGGCCGGCCTCGGATTCGAGAAAGTAGCGAACCGACGTCTTTAGGCCGGAGAAGCTCAAATCGAGCGTGCCTGCATCGGGACGATGGCGGGGAAAGCTAAACGCGGTCGCGTTTCCGGAGCGCGCGAGGCGATCCAAATGCGGGCCGCCGGGATACGGCAATCCGAGAAGCCGCGCGGTCTTGTCGTACGCTTCTCCGGCGGCATCATCTCGCGTGCGGCCGATGATTCGCATGTCGTGCGGCGAGTGCACTTCGACGAGCTGCGAATGGCCGCCGGAAACGAGCAGCGCAAGGAATGGAAACGGCGGCGATTCTTCCCGGTCCAAGAACGCCGCGAAGATGTGGCCGTGGAGGTGATTCACCGCGTAGAGCGGTTTACGCAGGGCGAAGGCCAACGCTTTGGCGGCCGCGACGCCGACGACGAGACTGCCGATCAATCCGGGACCCCGCGTCACCGCGATGCCGTCGAGAGCTTCGAACGGCGTGTCCGCGCGCTCCAAGGCGTCCTCGACCGCCGCGGAGAGCAGCGCGACGTGTTGGCGGCTTGCAATCTCGGGCACGATGCCGCCGTACTTGGCGTGGAATGCATCTTGATTGGTCGAAACGCTGGCGAGCACTTCGCGGCCGTCGCGAACCACGGCCGTCGCCGTATCGTCGCACGACGTCTCTATCCCGAGGAAAAGCATTTCCCGTTCTTATGGCGTTGCCGGGGATCGAACCCTGCTTGCGGCTTTTAGACTCGCGCGCTCTCCGCGCCAAGGCGCCACAGGCAGAGCAACAAAGCGACGAGCGCCGCGATCGCGATGAATGGCGACCAGAGCAACCCGGCGAGCATGAAGACGGCGCTCAGTGCCACGAGAATCGGCCACGCGCTCTCCGTCGTGAAAATGCCGAGATCTTCGCCGGCTGCCGCCGGCGGCAGCATGTCTTCCCGATCGCCGTCGAGGTCCGCATTGCGTTCCGCTATCAACGCATAGCCGGCAGTGAAAGCCAGCGCCGCCGTCATGATGCCGAGCAGCACGGTGCCCGTTGCTTCCTCGTGCGCGACGAACCAGTACGCAACGGCGATCGCAACGCCGAAGAGCGCCGAGCTGATGAAGAGCTGCACGAACGTCTTCATGTTTTTGCGGCCTGATTCATGTCCCAAACCGGCCGTTCGCTGTGAATCGGCGGAATCGACGTGAAATTGAATTCGGGCGGCGGCGAAGACGTCGCCCATTCGAGCGTATAAGCATCCCACGGATTGTCCGACACCGGTTCGTGTTTCCAAGCCGCGAGCCAAACGTTCGCGAAGAAGAGCGCAACGCCGAACGCCATGATGAGTGCGCCTACGCTGGAGACCGCGTTAAGCGCCGGCAAGTTCTCGTAGGCGGGATACGTGTACACGCGGCGCGCCATGCCTTCGAGACCCATGAAGGCCATCGGCAAGAACGTCGCGTTGAATCCGACGAAGAGCAGCGCAAAACACCATTTGCCGAGCCTCTCGTTCAACTGCACGCCGAAAATCTTCGGGAACCAGAAGAAGAGCGCGGCAAAGAGCGCGAAGAGGCTGCCGCCGCCGATCGTGTAGTGGAAGTGATGGACGATGAAATAACTGTCGTGGGCCTGATAGTCGATCGGCGGCGACGCGATCATCACGCCGGTGATGCCGCCGATGAGAAAGTTGAACATGAAGCCGAGCGCAAACAGCATCGCGTCGTAAGCTCGGATCGATCCTTTCCACATCGTTCCGATCCAGTTGACGAACTTGACGCCCGTCGGCACCGCGATCAGGAATGACACCGCCGAGAAGAACGGATTGCTCACCGCTCCCGTCGTGAACATGTGGTGCGCCCACACGCCGATGGAGAGTCCGGCGATTGCGAACGCCGACGAGCACCAGACCGACGATAGCCGAAGACCGGTTTGCGCGAGAACGTCGCGACGACTTCGGTGATCACGCCGAAGTACGGCAAGATCATCACGTAAACTTCCGGGATGTCCGAAGAACCAGAAAAGATGCTGGTAGAGGATCGGATTGCCGCCGAAGGCCGGATCGAAGAAATGCCCGCCCAGATGCCGGTCGATCAGCACCATGGCGAAAACGCACGCGAGCGACGGAAACGCCATGAGAATCAGCACGGCGGTCGCGAGATTTCCCAAGTGAAGATCGGCAGGCGCCACATCGTCATGCCCGGCGCGCGGAAAAGTATGACCGTCACCATGAGATTGATCGCGGTGAGGATCGTCGAGACGCTCGCGAGCAGCAGGCCGATAAACCATAGATCCTGGCCCGCGCCGGTGCCTTCGGCAATTTCGGAGAGCGGCGCGTAAGACGTCCAACCCGTTGCGGCTCGCTCCGCCGTACGTCGCGAGGCCGCAGAAAACCGTGATGCCGCCAAGGACGAAAAGCCACAGCGACGTCGCGTTCAGTCGCGGAAACGCCATATCCGGCGCGCCGATCTGCAGCGGCACGAGAA
The DNA here is from genome assembly GCA_963696095.1 of Vulcanimicrobiia bacterium. Taxonomy (GTDB): domain Bacteria; phylum Vulcanimicrobiota; class Vulcanimicrobiia; order Vulcanimicrobiales; family Vulcanimicrobiaceae; genus JALYTY01. The sequence goes on along the minus strand of CAVOIN010000001.1, from coordinate 670,722 downwards.
AATTCGCCAAGCCGAGTCCGAAGGGCGCAATGACGAAGAAGATCATCGCCGTGCCGTGCAGCGTGAAGATTTGGTTGTAGAGATGCGCGGGGAATCAGCGGCGTTGTCGGGGCGCGCGAGCTGCGCGCGAATCATCATCGACAGAATGCCGGCGGCGACGAAAAACGTCAGCGTCGAAACGATGTACAGAATGCCGATCTTCTTGTGGTCGGTCGCCGTAAGCCAGGCAATCACGGCGTTTGCGCTCCGTGCGAAGCGATGTAACGGTCGAACGCTTCATCCGGGACGACCTTGACGTCGAAAGCCATTAACGCGTGATCCAATCCGCAGAACTGCGCGCATCGCGATGGGAACGTCCCCACCCGGTTGGGAGTAAGGTCGAAGCGATTGATCATGCCGGGAATGGCGTCGCGCTTGAAGAGAAACGCCGGAACCCAAAACGAGTGGTTTACGTCCGCCGTTCGCAAGGCGATCTCTGTGGTGCGGCCGAGCGGGAGATACAGCGTGGGCGGGTGGAGGGGCTGTCCGGCGATGCGGATGCCCGTTCCGGGATATTCGAATTGCCACGACCAGCGGAAAGCCGTAACGTCCACGATCGATTGCGGATGTGCCGAAACGTAGTCGACCGGCAGCTCGTGCGCGTATGTATAGATGAAAAGTCCGATAACGATCAGCAATGGAACGATGGCGGAGAGGATTTCCAACGGCGGATTGCCGTTGAACTGCTCGGGTTCGCGTCCCGGCCGCTGCCGCCAGAGCACGAGCGGGATGAGGATCAGCGCGTAAACGATCAGCGCGACAACCGCAGCCGCCGCGACGAAAACATACCAATCGTCGCGCATCGTCAGGCCCTGGACGGACGCCGGATGAAGCAACAATCGCATCATCTGCTCCCTTACCCACAGGACGAGTAAAAAACGCGTGCTGCGGGTACTTACGAATGTGTCCAGCAGCGCGCAAAGTGACGCTCGTCACCGGATTGCTCCTCTGCCCGTCCGGGCGCATCCGCTCGTTCTCGGCGTCGTGCTGTTTCTCGCGTCGGAATTGATGTTTTTTGCGGCGTTGTTCGCTTCGTATTTTAGTCTGCGCGCGAACAGAACTGTATGGCCGCCTCCCGGCGTTCACCTCGACCCGGTCGAAGCAAGCTTCGGAACGTTGCTCTTGTTCTTGTCCAGCCTTGTCATGGTGCTTACAACGCGCGCGATGGACCGCGGACGAAACGGCGCCGCGCGCTGGTGGACGGCCACGGCGATCCTGTGCGCGACGGCCTTCGTGGCAATCTCGCTGCACGGCTATCTGAAGAACTCTTTTACGATCGCTACCAACGCGTACGGCTCGATCTACTATGCCATGACCGGGTTCCATCTGCTGCACGTGACTGCCGGTATCGGCCTGCTGATCGCGCTTCTCGCCGGTTTGCGCAGTCCGGCCCTGCGCGCGAACCACCGTGCCGGCGCGGAAGCGATGACGTACTACTGGCATTTCGTCTTCGTCGTGTGGATCGGCATCTGGGGGACGATTTACTTCATCCGATGACCGTACGAGATCGCTGGATTGCCGCCGCTCTGATCGCCGCTATCGCGGGCAGCGTTCTGTTTGTCGCCGCATACGCAACCAGCGGCAGACCGATTGTACGAAGGGTTGGCGCTCGCACTCGCGGCCGCCGGTTTTGCGGGCGCTGCGACCGGATGGGCCTTCTGGATCCTGCCCGCCGAAGAAGTGGTGGACGAGCGCGACGACTATCCTTCGTTGCACGCCGAACGAGCGGCTGAAAGCGGCGAAGTCGCGGTCGCCGGGCGCGAAATAACGCGGCGCCGGGTCTTGTCGCGTTTGCTTTATGCTGCGCTCGGAATTTTCGGCATTGCCTTGATCGTGCCGGTGCGTTCGCTCGGAAATGGCCCCCGTGACACGCTATTCCACACGAAATGGCGGCGCGGCCTCAGGTTGACGCGCGAGGACGGACGCTTCATTCACGTCAACGACCTCAACGTCGATTCCATCGTGACCGTCTTTCCGCAGGACGCCGTTGAAGACGCGCAGTCGCAGACCGTTCTCATACGTTTGCCCGAAGCGCTGGGAGACACGGCGCAGGGCTACATCGCGTATTCGAAGATCTGCACGCACGCCGGCTGTCCTGTCGCGCTTTATCGTGCGGCCGCGAAACAGTTGATGTGCCCGTGCCATCAATCGATATTCGACGTGACCGGAAACGGCGCGGTCGTTTCCGGGCCGGCCGATCACGCTCTGCCGCGGCTGCCTATCGAAGTCGACCGCGACGGCTACCTTGTTGCAAGCGCGGACTTTGCCGAACCGGTTGGCCCCGGCTTCTGGGAGCGCGGGTGATGGTCCGGTCTTTCCTGTTGTGGATCGACGATCGCCTCGGAACCGCCCACTTCGTGCGCTCGGCGTTGCGCAAAGCTTTTCCGGACCATTGGTCGTTTATGCTCGGCGAGATCAACGCTTACTGTTTTCTCGTGCTCGTTGCGACCGGAACGTTTCTCGCGCTCTTTTTTAACGACTCCGCTTCGGAAGTAACGTACGCCGGGCCGTATTGGCTGCTCGACGGCGTGAAGATGTCGCAAGCGTACGCATCGACGATGCGGTTAAGCTTTGAAGTGAATGCGGGGTTATTGATCCGCCAGGTCCATCACTGGGCAGCGCTGGTTTTTCTCGCCGGCATCATCGCGCACATGGGGCGCATCTTTTTCACCGGCGCGTTTCGCAAACCGCGTGAAATCAACTGGGTCATCGGAGTGCTGCTGTTTCTGCTCGCGATGGGAGCCGGCTTTACCGGCTACTCCTTACCGGACGATCTGCTAAGCGGAACCGGTTTGCGCATTGCCGATTCGGTCGCGCTTTCGGTTCCGTTCGTGGGCACTTGGGCGTCGTTTTTACTGCTCGGCGGCGCGTTTCCGACCGAACAGATGATTCCGCGGCTTTTCGTTACGCACGTGTATCTGCTTCCGGCCGCCATCGCAACGCTCATCGCCGTTCACGTCGCGATCCTTTGGCGGCAAAAGCACACGCAGTTTCCCGGACCGGGACGTACGGAAGAGCAACGTCGTGGGTTCGCCGCTCTTCCCGCGGTATGCAGCGAAATCGCTCGCCTTATTAGCGGCGACGGTCGCAGTGCTTTTTGCGCTCGGCGCCCTCGTGCAGATCAATCCCATCTGGCTGTACGGCCCATACAAACCGTGGCAAGTGTTGAGTCCGGCGCAGCCCGATTGGTACGTGGGCTGGCTCGACGGCGCGCTCCGGCTTGGGCCGCCCGTTGCGATGCATCTTTTCGGGCACACGATTCCCTCGCCGTTTTGGGTAGCGGTGCTGCTGCCCGGCGTGCTTTTCGTTTTGCTGATTTGCTGGCCGTGGATCGAGGCGGCGTTCTCAGGTGATGCGCGGTCGCATCATCTGCTCGACCGGCCCCGGGAGAATCCGCTTCGAACGGCAATCGGCGTCGCACTATTCGTATTCGTTCTTGGACTCACGCTGGCCGGCAGCGGCGACGTGCAAGCGCGTTACGTTCGTGTGCCCATCACGACTCTCACGCAGTTCTACCGCTTATTCTGCCTGCTTGCGCCGATCGCGGGCTTCGTTCTGACGTATGCGTTCGCGAGCGAATTGCGCGAGCGGCAAGGGGTGGGCAAAGCGCCGCGAATTCGTTTGCGACGCAACGCGAAGGGCGGCTTCGAAGAGGAGCCGCTGTCATGAACGCGCGCGTTCGCCGTTTGACGTGTGCGGTCGTAGCCGCCGGCGCAAGCGCTGCCGTTCTGACGCCGTCCTTCGACGCGTTGGCCGACGGATCGTTTGCCTGGCACATGGCGCAGCATCTCGTGTTGCTTTTCGTCGTCCCGTTTTTCGCGTTGCTTGCCGATCCGTTTCATGCGGTCTTAGCAATGGTGGGAAAGCGGCGAACGGCGGCCGTCGTTCGCTATACCGAGCCGTTGCGCGCGCTTGCCGCGCCTCCCGTAGCGCTTTTATTTTTCATCGCGGCGTTATGGACCGTGCACTTCTCTCCGCTTTACGAAGCGTCGCTGGACAATGACTGGATCCACGTCCTCGAGCATGCGCTTTTCATAGTGACCGGAACGGTGTTTTGGCTTCCGGTGCTCGCGCCTTCGCCCGTCCGTCCGGTCTCGTTTCCCGCGCGCCTCTTGTATCTGTTGTTGGCCTTGCCGCAAGGCGCGTTGCTTTCCGTGGCGATCGATAGCGCTCGCGAGCCGCTGTATGCGCGCTACGCCAAGATCCACGGAGCCGCTGCAGCACTTGCCGACCAGCGCGATGCCGCGGCCGTAATGTGGCTGGCGGGCGGCATCATCGTCTTCACGGCCTTCATTGCAACGGCTGCGGTTTGGGGCGCGCGCGAGCGGCGTGCTTTGAGCGGCCGGGTTCCGGGAGAAGCGGTATGAGAATCTTTCCACTGTTTTTCGCTGCGGGCGTTGCGGTGCTGGCCGCCGGAGCTTTCACCCATGCTGTACCGAGACCGGGACCGACCGCTGCCGGCCAAACCCCGCTTCCGAAACCGACGCCGACGCCGACGAAAGCGCCCTCGCCTCCGCCCACGACAACGGCGCCGTCCTTTGCCGCCGATCAGGCTCGCAAAGGCCAAACACTGTTTTATGAAAACTGCGCCGAGTGTCACGGCGGTAATCTCGAGGGAAACGTCGGGCCGGCTTTGAGCGGCGGCGACGGCAACGTTCAATGGGACTCGGTCGGTTATGTCTGGGATTACATGACCGGACACATGCCGGCTGGAAACGCCGGCGGTTTGCGCCAGGATGAATATCTCGACATCATGTCGTTCATTTTGAAGAGCCACGGACACCGGCCCGGCAAAACGATGCTGACGCCCGAAAGCGCGAAGGCGTCGCAAGCATTGCTCGGGCCGCAATAAGGAATGCGAATGAAAGCAGCTTCAGCGGTTTTTCTCGCAGCGGCGGCGCTACTGTTCGCGTCGTGCTCGAACGCGACGAGGCAAAACGACGAAAAGACCCCTCAGTGGACCGAAGTGACCGGCGACCGGCTCGTGAATGCAGATAAGGACGACGGCTGGCTCATGTATCTGCGCACGTACAACGCGCAAGGCCACGTTCCGTACGCGGAAATCAACGCGAGGAACGTATCCAAACTCCACGTCGCTTTTACGCATGAAGTTTCGCTGCCGGAGGGGTACGAAGCGCCTCCGATAGTCAACGGCCGGACAATGATCGTAACGACGCCGATGGATCACGTCTATGCGCTCGACGCGGTCACCGGGCAGAAGTTGTGGGAGTACGATCACCAGGTACCGCACGTAGCGCTGCGGACCGTCTGCTGCGACGTCGTGAATCGCGGCGTGGCGCTGTACGGCAACAACGCCTACATGGCTACCCTCGACAACCACGTGATTGCATTAGATGCTCGCTCCGGCAAGGTGCTGTGGGACAAACACGTCACGCCGCCCGGCATCGGTTATACGATGGATGCTGCGCCGCTTGCGGTTCGCGGAAAGATCATCATCGGCGACGGCGGCGGAGAATTCGGTTCGCGCGGTTTCATCGTCGCACTCGACGCGGCGACGGGCGACGAAAAGTGGCGCTTTTATACCGTGCCCGCGCCGAAGGAGCCCGGCGGAAACACGTGGCCGGGTCAAACGTACCAGCACGGCGGCGCCGACCCGTGGATTACGGGCAGCTATGATGCCGAAACCAACACGCTGTACTGGGGTACCGGCAATCCGTGGCCCTGGCTCTGGAGCGTGCGCAAAGGCAAGAACCTTTACAGTGATTCCATCTTGGCGCTCGATCCCGATACGGGAAAGTTGAAATTCTACTTTCAAGAGACGCCGAACGACACGTGGGATTACGACGCCACCGCAACCCCGGTGCTTGCCGACGTGACGATCGCCGGCAAGCCGCGAAAAATCTTCTACCAAGCGGGACGCAACGGCTGGTTTTATGTCGTCGATCGCACGAACGGCGAGCTAATCTCGGCGACGCCGTTCGTGAAAGCGACCTCCGTGACGGGCTACGACAAGGCGCGCCGCATCGGACTGACCGACGATTCTCTGCGGCCGCAGATCGGACAGACGATCTTTACGTGTCCGGCATTTTTCGGCGGCGATAATTGGTGGTCTTTTACGTTCGATCCGCAAACGCACGCCGCGTACATTCCGACGATGCGAACGTGCATGAAGCTTACCGGCCAGAAGCCCGTGCCGTTTAAAGCCGGCGGCAACGCCGTCGACGAGGGGTTTCTCGTTGAACCGGTTCCCGGCTCGCGCGGGTGGGGCGCGCTGCAAGCCTACGACGTTACCACTGGGAAGCGAATGTGGACCAAAGAAACCGTCTTTCCGTGGACGGACGGCACGCTTTCGACTGATGGCGGGCTGGTTTTTAGCGGAACGCCGGACCAAAAGTTTTACGCGTTCGACGCCAAGAGCGGAAAGGTTCTTTGGACGTTCCACGCGCGCTCAGGTTTCGTCGGGCAACCGATGAGCTACCGCGTCGACGGCAAGCAGTATATCGCCGTGCAAGCCGGCTTCGGCGGCGTCACGCCCTACTACGGCGGCAAGAACATGGCTCCCATGTTCAAGACGATCCCGCTGGGCGGGACGCTCTACGTATTCACGCTATAACGATTGAACGTAGGCGGCAACGTCGCGTACTTCGTTCATCGTGAGGATTTTCGGATATAGATGCGGCATCGGCGGACGGGGATCTTGAATCCAGGAAACGGTGGCGGCATAGTCCATGCGCGCGTTCTCGTGGCGAAGCGACGGTCCCACGCCGCCTTCGACGCCGCTCGCACCGTGGCACGTTGCGCAATTGTTTTGGTAAACGAGCCGGCCGTTTTCCTTATCGCCGTTCACCACTGCGGCAGGCGTTGCGGCCGCCGTATTCGTTTTTTCGCTCACTGCGGGCGCGCAGGCAGCCAGCAACGCGGCCAATGCTGCTGCAACGCATAGAGGCAACGTTCGCATGCAAAACCTCCCAACGCGTTTTACCCAGAACCGGGTAAAAGTTCGAGTGATGAAGCCGGCTGCGGGCATTTTCTTCGCGTGCGCGCTTCTTGCGGCACCTTTAAGGGTTTCGGCGCAATCGGAGAGCGGACAGGCGCTCTACGAGCAAAACTGCGCGTCGTGCCACGGCAATAACGGCCAGGGATCGAGCCTTGCGCCTTCGCTTATCGACTTGAAAGCTGCGGACATTCACTTGATGCTCGACACCGGGCGCATGCCGGCGGCCGACCCCTACGTGAACGAAATTCATACGTCGCCGCGTTTTTCTGAGGGCGAAATGAGCGCGATCGTGGACTACGTGCAGTCGTTCTCCACCTCACCCGACCGGTCGTTGCCCGTACTTGGCACCGGCGATATCGCGCGCGGACGCGCGCTCTTCGCCGAGAATTGCGCGCACTGTCATGGCGTCACAGGAAACGGCGCTTCCGTCGGCGCTGGGAACGTGGCGCCGTCCCTCATGCACGCCACGGTCTTCCAGGTGGCCGAAGCGGTCCGCGGCGGTCCGCCCAACATGCCGCGCTTCTCGCCCGACGTTTTGAGCGATCGCGACGTTTCCGACATCGCCCGCTACGTAAACTACATGCAAACGCAGTCGGAGCAGCCTAAAGGAGAAAATGCAGGCGGGTTCTCTCTTGCGCATGTGGGGCCCGTCGCCGAAGGCTTCATTGCTTGGTTCTTCGGTCTTGGAGCGCTGACGTTGTTCGTTCGCCGGCTCGGCACCACGCGTTAGCGCCGGACTGTTTGCAGAGAAACACTTCTCTTTACTTGGCAAAGACTTCGGGTAAAGACATTCCATCGGCGATTTCGCATTTTTTAGCGGAATGTTTTTTACGCGGGAGCCATGCAAGTGAACACGAGCGATTTCTTGATGCAACGCCTAATCGAGTGGGGCGTCACGCGCGTCTACGGATATCCGGGCGACGGCATCAACGGCATTATGGGCGCCTTCGACCGGATCGAGGGCAAAATGCAATTCATTCAGGTTCGCCACGAAGAAATGGCCGCGTTCATGGCCTGCGCGCACGCAAAGTTCACGGGCGAAGCCGGTGTATGCATGGCGACCTCCGGCCCCGGAGCGATTCATCTCCTAAACGGTTTATACGATGCGAAGATGGATCACGTTCCGGTCGTGGCGATCGTCGGGCAGGCGTCGACGACGGCGCTCGGCGGATCGTACCAGCAGGAAGTCGATCTGCAGCAGCTCTTCGAGGATGTGGCCGATTACGTGTACACCGTCGCGAGTCCGATGGCCTTACGTCACGTGGTCGATCGCGCGTTCCGCATCGCGCTCGGCTATCGCGCCGTAACGGTAGTGGTGGTGCCGAAGGACATCCAAGAAGAGAAGTACGCCGATCCGCCGCACAAACACAACACGTTGCACTCGAGCGTGGGTCTTGCGAAGCCGGTGGTCGTGCCTCAGCGTGCGGATCTTGCGGCCGCCGCCGAGATTTTGAATTCGGGCGAGCGCGTCGCAATGCTTGTCGGCGCCGGCTGTCTCGATGCGACCGAAGAAGTGCTCCAGGTTGCCGAACCGTCTGGGTGCGGGAATCGCAACGGCGCTGCTCGGCAAGGCGGCCGTGCCGAACGAACTTCCGTACGTCACCGGCACCATCGGCTCTGCTCGGAACGGCTGCCCAGCTTTGAAATGATGGAGCATTGCGACACGCTGCTCATGGTCGGCACGTCGTTTCCCTATGCGGAGTTTCTTCCGAAAGAAGGCAAAGCGCGCGGAATTCAAATCGACATCGACCCCAAGAACCTCGGCCTGCGCTATCCCACCGAGCTGAATCTGGTGGGCGATTCTGCGACGACGCTGCGCGAGTTGCTCCCATACTTGGATGACAAGACCGACCGCTCGTGGCGCAACCGGCTCGAAAAGAGCAAAGAAAAGTGGCTAAAGTCTGAGGAAGCGCGCGCGCAGGTAACTGCCGAGCCGATGAATCCGCAGATGGTATTCGTCGAACTCAATAAGCATCTCCCCGACGGTGCAATCTTGACCGGCGACGCGGGAACGGCAACGAACTGGTATGCTCGCAACATCATGCTGCGCCGTGGGATGAAAGGGTCGCTTTCCGGCGGCCTCGCGACGATGGGCAGCGCCGTTCCGTATGCGATCGCCGCAAAGTTCGCATTTCCGGATCGCGTGCCGATTGCGTGCACCGGCGACGGAGCCATGCAGATGAATGGGCTGGCGGAACTCCTTACCGTGCGCAAATACATGGACCAATGGGCCGACAAACGCCTGATTTTTCTCGTTTTGAACAACGATGATTTGAATCAGGTTACCTGGGAGATGCGCATCATGAGCGGAGATCCGAAGTTTGATGCGTCCCAGGACTTGCCGAAATTCTCGTATGCCGAATATGCAAACCAGATCGGTTTGATGGGCATTCGGGTGGAATCCGTGGACGAACTTGCCGATGCGTGGGAACGAGCATTTACAGCGGACCGGCCCGTGGTATTCGACGCTCACGTCTCCGCGAATATCGCGCAGCTTCCGCCGCACATCACGTTCGAAGAAGCGCATAAATACTTCTCCGCGCTGGTCAAGGGCGATCCGAAAGAAGCAAGCATCATCAAGGAGTCGATCAAGAGCGTCGTCGCAGGCATCGTTCCGCACGAATGAGCGGTACCGCTTCGCATCGAGGCGCTCGACGTATCGGTCTATCGCGTACCAACGGAGGGCGGTCCCGAATCCGACGGAACCGCCGTCTGGGACGCGACGACGATGGTGCTGGTCGAGGTACGCGCCGGCGGGAAGACCGGCATCGGGTACACGTATGCCGATCGCGCGGCCGCCGACGTGATTCACGACGACTTTCGGGAGCTCCTGATCGGCTGCGACGCGCTCGAGACCGGCAAACGCTTTGCGGACATGCAAGGCAAGATTCGGAACATGGGGCGCGACGGGATTACCTCGATGGCCATTTCGGCCGTCGATATCGCGCTCTGGGACCTCAAAGGAAAGCTCTTCGACGCGCCGGTGTGCACGCTGCTCGGGACGGCACGAAACGCGGCGCCGCTCTACGGCAGCGGCGGATTCACGTCGTATACCGTCGACCGCTTGCGCGAACAACTCTCCGGCTGGGTGAACGACGGCATCCCGCGCGTCAAGATGAAAGTCGGAAGAAACCCGGATGACGACGTGCACCGCGTCGAGCAGGCGCGCGAGGCGATCGGCGGCGGCGCGCAACTGTTTGTCGATGCAAACGGCGCGTACTCGCGCAAACAGGCGTTGCGAATTGCGCGAAGCGTTCGCGAATTCGAACGTAAGCTGGTTCGAAGAGCCCGTCTACCATCAGGATTTCGAGGGCTTGCGGCAGATTCGCGAACGCGCTCCCGCGTGCATGGATGTCGCCTCCGGCGAATACGGTTACGGGCTCTATCACTTTTGGCGAATGCTTGGGGCGCAAACGGTCGATTGTCTTCAGGCCGACGCATCGCGTTGCGGCGGATTCAGCGGGTCTCTTGGCCGTTGACGGACTGTGCCAGACGGCGATGATGCCGCTTTCGACGCACTGCGCGCCGCATCTGCAACTGCATGCCGCTCTCGCATGCAAGATGTTACGGCATATGGAGTATTTTTACGACCACGTGCGCATCGAACGCATCGCTATTCGAGGGCGTAGCGCCGCCGATCGACGGGGCACTCGAACCGGATCTAACGCGTCCCGGCATCGGCCTCGAATTTAAGCGAGCCGACGCGGCGCGATACGCAATTTAACCACGGGTTTCAAAGGGCAGCTAATGATCAAGATTTTAGGCAAGGTCGAGTCGCGGCGTGGGGCGGTGAACGGTTCGTCACCGATTCCGACGCATCGGGATGACGCCGTTAACGCTCCGGCAGCCGACGATACCGAGTGCGCTGGAAGCGGCGCTGCGGGCCGCGGTTCGCGGGGAAGTGCGCTTCGATCGCGGATCGCGAGCGATGTACGCGACCGATGCATCGAATTACCGTCAGGTCCCGATCGGCGTCGTCATTCCGCGCGACTCGGAGGATGTCGTCGCCGCTATTGCCGTGTGCCGGCGTTTCGGCGCGCCCATCGTTTCGCGCGGCGGCGGAACCAGTCTTGCGGGCGAAACATGCAACGCCGCCGTCGTGATCGACTTCAGCAAATACATGAATGCGATCGTCGAGATCGATTGGGACGGCAAGAAAGCGCGCGTTCAACCGGGACTGGTGAACGACGATCTTCGCGACAAGGCCGAAGAGCGGCACCTAACGTGGGGGCCGGATCCGGCGACGCACAACCGCAATACGTTTGGCGGAATGCTCGGCAACAATTCATGCGGGATGCACGCGCAAATGGCCGGCAAAGCCGAAGATAATACCGAAGAGTTGGAGATCGTTACGTACGACGGCCAGCGGATGCGGGTCGGGGCAACCTCCGACGAGGAACTCGAGCGAATCATCGCCGAGGGTGGCCGTCGGGGCGAAATATACGCGAAGCTAAGAGCGCTGCGCGACCGGTACGCGGATCTCATCCGCAAGCGTTTTCCCGATATTCCGCGTCGTGTTTCGGGTTTCGCAATCGATCAGTTACTGCCGGAAAACGGCTTTAACGTAGCGCGCGCCTTGGTTGGATCCGAAGGCACTTGCGTAACGATCACGGAGGCGACGGTGCGCCTCGTGCACAGCCCGCCGTGCCGGGCTTTGGCGCTCTTTGGTTTTTCCGACATCGCGACCGCGGCAGACCACGTGCCGTTCTGCAACGAGCACGGCCCGATCGCGCTCGAGGGCCTCGACGAATCGATGTTCCGGTACATGCACGATAAAGGCGAATCGACCAAAAGCCGTGCGATGTTTCCAGACGGAAACGCTTGGCTGATCGTCGAGTTCGGCGGCGAAACTGCCGATGAAGCCGACGGAAAGGCTAACGCTCTCGCCGAGGCCTTCAAGAAGAAGGGCGATCCGCCAACCTACAAGCTGCTTGAAAAAGAAGAGGAAGAGAAGCGCTTGTGGGCTCTGCGCGATAACGGCCTCGGCGCTACTTCGAAGATTCCGAACGAACCGGATTTTTATCCCGGCTGGGAAGATTCGGCCGTCGATCCCAAGCAACTCGGCGACTATCTGCGCGACTTCCAAAAGCTGATGGATGAATACGGTTACGTCGCGTCCCTCTACGGGCACTTCGGCCAAGGCTGCCTGCATTGCAGCATCAACTTCGATCTGTTCACGGCGGAAGGCATCGCTCGCTATCGCGAGTTCGTAACGAAAGCCGCTCATCTATGCGTGAAATATGGCGGTTCGCTCTCGGGCGAGCACGGCGACGGCCAGGCGCGCGGCGAGCTGCTGCCGATTATGTACGGCGACGAGCTTTGCGAAGCGTTCTGGGAGTTCAAGAAGATTTGGGATCCCGAGAAAAAGATGAATCCCGGAAAGGTCGTGCATCCCTACAAGCTCGACGAGAATCTTCGCTGGGGCGTGAACTACGAGCCGTGGGATCCGCCGACGCATTTCCATTTCAGCGAAGATAAGGGCAGCTTTGCGTTCGCGGCCAATCGTTGCGTCGGCACCGGGAAATGCCGTAAGCACGACTCGGGGACCATGTGTCCGAGTTACATGGTGACGAAAGAAGAGTCGTACTCCACGCGCGGCCGCGCGCGGCTGCTCTTCGAAATGCTGCAGGGCAATCCGCTGAAGAACGGCTGGCGCAATGAAGCGGTAAAGGATGCGCTGGAGTTTTGCCTTGCGTGTAAGGGCTGCAAGGGCGAATGTCCCGTGAACGTCGACATGGCGACGTACAAGTCGGAGTTTCTCTCGCACTACTACGACGGCCGCATCCGGCCGCGCAACGCTTACGCATTCGGGTTGATGTACTGGTGGGCGAAAGCGGCGGCGCTTGCGCCGGCAATCGCCAATATGGCGGCGCAGACGCCGGGACTCAATTGGGTTGCGAAACGGCTCACCGGGATGTCTTTGCAGCGGCGCATTCCCACATTTGCTCCGCAAACCTTTCGTGCTTGGTTCGACGCGCGCGGCGAGCGCAACGTCGGCAAGTCGAAAGTTATTTTGTGGGCCGACACTTGGAACAATCATTTTCATCCGACGACGGCCATTGCCGCCGTCGAAGTGCTGGAAGACGCCGGTTTCCACGTCACGATTCCAAAGACGCAGCTCTGTTGCGGCCGGCCGCTGTACGACTACGGCATGCTGGATCTTGCAAAGGATTTGCTGATTCGAACGCTCGACTCGCTTCGCGACGAAATTCGCGGCGGCACGCCGGTCGTCGGTCTGGAACCGAGTTGCGTATCGGTTTTTCGAGACGAAATGGTGAATTTGCTTGGGAACGATCAAGATGCGTCCCGGCTGAAGTCGCAGACGTTTCTTTTTACGGAGTTTCTGGAAAAAGCCGCGCCTGATTACGCGCCGCCGAAATTGCAAGGGAAAGCGATCGTTCACCAGCACTGCCATCATAAATCGGTGCTTGACAAAGCGAGCGAAGAGGCGGTGTTCAAGCGCACGGGCCTCGACTTCAAAGTGCTCGATGACGGATGCTGCGGAATGGCGGGAGCGTTCGGATTCGAAGAATCGCATTACGACGTTTCGCTTGCCGTCGGCGAGCGCGGTCTTCTACCCGCGGTGCGCGGGGCGTCCGAGCAGACGATTCTCGTAGCCGACGGCTTCAGTTGTCGGGAACAGATCGCGCAAACCACGGACCGCCTTGCACTTCACCCGGCACAAGTATTGAAACTCGCCATCGATCAGCGCGGCGAAGATCTGACCGGCCCCCGGCCGGAACGGCGCTACATGGACGATCCGCGCGAAAGCGCGCGTGAGGCCGGGCGCGCAGGTACGATTGCCGCGACGGCCGGCGCGGCCGTGCTACTCGTTGGTTTGGCCCTGTTGATGCGAAGGAAACGGGGCTGATGCCGCACGTGGTGATTCTCGGTGGCGGCTTTGCGGGATTCTCGGCTGCGCGAGAGTTCGAGCGGCGGCGCTCGCGCATGAAGAACTTACGCGTTACGCTGATCGACCGGAACAATTTCATGCTCTATACGCCGATGCTGCCCGAAGCGGCAACCGGTTCTGTCGAGGTCCGGCATATCGCCGAACCGTTTCGCGCGAGCCTGCGGCACACCGATTTCGAACTTGGCGACGTTATCGGAGTCGACGAGCGCGAGCGAACGGTACACGTTACGCATCCGCTCACACGCGACTCGCGTTCCATCCACTACGACGAACTTGTCTTCGCGCTCGGCTCGACTCCTTCGACGCTCGGCGTCGCCGGCGTCGAGCGCTGCACCATTCCGCTTCGAAGCGTGCTCGACGCGGAGCGCGTGCGCAACGCCGTGCTCGGCGCGATTGAAATAGCATCGCAAACCTCCGACATTTCGGAACGCGACCGTTTGCTGCGTTTCGTCATCGTGGGCGGCGGATTCACCGGAGTGGAAGCCGCCGGCGAACTTACCGCGTTCGTTCACGCGATCTTGAAGTACTATGCGATAGAAGAGCGCGCCGTGGAGATCGTCTTGGTGCAGGCTGAGAACCGGCTTCTGCCACATCTTCCCGACCGCTTCGGAAAGGTCGCGGCGCGCTCGTTGCACGATCGCGGCGTGCGCATCCTGCTTGGGAAGACGGTCGAAAGCGTCGATCCTGCCGGCGTCGACCTCAAGGGCGGAGAGCGTATCGAGAGCCGGACGGTGCTTTGGGACGCGGGCGTGGAGCCCTCGCCGCTCGTGAAGCACCTCGGATTAAAGACGAGCTCCCATTCGGCGATCGAGGTGGAACGGGATTTTTCGGTCCCCGGGCACGCGCATCTGTGGGCCATCGGCGATTGCGCGGCGGTGCCCCGCAAAAAGGGCGGCACTTATGCGCCGCTTGCGCAAAACGCCGTCCGCGAAGGGCCGCTGCTGGCGCGTAATGTGATAGCGAAGATGCGAGGGAAATCGACCAAAGCGTTTTCGTACAAGGAGCTTGGGCAGATGGCTTCGCTTGGGAATCGTCAAGCGTTGGCCGAGCTTCCGGGCAAAAAGATGCTGACCGGACTTCCCGCGTGGTTGTTGTGGCGCAGCTATTACCTTGGCCGCTTGCCCGGCGCAGGCCGCAAGACGCGCGTCGCGTTGGACTGGACGCTCGGTCTTGCATTTCCGCCGCAGCTGGCACGGCTTCCCATGACGGAGCGAGATGAGACTCAACGATAAAGTAGCGATCGTAACCGGCGGCGACACCGGAATCGGTAAAGCGATCTCGCTTGCCTTCGCGCAAGAAGGCGCGCGCGTCGTGATCGATTATTTCGGCGACGAACGACCCGCATCGGCGCTGGTAGACCTGATAGAGAATTTCGGCGGGCGCGCGTACGCCATCGGGGCCGACGTTTCCAAACCCGATGAGGTGGACGAACTCATCAAGGGCACGCTGCAAACACTTCGGCGGATTGGATATCCTCGTAAACAATGCGGGCATCGAGAAGAAGCATCCATTCCTCGAAATGCCGCTGGAAGTGTGGAACAAGGTTATCGACGTGAACCTTACCGGTCCGTGGCTTTGTTCGCAGGCCGCAGCCAAGCAAATGGTGCGCCAGAAACGCGGCGGCCGCATCATAAACATTTCGTCCGTCCACGAAGAGCTGGCGATGCCGACTAATGCTCCGTACTGCGCGGCCAAGGGCGGCCTTCGCATGATGATGCGAACGATCGCCGTGGAACTCGCGCCGCACGCGATCACGGTTAACGATGTTTGCCCCGGTGCGGTCGACACGCCGATGGACGAGCCGTTGAAGCACGACAAAAAGAAGTACGATGCATTGCTCGGCGAGATCCCGCTGCGCCGCATGGCCAAACCCGAAGAAATTGCGGAGCTTTGCGTCTTTCTCGCGTCCGATGCGGGCGCGTACATTACCGGCGCTTCGTACGTTATCGACGGCGGCATGACGAAGCAGTCGGGCAGTCTATGATAGCTAAAATTACCGGATCCGGCGAGCGCATCACGACGTATGAAGTAGAAGACACGCAAATGGCGACCGGGAGCACGCTCGGGTCCCCGGCCGGCGTGATCGAGATCAAAGCAAACGGTGCCATCAAGAAGTTCTACTCTGCCGATGCCGGCGAGGTGCTCATCGCCGGAATGCAGGTGCGTTTTTGGGACGATCGTTCCGGGGTAACGCTCGGCGCGCTGCCGGGCGAATTCATCATCCATCCCGACCGTCAAGAGCACATATTCGAGCTCGCGAACGGAATCGTAGTTCACGAAAGCGTCTTCATTCTGAACGGGCCGCCGGAACTCGACCGAGCGGACCCGCTCATCGCGTACTATTCCATCAAACTTTCGAATAATACGGGCCGGGACGTTTCCATAGATTCGATCGCGGCGGCCGATGTGCGCGGCGGCACGCTAGCCGACGTTCGCGTACGCTACGACGCCAAGCTCAAGGCTTTCGTCGTCGACAACAAGGGCCTTCCCGAGTTTGCGCGCGCCTTCGGCAGTTCCCGGCGGCCCACTAGTTGGGAAATGACGCACGACCATGGGAAGTGCAGCCGTCCGGCGTTTCCGGGAAAGCTTTCCAATAGCATTGCACGCAACGGAGGCGATGAATTCATTGCCCTGTTGCATCACCATCACCGGCTCAAAGACTCAAGTGAAGTAGAGGTTACGTTCGTTCTGGCGGCTTCATCGAAGGGAATACGCGGCGTTCGCAAAGTGTTTGCAGAAGCGCCGAGCGTTGCGGAGGCGTTGAAGCGCACGCGAGCCCGGTATCACATGATTCTGAATCGCGCCGTAGTAATGACGCCGGACCAGGAGGTAAATCGAGGCGTTCTCTGGGCAAAGGCTAACATGTTGCGCACGCAACTGCTGGCGCCGACCGGGTGGTGCTTCGTCAACGATCCGACTCGTTCGAACAACAGCGTCGGCCGTGATACCGCGTGGTTCGCCTTCGGTTCCGACTACGTGATGCCGGATTTTTCACGCGAGTCGCTCTTGTGGTACATCGAGCATCTCGAAAAGCGCGGCATGGTCGTGGAATACTACGACGTTCGAAACGGCAAGTCGGAAGACTACGGCCTGAACATCAACGACAATACGCCGCTGATCATTCTTGCTGCATGGCACCACTATAATGCCACCGGCAACGAAGAGTTTCTCAAGCGGATCTACCGGCCGTGCAAGCGCGCCGCCGAATACATCCTCTCGCAAGAAAACGAGCTCGGCCTCGTGTGGTGTACGGCCGATGGAACCTCGGATTGGGGAATCGTCGGTTGGCGTAACGTCATTGAAGGGTATCGCCTGAGCGGCGCGACGACCGAGGTGAATTCCGAGTGCTATGCGGCGCTCTCAGCCGTAAGCAAAATGGCTTCGCGACTGCGTAAAGAGAAGGATGCCGACTTTTTCCGGCACCGCGCGGACGAACTGCGTGCCGCAATCAACGAGCATCTCCTCGATCCGGAAACGGGGCTCTATTATCTGAACATCGACGTTGACGGATCGAAGCGTTCGGATGTGACCTGCGACATGGTATTCCCCGTGATGTTCGGCGTAGCGGAACGAGATACGGCGGCTCAAATCGTGAGCCGGCTGAGCATGGAGCCGTTTTGGACCGAAGCCGGCATGCGCACGATCCCGCGCGATGATATCGATTACGGCCCAACGCACGGATACGGCTTGCTCGGCGGAGTGTGGGTGGGCGTCGCGTTTTGGTATGCGTTTGCGGCCTCACGCTTCAATCCGGATTTCATGGCGTCGTCGCTGAGTGAAAGTTTCAAGCACTACTCTCGCGACCCGCGACGGAACAATACCGTGCCGGGCCAGTTTTCGGAGTGGCTACACGGTGAAACGCTCACGAATCAAGGGATGATGCTCTCGCCGTGGTTTCCGCCGCGCTACTTGTGGGCGGCAATCGAAGGGGCCGCAGGATTGGATCTTTCGGGCGACGAGCCGAGTTGCAATCCGCATCTAGCGCCCGAATGGCGCTGGCTCGGCGTTCGCAATCTTCGGTTTCGCGGAAGCTTCGTGTCTTGGTTCGTCGTCCGGGCGCCGCAACCGATCATGTTTGCGACGTTCCGGTTCGAGCATTCGATGGAGTACCACGCGTACGATGAAGACGTTACGGACGGCCTGCTGCAGGTCGTGGGCGACGACGTAACGGCCATCGCGATGCGCCGGGACGGCCAACTCGTGGTATTCATCGGCAACACGGCCGATCGTACGGTAACGACGTCGCTGCAGTTCCTCGAAAATCTGAGTGGAGCGCTGAGCAGCCGGTTTTACAGCAGTCTGCGAGGCGAATGGATCGAACGAACCGTTACCGGCGACGAGCTCTTCCGCGGCATTCCGATCCAGATCGACCGCAAGGGGTTTTCGGTGATCGAATTGCGGAGGCATTCCGAATGAACCAGCGTGAGGGCTATCGGTTCGGCTTAAGCGAGTTCACGACGTGGCCGTGGTCCTTCGAGCGGGATCTCGAGCGCTATGCGGCGCACGGGCTCGACACGATCGAAGTCTGTGAGTTCAAGCTCAACAAGGACGATTACGCTCCGCAACTCGGACGCATCGCGGACGTCGGAATGCAAGTGAGTTCCGTGCAGACGTACGTGCACTCGCTTTTTCCCGACTCGCTCGCACCCACACCGCTCGATGCCGCCGACCGGCTGCACAACATCATGCACTCCATGGAACGAATAGCGCCGCACGTGCCCGAAGGCACGCCGTTCGTTCTAATTACCGGGGCGGCGCCTCGCGGAGATTGCGATCGCGTCTGCGAGTACGCGGTGGAAGCATTCTCGCGACTGGCTTACTTCGCTGCGTCGCTGAAGATGCGCGTGGCGTTCGAACCATTGAATCCCATTCTGTTCAATACCGACACGGCGCTCTGGGGCCTCGATAATGCGCTGGAACTTATCGAGCGAGTCGATCACCCGTCGCTCGGCCTCTGCGTCGATACGTGGAATATCTTCGAAACGCCGGACGTGGAAAGCGTCATCGGCAAATGCACCGAGAAGATTTTTCTCGTGCAGGTCAGCGATTGGCGCCGGCCGCGCAGTAACGCCGACCGCCGTTCGCTGGGCGAGGGACAAATTCCGACGGTTCCCCTTTTGAGCGCTATTCGCCGAGCCGGATATTCGGGGCCTTACGTGCTCGAGATCTTTTCGTCCGAGTCCTTGCCCGATTCGTTGTGGAAGGCCGACATGGATGCCGTGATCGATCGCAACATCGTCGCCTTTGACCGAATATGGGAAGAGAGTGAGATCCCCGCATGAAGATGCCGGCGAAAATCTACGATTTGAGCCAACCGGTCTTTAGTAATTGCCCGCAGTATCCGGATACGACGCCGCGGCCGGCGGAAGTTCGCTGGATGTACATTCACGGCGTTAATCCGGTGAATAAAGAAATCGTCGAAATAAGCACGCATACCGGGACCCATTGCGATGCGCCGTTCCATTTCTTTGCGAAAGGCACGCCGGTCGACGAAGTTCCGCTGGAAAATTACGTTGGACGGGCGCTTACGATTGACGTCCGCGGGAAGCAGCCCGGTTCGTCAATCGGCCTTGCCGACGTCGAGCCGCATTTGGCGCGGATTGCCGAAGGCGACGTCGTTCTGCTCAATACCGGCTGGGGCCATAAGCGCGCCAACAGCGCGGAGTTTCTAACGCAATACGTGTGGTGCAGTGGTGAGGCAGCGGAAGCGATCGTCGGCCGGGGCGCTAAGGGCGTCGGCATCGATGCGGTAAGTTTCGGCGGCTATAACGACGCGGCGAAAGCCGGGCCGGCGCATCGTGCGGTGCTCGGCGCGGGGAAATTCGTCATCGAGGAATTGTTTTTTCCGGACGAAGTAATGGACGGCAAGGAGCGATTGTTCGTATGCGCGCCGGTAAAGCTTCGAGGATGCAGCGGCGCATGGACCCGCGCCGCACTTTGGGAGTTCGAATGAGTATCGCGGGACGCCCGCTGCGCGAACGGATCGGGCGAGACGATCAGCTCGGGGGCATCACGCCCCTTCGCCTGGAGAACGGCGTGCGCGCGGCGCGCATTCGGACGCTCGGGGGAATCGACGCTCTCGTTATTCTCGATCGCGCGATGGACGTGGCGCACTGCTCGTTCCTTGGCGTACCTCTGGTATGGCACGGGCCGGGCGGCATTTTGCCCGCGCACCCCGGGACGCTTTCCGATGACGAGTTCGAACGCCGCTTTTTCGGCGGCCTCTTAACGACATGCGGCCTTGGAGCCTTCGGTCCGGCAGGCAGCGATGCGTTCGGATCCTGGGGCCAGCACGGACACGTCAACCATATCGCTGCCGACGAAATAACGGTTCGCACGATCCTGGACGCGCCGGAGCCGTTCATGGAGTTGGCGGGCGTCGTAACGGAAGCGCACATGTTTGGTGAATCGTTACGACTAGAACGAACCTGGCGCGCAGCGCTTACGGGCACGACGCTCTCGCTGCACGACGTCGTTAGTAACGAAGGCGCGACCGCGGTACCGCACATGCTGCTCTATCATTGCAATGCCGGATATCCATTGCTTGACGAAACTGCCGAGGTGTTTGTCTCGCAGTCTTCGATGCGCCCGCGTGATGAAAATGCGCGCGCCGGCCTGCAGGATTGGAACCGCGGCGGCCTTCCGGCTGCCGGTTTCAAAGAACAGGTCTTCGTACATACGCCGGCTGCGGATACCGGCGGCTGGGCGACAGCGGGCGTGCGCAACGCCTCGCTTCAACGCGCTTTCACCGTGCAATATCGTCCCGAGGAACTCCCCGTTTGCTTTTCATGGCGAATGCTCGCACCGCGTACTTACGTAATGGCGATAGAACCCGCAAATTGTCCCACCGTCGAGGGCCGCATCGCTGCGCGTGAAGCCGGAACTCTACCGATGCTTCAGCCGGGCGAGTCCGTCGAATACCATTTGCGCTTCACTTTCTCGCTAGGATAACGTGGAACTCAGCACCTATTCGGATGCGGTGAGGAAAGAGACGTCGCGGTGTTCTTGGCGGACGAAGAAGCCGATGAGCGTCATGAGAATGACGCCGGCGAAGACGAACTCCATAAACGTCGCCATGGCGCGAGCGTAGCCCGCTCCGCCGCCCGCCAATGCGAAGCGGCCGGCGGCAAGCGCGGCGATGATCTGCAGCGTTCCGGACGCGATCAAGTTGCCCAGCTGATAGACGAAGTCCGGGAAAAGTTCCGCGGGCTAGCGGCGGTGCGATCTCGTTCAAATGCGCGGGAATGATTCCCCATGCGCCCTGCACCATGAATTGCATCACGAACCCGCCGAGCGCGAGCGTGCCGATCGTGCTGCTGAAAGCCCAGAGCGGAATCGACGAGCACACCCAGCGCCGCGCAAATGACGATGCAAATCGCGGCGGCCGAGCGCTGCGAGAGCCAGCCGAAGAAGATGCCGCCGACGATCGCGCCGATCGACGCGATCGTGTTGATGTAGCCGACGGTTGCGGGCGCAAAGCCGTGCTGCTTGGTGAGGAACGTAGCGTACGGATCTTGCGTGCCGTGCGACATGAAGTTGAACGCGGCCATGAAGAACATGCCGTACAGAAACAGCGGTAAATAGCGTTTGCAGCGCATGCGAGCAGAACGTCGCCCTTGCATCGCAAGGCGTTCGCTCGCGTGCGCCTGCCAGGCGGGCGATTCCGGCACGCTGCGTGCGGATGAAGAAGATCAGCAGCGCCGGCAGCGCGCCGACGACGAACATGCCGCGCCAGCCGATGCGTTCGAAGAGGAACCAGAACGCGACGCCGGCGAGCAAATTGCCGACGGCGTAGCCTTCTTGCAGAATTCCGGAGAACAACCCGCGCCGCTCTGCGGGCAGCGATTCCATCGCGAGCGCCGCGCCGAAGCCCCATTCGCCGCCCATCGCGATGCCGAAGAGCGCGCGCAGAATCAAGAAGACCGTGAAATTCGGTGAGAACGCGGTCAGCAGTTCGATGAACGGAGTACAGCGCGATGTCGACCATCAAGCGGGACGCGGCGTCCGTAGCGGTCGGCGAACCAGCCGAAGATCAACGCGCCGACCGGGCGCAGCGCGAGCGTCAACGTTACCGCAAACGCCACGTCGACGACCGAACGGTGGAAATCGGTCGCGAGATGCGGAACGACGACGATGACGAGGAAGAAATCGAACGCGTCGAGCGTCCAGCCGAGGAAGCTCGCGACGAACGTTTTCCAGGCGGACGCCGTCATTTACGGCGTGGTGCTCGTACGCTCGTTGCAGCTGCCCCAGGCACAGCGTCCGGTGATGCTTCCGCGCCGGGAACGGCCGGATTCGCGTCCGGCATCGCCGGATTTCCGGCCGGCAATTCGGATGCGTTAGCACCCGGCGACGGCGACGCAAGGCTCGATCGCCGTAGAGCACGAGCAGCCATGTTTCGCCCTTCTTCACGTGCAGCTTCGGCGCGTTGAACGTCGAAAGGTTAGCGTTTGCTTCGTGAAGCTTCGACTCCTTGTACGAGCCGACGAAGTTGTCGCTGCGCTTTTTGTTCTTCTTTTTGATCGTTTCACGGAAGAGCTGAATCGCGAACCCGCGGCCGCCGAATCTGTTCCTTCGGCAGCGTGAAATCGCGCGCTTGCGTTGCCTTGGAAGATTACGTCATCGGTGCGTCGTCAAGCGTAGCTGCAACGAGCGGTACGGTCGCGACGGCTTTCGGATCGGGATTCGACCATCGTCGGCGCGTCTTGCGGCAGTTGCGCTGACGACGCGATGCGTCGATGTGTGCGCTCGAGGCGTGCGGAGATGCCGACGGTGATGCGGATGGGCTCGAATGATGCGTCGGGCGAGGCGCTCGGCGTTGGGGTCGGAGACGGCGTGGGCGTGGCTTTCTTCGCATGTTTGCGGCCGGCGACGGAGACGGCGTCGCGTCGAGCGCCGCGAGCTTGCCGCGTCGGTCATGTTGAAATACAGCGTGCACGAATAACCCTGCTCTTCGGGACACTGTAAGTCCCTTGTGCGCTTGCGTGAAGGGCGTACGACGCGGCTTCGCCGGGGCGCGCCGACTCGGCAGCGCGGCTGACCGGACTCATGTCGGCCGCGGCGACGGGTTGCATCTGTCCGCGGCGCCGGTTGCGGATTGACCGGCGGACCCATGCCGCCCGGCGCGCGTGCCGTCCGCTCGCCGAAACTTCCTTGGCACGCCGCAAGTGCTAGACGCGAGTGCGAGGCTGCGAACCCGATTCGCAGGTGATTTCATTGTTTGGCAGCGACCTTTCGCTGGAGTTCTTCGGCGAACGCCGCAACCGAGATCGTGCGCTTCTCTTCGACGCCGCGCTCGTTCACGTTGACCGTGCCGTCGGCGGCTTCTTGTTTGCCGACGACGAGAATGTACGGCACTTTCTGCGTCTTCCAGTGCCGGATTTTGTAACCGAGCTTTTCATTGCTTTCGTCGACGTCGACGCGGAAGCCCATGCCTTGCAAGCTGCGCGGCGACCTCACGCGCGTACTCGAGTTGATGTTCGGAGATCGGCGCGACGACCGCTTGCACCGGCGCAAGCCAAGCCGGGAACGCGCCGCCGTAATGCTCGATCGAGGATCGCCGAAGAAGCGTTCCAGCGAACCGGCGAGCGCGCGATGAATCATCACCGGCGTATGATCGTCGCCGTCGCTGCCGCGGTACTTCAAATCGAAGCGCTGCGGCAACACGAAGTCGACCTGCACCGTGCCGAGCTGCCATTTGCGGCCGATCGCGTCGCGCACGTTGATGTCGAGTTTCGGTCCGTAGAACGCGCCGCCGCCTTCGTCGATCGAATACGGCAGGTTGTAGCGTTCGAGCGCCTTGCGAATTGCGTCTTCGGCGATCGGATCGGTCTCGACGCGCAGACTTCGGTTCGCGCGTCGAGAGAAAATACTCGAAATCTTCGAAGCCGAATGCGTTCATCAAGCGCAGCGCTTCGTCGAGCGTTTGTTCGAATTCGCCTTGCAGCTGTTCGGGCGTGCAGAACAAGTGCGCGTCGTCTTGCGTGAAGCCGCGCACGCGCGTGAGTCCGTGCAGCACGCCGCGAGCGTTCGTAAGCGATACACCGTGCCGAATTCGGAGATAGCGAATCGGCAGGTCGCGATAGCTGTGCAGCTGGCTGTGATAGATGAGAATGTGGCCGGGGCAGTTCATCGGCTTGAGGCGGAAGCGTTGCTCCTCGACTTCGAGCGGCGCCGAACATGCCGTGCGCGTAGTTTTCGAGATGGCCCGAAATTTCGTAGAGCTTCTCGCTGACGACGTGCGGCGTGACGACCGGCTGATAGCCGCGTTCGCGCAAGCCTTCGCGAATGAACTGCTCGATGATGCCGCGCACGATCGCGCCCTTCGGATGCCAGAAGACGAGGCCGCCGCCGGCGTCCTCTTCGATCGAGAAGAGATCGAGTTCGACGCCGAGCTTGCGATGATCGCGCTTCTGCGCTTCCTCGATTTGATGCAGGTACGCGTCGAGCTCGTCCTGGTCGTGACCACGCCGTGCCGTAGATGCGCTGCAGCATCGGCGTTGTGCTCGTCGCCGCGCCAATACGCGCCGGCGACGTTCATCAGCTTGAGCGCGCCGATCTCGCCCGTGGTGTGCGCGTGGCCGCCGCGGCAGAGATCGGTGAACTCGCCGATCGTGTAGAGCGTGATCGGCTCGCCCTCGGGAATTTCGCGAGCGAGCTCTACCTTATACGGATTGCCTTTGAAGCGCTCGATCGCTTCGTCGCGCGTGACCTGCTCGCCCGGTCATCTCGTAGTTCGCCTTGACGATCTCGTTCATGCGCTTCTCGAGGCGCTCGAGATCCTCGGGCGTGAACGGCCGTGCGCGATCGAAATCGTAGTAGAAGCCGTTCTCGATGGACGGACCGATCGTCGGTTTGGCCTCGGGAAAGAGATCCTGGACGGCGTACGCGAGCACGTGCGCCGCCGTGTGCCTCAACTCTGCGAGCGAGGTAGCGTGGACGTGCGTGGCTTCGGGCATACCGGAGGCCGTTTCGGCGATTGGTGCCGGCTTGGCCTGCGCGGGGCGTTAAGGGCTGCTTAGCAGTGGATCGAAGCCGGGCGGCAGCGAGGATTCCCCCGGAATGGAGACCGGCGTGATGCCGAGCGATGCGACACCCCATTGACGGCGGTGAAGAAGGCTTCTCGATCAACGCCGCGGTTTTCGAAATCGGAAGCTTCGTTCCGCTCAAGCCGTTCGACGTCGAGCGCGCAGTGAGATCGGCGATGCGCGGATCGAGATCTCGCGGACCTTCCGGCAAGTAAGGCGCTTCATCCGGCAGCGACGCGAGCGCCGGCAGGTCGAATACGCGACCGAGCAATTTCGCGAACGACGTATGATCGGCGGCTTGCGTCACGATCGCGTGGTCTTTCGCAAACGGCGAGACGACGATCGCCGGAACGCGCGGGCCGTCGCCGCACGGATGGCCGTCCGGGCATCGTTCGAAAATTGGCGGCGAAACGTGGTCGTAAAAGCCTTCGGAATCGTCCCAAGTAATCAGGATGAGCGAGTCATCCCAGTATTTGCTGTTCGCAATGGCGTTCACGAGCGTTGCGACGTACGCTTCGGAAACTTGAGAATCCGAATAGCCCGGATGATCGTCGTCGCCGGCAAATGTCTTTTGAATTGGCGGATCGCGGTTCGCCGGGAGCGAAGCCGAAGGGATCGTGATATCCGCCTTTGGCGAAGATCACGCCGCGATCGCCAAGCTTGCCGTTTGCGATTGCGGGCACGAGGTCGGTGATGTCGTGGACGCCGGCCCAAAAGTACTGATTGTTTCGCAGATAGCCGAAGTATTGCAGGGCGTTATGATGCGTTACGTACGCGTCGTCCGGCGCGCCGCCTTTAAAGCCTTCTTGATACCAGCCCCACGGAATCGCCGGATGACCCATCTTCGCAAGCGCCGAGATGTCGTCTTTGACGTCGTCGTTATCGGCAACGGCGTTTGTTGCCTGAACGCCCGAAAGCGTTAGAAACAGCGTCGCAAACGTCAGATCGTCCTGCGTGCGCGCGGGCGCCGGCGGCGCTCCGGGATACGGACCGAAGTGCGGATAGAGATCGTTGATGACGGGCACGCCTGCCGCAGCATCCGATGCCGGTTCGGCTTCCTGTGAATGACGCTTCCATTGCGTCTGGCCGGTTTGCGCGGCAATCAAATCGATGTTGCCGGGTGTGGACGGCGAGTACATTGCTTGGAAGAAGTGATCGAAGAGCGCAAATTGGTGCGCGTATTTCCAGAGGTACGGAATAGTTTCGCAATCTTCGTGCGACATCGTGAGCAGGCCAAGTCGCTGAGCGTTGACCGGTGTGACGCCGCGTTGCAGGGCCGTCGCCTCTTCGTTTTCAACGAACTGATCCATCCGGCCGCCGTCCGCTTTCGCGATGAGTGAAAGGCGCGCATGGTTCGCGTCGGCCGTATCGCTCGCTGTAATGCGGAAGGGCGTAACCCATTGTTTACCGATGCGATCGAACTGCCGGAAGCCGTTCGTTTGCGCGAGCGGCGATGCGAGATTCTCGGCGCCGGGGAACGTTCCGAAATATGAATCGAACGAGCGGTTTTCTTGATAGATTACGAAAACGTGTTTGATGCGCTTGCGCAGGAGGGCCAAGAACGCAGGATCGGCTTGCGGCACGGCTGCCGGAGTTGCCGGCGCGACGTCGGCGCGTACGGGTTGGGAATTTAATGTCGCGACGAACGCGCACAAGAAGAGGGCGGCGATGCGTTTCACTCGAGTCCTCCGTGGAAGTCGTATCAAAGCGGGCATTCTCTCGAAAACGCCGATGCCATGCCGCCGCCAACGTTAACGACGATTAAGGTCATGCCGTAACGGAAGTGCTGCGCCAACGCCGAATCGCGCTCGGCATGACTAGGGCTCTTGCCGTATTGCTGGCGTTTTTATGCGCGACGTACGCGCCCGCTGAGGCGGCAACGAAGACCATTTTCTCCGTCGTCCTCACCCGCCATGGAGTGCGCAGCCCGACGAAAATGCCGCCGGGGAAGGGCTGGCCGAGTTGGCAGCCCGTAGCCGACGGCTACTTAACGAAGCACGGCTACGCTCTCATGACGTTTGCCGGCCGTTACTATGCACGAAACGCCGCGACATCGGCCGCGCCGTTGCAGTGCTCGCCTGGAAATCTGTACGTTTACGCGGACATCGATCAACGAACGATCGAATCGGCCCGCGCGCTCATTGAGGGCATCTGTGGCGATGCGGATGCAATCCCGCTAAACCATGCGATCGAACCCGGTGGCGACGCGCTCT
This sequence comes from Vulcanimicrobiia bacterium, assembly GCA_963696095.1. Taxonomy (GTDB): domain Bacteria; phylum Vulcanimicrobiota; class Vulcanimicrobiia; order Vulcanimicrobiales; family Vulcanimicrobiaceae; genus JALYTY01. The sequence goes on along the minus strand of CAVOIN010000001.1, from coordinate 643,572 downwards.
TTAGCGGCTCTGCCAACGGACCGGCGGCGCGCGCGTCAGGGCTCATCCGCATCGGCGACCCCTCGAACGTGGCGGCGCTGCAGCGCATTTTAACGGCGCGATGCAACAACGCCTGTACCGCGCCGTCGCCCTTGCTTTCACTCGATGCATCGTTAACGGAAGATCTGTTCTTAGAGTACGCGGAATGCCGGCCGTTCGGACAACTCGAGCCGAACGGCGCCGATTTCGTTGCGGACTTACAGACCGCGATGCAATTGCACGTGCAGATGTCGAACTCCGAGCGCTACGGAGAACCGTTCGCCGATCGTCGCGGAGGCAATTTGTTTGCGCACATTGCCGGACTTCTGCAAACGAAAGCCGGCGTCGCGAACGGCAGCGTGGACGGCCCGAATGTTTCGCCCGACGCGATGGCCTTGATCGTGGGACACGACACGAATATCGCTAGCGTCGCCGGCATTCTGGGCGCGCACTGGCGGTTGAGCGACCCTTACGTGCCCGACGATACGCCGCCCGGAGGCGCGCTCGTTTTCGATCTGCTTCGCGGCGACGACAAATCGTTGCTGGTGCGCTTGCGTTTCGTCTATCAGACGTTCGCGCAGCTGCGCAGCAATACCGAACTGCCGAACGGCACGGTCAGCGTACCCGTCTATTTCGATGGATGCGGTGGAATCGATTGCACGATGCCGCTTTCCGAATTTGCGGCAATCGCCTCGCGTCTCGAGTCTGGAGGTTTCGTACGGCCGCAGTGGACCGGCTCATCGAGCGAGCCGGTCGATCTGCCGCCGCTTGCGGATCCCGCGTGGGAACGCTGCGATTCCTAGTGTGGAATTGACGGTGTTGCCGGCCGCGGGACGATGATTGGTTGTACGGGCGCGCTTTGCGGAAGCGCTAGTGCTTGGGGAGCCGCGACAGACTGGACGGCGGCGGCTGCCGTAGGCGCCGAAGACGCGTACACGTGATAGTCGAACGCCAGCGTTCCGCGGCCGCCGCCCATTTCACGTACCATAAATCCGCCTGCATATTTCGCTAAGACATAGAGTCCGCGCGTTTCTCCTCCCGGCGTCAGAAAAACTTGATAGCCGCGCCGCGGATCGACGGAACGCGCGAAGTTTGCGCTGAGCGGAACCGTTGCTTGACCGAAAACCAAACGCGCGGTTCCAGTCTCTTCGACCGCAGGCGCCGTTGATTGCGCGTATGCCGTTACGGTCGGCGCGCCGTTGATCGAAGCAAAGTGATTCAAAGTTCCGTGATAGTAAACGTTGCCTGCACCGTCGACGTAGAACAGGTTTGTGCCCGATGCATTCGTTACGACCAGCGGGAACGTATTGGAACGCGCAACGACGCCGACGTAGCTGCCGGCGATGTCGCCGCCGTTTCCGCTCGCGTTCGTGACGTAAAGGCCTAGGCCTGACGCCGTGTGCCCCTCGAAAGCGCGCCCGGTGCTCGAGGACGCGTAGACGGCCTGTCCGGAACCCGACGTCCCGAATACGCCCTTTCCGGTGCTGGTGATTCCATACGCGCCGTAAGTTGTTCCCGACCCGTAGACTCCGGTATTGCTGCTGACTCCGACGACGCCGTAACCGGTCGTTGCCGATCCGTAAAGGCCGTAGGTCGGACCGACGCCATAAACGCCGAGATAACTTGTGCTCTGGCCAAAGACCGCGTAAGACGAGCCGCTCGTACCCTCGACGCCGGCGCCGCTCGTGCTATCCCCGCGCATGCCGATGCCGGATGTCGATTTCCCCCGCGCACCGTAGCCGCGGACCGATGTGCCTTGAATGCCCATGTCGTAAACGCCGGACGTTGAAAGATCTTCGCCGAGGAGCGCCGACTCGCCATTGCTGGTGTTCGAGCTCGCGAATGTTGTTGTTGCTAAGACGCCGTGGCCTTTGGCGCTGCTCCCTTGAACGCCTGGCCCCGTGCTTGCGTTCGAGCCGCCGATGCACGCCGTTGTTAGCGTGCAGCTCGTTACGGCGAAAATTGCACCCACCGCTTTTCCGTTTGAAGCGATAAACGCAGAAAGCGCGAGTGCAAAAACCAAAGCTCCGACCGAGAAGAGACGAGAATCTGGTTTCACGATCTGATTTCCTCACTGACGTCCGCCCGCTAGGGAAAGCCGTGCGTCGCGAGATACCCGAAACGACGCCTGCGCGTATTGCGACTGCGCGGCGTTGCGAGCGGGTATCAAGCGTAGCATGGTGTGACGGCTTTATGAGCGCACGGGCGCTCGACTGCATTGACAGCGGCCTAGCAAGGGTGGTAGCATCGGCGAAATCATGCCGCATGCCGTGAAGTTTGCGCGAAAATCCAAACGCGATTTCGTAAGAGATCGATGGTATTGGAGCGCGCCTTAAAGCTTCCCGTGTGAAGCGGATAAAGTATGGAAAGGCTCCTCACCATCGGTGGGGGGCCTTTCGTTTTTTGCGAGGATCAGAATGCTACAGCTTGGCGGCGTGTCCGCAAACGAGCTTGCCGAAACCTACGGGACACCGCTCATTGTAATGGATCTCGGCGCGGTCGACGCTGCGCTTTCCTCAATGACGGCGGCATGCAGGCCCTACGGTGTGGGCGTTTCGTATGCCGCTAAGGCTTTCTTGGCCGTGGAGTTTGCCCGTTTTCTTGCTGCGTACGACATCGGGCTCGACGTCTGTTCGCTTGGCGAACTGCTAGTCGCGGAACGCGCCGGAATTCCGGCGGACCGGCTAACGCTGCACGGTGCCGGAAAAACCCGCGACGAACTGCAAGCCGCACTCAACGGGCGCGTTGGGCGCATCATCGTCGACGGACTCGACGAATTGCGTTTGCTGTGCAGTCTCGATGCAATCGAGCCGGTCGACGTGTTCTTACGTTTAAACACCGGGATCGAGGCGCACGCTCACGCATATCTTCAAACCGCCGGCGACCGAACCAAATTCGGCATCACCGAAGACGAAGAAGAAGAGGCTGCGGCGCTGCTTGCGGTTTCGCCCAAACTGCGGCTTCGAGGGCTTCACGCGCACGTCGGCTCGCAAATCTACGATTCCGCGGCGTTCGTTGCCAATGGCGAAGCGCTCGTCGAAACCGTCGCGCGATTCACGAATCGCGGCTTCACGATCGACACGATCGTCGTCGGCGGGGGCTTCGGGATTCCCGAGCGCGACACGGATGTGCTCGCCGGACTCGATACCATCATCCGCGATATCGCCGAGGGCGTGGCCAACCGCTCCCGCGACCTGGACGTATCGACGCCGCGCATCGAGGTCGAGCCCGGACGTTCCATCGTCGCGCAGGCCGGCACTACGCTCTATCGCGTGATGGCGGTCAAGGAACGCTACGATCGCGTCTTCGTCATCGTCGACGGCGGCTTAGGCGACAATCCGCGCCCTGCATTGTATGGCGCTTATCACCCCGTCGTTTCAGTGGAACACCCGTCTCGCACGGAACGCGTAGTTACGGTATGCGGCCGCACGTGCGAAAACGACGAACTTGCAACCGTCGCGCTTCCGACCGCCATTGCCGCGGGCAACCTCGTCGCAATGCGAAACACCGGCGCGTACACGTACTCCATGGCGAGCAATTACAACCGCTTCACGCGCCCGGCCGTTGTCGCCGTTCACAACGGATCGCATCGATTATTTATCCGCCGCGAATCGCTGGACGATGTCTTGCGTTCCGACGTCGATTATGTCGACGCGTAGCACCCCGAAAACAACAAAAAGCCCCGATGTGAAAATCGGGACTTTCGTAAATGGTGTGCGTGGTAGGGATTGAACCTACGACCCCCACCGTGTCAAGGTGGTGCTCTCCCACTGAGCTACACGCACTCGCGTTCGGGACAACCCCCGGAGTATAGCAGAGCGCTCCGAGGCCGTCAAAGGGTACTCTACGCGCGCGTTTGACACCTTCAACGGGCGCATGCTACTGTTGTCGGACGTTTCAATTCCGCCGCCAATGTTTGAAAGGAGGCACGATGACTACAAATATCGCTTGGTCGCAAACTACGCGCATCGCGCCGCCTTCGAGCGGGGCTGTCGCCGAACGAGTGCTTTTCACCAGCGGGCCGGCGTAACGCCGTAGCTTCTCCGCTGCAGTTGAAGGCCTCCGGCGATTTCGCCGGGGGCCTTATTCTTTTTCGACTTTTCAACTTTTCAAAACCGTATGCGAGGCAATCGTGGAATTTTGGTATGAATCCGAGATCCGTGCGCGTCGCTCCGAAGTACATGCATCCGCCAAACGCAGCCGTCTCGTGCGACTTGCGGAAGACGGTCGAAGTACGGGGGTGCGCATGCACTTAGCAGATGCCGTGCAGGCATTGAGCGAGCGGCTGGCAGAGTTTGCAGCCGCGCTGCGCGGAACCGAAAATGCGTAACGTCACGTCGCAAGGAGCCGGGTGCATGAGCGGCAAGCACCCGGCGACGCGCGGTCGAAGGGCGTTCGATGCAACAAGCGACGAAAATTGAAGAGCTCTTGCGCGTTCCTTCGCCGGCACCCGCTCCGCAAGCGCTGACTTGCGACGGCGAAAATCTCTGGATCAGCTCGTGGGAATCGCAGCGTCTCTATGGGCTCGACCGCACGCATTTCACGGTATTCGAAGAGACCAATGCACCGGGCAAACCGGTGAGTGCGGTTAGCGTTGGAGACGAACTCCGCTTTGTCTTGGGTGAAGGCGACGATGACGATCGTTTCATCCGGCGCTATGTTCCCGGACACGGGTTCAAAGAAAAAGACCGGCTCGCGTGCCCCGAGGGGACGGGCTCGTTCTTGGCTTACGACGGGGAATGTCTTTGGCTCAGCCAGCGCTATAACAAGCGCATTCTCGAGCTCGATTTGCAAGGCAACATCGCAAGCGAGATTCCCGCGGAGGCGGAAATCATTGGGATTACGTGGCACGACGGCACGCTTTATGCGTCGCTCTGGTACGGGGCTCGCGCAGGCGGCTGTCACATCGGGCGCGTCAGCGTCGACCGCAACCGAATCGATCCCATTGCCGCCGTGCCGTTTGCGGCAATCTCGCTTTCGCACGACGGCACGCGCTTCTGGACGAACGATACAAAAGCGAACGAAATCGTCGCGTTTACACTGGACTAAGCATGCCGCGCAGGGCCGAGGTCGAGATTTGCTTCGCGGCCTCGATGCCCACGCGTTCGGTGTCTATCACTAAATCATACTTGCGCGCGTCGTAGAGATCGCAGGCGAAGAAGTGCTGCAGGTACTTGCGGCGCAACTCGTCCGTGCGCCGGATGCGTTCGGCGGCAACCTCTTCGGGCCAATCGAAGCGCCGCATCACTTGCTGGATGCGCCACGCTTTGCGCGCGTGCAAGAAAATCGCAAAGAGATTTTCCGCCGCTTGCGATCCGGAGAGCAGTAAGCGTCCGCCGTGGCCGATCAGCACGACGTGGCCGCGTTCGGCTTCCTCGAGCACAAGACTGCGAATTTCGTCGAGCACGGTATGCTCGGTGGAGCGCCACTCCATGGCTTGAACGAGCGCGGTCGCGCGCGCAAGGTCGCTCATGAACGAGTTCGCGAAGGTGGGCGGCCGTTCGTCGATGCGCTCGAGGTAATCGGCCGAGAACCCGCCACGCTCCGCCAGGCGTTCGATGATCGTGCGCTCGTCGAGCAGCGTCGCACCAAGCTCGGCGGCCACGGCCTCACCGACGGAGAGGCCGCCGGCGCCCAGTTCACGCTGGATGCTGACGATCATATCGAAGTAGTTTACCCTAGAAGTCGTTCATCGTAAGGTTCCCGCCGGCCCAAGCGGCTTGGAACTTTGCCTCATAGGCGGCGGCGTCGCCGGCGCGTCCTTGTTGTTCGAGCGTTTGCGCCATGCCGAAGAGCAAGCGCGGATCGGCCGGACGGTGTTGCAATGCATCGGCGAAGGCCGCGTTTGCGTCGTCGTAGCGGCCGGCGCGGAAGTACAGCGCGCCGAGGCGTTCGTCCGCGGGGTAGACCGGCTGGAATTCCGAGGTGAAGTACTGGCGCTGGTAGGCGATGGCGCTTTGCAGCTCTTTGACGGCGTCGTCGAGTTTGCCATTGCGTTCGTCGCGCTGCGCGTTGCGCATGGCGACGTTGTCGGGACGCACGCCGGCGAGCGTAAGCACCGGCGCCGGATCCGCGTACGTCTTGTAGCGCGCCTCCCAGACGGCGACCCGCCCGTCGTCGCCGCTATAGACTGCAGCAAGCAGGCCCACGAATGCATCATGCTGGGCGTAGTGTTCGGGGTGCAGTTGCCACGCACGTTCGCTGGAAGCATCGGCGCTGCGTCCGTCGCCGATTTCGAGCCAGAGGTGTGCGGGCATGTGCGCAAGGTGCTCGTCTTCGGGCGCAAACGTGAGCGCGTCCAGACGTTGCGCGCACGGAATCGCGGGCGTGCGGTCCGGCGCAGTATCGTAAATATGGATGCAGAGATGGTTCGCCATTAGCTGCTGCGGCGAGCGCGCCAGCACGGTTTGCATGGTGTTGAGAAGCTCGGCACTGGCATCGCCGAGCGGCGTACCGTCGGCGTTCCAATGCATGCCTTTGCGCTCGAGCAACGCTTCTACGAATAACATCGCAGCGTCATCGTCATTCGGATGGGACGCAATGTACGAACGCATCGCGTCTTCGTAGGCGATTTCGTCGTTCTCGCGCTCGGCGAACGTCCCCGCGTACCGTTTGACAGCCGCGTCGATGAGCGCGCGATCGCCGGGCGAAGCATAAATTTCGAGCGCTTGCGCTTTAGCGATGTCCGCTTGGGCGCGCGCGAATCGCTCCTCGGTAAGACTGTCGTTCAAATCGCTGCCGTCGGCCAGCGCTTTTCCCCAAAACGCGATAGCGAGATGCGGATCGCTGAGAGCCGCGGCGTCGAAATCCACGGCCGCGTTAACGCCCGCGTAGGCGTAGAGTTCGGTGAGACCCGTATCGAAGCGCGTCTGCGCGAGCGGAACGGTCGTGGTGACGGGCCGGTGCGCGCTGACAGGCGCCGCCCCGATGACCGCCGCGAGCAGTAACGCAACTGCCGTCATATGAAAAGTTGCTGTGGCCCCGCTTCGAACGCCGCAATGGCTTCGCGCCAGCGTTCGGGAATCAGAATCGTCGTGTGGTTTACGAAATCATAAGCGACGACCGTCGTTACGCCATGAGCCGCCTGCCGGTTTTTCGTCTCGCTCCAGATCTCGTAGTAGAAATCCCACGACTTGCTGCCGACGCGCGAAATCTTCACGCCGATCGCGATTTGCTCGCGATATTCGAGCTCGCGTTCGTACGTGAAGTTGATCGTGGCTTGAATCATCCCCATGTCGCCGTTGATCGGCGTCTGCATGACCCGCGCAAAGTACTCGGCGCGCATCATTTCGCACCAGCGGATGTACGCCACGTTGTTCACGTGCTGCATCATGTCGACGTCGGAGAACGGGATCGTGAAGCGGGAGATTAGCGGAAAGCCTTCGAGCATGGCCCGCTCGATTCTACCGTAAGCGCTAGACAACATGCCCGGAATAGGATAAACTGCCGTCTTGTCCAACCGGACTCCGAGCCGCTCGGCGGCTTTCGGGCGCGTAGCTCAGTGGGAGAGCATCCGCTTCACACGCGGGGGGTCGTTGGTTCAATCCCAACCGTGCCCACCATTCGAAAAAAGAGGAATCGATGCATTCGGTTCCTCCTTTTTATTCCGGCGCTCTTTGCGCTTGACCGAGCGCCTTCGGTAGGGTACACTCTCGCCTTGTGGCGAAACGACGTCACAACAGCTACCCGGCGATGGCGCTGTAGCTCAGTTGGTTAGAGCGCCGCCCTGTCACGGCGGAGGTCATGGGTTCGAGCCCCACCAGCGTCGCCATATTGAAGAAGCCCCGGTGTTATGCGCCGGGGCTTTTCTCTTTTGTTGTTCTCTCCGCAGTTTTTGGACGTGAAACAAAAAATGCGGTTTCCCACTAAAGAAGTACCTATGAAGTTTATTGAGGCCCTCAAACGACTTGGCGTCATGCTTGGCGGAATGGTCCTGTTGATCGCCGTCGTGGTCGGCACGCAACGACTCACCCACCATCGAATCCCCAACTGGGTTGAAGCCCTCTTGTTGTTGCTTCTTATTCTCGGCGCGTACGCGTTGTACGTCCGGATCACGGAGCGGCGAACCGTCGACGAACTTGCGCCCGCGGCGTTGCTTCCCCAAACAGTAGTGGGAATGTTGCTTGGCTCCGTGCTGTTCGCTACGATTATTGGTTTGCTCGCACTTACCGGCCACTACCACTATCTCGGATCTGCTCTGCTTCCAGGGCTAGTTGCAGCCTTCGTGACGACCGTCACCCCGGCGGTCCTTGAGGAATTGCTCTTTCGTGGTTTTCTGTTTCGCGTCGTCCAATCCATCGGTGGGACGTGGATCGGTATCGCGGTTTCCGCTCTCGTTTTCGGGGCACTTCACGCGGCGAATCCCCATGCAACGATCGTGAGTTCGCTCGCCATTGCGCTCGAAGCCGGCGTGCTTCTTGCCGCTGCATATGCAGCAACTGGGCGACTGTGGCTTGCAATCGGCATTCACATCGGATGGAACTTCACTCAAGGCAGCATTTTTGGTGTCCCTGTGTCGGGTATCCAAGCTACACCAAGCCTCTTTCGCGGTACTATAAGCGGCCCGGATTTTCTGACGGGCGGCCCGTTTGGCCTTGAAGCCTCGTTGCTCTCAGTCCTGGTCTGCAGCGTCGGGGCCGCACTCCTCATCGCGTACACGGTACGCGTTGGGCGAATCGTGCCTATCCCAGGCCGTGCGTCTGGCAGCATCAGCGTTCTTCAACGATCGGGTTGAGCACTACGCATGGGTTCGAGCCCCATCAGCGTCGCCATATTGAAGAAGCCCCGGGTTAATATGCCGGGGCTTCTTTCGTTTTCGCGGTCACACCGCAGCGGGGAATTTATTGCTTCGTGCAGCTGATTTTATATTGGGCTTTCCAAGCGCCTCCGGATTGATATTCGCCCAAGTCGGTGTACTTTGAGCCGCTGAAGGCGTTTGTGTCGCGAACCGGCATCGATTTGCCGGTTGCATCGGTTGCCGTCCCGGTCCAAACGATCTTCGCGCCGCTTTGGCTCGTCGATTCGGTGCCATAGGTTCCGTCGGCAACAATGAACGGACTCGTCCACGATTTAGTCTTCGGGACGTACACGTTATACCAGGTGTTATCGAAGTTTGCGCCGGTCGCGTGATACATGATTGCGCCGCTGCTAGTCTTACTTACGGTGAGCGTCTGACTGCTGGGACCACCCATCGCCGATGGGATAGCGTTAGTGCACGTCCATGTTCCGACCGCCCAGTCATAGCCGCTTGGGCCGGCGCCTATCGCCGAAGAAGACATCGTTTGCGAATATACCGCTGACGGGATGAGCATCGCCGTCGCCGCCACAATCGATAAAACAAAGCGTTTCATAGGCCTTCCTCTCAAAGAAATCCCGTACTTATTTTTACCATGAAAAGTGCATGGCGGAAGCGGTTTGCTGCGCACCAAGGAATCGTTTGGTTGTCGAATTGACAATGGTGCTCTAACGCGTCTTAGTAGAAGCGGAGGTGACGCACATGACAAGCATCATCCGCCCCGCCGTTATAACGACCTTGTGCGCGTTAGCGGCGCTGACGACCGTTGCGATCGCGCAAGAGCGAAAGGCGGGAGATCAATTGGTCTATACCGTCCAAATGGGCGGCGGTATGGGCGCGAAACTCATGAGCAGCGACATGACCGTAGCGATCGATAGCGTCGACCCCGACGGAAGCGCTCACACCAAAATCTCCATGTCGATGCCCGGCGCCGGCAAGACGACTGTTGAGGCGGCCATGTCTCCCGCCGGTGAGCTGATTACGAAGCTCGGCGATACCAAGCCGTCGATGAGCATGAGCAAATCCGCAGCGGCCGCAATGTCGATGAATTCCATGCTCGGGATAATCTTGGGGCCGTTCAACGGTTTGGCGTCCGGCGCTGCAGCGCACGGCGCGTTGCGCCTAAACGATTCGTGGCATGGAACCGCGGGGTTGATGCCTATCGATTTGACGTACAAGGTAACAGGAACGAAAGAAGTCTCCGGACATCAAGCGACGGTTGTTTCGATTCAAAGCGAAAACAGCGGTATGGGACAGATAACGGGAGAGGGATACTACGATCCGGCGGCCCATCTGGTCGTCGGCATTCACTCCGAAATGAAGGGGCAGGCGGCTGGGCAATCATCCGTGACGGACATCATGTTGAAACCGTAAGCCGTTGATCGTCCGGTCACGCTTTTGCGCGTTCGTTCATTGCAACGTGCATGAAGGTACGCGCAAATCGTGTTTTGGTTTCCGCCCTTGTACTTTCGGCTTGCGTGCATTTCGCGTTCGCCGTTTCCGTTCGTCCGATGCCGGCTATCGCCGCACGTGAAGAACCGCCTCCGCAACGTCTTTCAATCGAGCGGCGACCGCCGCCGCCCACTCCCAAACCGACACTGCCTCCGCCGAAGAGCCCACAGCGCGTCGCCGTAAAAGCGGTGCACTCGCCGCGTTCAGCGCCATTTCGTCCGCATGTCGTTACAACGACGAACGGTCGGAGCGCTCCGGTAGAACCGCCTGTGGTGGCGAAAGCGCCGCCGGCAGACGGCATTTCGGAGCCCGGCCCTGCGATGAGTGCAGCTCCTGCGGCGACGGAAATCCCCAAACCCTCGTGCTCCACGCCATTCGCGCCCGCTGTCGCCACCGATCCAGTCGCGGCCACGATTCCCGACGGTTTTGAAGGCGATAACGCCGTCGCACAGATTCGCGTAACGCTCGATGCTGCCGGAAAGGTGACAGAGGCAGCGGTCTTCCGTTCCGCGGGGAACGTGCTCTTAGACCGTGCGGCGATTGCAGCTGCGCGAATGTCGCGTTATCGCCCCGAAATCCGCGATTGCGAGCCGGCCGGCGGTTCGTATCTTTTCACCGTGGAGTTTCAATCGTAAAAGATGCCGCGAGGAGAATCCAATGCTCAAATCGCTCGTGACTGTCGCCGCGCTATTCTCCCTGAGTGCCTCCGTTGCATCGAGCGCGCCGTTAGACGCTAATGCATTTAGCTACGATGCCAATGCGCCGTTGAACGTGCGATATGGTGCCACCACGATGCGCGACGGCGTCGGTGTGCGCGAGATATCGTTTGTATCGAAGAACCATCGCGTCACCGGAACGATCGTTGCCGGCAGCGGCACCGGCCCGCATCCCGGCGTGCTCTTCGTTCATTGGCTCGGCGATCCGGCGACGACGAATCACACGGAATTCGAGAAGGATGCCGTCGCGCTTGCGCAGCGCGGCGTTACGTCTTTATCGATCGATGCAATGTGGGCGCAGCCGAATTGGTTCGAAAAGGGACGTACGACGCGAACGGACTACGCTGACTCGATCGCCCAGGTCATCGATCTGCGGCGTTCGCTCGACGTGCTAATCGCGCAGAAGAACGTCGACGCACATCGCATCGCGTACGTCGGGCACGATTTCGGCTCGATGTACGGCGCGGTGATGGCCGGCATCGATCCACGTCCGCAAATCTATGTACTGATGGCCGGCACGACGTCGTTTTCCGAATGGTATCTGCTCGGCACCAAACCCGCAAACGTGCAAGGCTACGTCAAGCAAATGAAGGTGCTCGATCCGACGGCATACTTGGCGCGCTCGAAGGCGCGCGCGTTTTACTTTCAGTTCAGCGCGCACGATAAATACATCCCGCGCGACCATGCCCTCGCATTTTTCAATGCAGCGCCATTTCCGCGAACGATGGCGATGTACGACGTCGATCACTCGCTCGCGACTCCGGCTGCCTACGACGATCGCCTCGCATGGCTGAAGGAGAAGCTCGGCGTTTAGTACAGACGCACGCCGTCCGGCACATCGTTGAAATCCGGGCGGATCAGCACGACGTTTCCGTCGGGATCGTTCACGCCCAGCACGAGGACGTCACTCGTAAAATCGGCGATGCGCTTCGGCGGAAAATTGACAACGCCGAGGACGCGCCGTCCAACTAGCTCGCCGCACTCATAGCGCTGCGTGATCTGTGCGCTCGAGCGGCGAATCCCGATGTCGCCGCCGAAGTCTACCGTGAGCTGGTAAGCAGGCTTTCGAGCTTTCGGAAATGGCTCGGCTGCGACAATAGTCCCTACGCGAATATCGACCGCGTCAAAAGCTTCCAACGTGTTCACACAATTCGGTTTCTCAAAAAGGTCTCGAGCCCCCCTTATAGAACCCACCGCGGTCGCCCGGTGCACCACGTGTTAACGAGGGCACGAACAGGATGTTCGTGCTGTTCCGAAGCCGGGACGGCGGCGGCCCGCGGCGCGGGACGTCGGAATATGCCAAGGTAGCTCAGTCGGTAGAGCACGCGCCTGAAAAGTGCGGTGTCGCCGGTTCGATTCCGGCCCTTGGCACCACTTCCGCAAAAGAGCCCGGTGAATGTACCGGGCTCTTTTGCTTTACGCGAATGCCGCTGGTTGAAGGCCGCGGTCGCGGGAAATGCGCGCGGTGTTCCGTGTATCGATTTCAGGACTCAGCGGATACTTCCCGAGCAAATGCATGGCGCTGCTTGAACTCGGATGCGATCCATTTTTTGAGCGAGCGAAAGCGCATGGCCCGGGTCTCGGGCGCGTCGATCGGCAACACGTTGTTTTGTTCCGGGGGACCAAGGTGTTCTATCTCGCGGGCGAAGGCTTCGTGGAGCTGATTCGCGAGTGGTTATAGTCCGGAAGGCCCATCATAAAGCTTTGCCGGGTTGCGACCGAGCATTCAGTAGAACGGCCGGTCAGCCGATAATTCGATAGGCGGGTCGTCGATACGGAAAGGGATAGCATTGCTAGGACGGTTCTTTCGTTTCGCTTTTCTGCCGGCGCTCGTCGCAGCAGCCGGGCTGACGGCGATTCCCGCGGCCGCCGCGCCGCTCAACGTCGGATCCGACGTTTCGTATGCGCCGCTCGAGTTTTACGGCCCGGCACATCAGATGCAAGGGTTCGATATCGATCTTGCGCACGCGCTTAGCGCGAAGCTCGGCTCGACCGTCACGATCAAGAACCACCAATTCGATTCGCTGCTCGGCGACGTCGCGCAGGGGCAGGTCGATTTGGGCATCTCCGCCATCTCCGATACGCGCGCTCGTGAGAAGCAAGTCGATTTTGTCGATTATCTGCTCGCCGGCAGCGGCATGCTGGTTCCGGCGGGAAATCCGAAGCACGTCTTCGATCTCGGTGCGCTCTGCGGGCTGAAGGTCGACGTGCAAAAAGGCACGTCGCAAGAAACGTCGCTGCTGGCTCAATCCAAACGATGTGAAGACGTGCATCTGGCGCCCATTTCGATCATCAGCTACAAGACCGACGATGAAGGCTTCGCGGCTTTTCGCGCGGGCCGGTCCGACGTGCACGTTACCGACTATCCCGTCGTGGCGTACCTTGCAAAAACGGGCGCAGGCGGAACGAAGTATCAGGTCGCGGGACGGCAATTCGCTTTAGTGCCGTACGGGATCGCCGTCGAGAAGGGCAACACGGCATTGCGCGGCCGGCTCGTCGATGCGATGCATTCGGTCATTGCCGACGGCACGTACGACAAGCTCTTGAAGAAGTGGGGCTTGGAACAAGGTGCGCTGCGCAGCGCACCGATAAACGCCGGCACGCTGTTCGAGAAATAAAAGAAGCCCCGCGAAAGCGGGGCTTCTTATTTTACTTCAGGTGCTTTGAAAGAAAATCGACCGTACGTTTCCACGCAAGTTTCGCATACTCTTCATGGTAGTGTCCCAAACCGGCGTGGCCTGGTTGATTGGGATTATGAAAGGCATGCTTCGCTTCGTAGCGATGGAACTCGTACGGCGTGCCCGCTTCTTTGAAGCGCGCCTCCATTTGCTCCACGCCCGCGATCGGAAAATGCTCGTCGTCGGTTGCCCAATGGCCTTGAAACGGAATTTGGATCCGTCCCACGTCGCCGCCCTCCGGCGGCGGATAACCGTAGAACGAGACGGCTGCGTCAAATTCAGGCACGTACATCGCACTTAGCACGGCAAGCGCCCCACCCATGCAGAGGCCGATAACGCCCACCTTCGAGCTTCCGGTCGACTTCAAGTATTGTGCGGCGCCGCGCGCATCTTGATTCGCGGCGTCGCCGAAATCGAGGCCTTCCATAAGATGATTGGCTTCATCGCCTTTGGCCGCGGTGCGCCCGCGAAAGAGGTCGGGAACGAGCACGCGGAATCCCGCCGACGCCAAATCGTCGGCCATTTTACGGATGTAATCGGTAATGCCCCACCACTCTTCGAGCAGCACGACGCCGGGCGCGTTGCTGCCTGCCGGCGGCTCGGCATAGTAGCCCGGAGCGGTCTTCCCATCGGGGCGAGTGAATTCGACGGTCTTTCCCATCAAGCGCCTTCCTCGGAATCTTGCCGGTTTAAGTTCTCGATCTTTTCTTTAACGAGCCAATCGTTCGCGGTGCGAATGCGGTCGGGCGACGTGCGTTCGATCAGCCACGCATGGATGGCTTCGTCGCTCGTGTGCGTTCGAATCGCCGCATCGAAGTCCTCGGGCGTGATCCCCCAGCGCTCCATCACACCTTGGTCCATCGGACACGGATAGATGTAGTCGTGAATCGTGCCGGCTGCGCTCGCGCGAGCCTTGTCGAAAACGCGAGCGAGCCAGAGAGCATCGCCGAGCGGCTGGCGGCCGCGGCGCGGAAATGTTTTTCCATCTCGAAAATCGGTAGGCATGACAATTCGTATATGTATCGCAAACCGCGCAGAGTTCCAGCGTGGCAAGAAACGCCGGTGAGGCCGCGAAAGCGAGTGCCGTGAAAAACGAGCCACGCTGGCACGCCGGAATCGCGGTTCTGGCCGCGCTCATCCTCTACATGCGCCTGCCGCCGAAGCTGACGTTCGGTCCCGGATGGATGGCGCCGGCCCTTGTGCTGGTGCTCTTGATTCCGCTCCAAGTCTTCGGCCCGCTGCGCATGGGGTCCGAACGCCTGCTCCGGGTCGGAACGATCGCGCTGGTTGCCGTGCTGACATTCTTCAACGTGACGTCGGTGATTTTTTTGATCAACGATCTCGTGAATCACCACGCCAAACACTACGGCCCGACTGCGCACGATCTGCTTGGATCCGGGGCGGTGATCTGGATGTCGAACGTCATCGTCTTCGCGTTGTGGTTCTACGAGTTGGATGGTAAGGGCCCCGCAATGCGCGCGCGCTGTCCGGACGCACGCGATTTCGTTCGAGCGGACTTTCTTTTTCCGCAAATGACTGTGGACAAAAACCGGCTTCCATGCCTGAATCGCGAATGGAAGCCGATGCTGCTTGACTACGTATACCTTTCGTTCACGAACGCGCTGGCGTTCAGTCCGACGGATACGATGCCGCTCTCGCACTGGGCGAAAACGCTGATGCTCGTCGAATCGATGATTTCGTTCGCTACGGTCGGCCTGATCTTGGCCCGCTCGGTGAATATACTGAGTTAGGCGGATCGCTCGCGATCGCCGCGGCAACGTGTGAGAACGCGCGGGGTTGGATCTGAATATCGCCCCGAAACGGCAGATCGAACTCGGCAATCAATACGAGAATTGCGGCGATCACGGCGGTCAACGCGCAAGTCATAATCAAGTGCACGCGCAGGTTCGGCACGCGGAAGAAATAGGCGCTCGAGATCGTTACCGAGCTGATGAACAAAAGCATCCACCAGAGGATGTGCGGAATGATTTGGGCGTTGGCGAAAAGCCGCGAACGGCGCGCATCGTTGAACGCGTGAGTCACCGAAATCATGTCGGCTTGTAGCGACTGTTGCGTTTCGTTTTGCGGCTTGAACGTCGTTACAAGCTCGAGGGTGTAATACGCCTCGCGGCGCGCGAGGCCGCTTTCGCGGCCGAATCGCATGAGCGGCCATTCGTCTTTCAGCGTTACCGAAACGTATCGCTCGATCTCGCCTTGCAGTCGCGCTTTGAACGGTTGCGGCAGCGTCGAAGCGTCGTGATAGAGATCGCAGAGCGCGTTGACTTCGTTCTGTACGGTCGCCGCCGCTTGATCGTATTCTTGCCACACGGTCACCACCATGAACGAAAGAACTACCGCCAAAATCGTTCCTAGCGTTGCAACGATCGAACCGGCGACGTCGTTATGAGTAATCTCATCGCGTCGCGGGAATATGCGCCGGGTATAAAAGAGCCCGGCGGATGCGAGCGCCGTTGCGGTGAGAATGGCTCCGACGGCAAACAGCCAAACCGGAATCGCATAGACCCAGGTCATGTGGTCCCAGCTTCTGTTAGGAAGGAATGCCTCCTTGAATGGCCCTCGTTGGAGTAGGAGCTGTAGCGTGGGAAACGAATCGGACGGGCTGCTGCGGTCTCGCGGGTATGATGTAATGGTAGCCTGCGACCTTCCCAAGGTTGATGCGTGGGTTCGATTCCCACTACCCGCTCCAACGGCGACGTAGCCAAGTGGTAAGGCAGGGCTCTGCAAAAGCCCCATTCGGCAGTTCGAATCTGCCCGTCGCCTCAAAATTTTATTCATGCGAGTAGCGGTAGTAGGAGCCGGCGCGATCGGCGGGTTCATCGCCGCGGCGCTCGCGCGTGCCGGCGTTGACGTCGGCGTCGTCGCTCGCGGCGCGCATCTCGACGCGATACCCGCGAGGCATCACGCTCGTATCACAGCGACCTCGGTCCGTTTACGGCTCGCGGTGCGCGCCACCGACGACCTTCGCGAGCTCGGCCCGGTTCGATGTCGTGCTGCTCACCTTCAAAGCGCATCAGTGGCCCGTACTTGCTGTCGCAGCTCTTGCCGCTCTCGCAAGTCGCACACGCCCATCGTAACGCTGCAAAACGGCGTGCCGTTTTGGTTCGTATCGAAACGCCGCCGTTGCAGACGGTAGATCCGAGAGGGAAGATCGGTTCGCGCGTTTCCGGATCCGGCGTATCTAGGCGGCGTCGTGCACGTTTCCGGACACATCGTCGAACCCGGGAAAATCCATCAAAGCGGCGGCACGCGATATATGCTTGGCGAAGTCGACGGTTCCACGACGGAGCGCCTAACGCAATTGACGTCGATGTTTGTCAATGCGGGCCTCAACGCGGAGATCGATCCGAACATCCGCGAACGCGTGTGGCTCAAACTGGTGAACAACGCGGGACTCAACCCCGTGAGCGCATTGACCGGCTTAACCATTCGCCCGTTGCTCGAGAACCGCAGCACGCGAGATGCGGTGCGCACGCTGATGTTGGAGTCGCTTGCCGTCGGTCGGGCGATGCACGTCGTCGACGGCGTGAACGTCGAAGAGCGCATCAAACTGGCGGAGCGTTTGAGCGACGTGAAGACGTCGATGCTGCAAGACTTAGAGGCGCACCGTCCGCTGGAAATCGATCCGATTCTCGGTGCGATCGTCGAGCTAGGCGACCGGCTTCACGTTCCGGTTCCGAACCTGCGTCACGCCTACGAAACATTGTGCGCCCGTTCGGGCATTGAATGAAGATCGAAGATCTCGCGGGCGTCGGCGCAAAATCGGCCCCGCTCTTTCGCGAGCTCGGCATTGATACGGCGCACGATCTGCTCGACTACCTGCCGTTTCGCTACGAAGACTTTCGCTTTCCGACGCCGTCTACCGCGCTTGGCGCCGCGGGCGGCGAAGAGAACGCCGTCGGACACGTCGTTGCCGTCAAAGAGCGCCGCGTTCGCGATCTCGAGATCGTCGAGCTGCGAATGCGCGACGAGGCGGGGAATTCATCGCGAAGTGGATCGGACGCAAGCGTTACGTCATCGGCCGGTTTCAGCGAGGGCATGCGCCTCTTCGTGCGCGGCCGCGCGGAGACGCACGCTGCGCGGGCTCGGTCGTCAACGTCAGCGCACTACGCGCAGCTTGGCGACGGACGAGGACGTACCACGGCGAGATGGTGCCGGTCTATCGCGCGAGCAAAGATCTCACGACGCGCAAGATCGCCGCCGTCGTCGAGCAAGAACCTTCCGCGATTGCTTGCGCTCGCCGGCGAACGATCCGCTGCCGCCGGCGATCGCGCGCAACGCATGAGTTTCCGGAACGTTGCGAGAGGCCTATCACGCAGTGCATGCGCCCGCAACGCCCGAAGAGGCGCAAGCGGCGCGCGAGCGATTCATCTTTTACGGAGTTCCTCGTGCTTGCGACCGCCGCGCAAATGCGCCGCGCGGAACGCGAACGCGAACACGACGCCGACGCGTTGCGCGTTCCGCCCGGCTTGCTCGACGAGTTCGCAGAGCGCGTTACCGTTCCCGCTTGACCGGCGCGCAGCGGCGCGTGATCGAGAGATCTGGGAACGACATGACGCGCGACGTGCCGATGAACCGGCTGCTGCAAGGCGACGTCGGCAGCGGAAAAACGCTCGTCGCCGCGGCGGCCGATCCTGCTCGCGGCGCGCAACGGCGTGCAGTCGGCGCTGATGGCGCCGACGGAAATCCTCGCCGCGCAACACGCGTCGAAGCTCGCGCCGCTGCTGCTGCCCTTCGGTATCGCCGTCGAAGCGGTCTTCGGCAGCCAGGGCACAGCGCGCGCGCAATGCGGCGGTCAACCGGCTCGCCAGCGGTGAAGCGGCGCTCGCGGTCGGCACGCACGCGCTGCTCACCGAGAGCGTCGACTTCAAACGGCTCGGCCTGGCGATTATCGACGAACAGCATCGCTTCGGTGTCGAGCAACGCGCGCGGCTGCGTGCCAAAGGCGTGGCGCCGCATACGCTGCACATGACGGCGACGCCGATTCCGCGCACGCTCGCGCAATCGGTCTACGCCGATCTCGATGTCTCGATCATCGACGAACTGCCGCCGGGGCGCACGCCGATCGAAACGTTCGCGGTTCGCGCCAGCCGTTTGGACGAAGTGTACGAGTTCGTACGCGGCAAACGTCGAGCTCGGTCATCAGGCCTACATCGTTGCGCCGGCGATCGACGAGGAGAGCGAACTGACGAGCGTCGTCGCCGAAGCCGAGCGTCTGAAGAACGACGTCTTTCCCGACCTGCGCATCGGCCTGCTGCACGGCCGCATGACGCCGTCGCGAAAAGGACGACGTGATGGAGCGCTTTTCGCGCGGCGAACTCGACGTGCTGCTCGCGACGACCGTCGTCGAAGTCGGCGTCGACGTTCCGAACGCGAGCGTGATGGTCATTCTCGACGCGCAACGCTACGGGCTCGCGCAGCTGCATCAGTTGCGCGGACGCGTCGGGCGCGGTGCCGCGAAATCGTTCTGTCTGTTGGTCTACCCCGACGACACCGGCGAGACGCGAGCGCCTGGACATCCTCACCGAGTCGACCGACGGCTTCGCGATTGCGGAAGAAGATCTGCGCATCCGCGGCGCCGGGCGAATTCGCCGGCACGGTCGCAATCCGGCGCGGCCGACCTGCGCATCGCCGATCTCATCGCGCGACATCGACGTCTATCGGGACGGCCAAAGCGGATGCGGAAAGCATCGTGGCGGCCGATCCGGAGCT
Source organism: Vulcanimicrobiia bacterium (assembly GCA_963696095.1). Lineage (GTDB taxonomy): Bacteria > Vulcanimicrobiota > Vulcanimicrobiia > Vulcanimicrobiales > Vulcanimicrobiaceae > JALYTY01. Next base: position 624,184 of record CAVOIN010000001.1, on the reverse strand, counting down.
GCGCAATGCCGGAGCACGCGGGTCTGCGCGCCGTGCTCGAGCGCGCGAGCCCTCGACGCGCGCGCTAGTCCTATCTTCCTAAAGGGCCTGCCGCCCGGGCACCAGACTCCTTCGGGAAATTCCCGGCATGAAACGAAGGAGCTCGACTCGGGTGAAGATGCTGCGTTTTCGTACTCGCCTTGCTGGCCATTGTCTCGGCGCCGCCGTAGCCGCCGCGCCGTCGCGAGCGGCCGTCGACGTTACGCGCGCGACGCTTGCGAAACGGCCTGCAAGTGGTCGTCGTGCACGATCCGCTCGCGCCGGTCGTGACTGTCGATGCTGAACTATAAGGTCGGCTCGAACGAGCAAAGCTACGATGGCCAGGCGCACGCGCTCGAACACATGATGTTCCGCGGTAGTCGAAGTCGCTCTCCGAGTCGCAGCTTTCCGACATCAGCGAACTGCTCGGCGGTAACTACGACGCCGACACGCAAGTCGGAAGTCACGCAATACTTCTTCACGGCGCCGTCGCAGTATCTCGATTTGCTGCTCCGCATGGAAGCCTTCGCGCATGCGCGACGCGCTACCTGACGCAAAAAGAGTGGAACATCGAGAAGGGCGCGATCACGCAAGAAGTGACGCAAGATCAACGAGCAACTGATCCGCCGCGTTGTTCATGGACGTCAGCGACCGCGCTTTACGCCGGGTACGCCGTATGCGAAGAACGGCCTCGGAACGGTCAACGGCTTCGCAGCACGTCATCAACGCGCAGAACCTGCATGCGTTCTACAATGCGTGGTACCATCCGAACAACGCCGTGCTACGTGATCACGGGCGACGTCGACGGACCGTCGACGATCGCAGCGGTGAAGAAGTACTTCTCGGCGTTCCCCGCGGCGAAGCTGCCGGCGCGCACCGGCCGTGCATCTGCAGCCGCTGAAGTCTAAGACGATCCGCGACGATCGACAGCGATCAGCCGGTCAACGATCGTCGGACTGGCGTTCCGTCTTCCCGGGCTGGAACGGCCAAGGATTACGCAGCGACGCAAATGCTGCAGCGACGTGCTGGACAACCAGCGCGCGAATCTCTACGGACTCGTAGTTTCGGGCAAGCTGCTTGTATGCAGGTCTTCGCAGCTCGAATCGCACCCGGAAGCGTCGGGAACGCGTGCTCTTCGGCGTCATTCCGGTCAGCGCGCAAAACCCAACACCGCCATCGAGCGCCCTGCGGGCGGTCATCGAAGCTACAAGAAGAACGGCGTGCCGGCCGATCTCGTCGAGGTTGCGAAGCGCCGCGAAGTCGCCGACGCGAATTCAAAGCAAATTCGATCGAAGAGCTCGCCTATCGAGTGGAGCGACGCCGTCGCGGTCGAAGGACGGCTTGCGTCGCCCGATTCCGAGACTGGCCGAGATTCAAGCGGTGACGGTCGACGACGTGAATCGCGTCGCTGCGTAAGTATCTTCGATTTCGATCACGTGATTACGGTCGCTCAAGCCGTGCCGAAGAATCTCGGCAAGGTGCAGCTCGAATCCGCCGCCGCCGGTCGCGCAAGAGAACGCAACAAGCTGACGATCCAGCATCACGATCCGCTCCCGGCTTGGGCGATCGCGGCGTTCAAGAACGTGCAGGTTCCCAAGCAGAGCGCGACTCCGTCCGATCATGACGCTTTCGAACGGCATGCGGTTGATCGTCGTTCCCGAGCACGTCTCGCACACGGTCGTCGTGTCGGGTCTGATCAACTCGAACGAGCAGATTCAAGCGCCGAAGGACAATGCAAGGCGTCGCCGAACATCACGGCGCAGCTGTTGCCGTTCGGCACGACGACGTACGATCGCATTGCGCTGCGCAAGCAACTCGACGACATCGCGGCCGACGTCAGATGCCGGAACGCGAATTCTCGTTGACGACCCTCTAGCGATCAATTCGATCGCGGCGTCGCGTTGCTCGCCGACGAAGAGCTGCATCCGGCGTTCCCGGCGCAGACTTCGCGACGATCCAGCAGCAGAAGTGCAGGCGCTGCAAGGCGAGCGTCACTCTCGCCGGATTACCTCTGCCAGGTCGCGTTGAACAAGGCGCTCTACCCGGCGGGCGATCCGACGCAGATCGTCGAGACGCCGGAAAGTGCCGGCGCCGTCACGATCGACGCGGTGAAGAAGTGGTATGCCGATGCGTACCGGCCGGACATGACGACGGTCGTTGTGATCGGCGACGTGACGCCGGAACAAGCGAAAGCGACGTTCGAGAAGTATTTCGGCGGCTGGAAGGCGAGTGGCGCAAAACCGGACGTGTTCTTGCCGGCCGTCCCGCACGAATAAGGCGGGCAGACGTCGTCGTCCCCGACGCCGCGCGAATCCAGTCGCAAGTGCAATTCGCGCAAACGAACGGATTGACGCGCGACGACGCCGACTGGGCCGCGATGGCCGTCGCGAATGCGGCATTCGGCGCGTCGGCGACGTCGATTCTGTTCCACGACGTGCGCGACGTGCACGGTTTGGTATACGGCATCTACAGCCAGCTCGAGAGCCGTAAGAACCGCGGCAACGTTCGAGATTCAATTCGCCTCGGATCCCGACAAGATCAATCGCCGCGCAATCGCTCACGTTCAACGATCTCAACGCTCTCATGCGCGGCGGCGTCGGAGCGGACGATCTTGCTCGCGGAAAGACGATGCTGGTGTCGCGAAGTGCCGATTCGCGAACAAAGCTTCAACGGCATCGCCGACCAGCTGCTCGAACTACGCGCAGCTCGGGCTTCCGCTCGATCAAACGACGATCGACGCGCAGCGCGAAGTCTCCACGACGAACGACGGCATCCTTGCGGCGCTGAAGAAGTGGGTTCGTCCTAACGACTTCGTGCGCGTGATCCTCGGTCCGGGGCCGAAGTAACGCCGAGAATGGCGCCAGCCTTCGTTCGCGGTCGGATTCGACATCGACCACACGCTCTGCATCGACAACAAGCTCGAGCGCGTGGCGTTCTTGCACCTGCTCGAGCAGATCGTTGCCGACGGCGGTTCGGCGTGTGGAACGCTTAGCCGACGAGACCGCGAGCGATCGATGCATTGCTCGCGACGCAGCGGGGCGGCGCCTGACGATCGAGGAGGCCGTCCGGCAGTTCGTCTCGGAGCGCGGCGTCCCAGCGAGCGACGGCTACGTCGAGGGCTTCAAGCGAATGGCGCTCTGCAAATGGCGCCGTCGTTCATCGTGCCGGCGCCCGACGCGAAAGCGACGCTTGACGAACTCAAGCGCAGCGCGGCGTGCCGCTGGGCGTGCTTAGCAACGGCTGGAACCCGCTGCAAGTCGTTAAGGCGCGGCGCGCCGGCTTCAGCGGCGAAGGTGCTTGGCGAGCGCCGACCTCGGCGTACAGAAGCCGAACCCCGAAGCGTTCCGAGCTTTGGCCGCGGCACTCGACGTCGCTCCCGAGCGTTGTTTCTACGTCGGCGACGATCCGGCCGCAGACATTGCGGGCGCGGCCGCTGCCGGACTGCAGGCGGTGTGGATAGATAATGAAGGCAAGACGTATCCGCCCGGCCTGCCGCCGCCGCCGCGCACCATCGCGTCGCTGCGCGATCTTACTCTCCATTCTTCCGCGCCGTGGTAGCCGCATGAGTCCGAAGATCACCGGTGGTTCGCTTGAACAGTCGAAAATTGAAATCGCCGAAGGGCATGAACGTGCGACCCACGCCGGGACGCGTGAAAGAATCGCTTTTTTCGATCCTGATGCCGCGCATCGAAGATGCGCGCGTGCTCGATCTCTTTGCCGGTACCGGTGCGATCGGATTCGAAGCCGCCTCGCGCGGCGCAGCTCGCGTCGTTTCCGTGGAAGCGCATCGCGAAACGGCGCACGCGATCGAAGAAGCGGCGCAAGCAGCTGGGCTCGACGACCGGCTGACGGTCGTGGCCGCGCCTGTGGAACGAGCGCTGTACCGCGTCGCAAGGGCCGTTCGACATCGTGTACATGGACCCGCCGTATGCAGACGAAGTACCGCTGCAAGTCTTCCGCCTGCTGCTCGAGCGAGCGCTGCTGGCGCCGGACGCGCTCGTGATCTACGAACACGCCGCCAAGCGAATTCTTCCGGACATACCGGGGTATCGCTCGACGCGCGAAGAAGTGTACGGCGATGTCGCGTTGGCATTTTTTACGCGGCCGGAGGCTCGTGAATAACGGCCGCCGACCGCGGAGCACGCGGGCACATCTACCCCGGATCGTTCGACCCACCGACGAACGGTCACCTCGACGTCATCGAACGAGCCGCCGGCGTTTTCAGCGAACTCATCGTCGCCGTCGTCGTTAATCCGCAGAAGCGCAACTCCGATGTTCACGCTCGAAGATCGGAACGCAATGTTCGAAGAATGCGTCGCCCACTTCCGAACGTGCGCGTGACGCATTTCCGTGGATTGCTCGCCGACTACGTGAAAGCGCAACAGGCCGACGTCATCGTGAAGGGGCTGCGCGTCGTCTCGGATTTCGAAAGCGAGATGTCGACAGCGTTGATGAACCGCTCGCTGTCCAACGTCGATACGCTCTTTCTGATGTCGGATGCGAAGTATTCGTTCGTCAGCTCGAGCTTGGTTAAAGAAGTGTTCTTTCTAGGCGGCGACGTTGCGCCGTACGTTCCCGATCCGGTTCTGCGCCTGATGTCGAAAAAGCGCGCCGGTCTTAGCTCATCGTAACGGAGGTATCCCATGTCGGTTTATCGCGTGTTGGACAAACTCGAAGCCTACGTTCACGAAGGAACGTGGCTTCCCGCTGGTTACCGGGTGCTTTCCGAAGAGAAGCTGATCGAGTACGTCGAGAAGATTCGCGCGTCGCTTCCCGAAGAAGTCGGCCGCGCGAAGATCATCGCGAAGGATCAGGAACGCGTCATGCGCGCAGCGCAAGAAAAGGCGCAGGCGATCGTCGAACAGGCCGCGACCGTGCACGAAGAACTCGTCGATCAGAACGAGATCGTCGTGCGAGCGCGGGCGACCGCCGAAGTCGTTCTCCGCGACGCCGAAGAGCGCGCGCGCAGAGTTCGCGAAGGCGCGGATCACTACGCAGCGCAAGTGCTGCAAGAGATGGAAGCGCGACTTGCCTCGGCCTTAGGGTCGGTGCAAAAAGGCAAACAAGCGCTCTCACAACAGAAGCCCGTTCCGGCGCCGTCCGTATCCCAGCCGCTCGCCGACGCGGCAGCCAGAAGTAAACGCGCCGCTTTCGATCTGGAAGCGACGGAAGAGACGACCGCGATGGTATCAGTCGAGGCCGTTCGCGTGCTCTAATGCGACGGGTTCTAGCGGCGCTCGCGCTCATCTTCGCGTGCACGCTGCCGGCGGCGGCCGACGAAACGTCGGGCGTCGCCGGAACCGTCGTGGATCTGGACCATCACAGGCCGTTCGTAAACGCCGAGATCGGCATCTATCCCCTGCCGCTTCGCGCCGAAGAAACGCCGATCGCGACTGCGGTCACGAACAAAGACGGGTTTTTCAGTAACATCACTCTCGTTCCGGGCCGGTATCTCATCACCGCCAACGTGATGGGCTTACATTCGAGCTGCGAATTCGAAGAGCTTTACCACGGCGTCGTAACGCACGTTCGCATCGAGCTGTCGATGAAAGGCGAACGATGCATCGGAAAAAACATCCACAGCTCCCTGGTCGTCCCCGGCCAACCCGCCGACGTCTACATCGTTCACTAGTCCCGTCTCTTACCATGACGATGCGCATCATAACGGGGTGATGCGCACCATGCAAGCTAGGGAACCGGGCGCCGGCGTGACGTTGATTCTATCTTCGCCGTCTTCGACGTAAACGGTGTCGGCGGTCTTGCAGTGCAGTTCCCCGACCGTGACTTCGCCCCGAAGAATAAAAACGAACGCCAATTCATCGTCGTCCAGGATGAAGCGTTGCGGATTCGAAACGATTTCGACGTCGTGGCTTAATTCGTCTCGGCGCGTCATGACGTTGAAGTCGCGCGCGCTGCCTTGAACGCTGCACGTCACGCGCGCTTCCCCACGGAACGCGAACGGCTCCCCTTGCGCGAGCGATACGGCTCTTCCATTAACGTCGAGGTCGACCGGGTCGCCGTCGATCGCGACGATAGTCCGGTCGTATCCCGCATAGTCGGAGAACGGACCGCTGCGGTCGATCGACGCCACGGAAATGCGCCATGCGGGCGGCGATTCTTCGTCGGCAGCGATCTCCCATGACACGCCGCCGCCGTTTTTCCACGGCTTCTCGGGCACGTCGCTCAGGCTGATGATCTCCATCGAGCATTCCTTTACGCAAGATGCGAGCTTATCTTCTGCCGGACTCAGCGCTCGCTAAGGTGCTAACCTGCCAAGCCGAACTCTTCTCGCGAAGCATTGTATACTCTAACGGGAAGCCGCGGGAGGCATTCGTGGAAGCAACGATTCCAACCGGCACGGTAACGTTCTTATTCACCGACATCGAAGGCAGCACGCGCCTGTGGGAATCGCTGCCCGACTCGATGCACGTTGCCCTCGCGCAGCACGACCGGCTGCTTCATGAAGCGATCGAGCGAAATAGCGGCTACGTTTTCAAAACGGTCGGCGATGCTTTCTGCGCCGCATTCACCGAAGCCGACAATGCCGTGAACGCCGCCTTGGAAGCGCAACTCGCCCTGCATGACGCCGAGTGGCCCAATACCGGACCACTGCAGGTTCGCATGTGCATTCACACCGGCTCCTCGCACGTTCGCGACAACGATTACTTCGGGCCGACATTGAACCGCGCGGCGCGGCTGCTCGCCATCGTGAGAGGCGGACAGGTCGTCCTTTCGCAGGCCACGCAGCAACTCGTGCAAGATCGCTTGCCGCCGGGATCGCAACTGGAAGAGCTCGGCGACTTTCAACTCAAAGACTTGAAGCGTCCGGAACGCGCGTACCGTTTGACGTTCGAAGGCATGCCGGCGTTATCGGGCGTCACGGTGCCCGCGGCGCTGCCGTCGCTGATGCCGCGCGACCTCTCACCGTTCGTCGGACGCAAGATGGAGCTTGACGCATTGAGCGCAAAGTTGCGAACGCATCGCATGGTTACGATCGTGGGGCCCGGCGGCGTCGGCAAAACGCGACTCGCGCTCCGGCTCGCGATGCGCGAGAACGAATGGTTTAGCGCGGGAACGGCATTCGCCGACCTGACGCCCGTAAACAATGAAAGCGAAGCCGTCGCGGTCTTGGCAAAAGCGTGCGGGATTCATTCGGCGGCGCCCGAGTTGAGCGACGTCATGCATGCCCTCGGCCGCGGTTCCGCATTGATCGTGCTGGACAATTGCGAACGCATACTTGACGTCGCGCGCAGCGCAGCGCGAGCACTACTTCAGGAATCGCCGGAGCTTACGATTCTCGCGACGAGCCGTGAGCCGTTGCATCTTGCAGGCGAGCAGATCTTCGATCTCTCACCGTTGGCCGTTCCGAGCGAGAACGCGACGGGTGCCGAGCTGTTGGAGAACGAGTCCGTGCAGCTGTTGCTGAGCCGGGCCTCGCTCGATGCAACTTACGCTCAAGATCGGGAGAACGCGCGGGCTCTCGGACAGCTGTGCCGTCATCTGGACGGCATTCCGCTGGCGCTGGAGCTTGCATCGGCGCGGCTGCGAACGCTTTCGCCGCGGCAAATCGTCGACCGGTTGAACCGGCGCTTTTCGTTGCTCACGACCGGCGATAAAACAGGGCCGTCCCACCACTGGACGCTTGCGCGCGCGATCGACTGGAGCTACGAGCAGCTGCAGCCCGAAGAACGCCGGCTGTACTCGCGTCTGACCGCTTTCGAATCGCCGTTCACGCTGGAGGCCGTCGAGGCCGTTTGTTCGGATGAGTCGGTACCGCTCGAAGATGTGATGGAGATTCTCTCGCAGCTTACCGACAAATCGTTCTTGCGGTACGATCGCAAGGCCGCCCGCTACCAGTTCCTAGAAACGCTTCGCGTGTATGCGCGCGAGCGACTCGAAAAAAGCGACATGCCCGCCTTACGCGCGCGGCACGCGGCGTTCTTTAGAGACTTGGCCGTTCGCGATCATTCTGACGCGGCGTCGAACGTGCGTTGGCTGGACGAAATGGACGAAGTTCACGCCGACGTTCATGCCGCCATGCATTACGCAATCGCTCACGAACCGGATCTCGCGCTGGAAATGGGTTTAGCGCTGCGGTTATTCTGGATCATTCGCGGCTACTACGACGCGGGGCATGCCATGTTGCGCGCCGCGGCGGAAGCGAAGCGCAACGATTCCGGCGCGTCCGCCGGCCGCGCGACGATGCTCACCTCTGCAGCGTTGTTATCGAGTTCGATGGGCCGCGACGAAGACGCGATCGAAGAAGTGGACGAGGCGCGCCAACTATTCGCGGCGTGCGGCGACCGTCGCGGCCTGGCGCAAGCAACGAACGCGCTTGGCACGATTTACGATGCGCGCGGCGAGCAGCAACAAGCCTACGAACTCTTCGAAAAAGCCGTGGAGCTTTACGATGAGGCGGGCGAGCGTGGAAGAAGCGCGATGCCGCTTTTGAATCTCGGGCTGCTTGCCGCGGACTTCGGGGATTTGAACGAAGCCGACCGGCATCTGCGCGAAGCGGCGCGACGCGCCGGCGCAGCGGGCGACGTGCGCGTCGCGGCGTGGGCCGAAGGCGCGCTTGGCGAAGTGGCCTCCGCTCGCAACAACTGCGACAACGCGAAACATCATTACGAAAAATGGATCGAGCAAAGCCGCTCGCTCGGCGACAAGGCCAGTATCTGCACGGCGCTTACGCACTTAGGCGAGCTCGCCGTGGAAGTTCCCGAATGCGGCGTGGATCCAAAGCCGCTCTTTCGCGAAGCGCTGTGCATTGCGAGCGAACACGTGTTGCTGCTTCCGCTCTCGGGCGTTTTCGAAGGGATCGCGCGCGTCGCATTGCGAGCTGCCGATGTGGTTCGGTGCGCAGTTTTGCTCGCGGCGGCCGATGCGCTGCGGACGAGAAGTCGCAACCTTCCGCGTGCTTCCGAGCGGCGGCGCCGTAGCGAAGTAGAAGCCGCCGGCCGCGCTTTGAATGCCGCAGCCTTCGAAGAAGCCTATGAAAAAAGCCAGTCCATACGCACCGATGCGGCGGTACAGACCGGCTTTGAAGCCTTGGCGGAAAGCCCTTAGACGGGCGGCGCTTGAACGTTGTGCGCGAACGCTTCGAGTCGCGCGCGATCGATCGCCTTCACGCGTCCACGGTCGAGTTCCACGGCATTCGCGTTCTTCAAGCGGAGCAACGCGCGCGCAGCCATGTCGCGAACGGTTCCGGCCGCAGCGGCGATTTGCGCCTGCGAAAGGTTTTCGACGCCCGGAAGTCCGCGCGTCATTCCGACCGACGTGCGGGCGTAGCCGAGCAAGAACTTGGCGACGCGCTGCAGCACGTGCGCGAACGCGAGGTCCGCGATCGTATCGATCGAACGGCGGCGCGCTTGCGAGCTTGCGATCAAGGAAGCCGAGCGAAAGTTCGGCGTCGTTGCGCGTCGCATGCATGATCGCTTCGCTCGGAATCGTCACGACGACCGCGTCGGTCAGCGCTTCTGCGCGCGTGGTGGCGCCGCCGCTGTCGAACGTGCCGCTTTCGTTGAGCGTATCGTGCGTGAGACGCTCGCCGATCGTATGCGTCTTACCGTCCGGCGAAAGCAGCGTGTAGATAACCTTGCCGCTCTTGACGATGCCGAGGTACGGCCACATCTCGCCTTCGTCGAAAATCGTGTCGCCCGACTTGTAGCTGCGCTCGCTCATCTGGCCGGCAAGTTCTTTGATCGTCGAAGCTTTGGCGGCGGTGAACTGCGGCACGTGCTGCAGGAACGTTTCACCGTCGGCGTTTTCGTCGATGCGCTCGAGACGAACCGTCCAGCGATTGCCGCCGAGATTGCGCGCATCCCACGAAAAACGTCCGGGACGCAGCTGCGTCATTTCATTGCGAAGCGCGCGCGGATCGCTCTCCTCGTTGATTTCGAGCGCTCCTCCAATTTGGAGCTTGTCGAAGTTCTCGAGGATCTGTTCGGTCTTGGTCGCAGAGCTTAGCGACCGGGCATCGAGCGTGATGGCGGCTGGGCGGTTTATTGGCATGACCCGCGTTAGTTATTTGCCCGCGGGCGTCTAGCCTGCCTGGGAACCCCTCCCTGCTTGCGCGAATGTAGGCCGCGCCATGACTCAACGCTCAACGACAATGACGTCGTCGTTATCGCCGGCGCCCGCACGCCGTTCGGCAACTTCGGCGGCGCGCTCGCCGACCTGACCGCGACCGACCTGGGCGTCGCGGCTGCAGAAGCCGCAATCGCACGCAGCGGCGTTCCAGCGGAAAAAATCGATGACATCGTCTTCGGCAACGTCATCCAGACGAGCGCCGACGCGATCTACCTGGCGCGCCACATCGGGCTGCGCGCGGGGCTTCCGATCGGCGTCCCCGCCCTGACCGCTCAACCGGCTCTGCGGCTCGGGCCTTCAGGCGATTCTGTCGGCGGCGCAGTCGCTGCGTCTCGGCGAAGCGACGTACGCGCTGGCGGGCGGAGCCGAAAACATGAGCCAGGCGCCGCACGTCGTGCGCGGCGCGCGCAAAGGCTTCCCACTTGGGCGCGAACGTGCAGTTCGAAGATTCGCTGTGGGCGGCGCTGACCGATTCGTACAGCAATACGCCGATGGCGATCACCGCCGAGAATCTCGCGAAGAAGTACGGCGTATCGCGTGAAGAGTGCGACGAATTTGCGCTCGCGAGTCAAGAACGCGCGATCGAATCGCAAAACAACGGCTACTTCGCCGAAGAGATCGCGCCGGTAACGGTGCCCGGCCCGAAAGGTACGCAAACGATCGTCGACAAGGACGAAGGCCCGCGCGCCGGCCTCATCGATGGAGAAGCTCGGCAAAGCTGCCGGCGCGTTTCGTCAAAGACGGCGTCGTCACGCCCGGCAACGCGAGCGGCATCACCGACGGCGCCGCTGCGGTCGTGCTTACGACCGTGAAGCAGGCGCAAAGCGGACGGATTAAAGTGGATCGGCCGTTTGGTCCGGCTCGAGCGTCGTCGGCGTCGATCCGGAAATCATGGGCATCGGTCCCGCGGTTGCGATTCCGAAAGCGCTGCAGCGCGCCGGCATCGACGGAAAAAGATCTTGCGGTGATGGAAATCAACGAAGCCTTCGCGCCGCAAGTGCTCGCGTGTCTTCGAGGACATGGACATCGAACGGCGTGCGCTTGAATCCGCACGGCGGCGCCATCTCGCTCGGCCATCCGCTCGGCGCATCGGGCGCGCGTCTTGCCGTTGACGACGCTCAACGACCTGCGCCAACGCGGCGGCGGTTACGGTGTCGCGTCGGCGTGCATCGGCGGCGGCCAAGGCATCGCCGCAGTGCTTGCATTGCAGAATAAGCGATCGAACGTCGAAGCGGCGTCCCCGCTTCACGTGGGGCCGCCTGCTCGACGTCCTCGCGATTCTCGTCATCGCGTTCGTCGTGTGGAAGATCTTCATTGCGCCGCGAGCGCTCAAGCACGACGCCTCTGCCTATCCCGCGCCGCGCATTGCGTACGAACGTCTCGACGGCGGCAACGTTCCGCATTCGCTGACGCGCGCGGGCGCGTGTTGTTTCTCGATTTCTTCGCGATCATGGTGCGAGCCGTGCAAGCTCGAAATGCCGTTGGTCGAAGCGTACGCGCGCAAGCATCCCGAGATGTCGCGTCGTCCCAGTCGACGTCGGTGAACCGCGCGCCGTTGCGGCGGCTTTTGCGCGTCGCTACCACCTCGCGAACGTCGCGCTCGATCCGACGACGAGCGCGCAGGGGCTTTTTCAAATCGAAGGCTTTCCGACGATCGTCGTGATCGATCCGCGAGGGCCGCATTCGCGCAACCTGGTCGGGCTTCAATCCCGCCATCGAAATGGCCATGAACAACGCGGAGCGCTCGCTGACGACGCCGTAGGCACATTGGGCCGTCGTGGCGCGTTGTGACTGTGCGGGTCGCCGGCGACGCTTTTAAGACGGGGACGCCTCATGGTCTCACGGTACGTGCTGGTATTGCCGAGAGTGTTTCTCGGACTGATCTTTTCCATCGCCTGGATCGCGAAAATAACGTCGCCGGTGCCGTTTCCGACGGCGCTGCAAGGGTTTCTGCAAAACATGCTTCCGCACGCGCATCCACTGTATCAGGCGTTTGCGCATGCCGTCGTGCTTCCGAACGTGGGTTTTTTCGCGGCGCTCGTGATTCTTGGCGAGCTTTACGTTTCTATCGGGATGCTTTTCGGCCTCACGACGCGCCTAGCGTCGCTGGTTGCAGTGTGTCTGCTCCTTAACTACATGCTTGCAAAAGGGATGAATCTTTGGTCTCCCGCGAGCAACGATGCAAGCGACATAGTGATGGCGGTGGTCGTGGCACTCGGCGCCGCCGGACGCAGTTTCGGTTTTGACGAAACGCTTTCGAAACGTTTTCCGCGCGTTCCGATCTGGTGAGGGTCAGCTCTTGCCCCAGAAGGCGAAGATGCCGATGGCGGCAAGACCCATCACTAGAACGGTGGCCCAACCCCAAACGCGCGCGACGAGCGAGCTCCGCCATTTGTGCATGATGCGCTTGCTGCTTGCGAACGCGACGACGACGCAAAGCAACGGCACGGCTACGACGCCGTTGATGACGGCGGACCAAAACAGTGCCGAAATGGCGTTCACGTGCAAGAAGTTCATGCTCATGGCAAGGAGCATGCCGACGACCAGCGTGCCGTAAAATCCGGGCGCGCGCCGGAGCGGTTGATCGAGGCCTTCTTTCCATTTGAAGCATTCGGCCACGACGTATGCCGACGATCCGACCAGCGCGGGGATTGCCAGCAGTCCTGTGCCGACCATTCCGAGCGTAAAGAGCAGATACGCGAAGCGTCCCGCCAGCGGTTCCAATGCTCGTGCCGCGTCCTGGGCGGTTTGAATGTTGCCGTGCCCTGTCGCCGCCAACGTCGCCGCAGTCGTTACGATGATGAAGAACGCAACCACGTTGGAGAAGATCATGCCGATGTTCGCGTCCAGATGCGCGTCTTTGATTTCGTCTTCGGTTGCGCCGCGGCGTGCCTGAACGCTGGTGCGCCCTTGAGCCTTTTCTTCCTCGACCATGAGACACGCTTGCCAGAAAAAGAGGTAGGGTGTAATCGTGGTTCCCATGACGGCCATAAGCGTGTTCAGCCAAGTTGCATTAAAGTGCAACTCCGGAATGACGAGATGCAGTGCGACTTGCCCCCACGGCGGGTGGATCACGAACGCCGTTATGATATACGCAAAGAGCGAAATCGTGAGCCATTTCACGACGGCGAAGATGGCTTTGTAAGAAAAGAAGACTTGGAGCACGCTAAGGGCCACACCGAAAAATAACACCCACGCCCAAACGGGTAAGCCCAAAACCATTTGCGCCGCTGCGCCCATGCCTTGAAGATCGGCGCCGGCATTGATGATGTTTGCGACGACTACGCTGAGCGCAAGCGGATAAAGAAACCATGCGGGTAGGTACTTGCGCATGTTCGTCGCCAAGCCGACGCCGGTCACCATGCCGATGCGCGCGCACATGCCTTGAATCACCGCCATCATCGGCGTCGTCAACAAGACGATCCAAAGCATGGAAAAGCCGGTGGAGGCACCGGCGATGGAGTAGGTCGAGATTCCTGACGGGTCGTCGTCCGAAGCACCGGTTATCAAGCCCGGCCCCAGCACCGAAATCCATCGGCGCCAGCCGGTCGTCCGGTCCGAGCTAACCTCTTCGGCGACTACTTGTTTGATTGTTTCCATGCGTTGTAAGTGCCGTTCCCTTGCTCGGGAATCGGCAAACACCTTGCCGCATGCTAAAGGGTTCCGTCGATCTCCGCCATCAACTCGGCACCCGGAGGCACCGTGAACGCCGGAAGCTCGAAATGCAAAACGTTATCATTGAGTTTCGCGACGATGGGGCCGACCGGTTGAGTCGATTTCGCGATCGTCAGCGAGTACGTTTTGCTGGGATCGAGCACGAACGGACACCACACGTCGACGGTAGAACCGGCCCGAACGTTTAGCGGCGCGGTCGTGTCGAGCTGGACCGTTAGAAATGCGTACGCGTTTCCGCCGGGATAGTACGTCCAGCTTTCTTGCTGCGCCGGCCTGCGTGCTCCGAGGTGAAACGGTTGCGTAGCCGTTGCGTCCGTCGGGCCGAAGCTCCACGTGACGTCGTATCCGTCGCGGCTCGTGTTGGCGCGACCCCCCGCCGGACCGATCGTCGTCAAAATCGGGTAGTGTTCCCCGCTCCAATAGCCGTACTTGCGATCGCGATCGTCGGTTAAGATCTCCACAGCGACGGCTTTCTCGACGATCGCTTGCGGAAATCCGGCGTCTTTGAAAGCTTGGTAGCCAGCACTTCGGTTCGTCGGAAAATTGCACGCCAGAGGCGTCGAGCACGTCCACCACACGCTGGTATTCGTGCCGTTTCCCGAGGCCATGACGTCCCACCAGCGGTCCCATATGTAATAGAATCCCTCCGCTCCGCGTAGGTTTCCGGCCGTCCAGCGGGCGATCGCGTACGCGCCGTCGACGGCAACCCCCTCGACCGCGATGCGCGCCGGATCGCCACCCCATTTCTGGACCCGGGCGCGAAGCAGCGTTTGGGCGGCGCTTCGAACTGCCCGAACGTCCCTCGGCCGCCCATCGTCGCTCGGCGCGACGCCGAGAAGCGATAGCGCAAGGACGGCGGCTAGAGCGGCCCCGTGCGGTTTTCCCATGCTATTAGCGCAGACTACTGCGCTTTCCAAGCCGGTTTGCGTTTTTGTAAGAACGCGCTCGTGCCTTCGGTGAAGTCCTCGGTGTCGACGAGCGTTCCGAATTCGATCGCTTCGAGTTCCAACGCGTCGTCGATGCTCAAATGCGCACCGTTGTTGATGGCGCGTTTGCACGCCGTGATGGCAAGAGGCGCTTTCGTCGCGATGAGGTTGCCGATGCGCTTCGCTTCGGTGAGAAGGTCCGCGAGCGGCACGACTTTCTCTACGAGTCCGATGCGCAGAGCCTCGGCGGCGTCGATGATCTCGCCGGTGAGGCAGAGGTACATCGCCATGCCTTTGCCGACGAGCCGCGTCGTGCGTTGCGAACCGCCGTAGCCGGGAATCAAACCGAGATTCACTTCCGGCTGCCCGAACTTGGCGTTTTCGCTTGCGATGCGAATGTCGCCGGACATTGCGATCTCGCAGCCGCCGCCGAGCGCGAAGCCGTTGACCGCCATGATGACCGGTTTGCGCAGCCGTTCGATTTGACGCGTGATGGATTGTCCGATGCGGGCTTGATCCGCGCCGGCTATCAGCGTTTTCGAGAGCGTTAAGCTCGCCGATGTCGGCGCCCGCTGCGAAAGCTTTTTCACCCGCGCCGGTGATGACGATCGCGCGGACTGTCCGTGATCGCGCTCGAGTTCGACGAGCGCAGACGAGAGTTCGCCTAGCAGTTGCGCATTGAGCGCGTTGAGCACGTTCGGGCGGTTGAGCGTGACGACGCCGACGGCGCCGTCTTTC
Source organism: Vulcanimicrobiia bacterium (assembly GCA_963696095.1). Taxonomy (GTDB): domain Bacteria; phylum Vulcanimicrobiota; class Vulcanimicrobiia; order Vulcanimicrobiales; family Vulcanimicrobiaceae; genus JALYTY01. Next base: position 608,738 of record CAVOIN010000001.1, on the reverse strand, counting down.
TCGACGGTAATAGTTTCGAAAACTGCCGCAGCGCTACTCATAGTCGTAGAAGCCCTTTCCGGTCTTGCGGCCGTAACGTCCGGCGAGCACCATGCGCTTGAGCAGCGGCGGCGCCGCCATCATCGGATCCTTGAATTCGTCGAACATGATCTCAGCGATGTAATACGTCGTATCGAGGCCGACGAAGTCGAGGAGTTCGAACGGGCCCATCGGATAGCCGCAGCCGAGTTTCATGCCTTTGTCGATATCTTCTTTGCTGGCGAGACCGCCTTCGTAGGCACCGGATCGCGTACAGCAAGTACGGAATCAGAAGCCGGTTGACGACGAAGCCGGGCGTGTCTTGCGCGAGAATCGGTTCTTTGCCGAGTTTCACGGCAAAGGTGAAGAGCGCGTCGATCACGTCTTGCGTCGTGGCAATCGTCTTTACGACCTCGACCAGCTTCATGATCGGCACCGGATTGAAGAAGTGCAGCCCGGCGACGCGGTTCGGGCGCTTCGTTTTTGCAGCGAGTTCGATGACGCACAGGCTCGACGTGTTCGTGCAGATGATCGCGTGAGGCGCGAGCAGGTCGTCGAGTTGCGCAAACAGCTTCGTTTTGATTCCGACGTTCTCGACGATGGCTTCGATGACAAGATCGCAATCTTTCATGTCGGCGACGTTGGTCGTCGCCTTAATCCGTCCGAGCGTCGCGTCGCGCTCGGCCTGCGGCAGCTTCCCTTTTTCGACGAATTTATCGAGCGATTTGGTGATGCTTGCCACGCCGCGCTGCAGCGGTTCGTCGGCTACTTCCATCAGGACGACGTTGAAGCCGGCGGCTGCGCACGTTTGCGCGATGCCGTTGCCCATCAAGCCGGCGCCGCAGACGCCGACGGTACGAATCTCTGCCAAGGGTTTCTCCCGTTCAAAAAGCGCGCCGCCTACGGCAGCACGAGGCCGAATGGACCTTATGGTTTCATAAAGAGCGCAGGGGCTTTCGTTACCTTGCGGTAGTGTCACCTCTGCTCCTGAATCATTTCGCGGCCCCGGCGGCGAAGAAGAAGGAAATAGCTTTTTAACCGGAGGTGCGACTGGTGCGTGCGGCCTATCATGAGGCGCTGGAAGGGACGCGGCTCGACGTCGTTCGCCTTGGCGCGCTCGTCGGCGACGCGATTCGTGTTGCCGTGGAAGCTCTAGATCGTCGCGATGCGACCGCGGGAGCGCGCGTGGTGGCCGGGGACGACAGCGTCGACGATTTGCGCCGCCGTATCGAGTCGCACTGCATCGAGCTCATCTGGCGTCAGCAGCCGGTCGCGGGCGAACTCCGCGAGATCGCGGCGATGCTGGAAATCGCCACCGACCTGGAGCGCATCGGCGATTACGCCGTCGACATCGCGAAGAACGCGATCAAGCTCTCCGACCAGCCGCTGCGTCCGCAAAAGGTCGAGATCGACCGCATCGCCGGCGTCGCGCACGCGATGCTGCTCGATGCGATGCGCGCGTACACCGAACACGACTCGCGGCTCGCGACCGAAGTGATCGAACGCGACGACGAAGTCGACAAGCTCTATAAACGCAGCATCAAGCTTCTTCAGGAAGAGATGCAGGCCGATCCCGAAATGGTGCGCGCCGGCACGCGATATCTGTTCGTACTCGCCTCGCTCGAAAGAGTGGGCGATCGCGCAGGCAACATCGCGTGGCACACCAAGGACATGATCGGCGAGGGCAGTTGAGCACTCCGCTTCCCCGGTCGGAATTCGCGGTCACCAAGCATCTAACGTATCTCAATCACGCTGCTGTCGGCGTCTTGCCGGTATCGACCCATGCCGCCATCGATACATTCGTGCGCGGTCATGCCGAGCGCGGCGTTCTCGGCGTCTACACGTACGAAGCAAAAATGCCGGAGTACCGCGCGCGCGTCGGGCAATTCGTCGGCGCCTCCGGCGACGAAATCGCCATTCTTCGCAACACCGGCGACGGCGCAACGGCAATCGCTCTCGGTCTAGACTGGCAGCCCGGCGATGAGATCGTCCTTACCGACAACGAGTTTCCCTCGAATTCCATTCCGTGGCTCGCCCTGCGGTCGCGCGGCGTCAACGTTCGCTTTATCGAGAGCGCGCGCGAACGCATGACGCCCGACGTGTTGCGGCACGCGATCACGGCGCGCACGCGCGTCGTCACGGTTTCATGGGTTTCTTTTGCGGACGGATACCGGCACGATCTAGCCGGGCTCGCAGAAGTAACGCATTCGGCCGGCGCGCTTTTCTGCGTCGATGCAATCCAAGGTTTGGGCGCGTTTCCGCTCGACGTCCGGGCGCTCGGCATCGATGCGCTTTACGGCAGCGGTGCGAAATGGCTCATGGCCCTGCAAGGCGTCGGTCTTTTATACGTGCGCAGCGAATTACTCGAGCGCATCGGCCTCGGCGCTCCCGGATGGCGATCGGTCGAGGATATGTGGGATTTCCTCAATTACGATCAGCCGCTTACCGGTGAGGCTTCGCGTTTCGAAGGCGCAACGCCGAATTTCGTCGGCGCGCTTTCGCTGGCGGAATCGATCGGCGTCCTGGACGCCGCGGGCGTACCGGCGATCGCTAAGCATGTGCTCGAACTAACCGACCGGTTGTGCGACGGATTGAACCAACTGGGAGCGGAAGTGGTTACCCCGCGCGGAGAGGGAATCTCCTCGGGTATCGTTACGTTTCGTATGCCGGGCCACGATAGCGTGGCGCTCGGAAAAGTTTTGCAGCAAGAAGGCGTCGTGACGACATGGCGGCCAAGCGGAATCCGCGTGGCGCCTCATGGCTATAACACCGCTTCAGACATCGACAAGCTCCTCGAACTCGTGGAAGGAACCCTAAGATCATGATTCAGATTCTGCCGCTCGCGCTTTCGCTTACCGTTGCCGCGTCCGCCGGTTCGGCCCCGAGCATTACGCCCGGGACGTACACGTATAATGCGTTGCTGAACGGCCAAGCCGTCGGCACGAGCGTGATCACGGTCACGCAAAACGGCGCGACCACCGTTATCAACGAGAAAGTGACCGGCGCCGCGCAGGGCACGAGCGGAAGCGGAAACGCCACCCTAACCCTCGGGGCGGACCTTGCACCGACGGCGTATCAGCTCGAAGGAAACGTCGGTTCGCAAACCATGAAAGACTCGGCGACGTTCAACGGCAACTCCGCAAGCATCAACGGGATGCAGGGAAGCAAATCGTTCAACCTGCTGGGCAGCACGAAGCATTTTGCGGTGATCGATCTCGGCTCGTTTGCCGGGTTCGTGGCGTTGCCGGCACAAATGAAAGCCTGGAATAACACCGCGGTTCTCGCGCTGGTGCCGTCGTACGGACAATCGCTTCCGCTAGCGCCGGATCCGGCGCAGCAGCCCAGCCGGCCCACAACCGTTCCGGCGGCAGATGCGGCGCTTTCGTTCGGCGGTCACGTGCCGTTTACGGTCTGGTACGATCCGTCGACGATGATCACCGACGAGATCGACGTGCCGTCGCAAAGCCTGAGCGTAACGCGCAAACCGTAAGAACGCAGATCGAAAGAAGAACGGGGCGGTTTTTGCCGCCCCGTTTGTTTTTCTAGTAGCCGTTCTCTTTGACGAAAGACGGCGCCATCACGGCGTCGGACATGCCGTGAATCAGGCGTTTGTCGGCCGGCGCAATCGTAGCCAGAATTCCGCCTAATTCGATCGCGTTTTCACCCGTCACGAAGTAGTACGGGCAAAGCCTGACGCGGGCGTCGAACATTTTGATGTCGTCGTTTTCGCGATCCAGGTAAGGCATGCGAATGCGTTTGCCTTTATGGAAGCGCTGCAGAATGTAGGGCGTGCGGTCGAACGACGCGAGCGCGTTGTCGATGGCGGCGCGCCACTCTTCCTTCGTAAGGTCGTTCGCGATTTTTACTCCGCGCGAGCCCCAGGCGAGTTCCGAAAAGCCCGACGGCTTCACAACCCAGTCCCGTTCGCTTTTGCCGAGGTCGATAAGCTGATGCCAATCGGCGATCGGTTCGCCGCCGGCTTCGAGTCCGGCAATCACCGCTTGCGGCGGAAGCGGGCGCGGATCGAGAATCCACGTCTTTGGAAAGATGGCACTTAGCCGCGCATAGAGCGCCTTGCCGTCTTTGCCGAGTTCGCCCTCCCACAACCGGCGAAGCGCCGGGTGGTGAAAAAGCGCGAACGAAAGTTTCTCTTCGAGCGCGGCTTTCGGCGGCGGCGTGATCTTCACGCGGTTGTGGCGCGCCGAATAGAACATCAGCTCTTGCTTGGAAACGTTTAGCAGATCGAAGAGCTCGAAGTTTCGGTACACCGCGTCGAGTTTTTCTTCGCGGCCGTCTTCCCGGCGAATGAAGAGCGCTTCTTCGGTGAACGTAATGTCCTGCGGCGTAGCAACGTAGGCGTTCGACGAGTCCGGTCGCGTTTGCGGCGGAGGCGAGCCAACGTAACTCATTTCGATAGTCGCCCGACTCGTCCGACACCACGATTGCAACCGTCGGCCGTTCCACGCCCGTCGCGTGCTGCAACATCTTTGCGAAGCCGCGCGGCATACCGTCCGGGCCGCCGATCGATTCGATTCCGGCTTTACAGTACGCCTCGGTCATCGCGCCGACGAAACCCATGCCGCCGGGGACCGTGTCGAGTTCGCGAGGCGATGAGGCCGTCGTCCGTCATCATCAAATCCGGCCGGATGACGCCGGGCAATTCTTGCTTGAAGCGGTTTTGCCGCTCCAGGCGGATGATGTGCTCGGGCTTTCCGTGATCCAGATACTCGGAGATGAAGCGGGGGGCCGTACCGCGCACGCTGCGGTTGTACAGGTTGTTGAGCGCGCGGTAGAACGCGAGGAGGTCGGTTCCGATTCGTTCGATTTCCGCGAGCGTCTTCGGAGACAATGCAAACGGCTCGGGGCTTACGCGCCACGGGATCCTTGCGTGCTCGTCTTCCGTTTTGAAAAGACCGGGCGGGATCGTATCGTGGATGAACTGCGCTTGCTCGCGAGCCGTGAGATTCGGCACGGTTGCCGTACAGGGCATGAAAAAGCTTGCTCCTATCCTAGCCCCGACAACAGCCGTCGGGGATTTTGGAATTACTGAACGCGATGTATCTGCGTCGCATGACTCTGTCTTAGATTCCCAAGATAGGCGGGAAGTTGCAGTGAGCGGCTACTTGACCGTAATGGCGCCCGGAGTAAGCATGGCGCTTTCCACCTTCACGGTGCCGCCGGCATAAACAAGGGTCAGATGCAGCGTGCCTTGGAGGCCAAGCTGCGTAAGCTCGACGTTTTCCACGATCCGCGACGGACCGTCGCCGCTGATGAAGCGCATGGGGGTCGTGCGCGAAAAAGATCCGCCCGGGGCGCTATAGCTGCCCAAGACCGCAAGCGAAATGCCTCCGCCGGGCATGCGTTCAGGCTCGCCGTTCACGCAGTATCCGATCGTCACCGGAGTCCCGCGAACCACGAGGGTTTCCCGGGAACAATGATTTTGGGCGCTCGCCGCGCACGGCATGGCGGCCAGCAAAGCCACAAGGATTAGTGACGAGGGTTTCATTCTGAGAACCAAGCATTCGCCTCCGCCAAAGGTCGCACCCGCCACGGATCGATTGACTGCAAGCGTTATGCTTGGTGTGGTGCCCACCATCGATCTCATAGCGTTAGACCTGGACGGAACCTTACTCTCAGCCGGCGATGAAATATCGCCGGCAAATCGCGCTGCCATCGAGGAGTGCGTAGCTGAGGGCATTCGCGTCGTGCTGGTGACCGGCCGCGGCGCCGACACTCCCGCGAAGTTCGCGCGAGACTTGGACCTCAATTTGCCGGTGATCTGCTGCCACGGTGCGCTGACCAAGGATTTTCTTTCCGGCAAGGTCCTCGGACACATCCCGGTTCCGCTGCAGTATGCAAAACCGATGATCGAGTTTGCGGAGCAGAACGGATTGGATGCCGCGGTTTACGTGGAAGAGCGCTTCCACCGCCTGCAAGGCACGCATCCCTATATGGACGACATGCGCGGCCCGAATTGGGTCGACGTGGAATCGTTTAATTCGATCCTGCGGTCGGCGCCGACGTTCATCCGCTTTCTTGGTCACGATTCCGTCACGGCCGTCCGCGAAACGTTTGCCGATTGTCCGGTGCATTTTAAGTACGAGACGTGGGGTGATTTCGAAGAGCTTGCCGTCACTAGCCCCGAGGCGACGAAGAAGAACGCGCTCTCGAAACTCTGCGCCGATTTGAAAGTGCCGCCGAAAAAAGTTCTCGCGATCGGCGATTCGCGCAACGACGTGCCCATGTTGCGATGGGCCGGCATCGGCGTCGCCATGGGAAATGCGCTTCCCGAAGTCAAGAACGCCGTGCAACATGTAACCGACACGAACGAAGAAGACGGCGTCGCGAACGCGATTCGACGCTTCGTTCTTACGCCTCTCGAACGAGAAAAGACGGCTTAGGAGTCCGTAGTGCAGCAGCAAGCCCCAACACCTGAGTACGAAGCGCGGTTGCGCAAGATTCTGGCCGACCACGATTGGCAAAGCCTGCGAGAATTCGCGCACACCGAGAATCAAGTTCCCGACGAAGTGTACGAAAAAGACCAGCACTTCTGGGAAGTAATGCTGCATAAGCTGATCTGCAATCGCTTGGACATGCTCGCCGAACACGAATCGTCGCGTGCGTGGCTTGCGGAACGTGGCTACTCCACCGACCTCGGCGGATACTGAAGCGATTCGCATAGGAGTCCTCGCGTTCGCGCGCGTGCGCGAGCTGCTTGGCGCGGATCGCCTGACTCTGGATCTGCCGCGAGGCGCGAGGGTGCGCGATGTGTGGACGTCGATCCTCGAGCAAGTCCCGGAGTTGGCGCCGCTTCAACCTTCGACGCGCGTAGCTCGCAACGGCCGCGTTGCCGGATCCGATGAAGCGATCGAGGACGGCGATGAATTGGCGCTTCTGCCGCCCGTCGGCGGAGGCTAGCGCGTGTTTCACATCGTGCGGGCGCCGATCGACCCGCGTTCGCTGGAAGAGCACGTAAGAACGGATGGCTGCGGCGGCATCGTCACGTTCCTTGGCGTCGTGCGCGATCGTGCGAATGACGGCGCCCCCGTTCGCGGGCTGCAATACGAAGCGTACGAGTCGATGGCGCGCGAAGAGTTCGTTCGCGTGGCCGAAGAAGCGCGCGAGCGGTTCGGCGACGTCCGTATTGCCATCGTGCACCGCGTGGGTGAACTCGCGGTCGGCGAGATTGCGGTTGCCGTTGCGGCGGCGTCGCGCCATCGCAAGGCGGCGTTTGAGGCGTGCGAATTCGCAATCGACGCCGTAAAAGCGCGCGCGCCGATTTGGAAAAAAGAACTTTACTTGGACCGCGAAGGCGCATGGATTTCCAATGAGTGTTGAACTCTTGCGCCTTGATGCGGCGCGCAACGAAGTGGCCGTCTTGTACTATGCGCCGAGGCGCTCGCGCAACGTCACGCTCGTGGCGGGTCACGGATACTCATCCAGCAAACACAATCTGGATTTCTTGTGTTCGTTTCTTGCGAGCCACGGATTCTCGGTGTACAGCCTTGATTTTCCGGGACATAAGCTCGGCGCGAGCGGCGGCATTTTGCGCGGCCTCGACGACTGCATCGACGCGATGCAGGCAGTCGTTTCGTTTGCGCGCGATCGGTTGCCCGGGCCGTTGCTCACCATGGGCCACAGCATGGGCGCGATGACGGCGCTCTTCACCGCGGCGATGGACGAGACGCTCGCAGGCGCGATTGCCATTGCGACCGGCTACGGACGTCCGTCGGCATTAACGGCGCTGCGCGCCGCCGGCGCGACGGATTTCCGGTCGTCTTACGTCGACGGCGTCGACCTGCCGACGCTGGTCGAAAACGTCGACTCGTATTACGAGCGGCTCTTGGAAAAACTCGCCGGACGCCAGCAGCTCTACGTCGCTGCGTCGCGCGACGCGATGGTAAATGAGAAGAGCGTCCGCGAGCTCTTTACGCAAGCGCCGGAGCCCAAGCACTTCGCCGTCGTCGAAAGCGATCACACCTACGCCGCCGAACATGCTCGCGGTGAGGTTCTGCAATGGCTGAATCGTCTGTATCCTCGCGCCTGAGCCTTGCGGGAAATCCGCAATTGCGCCGCTACAGCCGGCACTTGCTCATCCCGGAAGTCGGACTGAGCGGGCAGGAGCGTCTGGCCGCTGCGCGCGTGCTTGTCGTGGGCGCAGGCGGGTTGGGTTCGCCGGTGTTGCAGTATCTGGCTGCGGCCGGTGTCGGGCGCATTGGCGTGATGGACGACGATGTCGTCGACGAGACGAATCTGCAGCGCCAGACGATCTTTGCGACACGGGACGTGGGACGGAGCAAAACGGATGCGGCCGCGCAGTACGTGCGCGAACTCAATCCCGGCGTAGCCGTGGATCCGATTCCGGTGCGCTTCGATGAATCGAATGCACGCGACTTGGTACGTCTGTACGATGTGGTCGTCGATTGCACGGACCGGTTCTCGACGCGCTACTTGATCAACGATGCGTGTTTTCTCGAAGGCAAACCCGACGTCTACGCGTCGATCTTTCGCTTCGACGGCCAGGTAAGCGTTTTCAATTACCGCGGCGGTCCTTGCTACCGGTGTTTATATCCCGAAGCGCCGCCTGCGGGCAGCGTGCCGACGTGCGCGGAAGGCGGCGTGCTTGGCGTGCTCGCCGGACTTGTGGGCGCATGGCAAGCGAATGAGGCGCTCAAAGTGCTGCTCGGGATCGGAGACGTTCTCAGCGGCCGGTTGTTGTTGGTCGATAGTCTGGGAGCGCGCACGCGCGGAATCACGTTCGAGCGCGACCCGAACTGCGCGCTTTGCGGAACGCAACCGCGCATCACCGCAGCGCAACTCGCTGAAGAAGATCTGCCGCTCGATAGCGACGAGGTCGAAGCATTGGACCTCGAGGCCGCGCTGGAAGACGCCGTCTTGCTCGACGTGCGCGAGCCGCATGAAATCGCGCTCGGCAAGATCGACGGCGCCGTACACATTCCCGCGTCGAGCCTGGAAGCGCGTCTCCACGAACTGGATAGCGCGAAAACGTACGTGGTCGCGTGCCGCGTCGGCGCGAAATCGCTCTGGGCGGTACGGCGCCTGCGTGACGCCGGGTTCTCGCGGGTACGACACCTGCGAGGCGGACTGCTCGCATATGCGGCGGGTCATTCCGATTTCGGCTTCTTTTAAGCGGCGGAAAGCATGAAACAAAAACCCTTCGGCAAGACCGGCGTGAACTTGCCCGTCATCGGTCAAGGCACGTGGGACGTTCCCGAACGCGGCCCGCGAGCGGAAGAAGCGAAGCGCGCAATTCGCCGCGGCATCGAGCTCGGCATGACGCATCTCGACACGGCCGAGATGTACGGCGCGGGCGGCGTGGAGAGTTTCCTCGGCGATGCGATTGCGGGTATCAAGCGTGAGTTGCTCTTTGTCACGAGCAAAGTCTTACCGAGCAACGCTAGTTTCAAGGGAACGATCGCCGCGTGCGAACGCAGCCTCCAGCGCCTCCGCACGGAGTATCTGGATTGCTACCTGCTTCATTGGCCGAGCTCCGAGCCGTTGGAGGAAACGATGCGCGCGTTGAGCCGCCTCGTGCAAGACGGCAAAGTCCGCTATGCCGGCGTGAGTAATTTCGACGTCGAGGAGATGTTGGAAGCGCAAAAGCTGCTGGATCCGTTACCGTTGGCTTGCAACCAGGTGCTTTACCATCTGCGCGAACGCGGGATCGAACACCGGCTCATTCCGCAAGCTCGCGAAGCGGGAATCGCCGTCGTTGCGTACACACCGTTCGGTCGCGGCCGTTTTCCCGCAAGCGCCAATGCGGAAGACGGCGCGCTCGCCCTCGTCGCAAAGAAACACGGCGTCACGCCGCGCCAAGTCATTCTAGCGTTTCTCACGCGCGAGCCGAATCTGTTTACGATTCCGAAAGCGTCGCGCGTGGAGCACGTGGAACAGAATGCGGCGGCCGGCGACGTGACGCTCGATGCGGCCGACATTGCGGCAATCGACGCGGAGTTTCCGTTGGGTGATGAACGTCCTCTCGCCACGCTCTAACGCGGACTCGCTCCGCGAGCGGTTAGAACGCCGCGCCAAAGAGCTCGGCGTAGCGCAGCTTCGCATAGCTGCGGCCTTTGCGGACGACGCATCGAAGCAGCGAATGCGCGATTCATTCTCGCGCGGCGATTTCGCCACGTGGGGCTATGGCGATAAATACGCGCAAACGGCGGCAGATCCGCAGCATGTGCTCGAAGGCGCGCGCAGCGTTATCTGCATCGCCGTCCCATACGCAACGCCCGAGCCACAACGCACGGTCTTGCAAGGGCGCGTTTCGAACTACGCGTGGTCGGATGACTATCACCGCCGCGTGAAAGCGATTCTCCACGAACTCGCGGCAACCATCGACGAGATGGCGGGAGCGCCGGTGACGGCGATCGCTTGCGACACGAAACCGATTGCCGAACGCGCTTTTGCGGCCCGCGCGGGTTTGGGATGGGTCGGCAAACACACGAATCTGATTTCGCCCGAGCTCGGGTCGTTCGTCTTTCTCGGCGAGATCGTGACGACGCTCGAGCTGCACCCCGACGCGCCCATTCGCAAGAGCTGCGGGAGTTGCACGCGTTGCGTGAGCGCGTGTCCGACGGGCGCGCTTCGCGGCGACTATACGATCGATGCGACGCGATGCATTGCCGATCTCACGCAGCGCACGGATTCGATTCCGCGCGACATGCGCGCCCTAATCGGCGATTGGATTTGGGGCTGCGACCTTTGCCAGCTCGCGTGCCCGCCTACCGCTCGGGCCGGCATGCGCGGCGGCGACGCGTCGGCGCCGCGGGAAAAGGCGACGGCCGCGCCGGTGCTAACGGAGCTGCTCCATCTCCGCAGCGGCGAATTCAAACGCCGCTATGCGCCCACGGCAATGGGCTGGCGCGGCGCCGCGGTGCTGCGACGCAATGCTGCCGTAGCGCTCGGTAACGCTTTGGATCGCTCCGCGGTGCCGGCGCTGATTCGTTCGCTTGCTGAAGATCCTCACCCAATGGTGCGCGGACATGCGGCGTGGGCGTTGGGACGCATCGGATCGCCCCAGGCTCGCGAAGCGCTTCGAATTCGGTCATCCGTCGAAGCGGATTCGGGCGTTCTCGAAGAGATCGAGGCTGCTTTGGAACCCTTGCACGCGGGAGGCCGTTAGGATGGTCATGAGACGCGTTCTTCTTGCCGCCGCGCTGGCGATGGCGTTCCCGCTGCCCACGCAGGCCGGTGACGACTTGCTTGCGCGCGCCGCCGCCGTCAACCCCAATTTACATTCCTACACGGCGACGCTGCACGCGCACGTTGCGCTGAAGTCATTTCCGTATCTTTCGACGGACTTGACCGGCACGTACTACCACAAGGATCCGAACAAGGACAAGCTCGAGATCACGAGCGGCCTTCCCGGAATCGCCCAGCAGTTCAGCAAGCTTTACCCGCACTTCGTCTCGCCCGCGCGATGGGCGGAAGTCTTCGACGTGTCGAAAGAAAACGACGACGGCACCGTTACGACGTACAAACTCGTTCCGAAGAAGCGCGGAAACATCGATCACATCGATGCAGCGATCAACGATAAGGACGCGACGGTAAGCTCGATGACGTGGCATTACTACAACGGCGGCTCGGCTTCGATGAACAACAAGTACTCGACGCTCGACGGCAACCAAGTCGTCACCGCGCAAAGCGGCAACGTCGACGAACCGGCCTATAAAGGCGACATCAACGCGACCCTGGACAATTACAAAATGAACGCCTCGATTCCCGACTCGGTCTTCGAGGAACAGTGACCTCAACGGTAGATCTGACACGCGAGCTGCTCGCCGACGCCTTCGCCCGGCCGGTCACCTACTTGCGCGTTTCGGTCACCGATAAATGCAATCTGCGCTGCGTCTATTGCATGCCGGAAGCCGGCTTGCCGTGGTTGCAGCGCGCCGATCTCCTGACGTACGAAGAGATCGTCGAGATCGTTCGCGCGGCCGCGAGCGTGGGCGTGCGCAGTATTCGCCTGACCGGGGGCGAGCCGCTCGTGCGCCGCGACCTTCATCGCCTCGTCGAGGCGATTGCCGCCGTCGACGGCATCGAAGACATCGCCCTCTCGACGAACGCGTTGCTGTTGAGCGCGCAGCTTCCGCAGCTCGTGCGCGCGGGATTGAAGCGCATAAACGTTTCGCTCGATACGTTGCGCGAAGACCGGTTCTTAGAGTTGGCGCGACGTCCGGGACTCGACGCCGTGCTTGCCGGCATCGACGATGCGATCGCCGCGGGCCTCGAGCCCGTGAAGCTCAACTGCGTCGTAATGCGCGGCAAGAACGACGACGAGCTCGAAGACTTCGCGCGGCTGACGCGAGAACGCCGAATCTTCGTGCGCTTCATCGAACTCATGCCGGTTGAGGAGAATCTTGGCATTCAACGGGATGCTTACGTTTCGTCCGATGCCATTCTGGAACGGCTTGGACGAATCGCGCACTTGCAGCCGGTTACGGGACCCTCTGGAAACGGTCCCGCGCGATACTTCGCCTATCCGGGTGCGGCAGGTGCAGTCGGCGTAATCAGCCCGCTCTCGCATGACTATTGCGAACGCTGCAATCGCGTGCGTTTAACCGCTGACGGCCGTTTGCGACTCTGCCTCTTCGGCGATCAGCACATCGATTTTCGGACGCCTCTTCGCAACGGCGCCACGAGTGCGGAACTGGCCGAGCTTCTGCGCTCGTCGATGTCAATCAAACCCGAACGCCATCATCTCCGTTTGGGCGAAGCGTCTTCGCGCATGAAGGCCTTCTCCGAAATCGGCGGTTAGCGCAATACTTTGTGGCGGAAAGTAAAAATGGCCGGCAGGAGCGGCCGGCTGGTACAATAGAGTAGGCCAAGGTTAAAGCCTCAAGGCGCCGACAGCTCGCTTTGTCACACTCGGGACAGATCGGCCGTTGGGAAAACAAAGGAGGGGCCAGACGTGGAGGAGGTCTACCTCGCAACCCAATCCGCCGCCGGCGTCCAGGTTCGCGTCGAGTCGCTCGTTCGTGAATACCAGACGAAGCTCGCGCGCTATTTGCGACGCATGGTCGGCGACAGTGAAGTCGCTTTGGATTTAACGCAAGACGTATTCTTCGCCGCCTATCGCACTTTGCAAGCCGATCCCAACCGGCCGCTCAGCGCGGGCTGGTTGTATAAGACAGCAACGAACAGCGCGATCTCGCATCTGCGCCGGAAGAAGATCATTCGGATGCTTCCGCTCGATCGCGATCACGACGAACGGTCGTGGCGCATCGACGAGCAGAGCGCCGCGTCGGTCGATTTGCAAGCCGCTCTATCGCGGCTGCCGGGAGATCAGGCGGCTGCGGTCCTTTTAACCAGTTACGCCGGCTATTCATCTCAAGAAGCGGCGGCCATGCTCGGAACGTCGTCCGACGCCGTGCGCCAACGGGTCTGCCGGGCGATGAAAACCTTGCGATCGGTAATGACGGAGAAGTGAGTGACTGACGGCTGCCAACAGGCCGAAGCGCTCGCCGGCGCAATCGCGCTCGGCGAAGCGAACGACGTAGAACGCGATCGATACCGCCGCCATATCGCGGCGTGTTCTTCGTGTTTGCGCGACTTGGGCGGCGAACGCGAGATCGAACGCGTGATGGCGATGGTCTCCGAAGCAAAGGGCAGAGAAACGTGGGAGCCCGTTCTAACGTCGGTGCAATCGAAAGGACAGCGCCGGCTGCGCTCTTTCTTGCAGCTCGGGACGTCGGTTGCCGCTATTGCGATCGCCGCTTCGTTGGGCATGCACTTTTTGGTTGCGTCGGCCGTCAAACAGACCGCACCGATTATTCCGGTTCGCGTTGCATCGAATGACGTCGTAGCCCATGTTACGCTCGAACACCGCGCGCCACAGCACGTTGCAAAGCCACAGACGCAGCCCCCGGCGCCTCCGCCGCGCATGGTCGTCGTGCACAACGTGATCACGCTGAAAGCGCCGCCGCAATCGCACGCGGATGCGATGCGGAATGCGTCGACTGCTGCTCAGCCGACCGAAACGAAGACGACGACGATCGTGGCGCGCAACGCGCCCGCAACTTCGGAAAGCGATTCCGACGTGCCGGTCTGGCGTCGCGGCAGCGATCCGATTCGCCATCGCGCATCCTCGCAGCAGGCTTCGCCGCCCACTCTTATCGGGCGTGCCGAGTCCATTGCGATGACGCCCAGCATGTCGGTCCGCGACGTCGTGCCGCTTGGCGGCGACGCCGCGATCAACCCCGAACCGCCGATGATCGCCTATCGCGAAGGCGCGGAAGGAACGACGGCGTTCGAAGTGAGCATCGATGAGCGCGGAGCGCCGACCAAGTGCACGATCACGAAATCGTCGGGCTATCTGGTGTTAGACGACGCGGTTTGCCGGGCCGCAATGAAGGCCCGCTTCTCGCCGAAGCTCGTGAACGGCCGCGCCGTGCCCGGCGTCTATCACGACGCTTTCACGTTCCGCAATTCAACGAACAACGAAGGAATTCAGCAGTAGAAACGTCCCGGCGGTAGTGCAGTCCTGGTGCGCTTGTTGAACCTCGGCGCATCCGGAGCATTGGTGATATGCGCCGGTCCTTCGACAAGCTCAGGATGACGGGGGATTAGTGTCGTCATGGTGAGCCCGTCGAACCATAGGCGCATGCGGAGGATTGCTGTTATTCGCCGGTCCTTCGACAAGCTCAGGATGACGGGGGATTAGTGTCGTCATGGTGAGCCCGTCGAACCATAGGCGCATGCGGAGGATTGCTGTTATTCGCCGGTCCTTCGACAAGCTCAGGATGACGGGGGATTAGTGTCGTCATGGTGAGCCCGTCGAACCATAGGCGCATGCGGAGGATTGCTGTTATTCGCCGGTCCTTCGACAAGCTCAGGATGACGGGGGATTAGTGTCGTCATGGTGAGCCCGTCGAACCATAGGCGCATGCGGAGGATTGCTGTTATTCGCCGGTCCTTCGACAAGCTCAGGATGACGGGGGATTAGTGTCGTCATGGTGAGCCCGTCGAACCATAGGCGCATGCGGAGGATTGCTGTTATTCGCCGGTCCTTCGACAAGCTCAGGATGACGGGGGATTAGTGTCGTCATGGTGAGCCCGTCGAACCATAGGCGCATGCGGAGGATTGCTGTTATTCGCCGGTCCTTCGACAAGCTCAGGATGACGGGGGATTAGTGTCGTCATGGTGAGCCCGTCGAACCATAGGCGCATGCGGAGGATTGCTGTTATTCGCCGGTCCTTCGACAAGCTCAGGATGACGGGGTGTCAGTCGACGGATTTGCGGAAGAAGGCGAACATTTTGTCTGCTTCGGGCATGATTCGAAACTCTTCGAAGCCCCAGCTCTTCGCCTGATTGATCGCGCGCGTATTATCCATCGACAGAAGGAACGTCAGCGTTTTGACGTTGCGTTTAGTCGCGATGCGTTGCACTTCGCCTACGAGTTCGGCGCCGACTTCGGCCGGCGCGTTCGGACTCAAGCGCAGGCCTTCCATCATCGCGACGTCCAGGCCGTTCGCTGCTTCCGGATCGTCGTAACCGATCGGAAGTTTGAAGACAAGCTGGACCATACCAAGCAGTCCGCCTTGATCTTCGGCGACGAGAATTACTCGGCGGCCGGCGCGTTGTTCGGTCAGCCACTTTACGATGCGCTGATTCCACGTCTCTTTGCCGGAGTTGCCCGAGACAACACCATCCTTGGCTAGACGTTCGCAATCGCTCGCCTGAGCGAAGCGTAGAAAGATCTTACGGGCGGCCACGGAGCGATCAATTCCCCAGGTGGGGAGAAAAGTACCTTTAACCGAATGCCGCCGCCGTATCCGTATGCCGGCCTTTCGATTTACAACTCTTGCCGTTCCGTTGGTGCTCGCCGTTTTGACGGCGTGCTCGCATCATGCTGCGCAATCCGCGGACCGGCCGATGGACGATAGCATCGCAACGCCGCCCGGCGCGAACGCGTCGCACGGCGCGGCGCTCTTTGTAAAGAATTGCGCAGCCTGCCACGGCGAACGCGGGATCGGTGGTCCGGTCGGACCCGCGTTGAAAAACGAGCGGAAGAAGAAAGACCGCGACGCGATCGTCGCGGCTATCGAACATCCCGATCCGCCTATGCCCAAGCTCTTTCCGGGTGAGTTGAGCGCACAAGACGTGTCCGACTTGACCGCCTACGTGGAGTCGCTCTAGCCGATGGCGCGGCCGATCGTCTATCGCTTCACGCGCGACCTTCGGCTCGACGATCATGCCGGGCTTGCCGACGCGGCGGCGCACGGCGACGTCGTACCCGTTCTTGTCATCGACCGCGCTTTGGAGAATCGCATCGGCCGTTCTCCGCGCCGCGCGGCGTTCTTTTGCGCGACGGTAGCCGCGCTCGATGCGTCGCTGCGAGAACGCGGTTCGCGCTTATTGGTGCGCCGCGGTCCTGCCGGCACCGCGCTCAAAAGCATTGCGCGCGCCTGCAACGCGAGCGGCGTAACGTGGAGCCGGTCGTACGACGCGGCGTCGATGCAGAGCGACGAGCGCTTGCAATCGGAGCTGGAAGAAGCGGGTTTACGCGCCGGCATCGTGCACGATGCTCCCGCTATTCCGCCGGAAGAAACTGCCGCTGCGCGCAGCGACGGCCGCGGATACCGGGCTTTCGCGCCGTACTTCGATGTGTGGAAAACGCTCAAAGTCGCGTCGTATGAAGCGCCGCTGCTGATGCGTTTTGCGTCGACCGACCTGCAGAGCGAAGCGCTGCCGTCGCCGCACGACTTCAATGCGCTTGAACGTATCACTGAAGCGGGCGAACGCGCGGCACTCGACCGGTTGCGCCGTTTTCTCGGCGAGACGGCGATGCAGTATTCGATCGCCATGAACGTGCCGAGCGACGGCGGGACATCGCATCTTTCGGCACATCTTTCGTTTGGAGCGATCTCGGCGCGCCGCATCATTCGCGATACGCTCGAACGCCTGGACGATCCGTTCTTACTCAGCGAAGAACGCGTGTCCATTCGCGCTTTTCTGCGATCGATCGCCATGCGGGATTTCTTTCTGCAGCTTGGCTGGTTCGAACCGCAAACCGAGTCCGAACCGCTGCAAGAGAAGATGCACGGCTTTCATTTCGCATCGACGCATCCGGCGCTCGAGGCGTGGAAGGCGGGAAAAACGGGCTTTCCGCTCGTCGACGCCGGCATTCGGCAGCTGCACGAAACGGGATGGATGCATCCGCACGTGCGCGCGGTCGCTGCCTCGTTTCTTTGCTTCGATCTTGGCGTTGATTGGCGCGTTGGATGCGACGAATGGGAACGCCGGCTCATCGAAGACGATCCGGCGCTCTCGATCGGTAACTGGCAGTGGGTCGCCGGCGTGGGCGCCGACATGGTGCAGTATCCGCGCATTTACAATCCGCAGCGGCAGCGACGCCGCTTCGATCCTGGCGGGGCGTACGTAAAGCGGTGGGTGCCGGAACTCGCGCACGTTCCGGTCGGCTCGTGGCAATCGATTCGGGGCGCCGAGACGCAACTCGCGCTGCCTCTTTTTGCTCGCGACGGCTATCCTCAGCCGGTCGTCGATCACGAGGAGGCAGCGCGCGAATTCCTCAAACGCTACCGGGCATTTCTCGAGCGTTAGTTGGCCGGAAGCCGGTCGTCGATCCAGTCGCTGATCAACGGCACGCGCACTTCGTCGCCGTGCCAAACCTTGATTCCGTAGAAAACGCTCGCCACCAAGAAGATCGGAACGAGGAAGGGGATGATGGCAGTAGCCGACCAGCCGAGAACGGGAATGTTGCTTGCTAGGCCGAGCAACCCCCAGAATGCGGCGAAGCCGACGTTGAAGCCGAGCGCCTGAAGCGCCTGCTTCTTTAAATATCGCGACTGCTTGCGGTCGAAGAGTCCGAGCAGCGCGAGCGGCCACAGCGGATATCCGAGCGCAACGAGCGCACGCGATTCCACGGGATCCGACGGGTCGGCAACCGTCACGGTCGCGCGAGCCTGCGGTTGCGGCGGGTTCGGCGGAGGAGGCGGGGGTGGCGCGGCGTTCGGCCGGGGCGGCACTTGACCGTGCAACTGCTGGCGTCCGCCGGTTGCCGCATCGATTTTCTCCGCGAGACGGCAGCTTGGGCACATGCCGCGATCGTCGCGACATGTGGCGCAAATCGCTTTACGGCATTCGATGCACGGGGCGATCGACGGAACGTTCGGGTGGAAGAAACAGTCCATAACTTTTTGTCTTGCTCCGTTGGTACACCAACACGTACTGCGCAAACGCGTGCAGGTTTCACGCGCCGTCGACCGCAAGACCGGGGGCCGATGACCCCACGCGAGACCCTGCGGCGCTTGTCCGCGGAAGCCAAACCTTATCTGCCCACGTTGGGCGCGGCACTGCTCCTGAGCTGGGTCGCCGGCTTGCTGACGCTCGTTCCGCCGTTGGCCTTCCGCGTGATCATCAACAAAGTGCTTTCGCCGCCCAAGGGCGTGGCGCCGGACCTGCGGCTGTTCTACATCGCGCTCGTGTCGACGTTCGCCGCGCTCGTGATTGCCAACGTCGCTACGTACGGTCAAACGTACTTTATGACGTGGACGGGACAGAAAGTCATCGCCCACCTGCGCCAGCGGCTCTTCGAGCGCGTGCTGAATCTGCCGCTTGCGGAGTTCGATCGCTGGCGTCCCGGCGAGCTCATCGCGCGCTTCAACAGCGACATGCAAATGATGGGCGACGCCGTCGGCACGTCGTTGCCGCAGCTGCTCGTCGCGCTGATCACGTTCGTCTCGTCGTTCGCGGCGATGGTGTACCTCGATTGGTTCCTCACGGTCACGCTGCTCGTGATGGCGCCGGTGATTTCGCTTGCCGTGTCGCGTTTTCAAAAATTGATCTCGACCAGCAACAGCCGCGCGCAGCAGCGCATCGCCGATCTTTCCGCCAACCTCACCGAAGTGCTGCACGGGCAACGCGTCGTGAAGGCGTTCAACCGCGAAGCCTTCGAAGCGCAGCGCTTTCAGACGCGCAACGACGACTACTTCGGCGCGTTCATGAAAGTCGCCCAGCTGATTCAAACGCAACCGCTGGTCGTATCGACCATCATGACGCTCGGCGTCGTCGTGATCATGTGGCTTTCGGTTCGCGAAGTTCTGGTCGGCCGGCTCGATACCGGACGCGTCTTCCAGTTCTGGCTGCTGCTCGTCAACTTGGTCAATCCAATGAATCGCGTCGCGGCATTCTTCGGCGATCTCACCAAAGCGGTAATCTCGTCCGGCCGCGTGTTCGAAATCATCGATCTCCCCGCGGAAGAACTCGACGCCACACACGCCGCAACGATGCCCTCGATCGACGGACGAATCGAATTCGACGACGTGACGTTCTCGTACAAACGCGATGAGGCCCCGGCGCTTTACCGCGTGAACGCCGATATCGATCCCGGTGAAATCGTCGCACTCGTCGGCCCGTCGGGCGCCGGCAAGACGACGATCGTCAATCTCGTTCCGCGCTTCTACCAACCGCAAGAGGGACGCGTGCGTATCGACGGTATCGACATCGCCGCGATACGCCTCGACTCGCTGCGCGCGCAAATCGCCATCGTGCCGCAAGATCCGCAGCTCTTCCGGGCGTCGATCCTTGAGAACATCCGCTACGGCCGCCTCGACGCAACCGACGAAGAAGTCCGCCAAGCAGCAATCGAAGCCAACGCCGATGAGTTCATCCGCCAGTTCCCCGACGGCTACGCCACCGAAGTCGGCGAACGCGGCGTCCGCCTTTCCGGCGGCCAGCGCCAACGCATCGCGATTGCGAGAGCGATCCTGCGCAATCCGCGCATCCTCATATTAGACGAAGCCACGAGTGCGCTCGACACGCACTCGGAGTCGCTGATCGAGCAGGCGCTGGACCGTCTACTCCCCGGCCGAACGACGCTTATCATCGCCCACCGCCTCTCGACCATCCGCCGCGCCAACAAAATTCTTTACATCGAAAACGGCCGGGTGCTTGAAATCGGAACTCACGACGAGCTCTTGGCCCGCAACGGCCCCTACGCGAAGCTCCACGCAGCACAATTTACGTCGTAGCGGGTTAGCCTGGGCGGCGGTCTCGATATTTATCGACGCTCTGCGCCATCGAGCTTGAGCGGGTCCCGGGGGTGCGGCCTCCGGAGGAACCACTCCTCACAGCGCCTCGTGCGCTGTTCCTGTTGCCTGGTTTTTCGCAACGTTTCAAAGGAAAATGCCCTCCGGGCAATTGCGAAAAACTCAGAGCTTCCCCGGATGCCGCACCCCCGGGACCCGCTCAAGCTCGATGGCTGGAGCGCCGATAAATATCTCGATGAACGACATCAGTGGGCTTTCGTTTGGGCAGACGGTGGATTTGCTCGGGAATGCGGTCAAAGGTGCGGACCTCGAGCAGTCGCAGATTGCGAATAATCTGGCGAATGTGAACACGCCGAATTTCCGGAGATCCACGACGTCGTTCAAAGAGGCGCTTCAAGCGTCGCTTGGGACGCCCTCGTTCGGGAGACGATATGGCGCTGAAGACGAATGACGACCGGCAGTTTTCGCTGGACGATTCGCATGCGCCGGTGGCGTTCGATCCGCAGGCGACCGTTGATGAGACGGTGCAAATGCGCATGGACAAGAGCAACGTCGACATCGATCAAGAGTCGGCGAAGCTGTCCGCGAATTCGGGTTACGAGCAGACCATGACGCAGCTTCTTGCGGCGCAGTACAAGCGTCTTCGCGAAGCGATTCAGGAGCAGCCGAACTAATGGGTTTTTACGATTCGTTCGAGATCAGCGCGTCGGGGCTTTCGGCTGAGCGGCTGTCGATGGACGTGATCGCGAATAATATCGCGAACGCGAACACGACGCGCACGCCGCAAGGTGGGGCCTTTAAGCGGCAGCTGGTGGTGTTCGCGCAGAAGCCGGGTGCCGCGGATCCGTCGAGCGATGCCGCCGATCCGTCGTCCGATGCGTTCGATCCGAATGCGACGCCGAAGGCGCAGGTCGAAGGCGTTCAGGCGCTTGGGATCATCAACGATCAGAGCCCGGACCGGCTCGAATTCGATCCGAGCAATCCGGAAGCCGATGCCCGGGGCTACGTTCACTATCCGAACGTTCAGGTCGTCAAAGAGATGGTCGACATGATGGCCGCCTCGCGCGCCTACGAAGCCAACGTCGCGGCGATTCAAGAGAATCGCAACATGAATAACGCGGCGATCTCGCTGCTGAAGAGCTAAAGAGTACGATGGAAATCAATTCTTACGGGTCCTCGATGGGCAAGATTCTGCCCGGCACGTTCGTTCCCGACATTTCGCCGGCCGGTCCGAAGTCCGAACCGCTCGGCGGCGACGCGATCGGCGGAGACGCCGTCGGCGGGGTCGGTTCGGCCGCGGGCTCGTTCAAGGACACCGTGAAGTCGTTTCTCGACGAGGTGAACGACAAGCAGATCACGGCGGACCAGAAGTCGCAAGACCTGGCGCTGGGCAAGAGCAACGATCTGGAAGGCACGGTTAAGTCGGTCGAAGAGGCCGGCCTTTCGATGCAGTTCACCTTGGCGATCCGCAACAAGTTGCTGGACGCGTATTCCGAAATCCAGCGAATGCAGGTCTAAGGCCTCGGCATTCGGTTTAACCCTTTACGGTCCGGACTAAAGTCCGGGCCGTTTTTGTTCGAAGTAGAAGATGTAGCGGTTTGGTTTACCGGTACACGTGGCTTGCATCGGCCGGAGGCCGATGCTGTTGGAGAGCCACGATGGCGTCCCCGCGGAAGCGGGGCGTAAACTTGCGGTTGGACGCCTTAGCACGAAAAGGGGGACCGCAGCGGGGACTGGACTGATTGAAGGTCTTCGCAATCCGGGGTAACCGGAACCGTTTCGTGCGGAGGTTTTTTCTTTTGGTACGTGGCCTCTATACGGCCGCGAGCGGTGCGCTCGTAGCCCAGAGCATGGCCGACAACGTCGCGAATAATCTCGCGAACGTGAACACCAGCGGCTTTAAACAGTCGCTGTTGCAAGTGCAGTCGGCACCGACGCATGGACATCTACCGGATCCAGACGGATCCCGGGCAGACGCAGGGGCGCGCGCTTCCCGGCGTCTCCGTCGCGCAATTCGTCGGTCCCCTCGGCACCGGCTCGCAGATCTACGACACGCCGAACAGTTTCGAACAAGGGCCGCTCCAGCAGACGGGCAACACGCTCGACGTCGCGATCTCCGGCTCGGCGAATGCGTTCTTCACGGTCGCCACGCCGCAAGGCGTGCGCTACACGCGCAACGGCGAGTTCGTCGAAGATTCGAACGGCTACATCCGGACGCAAGACGGCAACGCCGTCCTCTCGACGCAAGGCCAGCCGATTCAACTGCAAGCGCAAGGCGCCGTGCAGATCGGTAAAGACGGCACGGTCTCGCAAAACGGCCGTCAAGTCGCGCAGCTCCAACTCACCGCGTTCAACAGCCTGCTAAACCTCCGGGCTGAAGGCGCAAACAATTTCGTCGTTTCCGGCAACGCCGGACCGCGTGCCGCTACGGGCGCGACCGTCCAACAAGGTTCGCTCGAGAAGAGCAACGCCAACGTCGTCCGCTCGATGGTCGATCTGATCACCGCGGAACGCTGGTTCGACGCAAACGAAAAAGTCATCAAGACGCAAGACGACGCTACCAATCAGGCGATCACGCAAGTCGCCAGGACGCAATAATAAGGGAGTCATAAGAACATATGATGCGAGCACTCTATACTGCGGCCAGCGGCATGATTGCCCAGCAGTACAACATGGACACCATCTCCAACAACATCGCCAACGTCAATACGACGGGCTTCAAAGGCAACATGGCGCGGTTCCAAGATCTGGTGTACCAGCAAATCCAGGCTCCCGGTTCACCGGTCGGCGCGACGGTCGTTCCCGTCGGGCAGGACGTCGGTCTCGGTGTCAAAGTCGGCTTCGTCGGAGAAGATTTTCACGCAAGGCTCGCTCGTGCAGACCGGCAATCCGCTCGACGCAGCGATCGAAGGCGACGGGTTCTTTCAAGTGACGATGCCCGACGGCACGACCGCGTACACGCGCGACGGCTCGTTCAAAGAAGATGCGAACGGCTCGATCGTAACGAGCGACGGCTACTTCGTGCAGCCGCAGATTACGATTCCGCAGAACGCGACCTCTGTTTCGATCGGTAAAGACGGCACGGTGAGCGCGCAAGTTCCGGGCAGCAATCAGCCGCAAACGCTCGGCCAGCTGCAACTCGCGCGTTTCGTGAATAACGCCGGTCTCTCGCCGGTCGGCGGCGGCAATCTGTACACGCAGACCGCGGCCAGCGGACCGCCGATCGTTTCGCAGCCGGGCCTCAACGGCGCCGGCATGCTGCAAGGCGGATACACTCGAAAACTCCAACGTGCAGGTCGTCAACGAGATCGTGAACATGATCGTCGCGCAGCGCGCGTACGAAGCGAACTCGAAGTCGATCGGCGCCGCGGATCAAATGCTCGCGACCGCCGTTCAACTCTCGCCGTTCCAATAACGAATAATCGATGATTCGCTTCGCCGCCGCCGCCCTCGCCGTCAGCGCGTTCGCCACGTTTGTGTGCGGGCCGTTGCCGGCGTGCGCGTCGACGGCGGCGCAGCGAATCGAAGGCAACCGCATCGAAGCGCTTGCGAAACCGCTGGCAGCCCGCATTCCGCTTACCGGCGATGCGACGCTCGTCGCGGCGTTTCCGATTCCGGACCAAATCGTGCCGGCGGGAAGCGTTTCGCTCGCGGCCGGCACGCCGATGGCGACCCCGTCGTACGTCAACGTCCCGGTGGAAGTCGATCTCAACGGCAAGTACCTGCGCACGATCTTCGTCGGCTATCGCGTCCAGCAGTGGATTCGGACCGCCGTCGCAGCGCACGACCTCGTTCCCGGAACGGTGCTCGGCGCGAGCGATCTCACGATCGCCCGCGTTGCGTACAGCGGACAACGCGTTAACGGAATGCAGACGCTGGTCGGGCGGAAGATTCTTCGGGGCGATTCGCGCGGGCGCGCCGGTTTCGATCGAGCAAACGCTGACGAATCAAATCGTTAAGCCCGGCGCCAGTGTCGTGCTGATCGTGCACGACGGCGGCGTTTCGGTTGCCGCCGACGTCGTCGCCGAACGGGCGGCGGCCTGGGCGATCAGATTTCCATTTATAATCCGCAAACGAACAAGACGCTTTCCGGCACCGTGATCGGTCCGGATCGCGTCGAACTGAATCTCTCGGGAGACGTGCAGTGATGCTTCGGAAAACGGCGATCGTGATGCGCGGCTCTCGTGTTCGCGCCTTTGGCGGCGAGCGCGGATACGCTGTATCAGGCGGCGCCTCCGCCCGCCGGCCCGGGCCATCCGCTTGCGCCTAGGCCCGGATCATCGCGCGCAGCAAATCGGCGATCTGGTGTACGTGCAGTTCGATTTCAACGATTCGAGCGCACACACGAACAATTACTCGAGCAGCAAGCAGTTCAACATGAGCGCCGGTCCGGGCTCGGGCCTGTTCAACGTGCTGCTGCTGCACAATACGAACTCGCTGAGCGGGCAGAGCGCGACCTCGACGGCGCAGGCCGCCAACGGCGCGGACAGCTTCATCTCGACAATGATGGCGACGGTGACGAACGTGCTGCCGAGCGGCGCCTTGGAGATCCAAGGCGACCAAGGCATCTCGGTTAACGGCCGGCAGCAGACGCTGCACATTACCGGCACGATCCGGCCGGAAGACATCGACAACGGCGACGCCGTGCTCTCGTCGCGCGTCGCCAACGTTCATGCCGAGTTCAAGGGTGACGATCAAAAGAATAAGGGACTCTTGTCCCGGATTCTGAGCTGGCTTTTCTAGGTACTGTAGATATGACCGTACGCTTCGCGCGATTCTTCCAGGTTCTGAGCGCTCTCGCACTCGCATTTGCGACGGTGGGCGTTCCCGCTCGCGCGCAATCCACCGGCGTCGCGGTGCACGTGAAAGACATCGCGCACGTTCAAGGCGTCACCGGCAACCAGCTCGTCGGATACGGCGTCGTCGTCGGCCTGCAAGGCACGGGCGACTCGACGTCGGTCATCTTCACGAGCCAAACCATTCAGAACATCCTGCAGAGCTTCGGCCTCACGGTCCAGCAGAACGCCGTTCGCACGCGCGACGTCGCAGCGGTCATCGTGACGGCGACGCTGCCGCCTTCGCGCACTCCGGCGACAACGTCGACGTGACCGTGTCCGCGATGGGCGACTCGACGAGCTTGCAGGGCGGAACGCTCGTGCTGACCGAGCTGCAAAGCGGCGAACAACCTCGTGTACGCAACCGCGCAGGGACCGGTTTCGGTCGGCGGTTTCGTCGCCGGGCTTCAGCGGCAGCGTCGGTCAACAAGAATTACACCGGCGCCGGACGCATTCCGAACGGCGCGGTGATCGCGCGCGACATGATCACGCCGTTGCAGACGGATCAGAGCGGCTTCAACTACGTGCTGACGACGCCGGACTATAAGACGGCCGCGAATCTTGGCGGCCGTGCTGAACGGTCACTTCGGCGGCGGCACCGCGACGGCGCTCGACGCCGAAACCGTCCACGTGAACTTGCCGCCGCGGCTACGGCGGCAACCCGGTGCAGTTTCTTGCCGACGCGTCGGATCTTAGCGTTCTCGCAAGACGAGCTGGCGAAGGTCGTCATGAACGAGCGCACCGGAACGATCGTCTTCGGCGGCAACATCAAGCTCGCGCCGTGCGCCATCGCGCACGGCGATCTCACGATCACGATCGCCACGCAAAACCAAGTCGTCGCAGCCGAATCCGCTGCAGCAACGGGCAAACGGCGCTGCAGCAGAACACGCCAGATTCAGGCGGCGGAGACGCGGCAAGCAGCTGACGTTCATCGCGGGCGCTGCGACGCTCTCGTCGGTCGTGCGCGCGCTGAACACGCTGGGCGTCTCGCCGCGCGACCTCATCGCGATCGTGCAAGCGTTGCGCGCGTCCGGCTCGCTGCAAGCCGACGTGGAGATCATCTAATGGCCGACTTCGGGAAGATCGGCGACGCGCTCAACGCGGCGAAGACGCACCGAACTGACGCCCGATCAGCAACAGGCGCTTTCGCGGCTTGCACGACGCGGCGACGCAGCTCGAAGGCGTCTTCCTGCAGATGGTCATGAGCGCGATGAACGACACGGTGCCGAAAGATTCGATCTTCGGCCAGGAATCGGCGTCGGAACAGACGTGGCAAGGCGATGCTCAGACGACGAGCGCGCGCAAGCAATTGCGCAAAAGCGGCTCGCTCGGCATCGGCAAAGTGCTCGAAGCACCAGCTGCGCGAGTCAGTGCTGGGCGATGCGCAGCAAGAAGCGCACGTCGACGTGAACCGGAGGATCGACCCGTGACCGATTCCTGGGAGCGTTTCGCGGGCGCGCTCGGCGAGGAAGCCTCGCTGCTGACCCGCGATGCACGAGTGCGGCGCATTGCGACTGACGCGAGCGCTCGGTCGACGGCGACGCCGAGAAGATCATGGTCGGCCGAGCGCGAGCTCGACGCGGCGCGCCGCGCGTATCAGGCCGCATGCGGCAAGCGCCGCGGCATGCAAGTGCGCGGTTTCGGAACGATGACGCTGCGGCAAGTCTGCGCGTACGCGCCGCGCGAATCTGCGCCGGCGATCGGTCAGCGTCTGCACGGAACTCACGACGGGTTCGATTCAACTCGGCATTACGACCAACAACAACAAGGCGCTCATCGCCAGCGGCATGGAGCGCCTGATGAAGATGACGTCGGCGTTGCAAAAAGCGCACTAACGACGGCCCGGGCACCTATAAACGGCGCGGTTTCGTTCCGCCGCCGACCAACAGCGTCTTGGTGAGCAGCAAAGTATGAGCATTCTTCCCGCAAGGTACGTTCTTCGGCCTCGACATGATGAGCACGTCGCTGCAGTCGTTCTCGGTGGCCGAGAACGTCACGGCCGACAACATCTCGAACGTCAACACGCCGGGCGCGTCGCGTCAGCAAGTGCAGTTCAACGAAGCGCAGCGCCGATCGTCGGCTCGCCGTTCATGTCCGACGCACGTTGCGGGAACGGTCGGCGAAGGCGCGGTCATCTCGCAGATCCAGCGCATTCACGCCGATGCGTACGATGCGCTGTTCCGCGGCGCATCCTCGTCGCAAAATTTCTACTCGACGCAGCAGACGGCGCTGCAAGGCGATTCAGTCGACGCTTGGCGACCCGAACTCGGGCATCGGCACGCAGTACGCGCAATTTCAAGCGGCGATCGCGCAACTCGTCTCGCAGGCCGCGAGCGGTCAGAGCACGACGGCCGCGCGCGAACGTTCTGACGCAGGCGCAGGCGCTTTCGAACTCGCTCGAACAGCGCGTCCAACGCGATCACGCAGCAGAAAGCGCAGACGCTGCAGCAAGGCGCGGCGATCGTCACGACGGTCAACGGCATTCTCGATCAGATCGCCGCGCTGAACGGGCAGATTCGCGCGTCGACGGCGGTCGGCGACAGCCCGAACACGTTCTCCGATCAGCGCGACTACCTGATCGATCAGCTTTCGCAGTACGTCTCGACGCAGACGTCGATTCAAAGCGACGGGTCGACGCTAGTTACCGTGAACGGTCAGGCGCTCGTGAACGACACGGTCGCGTACCATCTCGCGCGCGCCGGTTGTCGGCACGGCCGCGAACGGGACGCCGACGTTCAAAATCGACTTTGCGACGACGCCGCCGGCTGCGGCGAGCGCAGCCGGGCATTCCGCTCGGCAGCGGACAGCTGGCCGCGCTGCAAGACCTTTACAACAACAAGCTCGTCGAACTACGGCACGCAGCTCGATCAGTTCGCGTCTTCGCTCGCGAACGAAGTCAATCGCGTTACGCAATCCGGCTACGATCAGAACGGCCAGCCGGGAACCGCGCTCTTCCAGCCGATCGTCGCGTCGACTGCCGATCTACGGCCGGCAACATCAAGGTCGGCATCACCGATCCGATCCAGCTCCCCGTGGCGCTCGCAAATACGAGCGCCGGCAGTCTGGTCGTGCCGATGAACTCGGCGAACAACACCGTCGACACGTCGCAGCCGATCGACGGCAACGCCAGCTTGGCGAATCCGCCGGCCGCCGATGCGCGGGACCGCCGGTTTCGGCGGACTACCGGTTCGCTGACGGTCACCGTCGACGGCGTAGCGCAGACGTTCTCGTATAACACGAACGCACTCGCGGCGGACCGCTGCGCCGAACGCGACTTCGATCAATCGATTTATCACAGTCGTTCAACGCGGGCCACTCGGCGTTACCGCGTCGTTCGACACGAACTCGCAACGCATCGTGTTCGCAGCGCGATCCTGCGAACGAAGATCTCGTGCTGCGCGGCAACGCAGCAGACGCGAACCCGTCGACGCCGGACTTCACGATTGACCGATATCGCCGGCGGCAGGCGCGGCGATCACTTCTCGGCGTGCTCGGGCGCAGGCGCGAATCAGCGGCGTCACGCAGAACGCGAGCAACTGCGTTTGGCGCGAGCGACAACGGCGGCGCGAATGCGCTCGTCAAAATGTTCCAGGCGACGTCGGCGTGCCGGCGCTCGAAATGAAGAGCGCCGGTGGCGGCAGCCGCGGGTTCGCCGGTGACGCTGGCGCTCCCGAGCGGCGTTTCGAACGTGCAGGTCGGCCAGGTGCTGACGATCGACGCTCAGGCCGGCGGTGGTTCGCCGCAAGAAAACGTCGTCGTCAGCGCGATCAGCGTCAATCCGGCGACCGGCATCGAATCCGTCACGTTCACGCCGCAAAATGCGCATGCGGCGAACTTCACGATCGCCTCGGCGCAGACGCAAACGCTGCAGCAGTTCTACGGGCAGATCGATCACGCAGGTCGGTCTCGACACGCAGACGGCGATCACCGGAACGACGACGCAAACGACGCTTGCAAGCAACATCGATCAGGTGCGCCAGAGCATCTCCGGCATCAACGTCGACGAAGAGACGCAAAACCTGATCAAATACCAGAACGCGTATCAGGCGGCGGCGAAAACGATCAACGTGCTCAACTCGTTGTTGAACACGGTCATTACCGGACTCGGTGTCGGCGGGTAAGGAGGCTAACCGATGCGTATCGCAACGTCGACGATCTACACGAATCAATCGTCGTCCGATCGACAACCTCGAGGCGCTGTACCAGCAGCAAGGCCAGGAACTTTCGACCGGCAAGTCGTTGAACGCGCCATCCGACGATCCGACGGTCATCGCGCAAGATCTGGCCGTGCGAACGACAACGCGGTCAACGACGCAGATCGGCGCGAACCTCACGGGGCTCGGCAACGAACTGACGACGGTGGACGGCGCGCTGTCGAGCCTGACGAGCGTCATGCAAAGCGCGCGCGCCTTGCCGTGCAGGGCGCGAGCGACACGCTCACCGCTTCGCAACGCAGCAGATGTCGCAACGCAAGTCGACCA
Organism: Vulcanimicrobiia bacterium; assembly: GCA_963696095.1. Classification (GTDB taxonomy): domain Bacteria; phylum Vulcanimicrobiota; class Vulcanimicrobiia; order Vulcanimicrobiales; family Vulcanimicrobiaceae; genus JALYTY01. The sequence goes on along the minus strand of CAVOIN010000001.1, from coordinate 579,370 downwards.
GCTTCTACAAGAAGCGATCGGGTTCGCGAACACGCAGTATGGCGGCAAATACGTCTTTTCGGCGGCACGAACGTCGCAACCACGCAGCCGCTCGGTGCAAACCGTGGGAAGCCCGATCACGAGCGTCACGTCGCAAGGCAACGTCGTGCAGCAAACGCAGACGCTGCCGAACGGGCAACAATCGACGACCGGCGTCACGCTGCAGCAAGCGTTCAACTTCAATGCGCCCGATGGTTCGCCCGACGTGTTTCAGACGTTGATCAAGTCTGCGCGACACGCTCGCAAAGGGCACCGTCGTCGACGAGAGCCAGCAGCGCGTGAACGTTCCGGGGCACGGCGATTTCGGCGCGACTACGCTGTCGAGTCTGGTGAGCGGCGCGTCTCCGCAACTCGTTAGCGACTGCGCTGCAACCCGACGCGGCCGCTGTTCCGCCGAATCCGGGCAACGTCACCGATCAATATTTCGCGACGCAACGAATGCGGCGGGCGTCAACATGACGTTCGATACGACCGCCGGCGGCGACACGATCGCGTGCCATGCTTGCGAAGATCAATGCTGCCGCTGCGGCCGCTCGGCATCACCGCGTCGTTCGATCCGCAAGACGCAACGTCTGATCTTCGAGCACGGCGGACACGCAACGATTTTCAGATCAACGACGTTCCAAGTGCCGGGCGCCGGAACGACGACGGCCAACTTCACGACGGCGTTCGGCTTGACGAACCAGGCCGATCATCGTCAACAACCTCTCGACGCAGCTCGGCGATATCGACAAAGCATTAGTCGGTTGCTCTAACGCTCGAGCGGTCGTCGGATCGACGATCCAAACCGCTCGAGCGCTTAGCAGCTCGGCGAGCTCACAAGTAAACTAACGATACGAAGGTGCAGTCGGGCCTGGAAGATGCCGATATAGCTAAGGTGATCTTCGCAGTTCTCGCAGACGCAAACCGTACTTCAGGCGGCGTATGGCACGACGACGCGCCTCGAAGAGCAAGATCGCTCTTCGACTACCTCTAGGAGGCCATAGGATGACGTACAGGAGATGGAGCAGACGATGGACACCGCGCAAGCTACCACCACGATGGAGTTCCCGCGCTTCGGGAAGTGCACGTTCGGCGAGACCGACGTGATCGATTTCCCGTGGGGTCTTCCCGGATTTCCGAACCTGCGCCGCTGGCTCGCGCTCAACGTCGAGGACCAGACGCGTTCGTTTGGCTGCAGTCGCTCGACGACGCGAGCGTCGCGCTTCCGACGATCGACCCGTACATCGTCTTCGAGGACTACGATCCGAAGCTGCCCGCCTACGCGGCCGCCGCGCTCGAGATCGACGAACCCCGTCGGACTTCACGATGCTCTGCGTCGTCGTCGTCACCGAGAACGCCGAAGAGATGACGATGAACCTCTTCGCGCCGATCGTCATCAATCTGCGCACGCGTACGCGGCCGTCAGATCGTGCTCGAAAACTCCGGCTTTTCGGTGCGCCAGCCGATTCCGCGCAAAGCGTACTGCGCTCAGCGGAACCGGCGCAGAAGGAGGGGCTCTCCAGACCCCGCGCGAGAAGGCCTGCCTAGCGAATCGCCAAGGAGGGCATGCTCCCATGCTCGTTCTGAGCCGCAAAATCAACCAGTCGATCATGATCGGCGATAACGTTCGCATCGTCGTCGTCGCCGTGGACCGCGATCAGGTCAAACTCGGCATCGAAGCTCCGCGCGAAGTTCCGGTCCATCGTTCGGAGATCTACGAAGAGATCCAGCGCAGCAATCGCAGTCGCTGCCGAGGCGGCACGTCCGCCGCGGCGCCTCGGAGCGCCGCACGCCGGCCGCGATCGGACGGCGCTCCCGCGCCACGCTTGCAGCCGCGGAAAAAATAGCTCCTAAGGTCACTAAAGTCCGCATCGCGGCATTCCGATATCCATGACGGAGGGGACAGGACGTTCCCCTCTCAGACTAGTCTTGTAACAATCGCGCGTGATCAACGCGTCTCATGGAGGAAAAACATGGGTCAAGGTCTCAGCATTGCCAACAATCTGTTGGCAAACAACGTTCAGCTACAACCTGAACAAGAATCAGAATCCCTCAAGAACACCGTTACCCAGCTCTCGTCGGGTCTGCGCATCAACACCGCTGCAGATGATCCGTCGGGTCTTGCCATTGCGACCAACCTGCAAACGCAGGTCGACGGCTTCAACCAGGCCGTGCAAAACGTTCAGAACGCGAACAACGCGGCGCAAGTCGCGCGAAGGCGCGCTCGCAGACGACGACCGACATTCTGCAACGCATCCGCAGCCTTGCGGTCGAAGCGGCGTCGGACATCAACAGCGAACAGCGACCGTCAGAACCTGCAGTCGGAAGTTTCGCAGCTCCTGCTCGAAGTCAACCGCATCTCGCAGAACACGAACTTCAACGGTCAGGCGCTGCTCGACGGCAGCCACTGCCGGCTTCCAGGCGCGCAACAATGCGTTCTTGAACGTCACGGCGAACACGGCGCTCGCGACCAACGGCAGCGTCGCGACGACCAACGGCATCAACTACGGCTTCCTCGCGGCAACGCGTTACCGCCGACAGCGCGAACTTCCAGACGACCTCGGTCGGCGGCAGTCGCAGGCACGCGGCTCGGCGGAACGGCGGCACGACCGACGGCACGATCGAACTGCAAGTCATCAACACCGGCGTTTCGATCGCCGTTCAAGAAACGTTCGTCGACAGCGCGACCGGTAAGGTCTGCGGTCTCGAGCACGCTCTTCGGCCGGCGCACGGCAATGCCGGCTCGGCGACCGTCGCGAACGCGTTCGACAACGTCAGCGATCACGCTCGGCGCGTTCACGACGGCCGACGTCGGCACGACGGCGTACATCAAGATCAGCCAGAACGTGGCTGCTCTGACGAACCCGAACAACCCGGCGTTCAACTTCCAGTCGGGCGCCGACGAAGGCGACGTCATCCAGGTCGGCATCCAGGCGACGAATACGCAGACGCTGCGTATCTCGAACATCAACCTTGCGCTCTCGGCGTCGAACAATCCGTCGCTCGGTGCGGAAGACGCGATCGGTCAGATCGACAACGCTCTCGAGCGCCTGCTCAACCAGCAGGCGCAACTCGGCGCCGTCATCGTTCGCCTCAACGAAGACGCGAACAACGACAACATTGCGGCCGTCAACCTGCAGGCCTCGGAATCGTCGATCCGCGACCTCAACGTCGGCGCAGCGACGACCGAGTTCACGAAGCTCCAGATCCTGGTCCAAGTCGGCACCTCGGTCCTGGCGCAGTCGAACTCGAACGCGCAAACGGTGCTCGGACTCTTCCGTTAATCGGAAGCTTCCAAGCAAGCGAGCAATCGCAAAAGGGAGCCCGCTCCGGCGGGCTCCCTTTTCTTTTTCTAACGGTGGCTTCGCCGGGTGCCGAAAACAGGAACGATGCCTATTCGAGTCTCGTCGAAGCGCGCAGCCGCTTCCGCGCGCAGCGGCCCTTCGACCTTCCGGCGCCGCCCGCCGGCTACGCTCAAAAGCCGGCCGGCTTGAGTTTGTGCATGATCGTCAAGAACGAAGAGCGCTTTCTTGGAGCAATGTCTGCGCAGCATCGCCGACAGTCGTCGACGAGATCTGCATCGTCGACACCGGTTCCACCGACCGTACGATCGAGATTGCCAAGGCGTTCGGCGCGCAAGTCGTCGAGCGTGAATGGCGTAACGATTTCGCCTGGGCACGCAATGAAGCGCTCTAGCTGGCGACGCGCCGTTGGATCATTATGCTCGACGCGGACGAAGAGCTTACGCCGGATTCGAAAGCGGCCTTGCAGATGCTGAAAACCGCACCCGCGTTTCATGACGGGCGTATGGATTCGCTGCTACAACAAATCCGACGACTACCGGGGAACCGGCGACATGTCGCACGCGCTCGTGCGAATCTTTCCGAACAACGAGCGCATCCGCTTTCGCGGGATGATTCACGAGTTCGTGTCCTTGGACAACGGCACCGAACGGCATTAGTGCCGTCGGTGGCGCCGATTGCGATCGTCCATCACGGATACTTGAAAGAAGTCGTCGAGTCCCGCGATAAAGCAAAGCGCAATTTCGAAATCGTGCGCGCCGCTGCGGATGCCGATCCGACGGATCCGTTCGCCTGGTTCAACGTCGGCTCGACGGCCTTTATGATGCACGACTTCGAAGAACGCGCGCGACGCGTTCGAGAAGATGCGCGATGCTCAACGGCAAAGCGCCGCGCGGTTTCATTGCGAACGGTTACGCGATTCTTGCCGAAATCTACTGCGATAAACTCGGCGAATCCGGTTAAAGGCGAAGAAATTGCGCGGGGTGCGCTGGAGTTCTCTCCGCATTACGCAAACGCGCATTTTCAACTGGGCAAAACCGCTCGTCGCGCAAAAGCGCTTCGACGAAGCGCGGGCGGCTTTCGAGGATGCCATCGACGACGGCAAATACGTCGCGCAACAGTTCGTAGTCGACGATCAAGTCTCCATTTGGAAGGCGCATTCGGAAATCGGCTCGAGCTACGTAGCGCAAGGCGAGATGACGCTTCGGCAATCGAGTGGTTCCGCAAGGGCCTTAAGAATGCGCCGAAAGTTCAGCCGCTGCGTTTGAATTTGGCGCGTGCCTTGGAGCGTAGTGGAAGGACGACAGAAGCCTTCGAGCTGTTCCGTGGGGTCTACGAGGACTTCCGGGATGCGGCCGGCACGGTGGATTACGTCAACTTCTTGCTCAGGCAGAGCCGCGGATCCGATGCCGTCGGCGTTATCGATGAGGTGCACGCGACGCTCGACAATGAGACCGCACTACCGTTGTTACATGCGGCTGCGCAAATTGCCGTATCGCTCCAACGCGATCCGTTGCCGTATCTCGAACTCGGCGCCGCACGGGATGCCGGGAACGCTGAAATCCTGAATTGGCTGGAAGCGCTGTACCGCGAGCGCGGCAACGAAGGCGCGTTGGCGCTACTCATGCAGCGTGAAGCGGAAGTCGAGCCCGCGACGGCGGCGCAATTCCTGCGGCGCTCGTATCACGCGAACGTCGCGGAAGATTTTACGACGGGTCTCGCGTTGGCTGAGCGCGGTTGCGAACTCGATCCCGAGAACGAGCACCTGCGTTACAATGCCGCCGTTGCAGCGGCCGCACTTGGTGCCGGCGAACGCGCACTGGAGCATCTGCAGTACGTGAAGTCGCCCGGCACGCCGGTCTTCGCTCCGGCGGAAATGCTTCGCGCGAAGGTGTTGCAAAGTCTCGAGCGCTACGATGAGTCGGTCGCTGCGGTAGAGCGAATCCTTGCCGGCGACGCCTCGAATGCCGATGCTCTGCTCCTACGTGCAGGTCTCTATGAAAAGCTCGGCGATCTGAATGCGGCCGAAACCTCCTTGCGTCGCCTAATGGATGCAGATCGCGGCGTCGGCGCTGTACATTTCGCCACGTTCTTGCTGCGTCACGGCCGCTTCGAAGACGCAGCGCGCGTTGCGGATGCGGCACTCGGAAAGTAAGAAGCGATCGTGGACTACTCTATCATCATTCCCCTCTTCAACAAGGCCGATCTAACGAAGCGTTGCCTCGATGCATTGCCTGCAACGATCGCGGATGCGGGCACGGGCGAAGTAATCGTCGTCGACAATGGGTCTACGGATCATACGGCGCGCGTCCTCGAGGCATATCCGTGGATCAAGTTGATTCGCAACGAGGAGAACCTCGGTTTCGCGGGCGCAAACAATCAAGCTGCGCGCGTTGCAGGCGGCGAGTTTCTGGTATTGTTGAACAACGACACCGAGCCGTGGCCCGGATGGCTTGCCTCGATGCTTCGTACGGCCCGCGAGGGTAACGTCGGTGCCGTTGGCGCGCGCTTGCTCTATCCGGACAAGAGTTGCCAGCACGGCGGCGTCGTCGTTATCGGAAATCCCTTCGGACGCCAGGACGCTCAGCCGTTCCATCACAATTTGCAGGTACCGTTCAACGACGCCGACGTACGGCGGTCGCGCGACGTTCAGATCGTCACGGGTGCCTGTCTCGTCACGCCGCGGGCGCTTTATGACGAGCTTGGCGGTCTCGACGAGGGCTATTGGAACGGCTATGAAGACGTCGACTACTGTCTGAAGATCGGAGCGAAGGGCCTGCGCGTCGTATATGATGCGGACGCGGTGCTGTATCATTTCGAGTCGCAATCCGGCATCCAGCGTTTCCGAAAGTCGGCTTGGAATACGGAACTTCTCGACCGCCGCTGGCGAGGGACGTTTCGCTTTGATGCCCTCGAGATGAACCTGCAGCGCCAGCTGATTCGCTTCCCCATGCGAAGCTCACGTTTGGGTTTGAACTCGCTAATTATGACGACGCCGGCAACCAACGTCGTCGTGCACGGAAGCGAGCCGGCCGAGGGGCGCGAAGCGTTTGAGAAAAGCTTGCGCGACAACTATGCGCCGGTCGATAAAGTGTTTTGGGCGACCGGCGAAGATGCGTTGGATTGCGCGCGCGAAGCGATGCGGGTGCGCGGTTTAAAATACGTTGCGTTCGTGCACGGCGCGGCCCGCGTAGAAAAGGGCTGGCTAGACGAACTCCTCCGCCAGGTAACGGCAACGCCGACCGCCGTCGCGGCGACGTACGCACCGGAATTACCGTTGGGTGAGAACGTAGCGACCCTGGCAGGCGACGGACGTTGCACGCTCGTTAGTCTTTTTAACGTCCCTCAGCATATGGTTCTGGAACGGTTCGACACGATCGAGGGCTCCGTGGCGGACTTGCTGCTGAGATTGGTTCCTCACGGGTTCGGCACGCGCGGCACCGGGAATGCCATCGCAACTTTACCGCCTGCCCCGAGCGACGAAGCGTTCGCCGCAACGCATGGGATCGCACTGCGGCAAGTTTCGGACGCCGATCCGAGCGCGGTGGAATCGCTGTTAGGCCGCCGCCCTCGCCGGGGGCGCGGTCTCGTGTCCATCGTGACGCTCAGCTGGAATGCGCCGCAGTTTACAAAGATGGCGCTCGAATCCATTTCGCGTTACACGAGCGAGCCGTACGAAGTTATCGTCGTAGACAACGGCTCGGGACCGGAAACGCTCAGCATGCTGCGCGCGATCGACGATCCGCACGTACGCGTCGTGTACAACGAGAAGAACCGTGGGTTCGGCGGCGGTAACAACGACGGCATCGCGATAGCCAAAGGCGAACGCATCGTCGTCCTCAACAACGACGTGATCGTAACCGAGAATTGGCTCGATGCGTTGCTCGATCCATTCGACCGGATGCCCAGCGTCGGCGTCACCGCGCCGCGCAGCAACAAGATCGTGGGCGATCAAGAAGTCATCGATGCTTCGTACAACGATCTCGAAGGCATGCAGGCATACGCGCGCGAGCGGACCCGGCGCTTCGCCAAACGCGGGTTTTTAACGGATAGAGCTATTGGATTTTGCCTTTGCATAGATCGTCGCGTGATCGAGCAAATCGGCGGATTCGACGAGCGGTTTGGCATGGGCAATTTCGAAGACGACGATCTATGCATTCGCATTCGAGCGGCGGGTTATGAAATCTATGTCGCCGACGACTGCTTTATCCATCACTTCGGAAGCCAGTCTTTTGTCGCCAATAAAGTGGACTACGCCGCTACCATGGAGACGAACTGGAAGAAGTTTGCGCAGAAATGGGGATACCCGCCGGCTTATCCCAAGAACGGATACGATCCGCGGAAGGCAATCGTGCGCGGGTTCGATCGAGATAAGCATTACTTCGCGCTGCCTTCGAGCGCCCCAGCGAACGCGCCGGCGGCACAAGCAAACGCAGAACGCGCGGCCGAGGTGATCTTTGCGGTGGGCGTGGACAGCGAAGAAGCGTGGACCGGTACGTCCGACTTCGTCAAACGCTACCTCCAAGCGTTTGAAGGGCGGACCGACGTCGCGCTGTGCATTGCTACGACGGGTGAGCCGGTTGCCGACGTCATTGGGCGGCGGGTTATCCGCATGCTCGAAAAACTGAAGATGGCCCCGGAGCGGAGTCCGGACGTGGAGATCAGCGACGAACAAGAATTGCATTCGTGGCGCTCCGCTCTCGACGCGCGCGTCGTATTTGACGTTGCCGGGATCAACGACCGGAGTCCGAGTTCGCTGCGGCGTTTAGTTGAAGGAGCGCTCGCATGAGAACGCACGATCGTTTTGCCTATCTCGTCCCGAAGTACGAATCGGAGCGCGTCCTCGAACTGATGGACGTGGAGAATCTCGTGGCGGCGCGGTTTGAGCCGGTATACTCGCTCCGCTATGAAGCGTACATGGATCTGCTTTTCGAACGGGCGGATTCGTGGCTCGTCGTGCCGATGCTGCGTGTCGACGGAGTCTCCCTCATGGTTCCGGAGAATCCGCCAGTGACGTGGCCGCAAGTCTACGAACGATTCGCGGGCTCGCGCACGGAAGCGATCGAGGAGCGCGTTATGCCGTTTCTCCGCGCCGGCGCCACCGCGCGGTTCGTCAATGACGAAGCCATTCGATTCTTCCGTGACGAACCGCACCTGCGCCAAACGTTTGATGCAGCGCGGGCGGCAACGATGCTTGGCGCCGCGCCGTATCCCGGCGTGTTAAAAACGATTGCGCCGGCCGCATATGCACTTCGATTTGCCCGTAACCGCCGCGCTGCGTTGCGCAGCGCGGATGCCGGAAACTTTGCGGCTGTGCTTTCGAATGCGACGGAGCGGATCGACATAGATTCGCTTGATTCCGAACGCGATGCGCTCGCGCGCAAGTGGTTCGGAGGCTTGACGCTAGGATCGATCGACTGCGATGCTTCGTACGGTCTCTATGCGGGCGAACGAATCGGAGCAATGCCGGCGGAACACGCCGTTTACGCCGGCGAGCCGATTGAGGGCGAGCGCGCCGTGCAACTCGCAGAACCGATTCCGACCGACGTGATGTTGTCGTTTGACACTCAGGATGCACCGGCCGCATTGACGTTTTCTGTCGCCTCGTCGAAGATCGTTCCACGTAGCCCGGTGGTCTCGGAGCCTGTCGCCGGCGGCGGCTCCGGCGGACGCATCCGGCTCGTCGTTCGCGACGAAGCGATGCGCTTTCAAGACGCCGATTTCGATGCAGCGCGTGCGCTCGAACGCCGTCTGCGCGCCGAGGGATTCGATGCGCAGATTTCGATTGCGTCGCGGGTCGATGTTTCCCAGACGGACTTGATCCACGCGTTCGATCTGCGTCACGGCGTTTCGATGGTCGAACTGTTACGTGACGCTGAGGCGGCCCGCGTTCCGGTGGTGGTAACGCCCTATGCGGACGATCGTAAAGGGGAAGCGAGTTCGGGATGTTCCGGGACGGTGCTGATTCCGCGCTGCACGAACGACAGAACGGCTTTCGACGAATACATGAGCGCCTTCGCAAGGCGTAAGATCTCGAATCTGACCGACACGCCTTGGTACGACGACGTAGCCAGCGTCCTGATGTCACGCGCGGCGTGCGCCGTTGTGGCGTCCGCGACAGAAGCGGAATTCTTGAAAACGCGGTTCGGGTATTGCGGAACCACCATTCCGGTGCCCGCCATCGTGCCGGTTGCGGCGCCATCGGAAAAAGCGGCGCACCTTGTCGGTCCCGACGAGTTCGTGCTGATCCACGGCCCGCTCGAGCCGCGAATGAACCAGCTTGCGGCGGCGGTGGCCGCGCAGCGCGAAGGCTTGCCCCTCGTGGTGCTAGGCGCGGTAGCGGACGTGGAATTCTACCGCTATCTCAACGAGGTGGCCGGACCTTCCGTAGTGCTGTTGCGCGACGACGATCTTACAGAGGAAGAGCTGGCCGGCATCTACGGCCGGGCGCGGGTCCTGGCCGACGTCTCGTGGTCGGCGCGCGGCCTGCACCGTTTGGCTCGAGGTGCGGCTTCCGGATCCGCCGTCGTGGCGCCGGTGGACGGCTATGCTTACGACGTCTGGGGCGAAATGGCGGCGATCGTCGATCCGGCCGATCTCGAATCGATTCGGAAGGGCTTCCGGCGGGCTTGGGAGCAGCAGCCGCGCCTTGGCGGGACGCTGGCCGCGCGGACGCTCGAACGATGCGACCCGTTCGGCAGCCTCGTGGCGGTCGTATCCGCCTATCAGCATGCCAGCGCCGTGCCGGCCTAAATTGCCGCCGCTGCCGTGCCGATTTTAAGAAGTAGACGGATTCGAAGGAGATCGAGCCACATGGACGTTCAACCGGCTCCCGCCCCAGGAAGCGATATCGTGGTGAGCGGCGCGACTGGACCGGAGATCGCTGCAGCGACGCCGGCCCCGGCGGCGCCTATTTCTGATGCCCCGGCAGCGCCCGCGGGCCAGGCGCAACACGACAGCACGCTAACGCCGGCAATTGCAAAACTTTTCGCGCCCACCGGCATCGTCGATGCCGGCGATTTGAACGTTTCGTATCGCGTGCTGAGCGATCACGAAATCGTGACGGTCTTCACCGACCCGAAAACCGGCAAAGAAGTCACGCAAGTTCCCTCGGAAGCTTTGATCGGGCTCGCGCAGTTCTTCGATCAGCACCAGGGCGTCACGTTCGACAAGAGCGCATAGGGCAGGAGTAAAATGTCGAGTTCAGTTCCCGGAACCAACGTTCCGCCGATCTCTTTCCCCGGCATCTCGTCGGGCATCGACTACAACGCGATCATCACGAAGCTGACGTCGATGACGCTTCAGCAGAACGTCTCGTTGAATTCGCAGATTACCACCCTCAACGCTGCGAATGCCGAGCTGATCAAGATCAACAACATGATCTCGTCGGTGCAGAAAGCTCTTGGCGGCCTTTCGGATCCGTCGATCTTTTCCGCATACAGCGCAAACTCGAGCGATTCGAGTTCCGCAACGGCAACGGCGATCGCCGGAGCGACGCCCGTTTCGGGCACGTACCGTATTCTAAACTCGACGCAAGCCACATCGACGACCGTTACGAACAATCCGGCCGCCGGTCACAGCATCACCGACGGCGGGTCAGATAATCTCCAGCTTTCCAAATCGTACCTTGCGGTTACCCCGGTAAACGGTGCGGGCGGCAACGCTTCTATCACCGTGAACGGCGTTCAAGTTACGTATAACGTAAATGTCGACTCGGTTCAAACCGTCCTCGCGAAGATCCAAGCCCAGGTTCGTGCGGCTACGGGCGATGCGTCGTTCACGGCCGCCCTTAACGCCTCGGGCCAAGTAACGATCTCGTCGACGAACAAACCGGTCACGCTTGGCAGCGCCAGCGACAGCGGCAACTTCCTCGCGATGTTCAAGCTCTCGACGGCGCAAATCAACAACACCGCGAGCAGCGGCAACGTAACGAGCACATCGAACATCGGCGGCATCAACCAAGCTGCGGCCTTCAACAGCACAACGAATGCCGGCTACGTTACGCCGGTTACCTCGGGATTCTTCACGATCAACGGCGTACAGATCAACGTCAGCGCCACGAGCGACAACACGGCTTCGGTCATCGCGCGCATCAATGCTAGCAGCGCCGGCGTTACGGCGACGTACGACGCGACGACGAATAAAATCTCGTTAACCGCAAATGCAACCGGACCGCAAAGCGTCGTCGTCGGCGGAGCGAGCGACACGAGCAATTTCTTGACCGCCGCGGGTCTCACGACGGCGTCCGGAGCGACGTCTCAGGTCGGCACGCAGGCCTCCGTCCAGGTTCAGAATCCGACCGGTGCGGTTTCGACGGTTTACAGCAATTCGAACCAAGTGACGAACGCGATTCCCGGCGTTCAGCTAAACATCTACGGTTTTACCTCGCCGTACACGGTCACCGTCGGCCAAGACAACTCAAAGCTCATCTCCGCGCTTAACACGTTCGTTTCGAGCTACAACACGGCGATTACCGAGATCAACAACGCGACGGAGCCGCCGGCGGTTATTACGCCGACGCCCGGCTCGTCCACCACCGCGACGTCGGCTGCGGTCGGCGGCGGCGTTCTGTGGTCGAATTCGAACATCAAAGACGTCAAGGACCAGCTCACGAATCTCGTCTCCGGATTCTTCGGGGCTTCTCAAAAACTCAATTCGGCTTCGTACACGAATCCGACGCAGCAGTATGGATCGCTGGCGTCGATCGGCCTGCAGCTCAGCAGTACGTTCACCGTGCTGCAAACTGCGAGCAATAGCGGACAAAACTCATCCAGCCTCTCGTCGAGCAATCCCGTAACGACGCAACAGTTGCAAGGTACGGATGGAACGTTGCAACCGCTGAACGTTTCGCAGTTGACCGCAGCGCTCGCGGCAAATCCGTCACAAGTGCAGCAAATTTTCCAAGGCGCGAACAGCCTGACCAATCAGCTAGGAACGTACCTCGGCCAAGTTACGGGACTTCCGACCCTGCTGAGCGGCGGGCTCGTAGGAACGTTGCCGGTGGGCGGCGTCGCGATGATCCAAGGCTTCGAAAATACGAATACGGATTCGATCGCCTCGTTGTCTGGCCGCATCAAACAGGTTACGGATAACGCCAACATGCAGGCCAACATGCTGCGTCAGGAATTCGTCTCGACCGAAGGGACGATGGCGCAGCTCCAAGCGCTGCAAGGCCAGCTTGCCGGATTCTTCAAGTCATCGGGTGGTTAATTAGTTCATGAAAACTTCGGTTGAGCAGAAGTACCTCGAGACTTCGATCGCGACCGCTTCGAAAGAAGATCTTATCGTCAAGATCTTCGATGTACTCATTATTGCGGCGCAGCAGGCTCACGAGAAGCTGGTGTACGATCGCGACGACATCACGGGCATCCACAAAGCTCTACTGCGCGCGCAACGTGCGTGTGCGTTGCTGATGGGTTCGCTCGACATGGAGATCGGCGGCGACTTGGCCGTGAATCTGTTTCGCGTTTACGAGTTCTGGCATCACGAGCTGGTCATGGCGAACATGCAGAAAGACGCGACGCGCGTAGAGCGCCTGCTTCCCGACTTCAAAGATTATCGCGAGACCTGGAATAAGGCCGTCGCGCAGTTCAAAACGATGAAAAACGCGCAAATGAGAGCGCAGGCCGCCGGCGCGGGCGGATCCACGTTTGCCGCAGTCGGTTAATGCGGGGCGCGACGCACTGGACGCTGTCGCCCGCGAAATAAATGCGCTTTCCTCGCTTTGCGAGGAACTCGATGCCGGTTTGAACGCACAAGACTGGGCGCGCATGGACCGCGCGATTGCCGATTCGCGCCGTGTAACGCACGCTTTAGAAGAAGCGATGGCTGAAGCTGCGCCGTATCGCGACGAGCGCTTCGACGGTGCGGTTTTTCAGCGTCTTCAAGAAATCTACGCGTATCGTGACGACCGTCTAAAAGTTCTGACGTCGGTGCACGAAGAGCTCGGCGAGCGCCTTCGCCAACTTTCTCGTTGGAAGGGCTATGCGCGCTCGATCGGTTCCCACGAGACGCCGCGCGGCCTGAGCGCCCTCGACAGCATTCGCTAAGAGAAACTTGCGGTAAAACGCTATTCGCCGACGGCTTGCCCGAAAGCGGTGACGACCGCGCGAGCTGCGGCATCGAGTTGCGCGTCGGTTTGGAAGAGCACGCCGGTCGTGCGATCGATTCGCAAGCGTACGAAGAGTTTTTGAAGCGTCGTCATCGCCGTTTGTGCGTAGACTCGCAGCGCGTTCTCGAGGGCGGCGCCGGCTGCAGAATCCGGATCTATGCCCGCAACGCGTTGCGCTTGCAGCGCCAGCGTCAACTGGCGGGCTTTAACGAAATCCCACCGCTCGCGATCTTCGTTGATCTTTGCAAGCACGGCAAGCGTGGGTTCCGCAAGTTCCGTTTCGAGCAACACGACGTCTTTCGGCGTCGCGGGCGTCTTCGATTGGCGAGCGTCCGAATCGACTGCAGTCAGCAACCAATTCGCCCGCATATTCGGCAATCGGTTCTTTTTTACCGAGCCGTTCGTGTAGTTGCATCCGATGCAGCACTTGCGACTGCGCGTCGAGATGGCGCTTGAGTCCCAGCGTGTCGTTGCCCTTCGCGTCGGTCGCGCATGCGAGCGCGCTGCCGAAGATGCAATGGCTCAGGATCGTCGGCGCTTTCGAGCCGTTGAACGTGCGTTCGAAGAAGGCAATGGTCGCGCGATCGAAACGTCCGTACAGCACAACGGCTTCGCGCACCGGCGTAGCGACCGGCTCTGGTTGCGGCTCCGGCTCGGGCACCGGTTCCGGTTCCACAACCGGCGCTTGCGTTTCGGCGACCGGCGCTTCCGGTTCCGCTAGCGGCTGGGGACGGGCCGACGAGAGCGCTGCGTCGGCGGCTTCGTGGACGATCGTTTCTTCGTCGTCGAGTTCGTAGAACGGCAACTCGTCGGCCGGAATTTCGACCGGAATGAGCGGCTTCGGCGCGTAGAGCGCGGGATCGGCGCGTTCGAGTTCGGTCGCGAACGCCGCAAGCGATGCTCGCTCCTTCCGTTCGATCTTCAGCGTTCGAGCGCCGACGATCGCCGCGCCGCCGCGCGCGAACCGTAGGAGCGACGAGCAGCGGCGCTGTTGCCGAGCCGGACGCCGAGCTTCCACACGAACGTGCTGCGCGTCCGCCGGGCGGAATTTCACCGATATCGAGGCCGTCGTGGAAGAAGACGATCGGCAGCTCTTCGTCATCGCGCGCCCATCCTGACGAACGAACCGGGACGATAGCCGGCACCGCCGGAATGGGACACCGATGACCGCGACGCTTTCGAGCCGACGCGGCGCCTTCGTTTGCAATGCTGAGCGTTACCGTGACCACGGCGCCCGGAATGACGCCGGCTGTCGGAGTTGCCGAAGCTTGAACGGCCAAGCACGGCGCTGCGACCTGCCGGCGGCCGAGCTTTCCTCGGCCGTAATTGCGCCGGGTTCGGCGAGCGAGCCGCGTCTGCCACGACGTCAGCTCCGGCGGTGCGAGGCCGAGCGAAATCCGTTGCAGCTCGATGAGCCGCATGTCGGCGCTAATCTCGAAATCCGGATCGATGTTCATTACGCCCGCCGGGCGAAGAGCTCGCGAGAAGAATCCGAGCGGCCGTTCACCGTTCGCGGGTGTACCGCCGGCTAGCGGTTCAGCCGGCGTCGATTCCGCGACGGGTTGACTCGGTTTCGCGACGATGCCGCGCGCCACGCATCGATGCGCGCACGTGATCTTCCAGCACGAGCGTGCTGGCGCGATCCGCAGCCTCTTGCATCGCGGCATGCGCGAGCATCGAGCAAACGGCGCGGAATGCCGTCGCTAGCCTCGACGAGCAACGCGCGCGCTTCGGGTGAAAAGAGTTGCGTGCCCGGCGTCAATCCGGCGCGCGTAAGGCGGTAGTCGAGCACCGCAAGCGACGTCGTTTCATCGAGCGCTTCGAGGCGAATCCAGCCGTCCACGCGGTCGGCCAAGTTGCCCTTGTCGTTGATGCGGTTTCGAATTCGTCTTGGCCGAAGAGCAAAATATTCAGCAGTTTGCGCTGCGGCACGTGATAGTTGAGCAGCAAACGCAATGCTTCGAGATTTTCGTCGCTGAGATTCTGCGCTTCGTCGACGATTAACACCAGCGTGCGTTTTTCGAGGACGGCCGTTTCGAAGAAGAAGTTCTTCAGCGCATTCTTCAACGCCGCACTCGAACGCGGCGGGAGCGCAAGCCCGAACACGCGGCCGATCGCGATGAGAAACTCCGTCTCGGTAGCAAACGTCGGATCGAGAATCTTGCCGAGCACGACGCGATCGTCGGCCAGCAGCTCTTGCTCGAGCGCGCCGCTGAGGCTGGTCTTGCCCGTACCCGGTGTCACCGAGAACGACCGTAAGCCCGCGCGAGGCGTCGACCGAATCCGAAAGGCGTTCTTTCGCCTTTCGCAACGCGCCCAGCTCGCAATAAAAATAAGGATCGGCCGTATCTAAAAACGGATCGCGTTCGAGGCCGAAAAAACTGTAAAACCTCGACATTGGCTGGATCGCTACTTTAGACCACTGCTTGCAAAGCTCATTGTGCCGCTCGCTGGGTAATTGCGTCCATCAGCCGCTCGACTTCGATGCGGTCGAACGGCACGCCGATCGGCCGTCCGGAAACCGGTGCGTGGAAGTCGGTTCCTCCGGTGATAAGCAGGCCGCGTTCGCGGGCTTTGGCGGTGAGCGTCTCGACCGTTTTGGCGTCGGCCGTCGGATGCACGACCTCGATGCCGTCGGCACCAAGGTCCAAGAGCTCGTCGAGCGCTTCAGGGGTTCGCAGGCGGACCGGATGAGCGACGACGGCTACGCCGCCGGAGCGATGGATCAGCTCGATGATGCATGCAGACGTGAGGCGCTCGAGCGCGACGTAAGCTTCGCCTTCGTCGGCCAGATAGCGGTCGAAGGCCTCTTGGACGCTTGCCACGATGCCTTTGACCATAAGCGCTCGCGCGAGATGCGGCCGCCCAAGGCTCGCCGCGCCGGCGGCCTGCGCCTCCACGTCGGCTAGACAGACATCGGCGCCGCGAATCTGCATGGCTTCGACCATCGCCGCCATTCGGGCTTTCCGGGCTTCCCGCTGCTCGCGCAGGGCCGTTAGAAGAGGCGACGAGGGGCCGGTGACGCCGTACGCCAGCAGATGGACCGTATGGCCGCCATGGTGCGAATCGACTTCCAGGGCCGGTATGCAACGGGCCGCCGGCGGCCCGTCCAGCGGATAAGCGTCAATCCCGTCGTGGTCCGAAATCGAAAAGAAATCGAGCTCTCGGTCGCTTATTTCCGATAGTAAACGGTCCTTGCTCCAAACACCGTCGGAGAAGGTCGTGTGCATGTGTAAATCGATCAGAACCGTCCGGCTCGACATGCGCATTAAAGACCCGATTCCTAAGCTATCGGCGCGCCTTGCCGATTCATTAAACGCATGTCATCCTCGTCGTTCTCGTACCTGGACGAACTCGAAGCCCGCACGATCTTCATCCTGCGCGAAGCCTTTTCGTGCGTCACGCCGCTCGCGATGCTGTGGTCGATCGGCAAAGATTCCACGGCATTGCTCTGGATGGTGCGCAAGGCCTTTCTCGGTGAAGTGCCGTTTCCGGTCGTGCTGCTCGATACGGGCATGGAGTTCGACGAAGTCTACGCGTTTCGGGATCGGCTCGTTCGCGAGTGGAAGTTGCCCGGTCGCAAACGAGCTCTGCCCGCCCGAGCATACCGTCGATCAAACGCTGCCGCCGGCCGCGCGTCATGCCGCGCGCAAAACCGCCGGATTGCGCGCGTTGCTTGCGCGAGAAAGCTATCGCGGGATCATCCTCGGCATTCGCCGCGACGAACAAGCGATTCGCGCGAAAGAACGCATCTTCAGCCCGCGCAACGCCGACGGCTCGTGGGATCCGCGCATCGCAGCCGCCGGAACTGTGGGATTACTATCCGTACGACATTCCGGACGGCGCGCACGTGCGCATCCATCCGTTGCTGCACTGGACGGAACTCGACATCTGGCGTTACACGCTGCGCGAGAACATTCCGTACGTTCCGCTCTATCTAGCGAAGAACGGCAAACGGTACCGTTCGCTCGGTGAGAGCAACATCACGTTCCCGATCGATAGCGACGCCGACACCGTCGAGAAAATCATCGCCGAGTTGGAAGTGACGCGTCAGCCCGAACGCGCCGGACGCGCGATGGACAGCGAAACCGAAGACGCCTTCGAGCGTCTGCGCACGTCGGGGTACATGTGAAACAGCTACGCATCGTAATGGTCGGCGACGTCGACGCCGGCAAATCCACGATTCTCGGCCGCCTGCTGGTCGATCGTCGGCCAAGTCACGCCGGAGAAGCTTGCGAGAACTCGAATCGTCGAGCTCGCAAGCGCGGCGTTCCGATCGAGTATTCGTTTTTGCTCGATGCGTTTCAGGTCGAACGCGATCAAGCGATTACGCTCGACGTTTCGCGCGTGTGGGTGCGCACGCGCGACGCCGATTTCGTGTTCGTCGATGCTCCCGGACATCGCGAGCTGATTCGCAACCTTCTGAGCGGTGCATCGGAAGTTGACGCGCCGGTGATGGTCGTGGCGGCCGACGAGGGCATCACGCCGCAAACGCGCGGCAAGCGCTGTTCTTGCAGTGGCTTGGCTTTCGCGACATCCTCGTGGCGATCAACAAGCTCGATCTGGCAGACGATCCGCACGCCGCAGTTCGAGCGACGCGCAGAAAGAAGTGCGCGAATTTCTCGCGTCAGCTCGATATCGTTGCCGCACGAAATCGTTCCGGTTGCCGCGCGCACCGGCGACAACATCGTCAACAGCGGCTCGTTGACGTCATGGTGGAACGGCCCGACGTTGCTCGCAGGCCTTAAGCGCTTAGAGCGACGCGAACAGACAGCCGACGGACCGCTGCGCTTTCTCGTGCAAGACGTCTACCGCCGCGAAGGTACGCGTCTCATTGTCGGGCGCGTCGAAAGCGGAGCGCTTCGACGTGCGGCGAGCACATGACGTTTTGGCCGCTGCAAACCGGCGCACGCGTGTACGCGCATCGTGCAGTGGCCGCGACGAAGTCGAACGGCCTATTGCCGGCTCGGCGGTCGCCGTCGAACTCGATGCTCGCGTGTTCGTCGATCGCGGCGCCGTCGGCAAGCCGCGCGATCGATGCACCCGAACTCGGGCACGTGCTGCAGACGCGTATCGTCTGGCTCGGCGCGGATCCGGTCGCGCGCCGGCGAAACGCTGCGTCTGCGACTTGGCACGCGCGAGATTCCCGGTGACGATTCAACGCATCGATGAAGTCATCGATCCGGAAACGATCGAAGCGCGTCCGGGCGATACGCTGAGCAGCGGTGACGTCGCCGTCGTTACGCTCGTCTCGCGCGAACTTGTCGCGGCCGACGTCAGCGCTCGACGGATCGAGCATCGCGCGGTTCATTCTCGTGCGTAACGGCGCAATCGTCGCGGGCGGTCAAGATCGATGCGGTCGTTGGACGCGCCCGCGGCGAAGGCGCCACGAACGTCGTTGCGATGACGTCGTCGGTCGACGCGCGGAGCGCGCACGGCGCAACGGTCACACCGGCGGAGTCTTCTGGCTGACGGGACTGCCGAGCGCCGGCAAATCGACGCTCGCGATGGCGACGCAGCGGATGCTCTTCGAGCGCGGCCGTAACGTCTACGTCCTCGACGGCGATACGCTGCGTACGACGCTCAACGTCGATCTCGGCTTCACCGATGAAGATCGCGCCGAAAACGTGCGACGCACGGCCGCCGTGGCCGGCGTCTTCGCCGATGCCGGCTTCGTCGTGATTTGCGCGTTGATTTCGCCGTTCGCCGCGGATCGCGAACTCGCGCGCGCCGCGTACCCGAACGGCTTCTACGAAATCTACGTGTCGTGCGATCTGGCGACGGCTGAACGGCGCGACGTGAAGGGCCACTATCAACGCGCGCGGCGCGGCGAGCTTGCGCACTTCACCGGCGTCTCGTCGCCGTACGAAATGCCCGAACGCCCGGATCTTCGTCGTCGAATACGGCCTCGCAAGCAGTCGAGGAATCGGCTGCGCGATCTGCTCGAGTTCATCGAAGACCGCGTCATGGAACCGGCAGCCGTTCGCGCGTGAAAATCGTCCTTATCGGCTTCATCGTCGGCGCTATGCATTTCGTACTCCGGCGTCGGCGCCGGTTCGTTGACGACGCCGCTGATCGTGCTTGATTCTCGGGCTACAACGCGAGCACGGCGATCGGCTCCGATCTGCTCTTCAGTCTCGGCACGAAAATCGTTGCGTTTCTGACGCACGTTCGCGCGCGCACCGTCGACTACAGCGCGTTGCTTTTCTTTCGCTTGGACGGTGTACCGGGCGCGATTCGTCGGCGTCGCTGATTACGGGTTGGCTGCACGCGCATCTCCCGCTGGATGCCGTCGATCATGCGTTGCGCGTCGCGCTCGGCATCGCGCTGGTCGTTTCGGCCGGCGCGGTCGCGTTCACGCGCACGATCAAAGCCCAACGGCGACGGCCGATTCGCGGCCATTGCCGCGCCTGCCGCTCGCGACTCATTGGCTTCGTTGTCGGAACGCTCGTGAGCATTACGTCGATCGGCAGCGGCTCGTTGACGCTCCCGTTGCTTGCTGCTGGTGCTCTCGACGGCGCAACTGCGGCGTCTCGTCGGCACGGACGTGGCTTTTGCCGTCGTATTGCTCATGCCGGCGATTCTGGGGCATTGGAAGACTTGGCGACGTCAACGTGCGTCTCGCGATGCTGCTGCTCGCGGGCTCGATTCCCGGCGTGCTGGTCGGCACGCCGCTCGCGCGCCGTCTGCCGGAACGCGCCTTCCGCATCGGTTTGGCCGTCATTCTCTGCACCGTCGGTGCAAAGATGGCGCTTTAGTTCTTAACGCTTTCGCGCGGTAATCGCGAAGCTCGTCGCACGAAGCAACTGCGGTGGAAGCGCGTTGCCGGCGCCGGCAGCCTGAATGTTCCGCGCGCTTTCGCGCAGCGTTTGCGGCGTGGAAGCGTCGAACCAGCGCTGCGCCGTGAGGTCGATCTCCTGATCGAGTCGAGCAACGGTAATCTCGCAGTTCAAGGCTTGGATAATCGACGCAATCTGAGGCAGCGTGATGTAATTGAATTCTCCGATGCCGCCGGTAGGACGTTCGAAACATTCGAGCCATAGTTCCGCAACGGGGCGGGACGCGAAGGGCGGCCATGGCATTTCGTAGTGCGCCTCGAACGGGCCGCGGTAGTCGGGAGCCCAGAGTACGATTGCCCCGCCCGGCTTCGTCACTCGCGCCAGTTCGTATAAGACGGAACCCACGTCGGAGACGTGTTCGATAAACTGGTGCCCCATCACGATGTCGAAGAAGTTGCTATCGAAGTCGAGCTTCGAAGCGTCGCCCGAACGAATTCTCTGCTGCCATTCGGCGGGATAGCCGTAGACGGGGATTTTCGCGTGCGCAACCGCAAGCCGGCGCTCGCTATTGTCGATTCCATACGCATCGTGGCCGCGCTCCAGCATCGAGTAGAGAAACGTCGCAGTGCCGCAGCCTACTTCGAGAAATCGTTGCGGCGTGGAAAGCGGGACGCCAATAGCGGCTTCCAGTTCGGGGAAAAGCCGGTCGTGAGCGCCGCGCTCCGCTAAGACTCTACGCGCGCGGATCAGCGCGCTCTCACCGAAGCCGAACTTTACTTGATCTTCGGCGATCAGCGTCTCGACTGCGTCGGCCAGGGTTGCTTGGTCTTCGGTTTGTGGCGACATCCCGGGGGACTTCCGGCGCTCCGCCACGTGCCCTCCCGCAGCCTGGAGCCGATGTGCAAATGAACCGATAACTCATGAGTGAGCAGGCCGCAAATCATCGTCGTTCTCGGAATGCATCGTTCGGGAACGTCCGTCACGACCAATCTCCTAAACGCTTTCGGCGTTCCTTTGAGCGACGACCTGATGGAACCAACTCAGGACAACGCAAAAGGGTACTTCGAATCAAAGGAGATCTCGCGGCTTCAGGACGCGATCTTGGAAACCATGGGCATGCTGTGGTCGACCAGCAGCCTCGTTGTGCCATTTCCGCGTAACTGGTGGCATTCGCCGTCGGTTCAATCGCACAAGCGCGCACTCGCGGAAATCGTTCGCCGCGAAATGGAACGACACGGCGGTCTTTGGGGATTCAAAGATCCTCGGACGGCCCGGCTGCTGCCGGTGTGGAAAGAAATCTTCGAAGAACTCGGCCTCGACGCACGGTACGTGCTCGTTACACGCCATCCGAGCGACGTCGCGAAGTCATTATTCGCGCGCGAGCAAATCGAGCCGATGCATGCCGAAGTGATGTGGCTCGAGCATAATGCCGATGCTCTGCTGCATTCGAACGGGAACATTCACGCGCTCGTCGAGTATCGCACGTGGATGGAATCGCCGGTTGAGCAGGCGCAGTACATGCTCGCCGAGCTGGGCATTCCTTGCAAACTATCGCCGCAAGAGATCGAGGCGATCGTGAACGGCGTCGTTTCTAAGGATCTGCGACACCACGTCACGGCTCAAGCTTCTTATCAGCTGCCGTTCACGCATCCGATGTACGAAGCGCTGTTGCGGCGTGATAAGGCGTCGGCCAAGAGCTTAGCGGAGGTGTTCAATATCTCGCGCGGCTTCACGCAGGTTGTGTTGTCGCATGCAAAGCGAACCACCGACGCGCAGGCACAGCAGCTCCACGCTATGCTGCAAGCCTCGCAAGCGCGGATTGCGGAACTCGAAGCAACGTTGGGCACCACGCTCGCACCTCTCGCGCAGCCGTAGCACATGACGCCCGAAGAATTGCGCTACGCGGTCCGTGATTGCCTCGACGTAGAAGAAGGCGATGTTGCGGCGGAACTGCACGGCACGGACGCCGGTGCGAAACTGCTCGCGCAGGCGGCAATTGCAAGAACGAAGATCCGGCAGGCACTAGAGAGCTGCGCGCGCCTGGCCGAAGCGCAGGCGTATTCCGATCAGGCGGCATTGAACGCGGTCGAGCGACTCGCGCAGATCTCGGATGTCGACGAACCGTACATTGCAACGCTAAAAGGGCTTGGAGTCCAAGCTGCCCACGGCGGTCTCGTCGATAGAGCGATGGATTTGCTGCAGGCCACGGTCTCGCGCGCCATTGCCGCCGGGCAGCGACGGGATCCGCGGTCTCGGCGAGCTATGCGATTCACGTACGACGCAGAGATCGGCGCGGCAATTCAATCGCTTGCAAATCATTTTGTCCGCCCCGCGTTCGATGCAGAAACGAGACGCGCTCCCTACCGGCTCGTCGTCGTTTCTTCTGCATTGCAAGATGAGGACGCGCCCAGCATCGTGACGCTTAAGCGTACGTTGGCACTGAAGAACGCCGGGTTCGACGTCGAGATCGTTTCCACGGAACTCGGTCAGAGCGCAGGAACGGCAATGCTGCGAAAAGCGCAAGCTGCCGGCATTCCTTTCACCACCGTACCGCTTGGAACGTGCCGTCAACGGATTGCCTGGGTTATCGATTACTTTGCGCGTCGTCCCGCTGATGCCGCCATGTACGAGGCTTCGGGAATGGACCTCTTCGCGCAGCTCATGGCGGCGGTCCGCATCGCCCCCGTGCAAGTATGGGGGAATAAGGGATTCGAGCCGCAGGCCGGCTCGTTCGACATTATGGCGCAGAATCTAACGCCAAGCCAAGAGCAGGAAACGCGGTGGCCCGGCATTTCGCGTTTTTACGGTGCTGCTATCGCGCTGGCCGACGAGATCGATGCCGCAACGCCGTTTACTCGCGCGGAACTCGGACTGCCTGAAGAAACAGTTGTACTCGGCACCTTCGGCCGGATGGAGAAGTGCATCTCGGATACGTACGTGCAATCGCTCTCACAGATTTTGCGAAGCGATTCGCGGACGTGGCTGCTTTTGGCGGGTCCGGATAATCTCCAGCAAATCGACTCGATCTTGGAACGTTTTAGAGGCGCGGGAGTAGGCGAACGCGTTCGTTATTTGGGGCGCAGGCAAAGCGACGCGGCTCGTCTCGTCAAGAGCCTTGACCTCTATTGCGACACCCACCCATGGCCGGGCGGACAGAGCCTCCAGGACGCGATGCAAGCCGGCGTTCCCATCGTAGCGATGCGAAAGGCCGCCGGCTCGGACCTCGATGCGAACGGCGTGTGCGTCAGTACGGTTGCCGACGTTCTATTGGGTGGCTTGATCGATCTTGCGGACCCCGGCGACACCGCCGGCTACGTTCGCATTGCACAAGCGCTATTGGCCGACGTAGAACTGCGCCGGCGCGCCGGCGCACTCGTTAGAGAGAAGGCGGTGACGGAGTGCAGCTTACGTGATTCGACGAACCGGCTGGCTGCAGATATCGTATCTCTGATCGAGCAGCAACGTGGCGTTGCCGTCCATGGCTAGCTGCGCGCTGCGTCCTGTAGATGATGCGGATTTCGAACGGTGGCTGGCTTGGATAAACAGCCCGGACGTCATGGAGGGCCTCGACAGGGCCGTTATCGCTACGCCCGAAGGTCACAGAGCTTTTATAGAGCGTCATTTTCGCGGTGACGGAAGTGCCGTGTGCTTTGCCATGGAGACGGCCGAGAAGAACTACGTTGGAAACGTGTGGCTGTGGGACATCCATTCTAGGCACAAACGCGCAGAAGTGCGTCTATTCGTCGGCGACGCGCGATACCGTGGACAAGGTATCGGGCGCGAGGCGATCGAGCTGATTTCCGAGTACGGGTTTCACGAACTGGGTCTGCATAAGCTCTACGCGTACGTTCATGAAGCGAATCAATCGTCGAAGCGGGCGTTTGAAGCGGCCGGCTTCCATGTGGAAGCGACGCTTGTCGAAGAAGCCTGTCGAGCCGGCCGGTTTACGAACTTGCTACGCATGGCTCGTATCGCGCGGCCCGGATAGGATCTTAGCGGATTTCAGCCCTGATTGGGTTTGTAAGGCCGACGGTCTTCCGGCAAGTAGTATTCGTCAAGCGAAACCGGCATGCGGACGTTGAATCCAAGAAAACGGCGTCCGGCTTCGCCCAACCTCGACAAACAACGATCGTCAACCAGGCGCGGAAAGTCGAATTGTTGTCGCATGTACGAGCGGCATACGTTCATCGTCACGGCATGTCGCCAGGCGCCGGTAAGATTATCGCCGC
This sequence comes from Vulcanimicrobiia bacterium, assembly GCA_963696095.1. Classification (GTDB taxonomy): domain Bacteria; phylum Vulcanimicrobiota; class Vulcanimicrobiia; order Vulcanimicrobiales; family Vulcanimicrobiaceae; genus JALYTY01. Next base: position 554,928 of record CAVOIN010000001.1, on the reverse strand, counting down.
CGCGGTGCCACGTACGTGCGTTGAAGATGATGGCGTCGCCCGCTTTAGGATAAAGGCGGAGCGCTTCACGCTCGAACTCTTCGCGTGAGGGCTCGTGCGGACGCGCAAAGGAGCCGGGCATTTGAAATGTGGCGCCGTTCTCGCTCGTGAAATCATCCAGCGCAAGCGTGATGCCGACGTTCGTCACGTAGCCGGGAATATGGCGCGGAGAATCGACGTGGATGCGGTTGGAGTAATTCGTCCCGCGCGGAGGCATGCTCGAGGACGTGTATGCATAAACGATGCACGTGTCGCCGAGGATCGGCGTCAAGTACGCGTGGAGAACCTGATTTTCCAAAAGATCCACGAACGCCGGTCCGCGCGTCATGAGGTTCATGACCATATATGCGCCGCGATCCTGGTAGCCGCGAACTTCCAAATCCTCGTCGATGGCGCGCTGGAGAGCCTCTTTCAATGAGGCAATCTCTTCGGCCCCTATGACGTTACGGGCTACAGTAAAGCCGAGCTTCTCTATTTCCGCAACGCCGGCGGCAACGTCGCTTTCGGCGACGTTTATTTCACGCATACGAAGCGGATGTATTTATATAAGTGCGCCGTCAACGGAAGCGCCCGGCGCAGATATGCGTCGATCGTGCGCATGTCTTGCTCCGATTGTCCGTGCAGAATGGCGCCCTGTCCAAGATACCAGTCGAGCGTTACTTCACACGACGAGAAGCCTGCAGTTTTAGCGTCGTCGGCAAACGCGTACGGGTCGAATCCGCCGAGAACCGATTTGATCGGCTCAGCATCTAAAAACGTTTGGCTTGGGATGCCGAACTCGTCCTCGACGCTCTCGTCGGTGTGCAGCACGGAATCAATTTCGCGAGTAACGATATCGCTGTACGCCCCGCCCCGTTCCTCGAGTTTTACCATCTGTTCCCAGAAAAGCTTGTTGGGCTCGAGGTCGATGTAGAAGAGGCCGCCGGGGCGAAGAACGCGATGGACTTCCTTGAGGATTGCCCGGTGGTCCTGGACGTGATGCATAAACGCGTACGATGACGCCATGTCGAACGTACCGTCTTCGAACGGCATGCTTTCGGCCACACCCTCATGCAAGTGAACGTTGCCCGAAGAGACGTCCACGCGATCCAGCATGGCGCGCGTAACGTCGATTCCGTCGATGCGTTCGAATTGATCGTGCGCAAGCGAAATGACGAAACCCGTTCCGCAGCCGACGTCGAGAAGGCGGCCACCACCGGCCCGCTTCGCCAAGGCTTGAATTACCTCACGCACCTTCGCGCGGTTTTCCGGTCGAAAATGCGGTTCGTTCGTATCGTACGTGCCGGCCATGCGCGAGTGAACCTCGATGTTGGCCTGGATCGTGCGCGAATCGACTAGCTCGCTGGCTTGCTGCGTCATGATTGGGGAGCGTCTCCTTTGGGGTCCCTTAGGGTTTCGGCAACCCGCCGCAATAGGTTAAGGCGTGCATTTCGGGCTATGCTGTGATGGAGTTTAGCGAGCGCGCCACGTCGGCGAGCGTAGTACAAACCGCTTCGATCGCCGCCTCGCCCATCTGCGGAAAAATCGGTAGCCGGGCAAGCCTGCCGCTGAGGGAATCAGTGCGCGCCATCGATCCGGACACCCGCCCATACCGGAGGCCTGCCGGCGACGAATGGAGCGGTATGTAGTGGAACAGTGCGCTCACACCGCGGGTGCGGAGTTCCTGAAGCGCGCGGTCTCGCGTCGCGTTGTCTTCGAACAAGACGTAGTAGATGTGGCCGTTGTGTTCCACGTTCGCCGGGATGATGGGCCGCCGGATTACGCCTTCGGACTCCAGGCTTGCGAGCCGGTCGTTGTAGCTATGCCAGCTGCGAAGACGGTCGGCAATCAAGGTGTCAGCGTTTTCAAGCTGCGCCCACAGAAACGCAGCTACAAGGTCGCTTGGCAAATACGAGGACCCGGCATCGACCCATGTATACTTGTCGACCTGACCGCGGATGAACTTCGAGCGGTCCGTTCCTTTTTCTCGAATGATTTCGGCGCGCTCGACGTACTCGGGGGCATTTACCAGCAGTGCGCCGCCTTCACCCGAGATCAAATTTTTCGTTTCGTGAAAGCTTAGCGCGCCGAGAGCGCCGATCGAACCCAATTCCCGTCCGCCATAGCGCGAACCGACGGCCTGCGCCGCGTCTTCAACGAGCGCGATGCCGTGACGATCGGCGATTGCCTGCAGCGCAGTCATCTCGCAGGGAACACCCGCGTAATGTACCGCAACGATGGCTTTCGTTTGCGGCGTAATGGCAGCCTCAACGAGCGTTTCGTCGATGTTGAGAGTGTCTTGGCGAATGTCGACGAAGACCGGCGTCGCGCCGCGAAGCACGAATGCATTGGCGGTCGACACAAAGGTATAGGACGGCATGATGACTTCGTCGCCGGGACCGATGTCCAGCAGCAAGGCCATCATTTCAAGCGCAGCCGTGCATGAGTGCGTCAGAAGAGCCGCGGAAGATCCGGTGCGCTCCATGAGCCATTTGTGAATCCGTTTCGTGAAGGGGCCATCTCCCGAGGTATGCGCTTGAGCGACCGCTTCGGAAATATATTCCAGCTCTTTTCCGGTGGCGTGGGGCCGGTTAAATGGTACTTGCATGCCCGCTCCCGATGGGGACGAGGTAATTAGCTGCTTCCCGGCCGGTCATCATCAACAGATCGACGATCGAGACGAACGGCGCGAAGTCTCCGTGAAGCTGCGGATACGCGGCGTAAGAGTAGTCGATATACTCAAGCGCGATACCGGCCTCGACGAAGCGATGGGGTTCGATATAGGCGCGCGCGGAAGGTCCGCTGACGTACCGCGTAGCTCCGACCTGCCGGAGCGTCTCGATCAGCCGCTCGCTTTTGGAGCCGGAGACGTGCAAATTCGAAGAGCGCACGAACGCGGGTTTGAGTCCCATTGATTCGGCGATGCGAACGGTAAGCGCGATCGTGAAGTCTGCGAGGCGGTGGCATTCGTTTGATAGGCCATCCGCAAGCAACGCAAACGTCGACTCAAAATGCGGTGCGCGTCGGTACGCGTGCCGGATGGCTTCCAAGTGCTTGCGGCGCCAGTTGCTCCGGTTGTCGATCTCTATCGAATCGATCGGCAGATGGTCCTGAACGTTGCCTCGCGCATGCGTCGGCACCGTTATCCATTGCAGCCCGGTTGCAGCTTTTATTTGATTGCGGTTGCGCCAGCCATGCTTATCGTATTGGACGTCGTCGTAGAAAACGAACGTGTCCGCACGGCGGATGAGATCGAAGTAGCCACGCCAGGGAAGATACGACGGCTGAACGACGACGACGGTCCGTTCAGCCGGTAACGAAGACACGTTTTTATGCCGGCGCGAGCTGGCGTTGCTGCGCCACGAGCTGAGTGGCGCGGTAGAGCGATTCGAACTGGCCGGCGTCGGTCCACCAGCCGTCGAGGACGTCGTAGATACAAGTCGCCTTCCTGGATGTAGGCGTTGTTGACGTCGGTGATTTCGAGTTCGCCGCGGGCCGAAGGCTTCAGACGTTTGCAGAAGTCGAAGACGCGGCGGTCGTACATGTAGATGCCGGTGACGGCGTAGTTCGATCTTCGGCTGTTGTCGGCTTCTCTTCGATGCGCACGATGCGGTCGCCGTCGAGCTCGGGGCACGCCGAAGCGCTCCGGATCGTCGACTTCCTTGAGCAGAATGCGCGCGCCGGAGTCCTGCTCTTCGAACTTGCGAACGTACGGCGAGATGTCGTCCTGGATGATGTTGTCGCCGAGGATGACGCGATGCGCTGGCCGTCGGCGAAGTGCTCGCAGAGCCTGAGCGCGTCGGCGATGCCGCCTTCGCCCTCCTGGTACGTGTAATAGATGTCTTTCAGGCCGAATTCTTTGCCGTTGCCGAGCAGGCGCAAGAAAGTCGCCGGCGGAGTTGCCGCCGGTGACGATCATGATGTCCTTGATGCCCGCGTCGCACGAGCGTCTCGATCGGATAGTAGATCATCGGCTTGTCGTAGATCGGCAGCAGATGCTTGTTGGTGACCTTCGTCAGCGGCCGCAGACGCGATCCGAGACCGCCGGCGAGAATAACGCCCTTCATTTCAATACCCTACTCGTTGAGTTTGTCGCGGATTAGCGATGCGCGTACTGGCGCTTGTAGTAGTCGAGAAATTCGCCGGACTTGAACGGACGCCACCATGCTTCGTTCGCGCGATACCAGTCGATCGTAGCGCGCAGGCCTTCGTCGAAATTCATGCGCGGCGCCCAGCCGAGCGCGCGCGCTTTCGTCGTGTCGACTGCGTAGCGGCGATCGTGGCCGGGACGGTCGGCGACGTGGCGCACGTGCGTATCCATCGAACGGCCGCAACCTTCGACGAGCAGTTGCGTGATCTCGATGTTCGTGCGCGGATTGCCGCCGCCGATGTTGTAGATGTTGCCGAGTTCGCCGTGCTCGAGCACGTGCATGATGCCGCGCGCGTGATCTTCGACGTGTAGCCAATCGCGAATCTGCAGGCCGTCGCCGTAAACGCGGCACCGTCTGGTCGTCGAGCAGATTCGTGACGAACAGCGGAATGAGTTTTTCCGGATATTGATACGGGCCGTACGTATTGCTGCCGCGCGTAATCAGCACCGGCGTCTTGAACGTCGTCCAGTACGCGAGCACCTGCAGGTCGCCGCCGGCCTTACTGGCCGAATACGGGCTGCGCGGACGCAAGCGCGTCGGTCTCGATCGATTCGCCTTCCGAAACGTCGCCGTAGACTTCGTCGGTCGAAACTTGCAGGTAGCGCGGGATCCGCGTGCGCGCGCACCGCTTCGAGCAGCACGTGCGTGCCGAGGATGTCGGTGCGCAAAAACGCTTCGGGATCGAGAATCGAGCGGTCGACGTGCGTCTCGGCTGCGAAGTTGACGATCGCATCGACGCCGTCGGCGATCGCATGCGCGACCGCGGTAGCGTCGCAGATATCGCCGTGGACGAACCGGTAGCGCGAGTCGTGCTTCGACGTCGGCCAGGTTCGCCGGGTTGCCGGCGTACGTCATCGCATCGAGATTGACGATCTCGAGGTTCGGGCGCTCCCGGAGCGCCAGGCGGATGAAGTTCGAGCCGATGAACCCGAGGCCGCCGGTTACTAGCCACCGCATCTCTCCGGTGTTCGGCCAGGGTGGACCGCCCCTTGAGGAGCGTGCTATACTTCCGGAGTTGCTCGTTTGACGCAACGCTTTTTAACTACGCCCAGCACGGATGCCGGGCGAAAATGGTCCCCAAGACACGGCTCGCACCGCCAAGAAGGCACGCGGCTAGGGATCAGAAGGGAGTACCTCTGTGTCAGTCGTTACCATGCGCGAACTGCTCGAAGCCGGCGTCCATTTCGGTCACCAGACCCGCCGCTGGAACCCGAAGATGAAGCCCTTCATCTTCCAAGAGCGCAACGGCATCTACATCATCGATCTCGCGCTGACCGTGCAGAAGCTGCGCGAGACCTACGACGCCGTCAAGCAGATGGCGCGCGACAAGAAAGTCATCCTGTTCGTCGGCACCAAGAAGCAAGCGCAAGACGTAGTTAAGGAAGAGGCCGAGCGGGCCGGTACGTTACTACATCAACCAGCGCTGGCTCGGCGGCACGCTGACCAACTTCTCGACGATCCAGAAGCGCATCGCGCGCCTCCGTGAGCTCGAGGGCATGAAGGCTCAGGGCGACTTCGACCGCCTGCCCAAGAAAGAAGTCGCGAAGCTCCAGGACGAGATGAACAAGCTCGAGCGCTTCCTCGGCGGCATCAAAGACATGCACCGCCTGCCGGACGCCGTCTTCATCGTCGATCCGAAGAAAGAACGCATCGCGGTCCTCGAAGCCCGGAAGCTCAACATCCCGATCATCGCCGTAATCGACACGAACTGCGATCCCGACGAGATCGATTACCCGATTCCGGGCAACGACGACGCGATCCGCGCGGTCAAACTGATGGTCAGCAAGATCGCCGACGCGATCATCGAGGGCAAGACCGAGGGCGAGAGCTCGATGGAAGCCGAGACCGCGTACGCCGAGTCTTACGAAGAAGCTCCGACGACGCTCGCCGAAGCCGAAGCCAACGCCTAGTAAACGCCGCATTTCGAAACTGGAGATTTTTGGTGTCCACCACGTATCAACCCAAAGCCGACGAAGTCAAGGCGCTGCGCGAAGCGACCAGCGCGCCGATGATGGATTGCCGCAAGGCGCTCATCGAGGCGGGCGGCGACATCGGCCAAGGCCAAGTCGCTGCTGCTCGAGCGCGGCGCGGCGCAAGCCGAGAAGAAGGCCGAACGCAGCGCGAACGAAGGGCCTCGTGACCAGCTACATCCACGCCGGCGGCAAGATCGGCGTGCTCGTCGAGGTCAACAGCGAGACCGACTTCGTTGCACGCAACCCGAAGTTCGCCGAACTGGCGCGCGACATCGCGATGCACATCGCGGCGATGTCGCCGCAGTACCTCGACCGTTCGGCAGCGTTCCGGCCGACGTCGTCGAGGCGGCCAAGGCGGAATTCCGCAAGAACGTGCCTGCCGGGCAAGCCGGCCGACGTCGCCGAGAAGATCGTCGAGGGCAAGCTGAACAAGTGGTACGAAGAGCACTGCTGCTCGATCAGCCCTTCGTGAAGGACGACTCGCTGTCCGTGAACGATCTTATCAACGCCGCGGTCGGATCGCTCGGCGAAAACATCAAGGTCCGCCGCTTCACGAAGTTCGCTCTCGGAGAAAACTAAACGCGCTTGGAACCTAGCGATAGTCATCGTCCAAAGTTCAAACGGGTTCTTTTGAAGATCTCCGGCGAAGCGTTCGCCGGAACCGATACCGGCGTTGACGTCGACACGACGCGCGCCATGGCCGAGCAAATCGCGGAAGTCAGCCGCGCGGGTGTTTCCGTCGCCGTCGTTGTCGGCGGCGGAAACATCTGGCGCGGCAAAATCCATGAAGAAGCCGGCATGGATCGCGCCACTGCCGACTACATGGGCATGCTCGCGACCGTCATCAACGCGCTCGCGCTGCAAGACGCGCTCGAACGCATGGGCGTTCCGTCGCGCGTGCAGACGGCCATCGCGATGCACCAAATCGCCGAGCCGTACATCCGCCGCCGTGCGATGCGTCACTTGGAAAAGGGGCGCGTCGTCATTTTTGCGGCCGGCACCGGCAATCCGTACTTCACGACCGATACGACGGCCGCGCTGCGCGCCGTCGAAATGAACGCCGAAGCGATTCTCAAAGCCACGAAAGTGGACGGCATCTACACCGCGGATCCCAAGAAAGATCCGACGGCGACGCGTTTCGATCGCCTCGATTATATGGAAGTGCTGCAGCGCGGTCTCGAAGTCATGGACTCGACGGCGATGGCGCTCTGCATGGACAACAGCTTGCCGATCATCGTGTTCGACATGGCGCGCCCGGGCAATATCCGCCGCGTCGTCTTCGGCGAAGAAATCGGTACGTACCGTCGGACGCGCAGGCGCTCCGGTACAGGTTGGAGGCTTGCAATAAACATGGCAGATTTTTTCAAAGACGTTGAATCTAAGATGGGCAAGTGCCTCGATGCGACGCGTTCGGAGTTCGCTTCGATTCGTACCGGGCCGCGCAACGCCGGCGCTGCTCGACCGCCTGCACGTTGAAGCCTACGGTCAAGCCGTTCCGCTCAAGCAAGTCGCCGGCGTTTCAACGCCCGATGCGCGCACGCTGCTCATTACCGCGTGGGACAAGGGCGTCGTCGGCGATATCCGCAAGGCGATCGAAAAGAGCGATTTGGGCTTGACGCCCAACATCGACGGCACGTCGATTCGTCTGCTCATTCCGCCGCTCAACGAAGAGCGCCGCAAAGACCTCGTCAAGGTCGCTCAAAAAGAAAGCAGAAGACGGCAAAGTCGCCGTCCGCAACGTGCGCCACAAAGCCCACGACGATCTCAAGACGCAGCTGAAGAACGGTGAGATCACCGAAGACGACAGCAAGCGCTCTCAGGATCAGCTGCAAAAGCTCACCGATCGCTACGTCAAAGAGATCGACACGCTGGTTGCAGCAAAAGAAAAAGACATCATGGAAGTCTAGCGTCATGGCAAACGACGCGGGCGACCTGACGCTGATGCCTGAAGTAGACGCACGCGCGGCCCTTGCGGGCCGTCGCGTGCTTTTTTCAGTGCTCGCGCCGGTGGGCTCATGGGCCGGCCGCGGCACGCTGCGCGTGCTGCGCGCTACGCCACTCGCGCGAACGGGCGAAGAAGAAGCCATCGAGCTCGTGTGCGGGTACGAATCGTACGAACGGCTGGATTTCCCCGCATGATGTCGCTCGAAGCTGCCGCAGCCGCGGTCGAACTCGACCCGACGCGCATCCCGCGCCACGTCGCCATCATCATGGACGGCAACCGGCGCTGGGCGAAGCGTCGCGGGTTGCCGGGCGTCGAAGGCCATCGCCGCGGCATTCTCGCGCTGCGAGAAGTGACGCGCGCCGGCGAGCGACCTGGGTGTCGAAGATCGTTACCGTCTACGGATTCTCGACGGAGAACTGGCGGCGCGAAGCGAGTGAAGATTTCGTTTCTTTTCGATCTCTGCGTGTACTTTGCGAAGAACGAACTAGCCGAGTTGAATCGGAACAACGTTCGCGTGTGCATCATCGGCGATTGGAAAGCGCTTCCGCGATTCGTCGCGCAATGCGCTCGCCGAGCTGCAAGCCGGGACCGCGCAAAATACCGGCCTGATGCTCAATATTGCGGTGAACTACAGCTCGCGAAGCGAAATGAACGCGCGCGATGCGCGCCATCGCCAAGACGTATGCGAGCGGGCGGCTGAGCCCCGAAGAAATCGACGAGGAACGGATCGCGTCGCACCTGTATACGGCCGGCATTCCCGATCCCGATCTCCTCATTCGTCCCGGGCGGCGAACACCGGCTTTCCAATTTTTTGCTTTACCAGGCAGCGTATACTGAACTCGTCATGAGCGACGTGTTCTGGCCCGATTTCACGCGAGAAGAGTTCATCGCAGCTCTACGCGACTACCAGCAGCGGCAACGCCGCTTCGGATCGTGACCGCGCCGGCGCTCGAGCCGCCACCCAACCCGTCACGATGCGCCGCGTCGTCGTCGGCATCATCTTGGCGATTATCGGCCTCGGCTCGGTAATCGTGCCGTGGGCGTTTTACGTCCTCGTGCTCGCCATCGGCTGCGCGGCGATTTACGAACTGAATGCGCTGTGCGAAATGAAAGGCCAGCCGCTCGAATTTCCCGTCGCCATCGTCGGCGTCTTCGGCTACATCATCCTTGCGGGCTTCGACATGCTGCACAAGTGGGAAGGCGTGCTGCTTGCCGCGATCGTCATCGCGACGTTCTGGATCGGCATGTACGGCGAGCAGAAAGGCTACTTTGCGCGCACGGCTTACACGCTGCTCGCCGTTCTCTACATCGGCAAGCTGCTTACGTATTTCGTCTTCATTCGCCAGAGTGCCGAATCTCGGGCTGGCGTTGACGTTCTACGTCGTAGTGCTCATCGCATTGACCGATATCGTCGGGATGCTCGTCGGCACGCTGATCGGACGTCATCAACTTACGAAAATTTCGCCGCGTAAAACGATCGAAGGTTCGGTCGGCGCCTCGTCATTGTCATGGTGGTCGCCGTTGCGATTACCGCGCGGCCGCAGTTGCACTTGGCCTGGTGGCAAGGCGCGGTGCTCGGCTTGTTCACGAGCATCGCGGCGCAGGCCGGCGATCTCGCCGAATCAGCGCTTAAGCGCGATGCCGGTGTGAAGGATACGGGTACCGTGATTCGCGGGCACGGCGGCGTGCTCGACCGCTTCGATTCGTATCTCTTCGGCGGCATGGCGTTTTTCGGAACGCTGCATCTGCTTGGACTGCTGCAGGTGCCGTCGTAATGCAGCGCCGTCGAGTCGCAATTCTTGGCATCGACAGGCTCGATCGGCACGCAGGCGCTCGACGTGATCGCGCGCCATCCCGAGCGTTTTAAAGTCGTCGCGCTCGCGGCCGGACGAAACGTCGAGCTCCTCGCGAACAAGCCGCACAGTTTCGAGCCTGAAGTCGTAACCTCGGCGGATGACGGCCCCGCCGGCCTGCTGCGCGCCGCACGTTGAGAGCAAACCGGACATCGTGCTCGCCGCAACCGACGGCGCCGTCGCGTTCGATGCGGTGTTTGCCGCGGTCGAACGCGGTATCGATATTGCGGTTGCGAACAAAGAATTGATCGTCGCCGCCGGCGAGTTGTTCGTGAACGCCGCGCGCGCAGCGGTTCGCGCATCGTTCCGGTCGACAGCGAACACAGCGCGATCTTTCAATGTCTGGTCGGTGAAGATCCGGCGCGCATTGCCGGCATCATCCTCACCGCATCCGGCGGTCCGTTTTGCGCGAAGACGGCGCAACGAGATTGAACGCGCCGACGGTTGCCGACGCGCTCGCACCACCCGACGTGGCGAATGGGCACCAAGAACACGATCGACTCGGCCACCTCATGAACAAAGGCCTGGAGATCATCGAGGCAAGCCGGCTCTTCGACGTGCCGGGCGAGCGCCTGCACGTCGCCGTGCATCCGCAATCGATCGCCCACGGCTTCGTCGTCTTCACCGACGGCAGCGTCAAGGGCCAGCTCTGCGCCCCCGACATGCGCGTCCCCATCGGCTACGCGCTCGCCTACCCGGACCGCTTGGATGCGCGGTCCTTCGACAAGCTCAGGATGACGTTACGCGGCTCAGGATGACGTTCTGGCGGCCAGGGCCCCGTCACCGAGCTTGTCGAAGGGAGGCCATCGACGCCCTGACGGCTTGGGAGCCGCATCTCAGCAAGCGGAGTTACGGTATACTTTCGAACGGCCGGACCTCGAGCGCTTCCCGTGCCTGCGGCTCGCCTATCGAGGCGCTCGAGCGTGGGGGCGTCGCTCCGGCGGTCCTATCGGCCGCAAACGAAGTCGCCGTCGCGGCGTTCGTAGAAGAGAAGATCGAATTCGGGGCGATCGCGCAGCTCGTCGAAGCGACCCTCGAACGCGTGCCGCAGCGTGAACTCACGCTCGACGCCGTTCGGGATGCCGATCGCGAGGCTCGCGCCGCCGCCGCCGAATTCGTAGGGGACTATCAGTTTTGCTAGCAACGAACACACTCGCCTCGTTTGAAAAGGTCGCTTACGTTTCTCGTCATGCTTGGCGTGCTTATCATGCTGCACGAGTTCGGGCACTTCATCGTCGCGCGCCGTAATCGCGTGCGCGTCAACGAGTTTGCCATCGGCATGGGGCCAAAGCTTTTCGGCTGGGTCAGCAAACGCAGCGGAACGTTGTACTCCGTTCGCGCGCTGCCCATCGGCGGCTACTGCGCGATGGAAGGCGAAGACGGCAAATCGTCCGAGGCGGAGCAGCAACGAGAGTTTCGCGCCGGCGACGGCGACTCGGGATTTACCGAAGGCAATTTTCAAAGCAAGGCCGCGTGGCGCCGTTTGGTGATCGTGCTCGCCGGCCCGGTGGCGAACTTCATCTTGGCATTCGTCATTCTGCTCGTCGGCGCGCTAGCTTTCGGCGTCCCGAGCGATAAGAGCGTCTCCGCGATCGTCACGCAAGTGATGCCGAAGTCGCCCGCGGCGCTCAACGGCCTTCAGCCCGGCGATCGCATCGTGGCGCTGCACGTGAACGGGAAAGACGTTACGAACAGCGGCGCGCTGATCGATACGATTCACGCTTCGCTCGGCAAGCGTCTCGACGTAACGTACGTGCGAAATAGCGTACCGCACAGTATCGTCGTCTCGCCGGAGCCGTGCCCGGCCAACGCGCATCAGGGCTGCATCGGATTCGTTCCCGAGCCGGCGTTCGAACGCGTCGGGTTCGTCGAAGCCGTGAAAGACAGCGGGATCGAGTTTTACAACATCGCGGACAATACGTTCATGAGCATTAGCTTGCTCGTCACGCACTTCACGCAGTACGCCAGCCAAGTGTCGGGCACCGATCGGCATGGGGCAGGCCGCGACCGTCGTGCAAGACTTTGGCTGGGGCCCGTATTTTGCGCTCGCGGCAACGATTTCGTTCGCGCTCGGCTTTTTCAATTTGCTACCGATTCCGGCGCTCGACGGCGGCCGCGCGGCGTTCATCATCGCCGAGATGCTGCGTGGAAAACCGGTCGATCCGGAGAAAGAAGCGCTCGTCCATATTGCGGGCTTCGCGGCGCTTATGGCGCTGATGGTGCTCGTCGCATTCCACGACATCGCCCGGATCGTCTCCGGCAAGGGAGTACTGTAGTCCATGCTTCGTTTGCGTCGTAAGAGCAAACCGATCTTTCTGCAAAACAAGACCGGCAAAGCCGACGCTAAGAGCGTGTGGATCGGCGGCGACAATCCGATTGTCGTGCAATCGATGACGACCACCGATACGGCGGATGCCGACAAAACGCTCGAGCAGATCTACGCGCTCGCGATGGAAGGCTGCGAAGTCGTTCGCGTCACCGTGAAAGATCCGCCCGACGCAGCCGGGCTGCCCGGCGATCGTTCACCGTTCGCCCGTGCCGATCGTCGCGGACATTCACTTCGATCACAAGATGGCGCTTGCGGCCATCGAAGCCGGTGTTGCGAAGCTGCGCTTGAATCCGGGCAACATTCGCGATCCGAAGAAAGTCGTCGAAGTCGTCACCGCTGCGAAAGCAACGCGGCATTCCGATTCGCGTCGGCGTGAACATGGGATCGCTTGCGCCCGATCTGGAGAAGACGCTCGGCCTCACGGCCGAAGCGATGGTCGAGTCGGCGCTGCGCCACGTCGCAGCTCATCGAAGAACACGGCCACACCGACATCGCGATTTCGCTCAAGGCGCACGACGTCATGACGACGGTCGCCGCATATCGCTTGATGGACCAGCGTCTGCGCGAACGCGACACGCCGTATGCGTTGCATCTCGGCATCACCGAAGCGGGCATGCTGCGCGACGGTACGATCAAATCGTCGATCGGGCTCGGTATTCTGCTTTTCGAAGGCATCGGCGACACGATTCGCGTTTCGCTCGCCGCCGATCCGATCGAAGAAGTGCCGGTCTGCTGGGGCATTCTCAAGTCGCTCGGCTTGCGCGAAAAAGGCTTCGAAATTACGGCGTGTCCGTCGTGCGGACGCGCGGAGATTTCCGTGCTCGAACTTGGGCCGCGCCGTCGAAGCGATCGCCAAAGAGTACACCGCGCCCGTCAAGGTTGCCGTCATGGGTTGCGTCGTCAACGGTCCGGGCGAATCGAAGATGGCCGACGTCGGCGTTGCCGGCGGCAAGGGCAAGGGCGCAATCTATCGCGCCGGTGAGCTCGTGGGCACGTATCCCGAAGACCAACTGCTCGGCATGCTGCGTCTCGAAATCGAAAAAGTGATCGCCGAAAAATATCCGGACTACGCTCACGAGATCGCGCTTAACGCATGAACTACCGGCTGCCGGCTTGGAAAACCCTCACGCTGACGACGCGTCATCGCGTTGTTCGTTTCGGCGCTGATGGCGTTTGCGCGTCCGGTGGAAATGCGGGTCGACGGCCAGCGCGTCGAAAGCGACGTGCCGCCGGTAACGACGACGTCCGATCGCGTTTACGTCCCGCTGCGCTCGCTCGCCGATGCGCTTGGTGCGCGCACGGAAGTCCAGGGCGACGCGATCTACGTCATTCGCGGTAACGAGTCGCTGCGCGTGAAAGTCGGCGATACACATGCCACCGTTAATGGCGAACCGTTCACGATGAAGCATTGGCCGTTCCGCGTGCGCGGCCGCGTGATGATCGGCCTTGGCGCCGTCGCCCGCGCTTTCGACGTGCGTGTCAATTACGACAAGCGCACCGCTCGCATCGACGTCCTCACCCCGGGCATCGGCGAAGCCATCACCACCGAACAACAAACTCCCACCGCCGAGTAACCCCACTCGTCACCCTGAGCGTGTCGAAGGGCAGGCGCATCAACGCCCCTGCTGATATGCGCCCGTGCAGCCCGTCACCCTGAGCGTGTCGAAGGGCAGGCGCATCAAACCACTGCTGATATGCGCCCGTCAGCCCGTCACCCTGAGCGTGTCGAAGGGCAGGCGCATCAAACCACTGCTGATATGCGCCCGTGCAGCCCGTCACCCTGAGCGTGTCGAAGGGCAGGCGTATCAAACCACTGCCGATATGCGCCCGTGCTTCGACGAGCTCAGCATGACGAATCGCATCAAACAATTGCCGATATGCGCCCGCGCTTCGACGGGCTCAGCATGACGGTCACGTCAAACGATTGCTGATATGCGCCCGTGCTTCGACGAGTTCAGCATGACGGTCACGTCAACGATTGCTGATATGCGCCCGTGCAACCCGTCACCCTGAGCGTGTCGAAGGGCAGGCGCATCAAACGATTGCTGATATGCGCCCGTGCTTCGACGGGCTCAGCATGACGGTTACGTCAAGCGATCGACGATATGCGCCCGTGCTTCGACGAGCTCAGCATGACGGGGGTTAAGCTTCGCGGAGTGCTTCGGGTTCTTCGACGGGGACGACTTCGTCGGGGTTTGATTTCCGGTAGCCGTAGCTGAAGAAGAAAATCAGGCCGACGACGAGCGCGATGAGGAACCACGTCCACGTCGTGCGCGAGAGGCCGAAGATGGCGAGGAACGCCGAGAAGCAGATGCCGAGAATCGGGAAGACCGGCACGAACGGTACCCGGAAGCTGCGCGGAAGATCCGGTTTGCGCTTGCGCAGGTAGAGCACGCCGGCGCACACGACCGTGAACGCGATCAGCGTGCCGATGTTGACGAGGTTCAGCAGCTGGTTGAGCGGCACGATCAGCGTAAGGATCGCCACCGCAATACCCGTGATCATCGTCGTCCGAACCGGCGTCTTGAAGCGCGGATGGATTTCAGCGACGGCCGGGGGCAGCATTTTGTCGCGCGCCATCACGTAGAAAATGCGCGTTTGGCCAAGCAGCGAACTGAGCGCGACGCTCGTCGTGCCGGCAAGCACGCCGATCGTGATGACCCAGTTGAGCCACGGCATGTGCAGCGGCGCCAGTGCGTAGACGAGCGGATCTTTGATCGGCACTTGGTTCCACGGCACGGCGCCGATGAGGACGACGGCTGTCGCGCAATAGATGATCGTGCCGATCGCCAGCGCGCCGATAACGCCGGCGGGAACGTCGAACTGCGGGTTCTTACATTCCTCGGCCGTCGTCGTCGCGGTATCGAAACCGATGTAGCTGAAGAAGACGAACGCGCCGATCGCGACGATGCCGTAAGGCTGCGCGGACGACGAGTAGTCCGCCATGCCGCCGAACGGCCGCAGCGCGCCCCAGCCGTACGGAGCGAATTGCGCGAAGTGCTCCGGATGAAATAGCGCGATGCCGGCGATGATGAAGATGATGAGCGCCGAGATCTTCAGGACGACGAAGACGTTGTTCGTCGTCGCCGATTCGCGGATACCCAGGGAGAGCACGGCGCTCAAAGCGAGCACGAAGAGGGCGCCGAGCAGATCGCACTGCGAGTGCGAGTAAATCCCAACTCTGCGGCATCCACCACGGTCCGTGGATGATCAGGTTCGACTGCTGCGCCCAAGCCGGAAGTGCGATGCCGATCGTCTTCAGCACGTCTTGCAGCGCCGCGGAGAATTGCTGCGCGACCGGCGCCGCGCTGATGCCGTATTCGAAGATCAGCGCGAAGCCGATGATCCACGCGAAGAGTTTCCCCATCGTTGCGTACGCATACGTATACGCGCTGCCGGCGACCGGCACCATCGCGCCGAGCTCCGCGTAGCAGAGCGCCGCGAAGAACGACGTCAAGCCGGCGAGCAGGTACGAGATGATGACTGCAGGTCCGGCGCCTTTGACGCCGGTGCCGATCGTGGTGAAGATACCGCCGCCGATCATCGTTCCAAGCCCGATGGCGACGAGGTCCTTCGCCGTCAGGGCACGGCGCAGAATGCGGCGCGACGCAAGCTCACGCAGCTTGTCGACGTTCGTCGTCGCAAACAGTTGGGAAACGAAAGACATTCCGCGACCGTTCGCAAGGAAGCGCGCAGCGTCCCCCCGGAACTCCGGTCACATGGACCCCTATAAGCGCGTTGCCGCCCGCGAGATCTATCGCAATCCGTGGCTCGCGGTCGAAGTACACGACATGGTCCACCCGACGGGCGTTCAAGGCGAACACCTTGTCGTGGCAACGCCGCGGGCCGTCGCCGTGCTCGTGGAAGACGGCGAACACTTCATCTTTGCGTCGCAGCCGCGCTTCGCTGCGGGCCGGCACGTCCTGGAAGTCGTGAAGGGCGGGGCAGAGGCAGGCGAATCAGCGCTCGAATCCGCTCAACGCGAATTGATGGAAGAGTTGGGCTTGGCCGCTTCGGAGTGGACGCCGCTGGGCGAGGTCTTTGAGATTCCGTCAATTGTCGCACCCGCGGTGACGATGTTCCTCGCCGCCGGCGTGTCGCAGTCTGCGACGAATCCTGAAGAAGTCGAATCCATCTCGCCGGTACGCGTTCCGATCGAAGATGTGCTGGGTGGTCCGATGACCGCCGAAATCGAGGACGCGATCACCATGGCGGCCCTGTTTCGTTATTTGATGCGGCCGTAATTACAGCCGGCGCTGATAGCTGAAATACACGCCGCGGTACGGCAAGCCGAAACGCTCGGTTGCATTCGCGCCGGTGTAAGGCGCATACGCCGCGGGACCGGCAAAGGAATTGAGCGGCAAGGGAACGCCCTCGTACCGCAGGCCGCGGATGTCGGCCCATTGATTGAAGAGATTCGAAACGGTTACCGACAGCATCGCGTCCTTCAGCGGATAACTCATTCGCAAATCACTGTAGTCGTAAGCCGGCAGCGCCTTCGTATTATTCGCGCTCACGGCGTGCAATGTGTAGCGCAGGTTGAATCCGCCCGGAAACGTTTGATCGATCGCACCCGTGAACGTATGGAGCGGAAGCCGCGGCAATTGATCGCCGGGCACGAGCGTTTCGTTCGCTTGCAATAATGCCGTATTCGCCCCCAGCAGCACCGTCGACGTCAACGCCCAATCGTAGTCGAAGAACAAATGGCGGTTCGCGCGCAGCCGTCCCGATAGATCGGCACCGGTTGCGCGTAGCGTTCCAACATTGAAATTACCGGAAACGCCGAGCAACGCGGCGGAACTGCCGGCTCCGCATTTCGCGTCGATCTGCGCGCTCACCGATGCGAGATACGCCGGATCGATGAACGCCGTCCCGGTTTGGGAAAGCGGAACGACGGTGCTGTAGAGCTTGTTGAAAACATTTACGTCGTAAAGCGAAAGCTGCGTCTCCGAATCGCTCGACCAGCGATGCGCGAGGCCCGCTTCCAAATCCGTGCCGCGCTCGGGTTGCAGCAGCGAAGAAGGAGCGGAGCCGATGGAGTTGAGCGCGCCGCACGCAATGGGAGTTCCGCCGCCGGCACCGCCCGGCGGGGCTTCAATGAAAGGCTCTTCCAGCATGTCGGAACTCGGCTGCGTAGTCGTCACGCCGTAAGAGGCGCGCACGACGTCTCGCGACGAGGCGCGATAGACGATCGCAACCCGTGGATCGACGTAAGACGAATTCGTAGCCGACGCGTGCTTGGCCCAAACGTTAACGTACGCCGTAAACGGCGAACGTTCGGGATGGAACGCGTCGCTCGCGAAGTACGCGGTCTCGTAATCAACCGGCGATCCTTGCGTAACTTTGAACGTGCGGTTTACCGCGCGGATGAGATAGGCGTTGTCCAAATAGCTCGCGCCCAGTGTGAGATCGTTGTTCGTCGAGTAAAAGTTCGTCTTCGCAATCGCCCCCGTCGAGGTTACCTGCGAGGTTTTCGAGTTGCCGTTGTCGCCGAAGGCGTCGCGAAAGGGGAGGTTGAAGCGGCGGTCGGCGTTCGTTGCGTAACGCGACGTGAAAAGCTGCATCGCTTGCGCGCTGCGGGCGCCGTCGTGGCTATAAGACAGGTCTTCGTCGTTGAGATGCAGCGCTTGCCACGATGGCCCGGCGCCTTGCCAGCCGGCGTTGAATCCGGCGTACTGCTGCGGCGTTTGGCAGCGAATTCCGCCGTCCGGAATGCCGCCGGGACCGGCGCCGTTGGTTACGCCGTTTGCGTTCGTTGCGGTAAACGTGCCGGCGCCGCACGGATCGCTCGGCTTTTTCGCGGCGAGGAGTTGTTGGCCGAAAGCGAGCGCCGGCGCATAATCCAAGTAGTCGCCGTCGCCGTTTCCGGTCTTGTCGTTCCAGTAGGAAGCGATCGTCGAAGCGAACGTCAATGCGTTTGCGTCGTTGAAATCGTATCGCAGCTTTGCAAGGCCGGCGCGAGACACGGCGCTCGAATCGTCGCGGTAGACACCCAATGCGCGAACGCCCGGATCTGCTGCCGATTGATCGTACGCGGCGTTTGGCTGGTACAGGTAGTCGTTGCGTAACGGGCCGTCCAGACCGCTGACGCCGTACGCCAGCGCGTAACCGAGCCGTCCCATTGTGCCGGTCGCCGTAGCGCTTGTGGAGAGCCGGTCGAACGTACCGTAGCCCTGCGTAAGAGAAATCTGCTGCTGCGGTGTCGGATCGAGCGTTTGAAAATTCACGACGCCGCCGATGGCATTCACGCCGAGCAGATCGCTGCCGCCCGAGCCGTAAAGCAATTGCACGTTGCGAAACGGGAAGACGGGCGAGAGTTGGTAGTTGAATCCGCCTTTGATCCCGTAGCCGATCGGGTGCCCGTCGATGGCGGCGACGGTTTCCAGTGTGCCAATGCCGCGCACGCTCAGATTGATGTCGTCGGAAAGGGCCGCGGTATCGCCGGTAATGCCGTTATTGACGCCCGGTAATTCGCGCAGCGCGTCGCCCGCGCGCGTAACGCCGCGTCGCGCGAGCTCTTCCGTATTCAGGGTGCGGCTGAACGTGCTGGTTTTTGCGAGTGAATCCGAAGGGTGCGCGGCCGTTACGGCGATCACGTGCAATTCTACCGTCGCGCGCTGCAATGGAACCGTCGTCACGAGCCGTTCGCCGCTGCGCAGATGCAAAACGTCCGAGACCGCAGGCTGATATCCGTCGTGCGAAACGGCAAGGCGATAATCGCCCGGCGCCAATGCCGCGAATCGAAAACGTCCCGCGACGTCCGTCGTCGCTTGCGAGCCGTGGTCGAGTCGCACGTTTGCAGCAGCAACGGGAACGCCGTCCGCCGCGTCGACGATGGTGCCGCCGATGGAAGACGGCGCGCTCTGTGCGCGAACCGAAAACGGTAAAAGCATGAAGGCCGCCGCGATTGCGATCGCGCCGAACGTTCGGATTGGCGAGGGAAGCATTATTGAGGCGGCGCTGTTTTAGCGTTCCAAAGATGCTCGGGGATGCCGAGATCCGCATTGACCCAGCGGGCCCACACGAAGAGCGCGTCGGAGAGGCGATTCAAATACCGGACGCTTTCGGATGAAATGCCCTCGTCTTCGTCGCGCAGCGTTACAAGCAACCGTTCTGCGCGACGGCAGATCGTGCGAGCCAGGTGAAGAACGGCCCCGGCTTTCGAGCCGCCGGGATGAATGAAATTGTCGAGCGGAACGAGATCGATTTGAGCTTCGTCGATCGCGCGTTCGAGCGCCTTAGCGTCGTCTTCGGTCGATCAGCGGCATGCCTTCCCAGCGATTCTTGGCGGAGCGTTGCCAGATCGCTGCCCAAATTGAAGAGCGCGTCTTGCGTCCACGCCAGCCAGTCGTCGAGGCGTGCTGGACGCGAGGGCGGTCGAGGAGCTCGCGCATCGCGGCGCGCGCCAGGCCGATCGCGCTCGAAAGCTCGTCGACGGTGCCGTAGGTCTCGATCCGCAGCGCGTTTTTCTTCACGCGCTGGCCGCCGACCAGGCCGGTCGTTCCGTTGTCGCCGGTGCGCGTGTAGATTCGGGTCAGCTTGGGCATGCGGAGCGATTTCGAGCAGGCACGGTCGGCGCGGCCCGCTACGAACCCGAGGCCGGTCATGTCCGACGTACGAACTCCAGCCCGACGTTAAGGAGATTCCTCCGAAAGCGGCCGATCTTTCCGCTTGGTATACCGCCGTTTGCCTGAAGGCCGAGCTCGTCGTCGTACTCGCCGGTGCGCGGATGCGTCGTGTTGCGTCCGTACGGTTACGGCCTTTGGGAGAACCTGCAGCAGCAACTCGACGCGCGCGTTCAAAGCGACCGGTCACGAGAACGCGTACTTCCCGCTGCTCATTCCCGAGCATCTGCTTCTAAAGGAAGCCGAGCACGTCGAGGGCTTCGCGCCGGAAGTCGCGTGGGTCACGCATGGCGGCACAGGAAAAGCTCACCGAGCGCCTCGCGATTCGTCCGACGTCGGAAGTGATCATCGGCGTCGATGTACGCGCAGTGGATCGAGTCGTATCGCGACCTGCCGATTCTCATCAACCAGTGGGCGAACGTGTTGCGCTGGGAAAAAGCGACGCGTCCGTTCTTGCGCACGATGGAGTTTCTCTGGCAAGAGGGGCACACCGCGCACGCGACGGCGGAAGAAGCGCGCGAAGAAACGCTGCAGATGCTCGACGTCTATAAGGAGTTCGCCGAGAACGTCGCGGCCGTGCCCGTGTATGCCGGCACGAAGAGCGCGAGCGAGCGCTTTCCCGGGCGCCGTCGAAACGTATTCGATCGAAGCGCTGATGCCCGACGGCAAAGCGCTGCAGTCGGCAACGTCGCACGATCTGGGACAAAATTTCGCAAAGGCGTACGACATCACGTTCGTCGATGCCGACCAGCAGATCAAACACGTGTACACGACGTCGTGGGGCATGTCGTGGCGCATGCTCGGCGCGATGATCATGGTGCACGGCGACGATCGCGGCCTGCGCATTCCGCCGAAAATGGCGCCGATCGAAGCGGTGTTCGTCCCGATCGTTCGCTCGAACGACGAGCGCGCTCGCGATGCTTGCAAAACGATCTGCCAAGGATCTGCGTAAGGCCGGGTTCCGCGTGCGCGTCGACGACCGCGACCAGCAGCCGGGCTGGAAGTACGCCGAATGGGATATGCGCGGCGTGCCGGTTCGCATCGAAGTCGGTCCGCGCGACGTCGACGCCGGAAACGTCGTGCTCGTACGTCGCGACCGCGCAAAAGGCGATCCGGATCAGAAACAAGTCGTGCCCGTCGCCGAGCTGCCGCAGCGCTTGCGCGGGTTGCTCGAAGAGATCCAGCAGTCGCTCTTCGATCAGGCGAAAGCGTTTCTCGATTCGCACACGTTTCGCGTTAGCGATCGCGACGAGTTTTTCGAGAAGTGCCGCATCGCGCGCCGGAATGATCGACATTCCGTGGTGCGATCGCGTCGAGTGCGAAGCCCACGTGAAAGCTGAAACCAGTGCGACGACGCGCAACACGCGTCCGCTCGAGCCGGGCGATACGGTGTGCGTCGCATGCGGCGAGCCCGCGAAGGTACGTGCGTACTTTGCGCAATCATATTAAGGTAGCACTCACGCTGGCGCTGGCGGCCATGCCGGCGATGGCGTTTGCGAAAGCGCCGACGGTCGCCGACCTCGACGCGGCCAGCCGCGCTGCCGGAAACCGCAAGGAACTGGCGGAGCGGGTCGGTGAAGCGGTCTTCAAGAGCGAGTGGCCCGCGCAAATCTTCCGGGTATCGGCGAATAGCATCGGTTCGCACGTCGTCATCGGCCTTGGTCTCTACGGCGTGAAGTTCCATCGCCCCATGACGCAGGCGCAATTCAGCGCCGAAGTCGTGGGCCTCGTGAAGCGTTCGTTTGTAGCGGTGCCCGAAGCGGAAGAAGTAGACGTATGGACCGTCGTGCCGCTCGATGTGGGCAAGGGCGTAATCGTCTCGGGCGATCTCGCGCAGCCAACCACGCGCACCGTCTTCACGGTGGCCGTTCCGCGCAACCACGCCTCCGATCTTTCGGCGACCTCGTTGCTTCGCCGCGCCGGCGTCTATTGGGACGAGGAATGGGCGCGCACGGCTTTCAAAAAGGCAGGCTAGATGTATAGAAAAACCACGCTACCCAACGGCCTGCGCATTTTGACCGAAACGATGCCGGCCGTTCGCTCCGCAAGTATCGGCATCTGGGCCGACGTCGGTTCTTCGTTAGAAGTCAAAGATCAGCGCGGCATTTCGCATCTTGTCGAACACATGCTCTTCAAGGGCACCGAAGCGCCGTTCGGCGCGCGACATCGCCGAAACGATGGACGGAGTCGGCGGCAACCTCAACGCGTTTACGGATAAAGAGACGACGTGTTACTACGCGAAGGTAATCGATCGTCACGTCCCGCTTGCGCTCGACGTTCTCTCCGATATGTTCCTTCACTCGACCTTCGATTCGTCGGAGCTCGCCAAAGAGCAGAAGGTCGTGCTCGAAGAGATCAAGATGTACGAAGACTCGCCCGACGAGTTGATCCACGATCTCTTCCTGCAAACGATGTGGAGCGGATCGAATCTCGGTGAGCCGACGATCGGCTTCAATGACACCGTCACGCGCATCACGCCCGGCGATTTGCGCGCGCACATGAAGAATCACTACGCGCCGAATTCCGTCGTAGTCGCAGCCGCAGGCAACGTCGATCACGATCAGTTTTGCGAATTGGTCGCGACGTATTTTAAAGACTTCCACGGAAACTGCGAACTGCCGCCGCCCGACGCTCCGTCAACGACGCCGTCGCAGCTCGTCCGCCAGAAGGACAGCGAACAAGCCTACGTCGTCGTCGGTTCGCGCGGTCTTTCGGTTCGCGACGACCGCCGCTTCGCGCTTTCCGTTCTCGACACGATCCTTGGCGGCGGTATGTCCAGCCGGCTCTTTCAGGAGATTCGCGAGAAACGCGGCTTGGTCTACACCGTTTATTCGTTCCAGGCGGCCTATCGCGCGGCGGGGCTTTTCGGCATCTATGCCGGCACGTCGCCGGAAAACGTGCAGCCGTGCATCGACGTCATCGCGGAGCAACTCGCGGCAATGCGCAAAGTGAGCGTAACGCAAGCCGAACTGACGCTTGCGAAAGAGCACATCAAAGGCAGTTTGACGCTTTCGCTCGAGTCAAGCTCGAGCCGGATGATTCGTCTCGGCCGCAACGAGTTCGCGCTTGGGCGACAAATGACGCCGGAAGAAATCGAAGAGCGCGTCGACGCAGTCGACGTCGAAGACGTGCAAGCGATTGCGTCGGAACTCTTCAGCGAGGAACAACTCGGGCTGTGCATCCTCGGCCCGGTCGACGAAGCTTCCATCGCCTGGAATCGTGACGCCGCCTAGCGCCGCGCTTCCCCTCGAGCCGGCTCTTTGGAGCGGCAAGGTCGTCGGCGCCATGCTCATCACGTTTATCGTGCAGGGCATTACCATTGGCGCCTATGCAGCGCGCTTGGCGGGCGTCCAAACCCGGCGCATCGCCACGTCGATCTCGCTCTTCAATTTGTTCGTTACACTCGGACGGCTGGCGACGCTGTTCTCGGTCTTTTTCGTCGCGCCGCTTGCGGACGACGCCGGAAATGCGATTGCGAAGTACGGCGCAAATCCGGTGGCGGTGGCGGCGTGGCAGCATACGTATGAGTTGCAGTTGCGCCTCATCATCGCGGCCGGAACGCTCGGGATGGTCGTCTTCGCGCTGTTCCTTCCGATGTTTACCTATCTGTTCCGCCGGGGCGTGCATTCGTTCGAGATGCGAGGCTCGGTACCGCATTCGCTCGTTCAACTGCTAAAACCAAAGAATCTCGTCGAAGTATTCCGTTCGGAGCGCCTCCCCAGCTGGAGCGAGATTCGCGCGTTCGACGTGCGCGCGATCCCAAAGCGCCTGCTGATTTTCAACGTGATCGTTACCGGCGTCTACGCGATCGGAGTCCCGGCCGCGTTTCTCGCATCGGTTTACGCCGGAAGCGCCGCCCGCACGGCCACGAGCCTGTCCGGCGTCATCAACGGCGTCGGAACCATCGCCTTCACGCTCTTCGTCGATCCGACGTCCTCGATGATCACCGATCAAGCCATCCACGGGCGCCGTACCGTCGAGGAAGTTCGCGCGATGGTGTTCTATCTCTCGCTTACGGCTATCTTGGGAACGCTGCTGTCGCAGGTGTTCTTTTACCCGGCGGCCGTCGTCATCGAATATGTGGCCCGATTTGCAGTACACTTTCATTTCTAAGCGCCTTGTCGCACTCGCGCTCGCGACCGTTTCCTTGAGCGGGTGCGCCGGTTCCGTTCAAAACTGGATCGTCGACACGCGCGTCCATCAAGGCGACGTGGCGCTGGATCACGGAAACGTGCGCGACGCCGAGCTATCGTACCAGCTTGCGCTCCGCGTCGATCCGGCAAATCAGCGCGCGCGGCTGGGCTATATCCAGGCGGCGGCCGACCTTGCCCAAGCAGAGTACGCGCAGGGCCAATTCGACGAAGCGCTCGCGACCATCAACAACGCGCTGAAGTTCGATGCGTCGAACGTGCGGCTCTCCGCCGAGAAGACGTCGATCGAACAGGCGAAGCTCAAGCGCGAGATCGTGATCTCGAACTATCCGACGTACCGCGAAGCCGGCGTGCAAATCCAGCGGGCCTACGAGCAACTCGACCTTACCAATAAGGCGATCCTGGCTAGTTTGAAGCGCTTCGGCTATACGTACGACGCCAATGATTTAACCACGGCAATCAAGCGCAGCTACGAGCTCGAAATCGAGATCGCGAAGAACACGAATCGTCTGATATCCTATCGCCAAGTCGTGGATTCGGGAGTGCCGGAGAGCACGCACGAGTCGACGACATCCAACGCAGCTTCGCTGCTCCCGCTGCCGTGATGTTGCGCGTCTGGGTCGAGCGATTGCCGCTTTTCCCAGGTGCGATACTCGTCGTCGGCGCGTTCGTGCTTGTCTCGATCGGTTTCGCGATGCTTGCGCAGAGACTCGCGAATCGGGAAGTCTTTCGCGAACACAACGACTTAGCCGGTTTCATTTTTGCCGTCATCGGGGTGATCTATGCCGTTCTGCTGGCCTTCACGTCCGTCGGCGTGTGGGAACGCTTCTCGACGGCGGAAACGCGAACGTACGACGAAGCGGGACAACTGCTGATCGTTTATCGCGACTCCGAGGATTTCGTAGGCGGTATGGATGTGCGCCGTGACATGCGAGATTACGTCGAGTCAATTATCCATCAGGAGTGGCCCGCACTGCACGATGGGCGCGAGGCGGGAAATATCGCCACAGGACGAGTGACGCACATCGCGCGCGCGCTACGAGCGTTGAATCCGCGAACGGATGGGCAGCGTGAAGTCTACGGCAACATGCTTAGCGCTTTTAGCGCGGCGTTGATCGACCGCGATTCTCGTTTATCAGAAGACGTGACCGGTTTGAACAACGTGATGTGGTGGATCGTCTTGGCAGGCGCGATAATAACGATCGGGTTTACGTACTTGTTCGGGTTCAAAAACAATAAAATGCAGTCGGCGATGATTGGAACGCTCGCCACGCTGATCGGGCTCGTGATCTTCCTTACGATGAGCATGGACTATCCGTTCCAAGGCGACATCCAAGTCAAGCCTGAAGCTTTCCACCATCTGTTGCTCGATTTCAATAACGTTGACCGCTATGAACCCTAGCGCTGGTTGAACTCCGCCTCGGCTTTGCGGCCGAGCGCCGTTAGGGGCGAACGCGTCACGCCGGTTTCGCTCATTGCACCGCGGATCGGCAGCTTCTGATTCTCCCCCGCCTTGGGCAATAGCGACGCCGCAAGCTCCATTCCGCGCGAGAAAAGGCCCGGCGCTATTCCGTGGAGGCGTGCGCCGATTTTCGCCGGCAGGCCCACGTCCACCGTGGATTCGCGGCGCGCGCACGCGTCAACGATCCGGCGCGCAGCTGCGGTTGCCGAAATGGAGAAGAGCGGCAGCGTGTCGGAGACCATGAACCAAGTATATTCGGCTTCATTCCGGCCCTTGAACCAAGCATTGCGCGGGCTTCCTGTACGCATGAGACCGGGCGCTACTGTGGTGACGGAAACGCCAAAGCGCCCGGCTTCGGCGCGCAGGCCTTCCGAGAACCCAACCGCTGCGAACTTGCTGACGCTATATGGCAGAAGATGCGGAACGCTGATGCGTCCGCCGATCGAGGTGATG
The DNA here is from genome assembly GCA_963696095.1 of Vulcanimicrobiia bacterium. Classification (GTDB taxonomy): domain Bacteria; phylum Vulcanimicrobiota; class Vulcanimicrobiia; order Vulcanimicrobiales; family Vulcanimicrobiaceae; genus JALYTY01. Next base: position 528,968 of record CAVOIN010000001.1, on the reverse strand, counting down.
TTGGCGATGCGTCCTTGGTTTTCGCAAAGGGATTTCCACGCAGCTTCGACCGCGTTGTAGGTCCCCCAGAAGTGCGTCGCGAGCGCGTCTTCGTAATCCGTTCGCGTCATCGTTTCCATCGGCCCGACCGCAATGATGCCCGCGTTGTTCACGAGCACGTCGATCTTTCCGTAGTGCAGGATGACGGCGGCGATCGTGCGGGCCACGTCGGCCGAATCCCGCACGTCGCACGTTTTCGCAAGAACCGGGCGGCTGAAACGTTCTTCGAGCAGGCGGCGTGCGTTCTCTAGGTGCGTCTCGTCGCGAGAAAGGATCGCAAGCGAGGCGCCGCGCGTCGCAAATTCTTCGGCCATCGCGAGCCCCAAGCCACGCGATCCTCCGGTAATCGCGACGACCTTCCCGGCGAAGGAAACGGGTTGCTTCGACCGGGTGAGGCTTGCCGCTGCGAGGACGGCTGCTGCAACGCCCAGTCCGGCCCAATATCGTTTCCGCATGCGGAAAGTATTCCCGAACGCGAGCCTGGATCGACACTGCGCTCGGTGTGCCGCCCTCCGAGCTTACTTGTTTGGCTTCGGTTACCAAGGCGGAACACCACGCACCATGAGGATCGCGCTATGAAACCGGCCTATAGAAACGCCGCGTTGGCGGCGAGCGGCATTATCGTTGCCGCAATCGCGGCAAATGCCGTGCGAAACCGCCCGAGAAGCCATCGGAAGGTCGCGCAAACGCTCACCGTGCTAATCGACCGCGATGCGGTAGCCGAAGCACTTACCGACGATTTCTTCTTTCAGCGCGCCGTCGAATGTGACGCGGTAGACGTGCGCCGGGACGAAGCGATGCATCTCTATGAGTGGACGTGCCCGTCCCATGGAGATCAACATACCGCCCGGCTCGCCTTGATCAATGCGCCGCCGGAACGCGGAACGGAACTGCACTTGGTGATGAACGACCGCAAGTATAACGTCAAAGAGGTTGTTCGCCGGCTCAAATACCTGCTCGAAACGGGCGAAATTCCAACAGGAGCAAGAAGCGCATGAAAGCCGTAGTATGGCATGGCGTCCATGACGTCCGCGTTGAAACGGTCCCCGATCCGCAGATCCTAAATCCGCGCGACGCAATCATCCGCGTCACGGCGACGGCGATTTGCGGCTCCGACATGCACTTGTACAACGGATTCGTGCTGATGATGGAGCCGGGCGACATTCTCGGTCACGAGTTCATGGGCATCGTCGAAGAAGTTGGCCCCGGAGTAAAAAATCTCAAGCGCGGCGACCGCGTCGTCGTGCCTTTTACGATATCGTGCGGCAACTGCGAGCCGTGCCGGCGCGAGCGCTGGTCGCTCTGCGACAACTCCAATCCTAACGCGCACATCGTCGAGCGGCTCTACGGATATACCGGGGCAGGTCTCTACGGCTACTCGCATCTTTACGGGGGCTACTCGGGCGGTCAGGCGGAGTACGTGCGCGTGCCGTTCGCCGACGTCGGACCGATCAAAGTTCCGCAGTCGCTCAGCGACGAACAGGCGTTGTATCTTTCCGATATTTTCCCGACCGGGTACATGGCGGCCGAGAATGCGGATATCAAGCCGGGCGACGTCGTGGCGATTTGGGGATGCGGACCGGTCGGACAATTCGCAATCCGAAGTGCGTTCTTGCTGGGCGCGGAGAAAGTGATTGCGATCGACCGCTTCGACGAGCGTTTGGACCTTGCGCGCGACGCGGGTGCGGAAACCGTCAACCATGACGCCGTGAACGTACTCGACGCCTTGTATCAAGTAACCGGGGGACGCGGCCCCGACTCGTGCATCGATTGCGTGGGAATGGAGGCACACGGGGTTACGCCTGACGCGGTGTTGGACAAAGTGCAGCAATCCATGCGCTTGGAGCTCGATCGTCCGCACGTGCTGCGCGAAGCAATTATGGCGTGCGGAAAGGGCGGGACGATTTCGATCCCAGGCGTCTACACCGGCTTCATCAATATGATGCCGATGGGCACCGTGTTCGGCAAAGGCCTGCAGCTGCGCACCGGCCAGACGCACATGCAGCGCTACCTCAAGCCGTTATTGGGTTTGATCGAGCGGGGCGAAATCGATCCGTCGTTCGTCATCACGCACCGCGGGACGCTCGACGACGCTCCGGTTTATTACAAAGATATGGCGCGCCACCGCGATGCCTTCGTCAAAAGTTTCCTCACGCCGAACGCCCTGCGCAAGCCGGTGCTCGAGTACAACGAGATTGAATTGATCGATCTTAGATTCTAGCTAAACGAGTGCCGTTCCGATGAGGCCGTTGCGCGTGACGAGTGCCGCGAGTTCCGTTTCGCTAAATCCCTCGGTGTGAGGCGGACGTTGCGGAAGCACCATGTAGCGCGCTTCCGCGGTGCTGTCCCACACCGCGATTTCTACGTTGGACGCGAGCTGAACGCCGAACTCTCCAAGAACGGCGCGCGGCTCGCGAACGGCGCGAGCGCGGTAGGCGTCGCTCTTGTACCAGGCCGGCGACGGGCCGAGCACGGCGATTGGGTAACACGAGCAGAGCGTGCACACGATGAGATTGTGGCGTTCCGGCGTGTTTTCGACCACGTGTAATTGCACGGGCGCCCAATGGGAAAGATCGACGCCGACCTCGGCGACGGCCGCGTTCGCGTCTTGCAGCAAGCGGCTTTTGAACTCCGGGATCGACCCAGGCACGCGCCACGATGCGATAACCGTTCTCCGGACGCGCGTGTGAGAGAAAGCGTTCCACCAGGTCGTCGAGCTGCGCTTCACTCGTGATGCCGTTGCGCTCGAGTTGCGCGACGAGCCCTTTGACCCGCTGTGAGACTAGCGCGCTGCGTTCGTGATCGTGAAGATGCTCGCTCATGGTGCAGGCTCCAAATACTCTTCGAAGAGGTCGGCATAGATTACGCCGCTTGCCGCAGCGTCGTTCCAAACGTCTTTGGCGTCGAACGAACACGTGTATAAAGCGCTACGGCGCGCAGTCTGCGAGTCGGCTGCGGCTTCATCTGGAAGCGCGTAGGCGCCCAAGGAACGCACGACGATTGCGGGCTTCCGTGCGAGATATGCGGGCAGCCTCGTATGTCCGCCGGAGCGGCGGTCGCGCGTTCGCACGCGGGCGCCGGCCTCAAACGACATCGTGTAACACGTCTTTTTCGGAGAGTAAGGTTTCGATCGCGTGCAGCCAGCGCTCGTAGTATGAAACGGCATGGTATGCTTCGGGGCTCATGCGCTCGACCGCGTCGCGAAACTCGTCGAGGGTGTAGACGCCCTTGGCGAGCAGCGTCCTATTGATAGCAAAGACCCGCGCTTCCCATTCGTGATGGAATGGTGCGCCGTCGTCGCTCGTGTCGACCGGCCCAAACCCCTCGGAGCCTCCGAGATCGTGCGGTCGCATGTGCTCCTCCTCCGCCGCCCTTTTAAATCGGCGGGTTTAGCCTTTTTCACGGACGGTAACGCGCAAACGTGACGCGCGTCAAGGAATGCGCGGCCTTTGCCGGCGCGTTCGGCCGTGCGGAACGACGTCCAGAAGGCTTGCGAACCGGGAAGTTCGTGCGCCGGGTCCGTGACGTACACAGGCCATTGGGCATTGGCGTTCATCAATGGAAAGCGCTGGAGCCAAGCGCAGAGTTCGAGGTTACGACGCAGCCGGTTGTCTTCGATGGAGACGAAGTACCGCGCGCCCTTCCGAATGGCGCTTTCCTCGTCGAACGGCGTCCACAGATACGGATCCTCTTCCCATCCGTAACGGTTGATGTAGTAGAGAACGTCGGGTCCGTAATGGCCTACGACGATCAGCGCTCCCGGAGCCAGCGTGTGATTCAACGTCGTAGCATTCACGTACGTTTGCTTGCTGTACTCGTAGTACGGCCGGATCGCCGCGCGGCCTTGCGCGAACGACGCGAGCGCCAGCACCGGAACGAGCGCCGCAATCGCGTAGCGTGCGGCCGGCGCCGCGTCAACGGTCATGACGTAATCGAGAAATCGCGCCAGCGCGCCGCCGAGCACGAGCGCGCACAGCGGAAGCAGCAAGTACATGTAGTAGTCGACGCGTTCCACCGTGACGACGGCGTACGTGTAGGCCAAACCGCCGACTAGCCAGCCCCACAGCACGTATTTGCTGCGCGTTTGCACCCACGGCAGCGCGATGAAGGCCAGGATCGTGAGGATCATCGCGAGCGTTCCGAGCATCGTCGCACGGAACATGCCGAGCACTTCGCGGAACTGCCCGAACTTCAGCGCGAAACCGGAGCCGCTGGTGAACGCTTCTTTCAGTGCCGGAACGACGTGAAGCGACGTGATGCCGCTCGCCCAATGCCACTCCGCATGGGCGCTCACCCGTTGGTCGTAAATTCCGAGAATCAGCAGCGGAATGACAATTAGCACGGCGAGCGCCGTAACGCGCATCGTACGTCCGGCTCGCGCGCGTTCCCAAATGACGCCAAGTACCGGAACGTATGCCGGCAACCGCAACCGGTTTTGCTAGGTACGCAAACGTCAGCAGTGCGGTCACGCGGGCCAGACCGCGTTGAGTCAGGGCCTCGTCTTCGACGATGAACCTCGTTACGGCATAGAGCGCGGCGGTGAGAAAGAACACCATCGTCGTGTCCGGCGTGAACGTGCGTCCGTAGTACACGCGCCCGGGAAACGTCGCGAAGAAGAAGGCTGCAATGATGCCGGCCGTCGCGCTGAAGAAAAGCCAGCGCGCGAAGAAGCCGGCGATGACGACCGTTCCAACCGAGAACACCAGCGTGATTAGGCGCCCGAAAATTTCGTGCACGCCGAACATCTTGTAGAGCGTCGCCGCGAGGAACGGCACGATCTGCAGTTCGAGCTCGACGTAATTCGGCGGCGGCCCGTTATAGTTCGTCTGCGGATAAAGAATGTTGTATTGCAGCGTCGCAAAGTTGCGCGCGATGCTCGCCGTGTCGCCCTGACGCCACGCCGGGTGATCGAGAATGGGATCGTGGATGCCCTTGAGTCGCAGCACGATCGCCAGCAGCACGATCAGCCCCATGCCGATCGTCCACCAGCGTCCAGCCTAGCTGACGTGCTTGAACGTCCAATATTTGTTCAGGAAGAAGTTGACGAACACGCCGGCGACGGTCGCTACGAACCAGGTCATCGTGAAGTGATGGAACTCATAGTGGTCCGCCAGCATGAACACGAGCTTTCCGAGCCCAAGCGCGATGAGCGACACGAGCAAGAACTGCAGCCCTTCGCCCAACGGATGGCGGTTCGAGCGGAACGTCCAGATGCGATTGAGGACGTAATTCGAAACGCCGCCGGCCATGAAACCGATGGCAAAATCCGTGAAGCCCGAAAAGGTACGTCGTCTTTTGGAGAAACGTGTGCGATGACGAAGTTGACGACCAGACCGGAAGCGCCGACGATGCCGAATTTGACGAATTGCCGCACGCCGCGGCGAGAAGCGAACGTGGAGATGCCGTTATGCAACCCAATACCAATCTGCGAAGAGGACGGTGAAAAGCCCGAGGAGCGGGAGCGAGAACGCGACGATGAGATTGTTGACCGAAGAGCGTTCGCCCCAGCGCGCGAGAATGGCGAACATCGGGAAAAGCACGAGTGCGAACCGCGGCATGCTCATCAGGCTCGACGTCGACATCGGGACGAGAATCGACAGCGCCATGTAGGCGATGTACGAAGGACGCAGCTGGCGCCAGCCGCCGATCAGCACGCCGATCATCAGCGAGCGTGAAGACAACTTCGAGCGACTGATTCGCGACCGTCTGATCGCTGCGTGCGCGTGCGCGATCTTGCCGAAGGCGTTGATCACGACTGACCCACGGCGGCGCGAAGTGGCGGTTCCAGTGAATCTGGACGTGCGAGAAGTACAGCGGATCCGCGCGCAGCACCCAAAGGTACGCCATGTAGATTACGAGGCCGGACGGGATGAGCGCCGCCGGCAACGAGATTCAAGACGCCTGCGCTTGAGCGACGGTCTTGATACTGCGCATACCATTCGATGAGCGAACGGCACGACAGAGCAACACGCCTTCGACGCGCGTCAGCGCCGCGAAGAACCCGATGACGCCGGCGAGCCACCAGCGGTGCGCGCGCATGTAGTAGAACGACGCGACCGTGAGCATGAAGAACAGCGACTCGGTGTAGACCGCCGAGAAGAAGACCGCCGTCGGAAAGATCGAGACGTAGAAGATCGCGCGGCGCGCGATGCTGCGGTCGTACTCGTGCTCGAGCAGCTTGTACAAAAAGAGCAGTCCGAAGAAGAACGACGCGTTCGAGATCACGAGACCGGCGACGAGATGATTGCCGATCAGAGATTCCCGAGCATCGCGGATCAGGAACGGATAGAGCGGGAAGAACGCCATGTCCGTTCCGTGATAGCCTTGCGTCGCGATATCGAGATAGTGAACGGCGTCCCAGCGTCCCCACACGGTGAGCAGCAGGTTCGACGACTCCTGGACGTGCGTGCCGGCGCGTTGGCCGATGATGATGGCGGCGAGTTCGGCGATGACGATGATCGGCAAGCTCGCGTCGCGACGAAATCGATCAGCACTTCGCGGACGGTTTGATTGAAGCGCGCCGCAATCAGCAGTTTGCCGATCGCAGAAGAGCGCCGCGCAAACGACGAACGAGCCGCGTTCCGTGGCCCCACGTAGCGGCGACAGCACGAAGGCGAGCCACAGCAGCAGGAACGGCGCCCAGGTGATCGCGTCGTACTGCAGCGAGCGCGCGAACGTGATGCCGGTGCGGCGCGCAGAAGTACATTGCGTATGCGAACGCCATGCCGCAAGCGACGCGCCGCCGACACGCCGCTATCGCGAGCAGCGGCAGCCCGATCTGCGAAGAGCAGCGCGTCGTGCCGCGGAACGATGAAGCAGAACCACGCGAAGAATCCGAGCGTAATCCCGGCGAACGCAACGGCGTGCAAGCGGCGCCCGGCCCTGCCGTCAAGCGCGTCGCGCGAGAAACTGCCGATGCGCATGTTGCGCCGGACGTGGAACATTCGACCTGGGCGGACACGGCGCTTCTGTCTTAAACGCAACGTTTCGGCAGCCCTGTAAAGCGCCAACAGGAATATGCTGGCGTCTGTACGTGTAGACCAAGGGCACCATGGTCAACTCCCTCGATTTCGTAAAAGTCACCGAGAGCGCGGCGCTTGCGGCATCCCGTTGGATGGGACGCGGCGAGCGCGATGCCGCCGACGGTGCGGCGGTCGAGAAGATGCGCGAAGCGCTCAGCGAGATGGAGATCTCCGGGCGCATCGTCATCGGCGAGGGCGAGCGCGACGAAGCGCCGATGCTCTACATCGGCGAGGAGCTCGGCCGCGGCGGCGTGCGAGATCGATATCGCCGTCGATCCGGTCGAAGGCACGAACCTGGTCGCCAACGGCCTGCCCAATTCGATCGCCGTCATGGCGCATTGCCGAGCGCGGCGGCCTGCTGCACGCGCCGGACTCGTACATGAAGAAGCTCGCCGTCGGGCCGAAGGCCGCGCCGTACGTCCACATCGACGCCCCGGTTCGCGAGAACCTCGAAGCCGTCGCGAACGCGCTCGAAAAGCCGATCAACGACATCTGCGTCGTGATCCTCGACCGTCCGCGCCACGCCGAGCTCATCGAAGACGTGCGCGCGGCCGGAGCGCGCATCAAGCTGATCTCCGACGGCGACGTCGACGCGTGCATCGCGACGGCGATCGAGACGACCGGCATCCACGTCGCGATGGGCACCGGCGGCGCACCCGAAGGCGTGCTTGCCGCTGCCGCGCTCAAGTGTCTGGGCGGCAACTTCATGGGCCGGCTCGAGCCGCGCAATCCGCAAGAAGCCGAGCGAGCGATCGCGATGGGCTTCGGCGATCTCGATCGCGTGCTGCAAATCGACGACCTCGTGAAGAGCGACCATGTCATTTTCTGCGCGACCGGCATCACCGACGGCGACCTCGTGCGCGGCGTGCGCTTCTTCGGAAACCACGCGCGCACGCATTCGATCCTCGTGCACGCCGATGGAACCGTGCGCTTCATCGAATCGGTGCATCGGCTCGGAGCGCGCCCGGCCGGTCGCTGAGCTGAACCTTTCGCCGCCCGGCGGCGTTGTAAGGACTGGTATGAAGACAGAACGGTACGATCTCGTCGTCATCGGTGCGGGTTCGGGCGGCTATGCCGCCGCGCGAACGGCGCGCGATCTGGGCGCGAGGTTGCCTTGGTCGATCAGGGTCCGCTCGGCGGCCTTTGCATTCTGCGCGGCTGCATGCCGAGCAAAGCGCTCATCGCCTCGAGCGATGCCGCTGCACGATGCGCGCGAGGCTTCGGCACTCGGCGTACACGTCGGCGGCGTCGTCCGTCGACATGCCGTACATCGCGGCGCGCAAGCGCGCGCCTCGTCCAAGACTTCGCCGACTACCGCATCGAAGGCATCGAGACGTTTCCGCTCTACATGGGGCGCGCGCGAGTTCGTCTCGGCGCACGAAGTTGCAGGTCGGTGACGACACGATCCTCGAGCGTCGAAATTCATCGTTGCAACCGGCAGCTCCGTATCGCGCCGCGTCGCTTCCGGGACTCGCGCGAAGCCGGCTATCATCGATAGCGACGCGGCGCTCGAACTCGAAAGCATTCCGAAATCGGTCGTCGTGCTCGGCGGCGGGTACACCGCGTGCGAACTCGGTCAGTTTCTTCGCGCGCATGGGTCGCGAAGATACGATGGTGATTCGCGAGCGGCCATCTTGTTGACCGAAGAGGACGACGACATCGGCGATGCGCTGACGGATGCTTTCGCAGCAGAAGGCATCGACGTCGTCACGCGGAACGTCGCTTCTGCGCGTCGAAGTGCGCGACGGCAAGAAGATCGTCGTCGCAAGAGTCGGCGACGCGGAAGCGCGAGTTCGCCGCCGACGAGATTTTCTATGCGCTCGGACGCGTGCCGAACGTCGGCGGTCTCGGGCCTCGAAGAGGCCGGCGTTGCGTATCCACGCGATTACCGGCATCGACGTCGATCTGACGCTGCGCACGAGCAATCCGAACATCTTCGCCGTCGGCGACGTGACCGGCGATTATCTGCTCGTGCACGTCGCGATCTATCAAGGTGAAATCGCCGCGCGCAATGCGATCGACGGAGCGAACGAAGAGGCCGATTACCGCATCGTCACGCGCGCACACGATTTTCAGCGATCCGCAAGTCGCGGTCGTCGGCGCGACCGAGAAGCGGCTGCAGCGCGAGGGCATTTCGTACGTCGTCGGCCGCTACGATTTCGCCGAACACGGTAAAGCGATGTGCCTGAATAAGACCAAGGGCTTCGTGAAGATGATGGCCGATCCGGACGACGGGCGAAATCCTCGGCGCGTCGATCATCGGCCCGCAAGCTTCGGAATTGATCCACGAAGTGATCGTCGCGATGAATTACCGCGCGACGGTCGAGCAGTTCATGCGCATTCCGCATCTGCATCCGACGCTCGCCGAGATTTGGACGTATCCCGCGGAAGAGTGCGCGGCGCAGCTCGGCATGAAGGCGCCCGTCGATCAGCAGATCGAAGTGGCAACCAGTGGAACCGCCGGTTAATCGTCACGCCCGAGACGTCGCTGGTCGACGTCGCCATCGTGCAAAATGCAGCCGCGCAAGGGGCGTTATGCCGAGAACCTCGAGCGCGCTGACGGAAGCGTTTTCGCAACTCGCCGCGAACGTCCGCCGGACCTCGTCGTCTGCCCGAAGCGGCGATGACCGGTTATTTTCTCGAAGGTGCGGTCTACGATCTCGCGCTCGCCGCGCAGCGGTTTCGCCGCCGATCTTGCCACGCGCATGGCGAAACGGCTTGCGGAGAAGCGCCGGTCGATCTGACGTGCGGGTTCTTCGAAAACGACGACGGCACGTACTACAACAGTGCCGTCTATCTGCGACGTCGACGGCAAGCGATCACCGAGCTCGTGCACGTGCATCGCAAGATGTTCTTGCCGACGTACGGCGTGTTCGACGAAGAGCGGTTTCTCTCGCGCGGCCGCCGGCTTTCAGTCGTTCGAAACGCGCTTCGGACGCGGCGGCGATGCTCATCTGCGAAGACGTGTGGCACGCGATCATGCCGACGATCGCGGCGGTCAAAGGTGCGCGCATCATCATCGTTCCGAGCGCCTCGCCCGGGCGCGGAATCGAAGGCGACGGCGAACTTGACGTCGATCACGCGGTGGCGCGAGATTCTGCGCGCGATCGCGCGCCGAACACGGCATCTACGTCATCTATGCCGGGCCTGAGCGGGTTCGAAGGCGGCAAAGGCATGACGGGATCGTCGTCGCGTCATCGATCCGCGCGGCGAGCGTGCATCGTGCAGGCGCCCGCGACTCGGCGAGTGCATCGTACGCGGCGACGCTCGACCTGCGCGAAATCGATCTCGCGCGCGCGAGCTTGCCGCTGCTCGGCGATCTGGAAGCGCCGTGCTTGCCCGATCTGCTGCTCGACGAAGAACTGCCGGTACCGCGTAGGGTATCGATGCTGCCGGTCTTGAAGTCACGCGCGACGCGTCGACAGCGTCCGCCGGCGATCAATCCGCGAAGTCGCGGCGCGATTGGCTCGACGCGTTTCTTGCGCGACGAGTTGATCGTGCGGCGAAATATGAATCGCGCCGTCATCGGACTCTCCGGCGGCGTCGATTCGGCGGTGACGGCGTATCTGTGTGCGCGCGCGCTCGGCGCCGAGAACGTCTACGCGATTCGCATGCCGTACCGCACGTCGAGCGCCGCGAGTCTCTCCGACGCGCAGCTCGTCGTCGACGCGCTCGGCATCCACGACCGCACGATCGACATCAGCGGCGCCGTCGACGGCTATCTTGCAGTTCGAGCCGGATGCCGATGCGCGCCGCCGCGGCAACGTGATGGCGCGCACGCGCATGCTCGTGCTGTTCGATCAATCGGCGAAGCTCGACGCGCTTGCCGATCGGCACCGGAAACAAGACCGAACGGCTCTTGGGCTATTTCACCTGGCACGCCGACGACACGCCGCCGGTCAATCCGCTCGGCGATCTCTTCAAGACGCAAGTGTGGGAGCTCGCGCGCTACCTCGGCGTTCCGGCAACCGCTCATCGACAAAGCGCCGAGCGCCGATCTCGAAGCGAATCAAACCGACGAGGGCGACCTCGGCATCACGTACGCGCAGGCCGACGCGATTCTCGCGCAGATGCTTGCTGGGCTACTCCGACGCGCAGCTCGTCGAGCGCGGCTTCGAGCGCGACGACGTCGCGCTCGTGCGTCGCCGCGTCGATCGCACGCATTGGAAGCGCCATCTTGCCGACGACCGCGATGCTGACGAACACCGCGATCAACGAATTCTACCTGCGCCCGGTCGACTTCTGATGCCCATGCGCCGCGTATTCTATCCGGTCAGTCTGAACCTCGTCGGCCGGCACCTGCGTCGTCATCGGCGAAGCGCGACGATCGCGAAGCCATCGAAAAAGCAGCGGCGTTGGAAGAGGTCGGTGCGCGACGTTCGCTGGATTCACGGACGCCGGCTCGCTCCAACGACGCCGACGTCGTCGACGCATTCTTCGTCATCTCGACGCCGCAGGACGCGGCGCTTTCGGCGCGCTTGCGCGAGCTCGCCGACGAGCATCGCTTTCTGCTGTGCTGCATCGATCAGCCGAAGTATGGATTCGTCGCGATGGCCGCGATCGTCAAAAGCGGGTCCGGTCCGCATCGCGATCTCAACGGCCGGTCTGGCGCCGCGCGTCGGGAAAGTCTTGAAAGAAGCGCTGCAAGAGCGCATGGATTCCACGTTCGCGCGATTCATCGAACGTCTCGCGACGAGCGCGAGCGCATGCACGACAGAAACATCCGCGTCCGGAAGAATCGCCGATCCGTCGCAAAGCCATGATCGAAGCGGCAAACGGCTTTTCCGCCGACGTGCAGTTTCATTATCCGGACTGGTTGCGGAAGAGTTGGAGAGCGTGCCGTGCCTTAACGTTGAGCTCGTTGCGGTCGGAACGGAGCTGCTGCTCGGGCAGCTCGTCGACACGAACTCCGCGTTCGTCGCTTCGCAATTGGCGCAAAACGGCATCGACGTTTTCGCGACGCGGAGCCGTCGGCGATAATCGCAAGCGAATTGCCGGCGCCATGGCGGCGGCGCTCGAACGCGCTGACGGCGTCATTACGACGGGTGGCCTCGGTCCGACGGTCGACGACCTGACAAAAGAAGCGATTTGCGAGCTGCTCGACGTCGATACCGAACTGCATCAGCCGTCGCTACGACGCGATGGAAGCGTTCTTCGCGCCAGCTCGGACGCACGATGCGCGAGAACAATCGCAAGCAGGCCGAAGTGCCGCGCGGCAGTCACGTCTTGGAAAATCCGTCGGAACGGCGCCGGGTTTCGTCGCCTTCCGAAGCGACGGCAAATTCGTCGCATGCATGCCCGGCGTTCCGCGCGAGATGCACCCGATGCTGACCGAGCGTCTTGATTCCGTGGTTACGCGAACGCTATCATCTCGAAGACACGATCGTTACGCGCACGTCTGCATACCGTCAACATCGCCGAATCCGAAATCGACCATCGCATCGAAGATCTTTTCCGCACGTCGGAAAATCCGAAGATCGCCGTGCTCGCGCACGAAGGTTTGTGCGACGTGAAGATCATGGCGAAGATCGCGATCGTCGGAAGAAGCCGAGCCGGTGATCGTCACCGCTGCAAGCGCAAATCGAAGAGCGGCTTGTCCGGTCACATTTTCGGCGTGGACGCGGACACGCTCGAGAGCGCCATTCACAAGCTTTTACAAAGCCGCGGCGCTACCATCGGTCTTGCGGAGTCGTGTACGGGCGGCCGTATTGCTGCGGCGTTGACCGCTACGCCGGGATCGTCGCAAAGTTTTCTAGGGGCCGTCGTGGCTTACGACAATCGCGTCAAGGTCGACACGCTGTATGTAAGCGAATCGACGCTCGCGCGCTTTGGAGCAGTCAGCGAAGAGACCGCGATTGAAATGGCACGTGGCGCGCGCCGCGCGCTTGGAACGACGTGGGCTCTCGCAACGACCGGGATCGCCGGACCGGAGGGCGCTACCGAAGAGAAGCCCGTAGGCCTCGTGTGGTTTGCGCTGGACGACGGCACGCAGGTCATTACGAAAAAATTCATCTTTCCGGGCGACCGTAGTTCGGTTCAACGCCGGGCCACGACCGCTGCGCTCGGCTTGATTTGGAGAACGCTAAGCTAGCGAGCCCCGGCGAACGCTCCTAGGGGAGCCTGCGTTTCCTGGGTACGAACCCATCTTCAGGAGGTCTGAATGCGAAGCAAACTTTCCGGGCCCGGCGCCTTGCTTGCTGTGACGCTGCTGCTCTCGGCATGCGGCGGCGGAGGCGGTGGAGGCGGCACACCGCCGACGTCCACCCCCTCGCCGACGATCACGGCGACGCCGGGCGGCGGAACGGGCGGGGGCGGCGGCACGGGTGCAGCGTTCACATGTCCGACGTCAGCGACGGCGACCTCGGTCGCCACGGCCTCTTACTCGGGAAGCGGCGCTACAACGCAAAGCCGCCGGAGACACGCGACCATTACGCCCGCGATGTTGAACGCGCGTAGTTCGCTTCTTGCGGTCACGTACGCCGCGTCGAATTCGCAAGCCGCAAACGCCGTCGAAGGTAAAGCGCGCGGTCTTGGAGCGGTCACCAATGCGCATCCTGACGTTCGATCGTACGAACGTTGCGACGCGTGCAATTGCCGTTTCGGCTGCGAATCGCGAAACCGTTGCGGCAGCCTTGAGGACGACGCCGGGCGTGATCGGCGTCTCGCCCGTGGAGCGGCGTTTCGCAATGACCACGTCGCCTTACCTCACGAACGATCCGTTCTTCAAAGGCAATGACATCGCGCCGCTCTACGAAGCTGACGGAAGTCCGGGCCAGTGGGACATGCACGTCGAGCAGCTGGAGCACGCGTTCGCTTACAGCCGCAGTAGTAACGGGAGCACGCTCGGCGCGAATCCGAATGCCCTCGGTTCAACGTCGATTAAACTTGCGGTTATTGATACTGGAATGGACGTGACGCATCCTGACCTAGCCGCCGACAACGTCGTTCGGACGCAGTGCTTCCTCACCGATACGACCGGAACATCAAAGCACGTCATCCTTCGTCACCGATCCCGACGGGCACGGAACGGACGTAACGGGCATCGCTGCGGCGCACGTTGGCAATTCGTTTGGATTTCGCCGGTAATGCCGGGAACGTTTCGCTTGATGCTCTATCGCGTCTTCCCGACGCCGGATGCCAGCTGCGCAGTACGACAAGCGCCAATCCTCCCCGCAATGCACAGCCGATTCATTCGACATTGCAAGCGCGATCAACGACGCGGTTGCCAATGGGGCCAACGTCATCAATCTCAGCCTCGGCGCGATCGATCCATGCGTCAACGGCAAGATCCGGATTCACCCGAGAGGCGCCGCAGTCGCGAACGCAATCGCGCACAATGTCATCGTCGTGGCGGCTTCAGGGAACGGTTCGCCGGGAACGACTGCCGTCGGTGCGCCTGCGTGCGACCCCGGCGTCATTGCCGTCGGCGCGAGCGCGTATAACGACGGAAATGCAAACGGCAGCGGCTTCACCGGTGCAACGCGGAAGGAGTACGTTACAAGCTACTCCGAGTACGGAACGGCGAACTCGCTTCACAGCGCCGGATCGTGGGGCATCGTTGCACCGGGCGGCGACGGCGCTGTAACGGTAATGACAGCAACAACCTCCACTGGATCGAGAACATCTGGACGTCGACGCCCTGGGATTCGACGGACGCCGGCAATTGCGACACCGATCCGTTCGGCGGAGCGAACAACTGCCGCATCGAGATCGACGGCACGTCGATGTCCACGCCGCACGTCGCGGGCGCCGCAGCGCTGATTCTTTCCGTCAACGCAGCGGCGTACGACACGCCTGCGAAAATGAAGACGCTTACTGTGCGGCACCGCCGATGACATCGGCGACGCGCATCAAGGTTGCGGACGGCTAAATGTCTATCGCGCGATCGCTACCGCGCTGCACGATCCGACGTTGCCGTAGTGTAGCCGATCGCCTCGAGCACGCGTTGGGTTTCGAGCGCCTCCTGGAACGTCGGGAGCGCGCTCGATCCCGTTTCGATCTGCTTGACGAACTCGTCGTAGAACTCCATCAGCAGCGGCACGTTCGGGTTGATGCTTTCGAACTTCGCGTACGGCGACGGTTTGCAGTCGAGTTCGTTCGTTTCTTCGTCGTCGACGGAGAAGAGCGTCATGTCGGCGATCGCTCGTTCCGCTTGCGACGGCCGTGCGATTCTCGGCGTGAACGGCAAAGCGTAAACGATTCGACTGCGGTCGTCCGCGTCGCACGTCAGCCGGGCGACGAGGCCGTCGCCGTAGTCGACCAGGGCGAAGGCGCCGTCGTCGACGGTGCTTGTCGAACGTTCGCCGTGCTCATCGTGACGCGCCGGATTCGCGGTGCGCAGAAAACCGGTCGTCCGTTGAGGCTTGCGCCCGGCGGTCCACGTTCGCGCTGTCGATGACGTGCGACATCAGCGCGCCGGCCAGGCCGCCGCCGCGTTCTTGTTCGAACCACCAGCCGCGTTCACGCGTGCCGTCGGCGCGCAGAAAGTCGCGAAAGATGCGTGATCTCGATCTCGCGCAGCGGATCGAGATGATGGTTCTCGACGAGTTGTTTGAGGGCGATCCGTTGCGGCACGAATCGGAACTCGTGCGCCACGCCGCAGGCCGTGCCGCGCTTGTTCGGACGCGGCGACCATCTCTTGCGCCTCGGCGACGTTTAGCGCAAACGGCTTCTCGCAGATCACGTGTTTCTTTGCGGCGAGCGCGGCAAGCACGTCGTCGTCGATGCGTAAACGGCGGGGATGCAATGACCACCGCATCGAGTTCGCACCCGGCGAGCATCTCCTCGCACGACTTGAACGCGTGCGGAATCTTCCGTTCTCGCGCTATTTCAGCCGCCGAGTTCGGTGAAGCGAGCGCGACGACTTCGAAGCGCGGATGAGCAACGAGCGCGGGCAGATGAGCTTTTACGCCGAAGCCGGCGCCGCTGATGCCGATGCGATAAACGTTCACAAGACCTCTTCCAAAATATCGAGCGCGCGATGGAGTTGCCGCTCGCTGATGACGAGCGGTGGGGTGATCGAAAGCACGTCGCCGGACGGGCCGGCCTGCAACATGATGACGCCTTTGAGCAACGCTCGCTTGACGATGCGTTCCGCGTGTTCGGCGCTGCGCAGTTGAAGACCCCACATGAGTCCGCGACCGCGCGCCGTAACGACGTCGTCGCGTTCTTGCATCGCTGCAAGACGCGTGCCCAGTGCGGCGCCCAGATCGCGAGCGCGTTGCGGCAACTGCCGGTCTTGCAATTCGCCGATGGTTGCGAGCGCCGCAGCGCAGCCCATCGGGATTCCCGAGATACGTCGAGGTGTGCAACGCTTCGCCGGCGGAGAGCGGCCATGCGTTCATGACGTTCTCGCGCGCAACCGCGGCACTGATAGGAAACCCGGCGCCCATCGCTTTGCCGATGCAGATGATATCCGGCGTGACGCCTTCGTCCTCGCACGCAAACCAATCGCCGGTTCGTCCGAAGCCGGTGTAAATCTCGTCGAAGATCAACAGAATGCCGCGCTCGTCGCAAAATGCGCGTAAGCCGGCGAGGTATCCCGGCGGCGGAACGACGCACCCGCCGCGCCCTTGAATCGGCTCGATGATGACCGCCGCGATGTCGCGGGCGTCTCCGGCGCGTTCCCGTAATTCGGCAAGAGCGCCATCGGCGTCGTCGATGCCATCGCGCGGATAGTCGAGAAAGAGCGCTGCATCGGGAACGAGCGGCGCGAACGGTTCGCGGAATTTCGCGATGCCGGAGACCGTCAGCGCGCCGAGCGACAGGCCGTGATACGCGCCGTTGTAGGCGATGAAACGATATCTTGCCCGTGGCCAGCACCGCGGTCTTGATCGCGGCTTCGACGGCTTCCGATCCCGTCGTGGCAAGAAACGTCTTCGTCAAGCCGCTGGGAAGAATCGTCGCAAGCCGTTCGAGCAGCTGCGTGCGCACTTCGCGTCGGATGAACGTCGCCCATGCCGTGCATGAGCCGCCCGGCTTGTTCCGCAATGGCCGCAACGTACGCGCTGGATTTGCGTGGCCGACGTTCGCGACGCCGAATGCCGACGTGAGATCGATGTAGCGGTTGCCGTCGACGTCGACGATCGTCGCGCCTGAAGCAGACTCCCAGAACACCGGAAAATCTTCGCGCGACATAGGTGACGTTGCGCGATTCGTATTGCTGCAGCGGAGAACGCAACGCGGCCGTGCGCGCGCCGGGAATCGTCGCCGCCGATAGACTTCGAGCTCGTCGTTCATGATTCTTTCGAAATCCAGCGCACGAATTCGGCGATGCGCGGCCGGCCGCCGTGGTTTCCCCGAGCGGCGGCCGCTGGAGTTCGCCGAACGGCGTAATACGATTCGCTCCCATTTCGATCGCCATATTCACGATGTCGTCGCGCTCTCCGGCCACGGCGACCGCTTCGACGGGCAAACGGTGTTGGCGCACGTACGCAAGCGCATCATCCGGGCCATCCACGGCATGAATGACCAGCGTGCGCGGAAGGAACGGCGGCGGCTTCGTGCAGCGGCGGATCGAGCACCGCAAGATAGGTTGCGCTTTCGTCGGAAAATACGGCGCCGCTGCCGCCGGCCGAACGAAACGCGGCAAGATTGCGCGTGCTTGCGACGCGCGCGGCCGTTCCCGCGCGTCGCGCGTTCCCGCCGGAAATTCAACCGACGCTCGCTCCACCGCGGACGCGATGCGCTTTGGCAACCGCTGCCGGCTCGAGCGCGCCGCCGCGTTCCACGAACAACGCGTGCAACGAAAGACAGCCTTCGCGTTTCATAAAGCACGAGGTCGCGCGCCGCGCCGGCGGCGATTTCTTTTACGTGCTGCGCGTTCAACGCATCGCGTCCCGCATAGCCCGACTTGCTTTCGATCCGAACGGAATGAAACGCGCCGACGGTACGAATCGCCTGCGCAATGCCGCAATCGTTCGTCATTGCCGAATGCGACGACGGCGTCGAAGCTCGCGAGATCGACGGCGGCTTCGTCGTCGATCCCACGCCGAGGCGGTCGCAGCGGTGCGAAATTCGTCCAATTCCTCGGCGAGCGAGTCGAAAAACGTTCGCACAAGCTCGTCTTCGCGATCTTTGACGACCACGTCGCACTTTGCGCAGAGCGCAAAAACGGCCGGCACGATCGCGACGCCGATCGTCGTGCGGCTCGAGATGATGCCGATCCGCCCGAGCGGCGCCGCGTAAGCGCGCATCGAATCGCCGCGTTCCACGAAGCGGTCGAGCGCATCGATCGAGCCGAGTTCGTTTTCGATCGTTTGCTACGAGCGAAGGACGCGTGATCGAGAAGAAGAGCTGGTCCAAGGCGTACTCGACGACCGGCAGGGTATAGCCGGTGCGTTCGACGATTCGATCCAGCAGCCGCACGCGCGGTGGAAAATCGGCATCGCTCCAGCGTTCGGCCGCATCCGCAATCGCCGCCACGATGCGTCGCGCCGGAATTCGCGGCAAGCGCGGTCATCGGTGCACGTAGCTCCTCGGCGTCGAGCGAGCAGCCGCGCAACGACGCGCCTTGCTCGCGCCCGATGAGCACCAGCCCTTCGTCGAACTGCACGCCGAGATCTTCGGTTTGAATCGCGACGCACGACGAGCGGTTCGCTAGATCGACGTGCACGAGCGCACCGACCGTACCGTTCGGAAGCGTTCGTCCGTCAGCGCCCGACGACGCGCGGGCGCAGCCACGGCGGCGAGGCTTTATAGCGAATCGAGGCGTCGCGTTTCGACGTATCGTAGTACTGCGACGTGAGTTCGGTCATGCCGTACTCGGCGGTAATGATGTCTTGCGGGCAACCGAACCGTTCGCAAAGCTCTGCGTAGAGCTCCGAACGTTCGACGATGCGGGCGCGGCCTTTGAACCCGCCGGTTTCCATAATCCGCGAACCGGTGGGCAGTGGAGAGCATCAGATCGCGTTCGCGCATCGCATCGAGCACGTGAACGAGCGCGAACGCCGTCGACGCAATGCACACCGGCTCTTGACGCGCGATGGCGTCTTCAACGTCCAAAAGAAAAGCGTGAACGAAAATGTCTTCGCCGCGCACGTACCAGCCGGTGTTCCCGTCGCTGCGTTTGGCGGAGACCGACGCCATCATATAGCCGAGCGATGATTGAGGACGGTCGGCCGGGTTCGGCACGAGATTCAAATAGCGTAAACGGACGCCGTCGGGAAGCATGAAACGATCGAAGCCGGCCAGCAGCGAGGCGTCGTATAATGCAGGCGTTTCCATGTAGTGCCGGCCGCCGACGCCCTGCGTCGTCCCGCTCGTCTCGAAGGCGAGCGCCGCATGCGAAACGTCGAAGGTTACGAGCGTCGTCTCTTTGTAAGCATCGGTCGGCACCGCGGGGATGTCGTGCCAGGTTTCCGGCAGCGAAGAGGGCGAGAAGCCGAAGCTGCCGGCATAACGCGCGTAGGGCTCGTTGTAACGAAGCTGGTACGCGAAGATGCGCAGTGCGAGATCTTCGAACTCCGCCTCCGGAACCGGATGGCCCGTGCGGTGCCAGCGGTCGATGAGTTGAAGAAGCTCGGCGTCGAGCGCGCGAGATTCGGCGGCGTAACTCACCGTGCGACGGCTCGTGATAATGCCGGAGTTCAGACCGGTCGTCGAAAGGCCGCCGTTGAACCGCGCGCTTTCGACCTTGATGCAGCGGTCGACCACGACGTCGAGTCCGGCTTCGTCCGCAAGGCGGATTGCTTCTTCGTTGATGACGCCGTATTGAAACCAAATAGCCTTAGCTCCAACGGCGATCGCTTCTAGAACGAGCGGCACCACTTCGCTGGGCTTGCGAAACACGTCCACGATGTCCGGCGCTCCGCAGTCCTGCGCGTAGGCCGTTAGCGACGGATATGCACTGACGCCGTCGATGTTCGAGATCGTGGGATTGATCGCGGCGATTTCGAAATGCCCCTGCGTGCGCAAGTAGGAGAAGACGGTATAGCTCGGGCGCAATGGATTGTTCGAAGCGCCCACGATGGCGACCGCGTGCGAACGGTCGAGCAATGCGCGCCGCTGCGACGGCGTTTCCAAAATCATGACGCGCTCCCGACCGGTTGCGATGCCTGCGATCGCTGCAGCGCGTTGTCGAGATCCCAAAGCAGATCGTCGACGTCTTCCAGTCCTACGGAAAGGCGGATCGCTTCGGGCGCAACGCCCGCTTTGGTCATCTCGTCGTCGCTCAGCTGCGAGTGCGTGGTTGAAGCGGGATGAATCACGAGCGACTTCGTGTCCCCGACGTTGGCCAGATGCGTCCACAGTTCCAGCGCGTCGATGAAGCGGCGGCCGGCTTCGCGCCCACCGCGAATACCGAACGTGAAAATGGAACCGAGTTCCGGCGGCCGCACCCAGGCGACTTCGGGGCGTTGCGCTAGGTGTTCGGCGACGCGCCGCGCGTTGCGAACGTGCGCGTCCATGCGAACGGGGAGCGTTTCGAGTCCGAGCAGCAAGAGCCACGCATCCATCGGCGACATCTGTGCGCCTACGTCGCGCAGCACTTCGGCGCGGGCGCGCATCAGGAATGCGTACTCGCCGAACGTCTCGGTGAAGACTTTTTGGTGGTATCCCGGGCTTGGGTTGGAGAGCAAGGGAAACTTGCCGCTCCCGAAATCGAACTTCCCGGAATCAATCAGCACGCCACCCATCGTGGTGCCATGGCCGCTGATGAACTTCGTCGCCGAGTGCAGGACCAAGTCGGCTCCGTGCTCGATCGGCCGGCACAAGTACGGCGAGGCAAACGTGTTGTCGACGACGAGCGGAATCTGCGCGTCGTGCGCGATCCGCGCGAGTTTCCGCGAGATCGGCGATGCGGCCCGACGGATTGCCGATCGTTTCCGCAAACAGCAGTTTCGTCTTCGGCGTTATCGCCGCGGCCAACGCTTCGAAGTCGTCGACGGGGGCGAACGTGGTATCGATGCCCATGCGCTTCATGGTAACGGTGAATTGCGTGACCGTTCCGCCGTAGATGTTCTGCGAGCTGACGATGTGATCGCCGTTCTGCGCGAGCGCAAGCACCGTGCACAACTGCGCGGCAAGACCGCTGGAGAACGCAATCGCGCCGAGTCCGCCCTCCAAGCTCGCCATGCGTTCTTCGAAGGCCGAAACCGTCGGATTGCTGATTCGGCTGTAAATGTGGCCGTAGCTGCGCAACTGGAAAAGCTCCGCAGCCTGCTCGGTTGTCCCGAATACGTAGGCAGCGGTTTGATGGATCGGCGTGACGCGCGATCCGGTGGTGGGATCGGGAGGCGTGCCCGCATGTATTGCTCGCGTGGCGAACCCGAAATGCTCGGTCCTGCATGACTACGAGGGTTCTCCGCGTAAAGGTCCGCTTCATGGGGATGACACTCACCGAGAAGATTCTCGCTCGCCACGCCGGCCTCGACCGGGTCGAACCGGGCCAGATCATCAATGCCAACGTCGATCTCGTTCTCGCTAACGAGCTTTCCGCAGCGGTCGCCATCGGCGTGATGCGCGGCATCAAAGGCGCGAGCAAAGTCTTCGACCGCGAGAAAATCGCGCTCGTCGAAGACCATTTCGTTCCGGCGAAGGACGCGCAATCGGCGAAGCTCGCGAAGTTGATGAAAGACTTCGCCGCCGAGCAGCAGATCAAACATTTCTTCGACGTCGGACGCGGCGGCATCGAGCACGTCGTGCTGCCGGAAGAAGGCCTGGTCGCGCCGGGCGAAGTGATCGTCGGCGGCGACTCGCACACGTGCACGTACGGCGCGTTCGGCGCGTTCGCGACCGGCATGGGCTCGACCGACATCGCGGCGGCGTTCGTGCTCGGCGAAGTGTGGCTGAAGGTTCCCGGCACGATCAAGATCGTGTACAACGGCACGCTCGGCACAATGGTCTACGCGAAGGACCTGATGCTGCGTACGGTCGGCGAACTCGGCATCGACGGCGCGACGTACCGCGCGATCGAGTATCACGGCTCGACCGTCGACGATCTGTCGATCACCGGCCGCATCACGATGGCGAACATGGCGATCGAAGCGGGCGCGAAGAACGGCATCTTCCACGCCGACGAAAAGGCGATCGCGTACGTGAAAGAGCGCACCGACCGCCCGTTCATCGTCGAACGCGCGGACGACGACGCGGTGTACGAACGCGTGTTGACGATCGACGTCGGCTCGCTCGAGCCGCAAGTTGCGTGTCCCGCATACGCCGGACAACGTGCATCCGATCTCGCGAGGTCACGCGCGACGACATTCCGGTGGATCAAGTCTTCATCGGCTCGTGCACGAACGGCTACATCGAAGACCTGCGCGTCGTCGCGCAGATTCTCGAAGGCAAGAAGATCGCTTCGAACCTGCGCGTCATCGTCAATCCCGGCTCGCAGAAAGTCTGGATGCAGGCGGCGCAAGAGGGCATTCTCACGACGCTCGCGGCTGCCGGCTGCGCGGTGAACACGCCCGGATGCGGCGCGTGCTTCGGCGG
Source organism: Vulcanimicrobiia bacterium (assembly GCA_963696095.1). Classification (GTDB taxonomy): domain Bacteria; phylum Vulcanimicrobiota; class Vulcanimicrobiia; order Vulcanimicrobiales; family Vulcanimicrobiaceae; genus JALYTY01. The sequence continues at coordinate 506,478 of CAVOIN010000001.1, read as the reverse complement.
GCACATGGGCACGCTCGGCGACGGCGAGCGCGCGATCTCGACGACGAACCGCAACTACGTCGGCCGCATGGGCTCGCCGAAGGCGGAAGTCTATCTCGCTTCGCCCGCGACGTGCGCGGCGTCGGCGCTCACCGGCAAAATCACCGATCCCCGCGTCATGGAGTTGGCAGGCGTCTAATGGAAGCGAAACTACGCGGACACGCCCATAAATACGGAAAGAACGTCGACACCGACGTCATCATTCCGGGCAAATACTGCAACATCATCGATCCCGCCGAACTCGGCAAACACGCGCTCGAAGGCCTCGATCCGGAATACACCGCGCGAATGAAGGCCGGCGACATCATCGTCGCCGACACGAACTTCGGCTGCGGCTCGAGCCGCGAAGTCGCGCCGATCGCGATCAAGGGCTCCGGCACGTCGGCGGTCATCGCCAAGAGCTTCGCGCGAATCTTCTATCGCAACGCGCTCAACATCGGTCTGCCGATCTTCGAATCGGCAGAGGCGGTCGACGGCATCGAAACGGGCGACGAAATCGAACTCGAACCGGCGACCGGCGTCATTCGCAACCTCACCAAAGGCACGCAATATCAAAGCAGCGGAGTTCCCGCCGTTCATGCGCCAGCTCATCGACGCCGGCGGCCTAGTCCCGTACGTCGAACGCCGCTTAGCCGAAGCTACTTCGTCATCCTGATCGCCGCACGAAGCGGCGAAGAGAACGAGCGCAGGATGCGCGGCGGCGTTCTCAGCTTGTCGAAGGACATGCGCATCGCAAGCGTTGCTGATATGCGCTCGCCCTTCGACTACGCGGCTCCGCCGCTGCTCAGGGTGACGATTTACGCTTCGTCATCCTGAGCTTGTCGAAGGAGATGCGCATCGCAAGCGTTGCTGATATGCGCTCGCCCTTCGACTACGCGGCTCCGCCGCTGCTCAGGGTGACGATTTACGCTTCGTCATCCTGAGCTTGTCGAAGGAGATGCGCATCGCAAGCGTTGCTGATATGCGCTCGCCCTTCGACTACGCGGCTCCGCCGCTGCTCAGGGTGACGATTTACGCTTCGTCATCCTGAGCTTGTCGAAGGACATGCGCATCGCAAGTATCGCTGACATGCGCTCGCCCTTCGACTACGCGGCTCCGCCGCTGCTCAGGGTGACGCAAAAAAAGAAAGAAGAGGCGCGCATAATGCGCGCCTCTTTCAGTTAGCGGTTTCGGTTTTTGCTTAGCGCGGGGGACCGTAGCCTCCGCCGCCCATACCGCCCGGCGCCGGATTGACGTTATCGAACCATTTCTCTTTCGGCCGGTATGCGGCGGTGAAAGGAACGCGTTCTTTCGCGTCGGTCAACATGCCGAGCATGTCGGTCGTGCCGTCGATTTTGCCTTCGAGCAGAATCGTCGAGCCGTCGGCCATCGAGACGACCATGCGAACTGCGGTACCGTCGAGCGATCCCGCGAGCGGATATTTTTTGCCGGCACCGTCGAGGTACGTTCCGGTAAGCGCGGTGCCGCTTTGCTTCAACTGAAAATGTTCGTACGTCGTGCTGGCGCCGCGTTGAATCTGCAGCTCCCACACGCCCTCGATTCCCTTACGATCGTCGGGCGGGGGGCTGGGCGTTCCCGATCCCTTTGGTGCGGGGGTCGATTTTGCGCCGTTAGTTTTCATCAGAGTGTCGAGCGCCGCATTCGGCGTCGGCGTGGCCGCCGCCGGGCCGGTGTTATTCACGGGCTGATTCGTCGCCGCCTGAGTCGGGGCGGCGGGCGCATTGAGCGGGGGCGGCGTCGGGAGCGGAGTTGGGCTCGGCGAAGGGCTGGGTGTCGCCGCCAGCAGCGCTGCTGCTCCGGCGAGAACGAGGATCGGCTTATTCACGGTCGATGGCTTTCGCTTTACGGACTTGGGCTCATGCTAGGTTCGGGACTCTCGACCGGCGTCCCGGGCGAGGGGGTCTCATCGGGAACGCGTCGCGGTTCCACCGGTATTCGGATCCGGTTCACCGGGCCCGCCACGCCGGCCGCCTGTTGGATCTGTTGCGCGTCGTGCGCGAGCATCGTAACGGGGGCGGAGAACGGCGGACACTGCAGATCCGACGACGTGTAGTTATGCCACGCAACGGTCGTCGTCGTACCGAACGATGCGCTTTTCATGCAATGCCCCGGCGTTCCAGGATTCGCGCGGGCGGCTTTTGCGTCGTTCATGAACTTCTGCGCGAGCGCCGGATCGATGGTGAAGGCTTTCTCTTGCCGCCCGGTAACGGCGACGACGCCGCGGCCGTCGGAGTGGATTTTGATGGTGTAGCCCGCGGTATTCGTCGACGGCGAGGTAGTGATGGTCGCGCCGTCAAGGCCGGCGGCGGACGCTTGCGCCAGCGAAGCCGCGAGCATGAGGACTGCGGTCACCGGGGCGAACACCGAGCGGTTGCATTGCTTCATAGACACTCCGTAAACGTATGGCGAAGCTTAGACGTTCGGCGACGATTGTCGCAGGGATGCGAGTTGTCTAGGGGAATCTTGAGAGCCTTTTCATCCAGGGTGTCAGACCGGGATGCGGTTGCATATCCCGGGCTAGGAGTGCAGGTTGAACGCGCGCTTTGGTTTTCTACTCGCGGTTATATCCGCGAGTCTCTTAGCAGCATGCGGCGGTGGCGGCGGAGGAGGCGGCGGGACACCCCCAACGCCTGTACCCACCGCGACGCATACGCCGACGCCGGTTCCATCACCGACGTATCCGCCGAATCAGAACGGCTGCGTTACGACTTCTGCGCTGCGCACTGCCGACGCGCTTGGCACGCATCCGATTACGAACGGCAATTCGTACACGTACAGCGGATCGCTAACGCAAACCATCGCGCGCTCTTCACCGTGCCCGATTCCGACGTCGACTTCGCAGGCCACCGTCAGCGTGACGGCAACCGAAGGCACCCCGGGGCCGACCGCTTCGCCGGCCACGCAATCAGAAGAGCACAGCGTCGAGGTCGACAACTTCGCGACGCGCACGACGTCGGTTACTACCGACGCCCAAGTGATGACGCCGGACAGCAACAAGTTCTACGAACTCGCCGAAAACTCGACCGATCAAGGCGGCAACACCGTTACGACGGCGTTCACGTCGCCCGGCATGCAGTTTGCGTTGCTGCCGGAAAGCAACGGCAACACCTGGTCCAATAGCGTGCCGCACACGGTGCTCTCAAAGCTGGCCGACGGTTCGACCTATTCGCGTACCTATAGCAGCAGCGGGATCTACGCCGAAACTGACACGCTTCCGGGCGGCGTCACCAGCACGATCACCCAAAACGCGGACGGCTCCGGCGCTTACGACATCGGCTCGGGACCGGGAACGACGTTTGCGGTGACGCTGACCGCTCCGTCCGGCGGTTCGGTCATCATGAAGTACAATTCGACGAATCACACCGTGCCGCTGTGGTATTCAGTGCCCTTGGTGCCGTACAGCGATACGACCCAAGATTTCGGCACGCAAAGCATCGACGCCGCATGCGGAGCCATTACGGCGCTGCACAGTCCGGGCAGCGCAGAAAAGATCGTTCGCACAACGACTACGGTTGATACGATTCTCGGCTACATCGACACGCGCACGACGACGTCTTGGGATCTGCCGAACTTTAGCGGTTTGAGCGGAACGACGACGATGGGCCCGATCTGCGTCGAGATCAGCGACGTCGAGAAAATTTTCTACGACTACTCGCTCGACACGATGTACTATGTCGCGCGCACCTCCGACGGCAAACCGATTCAAACGAACACGATTACCGAAGTGTACGCGATGAATTCGTCGGCCCCGGTCGTGAATCTCATCGGCCGCGCTCGCTCGAGCGCGCAAGCGTTCGACGCGCAGATCGTTGCGCGTCAAGCCGGAATTACGTTCACTCGCAACGTCGAGCGCGCGGATCGCGTTGCGGCGTTTGCACGAGCTCTACATAACGCGTCCCTGGGAGGCCGTCAATGAATCGCGTACGATCGATAGCTGCGTTCGCAGCCCTTTCCTTGGCGGTCTCCGCTTGCGGAGGCCACGGCGGCTCGGGCGGAACGCTCCCGGCGGATCCCGGATCGACATTCACGGGAAGCGTGCCCGCGGCCCTGATGATTCCGAATTGGAATAAAGCGGCGCTCACCGGCGCAACCTACGTCGGGCCGGCGAGCGGTGCGCATTTGAACGCCATGGTGCTCGTGCACCAGCAAAACGCGAACGGCTTGCTGCAGTATGCCAAAGAAGTCAGCGATCCGTCGTCGCCGAATTTTCGGCACTTCCTGACGCCGCAGCAGATCGGCGAACGCTTCGGCGCATCGCAGAGCGATTATCAAAAAGCCGCAGCGTATTTCATTTCGCAGGGGTTGGCCGTCGGCGGGTGGCCGCAGCACATGCTGCTTTCGGTTGCCGGCGACCAAAGCCAATTCGAGCGCGCGATGGGCACAAAGTTTTCCGTCTATACGAAAAACGGCCAGCAGTTCATCGCACCGAGCGGAACGCCGCACTTCACGAAAGCCGTGCCGGTCGACGGCGTCGGACGCATCGTGACGTACAATCCGATGCATTCGTACCTCGTGCCGGCTCCGCCGCGCGCGGGTGCTGCGTTCGGCAGCGGCTTCTCGCCGTCGCAGGTCGCGAACGCCTTCGATTTCACGGGCGCGTACCAAGCCGGTTTCGATGGAACCGGCATCACGATCGGCATTATCGGCACGGGACCGATCGATGTCGGCGGTACTTCGGGCGATAAAGATCTCGATGCGCTTGCCGGCTACACCGCACGCGCGAACGGCGCACGTAACGCAGGTTGCGGTCACGGCGAGCGGCGTCGCGGCGGGTTTGAACGTCAGCGGCATTCCAACCGCACCGCCGGCAACGCCGAACCCGAACGGCACGCCGGCGCCGGTTCCGACTGGCCCTGGCTTCCCATACTCGAACGGCTTCCAAAGCCCGCCGCCGGTGACGAGCCCGACGTGCACCGGTAGCTTGCCCGCGTGCAATCCGGAAGACGGTGAAGCGCAACTAGACGTACAACAGGCTGCGACTCTCGCAACAGGCGCAAACGTGAAGTTCTATCTTGCCTACAATGCCTCGGATTGCTTCACGTACTTCCCCAACTCGTGCGGCGCAACGCCGGCGCCGACCGCTTCGGCCGGCCCGAATGCCGGTCAAGCGCAAATCGGCATCGTAGAAGCGGACGCCGAAATCCAACAAGCCATTGCCGACAACACGGCCGACGTTATTTCGATGAGCTACGGCGGCGGCGAAACGCAACAGTTTGCGAGTTACGCCGATTATCAGTCATCGTACTCGGATCTGCAGTTTGCCGCCCTTACCACCGAAGGCATAGCCGCATTCGCGTCGTCCGGCGACTCCGGTTCGGCCGAATGTCTCGGGCAGGGCAATACGTACCTCGCGCAAGTTTGCGTAAGCTATCCTTCGGGCGATAACAACGTGACGTCGGTCGGCGGCGTCACAGCGCCGCTCGACGGATTCGGCAACCTTCAGGGACCGATGATCGCTTGGGGTATTTCCACGCAAGAGAGCGGCTACGGCGGCTATTCCGGCTCCGGCGGCGGTAAGTCCACGTTCATGGCCGCGCCGGCGTGGCAATCGGCGGCACTGGGGAACACGATGCGCGAACAGCCCGACGTTTCGATGATCGGCGACCCGAACACGGGCGTAACCACCGTCACCAATGCCCGCTTCGGCGGTCAGATCAGCGGCGTCGGGGGCACGTCCGTTGCGGCCCCGCAGATGGCGGCCATGTGGGCGCTCGTCCTGCAGGTCTGTAAGGCGAACCCGGGACACGGCATGTGTCCGGCAAACCCGGCGTCGGGGCCTTACCGAATGGGCAATGCGTCGCCGTATCTCTACGCCATCTATAAGGGAACGGCATATAACTCCGCATCGCCGGCACTCGCGTACGCTAACGTCTTCTTCGATGTCCTGTATGGCGACAACGAGATGCAGAACCCGAGCGTCCCGAACTCGGCCCCGATTCCCGGCGCCAAGGCTATGACCGGTTATGACCAAGTAACCGGCGTCGGCGTGCCGTACGCGCGCCACCTCATCCAGGCAATCTCCGGCATCTAAGCAGGCAAGGGGCGGCTACCTTTGGGTGGTCGCCCCGCCTCAGTCCGGACCCCCTTTACAGCCCTGCTATAATCGAGGGGCTGTGAAAGAGAAGATCCACCCCAATTGGTACCCCGAAGCGCGCGTTCACTGTGCGTGCGGGAGCACGTTTACGACCGGTTCCACGATGAAAGAGATCGCCGTCGAAATTTGTTCGGCGTGCCATCCGCTGTTCACCGGTCAGCAGAAGCTCATCGATACCGCCGGCCGCGTTGACAAGTTCAACCAGCGCGCCGCTGCCGCCGAGAAGAAGAAGCAAGAAGCCGAAGCCCGCAAGGCCGCTCGCGAGTCGAAAAAGGCTACCGCGGAAGCTTAGCTGCGTTCGGAGAAATTGGAGACGGGCCGCTTGCGGCTCGTCTTTTCTTTTTGCGGAAAGTATTGGACTCTCGTAGCACATGGCTGAACTAACGACAAGCGTTCTCGCAAGACTGGACACGACGGTCCGCCGATTCGACGAAATCGAGCGCGACCTGGCTAATCCTGCCGGCGGATTCGATCAAGCGCGCTTCACGGCGCTCGTCAAAGAGCGCGCGCAGATGGAAGAGACCGTCGCGGCGTACCGGCGCTACCGCAAAACGCTCGAAGAACTCGAAGCGAGCCAGAAGCTGGTGAACGAGACTTCGGATTCCGACATGCGCGAACTCGCGCGAAGAAGAAGTCGAAGGAACTGCGCGCGCAGCGCGAGCGGCTCGAAGACGAGCTGCAAGTCCTGATGATTCCGAAAGATCCGAACGACGACAAGGACATCTTCATCGAAGTCCGTGCCGGCGCCGGCGGCGACGAAGCGGCCATCTTCGCCGGCGATCTCGCGCGCATGTACATGCGCTACGCGGAAACGCACGGCATGAAGGTCGAGCTCGTTTCCGAGAACGAGAGCGACGCCGGCGGCTATAAAGAAATCGTCTTCGCGGTTAAAGGCAAATCAGCCGTACCGGCACTTCAAACACGAGTCCGGCGTTCATCGCGTGCAACGCGTTCCGGCGACCGAAGCGCAAGGCCGCATTCACACGTCGACTGCGACCGTCGCGGTGCTTCCGCAAGTCGACGAAGACGTCGACATCGAGATCAAAGCGGCAGATCTGCAAATCGACACGTACAAAGCGAGCGGCGCCGGCGGCCAATACGTCAATAAGACCGAATCGGCGATTCGCATCACGCACGTCCCGTCGGGAATCATCGTTGCATCGCAGCAAGAGCGTTCGCAGATGCAGAATCGCGAGAAAGCGATGACGATGCTTCGTTCGATGCTCTACGAGCAGCAGCAGCGCGAAAAAGAAGAAGCAATGGGCTCGCTGCGCCGCAGCCAAGTCGGTACCGGCGACCGCTCGGAGAAGATTCGCACGTACAACTTCCCGCAAGACCGCGTGACCGACCACCGCATCAACGAGAGCTACGGGAACATCCGCGGCATCATGGACGGCGCCGTCGGCGTGATCATCGACGATTTGCTCAAGGACGAACAGGCGCGCCTGCTCGCGGGCGAAGCTACGCCGGCTTAGGCTCGTGAAAGACGCCCAGCTTGACGGCGGCTTTCTGCAAGCGTACATCGACGGTGGCGAGCGTTGAACCCCGCTCCAGCGCCAGCCAAAGATAGCTCGCGTCGTACGCCGAGAGATTGAACTCACGAGCGAGCGCGAACGCGCTGCCGGCCGGCGGCACGAATTTTTCGATCGGCAGCGCGCGGAACGCTTCGAGCAGCTCACGAGCGGAGCTAAGGTCGATGCGTCCACGCCGTTCGGCCATCAGAAGAGCGTTTTCCACTTCCCATTGCAAAAGCGCCGGGGCATGTGCGCCGGCGCGAATCTCTTCTAGAAGCGCGGCCGTATACGGCGATCCTTCGTTCGGTAAGAACCAAGAGAGTACGACCGACGCATCGACAACCATTAGTACTTGCGCCCTTCCTCGACCAGGTCGCGCACTTTTTCTCCGCGTTTAAGCATGAGCTTGCGCTTCTTGATCGTCTGCACGGCTCGATCGACCGCATCGTCGGCGGGAACGATTCGGGCGACCGGTTTGCCTCGCTTGGTGATGATGATCGTTTCACCATGCTCGGCTGCGTCGATCAAAGCCGAGAACTGCGCTTTGCCCTCGAAGATTCCGATCTGCTTCACAATGCAAGCTTACCTCGTCGCTTCGGACCTGTCTATAAAATCTGGCCAGATAGCTAGGAGCGCGTTTGGGCGGTCCGAAAACTACGGCGGTGACCGTTAGGGAGATTCTCGCGAGCGCGCGCCGGTTGGCCGGCACACCGGAGACACGGTTGGAAATTTCGCAGATGCTTGCACGTGCGATCGGGCAATCGCGTGAGTGGCTGATAGCCAACGACGATCGCGCAATCGATGAAGAAGCGCGCCGCCGGTTCGATGCGATGCTCGAACGCCGGTGTTGCGGCGAACCGCTTGCATATATTTTGGGCAGCGCCGGCTTCTACGGGCGCGAGTTCGAAGTGAATTCCCACGTCCTCGTCCCGCGGCCGGAGACCGAGCATCTGATCGACGACCTCCGAGCATCTGTCGACGCAGCAGGCGCAACCACGCACTTAGACGTGGGCACCGGCAGCGGCGCCATCGCCGTTACGATTGCCGCTGAATTGAAAAATGCGCGCGTCGATGCGGTCGACATTTCGAATGAAGCGCTCGAAGTTGCGCGACGTAACGCGCGCGCGAACGGCGTGGAAGATCGCATCGCGTTTTTCCAAGGCGACCTTGTCGAGCCCGTTCGCGAACGGCACTACGAATCGATCGTCGCCAATTTGCCATACGTGCCGACGGCCGACATTGCCGCCTATCCCGACCCGGTCAGCTACGAGCCGGTGCTTGCGCTCGACGGCGGCCCCGACGGTCTGGACTTGTACAGGCGCCTGCTCGCGAACATGCCGCGGATGCTGCGTCCCGGCGGAATCATGTATCTCGAAGCCGCACCGCCGCTCATGGACGGCTTGGTGGCTCTCGCTCGCGCGGCGTTCCCGCACGGCGAGGTCACGGTTGGTAAGGATTACGGCGAACGCGAGCGCTTCGTCAAGGTAGAACTACCGGGCTAGCTGAATAAGAGCATCCCGAGATGGCGAAGTATATTTTCTTTACCGGCGGCGTTGTAAGTTCGCTTGGTAAGGGCATCACGGCGGCCTCGCTCGGGCGGCTGCTCAAGAGCACGCGGCATCAGCGTTTCGATCCAGAAACTGGATCCGTACATCAACGTCGACGCCGGCACGATGAACCCGTATCAGCACGGCGAGGTTTTCGTTACCGAAGACGGCGCCGAGACCGACCTCGACTTGGGGCACTACGAGCGGTTCATCGACGAAAATCTGTTCCGAGTCAATAACGTCACCACCGGACAGATCTACAACTCCGTCATCGAAAAAGAACGGCGCGGCGAGTATCTCGGCGCGACGGTTCAAGTTATTCCCCACATCACGAACGAGATCAAGGCGCACATCAAACGCGTCGCGGAAGCCAGCCGCGCCGACGTGTGCATCGTCGAGGTCGGCGGCACGGTCGGCGACATCGAATCGCTGCCATTCCTCGAAGCGATCCGTCAGATGCGCTACGACGTCGGCGAAGAGAACGTGATGTTCTGCCATCTCACGCTGGTGCCGCATCTAGGCGCCGCTGAAGAACTCAAGACCAAGCCGACGCAACATTCGGTGCGCGAATTGCGCGGCATCGGCATCTGCGCCCGACGCTATCGTGTGCCGCACGCAATCGGCCACGCCGATGCCCGTCGAATTGAAAGAGAAGATCGCGTTGTTCTGCGACGTGTCGCCGAGCGCGGTCGTCCAAAACGGCGACGCGAAGACCATCTATCAAGTGCCGCTCAATCTCGAAGCCGAAGGCCTTGCTGAAGCGGTCGTCCGTAAGCTCGGTCTCCCGAAGGCGCGTCCCGACCTCGAAGAGTGGAGCAAGATCGTCGATTCGATCATGCATCCGCGCCGGAAAGTCACGATCGCGCTCGTCGGCAAGTACGTCGAGCTCAAAGACGCGTACATCTCCATCAACGAGGCGCTCTACCACTCGGGCATCTACCATCACGCCGAAGTTGAAATCCGGCGCATCGACTCGGTGACGGTCGAGACCGACGGACTCGACGTGCTGCGCGACGCGAACGGCATTCTCGTGGCGCCGGGCTTCGGCGCGCGCGGCGTGAACGGTAAGCTGCTGGCGATTCAGTACGCCCGCGAGAACGGCGTTCCGTTCCTTGGCATTTGCTTCGGCATGCAGCTGGCGTGCGTGGAATTCGCACGTAACGTGTGCGGATTGCCCAAGGCCATGTCGATCGAAGTCGATGAAACGACGCCCGACCCCGTTATCGATTTCATGCCGGATCAGCGCGATCTCGAGATCTACGGCGGCACGATGCGGCTTGGCTCGTACGCTTGCACGCTGGATGATAATTCGCTGGCGGCGCGTGCGTACGGCGACACCGAGATTACCGAACGCCACCGCCACCGGTACGAATTCAATAATACGTATCGTCCGCTTTTCGAAGAACGCGGCATGCGTTTCAGCGGCAACCACATCGTCGGCAAGACGAACTTGGTCGAGATCATCGAGCTGCCGCAAGAGATGCATCCGTGGTTCGTCGCCACCCAGGCGCACCCGGAATTCAAATCGCGCCCGAACGATCCGTCGCCGCTGTATCGCGACTTCATCGGCGCGGCGGTCGTGAACGAAGAAGCCGTTCGGGATGGAGCGGCTGCGGAGTGGAGCCGAGTCGAATAACGGCCGTCATCCTGACGCGGGATGAAGAGCGGAACCTGCCGCGCGCGATGACGAGCCTTCCACACGGAATGCCCGTATTGGTCGTGGACGCGGAATCGCAAGACGGCACGGTGGCGTACGCCCGGGGCGCCGGCGCGCGTGTTATCGAGCGTTCGTGGACCGACTTCGTCGATGCGAGGCGTTTTGCGCTCGCACAGGTGCAAACGCCGTGGCTGCTGCTTCTTGACGCAGACGAAGCCCTCGACGACGTGCTATGCAAAGCGATCGTGAACGCGTCGGAAAGCCCGGCGGGATACGTCGTGCGGCGCACGACGTATTTTCGTGGGAAGCCCATCCGCATGTGGCGCAACGAACCGCTGCTGCGTCTCGTGCGGGCCGATTCCGCGCGGATCGAAGCGCGGCCCGCGACGGGCGGCGAGGCGGCGCTGCACGAGCGGTTGACGTGCGATGGTCCCGTGGGCGAACTCGGCGGTACGCTGCTGCACTACTCGTATCCCGACCGCGCCTCGTACCAGCGCAAGTTCAAGCTTTATACGTCGATCGAAGCCGCGGGCAACGCGCGCAGCATAGCTCATGCGCTTGCGCAGACGCTTCTTGCGCCGGTGCGCTTCGCGTGGAATCTGGCGCGCCGCGGCGCACTACTCGACGGCCCGCGCGGATGGTACGTCGCATGGTACTCGGCCTGGTATCCCGCGGTCGTCGCGTGGAAATCCGGACGCATTCCTGGAAAGTAAGAACGTGACGCGGATCGGACTGGACGCGCGCTGCGGCAAGCGCATTTCCGTCGGCATGGCTACGTACATTCGCGAGGTTGCCTCGCGCCTGCCGGAAGTAGCACCGGAATTCGACTACAAGCTCTACGTTCACGGACAGAACTTAGGACTTGCCGAGCAAGTGCTGCTGCCGCTGGAGATGTGGCGGGACCGCATCTCGCTGGCGCATTTCATGGCGCACTACGTGCCCGCGTTCGCGGACGGAACGTTCGTCTTTACGATTCACGACCTGATCCATCTACGCTTCAGGCAGTTCTTTCGCGCGTATATCGGTCCGTATTACCTGTCGGTCGTGAAGCGCGCGTGCCGCAAAGCTGCGCGCATCATCACGTCGGACCGGCGCACCATTGCGGATCTCGTGCACTACTTCGAGGTCAATCCGGCGAAGATCGTCGTCATTCCGCTGGCGCCCCGGGCCCGATTCTTCGAACGGGCGGCGCCCTTTGTCAATGCGCGGCCGTACCTGCTCAACGTCGGCAACCATCGCCACCACAAAGACATCCCGACGCTCTTGCAAGCGTGGTCGTCGTTGCCGGAACGCTACGAGGTCGACCTGTTCCTGACCGGCCCGGACGACTTCGACGGCGAACTGCAACGGCTTTCGACCGAACGCCGCCGCGTTGTGGCCTTGGGCGACGTCAGCGACGACGAGCTCGCGCGTTACTATGCCGGCGCGCAGGCGCTCGTGCATCCTGCTCTGCTCGAGGGCTTCGGCCTGCCCTTCGTCGAGGCCATGGCGTCGGGGTGCCCGGTCATCGCCACCACCGAGTCGATTCCTGAGGTCGTGGAGCCCGTGAGCCTGCATTTCGCGGCCGGAAACGTCGAAGAAGCGCGCACGCAAATTCAGCGTTTGCTCGACGACGAGGCGTTGCGTGCCGATCTCATCGAACGAGGGAGTGCGGCGGTAAAGTTGCTTTCTTGGGAACGTACCGCTCGTGAAACGGCTCAAGTGTACCGCGACGTGTTGAGGGAGGCACGATGAGGCGCGCGATTGCGGCGATAGGATTGATGGCCCTGCTCTTAGGCGTTGCGCCCGCGAAGCGGCCGCCCGCGCCGATTTCCATCGTGATCAACGGGGACGTGCTGCCCTTGCAACCGCCGGCGCGTTTCGAAAAAGGGCGGTTGTTCGTGCCGGTTCGCCGCACGATCGAAGCGCTCGGCCTGGATTTCGACAAGCAGGGCAAGGTTATCATGACGCAGGTCGGCTCTCGCACCGTGACGCTCACGATCGGCAGCCGCATCGCAACGATCGACGGCAGTACGACCGTGCTCGATGCGCCGCCGGTCGAGATCAAAGACGTGCTTTACGCGCCGCTGCGGTTCTTCACCGACGTGCTCGGTGCCGGCGCGACTTTCGATCGCAAGAAGAACGCCGTCAATATCGTCGCGCAGCTGATGGGCCGCTCGGGTTCCGGTACCGTGACCAACGGAAAGAACGTTCAGCGCTTCGGAACGGTGAGCGCCATCGACCTCGATTCGGACCCGCCGACGATGACGCTGACGTATAACGCCACGGTGCGAACGATTCCGATTACGCCGAACGCACAGATCGAAATCCACGACATCAATGCGAACGTTACCGTTCCGGGCGAACTCGGCGACGTGCGTCCGGGCGATTTCGCGCGCATCTACATGAAAAAGAACGGCCGCGTGGATCGCGTCGAGGACGCGTACGGTTCGTTCTTGGGAAGCATCGCGGCGGCGACGCCGGATCAGTTCGTGCTGGACGACGGGCACGTCATCACCCCAACGCGGACGACCGTGATCTCGCTCAACGGCAAGCCGGCGGCGCTGTCGGACCTGCAGGTGAACGATCGCGTCACCGTTCGCTACAACGTCGAGACGAATGAAGTTCGCGAGGTGCTCGTCAGCCGTGACGTAGCGCAGAGTTCCGGCGCTACCGCCGGCCCGTCGATCGCCGGGGTCGATCTGGACGTGAATCGCCCGCTGCGCGCTGGCGATTCGTTCAATGTGACGCTGCACGGCACGCCGCATGGCGCGGCGACCTTCGATGTCGGACCGTACGTTACGAATCAGGCGATGGCCGAGCGTTCTCCCGGTGTGTACGGCGGACGCTATGCGATTCCGCAAGGCGCGAATTTCTCCGACGTTCCGGTCATCGGGCATCTGCGCGTCGGCTCGAACGATGCGCCCGATATCGAAGCAACGCACACGATTTCGGCATCGAGCACTCCGCCGGGCATTTCGGATTTCGCTCCGGACTCGGGAGCGGTCGTGAACACGTCGCATCCGGCGATCTACGCGACGTTCTCGTCCGTCGCCGTGCCGGTCAATCCGTCGAGTATCATCCTGTGGGTCGACGGCCGCGACGTGACCGCCGACTGCGTGCGCACGGAGCAATTCGTGCAATACATGCCGTCCTATGCTTATCGCAACGGCAGCGTGAAAGTCGTCGTACGCGTAGCTGATCGCTCCGGCAACACCACGACCAAGTCTTGGAATTTCACGATTCGGGCCCGCTAGAAAGGATCGCTATGGATTGCATCTTTTGCAAGATTGCCGCAGGCGAGATTCCGGCAACGATCGTTTCGAAAGACGACGACGTTATTGCAGTCACCGACGTAAACCCTCAAGCGCCGACGCACGTCCTAGTGATGCCCGTCGAACACCATTCCGACATCGGCGAACTCGCCGATGCAAAAGATGCGTCACTCACGGCTAAACTCTTCGAGGTCGCTTCGCGGATCGGCCGTGAAAACGGCCCGAACGGCTATCGTTTGGTGATGAACACCGGCCCCGAAGCCGGTCAAAGCGTCGACCATCTCCACGTCCACGTCTTGGCGGGCCGCGTCATGTCTTGGCCCCCGGGATAACTGTCAGCTTAGACTGACGGATGAGCGATGCAACTCTATACGATAGGACACGGGACCGCGGCGATCGACGAGTTCGTTGGGTGGTTGAAGAAGTTTGAGATCGAAGCGCTCGTCGACGTGCGCAGATTTGCGGGGAGCCGCCGCAATCCGCAATACGGCAGCGAAGCGCTGGCCGAGTCATTGCGCGAAGCGGGGATCGCCTATCGAAACGACGTCGAGCTGGGCGGAAGAAGAAAGCCGGCTGCAGATTCCGACAACACGGGATTGCGCAACGACGCGTTTCGCGCGTATGCCGACTACATGGAGACGCCGGAATTCCATATCGCCTTCGAACGCTTGTTGGAAGAAGCGTCGCATTGTAAAACCATCATCATGTGTTCCGAAACGGTCTGGTGGCGCTGCCACCGGCGGCTTATATCGGATGCCGTGATACTTTTGGCGGGCGGCGCAGTGGATCACGTCATCGGCGGAACGGCGAAACCACACGTACTTACTGAAGGCGTCGAGCGCGAAGGCGACCGGTTGCGTTACGCCGCCTGACCCCCAAAGCGTTTGACGGGACCCTAGCCCTGTGCTAGAGTACGGCAGTCACGGTTCGCGATGGGCCGTGGCTAAGTTATTATGCCGCGAGCCGGATGCCGGTCGCGCGCGAAAGGGGGGTCGAAAATTAATGGAAGTTCGCGTAGCACCTGGAGAGTCAATCGAAAGCGCATTGCGACGTTTCAAAAAGGCCACCCAAAAGGCGGGTATCCTCGCCGAAGCGCGCAAGCACGAGCACTACGAGAAGCCGAGCGTCCGCCGCAAGAAGAAGTCGGCAGCCGCCCGTAAACGCCGCGCCTAGGAGTCGCCATGGCCAGTCTTAAGGACCGCATCGCCTCCGATCTTAAAGAGGCGATGAAGGCGCGCGATCAGTTGCGTCTCGATACGCTGCGTTCGGCGATCTCCGGCTTCACGTACAAACGAACGGAAGCCGGCGCCGACCTCAGCGATGCAGACGAGCTGGCGGTCGTTCAAAGGCTCGTAAAACAGCGGAACGACTCGCTCGCCGAGTACCAAAAAGCCGGCCGGATGGACCTTGCCGACAAGGAACGCGCCGAGCGCGACATCCTGGTGACGTATCTTCCGGCTCAAAAATCGCCGGACGAAGTCCGCGCGATGGTCAAAGAGATCATCGCCGGAATCCCGGCGGAGAACCGGAACCAAGGCGCGGTGATGAAAGTCGCCATGCCGCAGTTCAAAGGCATAGCCGACGGCAACTTAGTCCGCCAGATCGTAACGGAAGAGCTCGGGTAAACCCGGGCTCTTTTTTCATGCAACCTTTATCGAACGCGCGGGTAGCAACCGGCATGAAGCGTCTGCGCGTCTGGATCGTTTTCGGGCTTCTCCTCTGCGGAAGCCTCGGGTTCGTTTCCCAGGTCTTCGCTGCCGAGGCGCCGGTCGTGGTCGTTCCGATCCACGGGACGGTCGACGACGGCATGGCGCACCTCGTCGAACGCGCGGTCGATCAAGCAAACCATGACGGCGCTCGCGCCGTCGTACTCGACGTGAACAGCCCCGGCGGCCTGGTCGATGCGGCATTCCGGATTCGCGACGCGCTCTTCGCATCGAAAGTGCCGGTTATTGCCTACGTAAGCGAACGCGCCTACTCCGCTGCTGCCCTGATTACGCTTTCCGCGAATACCATCGTCATGGGCCCCGGCGCCTCGATCGGCGCGGCCGAGCCAATCCCGGGAACGCCGAAGACGATTTCCGCATTGCGCGCCGAGTTCGAATCGACGGCGCAGCGCAATCATCGCAACGCGACGATAGCCGGCGCGATGGTCGACAAAAACGTCGATGCGCCGCAATTCAAGCGAACCGGAGCGATTCTGACGCTGAATACCGCCGATGCGTTGCGCGCAAAAATCGCGGACGGAACCGCGCCTTCGTTCGACGGAGCGCTTCAATCGCAACATTTGGCAAACGCGCCGAAGCTGACTGAAGATTACACGTGGGGCGAGGAGCTCGCGCGCTTTGCGACGAGCCCCGAGATCAGCGGACTGCTGCTGACGCTCGGCATGCTCGGACTGATGATCGAGATGCAAACGCTGCACGGCATCGCCGGAACGATCGGCGTGGCCGCGCTCGCGCTGTTCTTCGGCACGCACGTCTACGCCGGGTTCTCGAACGGCGTCGTCATCGCGCTCGCCATCGTAGGATTGCTCGGAATTCTGTGGGAACTGCACGTCGTTCCCGGACATGGCGCGCCGGGCATCTTAGGCGGCCTGGCGTTGCTGGCCGCCGTATTGCTCGCGTTTGGATTGCCGTTCTTTTTCATCGCCATCGAGACGATCTCGACGTCGATCATTCTGACGGTCGTGCTGTTTGCGCTCGCGACGCGCGCGTTCCCCGAGAACGCTTGGATGAAGCGGCTCGTGTTGGTGGCCGAGCAGGGCCCGGACTACGTCACGAGTTCCGATTTCTCGTCGTTTCTCGGCGCCATCGGCACGGCGGCTTCGCTGCTGCGGCCGGCGGGCGTGGCGCTGATCGACGGAAAACGAGTCGACGTCTTAACGCAAGGCGAGTTCATCGCGGCCGGAACGCCGGTCCGCGTCACGCGCGTAGAAGGCGCGCGCATCTTTGTGGAGCCGGTCAATCTTCCGAGCTATAAGTAGTTCGGCGCAGTAAAGGAGTTGTATGGTTGGAGTCGGCGTGGCGGTCATCTTTTTCGTCGCCGTCATTTTGTTTTTCTCGTTCCTGTACTATTTCCCGATCGGTCTATGGATCCGGACGATCGCGGCGGGCGTTCCGCTCGGAATCATTTCGCTCGTGCGCATGCGCCTCATCGGGATTCCGCCGGGCGTCATCGTCACGAACTACGTTCGTGCGCGCAAAGCCGGCTTGAACTTCACCGTCGATCAAATGCAGTCGCACTATCTCGCCGGCGGTAACGTGGAAAACGTGACGTTGGCGATGATCGCCGCACAGCGGGCGCAGATTCCGCTCGAGTGGCAACGCGCCGCCGCAATCGATCTCGCCGGCCGCAACGTCGTCGAAGCCTTGCAGACGTCGGTCAATCCGAAGGTCATCGAAACGCCGACGTTCCAAGGCGTCGCGCAGAACGGTATTCAGTTGAACGTCAAAGCGCGCGTTACGGTGCGAAGCAATCTGGACCGTTACGTGGGCGGCGCGGGCGAGCAAACGATCATCGCGCGCGTCGGCGAAGGCGTCGTTGCCGCGGTCGGTGCGGCCATCGATCACAAAGAAGTGCTGGAATATCCCGATCGCATTTCGAAACAAGTGTTAAGCAAAGGGCTCGACGCCGGCACCGCGTTCGAAATCGTGTCGATCGACATCGCCGACGTCGACGTCGGCAAGAACATCGGCGCGGAACTGCAGACGAGCCAGGCCGAGGCCGATCGCCGCATCGCGCAAGCCAAAGCCTCGGAACGGCAGTACGCTGCGATGGCATCGGAGCAAGAACAAAAAGCGGAAACCCAAGCGATGCGCGCAAAAGTCGTGGAAGCTGAAGCGGCGATTCCGCTCGCGATTGCCGAAGCGTTTAAGAGCGGCAACTTGGGCGTGATGGATTACTACCGCTTGAAGAACATTCAGGCCGACACGGGCATGCGCGACGCAATCGGCGGCAGCGCCGAGAGCGGCCCGGCCGACGGCAATCAGCCGCCGTCGCAACCGGGACGGTAAATGCACGACATCGGGGCGCTCGTCTGGGTGATCCTCGTCGTTATCGGCGTGATTTCGAGCATCCGCAAGAACGCGAAGAAAGGGAAACAGCCGGCACCGGCCTTGCAGCAACGCCGAGACACGGCGGCGCCGGCGGCGGTAAGGCCCGCGCCGGCGCTTTCGGCTCCAGCGCCTGTTGCGGTGCCTCACCCGGTTCGCGTGCTGTTCGAACCGCCGCCGACGGCGCCGCCGGTACCGCCGCGGATAGTGCCGGTTGCGCCGCCGCCGCCGTTGGCGGAAGCCGTCATGCCGCCGATTCTAGCCCCGGAACCGCTGCACGAGGCCGCACCCGGCATCCATAGGGCGCGTTCAAGTGGTTTGTTGGGTGGTATCTTCGAAGATAAGAAGAGCATTCTGAGGGCGGTGGTCGCGGCCGAAGTCCTCGGGAAACCGAAAGCCCTGCAGGAGCAATCAATCTGGAGTCCACGGCACAGCGAACCGTCGATCTAAGCGACCTCTCCGATCCCGTCCGGCTGTTCGGACAATTCGACCAGAACCTCTCCGCACTCGAAGACCGCCTCGGCGTGAGCGTGCGCGCCGACGGCCAGCAACTGCTGCTCGCGGGGCCGGCACCCGAGGTGGAACGCGCGGAACACGCCGTGCGGCGTATGCTGCATGCGGCGGTCGACGGCGCGCAAATCACGCCCGACGACGTCGCATTGGCGATTCACGACACCCGCGAGGAGCCCGGCGGAAAAGCGCTGCCGGATACCCTCATTCGCACGCATCGCGGAAAAGAGATCCGCCCGAAAACGGCGGGACAACGCGCGTTCGTGCGTTCGATCGAAGAGAACACGTTGACCGTCGGCATCGGCCCGGCCGGTACCGGCAAGACATTTCTCGCCGTCGTCATGGCGGTGCGCGCCTTGAAGAATCGCGAAGTTTCGCGTTTGGTTCTGTCGCGCCCGGCAGTTGAAGCCGGCGAAAAACTTGGATTTTTGCCCGGCGATTTGCGCGAAAAAGTGGATCCGTATTTGCGTCCGCTCTACGATTCGCTCGAAGAATTGCTCGATGCGGCAGTTGTTGCGAAATACTTGGAACGCGGAACGATCGAAGTGGCGCCGCTCGCCTACATGCGCGGCCGCACGCTTTCCGATGCGTTCGTGATTCTCGACGAAGCGCAAAACGCCACGACGGATCAGTTGAAGATGTTCTTGACGCGGCTCGGAAGCGGTTCGAAGATGGTCGTCAACGGCGACATCACGCAAGTCGATCTTCCCGGCGGCGCAAAGAGCGGCTTGCTCGATGCGTCGCGCCGCTTGGAGAAGATCGACGACGTGGGAGCGATTCGCTTAAACGAAACCGACGTCGTCCGCCACCCGCTCGTTTCGCAGATCATTCGGGCTTATGCCGATACACTACCGCAATGAAGTACGCGGCAGCGGCGTCGATGCGCGGGCCCTCAAGCGCACGATGCAGTCGCTGCTCGCAGCCGTAGACGAAGGCGAATCGTCGATTTCCGTTACGCTCGTCGACGACGCGGCCATTCAGCGCATCAACGCCGAGCACCGGGGCAAAGACAAGTCGACCGACGTCCTTTCGTTTCCGCTGTTCGACGAGTCGTCCACGGACCCGGAGATCGACGAACGGCTTCTCGGCGACATCGTGATTTCGATCGATACCGCGCGGCGTCAAGCCGCCGATTACGATGCGCCGCTGCAGAACGAGATCTACCGGCTCTTGATTCACGGGCTGCTGCACGTGATGGGCCACGACCATATGGAAGCCGAAGAACGGGCCGAAATGGAGGCGGAAGAGCGGCGTCTGGCCGCTGCCATCGACATGCCGTGGCCTTATGAAAACTAGAGTCTGGCGTTCGTTCAACCACGCGTTCGACGGCATCATGTACGCTGCGCGGACGCAGCCCAACATGCGCTCGCACTTGCTGATCGCGCTGCTTGTGATCTTGGCGTCGTTATTGCTGCGCCTGGACCGGTATTACGTCGTCGCGCTGATCATCATCATCGCGGTCGTGTTGAGCCTGGAATTGTTGAATACCGCCGTTGAGGCGATCGTGGACCTGTTGACCGTCACGCACCATCCGCTCGCGAAGACCGCGAAGGACGCTTCGGCGGGCGCCGTCCTTGATCTCGTCGATCGCGGCCGTAGTCATCGGCTACTTGGTGTTCTACCAGGGCATCATCAATGGCGGCCAGCGGGTTTTCGAGGCGGTGCAGGCCGTGCCGAGCAACGTCGCGTTCGTCGTGCTCGCGGCGGTGGCCATCCTGACCATCTTCGCGAAGGCCTGGGTCGGGCGCGGTTCGGCGCTCCAGGGCGGGGCCATTTCCGGGCACGCGGCCCTCGCCTTTGCGGCGGCCACGATGCTCTCGTTCTTCTACCAGAAGCCCCTCGCTGCGCTCCTCGCGTACTTCGTGGCCTTCCTGGTCGCCCAGAGCCGCGTGGAGGCCAAAATCCACTCCGTACGTGAGGTTGTCTCAGGAGGGGTCTTGGGAACGGTCGTTGCCTTGGCTATCTACCTCTTGGTCCGGCCCCACGTTGTGCTATAATGGCGCCGATTTGAATACCGACCCATACCGAAGTCCCCGGCCCGGTTCGGCGGCCGCATAATGGCACACGCGAACTGGATCCAGATCGGCAGCTTGGCGTTGCTGGTGCTGCTGGCGGCTTTCTTTGCTGCCTCGGAAGCGGCGATCATCTCGATGTCCCGGCTCCGCGCCGCGTCCATGGCCGAGCGCAACGTGCGCGGTGCGAAGGACGTGCGCCGTCTGGTGGACGACCGCAACCGCATCCTCACGTCGATTCTCGTCGCGAATACCATCGTGCTGCTGGCGGCCGATTCGCTCGCGACTTACGTCGTGATCGAAATGGGCATCCCGGAAGCGGCCCTTTGGTCGACGGTCGTCATGACCATCGTGCTGCTGCTCGTCGGTGAAATCATCCCCAAGACCGTCGTCACGAACGACGGCGAACGCTGGGCGCTGCGCTTGGCGCGCCCGATGCGCATCGTCGCCGGGTTCCTGACGCCGCTGGTCTGGGCGTTCCTGGCGGTGACGAACGTAATCGTGCGACCGCTCGGCATCAAGCATCCGCATCAGATCTTCGTTACGGAAGAAGACATTCGCGCGCTCGTCAACGTCGGCGCCGAACAACGCGTGATCGAAGAAGAAGAACGCGAGATGATCCATTCGGTCATCGAGTTCGGCGATACGATCGTTCGCGAAGTGATGACGCCGCGTCCGGAGATGATAGCGGTTTCGATCGACGATTCGCCGCGGCGCGCGCTCGACATCGTCATCGCCGAAGGGTACTCGAAGCTTCCGGTTTACCAGGAATCGAAAGACGACATCGTCGGCGTCGTGCACGATCGCGAGTTGCTGATCGCCCTTGCGAACGGAACGCTCGCGCATACGAGCATCCGCGCGTTGATGCGTCCGGTCGAGCCACGTTCCGGAAACCAAGAAAATCGCCGAACTGCTGCGCGAAATGCAGCGCGACAAATTCTCGATGGCGATCGTCGTCGACGAGTACGGCGGCACCGCCGGCCTCGTGACGATGGAAGACCTGCTCGAAGAGATCGTCGGCGAGATTCGCGACGAGCACGACGTCGACGAACAAGAACCGATCGCATTCATTTCCGACGACGAAGCCGTCGTCGACGCCGGCGTTAACATCGAAGACGTCAACGCGAAACTCGGCACGCACCTTCCGAACGAAGATTTCGAAACGATCGGCGGCTACACCGTCGGCCTTTTCGGGCGTCTGCCGAAAGAAGGCGAAGAGATCGAGGCGGACGGGCGGACGCGCTTGCGCGTCGATCGCACGCGCGGACGACGCATCCTCGCCGTGCGCGTGTTCACGAGCCGCAACGGCTCGCATGTCGAGGAGCACGAACAAGTAAACGGCGAGCACGATGCGGTCTCCTGAGGAGCTCTTCTCGGCAGCGCAAGCCGCGCGCGCGAACGCCTACGCGCCGTACTCGAATTTTCACGGTCGGTGCAGCGGTGGAGACGGCGGACGGAGCGATCGTCGCCGGCTGCAACGTCGAGAACGCGAGTTACGGACTTTCGATTTGCGCCGAACGCGCCGCGATCGTTTCAGCCGTTTCGCAAGGGCATCGCGAATTTCGCGCGATTGCCGTCGCCGGACCCGACGGCGCGATGACCAGCCCGTGCGGCGCGTGCCGCCAATTTCTCGCTGAATTCGATCCGGCGATGCCGGTGTATTTCACGTCGCCCAGCGGCGAAACGCGAACGACCCTCGACGAACTTCTGCCGCATTCGTTCGGGCCGCGAAGTCTTCAGAAAAGCTGACGGTGAGCCAGGCACGTTCGTATAAGACGCGTGCCATCGTGCTGCGCGCGCGTCCGCTCGG
The DNA here is from genome assembly GCA_963696095.1 of Vulcanimicrobiia bacterium. Lineage (GTDB taxonomy): Bacteria > Vulcanimicrobiota > Vulcanimicrobiia > Vulcanimicrobiales > Vulcanimicrobiaceae > JALYTY01. The sequence goes on along the minus strand of CAVOIN010000001.1, from coordinate 483,986 downwards.
CGAAGCCGATCGCATCCTGACGCTCTTCACCACCGAGCGCGGCAAGATCGACGCGGTCGCCAAAGGCGTGCGCCGCGCGAAAAGCCATCTCGCCGGGCGCCTCGAATTCGGAACCGAATCGGCCCTGACGATGCATCGCGGGCGCTCGCTCGACGTCATCGTCACGGCGGACATCTTGAACGCGCCGTGGGAACGATTGGTCGATCCGGAACGCTTTTCCGTCGCGTCGCTCGTTGCGGAATTAATAGATGCTTTCTGCGAACCGGATTTAGCGCTTCCCGACGTGTACGATTTGCTCGCCGGCATGATCGGCGCCATCGCCTCGAGCGAGGCGCCGCGCGCGCTCATTCCGCGGTTTTCGCTGCGCTTGTTGTCGTTGCTCGGATTGGAGCCGCCGGCCGATACGTGCGTGCGCTGCGGCGACCCGCTGGCGTCCGGCCGCGCATGGGTCGATCCCGATGCTGCGCGGGCTCATTTGCGAACGTTGCCGGGAACGGTGGCGCGACCTCGTCGAGTTCGATGCGGAAGATTTGCAGAACCTAGCGGCATTGGCCGCCCCGCGCGGTCACGGCCGCGCGTCCCTCCAGGCGCGCCCGCGAGTCGCCGGCGCCATCGAAGCGATCGTCGTGCACCATCTCGGGCGGCGTCCCAAAGCGGGACTTACGGTTGTCGACTCCGTAACGCGCGCTTGAGTCTCATGTCTGTAATGGCGCTTGACGTAGGCAGCAAACGAATCGGCGTTGCGGTCGCCGACCCGACCGGCTCGTTTGCACTGCCCGTAGGAACGATCGAACGCAGCAACCTGCGCGCGGATCTGGCAAAGATCGAAGAATACCTGGAATCGTACCTTGTCCGCGACCTGGTCGTCGGCGATCCCGTTTCGCTTTCGGGCGAGCGCGGCATCGCGGCGCAGAAGATGGATGCGTTCGTCGAGCACTTGCGCGAGATTTTCCGGGGCACGATCCATCGTGTCGACGAGCGAATGACGACGGCCCAAGTGACTAAAACTCTTATCGCCGCCGACGTCTCTCGCAAGAAGCGCAAAGGCGTCGTCGACAAAATGGCGGCGGCGCTGATTCTTGAGACGTATCTAGCCCGCCGGCGGAATCAAACGAAGTGAGAGCGCCCGGACGCATCGTCGCGACGGCCGTGGCCGCCGTGGTCGTTATCGCGCTTTTGTGTGGAGCGTGGTTCTGGTACGGCCTATATCGCGATCGTTCGAAGCCGGCTGCCACGACGCAAGTCGTCATTCCCCGCGGCGCTACGTTCGGCGACATCGCCGCGCAACTCGCGGACAACGGTGTGATCGGGAACGCGCTTTCCTTCCGGATCCTCGCGCGCGCGCGGCACGAAGATGAAGCCGTGCACGCCGGCGCGTACCGATTCCCGCCGAACCAAACGGCTGCCGAGGTGTTGCAGGCTTTGCTTACGGGCGGTGCGCAGACCGCTGCATGGGTTAGCATTCCCGAAGGGTTTACCGCTATACAGATTGCGGAACGACTGCACGAGGCGGGCGTCGGCCAGGCCGCTGCTTTGTCGCAGTACTTCCTGTCCACGGCGATAACCGTCGATGGTTCGCGAACCAAAAATCTCGAGGGGTACCTGTTTCCGAGCACCTATCTTGTGCCGCTCGATGCGACGCCGGTGCAAATCGAAAAACAATTGACCGACGAGTTCTTCAAACAGCTGCCGCCCGATGCGCCGCAACGCGCGAAGGCGCTTGGCATAAGCGTTCCGCAAGGCGTCGTCGTCGCGTCGCTCGTCGAACGCGAAGCCAAGGTCGACGCCGACCGGCCGATGATCGCGGGCGTCATCTTCAACCGGCTAAAACAGAAGATGCCGCTGCAGGTCGACGCGACGATCGAATATGCGCTGCCGTCGCACAAAGCGGACCTTTCGCTTGCGCGATTTGAAGATCGACTCGCCGTACAATACGTACAAGGTACACCGGTTTGCCGCCGACGCCCATCGCCAATCCCGGCCGCCCCTCGCTGGAAGCGGCGTTTCATCCGTCGAAGACGGAGATGCTGTACTACGTTTACTGCGGAAACGGCCGTCACGTTTTCTCCAAGACTCTTGCCGAACATCAGGCCAACGTCGCGCGTTGCCTGCACTAATCACTCGAATAAGGAGCTGCCACATGTCGTCCAACAACGGTGAAGCGAAGAGCGGACCGCTCGAACTGAGCGAAGTGCTCTACATCGAGACCAAAGAGGGCGGGGAGCTGCCGTTCGAAGTGGTCGGTATTCTCGAAGATCCCGACGACGGCACGTCTTACGCAGTGCTGATGCACGAGCCGAAAGACGACGAAGAAGCCGAAAGCGAATTCATCGTGACCGATCTCGAAGGAAATCTGCTCGAAGACGATGAGCTCGCGCAAGAGATCCTCGACGAGTTCCTGGTATTTGCAGAAGAAGCGGGCGACGAGGGAGGCGAGACCTAATCCGCGTCCTTTTTCTCTCTGCGAGCGTCGGCGCGGGCCATCTCTCGGCCGCCAACGCCGTTTGCGCCGGCCTGCGCGAAATCGACCCCACGGTCGAAACGTTGGTAGTCGATTCGTACAAGTATGCCGCGCTCGTTATGACCGCGCGTCGTTTCAGACGGGTATTTGCGCATGGTCAAAACGATTCCGCAAATGTACCGTTACATTTACGATCGTGCCGAGCGCGCAACGGAAGTCGGTCCGTTTCGAAATTGGGCGCATCAATTTACGGCCGGAAACCTGCGTCCGCTCATCGAGCGCGAGCGTCCCGACGTCGTCGTTTGCACGCACGCGTTTCCAAGCGGCGCCATGGCCGAATACAAGCGGATGTACGACGATGCGCCGCCGGTCGTCGGCATCGTTACCGATTTCGCCATCCACGGCTTCTGGATCCATACAAACATCGAAGGGTATTGCGTCGCAACGCCGGCGATGCGCGACGTGCTGGTGGCCCGCGGCGTGCAGCCCGATCGCATTCAAGTCAGCGGAATTCCGGTCGATCCGCGGTTCGCGCGCACCGACGAATCCGTCGAATCTTTACGCGAACGTTTGGGATTGCCGCAGAATCGGCCAGTTGCACTGATTATGGGCGGGGGTCTCGGATTCGGACCGCTCGAGCGAATGCTGCAATCGTTGGACAACGTTGAAGCGCCCATTGCGGCCGTCGTTATCGCCGGCCGCAATTCGCGCGTCGAAAAACGCGTGCTCGAAGCCGCGGAAAGCGTAAAGTACCCCGTTCGCGTGTTGCGTTTCGTCGGAAACGTTTTCGACTACATGCACGCCGCCGATGTGTTCGTTACGAAGCCGGGCGGATTGAGCACCGCAGAAGCGCTTGCAGCGGAGGTGCCGATGGTGCTTTGCAAGCCGATTCCGGGGCAAGAAGAACGCAATGTACGCGTCCTGACGGAATGGGGTGCGGCACTGCGCGTGCGCTCGCTGGAAGAGCTTCCTCGCGCCCTTACGACGGTGGTGACGGATTCGGCGCGCCGCAGGCGAATGGTTGCTGCAGCGCGTCGCCACGGACGTCCTTATGCAGCACGGGACGCAGCGGCGATGATCGCGCGATTGGCCGAGGCACGCAAGGAGGTCGTAGCATGAAAACTGCTTCCCTCTTCCACGACCTACGGGTTCTGGCTCGCCGTATTGCGCTTATATGCCGGCGCGTTCTGGCTGATGCACGGCGTGCCGAAATTCACGCAAAGCCAAACGTTCATGCCGCCTTCCGGCATGATCGTGCAGTTCGTGAACAGTTCAATTCAAAACACGCACGGCGGATATCAAGCCTTCCTCACCAACATCGTGTTGCCGAACATCAATCTTTTCGCGGAGCTGGTGCGGCTCGGGGAAGTCGTAACCGGCGCGTTGTTGTTCCTCGGATTTTTCACGCGCTTCGGTGGCCTGATCGGCATGGTGCTGGCGTTGAACTATCTTACGGCCAAAGGCGACGTGTCGCACTTTAGTTCGTGGTCCGGTTTGGATGCGGCGGCGTTCGCGCTCTCCGCCGTGAACCTCGTCCTACCGACGGGGCGGTTCTTCGGCGTCGATGCGCTCCTAGCGCGCTCGCGCGCAGCGCGCGTAGTACCCGTTGCGGTTGGAACGCCGAAGGCGGCCGGCGTGCAAGCGGAGTTCGTCGACGAGCCGCCGATGACGGGGCCTACGGCACCAACCGCTTAGCAGTCGACGGAAGTCGCTAGGGTCGCGAGCGGGTTCTGTGGTATAGTCAGCGTCGCTGTCCCGTGCAGTGAACGACGGGGAGAGATGGCCGAGCGGCTGAAGGCGGCGGTTTGCTAAACCGTTATACGATGTAAAGTCGTATCGAGGGTTCGAATCCCTCTCTCTCCGCCACTCACGTTTCTGCGTAAGCGCAGAAGGGAATCGCGTCGCAAAGACGTATTCGGGGTGGTCGCGTCGCTCAAGACGCGAATACGCGGTCGTAGCTCAATTGGATAGAGCAACAGGCTACGAACTTGTAGGTTGGGGGTTCGAGTCCCTCCGACCGCGATTTTCAGTAAAACGCCTCGCAGAAATGCGGGGCGTTTCCTACTGAAAGATGCAATGCCGAACGCATCCTTGCGCATGCGAGGGGGTTTTGGTAAAGTCAGGTGTCGAAACCGTTTGATGCGGTCGTGGCTCGGTAGCTCAGCGGTAGAGCAGGGGACTCATAAGCCCTTGGTCGGGTGTTCAAATCACCCCCGAGTCACCAATTCAAGGTGACGGCCGTCAGCGTGGCGGCCGTCATCTCTTGTCGAGGCCCTTCGCGGGGTCAAGGTAAGTAAGGTCCTATTATGTCCACGATACCGTGCGATTTCTGTCCGCATCCGGTCGATCGAAACCAAATGGAAGAGATCGAGATCTCGCACTACGTTCCGGATAGCTCCGGTGACGATTTGGCCTACGCACGCACCTATTTCTTCGGACATCCGGATTGCGTGCGGAAATTCTATCGCGGCCTGGTCGATCACAAGCTGGATTTGTTCAAACACATTCCCAGCACCGGGTCTGCGCCGGACGGTCGCGAATAGGACGTTACGAGCGAGCGCCCGTAGCTCAGCTGGATAGAGCGCTGCCCTCCGAAGGCAGAGGTCGGGGGTTCGAATCCCTCCGGGCGCGAGATTTTTATGTCACATGACGACGAAAGCCGCATTCGCCGCGCGATGGAGCTCGCCGAAGACGCCGCCCGAGCGGGCGACGTGCCGATCGGCGCGGTGCTCGTCAGCGGCGATCTAGTGCTCGAAGCGAAGAACGAAAAAGAAAGCGCGTCCCGACGCGACGGCGCACGCCGAGATGTTGCTATTGCAAGAAGCAGCGCGGCGGCTGGGCGTGTGGCGTCTGTCGGACGCAACGCTGTACGTCACGCAAAGAACCGTGCGTCATGTGTGCCGGCGCGATGATCGCTGCGCGGATCAAGCGCGTCGTCTACGGCTGCACGCGATCCGAAAGGCGGTGCCGACGGCGGCGCATTCGACGTTTTGCGATCATCGGAAAACGAATCACCGGCTCGAAGTAACGGCCGGCGTGCTGGAAGACGAAGCCGCGGCGCAGCTGCAGCAGCTTCTTCCGAGAAAAGCGAAATTCGCGTCAACAAGAAGGCGTTGCGTCTGCTACGCCGTAGTTAACGGACGCTGTCTCAGCGACCACATACCTGGAGAGGTGGTCGAGTGGTTGAAGGCACCCGCCTCGAAAGCGGGCGTACCTGATGAGGGTACCGAGAGTTCGAATCTCTCCCTCTCCGCCATAAAAGAAAACAGGCCCGCATCGCGGACCTGTTTTTTATTTTTGTGTGACAAGCTTCGTCACCCTGAGCTTGTCGAAGGGCAGGCGCATATTAGCACGCGCTTTTCGAGAACGGGTATGAAATAAAAGAATTGATGCGCCCGTCCTTCGACAGGCTCAGGATGACGGAGAGTGATAACGACGGCGATCGACGCTACTATGACGGCGCGCTCGCTATGAACGCGCGCTCACTATGACGGCGCGTTCACTATGACGAGGAGCGAGTGATCATGACGGCGCCGCAAATGATAAGTGCGCCGCCGAAAACGAGCGTCCACGTGAGGGGGTCGCCGAAGAAAATGATGCCGCAAATCGTTCCGACGAGTGGTTCGAGATTGATGAAGACGCCGGCATCGGACGAACGCACGCGCTGCAAGCCGGCGTTCCAGAAAACCGTTGCAGCTGCGGAACTAAAAGCGCCCGCGCCGAGCGTTGCCAGCCATGCGTTGAGCGGATAGGCATGAAATAGCGCGTGCGGGTGCAGCATGCACTCGAAGACCGTCAAAACAGCGGTTCCGATCCAGATCATCAGTGCGCTTGCAGCGACGGCATCGTAGCGACTGATGAATCGTTCGGACAAAAGCACCCAAGAAACGCCGGCAAGCAACGAGATGACGACCAGCGTGTCGCCATAAGCGCTCGCATTTCCTGATGGCGCCAAGACGACGATTGCGGCGCCGATGCAAGACGCGGCGATCGGAATCCATTTCGGGCGCGCGTGATCTTTGTGAAAGATCATGGCGCCGAAAGCCAAGAAGATCGGCGCCGTCGCGACCATCAGCGCTGCATGCGCCACGCTCGTGTGCGCCAGCCCCTCGAACTGAACGAGAAACTGCACGGGAACGTAGAGGATCGAGGCGACCACGAACTTCCACACGTCACGCCGTTCGATGCGCAGTCCGCCGCGAAACGCCACTGGAAGAAGAACGAGACTGGCGGCGAGGAGCCGGAAGGTGACCATCGCCGGTACCGGCATCGAGCCCAAAGCCATTTTTCCAAGCGGAAAGCCCAGGCCCCAGAACGTGCCGGCCAAGGCAAGCATCGCATAGGGCAACGGACTCGGGCGCGAACGTGCGGCAGTAGTAACCACAAAAGACTCCTTACCGGTGTGTCCTTAGCTGTTGCACCGGTAAACTCATTTCGCTGGTGCGGGGTTGCAGCCGGATTCCCGGGCGGCTCAAAGCGCGCCGGCGCTCGCTTGAGGGCTGGGAACAAGAAGCCGTTTCCTCAAATACGATGGGACGACTCAAGCAATGTTCGATGCTATACGGTGCTTGTGCGAGTCGGTAATTCCGCGCTTGTATGCCGGGCGGGCAACTACGCTCGCCGGGCGTGCCACGACGATACAAAGTCTAGGCCCATGCTGAATAACTGGTACAAAAAACAAAAGGCGCGTAAAGAAGCGCCGAAATTGCTCCGTTGGATCGCGATCATGCCCGTTCTCGGAGTAGTCGCGATCTTTTCCGCGCGTTGGGCGCTGGAAAATATCAACGGGTTTCTGAACAACGATCAAGCTAATTTCATGGTCGCGACGCTCGTCATGATCGCCGTGCCGTCGTTCGTGTTCGCAGGCTACTGCGCGGTAAAACTCGCGAAGTTGTCGCGCGAATCGCAAATGCCGATTATGGCGATGTTGCGGCCGGACGAGGACTAGGCGACCCTTCGAGCCGCGGATCCGGCGCTGTCGCCGGAAACGTGAATTGATCGTACGTAACGTCGGCGTTTATTTTAAACGTCAGCATTAGCGCGTGCTGCGTTGCGCTGAACGTCCCGTGCGTGATCACCCAGTGTCCCTCGATCACGCCGTAGTCCAACTGAATGACCTCGTCGCTTCCCGTAAGGCGCATCTCGATGTGCGACGGCAACTGGGTTTGCGCGTCTTCGATCACTTCACTCGGATAGAACGCGTTGTCGCCCGTGCGCGGCGTCGGAGCGATGAGGAAGTGCAGGCGGTCGTCGGTTGAATCCGGCGCATACCGCGGCGCCCAGAACGAGGCATACGGAATAACGGTATCCACGTCCGGATCGGCCGCCGGAATCGGAAACGTATAGGGAAGCTCGCGTTGCAGCGAGATGTCGACGCGTTTGATGTTAGCGAAGTAGCTGAACGAGAAGCGCGAGAACGGATCGAAATACGCGACGATCGGAAAAGCTTCACCGACGCGCTCGCCGCCGTTGGGCAAATCGCGCATTACCGCGTAGTTGTCCGCGACACGCACGGCAATGGTGCGATCGATTTCGCGAGCTTGGCCGTTCCCCTCGACGTGCGTACGCTCGCGATACGTCATATACGGCGGCGCCGTCGAGACGTAGGTGTTGGCGGCGCGGTTTACGAGTAATGCCAGCGCAAGGTCCGGTGGAAGCATCGCAGTGGTCGTTGCGCCCCCAAAAGGGAACGCTCCTACCGCTGACGCAGTTCGACGCAATGATCGAGCAGCCGCCGGCATCCGTTACCGACCGCGTTACCGCTTTACGCCGGGCCATCCATCGCCGCCCCGAGCTCGGCTTCGAAGAGCACGAAACCTCGGCGCTCGTTGAACGCGAGCTCGACGCGCTCGGGATCGAGCACCGGCGCGTTGCAAAAACCGGCGTAGTCGGCGTCATTCGAGGCGCCCTGCCGGGACACGTCGTGGGTTTACGCGCCGATATGGACGCGTTGCCGATTACGGAACGTACGGGCTTGCAGTTCGCGTCCGAGATCGCCGGAAAGATGCACGCGTGCGGTCACGACGCGCACACCGCGATGCTGCTGGGCGCGGCGCATGTATTGCAAGCGATGCGCGAAACATTGCACGGCACCGTCGTTTTGCTATTTCAGCCGGCGGAAGAAGGCCCCGGCGGCGCCGAGCCGATGATCGCCGAAGGCGCGCTCGAAAATCCGAACGTCGAAGCCGTTGCGATGCTGCACGTCGATCCGCGAATCGCGCCGGGCGAAATCAGCATCACGCCCGGGCCCGTAAACGCCTCCGCCGACGAGCTGTATCTTACGATTCGCGGAAAAGGCGGACACGGCGCGTATCCGCACACCGCCGTCGATGCGATTCCAGCGGCGAGCGCGATCGTGCTTGCGTTGCAAAATATCGCAGCGCGCGAAACGGATCCGCTGAAAAGCGTCGTCGTAACGATCGGCACGATTGCGGGCGGATATCGCAACAACGTCATCGCCGACGAAGTGCAAATGTCGGGAACGCTGCGCGCGCACGATCCTGAAGTGCGCGACGCGCTTCGCCGAGCGCGTGCGCAGAATCGTCGAAAACGTCGCGGCAGCGTATGGTGCAACGGCCGAAATTCGCATCGTGCGCGGCTATCCGCCGGTCGTCAACAACGTTGCGCTTGCGGAAGCGTTCGCGCGTTACATGCGCGATCGGAGCGACGTGCGCGTGCATCGGCTCGCGCCGACGATGGGCGGCGAAGACTTTGCGTATTTCGCGCAGGCGTGCCGGGCGTGCACGCGCGTCTTGGGATTCGCAGCGATGCTGCGCAGTCGATTTATCCCGGACACAGCGCGGAATTTCGCATCGACGAGGCAGCGCTGCCGGTTGGGGTTCGCACGCTGGTGGCCTTCGCCGCAGGCGTGGGTTCGGGCGAGATACCAATCGAGCGATAAACCGCTACACCTAGTGTCTGCGACAAAAGCAGGCACTATAGGTAGTGCGTTGAACTCGCCTTTCCATGGCTATTGTGACCGATGCCATTGCCCATCGCGGGCTGCGGTCGTTCAGCGCAAGCCTGGACATCGAGTCGCCCGCTGAAGACGCGTTCGCTTTGCTGTGCGCGGTCGAAAAATGGCCCGTATGGCTTTCCCTGGTGCGCAGCGCCAAGTGCCTGAACGCCGGCGAGCCGCTGGCCGCCGGGAGCGAGGTGCTCGTGCGCACGATGCTTCCCGGTGAAGAAGAACAGCTCTACGAAGTCGATCAGTACATTACGAATTTCCATCTGTCGCTCGTAGGCGCGTACTCGGTGCGCCGGCGTCTGGACTTTCGGATCGAACGGAAGACGTCTCGCGCGCGGTTGCACGTAAAGCTGACATACCCGGCCTATCACGGCCGCGTCGGCGCCCTGCTCGACCGCTGGAAGCACGGCCGGAAGGTCGATAAAGCGCTGGACGAGGCGCTCGTTCACTTCAAAGGGCTCGTGGAGTACCGGACCGTCGACGGAGTGCTCGCAGACCTTTAGCAGTCATTGACCGAGACTGCTAGGGCTGGTATAAATTGCTAAGTATGCCTCTGTACGATTATCGCTGCAATCAGTGCGGCAAGACGACCGAAATTCGCCATGGATTCAACGACACGCACTCGGAGCCGTGCGCTCAGTGCGGCGGCACGATGGGTCGCGTCTTCAATCCGGCGCCGATCGTATTCAAAGGTTCGGGGTTCTACATCACCGATTCCCGTTCGGGCGGATCGAGCGAAGGCTCTTCGTCCTCGGGCGACTCGGCGGCCTAGCACATGACGCCGCAGGCGTGGGTTCTTACCGCCTGCATCGTGCTGGCAATCGTGTTGACGGTCGCCGGCGTTCTGCGTGCCGTGCTTTCGGCGCTTCGCGTGAAGCGTCACGTTGCGGCAGTATCCGAGGCGCCGTTTCTCGGCTATGCCGAGGAAGCCCAGGCTTATGCCCTCCGACTCAATGCGGATCTCGAGGAGATGGCTCCGCTTCTCGCGCGCGCAAAAAAAGCGCTCGATTCCATCAACGACGCGCTCGCAGAGATGCGGATGCCGCAAGCCGTGTCCGCGTTGCGCACCGCAAGCGCCGCGCTCCGTTTGCTCTTTTCCGGACGCTAGCTGAAGCCCGGCCCGGGCGGTTCTTCTTCGGGCGGTTCCCACTGCCAATTGGCCGCCGGTGAGATGCCTTCGGGGGCTACGCCGAAGGTCGCGTCGTTAGTCGACGGCTCCGGCACCGCGAACGGCGCTCCGAACGGAAAGCCGGGCGACGCCGGCTGTTCGGGCGGAACGGGCGCGCCGAAGGGCAGGCCCGGGCTGAACGCCGGGGGCGGCTCAACGAGTGGCGAGTTCATAGGCGGGGGCATCTGCGGCGGTGCGGGCGCGGGCGTCGCGGGGCTCGGGGTGACGGCAGGCGCCGAAGCGGCCGGCGCGACAATCGGTGGAAACTCATAGCCGGCATCGGCGCTCACGGGTTTTTCCGGCTTGGCGGCGGGAGCGGCCGGCGGTAGCTCGGCTGCGGCGGCGGGTGCTTTCACGCGAACCGGCGATTTGGCGACGCGAGGAGTGAATTGCGGCACGGGCAGCTCGCCTACAGCCGCACCCATCAACACGTAGCGCGGCGGCGGCAAAAGCTGCGCGTTGGACTTCTGGGCGATCGATCGCAGCTCGTCCATGAATTCGCGCGGCGCGTCTTCCATCTCCATCGTGTCGAGCAGGAGCTTCACGGAGTCTTCCAAGTACTCGCGCGGCGGCACTTTCGCAAACGCGAAGACGTGTTGCGATACGTCGGCCTTGACCGCTTGCAGTAATTTTTTCCAATATTCGAGCGGCTGGTAATACTCGAACTGCCCTAGCTCGCGTTTGGCTTGCGAATACAACGATGCGATGCGTTTTCCGAGCGGATCCGCGGGCGGCGCCGGTTCGATAACCGCGACGCGACGCGCGACGCGAGCCAATTCGGAAAGCACTTGCGCGTGGAAGAACGGATCGATCTCGTGCAAATAGTGGATCGAAATCGCGAGATCGTAGGAATTGTCTTTCGCCGGAATCACCGACGTGCTGCCGCGAAGAAGTTTAGCTTTCAGATCGGAAAACCGATTGATTTCCTCGTTGCGATGTTCGATGACGGTGACGTTCGCGCCGGCGTCGAGCGCGCGTTTCACGTAGCTGCCCTCGGGACCGTATCCGCAGAAGAGAATCTTCGTGCTCGGTTCAACGACGATTGCTTCCCAAACGAGCGTTTCCAAATGCCGGGATTCGGCTTCGAACTCGGCGGCCGTGTAAACCGGCTGAACGTTCACGCGCTCTGTACACTCCGTAATGTCTCGACGAAAGCCGGAAAGCTGACGTCGATGCTTGCGTCGCTGTCTACCGCCAGCGGTCCGGCCGCCGCAGCGAGAACGGCCGTAGCCATGGCGATGCGGTGGTCGTCATGCGTTTCCACCACACGCGCTTCGCCCCTGGGCGTGCCGCCGTGAATCACCAATCCGTTAGCGGCCACCTCAACGCCGATCCCCACGGCCGCCAGAAGACGCTCGATGGCGGCGACGCGATCCGATTCTTTCGTGCGCAGCTCGCGAATGCCGGTGATCTTGGTGTCGCCTTGGGCGAACGCCGCGGCCGCGGCCACGAGCGGAATCTCGTCGATGGCGCGCAGCGCCATGTCGGGGCCGATCGTCGTTCCGTGCAGCGTTGCGGAAGTTACGTGCAGATCGGCAACGGGTTCGCCGCTCACTTCGCGTTCGTTTAGCATGTCGATGCGCGCGCCCATCGCAAGCAGAATATCGAGCAGTCCCGTGCGCGTCGGATTGACATTGACGTTGGATATGTGAAGGTCGCTGCCCTCAGCCAATGTCGCGGCGGTGATGAAGAAGGCCGCCGCGGAGAAATCGCCTGGCACGTCAACCGGTGCAACCCGGCACGGGCCGCTTTGCAAGTCGATGGTTTTTCCGTTCCACGTAATGTTTGCGCCGAGATACTTCAGAAGCCGTTCCGTATGATCGCGCGAACCGGCGTCGGCGGCGATTTGGACCGGCGTTCCGGAGAACACGGCCGCGAAGAGTAACGCGGATTTGATCTGTGCCGAGGGTGAGATCAAGATGAAACGGCGCGTTTCTATTTGCGGCGTTCCGTCGATCTGCAGTGGAAGTTTACCGTCGGTCGTTTCGATCTTCGAACCGAAAGCGCGCAGCTGAGCCGCAACCGGTTCCATCGGACGCTTGCGCAGCGACTCGTCGCCGTCGAATTGCGCGCGCAAATCGGCGCCCGCGCAAACACCGAGAAGCATCCGGGCAGTAGAGCCCGAGTTCATGCAATCGATCGGTCCCATCGGATCGCGCAACCGGCCGCCGCTGATCTTCAGCGAAGCGCCTGTCGCCTTCAACGCGCGCCCCCAATGCAATCAATGCTTCGAGCGTAGCGCGCACGTCGCGTCCGGGATTCAGGTTCGAGATGGGAAGCGCTTCGGCGCTCGCGGCGCCCGCGATCAACGCGCGGTGCGAAATCGATTTATCGCCGGGAACCGAGATGGTGCCGCGAAGCGCACCGGCAGCAAAGCGGCGCGGAGCGGAGAGACCGGGATGAGCCATACCGGTCTGCTCTTGAGAGCGTTGCCCGGCCGGTCCTGCAGCGATTCGCTCTAGGAGAGCGCGCCGCCGTATTCGAGGTGTTTATGCGTGTGCGACAGTTCGGCCAACGCGCTACCATGGGCGCGCAGTATGCGGCCGTCGCCGGCAATTAGGACGCCGTCGGGCGTCAGCAGCGCGCAGAGCCGAAGCTCGGCAACCGACCCGAGGGACAGGTGAACGCATCGGGGCGCCGGCGGAAGCGGCGCTAATTCGGGAAGTGCCATTGGGGGCGGAGGTGCGGGCGGAGCGACCAGCACCAGGGCTGCAGCCAACTCGCGTATCATGGTTCGATGATATAGCGGCCGTGGCCGAAGTTCACACCGATTTCTGAGGAGAAATCGCCTTGGAACCGAAGTAAAACGCGGTGATCGACGAGATTGACCGCGATATCCTCAGCGCGCTTACCAAAGACGCGCGAATTTCGTTTCGCGACCTGGCTGAAGCCGTTGGGTTGAGCGCCAACGCCGTCGCCGAGCGAGTTCGAAAATTGAGCGAACGGCGTATCGTTCGCGGCTACCACGCCGACGTCGACCCGGCCGCCTTCGGCCTCACGCTGCAAGCGCTCATCGAAGTGAAGATGGAGTCGAATACGACGGCGGAGGAATTTGAGGCGCGCGCCGCAGCGACACCCGGCGTGATTCGCGCCTTCGTAACGACCGGCCGCTTCGATTGGGTCCTCGAATGCGTCGCCCGCGATCAGCAAGATCTGCAGCGCATCATCGAAGCGCTGCGCGCGGGCGGCCTGACGCGCGACACGTACAGCCGCATCATCGCCACCGACCATCGCTTCGATTTGCTCAAGGATACGAAAAAGGGACGCCGTTAAGCGTCCATTTCGCTTCGTGTGCGAAGCTGTTAGAATGGAAGGTGACGTTCTTACGACCTCCGGGCGAAAGAGTGCCGCGTCAACTAAGGGCAAGTTCCGTTCGCCCTTCGTTTCGGTATTCGCGCGCGCAAATGATTTGAACGTTACTGAGGTGTTTGATGCAACGATGGTTGCCGACAATAGCTATCGCGCTCGCCGTAACTGCTTGTGCTCAACAGCACGCGTCATCAATGCTGCCACAAAGCACATCCGAGCGAGCTCAACCTTTAGCGTCGACGGCGTCCGGCACAGAATGCACGCTTAATTCAGCAACATTGGGGCCGCCGAACGTTACGGGCTCATATGTTGTGAACGGAATTTCGGCAAGTGACGCTTGGGCGAGTTCGCCGGTGAATACTATGCCCAATGTTGGCGCGCAAATTCGTATGCTGCACTTTAACGGCTCGTCGTGGCACCCAGTCTCCATGCCGGTGGCTTCCCCAAACTGGAATTTTGCGAGAGTCGACTCAATTTACTCGATCGCCTCGAACAATGTTTGGGCGGCCGGAGAGGCGTTTTATGCGTCGAGCCCGGCAGAGAACTCGACGCCTTTCATTCTCCATTGGAGCGGCACGAGGTGGTTGTTCGTTCGTAATCCGCCGAGTTTTCAAAGCGGGCACGAGCTGAACTTTTTGAACATAACCGCTGACGCAGCGAATGACGTATGGGTAGCTGCAGAAAGCGAATTTCTTCAGATTGTTCCTGGTTCAAATCCGCAGCTAATTTCGCTTCTCCATCTTGCGCGATATAACGGCACCACTTGGACTACGGACACTTCGGTACCCGTAAATCCGTCTTCAGAGGTTTCTGGAATCTTTGCGGCCTCGCCACAGAACGTCTGGGTAGCGATGTTCGAATTTCCGACCGGCATATACCACTGGAACGGAACAAGCTTGTCTCCACAGCCGTTGCCGAACTCGAATGGCAAACCGCCGGAAAATCTTCGCGCGATAACGGGCACGGGGCAGTATGACGTTTGGACGAGTGGCGATCAGCAATACATAGCCCATCGTTCGGCGAGTTGGTCGCCGTTTGTCGTAAGCGCGGGCACTTCCGACGTTCACCAGATCGTCGCGTTCCGCCCCGGTTATGCCGTTGCCACCACCGCGAACGGCGCTGCCGCGGGCGGCCTACTCGTGTACAACAACATCGACCGCTGGCGTCCCACGACGAGCCCTTTTGGTCAATATACGGCGTGGACCAGTAGCACGGTGGTCCGCGGCACTACGAGCTTTTGGACAGACCTCGAAAATCTAATAAATCCTACCGCCCCTGATACTGTTGGGCTCGTCGTCTGCCCGCCAAATCCGCCAGCGCCGCTCAACCCATAACAGGCGACAAAATTGCGTGTTTGGCGCCATGCCCAGTGCTGTGTGGCGCAGCCGCTTCGGAGCAATTAAAAAACGCCCGTTAATACGGGCGTTTTCATGGTGGGGAAAGTGGGATTTGAACCCACACGAGTTGCCCCGGCCGCTTTTGAGGCGGCTGCGTCTGCCGTTCCGCCATTTCCCCACGGCGACTAGGGGCGATTCGCGGCGGTGGGCGGCGCTCCTTGCGGAAGGGTGAGGCGAATCGTCTCGTCTTGATTCGCCGGGTAGACCAGACGCTCGAGCCGGTAGCCGGGCTTTGAGGTTTCTTGCACGTGAGCCCGCGGATCTTTCGGCCATTGCACGTCGATGCCAGATGGCGCGAGAGCCGACAACGAAGCTGCCGCCGCCGATGCCCTAAGCGTGACAATCAACGATGAACCGTCTAGCTCGAAGCGTTTAGTGAGCTGCACCGGCGCCGGCCCGAGATCGGGCGCGTCATACGTGCACGTCACGCTCTTGCGATCGGGGCCGTAGACGCACTGGTATGCGCGGTTGAACGTGCCTGCTTCGATCGGATGCGTGTATGCAGCGATGTAGTCGCGCGGCGAAGGCGACGGCGGCGTTTGCACGTCGTCGCGAAACGCGCCGATCGAGGTGAAGAAATTTTTCCGGTCGGCTAGCCGTTCGAATAAGAACACGCGCGCGCCGGCGTTTGGCGCGATAATCGCGCGAACCGTTCCGTCGTTCAATTCGAACGTCGGCGAACCGTCATCGTACGCGTCTTGCGGCATTGCTGCCGTCGCGGTCCATGCCGAATCCGTGATGGGCACGCGATCCGGCGGCGGCGTTTGAGTGGCGAGCGTCAGAAGTGTTTGCACCGGCGTTACGTCATGCACGCCGTTTCGGTCGATCCACAAATCGTGCGCCGACTGCGGCGGAATGGTATATGCCGGCAGCCTTACGGAACGGCTGCCGGCCAGAACGGTGACGGATGCAACCGCACGCGGCGACTGGGTCGCGTTGAAAACATCGAAGAGGGCGTTGCCGCGCTTTGAGTCGACGAGTAGGGCCGCGTCCGGTATGCCATGCGTGGCGGAAGAAGCTCCGGCGGCAACGGCGGCGTCGACCGTCGGTTCAACGTTTACCCGTGCCGCGCGCAAGGACGACAGCCGCCGTTCGATTGCCGGAAGAAACCGCATGGGAAACCCCGTCTGCGGAACGACTAGATATCGCGTCTCGCGCAGATCGTCGAGCGAATCGTAGCGCAAATCGACTAGCCGGCACGTGCGCGCCAGCGCGCGGCACCGTTGCAAGGCGGCGACGGTAAGATCGGCCATGTGTCCGATGCGGTCGTTGGGAACGAGTGCCGCATCGTACGCGCTCGGAAGCCAAGCAATAGCAATATCGGATTGCGGGCGCATAGCCGCCACTTCCGCGCCGTGCGCGCGAAGCAACGAGCCGAACGCGCTTGCGGCCGAGGCGCGCAGGCCTTCGGTTCCCTGCAATCGGAACGCGGCGTCCCAAGCATAAAACCAGTTCGTCCACGGAGCTTCCCAGCCGGCCGGATTTAACGTATCGGCAAGCGGGAAATTGACGACGCCGTGCACGCCGTATTGCAGCATTTCATGCAATGCAATCGTCGTATTTTGCGGCGCGGAAGCGCGGGGCGCGACTTCATCGGCGCCTTGCAGCCAGCCCGCCTGAAACTCACTTGCCATCACCGGTTTGCCGGGCTGCGTTTGCAACAATGCTGTTGAGAAAGCCAGTTGCGCGATGTCGTGGTCGCCGATGATTTCGGCGTCGGACTGGTACCAATTGCCCCACGCCCAAACCGGCGCCGAAGCGGTGACTTTCATCTGATAGGTATTGATGAAGAGCGGAACGTTCCGGCCGACCGTCGACCGCACTTGAAGCCGCAGCCAATCGATGTATTTGTGCCAGTGCGGAGCAGGCCACGTGTCGTTGTCGATGTACGCGCCCTGATCGTCGTCGAGCGCAATAGCGAGTACGTCGTGCGACCACGGCGCGATTTCGTGCAGAACGTCATGCAGCCATTGCGACGATGCGTCGAGATGCGCGCGATTCGCAAGCCATTCGGCGGCTGCGGCGTCGGCGTGCGCGTTTTGATACGTGGCCGTTGCCGGATAGCGCCCTTCCAAAATGTCGTGCAGCGGCATGTTGTATTCCGGACGATCGAGCAGCCAATCGGGATAGCCGCCGTTACGCCACTCGTTGCGAATCACCGGGCCGGGGCGCACGATCGTCTTGAATCCCAACTCGTGAATCAGCGAAAAAAGCGCGGGCAGATTGCGCCGCGGGTTCGTTGCGCCCGTAAAGTCTTTAGTGTGCGCGTCGGGCTCGTGCCAGTTCCAAATGAGGTAAAGGTCGATCGTGTTGATTCCAGCGCGTTTGTATGACTCCAAGCGCGCTGCGCCATTGCGCGCGGGGCGTACGCTCGTAGAAGAAGGCTGCGCCGTAAACGAAAAATGGCTTGCCGTCGACGAGGAAGACGGGCGTCCCGGCTTCATTACGGATCGTCGCGGTGTTCCACGTGCTCCACGCATCCGTCGCTCGGGCGCCCAGCGGCAGCGTGAAGAAGAACGCGGCTGCAAGGGCAAGTCGCCAAAACCTCGTCATGCGGCCACGTCATTCGGTGAGGTATGCAGGCTACCCCGCGGCGAAGGAGGGCCGGATGCAACACGGCGGATATGCGCGACTCTTGGGCCTCGAGGGCAACGTTTCGTTTGATTGGATCGAAAGCGAAGCGCTCGCCGGCAACCCGCTCGGTGATTCCAGTCACAAACCCGTCGTCGTGTATACGCCGCGTGGTTACGACGGGGAAGGCTCGCGGCGTTACCCGGCGATTTACATCCTGCACGGCTACACCGGCGATGCGGCCAAACTCGTGTCTGCGGCGCCGTGGGATCGCAACGTGCTGCAGTGGGCGGATTTGCTAATTCGCGAACGCCGCATGCCCCCGGTCGTCATCGTGCTGGTCGACGGATTTACGCGGCTGGGCGGTTCGCAGTACGTCGATTCGATTCAAAACGGAAATTATGCGACGTACGTGACGCGTGACGTCGTGAATCACGTCGATGCGACGTATCGCACGATCGCTCGTGAAGGCGGCCGTGCCGTCGCCGGAAAATCCTCGGGCGGCTTCGGCGCGATGCATCTCGCGATGCAGCATCCCGGCATTTTCTCTGCGTTTGCGTCGCACAGCGGCGATGCGTATTTCCGGTACATCTTTCCGCAGTCGTTCGCCGACGCGCAACGCACGCTCGAACGCCATGAGTTCGATCTCGCGGCGTTCGTAGACGCGTTCGAAAGGAAGCACAAGCGCGGACACGCGGAGTTCGATACGATGACGGCGCTCGCGATGGCAGCCGCATACTCGCCGCGCTCGGCGAGCCCGCTCGACGTGGACCTTCCGTTCGATCTGAAATCGGGTGAACTGCGGCAGGACGTTTTCGACCGGTGGCTCGCGTTCGACCCGGCGGAGCGCGTCGCGAGCTCGCTCGGGGAACTGGAACGGCTGCGCCTGCGTTACCTGGACTGCGGGCGCCGCGACGAGTACAAGCTCGATATCGGCGCGAGAATTGTCGCAGACCGGATGCGCGAGGCCGGGTTGGCCGTGCGACACGAGGAGTTCGACGACGACCACCGCAACGTTGCCTATCGCTACGCAATCTCGCTTCCCGCCCTTGCCGGCGTCTTAGACGAAAGACCATGAAACGTTTCGCCCTGCTCCTCATCGCGCTTTTGGCAGTCGTGCCGTTCACCGTTTCCGCCCAGACGACGCCGTCGAACGACGGCGCGAATCCGTCGTGGACGCCCACGCCCACGCCGATCAATCCTCATGAATACAACGATGCGGCGATGCACTTCGACGCTCCGCCGGCGTGGAGGCTCGTCGGCTACCGCGTGCTGCCGCTCTCAGCGCTCGGCGACGATCTCCAAGTGGTCGCCGGCTGGACGAACGGCGACGCAAACCGTCCGCAAGCGATTACGATTTCGCAAGAGAGCTTCGAGGGCAACGTTTCGAACTTCGAGACGCGCTTTGAAAACGACATGCGCCAGCAATACGACAACATTCTCGTGAAGAGCAAAGCTCCAACGAGCTTGCTCAACGGAATGCCCGCGTACTTCCTCGACATGTCCTACGGCGAAGGCTTCACGGCGCGCAAGCAGTTCGCCCTGTTGTGGGCGGACGGCTCGCGCGGCGTTGCTATTTCGGTGATGGGGCGCGTCGGCGAAATCGACGCGGCGACGGCAAAGAAACTGATCTCAAACGTGAGCGCGGTCCGCTACCCGTTCGGTCGCGAGTAGCGCCGAGCTCAAATCCTCGAGCAAATCGTCCACGTCTTCGATTCCAACCGAAAGACGTAACAAGCCGTCGGTCACGCCGCGGCGTTCGCGATCCTCTTTCGGAATCGAGCCGTGCGTCATGCGCGCCGGATGGCAGATGAGCGACTCGACGCCGCCGAGGCTTTCCGCGAGGCTGAAGTACTTCAACCGGTTGGCGAAGTCGAGCGCGCGCGCTTGCGGCCCTTTTAACACGAACGAGACCATGCCGCCGAAGCCCGACATCTGCCGCTTGGCGAGCTCGTGCTGCGGATGCGACGCCAGCCCCGGATAGTACACGCGATCCACTTCCGGATGCGCTTCTAGAAATTCCGCAACGGCCTGCGCGTTGGTTGCGTGTTCGCGCATGCGAAGCGCGAGCGTCTTCGCGCCGCGCATCGTGAGCCATGCATCGTGCGGACCGGGCACGCCGCCGACCGCGTTCTGGTGAAACTTGATGACATCGGCGATCTCGGCGTTGTTGGTAATCGCAACGCCGCCGACGACGTCGCTATGGCCGCCGATGTACTTCGTCGTCGAATGTACGACGACGTCGGCGCCAAGTGAGAGCGGCTGCTGGAAGTACGGCGACGCGAAGGTGTTGTCGACCACGACGATCGCGTTCTGGCTCGCGCTCTTGCGTAACGCAGCCACCGCTTTAATATCGATGAGCTTCAGCAGCGGATTCGTCGGCGTTTCGATCCAGAAGAGCTTCGTGTTCGGGCGGATCGCAGCGCGCACGGCTTCGATATCGCTCATGTCGACGTACGTGAACTGCAGGCCGTAGCGTTCGAGTACGCGCGTAAAGAGGCGGTACGTGCCGCCGTAAAGATCGTCGGTCACGACCGCATGATCGCCTGCGGACAGCAAATTCAGCACCGCCGCCGTTGCCGCCATCCCGCTCGCGAACGCGTAGCCGAATTCCGCATTTTCGAGCGATGCGAGCTGTTTCTCGAGTGCGACGCGCGTCGGGTTGATCGTGCGGCTGTAATCGAAGCCCTTGTGTTCGCCGACGGCATGCTTGCGTGTACGTCGAGGTTTGGTACACCGGAACGATCGTCGCGCCCGTCGCCGGATCGGCTTCCTGGCCGACGTGAATGGCTTTAGTCGTGAATTTCATGAAAGAGCGTCGCGCCTTATCGGTTGGAGAGGAAGCTGATGATGTCTTGACGCGTGAGCACGCCGATCGGTTCGCCGTCGTCGGTTACGACGATGGCCGGATTCGCAAGCGTGAGCAGTTTGTACGCCTTTTCGATTTCGCCGAATTGTTCGAGCGACGGGAACGGGCGGTTCATCACGTCGCTGACCGGTTTGTGCAGAATGTCGGATTGATCGAAGACCGCCTGCATGACGCCGACGTCGTTGATGCTGCCGACGACTTCGGTGCCGCGCATCACGGGAAGCTGCGAAATTTCGTATTGACGCAGAAGATCGAGCGCCGTCTTGACCATGTCGTCTTCCTTGACCGTAATCATTCGCGGCAGCGGCGTCTTGCTGCGCAGCACGTCGCCGACCGTCGCTTTGCGTTTGCCTTCCGAAAGGAAGCCGTTTGCGATCATCCACTCGTCGTTGAAAATCTTCGACATGTAGCCGCGGCCGGAGTCGGGGAAAATCACCACGACCACGGCATCTTTCGGCAGCGTTTGCGCGAGCTTCGCGGCAGCAACCGCCGCGGTACCCGAAGAGCCGCCGACGAGCAACCCTTCCTCGCGCGTGATGCGACGCGCCATGAGGAACGACTCGCGATCCGTTACGCGCACGACTTCGTCGATGACCTTGAGGTCGACGGTTTCCGGCAAGTAGTTCATGCCGATGCCTTCAACGGCGTACGAACGCGGCGTATCGCCGGAATAAATCGAGCCTTCCGGGTCGGCCCCGACGACCGTGATCGCGGGATTCTTTTCTTTCAGGAAGCGCGCCGTGCCCGAGATCGTGCCGCCGGTGCCGATACCGGCAACCAGATGCGTGATCTTTCCGCCGGTCTGCTCCCAAATTTCCGGGCCGGTCGAATGGTAATGCGCGTCGGGATTGTCGTGATTGTGGAACTGATTGGGCTGGAATGCGCCGGGAATCTCGGCGGCAAGCCGGTTGGCGACGCCGTAATACGACTCGGCCGAATCCGCCGGCACGTTGCTCGGCGTGACGACGACTTCGGCCCCGTAGGCCCGGAGCAAGTCGATTTTCTCTTTGGACATTTTGTCCGGCATCACGAGGATGCAGCGGTAGCCGCGGATGGCGGCCGCCATCGCAAGCCCCGAGCCCGTGTTGCCGCTGGTCGGCTCGACGATCGTGCCGCCCGGTTTCAGCAGGCCCGCACGCTCGGCTGCGTCCAGCATCGCGACCGCCGGCCGGTCCTTCACACTGCCTCCCGGATTCACGTATTCAACCTTTGCAAGGACGAGACACGCGGCGCCGTCGGTGACTTTGTTGAGTTTGACGAGCGGGGTGTGGCCGATGGCGGCAAGGGCGTTCTCGCAGTACGTGATGCCCGAAGTGGTGTCGGATGCGGTCGTAGACATGCCGTTGCGCTTCAGCAAGCGCCGAGGCGTGGCCTCCAGGCCGGGAGAAAGGTATACTGACTATGATGAAGGTCGCACACGCCGCCGTTGCTCTGATGCTGCTCGCGTTGCCATTGTCCGGCTGCAACAATGCCGACGAACTGCCGCCTGCGGGATCCTATGCCAGCTTACACGTTGCGGTGGTGGACGCCGTAACGCACAATCCCATTCCGAACGCTACCGTCGTCGTCGATACGGTTCTAACGCAAAAGACCGACGCGAACGGCAACGTGTCGTTCGATAAGGTCCCGAGCGGAATTCTCGACTACGTCGTGAAGGCGCCCGGCTATCCCGACGTCAACGCGAGCACGAACGCCGATCCCGGCAAGCCGTTCGTCCTTAGCGTCTCGATGTCGCGGCAGACGCCGCCTTAGGCCCTTTCGCGTAAGCGCGCGCCGGTTTCACGAACGTCGCGCGTTCGGCGACGGCGCGGTCGATCACCGAAAGAACAACGTCCGAGAGCTTCTCCGGATCGTGACGCACCGTTTGCGTTTCGCTGATCATCTCGGCGCGAACCGAGCGCAGCCCCATCGCCTCGATGCGCTCCACATCGGGTTCGACCGGCACTTGCCCCTCTTCGGCGTAGGTGCCGAGCAGTTTCGACGGCGGCTGATCGTTCACGATAACGTAATCGCAGACCGGCGCGCCGGCATTCGCGAACAACGACTCGACGTGATCCGCTGCGCTCATGTTCTCCGTTTCGCCCGGCTGCGTCATGACGTTGCAGACGTAGATCTTTACGGCATGCGAACGCGCGACTTCGGTCGTGATGAGATCGATGAGGAAATTCGGCAGAATCGACGTGAAGAGCGAACCCGGTCCGAGCACGATCGCGTCCGCGTCGCGAATTGCGGCAAGCGCTTCGGGCAACGGATCGACGAGATCCGGATCGAAGAAGACGCGCCGGATCGGGCGCTTTGCGAGCGGAATGTTCGATTCGCCCTCGACGATCGTGCCGTCGTCGAGTTCCGCGCAGAGACGCACGACCGAAAGCGTGGCCGGCAGCACGCGGCCGACGATGTTCAAGACGCGGCTCGACTCTTTGATCGCTTTATCGAAGTTGCCGGTGATGCCGGTCATCGCAGCGAGAAAGAGATTGCCGAACGAATGGCCGATGAGGCCTTGGCCTTCTTCGAAGCGGTAACGGAAGAGATCCGTCACGAGCGCTTCGTCGTCGGCAAGCGCGACCAGGCAGTTGCGGATGTCGCCCGGCGGTAAGACGCCGAGTTCTTTTTGCAAACGTCCCGACGAGCCGCCGTCGTCGCTGACGGTAACGATGGCCGTGAGATTGCTGGTTCGCCGTTTCAGTCCGCGCAGCAGCGTCGAAAGGCCGGTGCCGCCGCCGATGGCGACGATTTTATAGCCTTGTTCGAGCCGCCGGTCGAGCAGCGTGTAGAGCAAGCCCTGATCGCGCCCTTGCGATGCGGCGCGCACGAGCGCGCGCAGCCACATGCGAATGCCGAACACGATCCCGAGGATCCCGAGGATCCCGAAGATCCACGTAAGATACGCGGGCGAGAAGTAGTCGTCGACGATGCCGTCGATGATCTCGTTGACGTGCAGGCCCATGCCTTCGGCGACGAACCAGCGGTCGACGGCGTTCACGAGCAACACGACACCGAGAAGCGCAAGCAACAGCCAGCGCTTGATGCCGAGCCCGGGCAAAAGCCATTGTAGCGGCGCGATTACGCGGCGGTTGATCATCGTACGAGATCTCGCAATTCGACGGAAAGCGCTAGTCTGTCGTCCGTCGCCAACGCATCAAAGATGCGACGCGCGACGTAGACGGAGCGGTGGCGTCCGCCCGTGCAGCCGATGCCGATGGTCAGTTGCGCCTTGCCTTCGGCGATGTATCGCGGCAGCAAAAATTCGAGCATGTCGTCGAGCTTTTCGATGAACGGTTCGAGCGAAGGATCTTCATCGATGAACGCGCGCACTTCCGGGTCGTCGCCCGTTTGGCTGCGCATGCTGTCGACGTAGTTCGGGTTGCGAAGAAATCGCACGTCGAAAAGCAGATCGAGATCGAGCGGGATCCCGTTCTTGAATCCGAACGCGACGATCGTAACGCCGAGCGCCGCCCGCTGTTCGGGAGCGAAGGTTGCGGCGATGCGCTCCTTGAGCGCGCCGTGCGTCAAGGTCGTGGTGTCGATGATCATGGATGCGTGTTCCCGCAGCGGCGCGAACCTTCGGCGTTCTTCGGCCATGGCTTCGAGCAACGATCCGCGCGCCGCCAGCGGATGACGCCGGCGCGTTTCGCTGAACCGGCGCACAAGCGCCTCGTCTCGCGCTTCAAGAAACAGCAGCGAAACCGTACGCGTCCGCGCGGCGTGCGCGATGGCAACGAGCGCATCGCCGAAGAGGGCGCTTCCGTGGCTGTCCAGGGTAACGGCAACGTCCTCAATTTTTGCGGAATCCAGCACGCGTAATGTTTCATCGAGTGCCGCCGGAGGTAGGTGTTCAACACAGTAGAAGCCCAAGTCTTCGAAGGTCTTCATCGCCTGACTCTTTCCGGCTCCGGAGAGGCCGGCAACGAAGACGATCCGAGCCGCACTCATCGGCGGCAGAGGGAGCGTTGCACGAGCATGAAGTTCTTTTCTCCCGAGCGAGCCAACGCCCTCATTCCCAAAGTGGCTCCCCTCGTCGATGAGTTGTTGCTTAAACGTCGCGACCTCGCGATCAAATTGCTGGAAAGCGACCCGGCCCTGCATAGCGGTAACGCGCCGCGCACCAGCCGGCTCGCGGGATTGCGTTCGCCTTTCCCGCCGCCGCGGTTCGGCGAATTGAAAAGTGAGATCGTCCGGCTGATCCACCGCATCGAGTCTTTTGGATGCATCGTTAAAGATATCGACCTTGGCACCGTCGATTTCCCCTCTACCCGTGACGGCGAGCCCATGTACCTTTGCTGGAAAGCGGGGGAAGACCGGATCACGCACTGGCACGGCACCGAGGAAGGCTTCGCGCAGCGGCGAGAGCTGGAAATCGGAAGTTAAAGAAAGAGCGCCCCGCACAGCGGAGCGCTCTTTTCAATTTGCTCCTCGCGTTAGCGCGTTGCCGCCGCCTCGACAGGCACGAAGTCTTCGGCCAAGCCCTGGAGACGAACTTCGCCGAACTCGGCGGTGTAGGCGCCGGCTTCCGCACCGGTGATCTCGCCGATCTCCGGAACGTTTGCGAGCTGCGGAATCTTCGCGCGGATTTCGTCCGGGATGCGAACCTTGTCGCCGACCGCGAGCGTCCCCGAGTCGAAGAGCGCGTTCAGGCTCTCGAGCAACATCGGCAGCGGAATGCCGTAATCTTCGCTGACGGCGCCGATCGTGTGCGATTCGCTGATCGCGCAGTTCGAGCAGCCGCCCAAATGGAAGCGCGCAAAAACGCGGCGCGCGCCGGCATGCAGCTGGAACGCTTGGTCGACGGTCATATCGGGGGTAAAACGTTGTTCGCTCACGGTGGTCTTTCTTAGGCTCCTTGTCCTTGAATCATTGGCTAAAACGCCATCTGCTCCCCGCAGGTTGCATGCCGGCAAGCAAGGCCTTGCCCAATGCGCGCATCGGACTGCATTGTCGTATAGAACGGCCCGGAGGGCCGGAGTGTACCGATAGGCCGGCCGGCCGAAGGAACACTCTGCGAAGTACGCCTGTAAGCCGGATTCTGTACCGACCTTGCGACCGGCGGCGATCATCTATCTGGGATGCGCGTCACCGCGCACCTCGATGCGACGTAGCTCGTGGGACGGGCCGACCTCCGATGACGAATCGAGCGATCTTGCTTCAGGTGGGGTTTACCCGAGCGCGCGTCACCGCGACGCTCCGTGAGCTCTTACCTCACGATTTCACCCTTGCTGGGCTGCGTACGACGTACGCGACGCCCGCGGTTTGTTTCTGTGGCACTTTCCTTCGAGTCGCCCCGACAGGACGTTATCCTGCACCTTGCCCGATGAAGCCCGGACTTTCCTCACGCGGCACCGGCGGGAACCCGCCGGCCCGGCGCGATCGCCCAGCGTACTTCGCCCGCGTAGTATACCACGCGGGCGAAGAGGCGAAATTGCGAACGCCGTTCTTATTGTCCGTTCGCGTATTGTTGTCGATAATGATGTCGACTGCGCCCGAGGCAAGCACCGAAAGGAGTTGAGGCCGACGACGTGAATACGGGCGGGTCGCCGCGGGAGACCTCGGCGCGATACCTTGGGGGCATAGCTCAGCTGGTAGAGCATCACGCTGGCAGCGTGAGGGTCAGGAGTTCGAGTCTCCTTGCCTCCACCATGGGGATGTAGCTCAGTTGGTAGAGCGCCTGCTTTGCAAGCAGGATGTCGCAGGTTCGATTCCTGTCATCTCCACCAATTCATGAATTTTGGCGTGTACGGAAGCGTACGCGCCATTTTTGTGTTAATGCGGTTCTCGTTCGGCTGGCAGAGTTTTGTCACAATTCCGCATTGTTTATGAGTGCGGTACGGCGCGATGATCGAGTTGCGGAGGCTTGCAACTATGATTTCGCAATTGATGGCGGGCATTGCGGCCGCTGCTATCGGCTCGCCGGATACTCGGGCTACTAACGACGCGTGTTGGCAATTGATCGGCAGCGCGATTCAGCGCAGCGCCCATGCGACGCAGCCGAAATTCATCAGCTATTCGGAACGCACCGAATTTGCGGTAAACGGCAAACCTGCGAATGTCTTCAATTCGCAGATTACCTATCGCGACGACGGAATGGCGTACATCAACGACGAGCGTTGGACGTATCCCATGGTCAGCGCATCGGTCGAACCGGGTCCTCCGTCGCTGGGACCGTATGGCGATAGCCGCGCAGCCTGGCTTTCCGCGCAAAGCAACGAAAATTCGAGTCTCCCGGTGATCGCGCACGTTTACGCGCATCGCACGAAAACGTGTCGCGATGCCGGTCCCGTAACGATCGACAGCCGTACCGTCGAGCATCTGATCGTCGATGCCGAAAACCCGTCGAATGCCGGGTTGCGCGAAATTTGGATCGATCCGGCGCTATTCGATATCGCGCGACTCATCGTGCGCGCGCCGATGACGATGCTGGTGCATAACTCGCCCGTGCAAGATCTGGCGAACTTTCAAGTCGACGTTGAAGCGGTCGACGGGCACACCGTCGTGCGCCAAGTTTCGTGGGCCTACCATCAAAAGCACGATGGCGAATATGAAGACCTTGCGGGCAATTATGAATTCATGAATTATCGTTTTAGCGACGTCGAGCCGCCCGGCACGTTCAGCACCGTGACCGCATCGAACGGCGCGAACCGGTTTACCCTGTAGGGTATTGCAATAGCGCCTCTGCCGCGGGAAAATCGAGGTCCGGAGGCAGAGTATGGCCCTGCGATGGATCGGCATCATCGTCGCCGCCGTTGTAGTCCTCGTTCCAGCACGGGTTGCGCGTGCTGCGGATGACGAGTGTTGGCAACTCATCGATCGGGCGCTACAGCGCAGCGCCGGTTCGCCTCACGCCAAATTCATAAGCTACGGCGAACATTTCACCGTCTTTGCCGACGGCGTGCCAATGGAGAATATTGGGGCGAGCGTCGTGTACCGCGACGACGGGCTGGCGTACATTTCCGACGAGCGGTGGGCGCATCCGTTCGTCAGCCGGCTATTGGAGCCGGGACCGCCCGTCCTCGGGCCCTATGGCGACGCCCGGCCGGCATGGCTCTCGGCTGAAACCATCGCGACCGCCTTGCCGGTGATCGCGCACGTACACGTTTATCCGGACGAAACGTGTGCCGACAACGGCGTCGCGAGCGTCGACGGAAAGCCGTTCCTGCACCTGACCGTCGGCCACGAGCTGAACGAACGCCCGGGCCTGCGCGACATCTGGATCGATCCGCAAGCGTACGATATCGGCCGCGTCGTCGTTCGGGGGCCCCTGCGCTTTTACGTCCGCGACGGGATCAAAGTGGATTTGACCGACTACACCGTTGACTTGGAACGCGTCGGCCCGTACACCGTGGTCAAGCGGGTTACGTGGCAGTACCGGGATCGCCAATATAGCCAGTGGACCGATCTGTCTGCTGAATACGATTTTCGAAATTACTCCTTCAGCGACGTGCCGCCGCCTGGGACTCTTCCGGTCGAAATGGCGATGTAGGTCAATTTAGACAGACGGGTCGCCGCTTCTGTGCTAGTATGAATAGCCAATGCAGGAAGACCGAACGAGGGCCCAGCCTTTGGTCATTACACTCGAAGGCGAGTGGGACTTGGCAAGGGCCGACGAGTTGGAGCGTTTGCTTCAACCGACTTACGATTTTCCGAACGTCATTTTAGATATGACGAATTCGACGTACGCCGATTCTACGTGCCTCGGCCGACTGATTCGGATGCGCGCGCACCGGCGCGAAAACGGTTTTGAGCCGGCCTGCATCGTGCTGCCCTCCCCGCAGTTGCGCAAGCTTTTCGACCTCGTAGGCTTCGATCGCATATGGCCTCTTTACGACACGCTCGAAGAAGCGCTTGGATCATTAGAGACCCGCATTGAGGTGCATCTTCCGTAGACCGCTTCCGTTTCGCGTAGGCCGCGAAACTCCAACGCGAAACCTCCGGTCGTAGGGTGTGTGAAGATTGGCATTATTGGTGCGGGCAACATCGGTTCAGCGCTTACGCGTCGCTTTCGAGCGGCCGGCCACGACGTTGCCGTTGCAAATTCCCGCGGTCCCGAAACACTGCGCGATCTAGCTGGAGAGACCGGCGCGCAAGCCGTTACGCTACGCGATGCCGCGCGCGGTCGCGACCTAGTAGTCGTCACGATTCCGGAGAAGAACATTCCCCAGCTTCCGAAAGACCTGTTCGACGGCGTTCCGGAAGACGTCGTGGTCGTCGATACCGGGAATTACTATCCACGCCAGCGCGACGGCCGAATTGATTCGATTGAAGATGGGACGCCCGAGAGCGTTTGGGTTTCGCAGCAGATCGGCCGTCCGGTGATCAAAGCGTTCAACAACATCTACGCGCAACACTTACAAGACTTTGGCAAACCGCAAGGCACAGCCGGGCGCATCGCGCTTCCCGTTGCAGGCGACGATGCTAAAGCCAAGCGTGTCGTTATGGATCTAGTCAACGCCATCGGTTTCGATCCGGTCGATGCCGGCACACTTGCGGATTCATGGCGCCAGCAACCGGCGACTCCCGTGTATGGGCAGGACTATGACGCCGACGGCGTGCGCCGCGCACTTTCCGAGGCGTCACCGCAACGAACGCCCGAGTTTACCGCGGAATAACTTCGAGTAAAGCGCAAAAAAATAACGGCTCGCGAGTGGCGAGCCGTTATTTTTAAATTCGATGGTGGGCCATCCTGGGATCGAACCAGGGACCTCATGCTTATCAAGCATGCGCTCTAACCAGCTGAGCTAATGGCCCGGACAAATCAGAAGTATAGCATAGAGCGCAAGACCCCTTTTGTCGTAGGCCACGACTTTCGAACGGCTAGATGAGCTCGATGAATTTCTTGCAGATTTCGTCCTCGTCTTTGAGCCGCGCCAGCATTAGTTGTTCCAGTGCTTGGCGCTCGCGCTCGAGCTCGGCCTGCTGCTCCATCTCGAGGTCGAAGACTTGACGCTGAACGGCCAGCGCCTGTTGCTGCGCTTGGGTCGCGGGGTCGTCGTCCGCGGCCGGCGCGCCAGGTTGTCCCTGCGGCACGCGGGGCGGACGAGCGGCGGGACAAGGGGCGCCGATCATTCACCGATGCTTTCGATGAATTTTTTCGTGATAGAGTCGTCTGCCTTGCGCTGCTGCATCTGAACGTCGCGAAGCGTGTTGATTTCGCGCATATTTTCTGCTTGCTGGTTCATCGCTTCGTCGAACACCGTCGACTGCATATCCAACTGCTGCTGGCTCATCATTTCCTGCGCCATCAAGCCGGTTTGGAAGGCGTTGTTCTCGCCCAGCATGCCGGTGAGTGCGCCGTTGCTGCCGCCGAGGATCGCGTTGGCGCCGCCGCTGACTAGCCCGCCGATAACGGCCGGCGCGGCCGCTTCTAAGATCGGGGCGAGAAAACCCATGAAGCTGCTCTCCTTAGAAAAAACGAAACGTGAGAATCGATCACGCGGTCCGGGCCGGCCGCTAGGCCTCGTCTCCGTCGATGTAAGCGGCGAGACCGGACTGCGATTGTGAATGGCCGGTGGCATCGAGCCCTGGACGCTGCGACGAGCATGAAGAGGGTGAAGGCATTGGCGGCAGCGCCGTGCCGCGTTGAAGCAGCTGGGCCAGCAGAGTGAGGCCGTTGACGTTGCCGGCGGTTTGCGCTTGTTCGGCGCGAGCGTCTTCGGCGTGGCCAGTGATGGAGGCGTAGTGGCGCAGCACCGAGTCGGCGTATCCGAGGGTGCGTCCGTCGCCCCACGTCGTGGGCGTGCCGGCGGCGTCGGGGCTGCCGGCGTTATAAGCGGAAAGCGCCTTACGGGCGTCGCCGCCGTACCGCTTGAGCAATCCCGAGAGCAAGCCGGCAGCGTAGTCTGCGTTCTTCGCCGGGTCCATTGCGGCAGGCGACCGGGCGAAATCGTGCCAGCGGTCGTCGATCTGGAACAGCCCGCGGCCGTGCCCTCCGTCACCGACAACGTTGCGAGCCGCCGTTGAGGCCGGGGCCGCCGGTCTCTTGGGCGGCGACGGCCGCGAGCAGCGCCGGATCGAGGCCATGCCGCTGGGCGGCCGATACAATCTGGGGAGCATAGTTGACGCCCGAACCCGCCAAGCGTTCGGTAAGGGAACTTCCGACGTTCATCGTGCTGCTCCATCCCGCGGCAATGGCGTTTGACAAGGGGCGGTCCTGGCTCTACAATTCTCCAAGTCGTTTTGTGGGGGCTCCGCCGCCTAGGTGGGGCCCTCATCCTGCGATAAAGCACCGTCATGACGCGTTCGCATAAGGTCGATATCAGTGGGCTGATCGCCGGCGGCAGACAAGTTCTGCTGGTCGACGACCAAGTGCCCATCGAGAGCTTCGAGGGCATCGAGTTCCCGAAGCCGGCCGGCGTGCATCTCGAAATACGGTACGTCGATCGACTGCTTCACGTTGAAGGCGAGATCGATGCATCGTTGCGTGGCGACTGTGATTCGTGCTTGGAGAGTTTCGAACTGGACGCTCACGTCGAAGTGGACGAGCGGTTCGATCCGAACGCCGATAAGGATGAAGATCCCTTCGGTGAAGGCAACGTACTGACGGGAGACCGTCTCGACGTCGCAGATCTTGCACAGCAACTACTGCTGAGCGAACTTCCCATGGGGTTCCGCTGCAGCGATGATTGTAAGGGCCTTTGCGGCACTTGCGGAACGAATTTAAACACGGGCACCTGCTCGTGTAACAACGGAGAGTCTAGTGGCAAACCTGAAGTGGAAGACGCCGCGCAGTAAAACGCGCAGCCGTCGTGCGGCAAACTGGAAGTTGAACCCGGTCACGACCGTGGAGTGCAACCAGTGTCATCAGCCCAAGCGCCCGCATTTTGCGTGCGGTTTTTGCGGAACGTATGACGGCCGTCAGGTCGTCGAGATCCGCGACGAACACGCCGGTCACGATCACGATTAAGCGTTGACCGGAGTCAGGGTCGCCGGCGTCGGGCACTATGCGCCCGAGCGGGTTGTTACCAACCACGATTTCGAGCAGTGGCTCGATACGTCCGACGAATGGATAACGAGTCGAACGGGGATGCAACGCCGTCACTGGTCTTCCGATGCGGAAGCAACCAGTGATTTGGCTTTGGCGGCCGCGCGCATGGCGCTCGATCATGCGAAGCTGACGCCGCAAGACATCGACGCGTTCATCGTTTGTACCGTAACGCCCGACTATCCGTTCCCCGCCACGGCCTGCATCGTCGCTGCTGCGCTCGATGCGAAAGATAAAGCCGCATTCGATCTCGAGATCGCGTGCAGCGGTTTTATTTACGGTCTCACGGTCGCTTCGTCGCTCGTGCGCTCGGGCGTCTATCGCCGCATCATGCTGATCGGCGCGGAAACGCTCTCGAAGATCGTCAACAAAGAAGACCGCAGCACCGCGGTACTGTTCGGCGACGGCGCGGGCGCGGTGATTCTCGAAGCTGCGGCCGAAGATTCGTTCCTGGCCTCCGAGCTCGGCGCCGACGGCAGCCGTCCGGAGCTCTTGCTCGTGGAAGCCGGCGGTTCGCGCCACCCGGTCGATGCGCGCGCGATCGACACCAAAGCGAATCTGATTCATATGGAAGGCCGCGAAGTCTTCAAGTTCGCCGTTACCAAGATGATCGACGCGACGGATCGTGCGCTGGCGAAAGCCGGCATCTCGAAGGCCGACGTCGATCTCTTGATCCCGCATCAGGCGAACAAACGCATCATCGATGCGGCGATGAAGTATCTCGAAATGCCGCACGAAAAGTGCGTCATCAACATTCAAGAGTACGGCAACACGTCGGCGGCATCGATTCCGATTGCCTTGTCCGAAGCGGTGCACGACGGACGCGTGAAGCGCGGCGACACGATTGTTTTCGTAGGTTTTGGCGGCGGCCTTTCGTGGGGCGCCGTGGTGTGGAAGTGGTAAAATGCGTGCTGGCGTAGTTTTTCCCGGACAGGGATCGCAAACGGTTGGAATGGGCGTCGACGTCGCGGCGAACTCGCCGGAAGCGCGCGCGCTCTTCGAGCGCGCCGAAGCGATTCTCGGCTACGATCTGCTTGCATTGCAGAAGAACGGCCCCGAAGAGAAACTGCGTGAAACGCAATACAGCCAGCCGGCGATCTTCGTTACGAACGTCGCGCTGTACGCGGCCGCTACCGATTTCTCAGCCCAAGTCGTCGTAAGCGCAGGACACTCGTTTGCGCGAATTCTGCAGCCTGTATGCCGCCGGGTCGATCTCGTTCGATGACGCCCTGAAGGTGGTCAACGAGCGCGGCAAAGCCATGCAATACGCCGCGGAAATGGGCGCCCGGCGGGATGTCCGCCGTGTTGGGCTTGGACGCGCAAAAGATTCGCGAAGTCGTCGATCGCACGCGCGAAGCGACCGGCAAACGCGTGCAGCTTGCAAACTTCAATTCTCCGACCCAGATCGTCATCAGCGGCGATCTCGATGCGGTTGCGACGGCGGGCGATGCGATGCTCGCGGCGGGCGCGAAACGCGTCGTGCCGTTGAATGTTTCCGGCGCATGGCACAGCGCGCTGATGGAGCCGGCGCTCGAACGTTTTGCCAAAGCGGTCGAGAGCGCCACGTTCTCGACGCCGAAGTTCGACGTGATTTCGAACGTCGACGCGCAGCCGTACCGCGACGTTGACACGATCAAGAAGAATTTGGTCGCATCCATTACCAACGAAGTGCGCTGGCACGAGACGGCCGAACGGCTGTTGCAGTACGAGCTCGATCTCGTCGTAGAATTCGGCGCGAGCGGCGTGCTCGGCCCGCTGATGAAGCGCATGCCGAACGCACCCGACGCAAAAGTTGTTTCCGATTTCGCCGGCGCGTCGAAGCTTTCGGGAGTCAAAGCATGAATTTCGGCGGAAAAGTCGCGCTGATTACGGGCGCGAGCCGCGGCATCGGCCGCGCCATTGCCGTCGACATGTGCAAGGGCGGCGCCGACGTCGTTCTCGTCGGTCGCGATCGCGCGTCGCTCGATGAGACGGCCGAAGCGTGCGTGGGCTCGCGACCCGGCGCGATCGCACACGTGATCACGGCCGACGTGACCGATCAAGCCGCGATGGAGGCCACCGTTAACGAAACACTCGAGCGCTTCGGCCGCGTCGATTTCGCCATTGCCAACGCTGGACAGTCGATCGATTCGCTCCTCATGCGTTTGAAGCCCGACGTCCTAGAGCAGATGCTCAACGTGAACCTAAAATCGGCGTTCTACTTGTGCGGCGCGGTCACCAAGCCGATGATGAAGCAGCGCTCGGGTGCGATCGTGCTCGTGAGCAGCATCGTTGGCCTCACCGGCAACGCGGGACAGGCCGCCTACGCCGCATCTAAAGCCGGTCTCCTGGCACTCGCTAAGTCGGTTGCAAAGGAGTTAGGTTCAAGGAATATAAGAGTCAACGCCGTCGCGCCGGGGCTGATCGAAACGGCGATGACCGACAAAATGCCCGACGCCGCCAAGGAAGCCCTCACGAAGCAAGCCGCGCTCGGCCGAGCCGGCCGGCCTGAGGATGTTAGCGGTGTCGTCGCATTCCTGTGTTCAGAAGCTGCCGCCTATGTGACCGGACAAACAATCGTGGTCGACGGCGGCGTGCTAATGTGATCCGTAAAGTATTCCCCCGCCATAACTATTTATTATAAGGAGCTGTAATGTCCACGTTCGACAAAGTCAAGAAGATCATCGTCGAGCAGCTCGGCGTTGACGAGTCCGAAGTCACGCCCGAAGCTTCCATCACCGATGATCTCGGTGCCGATTCGCTCGATCAGGTCGAGTTGGTCATGGCATTCGAGACGGAGTTCAACATCGACATTCCGGACGAAGAGGCGGAAAAGATCAAAACCGTCGGCGACGCGGTGAACCGCATCGACTCCGCTACCGCAGGAGCATAACCCCGCTACCCTATGTTCGATCAACTCAGCGACCGGTTAGGCGCGATTTTCTCGCGCCTGACCGGACGCGGGAAACTTACCGAGAGCGACATCAATGAAGCGTTGCGCGAAGTGCGCATCGCTCTGCTTGAGGCTGACGTTTCGCTTTCGGCTGCGAAGGCATTCGTAGCGCGCGTTAAGGAAAAGGCGCTCGGGCAAGACGTTCTCGAGTCGCTGACGCCGGCGCAGACGATCGTCAAGATCGTCCACGACGAGTTGGTCGAAATGCTCGGCGGCGCGCAGGCGCGCCTTCAGTTCTCCGATGCTCCGCCCTCGATCATCATGCTCGTCGGCTTGCAGGGCTCCGGTAAAACGACGCAAGCCGGCAAACTGGCGTTGCGTTTAAAAGAACAGGGACGCCGCACGCTCCTTGTTGCAGCCGACGTGTATCGTCCGGCTGCTATCGCGCAGCTGCAAACGCTCGGCAAACAGATCGATCTGCCGGTCTTCGAACAAGGCCAGGGCGATCCGGTCAAGATCGCGCGCGACGGCGTTGCCGAAGCCAAGCGCCTCGGGCTCTCCACGGTCATCATCGATACGGCAGGCCGCCTGCAAATCGACGATGCGTTGATGCAAGAGCTCGAACGCATCAAGGCCGCGCTCAATCCCAAGGAAATCATTTTCGTCGCCGACGCGATGACGGGCCAAGAAGCCACGAACGTCGCGAAGGGCTTCAACGATCGCCTCGGCATCACGGGCGTCATTTTGACGAAGATGGACGGCGACACGCGCGGCGGCGCGGCGCTTTCGATCTTCGACGTAACGGGCGCGCCGATCAAATTCATCGGCGTCGGTGAAAAGCTCTCGGCGCTCGAGCCGTTCTACCCCGATCGGTTAGCTTCGCGAATTCTCGGCATGGGCGACGTGCTCACGCTGATCGAGAAGACGCAGAACCTCTACTCGGAAGATCAGGCGAAGAAGCTCGAGCAGAAGCTGCGCAAGAACAGCTTCACGCTCGACGACTTCCTCGATCAGATGCGGCAGATGAAGAAGCTCGGTTCGATGACGGACATTCTGAAGATGATTCCGGGAATGTCGCGAGCGCTGCCTAAAGATTTCGAGATTCCCGAAGCCGATCTCAAGCGCGTCGAAGCGATCATTTGCTCGATGACCAGAAACGAACGCCGCAATCCCGCGATTCTGAACGGTTCGCGCCGCAAGCGCATCGCGACCGGATCCGGCACGCAAGTTTCCGAAGTCAACAAGCTGATCAAAAACTTCGAGGGCGCGCAGAAGATGATGAAACAAATCGGCGGCGGCATGAAGGGCGGCAAACGCCCGCGCCTGCCCGCGGGTCTGTTTAAATAAAAGAATTCGGTTTGGCGGAAAGCGGAAACTGCCATAAACCGTAGCTCTCTAGCCAGTCGCGTGCTTTAATCGCGTCTTTTCGCAAAAGAACGGAAGACAAGTAAGAACACCATGGTCAAGATCAGACTGCGCCGCATGGGCGCCAAGAAACAACCGACGTATCGCTTCGTGGTAGCCGATTCGCGTTCGCCGCGCGACGGACGCTTCATCGAAATCCTCGGCCACTACAACCCGCGTACGGAACCCAAGACGCTGGAAGTCGACGCTGAGAAAGCCAAAGAATGGCTGGCCAAGGGCGCGCAGCCCACGTCCACCGTGCAACGCCTCTTCGCCGAGAAGGGCATCATGGACCGCGGTCCGATTCCGACGCACAAGCGGAAGCCCAAGAACGAAGGCGCCGCATAATGAGCTCGTTCGATGACGAATTCGGTCTCTTCGGCGAGGACGTCGACGAGGCCGAGCGTCGTTCGACGCTCGGAAAGCGAGTGATCGCTTCCAACGAGACCATCATCAACGATATCGAACCCGAGGAAGAGCGGCCCGCTCGTTCGCAACGCCCGCCTCGCGGCGGCGGTTACGACCGCGGCGGCAAAGGCGGCGGACGCCGTGAATACGGCAGCCGCGAACGCGACCGCAAGCCGGCCGATCCGTGGGCGTCGATGCGTCGCGCTACCGATCTGCTCGGTTTTCTGGCAAAGAAGCTCGTGCAGAAGCCCGATGATGCAACGGTGGAGCTCTTCACTGACGAAGACGGCAAACCGGTAATCGAACTCGTTGTGGATCACGAAGATCTCGGCAAAGTCATCGGACGCAACGGTCGCGTCGCGCAAGCGCTGCGCACCATCGTCCGCGCGACTGCCGAAGGACGCGTGTCCGTCGACATCCTCGATAAAGAAGAAGCCGAATCGTTCGACGAGGGACAAGAAGACGCAGAAGAGTGAACTGCCTGTAGGCCGGATTCCCGGCATCTTCGGCATTCGCGGCGAACTCAAGTGCGACCCGACTAGTGCGGGTCGCGCCGTCTTTTCCGTGGGCGCGGACTTGCGTTGCGAAGTCAACGGCCGTTCGCAAACCGTGCGTATTCGCACGTTGCGCGAACACAAGGGCAGGTTCTTGATTACGCTCGACGGCGTAAACGACGCAACCGCCGCCGAAGCGTATGCCGGCGCAACCCTTTACGCCGACCGCGATCGCATCGAGTTGGAACCCGGCGAATACCTGGACGTCGATCTCGTCGGCTGCGTCGTGCGCAACGTCGACGGCCGCGAATACGGCCCGGTCCAGCGCGTAGAACACTACCCCGCGAGCGACATGCTCGTCATCGCCGGCCGCATGTTGCCGATGGTTCAGGCATTCATCCGCTCCATCGACATCGACGAAAAATCCATCATCGTCGACATCCCCGCCGGCCTCTTAGACGACGACTCCGAGACCGCCTAAAATAAAAACGCGCTCTTCGCGCGACTTCACCACCGTCATCCTGAGCCTGTCGAAGGATAGGCGCATCTCAGCAGAGTTTTGAGGCGCCTATGGTTCGACAACCTCACCATGACGAACCGTTCATTCGCCCCATTTAAAGAAAAGCAAAAAACGCGTGTGGTGCACGCGTCTTTTTGCTTTCGTCATGCTGACGGAAAGAGTTATCCGTTGTCCGGGTGGTCTTTTGCGTAAGCGGCAACAGCGTCGTCGACGGCTTTGGCGACGTTGCGATCGGTCGTCGTGGTCGTGAAGAGCTTCGCCCCGAAACACGTGTAGACGTTGAGCGTGAAATCGTAGACGTTGTGCGCGCCGAAGCCGCCGCCTTCGCGATGCACGTTCAAGGTTCCGGACGAGACGGTGTTGTCGCGCTGGGATCCGCACACCGCATCGGTCGATTTCGCCACGTTCGCCGGGGCAACGGTCGACACGCGCGCGTTGTAACGCGAGTTGAAAGAAGCGACGAGATCGGTCGTGCCGTTCGTCAAATCGCCGCCGGGTGCGTTGCCGTTGATGCGCGCGACGATCACGCCGCGCGCCGGTTTTACGATTTTCGGCGTCGGCGTAGCTTCGGGAGCTTTGCCCTTGCCTTTGAAGATCGACGAAACGGCGCCCGGAATGCCGTTGAGCTTCATGTTTGCGCCGTTGGTCGATTGCGGAGCCGGCGTTGCGTTCGATTCATTTTGAATGTTGACCTGATCGCGATGTTCCAGCTGCTGGATGACCGAGTCAAACGTGAGGGCTTGAGAGGCTACGTCTTGTACCGACGAGATCTGCGCCGTTTGCGAGTAGGTGCTCGTTCCTGAATTTACGCTGACGAGTTGCGCGACGACGGCGGCCTGTTGCCCGATCGGCTGAACGTATCCGGCAATATAGTAGTCGGCGTGCTTTTGACGCGCGTTCGTCTGGTAGTCGGCGCGCTTCACGCCCTGGCCGACGGCGAGCACCGTCAGGTTATTCGAGTTGACGAACACCTGCGAGAAGATCTGCGCGATGCCCAACCCGACTTTCGAATTGACGTCCGTCGGCGTTTCAAACGGATAGACGATGACCGAAGGAGCGCCCGAGGCGAACGGCGTCGCGGAAGCGGACGGCGCAACCGACGGTTTGGCTCCGGCCGGACGCGCGGACGGCGCGGCGGACGCGCGCGGGGATGCCGACGGCGATGGGGACGGGGCCGGCGTCGCCGCTAGAAGCGCGAGGCTGGAACACACGAGAAAAACACCAAAGGAACGGCGCACGGCTCTCCTTATCCGGGCAGGGACTACAAGGTTTCGATTTGAGAAACGAACGAGCGAAGCGCTTCGTTCGTATCGGCCGGGCGTTCGACCATAGCCAGGTGCCCGGCGCCGGGAAGTATTCGCGCCGTGGCCCCCGGTACCCGGTCCGCGACGAAGGCCCCGAATTTCGGAGGCATCATTGCGTCCCGCTCGCCCGTTAGTGCGAGCAAGGGAACGCCGATCCGCTCCAGCCGGTCTGCGGCGTCAAACGAGTCGCAGGCGCGGAAATCGCGCGCTGTCTGCTCCGGGCCGACCGCGAGCATCTGGCCGATGGAAGCTTCGATCCATGCCGGCTTCGGTTCGGCGTAGAAGTAGCCAGCAAGCATGCTTGCCGCGGCTTCGAAGTCGCGATCGATCGCTTCGAAAATCGCGGGAGCAACGCGAAGCTTTGCGCCCGATCCCAAGAGCACGACTCCGCGAACGCGCGGGTCGCGGCGAATCGCGAGTTCGAGCGCGATGGCGCCGCCCATGGAGCTTCCAACCAGAGCTACGTCCCGCAGCCCGCGTTGGTCGCAGAACGAAGCGACGAAGTCGGCAAACTCCGCGACACTTTCGGCGCTTCCGGGAACGCCGTGCCCCGGAAGCGCCAAGTTGATCGAATTCGGAAATGTCGCGCTTTGGGACGCGAAAACTTCGCTGGTGCAACCCGCACCGTGGATGAACAATAGCGTTGGATTCAATTCTCGATAACCGTCGGTTCGGCGATGGGTTCTATAACGTCCACGAGCGTCGGAACGCGTTCACGTCCGTGATGGGCTGCCCACGCGGCGCTGAATTCGGCGCCGTAGAAGAAGGTCGATCCGATGACGTAAAACCAGAAGAGCAGCACGAGCGGCACGGAAAGCGCGCCGTAAATCTGCGTGTAATTGATGTGCAATGTGTACTGCGTGAACGCAAACTGCACGATCGGCCACAGCACCGCCACGATCACTGCGCCGGGAAACGCAAACCCCCACGACATGTGACGGTTCGGCAAGAATTTGTACAACACGAACGTCGAAACGAAGACGAGCGCGATGGAAATCAGGTATGCCGTTACGTGCGTGAGATTCTGGCGGTCGGGGACGTTTGCGACGGCCATGGCGATCGACATGATCACCGGCAAGCCCATTGCGACGATCAGCGCGAGCGCCATGATCGGCAGCATGATCAGGGAGAGTGCGATGTTATGAATCAGCGGGCGGCCTTTCGGCACGCCGAGCGCGCGGTCCAACGCATAGGCAAGGCCCATGAAGAGATTTTTGCCCGACCACGCCAGAAAGGCGAACGCGATGATACTCGAAATGCCGCGTCCGTAGATGTACGACTGAAGATTCGCCGCGACGAATTGATGGAGCGTTGGGCTGAACTCATCGAAGAAACCTAGTACGCGTTCCTGCGCCATCGGATAGACGTACGATGCCGCGGTGAGGATCAACACTACTAGCGGAAAGAGCGCAAAAAGCGCGTTGAAGGCGACGGCTTGCGCCAGGAAGGCACAGCCGTCTCTCGAGAAGCGGAGGCCGGCCTCGCGCAGGGCCGAAATGAGTCGCTCCATCGGATGCGAATATCGCCGTTCCGTGACAGTATTCCCACTAGCGGCAGCCGTAACGATTCTGCTCGACGGCCGGCCCGTTCAGGGTTACACCGGACTGTTCGAGGCGGGCGGTCACATCTTCGCTCCCGTACGGCCGTTCGTCACGCGCATCGCGGACCGCATCTGGTATAGCGGCGATCGATTAGCAGTGCAGCGCGACGGCAAGACCGTGTTCATTCGTTTGCAGCAGCGCGAGCCCGACGCGCTCGACGGCGAATTCATTCCGTTGCGCGCGGTAATGAACGCACTTGGAGCGGACGTGCAATACGATGAAATATTGCACGAGGTGAACATACGCTTGCCGTTGCATCCGCGAGTCGAATCGCCGCCGCCATTCGACGCATCGGCGCCGCAAGTCGCGCCTACCGTTGTGTTTACGCCGTCGCCCGAGGCGACGCCGCGCCCGGTGTGGAGCGGCTCGCCGCTTCCGCGCCGCACGCCGCTCCCCTATTCGAGCTCCACGCCGGCGCCGCCGGCGGAGTAGTCTATCGCGCGGCTAACGCGCCGAGATCTTTCGAGCCCGCTCCGCGCGCTTGCGCCGTCCGCAGTTCCGCTTCGACCGCGTCGATAACGGGGAGTTTCGAACCGTTCGCTGCAGCTTGCATCAACGTTGCATCTTTATGCGCCATGTCGAGCGTCCATGCCGGCGTGTAATCGGCTTCGGCCATCCGCTTTCCGCGTCCCTCGATTTGTCCTTGAACGTTGTAGAACGAGAAG
Source organism: Vulcanimicrobiia bacterium (assembly GCA_963696095.1). GTDB lineage: Bacteria > Vulcanimicrobiota > Vulcanimicrobiia > Vulcanimicrobiales > Vulcanimicrobiaceae > JALYTY01. Next base: position 443,004 of record CAVOIN010000001.1, on the reverse strand, counting down.
AGCTCGTAGGCTTGTTCGCGCGAGAGGCCTTGCTGCTCGGCGATTTGATACACGTCGTTCAAGCCGCCGATAACGGCAAGGATCATCGCGTTGCCCATGAGTTTATAGACGGCGGCGAGGTCCGGGCGCTCGCCGAAATAGCGCACCGTTCCCGTCATTTGCGCGAGCCGGTCCTTGACGGCGTCGAACGTAGTTTGCGCTCCGGACACGAGCATCGTTCCGGTTCCGTTCAGAGTGTTCGGCGGTCCCATGAAAACGGGCGCATGGAGAAACTTATGACCGGCGCTTGCGAGGCGTTGCGCGCGTGCGACGACGTTTTGAGGAAGGACGGTCGTGTGATCCACGATGACCACGTCGCGTTCGAGCCCCGGCAGAACGGCGTCGAGAATCGAATCCACGGCTTTATCGTCGCTTACGCAAATGTGCACGCGTGCGACGCCTTGCGCGGCTTCCGCCGGATCCTCGAAAGCGACGATGCCGTCTTCTTCCAGCGCTGTCGCTTTTTCGAATGTCCTGTTCCAAATCCGAACTGCGTAGCCGTGGCGGCGAAGGTTCTTGATGAAGCCGGAACCGAGCATCCCGGCTCCATAAAAAGCGACGTTTTCCATCGATGAAGCCTTTCCCGAAAAAAGAAAAAAACCGCCGTTAGATTACGACGGTCTTTTCCGTACTTGGATTATTGCGCGGTCGCGTTAACCGGGCGGCGCGCTAAGAGATTGAGCAAGCCGAGCACAATGCCGGCTGCCACCGCGAGACCGGCTTGGCCCGGCGTCGCGAGCACGTTCAAGCCCAGCAAACGATCGATCGAGTACGCTCCGTTGCCGGCGAAGGCAATCGCTAGTGCCGCAATGATGTAGAAAGCGTTGAGCTCGACGCCGTTGTTCGTTGAGAAGAAGCCGCCTTTAGCGTGAACCGACAGGGCCGCCACGACCATCACCATGATGATCAGGGCCGGACCGAGCGCACCGCCGAGGCCGAGGACGGTCAAGACGCCGCCCGCGAGTTCACCCGCGCCGGCAGCGAGCGCGAAGAAGCGTCCGGGGCGAAAGCCCAGCGATTCGAAGAAGCCGCCGGTACCCGCCAGGCCGTATCCGCCGAACCATCCGAAAAGTTTTTGCGCCCCGTGGGCCGCAATATAAAGTCCCAGTACGAGACGAATGAGAAGAAATGCGAGATCCATTGTGATCCTTGGCTCCAAAACCTTATCTTGTGTTAGCAGCCTACTTATGGTAAGCTACAGACGTAAGGTATCACGGGAAGTCGGCTATGTCAAGTAATCAACCTACGGAAAATAAGTTAGAAGAGGCCGTGTTATGTCCGCGGTTCCATCACGCCGTAGAGCTGATCGGGCGGCGCTGGACCGGGGCGATCATTCGCGTATTGTTGCCCGGCCCGCGGCGGTTCAACGAGCTGCTGGCGGCGATCCCGGGTATCTCCGATCGCCTGCTTACCGAGCGGCTGCGCGAACTGGAAGGCGCCGGATTGCTCGAACGCCGCGTCGAGGCGGGGTCGCCCGTGAAAGTCGTCTATGAACTGACGTGTCCGGGGCACGAGCTCCAGGCCGCGCTCGACGCGCTCGGTCAATGGGCGGAGAAATGGCTGCCCGTGCTCGCAAAGGGCGGGGCCGACGACGGCGCCGCTTAGTGCGTCAGCGTTTGCGCTAAGACGAAAGTAATGCCCTGAGCTTGCAGCTCGGGGATGAGCGCGCGGACGGCTTCGAGCGTCGTCGGCCGTGGGTGTCCGATCGCGATAGCGCTGCCGGAACGTTTAGCGATGGCGGCCGCTTCGCGTAGCTGCGCTTCCGAATAAGCGACGTCCGCTTTATTGTCCAGGAAGACGTCGCGCGCCGCAGTCGGAACGCCGGCCTTCTCCGCAGTCGATTCGCCGACCGATGCGCTGTTCGTCTTCGAATCCACGAAGAACAGATTGCCGTGCTTCGATAGGACGCCGATGACGTCGCGCATCACGCGCGAATCCGCGCTCGCTTTGCTTCCTTCGTGATTGTTTACGCCTTCGGCGAGCGGGACTTGCGCGAGATCGTCTTCGACTTGCGTTTCGATCTGCGCGTCGGTCATCTCGGTCGTCACTTTGCCGGGTCCGGGGTTCATGCCCGAGAGCGTTTCCATCGGCAGATGCAGCATCACGCCTTTGCCCGCATCGCTTGCTTCGCGCGATATCGTCGCGTTGTAGTGGACGTCCGGAAGGACGGAAAGCGTTAGCGGAATCGGCAGCGCCACGAAACCGCGTTCGGTCGTAATCCACTGCCCGCAATCGTCGATGATCAAAGCCAGTTTCGGGCCGTTTGCCGAAGCGGCCGCCGGCGTTGCCGTCGACGGGAGCGCACTCGGCGATGCTTCGGGAGTCTCGCTTGCGAGCGGCGACGCTGCGGGGCTCGGCGTTTCGGTCGTTTCCGGCAAGGCACTTTGCGTCTGCGGTTCCGGCGTTTGCGTCGCTTCCGCGACGGCCGCCGGCCGCACGGCACGGTGTTTGTGCGTGGCGTGGACGGGACGGAAGAGCCACCAAGCCGCAAGAACGGCGATTGCGAGCAGAAGAACGGGGGCAAACCACCCGTTATTGGACGAGCGCTTACGGCGCGAAGCAGGACGTTTCGACACGACGAACGGTTGTTCGCGATTTGACCGGCCGCGCGCCTGCCGCAGCGCACGAACGGCGGCGCGTCGAAAGGGCGCAGGATGCTCGATGCTTTACGCGATGCGCTCGACGGCATTACCGTCGTCGCGCTGGCGACGAACGTTCCCGGACCGCTCGCCGCCGCGCAGCTTCGCTCGCTCGGCGCACGCGTGATAAAAATAGAACCTTTGCATGGCGACGCCTTGGAGAAGGCATCGCCGGCGTGGTACGACGCGATCGCGACGGGCATGGAAGTGCTGCGGCTCGATCTGCGAGACGCGACGGCGTTGCGCGCGCTCGACGCGCATCTCAGCGGGGCCGACGTCTTGCTGACGGCAATGCGCGCGAGTTCGTTGTTGCGGCTTGGCTTCGATTGGAACTCATTGCATGTGAAATATCCGCGCTTATGTCACGTGGCTATTTCGGGCGAAGTTCCGCCGCACGACGATCGCGCCGGCCACGACCTGACATATCAAGCGCGCGCCGGAACGTTGGCTCCGCCGGTGATGCCGCGCGTATTGGCTGCCGACATGGCGGCGGCTGAACGCGCCGTGGTTGCGGTCACGGCTGCGCTGTTCACGCGAGAACGGCGTGGTGAAGCCGTTCGCGTCGACGTCGGCATCGTCGACGCTGCAATCGATTTCGCGGCGCCGGCTCGCTTTGGACTTACCGCCGGTAACGGGCCGCTGAGCGGCGCATTGCCCGCGTACCGGCTGTATGCGGCGAAGGACGGCTACGTCGCGCTGGCCGCGCTCGAACCGCATTTTGTCGAGCGCTTGACGGCCATGCTCGACGGCGTTCCGTGCGAAGCGGCGGCGCTCGAGCAAATCTTTGCGACGCGCGCGGCCGGCGAGTGGGAACAAATGGCGGAACGGTATGACGTTCCGCTTTGCGCCGTGCGGAAGGCCGGCGAAGCATGAACGAAGCCGTAATCGTTGAGGCGGTGCGCACGCCGGCCGGGCGCCGCGGCGGCATGTTATCGGCTTGGCACCCGGTCGACTTATTGGCGGAGACGCTTCGCGCTTTAGTGCAGCGAACGGGCATCGAGAGCGCGGCGATCGACGACGTGCTGTGCGGTTGCGTGAGTCAAGCCGGCGAACAGGCGCTCAACATCGGGCGCCATGCAGCGCTCGCGGCGGGATTTCCCGTGACCGTTCCGGGCGTCACCATAGACCGGCAGTGCGGTTCGAGCCAACAGGCACTGGCATTTGCAGCGCAAGGCATAGCGGCCGGCTCCTACGAGTGCGCCGTCGCGTGCGGTGTTGAGTCGATGAGCCGCGTTCCGCTCGGCGCGAGTTTTGTCAACGGTCCGGGCTCCCCGCGCTACGCTGCAAACCAAGGTCTCAGCGCCGAAGAGATTGCTGCTCTATGGAAGCTAACGCGAGCGGATCTCGATGCTTTCGCGCTGGAATCGCACCGGCGCGCATTACGCGCCACAACGGGAGGCGCGTTCGCCGGCCAGGTCGTCGAGGTCGACGGCAACGCGCGCGATGAAGGCATTCGCGAAGATACGAGCCTCGAGAAGCTCGCTCAACTCAAATCGGCTTTTCGCGAAGACGGATTGATTACAGCCGGCAATTCGTCGCAAATCAGCGACGGCGCCGCCGCGGTCATGGTTTGTTCGATTCCGTTCGCGAAACGCCACGGTCTTCGCGCGCGCGCGAAGATCGTCGCGAACGCGGTCATTGGTGACGATCCGCAGTTGATGTTAACGGCGCCGGTTCCCGCGACGCGGATCGTGTTGGAGCGCGCCCGGCTAAGCATCGACGACATCGCGCTCTTCGAAGTAAATGAAGCGTTTGCGAGCGTCGTGCTGGCGTGGCAGAAAGAAACGGGCGTATCGCCGGATCGCGTAAACGTAAACGGCGGAGCGATTGCCCTAGGACATCCGCTGGGCGCTACGGGCGCGCGTCTGACCACGATTCTGCTGCACGAACTGGAGCGGCGCGGGGCACGCTACGGCCTGCAGGTAATGTGCGAGGGCGGTGGTATGGCCAACGCCACGATCCTCGAGCGACTCGGCCCCTGACGAAAGGAAGACACGTGCAGCTAAAGGGCAAGACGTTTTTGATTACCGGCGGCGCTTCCGGGCTTGGAGCCGCCTGCGCGCGCGACTTCATCGGCGGCGGCGCAAACGTCGTGCTTCTCGACATCGGCGAACGGGGCGCCGATTTAGCAAAAGAACTCGGCGCGAATGCACGTTTTGCGAAGGCGGACGTTACCGATGAGCGGCAAGTTCAGGCGGCGATCGAGGTCGCGAAGAACGATTTCGGCGCCGTGCACGGAGCGATTAACTGCGCCGGCATCGCCACAGCGGAACGCGCGCTCGGCCGCGAAGGCCCGCAGCCGCTCGAACACTTCGCGCGAGTCATTTCGGTCAACCTCGTCGGCACGTTCAACGTGGTTCGTTTAGCCGCCGCCGCAATGGTCGAAAACTCGGCGGACCCGAATCAGGATCGCGGCGTGGTGGTGTGCACGGCCTCCGTCGCGGCCTTCGACGGGCAGATCGGCCAAGTTGCCTACAGCGCGTCGAAAGGCGGCGTTGTCGCCATGGTGCTCCCGCTCGCTCGCGAGTTCGCGCAGCATCAGATTCGAGTGATGGGCATTGCGCCGGGAATTTTCAACACGCCGATGATGGCGGGCTTGCCGGAAGCCGCTCGCGAGTCGCTTGGAAAGCAGACGCCGTTCCCGGCACGGCTCGGCGAACCGGCAGAGTACGCCGCGCTAGCCCGGCACATCGTCGAGAATCAAATGCTCAACGGTGAAGTAATTCGCCTCGACGGCGCCATCCGGCTCGCGCCGCGTTAGAGCACTTTGATCGGCGCGGCGTTGCGGTTTACGAGCGCCGGAAACTTCGCCTCGAGCGCCCGCAATTTCGGAATATCGTTGTAGACGATGTAGCCGCTCTGCGGGTTATGCACCAAATAGTCCTGATGGTAGGCTTCGGCCGGGAAGAAGGTCGAGTATGCTTCGAGCTTCGTCACGATCGGAGCGGGGAAGACATGCCCGCGTTGCAGCTGCGCAATGTACGCCGCCGCCGCTTGATGCTGCGATTCACTCGTGTAGAAAATCTCCGAACGGTACTGCGAGCCTTCGTCGGGCCCTTGGCGATTCAATTCGGTCGGATCGTGCGCGACAAGAAAATATACGTCGAGCAACTGCCGGAATGAAATCTCGCTCGGGTCGTACGTAATTTCTACCGACTCGGCGTGTCCGGTTGTGCCGGTGCTCACGATGTCATAGTGCGCCGTCAAGGCCGAGCCGCCGGCGAACCCGGCAACAACGTGACGCACGCCGCGAAGTGATTCGAAGACAGCCTGCATCCCCCAAAAACAGCCGCCGGCAAAAACGGCCCGGCCCGTAGCGGCCTGGGCGGTGGCCGGGGAAAGCAAGGTAAGCGCCAGGAGTGCCAGAGCGGCGAGCGATTTTGTCATTTCAACCCTTACAACGATTGGGCGGCTCGGACGGATGAGCGACCGCGGTAACATTTCGCCATCAGGATTCGTTCAGACTTACGCGGTATGAATACGCTGATGAAGCGCGTCTATTCGTTTGCGGCGGTAACGGCGCTTTCGCTGCTGGCTCTTACAGCGGCGGCGCTTGCTTTAACGCCGGCACCCTCCCATGCGGCCCCCGTTCGCCTCGCGGCAAGCGGTCCGACGCCGATGCCTTCGCCGGACGACTTGCTGATTGCGATCCGCAACAAGTTCCGCTCGCACCGGCCGCCGCCGCCTTACGAGATCTACACGCTCGAGCGGTCCCAACAGACGAGCTACGGCTACCCCGACTATAACGATACGTACACCTATCACATCTGGTATCGGTCGTACGACCACGCTGCGATGGAACGCAAACACTTCCATTTGGGCGCGATCGGCAATCTCGAGTTCAAGCGTCCGATGTTCAACGTAGCCGACGATCCGGGACCGCCGACCGCCGACGTCTTCGAGCCGGCGCCGCTGCACACGCTGGCTCCCGATTTCGTTCCGACGCCTGAAGCGAGTATGCCGCCGATTATCGCAACGGTGCGCGTGCGCGCGAACTTCGACTATCGCGTTACCAACGTGCAGCGGGAGGGCTCGTTGCTTCACGTCTCGATCATGCCGAAGCGCGATCCCGACCGCAATCGCTTACGCGAGCTTTGGGTCAATTCGAAAACGCTCGAGCTGAAGAAGATCGTCGCTACCGATAAGCTCTTCATCGAGGGCGGACCGGTTTATCCGATTCTCTTCACGCTAGACTTCGATTCGCTCGACGGCATTCCGATCATCACGCACATTCACGGCGAAGTCCAAGATCCGTCTTACGACGGCGATGGGAAAACCGTGGAGTACGCGTTCAAAGACATCGTCTTCCCGAAGACGCTGCCCGATTGGTATTTCAACGCCCGCGACTACGCGCAGCACGCGAACGAAGCCCCCGATAGCGACGGCTAACTACTCGTCGCGGAGGTAGAGCGTCCACGGACGCTCGGGGTGGTGGTCCGCCGGAAACGTTTCGTCCTTACTCAAGTGAATGCGGTGCCCGCATTCGGCGCATTCGTACTGCCCCGATTCGGGGACGGTCTGACCTTGGTGACCGAAAACCTCTGCCATAGCAGCGGCTTACCCGCGGGGCCTGCTAACGAAAACGCTTGAAGCGCGCAACCTCGCGCCCGGCCGTCACTCGAAGTCGTAAGGGCCGTCTGCGAACCCGCCGTGCGTTTGCTCGCGTTCGCGCAACTGATTCAAATATCGCGCATTGGCAACAAGTAATTGCGATGATGATGAATGCGGTGGCAGAATATGCTGCAACGCTGGGTACCCAATACCGCCTTGCGATCGGCGCGATGGTCGCGAAATCGGATACGGTGTTGATAGGTGATGCATCGCACGGCACGTCGGAATTTTATCGCGAGCGCGCCCGGTTGACTCAGCGACTGGTTGAGGAGTTTGGATTCAACGCGGTGGTTGTCGAGGCCGATTGGCCCGACGCACACCGTGTCGACCGTTACGTGTGCGGAGCGAGCGACGATACTACGGCTGAAGAGGCGCTGCGCGGTTTCGAACGCTTTCCGCTTTGGATGTGGCGCAACGCCGAAACAGCCGGGTTCGTTGAATGGCTACGAGCGTACAATGCGGAGAACCCCGAGCGCATGTGCGGCTTCTACGGAATGGACTTGTACAGCCTTCACTCTTCCATGCGCGCAGTGATTGCGCATTTGGAAACCGTCGATCCGGAAGCCGCGAAGCAAGCTCGAGAACGATACTCGTGCTTCGACCGGTATGGACCCGAACCGCAACGGTACGGCTATTTGGCAATGCTCGGCAATGAAGACGGTTGCATGGACGCGGTACGCGAGCAGCTCGCGGAGTTGCAACGTTCGGCAAAAGCATGGCTCGCCGCGGATCGCACGCGTTCTCCGGCGGCGTTTTTCGTAGCGGAGCAGAACGCGCGTCTGGTGGAAAACGCCGAAGAATACTACCGCACGATGTTCACCGGGCGCGTAAACGGCTGGAATCTCCGGGATTCGCATATGGTGCAGACGATCGAATCGCTGGAAGAGTTTCTGCGCTCGAGCGGCCTGGAGCCGCGCATTGTCGTGTGGGCGCATAATTCGCATCTCGGCAATGCGGCTGCAACCGAGATGTCGACATATGGAGAATTCAATGTCGGCGAGCTGGTGCGCAAGAAGAAGGGCGCGGACGCGCTGGCGATCGGCATGACGACGTACGACGGAACGGTTATGGCTGCAGACGACTGGGACTCGCCGCACAGCGAACATCTCGTGCAGCCTGCACTCGCCGGAAGCTTCGAGGAGCTCTTTCACACGACCGGCCATGGCGCCGACTTCGCGCTTGTGCTTCGCAATGCGCCGGCGGAACTGCGTTCGCAGCTCGGAAAGCGCCTCGAACGGGCCATCGGCGTGGTTTACCGTCCGCAGACCGAGCGGCAAAGCCACTACTTCGAGGCCGATATCGTGACGCAGTTCGACGTCGTCATGCATCTCGACCGGACGCACGCCGTCGAACCGCTCGATCCATTCGCGGGCTCCAGTGCCGGCGAGTTCCCGGAAACATATCCGAGCGGCGAATAGCCCCGGCTTCTGTAAAGTTCGCGTAAACAGCCGTGCTCGTTCGCGGCTCCGCTTCGACGGAGCGACGGGAAAAATGCGCGTGCGCTCGCATGGTTGCGCACAAGGGAGGGTGCGCTTGCAGCGGTCCGCGAGAATCGTGCGCGTCGGGGGTGACGAAAAAGACCATCGGATTTTAGAAACGGTGTTCCGCGGAGCGGGGCATCGCGAAGTGCGTTTCCTCGATCCGGCAGCGGCCATACGCGCGATTGCCGCGCATGAGGCCGACGTGTTGCTGCTCGATCTCGTTCTTCCAAGCAGCGAAGTCTTTGCGGTGTTGCGAGCTGCGGCGATCGGACAAGACCAGGCCGATCGCATTCCGGTGATAGTTACGGGCCCCGCTACCGCGCACGACCGCATTCAAGCCACGCTTCAACGCGGAGCCGAAGACTTTCTCTTGACGCCGTTCGATCAATCGAACGCACTGCTCGTAACGCGGCGGATCGACTTGTGCCTCCACCGTAAGGCGCTCAATGAGTTCGCCGCTCGCACGCGCACCGCGGGCGGCGATCCGAACGAGACGGCCGTCATCGAGCTCTACGGCGCTGCGTCGGGCAAGTTCGTGCCGCGGGATTTTTTGCGCGAACTCGGCCACAATACAGTAACGAGCGTTCGTCTTGGCGATCACGTGCAGCGCGAGATGACGGTGCTTGTCAGCGGCATTCGCGACTTCGGCATGTTTTCGGAGCAGCTGACGCCGCGGGAAACCTTCGAATTTTTGAATTCGTATCTGCGACAGATTACGCCGGTCATCCGAGCGCACCACGGGTTCATTGAAAAGTGCGCCGGCGACACGATCGTCGCGCTGTTTCCGCGAGAGCCGGGCGATGCCCTGACGGCGGCCGTGGAATTGCAACGTCATATTCGCAAGTACAATGACGGCCGCAAGGCCGCCGGATACGCCGCGATTCGCACCGGCGCGGGCGTGCACTATGGAGAGCTGGTCCTCGGAACGGTCGGCGATGAAGAACGGATGCGGACGACCGTGGTCGGGGGCGCGGTGATGGTCGCTTCGCACCTCGAAGCACTCACGAAAATGCTCGGAACCGATATTCTCGTCAGTAAAACCGTCGTCGAGAACCTGCCGCTGAGGCACGCTCGGGAGTTGCGGCATCTCGGCGCCGTGAGAGCCAAGGGAGCGGCCTCGAACGTGGACGTCTATGAATGTTTCGACAACGATGCAGACGACCTCAGAGAGCATAAGATCCGCAGCGCCGACCTATTCGCGCGAGGCGTCGAGGAGTTCCGCCGAGGGCTCTTCTTGAGCGCCGGCAAGTCATTCACGCGCGTAGCGGTCCGCGAGCCCGCCGATACCGTCGCTGCCTATTTCCGCGATAACTGTTCCACGAGCATTCTGCGAAGCCGCGAACCGGCGTGGCACGACTATCGCATGTTGGAGGCCAAGTAGGCCCTCGCTGAAACACCGGCGCTTAAGCGCGGTAGGAACATCCATGCGTCTCTTCCGTCTTTTTTCCGCGGCGCGTAAAGCGCTGCCGCAGGTGCTTCCGCTAATGCGCGACACGCGCGTTCCCCTCATGTTAAAAGCGCTCGCCGGCGTCGCAGCGGTGCTCATCGTATCGCCGGTGGACATTTTCGGCGACATTCCGGTACTGGGCGCGTTCGATGATGCAGCGTTGCTGACGCTTGCGGCCGTTTGGTTCGTTCGCATTGCAGCGCCGCACGCGGAGCCAAAACCGGTCCGCGTTACCGCGGGGTAAAAGTAGTCGCGAGCATGCGTCTCGCGTTCGCCGCGAATGACTGCGGGGAACGAATAACGCATCATGATGCAGTTACCCGCGGACCGTCCGGTCGGCAATCCCGAACTCGTCCATGCGTTCAATAAGCAAATGCCTGTCGGCGTCGCGATTTCGCGCGCCGGCAGAATTTTTTTAACCTATCCCCGTTGGGAACTTCCGGTCGCGTTCACCGTCGGTGAGCTTGCCGGCGGCGAAGAACGCGAGTATCCGTTTGGCGGGTGCGATGACATCGTGTCCGCGCAAGGCATCATCGTCGACAGGCAAGACCGGCTCTGGGTGCTCGACAACGCGAGCATAGACTTCGCTCCGGCAAAGCCGGACGGTCCAAAGCTGCTTTGCTTCAACCTGTCCACCGATTCGCTCGAGAAGAAGATCGTGTTCGATTCGTCGGTGGTCCCCTCGGAATCGTTTCTAAACGACTTGCGCATCGATCTTTCGCGCGGTGCGGAAGGGACCGCATACATTACGGATTCCGGCGAGAAAAGCGCGAACGGCCTTATCGTCGTCGATCTCGCGACCGGAAAGGCTGTACGGCGGCTTGCGAACCATCCGTCCGTAAAAGCCGTAGACCGCTATCTTGGAGTCGTCGAGGGCCGGCCGTTTCAGAATCACAAGAAGGGCGAAGCTCCGCAGCCGAACCGCACGGGGGTCGACGGAATCGCGATGTCGCCGGACGGCGCCCACATATACTATTGCGCGAATGCCGATCGCCGGCTCTATCGCGTTAGCGCCGACGCTTTACGCGACGTTTCGAAAGACGATGCAGCAGTGGCGGCGACCGTGGAAGACTTGGGCGAAAAAGGCGTTTCCGACGGACTCGGCGAGGACGCCGCCGGCAATATCTACACGACGAACTACGAGCACAATTCGATCTTACGTCGAGCGCCCGACGGCACGTTTTCGACGGTCGTTCACGATCGCTCGCTGCTGTGGCCCGATACGATCGTCATCCACGACAATTATCTTTACGTGACGGCCAATCAATTGAACCGTCAAGCCAAGTTCAACAACGGGGAACAGCTGCAAGAAACGCCGTTTGCGCTCTTTCGGATCCCGATCGACGCGCGCCCCGTATCGATCTGAGTGAACGTTTTTCTCGGCAGGGCGTACGCTCCTAACGTCCTGCTCATCGTTATGACGCTCTTTCCAGGCCTCATCAATGCCGGCCGGAGCCGCCGAACCTGCGTGCTTACGTGCGCGAAGGGAAACCGGCGTTTTCGTCACCGCCGCTGCAGCCGTAAAGACGCGCTCTAACGGCTGTAATTCGGGGCGGCCGCCCCGCGCAGCACCGTAATGGAGCGACCTTGGAGTACGTATTGCGTGTGGCGCGAAGCGCGAAGCCACGTTACTTTCGGTGGGTCGTCCGGTGCCGGAATCGAGAGGGCCCCTTCGCGATGCCAGACGTACTGATCCGGTCCGAACGTGACCGACTCGACCGGCCCCGAAAGGGCGGCCGCGCGTTCGCCGTTGAGGAAACGAACCGTCACCGTTCGCGGCTTCGTGTCCTTGTTTACGAGCATTATCGACCAGGTTCTATCGAGCCCTTGCAACGCATACGCCGTAACGGCCTGGCGATGCATAAGCATCGCGGTCGAACCTGCGCGATAGAGCGTCGCCACCGAATTTCCCGGCGAGAACCAACGATTCATCACCATGCGGGCTGCCCAAAACTGTGCGGCGCGCGCATGGATGCGCGCCCGTTTGTCCGCAACGAACATGGTCAGATTGCCCCAATCATCGGGACAGGCCGTGTTCTGCGAAAGCGGTACCGGCTCGTATTGATAGTACACGACTTTTTGCACGCCGTTTTCGAGCGCACTCGCCATATAATCTGCTTGCCAGAGCGCGCCTTCAATCGTCATCGGGGTCTCTGAAAAATTAACGGCGGAGAAGTTCGCTTCCGTAATGTACATCGGCACGTCTTCCGGCAGCCCGTCGTTGCGCCACGCATGGACCACGCGGGCCACGATCGCCGGTTCGTCCAGCAGGTCGCGTGTCAGCGCGTCACCGTGTTCGCATCCGCCGAACGGATAGTGTTCGAAGGACATAAACGAAAGCTCGCGCATGGCCCCGTGCGCTCGCAGGTACGTCAAGAAGCGGCTCAGCCACGAGTGGTTTCCCGAGGCATCGCTCCAAACGGGCAAGTCGTCGTTCACGCCCGAGAAAACCGGGCCCCCTAATTTGAGAGAAGGATCGATCCCGTGAATTGCGCGAGCCCACTGCACGTAGAGCGCTCCGTAATCTTCGGGCATGGCGTATTGCCCGTCCGGTTCTTCGCCAAGCTCGATTCCTCCGATGTTGTAGCCGCGCGCTCGCAGATATCGAATCTCGTTCACCGCGTTGCCGGGCGTGCTGTAGAGCATCGGCACGGGATAGAGCGCAGGCAACCCGCGAGTTAAGCCACTGCGAGCGATCAGATCGAGTCCCGGTTGCGCCTGGTTCGTTACGCGAGACGTAGCATCGTGCCAGGGATCTACCGACGAAACATACGTCGCGCTTTGGCGAACGCCGCATGGACCGCGCCCCGGCGTAGCGCCTCCGCAGCGCCGGTGCACGAGGACGTCGCGAAGATTTCCGCTGCCGTCGAATCTTCCGAGCGCTACTTCCGCAATTGCATAGCCGACGCAATTGCGCGAGTCGCCATCGCCGTGCGTATCGCACGTATTAGAGGATCGCTGAAGAAGTATTCGCACGAAGCGGACCGGCATGCTCGCGTGAATCTTGCGAGCCGCGGACGCCGAGTTGAGGGTAGCGTTGCGCACGATGCCGTTGCCAAATGCGCGCCACGATCCATGCACTGGATCGTTGATGGGATCGCTGCCGGTCCAGTACTCGATGCGAAAATCCTGCGCGTACGGGTGTACGAAGGAGATGTGGATGGCGTCGATCGTTTGCGCGCGGCCGGCATCGACAACGACCCACTGCGGATGCTGCGAGTCATTGTCGCCGGTGAAGCCGCTCGCGAGATACGGGTTGCTCTTCCAGTACGTGTTGCGATCGCCGTCCGTGATGCGAGAGTAGCCTTCGTTATTGCCTTGATCCGAAGTGAACCCGCTGTGCGGCAACCGATAGCCGTACGAGTCCGTGATGTCGGAACGAACCGTCGACGCGTCGCTCGTCCAATACCCGCCGTCGATCGCGCTGAAGTGGCCGGCAGCATTCCAATGCCAGTCTTGGACCGAGAGTTCCGTAAAAAGCCGGTAGCTGAGCCATCCGTATCCCGACTCGAGCATACGGCGCACGTTGGAGCTGGAATAAAGATAGGAAATCATGCCGGCGGGCTCTTTATCCACGGTCGAACCAAGCGCGTCGCGCGAGCGGATCGTCTGCATGGGATTTGCGGCGTCGACCGTTACGACGTCGGCGGCACGTGTTTGCAGCGGCGCGCAAAAAATCGCGGCGCAGAGCGTGGCAATAAGAACCCTCACGGTTCGAGCGTTCCCCGAACGACCGTTAGCGACTCGGGGGCAAGGGTGAGGCGTCCGTCCTTCCCGGGCGGAAGCACGTGAACGATTCCCAAATCGGGTTTCGGACGATGATCGGGATTGCCGTCCCATGCATACTGATCGCGGCCGAACGTGGCAGTTTGCGTCGCGGCGAACGTTCTTGGCGAGGCGCCGCGGAAGAATGACAACTGCACGTCGCGCGGCACGATGTCCTTATTATCGAGTAGGAGCGACCACGTGCCGTCGGGTCGATGCGCCGCATAAGCCGTTACAGCAGCGCCGTCGGTTCCGAGGGAGTTCGTCACTGAGTAGAGCTCATGCGGCTGTTCCCCCGCCCGAAGCCATTCGGTCGTCAGCATGCGAGCCGCGTAATACGCAGCCCCGTTCGCTTGAACGCGATACTCCTTATCCACGATGTAGGGATTATACGCTCCCCACGTTCCGCATTTGCTGCGGCCGAGCGGTTCTGTTTCGATTTGGTAATACATTGCATAAGCGGCGCCCGACGTAAGCGCGGAAGCCAGGTAGTCCGCGGTCCACAGCGCCCCGGCAATGCGTTGGGGAACGCCGGTTCCATCCGCGGAAAAATTCGCTTCGGTAACCATCAGCGGGAGATTCGGGGGCAGGCCATCGGCGCGCCAGATGTCGAGGATATTTCGGATGTACGACGGCTCCTTCAACAGATCGCGGCGCAGGGTATCGCCGGCGTCGCAATTTTTGAACGGATAGTGCTCGAAAGACATGAACGAGAGCGCGGATAGACCCCGGTGGCTGCGCAAATATTCGATGAACCGACGTAACCACGAGGTTTCGCCTCGCGCATTTCGCCACACTGCGACGTCTTGATTTACACCTTCGAAAACCGGGCCGCCTAGGCGAACCTCAGGATACTTGCGATGAATGGCGCGCGCCCACTGCAAGTATAGGGCGGCATAGTCTTCCGGAAGCGCGTACTGCCCGTCGACTTCTTCCCCCAATTCAATATTTGCGAGGCGGTAACCGCGGGCACGAAGGTACTCGATCTCCGTCACGGCGTTTTCCGGCGTGCTGTAAAAAAGCGGTACCGGATAGATAGCTCCTACGCCGCGCGTGATTGGACTGCGAGCGATGACATCGAGGCCCGGCTGGTCCTGGCCGTTGGTATTACGGTCTTGAGCGCGATGCCATGGATCGACTGACGAAACGAAGATCACCGTTTGATGGCTTTTACACCGCGGGGATAGCGGGTCGCCACCGCAGGTCGAGTGAACGATTCGATCGCGGAAAATGCCTCGCGACATCGTTCCCGCGCCGAGTTCACGAACGGCGTACCCGACACAGTTGCGCCGGTCGCCGGCTCCGTGGGTGTCACACGTATTCGACGAAGCGTCCATCGAAATGCGCAAGAAGCGCACCACGCGCGGGTTTCTCTGAAGGCGCACCGTCTGCACTGCCGCAGCCGGGTTGCGGAACGATGCCGAGCCGAACGGCCGCCAATCGCCTTGCGCTTGCGCGAGGATAGCATCTCCGGAACCTCGCCAGTACTCCACTCTAAAGCGGGTCGCGAACGGGTTCGCCCACGAAAGCCTGAGGGCATTAATGGGTACGGGTTGGTTGAAGACGACGACGATCCACTGCGGATGCGCCGCGTCGCCGTCGTGGGTGAACGCATCGGCGAGATATGGATCGCTCTTCCAATACGTGCGCGCGTCGCCGTCATCGATGCGCGAATAATCGTCGTCATCGCCTTGATCGCGGCTCGACCCGCGATGCGGAAGACGGTATCCGTAAGAGTTGACGATTGCGCGCAGAGGGCTCCCCGAACTGGTCCAATATCCTTGGTGCCGCGCCGCGTCGCTGAAACGTCCGGTGGGATTCCAGTGCCAATCCTGGATGGAAAGTTCCGTGTACAAGCGGTACGTGATCGCGCCAAGTCCGGTACCGAGCATCGTGCGAACGCGCGGCGGCGAATAAAGAAACGGAATCTTTCCTTGCGGATCGGAGTCGACGCCCGTTCCGATAGCGCGGATTGGCTCGATGACGTTGACGATGTGGTTGGGCGCGGTGTCAACACTGATGGTGACGAGCGGGCTCACCACCATCATAACTGCGGCAAGCAGATTCATCGATGGATTCGATGCAGCCCGGGATGCACTGGACGGCGCACGTTCAAAGGAACCGGCGCACCGCCGGCATCTTGTTCGGCCGGAATCGAAATCGTGATGTTGGCGGTCCCCGCGGCGTTGGTAATTTGGGGCTTCTGCGGCGTCGTTGCCTGCGTGAGCCCGAGCGCCGCCTGATAGATGGGATAATCGAACCCGATGGCCTGGACGACGAAGTCGTCGGCCGGGGTCGAGGTGCCGCCCGCTGCCGCTGTATTTTGCTTCGCGGTGCATAGCGTGGGGCTCGGCTGTTTTGTATTCGCGCCCCCCGACGTGGCCAGATTCGGGCCGATGCTCGGTGGAAGCTGATACGACGCACTTGCAGCGTTAGCGATATGGATCGTGTAGTACACTGGGGCGAACGCCGTCCCGCGCGCGCCTTGACAATTCGAAACGTTGGTAGCACCGCCGTTGTTCGGGCCGCCGCCGGGGCCGTAGTCGACGATCTGAACGTACGCTTCGGAAACGCCTGGTGGTAACGACATCGTAAACGTTGCACCGCCGTCACCGTTTGCGTCGGGACTTAATGCCGGCGTGGAAATGGCCGGTAAAACCGCAAGTGACGGCAGCGACGCGGTCGCTGAAACGTTTTGCGTGCTTACCGCGCCGCCATTGCTCACCGTGGAGATCGCGACGTTGAGTTTATATTGTCCCGTCCGAACGGTCACGCCGTCGAAAACCGTGATACCCTCTGCAACGCCCAGGAAGTACGGTTCGTTGAACGAGTCGACGCCGTTGATCGCGCCGACGCCGTCGCGCTCGCCCATGCCGTCGCCAAACGGATCGAACGCCGGCGGACCGCCCCACGGCACGAATACCGGATGCGTCGTCGCCGGATAGAACGGCTGTGCGTAAGGCGCATAACTGTACGATTGTCCGGTCGCGGCGACGCTATTGTACGGCGCAAGGCCCATGGCAAAGACGCCCCCGCTTTGGCCAAAGCTCGAGGTGTTCGGCGCTATTCCCGCTTGGCACGCGGTGAACGGCGATGGTGCGCCGTTCCCGTCGCACTCGGGCGTGCCCGGAAGTACGGTTTGCGGCGTTCCGGCGATCGATGCGCCGCCTGTCTGAATCTCTTCGTAGCTCGGCCCGCCGTTGACGGCGGTCGTATAGGGATCCGGCAAAGCGGCATCGGCCGGAACCGCAGCGGCAGTGATGCCGAAGGGTCCGGTAATCGCCGGCGTATTGACGCCCGTTGCGCTAGCGCCGTCGGTTTGCCGGAACGTTGAAACGACGTTCAGTCCGACGTCGCCGCTTCCGTACAAATTCGCGGTGCCCACTGCAAATTGGAGGGCGGAGTAGCTGCTGCTTCCGGGGTTCACCGACGTAATCGGCGGGCCGCCCGTGCCGCCGGCGGAACACGCGCACAATACAACGCATGTTGTAACGATCGATACCTTGGTCGCGAGCCGTTCGATCATAGACTTCCCCTGCCAAGCTTGATCTGCATGTAGAAACGGAACTGGCGTCCGGGAACGTAGAGCCGTTGGAACGGCAGCCAATACTCGTCGTAAACGCTCGCATTGCGTGCGCCGACGAGATAGAACGGGTTGGGAACGACGATGGTGTTTCCAAAGGAATCCGTCGTCGTCGTTAGCGGGTTTGCACCGGCGAATTGCCCGGTTTGCGCGCCGCCGACGCCTGTCGCAACGGGCTGCCAGGCTTGATTTACCGACGGCTCGCTACGGTAGTTATCGAACAGGTTTGTAACGTAGATGCCGTAGGTGATGTTGTGGTGAGTGTACTCGAGGTCGAGATCGCTGTAGAGCCGTGGCGAAGTCAGCGCCTGACCCGCGAGCGCCGGCTCGCTGTTTCCACGGCACGCGAAGTACTTCGGCTTGAAATAACTGCCTGCAAATGCGGGATCGTTATAACACGTGGAGTTATACGCTTGATTCGGCTGGCCCGGCCCGGCAAAGGGCAAGTTTTGCCCGAGGTTCCCGGTCGGCAGTGCGTACAGCGTTCCATTAACGAAGCCGTAGGACGTCATGCCGACGCCAAATGGCTCGCCACCGTCGTACGTTAAAATCGGGTTGATCTTAAAGCCGCTTCGCGTCTGATATTGAATTCCGGCGACGGCCGAAAACGGCGGGAGATAACTCGCGTGGAAGAGCGTTCCGGTTTCGTAGAGATACTGTGCAACGGCGGGGAGATTTGACGAGCCGCTTACCGGCGGCGTGTTCGTCAATGCGTTTACGTAGTTCGCCGTTAAAAATCCACTCCACCCAAACGGGCGATCCGGCGTCGTAAGAAAAAACTCGAGACCGAATGTTTTGGTAATACCGGTTTCGCGCTCTTGGAAAGAGCCCGCGGATTGCTGGCCCGTGACCGGGTCGGGCGGACCCGCATTTAGCAGGGTGACTTGGTACGTGTTGTAGCCCCGGCGATCGTACGCCGTGAGTTTTGTGCCCCATCCGTTCTTGAATTGATGGCTGTACGCAATATCCCAGTTGTTGTAGGTTGCTACGGTTTGCCCGCCGATGTCCGGTGCCGCAAACGCCTGGTCGAACATCCAGTACACCGACTGTGCGTAGTTCTTGCACTGGAAGTAGTTCCCGGGCACGCCCAATACGCCGGCGCCCGAAAAGTACACGTTCGGATTCGGGATGTAGGTGCCGTTTGGTGAAGTTCCCTCCGGATGCCAGCCGCTGCCGCAGGTCGGGGCGGCGGCGCTATCCTTCGCCGGAATCGTCCACAGGATCGGATCGACGCCGCTGATGCTCGTGGGCGTTCCCGCGGTTTGGCCAAAGAAGAAGCTGGCGGAACGCCCGTAACTCACGCGAACGCTATCGCGCGGCGTAAGCAGGTAACTCGCCGAGAGCCTCGGCTGTAGGATGCGCGGATAGAGATAAGCGTTCGAGAGCTGCGCATACCCCATGCCGATATCGGCCGTGTTTGAAAGGTCTGCGTTTACCAATGGGTTGCCCGCCCATTTCAAATTCTGTCCGTCGACGCGAACGCCGTAGTCGACGGTCAAACGCGCGTTCGGCGTCCACTGATCGCGTACGCCAATACCGAACTGCTGAAAATCAGCGCCATTGTAATCGAAGCCGGTGGACGGAATCGCCGGCAACTGGCCCTTCCATTTGCCGTTTGCCAGCAAGTAGCTGTAGATATAGCAGCCCTGATTTGTTACGGCATTTTGCGTGTAGCCGTTGTCGAGTGCGGGACCGATGCACGGATTATACAGCGGGCTGGTTGCGGGAACGCCCTCGTTCACCGGCATGCCGGGATGCAACGGTAGAAACCAATCTTCAACGCGGGGCCCGTTCGGGACGAAGCCGCTGGATTCGCTTTCGTCAACGGAACGCGCGCCGTAAAAGCCCTGCCAAGTGTTGCCGTGGTTTTGCTGTAACCAGTACGGGAATCCGTTTTCAAATTTCGCCACGACGTTCAGCGTATGTTTTTCGCTGGCTACGATCGTCGCTTGACTTTGGAACCCGACTTTTCTTCCGCCGGCATTATTGTAACCCGGAAGGTACGAGCCGAGCGTGAGATCCGAAGACGACCCGGTGATGTTGTTGGCGACCAGACCGCCCCAATTGTAGAAAAACGTGTTTAGTGACGTGGACTTGCCGAGCGGGCGCGTATAGCCGATCTTCAAAAAATTCGTCGGCCCGTACACGTACTGTTCCGGTTGTGTCGGGAGTTGCTGCGTCTTCGGCGTGCCCGGATAGTACGGAATCACCGATTGATACCACTTCAAGCCGGTTGGATCGGACGCTGTGATCGGAAAGATCGGAAAGCCGTTGTAGTCGGAATTGAAATTTGCGTACGAGAACGGATCGTAAGGGTAGTAATTGACGTTAGCGAGGCCGCCGTAGTTTGCCCACGCGCGGTGATCTAACCAATCCGTTAGCACCTGAACCTGCTGGTCGTTGTTTTTTCCGAAGCGATAGTAAAAGTTATTCAAGACGTCGTCATCATAAAGAAACGACGTTCCGAGATACTGGCCGGCGCTCGCAGCGTCGCGCCCGTACGGCGCGATTTGCGGCGCTTGCCGATCCGAGCGGAACGAGAAGAAGTCGGAGAAGCGTCCGTCGGGCGTTCCCCATCCGTACTGTCCGGCCATAGCATGGTCGTACCAGGGTGACGAAACGTCGAAGCTCAGAAACCCGTCGCCCGGAGAGCTTCCGCGACCCGGAACGATGTTCACTACGCCTGCACCGATGCCGCCTTGCGTTGCGTCGCCGGCTCCGCTTACGACTTGCAGTCCGCCTTTGCCGCCACCGACGCCGTTGAGATAGCCTTGGCTCGGATCTTCGTCGAAGAACGAGCCGCGGTAATCGACGCCGTCGAATTGATAGCCGATTTCGACGCTTGCGGAACCGCGAATCGTGAACGCGTTACTACTGTTGCCTGGACCGGCCTGATACTCCGTGTTCTTGATAACGCCCGGCGCCGATTCTATTAGCTGATTGAGATTGGTCGAACCCGCTTCGCCCAAGGCTTGATCGACGCGGGCACCTTGGAACGTCGTTGAATCCGTGGTTTGATGCGGTTGAAATGCGGAAGAAGCACCGCGCGATTGCACTGTGGCAATCGTCTTGAGCCCTTTCACGAGCCGCACGACGCCGACCGTTTGCATTTGATCGCCGAAGACCGTGACGCCGGTCAGCGCCGTGTCGATGTAATTCGGCGCAGAAACGTGTACGGTATACGTGTCCGGCGCGATATCCAGCAACGTGAAGAAACCGTGCGAATCGGTCGTAGCTTTATAGCTGCCGGATCCGGACGATGCATTTATCGTCGCACCGGCGACCGGCGCACCGCCGGCGGAATCGACGACGGTTCCGCGGAGCGTTCCCGTCACGCCGCCCGCCGCATCCGCCCGCGGCGAAAATAAAAACGGCAGCGCAATAAGAAACAACGCTGCCGATACGCGAAGGTGGGCTCTATGTCCAATCATACGAAGGACGCCTCCTAGCCGTATTTCACGAAGAGGCTTCCTTAGCGTTTGCCCGGCTACAGACCTATAAAGCCGGCGGCATTCGTTCGAACGGCCACTGCGAGCGAACGCGGGCTTGAATCATAAAGACTGCCGCCCCGGCCAAAAGACTGATGAGTCCAAACCCAATTGCCCATTGACCGGCACTGAGAAAAACGTATATCCAGCCCGCGAGAGCGAGCAGCGCCGGAATTGGAAAGAGCCACATTCGGTAAGGGCCGGCTATTCCGCGGCTGCGCAATGCAAAGAGCGCCGCAATTTGCGCGATCGATTGAATGAGCACGATGCCCGTAGTAAGCGCGTTGATTACGTCGCCGAGCGAGAACAGGCAAAACGGTAAGGCGAGAAGGCCCATGACAACGAGCGAGACGTCGGGAAAGCGCAATTTCGAATGAACGTGCGCGAAGGGTGGCAGAAAAACGCCGTCTTCGGCCGCCGCGAACGGGACTCGTGAATAGCCGAGCAAGTTTCCGTAAACTGAAGCGAAAGCCGTCAGTAGGACCAATAAGGTTACGACCGTAGCGGCTCCGCGGCCGAAAACGCTCTCGACGATTGCGGAGGCAACGTGTTGACCGAGAACCGGCAGGGAGCCGTCGGCGAGCGGCACGATCGATTGCCACGGGATAGCTCCGAGAACGCCGGTTTGCATGGAGATATAGAGCGCCGCGACGACCAGGATCGAAGCCACGATCGAGCGCGGAATAGTAACCGGCGGATCGATGATTTCGCCGCCGATGCAACTCGACTGATTGTAGCCGAGGTAGTCGTACATTGCGATGATGAGCGCTTGTCCGAGTCCGGCGCGCAACCCCGCCCAAAACGAATCTTGCGGCGGAAGCGTAAACGCCTGATGCGCGTTGAAGTGCGTGTACGCCGCGACGATCACGCAAAGCAGCGTGACGAACGAGGCGACGGCAAGCCAGGTGCCCGTTCCTGAAATCGTGGTGATCTTGCGATAGAGTGCGAGTATCGTGACGACGCCCACGCCGATCGCGACGAGTTTAATCGCAGCCGGATTCGAAGCCAGCGCCGGGAACAAATACCCGGCATAATTTGCGAAGCCGATGTAGCCGGTTGCTTGATTCAGCGGCGCAACGAAGACGGTTTGCCACACGAATAAAAACGCAAGCAAGCGCCCGAATCCATGACGTCCGAACGCTTCGCGCAAATAGCCGTACGTGCCGCCGGATCCCGGATAAAGCGATCCGAGTTCCGCCCAAACGAGCCCGTCGCACAGAGCGAGTCCGGCGCCGAGGATCCACCCGACGAGCGAAAGCGGTCCGTGCAAAGCACCCAGCACCAGCGGGATGGTTATCAGCGGGCCGATGCCGATCATCGAAATCAGATTGATCGAAATGGCGCCGCGCAGCCCGACGCCGCGAATCAGCCTGCGGTCGCCCTCGATGACGGTTGGAGCGCCGTTCATGCGCCGGTAAGCGCTTTCGTCAAACCGCGCGGACGATCGCTGTCGATGCGTGCTATCCGGGCAATGTGCAGCGCGAGCATTTGTGCCGTCACAAGCCATGCGAGCGTGTTGTATGGATCCTCAACGACCGGACCGAGTTTCGGCACGCCGTCGACGTCGCAGCGCCCGATTACATAGCGAAGCGCATCGGTATCGCGCACGTCGCGCATGGGACGCTCCAGCGCCGGCAGCGCGTCCTTATCGACGATTCCGATAACGGCATACGACGCGTCGACCATCGCGATGCTGCCGTGACGGAACTCTCCGGCCGAAAATCCCTCCGCGTGCATGTATGCGGCTTCTTTCAGCTTGAGCGCCACTTCTTGCGCGACCGGCCACCCGTAATCGGAGCCGAGCAGCACGACATGGCGCCGCAGGGCGATGCGCTGGGCCGGCACTGAAATCTCATCCACCGCGCGTTCATCCAGCCACTTGCGCACGGTGCGCGCGGTCCACAATAACGCCGAGGGATCGCGCGTGGCGTTGCCGCCGAGCAACGAAGCTGCCCGGAGCAAAATAGCCATTGTGGCCGTAACGCTCTTAGTGGCAGGGACTGCGATTTCACGGCCGGCTTCCACGTCGATCGTCAAATCCGAGCGCGATCCGAGTGGCGAAGCGGGAGTGTTCGTCAGTGCGATAAGCTTCGACGGTCGCAAGACGTCGACGGCGTTCAATACGTCCGTCGAGCGGCCGCTTTGGGAAATCGCGACGACCGTTCGGCCGGCATAGGCAGCGTGATCGAGCCGCGCTTCGGTGGCGGCCAGTGCCTGCGCTTGAATCTTGCGACGGCGCAGCGCCAGTGCGCCCAGGCGGGCCGCGAACAGGGAGCTGCCGCTTCCAACCAAAACGACTTGGTCATCGAGCGCTTCGGCCAACTGTCCCGCTTTATCCGATTCGGCGAGGCGCTCCCACACGGCAGGCTGCTCGCGAATCTCACGCTCGAACGACACTCCGAGTTCCGGTTTGTCCATCGACCCCCCGAGGATGTGCGTATGAAGAGTCGACGTGTCGTATTTACGCTCCTGTTGACGGCTGCATTCACGGCCGGCGCGAATGCCGCGTCGCCTCCCGGTATGCAGCCTTCAGCTGAAGATCTGGGCATCGTTCCGCTACCGCGCACGATTGCCACGAGCGACGGCACGTTTGAAACGCCGGCACAATGGAGCGTCTACGGAAAGAACCCCGAGGAACTTACGGCGGCGGCCTCGGCGATGACGTATTTGCGCGAACGCGGCGCGACGGTATACCTCGTAAAAAATTCCGGCGCCACCGTGCAATTCACGATAGTCAAAGATGCTGCGCTTGGCAAAGAAGGCTATCGCCTAGGGGTTCAGGGCAGCGGCGTCGAGATCTCTGCCGCTACGGGAGCCGGACTGTTTTACGGCTTGCAAACGTTCGAGCAAATCATCGAAGCGCGGGGCTCGCAGTTGCCGTATCTGCAAATCGAAGATACGCCACGGTTTGCTTGGCGGGGCATTCACTTAGACGTCGCGAGACATTTCTTTCCCGTTCCGGTCGTCGAACGTTACATCGACGTCGCGGCGCATTACAAGCTGAACGTGTTTCATTGGCATTTGACCGACGATCAAGGCTGGCGGCTCGAGATCAAGCGGTATCCGTTGTTAACAAAAGTCGGCTCGTGCCGCGCGCAAACCGAGATCGACAACGATGCGACGGAGTTTGACGGAAAGCCGTATTGCGGATATTACACGCAAGACCAAGTTCGCGAAGTCGTAGAGTACGCGCGAAAGCGATTCGTGACGATCGTTCCGGAGATCGACATGCCGGGTCACGCCGATGCGTCGGTTGCGGCATATCCATGGCTCGCCTGCGGCTCACCAAAGGTGAAAGTGCGCGAAACGTGGGGAGTGAGCCACGAGCTGTACTGTCCGTCGGAGCCGACGTTCGCCTTTCTGACGAACGTCCTCGTGGAGGTCACAAAACTCTTTCCAGGTCCATACGTTCATGCCGGCGGCGACGAAACGCCGAAGGACGAGTGGCAGCATAGTGCCGTCGTTCATGCGCTCATGCAACGGCAGCACCTGAAAACCTACGACGAGGTGCAGGGGTATTTCGAACGGCGCATCGAGGCGATCTTGAAACGCTTCGGCCGGCGGATGGTAGGGTGGGACGAGATTCTTGACGACGGCGTAAGCACGACGGCAACAGTGATGGCTTGGCACAGCTCCGCTCGTGGAATCAAAGCGGCGCAACATGGAAACGACGTTGTCCTCTCGCCTGATGGCCCGCTCTATTTCGATGCGTATCAAGGCGATAGCAACGACGAACCGGAGGCGATCGGCGGTCTATCGCGCCTCCAAGACGTCTACGCGTTCGAACCGCTCCCACGCACCGTGCCGGCTGCCGTGGCGAAACACGTGATCGGTGTGCAAGCGAATCTGTGGACCGAATACATCGCCGACCCTTCGTATCTTTTCTACATGCTGCTGCCGCGAGAGCTCGCGCTTTCCGAGGTCGCATGGACCACGCCCGAGCGCCGCGATTGGGATTCGTTCGAAAGCCGCAGTGGAATGCAATATGCGTGGCTCACGCGCCACCACGTGAATTTCCGAATCCCTAACC
This sequence comes from Vulcanimicrobiia bacterium, assembly GCA_963696095.1. Classification (GTDB taxonomy): domain Bacteria; phylum Vulcanimicrobiota; class Vulcanimicrobiia; order Vulcanimicrobiales; family Vulcanimicrobiaceae; genus JALYTY01. The sequence continues at coordinate 417,921 of CAVOIN010000001.1, read as the reverse complement.
CGACGCTGAGCGTAAACGGCGGTGACTTACGCTTTAGCAACGTCAATCCGTCGATGCGAACCGTCGCGCTGCAAACCGGCAATCAGAGCGTGATTGTGACCGCCACGTCGAACGTCCCTGGAGCCGAAATACGCTGCACGATGGATGGAACGAAACCGGGCGCTACGTCACATCTATACGGCGCGCCGCTGCGGCTTGCGCCGGGCGAACGCGCCAGTATAGACGTGACGTGCGCGACGGTACTGCGCGACGGGCGCATCAGCACGCCGACGGAAGTGGTTATCCGCAGGTGAGAGGATGTGAACTCAAGGCCGCACCTCGTAGATGATGTTGAACGGCGTTTGGGTAGCGCGGCGGAAACGGGTGAACCCGGCTTGCTCCGCCACGTCCCGAATACGGGCTTCGCCCGCCTGAGCGCCCAGTGCAGCGCCGACTTCCTGCGATAACGAGCCGGGCGTGCATAACAGCGTCGAGGCGCCGTAAAATACGCGTCCGACCGGCGTGAAGTTCTCTTCGACTTTATCGCCGGCATACGGCTCCACGATCATCCACGTGCCGTCTTTATCGAGCACTTTCTTGATGTGAACGGCGGCGCCGACCGGGTCGCCCATATCGTGCAGGCAGTCGAAATTCGTCACCAGATCGTAGCCGGAGCCGGGGAACGATTTTGCGCTCGCGACTTCGAACTTGAGATTCGGCGGTGCGCCCTGCGCTGCGGCGCGTTCGCGGGCGGCCTCGATCGAAGCTGCGTGATAGTCGTAGCCCACGAACTCCGATTGCGGGAAGCTTTTTGCCATGATGATGGTTGTTGCTCCGAGTCCGCACCCGACGTCCGCAACGGACGCTCCGCTTTGAAGTTTCGGCATGACGCCTTCGAGCGCGGGAAGCCAGACGTCGATCAAGTTCATCACATATCCGGGTTTGAAGAAACGCTCCGTTCCTTCGAACAATCCGGGATCGTGCTCGTGCCAGCCGAAGCCCCCGCCGCTCAAAAAGCGGCGCTCGATTTCCGGTGTCGATTTAAACGCAGCTTCCATCAGTTGGAACATTCCGTGGAGATACAGAGGGCTGGTTTCGTCGGCCAGCAGTTTGATCTGCTCGGGCGTCATAAAATAGCGGTGGGTCGGCGCGTCGTACGAGACATATCCGCTTGCGGCTTGTTGAGCGAGCCATTCGCGCACGTAGCGTTCGGCGGTACCCGTTGATTCCGCGAGTTCTTTCGACGTTACCATTCCGTGTTCGGCGAGCGCTTTGTAGAGACCAAGACGCTCGCCGATGCGAGCCAGCGGAACCGTCCATGCGGCACCCCAGTCGCCGACGATTTGAAAGACCAGCGACATCAGCTTATCCTGGTCAACGGTTGTTTGCGTGGTTGACATAGTAGCGAGCGGTCCTCCCTTTGCATCCAAAAGATGATGCCGGAAGAAGTTGAGGATAGTTGCTACTTTATCACTGCAAAGCGGGGTGCGGGAGGGCTGTTTGAGCTACGGTTTCACCGATGGGTTCTTTTCGGCGAAGGCGCCGCTGGGATTGGGCTTCACCCAGACGATCATGTCCCAAATGTGCGGCATGTCGAAGACCGTAGCGACCTCTTTCGTGTCCTTTGCTTTGCCCATCTTGACGAGATCGGCGGCCATAGGATGCGCGGGGTCGCCGCCGCCGGCTTTATACTTCTCCGCCATGATGTAGTGATCGTACGTTTTCGCCCCTGAGGCGTCTTGCAGCACGTAATGGACGTGGTCGTCGAATTCATAGAGACGCCCCGGATTCACGCCGAAGAGCGTCGGACGCGTGGCGCTCGATGCGGGCACGGAGTAATCTGCGCCGAGCAGTTGGCCGTTCTTGTCGTACCAGAGCTGGCTCGGATGCTGCGGATCGGTCGAATTCCACTGGAGATTCGCGTAGCTGATGGCGCCGGTATCGTCCTCGTTCGTGTAACGGACGTAACCCGCACGCTCCGCGTCGGCAGCTGTCGGAAAGCGTTGCATCAGGTCTTTCTGAATCGAGGCCACGAACGCGGTTTCTGCCGGACTGAGCGGACCGGTGTAGGTCGGGTTCTGATCCGCGGCAGCGACCGCGGTGCAGGCAAAAAGAAGCGCGAGGAGCGCATGCATTGTGCGTTTCATTCGAGCATTATAGCATTCGGTCACGGAATCCGCGGCATCACGCGTTATGCGCACATGAACGCACGAGCAGCGATCGGGCCCTTTGCAGCAATCATTCTCGCCGCTTTCATCGTGATAGCTACAGCCATAGCACTCGCGCCGAAGGCCGGCATTCGCTCGGGTTCGTTGGACCAAACCGAAATGGCGAGCGTTACGAAGAGAATTCAGGTATCGATGCCGCTCGGCCGTCGGACGGAGAACGTTGCCAATTCGAACCGATCCGGTGCGACCGGCGAACCGATGATCGCGCGCACCGGCACTATAACGCTGCTTGTAGGCGACGTTGGAAATGCCGTCGGGCTCCTTTCACATTTAGCGCGCAACGAACGTGGCGACGTTCTTTCGATGAGCTTGGATAACGGCGGGGACGCTGCGTCAAAATCGAATGCCGACGTAAGCCTACGCGTTCCCGCAAATCGCTTCGACGACGCGATGGCTCGCGTGGCGAGGCTCGGAACGGTGCGCCAATCTTCCGTTAGCGCCGAGGATCTGACGTCGAACATCGCCGATTCGACGGCACGCCTGCGCAATTTACGACGCACGGAAGCCGACATTCTGCGCATCATGGAGCGCTCCGGAACCGTCGGTCAAGTCTTAGACGCCGAAAACCAGCTCTCGCAAGTTCGCGAGAACATCGAGACGCTCGAAGCGGATTTGACGGTGCAGCAAAATCGCGTCGTCTATGCGACTGTGAACGTCAGCCTAGCATCCGAAGCGCGCGGCACGACGGTCGAGCCGGGGTTCGCCGCCCAACTGGCCAACGCGTGGCACGCCGCGTTGCATTCGCTCTCACGTACGACGATCGGCCTGCTGTCGCTGATGACGTGGCTCCTCGTCTATGTCCCCTACATCGCCGCAATCGGGATCGCCGCGGTCGCGGTCTACCGGCGCATTCGAGCAACGCGCGCTCGGACCGTCTAGGAAACCTCGTCCCATCGTGCGAGCTTCGCGCAAACGTCGTACGTGCTGGAGAAGAATTGGCGAAGCAGGTCGCGCGGCGAATCGGCCGTTCGAACGGCCTCGTATGGAAGAATGAACAAACCCATCTCTTCGTTCCAGCGTGCTTCGGCGGGCCCAATCTCCGCTTCGGCCACGCCGTCCGGACGCGGATAGGCATAAGCCCAGAACGCCGGTTGCGCGTACCGGTCGTCGCCGGCCCAGAATCCGACGCAAATCTCTTCGGCGTCCATGGCCTCGCGCATGATCGGATCGTTACTGGGCGGCGTGGCCGGACGCCCGGAAAAACGCGCATACGCGAGGTCGAACGTTCCCCAGAAGAATTGGACGAGGGTATGACGGCGGCGGAACGGAGCCCGGTGTTCTTTCAGCGCGCTGTCGACCTGAACCAGAATTTTCCAAAAGCGCTGGACCCGCTCTCGATCGTAGGTTTTGTGCTTGGTGTCGCGATCGAACGGGATGCGTTCGGAGACCTCGTCGGGGATCGGGCGAATCTTCACCTGGATCTCTAAAGATCGCAACGCCTCCATCACGTCGCCATAAAAATCTGCCACGCTTCGATCGCCAAGATCGATTTGGCGTGATGCATCTTCGCTGTCGAAGATGTTCACAACGTGCGCGTTGAAGTCGAAGTCGATTTGGAACGTGCGCTCGCCGTACGGGATGACGCCCGTGCTCAGACCGCGCGGCGTGACTTGCAGAGATACGTGCGCCCACTCCGGCTCCGGATAGGATAGGGCCGCGCGAACCTTACCGACGACTTGCGTGTACATATGCACCGTGTCGCACGTCTCGCGCCACGAAGCGAGCGGTAAATCCGGCCAAGCGCTCGTACTTCTCATCTGCCAAGTATACTAAATTTTTGGGAATAACGCGGCAAATGAGCGAGCATGGGCGGACGACGGATCGGAGCGTTATGACTCGCCGGCGAAACGCAATTCCATGAAGGTCGGGCATGCGTATTCCACGGCGCCGTACGGTTCGCAGTCCGTAAATCCGAGCGAACGGTAAAGCTGGTACGCCGCGGCGAGGCGGTTGCGGTTCGTGTCGAGGACGACGCGAGTGTAGCCGCGCGCGCGGGCGAGTTCGAGGAGGTTCGTCATCAGCGCGCGCGCGATGCCGAGGTTGCGATGCCCCGGAGAGACGTACATCTTTTTCACGACTGCGGTCGTCCGATCGAACTCGCAGAGCGCGACGCAGCCGGCCGGCACGCCGCCCACTCCGGCGATCAGCGCGAAGTGCGGAGGACCGTAATGCGTGCGCAATTCGGCCAGCTCGCTCGCGAAGGCGGAGTGCCGCAAATCCGCAGGAAGGCTTTCCTCGTATTCACCAACGAGCTCCCCGAATTGCCGGAAATCGGCATCGCTTTTCGCGATGTTGACGCTAACGCTCATACTCTTTAAAAGAACGTTGTTCAACGTGCCATGTGACACGGCGGTCAGGCCTTACAACGAGCTCGTAAAGCGCTCCCGCTGCGACGATAACCCCCATTACCAGCAGCGTAACCCAGCCGTAATTGAAAACCGCGCGTCCGCTCGAGAGCGGGCTAGGCCACACGATGTTCAGCAGCATCAACGCGAGATACGCCGCTGCGGCTGCCGTAACGAGCAGTCCCGATCGTCCGAGCGTGAAGACGCCGCTCGGTTTCCATCCGCGCAGCCGCGCGAGAAGCGCGCCAAAAACGGTGAGGAAAAACGCGAGGTAGATGCCTGAGGTCGCGAAGGATACGAGCGCATAGAGCGCCGTGACGTTTGCCGGATAGTCGAACCAGAGAATGTGAACCGGTTTGCTCGGATTTATCAGCACGAGCAGCAGGAAAAGAAACGGGACGATCGCGCCGGTAACGATCGCGTTCACCGGCGTCCGATGACGCGGAGAGATTTGTTTGAGCTTTTCGCTGAACGGCAATGCACCATCGCGCGCGAGCGCAAATGCGACGCGCGCGCCGGCCCCCTGGACGGCCGTGCCGCAACTGAAAAACGCGACGATCACCATGACTAAGAAGAAGTCTTGAAGCCATCCGGGAAGCGTGCTGAGGATCGCGTTCACGCCGCCGGTTACGACCGGAGCGATGCCGGCAGCCGGCGTCGCCAGCAGCAGGCCCAGCACCAGCACGAACGACGCGATGCCGCCGTACAGCAAGGCGTTTCGCATGGCTTTAGGAACTTGCCGCTGCGCGTCGACGGTCTCTTCCGAGATGTCGCCGGCCGATTCGAAACCGTAGAAGATATAGACGTTCGCGAGAACGGCCACGAGGGCGCTGCTCGTCCACCAGCTGCCCCCGAAATTGAGCCCCAACGGGTTATTCTTGACCGTTTCAACGCCTTGTGTAGAGAACGTGAACGAAAGGCCCTGATGGAAACCGTGAATCGCGAGCGCGATAAAAACTCCGAACGTCCCGATGGTTTCAACGTAAACGCCGAAGCGCGCCACGTGCCCCATGATTTTCGCGCCGACCGAATTCAAGATCGCCGACAGAACGATGATGCCGCCGGTGATCGCGAAAATCGTGGCGTTGTTCGCCGGATTCAGATGCGTCTTGAACCAGATGTTGGAGAGGGACGTCACGTAACCGACCGCGCCGGAATCCACTGAAGCGACGGTCGCCAACAACGCGAAGCCGTAAATCCATCCGACGAACCACCCGTAACGTGGGCCGACGTTATACTTTCCGTATTGATAAAGCGCTCCGGAGAGCGGATACTCGCTGGAGAGCTCGCCGAAGACGAGCGCCACGAGCATCATGCATGCAACGACGACCGGAATCGTCCAGATATAACGTGGTCCGCCGGTGCCAAGACCGAGCGTGTATAGCGAGTAGATGCCCACCATCGGGCTGAGGTAACTGAACGCGACGGAGAAATTGTCGAAGAGCGAAAGCACTCGCGACAATTCTTGACGATAGCCGAGCGCTGCGAGACGATCGCGCTCCTCGTTGCGGCTTGTTTCCGTTAGTGCTTCGTCCACGCCCAGCCGGTTATGCGCCAACCGGCACCAACCTTTCGCAAAGCGATCGTGAGGCTCGAGCCGGCTTCCGTTGTCGCCTTGCCGTGGAGCTTGTACGTAAACGTCGTGGGAACCACGACGTACGCGCGATCGCCGGTGACGTCGACGTGTCGCGGCGTCCCGAGCGTCACGATGCCGTTCGTAATCCCTTGCGACTTGGCCATGCGCGCATAGGCGCGCCCCCAGTCGGCGCAACCGGATGGGGCCGCCCAAACGTGCGGCGGGAAGTCGTCGATTACCGATGAGTTCGCATCGCAGGCAGCCACCACATTACTCATGTCGCCTTTGTTGAAGCCGTCTACGAACTGTTGAATCGGCGCCATGACGGCTGTCTGCTCGGACGCGACGGCCGGCACGGCCATCACGGCAAGCAGTGCGAATGACAGAAGATGCGTTCTCATTGATACTCCAATACGGTGCCGTAGACGCGCGAGAGTAGTTGGCCGATTTTGTCCTCTTTGGCGTCGGGCTGGCTGTTCAGTCCAAGGGCGATAATCATTTTGGTGGTTGGAAAATACGCATAAAGCATGCGATAGCCGAGCGTTTCGCCTTCGTAGAACCAGAACGTGCCGAGCTTCGGCATCGTCATCTCCCCGACGCCTAGACCGAATCCGCGAGAATCTGCCGAAGCTTTTCCGATGGGTTTGCCCGTTTTCATCGAGACGAGCGTTTCTAAATCTTTCCTGCCTGCATCGGTGAGCATCGGCGACTCGTACAGCGCACGGACCCAGTCGACGACCGCATGCGGCGTCGCGACGATTCCGCCCGCGCCTTGCGTCCACGAAAGATTGAACGGGCGCACGTCACGTCCGAGGAGCGGCGCCAGCGGACGATTGTCGGCGTCGTGGCTATAGAAATATCCCGCTACCATTCGATTCGTAATCGAAGCGGGGTACAGGCCCGCCCGGTAATACGTATCGGACAAGTGAGGACCGGCGTCGATGAACCGGCGATGGAATTGAACCGCGTAATCGCTGCGCGTAATGCGCTCGACGATCATTTGCGACATAAGGTAAGCCGTGTTTGAGTACATCCAGCCGTCGCCGGGCTTGAAGCGACTCTGCGGATACACTACGCCGATCAGGTGTTCGGTGCTCAAAAACTCGTAGGGATGCGCAGCATAGCTTGCCAGCATCGAAGGCACTGCATCGTACGTCGGGATGCCGCTCGTCATGTTGAGGAGGTCGCGAATCTGGATGGATTTCCACGCTGCATACTGTGGGAGCCACTTGCCGGCGGTGTCGTGAATCGAGACGCGGCCTTGCTGTTGCAGCTGCAGCACCATGGTGGCCGTGAACGCCTTGGTGTTGCTGCCGATTTGGAAGAGGTTTGCCGCCGTAGCCGGCGTCTTGCCGCCGTAGGTGGTTGTGCCTGCGGCGACGTCGACGGCCTTTCCGGGCGCGCGGCTTATGCTGACCGATGCGGCCGAAATGTGTTCGATCGTTCCGCGCTCGGCGAGATACTGTTGCAATTCCGCTTTGATTGCATCGCGCAGGGGCGGCCGCGCTGCGGCACTGGCCGGCGCGGCGGCGTTCTGGATGAGAAGCAAGCAGACTACTGCGGCGCGCCGAAATGCGACAGGGGGCATGGTATCCACCTCCGCGGCAAAGCACTCTGTTAGGTTTTATATCATGGAAGCACCGTCTTCGCAGTAATTTCGCCCTTCATCCAAGCGTGGTAGGTGCAAGCGTACCGGTAGGTGCCGGGCTTTTCGAACTTATAGGACCAGCCTTTGCCGGGTTGCAGGTCGCCCGACTTCAGATCGTCCGCGGTCACGTTATGCGTGAGATCGTCGTCGTTTACGAAAAGCACCGTTTGACCGGCCGTTACGGTTGCCGATTGCGGATCGAATGCCGAACCGCGCATGTGGACCGTCAGCGCCGGTTCACCCGGAGCGGGGGTCGTCTCGCCCTTTGCCGGCACGACACTAACGAGCGCGGCCAGCGCGGCGGTAACTAACAGTGTGGACGGAAATCTCGTCATCGCTCTTCATTGCTCCAAGGCGGTGGGAACAATGCACGATAGCGGCTGAGTGTGAAAAAAGCATAAAAGCTGCGGCGGGTTCACCGTCGTTTCAGGGTCTCGAGTTCTTCGAGCGTACGTGGCCAATCCGAACCAAGTACGCGCGAAAGAGCCCGGTCCGCTAAGAGCTTTCCATCGGTTTGGCAATTGGCGCAATAGTTGGTCTCGTTGTCCGCGTACCGGATGCGCTGAATGTTTGCACCGCAGCGTGGACAGGGCTGCTCGTAACGGCCATGCACCGCCATCTGTTTGTGAAACGCCGTGACCTTCTCCGGGAAGTTGCCGTTAGACTCTGCGCGCAGCCGATCGATCCAGAGCCTAAGCGTCTGTTGCGTTGCTTCGTAGAGACGAATCCATTCTTCGCCGGAAAGTTTGTGCGTAAGGGCGATCGGCGAAAGTTGCGCGGCGTGAAGGATCTCATCAGAGTATGCGTTCCCGATTCCGCTCACGAAGCGTGGATCGGTCAACGCTCGCTTCAACGTCCGGTTTTCACGCATCAGCGCCGCACGAAATCCCTCGAAATCGCTTGATAACACGTCGATTCCGCCTGGATCCATTTCCGCAAGCGCTGTTTCTCCGCGCACGGCGTAGAGGGCGGCCCGGTGCTTGGATCCGGCTTCGGTGAGGACGAGCGATCCATTCGGGAAATCGAAAGCCGCCAGTGACGTGCGCCCTGATAGCGGCGCGCCCGCGTCTCTCCAATGCAGGCGCCCCGCGATCATCAAGTGCAGCACCAACCAGAGATCGCCGTCGAACCCCATCGCAATTCGTTTCCCGACGCGGCGCAATTCTCGGACGCTGTGGCCTTCAAATTGCGACAACGGCGGATCCGCCGTTCTCAAGAGAAACGGGTTGCCGATTCTGACACGTTCGAGCCGCTGCCCTACGACGCGCTTCTGCAACGCGTCGATATAATTCTCGATATCCGGCAGCTCGGGCACGCGTTAAAAAGCCGGCAAAGTCGGCTTGAGAATCATGAGGATGAAAGCGATGAAGGGAAAAACGAGCGCGATCGTTCCCCAAAGGGCCCAGCCGGCGGATTGGCGTTCGTAGTCGATCATGTTGCCGCCGTGTGCGGCGATCGATAATTGCCGTTGGGAGCGCGAGAGTGGCGCAAAGGCAAGGCCGGAGATGATGAACGCAATGATTCCCCAGAGGAGCCATCCGGTCGACAAGATGGGAATGTGGCCGACAATGGCTGCGCCGATGCCGCCGATCAGCAGAATGATGATTCCGGGAATCGTAAATACGCGGTCCGCTCCAATGATCGAGTCCATAGTGTAGGCCATGACCATGGGGTTCTGGCTGCGATCGGCGTAGCGTTTCCAAAGGACGCCCACGGTGATATTCCCTAAAAACAGCACCACGCCGATAAGGTGCACCAGCTTCAAAAAGAGATACATGGAACGGCTCCTCTCATGGATCTCGCCGGTAGAATGCATTCGTGCAACGTCGGAAAATCGCTTTTCGGGTAAAGAGCCAAAGTGAGTGGTTCTCCCGATTCCGGATTCGTGCGCGTTCGCGGTGCCCGCGAGCACAATCTCAAAGACGTCGATCTCGAGGTTCCCCGCGACGCGTTAGTGGTCTTTACCGGCGTCTCCGGTTCGGGTAAATCCTCACTCGCTTTCAGCACCCTGTACGCCGAGGCGCAGCGCCGGTACCTGGAATCGGTCTCGCCGTACGCGCGGCGGCTGTTCAATCAAATGTCGGTCCCGGATGTCGACGAGATCGATGGCCTTCCGCCCGCGGTGGCGCTGCAGCAGCAACGCGGCACCCCGACGACGCGCTCGTCGGTCGGAAGCGTTACGACGCTCTTCAACTTGCTGCGGATGCTCTATTCGCGCGCCGGAGACTACCCCTCGGACCAGCCGCACTTAGAAGCCGAAGCGTTTTCAGCGAACACGCCCGCAGGCGCCTGTCCGCGCTGTCACGGATTGGGCCGCATCTACGACGTAACGGAAAAGTCCATGGTGCCCGATCCGTCGCTCACGCTTCGTGAGCGCGCAATCGCAGCATGGCCGGTCGCGTGGCACGGACAGAACCTGCGCGATATCGCGACTACGTTGGGAATCGACGTCGACAAACCGTGGAAAGAGCTTCCGAAAAAAGATCGCGACTGGCTGCTCTTCACGGACGAACAGCCCACGGTGCCCGTCTATGCGGGGTATACGCCGGCCGAAGTTCGCCGGGCGCTAAAACGAAAAGAAGAGCCGAGCTACCAGGGCACGTTCACGAGCGCCAAACGCCACGTGATGCAGACCTTCGCGAACACGCAGAGCCCGCTCATGAAGAAACGCGTCGCGCAATTCATGGTCAGCACGTTGTGTCCGCTGTGCCACGGCAAACGCCTGCGGCTCGAATCGCTGTCCGTAAAATTTGCCGGCTTGGACATTGCCGAGATGGCGAAGTTGACGATTGCGCGGCTGGCAGAGTTGTTTCGCACCTATGCCCATCCATCGAACAAAGGTTTTCAACGCGTCGAGCGCGCGCATCCGGAGAGAGCCTTGGTCATCCGGCGCATCGCCGACGATTTGAATGCGCGTCTCGCGGTGTTGTTGGATCTTGGGCTCGGTTACATTACGCTCGAACGCAGCACCCCGACGCTCTCGCCTGGTGAATTGCAGCGATTGCGTCTAGCAACGCAGGTTCGTTCGAATCTTTTTGGCGTGGTGTACGTTCTGGACGAACCTTCAGCGGGACTGCATCCGGCGGATACCGAGGCGCTGCTACGCGCGCTCGACGGCCTGAAGGCCGCCGGGAACTCACTCTTCGTCGTCGAGCACGACCTCGACGTTATTTGCCACGCTGATTGGCTCGTCGATGTCGGACCGGCCGCAGGGCAGCACGGCGGATTGATTCAGTACAGCGGGCCGCCTGAGGGCCTGAAAAAAATCGAGGGCTCGCAAACGGCGCGCTACCTCTTCGGTAAAGCTGAGCCGCCGCGTCGCGATCGTCGCGCGCCGGAGAGATGGCTCGAGCTGCGCGGCGTTACGCGCAACAATCTCCATCGCCTCGACGTGGACTTTCCGCTCGGAGCCTTTACGTCGATTACGGGCGTTTCCGGATCGGGGAAATCGAGCTTAGTCAGTCAGGCGCTGGTGGAACTTGTGAGCGCGCACCTTGGCCAATCCGGCGCTATCGAGGAAGAAGAAGGCGAAGCGCTCGAACGCGAGCCGCTCACGCCGACGTATGGGCGCATCGCCGCGGGAATGGAACGCATCAAACGCATGGTGCGCGTCGATCAAAAGCCGATCGGCCGCACGCCGCGCTCAAACCTCGCAACATATACCGGACTCTTCGATTCGGTCCGCAAGCTTTTCGCCGCCACGAAACAGGCGCGGACGAAACGCTTCGACGCCGGGCGGTTCTCGTTCAACGTCGCCAAGGGTCGCTGCGAAACATGCGCCGGCGAGGGCTTCGTAATGGTCGAGCTGCTGTTTCTTCCGAGCGTCTATGCTCCATGCCCCACCTGCCACGGTGCGCGTTACAACGCCGAAACGCTAAAAGTGAAGTACCGCGAAAAATCCATCGCCGACGTGCTCGCGATGACGGTCGACGAGGCTTGGGAATTCTTCGTCGATGAAGTGCCCGTACGGCGCTCGCTCACGATGTTGCGAGAAGTCGGACTCGGATATCTGCGCTTGGGGCAACCGGCAACGGAGCTCTCCGGCGGCGAAGCCCAACGCATCAAACTCGCAACCGAATTACAACGCGGACAACGCGGTGACACGCTGTACGTCCTCGACGAACCGACGACCGGGCTGCATCCCTCGGACGCCGATAAACTCGTTACCCAGCTTCACGGACTTGTCGATTCCGGCAACACCGTCATCGTCGTCGAACACGAAATGCGCGTGGTTGCCGGCAGCGATTGGGTGATCGACATTGGCCCCGGTGCGGGCGAAGATGGCGGTCGCGTTGTTGTATCCGGACCGCCGGAAGAAGTAGCAGCGGCAGCTGAAAGCCGGACGGCGCCGTATTTGCGTAGCGTGGTAGCTCCGCCGGTTCGCGTCTAGACCGAATCTAGAAGCTGCATACACCCGATGGCGGGCGGTGAAGAAATAGTGCGATAACCGTTGTCGCAAGCGGGAGCGAAGCAATCAGAGACCAGTAGGTTTCAGATAGTCGAAGCTTTTCCGATACGATGAACGCGACGACCGGAAGACCGAAAATTAGGGGGAACGCAACGATCGACCACAGGGTGATCGCGGTAAGCGCTCCGCCCAAGCCGCACCCACGCCCGAAATAGGTACCGATAAAAAACCATTCGGCAAATAGAACCGCAGCCGCGGTTCCGACTCGCGCCCATCTCCGAGATACGGTCGACTCTGTTTCTTGTTCACTGAACATTGAGGAAATAGCCGGAAAGCGTTCCCATCATTTGGCGGTGCGGAATTCGTGAATCACCTCAATGAGCCCAACCATATGATCGTTGAACTGCTCGAGGTCCTCAGCCGGTATCCGGTCAGTATTCGAGGTGCAAAAGGTACAGACATTCGTCGCGATTTCGTTTTTGGGATATCCTTTCGCGCTCTAGGCGCTTTAAGATCGAAAATGTCTGCCGACTAGGCCTTTCCTGACGCGGTCGACATTTCGTGGTGAAAAGCACATGACAAACCGATCAACGATCCAACGGAGCGACAAAAAGACGGCCGACCTGGACCGTACGGTGCTGCCCGTCCCCGAGCCTCAGTATCCGCCAATCACCGAGCTTGATGCGCACAATGCACAAGCTCCGCCGCGGTTCCAGGTGAAGGCGCCGAAAGGCGCGCCCAACGTGGTGGTCATCCTTCTCGACAACTTCGGCTTCGGCGACGTATCGACGTTCGGAGGGCCGATCCAGATGCCGACGCTGGACCGTCTGGCCGAGACCGGGCTGCGCTACAACAATTTCAAAGTGCCGCCGCTGTGTTCGCCCAGCCGCGTGGCCCTGCTTACCGGCCGCAATAGCCATAGCGCAAACTTCGGCGTGATCTCGGAAATTGCCACCGGCTTTCCCGGGCTACACCGCGATGCGTCCCGCCAGCGTCACGATGCTGCCCGAGATCTTGCGGCTCAACGGCTATAACACCGCCATGTTCGGCAAGTGTCACGAGCTGGGGCCGTGGGAAGCCAGCGTTGTCGGACCGTTCGACCGCTGGCCGATGCATAGCGGGTTTGAGCGATTCTACGGCTTCATGTCCGGCGAGGCTGATCTGTTTCATCCGGTCATTTACGACAACATGAACAGAGTGGATATGCATCCCGACGCCGATTACTACGCCAGCACTGACATCACCGACAAGGCCATCGACTGGGTGCGTTCCCAGCATTCGCTGGCACCCGACAAGCCGTTTTTCGTCTACTACTCCGCGATCGGCACCCACGGCCCGTTCCAGGTGCCCGACGACGTGGCGCGACCGGTACAAGGGCAAGTTCGATCAGGGCTGGGACCAGGTGCGCAAGGAAACGTTGGCCCGGCAGATCAAGCTGGGCGTCGTGCCGCCGGGCACCGATCTCGCGCCCAAGCCGCCGGGAATCCAGGAATGGGACGAGTTGACGGCCGACGAGAAAAAGGTCTTTGCCCGGTACATGGAGATCTATGCCGCCTTTGCCGAGGTGACCGACTACGAAATCGGGCGATTTCTCGACGAGATCGAGGACCTGGGCGAAATGGACAACACGCTGATCTTCTACATCACCGGCGACAACGGTTCGGTTTTCCAGGGCGGCCTCAACGGCGCCTTCAATGAGTTGTCCGTGTTCAACGGACTGCCAGAGCCGCTCGACGTTGCGCTGAAGAACTTCGACGAGATCGGCGGCCCCAAATCCCACATTTTGTATCAACAACGGCTGGGCTTTCGCCGGCGCCACGCCCTTTGCGTGGGGCCACCAGGTGGCCTCCTACGGCGGCGTCTGCCAATCCATGGTGGTCCATTGGCCGAAGGGCATCGAGGAGAAGGGCGGCCTGCGTACGCAGTGGTACCACATGATCGACATTGCTCCGACGGTGTTGGAGGCAGTTGGTGTGCCCGAGCCTGACGTCGTCTATGGCGTCCAGCAGAAACCGCATCGAAGGCGTGAGCATGCTCGACACGTTGAATAACGCCGAGGCGAAGTCGCGCCACACCACGCAATACTTCGAGATGGCAGGCAACCGGGGCATCTATCAGGACGGCTGGTTCGCCACCACGGTGCACCGCCCGCCGTGGGAGCCGAAGGCGCGGGCTACGTTTGAGAACGACAAGTGGGAGCTTTACAACGTAGAGGAAGATTTCAGTTGCGCGCATGACCTTGCCGCGAAGTATCCCGACAAGCTTGAGAAGCTAAAGGGAGTCTTCCTGGAAGAGGCCGTCAAGTACAACGTGCTTCCGCTCGACGACCGCGCCTGGGAGCGCTTCAACGCCGCCCTGGCGGGCCGTCCGGATCTGATGGAAGGTCGCACCGAGATGACGGTCTATGAGGGAATGAAAGGAATTCCCGAAAACGGCTTCATCAACGTCAAGAACCGCTCCTTCGTGGTTACGGCCGACATCGAAGTTCCGAAGGCCGGCGCAGAAGGGGTGGTCATCGCCCAAGGCGGGGAGATGGGCGGCTGGAGCCTCTACGTCAAGGACGGCGCACCCAGGTTTGCCTACAACTTTCTCGGTCGCGAGATTTACAAGATCGCTGGCCCCGCTCGTCTGCCGGCCGGGACGCGTGACACTCCGCTTCGAGTTTGCTTACGACGGAGGTAGTGCCCGGCGCGGGCGGCAACGGTGTGATCTTCGTCAACGGTGAAGAGGTCGCCACAGGGCGGATCGAGCACACGCAGCCGAACGCATTTGGCGCGGAAACGACGGACGTGGGCGAAAACCTCTACACGTGCTGTCAGCGACGACTACAAGGTGGGCGATAACAAGTTCACCGGCAAGATTCACAAGGTGACCGTCCAGGTCGGCGAAGTCCAACCTCAGCGAGGAGGCCCAGAGGGCTCTCGGAGAGTTGCGTATGAAGAAAGCACTGTTCGTCTAATCGAGGTTCGGCTTGCTCAGCAAATAGGTTAGCCTTGATGATCTCACGTAAAGAAGGGAACGGCCATCAATGTCCGTTCCCTTTTTTAAAACGCGATTTGCAGCCCGCACGAATCTTTCGGCCGTTTGCCGCGTATATCCGACATATGAAACGATCGCTTTGGGCAGTTGCCCTTGCTGGTTTTGCGTTGGCGTTGCCGCTCGTGGGTGTTTCACCCGCGCCGCCGTCGGCTACGGCATTTTACGCGCGTGCCATCGAGCAGATGCGGCATCACCCCGATCCGCCCTTTGCAATGTATGACGCATCGATCAGTGGATTGAACTGCAACGTTGCGGGCGCCGGCATCGAATGTACGCTGGGCCGAAGCACAGCCGCGTCGGAGAAGCCGTTTCCGGTCGCTTTGCGGCAGCGCGACGGCCGCGTCGCTATAAATCCGCAGAACAAACAGATCGTACTTGGCGATTCCACGTTCCTCAACCCGACATGGCCAGGTGTCGACGCAATCATACGGCGCGGCTTTATGGGCATGGGCGGCACGGCGTCGACGCCGGCACAAACGCAATCGTCCTCGACCCTCCCCGTGATCGCCGTCGTATCGGCGTTTTCGGTAGAAGACTATAACGTCTACGATGCAGGTGCCGCGACTTGCGCGACCGGCGATTCGGGCCACGCGGTGCGTTTGGTAGCGCGGCGTGACCCGCTGCGCTATCCGTTGACCGGTGCGACGGTCGACTTGAAAACCGGCGATCTCTGCGCCCTGCGTTTCAACGCCAAGATAAACGGTGCCGCAGGTCTGGTTGGAGCTACGGGCGGGGCCGAACTCGACCTTGAAAGCGTCGCCGGCTACGACGTGGTCGCGAACGAACGATTCAGCATCGACTTGCGTGCGATCGGCGTTGCCGTGAAGCACCTCAACATCGATGTTGCCTATTCGGATTTTACGTTTCCAAAGACGATCGACCCCAGCGTGTTCGTAACGCCGGCCCCTAGCCCCGGAAAATGATCCGCGTTATGTTGCGCTAAACACTACCTCGCTTCGCTCTGTCCGCCGGCTCGGGAGAGCTCCTGTTCGAGGATTGGCACGCCCATGTTGAGTGCCTGAACGCCATGGGCGACGCAAAGTTTCAAAACATCCATGATCTCGTCGATCGCTGCTCCCTGTGCGAGAGCGGCTTTGATATGGCGGCGTACACCGGGAGCATACATATGCGTAATCGACGCATCGAAGGCAATGCTCAACAATTCGACGATCTTCGCTTCGAACACGCCGCCGACGTAGACCGCGGCCCCGCAGGCCATTACCGCGTCGGTCCATGCAGGATCAATCGCATAGAATGGGTCCCATGCGGTATTCCATTGTCCGGCGTCGCGCATCCGATCGCAACTCGGTGTCGTAGCGTTCTTCTTTGTTGCGGTTACGCCGGCGTTCTGTGCCTCTTCTAATAAAATCGGTGCGCCGAGACTGCACGCGTGAATGGACAAGAGCGACGCCATCATCAGCACGGTCAAGAGTTCGTCCCGCGTTGCTCCGGCGGCAAGCGCATTGCGGATATGCTGCCGCGTCCCATGTTCGTTGAGGCTTGTGCACGCAGCATTGAGGGCCACGAAAACCAGTTCGACCGTCTTGTGGTCGAGGGTCCCGCTCCACGGATCGTTGACGACCTTTTCCAACGCTTCGCTCATGGCCGGTGCCCAGCGCTCCAGTCGGTCGAGGGCCACCACATCCCATGGCCCGTTTTCGTTTGTCGTCTTCATGCCAGCATATGTCCGTCGGAGCCGGCAAAAACGGTTTCACGAAGCTTTCCGTCGGATTTGTGAACCAAGAAGCCCTGATGTCCCGCTTGGCGGTTCGGCGGTAGGCCAAGGTTCGCAAGAGTCTCTTCGACGGAGTTGTACGTAACGCCGATTTTGAGCATTTGCCGCGCCTGCTCGGGTGTGGCGATATCGCGGCCGATTTCGCGAGCCATCCGCACGTGCTTCTCGACCATTTGAACGGTGTTCATTCGGATGCCCTTTCTTACATCCCAGAGATTGTCTTCAATGCCGGCGCGCGTGTGTTGGCCAAGCGCGATCATCATCATGGAGATCGCGTGGGTCAAGCGAAATGTCGATTGATATGTAAAGAACGAACCGTGCGGCGTTCTACGCACCAGTTCCATCAAATCGAACGGGTTTGCGCCGCAGATTCCGCCGCCGCCGGTACTGAAGAAGCCGTTCATCGGCCCCATGTATTCGCCCCGCCGAATCATGCGCTCGACGAGCTCGAGCCCGTGGATATGAGGAAGCGCGAAATACGGCTGAATCGCGTGCTCAACGCAAAGCTTCGTTTCTTCTACGTAAAAATCGGGGGTGGAGTCCGCCACCATGTTGCGGATCCCGTGCATGGAGTCTTCGTTGCACAAACGCGTCCCCGCGAACTCCTCCATCGGGTGCAACGCCGTCAGATCGAATAGCGAGGTGCCACACGTAACGGTGATCTGATCCGGCTTAGGATCGATCGTCGTCAGCTTGTGACGCTGTTCGTACGTGCCGAACGCGCCGACCTCGCCGGGCTCCGGCGCGAATGAGATCGAGCCGCCGATCTGCAGGATCATTTTCGGAACAGCCTCGCGAACGCGCGCGATTTGCTCGCCGTATTCTTTAAAGTTTTTCGAGATATGCCCCGTCTTGGGATCACGAACGTGAATGTGCAAGAGCGTCGCACCGGCATTGTAGCAGTCGACGGCAGCTTGAACCTGCTCGTCCCAGGTGAGTGGTATGTATCCGGGCGGGCCGTCCTGTGGCATCCATACCGGGCCGTACGGGGCAGCCGTAATCATGAGCGGCGCCATGTTCTCAGGAAGAAGCGAGTCGTCGGTAAAGTATGCCACTGTCAGACTCCACGGGGCTATTGAGCGCGTAGGCAAAGTGCAAGAAGCACGAAGCCGTCTTGAGGCTACACCTTTGTGCCGTTGACGGTTATCCCGAAAACGAAAATGACGGGCGGGCCGGCCGAAATGTGCTGGCGGCATCCAACCCAATATGCTGACTTACGCCGGGAGCTTGCCGAAGTGATCGAAGGGGGCGAGATATCAAAGAAAAACGGCGGTCTGGCCAAGCATTCCCAGCGAAATGGCGTTTATTCTTAGCGGTCGCTGGCCGGTCACTTTGGAGAACGAAATTCTAGAGCATCTCGCGGCCCTCGCTCGCGTGACTTAACTCTGCTAGAGAATAGGCCGTCGTGATTTCGTCGGCCTATTTTCGTCCTTCGATAGCTTCTGCGCATCGTGACAAATTCTTAAGTCACATAATACTTGCACAGGATTGTGCTGTTACCAGCGCATTCATGAATTACTGGTAGGACCGGCTTATTTGATCGCCGCGAACTCCACCAAATCTGGACGGCCCCATGCGGCGCATGTTTTCACAGCGGTGCTTCGTCAGCTAAACGTTTCAGGCGGCGCACTTGCTCGAGTTGCGTATTGATCGCCGCGAAGCCGTTCGCCATGGCAGCATGCATGGCCCGAACTTCCGTCGCCAAGCCGTTATCGCTTGCCGCCTGCTTTTGTGACAGCACATCCAGAGCCGCTGCGACGCCGCGTGCAAGCTCCTCAATAGCCTGTGATTCGTCGGGCGCGTACGTTTCTTCCGAGCGCTTTAGACCTAGTACCAGCGCCCCGACGAGCCGCCCCCGCGCAACCATCGGGTACGCAAACTCTCCGCGTAGCTGCGTTTGCATTCGATGCAAATCGACAACCCGGTGCCAGGTACGCAACGAAACAATTGCCGGATCGTTTTCACTCACGCTGCCGAACGAGCCCGCGCCGTCGTCCAGCGCAAGACGCGCAAACGACGCCTCCGCGTGCTGCTCGAGCACTTGCACCGTGCGCGCAATCAGCGTTTGCGCGTCACTAATGTACGCGGCCTCGTGCGCAAAACGGCGAATGGCCTGTTCGTCTTCATGGCGTTTGCGGAAGAAGACGCGGTCAAGTACGTGCTCAACCCGCGCGTTCACCACGTGAATCGAGAGTCCGAGTGCGAGCGCTACAGCCGCGCCGGCCAGCAGGCTCGCCGTATGATTCATCTGCTGCAGCCACGAGCCGAGCGCCCATTCCACGAGCACGAACGCGCCAACGACGATGAATGACACGACGGAAAAAATCGCCACTCGGTTCAGTGCAAAACCGATATCGAGCAGGCGCCGGTTAAGCAGTGCGTACGTCATCCCGAGGGGTGCTAAGAACGAGCCGACGTTGTCGAATTCATAGGCAACTACCAGCGCCGTCCCCCGGGCCGACGTGGGAAAGATCCCGGCTGCCAAGAAGCTGAACGCGCCGAAAAACAAATAGAGTCCGACGGATGCTGTTGACCATGCGATGCGGGCGCGCTCCTTTCCGCGCGCCGCTACAATTCCTGCGATTGCGCAACCGATCGCCAAGAAATACGGTGCCGCGGCCCACTCTAAGTGCCAGTCAGGCCCCAGCGTTTGGGCCTCCCAGGCCTTGCTGCCAGTCCACAGCATGGCAAGCCGTGCAGCCTCATACATTGCAACGGCAGCGCATAACGCATACGTTAGGCCCGAGAGTATCATGCGCATCGGCGAAGGCGGCCGCCCGAAGATCAATGCGTATCGCACCAGCAAAGCGGGCTGAGCGACGGTCAACGCATAGCCAATCATCGCACCTATCAAGTCGGCGCTTGGCGATGGTGTTAGCCAGCTTCCGGCTTGCAGACCGGACGCGGCGGGAATGAGTGCGAGCAGCGTGCAGAGTATGCGAGCTTCAAGCGAACCTGCCCGCCGCCACGCGATTAAAAATGCAAAGCCGAGCAGCCAAAACGACGCCGCGGCCCACAATAATGTGTCCCAGCGCCATGCGGGCTTCTCACCGCTGCGATACAGCACTCGAATTGTGCGCGCATCGCGAGTAACAATTACCGGAATCTGCTCGTGCGGATGTACGCCCGTGAACAGCCGGTAGCGATCACCCGGAGAGAGGTCGCGCACGTGAATTAAGTCGCCCGCTCGTAAACCGCTAACGTCGGCTGCGCCGCCCGGATCGATGGAAGCGATACGAGCCAACGCGGAATTCGGCGTGAGTTCGACCTGAAATCCAAGCGCCGAAGACGCTTCGACGGACATGGTAAAGAGGCTATACGAATTGATTGCCGTGCTGAGAAAGCAGAGCATCAACAGAAGCGGCCGCCAGAGGCGGGTCGAGTTGCGTGGGCCGGCCTCCATCTTGAGTACTTACGGCGCGGCTGCCGCCATTCCCTCAGAACTGGTGGGTCCGCGTTCGCTAAGCCGAACACAAAAGGCGGCGCGTTCTGCGCCGCCTTCGTACGTCAAGGGGCGGTACTTCTATGAGCACCCGCTAGTAGAACCGCAAGAGTCGCATTTCTCGCATGCGCCGTTGCGGACCATCGTGAGCTGGCCGCATTCGCCGCAAGCGTTGCCGGTGTAGCCTTTGGCCTTGGCGGCGTTGATCGCTTCGGTTTTCGGCATCGTCAGCGTGGCGGTGCCGTAGCGGTGCCGCGCGTAGCGCGGTTGCGGCCGGCGTGGAGATCGGCGGGACGAGCGCGGACTGCGGTTGCGCTTCCGTTTGGCCCGGACGCAGATGCGTCGAGACCGGATGGAACTGCTCGGCGACGCCGGCGGGACGAACTTGCGTCGGGCCGGCTTCCTCGGCGACGTAATCGTCGTCCGCATTCGACGCCCATCGCATCCATCTCCATCGACGGCTGCACGTGCGCGAGGTCGTAGCGGCCGAGATAGCTCACGGCGAGCTCGCGGAAGATGTAGTCGAGCATCGACGTCGCCATCTTGATGTTCTGGTGGCCGACGACCGGACCGTTCGGCTCGAAGCGCGTGAACGTGAACGCTTCGACGTACTCCTCGAGCGGCACGCCGTGCTGCAGACCCAGCGATGACCGCGATCGCGAAGTTGTTCATCAACGAGCGGAAAGCGGCGCCTTCCTTGTGCATGTCGATGAAGATCTCGCCGAGCTGGCCGTCTTCGTACTCGCCCGTACGCAAGTAGACTTTGTGTCCGCCGATGATCGGCCTTTTGCGTGTAACCGCTGCGGCGCTCCGGCATCCGGCGGCGCTTGGCGATGTAGCGGTAGACGATCTTCTCGGCGATCTGCAGCGGCTGTTGGAACGGCTGCTGCGTGCGCGACGATGTCCTCGTCTTCGTCGTCGCCGCCGAAATCGTAGCTCGCGGCAAGCGGTTGCGAGAGCTTCGAGCCGTCGCGATAGAGCGCGACCGCCTTGATCATGCGCTCCCAGCTGTAGCGGTAGGCTTCCTTGACGTCGGCGATCGACGCCGTTTGCGGAAGGTTGATCGTCTTCGAGATCGCGCCCGAGACGAACGGCTGCGCGGCCGCCATCATCTCGATGTGCGCGAGCGGACGGATGTAGCGCGATGCCGTACTTGCCGCACGGCGTCGCGCAGTCGAAGACCGGCGAGATGCTCGTCTTTGAGGTACGGTGCGCCTTCGAGGGTCATGCGGCCGCAGATGTGCGCCGATGCTTCCTCGATCTGCTGGTTGCTGAAGCCGAGGCCGTCGCGCAGGATCGAGAAGTTCCAGTCGTTGAGCTGCTCGTCGGTGAGGCCGAGCTTCTCTTTGCAGAACTCCTCGCCGAGCACGAACTTGTTGAAGACGAACGGCAGCTCGAATGCGCTCGGCAGCGCCGCTTCGATCGCGCGCAATCGCTTCGTCGTCGAAGCCTTTCGCCTTTAGCGTCGCGCGGTTGATGTGCGGCGCTTCGTCGAGCGTGCCGGTGCCTTTCGCGTACGTTTCGATTGCGTCGATCTGCTCGTCGCGTGTAGCCGAGCGATGCAGCGCGGCGTCGACCGACTGATTGACGATCTTGAAGTAGCCGCCGCCGGCGAGCTTCTTGAACTTCACGAGCGCGAAGTCGGGCTCGATGCCGGTCGTGTCGCAATCCATCACGAGACCGATCGTGCCGGTCGGCGCGATGACGACGGTTTGCGCGTTGCGGTAACCGGCGACTTCGCCGATCGAGAGCGCGTCGTCCCACATCTTGCGGGCGAGCGCCCACGTCTCTTGCGTGAAGAGCGTCGGCGCATGCGTCACCGGTGTGACGCGTCAGGCCTTCGTACTCCGCATCCGGCGCATCGTATGCGGCGCGGCGATGATTGCGAATGACGCGCAGCATCGACTCGCGGTTCGCCTCGAAGCGCGCGAACGAGCCGAGTTGTTGCGCCATCTCGGCCGACGTGCGATACGCGGTGCCGGTCATCAGCGCGTTGATTGCGGCGCACCAGCCGAAGCCTTCTTCCGAATCGTAGGGAAGGCCCATGCGCATGAGCAGCGTGCCGAGATTCGCGTAGCCGAGGCCGAGCGTGCGATAGCCGTGATTCTTCTCGGCGATCGTCTTCGACGGCATCTGGCCCATCGTGACGGAGATCTCGAGCGTCGTCGTCCAAATGCGCGACGCTTCCGCGAAGCGCTTCGCGTCGAAATCGCCGTTCGCGTTCTCGAACTTCACCAGATTCAACGACGCGAGATTGCACGCCGTGTCGTCGATGAAGACGTATTCGCTGCACGGATTCGTCGCGTTGATGCGATCGTCGTTCGCGCACGTGTGCCACTCTTGAATCGTGTCGTCGTACTGCAGGCCCGGATCGGCGCACTGCCACGCGGCAAGCGCGATCTGCTCCCACAGATCGCGCGCCTTGATCGTCTTGACGATGTTGCCGTTGGTGCGCGAAGTCAGATCCCAATTGTCGTCGCGATCGAGCGCGTCGAAGAACGCGTTCGGAACGCGAACCGAGTTGTTCGAGTTCTGGCCCGAAACGGTGACGTAGGCTTCCGAATCCCAGCCGGTGTCGTACTGCTCGACCTCGAGCGACGTGTAGCCCTGGCGCGCGTAATCGAGCGCCTGCTGCGTCGCAGCCGCTCGGCATGCCGGCGTGCGAGCGCCTCGCGCATGGCCTTGCGCAAGATGCGGATTGAGCGCGAGATCGAGGCGCGCGTGTTCCGGAATGCGCGTGTCGTGCGCGGCCGCCATGATCGCATTGATGTGCTTCTCGCAGCATGCGCGAACCGATGACGAGATCGGCGACTTTGCGCTCTTCGCGCACTTTCCAATTGACGAATTCTTCGATGTCGGGGTGATCGGCGTTGAGCACGACCATCTTGGCCGCGCGACGCGTCGTGCCGCCCGACTTGATCGCGCCGGCGGCGCGATCGAATACTTTGAGGAACGACATCAAGCCCGCTCGACGTGCCGCCGCCGGTGAGTTTCTCGCCGTGCGCGCGGATCTTCGAGAAGTTGGCGCCGGAGCCGGAGCCGCCCTTGAAGATGCGCGCTTCGCGCACGATGCCGTCGAAGATGCCGCCTTCGTTGACGAGATCGTCTTCGATGGAAAGGATGAAGCATGCCGAAACTTGCGGGTGTTCGAACGTGTTCGACGACTTGCATGCACTTCGTCGGTGCGCGGATCGACGAAGTAGTGGCCTTGCGCCGGGCCGGAGATGCCGTACGCCCAATGCAAGCCCGTGTTGAACCACTGCGGCGAGTTCGGCGCACCGATCTGGCGCGCGAGCATCGCGCACATCTCATCGAAGTAGACGCGCGCGTCGTCCTCGGTATCGAAGTAGCCGTACTTCCAGCCCCAATACGTCCAGCAGCCCGCGAGCCGGTTGAAGACCTGGCGCGAGTCGCGCTCCGGCGCCGAACGCTGCGCGATCGCGAGGCCGGCTTCCGAGCGCCAGAGCCACTCCGGCACGTCGTCTTCCGGCACGCGCACGGTCGCCGTAGGCACGCCGGCCTTGCGGCAATACTTCTGGGCCAGCACGTCGACCGCGACCTGGCTCCAGCCGTCGGGCACCATGACGTCCTTGGCTTCGAAAATCACCGAACCGTCGGGGTTGACGATGCGCGACGTGCGGGGCTCGAAAACGAGGCCGGCGTACGGGTCGCCGGGGGCGGAATAAAGGCGGCGAAACTTCATGTTGAGCTGCTCCTTGCTCGATAGTATTGGCGACTGTGCTGGACCAGTTGGCTTCCCCATCGAACATACGTTCGCCTGGAGATGCCAAACCCGATGGGACACCTATTGTGTCACACCGAGTTCATTGGCACAAGATATTGTGGTCACTCTCTACAACTCCTTGTGCCTGACCTGTGGATGCAGACAAATATCGGAGGATGGCCGGTGGAAGCGGTCCGGCCGTCGTGGAGAGCCTGTGGAGCATTCCGAGGATACCGGGGATAAGCGGTACAACGGAGGTGCCCATGTTCGGTCCCGATCGCTACGTCACCCGGCTTGCGGATGTGCCGCATGAAGAGCTCGAATCCGCAGGCATTCACGGGCCTCATCGTCGATCTCGACAACACGCTCATGGGTTTCCGGCAGACGGAGCTGTGCGCGGATCACCTCGCCTGGATTGAACGCGCGCACGATCGGGGCTTTAAAATGGTGATGGTGTCGAATAATTTCACCGAACGAGTCACCGGCATAGCCAAGCAGCTGCGCATCCCGTGCATTCCGAACGCGCTCAAGCCGCTGCCGTTCGGCGTGATGCGCGCCGTGAAGATGCTTGGGTTGCCGCACGAGAAGATCGCCGTGGTCGGCGATCAGCTGTTCACCGACGTGCTCGCCGGTAAGCTGTGCGGCTTGTATACGATTCTCACCGAGCCGATCGAAGCCAAAGACTTTCCGATGACGAAAGTCTTCCGGTTTTTCGAGAAATTGATGCTGCCGCAGAAGCCCTCGTCGCGATGAAGCTCGCGCTTATCGGCGATCCGGTTTCGCACTAGCCGCAGTCCCGAGCTGCATCGCCGCTTCTTGCGAGAAGCGGAAATCGACGGCAGCTACGTGGCGATCCGCGTGCCGGCCGCCAACGTCATTCAAGTTATCCGCCGCATGCGACTCGACGGGTATCATCGGGCTCAACGTCACGTACCCGCTGAAAGAAGAAGCGCTGCGCGCGTGCGACGCGCTCACCGAAGAAGCGCAGCGCGCGCAAGCGGTCAATACGATTTTTTTCGGGCGTGAAATTTTCGGGCCACAATACCGACGGCATCGGCGCGCGCGTCGCGCTCGAAGCCGCGATCGACGAAGAATCCGTTGCACTGAAACGCATCGGCGTGCTCGGCTACGGCGCAACGGCGCGCGCGATTCTCGCGCAGCTGCAAGAAAACGACGCATACACGTTCGTGTGGGGACGCGACAAGAAGAAGATCGACGCACGTCTGCGAACGGCTCGAAGCGAAGCCGTGGCCTTACGACAATCCGCCGGAAATCGTAATCAGCACGCTGCCGCCCGATACGCGCCTCGATCCCGACATTCTGCAAAACGTCATCGCCGCAGACGTCGTAATGGACGCGAATTACGGCGAACGCTCGACGCTGCACCGCCAGCTCGACCGCGAAGTGATTCCCGGCGACGCGATGCTGGAAGCGCAGGCGCGTGCGTCGTTCGACTTTTGGCTTGCGCACCTCGACGGCGTTGCGCCGGAAGAAACGCCGGGACTTACGCTCTAGTGCGGCGCTAGCCAGCGCGCGATATTGCGGACGTACTCTTTGAAGAGTTCGAGCCGCGTGGGATCGCCGGCAATTTCAGTTCCGGGTTTGTCGCGAACGAACGATGGGCAGCCCTTTGACGTATCCCAATTGACATCGGCGAAATGGTGGAACGTGGACTCCGCAACGGCGCGGCCCATAGAGCCGCTTTTATGCGAGCACGGTTCCCCTTCGATTGCCACGGCGGTGTTGAACGTCCGTCCGGTTTGCGTGCTTTTCCCGCGCGCGACAACGCGTCCGCACGCGTCGCCTTGCGGGACGTCCACCGCGCCTTCGTGCGGGTGCGCCGGAAAGAACTCGATGCGGCCATTCGGCGCGCGATCGCTTCGGAGAATCTCGTGTAACGGTTCGACGATCTCGATGCGTTGGTAATCGCCGTTGGCGCCGGAATGATAGTTGGGGTAGCCGATATCCGGATTGTCGCGGTCGTCCGCCGTGAGCCGTTCCGGATCGCGCTCGGGATTGTGCGAATGGAAGTGGTTCACGATGCCAAGCGAGCCGAGTTCGCGCAAGCAAAGGCCGAGATCGGCGTGATCGCGCGCGGTGAGAATGCCGCCGCCCGCTTCGCGGAAGGCAAGAATGCCCGCGACGTCGCGCGGTGAGAGCCCGTCGCCGGTATCGACGGCCATCAACCAGAGTTCGTCGATCGCGCGATCGGGAAGCGTCGAAAGAATGGGATCGTCGCCGTTTTCGTCCGGTTCGCGATTGCGAGCGATAACGTTGTGGCCGGCGTGCATCAAGTCGTCGCGGAGCAGCGAAAAACGGTCGATATTCCAATCGTCTTCCGCATACGGGATCGTAGTCTGCAGCAAGATCGTCGCCATACGCCCTAAGATAACAAAAACCGCCGCGTAGTTTGCGGCGGTTTTTGTTTTTAAGATCCGGAGAGGGGGAGATTCGAACTCCCGAGACCCGTGAAGGTCTGCTCGCTTTCCAAGCGAGTGCATTCGACCACTCTGCCACCTCTCCCCAAATCGCTGAAGCAGTCAGGGGCCTTCGGTTTGAGGTGGGGGGCTGTTACTCCTTGGTGCAGACTACGATGCTGCGATGGGCAGCGGGCAAAGATTCGCGTTGTAGGTTGCAATGAAGAACGCGTAGAGATGGCCGTCTTGGAACGCGTCGTCCGTTGCAACGGCGGGAAGCGTCCAGCCGTAGTTGCCGCCGACGCCGCCGCCGAGTTTGCCCATCACCGACGGACCGGCGAGAGCGCCGACATTGAGGCTGAGCCAGCCGATATCGACTTTGACGAGATAGTAGCCCGCACCCGGAGCCGGCGTGGGAAGCACGGAGTTCTTTCCAGGCGTGCAATACGGAATCGTAGGCTGCGGATCGAGCGGCAGCGTGAAACTCCCGTCGGCTACGTACCACGGCGCGTCGAAAATCGAGTCGTCGCACGAAGCGCCCGCACTCGTGAACGTTCCGTCGTCGTTAATGGCAACCGCCGTCACGAGATGGAAGTTGTCGCACCTTGACTTGCCGCCGTGGCAGTAGATCACGTTGCGCGAAGCGATCGACGGACGTTTTTGCATTTTGACGGATTGCGTTGCCAGCGTGAAGCGATGCGAGCTCGAGAGCGCATGCGAACCGTTGGGCAACTGCGGAGCGCTCGCGGTTCCACCGCCGCATGCGGCAAGAAGCGCTGCGCTCATGAGCGCGCCGGCGAGCAGGCGAAGATTGCGGCCGAAATTAGACATAGAAAACAGCTCCCTCCTGGAAGTAACAGCCTACCCCGGTGTTCGACGCGCGAATTAGCGCTCGCTAGCCTTATCCAGCGGCAAGCGTGAAGCTCTTGTAAAGACCTTGTTAACGACTAGGGCTGAAGCTGCGCGGAACTGCCGTCGGCAAGCAGCACTTCAAACTCGTCTTCAGGCAACGGACGTCCGAAGAGATAGCCTTGCGCGAATTCACAGCCGCACTCGCGCAAGAACTCAGCTTGCGCGGGCGTTTCGACGCCTTCGGCCTGAACTTTGAGTCCGAGCGCGTGCGCCATTGCGATGATCGCGGTGACGATCGCGAGATCGTTGCCGTCGCTCGGAATGTCCCGCACGAAAGCTTTGTCGATTTTGAGTTTGTCGATCGGAAAGCGTTTGAGATAGGCGAGCGACGAATAGCCGGTTCCAAAATCGTCGAGCGCAAGATCCATGCCGAGGGCTTTGATCTGACGCATGATGCCGATCGAGTCCTCGGCATTGTGCATTGCGACGCTTTCGGTAATTTCGAACTCCAGCGAACGGGGACTCATCCCGGCGGCGCGCACCGCGTCTTCGATCGACTTGATCAGGTTGTAGTGCAAGAATTGGCGCCCCGAGAGATTTACCGCCAAACTCAGCGGACGTTCGAATTGCTTTTGCCAGGCACGCACTCGTTGCAGCGAGGTGCGTAGAATCCAATCGCCGAGTTGCACGATGAAGCCCGACGTTTCGGCTTGCGTGATGAACGTCTCGGGGGGAGAGAATGTGTCGCCGCGTTGCGGCCAGCGGCACAGCGCTTCGACGCCGATGATGGAGCCCGTCGGAAGATCGACAACCGGCTGATAAAAGATTCGAAACTCGCCGTAGTGGAGAGCGTTGGCAAGCCGTTGGTGCGCCGGAAGACGGTAGCTCACGGTGGTAGGGCCCTTTCGTTAGCCTTCCAAGCGTTCCCTTAGTTCAGGCGCAGAAAACAATAGTGCGGAGAAGTAGGCGATGCGGGAAGCCTCTTCGGCCAGGTCCGTTTGTACGAACGCTCGGTCGAGCGTTTCATCGACGGCAGTGAGTCCGTGGCGCTCCATCACCACGACGGCGGCTCCGCGCCCGAACTCGGCGGCGCACAGCTCCGCCAGTTCTTCGGTGCCGTTTTTCCGGTACGGAGTCCACGCGCAGGCGCCGAGCGACTCCATCGAGCCGACGGTGTCGCGCGGAAAAAGCCGTCCGGCCTTCGACCACACCACGCTGAACGTCGGGTGCGTGTGCACGACGTAACGAATGTCGGGACGTACGCGGTACGCCGCCAGATGTAGCGGCAGTTCGCTCGTGGGATGCAGCGCCGGATTTCGAGCGTTGCCCTTCAGGCGAAACGCGAACCAAGTCGCGCGCTTCCAGCGAACCGGAACGAGCTCGAAGCCGGCGTGACGAGCAGATCGCCGTCGTCGAGCCTCGCGCTAAGGTTGCCGCTCGAACCGCTCGTCAAGCGGCGATCCCAAATCA
The DNA here is from genome assembly GCA_963696095.1 of Vulcanimicrobiia bacterium. Taxonomy (GTDB): domain Bacteria; phylum Vulcanimicrobiota; class Vulcanimicrobiia; order Vulcanimicrobiales; family Vulcanimicrobiaceae; genus JALYTY01. The sequence continues at coordinate 389,058 of CAVOIN010000001.1, read as the reverse complement.
GCCTCGCGTACTCTATGAGTTCGCGACGAGCCGCCTCCTCATGCACCGGCCGGATGCCAGATCGTTTTGATTTCGCATAATGCGGAGATCTCGTGCAGCGACTGCGCGTCGGCAGCATACCAATCGGTGCGCGAACGCTCCGGATACCGGCGCACGCGCTTGACGTTTTCCGCCGCTTCGCGCTCGATCGATTGCGTCAACTCCGCATCGCCGTCTTGGAAGACGATGGCGTTCACGTCCATGTGCTTGGCCAAGACCGGCGCAATTTCGTTGCGATAACCGGTAAGAACGTTAGCGACGCCGGCCGGCATATCGCTCGTGGCAAGACATTCGGCAAACGCGATTGCGGTGCGCGGATCGCGTTCCGATGCGAGCAGCACGACGCTATTTCCGGCAACGATCGCGGGCAGCAGCACCGACACGAGCCCGGCTAGCGGCGAACGATCGGGCGCAAGAATCGCCACGACGCCCATCGGTTCGGGCGTGGAGAAGTTGAAATGCGGACCGCCGACGGGATTGCGCGTGGAAAGCAATGCGGCAAACTTATCGCACCAGCCCGCGTACCAAAGCGCGCGGTCGATGGCGGCGCTAACTTCAGCCTCGGCCTCGGGTTCGGTAAGGTCCATGCCTTCCCGAACGCGCGCGATGAGCTCACCGCGCCGCGCTTCCATCATCTCCGCGAGACGATACAAGATGAGTCCGCGCGTGCCCGGAGCGGTTTTCCACCACTTGCCTTGCGCGGCGCGCGCTGCAACGACCGCATCCCGAGCGTCTTTTTTGGACGCGCGAGCGATGTTCGCACCGAAGTCCCGTCCGTCCCAAAGCGGGTCGCTCCTGCCGGATTCCGAGCGCACGAAAGCGCCGTTGATATAAAGTTTGTACATTTTCCGGACGGAAAGCCGCGAGTCGACGTTCTTGGACATTAGAAACCCCGCCTACGACGCAAGAGAGGACGGCACCTCGGGCGAACGCACGGCCATGGTCGGGCCTGCACTTCTCGGGCGCGTCGTCGTTGCCGAACCGTTCGACGAACGGGGCATAGACGTGCTGCGCCGCGCCGGCGCCGACGTCGTCTCGGTCGTCGGACAGCCACGCGAAGCGTTGCACGAAGCGCTGCGCGATGCGCGCGGGCTCATCGTGCGCTCGGAAACGCGCGTCGATTCTTCATTGCTCGCCTTCGGGCCGCAGCTCGAAGTGGTTGCGCGCGCCGGGGTCGGCGTCGATGCGATCGACGTCGATGCGGCGACGGCGGCGGGCATCGTCGTCGTGAATACGCCTGCCGCCAATACGCTCGCGGCAACGGAACACACCTTCGCGTTGATGCTCGCTGCGATGCGGCATATTCCGCAGGCGCATGCGAGCGTGCACGCGGGCGAGTGGAATCGCAAACCGTTCGTCGGACATGAACTCCACGGGAAAACGCTCGGGATCGTCGGACTGGGGCGCATCGGCAGCAACATCGCGTCGCGCGCATCGGCTTTCGGCATGCAGGTTATCGCGTGCGATCCGTTCATTCCGGCATCGCGGGCCGGCGCACTGGATGTAGAACTCGTCGATTTCGAAACGTTGCTGAGACGGGCTGCGGTCGTGACGCTGCACGTTCCGCTGACGCCGCAAACGCGCGGAATGATCGATGCAAGCGCGTTGCAGTGCATGCGCGACGACGCCGTGCTCGTCAACTGCGCACGCGGCGCAGTGGTGGATGCGCATGCGCTTCTTGCCGCGCTCGATGCGGGACGGCTGCGCGCAGTCGCGATCGACGTCGTGCCGGAAGAGCCGCCGCCCGCGGGCTCGGCGTCGGCGCGGTTGCTGCGGCATGCGCGCGTGATTTCCACGCCGCATCTCGGCGGATCGACGCACGAGGCGCTGGAACGCATCGCGTTAGAGCTTGCCGGCGACGTCGTCGGCGTCTTGCGCGGGCGTCCGGCGAGCGGCGCCGTGAACGCGCCGGTGCTATCGGGCGCCGACGCGGAACGCGCCGGCGGATTCGTCGATCTTGCGTTTCGTTTGGGTTCGCTCTTGCCCCAACTTTTCGACGAAGTTTTGCGCCACGAAATCGCTATCGTGCTGCACGGCGATCTGGAGTCGATGGCGCCCGAACCGTTTGTCGCCGCGTTACTTGCAGGCGCGCTGCCGTTCGCGAGCGACCGCCGCATCACGCTCGTCAACGCAATGAGCGCGGCGCAAGAGTTGGGGATTCGCACGAATGTGAGCCGAGAGCGGGCCGCGGCGCCGTTTCGTGCGTCGCTTGCCGTCGCCGCCGGCGATCACCGGCTCGTGGGAACCGTATTGCCGACCGGCGCGCGGATTGTGTCAATTGACGGCTTCGAAGTCGACGCGGTTGCCGACGGCACGTTGTTGATTACGCGCCACCGCGACGTTCCGGGAATGGTCGGACGCATCGGAACGCTTCTCGGCAACGCGCACGTCAATATTTCGACGATGCAAGTCGCGCGTGAAGAACGCGGGGGCGAAGCGCTAATGGTGATGGACGTTGACCGCGACGTGCCCAAAGACGTGGCAGCTGCCGTCGCATGCGTCGAAGGCGTCACCTCGGTGCGAGTGGTGAACCTTTGATAGTGCTGGTGGCGCGCCACGGCGAGACGGATTGGAATCGCGCGGGGCGCTATCAGGGGCAGCGCGAGTCGAATCTCACCGAAACGGGACGAGCGCAAGCCGAGGCGCTCGGAAGCGCACTTGCCCCGCACTCCGTCGCAAGGGTGATCGCGAGTCCGTTGCGCCGGTGCGTCGAAACGGCCGAGGCGATCGCGCGCATTCATGGCGTTACCGTCGAACGCGATGCCCGGTTGCTCGAAATCGCGCATGGCTCATGGGAGGGCCGGTTGCGCGACGAGATCGAGCGATCCGATCCTGGGACGATGCGCCGTTGGCGTGAAGAACCCGACACCGTGCACTTCGACGGAGGCGAGTCGCTTGCGGACGTTTTGGCGCGCTGGCAAGCGTTTGCCCAAGGGTTTGATGGGAAGAATGAGGTCGTGCTCGTCACGCACGACGTGCTCGTTCGGCTCGCTATTCTGCATGCGACGCAACGTCCGTTAACCCGCTTATGGGAACCGCGCGTCGTCAACGGGGGCTATGCCCGGTTCGCGGTGCAAAATGGTTCATGGCGCCTAGAGAACGAGTGTGTAGACGATCATCTCGCGGGATTGCTCGTCGATCCGCTACAGCAAGCGCTATAAGCAGAAGAAGAGGTCGCAAAAACTTTTATGGCAAGCACGCAAACGTTTCTCACCGACGTTCAAGAGTTGCGCCGCCGGGCGCGCGAGAACATCGAGCGCGGCGCGATCACGGAGCAATACGAGCTAGATCCGAAGCAGGTAGTCGACGTGCTGAATCAGGCGCTTGCAACGGAAATTGTGTGTGTGCTGCGCTATAAGCGCCACTACTTCGCGGCGAAGGGTTTGAACAAAGACGCGGTCGCCGAAGAGTTTCTTCAGCACGCGAATGAAGAGCAGGGCCACGCCGACCGCATTTCGGAGCGCATCTCACAACTGGGCGGCGAGCCGGATCTGAATCCCGCCACGCTCACCACGCGCAGCCACTCCGAGTACGTCGAAGGCGACGATCTCGTCGACATGATCAAAGAGAATCTCGTGGCGGAACGCATCGCGATCGAGTCGTATACGGAGATCATTCGCTTCCTCGGCGATAAAGACGTGACGTCGCGGCGGTTGATGGAGCAGATTTTAGAGGTCGAAGAAGAACATGCCAACGACATGCTCGATCTCATCGACCAAATCGTCGACAAAGGCAGTAACGGGAAAAGGGGAAACCAATAGAGATCGTCTTCGTTCGCCACGGGCGGACCGAATGGAATAGCTCCAAACGGTTCCAAGGGCACAGCGACATTCCACTCTCCATCGAGGGCCGCGCCCAGGCGCGTGCCCTCGCTGCCGTTTTACGAGGAGAGACGTTCGATCGGGCCTATGCGAGCGACTTGGGGCGCGCAATTGAAACTGCGGAGACGATTCTCGCCGGTTCGAACGTCGAAGTCATCGTGGACAAAAGGCTGCGCGAATTCGATTTCGGCCTGTGGGAAGGGCTGACGTGGAAAGAAATCGTCGCGCGGTGGCCGCAGTACGCGGATAAAGGCTATACGGACGCCCGCGGATACCAGCCCGAAGGGGGCGAGAAGTTTTCCGAAGTGCAGGCGCGCGTCGGCGCGTTCCTCGAGGAAGTGGAGCGCACCGCGAGTAGCCGCGTGCTGGTCGCCACTCATGCGGGCGTGCTCCACGCCGCGCTGGCAGTGCTTGCGCCCCGGCTCTCGGTCTACGAGCGCGCGCTCAAGATCGCGTTCTCACCGGCGAGCATTACCCGCGTAACCATGGAAGGCGAGCAAGTGCGGCTAATAACCCTGAACGATGTTTCGCATCTCAATTCCGCCCCTTGACGCCGATGCGGCGCGCACCACGCGCCGTCGTATAGACCAGCTCACCAAACCCGTCGGCAGTCTCGGCCGCATCGAGGAATTAGCCGAACGGCTCGCGGCGATTCACGGCGCTTCGCCGCCCATCTATCAGCGCAAGGCCATTCTGGTCGGCGCCGGCGATCATGGGGTCACCGCCGAGGGCGTCAGCGCGTACCCAAGTGAGGTTACGCCGCAGATGGTCGGCGCGTTCTTGGGCGGATTCGCTGCGATCAACGCCTTCTCGCGCGTCGCCGGAGCGGATGTTTTCGTTGCGAATTTCGGCGTAGCGTCCGAGCTGCCGGCACACGAGCGGCTCTTGGATGTCTCGGTCGCACGCGGCACGCGCAACCTCGCGCGCGAAGCGGCGATGCCGGTCGAACACGTTCAGCGCACGTTGGAAGCCGGTGCGCGCGTTTTCGAGATGCTCGTCGAGCGTGTCGATCCGCAAATTCTGGCGCTCGGCGAAATGGGCATCGGAAACACGACGAGCGCCGCCGCAATGATTTGCGCGCTGAGCGAGGCCGCGCCGGAAGACGTCGTCGGACGCGGCACCGGCATCGATGACGAAGGTTTGCGGCGCAAGCTGGCCGTCGTGACGGCGGCGGTGCAACGCTGCGCCGGCAGCGACGCAACGGCAATTGCCGCGGAAGTCGGCGGTTACGAAATCGTTGGCTTGGCCGGCGTTCTGCTCGCGGCCGCGCAGCGGCGCGTGCCGGTAGTGCTGGACGGATTTATCGTGAGCGCTGCGGCGTTGCTGGCGCAGCATCTCGTGCCGGGCGCGGCCGGCTATTGCATTGCGGCGCATCGTTCGCGCGAGCCCGGACACCTCGTTGCGCTGCGCATGTTGGGCTTGGTGCCGCTGCTCGATTTGGATTTGCGCTTGGGCGAAGCCAGCGGCGCGGCGCTTGCGCTTCCATTGTGTGAAGCGGCGGCGCGCATGGTAAGCGAGATGAAAACGTTCGCTGAAGCCGGCGTTGCTACGGCGCACGAACCGATCGAGGCGTGAAGCGGCTTTTCGACGGCATCGTAAGCGCGCTCGCGTACTTTTCGATTCTTCCCCTCGGACCGCTGGCACGGCATGTTGCGCCCGGTCCGCTCGCCGTGGCATTTCTACCGTTCGTCGGCGCGCTGATCGGCGCGGCGGCGGGTGCGGTCTCGCTGCTCGTCACCTCGCACGCGCACGCATGGTTTCCCCTCGTCGCTTGGATCTCGTGCATCGTTTTTTCCGGAGCGATTCACGTCGATGGATTCCTCGACTGCTGCGACGGGCTGCTGGTCGCGGCGCCGCCCGAGCGGCGTCTGGAGATTCTGCACGATCCGCGTCATGGAACTTTCGCCGTCGCCGGCATGGCGATGCTGGCCATCACGTGGCTTGCGGCCATTGCGCGGCTGCCCGCCTCGCACGCTGTGCTCGCGCTGGCATTCACCGGATCGCTCGCGCGGATTTCTGCTATCGCGAATGCATCCATCTTCCCATACGCTCGTCCGGGAGCGGTGACGGCGGCGTTCGTTTCGCGGCCCAATCCGATCGTGCTGGTGCTCGCGCTGCTTTTGACGTGTGCGCTCGGGTGGGCTTTGGATCCGCTGCTTTTTGCGATCGTGCCCGGTGCGATTGCGCTTTCGCTGGGGTTAGGGTGGTGGGCGTCGCGCCGCCTCGGCGGCGGTCTTACCGGCGACGTCTTCGGCGCGATCGTGGTCGTCGTTGAAGTTTGCGCGTTGATAGTCGTGGGCGCGGTCTAAGAAGCGCGCAATCAGCTCCGCCGTGTCGACCAATCGCGGACCGGGGCGATTGAGGTACGCATTCCCGTCCATCAACAACACCGCGCCCGTGCGATAGGCGCGCAGCGACGTGTAAACCGGGTTCCGCTCGAGTTCCGCGGCGGCTTCGCGCGTGCGATCGAGATCGTAGCCGCATGGAGCGATTACGATCGCGTCCGGGTCGGCTGCGGAAATCGCGTCCCATTCGAGCGTCTGCGAGTTAGCGCCCGGATTGCCCAGCGCTGCCGCTCCCCCCGCCAGTTCTACGAGGCCGGGCGTCCAATGGCCGCCGCTCATCGGAGGATCGGTCCATTCGAGTACGAGCGTGCGCGGACGATTCGTTTTCTCTGCGGTGCGCTTCGCCAATTCTGCCGTGCGGCTGCGCAGCGATTCGACAAGGCGCAGCGCCTGCGTTTCGCATCCGGTCAACGATCCCAGAAGAAGAATGTTTGCAAAAACGTCGTCGAGCGACGATGGTTCGAGCGATACGATGCGCGGATCGCCGGTCAACCGCTTCGCTGCGCGATCAACGATCTCATAAGAGACGGCGCAGACCGCGCACAGTTCTTGCGTGACGATGAGGTCGGGCGCGAGATGTTCCAACAGCTCGCTGTCGAGGTGGTAGAGGCTCGAGCCGGCGTGCACGCTCGCGCGTACGTGGCGGTCGATTTCCGCGGAAGAACCCGTTGCGGGAAGCGCCGAGGAGGTGAGATGCGGAAGCACGGACGCCGCTTCGGGATAGTCGCATTCGTGCGTTACCCCGACGACGCTGGGACCGGCGCCGATCTCGAACAAAATCTCGGTCGCGCTCGGCAGAAGGCTGACTATTCGCACGCGCGTGCGATTCGCGGTGATGCTAAATAAACATGCGCTTCGCAAGGCGTGCCGTGCTGCGAGCCTCGGCGCTATGGCCGTATCCACGCTGCAGCAACACATAGGCTTCGCGAGCGCGAGCATCGTTATTAGCGTGGGCTCTCACGTACACCTGAACCATGCGGGAAAGAAAATCGGGCAGCCAAGAGTCGCGGGGATAGTGGCGCTGCCAATCGCTGATGGCAAGTTCGAGCGTGTCCATGCCGTGAATTGCGCCGGACATGCCGAGTTCACGGTTCGTTTGGCCTTCGAATCGCGTTAGCCGGTTTTTGATTTCGAGCACGCTGATCTTAAACGGACCAAAGTACTCATCGGCCGGCGCCTCGTCCCGTAAAGAAGCAAGCGCCATGCCTTGCATCAAGACTGCGAGCAGGACGACGACTGCCGTCCCAGCTAGTAAACGTGCCCTCATAAGATACTCTTCGACCGAATGGCGGGCTCTTTAAAGACCAGTTTAAGCTGGCGCCCGAAAGTTCGCAAGCGGGCGAACTACGGGTAGAAAGAAGCATGGTTAACGACGCCGGAGTCGCGCGACTCAACGACATGATCGGGGAGATCCCCATCGCTATGCTTACCTCGGTCGGCGAGGATGGCGAGCTACATAGCCGCCCGATGGCGACACAGAAGGTCGCTGCCAACGGTACCGTGTGCTTCTTTACAAGCGTGCATACCGCGGCGGCGTATGAATCGACCGAGAACTGCCGCGTGAACGTCAGCTACGCGGATGCGCGTCGTTCCGTTTACATTTCGATTTCAGGATCGGCGAACGTCTCCGACGATCGGCAACGGATTCACGAGCTTTGGGATCCGGCCGTGTCGGCGTGGTTTCCAAAGGGCATGGATGACCCGGATTTGCGTTTGCTGTGCGTGCAAATCGAACGCGCGGAGTATTGGGATGTCGCAACAAACGCGCTGTCGCTTCTCGTCGGCTACGCCCGAAAGGCGATCACCGGAAAAGCCGACAGCATCGGGACGCACGAGCGCATCGTATAGCGAATGCACAACGTGCAAGTCCACGACGCGAGCCTCGTTTTCGACCTCGATGGTACGCTGATCGACAGCGTGTACCAGCACGTCATGGCGTGGAGCGAGGCCTTGCGGAAATCGCGCATCGACCTATCAATTTGGCGAATCCATCGCCGGATCGGCATGAGCGGCGGACTCTTCGTTCGGGCGCTTGCACGGGAATTGAATCGCGAGCTTTCGCCCGAACTGATAGCCAAACTGCAGCACGACCATGAAGAAGCATATCTACGCGCCGTAGATACCGTTACGCCGATCCCGGGAGCGCGTGAATTGTTAACGACGCTGACCGATGCCGGCGTGCAGTGGGGCATCGCGACCAGCGGCGCGCGCATGCCGGCGTTGAAGGCGATGCGCGTGCTCGACGTGCCGGAGAGTGTGCCGGTCATCACGCGAGACGAAGTAAAGCACGCTAAGCCCAACCCGGACTTGTTTCTCGCAGCTGCGCGATCTTTGGACGCGGATCCGCAGTCGACGTTCGTCGTCGGAGACTCGGTATGGGACATGCTTGCCGCGCGACGCGCCGGTGCCCTCGGCATCGGCGTCCTCTCCGGCGGCTATGGCCGCGAGGAACTCGCGGAAACCGGCGCATACCGCGTCTACACCGACGCCTCGCAGTTATTGGCGCATCTCGACGAATTAGGCTTGCGCATCTCTACGTAATCTCGTCTGTGTTGCAAAAAAAGAAGGCCGCAAAATGCGGCCTTCCGGTTTGGGCTGAACGAGACGGCGCTACTGACCCTGTGCCAGCGAGAAGCCGCGCTCGCCGTTGAAAGTGAAGAGACCCTCGGTTTTTACGACGTCGAGTCCGGCTTTATCGAGCTCGGCGACGATCTCCGAAACGGTGCTCTGCGCAAAGGCGTTTCCGGTGCCTTCGAAGCGGCACGACCAGTGATCGCTCCAGAACGTGTCGGGATTACCGTTCGGCCATACCTTGGTCCCGCGATTGCTGATGACCGTAAGTTTTGCGTCCTTCAGCTTGCATGTTGTTGCAGCTGCGCGGCGATTTCGTCCGGATTGCCGTTGGGTTTGTCGATGAAGACGTCGACGCCGACGCGTTCCTTCTTCGGCGCGGCTGCCGGCAGCGCGAGCGGCAATGTCCATCTGCGGTGTCTTCGGCGTATTCGACGGCCGCGAGATTCTGCGGTTTTTGGCCCAGACGCGCGATCACGGCGTCGGCGAATTCCTTCGTGCCGACTTTCTGCTTGCGAGACGCCTTCTTCGTAGATGTCGTACGTGTGAATGCCGTCTTCGATCGTCTTGAGCCACGCGTTGTGCACGCGCTCGGCGACTTTGCCTTGGCCGATGTGCACGAGCATGAGAATCGCGCCGTGCAGCAGGCCCGAGGGGTTGGCCATGTTCTGGCCGGCGCGGCGCGGCGCCGAGCCGTGAATCGCTTCGAACATCGAGCAGTGGTCGCCGATGTTCGCCGATCCGGCGAGACCGACCGATCCGGTGATCTGCGCTGCGACGTCGGAAAGCACGTCGCCGTAGAGATTCGGCATCACGATGACGTCGAACGCTTCCGGCGTGTCGGCCATCTTCGCCGCGCCGATGTCGACGATCCAATGCTCGTTCTCGATCTCCGGATACTCTTTCGCGATCTCGTCGAAGATCTTATGGAACGAGCCCGTCCGTGATCTTCATGATGTTGTCTTTGGTGAAGCACGTGACTTTTTTGCGTTTGTTGCGCGCGCGCGTATTCGAACGCGTAGCGAATGATGCGTTCGCTGCCGGGGCGCGAGATGAGCTTCAGGCACTGCGTGACTTGCTCGGTTTGACGGTGCTCGATGCCGCCGTAGACGTCTTCCTCGTTCTCGCGAACGATGACCAGGTCCATCTTCGGATGCTTCGTCGCAACGAACGGGCGCAAGCGATGCGCACGGGCGCACGTTGGCATACATGCCGAGCGTCTTGCGAACCGTGACGTTGAGGCTCTTGAAGCCGCCGCCTTGCGGCGTCGTGATCGGCGCTTTCAAGAAGACCTTGGTGCGCCGCAGCGACTCCCAAGATTCAGGTTCGATGCCGCTTTGCAAGCCGCGATTGTAGATCGCCTCGCCGATGTCGATGCGTTCGATGTCGAGCTGCGCGCCCGCCTCGGTGATGATCCGAAGCGTCGCGTCCATGATTTCGGGGCCGATGCCGTCGCCGTAGGCGACGGTAATTGGGGTTTTCTTCGCGGTTGCGATAGTGCTGGTCATGGTGCAATCTTCCACTGATAGGCGTTCCAGCCTTCGCTGATGCCGTTGGGTTCAAAGTTTTGAAGTTCGGAGATGTGAGCGAAACGGAGGTTCTGATAGTAGAGAAACACGCCGGGTACATCCCTTAACAGCAAGGATTCGATCTTGGAGTAGGCCGCCTTGCGCCGGGCTACGTCAAAAGTCGACAGCGCTTGGCTTTGCGCCGCGTCCATCTCCTTAGAACAGTACCGGGTCACATTGTTTCCAGCCGGCGGAATCATCGAACACAGCCAGCTCGAGGAGTTGTCGGGATCGGCTCCTTGCACCCACGCATAGAGCGTCATGTCGAACTTGCCGGTGTTTAAAATTCCGCCGTTGGCTGCGGCGGCATAGAGCGTTGCATAGTCGTAGGACTTCACTTGCACGTCGATGCCGGCGGCTTTCAACATCTGCTGAACCTGCACAGAGAGGTTTCGAGCGACGTCGCTGCCTTGCCCGAAAATGAATTGCAGCGACAGGCGCTCGCCGTTTTTCCTCCGGATGCCGTCCGGGCCCGCGCGTCCAGCCGGCCGAATCCAGTAACTGCTTGGCTTGCGCAGGATCGTAAGGAAGCGGTTTCAAGCTCGAATCGAACTCTTTGTAAAACGGCGAGAGATCGGCTACGGCAAGTTGCGCCGTTCCGTAGGTGTTGACACGCATTAACTGCTCGCGGTCGATTGCTAAGGCGATTGCCCGGCGCACCCGCACGTCGTCGAGCGGTGGACGCGTTACGTTGAAGAAGATCGCTTCATAGAAGGGCGCTTTTACGAGCTGCCGCGTGATACCGCCGGCGTTAGCAAGTTCGTTGTAGGTCGGTGCGGTCATCGTGACCGCAAGCTGCGCTTCGTGCGAACGAAGCTGCGCTTGCGTGGTGTTCGTGTCGAGAATCGGCTTCAGCGTCAAACTAGTAATCGACGGCGCGCCCTTGTAGTATTGCTCGTTGGCCGCCAGCTCGATCCGGTCGCCGCGCTGCCATCGCACGAACTTGTACGGACCGGTGCCGACGGGAGCCGAATTGAACGGAATCTGATTGAGGTTCGGATACTTTGCCAGCAGATGCTCGGGCAGGACGCGGAGCACCGTATCGCTCTCTCCGAAAATCGTGTCCACGGCCGGCGGGAAGACGCGCTTCATGTGAAAGACGACCGTGAAGTCGTCCGGCGTATCTACGGACCGCACCTGATCGAACCCGTGACGCGAAACGACGTTGTTCGCCGGGTTCATGATCTGCTGCCAGGTGTACTTCACGTCTTTGCTCGTAAACGGCGCGCCGTCGTGCCACCGCACGTGTTTGCGCAAATGGTACGTGATCGTCAGCTCGTCTTTGCTGATGCCGCCGTTTTGAAGCGTCGGAACGGTCTCGGCGAGATCGGGGACCTGGTTTCCTTTGTCGTCGATCGTTACGAGCAAGCTGTAAATCAAGCTGTCGGAGAAATTCTCCGACGAATCTTGAGTCAGAATTCCGTTGAGTTGCTGCGGGTTGATGGGGAGCGCGACGGTCAATTTGTCGGGCGCAACGGTTTGGCCGCTTTTCGTGCATCCGCACACGAGAAGCGACGCCACCAGTAAACCGATGGCGACGCGTTTCATCGATAGAACCTCCTTGAATTTCAGCGGCTAACGCACCGAAACTTAGCGTACATGTAGGGATAGTCGTCGTAGAACCAGTTACGGAACGAGCGGCGAATCAGTTCGCGCGCCGTCGCCGGCGAAGCGCCTTTCATCACGAAATGGCGTCCGTCGAAGAAGTCGGTCGAATACGGCGGATACGAAGCCATGGCTTCGAAGCCGGGGTGCGGGCCGAACGGCGTGCGACGTCCACTCCCAACCGTTACCGATGAGGTCGTAGATCCCCCACGCGCTCGCGCCGGCCGGGTGCGCGTCTACGGGTTCGGCGTCGAACCGCTCGAAATCGAAGTTGCCGTGCAGCGCGTGCGGCGCGTCTGCGCCCCACGGGAACGGACGCTCGGTGCCGTTGGGCGTTCCGTACGCCGCGCGATGGAACTCTGCTTCGGTGGGCAGTCGCATTTCCGCCCACTGCGCGTATGCGCGCGCTTGCTGGTGCGTCACGTAAACGGGCCACGAGAGCGGGAGCGGCAGCTCCTCGAAAACGCCGCGTAAGAAGAACTCGCCGTCGCGGCGCACCCAGAACTGAGGCACGGGTCCACCGTCGCGAACGAACGCGAGCCACTCGCCGTTGGTCACCGGGAACTGTTGAATGTTAAACGCGGGAACGTGGACTTCGTGGCGGCCGAACTCGTTGTCCCAGCCGAACGGAATCTCTTCGGGATCGGCGCCGAGCGTTGCAATGCCGGCGTCGACCGGGCGAAGTGGATTGGGCGCAACCGGATGGTCGTGATGCTCCTGCGCGATGCGTCCTTTTTGCGCGTAGTCGAGCTGGTGAATGATATAAAGCAGCGTTTCGTGATGCATCTGCTCGTGCTCGAGAATCGTATACGCCGCTTGACCTCGCACGAGGCGCGGCACCGACGAATCGACGATAGCCGCGTTTGCAAACGCGGCTTCCACCCGTTCGTCGCACTCGCGCGCAAAGCGTTCGACCTCTTCGCGTGACGGCCACGAACTGCGTGTCAGTTGCGCCGCGGCTTCCGGCGAAGCCGGATCGATTCCGCGTTCGAAAAGTTTTTCGAGTTGCGCGTTTACCGGCGTCTCGTTCAGGCCGCGTTCGTTTAGCGTTAAAAAACTGAACGCGGGAAGATGGCCTTCGTAGAATATGAAGGGATGACGAAGCGGAATGGGACGCGCTCCGAACGCGGCGTCGTCGATCAGTCCGAAGAGCTGAGCCGAACGCTCTCGGTTGCGTCGATACCAGTCAATGAGGTGACTGCGGTCGAGCGAGGGCTTCGTCGATGCGATCATAGTTTAGGTTACCCCGAAGCGGCGTTTGCCTCCCGGCGGCGCTGCATGAACTTTTCGAACTCCGGCGCCGGCAGCGGCTGCGATATCGCATAACCCTGGACGATGTCGCAGCGGTTGTCTTCGAGGAAGGCGAGCTGGGCGGGAGTTTCCACGCCTTCCGCCACCACTTCGAGCCCCAAGCTATGCGCCATGCCGATGACCGTCTTGACGATCGTCTCGTCGAACGCTTCCAGGCCTATGCCCTTGACGAACGAGCCGTCGATCTTCAGCACGTCCAGCGCAAAGCGGCGCAAGTACGCAAGCGATGAATACCCCGTTCCGAAGTCGTCGACGGCCGTGCGAATGCCGGCTGCTTTGAGCTCGCGCACGATGCTTACGGTTTGCGCCGCGTCCGACATTGCGACGCTTTCGGTGATTTCTACTTCGAGGCGCGACGGATCGAGATTTGCATCCTCGAGCGCTTTCAGCACGCGCCGGCGCAGATCGCGCTGGTGGAATTGCCGCCCGGAAAGATTTACCGCAAGCCGCAGCGGCGCGAGCGTGTCGCTCCAGCGCCGGATTTGCTTGGCGGCCGTCTCCAAAACCCAATCGCCTAGCGGGACGATCAGTCCGGAAATCTCTGCGCTAGGTATGAAATGACCAGGCTGGATCAGACCGCTCTTCGGGTGATTCCAGCGCACGAGCGCCTCGACGCTCACCACCGTGCCGGTTCGCAGGTCGATCTGCGGCTGATAGAAGACGACGAATTCGTTGAGCTCGAGTGCGCGCCGGAGCAGTTTCTCTTGCGACAGGCGCATGTGAATCGGCGCTTCGAGCGTCGGATTGTAGAAGTAGTATCCGTTGCGTCCGCGTTCTTTCGCGCGGTACATCGCGATATCGGCGTTCTTGATGAGCGTTTGATCGTCTCGGCCATCCTCCGGATAGACCGAGATGCCGATGCTCGCCGAGATATACTGTTCGTATTCGTCCAGCGGAAACGGCTCGCTGATCGCACCGATGATGCGGTCCGCAACCTCGCGCACCTCTTCGGCGTCGCGGCAATCGGTGAGCAACACGACGAATTCGTCACCGCCCATGCGGGCGATCGTCGCACGTTCGCCGAGTTCCTTAATCAGACGCAACGCCACCATCTGTAGAAGCCGGTCGCCGCGCGCGTGTCCGAGCGTATCGTTCACGTCTTTGAAACGGTCCAGATCAAGGAAAAGCAATGCAGCACGCGTCATCCGCGACTGAGCGACTTCGATGGCGTCCCGCAGTTTTTCGCTTAAGAAAGCACGGTTCGGCAAACCGCTCAGGGCGTCGTAATACGCCATTGCCCGCAAACGCGCGCGTTGCCGGCTGCGGTCGATGGTGCCGGCGATCAGCGTCGCAATCAACCCGAGCAAATCGGCGTCGGTGCTCGAGAAATTCCACGCGCCCGGCTCGGCGGTAGCAAAGACGAGCGCGCCGTAAAACTCGCCGCCCACTTCCAACCGCATTGCAACGCCGTTTTCCAAAGGAATCGGCGCCGTTGCGTCAGGCGCCGCGGTAACCGCCCTAGCCAACGCCGTCAGCTCTTCGTCCGAAACGCGCGCGGCGTTCGGATCGCGGTGCACCGAATCGACGCGGGGCGCGCCGTCGGCAATCTCGACTACAGCGCCGCACGTCAGCCCGAAGGCACTGCAGCCCATTTGCAAGGACGCGTGCATGCGCGCATCGGGATAATCGCCGCTGGTGGAGATAAAATACAGGTTGCGTATCCGCTCGCTCTGCATCGTAGCGTGGCGTTCGGCCGAGCGCCGTTCCGTGATGTCTTGCAAGATCGCATAGACGCCGACGACCTTGCCCGATGAGTACTGCGGAAGGAGCGTGGCGTCGAGTTCAAGTGGCGTGCCGTCGATCTTGAACGATTGCAGGGTGAAGGCGACGGGTTCGCCGTTCAACGCTCGCTGAAACAACGCTTCCGTGCGTTCTTGCTCGTGCGCCGGCAGAAAGCGGTGGAAATACTCGCCGACCACGGCTTCGCGCGGAAAATTTCCGAGGTTCAGCGTAGCTGCGTTCACGTCGGTGATCCGGCGATCCGGCGCAAGGGCAAGCACGCCGTCCGGATTGTGTTCGAAAAGCGAACGCAAGCGCGCTTCGCTATCGGCCAGTTCGCGTTCCTGATCGGCGATTCGCGCGGCGGCTTCGCGCTGCTCCGTTTCATCCCTGATGATCGAGAAAGCCCCGTCGATCTTTCCGCCGCCGGTGTACGGGCACCGTCGTGATGCTCACCTCAAGCGGGCGGCCTTCCAACGTGTGGACGCGCGCCGTGTAAAAGATCGTCTCTCCGGCCAGCGCGCGCTGCAAGTACATCTCGTGTTTAGGGACGTCTTCGGCCTCGATGAACGCGCTGAAGTGCATGCCGATGATCTGCTCGCGTGGAACCGGTCCAAAGCGCGTCACGGCGTGATTCACGTCGACGATCCGGCCGTCGGGCGAGAAGATCATCGTAACGTCCGGGTTGTATTCGAAGAGCGAGCGAAACCGCTCTTCCGTGTCGGCAATGGCGCTCTGGGCTTCGACGGCGTCGGTGATGTCGTCCGCGTACGAGAGCACGTGGTAGCGGTCGTCGTCCTGCACTGCGAAGATCGTCCAACGGCACGTACGCACCTCGCCGTCTGCCCGGATGTTCTTATTGACGTTGACGACCGAGTGAACGTTGTCGAACTCTTCGATGCGCCGCTGAACGTCTACGACGCTCTCGAGATCCTCGGCGGGCACCAGCGACAAATTGGTGACGGTCTTCCCGATGACGTCGGCAGCGCTGTAGCCAAACATGCTCTCAGCGCGCGTCGACCAGTAGGAGATGCGAAACTCCGAATCCCACGCGACGACCGCCAGCGGCGAACGCGATAGCAGATCGTTGAGGAGCTGAAGATCGCGTTCTTCTAACATCGAGAGTTAATGCGCCAGGTACTCGTAGAGTCCGTGAACGCCGCCTTCGCGTCCGAATCCAGACTCACGATATCCGCCGAAGGGCGAGCTCGGGTCGAATTGATTGAACGTATTGCACCAAACGACGCCGGCGCGCAGTTGCTGCGCTACCCACATGTTCTTACTGCCCTTGTCGGTCCAAATTCCGGCCGAAAGCCCGTACGGCGTGTTGTTCGCTTTTTCGACGGCTTCGTCGGGCGTGCGGAACGTGAGGATCGAAAGCACGGGGCCGAAGATTTCCTCGCGAGCGATTCGATGCGACTGGTGCACGTTGGTGAAGAACGACGCCGGAAAGAAGAAACCTTGTTCCGGGAAGTTCGCACTGCTGCTGCACCAACACGGCGCCTTGCTCGACGCCGCTTGCGACGAGTTCTTGAATGCGGTCGAGCTGCTCGCGCGAGTTGATCGCGCCGATGTCCGTGTTCTTGTCCATCGGATCGCCCAAGCGCAACGTTTGGAGGCGTTCGGTAAGGCGGACCACGACTTCGTCGTGCACGCGCTCTTCCACCAAAAGGCGCGACCCGGCACAACACACGTGCCCCTGGTTAAAGTAGATGCCGTTTACGACGCCTTCGATCGCTTGATCCATCGGCGCATCGGCGAAGAGGATGTGCGCGGCTTTCCCGCCGAGCTCCAGCGTGAGCCGCTTGCGCGATCCGGCGACTTTGCGCGCGATGACCTTGCCGACTTCGGTCGATCCGGTGAAGGCGATCTTATCCACGTCCTCGTGTTCGACCAGGGCAGCGCCCGTGCGTCCGTCGCCGGTTACGACGTTCACGACGCCCGGCGGAAGATCGGCTTCTTGAATGATCTGCGCGAGGGCGAGAGCGGTGAGCGGCGTGGTTTCCGCGGGTTTTAAGACGACGGTATTGCCGCATGCGAGTGCCGGCGCGATCTTCCACGCGGCCATGAGCAGCGGAAAGTTCCACGGAACGATCTGTCCGCAAACGCCGATCGGATTCGGCGCTTCGCCGGAGCGTAAAGCCCATTCGAGCTTGTCGGCCCAGCCGGCGTAGTAGAAGAAGTGCGCGGCCGACGTCGGGATGTCGAAGTCGCGCGATTCTTTGATCGGCTTGCCGCCGTTGAGCGTTTCCAGCACTGCCAGCTCGCGTCCGCGCTCGGTAATTGCGCGAGCGATGCGGTAGATGTACTTCGCGCGATCGGCCGGTTTGAGTTTGCGCCAGTATTTGTCGTACGCGCGGCGCGCCGAGCGCACGGCACGATCGACGTCGGCTGCGCTCGCCTGGGCGACGCGGGCAAGACGCTCCTCAGTTGCCGGATTGACGGTGTCGAAGTAGTCTGAATCCGCGGGCGCGCTCCACTGCCCCTCGATGAAGAGTCCGTACTGCTCTCGAATGCGCGGTCGGACGCTTTCCGGAGCCGGAGCGTAATCGAAAATGGCCATGGAGTTCTGCCTTAATCCTTTGGAATGTAATCGGCGCCCGCGTAATGTCCCGTCGCCTGCTTCTCGAGCTGCATCAACAGGTCGTCGAGCAGCGAGCTTGCCCCGATGCGGAAGAGGTCGGGGTTTAGCCACGCATCGCCGAGCGTTTCTTTGACGATGACAAGGTACGTCAGCGCTTGTTTCGTCGTACGAACGCCGCCCGCGACTTTCAAGCCGCGCCGTTGACCGGTGCGGCGCGTAGAAGTCTCGCAACGCTTCGCACATCACGAGCGCGGTCGGAAACGTTGCGTTCGTGCCGACTTTTCCGGTGGACGTCTTGATGACGTCGGCGCCTGCTTCGAGTGCGAGGTCGCTCGCGCGGCGGATGTTGTCGTACGTGCAGAGTTCGCCGGTTTCTAGAATGACTTTTAGATGGATGTTGTCGCCGCAGAGTTTTTTCACTGCGACGATTTCATCGAAAATGGTGCTTTCGCGGCCTTGCAAGAAATGCGCCGCGGTCGATGACCATGTCGATTTCGTCGGCTCCCGAAGCAATTGCCGCGGCAGTGTCCGCGAGCTTGACTTCGAGATTCGACAGGCCACTCGGAAAAGCGGTGGCCACCGACGCTACTTTTACGCTAGATCCGCGGAGCGCTTCCTTCGCCACGCTAACGAGGTTCGGATAAACGCAGACGGCCGCAACGCTCGGGACGCCGGGCCATGACGGCCTCGGCGCGATCGCTTTCGCACACAGCGAGCGCACGCGCCCTTCGGAATCTTTGCCTTCGAGCGTCGTAAGGTCGATGCAGCGGATCGTTAGCGATATGCCCGCAAGCTTCGCTTCATTCTTGATCGACCGTTTCGAAAGCGCAGAAGCCCGCGCTTCCAGCATCACCGCGTCGATCGTCGGTGATGAGGGGAGAAGAGTCGAGGTCATTTAGAGCGTGCCGCGTTTTTCTTGCTCTTTTTCGATCGAAACGAATAGCGCTTTGAAGTTGCCTTTGCCGAACGACAGGCTGCCCTTACGCTGAATGATTTCGAAAAATACCGTCGGCCGGTCTTGAAGCGGCTTCGTGAAGATCTGCAGCATGTAGCCGAGATCGTCGCGGTCTACGAGGATGCGTTGCCGGCGCAGAACGTCTAGCGCCTCGTCGATCTTCCCGACGCGCTCTTCGAGCATGTCGTAGTACGAGTCCGGCGTGTCGAGGAACTCGACGCCGTTATAGCGCAGCGCATCGATCGTCGCGACGATGTCGTCGGTGCGAATTGCAATATGCTGGACGCCGGCGCCGCGATAAAAGTCGAGGTACTCCTCGATCTGCGATTTCTTCTTCCCTTCGGCGGGCTCGTTGATCGGAAACTTCACCTGGTGGCGCGGATCCGTCATCACTTTGGACTTGAGCGCCGTGTATTCGGTGGAGATGTCTTTGTCGTCGAACGAGACGAGCTGCGAGAAGCCGAAGACCTTCGCGTAGAAGTCGCCCCACGCGTCCATCTCGCCCCAGCCGACGTTGCCGACGCAATGGTCGATGAACTGCAGTTCGGGCTTGTTGCTGCCCGGAATCGACTTGCGCTCCTCGACGTAGCCGGGCATGAACACGCCCTTGTAGCCGTCGCGTTGAATGAACGAATGCACCGTCTCGCCGTAGGTGGCGATCGTCGCTTTGAGTACGCGTCCGTGCTCGTCTTTTTGTTCCGTGGGAGCCATGACCGACTTTGCGCCGCCCGCAATTGCCATGTCGTAGGCCGCTTTTGCGTCGTCAACGAGAATGGCGATATCTTTCACGCCGTCGCCGTGAAGTATGACGTGCCGGCTGATCTCGTCGTCCGGAACCAGGCTCGCCGTGAGCACGAAGCGGAGCTTGTTCTGCTCGAGCACGTAGCTAACGCGGTTCTTGACGCCCGTTTCCGGGCCCGCATAGGCGACTTGGTCGAAGCCAAACGCGGACATATAATAGTGCGCCGCCTGTTTGGCGTTGCCGACGTAAAACTCGACGTAGTCCCAGTCGATCCGCGCGAGCGGATTGCTGCGTGCCTCGGTCATTGTGCTCATGGCCGAAGGCTTGGCGAAGCGTCCGGGGGTGCCCTGTTGAATGGCCGGGCATGGACGCTGCAACGAGGCTCGTCGCCGATGTGACGATGGCAACCGTGACCGGCGCCGCCGGCGGCATTGCAATGCGGGCAATTCGCATTCCACCCGTTGCCGGCTATCTGCTCGCGGGACTGCTGATCGGCCCGTTTACGGGCGGCTACGTCGCCGATACGGCGAGCCTGTCGGGGCTCGGCGAAGTCGGGCTGATCTTCTTGGTCTTTACGCTGGGCCTGGATTTCTCGCCGCGCGAATTACGGGAGATCGGCGCGAAAGCGCTGATTGCAAACGTCGCCGTGATGGCGGCGATCGGCGGCGTGTCGTGGCTACTCGCCACGGCGCTCGGCGCCGTGCACCCAATCACGTTCGGCTTGGTAGTTCCGCTCTCCAGTACGGCGATCGGCATTGCGTTGCTTCGCGCCATGGGCGTGGCGGGCGGACCGCTCGGGCGCATCGCCGTGACGCTGCTTGTGAGCCAAGATCTGCTTGCCGTCGTGGCGCTCGTGCTCGTCTCTGCACCGAAGGAGGCATTGACCGTCGCGGGTCTCGGGATCGCGCTGTTAAAAGGCGTCACCTTTGTTGGGCTGGCGCTCGTCATCGGGGCTACGGTGCTGCAGCGCGTGGTGCGCGCAGCCATCGTGCGCGTGCCGGCGGAGCTCCTCATTCCATGTTTCATCGCCCTCGCGCTTGCCGCCGCATGGCTCGGACACTTTGCCGGGCTATCGCTCGAGTTCGGCGCGTTTCTCGCCGGCGCGGTCATTTCGGAGGCTGCCGGAAGCCGAACGGCGCACGCGATCGTAGCGCCGTTTCGCGAGCTTTTCGTGATGCTGTTTTTCGTGTCGCTCGGGATGCTTTTGGACGTGCGCGCCGTCGGAAGTTCCTGGGGCGCGATCGTCGCGGCGGCAATCGTGCTCATCGTGACACGCGCAGCGCTGTGGACGCTTGCGGGCCGCTACGTGCATCTGCGGCTAAGCGCGGCCGTGGCGCTCGCCTGCTCGATGGTGCCGCTCGGCGAGTTCAACATGGTGTTGGCGAGCGCCGCGCTAGGCGCATCGCGATTATCGTCAACGGAGTTTGCCATCGTCGTCGGCACGACGTTCGTGACGATCGTCGTTTCGGCGGGCGCATCCCCGGCGCTGCGCGGACGCATCGACGAAAGAAAGGACGAACCGGCAAGACTTTCCGCTGCAGAGGGAAGCGCGGATGCGGTCATCATCGGGTACGGTCGCGTAGGGGAAGTGACAGCGCAGCTCCTGTTGCGCGCGCAGCGTTCGGTACTCGTCATAGAAATCGACGCACGAAAATGCGAGCTGGCGCGCGCGTCCGGTGTAAAAACGATTGCCGCCGACGGCAGCGACCCGCTCGTGCTCGATTCCGCCATTGGTCCGCATACGCAATTGGTCGTAACAACCGTTCCCGACACGCACGTAAACGCCGCCGTAGTGAAGCGTTTGGAAGGCCGCGGCATAGCGACCGTGGCGCGCGCGGTTACGAGTGCTGACGTTGCCGTGTTGCGCGCGGCGGGCGCGAGCGAGGCGCTTTCACCCGAAGCCGAAGGAGCGCTCGATTTGGCGCGCGCCGCGCTGCGGGCGATCGACGTGCCCGAAGACGCCCTCGCGCCGGCATGAACGTCGTGGACGCGTCCGGAAAGACGGCTCTTGTGAGCGCTTCCACCTTATTGCCCTCAGTCCGCACGGCTCTCTCTGCGTTGGTCGATTACGCGGGATTGTTTCCGCCGGCGAAACTCGAGATGCGACCCGCTCTCGACGAGTATACAAATGCGCGCGACGGCGGCTACGCGTGGATGCTCGGGCGCTTCATCGTGCCGGCTTCGCGGCTGAAAGAGCTTCACGCCGGCGCCGGCCACGGGGACATCGCGCTCTCGGTGATTGTCGACGCGCATGCGGATCCGCATACGTGGTTCAATTCGGCGCATGCCGTTTTCACCGACGTCGGCGCGCGCCGTTCCGCCGGAGCGCGCATCGAAGCGCTGGAGGTGCCGTTGCCACGGCTCTCAACGAAGCGGGAAACGTACGATGCTGCGATCGGCCAATGCGCGATGCTCGCGGAACGCTCGAATCTTCGCAGTCTTCCGATCTACGTAGAGATTCCGCGCGACGATCGCTACGCGGAGTTACTCCCCGGCGCGTTTCATGCGCTTGCGCGCTATCGCCTGGGCGCAAAGATCCGCTGCGGCGGCGTCGTGATGGAAGCGTTCCCGAGCGAAGAAGAAGTTGCGGCTTTCCTCTCCGCGGCCGCGTCGGAGAACGTTCCGTTCAAAGCGACCGCCGGTTTGCATCATCCGATTCGCCACCGGGACAATGCGACCGGATTCCTGATGCACGGCTTCTTGAATTTGCTAGCGGCATCGATCTTTGCTCGCAGTGCCGATGAGGCAGTGCTGCGCGAGGTGCTCGCGGAGCAAACCCCTTCGGCATTTCAGTTCGGCGACCAAGGTTTCGCGTGGCGCGACCGAATCGCAAACGTCGCAGAGATCGCTGCGGCGCGCGAGCACGCCTTCGTCGCGTATGGTAGTTGCAGTTTCTCCGACCCCGTCGACGATCTCGTCGCGCTCGACATTCTTCCGAAATAAGGACATGCGCAGAACTTCTTGGATTGCGGTGAAGCCCGGCAGCGACTTCACGATCTACAACTTGCCCTATGGCGCCTTCCGCCGCGAGGGCCGCGCGCATCTTGGCGTTGCGATCGGCGATCGCATTCTGGATTTGCACGAGGCTGCGGAAACGGGCTTGTTCGACGGCATTTGCAAGCGCGACATGTTACAGGCTCCCGTGCTCAATCCACTTTTGGACGCGGGACGCGCGGTGTGGTCGTCGCTTCGCGCCCGGCTCGTGGATCTCTTGAGCGAAGGCGGCGATCCGGCGTTGCGCAAGCTCAACGAGAGCAGGCTCTTCGTGGAGCAAAGCGGCGCGCAGATGGCGGTACCGATGGACGTCGGCGATTACGTTGATTTCTATTCTTCGCTCGAACACGCATCGAATCTCGGAAAGCTCTTCCGGCCGCAAGCCGAACCGCTGCTTCCGAATTGGCGATGGCTTCCGATCGGCTACCATGGCCGCTCGAGTACCATCGTCGTCGACGGAACGCCCGTCGTTCGCCCGAAAGGCCAGCGCAAACCACCCGATGCGGACGCGCCGGTCTTTGGTCCGAGCGTGCGGCTGGACATCGAACTGGAGATGGGTTTCATCACGGGGCCCGGCAACCGGATGGGCGAGTCGATTCCCGCGTCTCGCGCTCGCGAGCATATTTTCGGAATGGTGCTCGTGAACGATTGGAGCGCTCGCGACATTCAAGCGTGGGAGTATCAGCCGCTCGGGCCGTTTCTCGGCAAATCGTTTGCGACGACGATCTCGCCATGGGTCGTTACGTTGGAAGCGCTGGAACCGTACCGCATTTTAGGACCGAAACAAGATCCCGCGCCGCTCGAGTATCTGCGAACGGAAGAACCATGGGGATTCGCCATCGACCTTGCCGTCGATTTGCAAACGAAAAAGATGCGCGATGGCGGCGTTGCGCCGGCGACGGTTTCACGGACGTCTTTCAAAGACATGTATTGGAACGCCGCGCAGCAGCTGGCGCACGTTACCGTCAACGGCACGGCAACGCGTCCCGGCGATCTATATGCGTCAGGAACGATCAGCGGACCAACTCCCGACAGTCTCGGCAGTTTCATCGAAATGACGTGGAACGGCGCCCGCCCGATCGTGCTTCCCGGCGGAGAAGAGCGGTCGTTTCTGCAAGATGGCGACGAAGTGACGCTGCGCGGCTGGTGCGGCGAAGGCGAGACCCGCGTCGGCTTCGGCACCGCGCGCGGCACGATCGCGCCCGCTAAGTAATCGACCTTAGAGCGCCACTGTGACGCTCACGCGTGAGCCGGCATCTCGATCCACGAGCGGTAATACGCTTCGTCTTCGACTTCGAGCGCATTCTGCGCCAAGTGCAGCGGTTTGAACGTATCGACCATCACCGCGATTTCGTCCGTCGACGTCTTGCCCAAACTCGCTTCGACCGCGCCCGGCTGCGGACCGTGCGGCGCGCCGGCGGCGTGCAACGTGATCGAACCTTCCTCGACGCCGCGCCGGCTCATGAAATTGCCGCTCACGTAGTACAACACTTCGTCGCAATCGACGCTCGAGTGGTTGTACGGAACGGGAATCGCGAGCGGGTGGTAATCGAATAACCGCGGCACAAAGGCGCAGAACGCGGCGCCGGGGGCTTCGAACGTCGCGTGCGCCGGCGGCGGCTGATGGAGTTTGCCGGTGATCGGCATGAATTCGGAGAGATTGAACGCGTACGGATAGCAGTAGCCGTCCCAGCCGACGACGTCGCACGGGTGGTTCTGCACGATGTAGATCGCATTGCGGCCGGCGTTGCTCACGCGCACTTCGTACTCGCCCACCGCATCGACGGGGTCTTTCAAGAGCGGCGCGCGGAAGTCGCGTTCGTAGTATGGGGCGTGCTCTTCCAGCTGTCCGAATTCGTTGCGGTATTTGCGCGGAATTTTCACCATGCCGGTCGACTCGTGCACGAGCATGCGCGTCGGCGACGACGGAAGGACGCGATACGTCGTCCCCGTTGGGACTACGAGGTAGTCGTGTTCGCGGTACGCGAGGTCGCCGAACGGCGTCTCGACGACGCCGTCGCCGTGATGAATGAAGAGCAGTTCGTCGCCGCCGGTGTTGCGATACCAATACTCCATCGGCTTATCGGCTTGCGCGACGGAAAGGACGATGTCGCTATTGCCGAGCATCGGCTTTCGCGAAGAAATCGCATCGCCGCCGATCTTGACCGCAGCCGTTTTGAAATGCCGGTTGCGGAGCGGATCGTTAGGTATGAAATGCGTTGCAGCACGGTCCCACGCGCGCACCTCCAGCGTCGCCGTCGGCGGCCGCAAGTGGTAGAGCAACGAGTAAACGCTCTCGAAGCCTTTGGTCGAGAAAAGTTCCTCGGCATAGAGCCCGCCGTCGGGACGGCGAAACTGAATGTGGCGTTTGTGCGGTAACGAACCGGCGCGTACGTAAGACGGCATTTATTGCTCCTGTTTCGGGGCGCGTTCCGGCGCGGAGAACCCGTTCGTGCGGTGGGTGCCGTCGCAGAACGGTTTCGTGGACGATTGTCCGCAACGGCAGAGGGCGTAGTTCTCGCCTTCGATGGCGTACTCGTTCCCTTCGGCATCGACAAGGGTCACACGGCCGGTGACGAGATAGGGCCCGTTCTCGCGAGCTTTGATCCGAACATCCTGCATGGCACGCAAGGCGTTCGCCGTCGCGATGGCGCACTCCGGCGGCATAGGTTGCAACTCGGAGGAAGACATCCATGAAACGTTTTGCCTTGATGGGCAGCGTCGCATGCGCCGTCGTTACTGCCGCAGTAGCGATGACCGCATGTAAGACTTCTGCCGCGCCGAAGAGCGTCCAACCGCCGGCCGCCATTCAATACGACGAAATTTCGCGCGTGGTGCTGGATCCGGCGACGCCGCCGCCGCCCGGATCCTTTCAAGCCGATTACCAGCTGGCTATGAACCCAAGCAGTGCTACCGCGATGAACTCGCCGGCGCCGAAGAAGCACGGCTTGGGCAACGTGCTGGGCAGCACGCTCCAGAACGTGGTTACCGGAAAAAATATCGGCGAGTCTTTAGCTGAAAGCGCCGTCAGCGAGCTCCTTGACAATGCGGCGACACAGATGGCGCAAAATATGATCGGCAGTTCGGCTGCGGAAGCCGCGAAGCTCGTGAACGCCTTACGCAACGGCCACGTCGTTCGCTACACGTATTACACGGCAAATAATTGGGTGCGGGAAGACGATCCGCTGGAGCAAACGGCTACGATTTCAAAATGCCGGCAGCACCAGTTCATTTCGCTCGACCTCGCAAAGAAGACGTATCGCGTGAGCGATACCACGCCGAAAGGGTGTCCGACTACGCCCGGACAGCCTGAAGCGCCGGCCAAGGCGGAGACCGCAACGCCGCAGCCGGGGACGGTCGATCTAACGTTGACGTCTACGACGAGCAATCTCGGAGCGAAGAATCTCTCCGGCGTAAGAACGACGGGATCCCAAGGGTCCTTCGAGATGGCAATGACGAACGCGACCGGCTCGTGCCGGAACGGCGACGTAAAAGCATCTTTCGTTTCCTATGTTTCCGGAATCAAACGGCCGGCCGCGTACTGCCCGCTCGCGACGCCGAAGTACGTGCCATCGGCTCCGGTGGACATAGAACGGCATGGCGGCGGCTGCAAGCCCACGTTACACGTGAAGGGCGGCGCCTCCGCAAATATTCCCGGCTCGCAAGCGGACTTGCTGGAGATGTACACGCTGATGACGATAACCAGCGGAGGGAATGCGAAACAGGCTCAATCGAACAAGCCGTTCAGCACGCTGCTGGAACGCGGAAACCTGGCGTGGCTTTCGCAGGGCCAGGCGGATCCGCTTTTCGAGATTCCCTCCGGTTTTACGGAGCAGAAGTAGCGTAGAGGCCGGTGAGCGTCGCCGTCGCGAGCACGTGGCGCTCGATGCGCGCTTTTAGCTCGCCGGCGCTCAACGGTTTCGGCGCATCGATCGCGGGGACGTCGAGCGCGTAGAGTGTGAAAATGTAATGGTGCGTCTTGCCGGGCGGGGGACACGGGCCGTAGTAGCCCGCGTTCCCCGTTCCGTTCGTTCCGGAATTTTTCGCCGGAATCGATTCGCCGGCGGCAAGCTGCGTTTTCGAGGCGGGAATTCCGTAGAAGACCCAGTGATCGAATCCGCCGGGACGCGGCGCGTCCGGATCGTGCACGATCAGCGCAAAACTCTTCGTGCCTGCCGGCGCGTTTTTCCAATGCAATTCCGGAGAGATGTTTTCGCCGCCGCAATCCTTCGCGACCATGCTCGTTGGAACGGTCGTGTCCGATTTGAAAGTCGAAGTGAAGAGTTGCATGGCGAGCGTTGCGGCGGCGAGCAACATCATTTGAACTCGTTATAGAAGGCTTGCGGACTCATCGGCCGCCCGAGAAACTTGGCGACTTCCGCGTCGGGCTCGTACGTGCGCGCCGGCGCAAGAATGTCGTTGCGATAGCGCATGCCGACGGCCGGGTTCTCCAGGCCGCCGTTCAGGAACGCCGTGAACATGTCCTGAGCATACACCTTGGACCAGAGATAGCCGTAGTAGCCGGCGTCGTAGCCGGCCATCAGATGGCCGAAGGCCGCTTGCGGAATGATTCCGGGATACATCGGCATCGGCGAGACTTCTTTGGCGGTCGTCTCCCAGACGGCAGTTGTGTCCACCTTCGGTCCCATCGTGTGGTAGCGCATGTCCACGTCGGCGAGCATGATCTGGCGCGTAGTGAAGTAGGCGTAGTCCACGTACCGTGCGGCGATCATTTTCGAAATCAACTCGTCCGGCAGCGGTGCGCCGGTTTTCCAGTTCGAGCTGATTTTCTTCAGGATGGACGGCTGCCATACGAAGTTTTCGAGCATTTGGGAAGGCGCCTCGACGAAGTCCTGACGGAAACCCGACGAGAGCGTTTCGTACGGCGCAGTCGCAAGCAGCGCGGCCATGTTGTGTCCGAATTCATGGAAGAACGTTACGACGTCGTCGTGCCCAAGCAGCGCAGGCTGCCCTGCGCCGGGCTTCGGCCAGTTGCCGACGATGGCCGCAACCGGCACTCGTTCCTTGTTTGCGGTGAGGCGATACGGAACGAGCGGCCAGTTTGCGAAGTGCTCGTACTTGCCTTCACGCGGATAGAGATCGAAGTACGTAAAGCCAAGCAGCTTCCCGGTCTTGGTATCCGTGACGCGATACTCGAGGACGTCGGGAACCCAAGCGTCGGTCTGCGTGACGCGCGTAAAGTTCACGCCCAAGAGCGTGTGATAGATGTCCAGCACGGAATCGATCGTATGCTGCACCGGGAAGTACTGACGCACGGCGTTGGTGTCCACCGAATACTTCGCGATCTGCAGCTGATACTGATAACGCGATACGTCCCACGGATCCAGCTGTGCCTGCGGATCTTTGGTCTCAGCGACTTTGAGTTGGCGCAGCTCCTCGATGTCGGCTTTTGCCTTCGGCATGATCGTTTTGTCGAGATTGTCGAGGAACGACTCCACCCGTTGCGGATTGCCGGCCATGCGATCGTCGAGGACGTAGGCTGCCCACGTGGAGTAGCCCATCAGGTGAGCGATGCGGTCGCGCGTCGCAATGGCTTGTTCGAGCAGCTGAACGTTGGCGCGGCCGCCGCGGTTGTTCAAGGCGACGTAGTAGGCCTTACGCGCCGCCTCGTCGCTCGCGTAGCGCAAGAACGAGCCGGTGCTTTCGTTCACGGGGACGGTATACGAGCCGTCGGCGTTTTTCTTGTAGCTCGCAAGGACGTCGGCGGGAATGCCGGCCGTTTGTGCCGCGGTGATCGTGACCGTGGTTTTGTCTTCGGCGATATTCTGCTGGTACGAATTCTGCAAGTTCGTCAGCGTGTTTTCTAGCGTGATGTACTCTTTTCGTTGAGCGGGGGCAAGGCCGGCGCCGGAGCGCTTGAGCCCGCTCAGCCAGAGCGCGGTGAGCTTCCGGTCGTAAACGGATTTTGCCGTGCCGCTTTTAGATGCGGCCGCTACCGCCGCGTACAACTTCGGATCCGCTGAAATCGTGTTATACACCGCCGACTGTTTGTTTTGACAATCGAGCGCGGCGTCGCGTTCCGCTTTGCCCGGAGCGACGTTGAAAAGAAACTGCTGAACGACCGTCGCGTCGCTGAGATCCGCTTCGGCATTTTCAAGCGGGATCACGGTGTTTTGGAACGTGCGCTTCGCGCGCGACGCGAGAACGGCGTTCACGCGCGACTGGAGCGTCGCGATCTGCTGCGAGCACGTGGATGCGATCGTTTGCGCATTCATGCTCCAGTCGAGGTTGTCGGGAGCCGCAGGCGCGGCCGATGCCGGAAGTATCGTGGCCGCAGCCAGCAATACGTAGGCGATGGTTCGCTTCATTCGTGAGTCTCCGCTTGAGGCAGGCCTAGTTGTCGGAAGAAGGCGTCGGGCTTAGTCGCGCGACCTAAGAATCGCGCGACTTCAGCATCCGGGTCGTACGTTCGCGCCGGTGCGAGAATTTGCTGCCGGAATTTCTGGGCGACTGTTGCGTCGCCGTCCGGGCTCCCGGAAAACGCCGTGAACAAATCATCGGCATACATCTGCGCCCAGGGTGCGGCATACGCTGCATTATCGCTTTCGCTTATAAATGAAAATAAAGAAGCCGGGTCGCCGCCGGCTACTCTTTCGAGTGGTACGCGCGGCCCGGATTCGTGCGCCTGCAAATCTCTCGCGGCAAGCTCGAGCACGCGCGAGGTGTCGTAGGCTTCGTCGAGCGAACGAGTGGCGGCCAGATTCGCAATGAGATCGTCGGACAGTGCGGCACCGGTTTTAGCATCGGAAGAGAGGCGCTTCAAAACCTGCGGCTGCCACGCGTAGTTTTCAAATGTCTGCGACGACGCTTCGGCGAGATCTTCACGAACGCCGTCGAGCGTTTCGTATGGAGCCATAGCGAACATTGCGGCCATGCCGCGGCTCGTTTCATGGAACAGCGTCACGAGATCGGCGTGCGAGAGCAGGTACTGGCTGCCGGCGGCCGGCGCCGGCCAGTTCAACAATATCGCCGCAACCGGCGGCCGGCGCACGCTGCCAATGGTGCGCGCCGGTAGAATGGAAACGAACCGCCGGTCTGCGCTCTTCCCTTGCCGTGCGTAGAGATCGATGTAAAGCGTGCCCAGCGAAGCGTTCGTCGATGCATCGCGTACGAGATACTCGAGCACGTCCGGCGCCCACGCCTGCGCCGGTTCGACGCGTTCGAACGCGACGTCGAAGAGGGAGTGGTAAACGTCGAGCGTCGCATCGACCGTACGTTGCGCCGGGAAGTATCGCCGCAGCTCGTCGTCGCCGGCCGACTGCCGCTCGCGCTGCAACTCCTCGGCGCGTTGAACGTCCCAAGCATTAAGTGACGGCGCCGCGTTTGCGTCGGCTGCGAGCGCCGCAACCATCGACCGCTCGTCGCGATCCGCCGCCGGCTGCAGCGCTCCATCGATCGTGCGCATGAACGACTCGAGGCGCGCCGTCGTTACGCCGGTGGTACGAGCGGTGCGATAATCGGACCATGATTCGTAGCCGTACAAATGCGAAAGGCGGTCTTCGACGGCGATCGCGCGCTGCAGGAGCGGAATCACGCCTTCGGCTTCGCGCGCGCCGGCAAGCCAGTAACGATGGCGCACGTCTTCGCTTTGGGCGTACTCTAAGAGCCAACGCGTGCTCTCGTTTACGGGGATGGTATACGAGCCGTCGCGGTGCCGCTCGCACGTCGCGAGCAGATCCGGAGGGAGGGCGTTGGTTTCGCGCCGGCCGAGCGTAATCGCAACGGTTGAATCCGAACGCCGTTGTTGGATGTGTCCTTCTATCGACGTCAATTCCGTCTGAAGGCGCAAGCTTTCCGCGCGCCGTGCCGGGGTCATCATCGCGCCCGAACGCTGTAAGCGCTGGATCCAAAGCGCCGAAAGCTTGGCGTCGTACGCATTGGCGGGTTTGGTGCGGTGCGATGACGTCGCAATGGCTTTCAACAACTTCGCATCCGAGCTTATTTGCGCGAGAGTGTCATCGAAATCGGTTTGACACTCCATAGCTGCTTCGCGGACTTGCCGGTCCGAAGCGGCCGCCGCGAGCGCCGTCGTCGGTGCGAGCGCGTCCCGTGCGTCGGCGACGGCGTTCTCGAGTTCCAGCGTCGTGGCGGCGAACGTCCGTGGCGTTTGCGGGGCCGCGATCCGGGCCGTGCGTTGCTGCAACGTTTGAAGCTGCGACGCGCATCCGGCTGCGATGGCCGAAGGAGATCCATGCCAGTCAAGCTGGGCCGGACCGGCCTTCGCCCCGCCGGCGGAGGCAAATAGAAGAACGGACGCGAGCAGAATGCTCGAGACGGATCGGCGCATAGGGTCTTATTCGGCAGTAGCGGGTCGGACCCGTGTGGTACTATGGCCAGGCCATGATGGGGGTTGGGCTTCACGCGGCGTAAACTCGTGAACCCCGCCAGGACCGGAAGGTAGCAACGGTAAGCGAGCCCTTACGGGTGCCGTGAATTACCTGATCCTCGTCGTGGTTTCCATTTTTATGTCAAACGATGCAATCTACGCTGCGATAGCAGCTTTCGCAGGCGGCCTCGTAGCGCTTGCCGTTTACCATGCCGCCGTCGTGCGGCCCGCGCTGGCGCGGACCTGCGTCTCTTGTGGGCGTCCACGACGACCTGATCGGCGGCGGTGCGGGCGCGGCCGACCGGCTCGCGCGCCTCGATGCGGCGCTGGCGGAGGACCACCGAGCGGTCGAGAGGGTCGATGGGCGGGTAAGCGAACTCGAAGGCGCTGGCTCGGACCGATCTCTCCCGCGTGGGATTCGTACGGTACGACGCCTTTGACGACTCCGGTGCCGAACTTTCCTATGCCATGGCCCTGCTCAACCGGGATGGCGACGGCGTCGTGATCTCGAGCATCTACTCCCGCGCCGATACCCGCACGTTCGGAAAGGCCGTTGCGGGGTACAAGCCGGCAGTTAACGCTTCGGAAGAAGAACTGCTGGCGATCGAACGGGCTCGCACGGCAAAGGCATGATCAACGACCGCTATTACGTGAAGATCGTCCCCCACAAGGGCGAGACGGTCCACCGCTTCGAAGTGCATCGACGTCAAATCACTGTCGTTGCAGCGATCGTAGCATGCGTCATTTTCGGGTCGCTGGTTCTAGCAGCGGCTCAGCTCGTGCGTGCGCGTTCGCAAGTCGTCATACTTGCAGGCTCAAGCCGCCTCGCAGCAAGCCACGCTGAAACAAATCGACAAGCAAACCGACGCGCTCCGCCGCGAATTGCAGCACGTTCAAAAGCAGAACGAGGAGATCCGGCAGCTGATCGGCGCGCCCGCGCCGACCCCGGCGCCGGTGAAGCCCAATTTACAGAAGACGTCGTGGGTGCGCGGAGGACCGTCCTTGCCGGCAGTGCAGGCCCGCGTCGCGGCGCTTGCGGCCGCCTCGAGCGTGACGACGCAAGAATCCGAAACGATCAAGCGCCTCGCGATGCACGTGCTGAATTTGCGGCATCTGCGCGATTTGGCCCGCGCGCAGATGATTGCGGCGATTCCGTCGATCGATCCGGTCGATGGTGCGGCGATTGTCGGTTGCTTCTGCTACCGCACGTACCCGGACACGGAATTTCATCAGGGCGTCGATCTTGGCGCCGATTACGGCGAAACGGTCCGCGCGGCTGCCGCCGGAACGGTCGTTGCTACCGGATACGACGGCGGTTACGGCATCAAAGTCGATATCGATCACGGCAACGGCTACCACACGTGGTACGCGCATCTCTCGCGCGTCGACGTGCAAAGTCGGCCAGCACGTCTATAAAGGGCAATTCATCGCGGCGGTAGGCGCGACCGGCTTCTGCGACGGGACCGCACCTGCACTATCAGGTCATGTACAATGGATCGCCCGATCGATCCGACGCCGTATCTGACGGCGTGCCGTCAAA
Source organism: Vulcanimicrobiia bacterium (assembly GCA_963696095.1). Taxonomy (GTDB): domain Bacteria; phylum Vulcanimicrobiota; class Vulcanimicrobiia; order Vulcanimicrobiales; family Vulcanimicrobiaceae; genus JALYTY01. Next base: position 356,917 of record CAVOIN010000001.1, on the reverse strand, counting down.
TGTCCTAGCGTCGCTTCCGTAGAACAGCGGACGCACCGTGAATGGATTACTTTGCCAACTCGACCTCGCGGTCGTCTGGATCGCTCCGCGTCTATTCGATCATTCTGTTGATCTACGCGATTTTGTCGTGGATTCCGGATCTGCGCGGCCACTGGGTACGATACATCGCGATGCTCGTCGAACCCGTGCTCGATGCCGCTCCGCCGGATCATTCCGCCGCTCGGCGGTTTGGATCTCGTCGTTTCTCGTCGCTGATCCTCGTGTTGAACTACCTCATCGTTCCGCTCGTGATCAGAGCGGCATCCGGCGCTTGCTTCCCCTACTAATCGAATCTTGAGTGATCATCAAAGCCGAGAATCCGCACCGCATCGAAGTTGCGACCGAACGTTCGCAACTTCTGCATCATCGCGCACATCGATCACGGCAAGACGACGCTTTCCGACCGTCTGCTCGAGCTTACCAAGACCGTCGAATCGCGCGATCTGGAAGAGCAGGCGCTCGATGCGATGGACCTGGAGCGCGAACGCGGCATCACGATTCGCATGCATCCCGTCACGCTGCAGCTATCGCGCGAAAGACGGCCAGACGTACGAGCTGAATCTCATCGACACGCCGGGACACGTCGACTTCTCGTATGAAGTCTCGCGGTCGCTCGCGGCGTGCGAAGGCGCGCTGCTCATCATCGACGCGGCGCAAGGCATCGAAGCGCAAACGCTGGCGAACTACCATCTCGCCGTCGAGCACGATCTGACGATCATTCCGGTGATCAACAAGATCGATCTTGCCGGCCGCCGATCCCGAGCGCGTGATGGGCGAAGTCGAAGAGCTGCTCATCATCGAGAAGAGCGAGTGCATTCTCGCGAGCGCCAAGAACGGCATCGGCATCGAAGATATCCTCGAAGCGATCGTCACGCGCATTCCGCCGCCGAAGGGCCACAGCGATCATCTGCGCGCCCTCGTGTTCAACGCGCAGTTCGATCCGTATCGCGGCGTCGTTTCGTACGTGCGCGTCGTCGACGGCGAGCTGAAGGCCGGCAGCCGATTCATGTCGATGGCGCACCAGCGCGTGTACGAGTGCACCGAAGTCGGCGTCTTCAGTCCGCAGATGCGGCCGGCGAAAAAGCTCGTCGATGGGCAGCGTCGGCTACGTCATCGCGAACATCAAGTCGCTCGGCGACATCGACGTCGGCGACACGCTGACCGAAGCGAACAATCCGGCGCACGTGCCGCTTGCGGGCTACCGCAAGGCCGTGCCGATGGTGTATCTGCGGCCTCTATCCGAACGAAGGCGCCGAGTACGAAGACCTGCGCGACGCGCTCGACAAGATGAAACTCAACGACGCCGCGCTTTCGTACGAACCGGAAACGTCGGTTGCGCTCGGCTTCGGGTTCCGCTGCGGCTTCTTGGGACTGTTGCACATGGAGATCGTGCAAGAGCGTCTCGAACGCGATTTCAATCTCGATCTGATCGCAACGTCGCCGTCGGTCGTGTTCCGCGTAACGCGCACCGACGGTACCGTCGAGATGATCGACAATCCGTCGAAGCTGCCGGCGAGCAATCTCATCGACACGATCGAAGAACCGTTCGTCAAGGCGACGATCATCACGCCGCCGGACTACGTCGGCGCGATCATGGACATCACGATCTCGCGCCGCGGAACGCTCGCGAACATGGAGTATCTGCACGACGGCCGCGTCATCCTGACGTTCGAGATGCCGCTCATCGAAGTCATCGTCGACTTCTTCGATCAGCTGAAATCGCGCACGAAGGGCTACGCTTCGCTCGACTACGAGATCATCGGCTATCGCGAAGGCGATCTCGTGAAGCTCGAGATCCTGCTCAACGGCGAATCGGTCGACGCGCTTTCGTTCATCGTCGCGCGCGAGAAGGCGGCGTCGCGCGGACGCGCGCTGGCGGAGAAGCTGAAAGAGCTCATTCCGCGCCAGATGTTCGAAGTGCCGATTCAAGCCGCCATCGGCGGCAAGGTCGTCGCGCGCGAAACGGTCAGCGCGCAACGCAAGAACGTGCTCGCGAAATGTTACGGCGGCGACATCTCGCGCAAGCGCAAACTGCTCGAGAAGCAGAAGGCCGGTAAGGAACGCATGAAGCGCGTCGGCCGCGTCGAGCTGCCGCAAGAAGCCTTCATGGCGGTCCTCAAGCTCGAAGATTAGTCACGGCGGCAGCGAAAGCGCCAATCCGTGAAGACGTACATCGCCACCAAAAACGAGGGGAAGCTCGCCGAGATCCGCACGATGCTCAACGGATCCAGCGCTCGATCTTTCGACGTTTCCGCAGTATCGCGATCCGGAAGAAGGCGAGACAAGCTACGTCGACAACGCGCTCTTGAAAGCGCGCGCGTTGCGGGAGCAGTTGCGGGAAGCCGGCATCGCGGATGCAGCGGTGCTGGCCGACGATAGCGGCATCGAAATCGATGCGTTCGGCGGGAAGCCCGGCGTGCTCTCCGCGCGTTACGCCGGCGAATCGACGCCTTGGCCGCAGCGGCGCGCGTTCTTGTTGCGCGAGTTGAACGGTGTGCCGGAAGAGCGGCGCGGCGCCAAGTTCGTTTGCGTGATGGCGTATATTTCGCCGACGGACGCGAAATCGTCGTTCGGGGTGAAGTCGAAGGCCGGATTCCGTTGGCTGAGAAGGGCGAGCACGGATTCGGCTACGATCCGATGTTTTTCTATCCGCCGATCGACAGCACGTTCGCCGAAGTTCCGGAAGAAGAGAAGAACCGCCTGAGTCATCGTGGCCGCGCTGCGCGCGCGCTCCTCGAAGCGCTGCAATCCGCATGAACGAACCGCAGATCGTTCCGGCGAGTGACGCCGATTTGCGGCAGTTGGCGGCACGCCGTTGGAAAGATGAGGCAGAGCCGGCGTCTTTACGTCGCGCTCGCGCAGTCGGCGCCGCACGGGGCTTGGGTTGCAAGCGACGACGGCACGCCGGTCGGCGTCGCGTTCGGCCACGGCTCGTCGGACGAGTTATACATCAGCGAACTATATGTCGAGCCTTCGTTCCGCCGGCACGGGCTCGGATGGAAGCTGATGACCGCCATCACGCAGGACGCGGGCGATCTTTCGCTTTCGGGGCTTGTCGAAGCGAACGATCCGTCGACCCTAGCGTTTTTCTTACGGCGCGGTATTGCACTGCAGGCGCCGGTGCTGCGCGTTGCCGGCGCCGTCCCGCGGGAAGAAGAGCTCATTCAAATGGCGGCCGGCGATTATCGTTTCAATGCCGTGCCGGTCGATCCGCGCGCACATGCCTATGCGCTCGATTCGCTCGATCGCGAAGTGCGGGGAACGACGCGCCCTGAAGATCACGAAAGTTTCGCGCAACTCGCAACGGGTACGGCGTTCGTGCTCAACGACGAAATCGTGGGCTACGCCTACGTTTGGCCCGACGGACGCATTGGTCCGCTCGTTTCCTCGTCGGGTGCGTATCTCGTGCAGTTCTTTGCATTTGCGCTCGCGTCACTCGCGCGGGCGTATCGCGCATCGTGGTGCATGGCACTCGTTCCCGGAACCAACGTTCGCTTTATGCGCGCAGCCGTGCGCATCGGCCTTACGCTCGATCAAGTACGCATCTTCGCATCCGATCAACCGTTGTTAGATCTTTCGCGCTACGTCGGATTTCACACACTCGCCTTTTAAATTGCCACCCAGTTGGCACAGTGTGCTGGTAACGTTTTTATATGATGGAGTGCATCGTTTGTAAATCGACGTTTCCGCTTGAGGCGTTTCCACTTAGGGACAAGGCATCGGGAAGACGACGATCGCATTGTTACAGTTGTCAGCGCAACTACTGCAAGAATGCACTACTTGAAGTACCGAGAAAATTACAAGGCTGGCCGTTACGCGCGACAGCGTGAATATCGACTGAGAAATCGCCGGCTGCTTTTTGAGTACATCGCTAACCGTTTCTGCGTGGACTGCGGGGAGTCGGACCTCCACGTTCTCGAGTTCGATCACGTCAGGGGCACGAAACACGGCAACATCAGTCAGATGGTGACGCAGGGCGTGGCATGGCGAAGGATAGAGGCGGAACTCGCCAAATGTGAGGTTCGCTGCGCGAACTGCCACCGCCGACGGACGGCAAAGCAATTCGGGTGGTTAGGAAAGTACGGGACGTAGCTCAGTTTGGTAGAGCACTGCGTTTGGGACGCAGGGGCCGCTGGTTCGAATCCAGTCGTCCCGACCAGAACAAAGGTACTTGCGGGTGCATGGTATCCTAACGGAGGTGCCGCGCCCGCGGTGCCGCTCGAGCGCCCGTGGTCTAACAGGATAAGGCACGAGTCTTCTAAACTCGAAGATGGGGGTTCGAGTCCCTCCGGGCGCGAATGGTCGGCCCGGAAAATGGAATGGTGGTTGTAGCTCAGCTGGTTAGAGCGCCGCACTGTGACTGCGGAGGTCGCCGGTTCGACCCCGGTCAGCCACCCCATTAAACAAGCAAGCCCGCGGCTTAATGCAGCGGGTTTGTTCTTTTAACATCCCCTAACCGCCGCGCGGAAGTAGTCCGACCGGACCATGCGGAAATCGGAGCCTTAATGAAGAGCGAGGCGGCCTTTGGGCTGCGATGGCGGGAGTCGCTCGGCCTCATCGTCATTTTATTATCGACGGTGGGCCTGGTTTTCGTCCTTCTGCAGTACGCGCGGTTAAATAGCGAAGCGGGATTAGACGCGGGATCGGCCACGCGCGAGCGCATGGCGGTGACGATGATCGGCCGCATCGTCGACACGATGCAATCGCTCTTCGCCTACCAGCGCGCGCTCGCGCTCGAGGATTTACCGAACCTGCCGCGGCTTCATAAGGAAGCCGATCGCCGGCTCGATCGGGATAGTCACGGACTTTCGTACCGGCGATGCGTCGTCGATCGCTCCCGAGCGGCTGAACAAAGTCGTAGTTGCGTGGAACGAGGCGTCCGCAGCCAAACCGGGTCCCGGCGCGGAGCTCGCGATGCGCAAAGTGATTCTTGCGCTGGAATCTTCGGTCGGCTCGATGGAAGACGCATCGAACCTTACGTACGATCCAAGTTCGAACGCCCAGAACCTGGCCGACGCCGTGGTCGTGGAAATTCCGTTTGCAACCGCGGCGATCGCGCGCATTCAAACGATCTCCGACGTCGCGATTCGAAAAGGCGACATCACGTTCGCGGACCGCATCGCCGCTTCAAACAGCGCGAGCAGTCTGCGCAACAACACCGATTTTTCCGCGACCGACTACGTGCCGCTGGTGTCGCGCAATCTCGCCAAGGTCATGCCGGACAAAGCCGCGCAATTCGAGCGGCTCCCCCGGGTTGCCGATACGCTCTACAATCAGGCGAGCAATTACGGCGATCTGATTTCCAGCAAGATCCTGTTGCTTCCGAAGCCCGCGCTTAGCGAAGCCCAAGTGGACGCTGCATCGAACGCGCTGATGCAGTCGACGCTCAAGGCTCATAAGGTCTTCATGGCGGCCCTTGACGCCAGCCTCGCGCACCGGAGTGCAACCCAGCGCTTACGAACGCGCTACTTGTACTTGGCGCTGATCTTTTCGGCGGCGCTGCTGGTCGGCATCATGATTGCGATCGCGCAGCTCGTTGCGCTCCGCGACCGGCGGCTGCTCAAAGAAGCGCAACGCGAATCGGCGCGCCTCACCGCGGAACTCGCTCGCCAGCACGCCGAAGAAGCCTTGCGTCTCTCTGAAGCGCAATTCCGCGCGGTCTTTGACGGGGCCGCGGTCGGCATCGCGGTCGTCGACCGGGGCGGCCGACTCGTCGACGCAAATGACGTTTTCCGGACGATGTTCGGCGACTCGATCTCGGCAGCGATCGACGGGCATGCCGAAGAGCTTGCGGAACTGCTTGCCGGCGAACGCGAGACCTTCGAGTTCGAGCAGCACCTCAGTTCGACGGTCGGACAAGAAGTCTGGACCGACGCTACCGTGTCGATCGTCAACGGTCCGCGCAATGCGCCGCTCTATGCGATCTGCATGTTCCGCGACAAAACGGAGCTCAAGCACAGCGAACGGCGGGCGCTTCACGATCAAACGCACGACCTTCTGACGGGTTTGCCGAACCGGCAGCTCTTCGAAGAACATCTGCGCAGTCGTTTCGCCGAGGCGGGCGCGCTGCTGGATTCGTTCTACGCCGTCCTCTTCGTCGATCTCGCGCACTTCAAAGACGTCAACGAGAGCCTGGGGCACGCCGCGGGCGATCTGGTGCTTACGCAAGTCGCGCAACGTATGAAAGGCTGCGTCGATTCGCGCGACGTCGTGGCGCGTCTCGGCGGCGACGAGTTCGCCATCCTCATTCAATCCCTCGGCGACATTCTCCACGTGGAATCGGTGGCGCGACGCGTCCTCAACGTGCTTTCGAAAGCGGTCGCAATCGGACCGAAGTCGGTGTATCTGGGCGCCAACGTCGGCATCGCCATCGGCTCGTCGAGCTACGAGCGGGCCGAAGACGTGATGCGCGACGCCGAAATCGCCATGCAGCACGCTAAGAGCAGCGGCGGCGCGCGCTACGCCGTCTTCGATTCGAAGATGCACGCGCGGGCGCAGAAGCGCCTTGCGCTGGCTACGGACTTGCGGCTCGCCGTGGAGCGGAACGAATTCCGCCTGTTGTACCAGCCGATCGTGAGCATTCACGACGGACGGCTCGTCGGATGCGAAGCGTTGATCCGCTGGGATCACCCGGTGGACGGCGTCCTAAATCCATCCGAATTCATCCCGCTGGCCGAGCAGACCGGGCTTGCCGCCCCCATCGGCCGGTTCGTCATTGCGACCGCGGCAGAACAGCTGGCGGCGTGGCGCCGCTCCATGGGCCGCAACGCGGAGTTCGCGATGCACGTGAACGCGTCGGCGGGCGAAATAATCGATCCGGATTTCGAACGCAATCTCGTGCAGATCGTCGAACGCAACGGGCTCGCGCCCTCGGACTTCACGATCGAAATCACGGAAAACGTCGTCCTTGACGCCGGAACGCGCGCGAACTTCGTGCTCGAACGCATACGCGAACGCGGATTCAAGATTTGCATCGACGACTTCGGCACCGGGTATTCGTCGCTGCGGTACCTGCAGCAATTCAAAGTCGACTCGATCAAGATCGACCGGTCGTTCGTCTCGAGCGCGGGCGGCGAATTGGCAAGTGAACCCATCGTCCGGACGCTGATGACGCTGGCGGAGGCTTTCGACGTGAAAGTGGTCGCGGAAGGCGTCGAAACGCCGCGGCAGCGCGACGTGCTCCGGAACGCCGGCTGTCGTCTCGCGCAAGGATATCTGTTTTCTCGCCCGCTTTCGGCCGACGACATTCGCGCGTTCTATCCGGAGACGCTGGGCAGTCGCGCGCCGAGATCGGCGTCCGCTTAGCTTTCGTGCAAGCAGGAGTGCAGCCGGGAAGTGCGTATCCAGGTGCTGCCGGAAAAACGGCTTGCCAAACGGCGCGTGGCAACGCTATAGTATGGCAGTTGCATGGGCGCCTTTAGCTCAGTCGGTAGAGCAGTAGACTTTTAATCTATTGGTCCCGGGTTCGAGTCCCGGAGGGCGCACGTTTGCACCGCTAGCTCAATGGTAGAGCAGTTGACTCTTAATCAATTGGTTGAAGGTTCGAGTCCTTCGCGGTGCACCAACTTTTAGGCCTGTCGTGTCTGGGAAATCCAGCCGGCGGGCTTTCTTCATTAACGCGACCGTTTTCCCTTATTATCGCGCAAAAGCAAATGGTTGGGATCGGCAGTGGATGCAAGAGAGCAGCCGCTCGAAAATTAAAGGGTCGGCACGGGTCTGTTATCGTACAAGCATAGGGTCTTAGCGAGTTCCCGCTGCTGAAGTAGGAGACGGCTGCATGCGTGTCCCGATTGTGCGACGAGGTGCGATGGCTGCAATAGCGGCGATCGCATTTTTTGTTTTCGACGGCGCGTACGGTTACGCGCAAAATACACCCGCCGCGGCGCAAGGAGCAGCGTCGGTGAGCGGCACGGTTCAAGATACTTCCGGCGCACCCGTTTCCGGTGCGTCCGTCGTTTTGCGAGGCTCTTCGAGTTATTCGGCTTCCACCGATTCCAAAGGCGCTTTCACGTTCGCAAGCGTGACGCCGGGACTGTACACCCTGTCCGTTTCTCGTTCCGGGTACTCGTCGGCCCTTGAAAGCGATATTGTAGCGCTGGCAGGGCAAACGCAATCAATAACGGTGCGATTGAGCCCGGCGTCGTTTTCATCGCTGCAAACGATTGCAACGGTCCGTGCGACGGGGCGCGCTTCGATGAATACCTCGGCCGCGTCGGTCAACGTGGTTTCGTCGCAAGCGTTCGCCGATCAAGCGCAGCCGCAAGTGACGCGCGTGCTTAGCCAGGTCCCCGGATTACAAATTTCGTTTCCGTCGAATTCCAGTAACGCCGCGTCGCCGGGATCGATTACGATCCCGAACATTCGCGGCGCAACCTCGTATGAAACGGCATCGTTGGTCGACGGCCACCCCATTTCGGTGGGACAGTACGGCGATAACGTCACCACCTTCCTCAATACGTTCATGTTCTCGAACGTGGAAGTGATCAAAGGACCCGGCGCCAACGCGCCCGTGGTGAACAATGCCATCGGCGGCACCACGAACTTCAGGACGAAGAACCCGACGCTAACGCCAGTTGCGGAAGTCGCGGTCGGCGTCGACAATCACGGCGGAACGCTCTCAAATCTCGGATTTTCCAACACCGTGGGCAAGCTCGGATTCGTCGTCGACCTGGCGACGAACAACACGACGTCGGCATTGAACGGCAATAACGTGTATTTCGATCCGTCCGCCGGCAATTTGAACGGCGGCACGCTGCAAGGTAACGCCGGTTCAACGCAGCTGTTTCCGACGCAAAGCTTCGCTACGACACAGTACCCGCTGCTCGCGTGCTGCTATGCGATTTCCGGGAGTTTGGATCAGGTTGCCGAGCTGCTGAAGGCCCGTTATCAGTTCTCACCCGTTACGCAGGCGACGGTGAGTTATCTAGCCGGCGTCTCGCAAGCCGACCAAAACGGCAATACCTCGGATTTCACGAACGGACAATTCGTGCCGGGCGACCCGGCATACTCGGGCGCGTTGAAGCCGGGCCCGGTCCAGGTAGCGAGCATCTTTGCGGGCGCGCTCAACGGTGAAACGAACATCGAGCCTATCTTCCAAGCCGAAGCGTCAACGGCGCTGGGGAAAAACACCATCCTCGCGCGGTTTTATAATGCCTCGATTCTGCGCTACCAATTCCAAGGGACGAACCTCAACAGCCTCGACTACAATTTCGTGCGCCTGTACGGCGTGTCGTCGGGTTCAGGGAATCTCAGCGCGACCTTCAACGGCACGCCGTCGGCGGTGGGCTTCAGCGACTACTACGAGGAGCCCGAGTCCGATAAGCTCTCGGGCGGGTCGTTCGAGTTCCAGCATCCGATCGGCGAGAATTTGTTGAGCTTCTCGGTCGACAGGACCGTCGCAAGAAGCGTCGACTACTCGGTGTTTCCCGGACCGTTCTATTCATTCAACCTACCGCCGGGTACGTGGCAGATGTTGACGACCTACAATCTGCGCGGCCATTTCTATCTCACGCCTCGTCTCGAGATGACGCTCAGCGACTACGAGAACACGTATTACAGTGCGTATCCCATCGGCTGCCCGGCCGGCGGCTGCAATACTCAGGCCGCTGCGGTCAACGGCACCGGCGTGCAATTCGGCTCGACGCGTAACACGCACAACGACCCGCGCGTCGCATTCGTATTCCGGCCGAATCCGCGGGCTTCGATGCGTTTTGCGATCGGCAGCTCGATCGCGCCGCCCTTCCTTGGGCTGTTGAGCCAAATTACTTCAACCCCTACTTACGATTCAACGAATCACGTCGCGATCGAACAGCAAAGCAATGGAAACCTCAAACCGGAGACCGGCTTCGGTTTCGATCTCGGCGCAGACGTGCGGCTCTTTGATGCCGATACGGTATTTTCGGGCGACGTCTATCAAACCAACCTGTTCGACCGGTTCTTCGCGCAGACGATCGACACCGGCGAAGTTTGCGGTACCACGTTCGTGTGCAGCGGCGGCGCGCCCGCCGGCACGCCGATTCTCAATCAAACCAACGGCAACATCAGCAACGCTCGCTTTCAAGGAATCGAACTGACTCTGAAGCGAGAGCCGCTATTCGGCTTCGGGTTCAATCTTTCCGGAGCGCTTCAACGCGGTTACTACTACGATTTGCCGCCGGGCTTCTATTGCTCGATCCCTTCGCCGAACTGCACGCCGGATCAAAACCTAAACGTGATCTCGGGTGAAAACGTCAATGGCGTCGGCATCGGCGTTGGCGGGCTTTCCTACAACGGGAACATGCGCATTCCGTACGCGCAAGGCAATGCGGAATTCTCGTACACGCTGCGGAACGGCGCTTATGCGTCGATTGGCGAGACCTACTACGGGCACAACAACTCGCTGAACGAGCCGGCCTTCGGCATTGCTTACGCGACGCTACGCTATCCGGTCGCGCCGCACCTAACGTTGCAGCTCTCGGGCGACAACATGTTCAATGCGTATCCGGGAATTTTACCGATCTACGGTGGCGGCGTGCCGATCCCACTCTATGGCGGAGGCAGCGCCGCAACCGTCGGAAACGTCCTCGGGCCGGCGACGTACAGGCTCATCCTATCGACGAAACTTCCTTAATGGCGGCGCCGCGCGGGTGCGGCGTTTAAGCCGTTACGGGGGCTTCGTCGTGATAGAAGTACGGGTCGAGGACGCTGACTTCCGTAACGGAGTCCACCGGGAGACCGTTGGCTTCCGCGGAAGCGCGAATCGCCGCTTCGTTTGGACCGTCGTAGATGCAGAACGTCTTCGACTTGTCGTTCGAGACGTACGAATGCACCCAGGTGACGCCGTTTTGGCCGTTCTTGCCCACGACGTTAAGGCAGGCCGCGGCGCCTGTTTCGTTGCTGGGAATATGCAAACCGCCGGAAAAGGTCCGTTCGACCATATATCTAGGCATGGAGACCTCCGCGTAAAGCTAGGTGCAGATATTGTATCGCGTCCTGCAGCAGGCGAGCGGGCTGAAACAATTCTCAGGAACGGCCCGTAGACTTCAACGAGTGCGAAGAGTAACCGCGAGCTGGGTAGCGCTCTTTCTCGCGACGGCGGCCTGCCTTGTGCCGCCGCCCTTGCACGCGCAACCCGACCCATATGCGATCTTCGCTCGGGCTCGTTCGTATTTCGAACGTCAACAGTATCCGCCGTATCTGAAGTACGACGTTGCGGTTAATGTCGTCGAAGGCGGAAAGACGAGAACCGAACGATACGCGAGCGCTTATAACGCCACGACGAATGAAATCGTCGTCGACCCGGTCAGCGATTTCGAACGCGCCAATCCGCCGAGCGGACGCGGGGTCAACATTGCGATCCTTTTCGTCCCGCTCGGAAAACCGCAACCGCCGGTCGATTTTCTTGGAGTTCCGATGCTTTCGCCAACGTATTCGTTCGGGATTGCGAAATTCGCGGCGATGCAATCCCCGCACAAATTAACCGATGCCGAACTCGTCGCAGCAATTCGAAAAGAGTTTCACGATCCGAATCCGCGCGCAACGCCGCGGCCGACGGCTACGCCGGCCGGTTTGCCCGAAATAGCCGACGTCACCGTCTACAAACGCGATTACGTTATAACGCTTGCCGGCGAAGAAGAAGTCAACGGCCACACCTGTTTCCATCTGGCGATGCAGCCGGTGCGAGCGAACGACCACCGGTACCGGCTGCGTGACGTGTGGATCGACGAAACGACGTATGCAACGGAACGCGTCAACGAGTCGATCAACTTCGTCAACGGCCCGGGAACGGCGGTCCCGTGGAGCATCGATTACACCGACAACAACGGCATGCATTACATTCGCACAGAACGCGCAAGCGCGCCGATGAGCTATCGCGGCATGGTCTACACGCAGGCGTCCGTCGATTTCGAAAACGTCACGGCGGCACAGGCAATGCCGCACCGGCTCGACACGCCGCTCACGAACGACCTCGTGATGGAAGAACCCGTTTACTGACGGACGGGAAGGAAATGCGGCGCAAGCGTCCTATTCTTCGGGGTCGCCGCCCGGGCAAGTGGCGGAACTGGCAGACGCGCTGGATTTAGGTTCCAGTGGGGCAACCCGTCAGAGTTCGAGTCTCTGCTTGCCCACCAGCGAGATGCCGACTCGCCGGCGACTTATATGGTAGCTCTCCGAGGGCAGAAGCCATATAACTGATAGAGTTTTTTGGTTTGCGGAAGTAGCTCAGTGGTAGAGCATCGCCTTGCCAAGGCGAGGGTCGCGAGTTCGAATCTCGTCTTCCGCTCCATTTCGGACTTTGGGTGACAAAGATTCACCGTTGGCAGCCAAAGTCGTAGGGGCGCGGGCGCACGAGCGCCAAGCGCCTTTATTCATTTTCTAGCATCACGAAAGAAAGCACGCCTTGACCACGTCGACGTTGACTCGCCTTGCCGCCACCCAAGTGGAGCTGGAGATCCCGATCACTCCGGAGGAGATCGCCGCGGCTGAAGATCGCGCGTTTCGCAAGCTCGTCAAAAACGTGAAGCTGCCCGGCTTCCGCGCGGGCAAAGTGCCGCGGAAGGTTTTCGAGCAGGCGTACGGATCGCAGTCGATTGCGAGCCAGGCTATGGAAGAGGTCGTTCCCGAGGTCTACACCAAGGCGATTCGCGAGCACGATCTAGAACCAGTCGACCGGCCGAAGATGGAACTGCTGCCCGAAGAGGACGGCAAGCCGGCGCGTCTGAAGGCGACGGTCGAGGTTCGTCCCGAGATCCGGCTCGATCGACTATAAGGGCGTCGAAGTGGAGCGCGAGCCGGTCGCGATCTCCGACGAGGACGTCGAGCGCAGCATCCAGGCTCTGGCTAAAGAACGCGCGACCCTTGTCCCCGTAGAGCGCCCTGCGCAACTTGGCGACGTCGTGACGATGGATTACGAAGGCAAGATCGACGGCGTTGCGTTCGAAGGCGGCACGGCCACCGGCCAAATGACCGAACTCGACGAGAACCGCTTCATCCCCGGCTTTGCCGCGGGCATCGCCGGCATGTAGGCCGGCGAGACGAAAGACGTCGAAGCGAAGTTCCCCGACGAGTACGGCCAGCCGGATCTGGCCGGCAAAACCGCCGTTTTTACCATCACCGTGCACGACGTAAAGGCGTTCGAAATGCCGGCGCTTGACGACGAGTTTGCCAAAGCGATCTCGGAGAACCAGACGGTCGAAGAGTTGCGCGGCGATATTCGCAAGCGTTTGGAGGCGATTGCCGATTCCCGCAGCCGCCGCGTCGTGGGCAACGCTGTGATGGAAAAACTGATCGCCGCGCACGATTTTCCGCTGCCGGAGTCGATGGTCGATCGCGAACTCGAGCACATGGTGAACGATGCTGCGTCGCAGGCGCAAAACGCGGGAATCAGCTTCGAGGATTCGCTGAAAGAAGCCGGCAAGACCGAAGAAGAGCTTCGCTCCGAGTTCCGTGAAGACGCGAAGACCCGCGTCAAAGGGACGCTCTTGATCGAGCAAATTGCCAAGATGGAAAACATCCAGGCCACGCCCGCCGACGTTTCGGAAGAACTTGCAGCGCTTGCGCGCCAGTACGGGCAGCCGGTGGACCGAATTCGTAAAGCGCTTGGAAACAACGTGCTATCGTTGATGGACGGCATCGTGCGGAACAAGACGCTCGAGTTCCTCATCGACAACGCCAAGGTCGTCGACAAGAAATAATGCTCGAAGGCAACTCTTCTTCCGACTGCGTAGTTTAAGCGTCGAAAGAACTCTTCAGGAAGGCAGCGCACGAAAATATGGGTCATCTGGTACCAATGGTTGTCGAGCAGAGCGCGCGTGGCGAACGCGCGTACGATATCTACTCGCGCCTGCTCAAAGATCGCATCGTCTTCGTCGGCGGGCCGATCGACGACCATCTGGCCAACCTGGTGATCGCGCAGCTCCTGTTCCTTGAAAAAGAAGACCCGGACAAAGACATCGACATGTACGTCAACTCGCCGGGCGGCAGCGTTACGGCCGGCCTGGCGATTTACGACGCCATGCGCTTCATCAAGCCCGACGTGGCGACCATCTGCATGGGCATGGCCGCATCGATGGGCTCGGTCCTCCTGACGGGCGGCGCCGCCGGCAAGCGCTACTCGCTGCCTCACTCGAAGATTCTGATCCACCAACCGTGGGTATCCCAGATCGGGGGGCAAGCAACCGACGTTGAAATCGCCGCCCGCGACCTCATTGCCACCCGGCAGACGATTGCGAAGATTTACGAAGCGACCACGAAAAAGCCGATCGAGCAGATCCTCAAGGACATCGATCGCGACTACTACATGACCGCTGAAGAAGCCAAGGACTACGGGATTATCGATCACGTTATCGAAGATCGCCAAGCCTTGTCGACGCCGGCTTAAGCCGAGAAGGACGCCCGTAACTTCATGTTTCGTTTCGGGGACGAGAAAGGTCAACTGAAGTGCAGCTTCTGCGGCAAGTCGCAGGAGCAAGTTCGCAAGTTGATCGCCGGTCCGGGCGTCTACATTTGCGACGAATGCATCGAGCTCTGCAACGAGATCATCGAAGAAGAGCTCTACAAGAACGTCGACGAGAATCTGCGCCTTCGGAACATTCCGAAGCCCAAAGAGATCAATCACATCCTCAATCAGTATGTGATCGGTCAGGAACGCGCGAAAAAATCGCTCGCAGTCGCAGTTTACAATCACTACAAGCGCATCAACGCGGGCGGCACGGCCGACGACGTCGAGCTGCAGAAGTCGAACATTTTGCTCGTCGGTCCGACCGGCTCGGGCAAAACGTATCTCGCGCAAACGCTTGCGAAGATTCTGGACGTGCCGCTGGCTATGGCCGATGCGACGTCGCTCACGGAAGCCGGCTACGTCGGCGAAGACGTCGAGAACATTCTCCTGAAGCTGATTCAGGCAGCCGACTACGACGTGAAACGCGCCGAAAAAGGCATCGTCTACATCGACGAAATCGACAAAATCGCTCGCAAGAGCGAAAATCCGTCGATTACGCGCGACGTTTCGGGCGAAGGCGTGCAACAGGCGCTGCTCAAGATTCTCGAAGGCACGACGGCGAACGTTCCTCCGCAAGGCGGACGCAAGCATCCGCACCAGGAGTTCATCCAGATCGACACGACCAACGTGTTGTTCATCTGCGGCGGCGCGTTCGACGGGCTGGAGCGGATTATTGAATCTCGTGTTTCCGCAAACAACATGGGCTTCCGGGCAACTCCGGAAGGGAAGAAAGACGCGCGCACCGGCAAGCTGCTGCAGGCGCTCATGCCCGAAGATCTGCTGAAGTTCGGGTTGATCCCCGAATTCATCGGCCGTCTTCCCGATCGTCGTGACGCTGGACGCGCTCGACGAGCTCGCGCTGCGGCGCATCCTCACGGAGCCGCGCAATGCGCTCGTGCGTCAGTTCCAGAAGATCATGAACATGGACGGCGTCGATCTGCAGTTCACGAAGGACGCGCTCGTAGCGATTGCCACGAGGGCGCAGAGCCGGAAGACCGGCGCGCGGGGCCTGCGTTCGATTCTCGAAGAAACGATGCTCGACGTGATGTACGATCTTCCGTCGCTGCAAGGCGTGAAAAAGTGCATCATCAACAAAGACGTGATCGAGAAGAAAGAGGCGCCGACGCTCATCTATCAGGAGCAGAAGAAAGAACCGGCGTGATCCTGAGAGGCCCTCGCTGTAAAGCGGGGGCCTTCTTCTTAAGAAGCATCCAGAATATTGGAGCGATTGGTTAACAGGCTAGTGCACCGTTCGTAAGAACGAGGCAGCAAGTGGAAACGTGTGACCCGGCTGTAACCAGTCATGAATGCCCGCCATCTGCTGCTATACCAGCATGGTGGAGCGGCTTCATGTTTCACGTGCTCAATCCGCGCCAGGTGAGCATGTATCTCTATCTGACGATGCTTTCGGAAGCTTCGGGCGAGTGCCATCCGACGATCGAGCAGATTCGCGACGACCTTGGGCTTTACAGCGCCTCGATGGTGTTCGAAGCATTGGCTACGTTGGAAGATTTGGGTTTCGTCATTCGGGAGCGGCAGTCGTTCCCGGGCGTGCGCGCTAAGCGTAACGTTTACCGCCGCACAGCGTGCGAAACAACGATTCTGCGCTTGCTGCAACGCGAACTCATCGACGGCGAGCTTCGCCCGCGGCGAAATGGTGAAGTCCCCGCAGCCGAAGAGTCTAAAATGCTCGCTCAAAAGGGGCTTCGGCTCATTCTGGACGAGCAGTATGCAAGATATGAAGTGGCCACCGGCGGGGCGAAACGGGATGTCCTCATCGAGATCCTCGAATCAATCCTTCGGAAAGCGTCTTAGTGCACGGAGACGCTCTGCTAACGATCGACGAACGCGATTTTAAAGACACCCATGTCGTAGCTTTGCACGGAGAATTGGACATGTCGAACGTGCAGCACCTCAAGAGCGTGCTCGCACAACTCGACGGCGACGGATCGCTCGCGATCGATCTATCCGAAGTTACGTTCATCGATTCCGCCGGCCTCAACGCTATTGCGATTCACGGCCGGCGCCTTGTTGAAGCCGACGTTCCCTTGCACATTGTCGTGACGCGCCCGGCGATTCGCAAGCTCTTCGCCGTGACGCGTCTCGATCAGTACTTCACTGTCGTCGATTCGTTGGACGAGATTCCGCGGTAGACGCTTGGAACGGCTTCAAGCGAACGCGCCGGAACGCCGCCCACGAGCGTGCCCGGCGGTACGTCGCTAACGACGACCGCACCCGCCGCAATCACGGCATTGTGACCGATCCGCACCCCCGGCACGATGATCGCGCCGGAATAGATCAGGACGTCGTCTTCGATGACGACCGGAGCCACGTCGATAATCAACGGCTCGCGTACGTTGGCCGATACGGCGATGCGACGGCCCTGTTGCGTGGTGATGTGCACGTGCGAGCCCATATGCACGTTGTTGCCGATCGTCAGTCCGCCGCCGCCCCAGAGAACGGAGTAAGGACCGATTTCTACGTCGTCGCCGATTTTGATAAAGCCGCGCCGGTCGTTTACCGTGCTCGGATTCAGATACACGCCGTGGTCGAGGAAAACGTTGCGGCCCGTCGTGATGCGGTCCGCTCCCCGGATAACGGCTCTTCCCGCGAAAACCGCGCCCGGCAAGCGAGCGCGTTGGTCGGCGTCTACGATCGCGAGTTTCACCGACTCGCGAAGCGACGTTATTGCAAGGCCCAGGCGATTGAAGAACTTCATGCGTTACTAATACTCGCAAACTCCGCTTTCTAAGGCCAGCGCCGCGTGGGGCATTAGGCCGGGGCCGTCCGTCCCAATGCCCATTGCGCCGCCTGAATCTTATGAGAAAAAGCAACCTCCGGTACCATGAGTGCAACTTGCCACACTTGTGCGCTTCGGGGGACACCATGCACGTTGCCGGTCATCGACGGATGCTTGCGCTCGCTTGCGAGCTTGAATCGACGAAGCAGTAAGGACCGCCGCGCGCCTTCATCATGATTTCAGGCAATCGGAATAACACCATCCGTCCGCTGCTACGCACCGCGCTATTCGCCGCTGATTGCGTCGTAGTGGCCATCGCGGTAGCGGTGTCACCCAGCATCGGCGACATTCACACCGCTACGTTCGAGCAACTCGCGATCATGGCGGGCATCATTCTGCTCGCCGGCGAGTACATCCAATTTCGCTACGAGAGCGCCCGCACGTTCGATTTCCACGACGTCGTTCGCTTGCTGATAGGCGCTTGCGGCGGAGCGCTGCTCGCGCTCTTGTTCGAGCAGGTCCATTCGCCGCTCGCGCATGCATCCGGACGCTTGGTTGTCATCGCAGCGATGCTATCCTTCGTCTTGCGTATGTTCTTGCGCATCGGTCTGGTCGTGTTCCGGACGTGGTGGATAACGAAGCGTCCGAACGCGGATCGATGTTTGATCGTCGGCGTCGGCATCGCGGCCCATTCCGTCGCGAAGGCCATTCAAGAAGACCGCAGCATGCCGATGCGAGTCATCGGCTGCGTCGAGGACGGGATCAGCGAACGCCGCATCGACGGCGTCCGCGTTCTCGGGAAACTTTCGAATCTTCCGGAATTGGTCGAGCAAGCACGACATCGACACCGTCATCGTGGCGATCACGGGAGCGCCGCTCCCGCTTATCAACCACGTGAAGGAACTGTGTCTCGAGGTTTCCGAGGACAAACGCCCGACGGTCAACGTCGTGCCCGACGCTTCGGAGCTGCTCAGCGAACGGGTTACGGTTTCGCGCATGCGCGACATCCGCCTCGAAGACGTGCTCGAGCGCGATCCCGTCGTCATCGATACCGCGGCCGTTCGTCCGCACCTCGAAGGCCAAGTCGGTCCTCGTGACGGGCGCCGGCGGTTCGATCGGCAGCGAAATCTGCCGTCAGATCGCGACGTTCGATCCCGAGACTGCTGCTGCTGCTCGGTCACGGCGAGAACAGTCTGTTCCTCGATCGAGCAGGAGCTGCGCGACGAAGTACAACTTCACGCGCACGAAGATGATTCTGGCCGACGTCGCCGACGCCGGCGCGCGATTCGCAACGTCTTCTCGACGTATCGTCCGCGCGTCGTCTTCCACGCCGCCGCGCACAAACACGTGCCGATCGTCGAAGAGCAACATCTGCGAAGCGGTTCGCAACAACGTCATCGGAACGCAAAGTGTCGCGCTTGCCGCCGCGGCCGCCGGAGTTGCGAAGTTCGTGCTGCTCTCGACCGACAAAGCGGTCAATCCGACGAGCGTCATGGGCGCGACGAAACGCATGGCCGAGCTCATCTGTCAATCGTTCGCCGGCGGATCGGCCACGGAGTTCGTCTCCGTGCGGTTCGGCAACGTGCTCGGGAGCCGCGGCAGCGTCGATTCCGATCTTCAAGCAGCAAGTCGCAGAGCGGCGGCCCGGTCACGATCACGCATCGCGACATGGTGCGCTACTTCATGACGATTCCCGAAGCGGTTTCGCTCGTGCTGCAAGCCATGTCGATGGGCATCGACGGCGAGGTCTTCGTCCTCGACATGGGCGCACCGGTCAAGATCCTCGATCTCGCCGAGCAAGTCATCCGTCTGTCGGGTCTCGAGCCGTACCGCGACATCGACATCGTCGAAACAGGCATTCGTCCCGGCGAGAAACTCTTCGAAGAGATTCTCACCGACGGCGAAGGATTCACGCGTACGAGCCACGAGCGGCTGTTCATCGCGAAGCAAGCAGCGCGTCGACTATCGCGCGGTTCAACGACGGCGTCGACCGCCTGCGCGCGGCCGTGCGCCGCAGCGACGGCGCGGCGCGCTGTCGACATTCTCAACGAGTTCGTTCCGGAGTTCACTCCGGGCGCACACCTCACCGGTCAGGCGCAGGCGATCCGAACAAGAATACGTTCGCGTCGAGCGCGCCGAGATTCCGGCGGTGCGGAAGAGCCCGCGTCCGATCCAACTCACTCACTTCGTCCGTAATCTTAATAGGGACTAGAACGTGAAACTGCTCGAAGCGTCTTCGATCCGCGCCAGCGCATTGAAGAAGAAGATCGTCGACCGGACCGCGATCGTCGGCGTCGTCGGCATCGGCTACGTCGGTCTGCCGCTCGCCGTCGAAAAAGCCAAGGTCGGCTTCGACAGTCATCGGATACGATCGCAATCCGATCCGCGTCGACCAAATCAATCAAGGATTGAACTACATTCGCGACGTCGACGATCGCGAGTTGGCAGAGATGGTCGAAAGCGGCAAGCTCGAACGCCACGACCGATTTCAGCACGCTCGGCAAGTGCGACTGCATCGTCATCTGCGTTCCGACGCCGCTGACGCGCGAACAAAGATCCGGATATCTCGTACATCAAGAACGTCGGCGAACGAGATCGCGCAAACATCTGCGCCCGGGTCAGCTGGTCAGCCTCGAGAGCACGACCTATCCCGGAACGACCGAAGAAGTGTTGCTGCCGATTCTCTCGCAGTCCGGGCCTCAAAGTCGGCGAAGATTTCTTCCTGTGCGTTCTCGCCCGAGCGCGTCGATCCGGGTAACGCGCGCTACACGACGAAGAATACGAACAAAGTCGTCGGCGGCGTCACGTCGAAGCGTGCTTGGACGTCGGCAGCGACGTTCTACCAGCAGACGATCCTGAACGTCGTGCCGGTCAGCTCGCCGCAAAGTCGCCGAGATGACGAAGGTGTTCGAGAACACGTTCCGCGCCGTCAACATCGCGCTCGTCAACGAGATGGCGCTGCTCTGCGACCGCCTCGGCATCAACGTCTGGGAAGTGATCGACGCGGCGGCGACCAAGCCGTTCGGCATCATGCGCTTCGATCCGGGTCCGGGCGTCGGCGGCCACTGCATTCCGCTCGATCCGTTCTATCTTGCGTGGAAGGCGCGCGAGTACGACTTCAACGTGCGCTTCATCGAACTCGCCGGCGAGATCAACTGGACGCATGCCGTACTTCGTGCGCGAGAAAGTCATGCGCGCGCTCAACGAGCAGGGCAAGCCGCATCAAGGAGTCTGAGATTCTCGTCCTCGGCGTCGCGTACAAGAAAGACATCGACGACTGGCGCGAATCGCCGGCGCTCAAGGTGATGGAACTCCTGCGACAAGGACGGCGCGCACATCGACTACCACGATCCGCACGTTCCGAAGCTTCACGGACGAGCACGGCCACATGTGGCACTCGATTCCGCTCTCGAAGGAAGCGCTCGAACGCGCCGACGCGGTGCTCATCCTGACCGACCACACCTCCGTCGACTACGCCAAGCGTGTCGTCGAGCACGGCGAGGCTCGTCATCGACACGCGCAACGCTACCAAAGACTGTGCGCGACGGACGCGACAACGTGGTGATGCTGTGACAAGCATCGGCGTCATCGGCGCCGGGCTACTGGGGCGCGAACCTCGTCCGCGATCTGCGCGCGAACTCGGCAGTGCTCGAGGCGTGTGCGACGCGAACTGAAGCCGCGCTCGCAGCAGTCGTCCGAACAGTATCCCGACGTCGGACTGGAATTCGCGATCTACGATCGATGCTGGAACGCGAAATCGACGCGGTCGTGATCGCGGCGCCGGCGCACGTGCACGCGGAACTCGCGCTGCGAGGCGATCGCCGCCGGCAAGCATGTCTTCGTCGAGAAGCCGCTCGCGATGAGCGCCGGACGACGCGTCGACGGTCGTACGCGCCGCGCGCGCCGGCGGACGAACGCTGCTTCGTCGGCCACGTGCTGCTCTATCATCCCGCCGTGCAGCGGATGCTCGGTCTCATCCGTCGAAGGCGCGATCGGCGACGTGCGCCACGTGCGCTCGCGCCGGCTGTCGTGGGGACGGCTGCGCGCGCATGAAAACGTGTGGTGGAGCTTCGCTCCGCACGACGTCGCGCTCGATGCTCGAAATCTTCGAAGCCGTTCCGGAGAACGTGCGCGGCTCGCTCGCGGCGCTTCGTCCGGCCGCAGATCGCCGACTTCGCGTACGCGGATCTTCGTTTACCGGCGGACGCAGGCGCACATCGAAGTCGAGCTGGCTCGATCCCGAAAAGGCCGCGCGCCTCGACGTGTTCGGTTCGAAGGGAACGCTGACGCTTACGCGATTCGCGCGACGGCGCCAATCTGACGCTCACGCCGTGCGGCGACCGGCCCGACGAGCGCGGCCGACCCGAACTCTGGCGCGAGCGAACCGCGCGACGATCGACTTTACTCCGGCCGAGCCGCTTGCGGCTGGAGCTGCAAGCGTTCATCGATGCCGTCGACAACGGAACGCGTCCCGTCACCGACGGAGAGGAAGGCCTGCGCGTGGTTCAGGTTCTTGCAATGTTCAGCGCAGCAACCACGATTTCGCACACCCGTCACTGGAGGCGCTCGTTTGACCGTCATCGACCAGGCCAAGAGTAAGGCCGTCACTCAGAACACCGAAGCGAAGAAGCCGTATTTCGTGCACGAATCGTCGTACGTCGACGAACCGGCCGAGATCGGCGACGGCACGAAGATCTGGCATTTCAGCCACGTGATGGCGGGATGCAAGATCGGGCAGAACTGCTCGATCGGGCAGAACGTCGTGATCTCGCCGCGCGTTCGCATCGGCAATAACGTAAAGATTCAGAACAACGTATCGGTGTACGAAGGCGTCGTCCTCGAAGACGAAGTGTTCTGCGGTCCGAGCATGGTCTTTACGAACGTCACCACGCCGCGCTCGGGACGCCGCGCAACACGGCGGCCGACTACGCGCAGACGATCGTGAAACGCGGCGCCTCGATCGGCGCGAACGCGACGATCGTCTGCGGAAATACGCTCGGCGAATACGCGTTCGTCGGCGCGGGCTCGGTCGTCACGAAAGACGTTCCGGCCTACGCCATGGTGTACGGCAATCCGGCGCGCATTCGCGGGTATGCCTGCGAGTGCGGAGTGAAACTGTCGTTTCAAAACGACCACGCGGCCTGCGCCGAGTGCGGCCGCGAGTACGACAAGTCCGGCGAGTCGGTATGGAGAGTGAAATGATTCCCATTCTCGATCTGACGGAGCAGTACCGGACGCTCAAGGACGAGATCGCTCGCGCCGTCGAGCGACGTGTTCGAGGGCGGCGCACTTCATCAACGGCCCGAACGTCAAAGCGCTCGAAGAAGAAATCGCGCGTTACGTCGGGACCGAATACGCGGTCGGTTTGAACTCCGGCACGGACGCGCTGCATCTGGCGCTGCGCGCGCTCGACATCGGACCCGGCGACGAAGTCATTACGACTCCGTTTACGTTCGTAGCGACGACCGAAGCGATCGGCATCGTCGGCGCGACGCCGGTCTTCGTGGACATCGATCCGGGCACGTTCAACATCGACCCGGCGCTGATCGAAGCGGCGATTACGCCGCGCACGAAGGCGATTCTGCCGGTGCACCTGTACGGACACCCGGCGCCGATGTACGAGATCATGGCGATCGCGAAGAAGCACAATCTGGCAGTCATCGAGGACTGCGCGCAAGCGATCGGCGCGACGATCGACGGCAAGCAGCGTCGGCTCGTTCGGCGACGTCGGCGCGTTCAGTTTCTTCCCGTCGAAGAACCTGGGTGCGTACGGCGACGGCGGCATGGTCACGACCAACCGCAAGGACCTTGCCGACCGGATGCGCAGCCTTGCGTGCCCACGGCGGACGTGTGAAGTACCACCACGAGGAGCTCGGCGTCAACAGCCGCCTCGACGAAGTGCAGGCCGCGATCCTGCGCGTGAAGCTGCCGCATCTCGACAGCTGGATCGAGAATCGGCGCGCCAACGCCGCATGGTACTCTGAGAACTTGCGAGACCTCGTCGTTACGCCCGTCGAAACGCCGAACACGGTCCACGTGTACCATCAGTACACGATTCGCGTAGAGAACCGCGACCGCGTGCAGAAGAAGCTGGCTGAGGCCGGCGTTCAGACCATGGTGTACTATCCGGTTCCGCTGCATCTGCAGGAAGTGCACAACAAGCTCGGCGGCAAGGAAGGCGATTTCCCGCACTCCGAACGCGCCGCGCGCGAGGTGCTGTCGCTGCCGATGTTCCCCGAACTCCATGCGGAACAGCGCGAGGCCGTTCGCGAAGCTTTGCGTAACGCTCTGGCGCCGGAGCCGGTGGTAGCTTAAACATGCGCGTCGTCAGCGTGGTCGGAGCACGGCCACAATTCGTAAAAGCCGCGTTGCTTTCGCGCGAGTTCGCTCGCCGTGGCGTCGACGAATGGCTCGTGCATACCGGCCAACACTACGACGAGCGCATGAGCGACGTATTTTTCACCGAGTTTGCGTTGCCGGAGCCCCGGTACCATTTGGGCGTGGGTTCCGGGGCGCACGGTGCACAAACCGGGGAAATGATGATGCGGTTGGAACCCGTCATCGTTGAAGCAGAACCGGATTGCGTGCTCGTGTACGGAGACACCAACAGCACGCTCGCGGGCGCGCTCGTGGGAGCGAAGCTTCGCATTCCGGTCGTTCATGTCGAATCCGGCTTGCGATCGTTCGACCGCGCGATGCCGGAGGAGATAAATCGCCTCGTAGCCGATCGCGTGGGCGATCTGCTCTTGGCGCCATCAGCATCGGCAGCGCAACAATTGGAGCGTGAAGGCATCGACCGGCCGATCGAGATCGTGGGGGATCTCATGGTGGACCTTGCGCTGGAAGCGGCTGCGCGGCTTCCGGCGCGACCCCCAATCTTGGACCGCTTTTCGCTCCAAGAGAAAGAATTCGTCGTTGCGACCATCCATCGCGCGGCGAACACGGAAGACACTCACGTTTTCGCGCGCCTCGTCGCGGGGTTGAGGCGCATCGGCAAGCGCGTCGTTTTCCCGGTGCATCCGCGTACGCGGGCGCTGGTGGAAGGACTGCGCGTCGGCGTAAACGACAACATCGTCACGTGCGAGCCTCTTTCGTACGCCGACATGCTGGCTTTGCAAAAGCACGCGCGGGTCGTCGTCACCGATTCCGGCGGCATCCAAAAGGAAGCGATTACGCTGGGAACGCCGTGCGTGACGTTGCGTTCGACGACGGAATGGACCGAGACGCTCGAGGGCGGCTGGAACGTGCTTGCCGGCAACGATCCGCGCACGATCGCCGATGCGGCGAACCGTCCCATACCCGCGGAACCGATTCACCCCTTCGGCGAGGGGAACAGTGCACGACGGATCGTTGATGCGCTTTTCGCGCATATTGCCGTGGCGGAGCGAACGGCATCATGCGCATCCTGATTTTAACGCAATACTATCCGCCGGAGATCGGCGCGCCGCAAACGCGCCTGGCTGCGCTGGCTCGTGAACTCGTGCGGCGCGGCCACGAAGTCGAAGTCGTCACTGCAATGCCGAGCCATCTACTCGGGCGCACGTACGAAGGGTATCGCGGCAAGTTCTACATGCGCGACGAAATCGACGGCGTCACCGTGCACCGGACGTGGGTGTACGCGGCGACCGGAACCGGTCTGCGGCGCATGTTGAACTATCTTTCGTTCACGCTGAGCTCGCTCGTCGGCCTCGCGTTGACGCACAAGCCCGACGTCGTCTTCGTGGAGTCGCCGCCGCTGTTTCTCAGCGTGCCGGGCTGGATCGCGGCAACACTTCGCCGCGCGTCGCTCGTCTTCAATGTCGCCGATCTGTGGCCCGATTCCGTGCGCGACCTCGGCGTGATGAGCGGCGGGCCGCTGCTGCGCGTTGCCGAGCATTTGGAAGCATGGACCTATCGCCGCGCGCACATCGTCAACGCCGTTACGGACGGCATCGATCAAGTATTGCGTGGAAGAAAAGGCGTGCCGGCTCACAAATTGCGCTTCTTGCCCAACGGAATCGACGTCGATCGCTTCCAACCGGCGGCTCCGGACCCGGCATTGCGAGCGAAGCTGCAGCTAGACGAAAAGCCCGTATTCATCTATGCGGGAACGCATGGCATCGCGCAAGGCCTGCACACCGTCGTCGATGCGGCGTCGCGGCTGCAGGATAAGGCCACCGTGCTCTTCGTCGGCTCCGGCCCGACGAAACCGCTCCTCTTGCAACGCGCGCGCAAACAGGGTTTGCGTAACGTCCGTTTCTTGGATCCCGTTCCGCTCGAAGAAATGCCGAAATATTTCTCCTTGGCGTACGCGTCCATCGTGCCGCTCGTGAACAGCGAGCTGATGCGCGGTGCGCGTCCGTCGAAAATGTTTCCGTCGTTCGCCTGCGGCGTTCCCGTCGTCTACAGCGGCGAAGGCGAGGGCGCGCAACTCGTGGTGACTGCCGGCGCCGGCGTTGCGGTGCGTCCCGAGGACGCGCAAGCGCTTGCAGATGCGATGATCGCTATCGTCGACGATCCGGCGGGACGCGAAGTGATGTCGAAAAACGCTCGCGCGCTTGCCGTCGATCGCTTCGCGTGGTCGAACATCGTGGATCGCTGGCTGGCCTCGCTGGAAAGAAAGGGCGCGGGACGGAGGGTTCCGGCGTGAAGCGCGCGCTGCTTCTGACGTACTACGTGCCGCCGCGTTCGGCGATCGCATCGGTGCGCGTGGGGAATCTCATTACATCGCTGCGCCGTTACAACTGGGAGATCATTCCGGTCGTTCCGGACTTCGGCGACATGGAGTACGAATCACCCATTCGCACGACGGGCGTCGTAGACTTCAAGACGCCCGTTCGCAAGCTGCTCGGCGTCGGCAAAGGGCAAACTACGCACGAACGTTTCAGCATCGAGCAAGGCTCCGTGTTCGTCCAGCCCACGTGGAAGCAACGCGCGATCAAGTTCGGCCATCGCCTCACGGGCTACGCGAACGGCCGGTTCGGCTGGGTTGGACCCGGAACTCGCGCCGTCGCGCAAATGCTTCGCGAGGAGCGGTTCAACGCGGTGATCTCCACGTCGCCGCCGGAGGCGACGCACATCGTGGCGTCGCGAGCGGCCGGGGATGTGCCGTGGATCGCGGACCTTCGCGATCCCTGGGTCCGTAACGACGGTCTTGCGAGTCCCGGTCCGCTCGGCGCGCTCGATCGCATCTTGGAACCGCGAACGCTTCGCGGGGCGCGCGCGCTGACGACGGTGTCGGAACCGCTTGCGGATGAACTGCGCAAACGGTACCCTGGAAAACCTGTGTATGCGGTTCGCAACGCGTTCTCGGAGGCAGAATGGACGAATATCCCGTTCGTGCAGCCGCAATATGCGACGTTTTTGCACGCGGGCCAGCTTTATCAAGGCCGCTGCGACCCGCGTCCGCTATTTGAAGCCCTCGCATATTTGCTAAAAGAACAGCTCGTCGGCCACGATGAAGTGCGCGTCGATCTGTACGGCGATCCGGAACCGTGGCTGGAAGCGGCCATCGCGCAGTTCGGCTTGCGCCGCGTCGTACGTCTGCACGGAAAGCGTCCGCGTACCGAGATTCTTCGGCTCGAGCGCCGGTCGTCACGCAACGTTATCTTCGTGCGCAACGGGCCGGAAGAACGCGGAACGTACACCGGAAAGCTGTTCGAGTATTTCGGTGCGCGCCGGAAGATCGTCGCCGTGGGCGGCCCGAACGAAAGAACCGTCATGGACGACGCACTAGAACAAAGCGGCGCCGGCCAACGTTACCTCATCGAGCGGCCGCTGCGCGACGTGATTCTCGAAGCCGTCAAGGAATGGCGAGCGGGAACTACGGCGATCGTATCGCCGGAAGCGGTTGCGCCGTTCGAACTGAAACACTTCGGCGAGCAATTCGCCGAGATTCTGGAAGACGTTTCAGTCACGAGATCGATTCACGGGGTAACCTAATGCGCAGAGCGTTCGCCTCACTCCTAACGCTCGGCGCGGCGGCGCTGATGTGTTGCTGCGCCGCAAGAACCGATGAACCGGTGCACGCGGCTGCGCGTGTTGCCAAACAGCAGCCGGCCAATCTCACGCGAAATACGTTGTTGCTTCGTGGAACGGCGCCGCTCGTGCTCGGCGTTTTTGAAATCGACGGAGACGGCGCCAACGGCGATCGCGGAACGATTCAGCCGGGCGCGGCGGTCTGGAATGCCGATAGCGGCCAGATGCTCAACGACCGGCAGATCAACGTGCCGCCGAACGGAAACTTTACGACCGCCGTCTCCAACGCGGGGCATGACGGTCCGGCGCTCGTGTCGCTGGCCAACGGCGCGGTGCTCGTGCCGTACGGCGCCGCAAGTACGTACGTCGCGTACCACCCGCCGGGCGCGTGGCACTGCTTTACCACACTCGCGTGCGAGCCGTTCAAATACGTGGCGCACGAACGCGCGTCTCCCTCGATCCTCGATGAACTGGCGCAATCGCCCGAGTATCTCATGCCGGCCGTCGGCATCTCGGAGTTGTCGTTCGCGACCCTCGGCAATACGACGATCGTAGCCGGACAGCAGCAGCCCTCGGCGCGGTTCGGCGAAGCCGGAACGCAAGCGTATGTGACGCTACACGCGTCGGGCGATTCGGCATCCTTCGATACGACTGCCGGCTCCTGGAACTTCACCTCGTCGCATGAACCGCCCGGCGATGGGCTCGAAGCCTTGACGTTGACGCCGAGCGACGATGCGTACTTTACTTTCGGCATCACGTCGAGTTCGCCGGGAAGCGGCAGCGTGTCGATGGATTTCGGCAGCGGCGGTTGCACCATTCCCGTTTCCAGCACCGGCAATCCGGCTGACAACGCGGCACAAATCGCCGCGGCATTTCCGCACGTTTGCCCGCAACTTGGATCGCGCTTCGGTGCGATGCAAGTGCAGTACGATCCGTCGATGCGCGTGGGCGGCGCCGTCCTCGCGCCGGCGGTGGTCGGAATCACCGCTTCGAATCCGCAAGGACTTCCGGCGTGGAGCGCGGTGCGTCTAACGTGCTCGGGAGCGATCGCTTGCGGATCGCCGCACGGCCCCAATACGGTGCTCGACGAACGCGGATCCGGCCTGCATCGCCATTTTCTCTTCGGCGGCGTGCTTCAGCGCGGGCCGTACATTTTCTACCTGATGGACGTCGAGCAGTTGACGGGAAGCTGGTACGGGCGCGGGCAGAGCAGCCTTGGTTTAGCGCTTGCGTGTTTCCGCGCGACCGAGCCGCACGGCGCACAATGGACGTGGACCGATTGTTCCGGCCGTCATCCGTTCGCAGTCGCTCCCGGCACGCGTCTCGTCGCGCGGCTTTCACCGGGCCAAAACAATCCGTATCTGATTCCGGCGCCGCAGCGCGGGTACAGCGGCGACATGGCGCCGTACGCGTACGATTGGAGCATGCGCGGTCAGCGCGACACGCGCGGCATCCCCGTCATTGCGGCGGTTTCGTCGACGGTGATGCAAGACGGAACGTTCATGTTCGCGCACGGCTGCCAAACGACGACGCGCATCCTGACGGTCTGCTATGCGAAATACGATCCTCGCTCCGGCCGAACGGAATCCGCGGGGACGGTGGATCTGCCTAACGGCGGCGGATCGCTTGCGTCGATCGCGTTACGCACGTTGAACGACGGCGAGCCGGAGCTTGCCGTCATGAGCGGCGTCGGACGCAAATGGAGCTGCGGGCAGCCTGGGATCTGTTTCATGACGTATCGCTACGATCGTTCCGGCCGGTGGATCCATCTTGGAACGGCCTCGGTCGGCGGTCTGGATAACGCCGGCTTCCCGGGAACCGTCTCCGTGTCAGGAGACAAGTTCGTCGTTCAAATGCACCGGCTCACCGAACGTGGCGTCGATTCCGAAGTGCAAATTCGGTCGTAGAGGGCGCGCAAGGTGAGGCACTCGGCATCGAAGGAAAACTCTCGCGCAGCCTGGCGGGAGCGTTCCGCGTAACGCGCGTGTTCGGCTTCGTTTGCATGAATCCGCGCAAGGGCCGCTCCGTGCGCGGCGCCGTCGCCGATCGGTACCAATGCGCCGAGGTCGTGGCTCTCAACGATTTCGGCGATGCGGCCGATGCGAGAAGCGACGATCGGCAACTCGAAAAGCGCGTATTCGAAGAGCTTGTTCGGAGTACCGCGCCGGTTGTTCTCGGTATCCGCGAGCGGCATATAGCCGATTCGCGCATGGGCGAGCCACTGCTGCGCTTCGTCGTAGGCAACGTTGCCGAGCATCACGACGCCGGCGCGTTCCGCGCGTTCGAGCAGTTTGGGCCGCTCTTCGGGCGGATACTCGCCCAGATCGATCGTTCCGAGCACGACCATCGCAAGTTCGGGCGAGCTCTGTTGAAGGTATTCGGCCGCGGCGACCAAGTCGTCGAACGCGCGAAGGCGCATCGCTCCACCCGTATGCAGAACGTACGGACGGCCGGCGAGCGGGTGCGGCGTGGTTCGAGCGCGCGTGACGGCGCCGGAATCGAGATTCGGAAAGTTTCGTACGAGCGCAACGCGATCCATCGGAACCAAACGTTCGTAACGCGGGCGCATCGCTTCGCTGACGATAACCACGCCGGCAAAGCGCGGCAGCACCGAACGTTCGACGGCGCCGTAAAGTTTTGCAGCAAACTGGCGCAGCGGTTTGGGAATCCATTGCGACGCTTCGATGCGTTCGTAATAGAATTCGTGAACGTCATACACGACACGCCAGCCGGCGAAGGCCGGAAGCGCCGCAACGAGCAGCAACTCGGGATCGTGAATGTGAACGATCGCGTCCTGATGGGCATAGATGGTCAACAGAGCCCGAAGATCGCGCGCCAGGCGCCGCCACCGCGAGCCTTCTCGGGATCCAAGCGGCAGCAGAACGACGCCTCCGGCCTCACCGGCACGATCGACCGTCGTTGCGAGCCGGACGTCAACGCCCGAATCGGCCAATGCGCGTACTTCTTTGTAGTAGATGCGCGTATCGAGCGGCTGATGTACGGTAGTGACGTGCAGGACGCGGAGTTTTGAAGGAGCGGGCATGCGAATCCTCATGGTAGCGAACAATATTCCGTCGAACATCCACCCGCATCGCGGAATGTTCAATCTTCGTCAGGCCATGGCGTTGCGTCAGCGCGGACACGAGGTACGCGTCGTAACGTTCGTTCCGCATTTTCCGCCGTTGAGCGCGCGATGGCAAGAATATCGTAACCTATCGCACGACTACGATGTCGAAGGCATATCGGTACGGGTGCTACGGGGACTTATGGGTCCGCAGTCCTGGGGGCTCCATACGTTGCCGCGCCAACTGGCCCGGACGATTCGCGGAATAGAAGATGAATTCAAGCCCGACGTCGTGCACGTACACGGCCTCCTGCCCGCGGGCGCGATGGCGCTGGCGTGCCGCACCCCCTACGTTCTCACCGCGCACGGCACCGAAGCGTACGATCTTCCGTGGCGGCGGAAAGGGCTGGAACGCTTGGCGCGCAAGGCCCTCTCGGGCGCGGCCCGGGTCTGCGCCGTCTCGAAATTCGTCGCGACGCATTTGGAGCGTTTGGGCGCGCGCAACGTCGAGGTGATTCACAACGGTGCGGACACGCAAGTCTTTCAGCCTGGCGACCGGTCGCTTGCGAGAGAAGAGCTGGGGCTGCCGCAGGACCGGCCGGTAATCGCGTTCGGCGCCAACCTCGTCGTCGCAAAGGGGCCGTACGAATTGGTAGAGGCCGCAGCCTGTTTGCGCGATCTGAAGCCGGTCGTCGTTTTCGGCGGCGACGGCACCGCAAGAGAAGGCGTCGAGGCCGCCGCGCGCGACGCGGGACTGGACGCGCGATTCCTGGGCCGGGTCGACCATCCGACGCTTTCGCGGCTCATGCGCGCCGGCGACGTGTACGTGCTTGCGAGCCACGCCGAAGGGCTGCCTACGGCCGTTTGCGAGGCGATGAACGTCGGTCGCGCCGTCGTCGCGACGCGTGTCGGCGGCATACCGGAGATCGTCCTCGACGGCGTGACCGGCTTCACCATTGAGAAAGGCGACGTCGACGCGCTGGCTGACCGCCTGCGCTCGATTCTGCAAGATGAGACTCTGCGCGCGCGCTTCGAAGAGGCGGCGCTCTCCTTCGCGCGTTCGGACTTGACGTGGGACGTCAATGCGAACAAATACGAGGCGATTTACGGCGAGATCGCGGGGAAGCGTTTTGGGCCGAAAGTACCCGGCCGCCTACCCGACAATACCGTGGCTCCGGCTTAGCCTGCTTCCTAAGATGTTCGCATGGGCATCATAACCGATCGCCTGCGCGCTTTGGTGCGCGGAGCAACGGATTCGCGAACGCGCGAGCGTTTGAAGCGAGCTCGCTCCGTCGTCCGAGGAATGCGTCGCAAGTTTTCGCCGAAGGTCGATGCGCACGCGCTCGCGATGAGCCTGCGAAAAGCCGGCATCGAGCCGGGCGACACCATCGTCGTGCATTCATCGCTCTCGAGCATCGTCAACGTCGACGGCGGCGCATCAACCGTGATTCAAGCGCTGATGGAAGCGGTCGGGCCGGAAGGCACGATCGCCATGCCGGCATTTTGCACGGCCGAAGACGCCATCGCGCGCTCGCGCGCGGGCAATCCGGTGGACTTACGCACGTTGCCCTCGGTGAACGGCAAGATTACCGAAGCATTTCGAACGCATCCCGGGGTCCTTCGCAGTTCGCATCCGTTCTCGCCGATGTGCGCGTGGGGGAAGAACGCGCGATTCGTCACGGAGGGACACGCGCTCGATTCGCGGATCGCGCACGCGAACTCGCCGCTGGCGCGCATGCGCGACCTGGACGGCAAGATCGTCGGCATCGGAACGAACATGGGCACCGTGAGCTTTTACCACGTTCTCGAAGATACGTGGGACGGCTTTCCGTTCGATCCGTACGCGCCCGCTGAAGACGTAACGTACGTCGACTCCGACGGCAACACGGTGACGCGTCCGATTCAACGTTACGATCGGGAAAAAACGCGCTGCCGGATCGATAACGATCTCGGACTACGCACTCGCGAATTCTTCACGCGGCACATGAACGAGCAGGGCATTCGCCACGAGTTTCAATTCGGCGGCGCGCCCGCGTTTTGGATGCCGGCTCGGAAACTTTACGCCGAGATGCAGCGGCTCGCCGAACGCGGTACAACGATCTACAGCGGTGCGGCGGATCTGTGAGCGGTTCGGAAACCCGTATCACGCTCGTTCTGGCGTTCGATCACGAACTCAGTCTCGGCGGGACCGATTCGTACGCGCAGAACCTTTTCGAACCGACCGAAGCGCTCTTTGAGTGTGCCGAGGCGGCGCGCGTTCCAATCGTGCTTTTCACGGACGTGCTGAGCGCGATCAAATATTCGGAATGGGGCGTTCGCGAGTTCGTCGACCCCTACGAGAAGCAATTGCGCAGCGCGCTCCGGCGCGGACACGACGTTCAGCTGCACTTACATCCGCATTGGCTCGACTCGACGTGGTCGGACGGAAGCGTTGCGCCGTCGCGCTCTTTCAGCCTTGCAGACTTCGCGGACCAACGGCCGCCTCTCGATATCGCGTCGATCGTAGGCCGGGGCACGCAGTACCTGATCGACACCTGTGCGCCGGAGCAGCCGGAGTATGCGCCGGTGGCCTTTCGCGCCGGCGGTTACAACATCGCGCCGCATACCGCGGAAATATTTGCGGCGCTGCGGGCAAACGGGATCAGGATCGACAGCTCCATCATTCCAGGATTCTATTTCGAGTCGGAAATTTCGACGATCGACTTCCGTTCGGTTCCGCGCCGCCCAACGTGGGACGAGCACGGTCTGCTCGAGATTCCGATCGCTTCGTCGCCGCGCACGCCGTTGAACAACTTTCCGTTCTTGCTGCGGCGCGTCCGGTACCGCGATCGCGCCCCGGCTTCACACGGTAAGTCGATTCACGACGGACGTACGAGCAAGATGCAAAAACTCGCGCGTCTTGTTCCGCGTTCGGCGTGGCCGCTCAGTTTCGATAACTATGCCGACGACGCAAAGCACGTCTTCAAAGTTTTTCGCGGGCACGTCGCGCGGCACCGGAACGAAGCGGAGATTCTTTGCGCGAGCGTTTCGCATCCCAAGAGCATGGGAGCGCACGCGCGGCGAGTGCTCGTGGAATTCGTGGAACAAGCGCGCGACGCGTACGGCGACCGCTTGCACTTCGAAACGTTCGCGTCGATCGCCAAACGTCTCGACGGAACCGACAGCGAACGGCCCCGTGCCGTGAAGCACGAGGCCGCGTACCGCTCTTGATCTAGCGCCGGTTCCTATTGGAAGACGACCGCCGCTCCGAGTGCCGGGAGGTAGGTGGGCGGGGCCGCGCCGTTGAGTGCGGCGGTTCCACCGTCGGTCGTTCCGTAGCCATTGAGCACAAGGGTGTGCTGGTATTGCGGGAAGGGGAACGGAACCGTTCCGCTCGCGTTCGGATTCACCGCGACCGCGCACGGGCCGACGTAGTTGCCGGCGTAGTAACAGTTTTGGTATTCGCGTCCATACGCTCCGCCCGATTGCATCAGGCCCGAGATGTCGCTCGGTGCCGAAACTTTCGGATTCATCGCGACGAGCTGCTGTTCCGGGAAGACGTGGAAGTTCGACGGCGTTCCAAAAGCTTCCCAAAGGATGTTCGTCGTGGGATTGTACGTCAACAGGAACGAGGCATACGCGTAGAGGCGTGCATCGGTATTGGCGGAAGCGTCGGACGTATTGCGTTCCTGGCACGAGAACACTTTGTTCTGCGCGTTGACTTGCAGTTCGCTATTTTCTTCCGCCGTCCACAACCAGCCGTTGTTCTTCGCGGAAGCGTCGTCGCTGTAGCAATGCTCGTAGTTGCCGCCCATCGTGTTGCTCGAAGCGAGCAGTGAGATCGCCATCGACGGGTTGTGGCCGTTGAGCACGTTGAGGCCGTTGATGATGACCGGCAGCGGGGCGGAATTGTTGAGTGTCATGCCGCCGGTGATCCACGAGCTGTCGCTGTAATTGCACGGCAGGCTTGGGGTAAAGATGTTTCCGAAGTCGCTTAACGGACCGTTATCGTCCTGATAGATCGCATCGAAGTGCGCCGACCCGATTTGCGAGAGCGTCTTCGAGTGGTATAGCGATTGCATGTCGGCCGAATTCGGATCCATCACGTATTGCGTCACGCGGTTGTTGAAGATGTCCGTGACGCGGTTGCCGCTGCAATCGTGCGCGAAGGTCGATTCATCGCTCGTATAGAGCGGGTCGTTGGTTTGCGTGCGGTTCGGATCGGTATAGAACTGCGTCTTGATGCCGGCTGCCGAAATCGCGCTGGCGTGCGCAACGTCGGTTTGCGCCCACGTGAGGTACTGGGCGGCCGTCGTCCACGCGATCGACGTCGTGCCGTTCGCGCCGGCGAGATAGTCGGCGTTCAGAATGTGCTTCTGCGAAATCGGACCCGGCGTCGGCGTGGCAAGCGCGGGCGGAGGCGTCGGATTCGTCACGACGATTTGAACCGCTGTGAATGAGCCCGAAGGACCGCCGGTGCCCGTGACCGTTGCGCTCGACCCGGCTTGCAGGGTGCCGCCGGCGACGACCGTCGTGCCGGTAACGATGACCGGGACTGCCGTGTGCGTGGAATCGACGTTCAAGGTGAACCCGTACGGCGTGCCGGCAACGATCGTACCGGTCGCCGATGCCGGCGAGGGCGCCGCGCTCCAAGAAGTGACGATGACCGCGGTCGGCGTGCTCGAGAGCGACCCGGTGCCGCTGATTTGCGCGTACTGGCCGACGACCGGGGCTGTCTTCGTGCCGGTGAACGTCGTGGATGCGTTGTAGGCGATCCACATGTAGCCGTGCGGGCTGCCGGAGTTGATCTCGAACCGGCCGGTGCCAAGCGCGACGATCGGACCCTGAGTCGATACGAGGCGAGGGCTCGGCGTGGCGATGATGGCGGGCGACGGAGTGCTCGCCGTCGCCGGCGTCGGGGTGGCCGTTACGGTTTGCGTGGTCTGGACTTGGCTCACCGCGGTGGCCGTCACCGACTTCGCCCAGGAACCGGTGCCGGTTACCTGCACCTGCTCGTTGGTGAAGGGCTTCGCGCCCGTGATGACCGTCGAGGCGTTCGTATAAATGTGAACGAGGCCGTGCGAACTTCCCGTGTTGAGCGTGAAGCCGCCGGCAAAGGTTCCGGCGATCGGGCCGCTGCCCTGCAGCGTCCCATCCGGATTGGAAGTAGCCATGGCCGGCACAGCTCCGCCCGTCGGAGTCGGAACCGTCCCTGGAAGAGTGTTGCCGGTTGCGCCGCCGCCGCCACCGCAAGCGGTGAGCGAGAGGCCGGCTAGGAGACAGGCGAATGCAATGCGTTTCATAGCACTTTTCGCATCGACAATCTTCCCGTATTCTAACAGTCTCTTTACGAACGCTTTACAATCGCTTCATTGACTTTACATGACGTTAACTCGCCAAGTTGCTTGGAAACTAGGCAAGCGAAAGAGATATGCCGCTTGCCCGCCCTGCAACGCTTCAGTCCCGGCCGATGACGGTTAGCTGCTCTTTTGGTCCTAATGATTGCTTGGGTCTTTCGGGTCGTAAGTCGTGCGAGAACTTAGTACCTGGTGCAAAATTACCCCAGATGGGGGAGTAAATTCCGGCCCAAGGCGGGGTATGATTGGCGCGTCCCGTCTCATCCCATTTGCGTCGAAAGGATCCATGGTGTTAACTTCCGTCGACACGATTCGCTTGTACATCGTTGAAGGCCAAGTGCTCTTTGCAAAGGCCCTCTGCCAGGTGTTCTCTGTCGAGCGCAACGTCGAAATAGTCGGCGACGCGCAAACGATCAACGAAGCGCTGCTGGCAAAAGCTCGTCCGGACGTGGTCATTCTCGATCTGGACGGCGCCAACGTTGGACTCGTCGATGCGCTCGAGCGATGTCGCGCCGCCGTTCCTAACGCGCGGATTTGCGCGCTCACAATGCGACCAGCCCCCGAAATCATGCAACGATGCTTGGCAGCCGGCGCCGAAGGCTACATCATCAAAGACGTTACGCCGGCCGAGTTGATTCGCGCGGTAAAGCTGGTGGCGACCGGCGAAACGTACGTGGATCCTCGAGTGGCAGGCGGTTGGTTGCGACGCCGTTCGAACGGCAACCGGCGTGCCGACCTCAACGAACTCTCCGCACGTGAAACCGAAGTGATCCGCCTTATCGCCGAAGGGCTTTCAAACAAAGAAATCAGCGCGCGGCTGAACCTCTCTGAAAAAACGATCAAGAACCACATCAGCCGGATTTTCTCGAAGCTGAACATTTACGCGCGAACCCAAGCGGCGGTGCATGCCATCAAGTTGGGATTGCTCTAAGCCGTTGCCGGCGACCTAAAAAAAGAAGAAGGCTCGATGCAAACGCATCGAGCCTCCTTCATGGTTGCGGTGGTTGCTACGGCAGCGCGATATAAGCGCTGAGCGCTCCAACCGTACCCGGGGCAGGCCCCGTGAACGAGACTGTGCCGCCGTCCAGCACGCCGTACCCGCTCGGGCGAAGCGTGTGCGTGAACGTGTGCGCAAACGCCGGACGAGCATGCGCAACGCCGTCGCTATTAACGACCATGGCGCACGCGCCGATGAGCTTGCCGCGGTAGTAACATGCGTTGTATTCACGCACGTAGTTGCCGCTCGAGGTACGAAGCGACGCAATGCTCGACGGAGTTCCAACGCGCGGGCTAAGCGCCACGAAACCGCTTTCCGGCATGACGTGGACTCGCGACGGCGTCGCAAAGTTCGACCACAGGATACTGTACGACGGGTCGTACGTCAGCTCGAAAGATGCGAGCTGA
Source organism: Vulcanimicrobiia bacterium (assembly GCA_963696095.1). Lineage (GTDB taxonomy): Bacteria > Vulcanimicrobiota > Vulcanimicrobiia > Vulcanimicrobiales > Vulcanimicrobiaceae > JALYTY01. The sequence goes on along the minus strand of CAVOIN010000001.1, from coordinate 319,898 downwards.
TAGAGGCGCGACGCGACGTTTGCGGGCGCGGATCCGGTATACAGACCCATGCACTGGAAGATCTTGTGACGGGTCACGAGATCGATCTGCGTCTGCTCCGTCGCCGCCCACGGCCAGGAGCCGACCGCTGCCGCGTTGCTTTGCGTGAAGCAGCTCTCGAAGTCGCCGCCGATGGTTTTCGAGGTACCCTCAACGACTTGTGTGAGCATCGACGGGCCGTGCCCGTTGAGGCCGTTCATGCCGTTCAGAATCGTCGGAACCGGCACCGAAGCGTCGAGCGCCTTTTCACCGGCGATCCACGCGGCGTCGCTGTATCCGCACGGCAGGCCGGGGGCGAAGCTGCTCGCTGCGTAGTGGCCGAGCTCGAGTGCGTCGTCTTCAAAAACCGCGTCGACGTGACCGGCGCGAGCGATGGAAGCGACGTACGAAGCGTACGAAGAGTGTAGCGCGCTCGATCCCGGGTTCATGATGTACTGAACCACGGACCCGTAACGTGCCGTAACGTTGGCGGAAGAACACGTCTTGCTGAAGCCGCTCGAGCTCGTCAGATGGTAGAGCGGATCGTTGCTCTGCGTGCGATCGGGTGAGAAGTAGACTTCCGTCTTGATTCCCGCCGCGTGCATAGCGATGGTGTTGGCAATCCCGGTCGAGGCCCACGAGAGATACGGCGCCGCCTTAGCCGCGCTGACCGACGTCGTGCCGAAGGGCGTGCCGAGATAGTCGGCAGTCAAAACGTGAAGCGGCACGCCCGCCGTGCTCGTGGTTGCGATCGAGGGTGTGTCGACCGAGCCGGTCGCCGGCGCCGGCGTCGAAGAAGCCGCGGTCGCCGAAGCGATCTTGGTTGCAAGAATGGCCGCATGCGCGCTGCCCACACCCGTTACGGTTACCGTCGAACCGACGGCCGGGGTCGCATTGATGGAAGTGGTACGCGAAATCATCACCGGAATCGTCGATCCGGTTGCCGTTTCACGCACTTGAGCCCCGTACCGAACGAACCCGAGGAACGTTCCAGTCATACTAACCGAAGCCGGCGCCGACGGAAGCACCGCCGCGTAAGAAGCTGCGAGCGATCCGCCCGAAACCTTTCCTACGGCGATGGCGTACCGGTTGGCGGCTAACGGCGACATCGACGTATTTACATACGAAGTCGCCGGATAATGAACCAACAACGTTGCGTGCGTCGAGCTATCGAGCAAATCGAAATCGCCGCCACTCTTTAGTGCGGTGATCGTGCCTTGCGAGGCGGTTAACGTTGAGGTGTTTGTGCTGGTTGTTGTGCTGGTTGTTACTGCGTCCGTTACTGCGCCGGCGGCTGGTGTTATACCGTCCGTCGCGCTCCCGGCCGTGGCGCCGGGTGGAGATTCCTGTTGAGGTAAGAGCGACGAAGTGTTTTGGCTGCTGCAAGCAGCAACGAGGCTTGCCAAAATGCAAGCCCCGAGCTTGTTACGCATTTGCATTGGTGCGTATCTATGCTCCCGTGAAGGCGAATGTTTTTGGAACGACGATGCGCTCGAGAGCGTCAATTACGTCGTTTGCGTCTTCACTACTCATAGCGGGATAAAGTGGAAGTGAGAGCAGACGTCGCCACACGGATTCAGTCTGTGCCAAATTTCTCATTTCAAGCGAGCGGTAGCCGCTGAATAAATGAGTTGGAATGTAATGTACTGACGTGCCGATCTGCTCGTTGCGGAGCTTATCGATCAATTCGTCGCGCGTAATTCCAATCTTCTTTTCATCTACGAGAATTGCGAACATGCACCAGCTGTGCCGATCGCCGGGGTTCCGCGGGGGCGCTTGCACGCTTATTCCGGGAATCTGCGAAAGACGCGCGATGTATCCCGCAGCGATGTCATCGCGGCGGTCTTGCATTTGCCACAACACCTTGAGTTGTTCGATGCCGAGCGCCGCCATCGGATCGGGCATGTTGTACTTGAAGCCTGGTTCGCGCACGTCGTAACGCCACGAACCCGTCGCGGTATAGCGTTTCCACGCATCGCGGTCCATGCCGTGCAGCCCGAGCACGCGCGCGCGTTCCGCCAGCATGTCGTCGTTGGTAACGAGCATGCCGCCTTCGCACGTGGTGAGATTTTTCGTTGCGTAGAAGCTATATGCGGCAGCATCGCTTTGCGTGCCGGCCCATTCCCCGCGATCCAGCATGCCCGCCCCGTGCGCTGCGTCTTCCAGCACGCGAATGCCGCGTTCTCTTGCGAAAGCCACGATCGGCGCAATGTCCAGCGGCCGTCCGCCGTACGGCATCGGAATGATGACTTTCGTTTTCGGCGTGACAACCGCTTCGATCGTCTCGAGCGTTACCGAAAGCGTTTCGGGGTCAACGTCCGCGAAAACCGGCGTGCCGCCGAGTTCCATCGTGCATTGAGCGCCGGCTACGAACGTGAGCGAAGGCATGATCACTTCGTCGCCCGGCCCGACGCCGAACGCGTGAAGCGCCACGTGAAGCGCCGCCGTGCAGCTGTTGAGGGCGATGGCGTGCTTTACGCCGGCTGCAGCTGCAAACTGCGACTCGAATTCTTTTACGAGCGGACCCGTCGTGAGCCAGCCGTTGCTCAACGTCTCTACGACGCGGCCGATTTCGGCCTGGGAGAGTTGCGGCTTACAATACGGGAGGAATTCGCTTCTCATGGAGTGGTGATTGCCTTTCGTGGTGCAAGGGATGCATTTCGCGTTAGGGCGCAAAGAATGAATGCGAGCCAGACATATTTGGTGGTGAGCATGTCGAGGAACATGCTTGCAATAAGCAGGCCGATAAATGCGGCCTCGATGCCGATGCGCAATCCGTAAAGCTGATCGTTTGGACCGATGTCGCGCAGCGAGCGGAACTGATACCAGCAGGCGAGTCCGAAAAGAATCAAGCCGGCGATACCGAGTTCGACGCCGGTCGAAATCAGAATATTGTGGGGCGCGCGGTGCCAGTGCGTGTAGTACGTCTGGCTGACGTTCAGGAACGCTTGGTCGAACGCAACCTGGAAGTTGTAAAATCCTGCGCCGAACCACGGATGTTGCTTGAACGCAGCGATGCCGACGCGCCAAATGTCGGCACGGCCTGCGCCGCCGGTCGAGGTTGCGGTCGAGAAACGCGACAGGACGTTTCCGTAGGCTGCCAGCGCGACGCCGATGCCCGCGACGGCAAGACCGCCTACGAGCAGCCGTTTGCGCGAGCGGATGAAGATGTAGAGAAACGCCGCGAAGATCGCTAGCAGGCCGCCGCGAGAACCCGCGACCGCGAGTCCGCCGCCGACGACGACGATCGCTAGCGTGTAGAACGCGCGCGCCAAGAAGCTGCGCGTCGTCGTGATCGCGACGAGCGCCAGCGAGAACGGCAAAATCAGCGCTGCCGCAAAATGGTTGGGATCGACCATATTGTTGTCGTTGGCAAGGAACAGTCGGCCGTTGGCCGAGACTTGCGTGCCGTGATGGAAGACGTACGCGCCGTATGCGCCGGCTAGAACGCCGCTCGCGATGATCACCGTCACGAGCATCGCCAGCGTGCGGCGCTGGACCGGCATGAACGAGACCGCGATATAGAGCACCAGGATCTCGAAGAACGTCAGCAAGTGTTCGGTCGAAGCGCTGGGATCGATCGCCCAAATAACCGATACCAACGAGAAAATGAAGAAGACGCTCCAGCCGATCACCGCGCGGTCGGGTACCACACCGCGCCGCGTGCGCAGCAGCCAAAGAATCACGGCGCCGCCGGAAGCCATAGCCAGAAGCTTCGTCACGGTTCCGAACGCCGGCAGGCTCAAGAGGTTGTCGAAGGGCACGAGCAGCGCGAAGATCGAGAACGGAAATGCCAAGGGCGCCATCAGCGCGCCGTAAGCCGCGCATGGACCGGCGACCGCAAGGAGCGCAAGCGCGGTACCGGTTTTTGTGCCGGCAAGGGCGATCGCGCCTAATGCCGCGGCAAGCGCCAGTGCCGCGATTCCCACCATGGCGATGATGTGTGGAGAGGATCGAAGCGAGCGTTCGTTGCGCGGAAAAAGACGTGCGGCCATATGATGTGATCCTAGCTTTGCGGTCGTGGACGAGGTAGTTCGCACCGGCCCTATACCCTTGAGTCTACGGTCCTTTTGCGGCGCAAGAACGACGAAGCGACCTCTAAATAGCTGCGGAGATCGCTCGGCCGCGGCACGAGCATCGTTTGCGCGCTGATTCCCGAGACTTTACGGAAGTAAAAGATGGCTGCGGTCTGCCCGAAGATGTACGCCACGGTCGAACCGAGCGCCGCGCCCACGAGACCAATTTTCGGAATCAAAATGAAGCTCATCACGATACAGATCATCGCGGAAGCCGATGCCAAAGTCAGCGGCACTTCCGGACGTCCGAGGCGGATCGTGAAATACGTAGACATCGGGCTGCCGAGCGAGAGCGCGAACACGCCGATCAGGAGCACGCGAAGCGCCGGTACGACCGGCGTAAAAGCATCGCCGTACAGCACGCGCACCGCGATCGGCGCAACGATTGCGAGCAGCCCGCAGCAAACGCTGGCGACGAGCACATTGTGCCGCACCGAACGCGCAGCGAGTTCCGCGGCCGCCTGATCGCCAAGGCTTCCGATGTGCGGCGAAGTGACGACGTTGGTTACCTGAGTGGCCGTCAACAAGGTTTCGGACGCACTGACGGCAAGCGTGTACATACCGAGCATCGCCGGGGTTCCGAGCAATGCAACGATGTAGATGTCCGCGCGATAGTTCAGAAGGGAAACGAGGCCGACGGCGCCCGAACGTGCTGCATAGATCACGTACTCCCACCCGCCGACCTTCCCTGACGGCAAGGATCTTGCGTCGCGGAGCATCCAGACGATCGACGCAAGCGCAATGAGATTCGGCGAAATCACCCATACGGCGATTGCCGTGGACGGTAGGCGGCCGATGAAGTAAAAGCCGAGCGACATCAGAGTGATCATCAAAATGTTTGCGATCACGCCGACCGAGGTGGTGATTCGAATGCGGTGCGTGCCCGTCGCGTAACCCGTAACGAGCATCATGGCGGCCGGACCCGGCAGCGACAAGACCGCCGGAAGAATCGCCCACGGCGCATGCGAGAAGAATGCCAGAAGGCTCGTCGCGCCCGCGCCTATCACGAGGAAGACCGCCGTTGCGAAAGCCGACGCGCGAAGCACGCCGCGTCCGGCGTTGCGCCGCAGCAAGTAGTACGACATGGCTGAGCTCAAGCCGCCGAAGCCTGCCGTAACGATGCCGGCGCTGACCATCGGCATCGCGTAAAGGCCTCGTCCATGCGAACCCAACGCGCGCGCGGTGATGATACCAAGCGCAGCTGCGAGAAGCATGTTGACGATTCGCAGCGCGAAGGTGTACAGCCCGTCGGCGAAGAGCTTGTTGCGCAGCGCCATGCGCTATACCGCCCGGTGCGAAAAGACTTCGAATGCCGTCTTTACGAGACACTGCATGTACAGGTACACGCTCGCATTCTGAACGTAGAACAGATCGTACGGAAGCACCCGGGCGAAATCGTCCGGTTGGAAATTGCGCGGCAGCACCAGTTGCGCCCAACCGGTAACGCCCGGACGCACGATGTGGCGCTGCGAATAGCTCGGGAACTCCGTAGAGAAGCGATCGGCGTATTCCCGCATCTCAGGCCGCGGGCCGACGAGCGACATGTCGCCGACTAGAACGTTCCATAATTGCGGAAGCTCGTCGAGACTCGTGCGGCGTAGAAACGCACCCGTCGGCGTAATCCGGTCGTCATTCGGTTTCGCCCAATCGTCGCCCGAGTCGACGCGCATCGTACGAAACTTCCACATCGTGAAGCTCTTATCGTCACGGCAGACGCGTTCTTGACGGAAGAAGATCGGCCGTCCCGAATCGCGCCAAACCACGAGCGACACGACGAGCATCACGGGCGCAAGCACGATCAAGCCGATCGAGGCGAACAGTACGTCCAAGAAGCGCATCGCGCTTTGCTGCGCGTGCCACAGCGTTCCGCGGCGCGACTCGCGCACGTGTTCGAGGCCGCCTTCGTAGACCACGCCGCCGCGGCGCGTGCCTTGCAGGTGCGCGGCGCACATGCCGGCGAGCGGCGCCCACACGATCTCGGCGCCGACGGCGGCAAACCAGTCGAAGCCGAGGACGAGCGCGAGGAGAAGCCCCGCGATGCCGCCGAGAATCGCAACGCCGTAGGTCGCGTACCATTCATCGGCCTGCGTCAAGGCGAACGAAGTGCGATAGCGCCCGACGAAGGACGCGATGAGCAGCGTTGCAGCGAGCGTCAGGAACGGGACCGCGCCCGATCCGGAGATGATTCCGGTGACCACGAGCGCCACGAGTGCCGCCGTGCAATCCGTCGTCACGAGGAGCAGCCCGCCCGTACGCAGCCGTTCCGGCAATCTATGCACGGTCGTACGCTCGGTTACGCGAACTTCTCGCGTGGTGCTGATCATGGTATTACGCACTCCTTTGACGGATCAAAACGGCGTGCCGCACGCGTTCGTAGAACGCGAACGCCGGGCGGCGCAGGGAAAGTTCGGTGTAAGGTATGGCCGTGGCGCCCAGGTCGTGTTTGAAGCGCGCGACGCCCTCGAGGCCTTCGCTTGCGCCCAAATTGTACCAACGCACGCCCCGCTCGCAGGCATTCCGCAACAACGCCAAATTGAGCGCGTTGCTTGGGCGGTATTTTCCGTAATCGCGCAGCATCGCGGCGGACCAGAAGAAGAGTTCATCGGATCCGAACAGCACCACGCCTCCGCCGATCGGCTTTCCGTCCAAGAGCGCGAACCAAAGCTGCGCATCATCTCCACCGCGTTTTAAAACGGCGTCGAGCAGTTCGAAGCTTACGGGCGGTTTAGGAAGTCCCCATCCCTGGCTCGCGATCTTCAAGATATCGAAGTAGATTGGAAGATCGCTTGCGTCCGCACGCTCGCACATCACGCCGCGCCGTTCGGCCTGTCCGGCCATGCGCCGCGTAACGCCGCGAATGTTGGCAAGCACGGCATCGAAGCCTTCGCTGCAGTCGATGACCGCGGTTTCGTAAACGTTGCTCGATGCGCGCGGCGCATTGAGCGCGGGTCCGAGCGGCCACGGAACGATTCGCAGGTGGTCGACGCGGCGGCCGATTTCTCCAAGCGCCAAATTGGCACTCTCTTCGTCCAATAGGCCGCCTTCGGCATCAAGGACGCACGAGTACCCGCCAAGCGGAAATGCAAGGTGGTCCCGCATGCGAAAGCGAGAACGCGACTGCATCGTAGGGACGATAGCGGTGCGGCCGTTCACGTCGACGCACAACGGTGCGGGCGCGAGCGACGGCGATGCATCGGCGAGCGCCAGCGCCCATGCAGGGCGCGCGAAGAACGTCGGCGCCGGATGCTCCTCGTCGTATGCGAGCCAGTCGGCGGCATTCATGGTGGTTATCATGAGGACTCCATAACCAGTTTGCCCGGCGTGTGCTGTCCTGACGCAGTTTCCCAAGCGGCGGCAATTCGCGTGGTGCAGCGAGTGGTGGAGTAGGTTTCGGCAACATAACGTGCGGCGTCGGTTTGCACCGGCAAGTCGCCGCGCTCGAAGCGCTCCAACAGCTGCGAAATCGCCTTCTCAATGTCGTCGTACGAACGGACTTGCGTGGTGAACGGGAAGTCTTGGCTCCACAGCACGTGACGGCCGTGCGTTAGCGCCTCCAGCGTCATCAGCGAAAGTCCGTCGTGTTTGGTGAACCGGATCAGGACGGTGGCGTTGCGATAGATGTCTCCAAGCGAGGCGCACCAGCCGAGCCGCACGACGTCGGCTTGCGGCGGTGCGTAAAAATCTCCGCCGCCGACGACGACGAAACGAACGTTGCGGGGAGAGAACGTGCGGATCAAGCGCTCGTATTCGCGCCGCCCGTAGAAGTCGCCGCGGGTGCGCGGCAGATACAACAGAATCGTAAATCGATCGGGAAGCGGCTCCGGGCGGCTTGCGGGCAGTCGCGGCGGAAGCGGCGCGAGCGTCGCGTCGATACCAAGCCGGCGCAATTCGTCGATGGTCCAGTCGACTTCGGCTAAATTGTGCACGTGGGGCTGTTGGCAAAAACGTCGCAGCCGCCGGTCGTTATACAACGCAGTGATGTCGCTGCCAACCCAATGAATCACGCGCGGTTTGCGAAGAAGCCGCCCCAGGAAGTGCACCCACCGGTCGCCGATGGGCGAGCCGATCGAGTACCAAACGTCGCAGGAGAGAAGCGAAAACATCGAAGCTACCACCTCGAGGCGCGCCCGCGTACGCAACATTTCGGGCGCCCATCCGTAGGGATTGCGTTCGAGTTCTTCGATCATCTGCGCGCAGAATAGCTCGAGCCCGGAAATCGCGACCCGGCGGCGTCCTTGCCGGCGTTCGCCCTGTCCCGCGACTGCAGCGTCGAGAACCGCAGCGAAGCGCTCCGCGAGCGCGGCGCGCGGGAACTCTTGCGACACATACGCGTGGCCTTCGACGTTAGGCTGAAGCGTCGCACTGTCGTGTTCTTCGTGAAGCTGTTTCAAAAGCGCGGCGGCGTCGGCCGTACGGGGCCCGTAGCGCACGTGCGGAAAATCGTGGTTCCAGATGACGTGGCGGCCGCGCGCAAGCGTCTCCAGGACGAGCATCGACTTTCCGTCGTGTTCGGGAAGGCGCAAGAGCACGGTCGAGTCGTCGATGCGCCGTTCTACGTCGTCGACGTGTCCCAGAAAGTCGACGTTCGAGGGAGCGATCGGGTTCCGCCCGCCGCGCCCGATCACGCGAAACGGAACGTCGGGAAATTCGCGTGCAAGCGAATACACCGCGCGTTCGCCGTAAAAAGTGCGGCGCGGTTCCGGAAGATAGGTGAGAACGTTAAACTGTTTCGGCAGCGGCGCGATGTGCGACGCCGGCTGTACCGCCGTGACGGGAACGTACGTAGAATCGATTCCGAGCTCGCGCAATTCGGCCACGAGCCACGGACCGTCGCACACGTTGATGAAGCGGTAGCGTTTGATGAGCTCCAGGAGTTGCGGATCGCGCTTAGCGCTGAGGACGTCGCTGCCCGCCCATATCACAATCACGGGAATATTTCGCCGGCGCGCCATGTCGGCAAGCGCCATGTTCGGCCCGGGACCGCCGAAAGCAATGATTGCATCCGCCGTGAGTGCGGCCGCGAGCGCACGAACCGTTCCGATGCGTGACGCCGGAAAGTAGCGTAGATTCCAACCCGACGAACGACGTTCGTTTATCAGATTGCACAGGAATTCGCCGTAATAATCGAAGCCGACGACGACGGCCTTACGCATGCGGCTCCCCGCTCGAGGCAACGAGGCGGTCCAGCGCAGCCCCGTCGAGCGGCCCCACGTTGATCGCGCGAACGACTCCGTCCCGCACGACGATCGTTTCCGGGATGACGCGAGCTCCGAGCAGCGCATTGGTCTGGCGATTCGGATCCACCATTATAGGATAGCCAAGATTGAACTCACGGGCGAAAGCCGTGACGGCGGAGGCCGGCTCGCCCTGATCGATTCCGACGACGGCGATTCCGCGTTTTTGAAACTCGACGGCGGCGCGCGCGATGGTCGGCGTTTCTTCGCGGCAAGGCGGGCACCACGTGGCAAAGACGTTGTAAATCACCGTGCCGTGGGTCGGGCCGACGCTTACCGGATTTCCATCAAGCGAGAGCAGCGAAAGAGCCGGCAATGGCTCGCCTGCTCTTACCGGGTGCGCCCCATGATGGAAGTGAGAGCGGAGCGCGAGCGCTGAGAACGCGAGGACGCATAGCGCGAGCGGCACGAGGACGCTGAACCAACGTCGTCTCTGTTGGACCATGCTCTAGTGATACCAGAGAGGACGGCTCGCTTGACTGCCCTTGATTTCCCGAAGGCGACCGGGCTTTTCGCCGTTTCCCGCCGCTCCGCGAGACTGTAGGGTCTGTTGTAAGCGGTCGATCTCGTGCCGCAGCAAGCAAAAAGGATTGGTGGAAATGAAACGGTTTACATCTGCGCCGCTGCTCGGCGCCTCGATCATCGCTCTCTGCTCGCTCCTCGCCGCGTGCGGCGGCGGTGGCGGCGGCGGCAGCACGACCCCCCCGGTCAACAACGGCGGCGGCGGCGGTAACGGCGGCGGCGGCGGAAATGGCGGCGGTGGCGGCAGCACGCCCACTCCCGGCAGCACGGCCACGCCGACCCCGGGCGCAACGGGCACGATGGCGATCAACGGCGCCGGCATGGCGAACGCGACGGTTGCATTCACCTGCGGCTGCAACGGCCAAGCGGGCAAAGTGACGGCCGACGCAAACGGCAATTATACGATCAACGTGCCGGCAGGTTCGTTCAACGGCTCGGGCACGTATACGCCGGCCGGACACAACTTGATGGTGATCGGCTATGCCTCAGGCTCGCACGCGCAGGCATGGAGCATGGAATTCTTCGGGGCGACGCCCGCTCACAATCTCAATATGAGCGGAAACTCGAGCGGCAACACGTCGGACGAGTTTACGACCGCTGCGGCGCTTTACGTTTACTACGAAACGGCGCAATATTACAGCGCGCATCCCAGCAGCGACAACACCTACGACATCTGGAACTTCAATAACATCGCTACGTTCGAGCAAAGCTTGAAAGCCAGCGGCGGTAACAACGCTGCGGAAGTGAAGCTGATCGCCGACGTGAAGTCCGCGCAGAGCGCCGGCACGAGCATGTATCCGGTCCTCCCGCAATGGGATCCGAACGGTTCGCTCAGCGGCGCAGGCCCGACTGCGAACGCGACGATCATCAGCGACATCAAAGCCGTCGCGACTTCGGGCGATACGAAGCTTCCGCAAATCTGCGGTACCAGCTGCACGGGCGCCCCGACTCCGTAGCATTCAACCTGGCACCAGGTTCGCTGCTATAGGAGCCTGGTGCCATCGGATGCCGGATATTGGGCCGCCTGGGTCACCAGCACGGATGAGTATTTTCGTAGGATAGGAGATATGATGCGGAAATCTAGCCCGGCGCTCGTAATGACGCTCGCACTCGCTATGATGGGTGCAACGCCGGTAGCGCAAACCATGATTCACCCCGGAGACCAACTGAACGTTCAGGTCTACGGGGACAAAGATCTCACTCAAACGGTAACGGTTCTGCCTGACGGCACGATCGTGTACCCGCTCATCGGCCGCGTGCAAGTCGGCGGTCAGAGCGTCAATCAAGCAACCAACACGGTGCGCGATAGACTGCAGAAGTATGTCCGGAATCCGTTCGTGACTATCTCGATCGCGCAGCTGGGCCAGCCATCGGTGCTTGTGCTCGGAGACGTTAAAACGCCCGGTAAATACCAGCTCCGTTCCGATGCGCGGGTAACCGACGCGATCGCGGCAGCGGGCGGTATTGTGGACGTGAACGGCGCTCTGCCGGATGCACGAGTTTCCGATCCGCAAGGCGACGTCCAAACGGTGTCGCTGCAAAAGCTCCTTCACGACGGTGACGTGTCGCTAGATCGTCCCATCGGAGAAGGTTCGGTGGTGTACGTTCCGGGACCGACGCTCTTCAATATAACGGTAACCGGAGCCGTCGATCATCCGGGCGACGTGCAGATCGCGGAAGGCGATCACCTTTCGGAAGCGATCGCAAAAGCGGGCAACAGCGCCAACGCGAACGCGGATCTGAACAGCGTGCGCGTCATCCGCACGAATCCCGACGGTACCCGCACGCAGCAGACGATCGATCTGTACAAAGCATTGGAACGGGGCGACAGCGCCGCCGACATCTCGATGCAAAAAGGCGACGTCGTCTACGTTCCTCAAGTCAAGAAACACAGCGACGCGTTGCAATCGCCGTTGCTATATCTACTCGGCCGACTCATCATCCCGTAGGAGAATACAGTGCAGGCGATTCCAGGCGCACAACCGTACGCTTTACCCGGCGGTGTCGAACCGTCGTCGTCGGCGTCGGACCGTCAACACGAGCTCGCGTCGTTATGGCGAACCATCGTTCGCCGCCGCGCGACCGTCCTTCGAATCTTCGTTGGATTCGTGGTCTTGATGCTGATCGGCACGCTCGTGTGGCCGAAGCAATACACGACCGAAATCAAACTGATCGCCGGCAACTCCAGTGGAGCGCCCGGTGCGGATCAAGGCGCGGACAGCCAGCTTCCGGTGCTCAACGCCCTGATGCTCGCGGGCGGCATGCAGAGCTCCGAAACGTACGCCGAGCTGTTCAAAGAAACGCCGGTCGTGCAGCGAGTCATCTCGCAGCTGCACTTGAACGTCAGTCCGCGTGAACTGCTTTCGCGCGTGGTCGTGAAACCGGTTACGAACACGTCGATTCTGTCGGTGGCCGTGACGTGGCCGGATCGCGCGACTTCGGCGGCAATCGCCAATGCCTTCGGGCAGGCGATCGTCGACCGGCAACGCGATCTCGTATCGTCGCAAGCCCGCGCGGCGCTCGATTCACTGAAGACGCAGCTCCCGCAAGCGCAAGCGCGCATGAACGACTCCAACAACAAGTTGTCGTCCTTCGAAGCGGAGCATCGCATCGCCAACATCGATCAACAAACGCAAGCGACGATCACGAACATGGCGGCGCTCGATGCCAAGATCGGTCAAGTGCAGGCGGATCGCCAGCAAGCGCAAGCTCAACTGAGCTCGACGACATCGCAGATGTCGGGAATGTCGGCGACCATCGTCGGCAGCTCGACGACCGCGCAGAATCCCGTCGTGGCGCAGCTGCAACAGCAACTGACTCAGGTCGACGTGCAATTGCGTCAAGCCGAGCAAGAGTACACGGATCAGCATCCGCAAGTCATCGCGCTCAAGGCCCAGGAGCAACAGCTCAAGGACGCGATCGCGCATCAGCAGCAAACGGTCATTGCCGGCCAAAGCAGCGTGCCGAACCCTGTTTATCAACAGCTGGCGCAGCAGGCGACGACGTACCGCTCGCAAGTCGCGGCGGACACCGCGCAGATCTCCGAATTGCAACGCCAGAGCAAGGCGATGGCGCCCGTTCTCGCGGCGTTGCCCTCGCAGACCGCGCAATTGGCCGATTTGCAACGTAACGCCAAAGCGACGCAAGACGTCTACACGGCATTGCAGCAGAAGTACGTAAACGCGCAAGTTGCAGAAGAAACGGCGCTTTCCGACGTGACGATCACCCAGCCGGCCCTGCCGAGCCAGGCAATCATCCGTCCGAGCTTGCTGCTCAACTTCGCGATCTCGCTGGTTCTCGGGGCCGTGCTCGGCATCACGGGCGCGTTGATCCTGGATTACCTCGACAACAGCATCAAGGACGAACGCGAAGTCGAAGAAGAGCTCGCTCTGCCGCAGCTCGGCGCGATTCCGCTCGTGCAGTTGCGTAACGGAGAACCGATCGTGCCTTGGGTGAAAGCGCTCGCGCTCGAATCGTTCCTCCAACTCGTAACGAACATGAAGTATGCGACCGACGTGCAGTTGCGCTCGCTCGCCGTCATCAGCCCGCAACAAGGCGACGGCAAGTCCACGATCGCGCTGAACATCGCGCTCGCGCTCAACGAGATCGAAGGGCCGGTATTGCTGGTCGACGGCGACTTGCGCCGTCCGTCGCTGCATGCGAAATTACGCATGCCGAACGAACGCGGTCTCTCCGACGTGCTCGTCGGCGCAACCGGTCTGGATGAAGCGGTGCAGGTCGACGAACGCAGCGGTCTGGCCGTGCTTACCAGCGGAACGGCGACGCCGAACCCGATCAAGTTGCTCGAGTCGGCTCGATTCGACACGCTCATGGACGAGCTTTACCAGCGCTATCAGACCGTCGTCTTCGACGGCGCCGCGTTGGTCGGCAACGTCGATTCAGCCGTGCTCGCTCGCCGCGTAAGCGGAACGGTGCTTGTCGTGTCGCACGGATCGACCGACCTTCGCGAAGCCAGCGGCGCGATGAAACGCCTACAACGCATGGGAGTGCGCAACGTTCTCGGCTTCGTCCTCAACCGAACGGAACCGCGGCGCGCGGATTACACGCCGTACGGCAACGACGTTCCGCGTCTCTACTCTGACGATGCGCCCATCGTCGCAGCGACGCAATAGCGTTGTATAGTTCGGGCGCAGCGATGTTCGATGCAACGGGACGGACGGTGGTCCATCTTATCGAGCCCCAACACCTGTTCGTCCCTGCGCTCGTCGACGTGTTCACGGAAGCCGGACTCTTCGTGGACTTCGTCGCCGCGCAAGTCGACCCGAGAAAATTGCTCGACGACCAGCCGGATCTAGTTTTCCTAGATACCGACTTCATCGACGAGCCGTTAGAAAGCGTCCGGCTTGCGCACGTCCTGGCGCCGAAAGCGCAGATCTACGTGTATTCAAGCGCGACGAGCGATGCAATCGCTCGAGCGTTTACGGCAGCGGGTGCCGATGTCGTGTTGGAAAAATCCGCCGACCGCCGTCAGATCGTGCAAACGCTGCACGACGTCGAGCGCCGGCGCCGCCAACGTCACCTCCACGACACGTAACCCGCTGCCACAGCGAGGCATACCTCGAGGGGGCGCTGAAATTGAAGCGCTCCCATGACCGTTAGACCCGAAATCGCCGAACTCCCAAAGACCTACGATCCCAAAGCCGTTGAACCGCGACTCTACGAGTGGTGGGAGCGAAGCGGCTTTTTTCACGAAGATCCCGATCCGGCGCGGCCGCCGTTCATCATCCCGATGCCGCCGCCGAACGTCACCGGGCGCGCGCATCTCGGCCACGGCTCGACGTACACGCCGATGGACGTGCTCACGCGCTACCACCGCATGCTCGGCGACAACGCCGACTGGCTGCCGGGCCTGGACCACGCGGCCATTGCGACCGAGGCCGTGCTGGTTCGCGGAATTAGCCAAGGAAGGCGTCGCTCGCGACCAGCTCGGACGCGAAGCTTTCGTGGAGCGGGCGTGGGAGTGGTCGCGCACGTACGGCGGCACGATCAACGATCAATTTCGCAAGCTCGGCTTCGGGCCCGACTGGGAGCGCGCGCGCTTCACGATGGACGATGGGCTCTCGGCGGCCGTTCGCAAGGTGTTCGTCGCGCTCTACCGCGAGGGGCTGATCTATCGCGGCAAGCGCTTGATCAACTGGGATCCGAAGGGGAAGACGACCGTTTCGGATGCGGAAGTCGACCACGTCGAACGCGACTCGTTTCTGTGGCATCTGACGCTATCCGTCGGCGGACGGGGCGTTCTCGATCGAAATCGCCACGACGCGGCCGGAAACGATGCTCGGCGACGTTGCGATCGCCGTGCATCCCGAAGACGAACGCTACGCCGCGTCTCATCGGCAAGACGCGTGCTATTGCCGCCGCTGCTTGCAGCGCGAAATTCCGATCATCGCCGACGCCGCCGTCGAACGCGATTTCGGAACGGGCGCGGTAAAAGTGACGCCCGCGCACGATGCGACCGACTACGAGATCGGCCTGCGTCACGAGCTTCCGATGCCGTCGATCATGGATTTCGACGCGCGCATCACCGGCGCGGAACTCCCCGTCGGCGAGTACGAAGGCCTGGATCGCTACGAAGCGCGCAAGGCGATCGTCGAAGATCTGCGCGCAGCGCGGGTTGCTCGTCAAAGAAGAGCCGTACCGTCACGCGGTCGCGGTGAGCGAACGCACCGGCGACGTGATCGAACCGCTGCTTTCGTTGCAATGGTTCGTGAAGATGAAGCCGCTTGCGGAGCCGGCGCTCACAGCGTATCACGACGGGCGTTTGCAGTTCGTTCCGGAACGGTACGGCCGCACGTACGAGCAGTGGCTCGAAAACATTCGCGACTGGAACATTTCGCGCCAACTGTGGTGGGGCCATCAGCTTCCCGTTTGGTACACGCCGGCGGCGACGTCGTCGTTGCGGAGACGGAAGAAGAAGCGCTCGCATGGCAGAGCGAACGTTTCGGCACGCGCGATCTGACGCGCGATCCCGATACGCTCGATACGTGGTTCTCGAGCGGTTTGTGGCCGTTCTCGATTCTCGGCTGGCCCGAGAAGACGCCGGAACTCGAACACTGGTATCCCGTCGCAAGTCCTGATCACCGGATGGGAGATCATCTTCCTGTGGGTCGCGCGCATGGTGATGCTCGGCCTGCACTTCATGGGCGAGGTTCCGTTCCCGAACGTCTTCGTCGCGCCGCTCGTCTTCGACGCGCAAGGCCGCAAGATGTCGAAGTCGCTCGGCAACGCGATCGATCCGATGGATCTGGTCGAACGCTACGGCGCCGATGCGTTTCGCATGGGCATGCTGCGCCAAATGCGGCTCGAAGGCCAGGAGATTCGCTTCCAAGAGTCGCGTTGCGAAGAAGCGCGCAACTTCAACAACAAGATTTGGAACGCGACGCGCTACATGCTCGCGCTCCCGGAAGGACTGCCGCCGCGCGATGACGCTGCCCGAAGCCGGAGCAGCTGACGCGTCGCCGACCGTGGATTCTTACGCGTCTGCACGACACGATCGATTGCGATGAGCGCAGCTGCTCGACGCGTTCGACTTCGGCAATGCGGCCGAGACGATCTGGAGCTTCGTGTGGTACGAATTCTGCGACTGGTACGTCGAAGCAACGAAAGCACCCGAGAACGCAGCGACTCGCGCGCGCGGTGCTGTCGTTCGTGTGGAACAACGCGATGCGGCTGCTGCATCCGATCGCGCCGTTCATCAGCGAAGAAGTGTGGCTTGCGCTTCCGCACGACGGTGCAACGATCATGACGGCGACGTGGCCCGATCAGTTCGAAGTGCCGGTCGACCGCGACGCCGCTGCGCGTTTTCGAGGCGCATCATGGCTGCGACCGAATCGATCCGGCGCCAACGCCAGGAGTTGAACCTGTCGCCTTCGGAGCGCCCGAAGACCCGCGTGCCCGCCGATACGCCGGAGCGCGTTCTCGAGGTCATACGCGCTTACACCGCTCCCGCCGCCGGCGCCAGCATCGTCGTCGATCCGTCGCTCGCCGGCAGCGTCAACGGCATCATCGTCGACGCGCCGCGAGAGATGCTCGTCGACCGCTATCGTAAAGACGCTGAGCGTTTGCGAGCGAAGTCGAACGCGGTGAGAAGAA
Organism: Vulcanimicrobiia bacterium; assembly: GCA_963696095.1. GTDB lineage: Bacteria > Vulcanimicrobiota > Vulcanimicrobiia > Vulcanimicrobiales > Vulcanimicrobiaceae > JALYTY01. Next base: position 302,935 of record CAVOIN010000001.1, on the reverse strand, counting down.
GCTCGGAAACGAGCAGTTCATCGCCAAGGCCGCGCCCGACGTGGTTGCGAAAGAGCGCGAAAAGCTCGAAGGCGTATCGCAACGAGTTAGCGCGCGTGCTAGAAGCTTTATCCGCGATGGGAGAAACGGCATGACGACCGCCGAACGGCAGCGCATTCTCATCGGCAGCGAAGAGATCGGCCGGACGATCGCGCGTCTGGCGCATCAAATTCTCGAACCCGAAGATGCGCAGGACGGCGTCGTCCTGATCGGCATCCGCCGCGGCGGCGAGGCCCTTGCGCACCGGCTGGCGGCGCAAATCGAACGCATCAGCGGTAAGGCGCCAGCGCTCGGTTTTCTAAACATCAACCTCTATCGCGACGACCGCGTGACGCACGAAATGCCCGAATCGCAGATTCCGGTCGACATCAACGGGCGGCTCGTCGTCATCGTCGACGACGTGCTCTTCACCGGACGCACGATTCGCGCGCGCTCGACGCGGTGACCGATCTAGGACGTCCGGCGGCGATTCGGCTCTGCGTCTTCATCGATCGCGGACTTGCGCGAGCTGCCGGTGCAGCCGGATTACGTCGGCCGGTTCATTCCGACGAGCCGGCGCGAACGAATTCAAGGTTTCGCTTTCGGGCCGAGACGGCGCCGAGCGATGAGGTTGCGATCCTTGCGAACGCGACGTAGCCTCGTCGATCTCGACGACCTCAGCGGCGAGGAACTCCGGTACATCTTCGAGCGCACTCGAGAATTCGAAGCGAATCCGCCCGGACGTCTCCTCGACGGCATCGCGGTCGTCAACCTGTTCTTCGAAAACAGCACGCGCACGTTTACGTCGTTCAACCTTGCCGAGATGCGGCTGGGAGCGCACGTCGTGAACCTCTCGCCCGAGCGAATTGAGCCTGGCAAAGGGTGAAACGATCGAAGACACCGCGCTGACGCTCGGCGCGATGGGCGTCTCGCGTCATCGTCGTGCGCCATCCCGAGCCCGGCTTTCCCGACCGCGCTGGCTTCGGCGTTTCGACGGACACGTCATCAACGCGGGCGACGGTGCGCAAGCGCATCCGACGCAAGCGCTGCTCGACATCTACACGTTGCGCGAGGAGTTCGGTTCGGTCGCAGGGCCGCACGCGTTGCGATCGTCGGCGACATCCTTCACTCGCGCGTCGCGCACTCGACGATTGCCGGCCTGCGCTCGCTCGGCGCCGAAGTCGTGCTGGTCGGCCCGGATTTTTTCTTGCCTTCCGATTATGCACGCGGAGGCGTGCAGATCGAGCGCGATCTCGACGAAGTGCTTGGAAAAGTCGATGCGATCGTGTTGCTGCGCATTCAACGCGAGCGCTTCGCGGCGATGCCGATGACCGACGAAGAGTACGTGCGCAAGTATCAATTGAATGCGGCCCGTTTGCAAAAGCGTCCCCGACCGGACGATCGTCATGCATCCGGGTCCGTTCAATCGCGGCATGGAGCTCGACGACACGCGTGCTGCAGTTCGCGGGCTGGCGATATGCGATGCAGGTGCACCATGGCGTCTACATCCGGATGGCCGTGCTCGATTTCTTAGTGAACGGCCGCGCGAGTATGCTGATCCGCGGCGGGCGCATCGTCGATCCGTCGGGCCCCGTCGATGCAATGCGCGATCTGCGCCTGGATCGAGGCGTGGTCGTAGAAATCGGCGAGCACCTTGCGCCGCGTGAAGGCGAAGACGTTTTCGATGCCGCCGGGTGCATCGTTGCGCCGGGCTTCATCGACATGCACGTGCATTTGCGCGAGCCGGGATTTCCAGAAAAAGAAACGATAGCAACCGGTACCGAGGCGGCCGTTCGCGGCGGTTTCACGGCAGTTGCCTGCATGCCGAATACGAATCCGGCGCTCGACGACGCGCGCGTCCTCGCACGGCTTTTCGAATCGATCGCGCGCGCACGCTCGTTGCCGCGTTTATCCGATCGGCGCCATTACGCGCGGCCGCAGAGGCGAAGAGCCGTGCGACTTTCAGGCCCTTGCACGCGGCGGCGCGGTCGGATTTTCAGACGACGGCAACACCGTAATGAACGCCCGCGTGTTGCGCGACGCCGCCCTTGCCGCACTCGACGTGCCGGGCGTTTTCATCTCGCATGCGGAGGACGAGCATCTCAAAGGCAACGCCGTAATGCACGAGGGTTCAGTATCACGTGAACTCGGGGTTCCGGGCAGCCCCGCCGTCGCTGAGGACATCATCGTCGCCCGCGATCTGCTGATCGGAATGGAAACCGGCAAAGCGTGGCACATCGCGCACCTCTCGACGCACGGAGCGCTCGAGCAAGTGCTGCATGCGCGAGCCCATGGCGGAACCGCGACCTGCGAAGTAACGCCGCATCACCTAATCCTAACCGACGAAACGGTACGCGAGCGCGGCGCCGAAGGAAAAGTAAATCCGCCGCTACGGACCGAGGATGATGCGCGTGTGTTGCGCGACGCCGTGCGCGACGGCACCATCGACGTTTTTGCAACCGATCACGCCCCGCACACGCGCGGCCGAGAAGTCAGGCGATTTGCAGCGCTGCGGCCGTAGGTTTCACGGGGCTCGAGGTCGCCGTCGGCGCGTACGCGCTCGCCCTTCCGGATCTTCCGTTGCTGCAATTCGTCGCGCTGCTTTCGACCAATCCCGCGAGGATGCTCGGAATTCCGGGCGGCTCGCTCGCCTTGGGAGCGCCGGCCGACGTGACGATCTTCGCCGATCGCGAATGGACCGTGGATCCTTCGCGGTTCGCTTCGAAGGGTAAGGCCACGCCTTTTGCGGGCCGCAAACTCCCACGAAGAACCGTCGCTACTCTCGTAAACGGCGAGGTGCGTTTCACCAGTCCATAAAGGTTAGCGCCGGACGCCCTGCGGGTATTTCGCTTTCGAACACCATCACGCACGGAGAACGATATGGACGCAATTCGCCTGCTGAAAGCCGACCACAAGGAGGTCGAGGGTCTCTTCAAAGAGCTCGAAGATCTCTCGGACAACGCGAAGGCCGGCCGCAAGAGAATCTTCGAGCAGATCGATCGAGCGCTCACGGTCCATGCCAAGATCGAAGAAACGATTTTCTACCCTGCGGTGAAGTCGCGAGCAACCCGCGACAAAGAAGCCAAACAAGAAGTGCTCGAAGCGTACGAAGAGCATTCGAACGTGAAAGCGATGTTGAAGAAGCTCGAAGAAACCGAGCCTTCGGACGAAACGTACAAGGCGAAACTTCAAGTGCTGCACGAGCTGGTGAAGCACCACGTAAAAGAAGAAGAGCGGGAGCTCTTTTCCGACGCGAAAGACTTGTTGAGCCGCGAGGAGCTCGAAGAACTCGGCGAAGAGATGGAACGCGCTAAGGCATCGGAAAACGGCCGTAAATCAAAGCGTTCCACCCGCGGAACTACCGGTGCAGCAGCGGAGTCTGAACTAGTCCGTTAATCACGAACTGTACCGCGAGTGCGGCAAGAATGATGCCGAGAACGCGCGTGACGACGTGAATGCCGGTCGTCCCGATGCGATGCATGTATTTTGCCGCGCCGCGCATGCAGCCCCATGTGATGGCGAGCGCTGCGACGTACGCGACGAAAACGCTCGCATAGCGCATCACGTCGCCGTGACAAAGGTTCACGAGCAGCATCACCGTGGCAATCGTTCCGGGACCGGAGATCATCGGGATCGCCAAAGGAAAGACGGCGGGATTTTCGCCCGTTTGTGCTTCGCGCTCTTCATCGGTCGTCGCCCGCGCGCCCGTCGGTCGTGCGAAGAGCATGTCGATCGCAATGAGGAAGAGCAAAATGCCGCCCGCGATTCCGAACGCGGGAAGCGTGATGCCCAAGTAGGCGAGCACGGCCGGTCCCACGATGCCCATCACGAGCATAACCACGGCGGCCACGATTACCGCCTGGTCGACGACGCGCTTGCGCCGCACGGCCGCGCAATTCGCCGTCGTGGTGAGCGTCAACGGCACCATGCCGATGGGATCGATGATCGTAAGCGCCGTCGCGAAAGCCGTCGCCGCGAAGTGCCAGTCCATCGTGCGACCGTTATTTCCAGGTGCTCGCCGCCCCTTCGGCTAACGGCGAAGCCTTCAGGATGACAACGCCTGCAGCGCTCTTTTTAGCCGACGGCTCACGCTTCGACGGCTCACGGCCTCACCTACGAGGGAATCGCCCTCGGCGAAGCCGTTTTTTATACCGGAATGACCGGATACGAAGAGGCCCTTACCGATCCGTCGTACGCCGGCCAGATTCTCACGTTCACCTACCCGCTGATCGGCAACTACGGAATTTCGGGCAGCCGCCGCTCAGTACGAGCGCGGCTGCGTAGCGGGCGCCGTAATCAAGCAGATCGCGCATCATCCGTCGCATCACTTGAGCACGCGAGATCCTGCCGTCGATTGGCTCGACGAGCAACGCATTCCGACGCTCGTCGGAGCCGATACGCGCGCGATCACGATCGCGCTGCGCGAACACGGGACGATTCTGGCGGCACTCGCCGTCGGGACGGCGCGCTCGAACGGGCCGAACGCGAACTGGCCGATTACGTGCGAACCGCGACGACCAAAGAGCTCGTGCCGAGCGTCGCCGCGCGCCATCGTCATGTCGAAGGTACGCCGGGTGGACGGCGCGTGACGCTGATCGATTGCGGCGTGAAGCGCGCGATTCTGCGCGAACTCACGGCGCTCGGCGACCGAAGTGACCGTCGTTCCGTACAACGCCACGCGAAGCGGAGCTGCTCGAAGGCAACCCGGACGCGATCTTCATTTCGCCGGGGCCCGGCGACCCGACGGATCTGCCGGAAACGATCGACACGCTTCGCGAACTTGGTCGGACGCAAGCCGCTCTTCGGCGTGTGCCTCGGGCACCAGCTGCTCGCGCTTGCGTGTGGCGCGCAGACGTACAAATTGCCGTACGGCCATCGCGGCGGAAATCAGCCGGTTAAGGATCACGCGCACGACGAAGTGCTGATCACGGCGCACAATCATGGCTACGCGGTCGATGCAAATACGATGCCCGGCGATCTGGAAGCGACGATGACGAATCTGAACGACGGCACCAACGAAGGTTTCCGCCATCGCTCGCTGCCGATTGCTGCAGTACAGTTTCATCCGGAAGCCTCACCGGGGCCGTTCGACGCACGGCGCCTGTTCGCCGAATGGCTTTCGAACTTGTCATCCTGAGCAGCAGGCCTCGGATGCGCCCGTCGTTCGACAAGCTCGTCGTGACGATCTGCGCGGCGTTGGCTCTGACGTTCGGGGCCACAACAGCGGCGCCGGCGCAAGCTTTACAGCGCTTAACGGTCGGCCAGTTTACGCTTGCGGCGGACGAACCGGCGCCGAAACTCGAACAGCCGTTCCATCTAATCGTGACCGTGCGCGTAAAACAAAAAGTCGGCGCGCTCGAAAATCTGGATCTGCCGATTCTCGCGGAGCTCGAGCTGCTCGGCGACGAGCGGCGTATAACCCGTGACGCAACCGGAACGACGTACCGCGAGAACATCACCGTCGTCGCGCATCACACCGGAGCGATTCACATTGCGCCGGCAACTCTCGATGCCGTAGATGCGCGGGACGGAAAAGCCAAACGGTATTTTTCCAACGACTTGACGCTCGAGGTCACGGGCGGCGCGCTCCAACCGCTGCGCGAAGCCGGGAGCGCCGCCGGCGCCATGTTGCGAGCCGCGCTCACCATAGCGTTTTGGATCGTGTGCCTTGCGGCCGCCGCGTTCGTTGCCGTGACGATTTTCCGCCGGCGCCGCGCCGTTCCGGTCGCGATTGCGGCGCCGCTTGACGATCCGCCGCCGGCGCCCGCGGTTCGTGACGATCGCGACTTGCTGCACGACGGACTGCTGGCGCTGCGCGCGGAGCGTTCGCGTGCTGCAGCCGTAGCCGTTCGTGCTCTGGTTCGCGAAATGGTCGGTGCAAGTCAAACCGAAACGCTTAGCTACGTCCTGCGGCGGCCCGGCGCGCAGAAACCCCGCATGCGCTCCCTGCTCGTGGCGCTGGAGCGCGCCGCCTTTACGTACGACAACGATCTGCCTGCCGCGATCGACGACGCGATTGCAGCTTTGGAGCACGCACTCGAATGATGACCTCCGCGCGTCCCCAGCAACTCTCCTCCGCACTGTCCGAAACGATCGTCGGCCAGCATGCCGTCATCGAAGGACTGCTGCTCGGACTGATCGCGAACGGTCACGTGCTGCTCGAAGGGCCGCCGGGGCTCGCTAAAACCTTGGCGTGTCGCGCGCTGGCGGCCGCCTTGGAGGGTGAGTTCAAGCGCGTGCAGTTCACGCCGGATCTGCTGCCAAGCGACATCGTAGGGACGCGCATCTTCGATCAGCGCGAATCGAACTTCTCGACGGTGCTGGGACCGATCTTCGCGAACGTCGTGCTGGCGGACGAGATCAATCGCGCACCTGCGAAAGTCCAATCGGCGTTGCTCGAGGCGATGCAAGAACGCCAGGTCACGATCGGGCCGCAAACGCATCCGCTCCCGGATCCGTTCATCGTAATGGCAACGATGAACCCGCTCGATTCCGAGGGGACGTATGCGTTGCCCGTCGCGCAAATGGATCGGTTCCTGTTGAAGATCGACGTTGGATATCCGTCGCGGGATGAAGAACGCCGCATCCTCGAGCGCTTCGCGATCGCCGACACGCAGCCGGTGGAAGCAGTGGCCTCGCTAGCCGACGTCCGTGCGTGGCGCGAGGAAGCGCGGCGCGTTCATCTCGACGAGAAGTTGACACGCTATATCGTCGAGCTCGTTGCGCGCACGCGCGAAAACGAGCGCACGTACATCGATTTCGGCGCTAGTCCGCGCGCAACGCTTGCCATTGCGAATCTTGCGCGAGCGAAGGCGCTGCTCCAAGGCCGGGATTACGCGGTTCCGGACGACGTACGCGCGGTCGCACCGCCGGCGTTGCGCCATCGCATCGGTTTCAATTTTCGCGTGGTCACGGAGGGCGTTGGGCCTGCGGCGATCATCGAGCGTCTCATCGCGGCGGTGCCGGTGCCGTGACGTTGCGCGAAGCGCTGCTGCGCGGACGGCGCCGTCCGCACCGCTTCGGGGCCGGATCGCCAACGACGTATCGCGGCGACGGGTACGAGTTCGTAGAACTCCGCGAGTACGTGCCTGGCGACGACGTGCGGCGCATCGATTGGGCCGCGACGGCGCGGGCGGGTGATTTACAAACGCGCGTCGTTTTGGAAGACATTGCGCTGACGCTCGCGGCGATAGTGGACGATTCGGCATCGATGCGAGTGGGACGCCGCCGGCCGCTGCTCTCGGCCGCGCACGAGGCGGTGGACACGTGGTTTGCCGTCGCCACGAGCGGCGACCGGTGCGTACGCGTCGGAGCGGGCGCCATTGCGCCGCAGTACGGCGATATCGGCGTCGCGTTCGATCTGCGAACCGCGCTGTCGACCGCGCGCGCTGCGCTTCAACGCGGAACGGCATTGCTCGCAGTTGGTGATTGGTACGACCTCCAGCCGCAAGACGACACCCTCTTACTCGAGTTAGGTGCGCGCTTCGATTGCACGGCGCTCGTCGCGCGGGATCCCTGGTACGACGGATTACCGGTCGGCGGACTGGTTCGAATCGGCGGCGCCGAAGGCGGTTCGCTGCGAACCTATGTCGGCAAGCGCGAACGCGAGCGATTTGCCGCTGCCGTCCGCAAGCGCGAAGCGTCGCTTCTTGCGCGGTTTGAAAGCGCCGGATGGCGCACCGGCCTGCTGCAAGAATTCGACGGCTGCTCGTCGCTCTTGGAAACTTTCGGCATTCACCGGGAGCGGGTGCGATGACGTTCGAGCACGGCGGATGGCTCATCGTAGGGCTTCTCGTCACGGTGTTTCTCGCGTGGCTTTATATACGCGCGGAGCGCCGGAAGACGGCAAACGATCTGGCCTACTCCAGCGTAACGTTTTTCGCGGAAGCGACGCGCCCGCGAACCTGGATTCCGAACGCTCTGCGCGCCGGCGCAATCGGTGCGCTGCTGCTTGCAAGCATCGGTTTGGCAGGACCGCAGCTCGTGCTTCCGGTTCCCGTCCGCGACGGCTCAGTGTTCGTTTGCATCGACACGTCGGGATCGATGCAGTCCACGGATGTGTCGCCGACGCGCGCGGATGCCGCAAAAGCCGCAGCGCGCGCATTTATCGACGAAGCGCCGCCCGGCATCAAAATCGGCATCATCTCTTTTGCTACCGGAGCGTCGCTCGTGCAGCCGTTGAGCGCGGACCACGACGCGGTACGCGCGGCACTCGAGCAGATTCCCGCGCCGAACGGGGCAACGGCAATCGGCGATGCGCTGCAGCTTGCGGCGCGGCAACTGCCGCAAACCGGGCATCGCGTGGTGATTCTAATTACCGACGGCGTGAACAACGCCGGCGTCGATCCACAAGAAATGGCGACATATCTCGGAGCGCATCACGTACCGGTCTACACGGTTGGAATCGGCACGCCCAATGGAGACGTTATCGCGGGAACCGGAGAACAGGCTTCGATCGATGAAGATGCTCTGCGCGGATACGCCTCCGCAAGCGGGGGCGCCTATGCGCGTGCCGACAATGCTTCGCAGCTTCGAGCAGCGCTCGCGCACCTTGGACGGGTAACGTCCTTAGAACGCAAGCGCGTTCCGGCGGAAACCGGATTTCTGGCGGCCGGGTTCATCGTTTTATTTGCAACCACGCTCGCCGGGCTCGCCCTTGGGAGATATCCGTGAACATCGAATCGAGCCGCCGGAGTTACGAACGGGCGGAACTGCTGGAGGCCGACGTCGCCGCCAATCCGATCGCGCAGCTAAAGAAGTGGCTCGAAGAAGCCGGCGCGGTCACCTCGCCGGTCGAAACGAACGCCATGTGTGTCGCAACGGCAGACGCTGCAGGCCATCCGTCGGCGCGCATGGTGTTGCTTCGCGGACTCGACGATCGCGGGCTGATTTTTTACACGTCGTACTTCAGCCGGAAAGGGCGCGAGCTTATAGAGAATCCGCACGCGGCCGCTACTTTTTATTGGCCCGCGCTGGAACGGCAAATTCGCATCGAAGGAAGCGTCACGCAAATCTCCGACGACGAATCCGACGCATATTTTGAATCGCGCCCGCGCGGCCACCGTTTGTCTGCATGGGCGTCCGAGCAAAGCGAGCCGGTCGAGTCCCGAACGATTCTCGACGAACGGATGCAGCATTTCGACGATCGTTTCGAGGGAGAAGACGTTCCGCGTCCACACTCGTGGGGCGGTTTCTTGATCGCGCCGTCGCGCATAGAGTTCTGGCAAGGCCGTCCCAACCGAATGCACGACCGGATCGTCTACGAGCGAAACGGACGCGATTGGAGCATTTCGAGGCTACAGCCCTGAAACGAAGCGTATTGTTTCGTGGAGCGATGCGAACGGGAACGCTTGAACAATGGACAATCTCGAGCGCGACCGCAAGGGCGAAATCTTCCAAAACGATCTGACGGATAACGAAGGCAAGCATCCGCCGGCGGTCGAGCAGGCAAGCCACAACGTGAAACTCGATCCGAACGTCGACTCCCAAGAGGCTGACGACAAGAATCCTGAGTTTGCCGAAGAGTTGAGGAAGAGCGGTCATGGAAGCGGGCACTAGCCGGCTCGTGGACGGCGGCGAATTACTCGTGTCGCGTTCCGGTGATGAAACGCGAATTGGCCTGCGCGGCGATTGGGATCTCTCTTCAGCCCCGCGATTGCGCGAAGAGCTCGACGGCGTGAATGCCGCCTCGCCCGTGATTTTCGACTTTTCCGAAACGACCTATCTGGATTCGTCGACGATGCGCGTCCTCGTCGAATTCAAACGCCGCTCGTCGCTTCAGAACGGTACCACGGCCGTTTACTATGGCGACAACGAGGGCGCGCGCCGCATTATGTCGATCAGCGGAGTGGGAACGCTCTTTTGATCGTGTGGAAATTTCACGCGGATCGGGCCGAAGCGGCGCTGGGCAGACGCAGCGAATTCTTGCGAGCGCTTGAAGAACAGTCGGGAGACTACTGTTTCGATCGCTTCGCTGCCGAACTGATCTACACGGAACTCGTGAGTAACGTAGTGCGGCATGCGAGCGGTCCGATCGACGTTCAGCTCTCCTGTAACGACGGCGAAGCGACCATCGCCGTGTACGATCGCGGTAAGGGTTTCTCGCTGCACCCGCGGCTTCCGCGCCATTCGCTCGACGAATCAGGCCGCGGACTGTTCCTGGTTTCGCAATTCAGCAAACGCGTGAAGGTGCAAACGTTTCCGGCGCACGGCAGCGTCGTGAGCGCCGTCTTCCCGCTTCAGTAGCCCCTCACGAGATCGAAAGCGTCATGATCGCGATATCGTCGCTATGAGTATCGGGAACGACTGAATCGCGTAAAAATTTCGCCCGATCCGTTGCGGGCACAGGCCCGTTGGATCGCATGGCGACATATAAAGCGCCGTAGCCTTCGTACAGATCGCGCGAAAATTCGATCAATCCATCCGTGAAGAAGGCGACGGTATCGCCGCACTGCAGCTGCACGTTTTCAGAGCTTGGATAGAAGCCGTCTTCCCAAAGTCCGAGCGGCAGCGCCGTCTCTTGCGGCGTTTGCGCGCCGAGGACCGCGATCTGTTGGCGATTGTAGCAAATCGGCGGTGGATGCCCTGCCCTTGCGAGCGAGAGCAGGCGTTCTTCGGGCGCATAGATCGCGAGCACGGCAGTCGCCCAAGCATCCCGTGATTCCAGTTTTATCGCCGCATCGGCGATGCATAGGAGTCGCGCGACGTCCTGCGTCGCCAAGACCGCTCCGCGCAGACTTTGCCGGATTTTGCTCATCAGCACGGCGGCTTCGACGCCGTGACCGAGTACGTCGCCGATCGAGAGAAAAATGCGGCCGTCTTCTAAGACGAACGAGTCGTACCAATCGCCGCCCAGCAGCGCGCTTCCGGTGGCGGATTCGTAAAGTGCGTCTACTCGAAAACGCTCGCTCGCCGGGAGTCTTTGCGGCAGATGCGCTTCTTGAAAAAGCTCGGCGATCCGGCGCTGACTTGCGTAGAGCGCCGCACTGAGCATCGCTTGTCCCGTTCCGCGAGCGAACTGCTGCGCTATCTCAAAGTCTTCTTGGTTGTATCCTGGCGATTTTCCGGGACCTTGAATGAAAACCATCGCGCCCATCACGCCGTCGCTACTCGAAGCCGGTGCGATGATGGCGGAGCTCGCGAAGATCGATCGCATCCGGCCGGCAAAGCCGTCGCCGGGCCGCACCGGCGACATGTCATTAATCAGCGACGGGCGCGCCTCGAGCAACGCCGCCACGATCGGCTGCTCGACGCTTGACTCAACGGTGTCGAACGCTGCCCGACCTTCATCGAGAAGCGCGGGGATACCGTCGGCCGCAACCAGCTTAATGCCGCCGTCTTCGATTCGGTAAAAGAGGCAGATGTCCGCAAATGCGCCGACCGCTAGCCGTACCGCCTTGCGCAGGACCGAGGTAAGGTCGAGCGAGGCCGAAAGCTCGCCTCCCGCGTTGGCGAGCACGCGAAGCTCGATTTGCTGCCGGCGCCGCGAGTTACGCCGGTCGTCCTGATTTCTTTGACTTAGCGTCTTCACAGCAGTTACCATTGAGCTAGTCGCGGGCGAATGTATTTATTATGAACAGCTTTCCCCGCTGAAAGATGTCTTGAACGTGACGAAACCTCGAAGCACAGCGGCACTGCAGGCTGATGTCGGCGATGCAAAAAACGCAGCGCGGTTTACGGTGAACCTTGCCGGCGACGTTGCCGGGCAGTTGCGCGAGATCGCGCAGGAACAGCGGTTGAGCGAAAGCTCTATCGTGGAAGTTGCGTTGAGGCAACTATTCACCCGCGTGCGAGCGCCGGTTTTGGGCGCGTACTTGCGTCAGCATGGAGCATGTTTACGCAGGAAAGGGTAGCGGCGAACTCGCGGTCGCTAATGCAGGCGACCGCGGAATTGCTCGCGACCTTAGAAGACTTCAACGCCGGTCGCGTTTCGGTTGCCGCGGTTATGAAAGCGTTCGCGTCTGTTCCTAACGGGTTGATCGCTGCGGTCGTTGAATTTCGTAAGCGCGGGCGGGAACCGTTCTTGCCGGTTTCAAACATCGGCGGCGAATTACGCGTCCTGCGAAATTGGCTTAAGTGGCCTCTGGAACGAATACTCGTGCGCCGCCGCGCCGCGCAGATTCGTCACCCGCTTACGGGCGAACTTGCTTTAGCCTTTCCGTTGGTAAGCTCCGAAAGTTCCAGCGTGGTTATCGCGGTACTCGCCGATCGCTCGCTGCAGGCCGACGAACGGGCATTTATTTCCGCTTTGGAACATCTGAGAACGACATCGCGATACTTCGTTCGTGAAGAAGACGACAGCAGCGAGTCCCTCGAGCCCTCTATAGTGGCGTTGGGTCCTCTGAGCTCGCCCCTGGCGCAGCGAGCGAAAGCGGCACTGCACAAACGCGGCTGGCAGGCAAAAGAGCTTGCGCGTCTCGGCGATCTGTGGGACTGCGTGCACGGGCGACCCCCTGACGCGGTCTTGCTGGACGGAAAGCTCTTTGACGTTCATGCTGTACTGCGGGCCATTCGTATGAAGAACGATGCGCTGCGCTTGCCGGTTATCGTCTTTTCCGATTCGGCCGCCACGACGTCCGAGCTGCAGATGCTCGCCGACGCAGTGATAACGCCCGGTGCGACCGACCACGAGATCTTTGTAGAGATGAAGCGGATGTTGCGGACAGCCGGCATATACCGCGCCGAACAACTCGAGGTTCGCTTGGGGAAATTCAAAGCGCACCTTCGAGGCTGCCGAAACTCCTTCGAGATGGCCGCCCTTGCCGCCGAAGCAATCTCGTCTTGCTTAGGGGGTTGGGCGTCGGTGCATTTGATCGATTCACGCGGGCGAATCGCGTCATGCGAGCACGGCGTTTCCGGACCGCCCGTCTTTACCCACGTTCCGGAAACGCTGCTTCAGGAAGGGCCGGCTTTCGTTCATCCCGTAACGGCAAATTTCGCTCGCAGCCTAACGATGCACGAAGAGGTTGCCGATGCGTTTCTCGCCTTGGAATCCCGCTCCGCGGCCAGCATTCCGCTTGTGTATCGCACGCAGCATATCGGAACGTTGGTCGTCGCGACGTTCCATCATGCGGCCGATGCTATCGAATGGCGTTTCGTCACAGCCGCGTCTGAAGAACTAGCCGAAGTTTTCGGCCGCGAAAATGACGTCGAACCCGTTGCGCGGCCGGAGCTCGTGCGTTCCGGACATTGGAACGCCATAGACGATCATCCGTTCACGATTCAGTTTTGCAACGGTTTTGACGGCGACCTTTGCTGGCGGTTCGTTCGAATCGACGAATCGTCCATGCTCATTCGCTTGTGTAAGCCGTCGCGAGATGCTGATGCGGTCGATCGCGAACTCGTTCTGCGCGCCCACACGACCCACTCGATAGAGGCGCTTCTTACTTCCGCGCTAGGTGACGCGGACGCCGGCATGGCGGCCGTATATTCGGTTGTGGACGGAGTCCTGACGTACGTTTGCCGGGGGACGCCGGAACCGCTCGTCGGCGGGAAAGGCCCACTTGCAATTGTGGACGCCCATCGGAACGCTTCGCGAGGCGTTTCGAGCGTGCATCTCCGCGACGACGCATGGGTCGCGTTTGTGGCCGGCGACACCGATCGCGAACGTTTCGCGCACGGGATTCTTGGAGCATCGTTTGCCGGAATTCCGGAAAAAGCCGGGGTCGCGTGTTGTCTCGCTTTAGGACACCGATCCTTGGTGATGTAAAAGGCCGTCCAAGCTCGCGTTTATTTTGTTGATGTCGCGTTCGATTTCGATCGACTGATTCGTGAGACGCTCCGCCGTCCGAAAATCGCCTCGAACGCGCGCGCGGGCGGCAATTTTCCGAAGCATATCCTGCCGTTCCTGAAGCGACCGGATAGCCGTCCAGAGCGACTCTTCAAGCGTCGTGGTTTGCGAAGCGAGCATGGAGTCCGTCGAGTACGCGTGCCCGGTGCGGCACCTGAAGCGCAACGTCGCCTCCGTGTCCAGTTCCCACAACGTTCCGCCGCAATCAGGACAAGTGAAAACGGATGGCACGCCTTGGTCGCGTTCGTCGTTCCCCGCTATCTCGCCGGACGGCTGGCGTTCGTCGATCGACCGGACGAATTCAGTGACCGCCGCGCCCAAATTAGCGGATTCCACGACGAGCTCTACAACGCCGGCCTCGATCGCGTTCCTCGGCATTTCAGGAAACAGCGAATCGCTGGGGTCCTGCACCATCGTGGCCCCGCCGGCAACGCGAATCTCGTACAAGCCGGCGACGCCGTCATCGAGCGTGCCGGAAAGGAGAACGCCCACGACGCGCTCGCGGTATAGCACCGCGGCGCTCCGAAAAAGCACGTCAATTGAGGGGCGGCTGGAGTTCTCACGCGCTCCTTGGAGTACTCGCATGACGCCGTCTTCGACGCTCAAGTGGTAGTTTGGAGGAGCAACGAAGACACGTCCGGGAGCAATTGGGGCACGATCGATCGCGTGCGTCGCAAATAGTGGACCGCTTCGCGATATAATATGAGGCAGCGACGAAACGCTATCGGGCGGTACGTGGACTACGACAAAGACCGAAGCAGCCAAATCCGGCGGAAGCGCGGCAATAAGCCGCTGTAAAGGCTCGATCGAACCCGCCGAACCGCCAATGACTACCGCCGAACGAGTTGCGCCGTTCATCCAAGAGTTCTTTCCCATTTCACGAACGTGGAAGGTCAATGGGTCAGCAATCGCACGAAACGCCGCGCTTGATCGTCGTGGGAGTCCCCGCAGGCGGCATCGAGCCGCTCGAGCGTCTGCTCTTGCATCTGGCGCCGTCATTCCCGGCGCCGATCGTCGTTGTGGGCCGCGGTACGGCCGGCACCGACTGGCTCCGTGCGGACGGTCTCGCGCCGCGTTCACCGTTGCCCATTCACTCTATCGATAATCCGGTGAAGATGGAGCCGGGAAACGTTTACGCCGCGCTGGACGGCCGGAACGTCACGATCGAAGGCAATACCGTGCAGATCTCGGGCGAGGGCGACGGCGCGCCGATCGATCTGTTGTTCGCTTCGGCAGCAGGGCAATTCGGCGAAGATCTCATCGCCGTCATTTTGGCGGGCATCGGGCACGACGGCCCAAGCGGCGTCCGCGCAGTGAAGGAACGTGGCGGAATGGTGGTCGCCGAAGACGCCGACGGATCGGATCAGGCTTCACTGCCGCCTCCGATTCCATACAATCACGTCGATTTCGCCTCGAATGCAGACGGGCTTGGCGACCTCCTGCTCTCCTTGGCGGCGGATCGTCCCGCGTCGGCCGACGTAAACGATCCCGATGTGCTGAGCGCGTTTCTTTCGCAATTGCGGGGCCGAAGCGGCATCGATTTCCGGCAATATAAGATGCCCACGATCGTTCGCCGCCTTTCGCGCCTGATGAGCGGCGCGCGGAGTAAAAGCCTGGCGGAATACCTGCGGTATTTGAATGCCAACCCGGAAGCCTACCAACGGCTGGTAAGTGCGTTCCTCATCAAAGTCACCGGATTCTTTCGCGACCCGGCGCTCTTCGCGCATCTGCGCGAGCGAGTTCTTCCGGCGATCGTTTCGCGCGCCAAACAAAGCGGCGAAGAGCTGCGTTTCTGGTCGGCCGGCTGCGCGACCGGAGAAGAAGCGTACTCGATCGCGATCTTGCTTGCGGAAGTTCTCGGCGACGAAGTCGACGAATTTCCGATTCGCATCTTTGCGACCGATCTGGACGCCGACGCCATCGCCTTTGCGCGTCGCGGCATCTATCCGGCCGGCGCGCTTTCCGAAATGCCGCCCGAATATCTATCGAAATACTTCACTCCCGTCGGTTCGGCCTATCAGGTGCGAAAACGCATTCGAAACCTCACGGTCTTCGGCGAATACGATCTTGGCCAGCGCGCGCCGTTCCCGCGGATCGACATGATTCTTTGCCGCAACGTATTGATTTATTTCACGCGAGAACTCCAGCAGCGAACGCTGCAACTTTTCGCCTTTTCACTTCGCGAAGGCGGCTGTCTCGTATTGGGTAAGGCCGAAACCGCCAACCCGCTGCCGCAATACTTCGTTCCCGAAGATCAGAATCTCAAAGTCTTTAGACGCCAGGGTGAACGGCTGCTCATTCCCGCGCCTGCGTCTTCGAACAATGCTTCCCTGCGCGAACGGCCGTCGGTGCGCCGGAACGCGCTGCGTTCGACGCCCGTTCCGCGGCGTTCCCTTGCGGACACGGCGCCGAGATGGTCGCTTACCGAAAGACTCGGCTCGTTCTTGTTCGATTCGCCGATCGGCGTCGTGGTCGTCGATAGAAACTACGATATTCTCACGCTCAATCAGTCCGCGCGGGCGCTCCTCGCCATTCACGGTCAGGGGATCGGCGACGATCTCGTGCACCTCACCAGCGCACCGAATCTGAAAAACTGGCTCGATGCGGCATTCCGCAGCGAGCTTCCGACGACCGACGAAGAACTCGCGATCGAAGATCCTGCAACAAACGAAGTGCGGCATCTGCAGATATCGTGCTATCCCGACAAGACGGCCAACAAGGACGGGCGGATCGAAGGCGTGATCGTCGTTGTGACTGACGCAACGCGCGCGGTAAAGCGCCGGCGCCAACTTCAAGCGGAAAACGATGGATTTCGCGAATCCGCAGATCGTGCGGCGCAGCAGAACGAACAGCTCTTGACTCGTCAGCGAATCCTCATCGAGGCGAACAACGAGCTGTCGGCCGCTAACAACGAACTTCGCAGTGCGAATGAACACCTGCTAATCGCTGCGGAAGAGGCAGAAGCGTCCTCGGAAGAAGTGGAAACGCTCAACGAAGAAATGCAGGCCACGAGCGAGGAGCTCGAAACGCTCAACGAAGAGCTGCAGGCTACGGTGGAAGAACTCAATACCACGAACGAAGAGCTTGCCGCGCGCAGCGCGGAACTCGAACGCTTGGCAATCGAACGGCAAACGCGCCTTTCGGACGTGCACGAGATGCTTGCGCTGCACGAAGCAGCCCTCGAAGAGCTCCGCGCTACCGTTTGTCTGATCCGGGACGGATGCGTTGCCGCCGTTTCAAAACGATACGCGTCATTGCAAGCGCTCAATCCGTCGGTCCTCGCGGCATTGAGCGAGCCGTGGAAAGACGTCCCCTCCGCAGTAAAGCTCAGCCTTGGAAACGGACAAACCGGCGAATACCGTAGCAAAGTCAAGCGCGCCGGCGGTTCGGTTTCGATCGTTACGCTCGAAGCGTCCTAATACGACGTTTATCGTCCAGGAGTCTTGACGCACGCGGCTAATCCACCCTCCCCAGCATGGCCCGTCGCAATATTATGGTCATCGGCTCCGGACCGATCATCATCGGTCAGGCTGCCGAATTCGACTACGCGGGCGTACAAGCGTGTCGCGCCTTCGTGAAGAAGGCCACCGCGTCGTCCTCGTCAATTCGAATCCTGCGACGATCATGACCGATCCCGAGGTTGCCGATGCGGTCTACCTCGAGCCGCTTACCGTCGCATCGGTCGAACAGATCATCGCGCGCGAACGCCCGGATGCGCTTTTGCCGACGCTCGGCGGCCAGACCGGATTGAATCTCGCGGTCGAACTGGACGACGCCGGTGTCCTCAAGCAGTACGGCGTCGAACTGCTCGGTACGCCGGTCGACACGATCAAGCTCGCCGAAGACCGCGAGCGCTTCAAAGAAAAAATGATCGAAATCGGCGAGCCGGTCGCCGAAAGCGTGATCGTCACGGACGTCGAGCAGGGCATCGCGTTTGCAGCAACGCACCGGCTATCCGCTCGTCGTGCGTCCCGCCTATACGCTCGGCGGCACCGGCGGCGGCGTCGTGTACAACGAAGAAGAGTTGCGGGAGCGGCTCGAACGCGGGTCTCAATGCCTCGCTCATCCACCAGGCGCTGCTCGAGACGTCGCTTCTGGGATGGAAAGAAGTCGAGTACGAAGTGCTGCGCGACGGTGCGGACAACTGCATCATCGTCTGCAACATGGAGAACATCGATCCGGTCGGCGTGCATACGGGCGATTCGATCGTCGTCGCGCCGTCGCAGACGCTTTCGGACGTCGAGTATCAGATGCTGCGCACGTCGTCGCTCAACGTGATTCGCGCGCTGAACGTGCAGGGCGGCTGCAACATCCAATTCGCGCTGCATCCCGAACGCAGCGAGTATGCCATCATCGAAGTGAACCCGCGCGTGTCGCGCAGTTCGGCGCTCGCCTCCAAAGCGACCGGGTATCCGATCGCCAAGATTTCAACGCGCATCGCGCTCGGACAAACGCTCGACGAGATTCCGAACCCGGTCACCGGCGTGACGAAAGCGGCGTACGAGCCGACGCTGGACTACGTCGTTGTGAAGATTCCACGCTGGCCGTTCGACAAGTTTCCGCTCGCCGATACGACGCTCGGAACGCAAATGAAGTCGACCGGCGAAGCCATGGGCATCGGACGCACGTTCCGCGCGGCGCTGATGAAAGCGATTCGCGGGCTCGATCTCAAGCGTGAAACGCTAACGGGCGGCGAATATCTCGAGTGGAGCACGGGCGAACTCGAAGCGATCGTCGTCAAAGCCGACGCATCGAGCGACTCTTCGCGGTTTGCGAACTGCTGCGCCGCGCGCTGCGCGGGAACGCGCTTGATGCGGCGTCGAGCACATCCACGACCATCTCGGATATCGATCGAATTCTGGCTCTATGAGTTCGCTGAGCTAGTGGCGCTCGAAGAGCGTTTGCGCACGTCGCCGGCGGAGCGCGACGTCAAGGACGCGCTTGAATCCGGATACTCGACTTTGAGTTTCGAAGCGCTCGTCAGACCGGGCGCCGCGCAAAACGGCAGCGTCGCCGCATTTCGCATGGTCGACACGGCAGCTGCGGAATTTCCCGCGAAATCGCCGTATTACTATCTCTCGCGCGGCGAAATGGACGAGATCCGCCCCACGCCCGACGAGGCCGTAGTCGTCGTCGGCAGCGGTCCGATTCGCATCGGACAAGGTATCGAATTCGACTACTCCTGCGTGCACGCTGCATGGGCGCTGCAAAAGCGCGGGCAAATCGCCGGTCGTCATCAACAACAATCCGGAAACCGTCTCAACCGACTTCGACATTTCCGACGTGCTCGTATTCGAGCCGCCGGGCGCGGATGAAGTCGAAGCGGCGTATCGCGTTCGAGCAACGCTCGCGGCGTTATGCTTGCGTTCGGCGGACAGACTGCGATCAATCTGGCAGCCGAGCTCAGCCGGCGCGGCGTTCCGATCGTCGGAAGCGACCGCGCGAGCCTGGACATGGCGGAAGACCGCGCGCAATTCGATGCGGCGCTCCAACGCTTGGGCGTTGCGCGTCCGGAAGGTAAAGCGGCCACGAGTTTCCGTGAAGCGCGTGCGTTTGCTCGCGAACTGGGTTTCCCCGTGCTGGTGCGGCCGTCGTTCGTCTTGGGCGGGCGCGGCATGGAAATCATCTATAACGAAGGCCAGTTAGCGTCGTACGCGGAGTCGGCTCCGCCGATTCTCCCCGATGCGCCGCTGCTCGTGGATAAGTATTTGAGGGGACTCGAAGTCGAGGTCGACGCCGTTTTCGACGGCGACGACATCCTGATTCCCGGCATCTTCGAGCACATCGAACGCGCCGGCATTCACTCGGGCGACTCGATCAGCGTCTATCCGACGCAGACGATCGACGAAGCCATGACGCAGCGCATCGTCGAGGTGACGAGCGATATCGCGAAAGAGCTGCGCATTCGCGGCTTGATCAACATTCAGTTCGTCGTGCACGAAGGCAAGCTGTACATCATCGAAGCGAATCCGCGGGCGAGCCGCACGGTGCCGATCATTCAGAAGGCAACGGGCGTGAATCTCGTCGCAGCAGCCACGCGCATCGCGCTGGGACAGAAGCTCCGCGACATGGAGTACGGCACCGGCCTGCACCCGCGCACGCCATTCGTCGTCGTCAAAGTGCCGGTCTTCTCGTTCTCGAAGATGAGCGGCGTCGAAACGATTCTGGGTCCGGAGATGAAGTCGACGGGCGAAGTGCTGGGCATCGACGATACGTTTGCGGGCGCGTTGCGCAAAGGTTTCATCGGCGCCGGCGTGCGGCTTCCGGGAACGCGGCGGACGGATTCTTGGTGTCGATTGCGGACGAGGAAAAGGGCGAAGCGATGCCGGTGTTGCGCCGGTACGCGAATCTCGGCCACACCCTCGTCGCGACGCCGGGTACTCGCGCCGTGCTGGAAGCGGCGGGCATTCCGTGCGAACCCGTGAACAAGATCTCGGACGGGTCGCCGCACGTGCTCGACATGATCCATCAACGCAAGGTCGATCTTGTGATCAACGATGCTAAAGGCCCGCGGGAAATCTCTGATAACTACAAGATTCGCCGCGCCGCAGTCGAAGCGAGTATCGCGTGTTTGACCAGTTTGGATACGGCTCGGGCGCTCGCGGAGGCGCTCGAAAATTCGGCGGGCCCGCCGAGGAGTCTTCAAGAGTATCGGAGCGCGCAAGCGACGATCGACATTTAGATCTGCGCGACGAGCCGCGTGTCTTCGTGCTGGGCGGCAGCGGCAGCGGCCTCGGCTTCGTCAATAGCTTTCGAACGACGAACGGGACCATTACGGCCCGGCTCGTGGCGGTAGCGTGGACGCCGATCGGCGTCGTTATCGGCGATACGTGGCAGAACGTCGGGATTGCGCTTGCGAACCTGCCGGACTGGGTCGATCGCACGTTTCCTCCGGAGGACGAGCACGCATTCGTCGCGCCGATGCGGGACATCGAGTTGCTGGCGCGCGTTCAATGGCATGCGGAACTGCCCGAAGCGCTTTCCGACCAAACCGTGCTCAACATCGAGGACGTGCCGGAAGATATTGCAGACGGGCTGGCGCACCCGCCCGCGGCGATCGTGCAGTGCGCGGCGTGCCGGCGGCTTTGCGTTCGCAACGATTTCGTATGGAAAGAGAAGCAGCTGTGCGCATGGGATTTCCACGCGCAGGTTTTCGGGCAAACGCGGGCCGTGGCGCGATGGGCCGTACGAGGAACGCCACTTCGAAACGCTGCCGAGCTGCGCGTACGTCGCGCCGCAGATTTTGGGCGAAATGAACGTGGAAGTCGTGATGGCGACCAACGCCGTCGAGGAAACGGTCGCGCGGCGCATGATCGACGTGCTGCTCGAATCGGAGCCGGAGCGGCCGCACATGGCGGTGCGCTCGGGCGACGGCTTTACCGTGTTGCGTGAGCTCGAGAGTTAACGCCACCGCATGACGAATCGCGCCATTGCGCGGCTTGCGGCAATCTTCGTCGCACTTTTCGCGCTGCTCGCTTTGCGACAGGCGTGGGTCCAACTCGTCCAAGGGCCGGCGATTGCGGCAAAACCGTATAACCCGCGCCACGCGCTGCTCGATACGCGCCGCGGGCGGATTTTGGCCACCGACGGCACCGTGCTTGCCGCAACGAAAGGCACGACGCGCACCTATCCGATGGGCGAATCGCTCGCGCAAACGCTCGGCTATGTATCGAGCCGCTATGGAACCAGCGGCATCGAGGATGCTTACGATCGTGCGCTGACGCCGGCCGATACGACCGGCGACGCCGTCGCGCAATTGCAGGAGATCGCGGCGTCATTTCAAGGCCGCTCGATGGTTTCGCGTGGCGCGGACGTGATCACGACGATCGTTCCCGCGATTCAAGACGAGCTGTGGAGCCGGCTCTCGCGCTATGACCGCGGCGCCGGCGTAGTGCTGGATCCGCGAACCGGCGCGGTGCTTGCACTTGCGAGCGTTCCAAGCTACGACCCGAATACCATCGATCACGATTTCGCCTCGCTGAATAGCGATCCGTCGAGTCCGCTGTTGGACCGCGCGATCGATGGGCTCTATCCGCCGGGATCGACGTTCAAAATCTTCACCGCGGCTTCCGCGCTCGATGCCGGCACCGTTACGATGGATTCGCACTTCAGCGATCCGGGCTATTTGACGGTCGGCGATTTCACGCTGCACAACGACGAGACGGAAGCGACCGGCTACGCGGACTTGACCACCGCATTTGCCCTTTCGAGCAACGTCGACTTCGCGCAGATCGCGTTGAAGATGGGCACCGATACGTTCTACGACTACCTTGGCAAATGGGGCATCGGCAGTTCGGTGGACTTCCAACTTCCCGCCGAAACGGACCGGGTGCCGGACAAGGCGTCGATCGTTCCCGGCGAGCTCGCGCAGATGGGCTTCGGGCAAGGAGCGCTGCTGATGACGCCGCTGCGCATGGCCCTCGTCGCTTCCACAATTGCCAACGGCGGAAACGTGCCGCGCCCCTACATCGTTCGGCAAATCGTGCGAAACGGCAACGTTGCGAGCGTCAGCGACGCCGGGACGCTCGCTTCCCCGGTCTCGGCGGACACCGCAGCAAACGTGAAGAACATGATGGTTGCCGTCGTGCAGCGAGGAACGGGCACGGTCGCGCGTCTTCCGAACGTGGCCGTCGCCGGGAAAACCGGCACGGCGACCAACCCGCACGGACGCGCTCACTCGTGGTTCGTCTGCTTCGCGCCGGCCGATAACCCCCGGGTTGCCGTTGCGGTTATCGTCGAAAACGCCGGGTATGGCGCGGATGTCGCGGCACCCATTGCGCGTGAGGTTCTGCGCACTGCACTGGAAAGACTGAAGTGATCGAGCAAGAGACATTCAACAATCGATATAGACTCGATCGCAAACTCGGGGAAGGCGGCATGGCAACGGTCTACCGCGGCACCGATACGGTGCTGCGGCGGCGCGTGGCCATCAAGGTGCTTCGTCCCCAGTACGCCGCCGACGAAGAGTTCGTGCGCCGCTTCTACCAAGAGGCAGAGTCGGCCGCGCGGCTGTCGCATCCGAACATCGTCAACACGTACGACGTAGGCCGCGAAGGCGACACGTATTACATCGTCATGGAGCTAGTCGACGGTCCGTCGCTCGCGGAAATCATCGCCGCCGACGGCAAGCTGCCCGAGCCCGTCGCCATCGACTATGCCGCGCAGATTTGCAACGGGCTGGCTTACGCGCATCGCACGGGGTTGCTGCATCGCGACATCAAGCCGGCGAACATCCTCGTCACCAAAGACGACGTCGTAAAGCTTTCCGATTTCGGCATCGCGCGCGCAGTTTCGCAGCACACGATGGCGCTCACAAAGCCCGGCCTCGTCATGGGCAGCGTGTTCTATATTTCGCCGGAACAGGCGCAAGGACACGATCTGCACGAGGCGTCGGATCTTTACAGCGTCGGCGTCGTGCTGTATCAGATGCTCACCGGCAAGCTCCCGTTTACGGGCGAATCGCCGGTGACGGTTGCGCTGAAGCACATCGGCGATCCGGTGCCGACGCTCGACACTCGCGAACTCGGCGTAAGTCCGGCGTTAGCTTCGATCGTGAACAAACTGCTGCAAAAGCGTCCGGAGAACCGTTTTCAATCGGCCAGCGAAGTGGCGACGGCGCTGCGGGAAGCGCGCGAACGTCCGACGCACGCGCCGTATCAGATTGCGAACGACGCGCCGACGCAGGCGTTCGGTTCGGTGCCGCCGCCGCGCCGCTCCCCCATGCCGGATCATTCGTACACGTCGATCAGCGAAGACGAGGCGCGGCGGTCCCGCATCGGATCGAGTGCGATCGCCGTGTTGATCGCCCTCGCCATTGTCGCGACTATCGCCGGCTACCTCATTTTTGGGCGGCAACTGCCGGTTCCCGATTTGGCCGCCTCCGTGCCGGTTTCCGACTATACCAATATGTCCGACGCGCAGGCGCAGCAAGCGATCGTCAACGCCGGGTTAAAGTCGCGCATTATCAAGAGCCCAAGCGATACCGTTCCTGCCAATCACGTGATTCGCCAGAATCCGTCGGCCGGAACGAAGGTCGACAAAAATTCGCTGGTCGAGCTGATCGTGAGCAACGGCCTGCCGTTGATCGGCTTGCGCGACGTGCGCGGGTTCACGGTGACCGACGCGCAGCGCACGCTGGAAGCGGATAAATTCAAGGTCAAGATTAGCCGGCGCTTCGACAACGGGCAAAAGGACAGCGTCGTCGATCAGCAGCCGAAACCGGGTGCGAACGTGCGCCAAGGATCGGCGGTGTCGCTCGTCGTCTCCAACGGTCCGCAGCCGATTCTTGCGCCGAACTTCGTCGGCATGAACGTCAACGACGCGCTGGCGCTCGCAAAGAAGAGCGGCGTGACGCTGGACACGTCGCAACGCGGCGCCTATCCGAGCGTCGCGAACAACGTTGTCGCCACGCAAGACATTCCGCCGGGCAACCAAATCGACCGCTCCACGACGATTCATGCGATGGTTAGCACCGGACCGGCCGGCGGCACTTCCGCGGGCTTGGTGAGCGTGCCGAACGTCGTGAACATGAACTACGCCGACGCCATTTCGCAGTTGAACGGCGCAGGCTTCACCGCTGCGGTGAAGTTCTCGGTTCAACCGGATAAGAACGAGCTGATCGTCGGCCAAGACCCCGATCCCACGACGCAGGCCTCGAGCGGATCGACCGTCACCGTAACGCTCTCGGTGCCCGGAGAAGTGCCCGACACCGAAGGCATGACGCTTGCAGACGCCCAGGCAAAGCTTTTGGCGAACGGCTACCCCGTGAGCCAGATCGAATACACGACCACGGCCGGCGCCGACGGCAAAGTCGTTGGCACGCAGCCCGAAGCAGGCACGACGGTGCAGCCCGGCTCGCCCGTGACGCTGATCGTCAACGGCGTGCAGCACTGATGCGCGTGCTGGGCATCGATCCGGCACTGCGCGTTACGGGGTATGGCGTCGTCGAGCGCAACGGACGCGCGATTTCGCTGGTCGAGGCGGGCGTCGTTTCGCCGCGCACCGATCGAACGCTGGAACAGCGTTTGGCGGAGCTCTACGGCGGCATCGTGGAGATTCTCGAGCAAACGAAGCCCGACGTCGTCGTTATCGAAGAACTCTACACGACCTACAAGAATCCGATGACCGCGATTCTGATGGGACACGCGCGCGGGGTGATGTGCCTGGCGAGCGCGCAGGCCGGCGTACCCGTGCAGACGCTGGGCCACGCACACGTCAAACGCGCGCTCGTAGGCTCCGGTGCGGCTCGAAAAGACCAAGTCAACGCAATGGTCACGCACCTTTTGAAGTTACGGGCGGCGCCGAAGCCGAATGACGTATCGGATGCGCTTGCCATCGCCCTCGCTTATATGAACATGCAGACCAGTGTTTTCGCGCATTAGAGGCTCGCTCGTCGAGCGCGATCACGACCGCGTCGTCTTGGATGTGAACGGCCTCGGCTACGAGCTGCTGTTACCGCCGTGCGTCGCGGAGAAGATAACCGTCGCCCCCGGAGAGCCGGTTTCGCTGGAAGTCTTCGCCGTCTTGAACATGGACGGCAACAGCGGCCATTTCAGTTACTACGGGTTCACCAACGCGATCGAACGCGAATTCTTCGAAGCGTTGCTCAGCGTGGCGTCGATCGGTCCTCGCTCTGCGGCACGCGCCTTTTCGCAGCCGATGTCGTCGATCGCAAGCGCCATCGATCGCGGCGACCATGCCTATCTGAAGACGCTGCCCGGCATCGGCCAGCAAAAGGCGCGCGACATCGTCGCGAAGCTGCAGGGGAAAGTCGCGAAATTCTTACTGATTCAAGACGCGGTTCCGGCGGCGCCCGAGGCGATGCCCGACTTCGCCGACGAAGCGCTTGCGGTTTTGCTGCAGCTCGAGTATAAGAAGTCCGAAGCCGAAGCGATGATTCGCGAAACGCTCGAGAGCGCACCGTCGATCAAAGATTCAGAAAAATTACTCGCTGAAATCTACCGCCGCAAAGCGGCGCGCGCACAGGGAACGCCGGCGTGAGCGATTCCGGCGCGCGAAAACGGCTCTTGGGGCCGGATGCGGTGGAAGAGGCGATCGCCGCCGCAAATGACGAGCGAATCGTCGATCCCACCGATACCCTCGAAGATGAAGTCTACGGCGCGAGCCTGCGTCCGCGCACGTTTGCGGATTACGTCGGCCAGACGAACGTGGTCGAAAATCTTCGCATTTCCATCGACGCGGCAAAACGGCGCGGCGAACCGCTCGAACACGTGCTGTTCTACGGACCGCCGGGGCTCGGAAAGACGACGCTTGCGGGCTTGATCGCGCGCGAGTTGGGCGCAAATTTCCGTCCGACGAGCGGCCCGACACTCGAGAAGCCGAAGGATTTGGTCGGCATTCTGACGTCGCTCGAAGACGGCGACGTGCTCTTCATCGACGAAATCCACCGCCTGGGGCGCGTCGTCGAAGAATTCTTATATCCGGCGATGGAAGATTTTCAAATCGACTTCGTCGTCGACCGCGGCGCGTACGCGAAAACGATCAAGTTGCCGCTGAAGCGCTTCACGCTCGTCGGCGCTACGACGCGCGCCGGCATGTTGACGGCGCCGCTGCGCGAACGCTTCGGCATCGTGCACCATCTCGATTACTATAGCGTGCCGGAACTGGAGCGCATCGTCACGCGTTCCGCTAGTGTGTTGAACGTTCCGATCGATGGCGACGGTGCGGTTACGATTGCGCGGCGCAGCCGAGGCACTCCGCGCATTGCAAATCGCCTGCTGCGCCGCGTGCGCGATTTCGCTGAAGTGCGAGCGGGCGGCGAGATTACCGCGCCCGTCGCCGATGAAGCCTTGCGCCGTGAAGGCGTCGATGAGTTAGGACTCGACCGCCTCGACCGTGCATTTTTGCGCACGATCGTCGAGCATTACGGCGGCGGACCCGTCGGCCTCGGCGCGATCGCGGCAACGTTGACCGAGGATGCGGAAACGCTGGAAGACGTCGTCGAGCCGTATTTGCTCAAACACGGCTTCGTTATGCGTACCGCCAGCGGCCGCAAAGCCACGCCGGAAGCGTATCGTCATCTCGGCGCCATTCCGAAGACCGGCTCTCAGGAGCGCTTACTGTAGTGCGCCGTGCAGCGTTTCTCACATCCGCGCTCACCGCCATTCCCGCCGCCGCGCTTTCACACCCCGTCATCCTGAGCCCGTCGAAGGACGCGCACCCCGTCATCCTGAGCTTGTCGAAGGACGAGCAAGAAGACTTCGATCCCGCCACCAGTGCCGCGACGCAATCGCTGCGCGTGCTGTTGGGCGCGGGCGCCGCTTCGCCGATGCCGGGCGGCGGATTCACGTTCGAAGGCCGGCCGTTCCGCGGCACGTTCGTGCGCACGAGCGACGGCGCCATCGTCAGCACCGTGACGCTCGAAGAGTATTTGTACAGCGTCGTGCCGCGCGAGATGACCGCGTCGTGGCCGGCTGCGGCGCTCGAAGCACAGGCTATATGCGCGCGCACGTACGTGTTGCAACGCAGTAATCCGCGGCGCAATTACGACGTGGTTCCCTCCGAACTCGACCAAGTGTACGGCGGCATCGCGTCGGAATCGCCCGCGGCACGAGCGGCCGTCGATGCCACCAACGGCCAGGTGCTGCACTTCGGCAACGACTTCGCGCAAGTGATGTATTCGTCGTGTTGCGGGGGCCACACCGAGGCCTCGAGCGACGCGTGGGGCGGCGCACCGTTCGCATACTTGGGCGGCGTGCCGTGCCAGTATTGTTCCGCGTCGCCGCAGTATCGATGGCAGCGCGAGGTCGACCGCAATGCGATCGCCTCGGCGTTCGCGAACGAGCTGCAGCCGTTCGGCGCGCTTCAAAACGTTCGCATCTCGGCGAGCGACGGCAGCGGCCGGGTGCGCATGGTCGAGCTCGTTGCCGAGCGCGGGTCGGCGTTCGTGCGCGGCAGCGTTTTTCGCATGCGGGTCGGCGCTCGCGTCATCCCAAGCTTGCTCATCACCAAAATCGACGACTCGCCGGCTACCCCCGACCGCTTTGCAATCGAAGGCGGCGGGTTGGGCCACGGCGTCGGACTTTGCCAGTGGGGCGCGCGCGGTTATGCACTCGCGGGCGGCTCGGCGCGCGATATTTTAGCTCTGTATTTTCCGGGTACGGACATCGTGCATGACTGAAGCGCGCAGTTCACTACGGCTACGCAAATACATCGACGTCGTCGTGGAAGATCCGCTGTCATCGATGCTTTTTCGGGGTGCGGTCGCGGATATTTCACCGACCGGTATGCGCATCATCGCGGACCAGTATCTGCCGGTCGGAACAAAGTACACCTTCACGATGAAGCGCAATCCGTTTCTAAAACTGCGTGGCGAAGTGCGCTGGGTGCGTCCGTTCGAAGGCGAGACGTACCAAGTCGGCGTGCTCATCATCGACGCTAGCGAAGACGATAGCAAACGCCTCAACAACTTCCTGGAACTGGAACAAAAACGACTGACGACCTAAACCTTGCGGCGGCGTACGATTTCGAGCTTCCCGAGGAATTGATCGCGCAACATCCGGCGGCAGAACGCGATGCGAGCCGGCTGATGGTGCTCGAGGAAGACCGGATCGAACACCGAATTTTCCACGAAATCCCGCAATGCTTTCGCAGCGGCGACGTGCTTGTGCTGAACGAAACGCGAGTCATTGCCGCACGCGTCTTCGGCACCCGTCCCCAAAGCGGCGGCCGCGTCGAAGTGCTGCTGCTCCATCCCGCCGAGTCGATGCGCTATGATCCGCACGCGACGACGTGGATCGCGCTCGTGCGTCCCGCCCGGCGGCTGCAAGACCGGCGAACGCATCGCCTTCGCTGAGTTAGGCGAAGCGGTCGTCACGGCGGAACTCGACGAAGGTTTGCGCGAACTGCGCTTCGATCTCCACGTGCCATTTGAAACGTTTCTAAACCGCGCTGGACGATTGCCGTTGCCGCCCTACATTCACAACGACACCGCGGAAGCTCAGGAACGCTACCAAACGGTTTTCGCGCGAACGCCTGGAAGCGTCGCCGCGCCGACCGCCTCGTTGCATTTCACGCCGCGATTACTCAACGAGTTACAGGCTTGCGGCGTCGAATTAGTGCATCTGACGCTGGACGTCGGCCTGGGAACGTTTCGTCCGATGAAAAGCGAACGGCTCGACGAGCACACGATGCACGCGGAGAGCTACGAGATTCCCGCCGCGACCGCGGATGGTATCACGCGTGCAAAACGCGAAGGCCGCCGGGTGATTGCGGCCGGAACGACGGTCGTACGGGCACTCGAAGGTAATGCGGCGCGCCACGGGCACGTCGTCGCAGGAGAAGATGAAACGAATATTTTCATTCGTCCGGGCTTTCAATTCCGCGTCGTCGACGCGATGATCACCAACTTTCACCTGCCGCAATCGACACTGCTCGTACTCGTTAGCGCCTTTGCCGGGCGCGAGCGAATGCTCGCGGCATACCGCGAAGCGGTCAAGAACCGGTATCGTTTCTTTTCCTTCGGCGACGCGATGTTCTTGACGCGCGTGGAGCCATGAAGCGATGAAGTACGTCGCGTTCGACGTCCCCGGCGATCCCTCGGTTTTGCACGTCGCCGAAGGACCGGCGCCTGAACCGAAGGCCGGCGAGGTTCTTATCGAGGTCGAAGCAGCGGGAGTAGCGCGCGCCGATGCGATGCAACGCGCCGGCAAATACCCGCCGCCGCCCGGCGCTTCGCCGGTCCTCGGGTTGGAAGTTTCGGGAACGGTCGCAGCGCTGGGCGAAGGCGTCTCGTCTTTCGCAACCGGCGACCGCGTAGTGGCGCTGGTAAACGGCGGCGGCTACGCGGAATTTGTCGCCGCTCCCGCCGGTCAGGTCCTGCCGCTTCCCGACGAATGGTCGTTCATCGAAGGCGCGACGTTGCCCGAAAACGCGTTTACCGTCTACGATAACATGCTCGTGCGCGCGCGGCTTTCCAAGGGCGACGTCGTTCTTATTCACGGCGGAACGAGCGGCATAGGCACAACGGCTATTATGTTCGCTCGCGCGATCGGCGCTCACGTCATCGCCACGGCCGGCTCGCAAGAAAAATGCGAGGCGATTCTCGCGCTCGGCGCGGAGGCCGCAATCAACTATAAAGCAAGCGATTTCGTCAGCGAAGTCAAGCAATACACCAAGGACCGCGGCGTGGACGTCGTTCTCGATATCGTCGGAGGCGACTACGTCACCCGCGACTTGCAATGCCTTGCAATCGACGGCCGCATTGCGTGTATCGCGACTTCCGGCGGCGTCGAATCGACGATCGATCTGCGGCTGTTGCTCCAGCGCCGTGCTTCGATCCTAGGCTCAAGCTTACGTCCTCGCACCGACGCCGAAAAAGCGGAAATCGCTCGCGGTTTGCTCGACAACATCTGGCCTCTACTCTCCGCACGCGATCCCATTCGTCCGCTCATCGATTCCGTTTTTACACTCTCCGAGGCTTCAAAAGCGCATGCGCGCATGGAGAGCAGCTCGCACATCGGTAAGATTGTTTTGGCTACGAGCAGTTAACGCTACGGGTGTTAAGCCGCTCGTAATGGATAGGACCGTCTCCCCGCTCTAGACTGCGGGGCGCTTCGCAGAGCCCGACCATCGAAACCGAGCGAGCATGGAGGAAGTTCGTACCAGAAGTTCCCAATGCAACAAGTCGTACTGTTACGGTCTCTTAGAAAGTGAAAGGGCTCATGAACGTCTATACGCCGAAGAAGTGGGATCTGTCGGGCCTCCAAGGCATTTCCGACGAAACCCTTCAGATTCACTTCGGCCTGTACGAAGGCTACGTGAAGAACACCAACACGCTCAACGAGCGCATCACCGAGCTGCGTCAAGCGGGAAAGGCCTCCGGCGCCGACCCGGCCTACGCGGAACTCGTTCGCCGCTTGGGTTGGGAGTTCGACGGCATGCGTCTCCACGAATACTACTTCGATAATCTTACGAAGTCGCCGTCGGAGCTAACGTCCGGCAAGCTCTACGATATGCTGGGCGAGCAATACGGCGGATTCGACAACTGGAAGAAAGATTTTGCAGCCGTCGGCGGCATGCGCGGCATTGGTTGGGCGGTCGCCTACCACGATCCGGCCGGCAAGCAGATCGTCAACGTGTGGATCGGCGATCATAACGTCAACAATCTCGCGGGCTGCGAGCCGATCATCGTGATGGATCTGTGGGAGCACGCATGGTTCCGCGATTACAAGCCGGCCGACAAAGGCAAGTACATCGAGGCGTTTCTTGCCAACGTCCATTGGAAAGCGGCCGAAGCGCGCCTGCCGTAATTTGGTGACTTACGTCGATTTAAGGGTAAAACGCTTGCATGGATCAGCAACGTACGAATGCCCCAAGCGAGCGCGGCGACATCGCGAAGGAAGTTGCAGTTAAGGACCAAGAGATGTACGAGCAAGAGCGGCGCGCGGAAAAATCGCACGACAAGCTCAAAGGCTACGACAAAACCGATGCGGATTCGTTTCCCGCGAGCGATCCACCGCCGGCGCAATCGACGACGGAATGAAACAAGAAGGGACGGCGTTACGCCGTCCCTTCGCTTTGCGGCTCAGCGAGAATGGTGCGAGGATTCGTGTACCAAACGAGTCCCGGCGGCGCGTTCTTTTGAGCGCGAACGAACTTGCGTTGCGTGTAGTCGATGGGAACCTTGCCCGACGCTTTGGCTTTCGAGAACGATGCTGCAAGCGCGGCCGCCCGGCGCGATGTCTTCCTCGGGCGGTTCGGTGCGATCGTCGCGCTGTAAAATTACGTGTGCGCCGGGAATGTTTTGCGCGTGGAACCAAAGATCGTTCGGGCGCGCGACGCGGAACGTCAGATCGGCGTTTTCGCTCGGCGAGCGTCCGACGAGAATGCGTGAGCCGCTGTCCGTTCGAAATTCGAGCGGCGCGCGTTTGCGGCGCCGCGTGTGGACCACGGGGCGTTGATGCCGCGGCTCTAGGTGCGAAACGGCGGCGGCAACGTCGTCCAAGTCGTGGTCCTCTGCGCGCTCGGTCTCCCAACGTAATTCTTCGATAGCCCGCTCCAGCTCGCGCAGCGTTGCCTCGCGCTCCTCGAGGTGAGGAATGGACGTTCCGAGCTTTTTGTAATCGCTGAAGAGCTTCATGGCGCGATCTTTAGCTTCGTCGCGTTCGGTGTCGCTCGCGAGTTCGTGAAGCGTCGCATAGATGTTGTCGCCTTCTTCGCGCAATTTTTCGCGGCCGGCCGCTTTGCGCCGTTTTGCTTCGATTGAGGCGAGCTCGTCGCGGATTTTGCGTTCGCGGTCTTGCAGCCGTTTCAGCAGCGCATTTCGCCGCTCCGCGGTGCGCCGGCGTTCGCCGGTACCGATTTTCTGCTCGCGGAACTCGCGCAGCGTGTCAAGCAACGATTCGCTTTGCGAAACTTCGGCCGAGGCGAATCGTTCGAGCGGATACGGGTATGCCTGCTCGAGCGTTCCACTTACGCGGTAAAGGAACAGCGGTGCGCGCATCGCTTCATCGCTCGAGGTATCGTCGCTTGCTGAAGTGCCTGCGAGTGAAGGGCGTTCGGCCAGCGGTGGCGGCTGGTACGCCATCCCCGCTTCGACGGCGCGCGTGCCGTTTTGTGCTAGGGAGAATTCTTTTGCCGCCGCGACCACGCGATCGCCCTTGACGAGGATGACGTTCCCGAAGCGCGGCACTAGTTCAATGAAAAGGTCGACTTGATCGCCGACCCCGAAGCGCGAACGCGTTCCGAACGTAAGGCGTACCAACCGGTCACCCTTGCGTGCTTTGGCCGACAACAACACCATGCCGCGCAGCGCGGCGCCGGCTGCGCGAATAAATCCCGGCTCGGAAACAATCGGAAGTTCGCCGTCCTCTACCGTAATAAGCGGCGGAGAGCCGAAAACATCTATGCACAAAAGGTAGGTCGCCCCGCGCGCCCACACGGCGATAGCGGTCCGGCCGTCCGGAAGCAAGCCGACATCGCGCACCTTCGCTCCGCGAAAGCGCGACTCGATCTCGAACGCCATGCGGCGCACCAGTAGCCAATCCGTCAGCATGCTTCCTTATGCGTTCGGCGTCGAGGCTCCGCGTCACTCGCTGAACCGCTTTGCGTCTAGAAAGAAATTGTGACCTTTACGGTGTCGGCGTAGGATCCGACGGTAGCGTCCTGTCCTGCCGGCAATTGCCCGTAGTATGAAACGCGATTGGTGCTGTTTTTTGAACCGGTAGTCGCTGAATAATGCACGGTGCCGCCGGTTCCGTCGCCAAAGACCTCGGAATACGCCGCATCGTAGTAGATGTTGTACGCAAGATAGTCCGAACCGCTGGATAGATGCATTCGGCGCTGCCCGAAAGCCGGCGAATATGACCCCATGTCCAAATCCACCGTGACCGCGACGTTCTTGGCATTACATGAGAAGTCGATCGAGCCGCCGCCGATCTGAATGGGCGTTAACGAGTACGGGTCGTAAGTGCCGAATGGAAGCGATGAAACGGTGGAAAACGAACAGCTTGGCGCAGCCAGGGCGCGGCCGGCAGTCAGTGCGAGGAACACGGCAGTCAGCGCTATTTTGCGCACTTCAACGTACCTAGCGACTGTTGCACGCGCGTTAAAGCCGGAATGTCGAGCGTGAACGCGCAGCTGCCCGAATTGTCCGACACAACGGCGTCGTACGTACCGCCCGGGATATTCGAGAAGTAGAAGCGGCCCGTTTCATCCGTTGGGGAAGAATACGTCCGGCCGTGCTGCGTGATTTGGAGTTCGCCATACTCGAACGCTTTGCCGTCACGTCGGGTAACGTTGCCGGTAAGGCCGCGTTCAACGCGTCCGCGATAGCGAACGATTCCGGCGCCTCGATACGCCGGTTGGACGACTTGGTCTTCGCCGGAGAGTGTTTCGTCGAAGGAAAAGGTGTCGTCCGCGAGCGACACGCGGTTCGTTTGGTACGAAGCCAGAAACGGCACCACGGCGAACCCGGCGGAATTGGTGCGGCCGGCGTACCTGTTGTTGAGATAGACCGGCGCATTCCCCGCACCCGGCGCTTCAACCAGCGCATAAGCGTCGCCCACCGGCTGCGAAAAGAGCGTGTGGCCGTCGATGCGCTCGAGTGCGCCGCCCACGTCGATACTGTCGGTGAGCGGTAGCCGCTCAAGGCCGCCGCTCTGCTGCACGGAAATCGTTGCATACGGCAAGCCGAAGCGTACCGAACTGCTAACCGGCGAAGCGGCGTACGGGGCGGCGGCAACGCTGTAACTCGTTTCGAAAGGCGTTGACGGCGTGTGAACGATCTGGGTGACCGTGCCGGCCGCGGATCCGGCGTTGCCTTCCGCCGTCGCCATGGTCGAAGCGTCGATCGGAAATCCCACTAAAAGCGAGAGACTGCGCTGCGGTCCGTTTCCTGACGAACCGGCGTCCGCAGCGGAAAGGGAAAGCGTCAACTTCCCAATGCGGCGCGAAAGGTCGACCGCTGCCTGCCGGAAGTCGCCGCTGTCACGATAGCGAGCCACTGCCGTGGTAATCGAAAGCGTCGTGTCTGCGGAAAGCCTTCGCGATCCCGATCCGTCAAGTTCGAAGAGCGGCCGGTCGTCGGCGATGTGCTGGCTTAGATTCGTGTAGAGCGGCGATTGCGCGCGCGCCACGATGGAATAACCGCTTACGACTCCGCTGCTGCTGTAACCGAGCGAAAGCGCCTGGCCGCTGCGGCCGTTGCTTTCGCTCTGGGCTACGGCAACATGCACGTCCGCGAAACGAAGGATGCCGTCGTATTCCAATCCCGCGCTCAAAACGTTCGCGCCCGATTCGACCCTTGCTCCAGCAGTAGACCAATTCGACAAACCGATTCGATAGCGTCCGAGCGCCGCAGCGGAACCGTATCCGTCGCCGGCTGATTCGAGATCGTGACGATCCGCGCCGATGGCGTAATCGTAGTCGGTTAAGCCTTTGCGTAACAGGCCGGCAGACCCGTAGAGCGTCGAATCGAAGAGCGTTTGCGAACCGAATCCATTGCGCAGCACAACTTGCGCGTGGTCGATACCTTCCTGGATCGGAAGGTCGTTGAGGTTGTATTGCCCCGGCGGAAGATCGATGGTTTTTACAACGGCGCCGTTGACGATGATGTCCGCTTGCGATGGTTCCAAGACGGTTGCCGTGACCGAGGGAAGCGGAAACGTTGCCAGATACGGATTCGTGGAAAACGCGCGTTGTACGCTGATGCCGCCAACGACGGCGCTTCCGCCCAAATCTCCCGTCGCGGCAAAAGCATCGCCGAGGACCGTGCGGCGCAGCCGCTGAGGCGAATCGACCGTGACGTCCGTGAGGCCGCGCTGCAGCGATCCGTCGATCGAGCGGCCGACGGTATCGTCGACGACTGCGCCGTTCACAAGGTCAAGTCGCTGTTCGAGACTTCCCGTCCACGGCACGCCGCTGCCCGCGCGAACGTCGTAGTTAAGGACGAGACCCGCGGCCGTCGCGTGCGTAACGCTTGCCGATTCGGCCCGGCTCAAGCTCACGGTTTCGTGCTTCAAAGCGCTTGCGGCGAGCCGGATATCGAGGTGAAGGTTGGTAAGATCGACTTTATACGTTAGCGTGGCGGCCAGCGCCGACAACGCAACGTAGGGCCTCGAATGAAGCGTTTCGGTACTTTTGCCCGTGGCGTCGATGCCGGCGGCCCGAAGGTCGTCCGCGGCGACCAAGACGTCGTGTTCGCGCAGGACGACCAGGACCGAATCGCGCGCGACGCCGTTGACGGAGAGGTCCATGTACACGCTGTCCGTTGCGGCGTTCGCGGGCAGCGCAAAAAAAACCAAAGCGATCGCCGGCATCAGCACGGAGGCGGCGACGCAGCGAAAGAACTTCTCGAATCGCGCTAAGCTTAGCGACAAGACCCGGCTGACAGTTTCACCGTTTGCGTAACGGTTTGTCCGCCGGCGTTCCACGTTATCTGCGCCGACGACGCGCGATTGCACGCCGGTTCCGGTAGACGCAGCTCCGCGCTTTGGCTACTGCGCGCGAGCACGTACCACACGTCGGCCGTTCCAGCCCATATTCGAGATCCGGCGGCATCGCGAAGCGCAACGCCGACGTGCGACGGCGCCACGTGTTCGGTTCCGTCATTTGCAACCGTCACCGATGCGCTCCCGGCCGAAATTTCGACCCGGTCGATGCGAGGAGCCGTCGTTGCGTTCGCGGAGGGAGGCTGAAAGACCGGAATGTCGATGCGCGAGAGAATCAATAATTGCTGGCCGGCGGCAGCGTGCCGGTCAAATGGCGGAAGTTCCGACACAAAAAGGCGGTACGGACGTTCGACCTGGCCGGGCGTAGCGGTTATGCCGACGCGAATACGTTGGGAAGCTCCCGCATCAAGCGCAAAAACCTGCGGGAAATAGACGATGTCGTCGCTGGAAGCGCGATTCTCGCGAGCGTGCGGCGTTTGCGACCACGCGAACGCGCTAATGGAAAAGCGAATGCTCCCTTGGCTTGTATTGGTCACCGTGACGTCCCCAAATTTGGTTATCGTCAATGCGAGCGGCGATATTTGAAACGTGCCTGCTCGTGCAGTAAGCGGGGAAGCTAGCGCTAAAAAAAGCGACAGGCCCGCCAAAAAACGGCGGGCCATCGAAACGTTCATGGGTCCCTCAGAAAGTTGCGGTTGCGACTACCGTGTCCGAGTATGAACCTGTGTTGCTATCCTGGCCTGCCGGAATTGTCGCATAAATGTTTACCGTTCCCGCCGCTTTGCCCGCGGACGTGTACGAAACGCTATTCGAGGCGTTCCACACGGTCGAACGCCCGGCCGTCGTGTAGAGCTCGTAGGAAAGGTAGTTCGATCCGGAAACCATGGCGCGCGTTGTGCCGGTTGCGTGAGCAGCGTTCAAGCCGGTGTCGAGCGTGATCGTTGCGGCGGTGCCCTTCGTGCAAGCAATTGAAAGCGTTCCGGTTACCTGATCGGCGGTCGAAAGATTCGCAACCAACGGGTCGTAAACGCCGAAAGGAACCGACGCAGCGCCCATGGTGCAGTTCGTGTTGATCGTAGCGCTCACCGCGACGTTCGACGTCGCAGTGGCGGCGTTCGCCGGCAGCGATGCGGATACGGCGATCAGACCCAACAGAGCAACGGTGATGATGCGGCGGCTTCCCTTGAACAACTTTTGTCTCCTTACGTGCGTAGCAACCACGCACACTATAGCTACGTGCGCGCACTGATCGCAAGCGATAGTAACGCGAACGACGGAAGCTTTACGCCGGCCAAGCCGTCCCTAAACAAACTTAATGAAAAGCGCAGAAAAAAGCCGCTATTCCGTAAAGCGCTCTTTACATGTAAAGAGTCTTTTACGAGCGGCGCCGCCGGCTAAGAAAACCGGGAGCGCAACTCGCGTTTCAGGACTTTGCCGCTGGGGCCGAGCGGCATGGCTTCGACAATATGGATGTGGCGTGGATACTTGTATCGCGCGAGATACTCTTGCGACCACGAGATGAACTCTTCGGCGACGATCGTGTGACCCTCGTGCGCGACGATGACCGCGTGCACTTCCTCGCAATGCGTTTCGTGCGGAACGCCGATGACGGCGACTTGCTTGACGGACGGGATGCCGCATCAGCACCTCTTCGACTTCCCGCGGATACACGTTGAAGCCGCCGCGCAGGATCATGTCTTTCTTGCGATCGACGATCGTGATGAAGCCGTCCCGGTCTTTCGTGCCGAGGTCGCCGCTGCGAAACCAGCCGTCGACGACCGCCGCGCGCGTCGCTTCGGGATTGTTCAAGTAGCCTTTGAACACGCAATGTCCGCGAATGACGATTTCGCCGAGCTCATTGGGCGGCAAGAATTCGATGCGGTCCTCTATTTCGGGACGCGCAACCTCGAGCTCAACGCCCCATACGCCGCACCCGACCGTGCCGGGTTTTCTTCCGAATTCCCGTTGATTGAAACTGGCAACCGGCGAAGTTTCGGAAAGGCCGTAGCCTTCGAGAATCTCCGCGCCGAACGCGGCCTCCCACGCTTCGAGCACCGCAACCGGTAACGACGATCCGCCGGAAGCCGCACAGCGCAGCGGCGGACGGCGATCGTCTTTACGCGCGGCGTCGAGAAGCGCAATATACATCGTCGGCACGCCGGAGAAGAGCGTGACGTTTTCGCGCACCATCAGATCGAGCGCCGCTGCGCCGTCGAAGCGCGGCATCAGCACGATACCGGCACCAACGCGAAACGCGGTATTCATCACGCACGTTTGTCCGAACGAATGAAACAGCGGCAGCGCGCAGAGCAATAGGTCTTCGGTACGAACGTCAAAGAGATCGTGCGCGCAAACGGATGCGTTGAGCACGAGGTTGTTGTGCGAAAGCACCGCGCCTTTCGGCATTCCCGTGGTGCCGCTGGTATAGAGAATCACGGCGTCATCGGCGGCATCGCGCTCGACCATCGCCGCCAGCGGCTCGCAATCCGGCGTGCCGGCTCTGAGCAAGGGAATGCCTGAAATCTCCGCTCCGCGGCCCCCGGCGGCCAGTGCCTCGTGGCAGACCAACAGTTTGGCGCCGGAGTCTTGAAGCACGTAGGCAACCTCTTCGGCCGTCAGCAGCGCATGAACCGGCACGACCACCGCCCCGGCCGCCAGCGCGCCGTAGTAAGCCCGCGGAAAGTCCGGCACGTTGGGAAGCAAGAGGGCGACCCGGTCTCCCGGTCCGATGCCTGAATCGATGAAATGCTGCGCGTACCGGCGCGCCTGCTGCCCACAACCCGGCATAGGGGATCCGTTCGGAACCGGCCACGACCGCGGTGCGATCGGGGTGCCGGAGCGCGCTTTCCGCTAAGATGGAAGCTAAAGAGAGCGTCATAACGAGGTATCCTCCCGTCCTTGTGTGAACAGAACACGCTTTGCCCGCCAGAGGAGTTCGAGTGATCGCCGGCCCGGGGTTGCTATTCGTCGTGTCGGGGCCTTCCGGGGCCGGTAAGGACACATTGGTCGACGCGCTACGCGCGCGGATGCCCCGCGTGCGTTACTCCGTTTCGGCGACGACACGCGAGCCTCGAGCGGGGGAACGCCACGGCGAGCATTACTTCTTTCTCTCCCGGACCGAGTTCGAGCGCGTACGCGATTCGAGCGGATTTCTGGAGTGGCGAGAGTACAACGGCAACCTTTACGGGACGCCCGGGATTACGTGGTGCAGACGCTGACCGAAGGCTACGATTTAATCATGAAGCCTGAAGTCAACGGTGCGCTGGCGATCAAGACGGCGTATCCGGACGCGGTGCTGATTTTCCTGGTTCCCGACCGGTTCTCGCACCTGCGCGAACGGTTGTTGGCCCGGCGTACCGAGACTAACGAAGAGATTGCGCGACGGCTCGAAATCGCGCATCAAGAGATGAAGTCCATTCGGGACTTCGACTACATCGTGATCAACGAGCAAGGCCGCTCGGAAGACGCGATCCGCGATCTGCAGGCGATTTTACAGGCAGAGCGCTTTCGTATCCACCGCTACAGCGACGATTCATTGAAGAACGTCGAGCTAACGTAAAACGTATAAGGAACCAAGTTGAGTAAGACAGTTTTTGGCGATCTCGACGCGCTGCTCAAGCACGCGGATTCGAAGTTCAGCCTCGTCAACATCGTCACCAAGCGCGCTCGCCAGTTGAACAACTGGATCCGGGTTCAGCAGTTGCCGCCCTCGGATCGCCGCGAGTACTTTGCAAGCGAGCCGTTGGTCGATAAGGACGACATCAATCCGAACAAGCCCGTTTCGATCGCGCTGGACGAGATTGCCGAAGGCCGCATTGAATACCACCGCACCAAAGAGGGTATCAAGTAGCTGAATTAAGCTGGCGCTTAATCCTTCTTAGGGAGTACTTATAGGATGTGCGGGATTGTTGGCTACATTGGAGAGCGCGATAGCGTTCCCATCATTCTCGATTCGCTTTCGCGACTCGAGTATCGCGGCTATGACAGCGCCGGCATTGCCGTAATCGACGCGGGCGGCGCGCTCACCGGCACCAAAGCCGAGGGCAAACTCTCGCGCCTCGCGGAGCGATTGCAAAACGGCGGCCATATCGCCGGAAAAGTCGGCGTCGGACACACGCGTTGGGCGACGCACGGCCGTCCGAACGACGCGAATGCGCATCCGCACATGGATTGCACCGGCAACATCGCGGTCGTCCATAACGGCATCATCGAGAACTACGCGTCGCTGCGCGCGAAGCTGCTCGAGCTCGGTCACACGTTCAAGAGCGAGACCGACACCGAAGTGCTCGCGCACCTCATCGAAATGCACTACGACGGCGACATCGTTGTCGCAGTGCGCAAGACGCTCGAAGAAGTCGTCGGCGCCTATGCGCTCGGCGTAATTTCGAGCGACGATCCCGAGCGCCTCATCTTTGCGCGCAACGGCGCAAGCCCGCTGGTCGTCGGCATCGGCGACGGCGAGATGTACGTCGCCTCGGACACGCCGGCCATTCTGCCGTACACGCGCAAAGAGATCATTCTGCAAGAAGGCGAGATGGTCGTCGTCGGACGCGACGGCTACTCGCTCACGCGTTACGACGGCACGCCGGTCGCATCGCGACGTCACGCACGTGACGTGGGACGCGACGTCGGCGGAGAAGAGCGGCTACAAGCATTTCATGCTCAAGGAAATCTTCGAGCAGCCCAACGTCATCAAAGAGACGCTGGCGGGCCGCATCGACGAAGACGGCATGGTGCATCTGGGCGCGGAAATCGGCGATAGCAGCGAACCGAGAAGCTGCGCGACATTTCGAAGATTGCGATCACCGGCTGCGGCACCGCGTACCACGCGGGCATGGTCGGCATGTACCTGCTGCGCTCGCTCGTGAAGCTTCCGGTCGAAATGGAACTCGCGAGCGAATTCCGCTACGGCGATCCGGTCATCGATCCGACGGCGCTTGTCATTGCGATGTCGCAGTCGGGCGAAACAGCCGACACGATCGAAGCGGTGCGCATCGCCCAAAACGCCGGCACGACTATCCTCGGCATCTGCAACGTGCTCGGATCGCACTTGACGCGCATTGCCGACGGCACGCTGTACACGCGCGGCGGTCCCGAAATCGGCGTTGCGGCGACCAAAACCTACGTGTCGCAGGTTACGGCGATGACGCTGTTCTCGCTCTATCTCGCAAAGCTCCGCGGCACGGTCGACCCCGCTCGCCTGAAGCAGATCGGTGAGAACACGAAGCTGCTGCCGGCCTCGGTCGACGTCGATTCTGAATACGTCGAGCTACATCCGCGACGTCGCGCGAAAGATTCGCAAGATGCGCAGCTGCCTGTTCATCGGGCGCTACATCAATTTCCCGACGGCGCTCGAAGGCGCGCTGAAGCTCAAAGAAATCAGCTACATCCACGCCGAGGGCTATGCCGCCGGCGAAATGAAGCACGGGCCGATCGCACTGCTCGATACGGAAACGCCGGTGATCGGCGTCATGACGGACGGCCGCGTACGCGACAAGATTCTCTCGAACCTGATGGAGTCGAAGGCGCGTGAAGCGCCCATCATCGTCGTCGCGAACCACGGAGACGAAGAAGCAGCCGAAGTTGCAGATTACGTCTTCTGGGTTCCGAAAGTCGACGAACTGCTCTCGCCGATCGTCAACGTCATTCCGCTGCAGCTGCTCGCGTATCACATCGCGGACATCGAAGGTAAAGACGTCGATCAGCCACGCAACCTGGCGAAAACCGTCACCGTCGAGTAGAGCAAGCGCGTTTATTTGGTCCACATAAAGGGTAGCCGCACGGCTGCCCTTTATCGTTTGCACGCAATGTGGGCAAGAGTAATCCATGCGCATGCAAACGTGGCACAAGTGGGTGGTCGGCATAGCGGCAGCTTGCGCGGTTGTGATCCTGAGCATCGCCGTCGCGTTTCAGCCCATTGCACGCGCATCGGCCGGCACGCTGGCGCACGCGATGGGATTCGATCTCGCGTACGATGCGCTCGCAATTCATGCCGGCGAGGTGAGCGCGCGCAATCTCATCATTCGCACGACCAAAGGTGAACCCGTTGCATCGATCGCCCGGCTTGACGTAAAGTACTCGCTCGGCGAAGCGCTGCGCAACACGCGCATGTACGGCCTGCATTCCTTCGACGTCGAGCAGCCGCGAATCACGCTGATCCGGCACCGCGACGGGTCGTGGAACGTGCCGATTCCCAAACAACAGCAGAACGCTCAGCCGTCTTCGACTCCGATGATTTTCACCGGGCTCATTCGCGACGGCAGCGTCGACGTTTTCGATCAAGCGCAGGGCGTCCCATCCGCCCGCCATCTCATGGTGCGCGGCATCAATACGACGATGGACGTCGCTACTAACGCGCGCACGACGTATAGCGCCGCGCTCGCATACGAAGAAGCGGGGCAGTCGTATCCGATCCGCGGGACGGGCACGATCGACGTGAAACGAGGGTTTGCTTCGCAGCGCTGGACCAGCGCGCAGCTTCCCATCGCACACCTTGTGGACGTGGGGTTGAATTCTCCGAGCATGCACGTTGCCGGCGGATCGTTGCGAAATCTCGACGCGCGGATCGTAGGCCTCGCGCAACCCGACGGCTCCCTGGACGAGCACGTGGACGCGACCGCGTCGCTCGATAAGGCTCGCATCGCGATCGGCGGCTTGCGCAAGCCGCTGCGCGACGTTCACGGTCAACTCGCCGTGTTCGGCGACGGATTATTGCTGCAGTCCATTCGCGCGACGGTTGCCAACGTGCCCGTAAAACTCGGCGGCGGCATGTATCACTTGAGCAGCCCGTCGTTTCGCTTGACCGTCGACGGCAGCGGCGACATGCACGACTTACGCGGCGCGCTGGCGCAGTCGGCGTCGCTCCCGATTTCCGGCAACGCGCACTTGAACGTGCTTGTAGAAGGGCACCCGTCGAAACCGCTGATCCTTATCGGGGTCCGCGCGCCGAACGTGCGCTATGCCAAGGCTACGATCCAAAATGCGAACGGTTTGATTGCGTTCGACGGCCAGGAAGCGGATATCATAAACTTCGAGGCGCGGTACCTCGGGGTTGCCGCGAACGCGCACGGGAAACTTGCACTGCATCCGGCGCCGCGCGCGCTTGAAATGGTCGCCGGCGTCATCGCGCCGCCGAACGGCGTCCCGTATGCAAGCTCGCTGCTGCCGGGCGTGCCGATCGCCGCATCGGTTTTGGCGACGAGCGACTCGTTGAAGAATATCGACGGCCGCGGCATCGTCGGCGGCCACGCGGGATCCACGACGG
Organism: Vulcanimicrobiia bacterium; assembly: GCA_963696095.1. Lineage (GTDB taxonomy): Bacteria > Vulcanimicrobiota > Vulcanimicrobiia > Vulcanimicrobiales > Vulcanimicrobiaceae > JALYTY01. The sequence continues at coordinate 259,953 of CAVOIN010000001.1, read as the reverse complement.
TCGCCGGCCTCTTTGACGTTAGCGGAAACGGCGTAGGTACGGTCGGCCCGCTTCGGATCGCTCGCGGCGACTCGTCGTCGCTTTACACCGCGGCCTTCATCGATCGTCCGCATCAGCATATCGATGCTCTCCTGGATGCCGATCGCTTCAGGGTGGCACTTCCGCAGATGAGCGGCACGCTCGATGGCCGGATTGCCGGAACTTACGAGCGCGGGCACGTCGCGGCCGGCGGTTGGACGCAGTTGCACGACGTGCACACGCCTTATACAACGGTTGCCCGCGCGGACGCGCGTTTTGGTGAAACGGCGCATCATGGTTTGGCGCTCGCGATGGACGCATCGGGAATCGGCGCGCTGGGTGCGGTTGCAACTGCCATGGTGAGCTATAACAACGGCACGGTGAACGTGCATGACGCCACCGCGTCGCTTGCGGGGTCGTTCGTCGACGCGCGCGGTGCGATTGCGGGGGTCGACAAAGGCAAGCCGCGGTACGATCTAAACGCGCGGCTGCACTCGGCGAATCTTTCTTCGCTTGTGGCACTCGCACAACCACGTAGCGCGAAGCTGCTCGAAGGCAGTGCCGAAGGGACGGTCCACGTTACCGGCAGCGGTTCCGATCCCTCGGTCGCGGGCAACGTTCGCGCGGCGGAAGGCGCCGTGAACGGACTGCCATTCCACGGTTTGGATGCCGATTTCTCCGGAACTCCGGCGTCGCTCGCCGTGCAGAATGGCGAAGTCGGCGTCGGTACGACGAACGTTCGCTTTAGCGCCGCATACGCGCCGTCGCAAAAGGACGTCAGCGTGCGCGCTCCTCGAGCGGATCTGGCCGATTTCAACGATTTCTTCGATCAGGGAGATATGCTCGCCGGCACCGGCAGCGTTATAGCCGATGCGTCGATGGCGGGTAATTCTATCGTAACGAGCGGAAACGTCGCGCTCCACTCCGCCCATGTAAGGAACTTCGCGCTCGGCGCGACGACCGCGAAGTGGAGCACGCGCGGCAATCTCATCGATACGTCACTGGCGTTCGGCGGATCGAACGGCACCGTTCGCGCGAACGGCGCGCTGACGACGGGCGGCAGCATCGCGGGCATGACGCTTCATGCGCGCAACGTGAACGTCGGCAACTGGCTTGCGATGAGTGGATTCGCCCTTCCCGTGCCGGTAACGGGCATCGCGAACGCGGATGCGCAAGTCGCCGGCCGCTTTCCAAATCTTAGCGGATCGGTCACGGCCAACGCCGTGCACGGAAGCGTGAATCGAATCCCCGTGCAGCGGATCGACGTTGCAGCGACTCTCGCCGGACATCGCGGTACGCTCCATTCGCTTGCGGTTCGACTTCCGAACGCCCGGCTGAACGGCTCGGGGACCTTTGGTTTGCGCGCCAACGATTCGCTCGCGCTCGCCTTCAACGCCCGGACGAACGACGTCGGCGCACTTGCCCGCACGGCTACCGGCAAAGCTTTCGATGCAAGCGGCGCCGTGCAAACCTCGCTAACCGTTCGCGGAACGCGGCTGGCGCCGCGGATCGACGATACGTTTACCGGCACTCAGTTGCGCTATGGCCGTTTGACGGTGCCGCACGCGGCCGGCGAAGTTCGTGCCGATCCGCAGACGGTCGAGCTCGCGCGTACGGAAATAAACCTGCAGCGCGGGCGAGTGTTGCTCTCCGGCACCGCACCGATTTCCGCAGCACGCAAGCAGATCGATTCGCGCGATCGCCCGATTCGTTTGGCTATGACGGCGGACGACGTCGAAGCTTCTAACCTCACGCCGTTGCTGCCCGAGGGTACGCGCATGACCGGACGTCTCGACGGAACGGTAACCGCACGCGGAACCGTGCATTCGCCGCAATTTGGCGGCCTGCTGACGCTCGCCGGCGGCTCGTACTCGAGCCCGATGGAAACGGTGCCGGTCGAGCACCTTGGCGGGCAGCTCGCCTTCGCCGGAACGTCGGCGACGTTGCGTAACCTGCACGCTTCGCTGGGACGCGGCAGCATCGACGCCGACGGACGCGCTTCGATTCCTGACGTGCACGATGCCTCGAAAGTGTCGTTACGGCTAAACGCGCGGGCGCAGAACGCAAAAGTCGATGCTCCGCAATACGTGAAAGGAACGTTCGACGGCGACATCCACGTCACGAAACGTCCTGGCGTGCGACCAATGGTTGCCGGCACGATTCAAACGAACAGCGCGCGCATTCCGTTGACGGCGCTCTATAACCCAAAACCCGCGAACGCGCCGGCTGCGGCGCCGCCGGACGTCGGGCTCGGATTGCACGTAGTTGCCGGACGCGACGTGCGCGTGCAAAGCTCGAACGTCGATGTCGGTGCGGAAGGCTACGTCAACGTGAAGGGAACGCTGGCGTCGCCCGCGCTCGCCGGCACGTTCGTCTCGACCGGCGGTACCGTGAGCTTCTTGCGCACGTTCCAGATCGAAAGCGGACGCGTCCACTTCGATCCGTCCAGCGGAATCATTCCGTACGTCAATGCCGTAGCGACGACGTACGTCGACAACCCGCCGACGAACGTGGCGTTGCAAGTTCGAGGGCCGGCGACAAGCTTGAACATCGCCTTTGCCTCGAATCCGCCGTACGATCGCCAGCAGATTCTCGGCTTGCTCGTGAACGCGCAGTCGATCGGCGCCGTGCAGGGCGTCGCGGCAACCGGAAGCGGTGCGCCCTTTAGCGCAAGCAATGCGATCAACGGCATCGCGCAGGGCCAGCTGAACGAACTGTTCACGCGAAATCTTCTCGAGCCGTTCGATGTTGCAGCCGGCGGCGCGCTAGGGCTGCAGAATCTGCAGATCACGAACGACCTGCAAGGCGGCTTCGGCGTAAATGCCGTTAAAGCGTTCGGGAAGACCATGAGCTTGGTCTACGCCGATACGTTCAATCTGCCGCGCCGGCAGAGTCTGACGCTGCAGGCGCGTCCATCGAACTCGCTCGACTATTCGTTGTCGATGTACAACACGCAAGGCGAATCGCTGATGGCGTTGCAGCAGCCTTCAGCCGTCTCTGCTTTACAATCAGGGTTCGGCAACTCGACGACCGTACCAATGGATACCGGCGCCAACGGCGTCGACTTCAAAGTGGAGAAGAGATTCCCGTGAGGCGCTTTGCACTTGTCGTCGCCATGCTAGTCCTCGCCGGCTGCAGCGCCGCCGCCAAGCCCGCGTCCGTTTCGAGGGAACCGGTGTCTGCCGCCTCGGGACCGCCTGCCCGCGTCGACGAAGCGGCGCTTATGCGAGCGCACCCGTTCGCTGAAGTCGTCGCGCAGCTCGATAACGACATCGCAACGTTGAACGCCACGCGTTCGGGCGGACTGAGCGCCGCAGGTACGTCGATTGCGAAAAACCGCGCGATGCTGCAGGCGCAACTTGGCAATGCGGCAACGCGGGCTCGCGAAATGAACGTCTCGCCGCCGGCGCTCCGGCACGCGGAACCCGCCGCGAGCGGAGAGCTATCCACGCCGCAAGCGATCGCGCTCTATCAATCGGCGTTGAGCGACCGCTTGAATCGCGCGGTCGCGCTGCGCGAAGCGCAATTCCACGAGAAAGAAGCGACCGTAGACTATCAATTCGACCGAGCCCACGCGGGCCAGCGGCTGCGGCTCGGTCTGCGCTTGCATTCACCCTACCTGGATGCGGGAGCGAAACGATCGATTCAAGCGCAGCTGGACGCGTTGAACGCACAGGAAGACCACGTGGTCCAAGCACAGCGCGCGACGGACGCGGTCGAGCTCGCTCGTTTCCGCGCCACGCTCCAAGAGGATGCGAGCACGCAACTTGCGTCGATGCAGCGCGATTTGCAGCGCCACCAGGCGGCCGTTGCGAAGATTCCGCAGCCTAGCGACGCCGTCGTGGCGCGCGCGGAGTCGATTCCGTCCCGCACCGACAAGCTCAAGACCGCGGCAGCGTTTGCGCAAGCGAGCCAAGAACTCTCCGCGCGGTTCGATCGACTGCACGATTGGAACGGCGGGGCTGCTTCGTCGGTCCAGCAAGAAGTGGCGCAACTCCAAACCGAGCGTAACCGGCTCGCGTCCGAGATGCGAACGCAAATTGAGGCGGAGGCGCAACGAATCGCGCGCGAGCGGGGTCTCGGCCGAGTCTACACGAGTGCCGCACCCGCCGGCGCAACCGATTTAACGCGCGACGTCGCGGCGGCGCTGGAGCAACTTCGAGGTCGATCTTAACGGTCCGGAGTATTGGGCCGTATGATCCGTAGCGACGGGCGGCGCCCCGACGAACTTCGCCCGGTTTCCATCGAACCGGGCTTTCTCAAGTATGCCGAAGGCAGCGCGCTGATTAGCGTCGGCAACACGCGCGTGTTATGCGCCGCAACGATCGAGGACAAGGTCCCGCATTGGATGAAGGGCCGCGGGGTCGGCTGGGTCACCGCGGAATACTCGATGCTGCCGCGCGCCACGCAAGAGCGCACGCAACGCGAAGCCGCAAAAGGACGCGTCGGCGGCCGGACGCACGAGATCCAGCGCATCATCGGGCGGGCGCTTCGCGCGGTCACCGACATGGCAAAGCTTGGCGAGCGCACGGTCTGGATCGACTGCGACGTGCTGCAGGCCGACGGCGGGACACGCACGGCCTCAGTAACCGGAGCTTATGTCGCCCTTGCACTTGCGCTCGCACAAACGTCCGCATACCCCGCGGCTAAGTGGCCGCTCACCGGCGCGATTGCCGCGACGAGCGCCGGCATCGTCGACGGCGTCCCGCTGCTCGATCTCGCATACGACGAAGACAGCCGCGCTCACACGGACATGAACGTCTTTATGACCGACGCCGGACGTTTCGTCGAACTGCAAGGAACCGCCGAGGCCGCGCCGTTCGACCGCTCGGAGCTGGATCGCCTGCTCGCACTCGCAGAGCTCGGCATCGAGCGATTGTTCGAAAAACAGCGCGATGCGTTGGCAAGCGCCGGCGTTCCGGTGGTGAGCCGTGTCTGACGACCGCTGCGCGGCGCTCATCGCACGCGTCGGCGAATTCCATATCACCGACCGCGCCATGAAACAAGCGCAAACCGAAGCCGAACGGCGTTTGCGGGAAGGGACGCTCGACGCTTCTGCGCGTGAAGCTTACGTGCACGCCGTGCGCAAGTATTTTACCGGCTTCGAAAAGGAAGCTCGCACGCATTTGCGCGACGTCGACCGGCGCTTGGAACACCTCAATCAAGTGCAGTTCAATCTAAATGCCGAACGCGGCGTTGCCGTCAAACGCATCGAGGCGACGCAGTCGGTGCTCGCCGATCTTGCGGTGATGGAGCAGCCGACGGCATGAAAATGCTGGACCGCTTCGGACGCGCCACGATTGGGTTTCTGGAGTATACGGGCGGTTTAACGATTCTCGCGAGCCAGTCGGGCAGTTTTCTTTTCCGGTTGAGAATCCGGTTTCTCGAGACGATCAATCAGTGCTATTTCCTCGGCGTGCAGTCCACGTCGATCGTCCTATTGACGTCGCTCTTCACCGGCATGGTGATTTCGCTCGAATCGGCCGTCCAAGCGGTGCAGTTCGGCGTAGGAAGTCTGGTTGGAGGCGCCGTCGCTTTTGCGTCGGTTCGCGAGCTCGGCCCCATGCTTACAGCCGTCGTCGTCGCGGGACGCACGGGCTCCGCCATCGCGGCGGAACTTGGATCGATGGTCGTCACCGAGCAGATCGAAGCGCTGACGTCGATGGGCTTGGAGCCGCCACGGTTCTTGGTGGTACCGCGGCTGCTCGCGCTCGTCGTCATGCTGCCCTTGCTCACGATCTTCGGCGACGTGGTCTCTATCGGCGGCGGCATGTGGATAGCACAAACGTACGCGCACATCTCGAACGATTCGTTCATCGTATCGGCTCGCCAGGCGATCGGGTTCGAAGACGTCGTGAAGGGCCTTTCGAAAGCGGTCGTTTTTGCCCTGATCATTTCGCTCGTCGGCTCGTATCAAGGACTGCGGACCCGCGGCGGCGCCGCCGGAGTCGGCGAATCGACGACCGGAGCGGTCGTGATTTCCATCATCTCGATCTTCGTTGCGAATTTCGTCCTATCGTTCGTGCTCTTCGGCGGGAACCACTGATGCCGGAGACCATCGCGAAGCTCGACGACGTTTCGCTGTACTACGGCGATCGTGTCGTGTTGAAAAACTGCAATCTCGACATCGTCAAGGGCGCGATCACGTGCATCATCGGCCTTTCCGGAGCCGGTAAATCGACGATCTTGCGTTTACTAGACGGATCTGCGCAAGCCCGACGAAGGCCACGTGTACGTCGGCGACCACGACGTGTGCCATATGCCCGAAGACCGATTGAACGAAGTGCGTCGCAAGATCAGCCTGTCGTTTCAGTTTGCAGCTCTGCTGGACAGCTTGACCGTCGGCGAAAACGTCGCGTTGCCGTTGCGCGAGCATACGGATCTTCCCGACGCGAAGATCCGCCAGATCGTAGCCGACGCACTCGAGAGCGTCGGCCTCGCTCACACGTACGACAATTTGCCGAGCGAGCTTTCCGGCGGCATGCTAAAGCGCGCCGGATTCGCGCGCGCCATCGTGACGCGCCCGGAATTGGTGCTTTATGACGAGCCCACCACCGGGCTCGACCCGATCGTCACGCATCTGATTACCGACACGATCGTGCGTCTGCGCAAGAAACTCAACTCCACGGCCGTCGTTATCTCGCACGACCTGCAGTCTATCTTCATGATGGCGGATTACGTGGCGATGCTCTTCGAAGGCGCGATCATCGCCTACGGTTCGTGCGACGAGATCAAACGCTCCGCGAACCCAATCGTCCAGCAATTCCTCGAAGGCTCGGAAGTGGGTCCGATACCCATTTGAAGAGCGTTCGAATGGGCCCTCATTCCCATCTTTTGACGAGGCACTTTCGAGCGGGAGCGATAAGTAGCCGATTATGACCAGGCAAGCTCAGGTTGGAGCGTTCGCGATCCTCGCGCTGTTGCTGCTCTTCGGCGTGTTTTACGTGATCACCGATTTTGGGACTCGCCATACCGGCTACCGCGTCGGCATCCACTTTCAATCGGCCGCCGGCCTTCATGCGGGAGCTCTGGTTTTCTTCAGCGGCGTGGGCGTGGGTTCGGTCGATTCGATCACGCTCTTGCCCGACAATACCGTTGACGTCATTCTTGCGATCAACCGGGACATCGATATTCCCCGTGACTCGCGCTTCCTAATTCAAGCGCCGCTAACCGGCGATCCGAACCTGGTCATCGTTCCGCCGGTGCCGAGACCGAAGCCGAGCGGCGTAACGGGACCGACGCCCGCGCCGCCGGCAGTCGCGGTTTTGGAACACCAGGTGGTGCCGGTAGACGAACAGCCGCAGGGAACGAACACGGCCACCGTTGCGGATTTGCTCGAACAGGGGCAGGGTGAAATCAAGAAACTCGATGCCATGATGGCCGATCTGGCGGAGCGCGAGCCGAAACTGCTCGACACGCTGCAGAGCACGATGAATAACGCAAACGAGCTCACCCTAAGCATGAGGGCGACGGTAACGTCGCTTGCGGCGGAAATGCAGTCGAGCCTCGGTCAAGCAAGCCGGAACATCGTAGCGCTCACGGGCACGTTGAACGATACGACACAGCTGAACTCGCGCCGCATCAACGACATTCTGGTGCAGTTCGACAGCGCCTCGCGCGCGCTCAACGTCTCGATGAATTCGCTCGAAGAGCTGGCAACGAATAAAGATCTCAAAGGCAACTTGGTCGCCACCACCAAGAACATTGCAGACACCACGCAAAACATCGCCGAGCTGACGAGAGACTTCCGCTCGGTCACCGGCGACCCGCAGACGCAAGCGCAGATCAAAAACACCATCGCCAATCTCGATGCGACCATGCAGCGCGCGAACTCCCTGCTGGGCGCGCTCGGCGGCACGAGCAGCGTTTACGGCGTAGACCAAAACGCGACGCCGTACCCGCTTCCTAGCACGACTCCCGCCGCGCCGGCCGCGGGCGCAACGCCGTTTCCGATGCAGTCCAACGGCGGCTTGACACCCAACCAGATTCAACTCAAACAGCGCCTGGGCTCGATTGCTCGCAACCTCGTGGCGATTCAAATTCGCATGAGCGGCCTCTCGGCGCAGAAGGTCTGCTGCGCGAATCCGTTATTGACCGCCGACCGTGGGCCGCAAACCGACATCAATGCGGTGCTCCTGCCACGATCCAAGACGAGCTTTTTGGTCGGCGCCAATGATATCGGCTATAACACGACGACGAACGCCGCGCTCCTGGAATCGCTCTCGTCGCAAGTCCGCGTCGGCGGCGGCGTACTGTATTCGCAATTGGGCGTGCTCGGGCAATACAACGCGCGACTCTTCGGTCTGGAAGGCCGTTTGTACAATCCGCGACTGCCGGCACTGGACGTCTACGGGAACGTGAATCTCGCGCGCGGCCTGCAGCTGTTCATCGGAGAGCGCGACATCAACCACCCCGAACGCCGGACGGTATACGGCGTTCAAGCGCAATTCCCATAGCGGTGATTAAAGAGTGAACGACGGAAGACTCAAGGTAGGCATCATCGGCGCCGGATCGATGGGCACGTTATTCGGATTTCATCTCGCGCAAACGTGCGATGTGACTATGCTCGACAAGAATGAAAAGCTGTTGAGCGTCATCGAGCACCAGGGCGTGAGCGTCAACGACGCCGAGCCGCGAAGGGTCGCCGTAGCGCGTCACCCACGCGAGCTCTACAATTCGCGAGTGCTTTTTCTCTTCGTCAAAGCGGTCGACACGCTGCGCGCGCTTCGTCCGTTCGCCGGCGAATTGAATCCGGCAACGCCGATCGTTTCGCTGCAGAACGGCGTCGGCAACGAAGACGCCATTAAGACGGCGCTTGGCGGAGCCGTTCCCGTGCTGCTCGGCATAACGACGGAATCGTCGTTCACAACGGGGCCCGGCCAGGTTCGCAGCTCGAAAGAAGGCAACACGATTCTCGGCTCGACGTCCGCTGCACCGGCAACGTCGCGAACGATCGCGGATCTCCTAACGAGCAGCGATCTGCGCACGTCGGTTGTCTACGACATTCGCCCGCACCTGTGGGGGAAGCTCGTCGCGAATGCCGCGGTCAACGCCGTCTCCGCATTACTCGATTGTGACGCCGGCGAGATCGTCAAGGACGCGAACGCGGCGCACCTCGCAGAATCGCTGGCGGAAGAAGCTGCCGCGGTTGCGGCCGCGCTGAAAATCAGCTTACCCTTCGTGAACCCGTGGCAGTACGTTACGCAGGTTATTGCGGTGGGCGCCGACTCACGCAGTTCCATGGCATTCGATCTTCAGTCCGGCCATCCGAGTGAAATCGATCACATCAACGGCGCCGTCGTGGCATTTGGGCGACGCACGGGCGTGCCGACCCCTTATAACGACGCCATGGTGCGCTTGATCAAGTCGAAGGAGTCGCTCGCGGCGCAAACCCGCAAATGAGCACGATCCTCATCACGGAGCGGCTCGTTTTGCGGCACTTAGAGCAGCGCGACTTCGATTCACTCTACGCGCTCTTTAACGACCCGGAAGTGATGCGATATTATCCCTCCACTCGCGATCGTAAGGAAACGCAGGCGTGGTTGGACTGGGTTTTCGATCAGTACGAACGATACGGCCACGGCCTGTTCGCCGTCGAGCACGTCGATACGGGCGAGTTCATCGGGCAGGTCGGCATCATCCGCCAAGATTGGGACGGACGCATCGATCTTGAAGTCGGGTATATGTTGGCGCGGCAGTTTTGGGGACGCGGCTACGCCACCGAAGCGGCCCGCGCGGCCCGCGATTACGCCTTCGCGCGTTTTCATGCCGACCGCGTCGTCTCGTTCATCCGGCCGGAAAACACGCGCTCGCAAGAAGTTGCGAAACGAAATGGGATGCGCGTGTTGAACCGGATCAAGCACCCGCGGCTCGGATTGGATATCGAGGTTTGGGGGCTGTACGCCAACAGCGCGCGATGAGCGATTTTTCCGTTGATGCGTTGAGGTCGATCGCCGGCGCGCATGCCGTGCTGGCGGGCGAAGACGCATCGCCGTACCTCAGCGATTGGCGCGGGGTCTTCCACGGAACCGCGCTCGCCGTCGTGCGTCCATCTTCCACGCAACTTGTCGCCGCCGTCGTGCGGTATTGCGCCGAAACGAAGACGCCGGTCGTCCCGCAGGGCGGCAATACAGGATTGGCAGCCGGTGCGACGCCGGCGGAAGTGCAGAACGGCATCGTGCTTAGCCTGAGTCGAATGCGATCGATTCGATCGCTCGATCCGGCGGGAAATACGGTGTCGGTCGACGCCGGATGCGTGCTGACGCAAGTTCAAGAGGCCGCGCTTGCCGCCCATCGGTACTTTCCGCTTTCGCTCGGCGCAGAAGGGTCGGCTCAGATCGGCGGCTTGGTCTCGACCAATGCGGGCGGCTCGGGCGTGTTGCGATACGGCACGATGCGCGCGCTCGTGCTCGGCCTCGAAGTCGTTCTTCCCGACGGCCGCATCGCCGACGGAATGCGCGCGCTTCGTAAAGACAACGCCGGCTACGATTGGAAGCAGCTCTTCATCGGCTCCGAGGGCACGCTTGGGGTGATCACGGGCGCCGTGTTGCGCCTGTTTCCCGAACTTGCACACAAAACGACCGCGCTGCTCGGCGTTGAAACGCCCGACGATGCGATCGCGGCTTTCGCGCATTTGCAAAGTACCCTCGGCGATACGTTGACGGCGTGCGAACTCTTCAGCGACGAAACGGTCGCACTGCGCTTGCGGCATGAGCCGATGCTCGATTTTCCGATGGAGCGGCAGCCCTGGTACCTCTTGATCGAAGCCGCTTCGTCGCTGCCCGGTTTGGAGGATGCGGCGCAACGCGCATTCGGTGACCTGCTCGCCGAAGAAGTCGCGGGCGATTGCATCTTCGCAGCAACGTCGAAGCAAGCCGGCGCACTGTGGGAGTGGCGAGAGACCATTCCGGAAGTCGAAAGGCGTACCGGCCGCAGCGCAAAGCACGACGTCTCGGTACCGATTTCGCAAATCGGCTCGTTCATTGCCGAGGCGACGGCGGCCATGGAAACGCATTTCCCCGGCTCAAAACCTCTGGCTTTCGGACACGTCGGCGACGGCAACGTGCATTTCAACGTATTGCTTCCGGAAGATGAAAGCGGAACCGCCGGGGCCGTAAACGCGGTCGTTCATTCGATCGTACGCGCGTACCGCGGAAGCATCACGGCCGAACACGGCATCGGCCGATACCGCCGCGCCGAGCTCGGCGAGCACCGCAGCTCCGTAGAAATGGACCTCATGCGCCAGGTCAAGCGCGCCGTCGATCCGGGGAATCTCATGAACCCGGGCGCCGTCCTTTGACATAGCATCGAATAGCATTTAAAATAAGTTGAATGGTTGAGTCTGTTTCAACGGCGCCATTCATGGTTCGCAGTCTGGACGCCCTTCGGGTAATCTCGGACCCCCTGCGGCTTCGTTTGGTCGCGGCACTGTGGGAACGTTCGCGGACCGTGAAAGAGCTTTCGACGATCGTACATATCGCGCCGACGAAGCTCTACTATCACGTCGATTTGCTCGAGCGGCACGGATTCATCAAGGTCGACTCAACACGCATCGTCTCCGGCATAACGGAGAAGCGCTACCGGGCCGCCTCACGCGATATACGCGTCGATCGAAAACTGCTTGCAGCGGAGCATCCGGAGGAGATGCTGGACGGCCTGCTGGCCGCCGTGCTGGACGCAACTCGAACCGAAGCCGAGCGCAGCGCGCGCAACGGAACGATGCTTCTCGACGCCGATTCCTCGTCGCCGCGTGCAGCACTTTTATCGCGGGCGCAAGTTCGTCTCACGCCGCAGCAAGCCGTTGCGCTTCGCGCGCAACTCGACGAGCTCGTCGCGCGCGCGCAAGCCAACGATCCGCAAGGAGAAGAGGCCGCTCAGTACGATTTGACCGTCGCGTTCTTCCCGATTTCGCAAGGAGAATAGCATGCTGTTTGCCACCGTCGCGCCCATCGTATCAACCGCGGCCGCTCAAAGCGTACGCATGGACGATCTCGCCGGGATACTCGTCGTAAAGACCATGGTGAACGGGAAGGGACCGTTCAATTTCGTCCTCGATACCGGCGCAGGAATCACGGTCATAACGCCCGATCTCGCTAAAAAACTCGATCTAAAAGCAAATGCTGCCGGCAGCGCTCACGGCATGGGCGAGAAAACCGTTTCGATCCAGACGCTACCTCTGGCGCGCGTGTCGGTTGGAGCCGCCACGCAGGAGAACGTCGCCGCCGCCATCATCCCGCTTCCTGCGGATCTCACCTATCAAGGGAATTACGGCACGATCGACGGCATCGTCGGCTATACGTTTTTGAAAAATTACGCGGTGACCATCGACATCGCTGATTCGCGCGCTTCATTTACGCCGCCGGTCGCCTTCACGCCGCCGGCCGGCGTACAACCAGTTCCGCTCGTTCTCGCCGAAGGCCGCATTCCGGTCGTGAATGCAAGCGTCGAGGGCGCAACGGGCAGCTTTGAGCTCGACTCCGGAAACAACGGAGATGCGGACGTGACAGAAAGCTTCGCACAAGCGCACGGCACGGCAAAGGCTTACGGCGCCGGCGTCAACGCGCAGTATGAGGGCATCGGCGGTTATGTCGCCGCCAAACGCGTTCGTCTAAGCGACCTAAGGCTCGGATCGTTCGAGCTGCACGGCGTGCCGGCCGAAGTCTCCGCCGCCAAAGGAGGAGTTCTTGTGAACGATCGTCTCGATGGGAATTTCGGCTACGCCGTCTTGCGCCAGTTCGAGATGACGGTCGACTACGGAGGCGCACGACTCTATCTAACGCGGTCTGCGCAGTTCGATTCGTTCAAACCAGCCGTGGGCACCGGCATCATTCCAAAGCGTAATGCCGACGGGACGATGCAAGTCGTGGGCCTTATCGACGGGTCGCCGGCGGCAAGAGCCGCAATAAAAACGGGCGAGACCATCGTTGCAATCGACGGACGCAGTGTGGCAACGATGAGCACCGCCGATTACCGGGCCGCGGTCGGAACGGTCGCCGGCGGCACCGTTACGTATACGCTACGGTCGGGCACGAGCGTGCGCCGCGTGCCGGTCGTAACCGCCGATCTCTTGCCTGCGGCAACCGAGAATGCAAGCAAAGCGAATTTCCGCTAAGATAATGTCCTAATGTGAACCGTGGGGCGTGCGACCGGAGGAAGCAGATGCGCGTACTCTCGCTTAGCGAATTCTTGAACCAGCCGGACGGAATCATCTTTCAGATGGTGCACCGTGGCAAACCGCCCGGAACGCTGCTCGTACGCGGGAGCGTCGCGCGGTACGACAAGATCGCGCGTTTCGTGGCTGCGGCGTTAACGCCGGACGAAAATCCCGGCGGACCGAGCTACCAGTTTCCACCCGCTAGCGGCGCCTTTACGCTCGACTACTCGGAAAGCGACGACGTGCGCTTTCTGGTGATGGACCGCGAGGACGTTCGCACGCTCATTCATCTCTTACGCGCTCCGCTCGACGCACTTCATGCATACGAACGCGGCCACGCGGACGTACCGCATCCCTCGGGCTGGAAAGTCTGCCATCCGATGATGTTCGAGCACCAATTCTCGCGTCCGCGCCAGCACGCGTGAACGCCCGTTAGGCTTGAGGGGCTAAACGCAAGAGCCGGATCGTTCCGCGCTTTGCTTCGATGTCGACGCCGTGCGAGCCGCCGCCGTTGACGTTGGCGTCGATCGTTTCCGAGGCGCCCTGCGACGTGCCTTTGAGGCCGAAGTCGCTAAATAGCGTGCCGTCATCGGTGTGCATGTGCACGTGGAATTTTGCGATCTCCGGAATGTAGACTTCGATATCGCCGTTGCCGTTGGAGAATTTCAACGTGCCCGGCCACTCCGAAGCGCCAAAAGTTACGGCCAGGTGGCCGGCTTTCGTTGATCCCTGCGCATAGCCCGGCACCATCACGTGAACGTCACCACCGCCCGCCAAAACGGTAACGTTTCCCGTCACGTCCGTAACGTTTACTGCGCCCTTTTTCGAAACGACGACGATATTCACGCGGTCGGGGACGCGTACGAGGAGTTGCGCGAGGGGATTCGGCGCGTTAACCATGATGCCGGTACCGGCGCGTGAGACCGTCGGCGACGCCGGAGGCGCTTGATTTGAAAGCGCCGTTGCGGCAACGGTGAAGCGCGTCGAGGGCTCGCCGACGGCCGGCTTATACGCATTCACGTCGGCATTCGTCACATTGAGCGTCATCGTGCTCGAGGGCTGGAGTTCGCCGGTTGTGGTGGTGTACGGCGCTTGCGAAGAACAGGCGGCCAATAACGCAACCAGAACGAGGGGGGCGATTTTTTTCACGTTAGCGGTCTTCGGTGCGGTCTCGCGGATGTGCCTCTTCGTAGCTGCGGCGCATATGCTCGAGTGAGACGTTTGTATAAATCTGCGTCGTCGAGAGACTCTCGTGACCGAGCAGCTCCTTGATGGTCATCAAGTCGGCGCCGTTCTCGAGCAAATGGGTCGCAAACGAATGGCGCATCACGTGCGGCGTCACGTGCTTCGTAAGCCCCGAGAGTTCCGCGTATTGCCGGAAGATCACCCATGCTTGCCGGTGCGAAAGGCGCGTTTTCCGGCGCGACAGGAAGAGCGCCTCATCGGGCGTCCGCGGACGCACGCCGAGATAATTGCGAATCGCATCGGCCGAGGCTTGATTGATGAAGACGGTGCGCTGCTTGTTGCCTTTACCGATAACGCGCATGAGGCGCCGGTCCAAATCGACGTCGCTGATGTTCAGACCGACGAGCTCCGCGCGCCGGATGCCGCTTGCGTAGAGTAACTCCATGATCGCCGTGTCGCGCAAACGCTGGAAGTCGCTTTTGCCGGAGATGCGGGTTCGCAGCAGTTTCGCCACCTCGGGTTCCGACATCACGTGCGGCAGCCGTTTGGCGGCCTTCGGCGGCGGGACGTCCTGCGCGGGATTGTCCGTGCGGCGGCCTTCGCGCTTTTGCAGCGAGAAATACGAGCGCAGCGCCGCGATCTTGCGCCGCACCGACGTCGCGGTATACTTTCGCGGTCCCATGAGCTCCATCACGAAGCGGCGCACGTCGGAAGTGGTTGTGGCGCCGAGCTTCAGAAACGGGGCGGTTTTCGGATGGCCGGGCTCGAGGAATTCACCGAAGAGTTCGATGTCGCGCGCATACTCTTCCGACGTGCGCGGCGATTGCCCGCGCTCGAGACGGAGGTATGCGGCGAATTCCGCGATCGTCGGATCGGCGGGGATGAACGAACTCATGTACGTTTCCAGCTACGACGGAAAAGCGGGCTGACCTACTGCTGCAGGGGAGGCCAAAAACGTTCGCAGGTCCTCCATCGAGCGCGGCTCCGAGAAGAAGAAGCCCTGAGCGTAGTCAATGCCCACCGAGCGAAGCAGTGAGAACTCTTCGTACGTCTCTACGCCTTCGGCAACGGTGAAGAGCTCCAGCGTCTTTGCAAGCATCACGATGGCGCGCATGATTTCGAGCGCTTGCGGATTCCGTCCGAGCGGCGTAATGAACGACCGGTCGATCTTTACGCCGCTAATCGGCAGCCGCTGGAGGTAACTCAAAGATGAATGGCCCACGCCGAAATCGTCGACGACGATCGAGAAGCCGCGATCGCGCAAACGCTCGAGGACGACCATCGAGAGTTCCGCGTCTTCCATGACGGCCGTTTCCGTGATCTCGACGCGGAGCGTTGCGGGCGTCAGCCCGTGTTCCCGAAGCGCAAATTCCATGTCGTCGATGAGGTTCGCGCGAGTAAGATCCGCGGCCGAAACATTCACGCCGATTCGCGCATTGGGCACTGCCGCAAGCAATTCGCCCGCTTCGCCGCACACGCGGTCGAACAGCACTGCGTCGATCGGGTGCAAGAGTCCCGCCTGTTCGGCGATGCCGATGAAGTCGCCCGCGCCGACGACGCCATGTCCCGGGCGGTGCCAACGCGCAAGCGCTTCGAACGAGGTAATGCGCGAGTCGCGAACGCTGACGATCGGCTGATAGTACGGCACGATTTCTCGCCGTTCCACCGCGCCGCGAAGGTCGGTTTCGAGCTCGAGCTGCGCCGACATGCGGCTGCGAAGCGTCCGGTCGAAGAGCGCGTATCGCGAGCGGCCGCTGCGTTTGGCTTGGTACATCGAGATGTCGGCGTCGCGCAACACCGATTCCGCGTCCGCATACGTGTCGTCGATGACGACGATGCCGATCGAAGCGCCGGTGTACGCTTCGCGGTCGCCAAGGAAAAACGGCCGCCGGAACTCATCGAGGATCAACTCCGCAGTCGCTGCCGCGTCGGCAAGAACGTCGCCGTTCGATGGAAGAAGAAGTACGAACTCGTCGCCGCCCAGACGGGCTGTCAGCACGTGTGCCGGAAGCGCGTCGTGCATGCGCTGCGAGATGGCGCGCAGCAATGTGTCGCCGGCCGAATGGCCGAGCGTGTCGTTGACTACGTAGAAACGATCGAGGTCCACGAAGAGCACCGCGTACCCGAGACTCGGCTCGTTGGCGCGGCGGCTCAAAATGTCGCGCAGCTGATCGAAGAAGAAGGCACGGTTCGGCAAGCCGGTGAGCGCATCGTGGTACGCGGCGGCGCGCAACTGTTCTTCGGCGTCGATGCGGTTCGCAATTTCGCTTTGCAGTTCGGTGCGCTGCAATTTCAAACGGGCGGCATAACGCTGCGCCCGGTACGTCGTCGTCAAGAACGCCAGCAGCGCTGCGGCGACGCCCCAAATCGCGACGAGCGTTGCGGCCGAATCGACGAGGAGCTCGCGACGCTCGGCCAACGCGGCAGATGCATCGGACGAAAGGACCAGCGTCCATGACGTGAGCGGAATCGCCGCGGAAGTCGAGGTGCGGTTGGCGCCGGGAATCGCCGGCCCCGAGGCGAGCAGCGTCTTGCCGGCGGCCGACTCGATGGTGAATCGATCGCCCGCCGTTCGCGAGGCGCGCAAGACGTTCATGATGGCGGTGCCACGCGAGTCGACGCTCACGACGGCGATCAGCTGCGAACCCTCGTAGACGCCTTTGACGGCGCTCACGTAGGTTATGCCGCGCTCCACGTACGGCTCGGTAAATACCGTTCGCCCGTACCCCTGCGCGCCGGCGCGGTACCATTCCAGTTTCGGATAATCATAGTTCGATTCGTTATTGTCACGTAGCACGAGCGGACCGCCCATGATGAACGCGTACGGTCCGAAGAGCGCCGTCTTCGCATCAAAAACGTGCGGCGCGTAAAAAACTCCGGCGCCAAGAACGTAACGATGATCGGCGGCATGTACCAATCCCGAAAGCAGCCGTTTCGCGAGAGCGCGATCGCCGCGCACCGGTCCGACGAGCTCGGAAGCGATGCGAGCGAATTGCGCGTCGCTTTGAATGTACTCGGACAACGTGCCGAGCACGTGGCGCAGCCGCGATGCATCGTTGACGGTCGATTGCGCGCTCAGCGTCCGTAGGCGGTGGCTAGCGGTGAGTCCAACGACGCCCGTAGCGATGAACGCCACGAGCACGATGATGGCGACGGCATACCATGGATAGCGAATTGGTGAAGCAACAAAGTTCCGCGCCCGTTGGTTCTGCAGCGCGATCGCGAGATAGCGCGCCACGGCTTCGACCAACTGAACGTCGTCGCGATAGAACTGCCCGGCTTGTTCGTGCTGCACGGAAAGCACGCCGAGTACTTTCGATCCGTGAACGATCGGCACGTACATCGCCGATACGGCGTCGTCTTTGCTGTCTACGGTACCGTCGGCAAAGTGCACTTCGTATTCCGGCTCGCCGATCCAATCGTCCGGCTCGCTCATGACGATGGTCTGACCCGTGCGGAATACCCGGTCGACGCGCGAGCCTTCCGGCATCGGATCCTTGCGATGGTCGAGGCGATGTCCGCGTTGGGTCAAACACTCGATGCGAACGACTTCGTCGTCGCCGGGCAACGCAACGTAAACCGTGGCTTGAAACGCGGCGGCAATAGAATTACAGAGGCGTTCGATAAGAACGTCTAAAGGATAGTCTGCCGCGAGTAATGCTGCCGAATTAGAAAGCAGCTCGCGATTCCGTTCAGCCCGCGAACCAACCACTCACTGCCTTAGTTCAACGCCCGCGTCCGCTTCCCTCAGTCGTCGGGACGTAACCGCCGCGGTCCGTGATCCGAGCGCGCGCCCGCGACGGGCCGTTCGTCACGCGCCGATCGCTCAAATGCTCGCATGCCGGACGGCAGCGCATAGACATACGTCGCTTCGTCGAGCAGTCCCGATGGAACGAGCGCCGACGCGAAGATCGAAAGCGGAGCGCCCTTTTCGAATACGGTCCCGACATAATCGGCAACCATCGAGCCTTCGGTCGTGCGCGCGAGCCACGCCGGCGACATCGGTGCACCCAGCGTCACGGGCGCCGTCCAGCTCGTGCCGCCGTCCGGTGACGTCGAGACCGCCGCGGCGAGCAGACAGTTCGCGCCGCACGCGGCATGCTGGTACGCGTAATACGTCAACGCAAGCCGGGCGCTCGAGCCCGACGACGCCGGGCCCGCCGCGAGACCCGGGATGAAATGGTCGATGCCGCTCGCGATCGGATCCAACGGGGATGCGATGGGGCGGGCTCCACGTTACCCCGTCCGTGCTGGTCGCAAGGACCAGATCGTCGGCGAAGCACGCTGCTTCGTACCGGCAATCTTGCCACACGGCATAGATCGTTCCGCCGCCGTCGACCGCCGTGGAAACGAGCGGCCCGCTTCGAAGGCCGCCGCCCTGAAAATGATCTACGATGGAGCTGAGCCGCCGGGACGCGCTCCACGTCGACCCGCCGTCACGTGAGACGAACGCCAAGACGCTCGCCTCGTTGAAGTCGTCGCTCACGATCGCCACGTCGCCGTTGGGCCGCGGAACGGCCTGCGCCCCGATCCCCGTAGCGGAATCGGCGCTGGGCCGGGGCGCGCTCCACGTAACGCCGCCATCGGACGAAACGCTCGTTTCGATCAAGCCGCCGCGGCCGTCGTCATCCCACGTTACATAGCAGCGCCCGTAGTGCGGGCTCGAAGGAGCGCCGTCGCAGGCGATCCATTCCTTGTCGTCCGAGACGTCACCGGTGCCGACCCGGACGGGCGCGTCCCACTGCAGGCCGTCAGCCGAGCGCGACACCTCGGGCGCCGGCACGATGCCGTTCGAGACCGGCAGCGTGGCGACGAGCCAGACGGCGTGGGCGGTATCGTAGGCGACGACGGGATCGCTCGCGCTATCGGCGGACCCGCCGGTAAGCTTCGTGAGCATCGGCAAGGACTGCGCGGTCCAGGTCGTGCCGCCGTCCTGCGACCTTGCCACGCCCACCGCTGAAGCGCCCGCCACGAACTGCCGCGCAATTTGAAAGGCTGCGACGACCGCCAAACCGTGCGCGGCCATCGACGGTTCGACTTCGGTTGCGTGCTGCCCGAGCGGATCGCTAAACGAATCGGTGCTGACCCGAATCGCCGAAAGCGCCGGCGGTCGCGTCGGCACGGGCGCAATGCCGCTCGATCCGCCGCCGCACGCGGCAAGCCCGCAAACCGCCGCGCATGTCACGACTCGCCGAGCGTCCATACGTCTAAAGCGAAGCGCGAAATGCGGCCGTGACCGCCGTTTTCGAGCGCGGCGAAGGCTTCTCCACAATCCCGTTCACATCACCAAATCAGTGTTTGTGGATATTAGATCGGTTGTGGAGAAAGGTGGGTTCGTCTCCACAACGGTACGATGGGCACGTGGTTTCGAGCGGGACGATCGCGGTTTGGACGATAGCGGCGGTCGCTATTCTGGGCATCCTTCTGCGTCCGTGGCGGTTGCCGGAATGGATCTGGGCGAGCGCCGGAGCAGCGCTGCTGGTTGTAACGCGGCTGTTGGATTGGCACGGCGCAGTTACGGCGGTCGGTCGCGGCGCCAGCGTGTACGCGTTTTTGATCGGCATCATGGCGCTGGCCGAAATCGCCCGCCACGAACGTGTGTTCGATTGGGTTGCGGACGTGATGCTGCGCGCCGGACGAGGTTCCAGACGCCGGCTGCTCTTGCTCGTTTATGGCACGGGAACGCTTGTTACCGTCCTGCTGTCGAACGATACGACTGCCGTGGTCCTCACGCCGGCGGTTTTCGCCGCGCTGGCGCGCACCGACGCCGAACCGCTGCCGTTCCTGTATGCCTGCGCTTTCGTCGCGAACGCGGCCTCGTTCGTCTTGCCGATTTCCAACCCGGCGAACTTGGTGGTCTTCGGGCGCGCGCTGCCCGCGCTCTGGCCCTGGCTGCAGGCTTTCGCGCTTCCATCGATCGCGGCGGTAGTCGTTACCTATTTCGCCTTGCGTTTTACGTGGGGGCGGGCCGTGCGGGGTTCGTACTCGATAACCCCGGACACCATAATTTTCGACGCGCGGCTCCGCCTTGCAGCCTTTGCCATTGCCTTAGGTGCAATCGGGCTTGTCGTGGCGGCGATTCTGCGGCTGAACCTCGGCATCGCGGCAATGATCGCCGCGGCTTTCGCCCTGACTCTAAGCACGCTGACCGACGCCACGGCGCCGCGTGCCGTGCTCCGGCACATTGCTTGGGGCGTGATCCCGATGGTGGCGGGCCTTTTCGTAATCGTCCAGGCACTCGATGCCGCGGGCACGATCGACGCCGTGCGAGCGCTGCTTACGACTGCCTCGCACCTTGGCGTCGCCTCGGGAAATCTTTTGGTAGGCGCTGCGGTCACGATCGCCGACTGCCTGTTCAACAATCTGCCGGTGGCGTTGGCCAGCGGCTATGCGCTACAGTCTACAACCGTGCCGCAGCATGTCACCAATGCCACCCTCGTTGCCGTCGATCTCGGCCCCAACCTTGCCGTCACCGGGTCGCTCGCTACTTTGCTTTGGCTGATCGCCCTGAGGCGAGCCGGTATCGAGGTGACTGCCTGGCACTTCCTCCGCCTGGGGGCCGTCGTCGTCACGCCCGCGTTAATCGCGGCAATGCTGTTGGTACGATAAAGTCCATGCGCATTCTCGTCTTCGGAGCGAGCGGCGGTACAGGTCGCGAGATCGTTCGCCAAGCTTTGATTCGCGGCGATCTCGAAGTGACGGCCTTCGTTCGGGATTCGTCGGCTCTCGAGCCGGCGTCACGGCTGCGAATCTTCCAGGGCGATGCGCTTTCGGAGGAGGCCGTTCGCGAAGCCATTGCCGGCCAGGACGCCGTGCTCTCGGCCCTCGGCGGCCGCAACATCGCGAATGCGGAGCTTCTTCAACAGGCCATTCCAAACGTAATCGCCGCAATGAACGCACACAACGTTGCGCGACTGATCGTGCTTGGCGCGGCCGGCGCCGCGGATATGAACGAAGCGTTGCAGCATCAAAACGTCGGGACGAAAGTCGTTTTTCGCACCGTTGCCGCCACGGTGCTGTCCGGACCAATGCACGACCACGCCGCGCAAGAGCGTCTCGTCCGGGAAAGCGGTCTCGATTACACGATCGTGCACGCGGCGCGTTTGAACGACGATCCCGCGATGGGCAACTATCGCGTCGAAGAGGACGGCTTGCCGGCCGGCGCAACGACGATCTCGCGCGCAAGCGTCGCGGAGTTCATGCTGGATCAGCTCGATACGCGTAAATACGTGGGCAAGGCTCCGTACATCGGCGCGTAAAGGACGCTTGACCAGGAAGGTAGGCCCTGCGAGGCCCGAAGCGAAGGTTCACAACGAACGTATAGCTTTTCGAAGGGGTCATCAATGCAGCTCTTTCGCACGTTCGTCGCGTTCTTGTTGATCGCGGCGCTTGTACCGGTCGGGGCATTTGCCGGAACGACCGGCAACATCGTCGGCCGAATCTCCGATTCGCAGAGCGGCGCTCCACTCGCCGGCGTCACCGTTACCGTCACGTCCGCCTCGCAGTCTTCCACGACGAAGACCGACGCAAACGGCACTTACCGATTTCTTTCTCTAATTCCCGATACGTACGTCGTCGCGTTATCGCTCGACGGCTACGAGCCGGCGACGCAAGCCGGCGTTTCGGTTTTCGCCGACCAGACACAGACGATGAATCTGGCGATGGTCAAGGCACTCAAGACAATCGCGAAAGTCACGTCGCGCTCCGCCGGCAACCTCGTGAAGTCCGGTACGACGAGCGACGTGTATTCCGTCAATTCCACGATGCAGGCCGCCGCTGCGGGCCTCAGCGGTTCCGGCTCGCTTTCGAACGCGTACGGCGCAATTGCCTCCGTTCCCGGCGTACAGATAGACAGCGGGGAACAAGGCTGGTTTCAGATGGTTCACATTCGCGGCGGCGACATCGATCAAGTCGGCTACGAATTGGACGGCATTCCGGTCAACCGCGTCTACGACAACGCGCCCATGACGATGCTCTCGAGCCTCGGCCAGCAAGAGTTGCAAGTGTACACCGGCGGCACGCCGGCGAGCGCCGATGCGCAAGGCATTTCCGGCTACGTCAATCAGGTCGTGAAGACCGGAACGTATCCAGGATTCGGCACGGGAACGCTGTCGATCGGTTCTCCGACGTTCTATCACGGCGCGTCAGTCGAAGCAGGGGGCTCAACGCCCGACCGCCGCTTTTCCTATTACGTCGGCTTGGGCGGTTCGAATCAAGACTACCGCTATATCGACAATAACGACGGTTCCGGTATCCCGAACTCGTTCTTCTATCCCGTGAATCTGGTCGATCCGAATTCGTTTGCTCCCGGTCCGGCCGGCGTATACGTCGGCAGCGAGCCGCCCGGCGCGCCGCTCTTCACCACCGGGTTGCTCTACGGCATCTCCACGACCAAACAACGCGACGCCATCATGAATTTCCATTTCGCCATTCCGCACAAGAACAGCGGGTTGCGCGACGACATCCAAGCCCTCTACGTCAACAGCGAAGTCTTCAACGACTACTTCAGCTCGCAAAACGACGTAGGCCCCGCGACGGCAAATTATCTGGGGCAGAACACGTATGACGACAGCTACATCTACAAAGGCCCGCTGATGCAGGCTCCGGTGGCTGCCGACGTGGTGCCCTACTTCTTCCCCAACAGTCCGCCGCATGCTTTCGGCGCGCCGCTGCCGCCCGCGCTGCGCGATTCGAACGATAACGGCGTTGCCGTTACCAAGCTGCAATACCAGCACTCGTTCAGCAACAGCGCGTTCTTACGCGTCTACGGCTATACACTTTATTCCAACTGGTTCATCCAAGGCCCGAATACCGCCGCGCAGCCGTATTACGGCGCGGAGCTCGCCGAGTATCAAATTCCGGATCATACCTACGGAACGAACATCAGCTTCACCGATCAGCTCACCGACAAGCATCTGCTCACGGCGAGCTACGGGTACACCGGATCCAATTTGCAGCGGTATACCATCGGGTTCATCCGCTCGCATTACAACATCGCGAGCTACATCGGCAACGACGGCAACTGTTACGATCCCGCTGCCGGCAACCAAGTGGGCTGCGTCGTTCAAGAACAGAACGACACCGGCGACATTCAAGCCGTGCTCGGTGGCACGTTGCCCACCGCGCCCGCGGGCACTCCGGCTACCTTGCATAACGCGCAGTGGCTTACGACGAACAACTACTTCTACACGGGAAGCGGCGCGGCCATCAATCAAGTTCACACGCGCTTCAGCGGCTTCTCCATCAGCGATCAGTGGCGCCCGACCGACACGTTGAACATCGATCTCGGGTTGCGCATGGAAGACTTCCGGTACATCTACGGCGATACCGGGCAGAACAATCCGACGCGCGACTTCTGGTTTACGAAGTACAACGAGGAGTATTGCACCGCCGGTATCGGCACCGCTCCGACCCCGCGCGTCGACGCGCTGGGCAATCCTACCGGCGTGGGCTCGTGTCCGGCGGGAAC
Source organism: Vulcanimicrobiia bacterium (assembly GCA_963696095.1). Taxonomy (GTDB): domain Bacteria; phylum Vulcanimicrobiota; class Vulcanimicrobiia; order Vulcanimicrobiales; family Vulcanimicrobiaceae; genus JALYTY01. The sequence goes on along the minus strand of CAVOIN010000001.1, from coordinate 236,128 downwards.
GACGCCGCTCGTGGGCTCGCCGAACGCCTTGACCAATCCGGGCGCGCCCGACTATGTGACGGCGCGGTTTCAACCGCGCTTCAGCTTCACGTATACGATCAATCCCGATACGGTGGTTCGCGGCTCGGCCGGCGTCTACGCGCGTCCTCCGAATTCGTCGTGGGTGCAATACAACGTCGTGCAGCAAGACTTGCCGGTATATCTCGGCAATCACTTCGCGGCGTTCGGCTTCACCACGCCGGAGCATTCGATCCGTCCGGATACGTCGTACAACTACGACCTATCGCTCGAAAAACACCTCAAGGGCACCGACGTGGCGTTCAAGCTGACGCCGTTCTACCGCGCCACGCGCGATCAATTGCAGAACTTCTTCATCGATCCGCAAGGCGGTCTCGAATCGGGCCTCAACGTCGGCAATCAGGTTTCGCAAGGCGTGGAGTTCGCCATCACTAAAGGCGATTTCGCCCGCAACGGGTTTGCTGCGCAGCTCTCATACACATATACGCACAGCGTCATCAAATACCAAAACTTCCCCGGCCAAACCGTAAACGTCATCGACCAGCTGAACAACTACATTCAGAAGTACAACTCGTTCACGTCCGCCTGCGCGGCGAACGAGAACACGCCGCAATGCGGAAACGGGCTCTACGCCACGAACGGCGCGGCGACGTTCAGCGAAAACGGCGTGACGTTCACCAATCCGTATTTCAACAACGCCGCTCAGCCGTTGATGGATCGCAACGCCTCCTACCCGACGTACGACGTCATTCCCGGTCCCTACGCAGGCTTGAACGGTTACGCCGTCCCGAACGTGATTTCGCTTCTGCTCAACTATAAGGCCGGCAAGTTCGCGATTACGCCGACGGCAACGTGGAGTTCCGGAGCGGAATACGGTGCCCCGACGGTGTGGCCGGGATACGATCCCACGACGTGCACGGCGCTCTTGCCCGGCGCAACGACGCCGGACCCGGCTACGTGCAGCGGGGCAATCTTCTTGCCGGATCCGTACAACGGCGGTCACTACGACACGCTTGGCCAATTCAAACAGCCGTGGCATCTCACGGTCGGCATAGGCATGTCGTACGACGTTTCGCCGCGCATTAAAGCTCGCTTGAGCTTCGTGAATCTCGTCGACACGTGCGGACAGCGCGGCTACGCATGGGATAACCCGAACTTCTGCACGTACGGCGGACTTGGCACCGGCCTCATGGCGCCGCAAGGCAACTTCTGGCCGAACTCCAACGGCACGACGGCTCCGCCGCAGATGCAGTTTCCGTACGGATTCTTCGTCAACAACACCAACACGGGATTCGTCGGAACCCGCCAGCCCGTGCAAATCACCGGCAGCTTACAGATTCAACTCTAGTTTCCGCCGGGATTTGCGAAGGGTCCGGTCGTTACCGGGCCCTTCTTCTTTTTGATGCGCCTCTAAGCCCAGTCTTCAGTCAGGTAGAGCCAAAACGCAAGCCCGGCGTACTCCCCGTAGCGTTTGAACGCCCGGATTATCGTCGAGTCCTTCGCCTGTTTCTTTTTGGCGACGCGAAGATATTTCGGGCGCGTCCAAGAGTCAAGAATCAAATGGCGATGGCGTCCCAGGAGTTGCATGGTGTGCGCAGCGGCGTAGGGACCGATGCCGGGAAGTTGCAGTAACGCTTCTTCAACTTCTTCATCGCTCGCACCGTAACGCGGCAAGATCCGTTCGAGATCCAGTTCGCCGCGCGCCACACGTGCCGCGATTTCGCGAACGTACGGACCGCGGTAACCCATCTTCGCGACGTCGCGATACCACGCGTCCGGGGTTTTTGCCAGCGTCTCCGGATCGGGAAACGCGCCGCCTCCAAGCTCCACCAACGCTTTGGCCATGCGTTCCGTCGCCGACCACGCGCAGTTCGTCGTGCAAATCGTCTTGATCACGTCTTCGAAGACCGTAGGGCTCGCCAGCATGCGTCCCGCGCCTGCCGCAGCCCAGCCGATCAGCGGATCGTCTTCGATCAGCGCATAGAACGGCGCAAGATCGTCGTCGAGGCGGAACATGCGCGTGACGGCGTAGCGAACCTCGTCGCGATCTTTCGCGTTGAGTTTTGCGCCGGTTTCGATATGGATCGCGTTGTCGCGCTCCGTCATCTTTAGATTGACGATGCGGCCGCCGACGCGAAGCGCGGTGCAATAGACCTTGTTTTCTTCATCGACGCTCGACGGCGGCAAGGCTGCCACGCCGTGCGAAATGATCGTGCGGTAGAAGTCGACGGGCTCTCCGCCGGCGCCGCGCAACGGCAGCCTTACATCAAAGGACGTAGGAGATGTTGACCGCAAAGCCCGCTGCTTCCGCTCGCAACAACACGCCGTAAACGGCGTCCAGCTCTTCTTCGATTGCCGTGATTTCGTTCGCGCTCACGCGAAAGCGCGCGGCGTTCGTCCAGAGCAGCGCGCGGGCGCGTTCGAGCGCCGAACGTAAACGCTGCGGCGTCGCCTCGAGCACCGGCCAGTCGAGATCGCCCTGCGCCGGCACGACGCGCCACCCGCGTCCCGAAATATGGGGCACTTCTTCGTCCGGATCGAATGCGTGCGGAATAGCCGAGAGCACATCGAGCGCTTCGCGGTCGACGTTCGACAAGGAAAGGCCCATTTCGGCAAGGCGCACGATGTAGCGGAAAAACGACGTGTTTCCGACGGTATAGGCACCGGCCGGCGACGCGACATTAATATGAACCGGATCTATTTCAGGTCGAATGGGATCCCCAATTCCTGGCTGAGCTTGCGCTGCTCTTCGACGCCGCTGAAGGCATCTACTCGAAGAGCGCGCCTCTCTTCGCTGGAAGAGCTTGCGGTCTTGCAGGGCGAAAGCTTGCCGGCATGACAGGTTATGACGCCTGCGTCCGCTGTGGATTGTGCCTGCCCTCCTGCCCGACGTACCTCGAGACTATGACCGAAACATCCGGCCCTCGCGGTCGGATTAGTCTTATCAAGGCAGTGGACGAAGGGCGGCTCGATGTGCTTAGTCCCGGATTCACGGCGCAAATGTCGGAGTGCTTGGATTGCCGGGCATGCGAAGCGGTTTGCCCATCCGGAGTGCCGTACGGCGAGCTGCTCGAAGGCGCTCGTGCGAAGATCGAAGCCGCTCGCGAACCGCAACGCACCGGGTTCCAGCGCTCAGTGCGCCGTTTTTTGGTGCGCGGTCTCTTCGGAAACCTGAACCTTATGCGGCTCGCGGCGTCGCTGACGCGATTCATGCAACGAACCGGGTTGATTCATTTAGCGTCGCTCGTTGGTCTTGGACGCGCCGCGAAACTTGCGCCTCGCATTGCGAACGAATACTTCGAACCATCGGGGCAAGAATATCCGGCGCAATCGCCGGCCGGTACCGCGTTCGTTCATGCGGGATGCGTAATGCGCTATGCGTTCCCGAACGTGCACGAAGCTTCGATCCGCATGTTGCGCCGCGCCGGACTTTCGGCGGTCGTGCCGCGCGGTCAAGGCTGTTGCGGTGCCATCGCCGTGCATGCGGGCGAACCCGGCTTCGCACGCGCGCTCGCAATAAAGAACATCGAGGCTTTCGAGCGCAGCAAAGCCGACGTCTACGTGGTTGATGCAGCGGGCTGCGGCGCCACTCTCAAGGAGTACGGAAAACTCTTTGCAGGCGATCCTAAATGGGAAGCTCGCGCGACGCGTTTCTCGAGCCGCGTGCGCGACGTGCTCGAGGTGCTCGACGCCATGCCGCTGGATTCTCACATCGGGCGTATAGATGCAACCGTGACGTATCAAGAACCGTGTCATTTGGTTCACGCGCAACGGGTAAGCGCGGCTCCACGCCGCCTCCTCGCGCAAGTGCCCGGCCTGCAGCTCGTCGAGATGAACGAAAGCTCCGTGTGTTGCGGGAGCGCCGGCGTTTATAACTTGGCCGAGCCTGAGATGTCGCAGCGCCTCCAAAAGCGCAAAGTCGAGAACGTACGAAAGACGGCCGCAACATTCGTTGCGACCGCCAATCCGGGTTGCGCGATGCAGGTTGCCGCGGGTTTACGCGACGCAGGGCTCAACGCAAACGTGAAGCACGTCGTCGAAATCCTCGACGACGCTTACGCGGCCTTTAAAGCGAAGCCGTGACGCGCGCCTCGTCTTTTAGCGCGTCGTCCAACGTGTGGTAAACGGGAAACACGCGAATCAAACCGGTGATATTAAGAAGCCGGTAAATCTGACCTTCGCCTACGACTAAGCGGACTTTGCCGCCGTTTTCGAGGGCGCGCCGGTGCGCACCAATCAGCGCCCCGAGTCCTGTCGAATCTAGGAATTCGAGCTTCGTGAGATCCACGATGATCTCGTGATCACCTTCGCTTGCGGCCCCGATTAGCGCCGCGCGCACGGAAGGCGCCGTTGCGAGATCTAGACTGCCGCGAAGGCTATAGATGAGCGCTTCGCCGTGGTGCTCGCTCTTGATGTCGATGGTCAATTCATCGTGCGACATATGGTGTGCTCCTTACCCATGGTACTCGCGCCAGAACGCGATGAGCCCGCACTCGCGACGGACGAGCGCGCAACCGGCGCGTTCGTGCCAGTCTCCGGTCGAGGCTTTGACAGCGAAGCGATAAGCAACTGCAGCGCAATCCCCGTCGGCGATAATTTCGTCGACATCCACCTGCCATGGCGGACCGTCGCGAAAGAAGCGCTGAAAGTGCGCAAAAATCGCTTCGCGGCCGCCGATGGGCTCGCGTCCTGATTCGTGATATATTGCGTCCGGTGCAAAGAAGGCCGCCGCGCGATGCGCGTCGTTCGTCTTCCACGCGGAAACGAGCTCTTCTATGAGCGCGTTTATAGTCACGAATCTACCGCCTGCTCAGCCATCCTAAACGTCGCGCTCTCGTCGTCCCAGCGAGCGACGCGACGCCCTTCCAAATGCACGCCGCCGATCCAGCGGTCCACCGGGCCGGCCTCGACGCGATCCGCGTCGCCGGCGAGCATCCTTCGTCCAAGCGCCGTAGGCACGAAGGCCTCGCCTTCCATCTCGAGCAGCGCGGGTTGGCGGAGCAAATCTTCGAGCAGCGCATAAAAAGCGCGATCGCCGAGAAACGCCGCTTCTTCCCGCGCTTGCGATCGGCGGAACAGATCTTCTTTTCTCGCGGGCGAGTGTGCTGCTGCAAGTAAAGCTTGACGCTCCGAACGCGAGAGGCCGTCGGATGCCGACGGATACTCTTCACAGAGCCTGCGTAACGCCGGACGCATGAAGGGCAAACCGCCGGCTTCGCCGTCGAGTTCTTGCCGCAAGACTCGAGGGTCGGTCGAGGTCAACGCGTTCCACGCACGGCGCCCCGAAGCGAACATAGCGGACGAAACGGACCGGCGCTTGGGATAGAGGGCGGCCAACTCTTCGGACGTCATGTTGCCGAGGTAGTCGGCTGATTGCACGATCGACACGGCTCCGGGTTCGAGATGCAGGTCTTCGAGCAACGGGAACAGCTGCGCCAGGTGCAGTTGATCGTAGAGATCGTGCTCGAACCACAGCACCACTTCGGCGAATTCGGCGGCGCGCCTGATGGTGGCGTCCCGGTGCTCGAAGTCGCGAAGCAGTTTGATAGGGCTTCCATAGCCGCGCGATGCGAGATACGCACCTCTCACGCGGCTCAGCTCCTCCAGGGTAAGGCCGGCCGGCACCGGGCCTTCATGCAGTACGTCTCGCCACGCCAAATGCGTGCCGAGAATGCCGGCTTTTTTGAACGTATATATTACGGAGTCGCCGTTGGTAACGTGCAGCGTCTCCGCGCTTCGTGCGCTCATGCTAGGGTCGTTTGTGCAACCGCAGGCACGCGCTTACCTCCGCAAGCAGGCATCCCCTAACCACTTTCCAACGTGTCGAAGTGATATGAACGCAGTTCGGCAACTCCCTTATGGGGGCAAACGGGACACGCAAGACAGCCGGGACCATCGCTATGACCCAGCCGGAAAAACGGTGTCGATTCCGGCGAGCGTGGACCTTCGCAAGCATTGCGGTCCAGTCTACGATCAGCTTCACGTGCAGAGCTGCAGCGCTAACGCCCTCGCGTCGCTCCTGACGTTCGTAGCGAGCCTCGAGCAACGCGCGATCGAACCGCCGTCGCGGTTATTCATCTACTACAACGAGCGCAAAGCCGACGGGACTCTGCCCAACGACTGCGGTTCGACGATTCGCACCGCGCTGAAGATCGTTTCAAAAGCCGGCGTCTGCGCGGAAACGCTGTGGCCGTACACGCTGCAAAACGTGCCGCTCGAGCCAACGCCGGCGTGCTATGAACGCGCAAAATCCACGCATGCCATCGGTTACTACCGCATCGAACAGAATCTCGACCATTTGCGCGCATGTCTTGCCGAAGGATATGCGTTCGTGTTCGGCATCCAAGTGTACCAAGAATCGTTTACTGCTGCAGCTAAAACCGGCGCTCTCACGATTCCGTCCAAGACGGACACGCTCGCCGGCGGACACGCCGTCATGGCCGTCGGCTACGATGATGCGTCGCAAACGCTGCTCGTGCAGAATTCGCTCGGCACGACGTTCGGCAAAAACGGGTTCTTCACCATGCCGTATCCATTTGCCGCCAACGCCGACCTCGCTTACGACTTCTGGACGATTCGATCGGTAACGTAAGCGTTCGTTTCACTCGGAATCGTAACGTCGCAAGTGGACCCTTCGCTAAGCGGCGCAAGCCATCGCGTCGCCGGCGCTTTCGCGCTGCGGGAGAACGCCGGCGAGACGGCCGTACAACGACACGGTTTCCCGCCGGTGTCCCGTCAAACGCTCCACTTCGCGCAAGCTGTGCCCTTCTTCCAGCAACGCAAGGATGCGGCGTTGCTGCTCGACCGTCAGCGTATTCATGCATGCTACTCTGCCGCCGGTGGCACTTCGCCCTGCTGCGCAGTGGCCGCTTTTGCGCCGCCGCTGCTTCTAAACCTCAAGCGGGCGTGTTATAAGCGGCATATGGGCCATCTCGTTCCAACGGTTATCGAAAATACGTCGCGCGGCGAACGCGCGTATGACATCTACTCCCGGCTGCTCAAGGACCGAATCGTTTTCGTCGGCGGCGCGATCGACGACACGCTTGCGAACCTTGTGATGGCGCAGATGCTCTTCCTCGAGAAAGAGGATCCCGATCGCGATATCGATCTGTACATCAATAGCCCCGGCGGCAGTGTAACGGCGGGTCTAGCGATCTACGACACCATGCAATTCATCAAGCCGCAGGTGGCGACGATTTGCGCCGGGCTTGCCGCATCGGCCGCATCGCTGCTCCTTGTCGGCGGGGCTAAGGGCAAACGCATGGCCTTGCCGTTCAGCAAAGTCTTGATCCACCAGCCCTGGGTCGGTCAACTAGGCGGCCAAGCAACGGATATAGAGATCCACGCGCGCGATCTGATCGCAACGCGAAAAATGCTAGCCGGGATCTACGCGGAGCGTACCGGACACAGCGAAGAAAAGATCTTACAAGATCTCGAGCGCGACTACCACATGAGCGCGCAAGAGGCGCTTGACTACGGCCTCATCGACGAGGTGTTGCAGACGAACGGCCGCGCCGTCTCGCCGCCGTAACCGCGCCGCATGTAGAACGTCGCGTCGCTTTCCAAGTTCGCGTGCACTTCGATCCGCTGCGAGGCGGCGCGCGGGACCGAGACCGTAACGTATCCCGGAAACACCGCGAGAAACAAGAACGAACCGTCGGACCGCGTCAGCGTCCGTTGATTCGGTTCGCGATTCGAATACAGCCGCACCGGCAGATTGCAAACGGGACGTTTCGTGCCTTCAAAGTACACGCGTCCGAAGACCGACCCGGTGCTTTCGTCGGCCACTGCGATCGTTGCGGTTGCAGACAAGATCGCCGCCAAAGCGGCTACCGTTCGCCATGCGTTCATGCTCTATACATACGCGTTTTGCCGCGGCTCCATCAAGCAAGAGGGCGACGCACGGCCGCGCCGCTAACGCTCGTTCATGGCATTCAACAGACGCGCCCAAGCCGTTTGGACCGGGGGGCAGGACGGCAGCGGAAACATCTCCTTCACCAGCGGCGCGCTGCCGCAGGTTCCGTACAGCGTACAAACGCGCTTCGGCGACCAGCCCGGCACGAATCCGGAAGAGCTTCTCGCCGCTTCACACGCGGCATGTTACAGCATGGCGCTGACCTTCTTTTTAACGCGTCAAGGGCATCAGCCGAAGAACATCGACACGCAGGCCGTCGTTACTATCGATCAAGCCGGCGACGGATTCAAAGTCACTCGCTCCCGTCTACGCGTAACCGGCGACGTCCCGGGTCTGACTCAAGACCAATTCGCCGATCTCGCAAATCAAGCCGAAAAAGCTTGCCCCATCTCCAACGCCATCCGCAACAACGTCGAAGTCGTTGTCGAGGCGGAACTTAGCTCGCCTTGACGTCGATCAATTCGAGCGGATAATCCGCACTTTTTCGCAGGGCGCTTGCTGGCGCAGAAGCGCGGTGAGGTCTTGCGATGCGACTGGGTAACTGAAGTAGTAGCCCTGAGCATTCGTGACGGGAAGCGTTCGCACGAATTCCCACTGCTCGAGCGATTCAATGCCTTCGGCAATTACGTCGAGTTCAAGCGTTTGCGCAAGAGAAACGATCGCGCCGACGATCGCTTGATCGTAAGCATCGGTGGTAATGTCGTGCACGAAGGCCCGGTCGATCTTGACCGCGCCGACCGGAAGCCGTTTTAGGTATCCAAGCGAGCTGTAGGCGACGCCAAAATCGTCGACGACGATACGCACGCCCATCGCTCGCAGACTATCGAGCGTCTGCAGGGCGAGATCGTGAATCATTGCGCTTTCGGTTATTTCGATATCCAACGCGTCAGCCGGCAGCGCTGCGGCTTTCAGCGCTTCTTCGATGATCGAGACCAGGTTCGTATCATAGAAGTCGCATGCGGAAAGGTTCACGGCGATACGGAAGTCCGGATCCAAGCTGCTGCGAACTTCAGCCGCGGTCTCGCATGCGCGGTAGAGGACCCATCGTGAGAGCTCGGTGATAATGCCGGTTTCTTCCGCAATCGCAATGAACTGCTCCGGCGGAATCTCGCCGTGCTTTTGATGGACCCAGCGCAGGAGCGCCTCAGCACCGACGATGCGTCCGTTCGTCACCGAAACGATCGGTTGATACGCAAGGCTTAGCTCGTCGCGCGAGATCGCGCGATGCAGATCCTGTTCCAAGCGCAAGCGATAGAGGGCGCCGGTGTCGCTGGCGGGATCGTAATTCTTTATTCGGTTGCGGCCGCTTTGCTTCGCGCGATACATCGCCAAGTCGGCATGCGTGACCAACTCTTCCGCGTTCTTGGCGCCGTCCGGATACGTGCTCGTTCCGATAGAGGCGGTGATATGCAACTCGCGGCCGGAGACGTAAAACGGCAGTGCGAGCGCGGCCTGAACGTCAACGGCGATCATGGGGATCGACAGCGTGTCGCTAAGATCGACGATGATGATGAATTCGTCGCCGCCGCTGCGGAAGACGGTTCCACGTATATCGATCGTCTTGTGCAGACGTGCCGCGAACTCTCGCAGTAGCGTGTCGCCGGCGCGGTGGCCGAGCGTGTCGTTGACGTTTTTAAATCGGTCGACGTCGACGAAGAGTATGCCGAGCGAACCGCGCGTACGGCGCGCGCGTTCCATGCTCGCCTCGAGCATTTCTTCGAGAGCCAATCGATTCGGGAGCTGCGTCAGCGCATCGATACGCGCAAGGTGCGCAAAATGATCGGCCGTTTCTTTCATCTCGGTGATATCGAGCGCGACACCGATGGCACCGGCGATCGTGCCGTTCTCGGTTCGAAGCGGCTCGACGTGGTGCTGCAGCCAGCGTCCCGAGTGCCGCGTTTCGAAACGCGCGGATTCCCCGGCGAAAACCCGGCGAATCGTCGAGATCGCCGTGCCCTTCGATTCGGTGTCTGCGAGCATGACTTCAAACCGCTGCCCGTTGAGATCGTCCGGTTCGTATCCCTGCGTCGCCAACCCCGCGCCGACCAAGGACGTGAAACGGCTGTCCAAGTCAACTGTCCACAGAAGTGCCGGAACTTGGCCGAGCAGGAGCTGCAGCCGGTGTTCGCTGTCACGCAGCAGCATTTCGGCGCGTTTGCGGGCCGTAACGTCCCGAAGATAGACCACGACGCCGTTGGACGCCGGCTGAATGCGAATTTCGATCCAGGCGTCCGTTGCTTTGAAGTACTGCATCCGCTCGATCGGGATGCTTTGAGAAAGAGCCGCGCGCATCTCCGGCACGAGATCGGACGCAAGGGCGTCTAGAACGTCTTCGATGCGCCTGCCCACGAGTTCGTTTGCCGTCGCATGGAGCAGCTGCTCGGCTTTTTCGTTGACGTGCGTGAAGCACCAATTGTGATCGACGATGAACATCCCGTCCGCGACGGCTTCAATGATGCTGTAGCGCTCCTCCTCGGCCGAGTCTGCCGTGCGCGAGCGCCACGCGGCAAACCGCGCGGCCGTCGACGCTAGCGCATCGCGCAGTGCGCTCCACAGAATCGGTATCACAGCGAGCCGTGCTGCTCGAAGTAAGTGCGCAACGCGGTGCGGCCTTGCACGCCGAGCGACCCGTAAAGCGTCTGTATCTCGCGTTTCAGCGTGAACTCGCTGCGGCTGAAGCGTCGCGAGAGCTGAGGTATGTCGAGGCCTTCGCAAAGCGCGAGCGCTAGTTGCCGGTGAAGCGGGCTGAGGCCGTTCGAGATCGCTCCGTTGGTCTTTTCAGGCGAGTTGAAGTACTGGTAAAGCGCGCTCTGCGGGAAATGCGCGGCATGCTGCGCTGCGCGAGCTATCCAGTCAGATTCTTTAGTCAGCTCTCCGAGCGATTGCGCGACGAGGGCGGCACGGAAATGATGCTCCGCCGCGACGAAGATATCGTAGGCTGCCTCCAGTGCTTTCTTGGCGCTCGCCGCATTTCCAAGCACTTGCTGAACGCGCCCCGAGGCATACAGCGCGTACCCTTCAGCGCGTCGATCCTGCGTGATACCCTCGGACGCATCGACATTTTCGGAGCCCAAGCGGATGTAGGTGGAGACGTAATGCTGGGCTTGAGCCATGTCAAGCGGAGCGAAGAGTATGGCAAGCATCACCAACGCCTGGCGCTCTTCGCCGCGCGTATCCGCCCACGTAACGCCGCGAGCGAGCGCGTGCGCCTCGAAGAGTTCGTCGATCGCCCACGCATCGTTGCGGTTTATGCGCGCCACGGAAGCGCGGTCAACGTGCGCCATGACCTTCCACGCATCGCTTGGCGCCACTTCTTTCGAGTCACGGAAGAGCCACTGCGCCCGGGCAGACTGCCCCCGCAAGAACGCGTCCCACGCAAGCGCACGCAGCACGAGGAAGTGTTCCTCACGCAGTTCAGACGTCCACGGGATGCGTTCGTATATGCGTTCGCCCGCTTCGATCGCCTCGCCGTTGCCCAGCTCGAGTGCTAGGCGGAAAAGCGCGTGCAGCACCCTGCCCACGGCGCGCACATCGCACCGGTCGAAATCCGTTTCCGCTATCTCGAGGGCGCTGACCAAATCGGCGAGTTGCGCCCGAAATTGAGCGAGTCCCGCATGCATCCATGAACGAACCGCGAGAGCTTCGAAGCGAAGCCCGGGATCGTCCGATGCAATGGCTCGCGCGAGTTCCTGCGATTGCGGATCGTACTCTCGCCTCAGCCACTGAAGCCGCCCGCGTTGATACGCAAGCTCGGCTGCACCCTCGATATGACCGTCGGAAACGATCGCCTCGCCACACGCATACATGTCCTCTGCCGCATTGAGATTGCGGCTGTGCGCGTACGCTTTGCCCGAGGCCAAGTAATAACCGAAACGGCCTTCCGGTGTTTGGAATAAATCATGTACTCGCGCGAGTAGTTCGAGTGAGGACACCGGGTCGCGCCGGAGCGCGATTTCGGCACGCAATAGAAGCGCCCGTTCGTTGAGCGGTGCCGGCCAGTCTTCGCACGCTGCGAGCAGATCGGCCGCAGGCCCATAGCATCCGGTTCGAACGTACTCGCGCGCCCGCTCGAGTTCGTCTTCGATAACCATGAGGACCCCGACTAATCTTTGATCGCCGGAACTTGAGTGGTTTGGCCGGAAGTTACGGTGACGTAGCCGCCATCGACGGATGTGCTGTTTGCGGTTTGATTAGTTGCCGACAACGTCTGCCCGACAGTCGTCTTGTACGTATTGTAGACGACCAAGTGAACGGAGCCTGCGGCGATCGTATGCATCGAATAGGCGCCGGTTGCGTCGGTGTTGCTCGTATTTGCGACATTGTTGTTCGCGTCGAACGCTACGACCGTGGCGTTGCTCACGGGCTGGCCGGCGCTATTGAGGAGCGTTCCACTGATCTTGCCTGCGAGCGCCGACGGCACCGCGAAGATCGTCGTGCGAGCGACGATGTTGCCGTACGAGTTCACCATAAGCGATTCGAAGGCATTGAAGTCTGCTTCAACCGCACTCGCGGGATTGCTGCCGACGGCGAACGTTCCATTGACGGTCACCGCAAAAGTGCCCGAAGAAACCGCCGTCGTCGACGTCGCCACGCCGGCCGGAGTTGTCGACGTCGCCGCGCCGGCCGGAACTGTCGTGTTAGAGAGTGCGTTCGTCTTGAAATTGATCGGATAGTTCGCACCGTTGGCTACGACTTTACTTGTCGCTGCGTCGAAGACGAAACGGAGTTGTTGATACTGCGAAGTCCAAACGCTGCCGATACCGATCGATCCGGGCTGGTCTTGTTCGGCCAGCACGTTTACGACGACGGGAGAACTATATTGAGCGATCGGCACGATCGTGCCGTTCGCGACGACGTCGACTTCGTCGACGCCGAGATCGATTTCCGTCGGCACGAGATTGCCGAGGCGCGGCGTTGCATCGCAGAGCAGAATATTAATGAGTTTAGGCAAGCCGCCGACGGTTTCCATCGGCACTTTGCCGCCTGCGCGATGAAATGCATCTTGCGGCGTTGCACTCGGAACCGAAGCTGGGTTCGAGCATGAAGCTAGGACGAGTGACAAGCCAAGGAGAGCTATACCGGAAGAGGGGCGATTCTTCACTGGGGCCTCCGCGTATTTACCTGCAGCACCAGAGGGTGCGCAGGCCCTCATTATAGGCAAGCGAGCGCTAATTGGAAGGGGTTCGAAAGCTGTCAAGCCCCTATTTACCGCCATTTTTGTGTAAAGGACGCCCCAAAAATAAGGGCTTTGGGGCTTTGTACCTAGTCCGAAGGAGGCTAAATGCTTAGACAACGGCCGGCAACGCGATCGCATTTAGGACCGAGAACCAATGCTATGGTCCGCTTCTCGAAAATAAAAAGACTCGCAAGAATTGCGAGTCTTGAATGCTGGGGTGGCTGGATTCGAACCAACGCATGGCGGAGTCAAAGTCCGCTGCCTTACCGCTTGGCTACACCCCATTACGCAGCTGACGCTGCACGCACATCCTGTGCTTCCATTTTGTCGCTGCCTCCAGCAGCGACCCCACTACGCAGCTGACGCTGCACGCACATCCTGTGCTTCCATTTTGTCGCTGCCTCCAGCAGCGACCCCATTACGCAGCTGACGCTGCACGCACATCCTGCGCTTCCGTTCTGTCGTCGCATCGTGCGACGACTCCACTACGCGGCTAAAACGCCGCACGCGCATCCTGCGCTTCTGTTCTGTCGCTGCATCCGGCAGCGACCCCAACTCGTTAACGGAGTCGATTCCCGCACGCTGTTGAGCGGCGCGGAAGCGACCACCGAGATTACGAGATGCGCGGCGGCTTCCCTGTGCGGGAGAGCCAAGGGATCTCGAAGAGTTCTCCGCGGCCTGCTCGCTGACTATACCGTATGGCCGCAACGAGCCATAAGACGAAGAGCGCAATGTCGATCAACATCGCAATCACGTAGATCCAAATCGTTGCTACGACGCTCGTTACGAAGAAACTGAGCAGCAGCGGCCACAGAAACGCGACAAGCGCTGCGAGCGCGGCTCTATTGCCGAACTTGAGCGCTTGCCGTAGATGGACCCGGTACCAATTGGAGGCTTCCGGGCGAGGAGCGATGCGATCGTAGACCGCTACCGGCCATACCAGGTAAGCGAGTGCGGCAAGCCGCTGTTCCGCGCTTACGCGGTCGGTTGGGGTTTCTATCGCGCTGCGATCAGCCGCTTCGCGCCGACGTAGCGCGCCGCCCAATACGAGTCGCTGAGTTTCGAGACCATCACGCCGTGGCTCGAGCTTGCGTGGACGAACTGACCATTTCCGAGGTAGATACCCACGTGCGACACGCCCGGCTCGTAGGTATGGAAGAATACGAGATCGCCGGCGCGCATGGCGCCCACGATGCGATGGCCTGCGTCATACTGGGCGTCAGCCGTCCGCGGCAGGCTCATGCCAAGCATCGCGAAGACGTGCTGAACGTATCCCGAGCAGTCGAAGCCCGACGTGCTCGTGCCGCCGAAGACATACGGCGTGCCGAGGAAACGCAAGGCGCTGCGGGTGAGCTGTTGCGCGATCTTCGAGGTGCGGGCGAGTACGCCGCCCGCAAAACGGCCGATCTCGCCGTTCTTACCACGGTGTTCGCTGCGGCTGTTGTTAACGATAAGGTGTGCCGTCCAAGCTTCCACGTCCGGGCTTTCGGCCGTTTCGGTGGTCGCGACGACATTCACAGGATTAGCTGGTTTGACGATCGTCTCGTCCGCTCGCGCAAAACCGAAAGATCCGGCGAGCAAAAGGGCAAAAGCCCCTGCAGCTAACGCTTGACGCAAGAAATGCTCCTCTTTCACAACACTTGCGAGGTTAGTTGACGGGTTCGGACGGGAAAGATCGCCCTAGGACCGACCGGTCCATTCACCCCTACCGGGAGTCCCCCGCTCGGGATGCCAATCCCGATTCAGTGATCTTGTGCAGGCGTAGGTGCCGTGGAAGATGTAGCTTCCGACAGCTTGATGGGCCTTATGGTACACCACAAGATCCCCGATTTCCTCTCCTGCTTGGACGCTTTCTGTTACAAAGCTCGCGCGGCGGCTTCGATCTCGCCCGCTAACTCGGCGGCTACCGCCTCGATTTGCTCGCGGTCGTCGCCTTCGGCCATCACCCGGATCAGCGGTTCAGTGCCCGACGGACGGATCAGCAGTCGTCCGCAGCCGTTGAGGATCAGTTCAGCTTGGGCGATCGCATTGCGAACGGCTCGGACTGTAAGACGTCCTTTCGCGGCGTGCGCACGTTAACCAGAACTTGCGGCGCGACGACGACTTCGCTAACCAAGTCGTGCAGGCGAGTTGCCGATTCACTAACGATCCCGAAGAGCGTCATCGCAGTCATCGGACCGTCGCCGGTCGTATTGCGGCGCAGATCGATGATGTGCCCCGACTGTTCGCCGCCGAGCACGAAGCCGCCGGCGCGCATCTGTTCGAGCACGTAGCGGTCGCCGACGGCGGCGCGCAACAGGCGCATGCCGTGCTTTTGCAGGGCGCGTTCGAAGCCGATGTTGCTCATCACCGTTCCGACGATCGTATCGCCGGCGAGCTCGCCGCGTTCGTGCAGATACGCTCGCCAATGGCAAACATGACGTGATCGCCGGAAACGATTTCGCCCGTTTCGTCGACGAACAACGCGCGATCGGCGTCGCCGTCGAACGCCACGCCGATAACGTGCTGCTCGCCGGCGGCGATCAGCTCGCGCACGGCATCGCTGGAGTGGGCCGCAGATGCGTGGCGCCGCAATTCGACGTTGATGCGCGATCCGTCGTTTTCGCAATGAATCTCGGTAACGATGGCGCCCATCTTGCGCAGCGCGTACGGCGCGATCGCGTAGGCCGCGCCGTACGCGCCGTCGACGACGACGTGCAAGCCCGATAGATCGACGCCGGTGCTATACAGCTCGTCGTAATAGTGTTTGCCGAGATTCTGCGCGACACGCGCGACGCCGATGTCGGCTGCCGATCGGGCGCGGCAGATCGCTGCTCGTCTAGCAGCGACTCGATCTCGATCTTCGATGTCGTCGGAGAGCTTGAACCCGTCCGGCGCCGAAGAATTTGATGCCGTTGTCGGCGATCGGATTGTGCGACGCGCTGATCATCACGCCGGCGGCGGCTTCTTCGGCCACGGTAACGCGCGCGACCGCCGGCGTCGGAACGATGCCGACGGAGACGACGTCGCGCCCGACCGACGTAATGCCGGCGACGATCGCCGCTTCGAGCATCGTTCCCGAGAGGCGCGTGTCGCGGCCGACAATGACCGGGCGGTGACGGTCGCTCGATATGCGCGAGCACGGTTGCGCCGGCGCGTCCGATTTCGAACGCCAGTTCCGGCGTCAGCTCGATCGTTTGCGACGCCGCGTACGCCGTCGGTTCCGAAAAGTCGGCTCACGGTTTGGTCTTTGCTCCCGTTCCGGCAACGAAGTCGATCTGTACGCGCACCAAGTCCGGTGCGACTTCCAACCCGGCAATCTCCTGCCCGAGCGAGTTCACCGGGACCGGACGTACCATGGCGTCGTAGGCCTGTGGGGACGGACGCCAGCGGCACGTCGACTCGCACGGCGGCGACTTGCGACAGCAAGCTCGTCGGGCCGTGCACGATAACGCTGGACGGCGTCATGTGCGAGTCGCCCACGACGATGGCGTTTTGCTCGCTGCCGACGTAGTGAAACGCGAGCGGATACACACGCTCGTCGATCTTCTCGATCGTCAAGCTCACCGATGCCGGGCGAGAGCTTTGCACGGCGATGTTCGGCGCGACCAGCGTGCACCGGAACGTTGTAGACGCCCGGCGCTCTTACTACGAGAGGTCGAGCACCGCTTTGATTTCTTCCGGTTTCACCGGCGCTTCGCCGCGCTTAGAGCGCGACCGTGACGACGGCGTCTTTCTCGGTGAAGTGCGCGATGTAGCCGACCGGAAGGTTTGCCGCCACGATCGGGACGGAGATTTGCTGATCGAAATGCGCCGCGATTACCGGATTGCTGGCGAAACGAAAGTACGCCCAGCCGACAATGGCGAGCGCGAGCGAGAGAACTTTAAGTCCGAAGTTCTTTCGGATGATCTGCACGGACGTTTCCTTCGCCGCGATGCGGCGCGAGGCGGGCGCGGAGGTGCGACACGAGGTCGTTGGCTCGACGGCGATGATCGCGCGGCGGGCGCGTAACCGCGAGCAGCACTTTACCAGGCGCGCCTCTTCTTCGACCGGGCGCGAAAGCTTGCCCTCGCGCGCGATACTGATCGCGCCGGTTTCTTCGGAAACGACGATGACGACGGCATCGGTCTGTTCCGTCAAGCCGAGCGCCGCGCGATGGCGCGTGCCGACGCGGCGTTCGGCCAGCGACTGTTCCGCGAGCGGCAAGAAACAGCCGGCAGCTTCGATGACGTTCTCGCGCACGATTACGGCGCCGTCGTGCAGCGGCGAACGCGGCATGAAGAGCGCCAGCAAGAGTTCCGCCGAAAGATTCGCGTTGAGCAGCGTGCCGCTCTCGACGAATTCTTTGAGACCGCTCTGCTGCTCGATGACGATCAGTCGCGCCGAGTTTGTTGCGCGAGAGCAGAAACGCCGCGCGCGCAAGCGTACGCGATCGACGTGTCTTCGGGACGCGTCCAATCCGCGATGTCTTCGCCGATGTGCAGCAGTCCGCCGCGGCCGATTTGTTCGAGCGCGCGCCGAAGTTCCGGCTGAAAGACGATCGGCAGCGTAACCGCGGCGCCGACGACGAGCAGCTGCAAAATCGTGCCGAGCAAAATCAAATGCAGCACGCTTGGCAAGTCCCAAAAGTCCGACGAGCACCAGTAACCCCGTGATGAATCTGCACCGCGCGCGTGCCGCGGATCAGCAGCAGCACGTAGTAGATCAGCACGGTCGTACCGGCAATATCGAGCACGTCGGTAATGCCGACGTACGAAAGCAGCGAGTTAATCAGCGACATGGTGCCGTTCCAGCAACGCTTCCAGCACGCGATCGGGTGCGATTTCCGGCGCTTTCAGCCCCTCCGCGGCAATCTTCGTGGACCACGCCAGGGGCAACGGCGTAAGCAAACGGTTCGAACGGCCGCCGCCAAAGCGGAGCAGTTCCACGTCGATAAGCGCCATCATCAACGGCGCGCCCGTGCGCTCCATGTTCCACTCGACCAGCACGGCATCGCCTTCGGTTTCGCAGCGAATCACGCCCGAGGGCGCGCCGGGGCCGCCAAGCGCGTGTTGCAGTGCCGGCAAGGCTTCGGCGGCGTGCGGGGAAACTGCAAGGGCGATGAGAGGCGAATCGACGATTTCAGCGCTTGCGACGGCGGCCAGCTCGGCCGCGCATGCTTCGCTCGCCTCTTCTACCAGCGCATACACGCACGCCGGACCAGCGTTGCGCTGCCACGTAATACGACCGTTATGGCGGCCGACGACAGCATCGACGGAGCCGATTTCGGCCTCGTCGGGGATCGCACGGTAACGCAGGGTGAGTTCGCCCACTGTGCCTGCATCGTTTGCCGCGGCGCGCCTCCAATCTTGCGAATGAGCGATACTCACCGCGCGCTCGTCGTCTCGACGGGCAAAAACGCCGCGTGGGTCGTGTTGGACGACGAATTCGAACCACGCGTCGCGCAACTGCGCCGCATGACCGGAAAGCGCTTCATGCCGGTCCCCGGCGACGTCGCACTCGTTCGCGTTCTCGAGGACGACAAAACGATCGTCGATCGTATCGAAGCGCGAAGCTTTACGTTGGAGCGCCGGTCCGTCGACGGACGCACGAAAACGATGGCGGCGAATATCGATACGCTCGTGACCGTTACCGCGCTCGCCGATCCGGCCCCGCGGCTCGTTACCCTCGATCAACTACTCGCCTTTGCGGAATTGCAGGAGATCGACGCAATCGCCGTCTTCACCAAGCCCGATCTCGCATCCGATGAAGAACGCGAACGTTTGTTAAACGTTTACCAGGCGCTGGGGTACCGGACCATCCTCGTCAATCCGAAAGCCGGAACGAACGTGGAAGAGCTTCGTGACGCGATCCGCGGCCGCCACGCACTGCTCGGCGGCAATTCCGGCGTCGGGAAGAGTTCGATCTTCAAGGCGCTCGGCGGCGACGCCAGCGTGGGCGAGGTGAGCCGGTACGGTCTCGGCCGCCAGACCACAACGGCGGCCCGCCTCTATCGCATGGAAAACGGCTTCCTTATAGATAGCCCGGGCGTCAATGAATTCGGCTTGGGCAAGATCGAGCCCAGCGAGCTGGTCCATGGCTTCCGCGAGATGCCGGGGCCGGCAGCAAGCTGCCGCTTTACCGACTGCACCCACCTTCAGGAGCCGGGATGCGGCGTCCAGGCCGCCGTGGCCGACGGGCGGATAGCCGGAAGCCGGTATCAGAGCTATCGGCGGATCCTTTTAGAACCGAGCTAACCTGCGGGGCTGGACCGTCCGCGGGGTCTGTGCTATACTACGGCGCGTTGCCCCCTAGCCGTTAGGAGTTTTTTTCTTTGCCGAACATCAAGGCCGCTGAAAAGTGGATGCGTCAGACCGACAAGCGTACCATCCGTAACAAGGATGTGAAGACGCGTCTTAAGACCATCTTCAAGAAGGTCGTTGCCGCGCAAGATGCCGAGGCCGTGAAATCGGTCGAGAGCGCGTTCGACAAAGCAGCGAAGAGCGGCGTGATCCACAAGAACAAGGCGGCTCGCAAGAAGTCGCGCCTCGCGAAAGCGATGACGCGCGCTGCGGCTGCTCCGGTCGTTGCAAAGAAGTCGTCCTCGAAGAGCGGCGGCGCCAAGAAGGGCTCCAAGAAAAAGTAACGCGCTTTTTCGCAAACTCGATGTGAAAGAACTCGCCTGGCATCCAGGCGGGTTCTTTTTTTTCGTCGTACTAGGAGCGCGTGAGCCAGATCGCCGACGATCCGAAGGCCGTTTTTCTTGCGACCATGGCGCGCGAGCTGCATCTGGCCGGCGTCGCGACCGACGCCCTTGAAGCAACGCTCACGGGCATCGCCGCCTCGATTGGCCTCTCCGTCCAAATTTTTGCGCTGCCCACGCAACATAACGCTCGCGATCGGTCCCCGCTGGAATCAGAAGGTCGTGATGATGCGCCTCGATCCGGGGCGCGTGAACCTTCGCAAGATCTCGCTGCTGAACGTCATCTACGACGAACTGCGCGAAGGAAAGATCGACTATCGCGAAGCGGCGGTGCAAGTAAACAACATCGACCGGCGCTGGCCCGGGCTCAACGTGCTTTGGGAAATTCCGGCTCTCGCGCTCGTGGCGGTCGGCGTCGGAATTCTGCTCTCGGGCGGCGTTCGCGAATTGACCGTCGCCGCGTGCATCGGCGCGTTTACCGGAATCATTTCGGCAATCGCCACGAAAAACGAAATCGTCGCGCGTCTTTTCGAAGTTATCGCAGCCTTCGCGGGAACCTTGATCGTTGCCGCGTTTACGCATTTTGCCGGACCGACGAACATTTACATCTCGATTGTCGCAGGCGTCGTCGTGTTATTGCCCGGTTACTCGCTGACGTTGGCATTGCACGAGCTAGCCAACGGCGATCTCGTTGCCGGCATGGCGCGTCTTGGAAAAGTGCTTTCCGTATTGCTGGCTTTGGGCTGCGGCGCGCTGCTCGGATTTGCAGTAGTGGGCCCGACCCTGCTGCAAAGCGCCGACGTGCACACGCACGCGGTTGCCGGCCGGTGGTGGATTCTAGCTTCGATCCTGATGGCAACCGGCATGTCGATCGACCTCGATGCGCGATTGCGCGATTTCATCTGGGTCTTCGCCGCGAGTTTCGTTGCGCTGCTGACCTCGCATCTGCTCGGCCTCACACCTGTGCATCAAGTCTCGGCGTTCTGCGCTTCGTTCATTTGCGGCGTCGTTGCGAACATGGGCGCGCGCTTTTTGCGAGTTCCGCAACCCGTGATGCTCGTGCCCGCTTTGCTGGTGCTGGTTCCCGGGAGCCTCAGTTACGAAAGCGTTCTGTTCGCGTTCCAGCAGAACATCGGCGAAGCTGCTCCCCTGGCAGCGAATGCGGCGACGGCGGCGATTGAGTTGGTTGCCGGTTTGTTGCTTTCGCAACTGCTCTTCCCGACGACCGCACTGCGAATGACCTCGGGAATCGGCCGGGTCCGTTAGATTTTCGCATGCTGGGTACAACGCTCAGCATGGCTCACGGGAAGCACGAGATCGCGATCGACGCGGTGATCGTTCCGCCGGGACGCGACGGCATCGCGTTCGGGCACGACGCCGGCGGACGATGCATCGAAGTCACGGGTGAACGCGCAGCGATATTAGAGCTGTACCATCGCCTTCACGAAACCGAGGGACAGCAAGTGCGGCGGCCGGTTGTCATCGATCCGCAAGCATGGCCCGGAATCAAACGGATCGAGGAACTTCACTGCCCGACGCACGTGTTGCCGAAGCGCGATTCAGACGCGGTAGCGTAAGGCCTTAGCCGAAATCCGGCGGTGTCCCGGCGGCAGCGTATGCCGTCTCGTCCTGCTGCAGCGCGCGCATGCATGCGTCGACCGCGTCGCGTTGCCATAACCCTTTGAGGACCGCGAAGTCCCCGTTGGCGTTCTCCACCTTGAACGTGGGACGCTCGTCGCCGCCGATTTTTGCAAGACGCCGGTTACCGTCGCGCAAAAGGTCCGCGATCTCCGCCGTTTCGGCGACGCTGCGCACTTCCGCCGTATCCACGCCCAGCAACTCCGCAACGAATCCGTAGACGATTTCGGGCCGGCCGAAAAGCGCGCCGCCCTGCATGGCTTCCGACATTACCGCGCACGCCAAACGCCACTTATCCGCGCCCAGCGTTGCGCCGGCGGCGACGGCGGCGTTTGCATGCCACGTCGTGGTGCGATCGTGTTCGTACCAGTCCGATTTGAGGATCATTCCGTACGCACCCGTTCCGCGCGTGTAAAACCACGCCTCGGCTTCCGCCGCGAGGCCCATCGGCTCTCCGTCGGCGATGGGCGCCACGACGATCTCAACGTCGATGCCGCTGTCGTAAAGCGATTGCACGGCCGGGGCGGCTGCCAGACACCAGTGCGAAAGGACGTCGATGAATACGGTTGCTCGCATGAGCCGGCTCCTTCTTCTTACGGATCTACGTTAACGGCGAGGCGAGTTTTACGATCGTTGCGTGCGAGCGGCAGAACTCGCTCGCGAATCGCGGCTCGTACGAGTTTCGGCGTTCGCGTTTTTAACGCGATCCGGAAACGCCATTCCTCGTTCAAACGCGCGATCGGGTATGGCGCGGGACCTAGCACCTCGATCTCGGGCTGCCCCAAGATTGCGGCGTAGCGCTCGGCGGTTGCGAGGGCTTCATCGCGATTGCGGCCGATCACTCCCAAATACGTGAGACGGACGTATGGCGGATAGCTCATCGCGCGGCGGTCTTCCAGTTCCACCGTCGCGAACCCGCCATAATCGTGTGCGGCGGCGTACACGATCGCCGGATGCGACGGCGAGTAGGTCTGGACGATCGCTTCGCCCGGTTTCGCGCGGCCGCTTCGTCCGCAAACCTGAGCGACGAGTCCGAAAGTGCGTTCCGAAGCGCGGAAATCCGGCACATGCAGGCCGACGTCGGCGGCTACCACACCGACGAGCGTCACCGTCGGGAAGTCGAGCCCTTTCGCTACCATTTGCGTGCCGACCAGCACGTCGGCCTCGGTTTCAAATTCTGCGAGGATCCGGGCGTGATCGCCGACGCGCGTGGTCGTATCGGAATCCATGCGCAGCACGCGCGCCGACGGGAATAAACGCGTTACTTCTTCCGCGACCTTCTCCGTGCCGACGCCGAACTCGCGAATCGTCGCCATGCCGCAAGACGAACACGCGGACGGCAACGGCTGTTGGTGGTCGCAATAGTGGCAACGCAGCAACCGTTCCGTGCGATGCGCCGCCAGCGATACCGAACAGCGCGGACACTCCGGCACAAACCCGCACGTCCGGCACAAAATGAACCCCGCGCTTCCGCGGCGGTTCACGAAGAGCACCGCCTTCTCGCCGCGCTGCGAGCCGCTCGTCGAGCGCCTGCACGAGCGCGGTGCTGAAAATACGTTTGTTTCCGGCTTCGAATTCTTTTGCCAAATCGACGACGCGTCACGGCCGGCATCGATTGCGCGGTTGCGCGCTCGGTCAGCTCGATCAAAGCAATTCGTCCCCGTAGAGCCGCTTCGTAGGACTCTCGAGCGACGGCGTTGCGCTGCCGAGCAGCAAAATGCCGCCGGCGGCGCGCATGCGTTCGCGCGCGACGGTGACCGCGTGATAGCGCGGGACGGTGTCTTGCTTGTACGACGTTTCGTGCGCTTCGTCGACGACGAGCAAACGCACGTCCGGCAAGCGGCGCGAAAACGGCGCTGCGCGCGCCGACGACGACGTCGATCTCGCCGCGCATGCACGCCTGCCACGCGTCGAAACGTTCGCGCTCGGAAAGCGCAGAGTGCAGCACGGCGACTCGTTCGCCGAAGGCTTCTTCGAAACGACGCGCCGTTTGCGGCGTAAGCGAAATCTCGGGAACGAGCACGATCGCGCGCCCGCCTTCGCGCACGACGCGCTTGATCGCCTCGACGTACACGTAGGTCTTTCCGCTGCCGGTAACGCCGTGAATCAGCGCTTCGGCGAAGGTTTTCGCGTCGAGCCACCCGTTGATGGCTTCGAGCGCGCGCCGCTGTTCTTCGGTGGGCGGAAAGGGCGGGGGCGCCGGTTCCGTCGCTTGCGCGACGCGTCGGGCGCGATTTCGCGTTCGACGAGCGCGCCGCTTTTCACCGCGCGAGCGATGACGGCGTTCGAAAAGCCCGCGAGCAAAGCGTCGGCGCGCGGTACGCCGGGCTGCTCTCGGACGAACTCGAGCAGTGCTTCGGCCTTGCGTCCCTTGATGGAGGTTTCGCCGGGATAGAGCACGCGAATCACGATACTCGTGCGTTCGCGGATCGACGAAGTGCCGTTCGCGCCGTAGCTCGCCGCTGCGCACGACGTTTTGCACGTAGCGCAGCAAGGCGGCGCGATCACCCGTTCGCCGCGCTTCGGGATGGCGCAAGAACGTTTCGAGAGCGAAGCCGTCCGGAAACTCTTCCCAGATAAGCCGTACGAGCCGCGCCGGCACCGACGGATAGCGTTGCGGATTCGGTTGCGAAACCGCGCGCACGAACGTGTCGACGACGCGTGGAATCGCGCCCGACAGCACCGCGGCGCTTAGCGCTTCTCCCAGCGTGCAAAGGTAATACTCGGCAACGAACTTTGCGAGATGCAATCCTGTTTCGTCGAAGGCGCGCGGCACGTCGAGCTTTTCGGCGACGGGTTTGATGCGCGCATCGCCCTCGATGTGGCGCACCGGCGACACGATGAACGCGAGGATCTCGCGACTGCCGAGCGGCACGCGAACGATGTCGCCGATCCGCTAGATCGAGATCGCCGGCATCATAGGTTAACGGTAAATCGAAACGCGACGAACGAATCGCCGCGAGCGCCTCGACGGCGCGAATCTTAGCCAACGTCTTGCGGCGGACGCCGAAGATCTTCGAGGGTTGCTTTTACCAAACGGTCCGGCACGGTTACGCCGTACTCGACGTCGCCGATCGCTCGCGGCAACACGAAACGCAATTTCCTATCCCGGCGCTTCTTGTCGCTTTGCATCGCTTCGAAAACGGCGTCGCTCGGCATCCTCGTGTACAGCGGCATGCCCAGTAACGCCATCGTGCCCAGCACGCGCAGATGTTCGTTTTCGGAGTACCGGCCGGTACGAAGCGCGAGCAGCCCGGCCGCTCGCAGGCCGAGCGCTACGCCGGCGCCGTGCGAAATGCGATAATTG
The DNA here is from genome assembly GCA_963696095.1 of Vulcanimicrobiia bacterium. Classification (GTDB taxonomy): domain Bacteria; phylum Vulcanimicrobiota; class Vulcanimicrobiia; order Vulcanimicrobiales; family Vulcanimicrobiaceae; genus JALYTY01. Next base: position 211,412 of record CAVOIN010000001.1, on the reverse strand, counting down.
CTTGCGCGCTCCAATCCGTGGCCGAACGTATGGCCGAGATTCAGCAGCTCGCGCATACCTCGTTCGGTGCGGTCGTCGAGCACGATCATCGTCTTCACTTTGATCGATGCCGCAACGATTTCCAGCCACGGCCACCGCCAGAACGCATGCGGCGCCAGCGTCTCGAGCGACTCGAACAACGTATCGCCCTCGATGACGGCGGCTTTGAGCATCTCCGCAAGGCCGTCGCGCAGCGAGCGGTACGGCAGCGTTTGCAGCGCGTCGATATGGGCGAAAACCGCGACCGGATCGGAGAACGTTCCCGCGAGATTTTTTCCCGACGGGAGGTCGACGCCGGTCTTGCCGCCGATCGACGCATCGACCATCGAGACGAGCGTAGTTGCGACGTGCACGTACGGGACGCCTCGCATGTAGGTCGACGCGACGAATCCGAATAGATCGCCGCCTACGCCGCCGCCGACGCCTACCAGCAACGTTTCGCGATCGGCGCCCGCTTGAATCAGTGCTTCGTGGACGCGTTCGACCGTCGAGAGACGCTTGCGAGGCTCTCCGAGCGTAAACGGCAGGACGGCGCGGCACAGCGGATGCTTGCCAAGCTCTTGCGCGATTGCCGTCACGTCATGTTGAGCGTCGCAAACGGCGACGAACGGCTGGTCGCGGTCTTGCAGCCACCGCGACAGCTCGGGACGCGTGTCGTCCGCAATCACGATCGGATACCCGAGATCGTCGTTTACGATCGGCTCGGAACTGCCGTTCACGCGATCTGAATCTTCTTCTTGTGCAACCACTCGACGATCGTATCGACGATCTGCGTCGTGCTCATGTTATCGGCTTCGACGACGAGATCGGCGTGCGCGTACTGCGGCATGCGCTTCTTGTACAGGTCTTTGATTCGTGAAAGCGGCGGCGTCGGTCCGAGGAGCGGACGAACGCGTTTGCTGTGGCGCAGGCGCTCGACGACGTTTTCCGCGGAAACCTTGATGAAAATGCGATACGCGCGCTTCTTCAAGAGTTTCTGCGTCGGTTCGTGCGTCAAGGCGCCGCCGCCGAGTGCAACGACTCCCGGCTCGCCGTCGTCAAGGACGTGCGCAACGGCTGCGTGTTCGTAATCGCGAAAAGCGTGCTCGCCTTCGTTATAAAAAATGTCCGAGATTTGCCCGTGCTCTTTCACGACCAGGTCGTCGGTGTCGAAAAACGCGCAATCCAGTTTGCGCGCGAGCTTCTTGCCGATCGTCGACTTGCCGGCCGCCATAAAGCCCACGAGTGCCAAGTGCTGTTTCATATGCCCTCCTGAAGCGTCGATCGAACAGCGCTCCGGCCGCAGCGTTCGCGCGGCGCAGGTTATCGAGCGTCTCTTCCATCGAATCGCCGCCGTATTTTTCCAGCACCGGAGCGACGAGCGCGAGCCGCACCATCGCTTCGCCGACGATCGCGCCGGCCGGAACGACGCACACGTCGCTGCGGACGATGGTCGCCGGCGCATCGCTGCCTCTCGTGCAGATTCACCGACGGCAGCGCCTTCATCAGCGTCGGAATCGGCTTCACCGAAACGCGCAGGACGATCGGCTTGACCGTTGCTCATGCCGCCTTCGATTCCGCCGGCGCGATTGCTGCCGCGAACGACTTCGCCGCCTTCGATGCCGAAGGTATCGTGCGCGTGCGAGCCCGAGCGGTGCGGCAACCTCCGCGCCGAGCCCAACCTCGACCGCCTTCACCGTTTGCATCGCCATGAGCGCGCCGGCCAGCACGCCGTCGAGCCGCGTATCCGGCTGGCGATTGCTGCCGATCCCGGCCGGCACGCCGTCGACGCGCACGATGAATTGGCCGCCGAGCGTATCGCCGGCGGCTTTTGCGGTGTCGATTGCAGCGATCATCGCTGCGATGCGCTTCGGATCGGGACAGCGAACATCGCTGTTCTCGACGTCGTCGCTCGACGAATTCCGTGAGCTCCGCAGGGGCCTCGACGTCACCGATGCGATGCACGTAGCTGCGCGTTCGAATGCCAAGCGCTTCCAAGAATTGCGCGCAAATCGCGCCGAGACCAACGCGCATGGCCGTTTCGCGCGCGCTCGCGCGTTCCAGCACGTTGCGAAGATCCCGATGGCGGTATTTCAGTGCGCCCGCGTAATCGGCATGACCGGGCCGCGGATTCGTCAGCTCTTTGCCGCCGCCGGTAAGCGGATCCATCAACGCGCGCACGTTCTCGAAGTCGCGATTGCGAACGACGACCGCGATCGGCGATCCGAGCGTCCGGCTGCCGCGCACGCCGGCGAGAAATTCGATTTCGTCGCGCTCGATCTGCATGCGGCGGCCGCGTCCGTAGCCGCCTTGCCGGCGCGCCAGCGTTTCGTTGATTCGCTCCACGTCGAGGGGCAAGTTTGCGGGAAGTCCGTCGAGGATGCCGACAAGCGCGGGGCCGTGAGATTCGCCCGCGGTAAGGTACCGGAACATGAGTCCGTGAAGCTTGGCCGCTTCTATCGACCGCGCCTGCAGCGGGTAGAAGGCGGACGTTATGGCACAGAATCTCAATGGCTTGCGCGTCGCCATCGTTCTGGAAGACGCGTTCGAACAAGTCGAAATGACCGAGCCGCGTAAGGCCCTCGATGCAGCCGGCGCAAAAACGGTGCTCGTTTCTCCGCAGCCGAGAGTGCAGGGGTGGAATCATCACACGCCCGCCGACAACTTTGAGGTCGACCTGCCGCTGGATCGAGCCAAGGTGGAGGATTTCGACGCCGTGATGCTGCCCGGCGGCGTCCTCAATGCCGACAAATTGCGCGCCGTCCCCAAGGCGGTGGAATTCGTCAAAGAAGCAGCCGCCGCGGGAATGCCGATTGCAGCAATTTGCCACGCGCCTTGGATGCTTGTAGAAACGGGACTCGCCAAAGATCTGACGTGCACGTCGTGGCCGTCGTTGCAAACCGATTTGCGCAACGCGGGCGCAACGTGGGTCGACGAGGTGTGCGTCGAGGATCGCGGCATCGTAACCAGCCGGAAGCCCGACGACATTCCGACGTTCAATCAAAAAATGATCGAACTCTTTGCGCAATCGCGGAACAAGACGTCAACCAGCGAGCGGGGCACAATTGAATCGAGGTCGTCAACCCTGGCCCCGTAACGCGCTTCCGCGTTGCAGCGGGCATTGGGAAGCGTAGTGCGCGTGCGCGCCCTCCGGACTCGAGGCCCAGGCAATACTAGGTGACACCGTAGCGCACAACACGGTAAAGGCAAAGCTCGCTGCCGCGCCCGCAACGGCGGGGAACAACGCGACACGCACGCCGGCATTCCGCCTGCGCGAGAGGATGCGCTCGATTCGGATCGAGATATGACGCCGGGTGTTGAACGCGCCCGGCGCTGCCACGGCACGCGGCGGCCACGCCACTCGTTCGACGATTCGAGCGAGACAGCGCGCGTAAGGCAGCGACGCTTGCGTCCGTTCTAAAACCCAATCGTCGCAAGCCACTTCGCGTTCCAGGTTGGCCTGCGCGGCAATCCAGTGAATGCCGGGGCTAAAGAACAGCACGGCTTGAACGACGTGCTGGATCAGATTCGTCCAGTCGTCCTTGCGGCGCAAATGCGCGAATTCGTGGAGCAGAATCCGGTCGAGATCGTCGCGATCCAAATTTAGGATCAGGTTTTTCGGCAACAAGATAGTGGAGTCGAACAAGCCGATGGCCACGGGAACGTCGATGGCGTCCGAAATGCCCACTCGAACGGCGCCCCCCGGGACGTCGATCGCAAGTTCTGCCGACGCTCGCTTCAAGGTCGTAATGCGCCGGAGACCATGCAGCAAGCGAACGAGAGATGCTGCTGCGATCGTCGTCCACACTGCAAGCAAGGTAACGATTAACCATGGCGCGAGCGCTATTTGCACGTGCGAGTATCGCGGGGTCGAAGCAGTCAACGCGACCGGCGGCACTCCGCCCGCCAATACCGCGGCGGTCGCAACAGGGAGGAGCGTAGCGGCTGCAAACGAGCAGAGCCAAATGGCGTGACGCGTTGCGGCATTGGTGTTGCGCATCGATCGCAGCACCGCCCACGTGATAGCCGCAATGACCAGGGGCTGCCAAGCGGCCTCGAGCAAGACCGTCAGCACCAATGGAACGATAGTATCGAAGCGCGCGAACATCGGCGTTGCTCCTTCCGATACGATTCCGATCTGCTCATGATACAGACCGGCGCCCCGTTTTGTTCCGCGCTATCGAACTAGAAGTTCATGAAAACATTATAAATCAGGAATTACGTTCTCCGCCGGCGCACCGACGGTACCGGTTTCACCGGCGGGCCGGGGCGGCTCTTGCTTTGTTTCCGCCTGGTGGGACAAAACGCCATTCCGTTGCGACGCCATAAAAATGCCGCCGGCTACGCCGCCTGCAAGGGCCAAGATGGATATGATGCTGTTGCGCCGCTCGTGCAAGCCGAGAGGACGATCGACGGAGAGCCGCCCGTAGCCGTTGAGGGCCAGCAAGCCGGCCGCCAGCGCGTACATCGTATTCAATTCGAAACCCTGGTCGTTATTCCAGTAGCCGTTCTTCCAATGAACCGTCGCGACGGCGGTCGTCATGACGGCACAGAGCAAAGCGGGGCCGACTGGTCCGAGCGCTCCGGTGGCAATGAGCGTGCCGGCCGAGATTTCCGCGACCGACCCGGCTTTTGCGGCTCGTTCGGGATCACTAAATCCGAGCGACTTCATGAACCCCGTCGCGCCCTCTAAGCCGGGACCGCCGAACCATCCAAAGAGCTTCTGCGCACCGTGCGCCGCAATACTCGCGCCAAGCACTCCTCGTGCGAACAAAAGAGCAACGTCGCGTATTGAATCATCGTCGTGCTTCATGCATTCGGTATTCCCCAATTGGGGACGCTTAGGCATTGGGTCCCAATGGTTAGCAACCTGATGCCTCTCCGACGAGAGGCCCAAGGGCGGTATAGTCGGCGCACTACGTCCCAGCCACGTCCTTATAAAGAGATTAGTAATGAAGCTCCCGATCGGTGCAATTCTTCTGGGCACATTGCTGAGCGCGTGCGGCGGAGGCGGAGCGTCCGGTTCGGCGCTGCCGGGCCAACCGGCCGCCGTCTCGCAACCACCGGCGTCCGGCGGACAGTCCGCTTCCGCAGCCAATACGACAACGCTCGCCGTTACAAGCGCGGACACGGCCGCAGCCGCATCGCTCGCGAAATTCAAATACCACATCTATGCTACGAAGAATGGCCGCACTGCAGCCGCGCATAGAGGCCGGCCTGAAGCGGTAAACTATCCCGCGGATTTAACGAATTTCGGCGGCGTCGTCATCCCGCGGGCGACGTCGTTCAATATCTACATCAATTGCGCCAGTACGTGCTGGGGCGATCCGCAAGGCTTCATCGACCGCTACGACAATAGCGCGTTGATTCACGTGCTCGATCAGTACGTCGGCAGCACCGCGAGCGGCCGCTACGGATTCGGTGGAAATCTCGCGGTGAAGCAGGCGGTTTACACCAATTACCTATCGCAAGGCGATTTGATCGCGATCGTCCACGCCGCAGCGCTAAAATACGGCGGCGGTTACACGCACATCTATCACCTTTTCCTTCCGCCCGGCGTCGACACGTGCTTCGAAGAAACGACCGATTGTTATTCGCCGGATAATCCGCCGGCGAATCAGTTTTGCGGCTACCACGCAAGCGGAACGTTCAACGACAAGGTGGGACACGTTCTTTTTACCGTGCTTCCGTATCAAGACGTTCCGAGCTGCTCGAACTTCGGCGGCCCGAACAGCGCGCTTGTGGACAGCACGGCCTCGCTGATTTCTCACGAGCTTTCAGAAACGTTGACGGACCCCGATACGGGATCCGGCTGGTACAATCTGGCGTTCAATGACGAAGTCGCCGACCTATGCGCCAGCTTCGACGACGTCGACAACGTCGACGGCAAGTCGTATCTCATTCAAGAGGAGTACTCGAACAAGCTCCACGCCTGCACGAACGTCTGACGGGCTATTCCGAGCGTGACTCTTCGTTCTCGGTCAGGCGATCGATGATGTGACGCGCGTACCACCGCGGCCAATCGGCGTCGGCGCGGCCGAGGCGCTTTTCGTAAATGCCGTGCGCGTTCTCGGCTTCCCGAAGCATGTCGGCAAGCCGGTCAACGGGATGTTCGCCAAGATCGAGGTTCATCGCGAGCCCTCCGCTCACTTCACGCTAGACCAAAAGCTCCGCCGGTGCAAGTCCTAGTGCGCGCCGGGCGGCGCTTTATCGGGAAAGATCACGTGCGGTGTGATCATGAAGACGATCTCGTCGCGTTCGTGGTTGGCTTTCTTGTTTTGAAAGAATCGGCCCAGTACCGGAATATCCGCAAGGCCGGGAACCTTTTCAAGCGTTTCGTTACTCACGTCTCGCATGAGCCCGCCAAGCACGATTGTTTGCGAGTCGGCGACCCGAAGCGTCGAATCGATTTTCCGATTTGCGATGATCGGGTATCCCGTCGACGTGAAGCCAAGCAGCTCGCTATACTCCGGGTGTAGCTCCGCAGTTACGACGCCGTCCGGCCCGATCGTTGGTGTCAGGCGAAGCTTTACGCCGATATCCACGAACTGCACGTTTTGACCGCCGAGCACTGACGTATTAAATACAATCGGGTACGTTTGCCCGATCAGCAAATCGGCTTCTTTGTTATTGAGAGTAACGAGCTTCGGCGTGGCGAGAATCTGAGCCCGCCCTTGCGTGATCAGCGCATTGAGTCGAACATTCACCGGAATCGACCCGTTAGTAAAGGCATAGGTCGTTGAACCTTGAGTCGGATTTCCGAGCAAATCCGTTCCGCCGAACTCCAAGCCGACGTTACTCGAATCGTTCTGCGGCGTGACGTCGGCCACTTTGACTTCGAAAAGCACCTGCGGACTCGGCCGATCGACCGAGTCGAAGAGTTTTTCGGCAAGCGTTTGCAACTCATCGTTTCCGCTGATCAATACGGCATTGTGCTCGGCGTCATCGATGAACGTACCGTCGGCGGCCAAGGCCTTCAATTGTTTGATGGCCTCGTCCGCTCTGACGTACCGTAAGTGATAAAGCTTCGTTTCTACGCCGTTATCCGCACCGAATTGCACCCCATCTAGGGCGCTTACGAGGTAGCGGGCGCGCGCGACCGTTGTTTCTTCGCCCGTGACGACGACCGAGCCCGTACGTTTGTCCGGGACGATGACGGTGCCTTGCGGCAGGGCGTCGCCGAGCTCCTTAGCGACGTCTTCGGGTTTGCCGTGCTTTAGGGCCAACACCACGGTTTGCGCCCCGAGGAGCGTGTTGGGCGCGTCGTAGCGCCGGTTCATCGAATCGGCGGAGCCCACGATCAAGACGTCGCCGCTGCGCCGGACTTGAAGACCGTGCGAGTTTACGAGAACGTCGAGCGCCTGTTGGAACGTGACGCCGTGTAAATGCATGGTGACACGCTCGGGCTTAACGGAGTTATCCGCTACGACGTTCTTTCCGGATTCTGCGCTGAGTAACGCCAGCACGTCCGCGATTTGAGCATCGTGAACGTCTATCGTCATGAACGGCGTCTCGGCTTCGGCAATTCCCGCGCACCAAAAAGCCAGGCAAACGAGCGCGATCCAGCACCTCATGGACGGGCGGGCTCCGCGAGTAGCAGTCGCACTCCATTGCTCAAAGTAACCCCATCTGCGCCGATGGAGACGACGACCGCGCTGCCAACCGTATCGCCGATGCTTAGAATCTTCACGGTTCCTCCCGTTTCAACGAGCGCTCTGGCGTTCGAGCCGAGGACTACGGCGTGCACGAGTGCAGCCGGCGCCTGCAAACCGGCGCCGTGCTCTTCGATACGCCCCGGAACGAACGGATCGCGTGCGGTTTCCAAATGCGGAAAACGAAACGCTTCAGGAAGTGAAAGAGGCGACGGACCTATACTAACAGGCGGCGCTTGCGCGGCTGCAGCAGACGATGACGTACTTGCGAGCGGCAGCAATGCCAACGCATACCCGCATAAGAGCAACGCAACTTCTATGAATTGCCGCCTTTCGCTATCGCGCAGCGCGGGGAGCATTATCCACCTCCGAAATCAGACCGGCAGCAGCGGGCAGATAGACGATCGTTCTTACCGTCACCTCTAGAACGGGCGAGCTTCCTGAGGGTGCAGGCGCGGACGCTTGGGCGGTTGCGGCGAGCGAAGCGTCTTGGACTTCTAGGAGTACGTCATGCTTCGAAAGGTCGGCTAGAATCGCTACGATATTTCGGAAACGTCCTCGCAGACTGACGTTCCACGCGAAAGCTTGCACCAAATCCACGCTTGGCGAAGCCACGGCAGCGTTCGCGTCCGGGTTCACCGACCGTACGTTGACATTGAACCGTCGCGCTTCCAGGTTCAGCAACTGAAGCGCAGATGCAATCGCGGAATCCGGGCGCCCTTTGAGACTCGCAATATCCGAACGAACGCGGCGTGCCGCGAGCTCCAACTCCGCACTCCTTCGAATTTTCAATTCGTTGGCATTGGCTTCGTCGTAGAGTTCCTGCGAATGGATTTGCACCTCGCGAATCGACCGTTCGGCAGGCTGCACTACAAGCCCATAGCCCGCCAGGACGATAGCGCAGCTGAGAAGGTAGAAAGAACGGCGGGCGATCACGGTACGCGATCCTCGACACGCATTTCAAAGGACATCAAGTGCGAACGATCGTCCTTGCCGGCGCTTACAAGAGACGGCGATTGCACGGTGCTGCCGTTCATTAAACCGGAGACCGCATCCCCGAGCGCCTTTACGCCGTCGGCCTTTCCCGCGATGTCAACGGCCTTGTCGCGTCGAGCAATCGACGTCAACCAGACGTTTCGCGGGAGGTGATCGGCTACGTCGATCAAGCGCGCTACAAGGACGGACCCGGACAAGTGAATGGCTCTCAATCGCCGGTCCAACGCAAGAAGCCGGTCGACTTCGACTCGCGCAAGGCTCGTCCGGTTCAATGCCGCACGGCTCTCCTGCACGCGCACGGCGGCGTTGCGTTCGACGGCCCGAGCTTCGTTCCAACGATGATGTTCCATTACGCAGGCTGTCATGACAAATAAAAGGGCCGCGATTAAAACACGGACGGGCGTGCGCAGTTCCGGGCCGATCTTTACGTTGGCGACCCGGTCGAAAGGGTCCGGAACCGATTCATGAAGATAGTCGAAGTGCATTAAGCGGCTCCACATCGTAGCGCAAGTGCTGCAGCGAGCGTCCAATCCGGTGCAGCAGCGCGAATCACGTCCTCCGGATAGCTTTCCGTCAAGAGTGCGTTCGCCACCGGCATCTCAACCGTCGCATCAACGGCGCGCTCGAGATCGCGCAGAAAACCTGGAAGCCGCGCTCCGTTCCCGGTTACGAGGATGCGACCAACTGCCGCGCGGGTGCGTGCTTTATCGAGCGCAGTCTTTATGGCGAACACAAGGTGATCTCGCGCCGCGCCGCCGGCTCCGGCGGCTCCGAGGATGCGCTTTCGCCGCTCGGCCGTCGCGAAGTCGACCGCAAGATCTTGCGCGATTCCTTGGCTAAGGTGGGCACCGCCCGCGGGAATTACATACGATATCGGGCTGCGATCGCGAAACACGTGCAGCATCGAACGGTCGCAGCCGACGTCGAGAATCGCATCGCCATCGCTCAGAAGCGTACGCAGCGCTAAGGCGTCGTGATCGACCGCTATGGGACGAAGCCTCGCCGCGCGCAATGCGGACACGCGCGCTTCAAGCGCTTCACGCCGGGCGACGCCTATCGCATACACGCTGCTTTGTCGATCGATCGCGTGCACTCGAACGGGCGAGCGTTCCGCTTCAAGATCCCATCCGGCAAAGCGTTGCGCCTCGAAGCGCGCAGCGCGCGTTCGTTCGGCCCAGGTCATTTTCGGCATCGTGATAATGCGAAGTAGAGCATCCGGCGCACTGAGTGCCGCGACGCACCGGCGTTCGCGCGTGCCGAGCTCCCGCAAGAGATCTTCCACGACAAGCGCGATGAACTCAGGAGCGAAACGTTCACCCGCTTCACCCGAGCCTCCGGAGACTTCGCGCGCAGCCACGGCGCGGATAGACGCTCGACCGTCGCTCGTTGATTCCGCAACTGCGATTCTGACGCGGCTCGTTCCGATGTCTATGCCAAGCGGAAGCGTTCTTCTTCTCATGCAACAAAGGCCTTAATAGCAACAGTGAACGCAAGCGACGACGCCAAGTAAGGCGCAAACCGCAAACTTGCGCCTCGATGCAGTTTACGCGTCGCAAGACCTGCGCAAGCGACGCCCGCACCCAAAACGAAAGCGGCACCGAGTGCAGCAAAGCCCACTAGCGGCCCCGTGGCGGCGCCTATCACGGCTGCTAGTTTCACGTCGCCGAGCCCTATGCCGCGCCGGCGTGAAAGCCCCCAGAGGAGCAGGAGCGTTCCGCTCGCACAACACGCACCGGCTAAGGCGTCGCTTCCGCGCCCCGCGGCTATGGCGCAGAGCACACTCAGCGTTACGCCCGAAATGGTAACGCGGTCGAATACGTATCCGCACTGTACGTCCGTGGAAGCACAAATCGCCGCGCACGCCAATGCGATGATGGCAGGCAGACCGGCGAATATATCGCCTTGCGACGGAAGCGCCGAAAACGGAGCAATCGAAAGGACGCACAAGGCGGCGCTTGCGTCCCATCGCGGAAACGCCCGCCCGTCCGGGCTCGCGGAAATTGCAGACAAGGCGAATATCGACGCCAGGGCCAGGAAAATCGATACCCGCACTAACGCTTCAATCATAATACTCTTGCTAGACCTCGCGACGCAGGCAAGAAATGCGGATCGACACGCGTCGCTTCACTGAAGAGCTGCCGCGCGAAAGCACGGTGGCCGGCATGGATCGCCGCGAAGCCGGCAAACGTCAGCGTCCGCACATCTTGCGTCGCACGCCCGGCGAGCGAAAAATCGACCTCCGCTTGCGCAAACTTCCCGAGTATCTCCAACGCGAGCGCGCGATCTGCCAGGATTAACGCGTCACCGCGATGTCCGTCAAGATAGGCCGTTGCCGTCGCGACGCTATGCTCCAAGAGTCCCGGCGAATGGGACATGATTTCGCTGAAGCAAAGACGATCGACCGCCTCTCGATCGTTAGAATCCCACGCAATGGCACGTTGCCACAAACGCCGTGCCGGCGCCGTTTCACCTCGATAGTTCAATTCGTCCCCTCTCACCACGAGCGCGGAAGAGATCTGCGGCCGCAGCAAAACGGCGGACACGCCTATTCCGATCGCCGCGACAAGCACGCGGCGTAACAATGACAGGCTCATAGTAAAATCGCGTAATATCCGGCCATTGCCAACGTGACGGCCCCGCCGACCACCCGAGCGGGCATTGCAAGCGATCTATTTGCGAGCGCGCCGCGAATTTGGTTGATCCCAACACTTGCGGCGATGAGCGGCAACAAATGTCCGAGCAAGAACGCGATAACGAGCAAGATTGCGAGCGCGCGTCCGGCACTGGCAGCGGCGGCTGCAAGCGTCACGACGATCGGCGTGCAACACGGCGAGATCACTAGCGTCATGGCCGCGCCTAGGAAAAATGCGCTACCAGCAGAGCTGCTTCGGACATGGTGGCCGCACTCGAACCGGTCCGCTTCGATCAAGCTTTTGAAACCGGTAACACCCAAGGCAATTGCCAGAGCGCCGTAGACCCAGGACGACGCCCTGGCCACCGCTGCGAGTTGCGCGGCTCCGAAAGCTAAAAGCAGCGTTCCGAGTGCAATGCCCCCAAGGAAGGCCAAGATCGCAAGCACTCGACTCAGACGGCTTCCAGTCCCCGCGATCGAGCAAATCGCGAGGAAACGTGGCGCCGCGCATGGGCCGAACGACGTAGTGACGCCCGCGAGAAACGCCGCGGCCGGCGCCATCCTCAAGACATCCACGGCTACTGGCTTGCGACCGCCGAGAATCCGGTCGCGGATGAGTATTGAATGTGTGCCGTTCCCTCGTTGCCGCCGATCGAGCTCATGGTTCCAGGATCGTGTTGGCCGGGGCAGATAATTGTATAAGAGGCGTTGCCTGCGCCGGCATTCGTAACGGTGAATTCGTACGTGCCGCCGGGATTCACCGGATCTACGGGTGTCTGCTTCAGGTACGCTGCGAGATCGGTGTCTGAAATCGTGACAGGCGTGTTGTTTCCGGATGGGTATTGTTGATGGTCGGTTTGATACAACTCCAGCACCGTAGCGATTTCTTTGAGGTTTGCTTCACAGGCGGCCGTTTGTGCCTGCGCCCGGGCCCGAATGAAGTTCGGAACTAGGATCGCTACGAGAATTGCGATGATCGCAACGACGATCATCATTTCGATTAGCGTGAACCCACGCTCGTCTTCGCGGCCCATTTGCCCTCCGTTCGCTTGCAGACAGAGGTGCTAGTGCCCGGGCTACGCGATTTGTGGACGAGCGTACGGTGTCAACTTTTTGAGTGCGCCACGATGCAGCCGGCTCAAATGGCGCCGTGAGTAGCCCAGCCGCTCCGCCAACTCCATCAGCGGCGTATCGCGCTCGTAAATCTCGACGATAATCTGACGCTCGAGCGCTGAAAGCTCGGCCAGTGCGCGCTGGACGTCCACGCGATCGAGTTGGTGATCCAGCGTGTACGACAACGCCCGGTGCTCGAAGGGGCGCAACGACTCAACCGACAGCATGGCCGTATTTCGTCGATATCGCGACACCTCGCGCTGCTCTTCCGGCGACGCTCCGATGACCGCTCCGATCTCTGCCGTCGACGGCTCGCGCCCAAGGCGCACCCATAGGTCGCGTTCCGCCGCAAGCCACCGCCGGTCCAACTCATGCAGCCGCCTCGGAGCGCGAACCACACGTTCGCCGTCGCGCACGTAGTGCATCAGCTCTCCGAGGACCATCGCCCACGCGTACGCTTCAAACGGCGTGCCGTTCGCGTTATCGTAACGATCCGCCGCCTTGATAAGGCCGATCGCCGCAACTTGCTCCAGATCTCGACGATCGAGCCCTTTGCGCCAGAATTTGCGCGCTCCGCGCTGACAGAGATAATGATGTTCTTCGATCAGGCGTTGACGGGATTCCGAGCGGTCGTTCACTTCATGCTCCCGATTAGTGAGTAGAGCGGAATGAGGATGGAGGCGACAATCGTTCCGACGACTGCGCCAAGCAGAACGATCGAAATGGGCTCGACGATGCTGCCGAGTCGCGATAGCGCCGTTTCGACGTCAAGTTCGCAATACGCAGCAATGCGTAAGAGCATAACGGGAAGCGTGCCGCTTTCTTCTCCGACGCGCACCAACTGCAGGAACAGCGGGTCGAAGAGATTCGATGCAGTCAACGGCGAGGTTAGCGGTTCGCCATTTTCCAATGCCTCGGATAATCGAACGAGGCCGCGGCGATAGACGAGATTGTCCATTACATCTTGGCTGGCGCGAAGGGCGCTCAAAATCGGGACGCCCGATTCGAGCAGCGTGCCGAGCGTTCGAGCGAATCGCGCGATGGCGACTTTGCGGAGAATCTGCCCGGCTCCGGGGAGAAGCAATTTGCCTTCGTCCAGTTTCAACGCAAGATTGGGAGAACGGCGAACGGCGTGGAGCCCGAGCATCATTCCGGTTGTTAGCGAAAGGAGCGCGAACCATGCGAGAGGCGCATGTAATTGCTCGCCGGCGGCTATAAGAAGCCGAGTCGAAAACGGCAATGCCACATGCATTTCTGCGAACATTGCCGCAAACGCGGGCACCGTGTTTCCGATTAGAAACAGCACCAACGCCAATGCGGAAGCGGCAACGATCGCCGGGTACGTCAGCGCGGATACTACTCGTTTGCGAATCTCACGATCGCGTTCCAACAAGGTAGCCAGGCGCTCCAACACCCGTTCGAGCGCACCGCCGATCTCGCCGGCCTTCACCATAGCAACAAAGAGTTGAGAAAACTCGCGCGGACGCCTTGCCATCGCCACCGAGAGCGCGCCGCCCGCTTCGATCTCCGAGGCTACGGAATGAAGCGCCTCACGAAATCGGCCGTCGCGGCAAACTTCGATCGACACCTCGAGGGCGCGTCGTAACGGCACGCCGGCGGCCGTCATAGTCGCAAGCGATCGGAAAAAAGCAACTTTGATCTGCGGACTTACCGGAAGGGCGGTAAAGAGCGACGTCGCGACCCCGCGAGACGACACGCTTTCCTCAAGCGATGTAACGAAAAGGGCGCGCGTTCGCAGATGGGCAAGCGCCTTTTCGAAGTCATCGGCCTCAAGTGCCCCAGCGACGAACGCTCCGCTCGTGTTTCGCGCCGTGTAGGCGAACGTAACGCCCATTACGCCATCGGCTCGGCATAGGAGCGAACTTCTTCCATCCTCCGCCCAACGAAACGCGCGCATTCCGCATCGACCTCACGCGCGGCGAGAAGTTCCGCGAGATGCTGCTCGAGCGTATGCATCCCGAGCGCGCGGCCAGTAGCCATCACGTTCCGTAGCTGATGCGATCGCGCTTCGCGAATTATGGAACGGACCGCGTCGGTTGCAAGCAGGACTTCCGTGACGGCGCGCCGTCCGGATCCGCCTGCGCGACGAACGAGGTGTTGGCAAACAACCGCCGTCAACACTTGCGAGAGCTGTGCGCGTACTTGTCCGCGCTCGGCGCCGGAGAATGCGTCGACGATTCGGTCTATCGTTTCGACGGCGTCTCCCGTGTGCAGAGTTGCCAAGACAAGATGCCCGGTCTCGGCAGCGACGAGCGCCGCTTGCATCGTAGCAACATCGCGCATTTCGCCGACCATGATTACATCGGGATCCGCGCGCAAAGCGCCGGTTATGGCGTCCGAACAAGAAACGGTATCCCGCCCAATTTCACGCTGAGTGATGACGGAATGCTTATTCACGTGACGGTACTCGACCGGGTCTTCGATCGTAACTATTCGTCGCGCAAAAGAGGCATTGATGCGATCGACGACGGCCGCTAGCGACGTTGACTTCCCGGAACCAGTTGGTCCTGCGAACAAGATTAGCCCGCGTTCGCGGTTGCAAAGCGAGTCGACGACCTCCGGCAACCCGAGTGTTTCGAGTCGCGGAACGCCTAACCCAAGAAGACGAATGGCGATCGCTAACCCGCCGGTGAAGCGAAAGCCGTGAACGCGCATCGGTCCGGCTTCGTCGTCGATCCATGCGGCCGAAACGTCTTTCCCGCTCTCGACGCTTTCTAAGGCCTCGGCGCCCAACAACCGCGTCATTATCGCTCTAACCTCATCGCACTTAAGTGCGGAGCCGCCGGCCGGCTGGAGTTCGCCATCGATTCGAACGACCGGCGTCGTCCCTGCACAAAGGTGCAAATCGGAAGCATCTCTTCGGCGCGCATACCGTACGGCGTCCATCAGACGCAAGTCCGGCAAGACGGCGCTCACAGCGATTCTCCAAGGCAAAGCACGCGCCGCAGTTCCGCTACGCTCGTTTCACCACGTACAAGGCGCCGGACGCCGTCGGCCAGCATCGGCTGATAACCATTGCGCGCGGCGATCGTTGCCAGCGCCGCGGGTGAATCGCCGTTTACGATTGCGGTACGAAGCGATCCGTCGATTACCATCAACTCGAAGATGCCGATTCGCCCAGCATATCCCGTCCCGGCGCACGCCCGGCACCCTGTCGCGTCAAAGACTTGGAAGCCGCTCTCGAGCCCGAGCAGTTCGGCGTTTTCGGGAGCCATTGCGGTTCTTTGCTTGCAGCGATCGCACAGCCGCCGTACAAGGCGCTGTGCCACGATCGCCGACAAGCCGGCAGCAATAGCATGGCGTTTGAGGCCAAGCTCCGCCAATCTCTCTACCGTACGGGGAGCGTCCGCGGCATGAAGGCTCGTCAATACTAATTGACCGGACAGCGCTGCCGACATTGCGACGCTTGCCGTTTCCGCGTCACGCATCTCGCCGACCATGATGACGTTGGGGTCTTGGCGTAAAAGCGCTCGAAGCGCGCTAGAAAACGTCACACCGGCTCGCACGTTCACTTGTACCTGCGCTGCTCCGGCGATTCTTACTTCAACGGGATCCTCTACCGTGCAAATATGTTGCCCTTCTACGTTTCTTTCGGACAGCGACGCGTAGAGCGTCGTCGTCTTTCCGCTCCCCGTCGGGCCGCAAGCTACGATAAAGCCGTGTGGCGCATGGACGGCGTTGCGATATCGAGGAAGTATTCCGGATGATATGCCGAGATGTTCGAGCTGCGGCACGCATGCGTGCATGTCCAACAAGCGCACCACGAGTTTTTCACCCGCAATAGTAGGCATTGAAGAAACGCGCGCATCGATGCTACGGCCCTGCGTCTCAAGATAATAGCGCCCGTCTTGCGGCTGACGTTTATCCGCAATGTCCATGCCGGCGAGCAGCTTGACTCGCGAAACGACTTGTGCGAGGAGCGCGCTCGAAAGCGTCCGGCATTCGTGCAAAATTCCGTCGACGCGTTGCCTGACACGGCCACCCTCGGAAGTTGGCTCGATGTGAATATCGGAAGCGCCCACGGCAGCGGCGCTGTCGTGCAAATCGTCCATAAAGCGGATTGCCGGCGCGGCATCTCCGCGATCGCCGAGTTCCTCAAGGGCTGCGGCACCGACGCCGCTATTTTTGAAATTCTCCTCGAACGCAATAGCATTTCGAGGCTCTGTCGAAAGAGCCACACCCGATCTCCCTGGCAGAACTACATTTCGACGAACGCGATAACCAAGCGTTCGTCAGGCCTCTGTTATCGCACAATCGCAACAATGCTGCAATAAGCCCGTAACGGAATTTGCCTTAATGTCCCACCGTCGGAATCATAGGGCACTTTAGCGGCGTCGCATGCGCGTATTGCTCGCGCTAAACACCTATATGCGAATCGCCGCTATGCCGGCTTTACGTGTTTGGCCTCGGCCAACTCCGCCTCGATAGACCTGCGCATTTGAATCCATCCGCGAAAATTCGCGTGGAAATCGCGGTCATCGGCCGGCCTGGCTACGTGCTCGAATGGACTCAAGTGGCCGTCGGTCTTCAGGCGTGTGAAAAGATCGAGATCAGCTTGAATGTTACGCTTGCCATCGTGCGTGAGATACGACACCCGAGCACAGCGCGCTACGCTAATCTTCTTCTGTTCCTCAATCGGCAGATTGCGCTCGTCGTCTTGCAGCAACGGCAGATGCCATTTGCCCATCGCGACCGGTGTCGGCACGCCTGACGAGTACTGATCGCGCATCAGGTTCGCGGCGACGCGAATTTCAGGTTGCGCGTTCGGCGCGCAACGCAGATTGAAGAAGTTTTCCCACTCCGTAGACGTCACAATGACCGTGTGCCACATGAACGGTTCTAGAATTCGATTGGTGACTTGTTTGTGAACGTGAAGATCAGCGAATCGCTTCGCGGTTTCCACGGCACGATCGCGCGCATTTAACCATTCCTTGCGCGCAGCTTCTTGTTCCGCGGAATCCAATTCTTCATCCGCGGACATGCCTTTCTTGTTTTTGCCCCATTCGACCGGCATTGCCGGTTCTTGAATAACGCGTTCGATTAATTTGCTTGTTGGTATAGCTCTGCTGCTCGCCGAATTTTTTGACATCATCCGATGCGTGTTAAATTCGGACAAGACGAAGCGGGGGAACGTCACCTCCATCGTGGTGAGCCGTACCCCCGCCGGACTTATCGAGTCGAAGCAGAATGCGAGCCGAGAAACCCATGTGGCCGAATTAGCCGCGATAACGAAGGAATGCCGGAACTTCGATGTCGTCCATGTTGACGGGCGACACGGTATCGATCTTTCCGTTGTCGAACACGGCGCTCGTGTTGTGGCCGTTCATCGACGGACGGTACGTGTTCGGCGAACCGAAGCCGGCCGCGAGCACGGTGACGCGCACTTTGCCCGTCATCTTCGGATCGATCGACGCGCCGAAGATGATCTGCGCGTCGGAATCGACGGCGCGGCTGATCATTTCGGCCGCTTCGTTGACTTCGTACATCGCCATATCGGGGCCGCCGGTGATGTTGAAGATCACGCCGCGCGCGCCTTCGATCGTCGTCTCGAGCAGCGGCGAGGCGATGGCTTTTTGCGCGGCGTCGGCGGCGCGGTGCTCGCCCGAGCCTTCGCCGATGCCCATCATCGCCGAACCGGCGTCGGTCATGATCGTCTTCACGTCGGCGAAGTCGAGGTTGATCAGACCCGGCTGCGTGATGAGATCGCTGATGCCTTGAATGCCTTGGCGCAGCACGTCGTCGGCGTACGCGAACGCTTCGTTGAGCGGCGTGCGCTTTTCGATGACTTGCAGAATGCGCTCGTTCGGAATCGTGATGAGCGTGTCGACTTTCGCTTCGAGCTCCGCGATCGCCGTGCTCGGCCGCTTGCATGCGCTTGCGGCCTTCGAACGCGAACGGTTTCGTGACGACGGCGATCGTCAGCGCGCCCGATTCGCGCGCGAGTTCCGCGATCACCGGAGCCGCGCCGCGTGCCGGTGCCGCCGCCCATGCCGGCGGTGATGAACACGAGATCCGCGCCGTCGAGAATCATGCGCGAGATCTTCGCGCGATTCTTCGGCGGCTTCGCGTCCGAGCGTCGGGTTCGCGCCGGCGCCGAGGCCGCGCGTCATGCCGTTGCCGATCTGCACGGTGTTCTCGGTGCGCGAATTGCGCAGCGCCTGCACGTCGGAGTTGACGGCGAAGAAATCGACGCCGTTCAAGCCGGCCTCGATCATGCGGTTGACGGCATTGCAGCCGCCGCCGCCGACGCCGATCACCTTGATCGTGGCGGTATGTTCGGGTACGAAGCGTCGTGCGTCTGCCATTGTCCGTCTCCTCCGTAAATAATGAGAGCTGTTGCGAAGTTCGCGAATCTAGTTCCAGAGATCCGCGAACCAGTTGCGGATCTCGCGTGAGGATATTTCCGCCGGGGCGGCGCACGCCGTTGCCCGCTTCCGTTTCGCCGTTTGCGCCGAAAAGCACGAGCCCGATCGCCGTCGCGTACTGCGGCTGAGTGATCGCGTCGGTGAGGCCGCCGATCGATTGCGGCACGCCGACGCGCGTCGGCAAACCGAAGATCTCTTCCGCGATCGGCGTCGATGCCGGGCAAGCAGCGAGCCGCCGCCCGTGAATGACGACTTCGCCGAGCACGAGATCGCGCGGCACGTTTTCGACGATCTTCTGCTTCGACATGCGCAGCGTCTCGAGCACGCGCGGCACGACGATCTGGCGCAAGCTGCTGCGTGGTCACGTCTTTGCGTCATGCGGCCGTCCAGCGTGTGGACGCTGAAGCGTCTGCTCGCCGTGCTCGGACAATGCCGGCGCCGTATTGCTTCTTCACCTCTTCCGCTTCCGCAAGCGATGTCTTGAGGCCAAGCGAAATGTCGTTCGTGAGAATGTTGCCGCCGACCGGAATCGTCGCCGTGTAGATCGCGCTGCCGAGCGAGTACACCGCGATGTCGGTCGTTCCGCCGCCGATATCGAGCAGCACGACGCCGACTTGTTTCTCTTCCGTCAGCAGCGTCGCTGCCGAGCTAGCCAGCGGTTCGAAGACGAGTCCAGCGGCTTCCAGCCCGGCGCGATGCACGCATTTCAGCACGTTCGTGATGAACGTCGTGCCGCCGGTGATGATGTGCGTGTCGACTTCGAGCCGGCCGCCGGCCATGCCGATCGGATCGTCGACGCCGTCTTGGCCGTCGACCGTGAAGTAGCGCGGCAGCGCGTGAATGATCTGGCGGTCGGCCGGAAGATTGATGATCTTGCTCGCGTCGATCACGCGCCGCACGTCGGCGTGCGAGACTTCGCGATCTTCGCTCGTACGTGCGACGACGGCGCGGTTGTTGGTGCTGCGGATGTGCTCGCCGGTGATGCCGACGTAGACGTCGGCGACGTGGACGCCGGCCATACGCTCGGCTTTCTCGGTGGCGGCCTCGATCGATTTGATCGTCTCCTCGAGGTCGATGACGACGCCTTTGCGCATCCCGAGCGACGGCGCTTCGCCGACGCCGACGATCTCGAGGCCGTTGGGGCCATCCACGGCGACGACCGCGCAGGTCTTGGTCGTGCCGATATCGAGCCCACAAACGGTCTCGTGCTTCATCCGATAATCACCTATTCTCCGAACCGGCTTTAACCGCTATATATTGGGCCTGTCCTCCGGAATCCCTACTATGGATG
This sequence comes from Vulcanimicrobiia bacterium, assembly GCA_963696095.1. GTDB lineage: Bacteria > Vulcanimicrobiota > Vulcanimicrobiia > Vulcanimicrobiales > Vulcanimicrobiaceae > JALYTY01. Next base: position 191,324 of record CAVOIN010000001.1, on the reverse strand, counting down.
GTGACGGCCGCGTAAGCGATTCGCAAAGGTTAGCGGGCTCGGGGCGTTCTCCTTGAGGATAAGGTCTTAAGCCTCATGCCATCGCCAAACCGGCAGCTTCATACTCTGGGGGCTACATTCTTGTGGAGGTCTTCATGAAGCTGTCCAAACCTTGGCCTTATCTCGTTCTGGCGGTGCTTTTTGCCGCCCCGTTATCGATTGGCGCGCAGGTCGAGTCGACGCCGATTCCGCTGCCCGACAAACCCGATCTGTCCCCGATGTCGTATCTCGTCGGAACGTGGGCGTGCACGAACACGAGCACGCGGCGCCCCAAACCGTTCACTACGACCGCGACGTTCGCGATGGATCCGGACGGCTATTGGATCGATCAAACCACCACGTCGGAAGGCGTTCCGTGGTTTCCGCATCCGAGCACCACAACGGACAAAATCACGTACGATACGCAACTCAAACGTTGGGTCGACGTGAATTACAGCACGCTCGGCGGATACGGCTACGCCGTCTCTGCGGCAGGTTCAACACCGGCGCGCATCGTGTGGCACGACATGACGGGCACGACGGGCGACCCCAGCATCGCTTCTACAAGCGACACCGTGCAAACGCAAGATAGTCCGACGCACATGGTTTCGAAATCTTCGTTCAAAGAAACCAGCGGCAGAACCGTCACGTTTACGGTCGACTGCAAGAAACAATAACTCCCGCTTCCTGCCAAGAAAGAAGGCTCCGCCGAACGCGGAGCCTTCTTCTTCACTCCTCGGTCGCCTCGTCGGCACGAAGCCTTGGAGGGGCCGGTTAAATGTCGCGCGTTTGAAAAGAAACGGCACAAACGCCTAGGGCAACGGCAAGCCAGGCACAACACCACCAAAGAAACGCCGTCGAGGGCGGTCCGGCCGGAAGAAATGGATTCGAAGCACCGGTCCCGGCGGCGGCCGCGGCAACGATCGCCGGCTGCATCGCGTACGCCGCTGCGCGCCAAATGCCGTCGGTCGGCACGACCAGGCTCAGCGCGAGCGCGGATCTTTCCAGCGTGCCGTTATGCAGCACGGCCGCGACGTCGCCCACGATTCCGGCGATCCACGCGATTCCGAAAAGCACGACCGTTGCGAAGCCCGCCGCCAATGCGGAAACGCGCACGCTGAGCGCCATCGTCAACGTCAGCAGCATCGCGCTTTCCGCGACGAGGAAGCCCACCGCAATGAAGGGGTGCGGCGGCATATAGCCCGTCATGGCGCGCACGGCGGCGAATTCCGAAAACGCAATGAAGAATGCGTAGCTGCCGATGAGCACGAGATTTCCGAGCCACTTCCCGAGCACGATTTCCACGCGCCGCAAGGGACGCGGGACAATCGCCAACAGGGTTCCGTTTTCGATTTCGTTGCCGGTTGAGAGCGCACCCAAGAACGACGCACCAAGCGCCAGCACGAAACTGAACATGAACGCCATCATGATCTCGAGCTGGCTCGATGCAAGGAGCACGCTTTGGTGCGGAATCGGCCTTCCGTTTGGCGTGTGCGCCGTTGCGAGGGCATGAAAACCCCAGGCGGTCAGCGCGACGAGCGCAATGCTGACGATCGCGAGAGTCAACAGCAGCTTCCGCCGCGACGATTCACGAATCGTGAGTGACGCGATCAACAACACGTTCATGAACGTTGTTTCTCCCAACGATTTCCAAAAAGCGTTCTTCGAGCGTTTGCCGGAGCGGAATGACGGAAACTATCTGCGCTCCGCGAGCGACGTACGTTGCGACGATCTCGGGAATCCGCTGCGCCGGCACGTCGTCGACAAGCACCGACTCGCCGTTTGCAAACGTCATGCGAACGCCGGGTTTGCCAAGCAATCCATCAAGTTTCCCCATAGCGCGAATCCGTCCGTCGAGAATCACGGCGATGGAGTCGCTGACGGACTCAACCTCGCTCAACAAATGCGAATTCAAGAACACGGTGGTTCCGCGGCTCTTCAGTTCCGCAAGTAATTCGCGCACGTCGGCCCGGCCGACCGGGTCGAGCGCCGACGTGGGCTCGTCCAAGACGATCAGTTCCGGCGACCCCAACAGCGCAACTGCGAGGCCCAGACGTTGTTGCATGCCTTTAGAGAAGTTGGCGAGCCGATCGCCGGCCCGGCCGGAGAGGCCGACGCGCTCCAACACGTTCTCGATTTCCGCATGTCGGGCGCGCAAGGGCAAGCGCAACACGGCCGCATGCCATTGCAGAATCTCCCGCGCCGTAAGCCACTCTTGATACCGGAAGAGTTCCGGCAGATACCCGATGCGCTTGCGCGCGTCGAGCGACCCCAAACGCCGTCCCAAGATCGCCGCATCGCCGGCGCTCGGAAAGACCAGTCCCAGCAGCATCTTCACGACCGTTGTTTTTCCGGCGCCGTTGGGACCGAGAAAGCCGAAGATCTCACCACGAGCCACGCGCATGGTGAGATCGTTCACAGCGCAGCGGTCTCCATAGAACTTCGTAAGACCGCGCGTTTCGATTGCGTCGCCGTCGTTCACGGTTTCATGGAATCCGCGACCCGCAGAATTTCATCAGCCGAGTAGGCCCCCGCGACGGAGTAGATGGTGTTGTGAGTCTGCCAGATGATAATGCTGCCGATGCCGGTGTTATCGCCGATCAGCAACCCTTGCGCGCCTTGGACCGTAACAGCATGCGCCGATTCTTTCGAGACCGGAACCGGCACGGGTAGCGTTGACGAGGGATCCGAGATCGCGCGGATCTGGGACTTTACGTCTTCGGGAACGTCGGGCAGCGATAACAGATACGATTCGATCTCCTTGGGGTTTCCCGTCGTCGAATTCACCGCCGGCACCGGCGCCTGTGCGATGACGATGGTATTCGCGGGCATCCGGTGGGCTCTGTGCGACTTCGTCACAGCCCCTTTGTCCGGCAGTTCGCCGTACGACTGGACGATCACCGGGCCGATGGCCGCCGTTAACGTCGATCCGTCGATTTGCGGCGGCACGGGCGGTAACTTCAAATGCTTACGGGCCGCCGTCGCAGCCGCTTTCCGGCCGTCGAACGTGAAGCTCACGGTGTTTCGCGGCGAGACGCGATAGGTCGCCGACGACGGAACCTTTTCGGGCAAATACGCCGGGCGCAGGATCGTCTGATGCGCAGCACTGGCGGCCGCACCGGAAGATTTGAACGCGACCGTTCTACGATCGTACGTTTCCCGCACCGTTCCAAACTCTTTGAGTTCCGGAATGCCGCGCATTTGGTTCATGTCGGCCTGCGTTACGGAAATCGGCGTGAACTGGCGCGGTTCGAAGATCGTTAGGAAGTTTGCCGCATAGGCGCGGAACGGCGCGTACGAAAAGAGCGCAGCGAGCACGACTGCGGCCGCAGCCGCGGCCATCCATTGCGGCGTTCTCGAAGACCGGCGGCTCTTCGTCCAACCGGCGTCCGGTGCGCCTGCCGCGGATACGGAACGCTGAAGAATCCCGTCGCGCGCAGCCCGCATATCGACCGCTCCGTCAACGCTCAGCGCGCGCCCTGCAAAAGCCGCATTGGCTCGCAACGCTTCCAGGCGCGAACGGCACCGTTCGCAACTCAAGAGGTGCGCTTTCTCGTACGAAAGCAAGACATCCGGATCGTCAACGTAGTCGCGGAGAACGGCATCATCAAGGTGAGACACGAGTGAGCTCCTTTTTGAACGCCGCTTCGGCGCGCACGAGCAATATGCCGACGCGTTCAACGGGCACGTTCAGGATCTGCGAGATTTCTTTGTAGGAAAGGCCGCTGTGCCGCAGGCACAGGACGGCAGCGTACTGCGCTTTGAGCCCGCGCAAGGCGCGTTGCACGAATTCGGCCGTTTCGCGGCGCTCGACGAGTTCGTCGGGCAAAGACGGCGCGGCGGGGGCGGGAAAGCGGCGTTCGCGTTCGTTGCGGTTCCGGTCGCGTCTTACGGCGTCGAGGGCGCGATGCACCACGGCTCGATAAAGCCAGTGGCGCGCGTGATCCGGATCGGATAGGCCTGAGGAGAACAACGCCGCAAAGGCTTCTTGGGCGACGTCATCGGCGGCGGCGGATCCAACGATCCGCCGCGCTACGGAGAGCACCCCACGGTACTCCCTCGAAAACAGAGTCTCGAAAAGCGGCTGCTCGATAGACTGTTGCATTCTATCGAGTCATACGCTCAGCCCCCGTCGTTTATTACGGCTGCGGCGGCGGGCTCGGGGGATGCCCGTTGAGCATCAGTAAGAAGCGTCCGGCATCGGGCTTGCGATGCTGAGGACCTCCGGGGTGCCCGCCGGAACCGTCCGCGTTGTTGTGAGCCGCCATCGCAGCATGCATGGCGTCGCGCATTTTTTGCATCTGTGCAAGCACGGCTTGTTGTTCTTGCGGCGTTAGAATGCCGTCGATCTGCGACGACGCATCCTCGCGTGAAAGCGAGCCGTTTTCCACTTGCGTGGCGATTGCTTGAACTTTCGCGCGGTGATCGGCGCTAAGCGAATTCATCGCATTGTTGCGAGCGTCGGTACGCGCTTGTTCCATCTGAGCGCGGACTTCGGGCGGCGGTCCGTCGCCCGGGAACTGTTGCGCCGGCGCCGCGATGGGCAGCGCAAAAAGCGCAAAGGCTAAAGCGGGGAGCAGTTTCTTCATGCTACGATGCTAAGCTCGGCGTCTGGGGAAGCGTTGGGAGCGCCGGGAGCGCAATCGTGCATCGCAAACCGCCTTCATACCGGTTTTCTACGCCCACTCTTCCGCCGGCGCGTTCGACGCTGCGGCGGACGATAGCAAGCCCCAATCCCGTTCCAACCGTGCCGTGACTCGTTTCGCCCCGATAGAATCGGTCGAAGACGCGCGCACGGTCGCTTTCGTTCAATCCGGGTCCGTCGTCTTCAACGATAATTTCTCCGTATTCATCGCGCAATTGCACGCGCACGAACACCTTCGCTGCGGGTGCGTACTTCAACGCGTTATCCACCAGCGCCGACACCGCGCTGAAGAGCTCCGTTTCGGCTCCCACAACGAAGACTTCATCGGGTGCATCGACAAACGCAATGCGGCCCGCGCCGAGATCGCCGAAAGACGCCACCACGCTGGAAACGAGCGCGTTGAGCTCGAGCGTCGAGGTCTGTTCGGTCTTCGGATGCTCCAGCTTGGCCAGCACGATCAAGTCGTCGATCAACGCTTTCATGCGCCGGCTTTCGTCGAGCATGCGATGAACCGCCGCCGGATCGACCGGCCGGCCTTCGCGCGAGGCGAGCGCGCTCAGGTGTCCCATCACAACGGTAAGGGGCGTACGCAGCTGGTGTCCCGCGTCGGCGACGAACTGCCGCATCTCCGCTTCGGCATTCGACCGTTCTTCGAACGCGTGCGTGATTTGCGCAACGGCGCCGTTATACGCTCGCGCCAGTTCTCCGAGTTCGCTGCGATCGCTCGTGTCGACGGATTGAGGCGTAAAGTCACCCGCCGCGAAACGTTGCAATGCTCGCGTGGTTCGCATGAGCGGAGCCAGCGCGTGCACCGCGATAACTTCCGCAATGCGCCACGCAACGAACAAGACGATCGCGACGAATACTCCGGCCGCCATCGCGAAGCGCGACACGAAGAGATTGATGCGGTCCGGATCGATGAATAGAAAGAAATCGATCCCCTTCGCGCGCACGTGCTCGGGGCGGACGTTCAATTCCAACAGCCCCGCAATCGGCGAGATTTTGAAACCTCGGTCGGCAAAAAAACCGGGACCGTTGCGCGGCGGCGGCGGTCCGCCCGGACCGGATCCGCGCCTCAGCATAGCGGGGTTCGGAAAAGCATGAGCCCGCACGACCAGGCCCATCTCCGCGTAGCGCCGTTGGAAGCTTTGCTGCAGCTTGACCGGATCGCTTGAGCCGGCCGAGCCCGAATTCACCGACGTTTCGATTTGCCGGCCGGCGAATGCGAGCATCTGTCTTGCATTCGCGCTAAAGACTTGAACTAAAACGACGGCGGCCAACGCCACAAAAGCCAAAGCAACGACGCCCGCGATGCAGACGTACCACGCGATCAGGCGAGTGCGAAAGGAGTTGGTAAACACGTTAATCGGCGCGCAGGGAATACCCGACGCCGCGCACGGTGTGAATCAACGGCTGCTTGTACGGCGCGTCCACTTTCGAACGCAAATACGAAATGTAGGTTTCAACGGCGTTGCCGGAAACGGCGACTTCGGAACCCCAGACGAAATCCATTAACTGCTCGCGCGTAAATACGCGACGCGGCTGCCGCACCATCGTTACCAGCAAATCGAACTCGCGTCGCGTTAGCACGATCGGTTTGCCCTCGCGGGTGACCGTGTACGCCCGTAAATCCACCACGAGATCCTGATACGCGAGCATTTCACCGTCGTCGAGCGCGGGACGGCGCATCGCGGAACGGATGCGCGCGATGAGTTCGGGCATCTCGAACGGTTTCGCGATGTACTGGTCGGCGCCGCGCTCGAGCCCGAGGACTTTGTCGTCGGTTCCACCCTTTGCGCTCAAAATGAAAATCGGCGCCTGCGTTAAGGCGCGATAGCGCGGAATCATCGAAATGCCGTCGACTTTTGGCATCATAACGTCGAGCAGGATCAGATCGGGTTCCCACTCACGGATGAGAGCAAGGCCCTCGAACGCGTCGTTGGCCGTGCGAACGTCGAAGCCGGCGTCACGTAATTCGGACTCGAGCAGAGCCCGGATGCCGGGCTCGTCATCCACGACTGCTATGCGAGGTAGCGTACCGTTCATTGGAGCACCCTAGCGAGCGACTCTGAGAAGCGCTTGGGAACGTCCCGATTAGTGCAAGACCAACACTTCGGCATTTCGCAGAGGATGCACCCGGCGCATGCCGAGCAATTCGACAAGCCGGATATCCGCCGCTCGCTTATCGCCTTCGGCATAGAGTTCGACGCAACGGTTCAAGCCGCTGTTTTGGAACGGCTCTTGCAATTCGAGACGCGCGATGATCCTCACGGCGGCCGGGTTTTCTTCAGACAACCGGTCCGCATACACGGAAACGAGCTCGTTCAGGAATGAGTCGTCTACGGCATCCACGTCGGAAAGATCGAGCGTCACTTGTGACGACCTGCTGACCGATTGCAAGACGGCAGACGTCGCCCTCCTCGTCGACGACGTCAACGGCCCGTGAAACATCACGATGGCGGCGCTCATAGAAAACCGTTACTCTGAGAGTTCCCCGGGGCCGGGGTTCGCCCGCCGCCGGATTGCCAGCGCCACTTCTTCATCCGTGCCGTTGAAACGCATGCCCGCGGCGCGCGCGGAACGTACGAATTCGACGATTTGTTCGATCGGCGCGTTACCCATTGCCGAAAGCGCCGCCGGCACAGCCGATCGCAAGCGTTCTTCCGCCGGCCGTTCCGCTTTTGGATCGGTCAATGAAGATGCCAAATGCACCAAATCGACAAAAGCATCGCTATCACTCATACGTTCGGTAAATTCTACCCTTATCGTTGCGCTTGAAATGTTGGACGTTGCTTAGAATGAAGCGTCCGAACTCTACACTGAGGAACGCCACATTGTCCACGGTGACGGCGTGTCCCGCTACGAACGCATCGAAGGCGGAGCTCAGAGTGCGCGCCTCTTCTTCCGAGAGCCCGGACGCAAGCGTCACGTGCGGCAGCCAATTGGCCGTCGCATAGCGTTGGTCGACATGGTGCGAAAACGGGGCGAGCGCAGCAACGATCCGGTCGTGAAGCGCGCGGAGCGCAGAATCTTCTTCCAATATCCCGACGACTGCAAAGCGGTCCGTCGCGAAAGTATGTGCGCGCAGCACTCTGGCCTCAAAGGGCTCGCACCCGCCGGCGATCTCGTCGAGAACGCACGCCGCTTCGGACCAGTCGTACGCCGCGGCTACGTGCCAGGTAAGGTGAAACGGCGGCAGCCGCGCGCCTTGCGGGATTGGGATTCCATCGAAAAGCGCGCGATCGAGAACGGACGCGGTGGCGATCACGCCGGTTCGGATTCACGCCGCGGAATATCGAGCTCGGCGCGCGTTTCGTTGACGCCGCCGAAAAGGCGCGTTACGTGAAACGACCGCGCAAGCAATCCTGCGATGTAAAGGCCGCGGCCGTTTTCACTCAAGGGGTCCTCGGGTATGACGAGCGCCGCGTCGTACGGCGGTCCGTAGTCCAGCATCGCAATGTCGGGGTAGTCGCCGCTCCACGAAACGTGCAGTTCCACGGGTCCGCTCGCGTGCCGGACCGCATTTCCCAGCAGTTCGCCCAGCACGAGCTCCGCGCCGTCGTAATTCGCATCGTCCGTTCCGTACGCGCGCAAGAACTCGGTGATGAAAACCCGCAGATCGCGGGCCATTCGCGCGTCGCGTGAATTGAATTTGATTTCCAACACGTCGCGGCGCCGCAGCACGCTTGGCGGAGTGCGCGCGCCGTCGAACTGCAACGAAAGCAACGCTACGTCGTCGCGAGAACCGTCCGGCAACAGAATTTCTTGGATGTAGCGCGCCGCGTCGGAACGATACGAAGGCATGGCGGCAAACGCGCGCTTCGTCGCAGCTTCGCCCTCCACCGGATCGTGCGCGACTTCGGTAAGGCCGTCGGTGTAGAGCAGCAGCGTATCTCCGGGCAGCAGCCGGAACGTTACCGACGAACGGTTTTCGTCGTACGTGCGCAGGCCAAGCGGCAAGCCGTGGCACGGCAACGTCAAAACGATGCCGTCTGCGCGGCGCACGAGGGGCGGCGGATGCCCCGCGCTTGCGTAAATAAATTCTCCCGTACGCGGATCGAAGATGCCGACGATTGCCGTGACCAGCGAATCGGGATGGCGGCGTATCAACGCCATCTCCGCTACGTCGAGCAGCTTCACGGGGTCGGTTTCGTAATACGAAAGGCCGGAAATCGTTTGCCGGACCTTTCCCATGAGTGCGGCCGCGATGGTTCCGCGTCCCGTCACGTCTCCGATCGAGACGGCAATGCGCCCATCGGGCAATTCGAACGCATCGTACCAGTCGCCGCCGATCAACGCGCGATCGTCGCCCGGCGCGTAAACGGCGTCGAACGTAAGAACCGGCGATTTCGGAAGCGTCGCGGGCAACAGCATTTCCTGGAAAATCGTCGACGCGCGCTCGTGATGCGCGAAGAGCTCCGCGTTTTGCAAGCCTGCGGCGGCACGGCGACCGATCTCTTCGAGCATCCGCACGTCATCGTCGTCGTACGCGTTCTCGCGCGGAGAAAGTGCGATCAGTACGCCCGCGGTGCGACCGTGACTGTTCATTGGAACCGCGACGTAGCTCGCGATTCCAACCGCATCGACCAACGCTTGCGTGAAGACTTGATACTTTCCGTTCGTGCCTTCGATAATCGCAACGCGATCGCCGGCGATCTCGGTACTATTCGTGCGCGCCACGCGATTCGCGGTTTCGAAAAGTTGAGGGGTGATGCCGTGGCGCGAACGCAGCCGCTCGATCAACGCGGCCTTGTGCGGCTCGTCGTGCGTCATGCGCACGTCAACCGGACGCCCCTCTTCGTCGAGCGTCATCATGAGGAGCGTGGTGCAAACCTCGGGCACCAAGATGCGCCGCAAAGCCTCGAAAATAGCCTCCGCGCTCAGCGCTTCGGAGAGTTCGCGGCCGGCCGCCGCCAGGAGCCGCAAGCGATCGGCGCTGCGTTCTTCGGCCCGGCGGAGGTCCGTTACGTCGAGGAACCCGGCTACCGCTCCGGCGAGCGTCCCGTCCGCTTCGCGAATGGGCGCGGCGAAGGCCAGGACCGATAAGCACCGTCCGTCCGGGAGCTCGAAGTCGTAAGCTTCGCCAAGGACCTCTTCGCCTCGCGCGGCGCGCACTAGAGGTGCGTCGTCCCGTGATACACGCCGCCCGTTTCTACGGATGATGTACGGCGCGGTGTGAAAGTTTACGACCTGCTTAGAGGAAGCGATTCCCAGGAGCCGGCGCAACGTCGTATTGACGTACGCACGGGAAACTTGCGGATCGAGCGCCACCAGAGCGGGGATGGGCAAAGCATCGACCAGAGCGACGACTTCACGGGCGCTGCGGGTAGCCGGCTGATTCACCTTTGAGGAATACCCAGGAGCGAGCGAGCTAAGCGCCGCTCAATCATCGGGCTCCCTGTGCCGAAATACCCATGGTATGGAAGCACGCCGCACGACTCTAGAACGTGGGCTCACGATGGCTTTTGGCCTCGTGATCCTTGTCATCGTCCTCATGGTCCCCCTGATGCTCTTCGCAATGAACGGCATCGTCAGCCAAGCTGAAGTCCTCCACAATCAGGTGGTAAAGGGTCAGCTCGCCTACGCGAAGGTCGCGTCGGACGCCGACAGCCTTCGAGCCGCGACGCTCGAAGCCGCAACCAGCGCCGATGCGGCGCGGTCGGCGGCGCAGCTCGCGACCGCGAAGGACCTTGTGAAGCAGTTCCCCGACGATGCCCGCAAGATGACCGAGCTGTTCTGTCCGAAGGCCGTTGTTGCCGCCGGCGCTTCGCCGGCCGCAGATGCGGACACGACCTCGAACTGCGCGATGCGCCACGACGAGATCGGGAAGCTTGTCGACACGTTCGGAACCAGTGCGAGCGCCTTCGACTTCCAGGCGCTCTCAGCCGTCAGCCTGCTGCAGCAAAATCGCCGCGCCGATGCTTTGAAGCAAATCAACGGCGCCTCTTCGGACGCCTACGAAAAGCAGAATCAGGACGGTGAGTCGATGCTCGGCGCTCTGAACCGCCTCTCGGACGACCGCTACGACAAACTCATCCAGGCGCGTAATCTCGGCTTCATGATTCTGCTCGTCGGCCTCGCCGTCGCGGTCGTGCTCGTGTTCACGCTCGGCCAGTGGCTCCGCCGGATCGTGCTCCGCAGCATCGGGCGGTGCGTCGAAGTTTTCGAAGCCATGGGCACGGGCGATCTTTCGAAACGCGTCAACTGGCACGGCAGCGATCTGATGGGTCGCCTCGGTCAGGCGATCGACGACTTCGCCAATCGTTTGAGCACGATGATCGTGCAAATCCAGCGCGCTTCCATCACCGTGCAAAACGCCTCGCAGCAAAGCAACGCCATCGTGGCGCAGGTCGATGCCCGCGTGAAAGAAGAGCTCGCGGCGCTCTCGCAAGCGCTCTCGTACTCCGGCGACCTCTTCTCGGCGTCCGGCACCGTAGCCGACAACGCCGAAGCGGTGGCGCGCCGCGTTTCCGACATCTCGAGCTCGGTCGCCGAAATGACGGCGTCGATTCAAGAGATGGATCAGAACCTGCTCAACCTCGCGACCGTCGTCGAACAAGCCGTCGCCAACACCCAAGAGATGTCGGCATCGATCGTGCAGGTGGCCGGCAACGCCGACCGCGTGCGTTCCGAATCGAACGTGACCGATCAGCAAGGTGCGCGAAGGCCGCAACGAAGTGCTCGCGCTTTCGAAGGGCATGGGCTCGCATCAGCGACACCGTCGCCGACGTCGTCACCGAAATGCAGAATCTGGACGGCGCCTCGCGTCAAATCGGCGAGATCCTCGGCCTCATCGAAGAGATCGCCGATCAAACGAACCTGCTCGCGCTCAACGCCGCAATCGAAGCGGCCCGTGCCGGCGAACACGGCCGCGGCTTCGCCGTCGTCGCGGACGAAGTCCGCAAGCTCGCCGAGAACTCGGCCAGCTCGACCAAGCAGATCGGCCAGCTCGTCGCCGACATCCAGCGCCGCACCTCGGCCGTTCTCGACACGAACCGCTCGCGCGAATTCGCTGGTCCAAAGCAACGCCGAGTCGGCTCGTAACGTTACTCAGATGATCGAGACGATCAGCAAACGCGTCACGGAAGTGGCTCAGCTCGTCAGCGAGATCAGCATCGCGACGACCGAGCAAGCGCGCGCTTCCGAAGAGCTTGCGAAAGCCAGCGAACAGATGGGTGCGATGACGCACGAAGCGGCCGCGACGATGCGCGAGCAAGCCATCACGTCGAACCAGATCCTGGAGAGCGTCTCGGAAATCGAAAACCGCACGGCGCAAGTTGCGCGGGCCTCGACGGAGCAGCAATCAGCCATCGAAGGGCTCGGCGAGCGGATTCAGCAATCCTCGAACCTCGGTTCGCAGAACTCCGAAGCGGTCGCGGGCATGGCTGCCAGCGCCGACGAGGTGCACTCGCAAGCGAGCACCTTGCGCCAGCTGGTCGGTCAATTCCAGACCGGGCAGGCAGCGGTCGAAAAATCCGGGTCGGCGGGTCAGCAGGCCCTAGAAGACCCGGGCGCTCTTGCGCTATCCTCTTAAATCAAATATAAATCAAAATTAATCAGCGTTCTTCTTGGAGTAGCCGTGCATAAGACACTTGGAATTCTTGCCCTGGGAGCTGCGCTTGTAGCGCCGGCCGTAGCGTTCGCCGCGAATACCGTGGACGCATAGCCTCATTCCGGACGGAACGTATACCGTCAAAGTCGAGAAAGTCGTCGATTCGAAACACGTTCAGGTGACGATGGACAACGGCACCGAAACGACGCTTCCGGGCGGGCGCGATTCCGTGGACTTCAGCAAAGTCAAGCCCGGCGATCAGCTGAAGCTTTCCCTGATCAAGGGCTCGGTCATGGTCTACCTCGACCTTTCGAACCACTAAACCAAGAACGAAACGATTATTTATGCGGAGAGCGGCGAAGCGCCGCTCTCTTTTTTATTTCTTGTAGACGACGATCGGCGTGTTCGACGCGCGCAGATCGATGGCTGCGATCGGACGGCCGGCGTCGCTCCAGCTTCGCCAGAATCGGGTTGACGAGCGGAATCTTCTTCGGCAAATCTTCGTCGTCGCCAAAAAGCAGCCGCACGCCGCTGCGCAACGTCGCGACCAGCTCGCCGTATCTGTCGAACGCCAGCGCCGCCGGCGCAACGTGTGCTGCAATCAACGTTTCGTCGTCGTCACGCAGCGACTTGACGGCGGCCTTTGTCACGAACGAGCCCGGCTCCAGCGGTCCGGCGCCGCTCGCGACGAAGCGCGGCAACGTTCGTGCAGAACCCGTGTCGCTTTCGAGCACGCGCAAGTCGCGATCGACCAGCACTTGCACGCCGTCCGAGTCGACGACGGCGAACGGCTCGCGTTCCGTTACATCTACGAAGACAGTACCCGGCGGCCGGCGATGGACCGACGCTGTCGCGATGTACGGAATTTGCTGGATGCGCGCTGCCATCGCGCGAGTGTTTTGCAGCCACACGTTACGATCGGCGACGACGCCGGCTTTCGCGATGATTTGAGACGACGGCACGACGTGGTTCCCGTAAACCGAGACGCCGTGCGGCCGCAATGCGGGCCAGGTTGCAAAGAAATACCCGGCCGCGCTTGCGGTGGCCAGCAACAGCACGATGAGGATCCAAAACGGGCGCAGCTTGGCCGCCGCGGACGCTTTCCGGCGGCGTTTGGGTTTCGGGCGAGTGCTCACGCTAGTACGTACCGTTCGATGGCTTCGGCCACGCCGTCGCCGGCAACGTCGGAGACGACGGCCTTGGCGACGTCGCGTAGCTCCGCCGGCGCATTGCCCATCGCCACGCCGAAGCCCGCCGCCTGAAGCAGCGGCGCGTCGTTCCAGGAGTCGCCGATCGCCGCTACGTCGGCGGTGTCGATGCCGAGATGGTCCGCGATGAATCGCAGGGCGTCGCCCTTGTCGACGGCGGGGTTTACCAGCTCCACGAACTCGGGATAGCTGCGCGTGACATACGCATCGTTGCCGAACGTCTCTTTCATTCGTTCAACGTACGCGGTGGCTTCTGGCGGATCGGTGATTATCACAGCTTTCGTTGCGGGACTGAAGGCAAAACTTTCACGTAGCGACGGAACGATGACCGGCTGCACGTTGGAGAGCCGCGCATACAAATCCGAAAAGCGGTTGCGCTGTTCGCAGTAGTACTCGTCGTTGCGATAGAGCTGCAAGTGCATGCGGTCATTTTCGACGACGTCGATGATTCGCCGTACCGTCTGCACCGGCAGCGGCGTATCGCGAAGGATGCGGTCGGTCTCCGGATCGATCACGGCGGCTCCCTGATAACACACGATCGGTGCGGTCAGGCCCAGTTCGCGTGCGAACGGAATTGCCGCACGATACATCCGGCCGGTAACGATGCAGCCGTTGATGCCCGCGTCGAGCATTTTCCCTATGGCTTCTTTCACGCGTGGCGAGACGGCGAGATCCCTTCCAACGAGGGTGCCGTCCAGATCGAAGGCTACGAGCTTCAATCGCTTCACAGACCGCTTCGCATGCGAGCGGTTTGAGCGTGCTGCGGAAGCCCTTCGAAATCGGCGAGCGCCGCCAGCATCTGCGCGTCGTGCGACATCCGCTCGCGCGAATTCTCCACTACGCTGAACGTTCGCAAGTACGTCCCTAAAGAAAGACCCGATGAAAAGCGCGCCGCACCGGAAGTCGGAAGCACGTGATTCGTTCCGGCAAGGTCGTCCCCGCAGGCCGCGGGCGTCATATCGCCGACGAACACGCAGCCGGCGCGCCGGATGCGCGCGAGATACGGTTCGGCGTCGCGCACCATTAGCGAAAGCGTCCCCGGCGCAAACGCCTCGACGACGTCGATGACTTCGTCTCGGTTTTGCGCATGCACGAGATAGCACGCTCGGGCCATTACTTCGGCTCATGACCTCGCCGCGCGGCAACGTTCGTACGTCAAGCGTGTCGAGCAGTTGCGCCACCGCGTCCAGCAAGGGACGCGACTCCGAGACGACCGCAACCCGCGCGAGTTCGTCTTGTTCCGCCTGCGCCAGCAGTTCGCCGGCGATGTATTCGCTGTTCGCGCCGTCGTCGGCCACGACAAGCACTTCCGAAGGGCCGGACAAACCGTCGATAGCGCAGACGCCGAAAACCTGCCGCTTTGCTTCGGTGACCCAGGCGTTGCCCGGACCGACGATCTTATCTACCGGCGAGATCGACTGCGTACCGTACGCCGCCGCCGCAATCGCCTGAGCGCCACCGACGGCGTAGAGTTCGTCGACTTCGCAAAGGCTGCACGCGAAGACGATTGCTGGATGCACGCGGCCGTCCGCTTGCGGCGGCGTTAGCACGACCGTGCGGTTGACGCCCGCGATCTTCGCCGGAACGACACTCATGATGACCGACGAAGGCAAATTGCCGGGAACGTAGGCAGCGATCGATGCGAGCGGCCGGTACCGGAAGCCGTACCGCGTTCCGTCTTCGTCGACGTAGTTCAAATCGGCGTGACGCTGTCGTTCGTGAAAGCGCGTAACGCGCTGCTTCGCTAGGCGAAGCGCGTCGGCTATCTCCGGCGGAACGAGCGCCTTTGCGCCTTCGTGCATCGGAATCGGCACGCGCAGCCGCGCGGCGTCGAATGAGGGGTCGTCGAGTCGTCGCGTATGCTCGATCAAGGCGACGTCGCCGCGCGTTCTCACGTCGTGAAGAATCGCACCGACGCCCTGCGTCAGCTCGGCCGGCGCGTTCCATCCGCCCCGGTAAAGCGCGGCCAACCGCAGCCGGTCCGCGGCATCGATGACGTTCATACGAGGTCGGGCGCTCCTTCGCGCACGTTTCCGCGGCCGAAGATCCGTTCGAATTCGCCACGTAAACGCACGTCCGAGGAGACCGTTCGATTCAACAGTTGCGAACGCCCGCGCGCATGCATGACGATCGGTACGTCGCCCGGCCATTCGTCGACGACTGCGGCGCAAGCCGGTCGATCTGATCGCGCGACGTCACGTCGACGTGCCATCCGCGCGCCGCGGGCGCCTCGTACGCGCGCGCCGGCGGCTCGAAAGCCGTGACCTCGTTTGCGCCGATCGAAAGCTCCACGGGCGGTTCTTCGCCCGGCGTCGCGCCCGGCCGCTCGCGCAAACGCAACCGTCCCTTTGACGACGAGGATCTGGTCGGCATTGAACAGATGCTGCACCGACGGATAGATCTTCGAAAATACGACGACGTCGCAGCTGCCGGTCGTATCCTCGATCTGCGCGATCAGGATCTGCTGGCCGGTTTTCGTCAGCGTACGGCGCACGCTCGTCACCATGCCGGCGATAGTGACGAAGCGCGTCGTCTTCGACGTTGCGCAAGTCTTTGATCAAGCGTCGCGCCCTGCCGCACGAGCAACGTCTTGAACGTCGGAGAGCGGATGTCCGGAAACGAAGATTCCGAGCGTCTCTTTCTCCCACGCGAGCTGCTCGCGATTGCTCGGCGCGCGGCAGCGTCGGCAGCGTCGGTGCGAGCGATGGCGCATGCTCCGGCCACGTCGCCGAAGAGCGACACTTGCCCGAGTTCCGTGTTCGCGCGCTTCATGCGCCGCAAGCTCCAGCGCCGTATCGAGCGCCGCGAGTTTCTGCGCGCGATTTCCGGGCAGTTGGTCGAGCGCTCCGCACTTTGATCAACGCTTCGAAAACGCGGCGATTGACCTGTTTGGTGTCGACGCGCTTCGCAAGATCGAAGAGATCCTTGAACGGGCCGCCGGCATCGCGCGCATCGATGATGTTCTGCACGGCGCCCTCGCCGACGCCTTTGACCGCCGCGAGCCCGAACCGGATCTGTTCGCCGACGACCGCAAAGTCGACCAGCGACTCGTTGACGTCGGGCGGCAGCACGTTGATGCCGATCTTCTTCGCTTCGTCGATGTACTCGACGAGCTTGTCGGTCTTGTCTTTGACCGACGACATCAGCGCACTCAAATACTGCAGCGGATGATTCGCCTTGAGATACGCAGTCTGATACGCAATCCAGGCGTACGCGGCCGCGTGCGACTTGTTGAACCCGTATCCGGCAAACGGCTCGATGAACGCGAAGATTTGCTCGGCGAGTTCGCGCTCGATTTGCGACGTTTCTTTCGCACCCTCGATGAATTTCTCGCGATACACGGGGATCTTGTCCTTCTGCTTCTTGCCCATGACTTTGCGCAGTTCGTCGGCTTGGCCCATCGTAAAGCCGGCGATATCGCGCGCGATCTGCATGATTTGTTCCTGGTAGCATGCGATCGCGTACGTTTCCGAGAGAATCGGTTCGAGTTTCGGATGCAGATATTGCGGCTTTTGCCGGCCGTGTTTGATCGCGATGTACTGCGGAATCCAGTCCATCGGGCCCGGACGATACAGCGCGACGAGTGCGATGATGTCTTCGAAACGCGACGGTTTCAGCTCGATGCAGACGCGTTTCATGCCGTCGGATTCGAGCTGAAACACGCCCATCGTTTCGCCGCGGCTGAGCATGTCGTACGTGCGCTGTATCGTCGTCCGCGAATCTTCGCGAGATCGAAATCCGGATCGACGTGCGGCGAATTTCGTCGACGGCGTTGTTCATCACGGTCAGGTTGCGCAAGCCCAAGAAGTCCATCTTGAGCAGGCCGATCTTTTCGACCCACACCATGTCGAATTGCGTGTTGACGCCGCCGTCGCCGAACTTCACGAGCGGCGCGTAGTCGATCAGCGGGCCGGCCGAAATAACGACGCCGGCGGCGTGCGTGCCGGCGTTACGCGCCAAGCCTTCGATGTCTTTCGCGGTGTCGAGCAGCTTGCGAATCTGCGGATTGCCGGCGTACGCGAGCTTTAGATCGGGAATCTGTTCGAGCGCTGCGCCGATCGATAGTCCGCCCGGGCCCGAGGGAATCATCTTCGCGACGCGGTCGACGTCGGGCAGCGGAACGCCGAGCGCGCGGCCGGCGTCGCGAACGGCTGCGCGCGCCGCCATCGTGCCGAATGTCACGATCTGCGCGACGCGATCCTTGCCGTACTTTTCCGTGACGTACTTGATGACTTCGTCGCGGCGCTCGACGCAGAAATCCGTATCGATATCGGGCATCGAGATACGGTCGGGGTTCAAGAAGCGCTCGAAGAACAAATTGAACTTCAGCGGATCGAGATCGGTGATCTTCAGACAGTACGCGACGACCGAGCCGACCGCCGAGCCGCGTCCCGGACCGACCGGAATGTCGTGGTCGCGCGCGTACTTGATGAAATCCCAAACGATGAGGAAGTACGACGCGAAGCCCATCTTGTTGATGATGCCGAGTTCGTACTCGAAACGCTCGCGCAGCGCGGTATCGTTCGCTGCGCGTTCCTCGCCGTAGCGCTCGATCAACCCCGCTTCGCAAATCTCGCGCAGGTACTCTTCCGCCGAGCGTTCTTCTTCGCGCCGGGCGGCTGCGGGCACCGGATATTGCGGCAGATGGAAGATCTTCTCCGGAATCTTGATGTCGATGCGCTCGGCGATCTTCGACCGTGTTTGTCGCACGCTTCGGGCAGATCGCTCCACAGCTCGTACATCTCTTCCGCGCGATTTCACGTAGAACTGGTCGGAGTAAAACTTCATGCGGCTCGTGTCCGCAACCGTCTTGCCGGTGCCGATGCAGAGCAGCACGTCGTGCGCGGGCGCGTCGCGCTGTTCCAGATAGTGCGAATCGTTGGTCGCGACGAGCGGCACGTTCAGCTCGCGCGCGACCTTCACCAGGCCGGTGTTGATGACGTCTTCCTCGGGCATGCCGTGGCGCATCACTTCGATGTAGAAGCGGTCGCCGAAGATGTCGACGAAGGTTTTCGCATTCTTTACGAGGTCTCGTAGTCGTTCTTGAGCAGCGGCGCGGCGACCAGTCCCGACATGCAGCCGGACAGAACGATCAGTCCGTCGTTGTGCTTCGCGAGCAGATCGAGGTCGATCCGCGGCTTGTAATAGTAGCCTTCGAGGAAGCCTTTGGAGATGAGCGCTGTTAAGTTTCGGTAACCGACGAGATCGGCGGCCAGCAGCGTGACGTGCGCCTCGTCGCGGACGGTGCGGTCGAAACGGCCGCGGGGCGCGATATAGGCCTCGCAGCCGATAATCGGGGTTAATTTCGATGTCGCGTGCGGCGTAGTAGAACTCCATGGCGCCGTACATGACGCCGTGGTCGGTCAGGGCGACGGCCGGAGCGCCGTCCTCGGCGGCTCGGCGGCAAAGCCGGTCGACGCGGCAAGCGCCGTCGAGCAGCGAGTATTCGGAGTGGACGTGGAGATGAACGAACTGACTCAACGATGTATGCCGACCTAAAGAAAACTACAGCAGCTAGACGTTACCTTAAACGATGGGCGCCAACCTGTCCCCGGAACGAGCGGGCTCTCAACCGGCTGCCCAACGGCCGCCGAACTCCAAGAGGAGATCGAGCGGCTTCGAAGCCGTGTTGCCGATTTTCGAGGCCGAGCGCGACGAGTACGCCCAACAGAACGCCGAACTCTTCGTCCTTCAACAAGTTTTCTCCACCATCAACTCCACGCTCGAGATCAACGACATTCTATCGATGGTCCTGCGCGGCGTGGTCGAAGCGCTAAAATTCAAGCGCGTCATTCTCTTCGACGTCGATCGAGGGCGGCACCATCATTCGCCGGCTCGAATGCGATGTGAACGGCACCGTCGTCCATGCGCTCGATCCGCGCGAGTTCCGCCAGAACTCCACGCTGCACGACGTGGCGCACGGCGATTTACAGCTTGCGTTCGGTAACGCCGACGATCCGCGACTAGCCGCTGCGACGACACGCGCGGCTCGTACTGCATCGCGCCGCTCGTCGCGCGCGACGTCGTGCGCGGCATGCTCTACGCCGACGATCCGCCGGCCGACGAAATCACCGAAAACCAGCTGCGCGTCCTGCTCGACTTTGCGTCGCAGGCGGCGATCGCGGTCGAGAACGCGCGCTTATACGAAGAGACGCGCCGGCTGCTCGAAGAGACGCAACGCCTCGCGAACACCGACAGCCTTACCGGCATTCCGAACCGCCGGGCGCTCAACGAGATGCTGGAGCGCGAGCTGCACACCTCGGAACGCTACGACACGCCGTTCGCCTTCGTGATTCTCGATCTCGACGATCTGAAGAAGATCAACGACTCGGGCGGCCATAGCCTCGGCGATCTGGCGCTCAAGCGGTTCGCGCAAGTCCTGAAGAAAAACGCCCGCAAAGGCGACATCATCGCGCGCTACGCCGGCGACGAGTTCGTCCTGATCATGGCGCAGAGCGACCGCGAACAGACGGCCAACGCGGCGTCGAGCGCATCATGGCGGCGCTCCGCCGCAACGGGCTTGCCATCGTCGATCGGGGTCGCCATGTTCCCGCTCGACGGGACCGACGGCCAGACGCTCTTCTTTGCCGCCGACGAAGCGCTCTACCAGGCCAAGCAAGGCGGCAAGAACCGGTTCCGCTTCTACGACCGGAAAAAGGCCGACGCCGCCGAGGACGCAAGCGCCTAGCTGCCCCCGGCTGCAAACCGCAGGGCACCGCCGCGGCCGTAAGCTTACTACCATTGTCGTGGTCGCCCATGCCGAACGAGTAGTATAAAGAAGCAAACTCTCTGTAGTCCCGGGAAAGGCTCAACGTTGATCAAGCACGACGTCGTCGTCATCGGTGGCGGTCTCGCCGGCATGCGCGCCGCGGTGGAAGCGGCCGAGCGCGGGGCCGACGTCGCCATCGTCTCCAAGATGCATCCGGTGCGCAGCCACTCCGGCGCCGCGCAGGGCGGCATCAACGCCGCGCTCGGCAACCGCGAAGAGGACTCGCCCGGAAGCGCACGCCTTCGACACGCGTCAAGGGCTCCGATTATCTGGGCGATCAGGACGCGATCGAAGCGATGTGCGAAGACGCGCCGCAAGCAGATCATCTGGCTCGAGCACCGCGGCTGCATCTTCTCCCGCCTGCCCGACGGCCGGATCGCGCAGCGCCCCTTCGGCGGCGCCGGCGCGCCGCGCACGTGCTACTCGGCCGACGTCACCGGCCTCGTCATCCTGCACACGCTGTGGGAGCAGCTCGAGCGCTTCGGCGTCAAGGTGTACGAAGAGTATTTCTGCACGGCGCTCGCGTCGAAGACGGCATCGGCACCGGCGTCGTCGCCTACAACATGCGCAACGGCGAGCTCGAACTGATCACCGCGAAGGCGACGATCTTCGCGACCGGCGGCGCGGGCCGCATGTACCTCAAGACGACCAACGGCTACGCCTCGACGGCCGACGGCATGGGCATCGCGTATCGAGCCGGGCATCCCGCTGATGGACATGGAGTTCATGCAGTTCCATCCCGACCACGCTCAAAGAAAACGGCGTGCTGATGACCGAAGGCGCGCGCGGCGAAGGCGCGCTATCTGCTCAACGCCGACGGCGAGCGCTTCATGTTCAAGTACGCGCCGAACAAGGGCGAACTCGCCTCGCGCGACGTCGTCTCGCGCGCGGAATGGACCGAGATCCTCGAAGGCCGCGGCGTCGACGGCTGCGTGCTCCTCGACCTGCGCCACCTCGGCCGCGAAAAGATCCTCGAACGGCTTCCGCAGATTCGCGAACTCGCGCTCGACGCGACCGGCAAGGACGCGATCGACGAGCCGATCCCGATTCTTCCCGGCGTGCACTACACGATGGGCGGCATCGAAACCGACAAGTACGGCGCGACCCGCATTCCCGGCGTCTACGCCGCCGGCGAATGCGCCTGCGTCAGCGTGCACGGCGCGAACCGTCTCGGCGGCAACTCGCTGCTCGAAACGATCGTCTTCGGCGCGCGTTCGGCACGCCACGCGGTCGACTACATCAAGACCGGTCGGCGACGTCAAGCCCGTCGGAGCGCACGCTCAAGCAGAGCAGGATCGCGTCAACGGAACTGCTCTCGCGCACCGAGCGGAACGCGCGCGCCGCAACTGCGCCACGCGATGAACGAAGACGATGAGCGACAACGCGTTCATCTTCCGCGACGAACAGCGGTCTGGCAAACGGCCGTCGACGAGCTCGACGCGCGTTCGCAAGCGAGTTCGACGCGGGCGTCTACGTGATGGACAAGTCGACGACGTTCAACACCGATCTCGTCGGCGACGCTCGAAACCGACTTACCTGATCGACGCCGCGCTGCGCGCTCGCGACCGGCGCGCTCAACCGCAAAGAATCGCGCGGCGCGCAAGTCGCGCACCGACTTCCCGGAACGCGACGACGAGAACTGGATGAAGCACACGCTTGCGTGGCGCCAAGACGGACGGCACGCCGCGACTCGACTACTCGCGCGGCGTCACGATCACCAAGTTCGAGCCGCAGGTGAGAACGTACTAAACGATGGCGAACATTAAACTCGATATCTTCCGCTTCGACGAAGCCGATCGACGCGATTCCGCATCGCGACGTCGTCGAAGTCGACATTCCGGAAACGACGACGGTGCTCGACGCGCTCGAAACGCGCGAAGGCCGAAGTCGACGGATCGATCAGCTTCCGCCGTTCGTGCCGTTCGGCGATCTGCGGCTCGTGCTCGATGAACATCAACGGCGTCACCGGTCTCGCCTGCAAGACGCCGTGCAACACCGTGCATGGACGAAGACGGCGTCGATCGCAGTCGATCCGATGCCGAACTTCCAGCCGATGAAAGACCTCGTCGTGCACATGGATCCGTTCTGGGACAAGTACACGCGCCTCAAGCCGTACCTTCAGCCGAAAGACAAAGACTCCGATCACGAGACCGAACGCCGCGTCTCGCCCGACGACATGAAGAAACTCGTCGACGTCGCCAACTGCATCATGTGCGCGACGTGCTACGCGCTCTGCCCGGTCGTCAGCGTCGATCCGGCGTTCGCCGGACCGGCCGCGATCGCGTACGCGTACCGCTTCATCGAAGACGTGCGCGACGGCAAGCGCAAAGAGCGCATCGCGCAGATCAGCGAAGACTACCTGTGGCTCTGCGCGCACTGCTACGCGTGCTCGTACTGTCCCGAAGCACGTCGATCCGAACGATCGCATCATCGACGTCAAGCGCGCGCGCGATCAAAGACCGCGTCATGATGAACGAACGCGGCCCGCGTCACGCGCTCGTCGTCGCGAAGACGATCAAACAGACCGGCATGCTCGCACGAGACCGAAGTCATTCAAGGCACGGTCGGCCGCTTCAACATCCGCGGACTGCTCAAGGTCGCGCCGCTCGGCCTGCGCATGGCGGCGAAAGGCAAACTGCCGCCGCCGTTCCTCAAGCCGATTCCGAAAGTCGACGAAGTCCGCACCATTTTCGAAGCCCTGGAGGTCCCGGTCAGCTAATGGCTACCACTCTGCTCCCCGAAGACCGCGCGATCGACTCGCACAAGCCGTCGCAAGTCGCGCGCAAACGAAGCGCTACGGCTTCTTCCCCGGCTGCGTTGCCAAAGAGTCGTGCAAAGAGCTCTTCAACTCGACGATGCTGCTGGCCGACAAACTCGGCATCGAGCTGATCGAACTCACCGCGGCGTCGTGCTGCGGCGCGTCGGTCGTCAACGACATCGAACCGCGACGTCGCGCGCGTGCTCAACGCGCGCACGTACGCGCAAGCCGAAGCGCTCGGCCTCGACGACGTCATCACGATCTGCTCGACGTGCACCGGCCACATGCGCGCGGCGAACAAAGAACTGCTCGAGAGCGAAGAGCGCATGAACCAGGCGAACTCGATCCTCGGCAAGTTCGGCGCGAAGTACAACGGCGGCGTGATGGTGCGCCACCTGCTGTGGCTGCTCATCGACGACATCGGGCTCGACAACCTGCGCAAGATGGTCGTGCGTCCGCTCAACGGCCTGAAGGTTGCGCCGTTCTACGGCTGCCACATCATCCGTCCGGAGAACGTCAACGGCTGGGAATCGGCGCGCAATCCGCACTCACTCGAAGACGTCATCGAGGCGCTCGGCGGCGAAGCCGTCGACTACGCCGGCAAGACGCGCTGCTGCGGCTTCCACATCCAGCTCGAGAAAGACAACGTCGCCGCCAACATGGTCGGTCAGAACATGCGCATGGCGAAAGACCACGGCGCCGAAGCCGTGATCACGCCGTGCCCGCTCTGCCACCTCGCGCTCGACGGCTACCAGGCAGACGCGGCCGCGCGCTGGGGCCGCACCGATCTGCCGACGTTCCATCTTCCGCAGCTCGTCGCGTTCGCGCTCGGCGTGCCGCCGGAGAAACTCGGCCTGAACAAGCACCTGATCGACCCGCGCACCATCATGGTCGAGCGCGAGCTCATCAGCTAACCGTCAGTTCCCGGTAGAACGAACGCCACGAAGAAGCGCCGCACACCGGCGCTTCTTCTGCTTTAGATGGATTTGGTCGCGCCGGCCGGGACGTGCCGTCTCCAACCGCCGACGATCGCCCCAACGATCGCGAAGCCGATCAGGACGTAGCCGGTATTCAGCAGCCACAGAGCAAACGGCACGCCGCTATACAAGCTTTGATTCAACGACTGCGTCGCGTATACGACGACGCCCATGAAGATCGCGAAGCTGACGCCTTGACTAAGCGTTTGATCCTCGGGGCGGCGCGTCAACGCGATGGCCGTTCCATACGCTAAGATCAAGCCCAGCACGAACGACTCCACGAAGAGCCACGCCGAGCCGGCCGGCACCGCCGCGCCGTACTTTGCCATGAGGGCCACCCAGATGCGTCCGAAGAGCACGTCATACCAGACGGCTCCGAACAGGAAATACGCGATGGCAGCGACCCAAACGGCGAGATGATTGATTCTGTCGGGCATCTCGAAGCCTCCCAACTGCTTCGATTCTAACCCTTTAGCGGAGGACCGTCTTGAAAAAAGCCGCCCGGGAGGGCGGCAATTGCTTTAAACTACTTGGTACGGGACCACCACTTCGATGCGGTCCACGTTCTGTGCTGGAATTTCGATTTGATCGCCGTCGAAGCACACGAGCGGCATCGAGTGGCTTATGCGCTCAAGCATGTTCTGACGAACGAATTCGGCCATTTCCCGTTGATTGTACCGCTCGCATACGCTCTTGCCGTCACGTAAACGCACCCAAAGCTCTACTGCAGAGTTGTCCATGTCGTCCTCCGAAGTCACATGGTACCCAAAAACGGAAAGCCGCTCTCGGCTTCCCGCCGGAGAGCGGCTTTTTCTCGTATGCGATCGTACTTTTTCGCCGAGTCGTGAACCCCGCCGGGGCGGAGATTCACGGGCGGCCCGAGTCGAGGCACGATGCCGGCCAAACGCCGGCGCTTCTTCTTTGCCATATAGACCTCCCACGGGATAGTAACACGAAAGTCGAATCCATCGGTTGCCAATGACCACCGCTGCCGTTCCGACCCTCACCATCGATCGCGACCTCGAAGAGTTGCGGGAAGGCGCGCGTCGCTGGATCGCGCTTTCGCCGGGGCGCAAAGCGGAATTGCTGGCCGCCGTCCGCCGGAGCGTGGCGACGGAAGCCGGGCGCTGGGCGCAAGCGGGCTCCCGCGCGAAAGGCGTTGCCGGGACACCGCTGGAGGGCGAGGAATGGATTTCCGGCCCGTGGGCGGTCCTCTACGCGCTCAACCGGTATATTGCCACGCTGAGGGACATCGCACGAACCGGCGCTCCCCAGCTGCCGAAAAGCCGCCTCCGCGAACGCGCGGACGGCCAGCTTGTCGCCGACGTCTACCCGGTTTCGTTCTACGACAAAGTGCTGCTCAACGGTATCCGCGCCGAAGTTTGGATGGAACGCGGCGTGACGAGGCAGACGCTGCCCGAAACGCTCGGCATTTGGTATCGCGACAAGAGCCGGGAGCCGCTCGTGGCGCTCGTGCTGGGCGCCGGCAACATTTCGTCTATCGCTCCGCTCGACGTGCTGTACAAACTGGTCGCCGACGGCGCTGTTTGCATTCTGAAAATGAATCCGGTCAACGAGTATCTCGGCCCGATCTTCGAAGCGGCGTTGAAACCGCTCGTCGATGGCGGGTATCTGCGTTTCGCGTATGGAGGCGCTGAAGCCGGAAAGTATCTCACGAACCACCCGGGCGTCGACGAAATTCACATCACCGGCAGCGACAAGACGTTCGATGCGATCGTTTTCGGCGGCGGACCGGAAGGTGTGGAACGCAAGGCGCGTAACGAGCCGTTGCTGCGCAAACCGATTTCGAGCGAACTCGGGAACGTGAGCCCCACGATCGTCGTTCCGGGATCGTGGAGTGAGGCCGACTTCGCGTTTCAAGCGCAAAATATCGTCACGCAGAAATTGCACAACGGCGGATTCAACTGCATCGCTTCGCAAGTGCTCGTCGTGCCGTCGGAGTGGCCCGGAACGCAGCGGCTGCTCGACGAGATCGCCCGCGTCATGCGAGAGCTCGCGGACCGTCCGGCGTACTATCCCGGCGCGGCCGCGCGGCAAGAACGTCTTGCCGGCAGCGCTGCAAACGTCCAACGCTACGGCCGCAGCAGCGACGGGTTCGTGCCGCGAACCATCATAGCGGTTGGCGCAGATGACGAAACGAACGTGGCATTTCGCGACGAGGCGTTTGGCAGCGTCCTCGCCGTTAAATCGCTGACCGGCGACACCAGTACGTATCTCAAAGCCGCCGTTCGCTTTGCGAACGAATCGTTGTGGGGTACGCTTGGCGCCAACCTCATCGTGCATCCGAAAACCATGCGTGACTACGAAAGCGACGTCGATGATGCCGTCGCCGGATTACGCTACGGCTGTATCGGCGTGAATGCGTGGACGGGCGTCGGCTATTTCATCTGCGAAACGCCTTGGGGCGCCTATCCCGGACACATGCAGAACGACATCCAAAGCGGAACGGGCGTGGTTCACAACAGCCATCTCTTCTCGCGCTCCGAGAAATCCGTAATCTACGCGCCATTTGCCCCGTTTCCACGAAGCTTTTCAGGCTACGGCAACACCTTGTTGCCAAAGCCGCCCTGGTTCGTGACCAACAGCATGGCTGCGAACATCGGGCGCGCGCTCTGTGCGTTCGAGGTTAACAAAAATCCGCTAACGATGGCTCACGTTGCCCTTTTAGCAATGCGCGCCTGATACTCGCCGCCGCACGGCAGGCCGCTTGCAAAATCCGCCTGTAAACGAGCAAAATAATCGTGTTATGACGAGTGCGATTACACGTGACAGCGTGGAACCCGAAGATGTCGCGATCCTCTCGTCATTCGTCGTGACAGCTACCTTCTGGCTGCTGCTCACGACAGCCGTTGGGCTCTTGCTCAGCTTCAAATTTCCGTATCCGGACTGGGCGGCTAGCCCATTCCTCTCTTTCGGCCGCCTGCGCGCGATTCACACGAACGGGACGTTTTATGGCTGGGCCTCGATAGCGCTTTCGGGCGCGGCCATTTACGTTGCGGCGCGCACTTCCGGGATTCCAATCGCAGGCAAACGGCTCGCGTGGCTCAGTCTCATCTTGTACAATCTCGCCGCGGTGTGTGGAACCATCACGCTCGACCTGGGGATCAATTACGGCGATCAAGAGTACCGCGAGTGGGTGTGGTGGGTGAAGCTACTGTTTCTCGGCGGGGTTTTCTTGAGCGGCTTGACGGTCGTCCGCACCGTTGCAGAGCGCGTGGAACGCGAGATCTACATCTCCAACTGGTATACCATCGGCGGCTTTATCTTTACGCTCATTTTGAGCATCGTCGCCTTCATTCCAACGTATCAGAACGGGATGGGCCAGGTCGCCGTGCAGGCGTACTTCATGCACAACGCCGTCGGAATGTGGTTTACGTTCTTAGCGCTCGGCGTTACGTACTATGTCCTACCGAAGTTACTAAACCGGCCGATCTATTCGTATGCGCTTGGCGTTCTCGGGTTCTGGACGAATCTCGTTTTTTATCCCGTGATCGGCGCCCATCACTATTTGTACACGCCGTTGCCGTGGTGGTTTCAGACGCTCGCGATCGTGTTCAGCGTCGGCATGCTGGTGCCGGTATGGGCGGGAACGGCAAACTTCGTGCTAACGATGCGCGGCCACGGCGAAGCCATTCGGCGCTCTTACGCACTGCCATTCATCGTCGTCGGCGTCGCGTATTATTTTTTAGGCTCGACGCAAGGAACCGTTGAGGCGTTTCGCAGCCTTCAGGCGATTTGGCACCTCACAAACTACACCGTCGGCCATTCGCATGCCACGATGTACGGATTCATCACGTTCCTTGCATGGGGCGGAATTTACGCGCTGTTGCCCCGCGCGACGGGCAAACAGCCCAACCGCATCGCAACGGGTCTGCACTTTTGGTTTGCGACTATCGGCGTGACGTTTTACGTCCTTTCGTTATCCGTTGCCGGAACGGTTCAAGGCCTTACGTGGGCCGCCGGCAATCCATTCATCGCGTCGGTCGACGCCGCGGCGCCGTACTGGGCCGGCCGCGCGGTTGCAGGTTCGCTGATGTTTCTTGCGCACATCATTTTCGCGTACAACGTGTTCCTCATGACGCTCGGCTCCGCGGGAGTGAGCGCAAAATGGGAAACGCCGGCGCGTAAGACGGCGGTTCAAGCATGAATCGCGGCATGAACAATGTGTGGAGTTTGGTTGCGGCGTGCGCGCTCATTTACGGAACGTTCGCCGTGTTGATGGGCGTCGTACCCGGCCTCGTCCTTTCGCAAAGCGCACCGGCGCCGGGATTGCGCCCGCTCACTCCGCAAGAACAACACGGCCGCGAAATTTACGTCGGCGAAGGTTGTGCGTACTGTCACACCCAGAACGTCCGGCCGCTTCAGCAAGACCTGGTTTTCGGGCGGCCGTCGATCGCCGGCGACTACGCTTATTCAACGCCCCAACTGTTGGGAACGGAACGCACCGGGCCCGATCTGAGCAACATCGGCGCACGCCAGCCTAGCGAAGTGTGGCAGTATTTGCACCTTTGGAATCCGCGATCCGTCGTTAGCGCGTCGATCATGCCTCCGTACCCGTGGCTGTTCGCCGTGAAGGCCAAAGCAGATCCGGAAGACACCATTGTTTCGGTCCCGGCCGGATTTGCGCCGGCTCACGGAGTCGTCGTTACGACGGCCGACGTGCGCGACTTGGTCGCATACCTGAAGTCGTTGAAACAAGTATCGCTTACAGCGAGCAAGTCGCCATGAACGGCGCCTCCATGCAGCCCGCTCATGGCGACGTTTTCGGTTGGCTCGCCGTAATCGTAGGCACCGTTGCGACGCTCTGGACGATCGGCGCCGCAGCGTACTGGACGATTCGTCCGGGCGAACGTCGTGCCGATCACCCGAAACATCTGATTCTCAAAGACGATCGATGATGCAAGATCTGGGACTGACGCCGAACGAGCCCGTTTCGATTACGCTCTTTCTCGACGACGAAAGCGAGCCGTTTGCCACGTATAAACCGCCCGCCGTATTCCGGCTCGATACGACGACGCTTCCCGACGGCGAGCACTCGCTCCGAATCCAAGCCGTCGACGCCGTCGGCCACATCGGCATGCGGCGGATTCCCTTCACCGTCGCAAACGGCCCCGGAATTACGGTAACGGGTTTGCGCCCAGGCTCGCGCGTGCGCGGCGAGATCGAGGTAAACGTCAACGCATTCGGCTCGGACGAGCCATTCGACCCCGTGCGCGCCGAATCCGAAGGCCCCGTTCCGGTTTGGACGTGGGTTTTCTTCGCAATCATCGCGACGTGGGCTGCGTGGTACGGCATCGAGTATATGA
This sequence comes from Vulcanimicrobiia bacterium, assembly GCA_963696095.1. Classification (GTDB taxonomy): domain Bacteria; phylum Vulcanimicrobiota; class Vulcanimicrobiia; order Vulcanimicrobiales; family Vulcanimicrobiaceae; genus JALYTY01. The sequence continues at coordinate 162,070 of CAVOIN010000001.1, read as the reverse complement.
AAACTCCCGAAGCCTTTGCGAAAACGCCGACCTATGCGGCCAATCCCGCGCTAGCCGCCGCAAATGCGCCGGCTTCTCAAGCGGCCGCGCCTGCGGTCGCGGCGCCCGCCGCCAAGAATCCCGCACTCGGGAGCAAAAACGTCGCAGCATTCGACTACGCGTCGCTCGGCTCACAAACGTACGCGGCGAATTGCCAATCGTGTCACGGAGAGAGCGGTGCCGGCGTTCCGGGAACGTTTCCACCGCTTGCCGCCGATCCCGTCGTTAACGGCGCCGGCGCCGACGCGCACGTAAAAATCGTGCTTCATGGATTGAGCGGCAAGACGATCGGCGGAGCGCATTATGCGGCGCAAATGCCGCCTTTCGCCCAGTTGACCGACGCACAAATCGCCGCGGTCATCGACCACGAACGGACGTCCTGGGGGAACAACGGTCCGCTAGTGACACCGGATGAAGTGAAGCGCAACCGGTAAGGATTGCTATTTTCGAGAGACGCCGCCCTGAACCGATAATTCCCAACGGTAGCCGTCGGGATCGTGAAACCATAGCCCCATGTTTTTTGAGCCGGGCGCTTCCGGCCCGATTTCGTCGCCGGGATCTTCTAGCTCGACGTGATGCTTCTTCAGTTCTGCGAGCGCCTCGCGCAACGCGTCCATGTCGGGAAGGTGAAAAGACATGTGGTCGAGCGTTTCCGGCGACGGCTTTCCGCGATGAAACACAATGGTAACATGGTCGTTTGACAGCCCGACGTAATCTTCCGAGCGGAAGATTTCCTTGAGATCGAAGATGCGGTTCCACCATTTGGCAGCTGCGTCGGGATCTTTTACCGCAAGCGAAAAGTGACCGACCGTTCCGAGAACTATCTTCATGGCGCCTCCGATGTGTAACGCAGCAAATCACGGCGGTAGGCGCGCACTACGCGATCGAAGCGCATGCCCAACCGGTTTGCAATCGTAATGGAGGCAGTGTTCCCGGGATCGATCAACGCGCAAACGCGCGAGATGCCCGCATGCGAGAACGCGTACTGCAGGACTGCCCGCGCCGCTTCTTTCGCATACCCCTTTCCGCGGGACGCAGCTTTGAAGACCCACTCAACCTCAACGTCGCCGCCCAGATCGGCAACGCGTGATAAACCCGCCGCTCCAACGAGCGAGTGCGACTCTTTTTCGATGACCGGCCAAACGCCGAATCCCTCGCGCTCGTCTTTTTCGACGAGACGTTGCACGTACGCGGAAACATTCTCGGGTTTCAGCGAGCCGCGAATGTAGAAACGCTGCGAGTCCTCGTCGGTGAAGAGCTCGACGGCATCATCCAGATCCGACGGTAGCATCCACGTGCGAAGCAGCAGGCGCTCCGTCTCGATAAAGCTCACGGCGAAAGCGCGCCGGCATTTTGCAGCATCTGCATAACGCGAGCGTCGGGCAAACCGTACACCACCGAACCGCCTCGCCCCGTCGTGGTTTTTGCTTCGAACAGCGCGTCGTAAATCGCGGCCTGCGTCGCCTCGGCCGTCGCACGATAGAGCGAGTTCAGCGTCGCGTCGTCCTCAACGATTCGTTTTGCAGGTGCGACGACGTCGTAGCTGCTCGTCCGTTCGAACACGTAGCCCGTCGAAAAGGCGAGAAATAAATCGCCGCTTCCAACGTCCGACGTGAGGCCGGTGCGGCCCATGCCCAAGCCGGCGCGCAGCGCAATGGCGCGCAATTGGCGATTGTCCAAGGGGGCGTCCGTTGCGATCACGATGATGATGCTTCCGGACTCCATGCGCCCGCGCAACGACGCTTCCGAAATGCGTTTCGGATACGTCATCTGTTCTTCGTTACGCAATTTGCGCCCAACCGGTACGCCGACGATCGTCAATGCGTCACGCGAGCTTCCGGTGTTGTCGTTCACGAGCACGCCGACGTGATAACCGCCGAGTCTTGCCGGCAACACGCGAGACGCCGATCCGATGCCGGCCTTGAAACCGAATGCGCGCATGCCGGTGCCCGCCCCGACGCTGCCTCTGGCAAACTGTCCGCCGGAGGCCGCGTTCAACATCGCGGCCACGTCGGACTGATGGACTGCGCGCGCCTGAATGTCGTTGAGCATTTGGTCGTCGCATTCGGCGACGACGGGCAGCGGAACGTCGTCGGTGCGCCCGATTTCAGGGTGCCGGCGGATCAGCCAATCGATAACGCCGTCGTCTGCCAATCCTACATTTAGGGTGTTTGTGAGTACGATTGGGACTTCCAGGTACCCCGCGGTGTTCACCCAATGGCTCCCGGTCATTTCGCCGTTGCCGTTGAAGTCGAACTCAGCGGCCGAAACCTTGTGATTCCACGGGTCGGCATTGGGCAAGAATCGCGGTCGCGCCGGTGCGGATGCTCGAACCCTCGACTTTTGTCACATGAGAGACGAGGACGCCCGGGACGTCGGTTATTCCGTCAAGCGCTCCGCTTGGGAATACTCCGAAGTGAAAGGGGAGAACCGCCTGCGCCGGCTGCGATAAAGCCAGCAGGGCCGTAAGGAAAGCGGCTAGGCCTAGGTGGGAACGCTTCGACATGGGGCGTGCATTGGAAGCTATTTTACGGAGGGCCTGCATGCAGGCGCGGTGTGCGGAGGTGAAAAAGATTGTTACTTTCTCGGCGCCACTTATCTACGAGGGATCAGACCATTCTTACCGTTCCTGAGAAAATCAAAGCCGCGAATCTTTGGGAGAACTTGACGCCTCCCGAGTTGATCGAACATGCGCTTCGTCGCGGCGAAGGCGTGCTAGGACAAGATGGGCAGTTCATCGTCGATACTCGTCCGCACACCGGGCGCTCGCCGAAGGACAAAGCGTTCGTAAAAGAGCCCTCGAGCGAAAACTACATCGACTGGGGCGACACGAACCGCCCGGTCGACGAAGCCGTGTTCGATGCGCTCCTGGACAAAGTTCAGGCGTATCTTTCCGAACGCGACGTGTATTCGCTGGACTGCTATGTCGGCGCCGACGAGAAATTCCGAGTTCCGATTCGCGTTTACAGCGAGTTCGCGTGGCACAATCTTTTCGCGCACCATCTGTTCATCACGCCGGAGAAGCCGGAAGCGAACTTCATGCCGGAGTTCACGGTCGTCGACGCAGCGCTCTTTGAAGCAGATCCGGAGCGCGACGGAACGCGCAGCTCGACGTTCATTTTGGTGAACTTCAAACGCCGCATGATTCTCATCGGCGGCACGCGTTACGCCGGCGAAATCAAGAAGTCGGTGTTCACCGTAATGAACTACCTGCTGCCGCTGCGCGACACGCTTTCGATGCACTGCTCGGCCAACGTCGGCAATAAAGATCAGGATGTCGCGATCTTCTTCGGCCTTTCCGGAACCGGCAAGACGACGCTCTCGTCGGATCCGCACCGTCCGCTCATCGGCGACGACGAACACGGCTGGTCTTCCGACGGCGTCTTCAACATCGAAGGCGGCTGCTACGCGAAGGTGATTCACCTTTCGCCGAAAGCCGAGCCGGAGATCTGGGCGGCGACGAACTGCTTCTCGACCGTGCTCGAAAACGTCGTATACGACGAACACACGCGCGCCCTCGACGTCGATTCCGATGCAAAAACCGAGAACACGCGCTCGGCGTATCCGCTCGAGTTCATTCCGAACATCGTTCCGGGCAGCAAAGGCGGCCACCCGAAGACCATCATCATGCTCACCGCCGACGCGTTCGGCGTGCTGCCGCCGATCTCGAAGATGTCGCGCGAGCAAGCGATGTACCACTTCCTCTCCGGTTACACGGCGAAGATCGCCGGCACCGAACGCGGCGTTACCGAACCGCAAGCCACGTTCTCGACGTGTTTCGGCGCGCCGTTCATGGTGCACCATCCGACGGTTTACTCCAAGCTGCTCGGCAAGAAGATCGACGAACACGAAGTCGAGTGCTGGCTTGTGAACACCGGCTGGTCCGGCGGTCCGTACGGCGTGGGCAAACGCATGTCGATCGCGCATACGCGCTCAATGGTCAATGCCGCGATCGAGGGCCGCATACCAAAGGATTTCGAAGAAGAGCCGTTCTTCGGCCTGATGGTTCCGAAGAGCGTTCCCGACGTGCCCAGCGAGGTACTAAATCCTCGCCAAGTGTGGGCGGATAAAGCCGCGTACGACGAGCAGGCGCGCAAAGTCGCCGAACTCTTCTACGAAAACTTCAAGCGCTTCGAATCGCAAGCATCCGAAAGTGTGAGGGCCGTGGCAATCAAACCGCGTTAGCCGCTCGTATTCAGCACGAGAACAAACATCGACCGTCGCGAGTTTCGCGGCGGTCTTTTTTCGGCGCTATTGGTCTTTCGAAAAGCCGAGCGCTTTCAACAAAATGCGCTTTTGGCGTTGACCGTCGAACTCGCCGTAATGCACGCGTTCCCACGTTCCGAAATCGACACGACCGTCGGTTACGGGAACCAACACTTGGTGTCCCAAGAGCATGCGTTTCAAATGCGCGTCGGCATTGTCTTCACCGGTGAGGTGGTGCTTATAGCCGGGTTTTGCGGGCGCGAGTTCTTCGAGCCACTGCAAAATATCCTGATAAAGTCCTGATTCGTGGTCGTTTACGAAGATGCTCGACGTGATGTGCATCGTACTGACCAGAATATAGCCGTCCCAAAGCCCGGAAGCTTTCAAAACGTGCTCGACTGCGTCGGTAATATCGAGTATTTCGTACCGCTGTTTTGTCGTGATAGTAAGGTACTCGGTATATGCAACCGGCTCTCTCATGAAATTTTTCACCGCCCTTAATCGACGATTCACACCTTTGCAGCCACGGAAGAATACGATTTAGTCATGAAACTCTCTCCCATACTCCTATCGGGGGCCTTCGCTTTGGCGATGGCTCTCCCGGTCGCAGGTTGCGCGCAACAGGCCCCCACGCAAGCGCCGCCGGCGTCTTCCACCCAAACGGGACGCCATCATCACGGCGGAATGATGCGCATGCTCAAAGGCATCAATCTGACCGATCAACAGCGCACGCAAGTGCATCAGCTCACACAGCAATACCGCGACAAGCATCCGCAGGGAACTGCCCCGGATCCCGCCGGTCGCAAAGCGCTGCGCGAGCAGATCATGAACGTGCTCACGCCCGACCAACAGGCCCAAGTCAAGCAGAACATGAGCCAAATGCGCGAACGCCGCGCTGAACCGGCTCCGACCGCTTCACCCGCCTAAAACCGCACGACGATAGCTCCCGCATCGGTGCGGGCCCAGCTTATGTCCGAGAGGCGTTCTACGGTGTAGAGCGCCTCTTGTGCGTATGAAGGCGGCCGTCCGGCAAGCACGCCGATTACGTCGAGTCCGGCCGCTCGCGCCGCGGTGATGCCGTGCCGGCTATCCTCCAGTGCGAGCACCGAGCCGGGCTCAACGCCCAGGCGCTCGACCGCCAACGCATAGCCGTCAGGCGCCGGCTTTCCATGCTCTACGTTTTCGGAAGCGACGACAATCGGCGGCTCTGGCAATTGCGCCGTTCGCAAAAGAATCCGGGCAAACTGTAGTCCGCACGATGTTACGATGGCACATCGGTCTCGTGGCACGGCTAAGAGCGCGTCGCGCGCTCCGGCAATCGGATGCCCGTCCTCCTCAACAAGCGTTCCGAAGAGATCGAAGCAGACGGCGGCGTAGGAAAGCTCCATAGACCCGTGGATTCTTCCCGTTATGAGCGATACTCTCGCAATACTCGTCGGGGGAGGCCCGGCTCCCGGAATCAACGGCGTGATTGCTTCGGCCACAATCGAAGCCGTCAATCGCGGATTGAACGTCGTAGGCATCTACGACGGTTATCGCGATCTCGCAGCCGGAACTCCGCCGAAGACCGTTCCGCTCACGATCGATGATGTTTCCCGAATTCATACGAGCGGCGGTTCGATTTTGCGCACGTCGCGAACGAATCCGGCAAAGAGCGAGGAGACGCTTGGAAATTGCGTGCGCGCGCTCGAGGCGTTGCGCGTTCGTTACCTGGTGTGCATCGGCGGCGACGACACCACGTTCGGCGCCACGCGAATCGCCGAACGGACGAAGGGGCGCATTGGCGTTGCCACCGTTCCGAAGACGATCGATAACGATCTGCCGCTGCCCGACAATGCGCCAACATTCGGCTTCGAGACGGCGCGATCGGTAGGCGCGCAGATCATCGAAAGCCTGTTGGAAGATGCGCGCACGACGACTCGCTGGTACATCGTCGTTTCGATGGGCCGTAAAGCCGGATCCCTTGCACTCGGCATGTGCAAGGCCGCCGGCGCGACCATCGCGGTCATTCCCGAAGAGTTTCCGAACGGCGAGCTCGATTTGAATCTCGTCGTCGACACGCTCGTGGGTTCGATCGTGAAACGACGCGCGCAAGGGCGCGATCACGGCGTCGCCGTCGTTGCGGAAGGAATCATCGAGAGAGTCTCCGCGGATGCGCTGGCGTCCCTCGAGAACGTGGCGCGCGACGCATACGGCCACGTGCGCTTGGCCGACGTTCCGATTGGCACGCTCGTGCGCGACGGAGTGCGCGAACGCCTTGCGGAACTCGGAATCGAAGCAACCGTCCTAACAAAAGATATCGGCTACGAATTGCGCTGCGCGAAGCCCGTCGCGTTCGACGTCGACTACACGCGCACGCTCGGATACGGCGCCGTGCGTTATTTGCTCGGCGGCGGTAGCGGCGCGTTGATCGCGCTCTCGGGCGGCCGCGTCCATCCTTTGCGTCTCGAAGAGCTGCTGGATCCGCAAACGGGCCGCATTCGCACGCGCAACGTCGACGTGCACGCCGAAGCATTTACGGTCGCGCGCGATTACATGGTGCGGCTCGAACCGCACGACCTCGAGGAACCGCAGCTCTCGAAAATCGCGGCGCAAACTACGCTATCCGCGCAGGCGTTCGCGCGCGAATTCGAACGCGTCGTAAAAGCTTCACCAATGGTGCCGTCATGAATCTCTTGCGCTCGTTGCCGTACCTCTGCATCGTTGCCTTCGCCGCAAACGGGTGCGGTGGCGGCGGGGGTGCTTCCGGCGGTTCGAATCCCGGAACCGCGGTCTCGCCGAGCGCATCGGCGCCGCCAGTGCATACGCAGTGCACCGGTTCCACCGCTTCAACGTCGAGCGCAGGCATCACGCCGGTTGCGCCGGCGCTCACCGTGCCGTCAGGCTTAACAATTCAAACGATTGCAAGCGTCCCATCCGCGCGCGAGCTCGCGGCATTGCCGAACGGCGATCTGCTCGTCGGCACAAATCGTAACAGCGTCTACATCGTGCCAAATGCCGAAGGACCCCATGCCGCGGGTGCTCCGAGCGTCTTTGCGACGATCGGCGACGCCAATGCGGACGGCGTCGCATTCGATCCGTCGTCATGCACGATATTCGTCGGCAGCGAATATCACGTGTGGGCTATTCCGTACAACGACGGCGATCTTACGGCGCGAAGCATTACGCAGATTGCTTCGGTGCGAACCGGCGCCTTGGCCACGCCGCCGGACGACGTGCACATCACGACGTCGGTCGCCGTGCAAGGATCAACGCTGTATGCGAGCATGGGCTCTTCGTGTAACGGTTGCACGGGCGAAACGGACCCGACGCGCGCTGCAATCTGGAAAATGAATCGCGACGGTTCGGGGATGACGCTCGTTGCAAAGCGCATTCGTAATGCCATCGCGCTCGCCGTCGATCCAGTCACGAATCATCTTTGGGCCGGCGTTGCGGGACAGGATTCGTTGCCGGCCGGACATCCCTACGAGTTCGTCGACGACGTTACCGCGCACCAGGTCGACGGCGTAGCCGATTATGGGTGGCCGTATTGCGAAGAGAATCATCACTTATACAACAGCGGTCCGGGCGCTCCGTCGAACTGCAACGCGACGGTGCAGCCGCTCGTGGAGTTCCCCGCCTACATCACGCATGTTGGAGTGGCCTTTTATCCGCAAAATCCGGCGGGTGCATACGCATTGCCGCAACAGTATCGCGGTGACTTGCTGGTAACGAGTCACGGTTCTTGGCATACGGACGCAAACGGATGCGGATATGCACCCGAAGTCGACGCGGTCGCGATGAACGGCGACACGCCTCGGATCTCCGTAAACTGGAGCGATCCGACCGCGCAATATACGTCGTTCGTCCGTGGCTTCCAAACGAGCTGCACCACCCGGAACGGACGTCCGACCGGCATCACCGTCGGATCGAAAGGCAGCGTGTTCGTTGCCGACGACGCGGCCTCGGCGATCTATCGAATCAGACCGTAGCCCTGCAAACAACCGGGGTACGACGAGTGCATGAGCCCCCGAAATCGTAACCGGGCCGTCCGGCGGTGGCGGCATGCCGACGCCCAACCCGGCGCCGACGTAATGCGCCCACTTTCCCTGGTCTTCTTCTGCGCCGCCGTCGCGGCGTGCGCGCCGGAGGGTCGCGCGGCCGGTACGCCGCGCGTGGCGAACGGGTTTACGATCGAGCGAATCGCAACTGTCGACGGCGCGCGCGAACTTGCTGCAGCGCCGAACGGCGATCTCATCGTAGGCACAGGCGGTTCCGACGTGTACGTCGTTCCGAACGCCGGCGGCAGCGCGGGAACGCCGCGAGTATACGCGCATTTCGACAGCGCGCCCGCGGCCGGCGTCGCGCTCGCAGACGGACGTTTATTCGTCGGAACGGAACTAGGCGTCTACGCGCTCGCGTATCATACCGGCGAACGTGCCGCGAAAGATGCGCCCGAGAAACTTGCAAGCGTTCGAACCGGCGGCGCCGGAGGACACTCGACGACGAGCGTCGCTTTCGCAAACGGAAGTCTCTACGCGAGCGTCGGATCTTCGTGCAACGCATGTCGCGAGACCGACGAAACGCGCGCCTCGATTCAGCGAATCGATCCCGCCACGAAAAGGACGTCGCCGTTTGCCGTGCACGTTCGCAATCCGATCGCGCTTACCGTTAATCCGGCGACGAATTCCGTCTGGACCGGCGTCGCCGGCGTCGACGATCTTCCAGTCGGGCACCCATACGAAATCTTCGACGACGTCTCCGCGCACGCGGCGCCGGCCGACTACGGCTGGCCGAGCTGCTACGAGAATCGACAACACACGCCGTCATGGCCGGGCTCTTGCGCATCGGCAGCCGTTCCGCGTGTGGTTTTCCCCGCGTACGAAACGCCCGTAGGCGCCGTCTTCTATCCTCTCGCGCCGCATGGGAAGTACTCATTTCCGCAGCAATATCGCGGCGGCGCCTTCGTCACGCTTCATGGGTCGTGGCACGGGCCGTCAAGCGGTCTGAGCGGCTACATGCCGCCTCGCGTCGTCTTCGTGGCGATGCACGGCGACACGCCGGCGCGCCCCGTGAACTGGAGCGACCCTACGACGCAGTGGACGGAATTCGTCGGCGGCTATCAGGAAGGCGGATCGAACGAACGCACCGGCCGTCCGACCGGAATCACCGTCGGCCCCGACGGCTCGCTCTTCGTTGCCGATGATGAAACCGGCGCGATCTACCGCGTCCGGCCAACCCAGCCATATCGCGGCCAGTAAAAGCAAAAAGCCCGCGGCATTTCTGCCTGCGGGCTTTTTGTCTATTAAATCTGGCGCCGACCTACTTTCGAGGGACCCTGCGGTCCGACTATCATTGGCGCTGGCGGGCTTAACTGCCGTGTTCGGGATGGGAACGGGTGGGACCCCGCCGCTATGGACGCCAGAAACTTGATCCTCGAACCGCGATGACGAGCCTGAACTCAAGTCGATCGCGGTCGAGAAAGCTGTACAGAGAAGAACTTCCAGTGCCAAACACTGAGCGATTGGCGTAGTTTTAAATTTCCGAGCTGATTAGTACCGGTCAGCTCCACACCTTGCAGTGCTTCCACCCCCGGCCTATCAACGTGGTGGTCTACCACGACTCTTCACCCTTACGGGATTGAAGTCTCATCTTGGGGTCAGTTTCGTGCTTATATGCTTTCAGCACTTATCTGATCCGAACATAGCTACCCGGCTATGCCCCTGGCGGGACAACCGGTTCACCAGCGGTTCGTTCGACTCGGTCCTCTCGTACTAGAGTCCACGCCCCTCAAACTTCCTACGCCCACAGCGGATAGGGACCGAACTGTCTCACGACGTTCTGAACCCAGATCGCGTACCGCTTTAATGGGCGAACAGCCCAACCCTTGGGACCTACTACAGCCCCAGGATGCGACGATCCGACATCGAGGTGCCAAACCTCCCCGTCGATGTGGACTCTTGGGGGAGATAAGCCTGTTATCCCCGGAGTAGCTTTTATCCGATAAGCGACGGCCCTTCCATTCGGAACCGCCGGATCACTTAGCCCTGCTTTCGCACCTGCTCGACCTGTCCGTCTCGCAGTCAAGCTCCCTTATGCCTATGCACTCTGTACGAACGGTTTCTGACCGTTCTGAGGGAACCTTTGGGCGCCTCCGTTACTCTTTAGGAGGCGACCGCCCCAGTCAAACTGCCCACCTGACTCTGTCCTACGACCGGATTACGGCCGCTAGTTAGAATCCCAAGACTATCAGGGTGGTATCCCAACGTTGTCTCCCCAACGACTAGCGCCGCTGGATCATCGACTCCCACCTATCCTGTACAGACAATCTCAGAACCCAAGATCAGGATACAGTAAAGCTTCATGGGGTCTTTCCGTCCTGCTGCGGGTAACCAGCATCTTCACTGGTACTGCAATTTCGCCGAGTTCCCCATTGAGACAGTGTCCAAGTCGTTACTCCATTCGTGCAGGTCGGAACTTACCCGACAAGGAATTTCGCTACCTTAGGACGGTTATAGTTACCGCCGCCGTTTACTGGGGCTTCAATTCGCAGCTTCGCTTGCGCTAACCTCTCCTTTTAACCTTCCAGCACCGGGCAGGAGTCAGCCCCTATACGTCTGCTTTCGCATTCGCAGAGACCTGTGTTTTTGTTAAACAGTCGCTTGGACCTATTCTCTGCGACCACCCTCAGCTTACGTGGTAAACACTTCACCGAAGGTGGCACCCCTTCTCCCAAAGTTACGGGGTCAATTTGCCGAGTTCCTTAACAGGGATTCTCTCGTCGCCTTAGCATGCTCTGCCAGTCTACCTGTGTCGGTGTACGGTACGGGCACCTATGATCCTAACTAGAGACTTTTCTTGGCAGCGTGGAGTCAGTCACTTCGGCTCGTAAAGAGCCTCGTATTCGCTTCTCGGCGTTGCAACGCGGATTTGCCTACGTTACGGCCTACCAGCTTAAACGCACACATCCATCCGGGCGCTGACCTATCCTCCTGCGTCATCCCTTCATTTCATAGACTCTCACTACCGAACAACTAAAAACGATCGCTCTATAATCGAGCGATCGTCGTTCGACAGTGTTCGAAAGAGATCTAAACGGTCATCGGTGGTAGCAGAATATGAACTGCTTGTGCATCGCCTACGCTTCTCAGCCTCGGCTTAGCTCCCGACTCACCCTGAGACGATTGACGTTGCTCAGGAAACCTTAGACTTCCGGCGTGCGGGGTTCTCACCCGCATTTATCGCTACTTATACCTGCATTCGCACTTGTGGTTCGTCCACACGTCCTCACGGTCGTGCTTCAGCCTACGCCACAACGCTCCCCTACCGATTAGTTTAACTAATCCCAAAGCTTCGGTTATATGCTTGAGCCCCGTTACATTTTCGGCGCCCCATCACTCGACTAGTGAGCTATTACGCACTCTTTTAAGGGTGGCTGCTTCTAAGCCAACCTCCTAGTTGTCTATGCGACGAGACTTCCTTTACCACTGAGCATATATTAGGGACCTTAGCTGTTGATCTGGGCTGTTTCCCTTTTGACCATGGAGCTTATCCCCCACTGTCTGACTGCTACGAAGTACGCCTCGGTATTCGGAGTTTGATGGGGTTCGGTAATCCGGTAAGACCCCTAGCCCTGTCAGTGCTCTACCCCCAAGGGTTAACGCGTAACGCTAGTCCTCAAACTATTTCGGGGAGAACCAGCTATCTCCGAGCTCGATTGGCTTTTCACCCCTATCCACAAGTCATCCAATGTTTTTTCAACAACAACAGGTTCGGGCCTCCACATGAGGTTAATCATGCTTCACCCTGCTCATGGATAGATCGCTCGGTTTCGGGTCTACTGCATACGGACAAAGCGCCCTATTCAGACTCGCTTTCGCTACGGCTCCGGCTCAACACCTTAACCAAGCCCGTTACCAAGTAACTCGCAGGTTCATTCTTCAATAGGCACGCGATTAGCCTTGCTTGCGCATTGGCCTTTCACGGTTTGTAGGCACACGGTTTCATGTTCTATTTCACTCCCCTCCGGGGGTTCTTTTCACCTTTCCCTCACGGTACTAGTACGCTATCGGTCTCCACAGAATATTTAGCCTTGGAAGATGGTCCTCCCAGTTTCAGACAGGGTTTCTCGTGCCCCGCCCTACTCACGAACAACGCCGCAAGATCGAACGATTTTATCTACAGGACTATCACCTTCTATGGTGCGGCTTTCCAGCCGGCTTCTACTATCGATCGATTTTGTAACTTGCGCTCGAAGATTCGGCTTTGAGATGGTTGTCGTACAACCCCGATCATGCAACGCCCGAACGCTTGCACATGAACGGTTTAGGCTGTTCCCAGTTCGCTCGCCACTACTACGGGAATCTCGGTTGATGTCTATTCCTCCGGCTACTTAGATGTTTCAGTTCACCGGGTACGCTCTCTCACGACTATTGAATTCATCGTGGAGTCTACGCCCATGACGGCGTAGGGGTTGCCCCATTCGGAAATCGCCGGATCATCGCTTCTTAGCAGCTCCCCGATGCTTATCGCAGCTTTGCACGTCCTTCATCGCCTGTGGAGCCAAGGTATCCACCTGTGTGCCCTTATTAATTTTCGACTACGCAAAATTGCAATTTCGCAAACTTGCACCAACGACTGATTCACGTGAAAGTAGCCGTAGGACGGCCGCTCTCATGTTTTGACACATGAAAGTTCTTCTCTATACAGTTTTCAAAGATCATGAGGATCGAATGGACTCATCGATTCGAGTCGTCATTCGCCGTTGCTGGCGAAGGACGAACTCGTCGAGAGGTTCATTCCCTCAAAGCTGAACAGTGCAGTACCTAAAATCCGGCGTACCGGATCCGTTGACGGTAGACCCCCATTGCGGGAGCCGCAAATACATGAACGAGTCGAAACCGTTCAGTGCTATGACCTCTGACCATACGAGCACGTAGTCCGATAGATCCCTTGGCCATCACTTCCCCTTGATGCGATCGCAGTCATGGTCGATGTTTTCAATAGCATCGTCTGTGGTCGACTTAGAATGTACTACGCTAGTTGCTTTCACGCAGAGCGTGAACCAACTAGCATGTACTCCTTAGAAAGGAGGTGATCCAGCCGCACCTTCCGATACGGCTACCTTGTTACGACTTCGTCCCCCTTACCTAGCATACCTTAGACGCCTTGCTCCTTGCGGTTGCACGGGCGGCTTCGGGTACACTAAACTCAGGTGACGTGACGGGCGGTGTGTACAAGGCCCGGGAACGTATTCACCGCAGCGTAGCTGATCTGCGGTTACTAGCGATTCCGACTTCATGAAGGCGAGTTGCAGCCTTCAATCCGAACTGAGGAACGGTTTAAGAGATTAGCTTGCCCTCGCGGGTTCGCGACTCGCTGTCCGTCCCATTGTAGCACGTGTGTAGCCCTGGACGTAAGGGCCATGCTGACTTGACGTCATCCCCACCTTCCTCCGGCTTGTCACCGGCGGTCTCGTGTGAGAGATCTTGTGGACCAACACACGACAAGGGTTGCGCTCGTTGCGGGACTTAACCCAACACCTCACGGCACGAGCTGACGACAGCCATGCAGCACCTGTCTCCGTGTCCGGTTGCGCGGAAACCTAGTCTCCTAGGATGTCACGGGATGTCAAGCCCAGGTAAGGTTCTTCGCGTTGCGTCGAATTAAACCACATGCTCCACCGCTTGTGCGGGCCCCCGTCAATTCCTTTGAGTTTTAACCTTGCGGCCGTACTCCCCAGGCGGGATACTTATTGTGTTAACTGCGGCACAGATGGAGTCGATACCACCTACACCTAGTATCCATCGTTTACGGCTAGGACTACCGGGGTATCTAATCCCGTTTGCTCCCCTAGCTTTCGCTCCTCAGCGTCAGAACAACCCCAGATGATCGCCTTCGCCACTGGTGTTCCTCCCGATATCTACGCATTTCACCGCTACACCGGGAATTCCATCATCCTCTGATTGCCTCAAGACCAATAGTATCGATGCCGTTCCCTCGAGTTGAGCCCGAGGTCTTTCTTCACCGACTTACGATCCGCCTACGAGCGCTTTACGCCCAATAATTCCGAACAACGCTTGCCCCCTACGTCTTACCGCGGCTGCTGGCACGTAGTTAGCCGGGGCTTCCTCCAAGGGTACCGTCAATATCGTCCCCTTCGACAGTGGTTTACGACCCGAAGGCCTTCTTCCCACACGCGGCGTCGCTCCGTCAGGGTTTCCCCCATTGCGGAAAATTCCTCACTGCTGCCTCCCGTAGGAGTCTGGACCGTGTCTCAGTTCCAGTGTGGCTGGTCGCTCTCTCAAACCAGCTACCCATCGTAGTCTTGGTAGGCCATTACCCCACCAACTAACTAATGGGACGCAGTCCCGTCTCTTAGCGCATTGCTCCTTTCATCGTCAAGTGATGCCACTCAGACGATCGTATGCGGTATTAGCTAACCTTTCGGCTAGTTATCCCCCACTAAAAGGTAGGTTGACTACGTGTTACTCACCCGTCTGCCACTAGGTATTGCTACCTCGTTCGACTTGCATGTGTTAGGCACGCCGCCAGCGTTAGTCCTGAGCCAGGATCAAACTCTCCATAAAAATTTTTATGGAGCCATGATTAACATGGCTCTCAAATTTCGCTGCGCTTTTTCAGATTCGATTGCGGATCGAATCGCCACCATCTTGCGATAGTGACAGCTAGAATTGTACGTTCTCGCGATTCTCAAAAGACTTGACCAATCGAAATTGACCTTGTCTTAGAGGTCGGAGACCCACAGACTTATTTGCTGCTGCACTGTTCAGTTTTCAAGGAGCGAACTCGTTCGCGTTAGCGTTATTTCTCGTGAATCGATTCGAGCGTTTCCGTTCGTTTCGTTCGCGTTTTTCGCGCCGTCGCGTCGAGCAACTCGGCTATATTATCGCTGGGCGGTACCCGTGTCAAGCACGTTTCAAAACTTTTTTTGACGCGCCTACAAAGGTCGCCGCTAGCGAGAGCCCGGAGAATCAGAGTACCACAATAGTCACACCGACTACAAGCCGCACCCTACAAATCACCCGCCGGCGCGGGACCGGCGGCGCTGCGCTTTCACTCGATTGCCGCAGACGGCCATGCTGCACCAAGCGCCCGAGCCGTTCTTCGAGTGATCGAAAAAGCCCCAAAGGCACGTGTCTTTCCGGCAGGCCTTCAGCCGGCGCCACGTGCCGGTGAGGATCGCATCATAGATGATTCCGGCCAGCTCCGCCTTAACGGCAGCCGCTCCGCCGCTCGCATCCGGAGCCGCTAACCGGCCTTCTCCGTCCGCACCGAGTTCGATCCGGACGCACGTCCCGTTACTCGCTCGAACGAGCTGCTGCCAAGCTTCACCCGCATCGCCGTCTCCATTGTTGGCGAGCAGCACCGCCCGAATCGCTTCGCGGAACTCCCGTAATTCGGTGAGGCCGGCCGCATCGACGGAGGCGTTATAGCCGTGCTCGACGAGCCATGGCCCAGCCGACTGCGGCTCGACCAACTTGTCGTTGCCGCTTTCAAAATCGATCGTATTCACGAACAGCCTGACCTGGTCGAGGCGGCCCGGGGCGCTTTGGTCCTTAGTCATCTAACGAGTCCAATAATATCACCACCAAACCATGTTGACAAGTTACTATCACCGCTGTAATCTTTTTGGTAGTTACTCCAAATCAGAGGTCAAACATGTTGGTCAAACCCACGCTCCCCCTCATCCCGACGGTTTTCGACGTCCGCCTGCGGCGGCCCGAAGGCGCCGCGAGCGACTCGCTCTTCGGAGGCTGGGGCGTTTCCATTACCGGCAACCGCAGCATTCGATAAGGAGCAAGAAGCTATGCACCATGTCGACGTCCACGTCTCCGATCTAGCCGCCACCAAGCGGCTCTTCGATGCCGTCGCCCCCTCGATCGGCTACGAATTGCGCGCCGCCGACGAAGATTTCGTAAGCTATTGGCGCGGCAAGAGGCCCTCGATCGGGTTCATCGCCGACGGCGTAGCGGGCAGCGCCGCGATGCAGCTCGCGTTCGCCGTGGAGACGGACGATGCCGTCGACGCAGCGGCCGATGCGGCGCGCCGCAACGGCGCGCGAAATATCGACGGCCCGGCGATTCATCCTGAGTACGGCGACGATTACTACGCCGTGTTTTTCGAAGACGCCGGAGGCAACAAGTTCGAAGTGTTGCGAGAGACCGAATGATCGCGCGCATTTGGCGCGGCCGCGTGCACAACGGCTTGCTCGAAGAGTATCGCACGTATATCGCGCAAACCGGTCTGCGCGACTACGTTGCGACCGAAGGCAATCGCGGCGCATACATGCTCACGCAACAACATGCAACGCACGGCGAAGTCATAACGATTTCGTACTGGGACTCCTACGACGCGATCGCGCGCTTCGCCGGCGAACCCTACGATCGCGCGCGTTACTATCCCGAAGACCGGCGGTTCTTACTCGACTTTCCGGAGCACGTCGAACACTACGACGTTACGCTCGCAGATACAGCGCCTTCAGGTACTGCGTCTCCGGCATAGCGGGATGCACCGGATGATCCGGTCCGTGTCCATGTTGTTCCAACATTTGCATTGGCCGCCCCACCTCGCGCGCAGCGTCTAGAGCGAGCCGCTGCAAACGCTCCGCCGCCAGATGGTGCGAGCACGACGCGGTGATCAAAAAGCCGTCCTCCGCCAGCAGTTTGAATGCCGCTTCGTGCAGCCGCCGGTAATGCGATTCGCCGGCAGCTGCGTCTTTTTTACGCTTCACCAAAGCCGGCGGATCGAGCACGATCGTTTCGAATTTCCGCCGCTCCGCGTGCAGCGAACGCATAACCTCCAACGCATCGCCCGCAAGCGTCTCGAACGTTCCTCCCGCCATGCCGGCATTTTCTGCGGCATAATCGAGTGCAAGCGGCGACTGATCGATGCACGTGACGCTCGATGCACCGGCTCGAAGCGCCGAAACACCCCATGCACCAACGTAAGAAAAGACGTCGAGAACGCGCGAACCTTCGCGCACGTAGCGGCGCAATCGCATGCGATTGTCGCGCTGATCGAAAAAATATCCGGTCTTCTGC
This sequence comes from Vulcanimicrobiia bacterium, assembly GCA_963696095.1. Lineage (GTDB taxonomy): Bacteria > Vulcanimicrobiota > Vulcanimicrobiia > Vulcanimicrobiales > Vulcanimicrobiaceae > JALYTY01. Next base: position 144,782 of record CAVOIN010000001.1, on the reverse strand, counting down.
CCGGCACGCAGCGGAGCCGCGATCCGCATGTCGTTTTCGAGCACTTCGATACGGTCCGGAACGGCGCCGACCGGCTCGTCGAGTGGCTCTAACCCTTCGAGCGCACGTGTCGAACCGGTGTTTCGGAGCAAGATTCCTTTCGGCGCGATTAGATCGTTCAATGCTTCCAGGAACGGTTCTCGCAAGGCCGTTGCACCGGCGGTATTCAGCTGCACGACGCACACGTCGCCGTAGCGGTCGACTACAATGCCCGCAATGCCGTCAGATTCGCCGTAGACGAGGCGATAGTAGGGCGAGGGGTATATTCGCTCGCGAAGCGAGAGCGCGCGTCTTAAACGGCCTGCAAACCACGAAGCGTCGATTGTGGCGCGAACGTCTCGCGTGAGAATCCGCGCGGCAATAAGCGCTCGCGGGTTTACGTAGCCCAAGCCAACGGGGTTGCGTCCGACGTCGACGACACGCACGAGTTCGCCGGGCGAAAACGCCGTCAACGGCGTCGCGGCCGTATCGACTTCGTTTGAAAAGACCCAAGAATGACCAAGGCGGACTCGTTTGTCCGCCTTGGCTATCAGTCGAAGTTCCTTCAACGCGAGTTAGCCGACTTTTCGGCTCATCGACTTCGCCTGCATGAAAAGCAGCAGGTAGTCGCGGCCGCCGGCTTTACTATCCGTTCCCGACATGTTGAAGCCGCCGAACGGGTGGGCACCGACCATGGCGCCCGTGCTCTTGCGATTGAAGTAGAGGTTGCCGACGAAGAAATCTTCGCGTGCGCGCTCGATCTTCTGCTCGTCGCTCGTGTACAGCGAGCCGGTAAGCCCGAACTCGGTGTTATTTGCGATTTCCATCGCGTCGTCGAAGTTCTTCGCCTTGATGACGGCAAGAACCGGACCGAAGATTTCTTCTTGCGAGATCCGCGCTTCGGGCGCGACGTCGGCAATGACCGTCGGTTCGAGGAAGTAGCCTTTGTCGCCGACGCGATTGCCGCCCGAGATGAGGCGGCCTTCCCCCTTGCCGACTTCGATGTACTTCGAAATCGAGGTCATCGCTTTTTCGTTGACGACCGGGCCCATGTAATTCTTGTTGTCGGACGGATCGCCGACGGTGATCTTCGCAACGCGCGCCTTCAGCTTGTCGAGGAATTCGTCGTAGATCGACTCCTCAACGATCGCACGCGAACACGCCGAGCACTTCTGGCCTTGGAAGCCGAACGCGGAAACGGCGACGCCTTCGACCGCGGCATCGACGTCCGCGTCGGCTGCGACGACGATGGAATCCTTACCGCCCATCTCCGCAACGACGCGTTTGATCCACTTCTGCCCTTGCTGCGGCTTTGCGGCGAGTTCGTTGATGTGCAGGCCGACTTCTTTCGAACCCGTGAACGAGATGAAGCGGATCTGCGGATGTCCGACGATGAGATCGCCGATTTCGCTGCCGGATCCGGGAATGAAGTTGACCACGCCCTTCGGCACGCCGACTTCATGAAGCAAATCGACGAACCACGCGGCGACGACGGCGGAATCGCTCGAGGGCTTCAGCACGACGGTGTTTCCCGTTACGATCGCGGCGGTCGTCATGCCGGCCATGATCGCGCAGGCGAAGTTCCAGGGCGGAATCACGGCGCCGACGCCGAGCGGAATGTACACCATCTCGTTCTGCTCGCCGGCGATCGGGGTCGACCGGATGCGGCTGCGCATAGCGCAGCATTTCGCGACCGTAAAACTCGAGGAAATCGATGGCTTCGGCAATGTCCGCATCGGCTTCGACCCAGCTCTTGCCGACTTCGAACACGAGCAGCGCATCGTAATGATAACGGCGCCGGCGCATGAGCTCGGCTGCCTTGAACAAGTAGCTCGCGCGTTCTTGCGGCGGCGTCTTCTTCCACGTTTCGAACGTTTTAGCGGCCACGTCGATCGCTTTTTTCGCGAGGTCCTTGGTCGCCGCAGAAACGTGCCCGATCACTTCGTCGGGATTGCCGGGATTGATCGATGGGATCGACTTCTCGGTCTCGATCTTCTCGCCGTTGATAACGAGCGGGTACTTCTTTCCGAACTCGCTGCGCACGGAAGCCAGCGCCGCTTGCATAGCAGCCTGGTCGGCGGGGTCCTGGAAATTCTTGATTACTTCGTTTTCGAAGGGCTTGATTTGTTCGATTGTGGTCGTCACGTACTAGTAGAACCTCAAATGTGGGCGGACGGATTCGAGTACGGGAGCTTCGGGGGGCAACCCTGCAGCGCCCGGCCCCGGGCTAGCGGGCCCTAGCCTGGGGTGCGAGAAACATCGACTGCTAGAGACGTGAACATTACGATTCGCCCGATGGAGCATCACGATTTAGACGCCCTGCTTCGGCTCTTCGATGCAGTAGCGGAAGAGCAGGTCTGGATCGGCACGGAACCGGGCTACGACCGGCAACCCTATCGCGAGAAATGGGAACGCTGGATGCGCGATCCGCGCTTTGGCTTGTTCGTGGCGCTCGACGGCACAACAGTCGCCGGCAACATCAGCGTAGTGCCGGACCCCGATGGGTTTGAGATCGGGATGCTGGTTGCATTAGCGCATCGTGGAAAAGGCGTAGGCACGGCGCTTCTTCAACGCGCCGTGGAATGGGCGGAGGAGCACGACATCGCGACGCTGCACCTCACCGTTTTTCCGCACAACGCTCCCGCGCTCGCGCTCTATCGCAAGATGGGCTTCGTTGAGGTGGAACGGCAGATAGCTCGCATCAGGCGACGGAACGGAGAAGCGTGGGACGTCATTCACATGCGCAAATCCCTGCGCTAAGAACGCGGCTCGAGATCGGGGCAGCGGCCTTTTGCATCGGCATCGGTCTTTCCGGATTACCTCTCGAGCCGTGGCGCGTTCTCGCAACACTTGGCGTTTGCACGCTCCTCGCGGCCTTCGCCGGCCGCTTTATCGCGGCGATCGCGCTCGTAATGACAATCGGCGCCGGCTACCTTCAGCACCATCAACTGCGCGTAACGTTCTTCATCGCGGCGGCGCTCGCCGGAGCGTTCGCGCGATATGCCGAAAAACGGCCGCACGTTGCGACCGGCTTCGCGATTGCGGGATTTATCGCCGGTGCCGCCGCGCTTCTGTTGCTGCGTTAGGTCGCCGGCGACGGCGCGGGCGATACCGCCGAAGACGGCGGAGCTTCGGCTAAGAATTTTTCGATGCGGTAGTGCAGCTCTTCGCGATACATTCCGCCGCTGATCACGCAGTACAGAAACCCGGCCGGCGTTACGAACAGCGTCGTTGGAAAAAGTTCGTGTGCGTCCCGATGGATGCCGGTTTCCAGCGCTCGCGTAAAGCCGCCGCCGCGATCCATCGCAATCGGATACGGAACGGCGTATTGCTTGCGGTACGCACGCACGAGGTTGTCTTCTTCGCGGCTATTGACGCCGACAATCATCAAGCCGCGATCGGCGTACAGCGCCGACGGTATTGCATCATGTGGAAGTCCGGAGCGTCCAGGCATTGCATCTGCATGTCGATCGGTTTATCGTATGGCAGCGCCAAACTTTGATCGCAGAGGTCCCACTCTTTAGGTACGATTCGCTTGACTTTAGGCGCAGGCGTTTCAGCTGCCGCCGACCTTGCGACGTTGCCCAACGATGCCACGATCGCGGCAACCGTGCTCTTTAGGAGTGCCTCTCTTGAAATCACGCGTAAGCCCCCGCATTTACGAGCGTCGAGCAGAAATCTTTGACACGGCGTGCGGCGCCGGCGCCCCGAGTTCCTTGATACGCGTCGATGAGCGCGCTTCCGACGATGATGCCGTCGACGAGCGGCGCGACGGCTTGCACGTGCTCCGGCGCGCTGATGCCGAACCCCACGGCCAGCGGCTCGTGGGTAACCGTCCGCAACATCGCGATCTGTTCGCGGAGCTTCGTCGTATCGGGAGCGGTGCCGGCGCCCGTGACGCCCAAGCGTGAAACGACGTAGATGAAGCCGGTCGCCTGCCGCGCGATTCGTTCCGCGCGTTCGCGGCGCGTGGACGGGGCAACGAGCAGAGGCATATCGAGTCCGTTAGCCGCCAGCGTCGTCGATAGTTCTTGCGCTTCTTCCAACGCGATGTCCGGAACGATGACGGCCGATGCACCCGCTTCGGCAGCGTCTTCCGCAAACGCCTCGATGCCGTACTGGTACACCGGATTGAAGTACGTGAAGAGCACGATCGGCACGCCGCCCTTGTTCCGGAACCGGCGCACGAGCGCAAGCACGTCCGAAATGCCGACGCCTTGATTGAGCGCGCGCTGCGCGGCTGCCGCAATCGTCGGCCCGTCGGCCAGCGGATCGCCGTATGGAATTCCGAGCTCGACGGCATCCGCTCCGGCTTGCGCCAGCGCGTGTAACACTTCTTCCGTCGTTTCGAGATCGGGGTCGCCGGCCATCACGTACGGGATGAACGCAGCGCGCCGATCGTTGCGCGCACGTTCGAAGATCGCTTCAAGCACGATCGCGAACCTGGGCGATGTCCTTATCGCCGCGGCCGGAAAGATTCACAAGAATGAGATCGTCAGGACCTCGCTCGGCAGAAAGCTTCTTCGCAAATGCGATCGCATGCGCGCTCTCGAGCGCCGGAATGATGCCTTCCAGACGGGAGAATTCGAAGAATGCCTCGAGCGCCTCGGCATCGCTTACCGGCACGTACGTCGCGCGGCCGCTTTCCTTGAGAAAAGCGTGCTCGGGTCCGACACCCGGATAATCGAGGCCGGCGCTAATCGAGTGCGTATCTTGCACCTGGCCTTGCGTCGTTTGCAAAAGATACGATCGCGAACCGTGCAGCACGCCGACCGACCCCGCGCCTAAAGCCGCCGCCGTCTTTCCGCTGTCGATGCCTTCGCCCGCTGCTTCAACGCCCCAAAGCCGCACGCGCTCGTCATTCATGAAACCCGAAAAGATTCCCATTGCGTTGCTGCCGCCGCCGACGCACGCGATGACGTCGGTCGGAAGACGACCGTAGCGCTGCATGCACTGCTCTCGCGCTTCGACGCCTATGACCTTTTGGAATTCGCGCACCATGTACGGGTAGGGATGCGCCCCGACGACGCTTCCGATCACGTAGAATGTTTCATCGACTTGGGAAGCCCACACGCGAAACGCTTCGTTCGTTGCATCTTTCAACGTCTGCGTGCCGCCCGTTACCGGATGCACGGTCGCGCCTAGGAGCTTCATGATATACACGTTTAGCGCTTGGCGCTCGACATCGACCGCGCCCATATACACGTCAACCGGAAAACCGAACTTTGCGCCCACCGTCGCGGTCGCGACGCCGTGCTGGCCCGCACCGGTCTCTGCGATCAGCCGGCGCTTACCCATGCGTCGCGCGAGCAAGGCTTGACCGACGGTGTTGTTGATCTTATGCGCGCCGGTGTGATTTGTATCTTCACGCTTGAGTAACATCGGCGCGGATGCCTGGCTTGCATACCGCTCTGCTCGATACAGCGGCGAAGGGCGCCCCACGAAGTCGCGCAACGCGACCTCGTATTCGCACCAAAACTCGGAATCCGCGAATGCAGCGTCCATTGCGATCTGCAACTCGTCAAGAGCGTTGACTAGCACCTCGGGGACGAACCGTCCGCCGAATGTACCGAAGTATCCCCGAGAATCAGGCTGCATCATTCTCCCGAACGGCCTTTACGAATTTTCGCATCTTCGCAGCGTCCTTTTTCCCATCGGTCTCGATGCCGCTTCGAACATCCACTCCAAAAGGACGCACCGTACGAACGAGACTTCCGACGTTCTCCGGATTCAAACCGCCGGCCACCAAGACCGGATGCCACTGCGCCATCCGCGCTATGTGCGACCAATCGAAGGTCAACCCGGTTCCGCCGTACTTACCGGCAACCTTCGTATCGAATAATACTAGCGCCGGCGCGTACCGCCGGCAAATTCTTTCCATCCGCGTTTCGCTCTCGTCACCTACGTGAACAGCTTTGATCACGGTTCCGCGAAGCGAATGAGCGAAACCGGGCGGCTCATTTCCCGAAAGCTGCACGAGCATGTTAGGGAAGAGCTCGCGCGCGCGTGCTATGTCGTCGCGGCCCGGATCGACGAAGACTGCGACCGGCGTGATGATATTCGTCAAACGCCCGGCAATTCGCTCGGCTTCCTTCCAGTCGATCCGGCGCGGCGAATCCGCGAAGATCATGCCGAACGCGTCGGCTTCCGCGGTTATGCTAAGCTCGACGTCCTCCCACGAAGTCGCGCCGCAGAACTTAATGCGCGTAGACACGTTTCAAGGAACGAATAAGCTCGGCCGGATCCGCAGAGCGCATGAGCGCCTCGCCGATAAGGAACCCGCGCGCACCGGCTTTACGAAGCCGTTCGAGGTCTTCGAAGTTCCGCATGCCGCTTTCGCTGATCGCAAATACACGCTGGGGAACGCGCGGAAGCACGTACTCGCTCACCGCGAGGTCGGTAGTCATCGTGCGTAGATTCCGGTTGTTGACGCCGACCAAGTCGACGCCAAAATCCAAAGCGCGCTGAAGTTCGAGTTCGTCATGGACTTCGACGAGCACGTCCAGTTCGTACGAACGAGCCTCTTCGATGCATTCTTGAATCTGCTGGTCGGAGAGACCGCTCACGATGAGCAGGATGCAGTCGGCGCCGTACGCTGCCGATTGCGCGATTTCGTACCGCGTCGACAAAAAATCTTTCCGCAACAGCGGCTTGTTAACGGCGCCGCGCACCATCGGCAAGAAGTTCAAGTCGCCAAGGAAGTGATCGGCCTCGGTGATGACCGAGATGGCATCCACGCCGGCAGCGTCATAGATATGCGCGATGGCGACGGGATCGAAGTCGCGCGCGATCAGCCCTGCCGAGGGCGAGGCGCGCTTGATCTCGGCAACGATCGCACTTCCGCTTTGCGCGCGGAGCGCATCCAGGAAGCGACGGCGGCCTGCCACACTTGCCAGTGCGCGTTCGCGAATCGCCTCGTAAGGCTCGCGCTGCATATCTCGTTCTAGATGTTTCGCCTTCGCGGCGTAGATTTTGTTCAGAATGTCCTCAGTCATGGTGAGCGTACTCCTTAGCTCGTTCGTACGTCTTCAGGGCTTCACCGGAGGTCAAAACCTGGCGCGCACGACCGAGCGCCGAGTGCATCGTCGGCTCCTCGCCGACGGTGTGCAAGACGAGCGCCGCGTTGAGCGCCACGACGTCTGCACGAGGCGAGCTTTCGCCGCCTAAAATCGATAAGAATGCTTCGCGGCACGCGTCGACCGATCCGCCGACGATCGCCGGGAGCGGGGTATGGATGCCGAACTCTTTCGGGACGATCGTCCAGCGGCGCGTTTGCGTTCCGTTAAACGAATATACGACGGTTGGAACGTCGCCGGCAACTTCATCGATGCCGTTTTGCGCGTGTACGATCGCGCCGCGTTCGACGCCGAGCCCGCGCAACACGTCGCCGAGCTGTTCGACGAGTGCTTCGCGAGCCACCCCGACGACCTGCACTTGTGCGAGCGCCGGATTCGTCAGCGGGCCAAGCACGTTGAAAATCGTCTTCACGCCGAGTTCGCGGCGAATCGGCGCGACGTTCTTCATGGCCGGATGGTAGCGCGGTGCAAACATGAAGGTGAAATTGCTGTTGCGCAACATCGTAGCGGCGCGCTCGGGCGTCAGATCCAACGGCAAACCCGTTGCTTCGAGGACGTCGGCGCTTCCGCATGCGCTCGATGCAGCACGGTTTCCGTGTTTGGCAACGGGAACGCCTGCAGCCGCAACGACAAGCGCAGCCATAGTAGAAACGTTGATGGTGTTCGCGTTGTCGCCGCCCGTTCCGACGACATCGACGACGCGCGGCAATCCGTGCTCGACGCGAACGCTGCGATCGCGCATCGCGCGAGCGGCACCGACGATCTCGTCGACGTGCTCGCCTTTGGCGGCCAGAGCAACCAGCAGACCCGCGCCTTGGACGACGGTAAACGCACCGTCCATGATCGCGCCGATCAACTCGGCGCTTTCGCTTTGGCTAAGATTCTCGCCGGCGATGAGCCGGCGCAACAGCGGCGCATATTCCATTGCCGCTTAAAAAACTTCACCCACGAATGAACGCGAGGAAAGAAGACGCAGGGCAATCCGACCGCAGCCGGATTGCCCTGCGTAATAGAACCGTCGCTTGTACTACTACTGTTACTTGACAAGTTCGATGAGCGAAAGCTCGGCCGCGTCACCGTTGCGCACGCGCGTCTTGGTGATGCGGGTGTAGCCGCCGGTGCGGCCCTTGAGCGCCGGCGCGATCTGCTCGACGAGCTTCTTCACGACGGCGGGTTCCGTGAGGAACTCCGCGACCTGACGGCGCGAATGGAGATCGCCCGCCATCGCGGTCGTGATCAAACGCTCGACGACGCGGCTGATTTCTTTGGCCTTCGTCGAGGTCGTCTCGATCTTCTCGTGTTTGAAGAACGACGTGGCCATGTTGCGCAGCAGCGCTTTGCGGTGGCCGTCGGTGCGCGAAAGACGTTTGTACGCGATTTGATGCGGCATTGATTCCCTATCTCAACTACGTCTTAGGACAGACGCAGCGAGAGCCCCCTCTCCTGAAGAACTTGCTTGATTTCGTCGAGCGACTTCTTGCCGAAGTTGCGCATCTTCATGATCTCGTCTTCCGTCAGATCGAGAAGTTCGGAGACCTTCGAGATGCCGGCGCGCTTGAGGCAGTTGAACGAACGCACCGACAGGTTGAGCGTTTCCACCGGAATGTCCCATTCGTTCGGCGGCGCTTCGGGCAGCGGTTCTTCGCGGTTCGTGAAACCGACGAAGAGATCGAGCTGCTCTTGCATGATCGTCGCGGCCGTCGCGAGCGCTTCGTCCGGCGTGATCGAACCGTTGGTTTCGATCTCGAGCGTGAGACGATCGAAGTCCACGCTCTGGCCGACGCGCGTGTCGTCGACCGATGAAGTTCACCTTGCGAATCGGCGAGAAGATCGAGTCGAGCGGAATGAGTCCGATCATGTGCTCGATGTTGCGCTGCTTGTCGGCCATGACGTAGCCGCGGCCTTTTTCGATGCCGATCTCCATCGAGAGCTTCGCGTCTTTCGACGAGAGCGTCGCGAGGTGATAGTTCGGATCGAGAATTTCGACGTCGGCATCCGGCGCGATGTCGCCCGCGGTGACGTCCTTCGGTCCGTTGACCGATGAGCGTTCAGCACGCTGCGGTTCGTCGCTGTTGAGCTTGACCGGCAGGCCCTTGAGGTTGAGCATCAGCGCGATCGTGTCTTCGACCATTCCGGGAATCGTCGAGAACTCGTGCAGCACGCCGTCGATCTTCATGTACGTGACGGCAGCGCCCGGAATCGAGCTGAGCAGAATGCGGCGCAGCGCGTTGCCGAGCGTGATGCCGAAGCCGCGTTCGAGCGGCTCGATCACGAACTTCGCATAGTTCTCGCGGCGCTCGCGAACTTCGATGGTCGCGCCGGTGGGCGTTTCCAACGTGTTCATGTGTTTCCGATGTTCCTTTATTGCCGTTTACGTTATCCGCCGCATCGTCCCCGACGATTCACGATCGTACGCCTAACGGCGGCTGGTGGTTTATTTATGCTAACGACGAATGATTAGCGGCTGTAGAATTCGACGATCAGCTGTTCGTCGACCGGCGTGTCGATTTGCTCGCGCGACGGAAGCTGCAGTCACTTTGCCGGTGTTCTCGTGCATCGTTCCACTCGAGCCATTCCGGAGGACGGCGGTTGCGCGCGACTTCGAGGTTCGCCTCGAAAACCGGCGACTTCAGGCTGCGCTCGCCGATCGAGATCACGTCGCCGGCCTTCACGATGATACGACGGAACGTTGACGATGCTGGCCGTTCACGCGGAAGTGGCGGTGCGTCACGAGCTGGCGCGCCTGCGCGCGGCTCGTCGCGAGATTCAAACGGTAGACGACGTTGTCGAGACGGCGCTCGAGCAGCTGCAGGAACGTGCGACCGGTCTGACCCGGAACGCGCGCCGCTTCGCGGAAGTAGTTCTCGAACTGCGTTTCGTGCACGCCGTAGTAGCGGCGCATCTTCTGCTTCTCGCGCAGCTGACGGCCGTATTCGGAAATCTTCGTGCGCGTGCTTGCCGGTGGTCTTCTGACCCGGCGCAGTACCGCGGCGCTCGACCGCGCACTTTTTGCGAGAGGCAGCGGTCGCCTTTGAGGAACAGCTTGATCTTTTCGCCGGTCTTGCTCGACGCGGTTTCGCGGCGGCACAGGCGGCAGACGGGTCCAGTATAACGTGACATTTATTCTCTCTTCGAACCTTACTACACGCGGCGGCGTTTCGGCGGGCGGCAGCCGTTGTGCGGAATCGGCGTAACGTCTTTGATCAGCGTGATCTCGAGGCCGGCGGCTTGCAGCGAACGGATCGCCGCTTCGCGTCCGGCGCCCGGACCTTTGACGAGCACTTCGGTCGATTTCATGCCGTGGTCCATCGCCTTGCGCGCGGCCGACTTCGGCGGCCATCTGCGCGGCGAACGGCGTCGACTTCTTCGAACCCTTGAAGCCGAGGTTGCCGGCCGACGCCCACGAGACGACGTTTCCGTGCGGATCCGTGATCGTAACGATCGTGTTGTTGAACGACGCGTGCACGTGCGTCACGCCCGACTGGACGTTCTTAACCTCACGCTTTTTGCGCGATTTGGTTTGCTTCTTGGCAGCCAACAGAAAACTCCGATGCTCGTGTTTATCCTGTCCCCGAACGACGGGGTGTCGTCGCCTCGACCGGCGCTCCGCAGGAGCGGAAACCCGATCTTCTCTCCCGATGCCCGGCGAAAGCATCGGTCTTCGGACCCATAGGTACGAAGGGCATGAAGCCGCGTGCGCCGCCTGAAGAGAGAGGCGCGGCGCCAAGCTGATACTCTACCTTAAGGTCCGCTTCCCGGTCAAGTGACAGGGTCGGGAGGGCGGGCGCAAGCTACCGGGCGCCTGCCCTTCGACAAGCTCAGGGTGACGGAGATCTCGCCGTCGTTATGCTGAGCTCGTCGAAGCACGGGCGCATACCAGCACTGGTGCGGCCAACGCGAACCACGCGCAAGAGCAGGCCGGAGCCAACGCCGGCTTCACCATGCGCGCTGTTCTTCTTTAAAGCTGAGTGTGGAAGTCGAGCTTTAGCACTCCGAATGCGAGCCGTAGATTATCGGGCGGTGGTACGCGCGCGACGCAACGGCAGCTCTGGAGGTTGAAATTCGTATAGCTGAACGTAATGTTTTTCGAAAAAACTTTCGTCACGCCCCATACGAAGCCGCGATACTCTTCCGGCACGGCCGAGTCGTGATACAGCACCGGCAGATTGATGTACGTGATCGTCGGAATCACCGTCGTCGAATAGAGAACCGGGATCTTTGCAGTTATCGAATAGGGGAAGACCGTCTGCGTACCGACCCAACCGGGCAATCCGCCGAGAGCCGGTTGCACGCCGGCTTGATTCGCCGAAGGCGGAAACGCCGGGCGAGGCAGATACTTGATGTCGGCGCCGACCGTAAAAATCTTTCCAATGCGCGAAGTCGGTCCGAAATCCCATGTAGCGCCGAGCGTATAGCCCATTTCGTTGATCGACAATGGATTCGTTTGCTGCTGCCCGGTCGTGGGATTAGGGCAGTATTTCTGATTCAAACACAGCCCGGTTACGTCTTGGCGCTGATGGCTGAAATACGTCACGTGAGCGGTCACGCCACCTCCGATCGTGTGGCTCAACGCGATCGTGTCCGTATAGTCGAACAGTGCGCCGGAAACAAAAGACGTGAGCGGCGCTAGCGTGAGAATACGCCCGAGGCCATACCCCACGTTTCCGTGTGAATACGTAAGGTGCGTTTTCTCGTCTAATTTGATATCGATGCCGTAATCGATGCGCCACGTATCCGCATACGGATGATCCTGCGTGTAGCCGATACCCGTGTATCCCGGAGGCGGCGGAGCATTAGAGTCGCCGTTGGTTTCTATCAAATAGACGGGCGCGACATTAACCGTGATGCGTTTGAGAATGTCGTCGGCATTCGCGGGAACCGTACTTTGGACGACACACGCAGCGCAAACAGCGCTTGCGGTCAGAAAACGTAAAAAGGAACGAAGCATTGTGAAGTCCCCCCACGCCTCCGCCACGGCTGAACCGGCGCGGATTGATTGGCCCCATGATACTCCGTTTAGAGAGAGTGCAGAATCATACAATGTGATGATATATAAGCGACCGTACGGCAAAAAGGACGCCGCATAAGAAAAAGAGCCCGGCGGTGAAGCCGGACTCTTTTGCCGTTAGCCAAGTTCCCGATTAGAACTTGATGCCGATGCCCGCATACGGGCCGTTGTGCGAGAAGTCGCTGGGCGCATTGGTCTTGTTCTTACCGTTGTCGCCCATCCAGCCGAGGTCAAGGAAGACCGGGCTCTTACCGAACGCCACCGTGGCGCCGATTTGGTACTTCAGGATGTTGTACGCGAGCTGGTAGCCGACGCCCGTACCCGGATCCGTGAAGTCACCCTTCACGTTCGGGTAGTAGTACGCGCTGCCGTAGATCGAGAACGCCTGATTGAGGTCGGGCAGTTTTTCTGCGCCGAACCCAAAGCCGTTCTGCTTGGGATAGCCGTAATTGTTCGTCCGCCACAGATATCCGACACCGATGTAGATGCGCGGATCGGCAACTTTCAGGCCGAAGCGTGCATCGACGTCTTGATCGCGCGCGGTGAATGCCGGAACGAACGTCTGTCCCGTTTGACCGATGGTCGTAACGTTACAGCCGAGGTCACCAGCGCCGCCGCAATTGTGCGGATATTGGAATTGCTCGTAAGTGCCCTCGAGCATCCACGGCAGGTTGAACGCATCGAACTCGATGGCGCCGCGAACCGCGTACGAGCTCTTGCCGGTGTTACCGGGGCTGAACTCGTTGTACACCTTCGGCGAGAAGATGTAATCGCCGGCGACGAAGATATCCTTATACGGCGTTGCCGCAGGAGCCGGGGTCGGCGTGGGTGCCGTGGTCGGCGCAGTCGTCGGCGCTTCGGTCGGAGCCGGAGCGGGCGGCGGCGGCGTCGCGGTCACGTAACGCACGACAACGACTTGCTTGTCGGGAACCCATTGGACGTACGCGCCCATGCCTTCCGAAATGACGCGGACCGGCACGAGAACGTTGCCCTGGTACATGATCGGTGCCACGTCGAGCGGACGCGATCTCACCGTTGATGACCACTTCCGGTTTTCCGACGGTAACTTTTACCTCGGAACCCGGCTTGCTGACGGTGACCGTTTTACTTCCCGCGTCGAACGAAACCGACGCGCCCATTTGTTCGAACATCGAACGCAACGGAATGAGAACGGTGCCGCCCTTCACGAGTGCAGCAAGAACGCGACCCTGCTTTAGGGTGTCGGGTTTGCTGTAAACGTGATGGTCGTTGAAGAGAATCGGGATTTGGCCTGACGGCGGAGTTCCGAAGTTCGCCGCCGGTGCCGAGCCCGCTTGCGCAACCACAGCTTGTCCATTGTTGCTCTGTGCTTGCGTCGACGGGGCTGCCACCGCGGTGAGCCCGCACGACACTGCGATTAGTGCCGCCAGGACTCCGGTGCTCAGTCGTTTCACAAAAGCCTCCTAATTATTTTTGCTTATCTGCGGAGCGAATGTTCAATCCGTTCCTTGGTCCATAACGCATTAGGCGCCTGAACGGTTCCCATGCGACTAGACCAATGGGCTTATTTCCCCGACGTACTACCGGGTAAACGCCAAATCCACGCGATCCCTACCAGACTTTCCACAGCTGCGACGACAAATGCAATACGCGGTCCGACGGATGTCGCAAGCGCGCCGAAGCGCGCAAGAATAGCAGTCGCAATAATAGGCGCAAGCATTTGCGGCCCGACTACCGCGAGATTCCAAATGCCCATCGTGGTTGCGAGTGCGCGAGGAGGCAACAGCCGGCACGCAAACGCCCAATCCGCACACAGGAAAACGCCCCAACCGATGCCCGCGAAGAGAATTGCAACGGGCATGCCCGCGATCGCGTGCAACGACGCTAACGCTAACGCAGCCAATGCGACAACACTGCCGCCGATCGTGACGACGAGCCGTTCGTCGAGACGATCCGACGGCTTTGCCGCCAGCGCCGCCCCCGCTGCGCCGACCAATGTAAACAACAAAATTGCCACGCCGGTGATCGTCGTTGGATCCACATGCACGTACGGTGTCACTGCACTGCGGACGTAGAAAAACAAATAGCCGAGAATCGTGTAGAAGCCGGCATATACGAACGCGCGTGAGATGAAAAGATCTACCAGCGTGCGCGTTACGGCAACGCGCCGCTCGCGTACTCCGTCGCGTAGCGGCAACGCCCGCAGATGCGAAACGGTTACCGCACACGTTCCAAGCAGCGCAACGCCGATGGCTGCTCCGAGCGCCAAGCGACTCCCGAGAATCGTCGCAAGCACGGCGCCCGCCGCATTGCCGCGCGCTTTGCATTGCCGCCATCCACGCCGACGCGCGGCCGAGTCGCGCGTCGTCTACGGTATCGGGCAGAATTGCCTGATAAGGACCGATCGCAAAATTCAGCCCCAGTTGCAACGCGACGAATGCAGCAAGCAACTCGAGCGGCGTTGCCGCAACGTAGAACGCAACAATTGCCGCAGCGCCCGCGATTGCACCCGCGACGTAGAATCCGGCACGATTGTTTCCGCGGCGTCGAAGGGCGTCGGACCAGAAGCCGACGAGGATCTGCGTCACTGCGGCGGCTAGAGCACCAAGCGCGGAGATTTCACCGTACGTTGCAAGCGATGCCGAACCCGCGAGCTGCACGCATCGCGCTTGCAGCGAAATGCCGAGCACGGCGCCCCACGCAAGCTGAATACCGAACCAATACGCCGCAAGCTTCGGCGCGCTCGCGCTACCAGTGAGTGCGCGCGTACCGGTACTCATCAATCGTATCCGCATCGTAGGCGAGTTCCGGCGCTGCATCGTGTACGGCCGCAACCGGAACGCCGAGCACCGTCCGGGCCCGCTTCTCGACGTGTTCGATGCTTAAGCGCCCGATCGCGAATCGCGCGAGCAGGGCCGGTCCGGCGAGCGACGCCATCCTCCACGGCGCCTTGCGCGCATCGAAGAACACCGTCGCGACCGTGGCTACGCGCTCGACGGCCCCGGACGGAACGTGGAAAACGCCGCCATTGACGACGCGCGTGCCCGCCAAAGTTATGCCGAACGGCGGCGCGTCCGGGAAGCGATTGCAAAACGTTTCGTGTCGCGTCAACGGCATCGCAACGGCGTTTGCCGGAGCGCGATCGATGAAGTCTCGCAGCGCAGCTCCGTTCAAATACGGCATGTCGCTGGTGAGATAGAGCAGCGGCTCGCCGTCCTCGGGCCACGCGCGCAAGGCACGCAGGACGTTTTGAGCGCCGGTCTCGGCACCATCGATGATTGCATCGGCGCGGCCGTCCAACGCTTCGCGAACCGGCGGTTCAGCAATGACCGCGATGCGGCTGACTCCGCATTCGCGCAAGGCGTCGATGGTTCGCCGCAGCATCGTCGCGCCGCGCACTTCGGCGAGCGCTTTGATCGACGTCCCGGCTTCGGCGGCGTACGCGCCTTCGATCCGTCCCCCGGTCGTAATGACGGCTTTCACTGCTCGTCACCCGGCAACACGAACCCCGGCAGGACTGCCTGTTCGGGATAGCCCCCTTCGCCTCGGGCAATGCAGGCTTCTGCCGCTTCTCCGTAGCGGTCGTTCAACAGTTCCTCCAGCATCTCCGCATTTTGCGCGGCGTGGCCCCGCGCGTGGTTATTGAAGAATACGTACGTGTTCTCGACCTGCGCTTCGATTTCGGCGATGCGTTCGGTCCACGGTTCCAACTCTTGCACGTCATAGACGTATTGGTAGCGCGTGACGTTCGTTCCGGTCCACCACTCCTTCGCGTTTCGTCCGTGCAGACGCACGTAACCGACGGCGCCCGATGCATCGGACGCGCAATGCGGGAGTTCTTCGAACGACGGCATGTCGACGTTACACAAACCGACATTCAGCTCGCGCAAGAGACGGAGCGTTTCCGGCGTCTGCCAGGCGCTGTGACGGAACTCCGCCACCACCGGAATGCCTTCAAACGCGCCGGCTACGCGAGCCAGATAGTCACGATTGCGTTCGTCGGGCTTGAACCCGTTGGGAAATTGCGCGAGGACGCACGCAAGTTTGCCGGACGCGCGCAGCGGCTCGAGCGCTTCGCACAGAAGTCCGGCATCGGGATGAACCCGCGCACCGGTGTCGGGCGTATGCGTGACCGTTTGCGGAGCCTTGAAGCTAAATCGAAATTCCGGCGGCGTCCGGCGATCCATGCCCGCAACCGTTCGTTGCTGCGGAACGCCATAGTAGCTCGAATCGATCTCTACGGCCGGAAAGCGCCGCGCGTAGTACGGCAGCATTTCGTCGGAGCGCGCGCGGGGCGGGTAAAACGGCCCAATCCAGTCCTTATATGCGAACCCGCACGTCCCGACGTAGATCACGCGGACGCCTTCGCGTTTGCTTGGAAGGACTCCGGCCGCGATCCGGACACAGCATCCAGGTACGCGCTTACGGAGGAACACCCAATGCCCTCAAACGTCAATGCGGTCCCCGAAGGTTATCACAGCGTAACGCCTTACCTCGTCGTCAATCGCGGCGCCGAAGCAATCGACTTCTACACGAACGTTTTCGGCGCGCGGGAACGAATGCGACTCCCGGGCGAAAACGGCAAAGTCGGACATTCGGAACTCGAAATCGGCGACTCGGTGATCATGCTCGCCGATGAATCGCCCGCGGCGGGCGCGCGCAGCCCGCAAATGGTAGGCGGATCTCCGGTCGGCTTGGCCGTGTACATTCCGGACGTCGATGGCGTCGTCGCGCAAGCCGTTGCGGCCGGCGCGACATTGCGTTCGCCGGTCGAAGACAAATTCTACGGCGACCGCAGCGGCACGATCGAAGATCCCTTCGGTCACGTCTGGTACGTAATGACGCACATCGAAGACGTATCTCCCGACGAAATGGAACGCCGCATGAAAGCCGGCGCAAACGCCTAGAATCTTTTACGAATCCCGTCCGATCGAAGATCGTAATTCGCGCGATCAACGCAACAGCGAGAACGGAAAGAGCCCGGCAAAACATGCCGGGCTCTTTCGATAAGCGACGCCGGTGAGACGTTACTTCTTGGCGACCTTCTTCTTGCCGGCCACCGTGCGCTTGGGACCCTTGCGCGTGCGCGCGTTCGTCTTGGTGCGCTGGCCGCGAACCGGAAGGCCGCGGCGATGACGCAGGCCGCGGTAGCAGCCGATATCCATCAGGCGCTTGATGTTGCCCTGAACTTCGCGACGCAGATCGCCTTCGACGCGAAGCTGAAGCTGATCGATCGCGTCGCGGATCTTCTTCTCGTCGTCTTCGCGTCATGTCTTTGACGCGAAGGTCCGGCGATAATGCCCGTGCGTTCGAGCAGCTTCTTCGCCGTTGCCGGCCCGATGCCGTAGATGTACTGCAGAGCGATCTCGATGCGCTTTTCGCGCGGAAGATCGATACCAGAGATACGTGCCATTGTTAATAACTTTCCTTATTAATCCTGAGCCTGTCGAAGGACGTTTAACCTTGAACCTGTTTGTGTTTGGGGTTGACGTCGCAAATCACGCGCACTTTGCCGTGGCGGCGAATGACTTTGCAGTTTTCGCAGATTTTTTTGACGGACGGACGTACTTTCATTTCTTACTTTTCCTCATTAGCCCTGAGCTTGTCGAAGGGTCCTTTAACAATGAGCCCGTCGAAGGGCGTTAACGTTATGCACTTACAGCCGCGCACTAAGCGACGGCTTCTTCTTTCGGCCGGTAACGCTCGACGTCCGGATGTTCCCCGAACTTCCGGAGCGTCAGAATCTTCGGACCGTCGTCGGTAACGGCGATCGTGTGCTCGAAGTGCGCTGCGAGTTTACCATCTGCCGTGACGACTGTCCAGCCGTCCTTGAGGATCTCGACCCGATAGTCGCCCTCGGTGATCATCGGCTCGATCGCCAGGACCAGTCCCGGGCGCAGCTCGATGCCCGCTCCGGCCTTGCCGTAGTTGGGGACCTGCGGCTCCTCGTGCATCGCCGTGCCGACCCCGTGGCCGACGAGTTCGCGGACGACGCCGTAGCCGTGCGCTCTCGGCATGCTTCTGGACCGCGGCGCCGATGTCGCCGAGGTGATTGCCCTGCTGCATCTGCGCGATGCCGAGCATCAGGCACTCTTGCGTCACGTCGCAGCAAGCCGCTGCGCTTCGCGCGAGATCGTTGCCGATCGGCACCGTGACGGCGCTGTCGCTCACGTAGCCGTCGAACGTCGTGCCGATGTCGATCGAGAGCAGATCGCCCTCGCGCAACACGTAGTCGCCCGGAATGCCGTGCACGACTTCGTCGTTCACCGACGCGCAGATCGACGCCGGGTAGCCGTGATAGCCCTTGAACGTCGGGATCGCCGCCGAGCTCGCGAATGCCGTTTTCGGCCATCTCGTCGAGATCGCGCGGTCGTCATGCCCGGCCGCGCCGCCTGCATCAGATCGGTCAGCACCTTCGCGGTGATCTTGCCGCTGCGGCGCATCGTTTCGATCTCGCGCGCCGATTTCAGCGTGACCATGCTCTAGTGCGCGTGCTCCGCGCCGATGGCGTGCAGCAGATCGGTGCGTTACCGTCGTCCACCGGCTGCGTTGCGTCGATCGCTTCGAGAGCGTCGCCGAGCGGTCGTAGTACTGCACGAGCGGCATGGTCTGCGCTTCGAAGACGTCGAGACGCTTTTGAATCGTCTCCGGCTTGTCGTCGTCGCGCTGAATCGAGCGGTCCGCCGTCTTCGTCGTCGATGCCGGCGACTTGCGGCGGGTTGAACTTCTCGTGGTACACGCGACCCGTGCGCGGATTGGTCCAGCGCCCGAGCAGGCGTTCTTCGAGCAGCGGACGCGTCGATCTGGAAGTAGACCGCCTGCGGCAATCCGCGTCCGCGCGCTTGCAGCAGCGCGTCGAACGCTTCCGCCTGCGCGACCGTGCGCGGGAAGCCGTCGAAGAGCACGCGCCGCATCGTCGCGCAGCTCGCCTTCGACCATCTTGATGATCAGTTCGTCGGGAACGAGTTCGCCGCGCTGCATGTAGCCTTGCGCCGCCTTGCCCGAGTTCCGTGCCCGCGTTGCGGTGCTCGCGCAGGATGTCGCCGGTCGAGATCTGCCGGTACGCCGAAATGCGCTCTGCAGAATCTGCGCCTGCGTTCCCTTGCCCGCGCCCGGGCCGCCGAGCAGAACGATGTCGATCGGCATCTAGCGCTTGATGAACCCGCGATAGTCGCGCATCGCGAGACGCGCTTCGATTTGCGTGATCGTGTCGAGCGCGACGCCGACGACGATCAGCAGCGACGTCGAGCCGAGATAGAACGTCGTGACCGAGAGTCCGCGCTGCAGCGCACCCGGCAGAACCGCGAGCAAGCCGAGGTAGATCGCCGCGGCCGTCGTGATGCGCATCAGAATCTTGTTCAGGTAGTCGACGGTCGGCTGGCCCGGGCGGATGCCCGGAATGAACGCGCCGGTCTTCTTCAGGTTGTCCGCGATGTCGCGCGTGTTGATCACGATCGAGCTGTAGAAGAACGTGAAGATCACGACCAGCAAGAAGTACACGATGTTGTACAGGAAGCCGTTCGGGCTGAAATACACGTTCAGGAACGTGCGAGATCGACGCCGATGATGCCCGGTCGCGTTGCCGCCGCGGTTGAACCACGATAGCGCCTGCTGCGGCAGCAACAGGATCGAGATCGCGAAGATGATCGAGATAACGCCGGCGTTGTTGAGACGCAGCGGAATGTACGTCGAGCGGCCCGCGAACATCTTGCGGCCGACGACGCGGCGCGCCTGCTGCACCGGGCACGCGGCGCTGGCCCTGATACATGAAGATGATGACGACGATAATGATGATGCGCGACGACGATGTAGAGCACGAGGTTCAGCAGCGACTCGCCGCCCTGGTCGACGTCGACGCGTACGTCTGCGCGACGTACGTGCGGGTAACGCAGGACGATGCCGATGAAGATGATCAGCGAGACGCCGTTGCCGATGCCTTTGTCGGTGATCTGCTCGCCGAGCCACATCAGGAACAGCGTGCCGGCGACCATCGCGAGAATCGCGAAGAGCATGTAGCCAGATGCTCGTTGTCGTAGAAGACGCCCGCGCCGCGCATGGCGTTGGCCATGAACGTCGCCTGCAGAGTCGCCAAGCACGATCGTCAGCCAGCGCGTGTACTGGCTGATCTTCTTGCGGCCTTCCTCGCCGCCTTTCTTCGCCATCTCTTCGAGCTGCGGCAACACGACGGTCATCAACTGCATGATGATCGACGCGTTGATGTAGGGCGTGATGCCCATCGCGATGACCGAGAGCTTTTGCAGCGCGCCGCCCGAGAGGAAGCCGAGCAAGTTGTAGAACGCGCCGCTTTGCAGCACGCGCTGCCACGCCTGCTCGTTCACGTTCGGCAGCTGCACGTGGATCATGAACACGAACCACGCGAACGCGAAGAACACGAAACCGACGCGCTTGCGGATCTCCGGAACGAAGAGTGCCGCGCGCAGATTATCGAACACCGATTACGCTTGCTTCTTCGGGGATCTGTGCGCCGGCGGCCGTCAGCGCTTCGCGCGCGCTGCTCGAGAAGACGACGTCGCGGAACGTCAGGCCGTTCGGCAGCGTCTTGCCGGTCTTTGCGCCGCCAAGGATCTTCACGCCGTCTTCGAGCGACTTCAGAATGCCCTGCTCTTTGAGCGATCTGCGGCGACACTTCGATCGAAGCATCCCAGCTCGCGAGCTGGTGAAGATTCACGACCGCGTAACGCGTGCCGAAGTGACCGATGTCGCGCGCCTTCTGCGAATAACCGCGACGCATGCGGAAGACGACGCGCCCACGGCGTCTGACCGCCTTCGAACGCAGGTCCCTTGCCGCCGCCGGAACGCACGGTCTGACCCTTGCCGCCTTCGCCGCCGGTCTTGACCATGCCCGAACCGTGTCCGCGGCCGATGCGCTGGCGCTTCGGCCAGCTGCCCTTGGCGGGCTTGAGCGAGCCGAGCGTGAGTCCATTCGCTGCAGCTGCAGCTGCGGGAGCTGCCTTCGCGCTGGACTTTGCGCTAGCAGCTTTCTTCGTCTTCGTTTCTGCCATTGTACTTTCTCTTAACTGTGCTGCGGGTTAAGCAGCGAAGATTTCTTTGACGGTCTTGCCGCGGAGGGCCGCAACTTGTTCGGCCGTCTTGAGCGAGCGCAAGCGCTTCGATCGTTGCGAGCACGACGTTGATCGGATTGTTCGTTCCGAGCGACTTCGTGAGGATGTCGTGGATGCCGGCGAGCTCCAGCACCGCGCGCATCGAGCCGCCGGCGATAACGCCGGTACCCGGTGCAGCGGGCTTCAGCAGCACGCTGGCCGCGCCGACGATGAGGCGCACTTCGTGCGGAATCGTCTTCTCGACCATCGGAACCGTGACGAGGTTCTTCTTCGCCTGTTCGACGGCTTTGCGAATCGCTTCGGGAACTTCGCCGGCTTTGCCGATGGCGAAGCCGACTTTGCCCTTGCGATCGCCGACGACGACGAGCGCGCTGAAGCTGAAGCGCTTACCGCCCTTGACGACCTTCGCGACGCGATTGACGCGCACGACGGTCTCTTCGAATCCACTGTTGTCGCGTTCGCGACCACCACGATATTGCATTAGAAGTTCAGCCCCGCTTCACGCGCCGCATCGGCCAATGCTTGCACGCGTCCGTGATATTTGTATCCGCCGCGATCGAACACGACGTCGGTGATGCCGGCAGCCTTCGCCTTGGCGGCAATTGCCGAACCGATGGTTTTGGCTGCGTCGATGTTGGTGTTGGATTCGAGCGAATCCGCGACCGACTTGTCGCGCGTCGAGGCGGCGACGAGCGTGTGGCCCTTGGTGTCGTCGATCGACGGTCGCATAGATGTGATGCAGCGTGCGACGGACCATCAGACGCGGACAGCTCTGGCCGTACCGGAGACCTTCTTGCGCAGGCGCTGGTGGCGCGAGCGACGGGTGTCCGTCTTTGGAAACGCGCGCCATTACTTCTTACCTGCCTTTCCGGCCTTACCGAGTTTCTTGCGTATGACTTCGCCTTCGTAGCGAACGCCTTTGCCCTTGTACGGTTCGGGCGCGACGCAGCGAGCGAATCTCCGCGGCGACTTGACCGACTTGTTGTTTGTCGATGCCGTCGACGTGGATCTTGTTCGTGCCTTCGACCGAGAGCGTGATGCCCTGCGGCGGCTCGAACACGACCGGGTGCGAGTACCCGAGCGTCAAGTTCAGTTTCTCGCCCGCCTTAGCGGCACGATAACCGACGCCTTGAATCTCGAGGCTCTTGCGGAAGCCTTTGCTCACGCCTTCGACCATGTTGGCGATGAGCGTGCGCGTCAGGCCGTGCGCGGAACGATGCGGCTTCGCATCGCCCTTGCGCTCGACGACAACCTTGCCGTCTTCGACTTTGACGTCGACGACTTGCGAAAGGATGTGCTGGCGCAGTTCGCCCTTCGGCCCTTTGACGGCGACTTCGCCGTCGCCGATGTTGACGTCGACGCCGTTCGGAACGGCGACCGGTAATTTACCAATACGTGACATCTATCGATCCTACCAGACGTACGCCAGGACTTCGCCGCCGACGCCGAGCTTTTTCGCTCGTTTGCCGGACATGATGCCTTGCGACGTCGACATGATGACGAAGCCAAGACCGCCGAGCACGCGCGGGATCTCGGTCTTGCCCGTGTACACGCGCAAGCCGGGACGCGAAATGCGGCGCAGGCCGGTGATGACCTTTTCTTTCTCCGGACCGTACTTGAGCGTGATGCGAAGCGTGCCTTGCGGACCTTCGTTCAAGCGCTCGACAGTCCTCGATGAAGCCTTCATCTTTGAGGATCTGCGCGATCGCCTGCTTCACGCGCGACGCCGGAACGTCGACCGTCTTGTGGTTGGCCGTGTTCGCGTTGCGGATGCGCGTCAGCAGGTCGGCGACGGGATCGGTGATTGCTGCCATTGTTACTCTCTACTCTCCTTACCACGACGCCTTGGTCACGCCGGGAACGACGCCTTTGTGCGCGTTCTCGCGGAAGCAAATGCGGCACATGGCAAACTTGCGCAGATAGCCGCGCGGACGTCCGCACAACTTGCAACGGTTGTGCTGGCGCACGCTGAACTTCGGCGTGCGATTCGATTTAACGATCATGCTCGTTTTTGCCATTATGCGTTGCCCTTTCTGAAGCGGCAGTCCCATCGCGGTCAGGAACTCCGATCGCTTCTTCGTCCGATCTTCGCCGTCGTGACGATCGTGATGTCCATGCCGCGCGCCTTGTCGACCTTATCGAAGTTGATCTCCGGGAAGACGAGCTGCTCGCGCAGGCCCAGTTGTAGTTGCCGCGGCCGTCGAACGATTTCGGCGGCAGGCCGCGGAAGTCGCGGATACGCGGGAGCACGACGTTGAAGAGCTTGTCGAGGAACACGTACATGCGCTCGCCGCGCAGCGTGACCTTGGCGCCGATGTTCATGCCTTCGCGCAGCTTGAACGCTGCGATCGACTTCTTCGCCTTCGTGACGACCGGCTTCTGACCGCTGATCGCCGACGAGCTCGGCGACGGCCGCATCGAGCGCCTTCGAGTTCGTGATCGCTTCGCCGACGCGCATGTTGATGACGACCTTCTCCAGCTTCGGAATCTGGTTGACGTTCTGGTAAGCCGAACTTGTCCTGCAGTTGCTTGCGGACTTCGCTCTGAGTACTTTTCTTTCAAACGCGTCGTGCCACGTGTTATGCTCCCTTCGCCGAATCGCGCGCCGGCTCGCCGCACTTCACGCACACGCGGTGCGCAATGCCGTCGGCCGTGCGTCCGCGACGCAGGCGCGTCGGCGCTTTGCACTTCTCGCACACGTACTGCAGCGCCGAAATCGGCAGCGGAGCTTCTTTTTCGATGATGCCGCCGGTCTGCTGCGCGGACCCATGTTCGCCGCCTTGCTGACCCTGCTTGGTGTGACGCTTGACGATGTTCAGGCCTTCGACCGTCGCCATGCCGGCAGCCGGGAACACGGCCTTGACCACGCCGCGTTTGCCTTTTTCTTTGCCGCGGCGAATCATCACGGTGTCGCCTTTAACGATGTTCGCTTGCGCCATAGTTAGAGAACCTCCGGTGCGAGCGAGGCGATCTTCAGGAAGCCGCGGTCGCGCAGTTCGCGCATGACCGGTCCGAAGACGCGCGTGCCGCGCGGATCGAGATTGTCCTTATCGCCCTTGATGATGACGCACGCGTTGTCGTCGCAACGCACGACCGAGCCGTCGGCACGGCGGATCGGCGCCGAGGTGCGAACGATCACCGCCTTGACGACTTGGCCCTTTTTGACGGCCGCACCGGGAATCGCGCTCTTCACCGTGCCGACGACGATGTCGCCGACGTGCGCGTAGTTGTGACGGCTGCCGCCGCTGATGTGGATCACCAGCAGCTCGCGGGCGCCTGAGTTGTCGGCGACTTTGAGTCGCGTTTCTTGCTGAATCATGACTTACTTCGCACGCTCCACGATCTCGACCAGACGCCAGCGCTTGTCGCGCGAGAGCGGCCGGCATTCCATGATGCGGACGATGTCGCCGATCTTGGCTTCGTTCTGCTCGTCGTGCGCTTTGAAACGCGTCGACTTGCGGACGATCTTGCCGTAGGTCGGGTGCGGCACGCGCGTTTCCGTCACGACGACGATCGTCTTGTCCATCTTGTTGGACGCAACGCGGCCCTGCTTCACGCGGCGGCTTGCGCGCGTCGGTCGTTTCGGTTATGCTGCTCCATGCTGCTCCTCGGCGATCCGCTTCTCGGAAATAACGGTTTGAATTTGTGCGTACGCGCGGCGCATCTCTTTGATCTTGCTGAAGTCCGTGAGATGACCGGTACGCAGCGCAAAGCGCAGGTTGAACAGCTCCGACTTCGTGTCGCTGGCCTTCTGCTGCAGCTCGGCAACCGTCAGGCCGCGCAACTCGTTCAGCTCAGCCTTTTTCATGCCGTGGCCTCCTCACGCGTAACGATCTTCGTTCCGATCGGCAGTTTGGCAGCTGCGAGACGCAGCGCTTCTTTCGCGACGTCCGGCGCAACGCCGGAGAGTTCGAACAGCACGCGGCCCGGGCGCACGACGGCGACCCAGAACTCGGGATTACCTTTACCGGCACCCATGCGGACTTCAGCGGGCTTCTTGGTGACCGGCTTGTCCGGGAACACCTTGATCCACACCTTACCGCCGCGTTTGATGTGACGCGTCATTGCAATACGCGCCGCTTCGATCTGACGGTTCGTCATCCAGCACGGCTCGAGCGCCTGCAGACCGAACTCGCCGAACGTCAGCGTGCTGCCGCGCAGCGCGCGTCCGGTCATGCGACCGCGCTGCACTTTGCGCCATTTAACTCGCTTTAGGCGTCAACATTGTTACTCAGCACTCCCGTTCGTGTCGACGCCGTGAGCTTCTCGAACGGGCGGCGTCACCTGCCGGGGCCGCTTCGTTTGCGGACTGCGTCGCCGGTCATCGGCGCGGCAGCTTCGCGTTGCGCTCGGTGCAGCCGTCTGGCGACGGACCGCCTTGACCTTGCCCCGGTCCACGACCGCGGCCGCCGCGCGGCCACGCCGCGTCCGCCGCGATCGCGACGATCGCGGAATCCGCCGCCTTGGCGCTCGTTGCGGTCGACGGTGTTCGTGTTGCGCGGCTGATCCGGCAGCACTTCGCCGCGATAGATCCACACCTTCACGCCGATGCGTCCGAACGTCGTGAACGCTTCGACGTGAGCGTAATCGATGTCGGCGCGCAGCGTGTGCAGCGGCACCTTGCCGTCGGCGTTGCGCTCGGTACGCGCGATTTCCGCGCCGCCGAGACGGCCCGAAACCTGCACCTTCACGCCGCGTGCGCCGGCTTTCATGGTACGCATGATCGCCTGCTTCATCGCGCGGCGGAACGCAATACGCTTCTCGAGCTGATCGACGATGTTCTGGCCGACGAGACGCGCATCCAATTCCGGATGCTTGATCTCCATGACGTTGACCTGCAACGTTCTTGCCGGTCAGCTTTTCGAGATTCTTGCGAATGTCTTCGATGCCGACGCCGCGCTTGCCGATGATGATGCCCGGCTTTGCGGTGTTGACGATGACGCGCGCTTGGTTCGCGCGACGCTCGATTTCGATCTTGCTGATCGCCGCCGAACGCATCCACTTGTTAAAGAACTTGCGGATCTTGACGTCTTCGTGCAGCCAATCGATGTAGTGCTTTTTCTCGAACCAGCGGCTGTCCCACGTACGCGTGATGCCCAGACGAAGGCCGACCGGATGTATCTTTTGACCCATAAATTACGCGGTTGCCTCCGCGGTTTTTGCAGTGCGCTTGGTGGTCGCAGCCTGCGACGACGCGCCGCGTGGAACGCGCGCGCGTTCGAACGCTCGCACCCGGACGCGCTTTGCGCTTCTTCTGCGGCGGCGTTTCGCTGACGACGACCGTCACGTGCGAAAGACGCTTGCGCTTGAAGTACGCGCGGCCTTGAGCACGCGGATCCAGGCGTTTGGTGAAACGGCCGCCGGGGCCGCCGTCGACCGTGATGCGCGTGATATACAGATCGTCGGTGTTCATGTCGTGGTTGTTGCCGGCATTGGCGACGGCGCTGCGAACGAGCTTCTCGATCGGCTCGGACGCGAAAACGCCGGCGAACTGCAGCAGCACGAGCGCTTCGCTCACGCTCTTGCCGCGAATCGCGTCGGCGACGCGGCGCAGCTTGCGCGGACCCATGCGCACGAACTTGAGATGCGCGACCGCCTGTTGGGCGGGAGCAGTCTGATTCTCAGCCATTACTTGACACCAGCCTTGTCGCCACCGTGGCCGCGGAAAGTGCGCGTGGGCGCGAACTCACCGAGCTTGTGACCAACCATGTTTTCCGTGACGTACACCGGAACGTGCGCTCTACCGTTGTGCACGCCGATCGTGTGACCGACCATCGACGGAACGATCGTCGAAGCGCGGCTCCACGTCTTGATGACGCGCTTTTCGCGCGTCTCATTCAGCTTCTCAACCTTCTTCAGAAGGTGATCCGCGACGAACGGACCTTTTTTGAGACTACGACCCATTACTTGGAACCTCGCTTACGAACGATCATCTTCGACGTGCGCTTGTTGCGACGGCGCGTCTTCTTGCCCATCGTCATCTGACCCCACGGCGTCGTCGGCGGACGGCCCGACGTCGAACGCGCTTCACCACCACCGTGCGGGTGGTCGACCGGGTTCATCGCGATACCGCGAACCGACGGACGCTTACCGCAGATGGCGCGAACGGCCGGCTTTACCGATGACTTGGTTTTCGTGCTCGATGTTGCCGAGCTGGCCGATGGTCGCGCGGCAGTTGATGTGAATGCTGCGGACTTCGCCCGACGGCATGCGCACCTGCGAGTACTCGTCTTCCTTCGCCATCAGCTGCGCCGAAACGCCGGCCGAGCGCACGAGCTTGCCGCCCTGTCCGGGGCGCAGCTCGATGTTGTGGATGACGGTACCGACCGGAATGTTCTTGATCGGCAGGCAGTTGCCGGGCTTGATGTCGGCAGCCGGACCCGATTCCACCATGTCGCCGACCTTCAGGCCGAGCGGCGCGAGGATGTAGCGCTTCTCGCCGTCCTTGTAGTGCAGCAGAGCGATGCGCGCCGAGCGGTTCGGATCGTACTCGACCGTCGCGACCTTGGCGGGGATCCCGTCTTTGGTGCGCTTGAAATCGATGATGCGATACTGCTTGCGCGTGCCGCCGCCTTTGTGGCGGACGGTGATGTGACCGTTGTTGTTGCGGCCCGAATGCTTCTTGCGAACTTCGAGGAGCGACTTCTCCGGCTCGACCTTCGAGAGATCGGAGAAATCCATCGTCGTGATGAAACGACGGCCCGGGCTGGTCGGACGATATTTTTTAACCGGCATGTTTATTGCTCGAAATAATTGACGCCGCCGAGTTCGATTTTCTGACCCGGCTTGAGGGTGACGATCGGCCTTCTTGAAATCGCTCTGCTTGCCGCTCGTGCGCACGCCTTTGCGCGCGAAGTTGCGCGCTTTACCGCGCACGTTTACCGTGTTGACCTTGAGCACGTTCACGCTGAAGATCTCTTCGATCGCATGGCGGATCTGCGTCTTGGTCGCTTCCGGATGCACGACGAACGTGTACTGTTGCTCGAGAGCCGTTGGCCATCGACTTCTCGGTGATGCGCGGCGAGATGATTACGTCGCGGGCGTCCATTACTTGCTACTCCCAACGCCGAACGAGATTGATCGTTTCGTATGCGGCGGTCGTGAAGATGATGCGCTGGAAGCGCAGCACGTCTTTGACGTCGAGAGCGTTCGTATTGGTCACGTCGACCTTCGCAAGGTTGGCGGCGACGCGATGAATCGCATCGGCGCTTGCTTCGTTGTGGCCGAGGACGACGAGCGTCGACGGACCCTTCTTCGCGTCTTTTGCGCTGCCGAAAATCAGCTTCGCGAAATCCGCGGTCTTCGTGATCGAGAAGGTCGCCGGCGTCGAGCACGCGTGACGGCGCCGGTACGGAACCGGTCCGAGAGCGCGGCGATGAACGCGAGCTTGCGCTCTTTCTTATTCAGATCGCTGACGTAGCGAACGCGGCTGCGGTCCGAACGTAACGCCACCATGGCGCCACTGCGGCGAACGGATCGAACCCTGACGGGCGCGGCCGGTTCCCTTTTGCTTCCACGGCTTGCGACCGCCGCCCGAAACTTCGTCGCGCTTCTTGGTCGAAGCGGTGCCGGCGCGCGGGCTTGCCGAGCTCGCGGTAAACGGCACGGAAGATCGTGTGCGTCTTCTTGCTGTAATCTTTCTCGAAGATCTCCGGCGTTTGCACGTCGCGGACGACCTTCCCGTTCATATCGATAACGTTCGGCATCGATTAGGCCTCCACAGCCTTCTTGGCCTTGACGCTCGAGCGCACAACGACCAGCGCGTTCTTCGGACCCGGAACCGGACCGCGAACGAGCAGCAAGTTGCGCTCGGCGTCGGCACGGACCACTTCTAGGTTTTGATGCGTCGTGCGGTCGACACCGTAGTGTCCGGGACGACGGCTGCCTTTGACGACGCGTCCGGCATTCGTGTCGCCGTTGGACGCCGGTTGGCGATGGATCATCGAGCCGTGGCTCGCGCCGCCGCCCGAGAAATTGTGACGCTTGATACCGCCGGCGAAGCCGTGGCCCTTCGAGATGCCGACGACGTCGACGCGGTCGCCCGGTTCGAAACCGGCAACCGTGATCGTCTGGCCGGCTTCGACGCCGTCGATGCCGTTCGCGGAATTCGCGCACGAAGCGAGCTGCTTCGACGCCTTGCTTTTTGAAATGTCCAGCAAGGGCACGGGTAACGCGGTTCTTTTTAACCGCGCCGAAACCGAGAGCGACGGAATCATAGCCGTGCTTCTCTTTCGTGCGGCGCTCCACGACCGTGCAGGGACCGGCTTCGATCACCGTGACCGGCACGTACCGGCCGTCCTCGGTGAACACGCTCGTCATCCCAACCTTGCGGCCAAGGATGTTCTTCATGTAGATCCTCGTCCTAAGAGTTGTGCAGCACACGGGTCCTAGGCGTACTGCTTATTTTTTTCACCGGCACGCGGAAAGACCCGCGGACCAGCTGGACCACAACCTGGGCAGTTTATCAATTGAGGCTATCCGCGTCAACCCCATTGGTACAGACATGTGCCTCGAGGCCAAGCGGCTCGCTCAGGCTATGCAGCCAAGGTGTGGATTGAGTACTTCTGGATTTCGGGATCACGCGTAACCAGACAGAGCCCTTCGACTTGGGCTTGCGAAATCATGAGCCGGTCGAATAGATCGCCATGATGACCGGGAAGCGCGCCCACCGCCAGCGCATGTTCCGGTACGATTGGCAAGGCTTGAAAGCCGAGCGAACGGAGGCGTGCCGGGAACCAAATCGCCGGGTCCCCGGGGACCGTCAGCTTTCCGAGGGTTACCTTAATGGTGATTTCCCAAGCCACGGCTGCCGACACGAACACATCATTCGCGCGATCCGAAATCGCGAGGCGTGCCGCTTCGGTCATTTCGTCGGGGGCGCCGGCTGCCCAGAGAAACACGTGGGTGTCCAGTAAGAGCCGCATTAAGCTTCGAAGAGCGCCGCGATCTCACGATCTGCGGCATCTAAATCAGGTGCGACCCGTATCAGTCCCCGGTCCTGGCCGAGATCGCGCGGCGGTGCCGCTCCTATTGGAACGAGCTTGGCCGCCGGCGTCCCAGCAGAGGCGATTACAATTTCCGCTTCGATGCCCGTGCGCACGGCGTGGACAAGGGCTGAGAGCTGCGACTTCGCCTCATGCATGTTGACGGTCTTCATAGCCTTAGTCCACCAGCCTTAGGCTACTCTCGCCAGGAGCTCCCTGCCATGAACCGTGAGGGTAGCGAATCACCGCCGGCCGCTGAAGGCTCGGATGCGCAGCCGCCGCACGCGTTTCCGGTGGGTTTCCGCTCGCAAGCCCTTCTGCCAAGCCGGTAAAAAGTCGTCGAAATGGATGGTGCCGACCCACTCTTCGCGCTCGTCCACCACGGCGAGGCTGCGCGAATTCGTTTCCGCCATGATATTGGCGGCGGCTCGAACGCGATCGTGCACATGAACCGCGTGCCCCGGGCGTTCGCCGGCAGGCGGCCGCATGACGTCCCGCACGGCGATCAATTCCAAAGGATGAACCGAATATTCGCGGGCGACGTGCATGCCTCGCCGCGCGAGCTTCTCGGTGAGGATGGAGCGCGGCACGAAAACGACCGTGAATGCCGTCGCTGCAACGCAGCCGACGAAAATCTCCGGCGCGAGGGTCCATGCGTGCGTTGTTTCGAGCGCGAAAAAGGTGCCCATGAACGGCGAACGCATCGTGCCGCCCATCAAAGCCGCCATGCCGACGATCGCCCACGTCGAGGCGTCGTGCATTGGGATCAACGGCGCCAGCAACGTTCCGAGCGCAGCGCCGATCATCAACAGCGGCGCCAACACGCCGCCCGACGTGCCGGACGACAAACTTACGATCCATATAACGATCTTTACGACGATGATTGCCGCCACGACGCCGATCGCTAGTTTCGCGTTCACCATCCCGGCGATAGTGGGATAACCCACGCCCAGCGCAGCGGGGACGAACCAACCGCCGATGCCGACCGCGAGTCCGCCGATCGCCGGCCACCACATCCAATGCACCGGCAGTTTCGCGTAGAGATCTTCCGTGAAGTACACCAGACGCGTCATCACGAGCGAAACGACGCCGCCGCACAGACCAACGAAAGCCGCGGGAACGATCGCGCCGACCGCAACGTCGTGCGGAACGGCGAGAACGAAGGGCGGCGTCGTCCCGATCAATACGGTGCGCATCAGTTCGGCGACGAATGCCGCAACGGCAACGGGGATGAAACTGCGCGGACGCCATTCGAAAAGCAAAAGCTCCACGGCGATGAGCACCGACGCGATCGGCGCGCCGAATGTTGCTGCCATGCCTCCCGCCGCGCCGGCAACGAGCAACGTGCGCCGCTCCATCGACGACAGATTCAGAAACTGCGCCACGAGCGAGCCGCACGCGCCGCCTGTCATGATGATCGGGCCTTCGGCGCCGAACGGACTGCCCGTTCCAATCGTAATAGCCGACGCTAACGGCTTCCAAAACGCGACGCGCGCTTGGATGATGCTGTCGCGCTCCAAAATCGACTGAATCGCTTCGGGAATACCGTGGCCGCGAATCTTCTCGCTACCGAATCGTGCGATGAGCCCCACGAGTATGCCGCCGACGGCCGGAATCGCTATGGCGATCGGTCCCCAATGGCGCGGATCGGGCTGCGTCAACACGGCGCCGAACGTACCAAAATACGCGAGATGCGTGATGAACCCGATGAGGACGAGCAGAATCTTCGCCAAGCAAGCTGCGATGACGCCGATTGCGGCCGCATAGCCTATTAACCTATACAGCCGCTTTGGGTCGGTAGAAAAATCGCTGCTTGCTTGGAGACGCACCATGACGGCCACCATCGTATCGGCGGCCGAATTCTAATGCAGGTGGTTTTGTCGCCTCGCGGCCCCAGAGACTAGCTAAACGCGGCGATTCCCGTAATCTGTTGGCCGATGACCAGCGTGTGGACTTCGCTCGTGCCTTCGTAAGTGAGTACCGATTCCAGGTTGTTCATGTGGCGAATGACGGGGTATTCGAGCGTTACGCCGTTGGCGCCGAGGATCGTGCGCGCTTCACGGCAGATGGCTAACGCTTCACGCACGTTGTTGAGTTTGCCGAAGCTAACTTGCGACGGATGCAACGTGCCGTTGTCCTTCATGCGGCCAAGATGCAGGGCCACGAGCGCGCCTTTGTTCAGCTCGAGCAGCATGTTCACGAGCTTCTCTTGCGTGAGTTGGAAGCCGCCGATCGGGCGATCGAACTGCACGCGCGTCTTCGAATATTCCAGCGCGGATTCATAGCACGCGCGCGCCGCGCCCATAGCGCCCCAAATGATGCCATAACGCGCTTCGTTCAAACATGCGAGCGGGCCGCGCAAACCTTCGGCTTTCGGCAGTTGCGCGCTAGCCGGCAACCGCACGTCTTGCAATACGAGTTCGCTTGTGATCGACGCTCGCAAAGAAATCTTCTTGTGGATGTTTGTCGCGCTGAAGCCTGGGGTGTTCGCCGGAACGATGAAGCCGCGGATGCCGTCATCGGTGTTGGCCCACACGATGGCGAGGTCGGAGATGGATCCGTTGGTGATCCACATCTTTGTGCCGTTGAGCACCCAATCGTCGCCGTCGCGCCGCGCAAAGGTGCGCATGCCCGCAGGATTACTGCCGAAATCCGGTTCGGTCAATCCGAAACAGCCGATAGCTTCGCCGCGCGCCATGCGCGGCAACCACTCTTGCTTTTGCTCTTCACTGCCCCAGCGGTAGATCGCATACATCGCGAGCGACCCTTGCACGGAGGCGAAGCTGCGAACGCCGGCGTCGCCGGCTTCGAGTTCCATGCAGGCAATGCCATACGCAACGGCGCTTGCGCCCGGACAATCGTAGCCCTGCAGATGCATGCCGAGCAGTCCCAGGCGGCCGAGTTCACGACCCAATTCGCGCGGCAGAATGCCTTCCTCGAACCATTCCGCGACGTTCGGCAGCACGCGATCGCGCACGAAGCTGCGAACGGTTTCGCGGATCATGCGTTCTTCGTCGGAGAGCAGCGCGTCAACACCGATGAAATCGACGGCGTCCGGCGGAGCGGCGGGTTTACTTTGCAAAGTCGTCATCTGTTTACGGCACTCATGTCGGGATAGCGCTGCCCTGCGGCAGCGTTGGGTGGAAAGATGCGGTCGATTTCTCGCATTTCTTCGTCCGAGAGCTCAACTTCGAGCGCGCCGGCATTCTCTTCGAGATACTTCACGCGTTTCGTGCCAGGAATCGGCACGACGTCGTCGCCGCGATGCAGCAACCACGAAAGCGCGAGCTGCGACGGCGTGCAGCCCTTGTGCGCCGCGAGCCGTTCGATATGCTGCACCAGGTCGAGGTTCTTCCTGAAGTTCTCGCCTTGGAAGCGCGGATTGTGCTTGCGGAAATCATCCGGGGCGAAGTCGTCAGGCGATTTGATGGCGCCTGTCAGAAATCCACGACCGAGCGGCGAGTACGCGACGATGCCGATGCCGTGCCGGCGCGCCGCTTCGAGCTGCCCGTTCTCTTCCAAGTCGCGCGACCAGAGCGACCACTCATTTTGCAGAGCAGTAATTTTATGCACTTTTGCCGCGCGGTCGACGCTCTGCGCGCTTGCCTCGGAAAGTCCGAGGTGGCGAACCTTGCCGGCCTGCACGAGCTCAGCCATTGCGCCCACCGTCTCTTCAATCGGCGTTTGCGGATCGACGCGATGCTGATAATACAGATCGATGTGGTCGACGCCAAGGCGTTTCAAAGACGCATCGCAGGCCGTTTTGACGTAGTCCGGACGCCCACTGATGGAACGGCCGCCGCCCGCGTCGCGAACGATGCCGAACTTCGTAGCAAGAAACACCTTGTCGCGGCGATCCGCGATCGCCTTGCCCACGAGTTCCTCGTTGCGGCCGGTGCCGTACATATCGGCGGTGTCGAGCAGAGTAATGCCAAGCTCGAGCGCGCGGTGGATCGTGCAAACCGATTCGGCGTCGTCGCCGCTGCCGTAGAATTCGGACATGCCCATGCAGCCGAGTCCAAGCGCGGATACCTGCGGACCGCCGGATCCCAAACGACGTTGTTGCATGCGGGTTTCTTACCTCGGGAAATTGCGTTGACGCGCGTTAGCGCTTCAAAACGCGTGTCATCTTATCGAAGAGCGCTTCCGTCGAGCGTTCGAACGAATCTTCGAGACGCCGCCAGAGCAAACGCCCGTCGGTGTCGGTGAGGGTACCCTCGATGCGGTACTCGACCACCGTAAGCTTTCCGTCGCTCGAGAGATAGAAGCCATGCCTTCCGTCTACGCCTTCATTGAGGATCCGCCAAACGATGCGCTCTTCCGGTACAACCTCCGCCAGGATGGCGTGGATGCCGAGATGCCACTCTTCAGTTCGTTCCGGCGTGAGCGGTCCGGGCGAGCGCATAAACGGCTGCGACGCAAACGGCCATACTTGATCGCCGGACGTCCCCATCTCTTCGAGCAGATGGAAAATCCGGCGTTTCGTACCGTGGAACGTGCGCGACCGTGACTCTCGAAGATCGATAGGCATGCTCGCTCGTTCGCGGACCTGGCGCCTAGGTCATTTCCTTGGCACTGCCATTAGGAGCGATCACCGACGTACGCTTCGGTTTGCCACCGGAAGCGGACGCCACCCGTTTCGACTTCGCGTTCGAAAAGTGTAGCGAGTTCCTCGATCAATGCGTCGTACAGCTCACCTTCGCGCGGCAAATACGTTGCCGAGCGAACGAAGCCGAGAAGCGCATAAAACCTAAGCGGTTGTTCGTGCGTAGCGGAGATTTTGCGGGCGTTGGTCCACCCGGCGGCCGTTAAATCCCCGACGATCGTACTCATGCGGCGGCTGCGATCGATGTTGCCGCCGCTGATGTCGTAGCGATCGACGATTGCTTCGAATGCGCCGGTGAACGGGTCGTTGCGATCGCGATGATTCCACACGGCTGCGAAACGCGCGCGCGGTTTGGTGATGCGAAGCGCTTCTCGCATTACCGCCGGCGGATCGAACCAGTGATATGCTTGAAAGGCTGTAACGATATCGACACTTGCTTCGTGCAGCGTCGTCGCTTCGGCGGTCCCGTCGACCGGATGAATTTGGGCATTTGCGGCGATCGATTCGCGCATGGCCGAGTTCGGCTCGACTGCATGGACAAAGGCACCGGCCTCGGCGAGCAGTGCTGCCGAGATTCCAGTGCCGGCGCCTAGATCCGCAACGCACGGCGAATCGAAACCGTCGAGAATCGCTTCAATAATTTCACGCGGATACGACGGCCGGTAAGCCGCGTAATCCTTTGCGCGATCGCTGAAGCGGTGCGTCGGGTCGATTGTCAGATCTTCGGTCCCGCTT
Organism: Vulcanimicrobiia bacterium; assembly: GCA_963696095.1. GTDB lineage: Bacteria > Vulcanimicrobiota > Vulcanimicrobiia > Vulcanimicrobiales > Vulcanimicrobiaceae > JALYTY01. The sequence goes on along the minus strand of CAVOIN010000001.1, from coordinate 109,293 downwards.
CGCGTTCGGCAAGCTTGCCCAGATTTTGGACGACGACGATCGCGATTATCGTAATGATGACTGCGTAGATGAGCTCTGCCCAAACACCGCTGCCGGGTTTCAGGAATAAAGCAATGACGTCGGTGATAAATTTGTTCCACGCGCCGGCGGCGATCAGGCCGAATGCCACGGTAGCGAGCGCGATCATCGTTCCCAGGTAAGTTGGTTTAACTTCCATCGTGTTCTCCTTTGTACAGTGACCTAGGGGAAACGGAACTAGATCAGTCCTTCTACGGGATGCGCGTACTTCCCAGGTTGCGGCCGGCGCGGCGCTCTGGGAAAAGAAAAAGCCCGGAGCATAACGCTCCGGGCTTTCAATACTGCTGATTTCTATTAGGCCTTGAGTTCGATGTCGACGCCGGCCGGGAGATCGAGATGCATCAGAGCATCCATCGTCTTCGGCGACGCTTGGAGGATATCGATGAGGCGCTTGTGCGTGCGCATCTCGAAGTGCTCGCGCGACTTCTTGTCGTTGTTCGTAGAACGCTGCACGCAGAACCGATTGATTTCGGTGGGCAGCGGAACGGGACCGCTCACGAACGCGCCGGTACGCTTCGCCGTCTCGACGATGCGCTCGGCGGATTGATCGAGCACTTTATGATCAAACGCTTTCAAGCGAATGCGAATCTTTTGCTTAGCCATCTCTATCCTGTAAATCTGTTTTCAAAGAACGAACTCAAAGGCGTCCCGAGGGACACATCAGCGGCCATCCTACCATGGCCATGGGGCTTTGTCTATCACTCCTGGGTGGGGCCGAAGCCCCACCCTATTGTGGATCTGGTTAGTCCGCCACGCTCGTAACGACGCCTGCACCTACGGTGCGGCCGCCTTCACGGATTGCGAAGCGGAGACCCTCTTCGCAAGCGATCGGGGTGATCAGCTCGACGTCATCGTCACGTTGTCGCCCGGCATGACCATCTCGACGCCTTCCGGCAGCTGGATGGTGCCCGTCACGTCCGTCGTGCGGAAGTAGAACTGCGGGCGGTAGTTTCCGAAGAACGGCGTGTGGCGTCCGCCCTCTTCTTTCGAGAGGACGTACACTTCGGCTTTGAACTTGCGGTGCGGTTTGATCGAACCGGGCTTCGCGAGAACCTGGCCGCGCTCGATGTCGTTGCGTTCAACGCCACGGAGCAGCACGCCGACGTTGTCGCCGGCGATGCCGACGTCGAGCAGCTTGCGGAACATTTCGATACCCGTGACAACCGTCTTGCGAGCGGCGTCTTGGAGACCGACGATTTCGACTTCTTCACCAACTTTGACCTGACCGCGTTCCACGCGACCGGTTCCGACCGTACCACGACCCGTGATCGTGAACACGTCTTCGATCGGCATGAGGAACGGCTTGTCGATCTGGCGCTCCGGATCCGGGATGTACGAATCGACAGTGTCCATGAGCTTGAAGATCGGCTCGGCATCGGGGTCGTCGCGCTTGCCGCTCGATTGGAGCGCCTTGAGCGCCGAACCGCGGATGATCGGCGTGTCGTCGCCCGGGAACTCGTACTGGCTGAGGAGTTCGCGAACTTCCATCTCGACGAGCTCGAGGAGCTCTTCGTCGTCGACGAGGTCGACTTTGTTCAGGAACACGACGATACGCGGAACGCCGACTTGCTTCATCAGCAGGATGTGCTCGCGCGTCTGCGGCATCGGGCCGTCCGTCGCAGCGACGACGAGAATCGCGCCGTCCATCTGCGCCGCACCGGTGATCATGTTCTTGATGTAGTCGGCGTGACCGGGGCAATCGACGTGCGCGTAGTGGCGCTTCGGCGTCTCGTACTCTTGGTGCGAGATCGCGATCGTAATACCGCGCTCTTTTTCTTCGGGCGCGTTATCGATTTCGTCGACGCCGCGCGCAGCCGCAAGACCTTCGGTCGAGAGGCAGTGCGTGATCGCCGCGGTGAGCGTGGTCTTGCCGTGGTCGACGTGACCCGTCGTACCGATGTTGACGTGCGGCTTAGTACGTTCGAATTTTGCCTTTGCCATTTTCTACTTTTCGTTCCTCATTAGACCCGTCGATTTACTCGACGGCTATCGCTAGTTGTTTTGTTACGGTCCTCGTAGCTGTTGCCGTCGAGGTTATGCGGGAGTCGCTTTCTTGCCGGCCGATTTGGCGATGATTTCCTCTTCGACCGTCTTCGGAGCTTTCTCGTAGTGCGAGAACTCCATCGTATACGTTGCACGGCCTTGCGTCGCAGAACGCATGTCCGTCGCGTAACCGAACATTTCCGAGAGCGGCACGTTCGCAAGAATCACCTGCGCACCGCCCGGCGCCTCTTCCGTCGCTTGAATCATGCCGCGACGGCGGTTGAGGTCGCCCGTGATGGCGCCCATGTAATCCTTGGGCGTCGTCACTTCGACTTTCATGATGGGCTCGAGCAGAATCGGGCCCGCTGCGCGGTTGGCTTCTTTCCAGCCCATCGACGCAGCAATTTTGAACGCCATTTCCGACGAGTCGACGTCGTGGTACGAACCGTCGAACGCCGTGGCCTTGAAGTCAAGGACCGGGAATCCGGCGAGCACGCCGTTTTGCGACGACTCTTCGATGCCTTGCTGAACGGCCTTCGCGTATTCTTTGGGAACCGCGCCGCCGACGATCTTCCATTCGAACTGGAAGCCGCTGCCCGGCTCGAGCGGCTCAACGCGGATCCACACGTCGCCGTACTGACCCTTACCGCCGGACTGCCGGACGAATTTGCCCTGCTTCTCAACGGTCTTGGTGATCGCTTCTTTGTACGCGACCTGCGGTTTACCGACGTTCGCTTCGACTTTGAATTCGCGACGCAGACGGTCGACGATGATTTCCAAGTGAAGCTCGCCCATGCCGCCGATGATCGTTTGCTGCGTTTCTTCATCGGTGCGCATGCGGAACGTCGGATCTTCCTGCGCCAGACGCGCAAGACCCTTACCGAGCTGATCCTGGTCGGCCTTCGACTTCGGCTCGATGGCCTGGAAGATGACCGGTTCCGGGAACGTGATCGACTCGAGGACGATCGGATTCTTTTCTTCGCACAGCGTATCGCCGGTGCGCGTGTCGGCAAGACCGACCGCCGCTGCGATGTCGCCTGCGCCGATCGAATCGATGTCTTCGCGATGGTTCGCGTGCATACGAAGGATGCGGCCGATGCGTTCTTTCTTGCCCGAACGCGAGTTGTAGACGTAGCTGCCCTTCTCGAGCGTGCCCGAGTAGACGCGGAAGTACGTCAGGTTGCCGTACGGGTCGGTCGCGATCTTGAACGCCAGCGCCGAGAACGGCTCGCTGTCGTCGGGCTTGCGGATAAGCTCGGCGTCGTCGCGCTTCGGATCGGTTCCGACGATCGGCTTCGCGTCGAGCGGCGACGGCAAGTACTCGACGATCGCGTCGAGCAGCGGCTGCACGCCCTTGTTCTTGAAGGCCGAACCGCAGAGCATCGGGAGCACCGTGCCGGCGATCGTCGCTTTACGCAACGCCGCCTTCATGCGCTCGACCGGGAGCTCTTCGCCGCCGAAGAACAGCTCGAGCAGCTCGTCGTCTTGCTCGGCAATCGCTTCGACGAGTTCTTGGCGCCACTTGTCGGCGATCACCTTGAGCTCGCCGTCGGCATCGGTGACGGGTTCGAGCGACGACGTCGAACCGAGGTCATCGGTGTAAACGATCTTCTTCATCGTGAAGAGATCGACGACGCCCTGGAAGTTGTCTTCCGCACCGATCGGCACCTGAACCGGAACTGCGCGCGCGCCGAGACGTTCGCGGATCTTCTCCACGACGTTGAAGAAATCGGCGCCCATGCGGTCCATCTTGTTCACGAAGATGATGCGCGGGACTTTGTACTTGTTGGCTTGGCGCCAAACGGTTTCCGACTGCGGCTGCACTGCGGCGACCGAGTCGAACAGCGCGACCAGACCATCGAGCACGCGCAGCGAACGTTCGACTTCGACAGTGAAGTCCACGTGGCCAGGCGTATCGATGATGTTGATCCGGTGTTCGCGCCACGTAGCGGCGGTCGCAGCGGACGTGATCGTGATGCCGCGCTCCTGCTCCTGGACCATCCAGTCCATCGTCGCGGCGCCGTCGTGGACTTCGCCGATCTTATGGACGCGGCCCGTGTAGAACAGGATGCGTTCGGTGCAGGTGGTCTTACCGGCATCGATGTGTGCAGCGATGCCGATATTACGCGTATGTTCTAGGGAAAATTCTCTTGCAGCCATTGGTTACCAGCGGTAGTGAGCGAAGGCCTTATTGGCCTCGGCCATTTTGTGCGTGTCTTCGCGCTTCTTGATCGTCGCGCCGGTGTTGTTCGACGCATCGAGCAGCTCGCCGGCGAGCTTCTCTTCAAACGAACGGCCGCCGCGCGCACGAGCGTAACCGATCAGCCAACGCATGCCCATGGCCTGACGGCGATCCGGACGGACTTCCATCGGCACCTGGTACGTGGCACCGCCGACGCGGCGCGGTCGCACTTCGACCAGCGGCATCGCGTTGGAAAGCGCCTGCTGGAAGACCTCATACGGATCGCGACCCGTCTTTTCGGCAATGATGTCGAGCGCGCCGTACGTGACTTGCTCGGCGGTCGACTTCTTGCCCGCGAGCATCACCTTGTTGATGAAACGCGCGAGAATCTTCGAGTTGTACTTCCCGTCGGGCAGAATCTGCCGCTTCGGGGCCGGTCCTTTACGTGGCATGAGTTAAACGGTTCCCTTTACTTCTTCGTGGAGCGCTTGGCGCCGTACTTCGAGCGGCCTTGCTTGCGGTTTGCAGTGCCGGCCGTATCGAGCGTGCCGCGGATGATGTGATAGCGGACGCCCGGGAGATCTTTCACACGACCGCCGCGCACGAGCACGACGGAGTGCTCTTGCAGGTTGTGGCCGATGCCGGGGATGTACGCCGTCACTTCTTCGCCGTTGGTCAAACGGACGCGAGCGACTTTGCGGAGTGCCGAGTTCGGCTTCTTCGGGCGTAACCGTCTTCACTTGCGTGCAGACGCCGCGGCGCTGCGGATTGCCTGCGACTTCGAACTGACGCAGTCGGCAGATCCGGATGGCCCGGCTTCGGTCCGGTGAGAATCACGCGGAACGCGCGGGTCTTGACCTTCTTCTCGGTCTTCGCCCGGCCCTTACGCACCAGCTGATTAATCGTTGGCACTAGTGCTCCCCAGAGATCTGCTTTACAACACACACAAAGTCGGCCGCACCTGCGGGTGGGCCTGAACTACGGCAGTATAGCAGGGAGGATGGGCTGCGTCAACGACCAGGGGCGGGACGTTTGATCAGCACGACCGCGGTCCAAATCGTCCAGAGGACGTAGAGCAAGAGAGCGATCAAAACGATGCCGGCATTCGGCCGCAACGGTCCCTCTTTAAAGAAGATCGAGAGGGTGGAAAGCGCCAGCATGGCGGCCGTAAGGTACCCGAACCACGAAAAGAAGCGCGGGAAGCTGTGATGCCGCAGGGCGCTGTAGCTCGCTGCGTACGTATAGATGGCAAGCGGCGCAAACAGCAGGACGCCGGAGAGCCCGAACGCGTCATACAGCACACGGATCTCGGGTCCCGTCAGCTCGGGCGCCCGGTAGCCGAGCACGGCTTGGAAGAAAGCGTTAAAGAGCGCGAAAGCCGCCGCGATGACGCCCGCGATCATAAAATACGTTCCTAAGCCCTCGTTCTGACCCGGAGCGGCCATCAGATGCGCGCGCAGCCCGACGATGTACCAAAGGAAGAACGACAGGCCGGGGAACGAGAGCCACGCCGCAACCAGCAACGCCGCTTGGTGCTGCGTTACCCAAACCGCGATGTCGGTTGGGGCGGCGTTGACCGGGGGCGGATTGCCCGGGATGAAGCCGGCGATCAGCACGACGACGATATAGGCAATTGCCGACCATCCTGCGGAATGCTCGGCCCGGACATCAACCTCAGCAGCGTTCATGCGATGCTACTTTTGTACGGTACGCGAAAACTCCGCCGCGATTTCGCCGGCGGTATAGCCGCGATGCCGCAGACCTTCGACGAACCGGGCGACGGCGTCGCTCAATGCGGTGGTACGAGCGCGCCGGTCGGACGCGGGAACGCGTTCCGAGACGCGCGTACCGCGGCGCCCTTCGCTCACGAGCCAGCCTTCGTTTTGCAAATCGGCATATGCGCGCGCGACGGTGTTGGGCGCCACGCCGAGATCGCCGGCGAGTTGACGCACCGTGGGTAGCGGTGCATCGGGCGCCAACTCGCCGCGCTCGATTGCCGCGCGCACCTGCTCGAAGATTTGCACGTACGGCGGCGTTTCGAGATCGGGATCGACCGCTATTAAAGCGTCGGATGCCATTGCGTCTTGCGCAGCGACGGCACTATACCGAGAAACATGCACGCGTACCAGCAGCCGTATGCGAAAAAGAACGCACCGCACCACGCGTATGCAAAGGTTTGATAGAACGAATCGATTGCTGCGGTCCCGAGGCCAAAGAACACGAACGGCACCGTGTAGGCGTAGATCAGCATCGTGGCCACGCGCCCGCTGCGTAACCGGTCATCGACGACGACTTCGAGCTCGGTATCGTCGCCGGTCAGAATCGAAGCCATGCCCGCAATACGAATCGACACCACGACGATCGTGAGGGACGAAAGCGCAACCAAGATCGCGGCAATGCGAAGGGCGGGCGTTCCGACGTAGACGAGCGGAAGCAACGACGTGACTGCGGCGCAACCATACCAAATCCCATTCACCACCGAGCCCGCCGAACGCGGCGCAAGACTAGCGGCGCGCCGGACGTTCGTGTTGCGCATCCGCACGAAGGCGGCTCCCAGCGTAATGGCGATGATCAAACAAAGATTCGCATACGCGAGGACCGGCAAAATCAGTTTCAATGCCGTCGCAATCCCAAGCACAATCGATACGGCGCCGATGAACAGGTAGCCGGCGCGAGGGAACGCTTCGATCCGCCGGCGCTTCTCCAGAATCGCTTCGAGACGCGGTCCGACTTCGCGATCTTTGAAATCGCGTTTGAAGAAGCACTTCGGATCGACCATCTTGTCCGTGCGAATCAGGGTCAGCACGCCGAAGCCGACCAGAAATACGCTTATGTACCACTGCGCAAACAAGGCCGCATAATGTGCGTGCATTTAGTGACTCACTTTCATCGTATTGTATTAGCAGCTTAATACAATCCACGTCTTTGTGTCAATGGGTTGAGACAAAGTGAGTGGCGGATAAATGGCGAGATGCGCGTGTCCTTCGACAGGCTCAGGATGACGGAGGGGAAGCGACGAACGGGCAGAGCGGATGAAGGATCGGCTTGGGGTGCTGGATGGGCTGCGCGGGATCGCGGTGCTGCTCGTTCTGTGGTATCACGTTTGGGAAATTTCTTGGTTGCCCGCGCCGTGGTATCAGTACTTTCAATTCATTCCGGAAACCGGCTTCATCGGCGTCCATCTCTTCTTCTTCTTGAGCGGCTTCGTCATCACGTATCCGTTTTTGCGGGCGTTGGACCGCGGACAGCCGCTGCCGGCGTGGGGTCATTTTGCGTGGCGGCGGTTCGTGAAGATCGTACCGTCTTACGTGCTTTCGATTGCGGTCGCTTATGCGATCGGCTACGCGGCGTTGCAACGCGGTAATGCCGCTCCGTGGCAAGAGCTCGTTACGCATTTGCTCTTCATTCATACGTGGTGGGCGAGCACCTACGGTTCGATCAACGGCGTTCTCTGGACGCTGGCAGTCGAAGTTGAATTCTACGTGCTTTTTCCGCTGGTATGGTGGTGTTTCCGGCGGCAGCCTTGGATTACGGCACTCGCGATGTTCCTAATCGCGCTTGCATGGCGGATCGCGTTGCAGCAATGCTGTTACGCAACGATCTTCCCGCAGTGGGCGGAGAATTTGCCGGGCTATCTCGACATTTTCGCAAGCGGAATGCTATCGGCATATATCTTCGTTCGTTTCGGTCATCGCGTGCGAGCATCGCGGTGGAGAAGCTTCTCTCCGCTCGTTGCGATGGCAGGCATCGCGATGGCCGCGCTGCTGCTCCAAAACCTCTACGAATTCCGCCATGTCGATCAATGGCAAGCCGTCTGGCAAGTGAAGTGGCGCGGGCTCTTCGGCTTGGCGTTCGGCACGATAGCCGTCGCTTCGTTGTGCGCGCCGCGCTGGTGGGAGCTCCTGCTGGCGAACCCGCCGCTGCGTTTTCTCGCCATCATTTCGTACAACTTGTACTTGTACCACCAGATGATTGCGCGCGAGCTTCTTCGCTTTCACGTTCCGCCGTACCAAGGCGATCCGCACGCCGATGCGGCGTGGCAGTTGCAATATACCGTCGTCGCGGTTCTCGTTACGATCGTGGAAGCGGCCTTGGTGACGTATCTCGTAGAACGGCCTCTGCTGAAGCTTCCGGAGCCGCGTCCGCCGCAGCGAATTTTCGGGCACTCCCGTTCCATGTGAGAGCGGGCGAACGCGGCGAAAGTTCGATCGAGGCGGTAGTGGCGGTTGCGGTAGTCGCCATAGTTCTCGGTGCAACATTGAGCGGAACGCTTGCCGCAGCTCGCCGGTTCGGCCCCGATCCCGTGCGAGAAGCGCTTCGGCGTGAAGCCGGCCGCGAATTGCGAATTGCCGTCGATCTGCTGAAATATCAAGGCGCTTCGATTGCGCCCGCAAGCGTTTCGACCTCGATTCCGATGCCGGCATCCTCGACGCTTTCCGCTCGGATTTCCATCGCCGTTTCGCCGTTGCCGCTTGGCGGCACGGCAGTCGCCGTGACTGCGCAAAGCGGCGAGGACGCGCGCGAAACCGTCACGCTGCAATCCGTCATCTTGCATCCGGCGCCCTTACCATCCGCGACGGTGCAGACCAGTCTTTTCGTGCCCGCGCCCGCCGGCGCGCAATAATGCTGCTGCGCGCGTTCTTTTTGTTGTTTCTCATCACGCTGTTGAGCGAAACGCTGGTGCACGGAGCAGCGGCGCTCGCGCGCAGCGCGCTTCATCATCGCGCGCTCGATGCCGCGCGAATCGAACTCGCTGCGGCGATTTCTTCAGAGCGAGATACCATCGCCAAGGCCGTGCAGCAAGGACAAACTCCGCAAGCGCTTCCGAGCGCCTCAACGGCACCGATGTGTGTTTCGAGCGGATCGAACGGGTGCGAACTCTACGCGCAGGCGCAGATCGCCGTAGCAAGCGCGTCGCCCGCCGCGTCGCCGCCCGCCTGCGCCAACACGAATTGCACGATTTATCTTCAGGCCAACGATAGCGTAGCCGAAGGGCGCGCTACCGTGAATTTTCACGTAAGCGTCGTTGCGGCGAACGGCGCCCCGCTGGCGTCGCGCGACGCAACGGTGCTTTATCGCACGTTCGACACGCCGCCGTATGCGACGCCGGCCGGCTCGCTCGATGCGACGCTCGGCGACGCTGTGCCCGCGGGCGCGGGAGACGACGGGGGCGCAACGGGAAATGCAGCCACGCTCGTCAACGTGGAGTATCTAAACGCGTCGAACCCGTCGTCGACGCCAATCCCCGGAAACGTGTGGCGACCGCGAACCGAAAATCCGCCGGCCGCCGGCAACGCCTGGGACTACTGAACCGAAGTAAGTTGCGAGCCGAAGAATCGCGTCGTGAGATCCGCGATAATCGGCAGACGAACTTCCTTGCCTTGGAACGCGGTGATCCACGTGTAGAGCCACGCAATCAACGCCAGGATGCCGATCAACATCGAGACGATTCCGACGATCGGCCACAGCACCCAGAGGTGCGCGACGCCGAGGAACATATCGATGATGTCGATCGCGATCCATGCGACGATCCACGTGCCCCAAAGTGTGATCGATTGCGCCGCGGACCACTTCACGAAATGATTCGTTCCGCCGCCCACCAGCATGATGATTCCGCCGATGAGCCCCAGCAAATAGGCTAAGCCGGCCGCAAGATTGGGTTCCAAACCGAATGGCGTATCCTTCGGAGGCTGACTAACCATCACAGACCCTTTCGTTGACCTAAGTCGCAGTTTTCTGCTTGCCTGCGACGTTCGTCGCTGCGGGGCTCTGCTACTTCCGTCTTAAGTCCTACTCTGCAAACCGCTCGACCGCCTGGGCAACCTCAGCAGGCGCTTCGATCGGCAGATTGTGCCCGGCATTGCGCAAAAGCACGAAGAGCGCGCCGGGGATCGATTCGGCCACGTAGCGCTTGATTCCGGACGGTGGAGCAATCGGGTCCTTGGCGCCGGCGATCGCCAACGTGGGGACGTCGATCGAAGAAACGCGGTCGGCGAAGTCGATGCCGCGGCCCCGGTCGTACCAGCCGATCCAGTGTTCGTACTGCGCAATCAGCGCGTCGTCGACGATGCGTTCCATCGTCTTCGCACCGGGTTCGCGCGCCATGGCGGCACGTTGAAACCGCTCGATCCGCTCGCGCGAACCGTAGGCCTCGATCGTCATCTGCCGGTGTTTTTCCGGAAAACGCGTTGCTTTCGGGATGCCCGGCGCGACCAGAATCAGTCGCGCCAGATTCGCAGGCCGTTCGCTCGCGATGAACTGCGCCAGTTTCCCGCCCATCGAATGCGCGACGACCGTTGCCGGTCCGTCCATTTGCGACAGCGCCGAGCGCAAATCCGATGCGTAGCCTTCCAAATCGTGACCGTGCGCGGGGCGATCGGACAAACCGCAGCCGCGAAAATCGAGCAAATCGAGAGTGTACTTCTCGGGCGAGAGCAACTTCACGACGTCGTACCACATGCGTCGCGAACTAATCCATCCGTGCGCAAAGAGCACGCGGTGCGGGCCCCTTCCGTGACGCTCGACGCACAAGCGAATCCCATCATTTTCGATAAAGCGCCGTACCGGCTCGTTCATAACTCGTCGAAGGTGCGCCGAACCCCCTTCGCTCGCCTTCCGCACAAGAGAGGCGCAATGCGCCGCCGATAAGAAAGCGGGCGTCGATGGGTAAACGCGCGTGGTACATGCTGCTCGTGCTGCCGTTTGTAGGCACGCTCGTGCCGCAGCTCTACAATCGGGCCGAGCCGCCGCTTTTCGGTCTGCCGTTCTTCTACTGGTATCAACTGTTGTGGGTCATCGTCACCGCGGTGCTGCTGGGCATCGTGCTGATTGCGACGCGGGAGCCTGAGGATGTCTAGCGGCACCGTCATCCTGATCGTCCTGGTTGCGGGCGTAACGGTAATGGGCTTTCTCGCGGCTCGCTGGGGCACCAACGGAAAGCTGAACACGCTCGATGATTGGGCGCTTGGCGGGCGTCGTTTCGGAACGGTCGTTTCGTGGTTCTTGCTCGGCGGCGATCTGTATACGGCGTACACGTTCATCGCCGTTCCGGCATTAGTTTACGGCGTTGGCGCATTGGGGTTCTTCGCGGTCCCCTATGCCACTATCGCATATCCCGTTGCCTTCGTTATCCTAAGCCGCTTCTATGCGGTTGCGCGCGAGCGAGGCTACGTAACGTCCGCCGATTTCGTGCGCGAGCGCTTCGGCAGCCGCAGCCTGGAAGTTGCCGTCGCGATTACCGGCGTGCTCGCAGCCCTGCCGTACATCGCGCTGCAGCTCGACGGAATGCAAGCCGTCTTCGCGCAAATCGGCGGCATTTTTGCCGGCGGCGGCGGCCTCGCGGCGCTTGCGATATCGTTCGTCCTGCTCGCCTGCTACACGTACACCAGCGGCTTGCGCGCACCGGCGATGATCGCTTTCGTCAAAGACACCCTCATCTACATAACGGTCATCGCCGCGATCGTCGTGATCCCGGCAAAGCTCGGCGGGTGGGCGCATATTTTCAGCGTTTCGCAAGCAGCACTCGCGGCGAAGCCGAAACCGGGCAACATCCTGCTCTCGCCATCGCAATATTTCGCTTACGCGACGATGGCGTTCGGCTCGTCGCTGTCGCTCTTCATCTATCCGCATTCGATCACGAGCATTCTTGCGGCGAAGAGCCGGGCCGTGATCCGGCGCAATGCGGCGCTGCTGCCGGTGTACTCGCTGCTGCTCGGGTTTCTCGCGCTGCTCGGATACTGCGGACTTGCCGCGGGCATTAAGACGACGAATTCCAGCTCCGTCGTTCCGATCTTGATCGCGCGGTTCTTCCCCGACTGGTTTGCCGGCATCGCGCAGGCGGCCATCGTCATTGGCGCGCTAGTGCCCGCCGCAATCATGGCAATCGGGTCTGCAAATCTTTTTGCAAGTAACATCTTCAACGAATATTCCGCGCAGCGCCGCAGCGGTGAAACGCGCACGGCGAAGCTGCTCACGGTGGCGTTTTGCGCGGTCGCGCTGCTGCTCGTGCTCTTCGTGCCGGTGCAGTACGCGATCTACTTCCAGCTCCTCGGCGGCGCGTGGATGCTGCAAATCTTCCCGTCGTTCGTCTTCGGGCTGTATACCGGATGGTTCAACCGCCGGGCGTTGCTCGTTGGCTGGTTCTGCGGCATGGCGGCGGCAACACTCATGGCTGTATCGACCGGCTTCACGCCGAATATCACCGCGCACGTCGGCAATTTCACGGTGACCGGCTTCCTCGCACTTTATGCACTCGCAATCAACCTCGCCGTTTCCGCGGCCGGCACGCTCGTTTTAGGTGGCAATCGTGAAGTTCGTCAATCCTGAATCCTGGCCGCGCCCGCGCGGCTATTCGAACGGCGTTCTCGCCGAAGGACGCTTTCTGGCCATCGCGGGACAAATCGGTTGGGACGAAAACGGCGAATTCGTTTCGGACGATTTTCTCGCTCAGACGGAACAGGCGTTACGCAACATCGTTGCGATCGTCACAGCCGCCGGCGGCGCGCCCGAGCACATCGTTCGAATGACCTGGTACGTCACTGACAAACGCGAGTATCTGGCGGCGTCTTCCGGCTTGGGAAAAATCTATCGCGAACTCTTCGGCGCGCACTATCCGGCCATGACGCTCGTCGTCGTCGCCGCTCTCCTCGAAGACCGCGCCCGCGTCGAGATCGAAGCTACCGCCGTTTTACCGCAATAACGGGTGCATCCCGACATTTGCTGATATGCGCCTGTCCTTCGATAAACTCAGGATGACGAGGGGGTGCCGCGAGTGAGGGTGTCTCCGAATTCGAGGAGCAGCGGCTCGCCGGAATCGGATACGAAAGCGATGGGAAGGCCTTCGGCGACGCCGGGGTCCGCGAAAGCGGTTTTTTGGGCGTGGACGTGCAGATGCGACTGCGTAGTGTTACCGGAGTTGCCGCAACGGGCAATCTCTTCTCCGGAAACGACGGGAGCGCCGGGGCGGACGCAAATCGATCCCCGTTTTAGATGCGCTAGAATGACGTACCCGCGCGGCGTCTCGATCGAGACGTAGTTGCCGAAAGGATGTTTTCGCTCGCGCCGCCGTGCGTTCGGTTCGGCGTCTTCGTGCCGGTCTTCGACATGTGCGATCATTCCGCGACACGGCGCGAGAATTGGTTGATCCCAAGAGGGACCTTCGTCGTTTAGGAAATCGTAGGCGAAGTATTGATCGCTCGCAACTTGATGGTGGTTGTGGCGCGGATCGGGACCGCCTGCCGCAACGCGCCAACGACCGCTGAACGGCGGCTGCAGGACGACTGCATTGCCTGCGCGCGCGATCCAGCGCGTAGCATCGCTGCGGCGGTCGAGCCATGCCCAGACGCCGATGCCGACGGTTCCCACGAAGGCCGCGCCGTATGCAGCGAAACGAGCCGATGGGAAAATGACATTGGCGAATCCGCCCGCGACGGCCAAGAAGATCGTAGCCCAAAGCGCGCGCTGCTGCACCGATCCGAAGCGTACGACGAAACTGACGGCGATTACGCTGGCTACGTAGAGAGCGAAAACGCCCCAGACGACGCTATTCGACGGATGCACGCTGGCGCAGTTTGAAGCGCTGGACTTTGCCGGTTTCCGTGCGAGGCAATTCCGCAACGAACTCGATTTCGCGCGGCGCCTTGAACGGCGCAATGATGTTCTTGCAGTGCTCGCGCAGCTCTTCCGCTTTCAGATCGCCCTCGACGACTGCCTCTATCAGTACGACGTAGGCTTTCACGATATGCGTGTCGTGCTGGGGATCGGGTTTGGCGACCACCGCGCACTCGCGAACTTCCACGTGCGAAAGCAGCGCCTGTTCGACTTCCGGGCCTGAGATATTATAGCCGGCCGACACAATCATGTCGTCCGTGCGCGCGACATAGTAGAAATAGCCTTCTTCATCCATGCGGTACGCGTCGCCGGGATAGTTCCAGCCGTTCTGCACGTACGACGACTGCCGCGCGTCGTCCAAGTACTTACATCCGGTCGGACCCTTCACGGCAAGACGGCCGGTCTCGCCGCACGGCAGCGTGTTGCCTTCGTCGTCGTGAATCTCGGCGCGATAGCCCGGAACGGCGCGGCCCGTCGAGCCTGGACGAACGTGATCCACGTCGCTGCCGATGAAGATGTGCAGCATTTCGGTACTGCCGATGCCGTCGATTATCTTGATTCCGGTTGCATCGTGAAACGCTTCCCACACCGGCTTGGGCAGCGTCTCGCCGGCCGACACGCACGTACGAAGCGTCGACAGATCGTACTTCGAGGCCAGCGCCGCCATCGTTCGGTAGGCAATCGGCGCCGTAAACACCGTAGTAACGCCGAACTCGGCAATGTTTCGCAAAAGGTCTTCCGGACCGGCTTTCTCGAGCAGCAGCGTCGCCGCGCCGGCGTGCAACGGAAACAGCAGCAAGCCGCCGAGGCCGAACGTAAACGCAAGTGGGGGGCTTCCGCAGAAAAGATCGTCGGATTTGGGTTGCAGCACCTGTTTACCGAACGTGTCGCACGTTGCGAGGATATCGCGATGGAAGTGCATCGCGGCTTTGGGCGTGCCGGTCGTGCCGGACGTGAAGGCGATTATCGCAACGTCTTCGGCGCCCGTCTGCACCGTTTCGAAGTGCGGCGGCTTCGCGGCCATGCGCGCCTCGAGCCCGTCGGCGGCTTCGCTTTGGAAGTTCACGGTCGTGATATCGGTGTTGCCGGTGCATGCCGTTTCAAGTTCGCCGGCAAGCCGCGCGTCGCACAATGCGAGGGTTACGCGCGCTTTCTCGACCATGTGGCGCAGCTCGTTCGCGCGATAGAGCGGCATCGTCGTAACGGCAATCGCTCCCGCCTTTAAAACGGCGAACCAGCATGCGGCGAGCATGGGGGAATTCGGTCCGCGAAGCAACACGCGCGCTCCGGAAACAACGCCGAGATCTTCAACGAGGACGCGCGCGATGCGATTGGCCGTCTCGTAAAGGTCTTGATACGTCCAATCGATGCCGCCCGGAGCGACGATGCAACGGCGAGCGCCGTTCCCTTCGTGCACGTGACGGTCGAGCAGCGACGATGCCGCATTCATTCGTTCGGGATAGTGCAGTCCGGGTAGATCGAAGAGCAACTCCGGCATCAGCTCCGGCGGCGGCAAATGCTCCTCCGCGAACCGATCGACGTGTCCGCTAAACGCCACGCTGTTCCTCCAGTGTCTGCCGGGCAATGACGAGTTCTTGAATTTCGCTTGCGCCCTCGTATATGCGAAGCGCGCGCACGTCGCGATACAGACGCTCCACGATTTCGCCGCGCGTCACACCACGGCCGCCGAAGAGTTGAACCGCGCGATCGCAGATGCGCCCCGCGGTCTCGGTCGCAAAGAGCTTCGCCATGGCGGCCTCGCGCGTCACGCGCGCTGCGCCGCGGTCCTTTTGCCAAGCGGCGCGGTAAACGAGTAACGCGCTTGCATCGATGCCGGTGGCCATCTCGGCAATGGCCGCCTGCGTGAGCTGCAACGCCGAAAGCGGCGCGCCGAAGAGTTTGCGAGTGCTCGTGTGCGCGAGCGTTTCCTTCATGGCGCGGCGAGCGAAGCCCAACGCCGCAGCGCCGACCGTGCTGCGAAAAACGTCGAGCGTCGCCATGGCAATTTTGAAGCCTTGACCTTCGTCGCCGAGCCGTCGATCTTTGGAAATGCGGCAGTTTGTAAACCGTAGCGTCCCAAGCGGATGCGGCGAGATCGTATCAATGCGGTCGACGACCTCGACTCCCGGATGGTACGCGTCGACGACGAAGGCGCTCAGCCCCCTCGCGCCATCTGGGGACGTCCTCGCAAACACGACGTAGAAATCCGCGATTCCCGCGTTTGAAATCCATGTTTTTTCGCCGTCGAGCACGTAGGCATCACCGTCGGCGCGCGCCGTTGTCGCCAGCGCCGCGACGTCGGAACCCGCTTCGCGTTCGGACAGTGCGAAGGCCGCAATCGCATCTCCGGCCGCGACCGCCGGCAGATATTCGGCCTTCAGCTCCTCGGATCCGAAGAACGTAATCGCTCCGCTTCCGAGTCCTTGCATGGCAAACGCGAAGTCCGCGAGCGCCGAGCGATCGGCGAGCATCTCGCGCGCCAAGCACAGCGTTCGCACGTCGAGCGTTTCGCGCAGGCCGCCATACGCTTCCGGCACGCAGGCGCGCAGCCAGCCGGCGTCGCCCAGCGCGCGCACCCACGCTTGCGTGCTGCTGTCGGCGTCTTCTTCATCGTCGAAGACGTCCGCGCGTTCGGCCCACTCACGCAACGACACGGCAAACTGCCGGTGTTCGGAACCGAAGAACGGCCACGCAAGGTCGCGATCGTTCATGTCGCTAGTTTCCTTCGAACCGTGGTTCTTGCTTGGAAACGAATGCGTTGTAAGCGCGCCGAAAGTCTTGCGTTTCCATGCACACCGCTTGAGCCTGCGCTTCAGCATCGATCGCCGCGTCGAGCGGCATAGCCCACTCTTCGTGCAACATCTTCTTCGTCATGGCGTGCGCGAACGTCGGCCCATGCGCTAACGATCGAGCCATCTCGACGGCACGATATTTGACGTCGCCCGGATCGCAAAGATCGTTGTAAAAACCCCAATCGAACGCTTGCGTTCCGCTCATCGAGCGCCCGGTGTACAGTAACTCCGAAGCCCGGCCCAATCCGATGATTCGCGGCAGCATCGCGCACGCGCCCATATCGCAACCCGCGAGGCCGACGCGAACGAACAGAAAGGCGACCTTCGACCGCGCGGTGCCGAGCCGTAAATCCGAAGCCATGGCAAGGATCGCACCGGCGCCAGCGCAGACGCCGTCGACGGCAGCGACGATTGGTTGCGGAGCGGCGCGCATCGCTTTCACCAAGTCGCCCGTCATTTGGGTGAACTCGCGTAATTGTGCGGGCGTGCTTTCCGTCAGCGGTCCGATGATGTCTCGCACGTCGCCGCCGGAGCAAAAATTTTCGCCCTCGCCCGCAAGCACGACGGCCTTGATGTCATTGCGTGCGTCCAAACCGCGAAACCAATCGCGAAGTTCCGCATAAAGCTCGAACGTCAGCGGGTTCTTCCGCTCGGGCCGGTCAAGCGTGACCGTTGCAACGCAATCGGCGATCTCGTAACGAACTTTCGTCATAAGCTACCGAACCTGGAACGGAAGATCTTCTTCCGTCTCGACCCCCGCGGAATTCCGGGCAATCACGCGCAGGTCGTAGCCGCGAATGAAGATCGACGGCAAATCGAAGACGTCGACCTTAAAAGCAAAGTGGCCGTAGTTTCGACGGCGAGCGTTGATCGAAAAAAGATTGTTTCGCACCTCGACGCTCGCGACGTTGGTGCTGGTGTCAATCTTTCCTTCCCACACGCTTCCGCGCTTGACGTCGAGCGAATTGAACCACATCGCCTCGATTTTCGGCGGAGCGCCGTTCGAAAGCGCGATGGCGCGCACAGACGGAACGGCGCGACCGACGCGAGCGTTCGCGGGCGGCGACGGAGCGGCGGAGCTGCACGCGGCTAGCGCGCCGGCGAGAAAGAGCAATAACGCGCACGGCCATCGATTCATTGCGTGAAAAGGTCGGCAGCGCGGCTGCATGATTCCTGCCTGCCTATTACAGGGCGGCCACGAGCCATGCTCGTATGGCACGCACCATGACGCGATTTGCTCCCCGCAGCTTAGCCTTCGACTATGCCGTGGGCATTTGCAGCGTCTGGATCGCGGCCGGTTTCTTCCTCGACGCGTGGGCGCACGGACACGTTCCGGTCGAGTCCTTTTTTACGCCATATCACGGCGTTTTTTATTCGGGCATGCTCGCGATGGTAGCCGTGCTGGCCGCCTTCTGGCTGCGTCATCGAGCGCTGCCGCCCGGCTACCGCCTTGCCGTCTTAGGCATTCCCGTCTTCATCGTGGCCGGTATAGGCGACATGTGCTGGCATCTGCTGCTCGGCATCGAGGAGGGCGTGGACGCGCTCTTGAGTCCGACGCATCAATGCCTTGGCCTCGGCATCTTCATTCTCGCGTCGGGGCCGATCCGCTCGGTGATTCGCGATCGTTTGAACTCCACGACGTTTGCCACGCAGTTTCCGCTCGTTCTGGGGCTCGCGACATGGCTCATCCTCGTGCACTTCGGAACCGCCTACGCGTTCGACCCTGGCGCCGGGCGAACGAACGCGCCGCCCGCGGCCGACGCAATGTCGCAGCAGTATCTCACGGCAATCGCAGTCGGCTATTACAAGATCTCGATCGGCGTGCTCATCGCAATCTTCCAAGCCATCGTCATGACGGGTTTTGCGTTGTGGACCGTCGGCCGAATCCGTTTGCGGCCCGGATGCTTCACACTGTTTTTTCTGATCGGCAATCTTCCGGCCGCGGCAGCGTTCACGAACCACACCCCGCTGCTCGGCGTGACGCTCTTGCAGTCGCTCGCCGCCGGCATCGTCGCGGACTGGCTCGTCGCGCGCTACGACGTGCAGCCCGACTTCCCGAAGTGGTACCGCATTTTCGCCGTCGCGGTGCCGCTCGCGTACATGGGCGCGTACTTGCTCGGGACGTTGAGTGCCGACGGCCTTTGGTGGGATTGGAATGAAGCGCTGGGCGCGTGGATGTGGTGCGGCGTCGCCGGTTTCGCATTGAGTTTGATCGGGACGGCGCGCCGCACGCCGGCATGATCCAGCTGCTCGTCGCGCTCGGCGCGCTTGCGCTCCACGTGGCGACCGCGTGGCGCTACGGCTACTTTCGCGATGAACTGTACTTCATCGCCTGTTCCAAACATTTGGCGTGGGGTTACGTCGACCAGCCGCCGCTTGTTGCAATTGCGGCGCTGCTCGCCGCACCGTTTCATTACCAGTTGATTGCTCTGCGACTGCTGCCGGCGATCGCAGCTGCGCTCACGCCCGTCGTGGGCATGCAAATCGCAAAGGAGCTGGGCGGCGGACGGTTCGCGCAATTGCTCGCCGGCGTTTCGATCGCACTGCTCCCGGCGTATTTGCTGCTAGGAAACGTTCTAACGACGACCTCTTTCGAAGGGCTTTCGTGGACGCTCGTAATTTGGTGCGTACTGCGCATCGTGCGTTCGAAGCAGCGCGCCGCGTTACCGTGGTGGATCGGGCTCGGGGCAGCCGTGGCCTTCGGGCTCTACGGTAAGTACTCGATGGGATTGCTGGTCATCGCGGTGCTGATCGGGCTCCTTGCGACGCCCCAGCGCCGGTTCATATTCACGTGGCAAGTGGCGCTATCGGCTTTAATCGCGTTTGCGCTGATCGCCCCGAATCTCTTCTGGCAAGCGCGCCACGGCTGGCCGTTCTTCGAAGTGCTGCAGGGCGACGCCGCGCACCGTCATGCGTTCAACACTGGTCTAACGCTCGAATACCGGAGCTTCTTCCCTAACGCGCTCGCGTTTGCCGGCGAGCAGCTGCTCTACACGAATCCCGTCGCGGTTCCCGTTTGGCTCGCCGGATCGATCGCGCCGTTCGCCCGGCGCAGCCTGCGCGATCTCCGGTTTCTGAGCATCGCGTACTGCGTGCTGTTCGTGCTCGCCGTGCTGCTCGAAGCCAAAGGCTATTACATCATCGGCATCTACGGCGCGTTGCTTGCGACGGGCTCCGTTGCCGTCGAGCAGGCGGCGAAGGCGATTCGTTGGACGCTTCTGACGGTAATCGTTGCCGTAGCGGTGGTGACGCTGCCGCTCTCCATTCCGGTCTTGCCGCTCAGGCAATTCATCGCGTACACGGCAATGCTCGGCATGACGGGACGCAACGGGGAGCCGATGCGCCTGGTTCAGCCCGTCTACGCCGAGGAGTTCGGATGGGACCGGCTTGCGCGCGACGTTTCGTCGTTCTACAACGCCCTTGCCCCCGGCACGCGCGCGCTCACGGGCATCTACGCCGACACCTATGCCGACGCCGGCGCGATCGATTTCTTTGGACCGAAATATCACTTGCCGCCGGCCATCGGCAGCCAAAACACCTATTGGCTGTGGGGGCCGCGCGGTTACGACGGAAAGACGCTGATCGCCATCGGAGCAACGCGAATCGATCTCTTGCGCAGATACTACCGCAGCGTTCAGCTCATAAAAACTTCGAACGAACCGTTGAAATGGGCCGTGGAAGGCCCGGCACCAATCTATCTTTGCACCGATCCCATCATGCCGTTCGATCGCATTTGGGAAAAGCTGCGCTGGTACGGCGCTTGAAACAGAAAGGTTTACATGCCCGTCACGACCCTCGATAAAAACACCGCGCTCGTCGTCATCGACATCCAAAACGGCATCGTCGGAATGCCGATGGCGCACCCGGTTCAGCCGGTCGTCGACAACGTCTTGCGTTTGGTTTCCGCATTTCGCGAGCAGCGTCGTCCGGTAGTGCTCGTTCACGTCGGCTGGTCCGCCGATTTCGGTGATGCGCTCAAACCTCGCACCGAATCGCCGGCACCGGGGCCGCTCCCCGAGGGTTTCTCCGATTACATCGATGCGCTGAACGCCGACCCGAAGCGAGACATTCTCGTCCTCAAACATCAGTGGGGCGCTTTTTACGGCACCGACCTGGATCTGCAGTTACGCCGCCGCGGCATCACTAACATCGTATTGTGCGGCATCGCCACGAGCATCGGCGTAGAGTCCACGGCGCGCGATGCGTACGAGCGCGGTTACAATCTCACGTTCGCTTTGGACGCAATGACCGACGCGAAGCTCCCGGCGCATGAACGCGCACTCGAAATCATCTTCCCGCGCATGGGCGAAGTCGGCACGACTGCAGACGTTTTGAACCAACTATAAAACAACAGGCGCATACCAGCATTGCTGATAGGCGCCTGCCCTTCGACTGCGCGGCTCCGCCGCTGCTCAGGATGACAAGGGCTACCAGACGACCTTGCCGACGTGGCTGACGTTGGTGAAAAAGCCGGTGTACCACAGCGCGCCCGTGTTATCGAAAACGATATTACGAGTGTGCAACGCATCGGCTAGATCGACTTCATGAATCGTCGACGAGCCGGGCGTGATATAACCGAGTTGGCCGGCGGGAGCAATCGTCGTGCTGTTTTCAGCGAACCAGATGTTTCCGTCTGGACCAACCGCAAGGGAAACGACCCCGGCAAGCGAGGACGGAGTCGGGTATACGGTTAGCGTCCCTTGCGGCGTCATCCGCGCGATCGCCGAATTCGTATATTCGCCGAACCAGAGGTTTTTGTCGGGACCGACAATGATGCCGTACGGTTCTGCAAGCGTTGCCGGTAAAGCGTGGGTTGCAAGAATCGTTCCCGTCGGAGAGACGACCATGATCGAGTTTTTGCCCTGAGCATCTACCCATAGGTTCCCGTCCGGTCCGGTCGTCAGGTCATTGGGAATAACGCCGCTCCCGAGCGGATACTCCGTGATGTTGCCCGACGTGTCGATTTCCGCAATATTGTTGCCGGTTTGTTCGGCGAACCAGACGTTGCCGTCCGGTCCGAGTGTAATGCCAAGCGGATTGCACATCGGAGTCGGAACGGGATACTCGGTGATGGTGCCATCTAAGGCGATGCGCCCAATGTTATTGGCCTGCGTTTCCGTGAACCAGATCGCGCCGTCGGCGCCGAACACCATTTCTTGCGGAAATGAAGCTTGCGTCGGCGGCCAGTACGGCGTAATGGATCCGGACGGCGTGATCTTGAGGATGACGCCGGCGGTGGCTCCCGCTACCCACAGATTGCCGTCGGGCGCGGCTAGAATGCCGGTTGCACCGACGCCGCTGACATACGAGCCATCCGGCTGCATCATGATCGGCAGGTCGATCGACGTTGCGACCGTCGGCGTAGCGGTAAACGTAACCGGCGAAGGGGCCGTCATATTCGGCGCGCTTGCCGAGATGGTCGACGAATGAAATGGAGCGCCGTCATACTTCAGCGTCACGCTCGCAGTCGAAGCATTCAGCGTCGTCGCGCTGAGCGTCGTATGTCCGCTCGGATCGGTATCTTGCAGCGTCACCGCGCGGTCGTACGGACCGATGATGGTGCTGCCGTCGGCGTCAATAGCCTGTACGCTAACGGTGGTCGAGGATGCCGTTCCGGCAGCCGTCGTCGGATTCGCAACGTTTAAGCGCAACTGCGCCATTGCGCCGGTCAGCGAAACGTTCACCGGGGATCCCGCCGTCGACGACACGGCTTGAGTAATCGTCCCGCTCGCAAGGACGTTTCCGGACCCGCCCGTGCGATCGTACGTCGTGAGCGTGAAGGTATCGTTGCCGACTGGCGCCGTCACACCAATGGTACACGTCCGTCGGCCGCCCGGTACCGCCGCCTTGCACAGCGATGACGCCGGCGACAGATCGAAGGTGCCGAGCGCGCCTTTGCCGGCGAGCCCAATAATCGCCGACTGGGTTGCGGGCGATACATACTTGCGGCTTGCGCCGGTAAGATTCGGCGGCGCCGGAATTGCAATCGAGAACTGCAGGTTGCTCGACGCATTCGGTTGCGACGGCGGTGTAGGCGACGACGAAGGAACGCGCGGCGTAACGCCGCCGCTTCCCGAGCCGCCACCGCACGCTGCGAGACTGAAAAGCGCGAGAATTGCGAAGACCTTGGAGTTGCGCATTATACCCCCACCACTTGGTGAATCAGCGCGCGCGCATACGGAGCCCCGATTCCGGTGATCAGATCGTAGCCTTTGGCTGCTTGATAGCCGGGATCCAACTGTGTCGGACACGGTGTCGGAACCGCATTCGGATCCGGCGGCGGCGTCCAATCGGTCCAGCACGTGCTCACTTGTCCGTTGAATCCGTACAAGACGTCGTAGAACGTCGAAGCGTATGCCGGCGAGTTGTTATAGATCTTATAGAAATACGGCGCGGGATTTCCCAAGCGGTACGAATGCGTTCCGGTTGCCGTCGCGCATGACGACTGTTTGCTGCAGGCTTGCAGCACCAGCGCCCACATTGCCGCGGCGTCGGGAGCCGCTGCGCTCGTCCCGCCGTACGGAAGCACTACTTCCGAGCCGAACGCCGGGTCGCCGTACATCAGCGTCGCGACGCCCGTGTTTGCGTCGGCATTCAATGAAATATCCGGAACGTTGCGCGTGTTTCCGGTGAGACCGTTGCCGCGCTGGTACTGCGGCATCGGAAAGACTCCCGAAACGCCGCCGCCGCTTCCTCCGAAGCCGCCGGTCGTCGCCGCGCCCCAACCGGTGAGCGGTCCCATGAGATCTCCCGCTGAATTGAGCGGCGTGTTCGTTCCGCCCACGCTGACCACGCTAGGATCGGTGGACGGGTAACTCACGCACACGCTGTCTGCAGAGGGCCAGTAGACGGGGCGCTGACACTCTTCGGAACCGGCATCTCCCGACGATACGAAGATTGCGATTCCCTCGCTCGCGAGCGCCGCATATTCCAACGGCTCGAAGCCGTAGCCGCTCGCGTTGAAGTAAATGCCCGTTACGGCAGGCTCCGGTGCGCCGAAGCTGATCGAGATAACATCGGCTGCGTTGTCGGCAATTGCCGTCTGCAACTCCGCGTCTATCTCCCCTAATCCTTGCAGCGGTATACCGGCGCCCGGCGGGCACGGCATATTGGCCAGGCCGCAACCGTCGTTTGGATTGTACGCGAGGTAGTAACGAATCGCGCTGTCATACGCGAGTCCCGTCACCTGCTCGGTGTCGATCTGCGTTTCGCCGTCTTCCGGATTGCACGAGGGCTGCGGAGTAACCGAGTTGCCCATGCACGGCCCGGTGACGGGCGGCGGCGGCGCAAAGCCGGTTGCGCTGTTGCCGGGATCGTTTGCATCCGTCGCCGCAACCATCGTCGCCGTTCCGCTTCCCGGTACGTGAAACATCGCTCTATAGGCCGGAACGTCGGCCGGCGAAAAGGCGCCGGTTCCGATAATGCCCACCGTGATGCCGGCCCCCGTATATCCCGCACGATAGGCGCTCGTGTAATCGAACGCTTGCGCGATTTGCTGTGGCGCGTATCCGTAGAGCAGGCCGTTGGTCTGCGACTGGTGGATGCGAAACGCGTTACTGACGTGGGTCGTTTCGCGGACCAGATTGGGCGAGCCGACGATCGGCACGCTCGTCGAAACCGATGGCGGCGTCATCGGCGCTAGAAAGGTTCCTTGCGCATTCGTGTACCATCCGAAATGCGTTCCCAGCGCCGCTTCGAGTTTATTTTGTGCGCCCGAAACGTGGAGCAGCATCCGCTGAGGCCATGCACTGACGGCTAAGCCTTTAGACTGAAAATACGTCTTTGCGGCGGCGTAATCCGTAGTCGAGGCGCCAAACCGGTCCCCGATCTCCTTCGGCGTCAGGAAATGCCGGAAATTGCCCGAGTTTTTGTCGGCGACTTGCTGCGCATACAGCAACAATCCGTTCGCGTCGCGCAAGCGGGGGACGATGTCCACGTCCATCGTGTGGACGCTCGCAGCTCCTGCGAACCGCGCGTTCTTCAGGAGTTGTGCATTGTAAAGAAACCCGGTCTGAGCAAATGAAACGGGAACGGCGGGAAGCGCAGCCTTTCCGGAACCCGCCCCTGAACCTGCGGCCCCGCCGCCGCATCCGGCAAGTATAGCCGCGACAAGCGTCGCGCCGAGCGCAGCGCGCTTTACTCGAAAATGCGTCATTTTATTTTACCCACTGCGGAGAAGAGTTGACGCGCGCGCGCTAACCGCTGCTTGGCGACTGCTGCGCGAATTGTATTGAAAGACGGTGAGAAGGCTGCGAACGCTTGCGCGGCGCTTTGCGTTTGCCGTGTGCTTTGCGTTCGGCGGGAAGCGCTCGAGGCGGCAGCACCGTTGCTTTGCATCGCGAGCGTTTCATCGGTAACCGTTTCTTGAGACGGATTCGAGTCCATCGAAACGAGAAACCCCGTTTGCCCACTGAAGTCGTAATAGTCGAGCAAATCGTCGTGTGCCGTCGCACAAACAACGCCTTTGCCCGCGACAACGTAGGAACTTGCCGTAAAGGTTTCCAGCTCGCCCATAACGGTGTCTAACCGTACGCGTTTTTCATCGATTCGCGTCGCTTGTGTCGCAATCGACGTCGACATTTTGCAACTGGCGGGTATCGCAACCATGCCGGCATCAGCAAACGAATCGGCGGCGAGCACCGGCGGGACGCTCGGGTACCACACGGGGATCTGGCCGATCAGGATTGCGGGCATGCCTGCGACCCCTTTGAATGTGAGCGTGATCGCGTTGTTCTGAACCGTCGAAACGGTCAACTCGGAATCACCGGGCGACGCGAGCATCGGTGCAGTGTACAAGCCGCTGCCGTCGCCGTTCTCAATTACGTTGGTCCGTCCGCCTTCCGGGAACTGGGCCGTACCGTTGTAACTGCCGTCGGAGGCATAAACGTTCGTGATCGTTTCGCCGCTCGGGTCGTTCTCGACGGTCGTGTAGGGCAATTGATTTGTCCATTGCGCGCCGGTGATCTCGGGCAACTGATCGACGATACGGCCGCCGGAGCCGTACGTGGTGGTCGTTTTCGTGCCACCTGAATCGGTCGCGACCGTCGCCACTTGCGCGACGTTCTGGCGGTTCCCAGCGCTCGCATCGGTCGCGTAGGTGACATAATCTTGCGAATCGAGCGTCGTGCTGCTGCGCTGCCATGTATCGGATTCGTGCGTGTCGATTTCGTTAAGCCCGGTCGCCCCATTGTAGGTGGCGTTTGCCTTGGTGCTAACGCTTTGTGCGACGGATGCCTGGTCGGAACCAGTCCATGGCGTTGCGCTCGGTGCAGGGGTCACGCCGGAGTCCGGAGTCGGTGACGGCGTTGCGTAGCGCGTGAATGATTGCGTTACCGTCCCGGTATACGCAGCTGTCGCGCCGCCGGCCGTGGGATACGGAAACGGCGTAGGCGTCGGTGCGGGTGATGAAGACGGCGACTGAGGTTGCGGCGGTAGTCCCTGTGGAGCGGAACTGCCGCCGCCACCGCAAGCGCAGAGAAACGCCAACGCCGTAAACGGCGCCGGCGCCAAAAGGCGTCGTAACGAGAACTTCAAGCGTGGCCCTCCATGAGGCCCCACTCTGCCGTTTAGCGGATACGCTTTCCTAGAACGTTAGTTGAAGTGCACTGCCAGGTTACTGCCAAGCACGTGCGTCCATGACGAGGGTTTGACGACGGCGTTCTGCACGAGTTCCCAGCGTTCGCTCAACGCGCGGCGCGCTAACGTCTTTCTTCCGGCGCCGGCGAGCGAGGCGATTCGAATCAGCGTTGCTTCGGCGGCCGGCAGTTCGAGCCCGTTTGACTCCAACTGCGGCAGGAGTCCTTCGGTCCGTTCGATTGCCGCGCGATACTTTCGCTCGCGCAGGTAGAGAGCCGCTTCGGCGAGGTCGCACGCCATCAACGATCTTCCGGCGAGTGGACCGGAACGGCGGACTTCTTCAAGCAATTCCCGTACGCGTTCGACGCCTGCAAGCTGCAACAGCGACGGCATCGCGCCAACGGCGAGCATGGCGTATTCGTTGCGGCCAAGCACTTTGCGCCCCGTTTCCAGTCCGTAGCGAATGTATCGTTGCGCGGCTTCGGCGTCGGCGCCGGCAAGCGCGACACCGAGTTCCGTCGATGCCGATGCTTCCCCGGCTAGGTTATCGAAGCGTTGCGCCGCGGCGAGCGACTCGCGCAAATCTACGATCGCCCGCCGTTCGTCCTGGTGCGCTCGGAGCGCGAGGCGTCCGGAATGGCGCAAAGACGACGGCGAGGTGTGGCGCGGATCGGTTCGCCGTTCGGTTTCTGACAGCGCGCGAAGTAAAGACCGGGCTTCTTCCCATCGTCCGCGTTCGATTTCACACGAAAGCCCGTACGTCAGCATGATGCCGAATAACGCCGCATCGAGCCCGAACAAGCCTTGGCCGTAAGCGCATTCGCGCACTGCGTCCTCGAGACGAGCGCTCGCGCGCACGTACTCGCCTCGGGTCCAGTGCAACGCGATCTCCGAGATTGCCACCAGGATCGCACCGGCGACCGGCTTCGCGAGCGCAAGCGATTCCCGAAGATGCTTTGCGCGGCCGATTGCTTCAGAGGAGCGGCGAAGGTCTCCGGTATAACGCGCGGCTTCCGCCGCGATCGTCCAGATACCGATGGCGCGCTCGTCCTCGCCAAGATCCGTGGCGAGCGCCGTGGCTTCGCGCCACATGGCATCGTGCATTCCGCAAGCGCGCAGCTGCAACAGATAGCGCTCGCGCATCACCGCGACGTCGGTATCGGACACCGAGCCTTTCGCGGGGTTGGCAGCGCGCGGTGCGGCTTTGAGCATCGCGACGAAATCCTCGAATGCTTCGCTTCGCTCGCGGTAAAATTGCCGGATCGACAAACCCAGGTCCGCGGCAACGCTTTCCAGCGGTTCGTCCCGCACGTCGCACCGCAAGAGAATTTGGTGCTTCCGCTTCGCCCGCTCGGCCGCGGGACCGCGCGCCGTGCCGGGCGCGAGCCCTTCGAGCGCCCGCAATGCAGCGGCGCGGCGCTCTTCATGCGCGCACTCCTGAAATTCGACCAGCAACTCATTGCCGCGAAGAACTGCGGGCTCGTCTAACGCCCGAAGCAGACTCTTCGCCGCATTGCGCTCGGCGTCCATAACACCGCGTTGATTGGCATGCGATTTCGCGCAGACCTTTTGCCGCTTTTTTCGCAGGGGTTCAGCGATTCCACTGCGTTTTTCTAGGCGAGAGCCAATCCGGGAATGACTAGCGACACGCCGGTGCGCGTGCCGCAGATAAGCTCCAGTGCCGCATCAGCCACTTCTTCTACCGTCGCCAAGCGGCCCTCGGGATTCATCTGCGCGAGCGTTGCGCGCGCTTGCTCATCGGTTGCGCCGGTATGCTTGCGGATCTTGTCGATCGCCTGGTGCATCATGTCGGTTTCGGTGTAGCCGGGGCAGATGGCGTTCGCGGTAATTCCGCTTTCCGCGAATTCCGCGGCGATGGCGCGCGTGAAACCGATCACGCCGTGTTTGCTCGCGGTGTACGCGGAGATGTAGGGAGCGCCCATCAAGCCCTGCGATGCTGGCGACGTTGAGAATGCGTCCCCATTTACCGGCGAGCATATCGCGCCGCGGCGATGCGCGAGCAAAGGAACGTTCCGGTCAGATTCGTCGCCAAGATCTTGTCCCACAACTCTTTGCTCGTGCGCACGAGCGGCGCGGAATCGGAAATGCCGGAGTTGTTGACGAGAATCTCGACGGGACCGTTGACTTTTCGGCACGCGTTGAAGGCGGTTTGAACTTCCGCTTCGTCGGTCACGTCGGCGCGCCGACGTCACGAAACCGGAGAGCTCGCCCGGATGGCGGCTGACGATGCTCACGCGCGCGCCGTGTTTGACGCAGCGCGTCCGCGATGCCGCGCCCGATGCCGCGCGCGCCGCCGGTTACGACGGCGTGCTTTCCATTCGAGAACCGAAGCGTCAAATGGCATGCGTGGCCTCCTGCGCGCGAGCGATCAACCGTTCCAATTGCGATTTCCCGGGCAGATACTGAACCGGCCACGGCGCGCCGGTGTAGTTGAGTTGCGCCGCCGCATGCAGCGTCCATGCGGGATCGGCTAGATGCGGTCGTCCGAGCGCAACAAGATCGGCGCGCCCGGCTGCGACGATCGCGTTGACGTGATCGGGCTCCGTGACGTTGCCGACCGCCATCGTCGCGATGCCGATTTCGTTGCGAATGCGGTCGGCGTACGGCGTTTGGAACATGCGCCCGTACACGGGCTTCGCATCGCGGATGCGTCTGCCCGGTCGACACGTCGATCAGATCGGCGCCCGCTCGCGTTGAACGCGCGCGCGATCTCCACTGCGTCGTCGCCGGTGATGCCGCCTTCGTACCAATCGGTCGCGGAAATGCGCACCGACATCGGACGGTCCTGCGGCCAGATCGCGCGCATCGCGCGAAAAACTTCGAGCGGATAACGCAGACGGTTTTCGAGCGATCCGCCGTATTCGTCGGTGCGCTGATTGCTGCAGCGGCGTGATGAAACTCGAGAGCAAATAGCCGTGCGCGCAGTGCAACTCGATCATGTCGAAGCCGGCCTCGATGCGCCATGCGCGTCGCGCGTTCGAACTCCACGCGAATCTGCGTCATTTCGTCGCGGTCGAGTTCGCGCGGTATTTGATTCGCGCGGCGAATACGGCAGCGCCGAGGGACCGACGACGTCCCAATTGCCCTCGGCGAGCGGCTCGTCCATGCCCTCCCACATCAGCTTGCGTCGAGCCTTTCGGGCCGCGAATGGCCGAGCTGCAAGGCAAATCTTCGCGCCGCTCCACTCGTGTACGAAATCGACGATGCGCTTGCCACGCCGGCACGTGCTTCGGGGAGGTACATGCCGCAGCAGCCCGGCGAGATGCGGCCTTCGCGCGAAACGCACGTCATCTCGGTGAAGACCAGACCGGCGCCGCCGAGCGCGCGCGCGCCGAGATGCACGAGATGGAAATCGTTGGGCATACCGTCGACCGCGCTGTACATGTCCATGGGCGAGACGACAACGCGGTTGCGCAAGACGAGCTCAGCGCAAACGAAATGAAGTGAACATTGGCGGGACCGGCGCTTCGAGCGTCATCTCGCCGTTGGCTCGCGCTTCGGCATGGGCCCGCTGCGCGAACCATTCCTCCATCCGCTCGACGTAGGTTCTATCGCGCAAGCCGCAGGTTCTCGTGACCGATGCGCTGGCTGCGAGTCAAGCAGGCTGTAGGCGAACTGCTCGGGCGGGAGCACGGCGTAGCGGGCCACGTTCTCGAACCACTCCGTCGAGTTGCGGGCGGCATTCTGCAGCTTCAGCACCTCGACTTCGCCGCAGGGCTTCGTACTCGCGCAAGTGCGGCCGCCACGTCGCGTTCCCGGCCAGCGCATCCGACGAGCGCGATCGCGTCTTCGAGCGCCAGCTTCGTTCCCGAGCCCACCGAGAAATGAGCGGTGTGCGCCGCATCGCCGAGCAGCACGACATTTTCGTGAATCCACGACTCGTTGCTGACGCGCGTGAAGTTGATCCAATCGCGCCCGCGCAAATGCGCGCTGTTCGCCATGAGGCGGTGGCCGTTCAAGTATCGGGCGAACAAGCGCTCGCAAAACGCGATCGTTTCGGCCGTATCCGCCTTGTCCAAGCCGTGCGCAAGCCACGTTTCTTCGCGGCACTCGACGATAAACGTGCTCGTCGTCTCGTCGAAGCGGTACGCGTGGACGGTAAACCAGCCGAACTCGGTTTGTTCGAAGATGAACGTGAACGCGTCGAGCGGCAGGGTCGTTCCGAGCCACACGAAGCGGCAAATGCGTCGGTCGAGATCCGGCTTGAATGCGTCGGCATACGCGGCACGGATGCGGCTGTTGATGCCGTCGCATGCGACGAGCAGATCGCTGTCTTCGCGATAAGCGCGCGACGTTTTCGACGTCGGTTTCGAATTTCAGATCGACGCCGAGCTCCGCGCGCGCGGTCCTGCAGAATGTTGCAGCAGCCGTTTGCGCGCGATGCCCGAGAACCCGTGGCCGCCCGAGATCGTATTACGTGCCTTTGAAGTAGATCTCGATGTCGTCCCAGTGCGCGAACGACGACGTGATGGCTGCGTGCGTCGGCTGCATCGGCAACGCGCAGATTGTCCAGCGTTGCGTCCGAGAAGACGACGCCCCAGCCGAACGTATCGTGGGGCCGGTTGCGCTCGAGCACGGTCAAGTCCCAATGCGGAAAGCGCTGCTTGGCCAGAATGGCCGCATACAGTCCCGCGGGACCGCCGCCTATGCAGGTCACGCGCAAGGGCGCCGCTGTACTCTTCATCACTTCCTAGAATAATCCAAAACGCGCGCCGCGCCTCTTTTTCACAGCGTCCAAGATCGTAGTCGACGACGACCGGCGCGTGGTCCGAAAAGCGTTCTTCGCGATACACGTAGGCGTCGCGGATTCGACGCGCGTCCTCAGATCCGGTGTGACGAGCTGGTAATCGATGCGCCAGCCCGCGATTTTTCTCGAACGCCTGCTGGAAGTTCGACCACCACGTGTAGATGCCGGGTCTCCGGACGCACTTGACGCGAATCGCATCGATCCAGCCGCTCTCGAGCACGCGTTCCATCCACGCGCGTTCTTGTGGAAGAAAGCCCGTGACGCGAATCGCAGTCGCCGGGTTGTACACGTCGATCTCGCGGTGCGCGATGTTGTAGTCGCCGCACAGAATGTGGCTCTTGCCGTCGCGCAACGCTCGAGCCAGCCACGCTTCGAAGTAGATCGAGAAAACTCTTCTTTCCAGCGCTGCCGCTCTAGACCCATCGTTCCCGATGGCACGTAGAGCGACCCGATCGCAAGCGTGCCGAAGTCGATTTCGACGTACCGGCCTTCGGCGTCGTACTGCGGCCAGCCGAAGCCCGGCGCTTCGTCCGGTCGGGTTGCCGTTTGCTGTAAATGCCGACGCCGCTATAACCTTTGCGTTCGGCATCGGCAAAGACGGAGAAATACTGCGAGAGATGCTCCGCGTCGAAGGGCACCTGATACTCTTGCGCTTTGGTTTCCTGCAGGCAAATGACGTCCGGATCGACGCGCGAAAGCCAACGTAAAGTCCTTTGCGCGACGCGGATCGGATGCCGTTACAATTGAGCGAAACGACGCGGATCAGGAGCCGTTCCGTTTGCGAGCCATCAGCAGGCCGTCCCCGATCGACAGCAGCGTCGCGTCGACACGTTCGTCGTTTGCCGCTTTTACGTTGATCGCGCGAAGCGCTTTGGTGTCTTCGTCCGTAACGCTTTCGTCCACGACGGCGCCGCTCCAAAGCACGTTGTCGATGAGAATGAGGCCGTTCGGACGAATCAAGCCGCAGCGCGCACTCGTAGTAATTGTCGACGTTGGTCTTATCGGCGTCTATGAACGCGATGTCGAAGAGGCCGGTGCCGCCGTTGGCTGCCAGCCGTTGCAGCGTTTCGAGCGCCGGCCCGAGTTGCAGATCGATCTTCTTCTCGACGCCCGCCTCGCGCCAATACCGTCGCGCCACTGCGGTATACTCTTCGCTCACGTCGCAGGCGACGATCTTTCCCTCGGGAGGCATGGCGAGCGCCATTGCGAGGGAGCTGTATCCCGTGAACACGCCGATTTCCAAGTACCGGTGCGCCGGCAGCAATCGCGCCAACAGCTGCATGAATTGACCCTGGTCGGAACCGATTTGCATCTGCGCGTTCGGCATCGAAGCCGTCTCTTTTCGCAGGGCCTGCAGCGCCGGATGCTCGTCGACGACCATCGTGTCGACGATGTACTCTTGCACTTTCGGATCCATGAACGCGCTTCGCGCCGTCATACGTGTACCGCCATATCCGCAACGATTGCGGCTGCGGCGCGTTTCCCCGGGAAGCCGCTTACGCAGCCGCCCGGGTGCGCGCCGGAACCGCAGAGATATAAACCCGCCACCGGCGCCCGAGTCGCGAAGCGATCTTCGTAGATCTGCCCCGGAAGCAGCTCGCCGTGGAAGATGTGACCGCCGATCAGCCCGATGCGGGACTCGAGATCGCGCGCCGAGAGAATCTGCCGCGCTTCGATGGCGCCACGCAGATTGGGCGCGTGCCGGGAGAGAATCTCGACGATCTTGTCGGCCGCGCGTTCCTTCGCGCCGTCGCTCCACCCGTCGGGACGATCGTAAGGGAAATACTGCGCGAAAATCGATAGAATGTGTTTGCCGTCCGGCGCAAGCGCCGGATCCGTGGGCGTTTGCAAGAAACACTCGATCAACGGCTCGCGGCTTTCACCCTCCGCAATTGCATCTTCATACGCCGTTTGCAAATAATCGATCGACGGAGCAACGTGAATCGTGGCTTTATGATGGGCTTGCGCGTTCGTTCCGGGCCGGGCCGTGAAATTCGGAAGCTCGCCGAGTGCGAGATTGACTTTCAAACACGGACCATTGCTCTTCCACTCCCGCACTTTCGCAACGAACGTTTCGTCGAGCACTCCGCCGTCTAGCAAGTCCAGGAACGTGATGCGCGGGTGCGCGTTCGAGGCCACTGCGCACGCGGCAATGTCCCTTCCGTCTTCAAGCAAGACGCCGGTGACGCGCCCGTCGTAGGTGAGAATTCGCTCGACTCTCGCGTCGCTGAAGATTTGCGCACCGAACGATCGCGCAGCCGACGCGAGCGCTTCCGCAATTGCGCCCATCCCGCCGCGCACGTAACCCCATGCCCCTTGTTCGCCCATCGCGCGGCCGGCGTTATGATGAGCCAGCACGTACCCCGTGCCGCGATTGCGCGGCCCAAGATACGTCCCCACAAGGCCGTCGTTCACGAGTCCCGCTTGCAGCACCGGCGTCTTGACGTACTGCTCGACGAGTTCGGCCGCCGAGCCCTCGAGAACGGCGCGCGTTTTTGCATCGAAGCGCCCGAATTGCGGATCTTCGTCGGAGAACGTCTCGAACAGCGCGCGCCCGAGACCCTCCACGCGTTCTTCGAACGCGTGGAAACCCGCTACGTCGCGAGCATCGAAGCGCGAAATCTCCGCGGCATCGTTCTCGTCGCTGACGCCGAGTAAGATCGAGCGCCCGTCTTGTAACGGTGTGAATTCCCATGGCAGTTTGCGATACGCGTCGTAACCGTGCGCGCGCAGATTCAACGTGTCGATGAGCCATGGATCCAGCAGGCTGACGACATAGGAAGCCGCCGATACCGTGTAGCCCGGCCACACATCGCGCTCGCTCACCGTCGCTCCGCCTATGCGGTCCCGGCGCTCGAAGACGCCGACGCGCAAGCCGCTCTTTGCGAGCAGCGCCGCACACGCGAGGCCGTTGTGGCCGGCGCCGACGACGGCGACGTCGAAGGTATCCATAGGCTGGTTGTACGAACTGCGTATAGCACATTCATGCAACGGCGCAATCGAATCGTCTTAGCCGCTATCCCGCTTGCAGCGCTAAGCTTCGCCGTGCCCTTCGTCAATCGCGTCGAGCCGCGCATTTTGGGATTGCCGTTCGTGCTGGCGTGGATTGCCTTTTGGGTTTGCCTAACGCCGTTTTTTATTTGGAGAATCGGCCGGGTTGAGGGCCGCTGGTGAGCTGGGTCAGCTCGCTCGGCATCGTCGCCACCGTCGTCGTGGGCACGTGCTCTTTGCGCTTGCGAACGTTCGCCGCATTCGCATGACGCCGCAAGAGTATATCGTCGGCGGCCGCGGCTTCGGTTCGGTGTTCCTCTGGGTTTTGCTGGCCGGCGAAATCTATACGAGCTTCACGTTCCTCGGCGCCGCCGGCTGGACGTACGGATTCGGTGCGCCCGCGTTTTACATCATGGCCTACGGCACGTGCGGCTACCTTATCGGATATTTTCTGGTGCCGGCGATTTGGCGCGTCGGCAAAGGAACGCGGTCTTCTTACGGCCCCGGATTTCTTCGCGTCCGTTACAAGAGCAAGCCGCTCGGCGTGCTCGTCGCGCGTTATTCAGTGCGTCGCCATCATTCCGTACGTCACGTTGCAATTGAGCGGATTGCAGCTCTTTCTAACGATCGCCGGCTACGGAAAGGTCGACGCGCAAGCCGGCGCCGTCATCAGCTTTCTCGTAATTATCGCATTCGTCTACGTCACCGGACTGCGCGGAACGGCGTGGGCGAGCATCATCAAGGACGCGCTCGTGATCGGCGCGCTGCTCTTCGTCGGACTCGCGATTCCGATTCACTTCTTCGGCTCGCCCGCCGGCATGTTCGACCAGCTGCTGCGAGCGCATCCGGCGGCGCTTACGCTGCAATCCGTCACCGGTACGCGCGGAGCCGTCTGGTTCGTTTCGACGGTGCTGTTGACCGGAATCGGGTTTTACATGGGTCCGCAATCCTTTGCGGCCATTTACAGCGCTAAAGATGACGCGGCCCTGCGGCGTAACGCCATGTTCTTACCGGTCTACCAGCTCGCGATGCTCCTCGTCTTCTTTGCCGGTTTCAGTGCGCTGCTTATCGTCCCGGGCCTAAAAGGTCCCGACGCGGATCAGTCGTTTCTGCTCGTCGTGCAGCGCTACTACCCCTCGTGGGTACTCGGCTTCGTAGCCGCAGCGGGCTCGCTATGCGCGCTGGTCCCTTCGACCGCGCTGTTACTCAGCTCGGCCAGCATCATGTCGAAGAATATCTTCGGCGATTGTTTCGGAATAGGACTCGACGATCGCGGCCGCGTCGCCATTACGCGCTCGATGGTGCTCCTCATCGGGCTGCTTTCACTGGCTCTGTGGCTCACGTTCAAAACGACGCTCGTCGAACTGTTGCTGCTCTTCTATAACGGCATCTCGCAGTTTGCACCCGGTGCGATCCTGGCGTTTTTGTGGAAACGCACGACGGCGTGGGGCGTGGGATGCGGCATCGTGGCGGGCGTCGCGCTCGCACTCTCTTTAGCGGCAATGAACGCGGCGCCGTTCGGACTAAACGCCGGGTTCGTCGGACTGTGTCTGAACGTGGCGGTGCTCGTCGCCGTGTCGCTGCTAGAAAAAGAAAAGAGCCCGTCTTTCGACGGACTCTTCCTTCGAGGGGCCCAGGACGACTAAAAACTAGCGGTAGCTGGGACGCGACTGAAAACAGTCTCGACAGAAGACCGGTTTGTCGCCGCGAGGGTTAAACGGCACTTCCGCGATGTTGCCGCAGTTGCTGCACGTTGCCTGGAACATCTCGCGCGGACGGCCCGCACCACGTTCGCCGCCGCCGCCACCGCCGCCGTTTTGCGAGCGCATCGCCTTGCGGGCGTTGCGGCAATCCGGACAACGGTTGGGCTTATTCTGGAAGCCTTTTTGCTCGTAAAAGCGCTGTTCGCCGGAGCTGAATACGAACTGGCGCCCGCAATCAACACAATTGAGCATTTCATCTACGTACACGGAACGAGAAACTCCTCAAGATTAGGTGTAACGCTTCGATCTAACGACGGAGTCGAACACTTCTTCGAAGATGTACAACGGCCCGATAAGGAGATACACCAAGTTCTCTAAGAACTTGGGTTTTGTCCCTTCGAAGCGATGACCGACCAGCTGGAAAACCCACCCGAGGATAAAGGCCCCCAGATTTGCCGGCCACGGTAATCGAATCGCGATGGCAAAGAGAATCGCGAAAACGACTAGCGAAAGCACGGCGCCGCGTAGATCGATAGCGGCGTAGTAGACGAGGACGGCGATCGCGGCCAAAACCGCGAGATCGACCGGGCCGAGCCGCACGAGCGACATGAGTCCCATAATCCCCAACACGATCAACGGTATTCCGAACGCGTGGCAGAACCGATTGCGGCGATCCGAATGGTAGGCGCCGTATTCCGAAAAAAGCTCCGACTTGTTCATTCCTGGACTACCCTGAAAGAACGTGTGCCGGGCATCTGCGACCCGTGCGACTTAAGTCCCTGCTCAACGGGGTCAACGCACGCGAATACAGAACTGCGAATCCCATGACTGCGAGCATCACTATTCCTCAGCGGCTGGTGGATGACGTTGTGCTGATCCGGCGCGACCTGCACATGCATCCGGAACTGGGCTTCGAGGAACACCGCACGGCCGGGATAGTTGCCCATCGTTTGCGCACGCTCGGCTTCGACGTTCACGAAGGCATCGGGCGCACCGGCGTGGTGGGCGTCATGCGCGGAAACCGTCCCGGACGCACGATCATGCTGCGCGCCGACATGGACGCGCTGCCGATCTACGAGGAACGAGATCATTCGTATCGCTCGCAGGCCGACGGACGCATGCACGCTTGCGGCCACGACGGGCACGTCGCCATTCTGCTTGGCGCGGCCGCCCTTATCGCCGACCGAAAAGAAGACTTAGCCGGAACGGTGTGCCTCGTTTTTCAGCCGGCCGAAGAAGGCTTGGGCGGCGCGAACGTGATGATCGAGGACGGGCTTTTCGAGCGATTTTCCATCGAGCGCGCGTACGGTCTGCACCTCTCCACGAAGTATCCAACCGGCACGCTCGGCTTCCGCGAAGGGCCGATGTACGCATCGAGCGATTCGATCGAAATCGAAGTGCTCGGCGTCGGCGGCCACGGCTCGGCACCGCACGATACGATCGACCCGATTTATACAGCCGCAAATTTCATCACGTCGGTGCAACAGGTCGTGTCGCGCAAGATCGATCCGCTCGAGCCGGCGGTCGTGACGATCGGCGCGATTCACGGCGGCACGATGCACAACGTTATTCCGCGCACGTGCAAAATGCTCGGAACCGTGCGCGCGTTCTCGGGGGAAGTGCGCGAAGCGATGCCGGAGCGCATCGAACGCGTGCTGCGCGCGTGCTGCGACGCGTCGGGCGCGTCGTACGACTTCGACTATCTGTGGCGCTACCCGGTCACGGCGAACGACGCCCGGCAAACGCAATTCGCGCGAGCGCTTGCGGCGGAAACGATCGGCGATTCCAACGTCGTCGACGCCGCGATGCTCATGGGCGCCGAAGACTTCTCCTTCTATGCCGAACGCGTTCCGGCGTGTTTCTACACGCTCGGCTGTAGCGGCGGCGACGAGACGAGCTATCCGCACCACTCGAGTCTTTTCGACATCGACGAACGCGCGTTGCCGAACGGCGTCGCAATGATGACGGCGCTCGCGTTCGACGCCCCGCGCAACGCCCCGTGAGCGAAGAGTTCGACACGCCGCCGATTCCCGGCGTCATCGAACCCTCGAGTCTCAACGACTACCTCGAAGTGATGACGCGCGCCGTTTTTCAGGCGGGCGTCAGCTGGGCGCAGATTGCGAAACGATGGAACAGCTATCGCCGCGCGTTCGAAAACTTCGACGTCGCGCGCGTCGCGGCGTACGATTCGATGGACGTTGAGCGCGTACTCGCCGAACCCGGCGTCATGCGCATGCGGCGCAAAGTCGAAGCGACCATCGCCAACGCCGCTGCCCTGTTGACGTTACAAGCCGAATTCGGCTCGTTTCATGATTACGTCGCTTCATTCGGCTCGTACGAAACGCTGGCGAAAGACATGAAACGGCGCTTCAAATTCATGGGCGACATGAACGTCTGGTATCTGCTCTTCCGCGTCGGCGAACCGGTCCCGCGTTTCGAACCGTGGTTCGAAACGATCGAGGGCGACCATCCGCGCCTGCGGGAAATGGTCGAAGCAGCGCGCGCGTCCGGCCGCTCTTCCGAACGCGTGCAGTAAAGAGAACCTACTGCGGGCCCGGCGACGGACTCGCGGCGGGCGCGACGCCCGGTTGGCCGGAAGCGCCGGTCCGGCCCGTTGCGCCGGGCGGCCGTTGCGGGCGAACGATGTATAAGCCAAGCGCCTTCGCGTAGTTGATCTCCGGCGTCATGTAGCCGTCGTATCCGCGTTTAACCAAATCGTCGGGTGACGCGGCCGCGACGCGCCCGCACATCAGCAGCGCGCCGACCATCGCCGGATCGCCCGGCACGAGTTCGTAGAACGTATTGCCGCCCTTCGCTTGATGCGACGAGATCGTCCAAAGCGACGGCGCTGCGCCATTCGCAAAGTAGCGCTGCAACTGCGCGAGCCCCTGGGTTGCCATATTTCGCAGATCCGGCGTACAGGTGTCGGCCGCCGTGCGCACTTGGAACGGACTTGCCGGCGGCGACGATGGCAATGCGTAGACGCGGAAGCTTTCCTGGCCCGCTTGCGCCTGACGGAACACCACGTACAAACCGGTCTCCGGCATGAATGTTATTTGCGGTGCGGCAAACACGCCGTTCTGCGGCGCATACAGGTGCCGCGACGTCACGTCTTCCGGCTGCGCGAGATGCATCGCGAAGCAGCCGAGATACGTGCGCATTGCGCCACCGCGACCGCCGCCGCGCGTTGCGGCTGCGTTGCCGTTGCGCGCGCCGGGCGCAGGGCTCGGCGACGCTGCGGCCTCCGACGCAAGGCGCGCCGGCGGCAACGCGCCGAGTTTCGGAACGATCGTGAGTGCGTACGTCGAACCCATGCCGTGATACGTAACCGTCGCGTCGTCGAGTTGCGGCGACGGCATCGTCGACGGATACCCGGTCGCGGTCTTTGCCGCTTCGATCTGCGCCTGGTAAGCCTTCAGTTCGGCGGAGATTTTCTGGGCCGCAGCTTGCGCATCGGTCGTGCATAGCGCAGATCCGGTGTTAACGTCGAGCGGTTTTTCCGGAGGCGCCGAGGGCAACGGCTGCAGCAAATTACGGAAGCCGCCGCCACCGCCGCGTCCACTACCCGGACCGCCGCCGCCGCCCGGCCCACCGGGACCTTGCGGTCCGCCCGAACCCTCCGGACCACCGCCGAAGCCGCCGTTTCCGCGGCCACCCCGGCCGATCGACGGCATCGACGACTGCGTGAGGCTTTGCGCGCCGGGCCCGAACTTCACGGAGTACGTGAACGAATACGTGCGCGGCGTCAGCGGGCGCGCGACGGTCGGAATCGCGATGCCGTTCGCGGTGTAATACGGCACGGCATTAGCCGGGCTCGCAAAAATGCCGCCGTAGGCGTTGGTGATGTTGCTCGCAGCAACCGTGAGCGTTCCCGTCGTAAGATTCGCGCTGACGCCCGCGTCGAACGTCGTGTACGCCGGCAAGTTGTTCGGATTGTTTTTCGCCGTAAACTGCGCGTCGGCGAGATACTCGATGGATGGAGTGCGGGGACTTATAGTCGAGCACGAGGCCGGCCTTCTGCAGCGGCACGTTCGGCAGCTGCTCGCCGGAGATGGTGATCGAGTACGGATTGTCGATGCGCGGATCGTTCGAAATCGCCTTCGATACGTTGACGTTATAATACGGCTGAACGACAAGGTTGCCGAACGTCAGGAACCGCTGAGACGGAGCCGCCTTCGTACACGCGTTGTACGCCGCCGACGGGCGAGCTGAAGTACAGTTGGCTCGCGTTAAACGGCGTACCCGGCGACGCGCCGCAACCCGCAGGCGAATTGTAGAGCGCCTGAACTTGCGCGAGGTACGACGGCGAAATCGTTCCGTTCGAAAGCAACGCGGTGCCGTTGATCTGCACCGGAAGGACGACTCCGTTCTGCACTTGGTGATAGAGCTGGAAGGTCAAATTGCCGCCGTGGAACGCCCGCGTATATCCGACGCGAGCGGAAATCGACGAACTGCCCTCGGGTTGGTCGCCCGGTGCATTGCCGTACGCAACGTTTCCGTTGCAATCGAAGCGCAACGACGCGGGATCGGTGAGGATCGTGGAGCGGCTCGGCGACGCAGCGACGCCGCCTAGCGAATACGAACCCGTAAAGGTATCTACGTTCGTCGGACGCCACGTTGCGCCGAGCCTTCCGAGGGCGCTCGATTGCGAACCCGTGGCGCGGCTTGCACCGAACGATTCGTTCAACGTGAGTTTATCGCTGGAACGCACGCTGTCGGTAACTTGCAGCGCCGAATAATTGGTGTTCTGCAGCCCGGTGTAGTACGGACGCGCGGAATCGACGAGCGGCGTCGTCGTAAGGTCGCTCCAGGTTCCGTAACTTTGAATCGAGATCGTATGGCGCTCGCGTGCCGGCAGCGTCGCATTGAGCGTGAATCCATGCGATGCCGAGTCGGTCGAGAAACCGATCGGTGATGCTTCGCCGTTGACGTAACGGTTCAGCTCGTCTTGCAGATTGCTGAAAGCATTCGAATAGACCGACGCTTGAACCGTTGTCTCGCCGACCAGCGCGTTGTCCATGAGCGAGTACATCCGCATGTTGCCGGTGGTCGTGTTGTTTGGTCCGTAACCGCACGGGAGTTCGCCGGTGTCGCGCAGGCAAACCAGGTTCGTCGAGCGGTTCGAATCCATGAACGTGCCCGTCAAAGTCTGCGAATCGCTGAACTGATAGCGAACCTTCGCCAAGTCGCCGTAAATCGTGGAGTCGCCGTTATGCGAATAGTCGAGTCCGCTCGCATCGACGTAGGTCTCGCCGTCTACGAGGCTCGTGTTCGCGCGATAGGTCGTCTGCGCCGCGATGCCGAGCTTTCCAACCGATCCGCTTTCCGCGATGGAGTAATTATTGCGGCCGTTGCTGCCGACCGATGCCGACAACGCCGAGAGCCAGCTCAACGTCGGCTGAATCGTCGAGAAATTCGACGCCGCCGCCGAGACCGCCCAGCTGCGCCCCGGTGTGCACCGAGGCACCGCTGAAGAGGTCGGTTGCGAAGGCGCCGAGATTGCCGGCCGCGCCGGGCGCGTTGAGCGGAATGCCGTCGAGAGTTAGCTGCGTTTGACTGGCGTCGTGTCCTTCGAGCGAAACCGTTTGCGTTGCATCGCTATCGTCGCTCGAGGTTGAAACGGAGACGCCCGAGAGCTTATTTAGCGCGTCGGAGAGATCGTTCGAAAGCTTGCGCTGCGCGGAGTCCGGGCCGATCGACGACGTCGATACCACGGCCGAGGAGCGCGCGACGACCGTGCCGATCACTTTCAAGCTCGTCGCAAGCGCAAGCGACACGTTGACCGTAACGTACCGTCCGTTTACGACTTCAAACGGCACCGAGGTGACCAGCTGGTATCCGCTCTTCGCGATGCGGGCGCGATAGATGCCGTCCGGGACGTCGGTGAAGAGCACTTGTCCGTTTTGGCGCGTCAACTCGCTCGTAATGACCGGACCGTCCAAGACGACGCGAGCGAGATCGAGCGGCTGCTTTGCCGACTCGTCGGTTACGATAATTCGAATTTGACCGCTGTCGCTCTGCGCCCAGCCCGGGGCCGGAAGCACCGTAAGAGCCAAGAACACGGCAAAAAGAGCTGCGAAGGTTCGACGCACCATGGTTTTAGATTTTCACTTGTCCGGCTGATAAGAAGCTGAAGGCTTCTATAAGGTGATAGTGACGGTCGTTCCGCGAGCCGGAGCGCTCGTCAAGTGCGATCGTGCCGCCCGCTCGTTCGACGGCGCGTCTTCGCAATCGCGAGTCCCAGGCCGCTCCCAGTAATCTCGCCGCGTTGATCCCCGCGGTAGAAACGTTCGAAAGCGTGCAGTTGTTCCGACTCCGTCATGCCGGGCCCCTCGTCGGCTACGGTAATTGTCGTATGCCCGCCGGCTGCGGCGGCGCGCAGATGAATCGGCGCATCGGGCGCATACTTCAAAGCGTTTTCGACGATATTCCAAATGGCGTCGCCCAGTTCGATGCGATCGCCGACAATCGACTGCACCCCGTCGATGCTGTAGTCGACGGTTCGCTTCGAATCGACGCGCTTCGCAGCGTCGACCTGCGCACGCAGCAGTTCCGACAGATCGATCCCTTCCATTCTCGGCGGCGTTTCCGAATCCAACCGCGCGAGACGCATCAGCCGGTCGATCAGCGTCGCGCATGTGCTCTTTTTCGAGCGCCATCGTTCCGAGAATCTGCCGCGCGATGGTCGGTTCTTCGATTGCGCCGCGACGCAGCACGTCGATGTATCCGCCGATGACGGTCAGCGGCGTGCGCAATTCGTGCCCGGCGTCCGCCACGAACTGCCGCATGCGTTCTTCCGTACGCCGCCGTTCGCCCATCGCGCCCGCGACGTTCGCGGCCGCGTCATTGTACGCGGCCGTCAAGGTGCCGATTTCATCGCCGCCGGGCGCCATGAAGCGGCGCTGCGTGAAGTCGCCTTCGGCCAGCGCGCGCAATGAATCGGTCACGTCGTTGATCGGG
This sequence comes from Vulcanimicrobiia bacterium, assembly GCA_963696095.1. GTDB lineage: Bacteria > Vulcanimicrobiota > Vulcanimicrobiia > Vulcanimicrobiales > Vulcanimicrobiaceae > JALYTY01. The sequence goes on along the minus strand of CAVOIN010000001.1, from coordinate 66,651 downwards.
CGCAGCGCCTGACGCGCGAAAAGACGCCCGATGAACCACGAAACGACGATCGACAGCACCGCGATCGTAAGGACGACGCGCCAGTACGGCACGAGCGACACGAGCAACAACGGCAGCGAGGGTGAAAACGCAACGTAATCCGCCGTCGACCGCCGTAAGCGCAAACGGCTCCGGGGCGTCCGATCGAACGATAGACGCTGCCCGGACGCGGAAGTTCCATCGCCTCGGCCTATCCGATTGGACGGCTCGGCCGGCGCAAGCCTGCTCTTTACCGCTGACGCACCGCATTGAGAACCGGCGGGCGCAGCGTCTTGTCGCCGGCCAAAAACGTCCCGTGCTTGTCGAAGACCGCGACGCGCAATCCGATGCCGCTGAGCGCGTTCGCGATCTCCGGCGCAGCCTGTTTCAACGACAGCCCTTCCATACGGTACTGCTCGGTAAGAATGCGCGCTTCTTCATGCTTCGCGATCACGATGTCGTTCGTGAAATTCGCGAGTTCCATCACGAGCGCGACGCTCGACGCGACGATTACGAGCAGTATCGTAATGCCAAGAAGCGTCGCGTATAACGCACGACAGCCGTGATGCGAGAGATTGCTTCATCTCTTGCGTTATTGCGAAAGCCCGTAGCCGACGCCGCGCACGGTGCGAATGAACGACGCCGGCTCGCCGGGGCGGTCGATCTTCGAGCGCAAGTACGAAATGTACGTTTCGACGATGTTCGGACCGCCTTCGAAATCGTGTCCCCAAACGATCTCGAGCAAATGATCTTTACTGAAAACGCGGCGCGGCTCGCGCATGAAGACGGAAAGCAAATCGAATTCGCGTTGGGTCAGATCGACCGGGTCTTTTCCGCGCCACGCTTCGCGCGTCTGAGGGATTGATCGAGACGTCGTGCCACCGGACACATTCTCCTCGATGAGCTGCGGCCGCCGCAGCTTCGCCTGCAGCCGCGCGATGAGTTCTTCGAAGACGAACGGCTTTACGAGATAGTCGTCGGCGCCCGCGCTCAAACTGGCGACTTTGTCTTCGGTGTCGCCCTTTGGCGGTGAGCATCAGGATCGGCGCCTGCGCTGATTTCGCGCAGCTTCGGCAGCAGCGTCAGAGCCGTCGATCTTCGGCATCATGATGTCGAGCACGATCACTTCCGGATCGAAGGAGCGCACGAGATCGAGCGCCGCGACTACCATCGGCAGCGGTCTCGACGCTGGTAGCCTTCGCGGGACAGTCCGAGCTCGAGCATTTCGCGGATCATGCGGTCGTCGTCGATAACGGCGACGCGGGCGTTGAACATAACGGTCATTTCTACGGCATATCATCCCGGCTACCCCTGAAAGAGCGCTGAAAGCGCTCAGGCGGCGTGCAATGGCGAATGCCAGCGGCGATACGTCTGCCCGGAGATGAGCGCCGCCTGCCGGATCGCCTCCAGCGGATGCGAGACAAGCGTGACGCCCGAGCGCCGGAGCGCCGCGACCAGCACGTCGTCGGGAAACCAGCGCGCGAAGAGATGCACTTCGGTCGTCCCGGCGGCTTGCGCGAGAAGCGCGACCACGTCGGCGAGATTGCACTCGACCCGGGAAAGCAGCGGTTCCACTACTTCGGTCCGGAACCGAGGGCCGTTCCAACCTGCCGCCATCACGAGGACCTTTGAGAGATCGGCCGCTTCGGTCGATTCGAAGTCGACCAGCGCCGCTTTCACGTTCGAGGCGAGCAGCGGATCGGTTTGCGCGTGAAGCGTGGCTCCCGCGATCGTCGCGTGCGGGCCGGCGGTGAGGAGAGCCCCTGAGCCGATGACGTAGTCGTTCATGCCCCCAGCATCGCACCCGCGAATGCCAACTGTGTGGCATTCAAAAATAAAGAGGCGCCGCAAATCGGCGCCTCCGCCCACACCCGGTCGCGGGTTTTCCCTCGAGCGCCGGACGTTACGCCGAGGAAAGGTGAAGGTTGGCGTGCGACACCATCGGCGTCCGCTTCGCGAACATGCCAAGCATAGCGTCGACCACGTCGGGATCCCATTGGCGGCCGCGGCCGGCTTCCAAAATTGCCAGCGCCTGGCGCGGCGGGATCGGATTGCGGTACGGGCGTTCGCTGATCATCGCGTGGAACGCGTCGGCTACGGCGACGATCCGGGCTTCGAGCGGAATGCTCTTCCCGGCGAGCCCGTCGGGATAGCCGGCGCCGTCGTACCGCTCGTGATGCGCGCGCACGATGAGCGAGCAACGCTGGAGCGAGGGAATTTGATTGAGCACGCGAGCGCCGGCTGCGGAGTGATCTCGCATGACGTCCCATTCGTCCGGCGTCAACGGACCGTTCTTCAGCAGAATCGAATCGGGGGTCGAAATCTTGCCGATGTCGTGGAGCAGCGCACAGAGCGCGATGAATTCCGCGCTTTCTTCGTGGCAGCCCATCGCCAAAGCCAGACGCCGCGCCCATTCGGCGGTCGCCTTCGAATGGCAGCAGGTGCCGTGGTCGCGCTCCGCCAGCATGGCGAGGAGCGCGTTCGTGCTTTCGGAGTAGCCCGGTTCCTGCGGGTCTTCCACTTCGGCGCCAAGCGCGCCGCGCTCGATTTCGCGCGTCAGAACGTCTAGAAACGCCAGCAAACGGCGATGTTCGACTTCAAACGGCGTGGCTGCGAGAGCAATCGTATGAACGGCCGCCGTGGATAGATCCACGACGCTCGCCTTGCCAAGCGCGGCTGTTTCGCGTTCGGCCCAGCTCAACAAGCCGACGGGTTTTGCCAGCGTCAGCGAGAGACAAAGGCGATCCAGCAAGACCTCTAAGACTTGCTCCGTTCGATGATGCTTTGCCAGCGAGGACAAGGTTACGTGCTCGAACGCATTACGCGCGAGCGCGGGAAGATCTTGTCCGAGCGCGGCCCCGAGGGCCGAAAGGGTGCGAACCGAGGACATTTTGTGGATACCGGAAGCTAGGGAGCTGCCCGGTTTAGCCCATTCCCGTCGGCGGGTAGTTGCAAGCGACGACGACAGCAGCGATGGCCAGAAGGGTAATCATTTAATTTGGGCTTCCTCAATAAAAGCGAGTTATCTGCCCAAAAGATAGCCTAGGCCAATCGGCCCGGTCCCTACTTAGTTTTAAGTAGAGCCGTTTACAGCGCGTCCTCCAAGTACCCCATGCGCCGGGCGGTCGCTATAGCTTCCGCTCTACCGTGACAGCCGAGCTTCTCGATCAGGTTCTGGATATGAGTCTGAACCGTGTAGACGCTGCGCTCCATCTCGGCGGCAATGTCCTTAGTCGTCAGGCCGCTTGCCAAGGAGCGAATGATCCGGAGTTCCGAGGGGGTTAATTTGACCACGACCTCTTGCGTATGCGACGACTCGATGTACGCTGCCCCCGCTCTCAGGTACCGGCCGTAGTTTCCAAAGCCTAACGTTTCCAGCGCAGCGATCCGCGCCGCCATATCGTCGGGAACGTAGGAGGCACTCTTCGCCGCTCGCGCGAGCTGTTCCACGGCTTCGCGCATGCAGCTCATGGCCTCGGTCGAAGCGATCGGCGGCCGCTTTAGAATTCGCTGCGCGGCGGTGTGGCGGCCGCTCAACGCCTCGGCAAGTGCGCTCAGGAGCAGAGCGGCTTCGTAGATCGAGCTGCCGTACTCGGTGGCGCCGGCCGGAAGCTTTTCTAGCGCACCTTCGGTGGCCTCGGCGCTTTCTTTGGTCTTGGAATCCAGCGCCAGACAGATCGCGCGGAATGCCGCCGTGAGCGCTCGGTCCGCGGCGTGAGCCGACCGCTCCTGAACGATGCCGAAGAGCCGTGCCGCCTCCTCCAGTTCGCCGTTCCACGCGTGGCGGTGCGCCTGGCTTGCCATGACGTAAGGGGCGCGCATCGTGTCGTTGGGCCGAAGCTCCGCGAGTTGACGTTCGATCTGGAGCGTGCGCTCCGCGTTTCCGCGCTTGACCTCTTGCGCCAGCATTTGCAGCAACGAGATTTGCAAGTCGAAATAGTCGCCGGCTTTAGTTGCCGCCGCCGCCGCTTGCTGCGAATACCATGACGCAAGGCTTGTGTCGCCTTCACCGAGGGCTGCGCACGCCGAGAGCGCTTGATACGCGCGAGACGCGAGACTCCACTGGCCGCTCGACGAAGCGAGCTCCGCGGCTTTCTCTTGATAACTCCTGGCGCGATCGATGTCGCCGCTTTCTTGACGCGCAAGACCGATGCGCTGCAGCAGTTTTGCGAGCAGTGTAACCTCGATGACGTCGCCAAGCGAACCTTCAACGATCGTGATATTCGCCGCGGCTCGATGAGCGTCGCCGGTACGTACGGCAAAGACGGCAAGCATTGCGCGCGCTTCGAGCTTCGTTTCTTCGGGTGCGTCGCTCTCGAGCAGCGAGAGCAGCAAATCGTTAGGATCCCGGCCTTGGTTTACGAGGAACATCGCCAAGCGCAGGATCAGCTCGGCGCGAACCCGCGGATCGCCGCCCAAACGAATGGCGCGCTGCAAATGGCGTTCGCCCGAATCGTACCGGCCGGCCACGATTTCGAGGATGCCTCTGAGGCCGTTCAAGATCGCTTCGCGCGCGTGCATCGGCGGCGGAATCGCTTCGAGCGCTCTCGTCACCACGTCGCCGTGGCCCTGCGTGATGAGGTACATGCCGTGCGCAAGGAGCAGCTGCACCATGTGTTCGGGGCTGCCGGCGTCGACGAAAAGATTCAACGCGGCATCGAACTCGCCGCGCTTTTGCAGCACGGCACCAAGCGTTACGCGGCGTTCGAGCGCAACGCGCTTTCCCTGCAGGGCTAATTGATGCTGAATGAACTCGCGGAAAAGATCGTGCAAGCGATATCCGGCGGCATGTTCGTGAATGAAGGCGACGCGTTGGCGCAAGTCTTCGATCATCGCAGCGGCGCGATCGAAGCCCGCTTCGTTCATGACGTCGACGTTAATTTCGGACAGGAGCGAGGCGCTTTCGATGAAGCGGCGTTCCTCTTCGTTCAGCGTCGCGTAGACTTGCTCGGCGAGATACCGGTAAATCATCTCGCGCGTCATCGTCGAGATGTTTCGAAGATCGATCGACCGCGTGGAGGAGCGCAGTGCGAAGCTGATCGCCGTCGCCCAGCCGTCGGTCAGATGCAGCAGATCGTACAATTCTTCGTCGCGAACGCCAAGGCGGAACGTGCGCGCCGCCTCTTTGGCTTCTTCGACCGAGAACTTCAGGTCGTGCTCGTCGATCGCGAGATCGCTGTCGCCGTAGGCAAGCCACGTGCCGATGGGAAGTCCGAGCGTCGAACGCGATGCAATGATCCACTGCACGCGTCCTTTCGTGCGTTCGATGAGCGCGCTCAGGAACCGCGTCACTTCGCGGTCTTCTTGCGCCACGTGCAGATCGTCGATGGCGATGACGCCGCGGTACGACTTGACGTGCGAATGCATCCAGAGCGCCAAATCCGCGCCCGGGCTAGGCGAGCCCGAATTCTTCTCGTAGGCGCCCGGCAGCGTAGTCCGCGCGTCCGGGGCGATCTCGACGAGGGCGTCCGAAAAGCCGCGCAGGAAGCCCAGCAATGCGCCGTGGTCGCTTCTCACGTCGAAGCGGACGCACGGTTCCTTGCTCGCCGCCAAAAATTGAGCCAGCGCCACCGATTTGCCGTATCCGGCCGGCGCGACAATGAGCACCACGCGCTGCATTGCTGCAGACGCGATCCGATCGATCACGCGTCTGCGCACGATCGGTACGAAAACTCCGCCGGTCTCTATTGTGCCGTCGGAGCGGACGGGCCGGATCATCGAGGGTCTATACGCTCCAGGGGAGTCCGGGAAGGGCTTTAGGCAAGAGTATCGAGCGGCGCTCTATACTCGTCTTCGCCTTCATAATACCCTATCAGCTGTTCCTCGAGAAAGAGCAGATGCAGCTGCCTGTCCAAACGGGCGTATGCCTCGGCATTTTCCGAGCGGAAAGCCTCCCAGGCGGCCCGGTCTTCCCACACGTCCGCGGTGACGTAGATCGCCGGATCGCGCTTGTGCCGGAACAGGCGGGTCCGCAGGTACCCCGGCGATTTCTCAAAGAGCTCCGCGAAGGGACCCGCGCTTCCGTAGGCGTGCTCGAACGCCCGGGCCTGCGACGGGTGCACGCGGTACCGGTAGAACACCTCGATCATCGGCGGTCCGCCTCGCCGGTTTGGCCGGACGCCTCGGAACGAACCGTAGCGGTGAGCAACGACGGCAATTTCGCCGCGCGCACCTGGCGGTCGAGCGTCTGCACCCGCTGCGCGAATGCTGCGTATTGCGCGAGCCGGTCCTGCGTCAGTTGCTGCAAGGCCGCGTCTTCGGCGATCTGCGATTGCGTGGGCGGCGCATTCGAGTCGAAATACGTGTCGATCTGCGTTTGCAGCCGTTCGCGCAAAACGTCCGGCAAGAAGTCGTTGTCCTGATCGTTTAGCGGATTCGACGTGAATGCCGGAATCAAGGCGGCTGCTGCGTCGCCTAATTGCCGGACGCCCGACGCAAGCTCGGAATGCCCGTCTTTCGCGAGAGCCGCGGCACGAACCGGCGCTTCTTGCTTCACGGTGCTCAAGTCGTTCAGCGCATCGTCGACCTTCGTGAAGGCGTCGATCAAACGCTGAATGCGCGCGCTGCGCTGGGCGAGTTCACGCATCGCTGTAGTGCGTGCGCGTGTCTTGACGCACGACGACGGCGCGGTCGTACGTCTTGCCGTCAACGTGCAGCCTCGCAACGTACCGGCCGGGAACGACCGGAGCGCCGCTGTCGAACGTCCCGCGATTCCACTTCGGGGCGAACGTCCACTCGTGCGCGTTCTCCTTCGCGAGATCCCAAGCATAACGGTTCAGGCCGGCTTTATTATCGACGGTCGCGCTTCGGACGAGATGCCCCGAACCATCGAGAATCTCGAGCAGCGGCGCGGTTTTCGCGGGTTTCGCGAGATAGTAAGAGATGAGCGCCCCGTATTCCGGAGCTTCGCCGTCGGGGCGCGTCCCCGAGTAGTTGAACAGATTCCACTGCACGGCGTCGCGAATAGGGAAAAGATACGTGCCGGCGCTGCGCGCACGCGCTAACTGCTGCAGCTCCGTCGCGTCGTCGAGCACCCAAACGCCGCGGCCGTGCGTCGCAAGCAGCAAATCGTTGGTGTCCGGCTGCAGCGCGATTTCGCGAACCGAAACCGGCGGCAGATTCGAAGAAATGCGTTCCCAAGTCGCGCCGTCGTTCCACGATGCCCAGAGCGAGCGTTCCAGCCCTGCATAGAGCAAATGCGGAGTCTTCGGATCGGCGAGGATGCTGCGCGCTTCGTCGTCCTGCGGCAATCCCGCCGCGATGGCATTCCAGTGCGCGCCGAAATCGCGCGTAACGAAGACGTACGGCGTACGGTCGCCGGCCATGTGCCGGTCATAGACGGCATAAGCCACGCCGGCTTCGCTCGCCGACGGACTTATTGAAGCGAAACGCCCCAACGGCTCGATGCCTTTCGGCGTAACGTTCGTCCAATGTGTGCCGCCGTCGCGCGTGAGTTGCACCAACCCGTCGTCGGTGCCGATCCAGATTTCGCCGCGTTGCGCGCGCGAAGGCGCGACGGCCAGAATCGTATCGCTGGTTTCGGCACCGGTGCCGTCGAGCGTGATGCCGCCGGTGACGACTTCATGCGCGGAGATGTTTCGCGTTAGATCGGGACTCAGCCGTTTCCAGTGCAGCCCGCGATCCCGCGTCGCAAACAAAACGTTACCCGCCGTGTAGGCGACCGACGGGTCGAAGGGATCGAACGCGATCGGCGTTTCCCAATTGAATCGATAGGTTAAATCCTTGGGATCGATGACGTTCTGATCGCGCATGTACGGCGCAATTTCGCGCGTCTCGCCCGTGCGAAAATCGTGAATCGTTACCGCGCCGGCGAAATTGCCGCCGGCGTCGGCCTGCCACACGAACCGTTCGTCGCGCGGATCGAACATCGTATACGTACCGTCGCCCGATCCTACGCGCATCCACTGGCTCGAGTTGACGTTCGTAGAAAGCGGAATCGCCGCGCCGCACCAGTTGCCGTTATCTTGCAGTCCCCCGCAGACGCGGTAGGCCAAACCGCGTGAATACCCGATATGGTAAAGCTGCGAGATGGGCAGCACTTTCTGCCACTGCCACGAGTCGCCGCCGTCGAACGAGAGATTCACGCCGCCGTCATCGCCTTCGATGATGCGTTTGCCGTCCGCGGAAATCCACATCGCGTGATGATCGCCATGCGTGCCTCGTCCGGTAATCGTGAAGCGCTTGCCGCCGTCGGTGCTCACCGTCATGTGCACGGATTCCGCGAAGAGCCGGTCAGGATTTACGGGATCGGCGAAAATTTTGCTGTAGTAAAACGGCCGCTCGTCCATGAGCGGATCGCTCGAAATCAGCGACCATTCCGTACCGCCGTCGTCGGAGCGCCACAAGAAGCCGTTCTTCGTTTCGATAAGCGCGTAGATTCGCTTCGGATTCGACGGCGAGATTGCGATCGCAACGCGTCCGCGCTCTTCCGCCGGAAGGCCGTGTCCCGTGAGCTGCGTCCACGTTGCGCCGCCGTCGGTCGAGCGGTAGAGGCCGTCCTTTGCGCCGCCGCTTTGTAAACTCCAGCCGGTGCGCCGGAACTGCCACATGCCCGCATACAACGTGGCCGGATTGCGCGGATCCGCGACCAGATCCGACGCGCCGGTCTTCTCGTCTACATAGAGCGTCTTCTTCCACGTGGCGCCGCCGTCGATCGTGCGATAGATCCCGCGCTCCTGCGAATCCGCGAACGCGTCGCCGAGCACGGCGATCACGACGTGCTTTGCATCGCGCGGATCGACGACGATACGGCTGACGAGCGAGTTGCGAATCGGCAGGACGTGAGACCAATGCGTACCACCGTCGGTCGTAAGATAGACGCCGTCGCCTTGGGTGACGTCGTTGCGCGGATTCGATTCGCCGGTTCCGACCCAAACGGTTTGTTCGTTTTGCGGATCGATCGCGATCGCGCCGATCGACGCAACGTCTTCATCGTCGAAGACCGGCGTCCACGTCGTGCCGTTGTTCTTCGTCTTCCAAAGGCCGCCGCCGGCCGCGCCGACGTAGTACAACGACGGATCGGAATCGGTTCCCGCAACCGCTCCCGCGCGGCCGCCTGAAATCGCAGGCCCGATGGAGCGCCATTCTACGCCGGCGGGCGCATCGTTTGCGGACGCGCGAACGGGAAGACACGTGGCGGCGGAGCTCGCAGCTAAGAGTAAAGCTGCTGCTACAACATGGAGACGCATACCGGATGTTACGGCGGCGCCGGAACCTGACCTTTACCGGTTAGACGGCTCAGGAAAAACGCGATTTCGTCGCCGGCCCACTTCAATCGCGGCGCGAGCCATTGCTTCTGTGCCGGACAGGTTACTTCGCCGAGTTCCAGCACGAGCGCGCCCTTGCGCGCATGCATTTGGCGAAACCCGTAGTAGTCGCGCAGCCCTTTCGTGAAATTGTCCGGTTGAAAACCAAACGGGAACGCCGCGCCGTACAGCGCGCGCCACTGCTTTGCCGCATTCGCATCCGCGGCGCGATGGTAGCCTACCGAAGCTCCGCTCGAGCACGGCGACGTCGAACCGTCGAAATGAATGAACACGGCCGCGCCGGTTTCGTACGTGCCGGAAAAATCTGCCGGCAAACGCGCAACGCTGACGCCGTGCCGGCGAAGCACCCGCGCTGCCTCGTCCGCTACGACGGGCGTCCACTGCCGCTCGCCCGCAGCGCCGAGATTGCATTTGCGCGCCGGAAACCGCGCGCACGATGCAGGCCGCCCCTCGTGGCCGGCCGAGATTACGACGTCGACATACGTTAGCGCGTTGGCAGCCGCAAGGATCAGGCCGGCAATCACTGCATCACCAATTCCGTGAGAGCACGCGACGGTTCAACCTGCAGTTCGGCCTGCAGCGTTTCCCGATACGCGCGGTACTGCCGCATCGCGGCGGCCCGGTCTCCTTCTTGCAAATGCGCGCGAATGGCAAGCTCGCGCGCGGTTTCATCGCATGCATCTACCGTGATGAGATCGCTCGCAACGGTCAGCGCGAACTCGGTCTGCCCGCGGCGGAGCGCGTCGTGCGCAAGGCGATGCGCCAATTCGGTGCGCAATTCACGCAAGCGCCGTTCGACCGGCTCGAACCACTCCCAGTTTTCCGCAGCGGCCGGCCGTGCTTCGCGCAGCATGTTCCAAATCCGGCGGAGCGCATCGCGCTGCGCGTCGCTCAAAATCTCACGCGTCCGCACCGCGCCGGCGATGCGCTCGATGTCCCACAGGTCCACCGAAGCGTCGGGATGGAGCGCGTAGCCGTCCTCTTGTTTGACGATGACGTCGCGACGCCCCAAATGTCCGCGCGCGCGATGCAGACAAACGCTGAGCGCGTTGAGGGCGGCCGGCGTATCCAGGTCGGGCCACAGCATCGAGGCGAGTCGCGAACGAGGCGTCGCATCGCGTCGAAGACCGAGCGCCAGGACGAGTTCGAGCTCGCGGCCGCTGAGGGCCGCCGGGCGTCCGTCGACCTCGATTGCGGCGCCTGTGAAGCGCACGGTGATCGGGGGCACGATATTGCGGTGTTCGTCGGTAAGGTAACGCACGAACGCTCCGAGCATTCCCGCGTCGCCGACGCCCGATGCGACGGCGGATAGCGCTTCGTTCAACGCCGGCGATTCGCAGCGCGCCGCTGCGTTTTGGGCAAGCGCCAAGAACTCGTCGCGCTTGCCGGAGTCTACGAGTGCAACGGCGATTGCGGAGATTGCAATGAGGAAGGGCCTGTGCGTGCGCTGCGCGCTGCGAAGCGCCAGATGCGCCGCGTGCGCGCGATTCGCTTCATCCGGCGTGCTGCCCAGCGAAACGAGCGCGCCGAACGTAACGTACGTCGCGAGATCGCTGTCGGAGGGTTGGGCGCGGCGTCCTCGCGCGATCGCGGACAAGTACGAAAATCCGCGGATGCCGTGCTTGGTCACGACGTCGTCCAGCTTGGCCGCGTACTCCGCGGCTAACTCCGTTTCGCCGGCGAACCACGCGCCTGCGAATGCTTCCGCATAATCGAACGCTATGAAGTTCGGCATGCGGGAACGGCGGCCGCGCTCGAGAGCGCGCTCGATGAATTGCCGTTCGATCGCGCGTTCCCCGCGGACGCGAGCGACGTCCGCTCCGAGGCTAAGAAACGTTCCGGACGCCATGATGTCCATCTCTTCGATGAACGGCAGAGCGGAGTGCAACGCACGCTCGCCTTCGGCAAGACGGCCGGTTCGCGCTTGCAGCAAACCGCGAACGTACACTAGATAGGCGCCGAAGAGCTCGTTGAGCGCATCCGACGCCTGCATTTCGAGCATGAACTCGTTCAGCATTACGATCGCCTGCTCGAAAAGGCCGAGATAGCTCATCAGCAGCACGCGAAGGACGAAAATCAAATACGTCTCGGCCGGCTTCGTCGATGAAAGCGTGCGCCACAGTGATTCCGCTTCGTCCAGCAGCGCCTCGCTCTTTACGATGAAGATGCGGGCGATCGCGGTCATGCTCCACAAACGCGGATAGCGCTGCACCAGGACGGGATCGAGCGCCGATAGGACGCGGCCGTACGCGTCGGGGGCGGTTCCATCGCGCAGGACCTGATGCTGGGCGAGGGCGCGCGCGGCGCCGGTTTGATCGCCGGAGGCAAGCAACAATTCGGCGGCGCGGCAGAAGTCTTTGTCGCGCTCCCGCTGCGCGGCCAAGCTGCGCAGCAAAGCCGTACGCCGTCCTGCCTGATGCTCGAGCAACAAGGACGCGAGCAGCGGATTTACGATGAATTCGCCGTCGCCGTTGCGGGATACGAAAGGCGACTGTCTCGCGCGCTCGGTGAGGTCTTCGATTTGTTCCTCGGCCATTTGCGCAGCGCGCAGATCCGCTTCGGTCGCGTGCGGCGTTGCCGCGCAAACAAAGAGCGCATCGCGCATTCCGGCATCGATGGCCGAGACTACTTGATCTTGGAGATAATCGTGCAGTTCGGCGAACGCAACGTCGTCGAGACTGTCGAGCAACATCGCTACGCGCCCTTCGGAGGCAAAGCGGCGCAACAACAGCACGGCGATGGGCCAGCCGAGCGAAACGTGCTTTATTCGCGCAAGCGACTCCGCATCGTCGATTGCGCCCGCGAAGATCGCTCGCAGCTCGTCGTCGTCAAACGCGAGATCCGGGGCGCGCAGCACCAAAATTTCGTGCGGCGCCGCGTACCGGGTAAGGCTGATGCGAAACGGTTCGCGCGTGCACACCACGAGCCGCCGCTCCGGCGGACGGTTGGCAAAGAGCCGGGCGAAGAACTCACGCGCGATCGGAACGCTGGCGAAGTGCTCGGCATTTTCGAAAACGACCGTCCCGGAGACCGGTTCGCGCCACTTCTCGAGTGCGAGATTCAGCCGTTCGGCGACCGAAAGCGCCCCATCGTGAAGGATCGCTTCGCCATCGACGAACGCGGCTGGGGTTCCGGCGCGCAAAACCCGGAGGGTCTCGATGAGCCGGCGTGCGAGGTCGAGATCGTCCCGGACCTCCCGGCAATCGCAGACGGCAATCGGTCCGGCGTCGCCCGGAAGCTGCCGGGCAAGCGTGCTCTTTCCGTAACCGGCGGGAGCCAAAAGGACGAGCAGCTTCGGCCGGAGCCGTAAGACACGGTCCAGCAAGCGGGTACGACGCAGATCCAACGGCTCGGCCGGAACAGCTGTCATTCTTTTGTCGTAGTTCAACGTGTAGGGCTCTGTACCATGTAATCCATTTGTAAGCAAGCTGTAAGTGGTTCGTAAGAACCAGGAAAGACTTTTGAACTACACTGACGTTGCCAGCCGAGCCAACGGGAAGGCAATTGAACCAAATGGGTGCTCTGTACTATCAACAGCCGGCCTCTGTCTATGTAGCCGGTGACGACGCTATTGTCCGGGATGCGATCGCGCGGCTTTTAGCCCTCGATCCTCAGCTCTTCGTGACCGACGCCGGGTCCGGCAGCCGGTACGAAGAGGGAGTGATGGTCGATCCGGGGCTTCTTGAAGACCTCCAGGACGTCTCGGTTCGCGACTTCATTCGCATGGTAAAGTCGATGACGGGTTCTGCGCCTCAGCGGCACCTCCGGGCGCTGCCGACCGAAGACATGCGTCAGCTGCTCTCGGAGCGCGAGATGCAAGTCGTGAGACTGGTTGCCGAGGGTCTTTCCAATAAAGAAATCAGCGCGCGACTCGAACTGTCGGACAAGACGGTGAAAAATCACATTTCGCACATCTTGGCCAAACTGAATCTCTCAGCTCGCACGCAGGTGGCGGTACACGCTCTGCGAGCCGGAATCGCGTAAGAGCCGGACCGCGCCGCCGGTAAAGTCGTACACGAGGACGCCCGACAACGGCGTCCTCGTTGCTTTTTCAGCCGCAACTCGAATCCGGCGCAGCACTTCCAATCGACGGCCGTCATTCGGCAAACGGCGAAAGACCACGGCGTAGTTGCGTCCGCGGCGATTTCGCACGATGCAGTCGAAAGGTGCAGCCTGTTTACCCATTGCGACGACCTCTTGCCGGCGGACCGCAGCCAGCCGGGCCGAGAGTCTTCCATCGATGAAGCGGCGCAGCTCGCGAACGATTCGATCGCGTTCGGCGAAGAGCAGCGAGGGACGGATCCCGTCGGGCGCCTCGGTGCCCACGGCGTGCTCGAACCGCATGAGGGCGTTATCCACAAGCGTTCTCGGCGTCATGCGCCCGCGATCGATGGCGGAGAGCACGGCGTTACGCATCGCGCGTTCGGCGAGGCGAGGCAGGCGGTTTGCGGCGAGCAACGGATCCATCTCCGCCACCGTAGCGCTCCATCGTGCCATGGGTATGGCACGGTGTTGAGCGAAGATTAGCGCATGCAGCGCATCGACGACCGTTTCATCTTCTCCGCGAGCGATTTGAACAACGCGCTCGAGTGCGCGCACCTCATCGAGCTCGAGCGGCTCGTCACGCTCGGCACGCGCGAACGCCCGGCGGCAACGCCCGGCACGGAGCTTCTTTCAAAGAAAGGGCTCGACCACGAACTCCATCAGCTGGAAACGTACCGCGCGCAGTACGGCGGCGCGCTCGTAGAGTTCGACGCCGGGCTGCAACGCGGCGCGCAAGCGCTACACGCAGCCGAAGCGCGCACGATCGAAGCCATGGCGGCCGGGGCGCCCCTCATCTATCAGGCAACGTTCTTCGACGGCACGTGGCTCGGCCGCACGGATTTCTTGCGCCGCGTCGATCGTCCGTCGGAACGCTGGGCGTGGAGCTACGAAGTCCTGGACACGAAACTCGCGCTCAACCCGAAACCGTACTATTTGATCCAGCTCGCGAATTACAGCGAGCACGTCGCGCGCGTACAAGGCACGATGCCGCGAGACATGCACGTGGTCCTGGGAAGCGGCGCCGAACGCTCGTTTCGCGTCGACGATTTCTCGGCGTACTACCGTTCGCTGAAGAAACGCTTCCTCGAGCGCATGGCCGAAGACGGCGCGGTGACGTATCCGCTGGAAACGGCGCACTGCACGGTCTGCCGTTGGAACGCGCAGTGTTCGAAGAAGCGCAGCGACGACGATCATCTTTCGCTCGTCGCGGGCATGCGCAAAGATCAGATCCGGCGCTTGGAAAACGGCGGCATCTCGACGATGGCGCGGCTCGCCGGCGCGAGCGACGAGAAGCGTCCATTCGGGATGGCGGAGCATTCATTCGAAAAGCTGCGCGCGCAGGCCGCGTTGCAACACCGGGCGCGCGTCGAAGGCGGAAACTTTTACGAACTCTTGGAGCAAGAACCGCGTACCGGGTTCGGGTTGCTGCCGCCGCCGGACGAAGGCGACGTCTACTTCGATATGGAGGGCGATCCGCTCTATGCGCCCGATCATGGACTCGAGTACCTTTTCGGCGCGTACTGTCCGTCGGATAGTTCGTACGTAACGTTCTGGGCGCGCAGCGATCGCGAGGAACAGGCGGCGTTCGAGGCGTTCATGGACTTCCTCGAAGAGCGCCGCGCCCGGTATCCCGGGATGCACGTCTACCATTATGCAAACTACGAACAGGCGGCGCTGCGCCGGCTCATGGGCCATTATGGGACCCGCGAAGCGCAGTTGGACGCGCTGCTGCGCGGCGAAGTCTTCGTCGACCTGTACACCGTCGCTCGCCAAAGCGTGAGAATTTCGCAGCCGAGCTACTCGATCAAAAAATTCGAAGCGTTCTACGGCATGAAGCGCCATACCGATGTGAAGCGCGGCGACGATTCCATCGTCATGTTCGAAACGTGGCTCTTCACGAAAGACGAGTCGATCCTCGAAGATATCGAGCGCTACAACGAAGACGATTGCCGTTCGACTCATCTTCTCCATCTGTGGCTCTTGGAGCGGCGCGCCGAGTACGCTGCCGGTCGCGAAGTCCAATGGTTCGAAGAACGGCGCGACCCGGTCGAAGAAACCGACACCGCGGAAGACCTCGTAAAAACGCTGCTCGCGGGGATGGAGCCGCCGCTCTCGCTCCGGTCGCTGCGCGCGCAGCCGCCGGCGACTCGCGCGCGCTGGCTGCTTGCGCATTTGCTCGACTACGACCGGCGCGAAGCAAAGCCCGCCTGGTGGCAGCTCTTCGATCGCTTCAAAAACACCGACCGCCTGTTGGAGTTCGATCACGAGGCGATCGGCGGCATGGAGCTGCGCGTCGAAATTGCGCCCGAGAAGTCAAAAAAATCGTTCGTGTATACGTACGGCTATCCGGAGCAAACGCACCATTTGGACGGCGAAGTCTGGTGCCCGCACGCGCAGAAGCGCGCGGGCAGCATCGTCTCCATCGACGACGATGCGCGCCGGCTGCGCATCAAACTCAGCGGCGGAATTACGCCCGCGGATTTGCGCGCCGTCATTCCCGGCGGTCCCATTCTCAACCGGGAACAGAGCAAGACGTTGCGCCGCATCGCCCAGGCGTATCTCGACGGAAGCTTGGGCGCGCGTTGGCCCGCAACCCAATCACTGCTGCTCGCAGAACCGCAACGCGTACACACCGCCTCGACTGCCGAGGCCGTGCCGCAGCTCGACGGCAGTTATCTCTTCGTTCAAGGTCCGCCCGGGTCGGGGAAGAGCACGACCGGCGCGTCCGTCATCGTCGACGCACTCGCGGCCGGAAAGCGCGTGGGCGTCGTCGCGAAAGGCCATAAGGCCATCAACCATCTTCTGCACAAAGTCGAGGAAATTGCCGCCGAACGCGGTGTGACGTTTGCGGGACTGAAAAAAGCAACGGCGAGCAATGAAGATTCGTTCTACCAATCGCGCTTAGCGCATCCACTCATCGCGACGGTTACCGGCAACGATCCGTTCGTCGACGAACCGCACCAACTCGCTGCGGGCACGCCGTGGCTCTTCGCGCGAGAAGAGCTTGCGGGGGCCTACGATTTGCTCTTCGTCGACGAAGCTGGCCAGATCGCGCTTGCCGATGCGCTGGCATGTTCGGTGGCCGCGCGCAACGTCGTGTTGCTCGGCGATCCGCTGCAACTCGCGCAGGTTTCGCAGGGCTCGCATCCCGTCGGAACCGACCTTTCCATTCTCGAGCACGTTCTCGGCGATCGCGAAACCGTACCGCCCGAGCGCGGCATTTTCCTCGATGTTTCGTACCGAATGCACCCCGAGATCTGCGCGTTCATCTCCGAGCATGTTTACGAAGGCCGGTTGAAACCGGCTCCCAAGACTTTCGACAACGCAGTTACGATCGGCGGTCGCTCGTATTGCGGCCTCGAATGGATGCCGGTAACGCATGAGGGAAACCGCCGCGCATCCGAAGAGGAGGCGCGCGCGATCGGGAAGGCTATCGGCGCATTGCTCGGCGGATCTGTTACCGTTCGAAATCGCGAACGTTCGCTGACGCTGGACGACATGATCGTCGTTTCGCCCTACAACGCGCAACGCGTGCTCTTGCGGAAGACGCTCGCGACGATGGGCTACGAAGCCGTACGCGTCGGCACCGTCGACAAGTTCCAAGGGCAAGAAGCGCCGGTGGTCTTCTACTCGATGGCAACCTCGAGCGGCGACGATATCCCGCGCGACGTAGCGTTCCTGTTCGAAAAAAACCGGTTCAACGTAGCCCTTTCCCGCGCGCAATGCGTAAGCATCCTCGTGTGTTCGCCGGAGCTTTTGGCCGTACGCTGTTCTTCGCCCGAACAAATGGCGATGGTTAACCTGCTGTGTGCGTTTGCGGAAGCGTCGTGTGCCTCGTTGTCGCACGCGTCGCTGCGGTCGGTCGAGCGCAGTGTCGCTTCGTAAGGGAACTAACCGGTAGTGTCTGTTCCCTCGATCGTCGAATTACGTCAGTATACGGTGCATCCGGAGCGGCGCGATGACTTGATCGACCTCTTCGACCACGAGTTCATCGCTCCGCAAGAAGCTGCAGGCATGACCCTGATCGGCCAGTTTCGCGATCTCGACAAGCCGGATCGCTTCGTATGGATGCGTGGGTTCGCGAGCATGACAGCCCGCGAAGAAGCGCTGCGTTCTTTTTACGGCGGTCCCGTTTGGAAGGCGCATCGGGATGCCGCCAACGCTACGATGATCGATTCCGACAATGTCTTGCTGTTGCATCCGGCCGGTTCGAACGGCTCTTTTCCGCCTTCCGCGAAAGGCGCCGCCCCTGGGCTCGTCGTCGCGAGTATCTATTCGATCGAGCCCAGCCACGAAAGGGATGTCGTCGAGATTTTCGATCGCTTCATCCGCCCGGCGCTCGAAGAAACCGGCGCGAGCGTACTAGCGTCGTTCGTAACGGATCCAAGCGAAAACACGTTTCCGGCCTTGCCCGTCCGCGAAGGAGAGCACGTGTTCGTTGCGCTGGCGCGCTTTGAGAACGACGCCGCGTATGCGCGCCATTTGGACGAGCGCGCAGCTTCGCCGTCGTGTCACGAAGCATCGCAACGCCTTGCCGGGTTCTTACTCCGGCCGATAGAAACACTGCGCTTATCCCCGACCGCGAATTCACGCCTGCGATAAGGAGAACTTCCGTGGCAAAGCACGTCGCCGAAATCTATTGGGAACGCGGTGGAAGCACGTTTACCGACAATCGGTACAGTCGTGGTCATCGCTGGAGTTTCGACGGCGGCGCGGTTGTCGATGCGTCGAGCTCGCCGGAAGTCGTTCGCGTGCCGTTCTCGAATCCGGCCGGCGTCGACCCGGAAGAGGCGCTGGTAGCGGCGATCTCCAGTTGCCACATGCTCGTATTTTTGAGCCTTGCGGCGCGAGCCGGTTTCGTCGTTGATTCGTACGAAGATTCCGCCGTCGGTGAGATGGACAAGAACGCGGCCGGCAAATCGTGGGTGGCCCGCGTCGTTCTCCATCCGCACATCACGTTTTCCGGCGCCAAGATCCCGACGGAGGAAGCCCTCGAGCAGCTCCATCATGCGTCGCACGAAGATTGCTTCATCGCACACTCCGTGCTAACCGCGATTTCCGTTGAGGGAACCTGGACGCACGCGGTGGCTGAGCCGTATCTCACTGACGAACGCTGCAACCCTTGTCACCCTGAGCTGTCGAAAGACTAGACGCATACCGGACGTTGCTGATATGCGCCTGTCCTTCGACTACGCGGCCTACGCCGCTGCTCAGGAGACGTAAGTCTTAGAGCAAGTTTCGGCGACGTGGATGACGCGGCCGGAAGTTTCCGTGAAAGTCGTCGTCATGGTCTTTTTGGTATCGCTGACCTTCGTGAAAACTTCCGGGGCGTACGTGGCTATGTCCGGCGCCTTGCGCTGGATTACGAACGTGTACGTTTTCTTTCCGCCGCTCGCAGGCATCTCTGCGGTTGCGACGGCGTAACCGCCGTATTCACCTGTTGCGATACGCACCCAGCGCTTGGCGACAGAATCCCAAGTGTATTTGGTTTGCGCATGCTGTTCGCGCGTAATCCAAGACGCTTTGTGCGTCGTCGAATCGCGGACGATCCAATAGCCGCCGGGATCCATGGAGTAGACTTCCGTTACGGTGAACGGGCCGGGGCGGCGCGAACTCACGTCGGTACAGGTCCACGTACCGATTAGGAACTTCATCGAGGAGAAGTCCGGTTTGGGAGGCGTCGGCGGCGGCGTTCCCTCTATGTTTGTAGCGGCGAACGCAGTCGCGCCGGCTAGGAATACCATCACACCCAGGGCACCAAAGAATCTCCGGGATAAGCGCATCAGAGTAGCCCTCCTAATGAAACGGCTTTCGGATGCAAGGCCGCCGATGCCTAGCAATAATACGCTCGGTTACG
Source organism: Vulcanimicrobiia bacterium (assembly GCA_963696095.1). Classification (GTDB taxonomy): domain Bacteria; phylum Vulcanimicrobiota; class Vulcanimicrobiia; order Vulcanimicrobiales; family Vulcanimicrobiaceae; genus JALYTY01. The sequence goes on along the minus strand of CAVOIN010000001.1, from coordinate 47,445 downwards.
GACTACGGCGTGCGCGCTTTTTGAATCTCTGCCAGGGCCGCCAGGCGCAGCTCCATTGCGTCGATCACGACCTCCGCAAGCCGCTGCAGAAGGTCGGCTTGTTGCGGCGAGAACATGCGCGGCTCTTTATCGATCACACACAACGTTCCCAACCGATGTCCGCCCGACGTGCGCAGTGAGGCGGCGGCGTAAAACTGCAGTCCGAACGAACCGCGAACAAGCGGATTGGCGAGCGTGCGCGGATCCTGCCGCGCTTCCTCCACGATATAGGGCGTGTCCTGAAGGACTGCTGAAGCGCAGAGGCCGGGGTCGCGGCCGATCTCTTCGACGCCGTCAAGTCCGTAACGCGACTTGAACCAAATGCGATCTTCGTCGACGAGCGTCACGAGGGCGATGGGCACATCGAAAAGTTTCGCCGCGAGTTCCGTGATGTGGTCGAACGCTCCGTCGGGCGGCGTATCGAGAAGATTAAAGCGGCGAAGCTCCGCGAGGCGTGCTGCTTCTTCTGCCGGGTCTATGACAAGGTCAGTTGACAAATCGTTTCTCCATGCTGTTGACTTTCAACGTTACTCGGGTGTGGCTTCCGCCTCCGGCTCTCGGCTCTACGCTGAAGCGTTCGGCAAAGTTCGAAATCAAAAACAACCCGCGGCCGGCTTCCGAAAATAGGTCGTTGGGAAGGTTGGGAGCGCAGTAAAATCCCTGCCCCTTGTCCAGCACGTGCAGCACCGGTAATTGCCCGCATTGCAGGATAAACGTTACCGTGCCGGGGGCATGACGCTTGATATTTGCAACGAGCTCGGCAAAAATCATCCGGAAGTTAAAGAGGCAGCCTTCGTCCATACCGGCATCGGTTAGTAGATGCGATTCGATCTCTGCTCGCGCTCGAAGCGCTACGTCGCTCCATTGCGGATTGAAGCGCCAACGTAGAATCGGTACGTGTTCATTTACCGCCACCGAAAGAATCGCGACGTCGTCTCGCGCGTGACGGGGCAACAACGTGTTGTAGAGATACGTGGCAATGCTGCCGGCGGCCGGATCGACGGTTGCGAAGACGTCATACAGAGCGCGCTCGCCGGCAATGATGTCTTGCGAGTGCTCGACGAGGCCGTCGGTGTAGGCTAAGAATACGGAGCCGGAAGGCAGCGGACTGGACTGCGCTTCGAAGTCGGCATCGAGGTCGAACGGTAAGCCGATCGGCGGTGCGCAGGCACGCAGGGCCCGTATTTGGCCGTCCTCTTCACGAATGAGCGGCGACGGATGGCCGGCGTTCACGTAGGTAAAAATTTGCGTGGCTGGATCCACGACCCCCACGACGAGCGTGACGAAGCGTTCGGGGTGCTGCGTTCGCATAATGCGGTCCGCAGCTTTAACCATCAACACGGGATTTGCGTAGACCTCGGCGACGCCGCGAATGGCCTGGCGGACGGCGAGCATGGCTACGGCGGCGTGCAATCCGGAGCCGAGCACGTCACCGACCGATATGACGATTCGGCCGTCGGCCGTCGAAAACACATCGTACCAATCGCCGCCGACTTGTGCCTCGGCCCGGCCGGCTTGATATACGGCGTCAAAGCGGTAGCCCTGGATCACGGGTAATTCGGTCGATAAGGCTGCGTGTTGAAACGCCCAAGAGACGTTACGCTCCCGTTCGAAACCCGCAACAATGCCCATGATGGTTGCGGCCCGTTCGCACAATGCCAGAGAAAAGGCGCGTCCGGAGTTTTGGGCGGGACTAAGAAGAAGCGCGCCGATCGTGAAGCCATCGTCGATGACACTGTAGACTATTGGGGCATTCGCCAACTCGCCGGCTTCTCCGACACTCCTGCCCCCCAAAGCGTCGGACGGCGCAAAGCGCGCGCCCGTTGCGTAGGCCGGGACGCAAAAGGAACACCACGATCGCACGCAGTCTACCAGAGACTTGCAGCGGCTGAGGCGATCGAGCATCGTGTCCAAAACGGCAAACTCCGCACGCGTCAGAGACTGAACCTCTGCGCGACCGGGTAGCCCCGTGGGCTGATACATCGGGGGAGCTTTTCCCATGCAAGCGATGCTTGAAACTTGCTGGCTTCAAGCGGACTGATTCGAAGAAGAAGAAAGGCCCGGCGATAGATTCTCGCCGGGCCTTTTCGTTGTCGTCCTGCCGTCCCGCGATGCGCTTGTGTTTCCACAAGCTAACATCGGGGCTAGAGGTCTTCGGGGTTGATGCCCTTGATGCGGTCGTACTGCGTCTTCTTCGGAGGCGCGTGCACGGCGACGGTGTCGTCGTATTCGCCTTCGTATTGGACGGTCAACGGTTCGCGATTGCGTTCGTACGCGCTCACGAGACGCGACATGCCGTCGCCGCCGTTCGTGCCCATGACTTCCGCTAGCGCCGCTTCATCGGCGGTCATGCCGGCATAGCCGAGCTCGAACTGCTGGCGCGGACGTCCGTCATCGTCGACATCCTGGCCTTCCGGAGTAATCGAGATGTTGCGATAACGCGACATGCCCGTACCGGCCGGAATGAGTTTGCCGATGATGACGTTTTCCTTGAGACCCAAGAGCGGATCGTATTTGCCCTTGATCGCGGCGTCGGTGAGGACGCGCGTGGTCTCTTGGAACGACGCTGCCGAGAGGAACGACTCCGTCGCAAGCGACGCCTTCGTAACACCGAGCAGCACCGGCGTCGCCGTGGCGAGTTCGCCTTTGCCGTCCGCCTGGAGGCGCTCGTTGTTCTCGTGGAACGTCGAAGCTTCCACGACTTGTCCCGGAAGCATCAGCGTGTCGCCGCCTTCCACGATCTTCACCTTGCGCATCATCGCGCGAACGATGACTTCAACGTGCTTGTCGTTGATGTCGACGCCTTGCGAACGATAGACCTTCTGCACTTCCTGAACCATGTAGTTCTGAAGCGCGGTCTCGCCCTTGAGACGCAGAATGTCGTGTGGGTTCAGCGAGCCTTCGTTCAGCTGATCGCCGACTTCAACGTGTCCGCCGTCTTGCACCGCGAGGTGCGTTCCCGTGCGGAACGTCGTACTCGTGCTGCTCGCCGGTTTCGTCGACGACGAAGATCACGCGGCGGTTCTTCTCGTCACCGAACTTGATCTGTCCGGCAACTTCGGTGATGACCGCCTGGCCTTTGGGCTTACGCGCTTCGAAGATTTCTTCGACACGCGGAAGACCGGTGATGATGTCTTCGGTAGCGACGCCGCCGGTGTGGAACGTACGCAGCGTGAGCTGCGTGCCCGGTTCACCGATGGACTGCGCCGCGATGATGCCGACCGCTGAACCGATGTCCACACGGTTGCCGGTCGCGAGATCGCGGCCATAGCACATCGAGCAGACGCCGTACTTCGATTGACATGCGAGCACCGAACGGATCTTGACCGTTTCGATTCCCGCGTCGATGATCGCCTTGGCTTTCTCTTCGTCGATCTCTTCATCGCGCGCAACGATTGCGTTCGAGCCTGACTTGACGTCTTCGGACGCACGGCGACCGATGATACGGTCGATTAGCGGTTCGATGATTTCCTTGCCGGCGCGAATATCGCTGACGGTGATGCCGTTCGACGTTCCGCAATCGTCTTCACGAATGATGACGTCTTGCGCCACGTCGACGAGACGGCGCGTGAGGTAGCCGGAGTCGGCCGTACGGAGTGCCGTATCGGCGAGACCCTTACGAGCACCGTGCGTCGAGATGAAGTACTCGAGAACGGTGAGGCCTTCTTTGAGCGACGCCTTGACCGGAATTTCGAGAATGCGTCCCGACGGGTCGGACATGAGTCCGCGCATACCGCCGAGCTGCTTGACCTGAGCGATCGAACCACGAGCACCCGAGGTCGCCATCATGAACACGGGGTTCAGCGGGTTTTGCGCCGCCTGCATCGCGCTCGTGACCGCGTCACCGGCCTTCGACCAGATTTCGATCGTCTTGGTGTACTGCTCGTCTTCCGAGATGAAGCCCTGATCGTACAAGCGGTGAAGCTCGTCGACTTGGGACTGCGCCTTGTCGAGAATGTCGTACTTCGCTTGCGGAACGACGATGTCGCTGATCGACACGGTCGTGCCCGAAAGCGTGGCGTAGTGGAAACCGAGTTCCTTGATCGCGTCGAGGAAACGCGCGGTCTCGGCGTTACCGTACTTGCGGTAGCACTCGGTGATCAGCTTCTTCAGCGCACCCTTGTCGATGATGCGGTTGACGAACTCTTTCTTCCAACGCAGCGGGAACGCCATGTTGAAGATCGTGCGACCGATGGTCGTCTTGATCAGTTCGCCCTTCCAACGGACGTAGATCCACTCTTGGAGCGAGGCGCTTCCGGTTTCGAACGCCATGACCGCTTCTTTGGGATCGTAGAACGTCGGAATCGCACCCGGTGCATCCGGAGCCGGCGCATTGGCCTTCTGCTTACGGTCGACGACGTTGAAGTCTTCGGTAACTTCCGCCTTGGCCGGACCGACGTACTCCGCACGTTGGAACGTGAGGTAGTACAGGCCGAGAACCATATCTTGCGTCGGAATGGAAACCGGGTTTCCGTAGGCCGGCAACAAGATGTTGTTCGACGAGAGCATGAGGATGCGCGCTTCGGCTTGCGCACCGGCGCTCAGCGGCAAGTGAACTGCCATCTGGTCGCCGTCGAAGTCGGCGTTGTACGGCGTACAAACCAGCGGATGCAAGTGGATCGCTTTACCTTCCACGAGCACCGGTTCGAATGCCTGAATGCCGAGACGGTGAAGCGTAGGTGCGCGGTTCAGAAGAACCGGATGCTCCTTGATCACTTCTTCGAGAACGTCCCAAACTTCCGGACGCACGCGTTCGACCATACGCTTCGCGCTCTTGATGTTGTGCGCGAGGGCGCGATCGACGAGCTTCTTCATCACGAACGGCTTGAAGAGCTCGAGCGCCATTTCTTTCGGAAGACCGCACTGGTGCAGCTTCAACGACGGACCGACGACGATAACCGAACGGCCCGAGTAGTCGACGCGCTTACCGAGCAGGTTCTGACGGAAACGGCCTTGCTTACCCTTGAGAATATCCGAGAGCGACTTCAGCGGACGGTTGTTCGGACCCGTGACCGGACGGCCGCGACGGCCGTTGTCGATCAGCGCGTCGACCGCTTCTTGAAGCATGCGCTTTTCGTTCTTGATGATGATCTCGGGCGCGTTCAACTCGAGCAAACGCTTGAGGCGGTTGTTGCGGTTGATGACGCGGCGATAGAGATCGTTCAAGTCGGACGTAGCGAAACGTCCGCCGTCGAGCTGCACCATCGGGCGCAGTTCGGGCGCAATCACCGGAACGGCGGAAAGCACCATCCACTCGGGACGGTTGCCGCTCGAGAGAAATGCTTCGACGACTTCAAGGCGCTTGATGGCTTTGAGGCGCTTTTGTCCGGAAGTCTCGCGGAACTCTTTGCGAAGGTCTTCTTGGGCCTTCTTGAGGTTCAGGTCGCGCAGCAGTTCGCGGATCGCTTCGGCGCCCATGCCGGCTTTGAAGCGGTTGCCGTACTTGTCGCGCGCTTCGCGGTACTTCTGTTCCGAAAGCACTTCGCGCTTGGTGAGGTTGGTATCGCCGGCGTCAATGACGACGTACGCCGCAAAGTAGATGACTTTTTCGAGCTGGCGCGGCGACATGTCGAGCAGAATGCCGATGCGGCTCGGAACGCCCTTGAGATACCAAATGTGGCTGACGGGGGTCGCGAGCTCAATGTGGCCCATGCGTTCGCGCCGCACTTTCGCACGCGTGATCTCGACGCCGCAGCGGTCGCAGATCATGCCTTTGAAGCGGATGCGCTTGTACTTGCCGCAGTGGCATTCCCAGTCCTTAGTCGGACCGAAGATCTTTTCGCAGAACAACCCGTCGCGTTCGGGCTTCAGCGTGCGATAGTTGATCGTTTCGGGTTTTTTGACTTCACCGAACGACCACGCGCGAATCTGCTCGGGCGAAGCCAAGCCGATGCGCATCGCATCGAAGTTGTTGACGTCAATAAGGTTCACTAATTACTCCGGTTGAGTAACGTGCCGAGGTCTCCAGCCTACGCAGGGCGCATGTCTCACGTGGTCTCGTAAGCAGTCCCACCGTCGCCGGTCACCTTTTGACCCGGGAAAAGCGCAAACGCACACAGAGGATCGGGCTCGTCAGCCTTCCTTAGTATGCGTACCTTCTTCTAGGGTCGGGGCACAGGCGGAAATTATACCATGGGTCCCGACGCGTGTCACGCCCGCGGACGGCGCTCGCGCTGGAAAGCTGCCAAGTGGCCACGGCAGCATGCCCGGCGCCCGGGAGGCAAGAGGCCATGGAGAGCAACTGCCCTCCATGGACCACCTTAGCCACATCCAACCGCTTCTCGCGCTCGGCGTTGTCATCAGCACGGCGGCAACCGACGCAGTGTATGTTGCATTCACGGCTGCAGTCGCGGGGCGCCATCGCGTCGCCGCATCGACCTGGAGCAGCGTGTGGTATCTGCTCTCCTCGTTTGCCGTAATCACCTACACGCGCGATTGGACGTACGTCGTCTTTGCCGCCGTCGGCTCGTGGATCGGCGCTTATCTTTCGATGACGCTGCTTCACGGATCGCCGCAAGCGCCGAAACCGCCGCTCACGACGCCGCCCCGGCCCTAGCAGACCGGGTTACGAATAGAGCGAAAACGCCGTGGGTACACGGTGGAGAATGAATTGGGAAGCCCAACTGGACGACATCGTCAAACACTACGTTCGACCAATCCCCACCTTCGACGAATGGATCGATACACGCGGTTACCGGCAGTACGTAAGCCAAATTCGAAACGGCTCCGCTGAAAATCAAGCGCGCGATTTACATTCACTTTATCAACGGTATCTGCGCGAAACGGGGCCGTAAAAAGGTCCCCTTTTTCGCATGTACGGGCGTGTACTTAGTATGAATAGCTGGATATCCCGCTGGGTATGCCGCTCCCAATGAATTGGGAACTCCAACTACACGACATCGTTGCAAAATACTTTCAACCGTTTCCAACCTTCGAGCAGTGGATCGACGCAAGCGGATACGGCGAGTGCATGAATTACATCCGGATCGATTCGGAAACGCGAGCGCGTGAATTGCGCGCGCTCTACGATGAGTATTTACGCGAAACCGGACCCGACAGGGCTTCCTAAAGCGGAACGTCTTTCGCCAGCTTGGCGGTTGGCGTAAAGCCAGGCCGCCGGTGGTAGAATCGTTACGCTATGGTAATCGGAATTGTCGGCGCGGACGATCGTGCGGTGACGATCGCCCGCCAACTTCGGACCTGCGGCCACACCGTCAGCTTTAGCGATCCGAACGGCGTGGATCACGCCGAGAAGGCCGTGGCCGCACTGGACGATCCAGCCGTTTCGGCATTAACCACCTACAACCAGGCGGCAACTTGCGAAACGCTGATCTTGGCCATCCATTGGGAAGACTTGGACAAGACGCTCGCGCAGCTCGGCGATTATAAAGACGGCGTCGTGATCGACGCTATGCGGCCGCCGCACGTAGAAGGCGCCGAGAATAGCGCGATGATGCTCGAGAAGAAACTCGATAACCGGCACGTCGTGAAGGCCTTCGTCGAGGAACCGCTGCCGAAAGGCGAAATTCGTGTAGCGTCCGACGATCCCGAAGCGCGCACGATGGTGTGCGAATTGATCGACTCCTGCGGCGGGAAGGCGGTCGACGCCGGGCCGCTCGCCGAAGCTCTACATATCGAACGACGGTTCGCCGACGAAACGAAAGCGATTAGAGGAACCATATAAGCAGACACAACTGGCTCGCCTGCGCGAGCGTAGCGCTCAGCGGCGCGCTACTCGGCAATCTTGCCACCGAAAAACTTGTCGACGCCGGCCTTTTCGTGGGAACCGCCTATGACGCGCACCATGAATCGGTCGGTATCGTCATGCTCCTTGCAGCCGGCGCGCTCTTTATGCTTGCGGGTTCTTTGCTGAGCGCCGACCGAGTCTCGCTGCGGCGCCTTCTGACCGAGCAACGGTCGAAAGCGACGATTGCGGCGGAGTTCGTGCTGGGCGCGGCCGGAGCAACGGGCGTGATTCTGCTTATGGAAGGCTACGAAACGCACTTCGGCGGCCTTTCTCCATTCGATGCGCACGCCGTCTTGATGCACGACGCACCGGCGACGATAGTGCTCTACGTGGCCGTCTTCGCGATTGCACGCTGGCTCATCGACCGTTTCGCGCGCATTGCAGCCGCCGCGCGACTCTTCTTCGGCGCGGCTTTTACGTTGATTTGCCGCCATGCTTCGGGCGGCGCGCCGCTGCGGCGCCATCGCAGCAAACCCGTCCTCTCGCCGGCTCGTAACGTTTGCAGCCGGCAAGGTGAGCTTCGAGCGCCTCCGCTTACAACAGCGTTCTCCTAACAGTACGCTGCCCGGAGGTTGCCATGCCACACCTTTTGGGGCGCGCATGTGTCGCGTCCGCACTCGCATTTCTGATTCCATTTCTTGCGCTCGGTCCGGTCCGTGCCGCAGAGGCGACGACGGGAACGATCAGCGGAACGATTTCCGACGATGAACGCCATCCCGTTGCGAACGCGCAGGTAACGGCGGTCTCGCCTTCGGCACGGTTCGAAGCCACGAGCGACGCAGCCGGTCACTTTGCAATGTACGGCGTCGCGCCCGATACGTACGTGGTTTCTGCGCGCGCGAATGGCTACGATCCGCTCTCGCGCGCGGGCGTTACCGTCGTAGCGGGGAGCCGGCAAGTCGTGGTCTTTCAACTCGTGCAGCAACTGAAGACGATCGCGACGGTCCGGGCAAGCGTGCGCGCATTTACCGCCGGCTCGACAAGCGACACGTTCACGGTCTCGGGCGCAAACGCGCGCGCGCAGGCTCCTTCTGCCGGCAGCGCCGGGCTCGCAACGTATACGCGCGGGACCGTTCAAGGCGCGATCGCCGGCGTTCCGGGGATCGAACAAGATCCGTTTGCGAACGCGATCGTGCGCGGCGGCAAGATCGACGATGCGGTCTTTACCTACGACTCCGTGCCCGTTCCGCAGGGACTCGTGGCCGAACCGGGTGGTAACGTCGTCGGCGCGCAACTCGCGACGACGGGCATCGGCGAAACGACGGTCACGCTAGCGGGCTTCACCACGCAATCCGATAACGCGCTTGGCGGCGTGATCAATCAAATTCCGCTAACCGGCATCTATCCGGGAACCACCGAGATTCAAACGACGACCGGCATCGGAACCGGAAATCGTGAGGTACAGCTTCGCTCGCAATGGGCGACGCCGGATCGCAAGTGGCGCTATGCATTTGCGGGGACCGCCGGCAGCGAAGACTTCCTCTATGGCGATGGCCGGTCGTTCTATCCGGCGGAAATCGGGACGTTCGGTCTCGCGCTTTCTACGCGCGCGCAATGGTCGCTCGCCGGCAACGTGCACTATCAAGTACGGCCGCACGACGACCTTGCCTTCGTCGCGCTGATCGGTGAAGCGACCTACAACCAATACGGAACGCCGTTCACCGGCGAGACGTACGGATTTCTCAACGGTTCGAAAACGGTCTTCCCCGGCGGCCAGCCCCCGAACGCGCAAGTCGATACGCCCTCGATGATCCGCGGAACGTACGACGTGCTGAAAGCACAGTGGTCCCATGCCCGGCCGAAATCGCTCTTCCGCACGCAAGTGTATCAATCGCAATTCGGTGCGGGCGCGAACGGGCCGTTTTGGGACGACAATGCGTTTCCCGACGGACCGATTTCCATTTACCAACGGCAAGGCGGCCGGCTGACCGGCATCGGCGCCGACGTCCAGGCCGACGCGGGAGATCGTCACAACATTTACTACGGCGTCGATTACCGCTCCTCGACGTCGTGGCTGGATCAAATCGTACCGACCGCCGACGAGTTCATCACGTCCAATCCGACCATCATTAGTACCCTTGCCTATCTTGGCGATACGTGGAGCATGTCGCCGCATTTCGATCTTGGCGTGACGCTTCGCGCCGTGCATGCCGGCATTGCGCGCAGCGACGGGCCGAATTACAGTGTCGGCGCGCTCGATCCGCATCTGGCATTTGCGTACCGGTTCGGTGACGTATACGCGTTTCGGACAACGTACGACCGCACGACCGTCGTTCCGAAAGGCCTCGAAGTCGATCGCACCGATTCCGCAAACGTCGACCAGAACGGCAATCCGGCTCCGACCGCGGAACTCGCCCCGGAGGCCGGCGACTTTTTCACCTACTCCCTCGAGCGAAGCGGGGCGACGCGCGCACGTTTGACGTACTTCGCGCAGCGCGAAACTAACCGCATCGACGTGCTGCCGTATAACTTTCGCCAAGCAATCGCCAACGGACAAACGCCCAACGGCCTTGGCGTTCCCACCAACGCCGGAACGCTGCGAGCACACGGGCTCGAGCTTTGGCTTCAGCGCGCGGGATTCACGTTCAACGCGGATTACATCCACGCACTCTCTTCCAGTGCTTCGCAATTCGCGTACAACGAACTCAACGCGCCGGCGACAGCGGCCGGACATCTCTTTCCCGTCTCTTACGTTCCGGATTTCGAAGCATCGCTGTCGTACGAATTTCGTCCGGCGCGGAACCTGCACGTAATTCCCTCGCTGTCGTATGAAAGCGGCTTCCCTTACGGCGTCGGGCGCAAGGTCTGGATCTTCGACAGCGCCGGGCATCCAATGCAAGTCGACAACGACAACAACGTAAACCCAGGCTACAACTACTACTTCCTGCGCGATCCGTCGCAGCCGTTCAACGTCGCGACCAATCCGTATACCGGCTCGCTCGGCACTCCCGAAGGGGACGATCCGAATACGCTGCGTACGCCGCCGCAAATGCTTCTTTCACTCGAAGCACGGCTCGACGTTCGTCCGCGCACTTCGATCGTGCTCGATATCTCGAATCTTCTCGGCGCCGCCGCGCCGACGGAGTTAACGAGCAATCCTTATCTCATCGGACCGCCCGGCTACACCGGCGGAAATCCGTCTTATGCCGCATGGTATCAGCAGCAACTCGGCGCCTCAAAACCGTACACGCTCGGCAACGGCGTGCCGACCGCCAACGGCTCCTCGCAGATATTGCCTTGGACGTACGGCACCGCCGGTTACGTCCCGTCTTCTTACCCGCTGGCTCGCAGCGTGCGCTTGCGGCTCATTTTTCAGCTGTAGAAACTACAATGTGATGGAATGTTCGGCGCCACGTTACACACGGAATTTATTTATGCATACATTGTGGCAGTGGCGGGAATGGGCACAAATGACTACGCATTTCAAACAGCCCCGCCTAGACATGGCAACAATCTGAATGTTAGCATATCGGCACATTGACGGTGTGTTCGCGAAGGTCGCGACGCACAAGCTCGACCGACGAAGAGAGGGTGTTTTCGTTGAGGAGTCCTGCTTTGAAGCGCTTTCGCGCTCTCCCCTATGCGGTTTTGATGATCGCGTTTGGGTGTTCACACGATAACGTATCAGGGCCCCTAACCTCTGGTTTCACGCCGAGCCTCGCACCTGATTTCTTCAGCCAACCTCAGTCACCTCACACTGCCTCGTGCGACCGCTCTCGTCGAAGCGGCCTCAATGCGTGCGGTCCCCGCTTCTTCGTAGCCATCGACACGACGGCAGACGTTTTTCGGAAGTTTCCAACACCTTCCGCATTGTCACACATCGTTTCCGAATCCAGTGTCCGCGCGAATTCGATTAGGGGCTATTCGACTCCGATTAATTCATTCGTCGGCCAAGTCGGCGAACCAGTTGCTCTTGGCGTCGACACCGACCAAGGCACGCCATCGAATTGCGTCTTCGAAGGCATACCCCCAAACGCGGTCTCATCGTATACAACATCCTTCACCTTGGGGCAATATGCTCCCGCGGTCCCGGCTTCCAGTGGTAATACTGTCTTTTTCTATTCCGTGACACCGTTTACGGGTGCCCTGACCGCGACGTGCAGCGTCAACGGGGTAACGACACAATTTCCGCCTCTGCCAATTCAAATTACGAGTCCCTTCGCGAACGTTTCCGTAAGTTATGGAACGGCGGGAGTGGATCAGAATTATTCTGGAATCACATATTACCTACATTGGGGACAGCAAGCCTTCGGACATGGGTCGATTAATTGGTCGTACAGCGTTTCGGGCGCAAATGGCGGAAAAATATCAGTGTATCAATTCGTAAATACGACTCGATCAACCCCGAGCGCAGGTACGTACGGCACGAGCGGCCGATACTGCGCGGACACCGATATTCCATACGATCCCACAGCAGGCGTGATCAATGTCGGCGGAACGTATCACGACTTTGACGCTCCAGCGCTAGCACTGCCTATGAAACCATTAGGTAATTTGGTTGTAACGCCGAATATCATCAGACCAAATGGAACATACAGCGTAAATGATCATTTCGTTGATTACTTCATGTATCAATCGAACGCGTTTGATAGTATTCCGGTCGCTATCGGTACTGTAAGTTGGGGTTGGGCGGCTTCGGTTAACGCGAGTCTTGTGTCGTGGAATTGGATAGCCCAGCCGACGTTAAGCAGAGGCAGCGAAAGCGTCTATGGCGGTTTCCCTCCGACTTGGACGTGCGGCTATACAGCCGGATAATGTGGCAGCCAATGTTTAATATTATTCAGCGGCGAAAGGCAACACGATGAAAGATTATGCGCTTCTTGGGATTATTTCTGGCCTGATTACACTTACTACCGCTGTCGGTAATTGTCAGCAGGTCGTTTCGCCGCCACGCCCGCATGGAGAAAGCGCCGCAATCGGTTCCTCTGGAACAGCAAGTTCGGGCCAAGCGGTTGGTGGCCTCGCTGTTTCGATTCAACCTGGCCCCGCACCGATGAAGCCGGGGCGATCCATCCCCCTGATCATCGAGGTGAGGAACGTTGCATCCGGCAATCGATTCTTACTTGGCGATCGGTGGCCGTGTTGGTTTACGTTTCAGATCACGGATGTGTCGACTGGCATCGCAACCTCGCTTCAACCATCTGGTTGCCAAATTTTCGCTTTGAGACCACATGCGCTTCCACCAGGCAAATCTTCATATTTGTATTTCGATCTTAGTGACTACTGGAATCCGCCGCATGCTGGACAGTACCGCATAGTGCTCACGGAGTTGCAGTGGTACCCGTCACATGATGCGTCTCCTCAACATCTGAACATCGACTCTAACGCCGTCACTATTTCCGTAGCGCAACAGAAGTAACTGAGATGTATGCGCCTATCCTTCGACAAGCTCAGGATGACGAAGGTTAGCCGTCGGCGTGAGCGGGGGCGGAATCGAAGAGTTTGAGCGCCAGGGTGCCGTGAGTGACGGCGCCTTCCGACTGCACGGCGGCGGCGACGAAGACCGCTTCGGCGAGTTCTTCACGCGAGGCGCCGGCTTTCTTAGCGTTTGCGGTGTGAAGGTCGACGCAGTACGCACACTGCATGGCGCACGCGACGGCGACGGCCATGAGTTCGCGATGCTTCCATGAAATGCGGCCAGTGCGGCGCGCGAGCGCATTGTTGAGTCCTAAGAAGCCTTCAAATTCCGGGCGCGCCAGTTCGGCGAGATCGCTCAGTAATTCGAAATCGCGATGGTCGTGATAGTGAAGGCGGCCGTCTTCGCTCACAGCATCGACCTCTTCACCTCAGCCGCGATGTCCGGCATGGCGTGCAGCAAGGCGTCGTAATCGCCTTTGAACGGATTATGGTAGAGGCTGCCGCGCGCGGCGTTGCCGCGAACCGAGATGTCGAGATCCCAGAAGAGCGCCATGTAGCGCGTTACGGCTCCGGAAACAACCGCTTGCGCGTGAACCGAACGTTCGGCGGACGCAAAACAAGCGTCGTCCGCTGCGGAGCAACTTTTACGCACCGGAACCGCGTCGACGCCACGCGCTCGTAACGCGCTTAGAAATGCGCTTTCAAGTTCGTTCAGCTGCGCGCGATCGGCGAGAATTTCGTCGTTCATGCCGACGGGCTGGGCGGCAAAGGAGAGCACCGCGACGCGCGGCTCCGCCGGGCCGGCTCCTCGCGAGCAGAATCGCCAGGATTGCAACGGCGGCGACGCGCGTGCGGCTCATAGAATTACTCCTTGACGATTGCTGCCTTGGAGTTCGAAGCGGTGCCGTAACTCAACGGCGATCCCCCGGCCTTGTAGCCGTTCTTGCTTAAAATGAAGGCCATGATGTTCACGTAGTCCTTATGCGGAAGAGACGCCGGGGCGTTCATCGGCATGTTCGTCGTCATGTACGTAAAGATGTCCGAAACGGTTGCATGCACTTTGCTGCTCAACGTTTTGAAATTTGGACCGGTGAGAGCCGGACCGGCGCCGCCTTCGAGCGCCGTCCCGTGACACATGGAGCAGCTGGTGGCGAACTGCTTAGCGCCCGCCGAAGCTTGCGCGGCGGTAAAAGTTACCGGCGCGCCCGCCGCTCGCGGATGCCCCGCTGAAACAGCCGCTACCGCGACAAGCACGGCACCCGCGAGAACTGCCGGAATGGCTTTCACCTATGCTTTACCCCCCGTGCACCTGGCGGTGCACTTCATCGAGATCTTCAAGCGTATTCAACGTAACCGCATCTGAAATCGTCGCGTCTTGAAGTCCCGAAGAGCCGCGCATCTTGGTCGCCAGGTCGTCGGAATGGTTGTAGCCGTGAACGGCGTCGTTGTGCTTGCGAATCGTTTCGGACGAAATCGAGCCGCCGTTCTGCTGGATCACCCATTGCTCGAACTGTATGTACGTCGGCTTGTTCTGCCGCACGTAGTCCATTGTTTTTTGGCGGTCTAGATTGAGGTCGCTGAGCGTCATGGCGTCGAAGCCGGGGCCGCACTCGTCGTAATCTTCGGGAAGTAATCCCTTACTCGCGAGCGTCAGCTTCAACCACAGGCGCGGAAGATGGATGGCTCCGAGCGGGCCTGCGGTGTCGGAGCTCATCAATGGTACGATTTTTTGCGACGTTGCACTTTGCATGTGGATTCCTCTCCTCAAATGGCTAGGCGGGGGTAGAAGCGGCGTCGCGCAAGCGCGCGCCGTGGCGGGATAGGAACGTGAGCTCCGATACGCCGGATTTGTCGAGATTGCCGAGGCCTTCGGTTTTCATCGTTTCGTACTGGTTGTACGTCGCTTGCGCGAGCGGAAGCTTCAGATCGACGTCTTTGGCTAGTCCGAGTGCGATGCCCGAATCTTTCGCGGCGTGTTCTGCGGAGAAGTACACGTCGTGTTCGCGGTTCTGCATGTCTTCGCCGTCGGTTTGCAGCACGCGAGAATTTGCGCCCGTTTCCGAGAACACTTCGCGCAACATCGTCACGTCCAGTCCAAGCGCATCGCCCAAGCCCAAACCTTCGGCCAGGCCGGCGGTGTTGATGTTCATCACCATGTTGACCAGGGCTTTGACCTGCGCCGCTCGCCCGGCGTCGCCGATGTACTTCAGCGAAGAGCTGAGTTGTTTGAGCATCGGCTCGACCTGGTCGAAGACTTCCTTGCGGCCGCCGATCATCAAGTACAGCGTGCCGTTGCGCGCCTGCGGGATCGAGCTTGCCATGCAAGCCTCGATCGAGTGCGCGCCCTGCGCCTCCGCGCGCCGTTGCACTTCCACGTGAATGCCCGGCGTCACCGTAGCGGTGTTGATGAAGATCTTGCCTTTAGAATCCTTTAGCAGCGAATCGCCGGACTCGGCGAAGATTTTATCCATCGCTGCGTCGTCGGTGACGACCGTGACGATTACGTCGGCGTTTTGCGTGACTTCGGCGAGCGTACGGACTGCTTTGCCGCCGACTTGTTTCGCCGTTTCTTCAGCCGACTCGGGGCGAATGTCATACAGGACCGTTACGGGATAGCCGACGTCGTGTAAGCGCAGCGCCATGTTGGCGCCCATGCGCCCGGTTCCGACAACGCCGATGCGCGATTGCGCGGTCATGAAGAACCTCCGGGTTCGAAGAAGCTGATGTGATAGGCACGAAGCACGTTCAGGATATCGGCTTCATGGCTGCTTATCACTCGGTTCACTTGATCGATAAGTCCTGTATTGTCGCTGCGCGCGGCCATGGCCATCGGGAAACTGTACTGCTCCGGCGACCCCTGGCTGCGCGAATTCGGAATCGTCACGGCGCGCAAGTCCGGATATTTTCCCAGGTAGTAGCCGATTGCCGGCGCCCACGTGAGTCCCACGTTGATTTGATTGCTTTCGACCGCCGCCAGAATGTCGGCCGGGGAAGCCGAATCGCTGTCGGCCGTGTCGAAGTGCTTGGCGCCGATCGTCAAAGCGCGCAGCTTCAGCCCCGCCTCCGCCGGCGTGTCGCCCTCGTAGCCGATCTTCATGCGGTGCAGCGCCTCCGAATCGAGCGACGTCACCTCGTACGGCGAGTTCTTCTTCAGCACGAATACGTACGATGAAATGTAATACGGCTTAGACGTTTTCACGGTCGTCATCGCGTACGGCACGTCGACCAAGAGGTCGCACTTTCCGGCGTCGAGCTGATTGTGAATCATTTCGTCGAAGCCGTCGCCGCGCGTCGATTGCCATACGTACTGCACCGGCCGGTTCATGCCGCGCCCGACGATTTGCGCTATCTTATTTTCGAATCCTTGACCCGACCGGTTCGAATACGGCATGTAATTCGGGTCGGCGCAAACTCGCAGAGGCGTCTGCGCTTGCGCAACACCGGAGGTGAGCGCGGCTAATGCCGCGCCCACCAACATCACCCGAAATCTCATTGCAGCGAAAATACCACCAAGTCACCGCCAAGGTTGGTATAGCTGCCCAGATCCATGGCCGCGTTGACCGCGCCGAGACCTGCCGTTGGATTCGTCAATCCCGCAGCCAGACCGAGGGCGGCCCATCCGCCGACGCCCGAAAGAATCGCTACGTACTGCTTGCCTTTGTACGAGTACGTGATCGGATTGCCGATGATTCCCGAGGGCATCTTTTGCGACCAGATTTCGGAACCGGTCTTAGTGTCGACCGCTTTGAAAAAGCCGTCCAACGTCCCGTAGAATGCCACGCCGCCGTCCGTCGTGAGCACGCCGCCCCATGCCGGGAAGCGCTCGTGATCGCTCCAAACGATCTTGCCGTTGTTGGGATCCCACGCGATGACCGCACCGCGATAGCCGCCGGGCCCCGGATACATCTTCACGATTGCGCCGACATACGGGAACCCAGCCTTGTATTTGACGGCAAAGGCCTGGTAGTCCATGCAATTGTGATTCGTCGGAACGATGAAGTAGCCGGTTTGCGGATCGAACGACGCGGGCTGCTGATCTTTGTTGCCCATTGCCGCCGGACAAATGTTGTGCACGTTCGTTCCTTGCTTCGTGCTGTACGCCGGATCGAGCACCGGGCGTCCCGTTGCCATGTCGATATGCGTCGCCCAGTTCACGGAAGGATCGAACTTCTCGGCGAGCAGCAGTTTGCCGGTGCGACGATCGAGTTCGTACGCAAAACCGTTACGATCGAAATGGACCAGCGCCGGAACTTGCTGATCGTGCACTTTTATGTCGGCGAGAATCATTTCGTTCACGCCGTCATAGTCCCAGGCGTCGTGCGGCGTCATCTGATATGCCCAGACGGCTGTGCCGTCGGAGGGATGACGCGCGAAGATCGTCATCGACCATTTGTTGTCGCCCGGACGTTGCGAAGGATTCCACGTTCCCGGATTGCCCGTGCCGTAATAGAGCAGGTCCAATTGCGGATCGTAGGAGTACCAGCCCCACGTCGTGCCGCCGCCGACCTTCCATTGATCGCCGTGCCACGTGCTGATGCCGGCATTTTTCGGACCGTTGAAACCGGCTGGGATGAGGGCGTCGCTGTCCGTTCCTTCACTGTACGCGCGCCAAACTTGCTTGCCGCTGTGCAGATCGAATGCGGACAAATAGCCGCGCACGCCGAATTCGCCGCCGGATACGCCGACGATGACGCGGTTCTTGTCGGGAATGACGAAAGGCGCCGACGTAACGGTTTGTCCGAGTTCGGGATCGGCATTCTTTGCCGACCATACGACCTTACCGTCCGTGGCGTTAAGCGCGTAAACCGTCCCGTCGAGCGCATCGGAGATGATCATGCCGTCGCCGTAAGCGACGCCGCGATTCACGAGATCGCAGCATGCGACGGAGGTGGCGAACGAATCCTGTTTCGGCGTGAATTGCCACTTGATGTGATAATCATCGAGCGACACCGCAAAAACGTGATTCGGATACGCACTTTGGAAATACAGCGTATCTCCGATGACGAGCGGTTGCCCTTCGTGACCGCGCGTTGCGCCGGTCGACATCATCCACGCGACTCGTAAGCCCTTGGCATTATCCGTGGTGATATCTTTGAGCGCGCTATGGCGGAGATTCGCAAAGTTTTGCGTCGGCATCACCCACGTTGACGCGTCTTGACTCATATCGTTGAGCGAAACTTGCTGTTGAGCGCCTGCCCGGTTCTGACAGGCGAATAACCCGACGATTAAGCCCATGGCGCACACAACGGCGATTGCCGAAGCAAGTACACGTTTATTCATGTGTT
Source organism: Vulcanimicrobiia bacterium (assembly GCA_963696095.1). Lineage (GTDB taxonomy): Bacteria > Vulcanimicrobiota > Vulcanimicrobiia > Vulcanimicrobiales > Vulcanimicrobiaceae > JALYTY01. Next base: position 29,016 of record CAVOIN010000001.1, on the reverse strand, counting down.
TACTCCTGGCTTCATGCAGCTTCTCAAAGCGTAGTCCCAGGGTACAACGGGCGACAATCGTGCGCCCTGATGATAGTCAAACGTGATGATCATCAGGTTTGATGATGCGAGCGATTCGCCGGACAGGTGCCGTGCGCACGAGTTGGAACTAGCTCTTATCGGGAGGACGGACGTATGCTTCATCGTTCGGTCAACGGGCCCGGTGTTGCCATGCCGGTCGGGGTGGCCATCGTGGCGGATCGCCGTACGACGGCAGCCGCTTTAGCCGAGGTCCTCGGCGCAGATCGCGAGCTGCTGCTGTTGGGAACGGCTGATGCTGCCGGCGGCAAAGAGCTGCTCCAAAATCGCGCGTTGCGCGTGCTGATCGTCAATCTCAGTTTAACCGACGGTGAAGGCGTGCGTTTTATCCGCACCGCCAAGCAACTGCGTCCGGACGTCGGCGTGCTTTCCTTAAAGCGCATGGTCGACGAGCACCAGCTCCGCGCGGCGCTCGACGCGGGAGCGGACGCTTGTTGCATGGCGGCGACGCCCGCCACGCGCATCCGCAAAGCCATCAAGGTCGTCGCCGACGGAGCAACCTGGCTCGATCCCGAGGTTGCGCACGCGCTTTTCCATCACGAGACACGCGAAGAGCACGATGCCGGCGTCGCACTGCCCCGACTCTCGCCGCGCGAACAGCAAATTCTCCGGCTGCTCGTAGAAGGCTACTCTAATGAAGAGATCGCGCGCCAACTGGAATGCGCGTATCCAACCGTCCGCACGCATCTGGCGCATCTCTACACGAAGCTGGACGTCGACGATCGGGTCTCGGCTGCCGTCTTTGCGCTGCGCCATGGATTGACGTGATCGCGGCCGTACTGCTCGCGACAGTAACGGCGTCACCTTCTCCATCGCCTTCGCCGTCGGCCTCACCGCTGCCGGTGATCACGACGGTGCGCGTCGCCACCGGCTCGCCGCAAACGCTCCACAAGCTTCCTGTCGCGGCCTCAGTGATGGATTCGGCCCAGCTTGCCAATACGCCGGCCACTACCGGCGACGCCGTGCTGCGGAACCTTCCCGGATTCGACCGCACGCGCAGCAACAGCAACTTCACGAACTATGGCCAGCTCCGCGTCTCTTTCACCGGCGCCGGGACCGATCGCGGACTGGTGCTTGCCGACGGTGTTCCCGCGCAAGACGCCTTCGGCGGGCAAATCGATTGGGCTGAGTATCCTGCGAACGACATCGTGCGGGCGGAACTGCTGCGCGGTGCGGGGTCGGCCTTGTACGGGGCGGGCGCGATCGGGGGCGTCTTACAACTGGACACGTTCGGCCCGGCGCGCACGCCAAGCGATGCGCAAGCCGCCTTCACGTTCGGCGCCGGCACGAATAATTCGCTGTTGAATTATGCGAACGTCCAGATTCCGATTTCGCATACAGTCGAAGCGTCGGTTTCGGCAGAGCAATCGCAACTTTCATATTTTGCGCTGGCGCCCGGCTATACGAGCTCGATCGATCAACCCTCGCAGTCACAAACGAGCATGGCGTCTTTCCGGGTACGGTATTCGCCTACGCAGAGCGACTCATTCGAGTACGGATACCGCGGCGCGTGGGATTACCAGTTCGAAGGACGGCCGCACTACGATTTCTGGCGCCGGCTACACCAAAATTCGTTTCGGTTCTCGCATACGACGGCGACGCAAAACCTCGGAATCGATGCGTACACGCGTGATGCGCTTGTGACGAATCGCGCAGACGTCTTTCCGCAAAGTCCCGGCGTGCTGCGCTACACCCAATCCGTGCCGACCGCCGAAAGCGGCGTGGCCATTCACTGGACGGCCTCGTCGACGCACTCGGAGTTTGCGGTGCGCGCCGACGAACGCGCGGTGAACGGGGTGAGTACGCAGGCCGGACGCAATAACGTCTTTCAAAACTCGGGCAGCGGCGCGCAGCAACTCGCCGGTGTTGCGCTGCAAGAAACCTATACGTTCAACCGTGGCGAAGTCGTCGCCGGAGTGCGCGCGGACGAGGTAAGTCTGCTCCGCGGCACTCTCGTGAATGCGTCGGGCACGACGACGGTCGCACCTAACACCAACCGCGCCGTCTCGCCGCGCATGGCCGTGCGCTACGATCTAACGCCGCAACTGGCGATTCGCGTCTCCGACGGCGCCGGATTCCGGCCGCCCTTCCTCAACGAGCTCGTTCGCGGCTATCAGATCGGCCCCATCGCCTACCGGCCGAATCCGTTTCTCGTTCCCGAGCGCAGTTCGTCGCTTTCCGCAGGGCTGGACTGGAGCACATCGCGCATGCACGTAGCGCTGGACGGCTTCCATACCTTCGTCAATGATGCCATCGCGTTCCGGACGATCGATCCCACGACGTTAATACGCAGCAACTTCTCGCACACGCAAACCGACGGAGAGACGCTGACGATTACGCGTGCGCTTTCGCCGGCAACGCGGATGCAGGTCTATGGTACCGCACAGTACGCGCGCGTTACGTCGGGAGGCCCGACGGACGGCAAATACTTGTCGTACGTACCGAATGGTTCGGCCGGGATCGACGTCGATACGACGGTGTCGAAGATCGGCGCCGGAATCAGCATCAGTTATCTCGGGCAGACGTACGCCGACGATTTGAACACGCAGCCGTTAGGCACTTCGGTGCTGCTCGGCGCGCACGTATCGGTGCCGATTCGCGAGGGGGTAAAAGCAACGGTCGACGTCGAGAATGCAACGAACGCGCGTTACCTCTCGAGCATCGACCGTTACGGACCGCCGGCAACGGTGACCGTAGCGATCACCGTGCCGGTTTCACCACTCGTGCCTTAGTTGCAACCGTTGGTCGTCAACAGCACGTAGGCGTCGTGGTTTCCAACCGTGAGCGGATTGGAGACCGGACGTCCTTCCAGGTCGCGGTACGTGTGACCGGCCGGAAGTTTTGCGACTTCGCTCGAGCGCGAGGTCGAGCCGCCGTTCACCACGACGAACGCGTTGCTGTAGCGGCGATACCACAGATCCGGGCTGCTCGAGTTCGTCGCCGAACCGCCGTAGTAGGCGCCGCACGGCGTACCGTAATTGACGTCATACTCGTTGTGGAACTGCTCCACGCCGTAGCCGGGATTGTTGCTGATGAACAGACCCGAACCGCCTTCGTTCCCCATCAAGTACGTCGCGACGCCGTATTCGACTTGCGTCGGCGTAACCGCCGAAGACTGGTAGAACTTGTCGATCGTTACCGGTGCCGCGCCGTGCGCTTGCGCATAACGCGTCCAGTCGAGCGTGGCTTTGAAAAGGCTCGTGCTCTTCGTGTAGTTGCTATAGTCCGCGTAACCCGTTTCGTTGAGGTCGACGTCGACGTTCGCGAGCAGTGCCGCTTCGTTAGCGTTCGTGTAGACGCCGGCCGGGTGATTGACAACGAGCTTGAGGTCGTGCGACTTCGCAATTGCGTGCGCGGCCTTCACCCATGCAACGGTGTCGTTGGCCCACGCCACGTCGGTCTTGCCGGCATAGCGGCGGACAAACGTGCCGTTCTGATAGATACCGCACGCATACGCGCCCGTACCGGCCGAAACGCCGCCGATGTTCTGGAAGAGCACTTCGTCGTACGCGAGGCCGTTATAGCCGTTCTTGAGCGCGTAGTTCGCTGCGAGATTGACTTGATATTGAACGACGGCCGGGTTGTGAATGTCGAGCGGAATGTTCTGCGGGAGGCTGCCGACGTACGCGGGGATCTTGGTCGGCGTGCCGCTCGCGGTGCACGAATACAGAACCCAATCCGGGTGATTTGCCTGCCACCACGCGAGATTGTGGCCGATGCCGCCCCAGGAAACGTAGCTTGCATCGGTTTCTTGCGGCATGTAGTACGTCGCGATCAGCGACGAATTGTTGTGACGCCATGCGGACGCCATGCCGGGACGCGCGCCCCAGATAAGGCTGTAGCGCGAGCCATCGGCTTCGGCGGCGGCGACGCTGACGCGCGGGCTGCCCCAGGCATCGAACACTTGGAACGGCGCGATTTTCGTTTTCGCCATCGACAGCAGCGGCGTGGTCGACGTTCCGTTCGGAGGCACGTTCGCCGGTGCGTCCGTGGTCGACGGTACGGGCGTCGCCGAGGTGGTGCCGGACTGCGTTACGCTCGTCGCCGTAACGGAACTGAACGAACCCGTTCCCACAACGGTGACTTTCTCGCCGTTGACCGGCTTGCTGCCGGTGAATTTGGTAGCCGAGCTCGTGTAGATGTGGACGTAGCCGTGCGGCGAGTCGGTCTGCAGCGTGAAGCCGCCGGCGAAGACGCCGTCAATGGTGCCGATCGCCGTGATCGTTCCGCCGGACGCCGTCATCGACATCGTCGAGAGGGCCGTCGGCGTGGCCGTCGCAGTGACCGAGGGGTCGCCGGACGTGATGGCGGGCATGGCACCGCCGGTCGTGGATCCGCCACCACCGCCGCAAGCGGCCAAGGAGGCGGAGAGAAACGCGAAAAGCGCGAGACGGGAAACGTAAAGTTTGCTCACGATAAAATTTCTCGTCTCGGATGGCGCCGTTAGATTAAGCTTTTTACACTAGCTTTACAAAACTGGCTAAATCGCCAGAGGAATAAGCAAGCGTGCGCAAGACGGGCTCACGGGATTCGTTTGCTTGCTGGAACAATCGGGCAGATGCTTTGCGTTACTCCACCCAGGAGGGATCCATGAACCTGAAGCAAGCATTCGCGGCGGTCGCCCTGACCGGCGCAATCGGGATGACCGTGCCGGCGGCACCGGCACTGGCCAACGGCGCGGCAAGTACGCGCAACATCATCTTTGGAGCGGCGGCCGCGGCCGGCACGCTGCTCATCATCAATCACAACCGCAAAGTGCACGAGCGCTACGCGGAAGACGCGCGCCGTCAGGCCGCTCTGCAGTCGGAGAACAACGACGCTTGGGCTGCCTACCACCAAGAGCAACGCGCCTACGAGCAGCAAGTCGCGGTGAACTCCGACCTGAAACGCGAGATCGCGTACCAGCATAAGATCGTGGAGGACCAGCGCCACCAGCTTGCGTCGCTGAACGTGCACAACGGCTTCGTTGCCGCGCGGCAGGCGCAGCCCCAGCGCGTCGCTTCGCGCAACACGCGCCAGGCTAATACCCAACAGGTTGCGATGGTGTCCTACGGATGGGGCGACCTCTAATGGTCGTACGCCAAGTGTTTGCGCTCGCGTTGCTCGCGGCTCTGGCGGCGTGTAACGGGGGCGCCGACAACGGTGCGAGCGGCAGCGCCGCCAACACCGCGGACAACGTGACGAAGTCCGTCTACAACAACGACATCGACGGCGTCACTTCTAACTTCGACGATCGCTTGAAGTCGCAAGTCTCACGCGGCGAAGTCGGCACGCTTTCCGACAAGATGCACGCTCTCGGCGATTATAAGGGCCTGACGTTCGTCAATGGCGACAACACGAAAAACGAGTTCACGTACCGGGCGAATTTCGACAAAGGCACGATGAGCGTCGTCATCCGCGTCGACCCCGACGGCAAGCTCTCCGCTTACCGCATCTTCTCTCCGACGTAAGGTAACGTAAGGGCACAGGTGCGATGCGCCCGCCCTTCGACTACGCGGCTCCGCCGCTGCTCAGGGTGACAACAGAACAGCTTCGTCACCCTGAGCTCGTCGAAGGGCAGGCGATACCAGCGCCGCTTCTTCCGTTATCCCCGCCGAGCTGAGTTTGTTTAAAAGCCTGAAGCGGATTCCAAGCTGAGGAAAGTGCGGGCGAAGAGGTCGGCGGGGAGCGGGTGGCCGAGGGCGTAGCCCTGGGCGTATTCGCAGCCGATGTCGTTCATGACCTGAAGCTGCATCATGTTTTCGCAGCCTTCGGCGACGCACATCATGCCGAGTTCTTCGGCTAAACGCACGACGGTGGCGGCGACGGCTTTCGCTTTACTGTCGACTTCGCTTCGCGTTACGAACGAACGATCGATCTTCAAAACACCGGCGGGCACGTCGCGCACTCGGCCCAGCGACGAACCGCCGGTACCAAAATCATCAATTGCCGTATGCACGCCCATTTCGCGCAGCCGCTGCACGAGCGCGGAGACGTCGCGTTCGTCGCTTGCGATGATGCTTTCGTTGATTTCGACGAGCAGCGCATCGGCGGGCACCGCGGTGCTTTCGAGCAATTCGGCGATGCGTTGCGCGCAGTTGCGCGAGAGCGCCTGGCGGCCGAACAGATTCACCCAAACGCGGAAGTTTGGAATCGCGCGGCGCCACTCACCCGCTTGCAGCAATGCCTGCTCCATCACGTTCCAGCCGACGTGTTCTCCGATCGAGAGGCGTTCGAGCATGTCGATGAAGCTCGCCGGCGAGACGATGCCGCGATCGGGATGAATCCAGCGCAGTAACGCTTCCGCGCCGACGACTCGCCAGTCGCCGTTTTGCGAATCGTAACGGAAAATCGGCTGGAAGAACGGCACGAGCTCGCGCCGCACGACGGCTTGATGGAGTTCCCCGACGAGCGACGGTCCGGTGCCCGCTTGCAGCTCCGGCGCGTAGACCATCGAACGCGTCGGCGAAAGTTTGGCCTTGTCGAGCGCGAGGTCGGCCTTTCGCAGCATGTCGTCGGCCGAACCGGCGCGCACCATGCGCACGGCGCCCATCGAAACGGAAATGTACACCCGCGAGCCATCGATTTCGAACGGCACTTCGAAGAACGCGCGCAGTTCCGACATCAGCGCGTGCGGACTGCGATCGTCGACGACGGACACGGAGAATTCGTCGGCGCTCACGCGCGCGATGAAATGAGAGGTCGGGAAGCTGGCGCGCAGACGCACGGCCATGTCTTGCAGTACGCGATCGACCGCGGTGCGGCCGACGCCCTGGTTCAGCACGCGCATATCGTCGACGTCGAGAATAATAAGCACGACGGCAGAGTCGTGATGGCGTTCGATCCACTCGACGAGACGATCTCGGTTCGGCAGTCCGGTGAGTTCATCGACGTACGCGCGGCGCGACAGACGCGCGAGCAGTTCCCAGCGTTCCGTGGTGAGCCCGCCAAGCAGCAGCGCCATCAGCGACGATGCGATGAGGAAACCTTCGTACTCGGCGAGGGAGTTCGCCGGCATGCTCGCGCCGTGTTCGATAACGGCGTGCATGCCCGTTGCTGCCACGAATGCGGTGCTGATGCCAAGCACGGCGCCGCGCAAACCGTAGCGCATCGCGAGCCACGAAATCGTGATGAACGAGAAGTCTAGCAGCGGCTGATTCGTCGAGAGCGAAATCACGATGCCGGCGATCACGAGCACGGCCGTTGCGACCATGAACCCCGTAAGCTCCGCGCGCGACGGATCGGTGTGTTCCGCGGGCGAGTCCAGCTGCCGCCATCCGGCAAAGGTTATTACGGACGGCACGATCGCAACGACGGGCGCCGGATAGGACAGCATCGCTTGAGCGAACATGCCAAGCATTTCATTCGGAGCGAAGAGCCCGAATGCGCCGTAGATCGCCGCCGTGCATAGGCCGGCAACGAGCGGCGCAGCGATGCAGACGATGCCGCAAAACAGCGCGACTTCGCGAATCGTGCGGAGCGGCAATGCGACGCGCTGCTTCTCCTTCACGTACCAAATCGCGGCTGCGAAGATCGCGGCGGCGGCCGACTGCGCGACGAGCACCGCCCAAAGCGGCTGAACGCCGTGGAACAAGAACCAATGCGCGAGGGCGGCGGCAGGGATTAGCGGCGCGAAACGCCAGCCCAAGAACAAGAGCAGCAGGACGTCCAGCGCGGCCGCCGGCGTCCATGGGGCCGTCTGCCACAATAGGAAGAACCCGACGCACATAAGCGTCGAGCGCTGCCAGGATTTGGCGGCTGGACCCAGGCTACCCACGAGCGGCTAATTCCCTAATGGTTGCAAGCGCTCCCTTATGTATCCAGGAAGCTACACCCATTACGGCTTCGCGAAGGAATCCTTGGAAAGCGAGAGGTCGATCTTCGTGCGCACGTAGCCCTCGCCGCGAGACGCTTGAGCCGCTTCGTTTGTGATCGAGTCCGGAACGGACAGGTCGATGTCGTACGAAATGCGCGAGTCTTCCGTATAGTCGTCCTGCGTGCCGTCGAGCGACTTGATGTCGCGGTGTTCGTAGATCATCGCCGGCTTGCCGCCGGCATGCGGCGGCATCGAAAACGACGCGACGATCTTCATATCTTTGTCGTCGATCCGGCGCTCCCAGTGCCCCTTGTCATCGACGATCGACGGATCGTAGAAGTTGCGTCCGAGGTGCGAGAGCAGGACGGCGATGGCGTCGGTGGGCGGATTCGCCTCGTTTCCGCAGAGCACGCGGCTGTCGCCATACACCGCGCATGTAACGGGCGGGCGCTGTCCGACGCGTCCCTCGGCGTTCTCTTGCGCGCGGATCACCAGACCGCCGTCTTTTGCCACGCCGATCACGTCGACGAGGACCGCGCCCTGGCGTCCGGCGCTGCCCTGATACGAGATGATGCCGCTGCCGGTCGTACCGATGCCGCTTTCGTGACCCTCACCCGAAGACGAATACGTCACGGCAAAATGGTATTCGAGATGGCGCAGCGACTGGGCTAGCGCCGGCGCGGGAGACGAAGCGGATGCGGGCGCGATTGCCGGCGTCTCCGCGGAGAATGCAAAAATGGCAGCGCTGCAAAGCGCCAAGAGTACACCCTGGTTCATGGCGCGCGTTGTTCTAAGCGAGCGTACGCCATCTCCTACGCACTAGGCCTTAAAGACTACGCCATACTAATGATTTTCTCGCGCGCTTGCGTGTTAGTTAAGCATGCTTGCGCCTGACCTTAAGAAGCGCGGAGCTTTACACGATACTTACGTATATGGGCACCCAGGGGCTTGTGGTTTCTACTGCGAGCGATGTTTCGTTTTTGTCGGCGGCGATTGCCGGCGCACACGACGCCGTTTCGGTTCACGAATTTTACGAAGGCGGCTCCTGGCCTTCGCGCTACGTTTACATCAACGACTTCTTCTGCAAGCACAGCGGCTTTTCGCGTGAAGAAATCGAGACCGGTTCCACGCCGACGCTCCTCGGGACGAGCTCGCATCGCAAGATGCTTCTTGGCGTGCTCGAAGACGTGCGTGCCGGAATGGTGCGTGAGTTCGAGGCGCAATTCTTCCGCAAAGATGGAACTCCGTACTGGGCAGACGTCCGCTGCACGCCGCTGCGCGAAGCGGACGGATCCGTCAAACGCTACTTAACGATCTGCCGCGATATTACCGAGCGCCGTCAAGCCGACGCGGAACGCCGGACGCTCTATCACGCAATTGACGAAACAGCCGACTTCGTCGTGATGTTCGATGCAACGCCGCCTCCCGACGGCGGTCCGTTTATCACGTACGTCAACGGAGCGTTTCTTCACGCGTGCGGCTACGTTATGCACGAGGTCTTGGGTCGTCCCTACACCGACCTCATCGCCGAAACCAACGACGCGGTGTCGCTTAGCAACATTCGTTGGAACATAGAACAGCTTCAGCGAAACGATAAAGAGATCGAACTTCGCCGTAAGGACGGCACCACGTTCTGGGTGGAGTTCACGAGCTCGCCGGTTCGTGATTCCAACGGCGATGCGGCGCATTGGATTGCTGTGGGCCGCGACATCACCGAACGGCGCCGCACGCTCAGACACGGCGCGCTGCTGGCTCAAGCATTCGATGCGCTCGGCGACGCAATCACGCTCTACACCATCGAAGACGGCGAACTCGTGGCCTTCTTCCGCAACGAAGCGGCGATGACGTCGGGGTGCGAACCCTCGCTCGAAGATTTAACGCAAGCTGTCGAGTCTCGCGAACGGCTCGAGCTTTCCGACGGCTCTCGCATCATTCCACTTACGAACATCAATGGCTGCGTTGCCGGGCTTATGGCGGTTTCGTTGTAGGGAGCTAAGGCTTCCTCAAGTCGATCGTAAGCAGCGTCGTATCGCCGCTCGCATCGCGTCCTAATGCCAACACGCGGCCGCCGGTGCCAAAGGCGAACGCGCTGATTACGCGGTAGCGAACGCCGGCGGCACGGTCAAGGTAGCTGACGCGCCACGAAGTTCCTCGCCGCCACGCGGCAAATGCTCTTCCGCCGCTGCTGCCGAGAATAACGCCGTTCCGGATTGTAAACGCCGTGCCGTGTGTTTCGGTGAGGCGCTCTTTTCGTGCGGCGGACCAGACCACGGGATAGCCTTCTTCGCGCCAGCTCGCGCGATCGTCCCCTACGCCGGCTCCGTTTCGGTCGACAGCGAATGGGATACCGGCGCCGAGCATCGCGCGATTCGCTCCGGCTAAACGAAACGCGCGTAACGGCAAACGATGTTCGAATCCGTCATCGTAGCCGTAAAGCCAATTCGCCGCAGCGGCCGTCACGGTGCCGGCGCCGAGAGTCTGCGTATTCCCGCGCGAAACGAGGATCGCCGTTGTCGATCCTTTCGCCGGATTCTCAACGAACCAATTGCCAACCGCAGTGTCGTCGTAATCGTGATTCACGACGTAACGATCCGCCGTCGCGGCAGCGCCGATATCTTCATTCCGGCTCGCACACGACGGATCGCCGGCGTCGCACCACACCTGAACCGGCACCCAAGTGCCGTTACGATATGCAAACAGCTGCCGGCGAATGCCGCTGTATGCGCCCGAGAACTGGTCGGAGAGTGTCGCGAAGATCGTTCCGTCGCTCGCTACGCGGATGCGCGAGATCCAATAGTTATGTCCGTCAACGCTGCGGGCGGTGGCAAGCGGCCGCGAAAGTTCGCGACGACGGCCGCTTCGGACGATCACGATCTTGTCGCGATCGCATCCTTGGCCGCGCCGCTCCACGAAAAGGACGCTGCCGTCGGGCAGCACCGCGACATCCTGCGGAAAGAGTTGCTGCGTAATGGGATCGCCGGGATACGGCGCGATCGCACAATCGGCAGCCATCGCGAAATGCGCGCCGGGCGCCGGCGAGATTGCGGATAACAACGATGCAATAACAGCAAGCATAAAATAGACGTAGGGCGCCTTTGCGACGCCCTACGCGCGAGCCTCCTTACGGAAGATTCGGATCGTGGTAAATGCTCTTCGGATCTCCGGGCGACCAGCTCATCGCGGTGCCCGGCGGCGGACAAGAATCGCCGCTGACGTCGATCGTTGCCGTATAGGTACCTTGGAGTTCGAGCGAGTTTACTTTCTTGAACACTTGATATTTTCCAGGAATGGACGACACGATCCACGTGCGATCGCTCATCGGCCCAACCCAGCGTCCGTGGCACGATGCAATCGGACCAGCAACGTAGCAGTAACCCATGGAATCCGGCGTACACGGCGCCGGCGGCGCCGCCGGGAGGTTTTGCTTCAACGCGGCGTTGGAGGCCTTGCTGCGTAGGCTTTCCGATGAATCCGTCGCGTCGACGATGCCTTCCAAGCCTTGGTTGTTGTTCGGATCGTCGTAGAAAATGCCGGCGCCCGAATCATTCTCGCCGGCCTGCCATGCGCCGGAGCTAAGGAACTCGATCGTGCACGTCATTTGCGTGCTCGATTGTTGCTGACACGGATCGATGAGCTCGCCCATGACGACTTGATCCCAGCGGCCGTCCGGCGGATTTAGATCGCACGCGCCGTAACATGCGCCGTCGAGACTGTTTTGGCCGATCGTGAACATGCGCGCTACCGAACAGCCCATGCAATTGCTCGCAATGCCATTCCACGTTCCGGCGCCTTGCAGCAAACCGGACGGCGTCGGGAAGAACGTCCATGCCGACTGATACCAGTTGGCCGACGCGGGCGGAAGCTGGAATTGCGACGGGTCGTAATCCGGGACGCCAACGGCGAGGACCGACGTGCCTTGATTCGGACTCGGCAGCGTGCCGTACATAATGCCGAGCGTCGTGCCGCAGCTCCAGCCCTGGCTTTCGTTGACCCAGTTTCCGGGATCCCAGCCCTCGCCCGCCGCGTTCACGAACGGCACGACGCTGCTGCTGGAGAATCGCGACGTTTCGTTGGCGCCGATGCCGGCGTCGGTGATACTGCCGCTGCTGGTAGCCGAGTACGAGTTGAAATACATGTTTCCGCTCTCACCCGGCTGCAGTTGCACATCGCACGGCGGCGTAGCGTAACCGTACGCCGCATTGATGCCTTGCATCGAGTAATTCCGCAAGTAAGGACCGCCCGATCCGCCCGTTGGCGGATACGCCATCGGCGCCGGCCGCGTGTCTTGCGCAACGGGTCGCGCGCCGCGCCGGAACTCGACGAGATGCGGAAACTCAGCGCGGTTCGAGGTGACGCTCCCGTCCTTGTTGATGCTCACGAAATCGCCGCGCATTCCCGGCGGCATCAACTTCAGGAACGAAATTGCTTGCATCCGTTGCGCGCCTTGGATCGCGCTATCGACGAAACGGCCGTAATCGGCATCGGACTTGAGGATCAATCCGCGCGCCTGCGAGAAGCTTTGCAGCTTTCCGCCGTTGGAAAGCAGCGCATCCGTCGCAGCCGGCACGTGCGGCGTGCTGAAATCTTGCAGCGCCGGCGTACCCGCGGTGTTTCCGCTCGTCGGCGGAATCGATCCGTGCGAGCAGCTTGCAATGCCGATCGCCCCTAAAAGAAATAGCGCATTTCTTGCTTTTCTAAGCGTGCGCCCACAACCCGGTAGGTTCACGTTGCCTCCTGCTGATGAAGAATGTCTTCACGCTAGCAAACGGCCTCGGAAACGTATATACCGGCAAAATGCACTGAAAAGAGCCAGTGCGAGTTTTCTGTTACCTAGTATTTGCGCTACCTGCCATCGCTCTCAACACGAACTGCACGGCTTTGAGCGCTGCCGTTAATGCGCTTCCACGGCCAAAGAAGTACGCTTTGCCGAGCTCGATGAGGCTGAGGTAAATCACGACCATGGCGGCGAGTATTAGATAGAACGCCGGCGGCAAAGGCACGAAGCCGATAAACGTTCCTATTCTCGTAAACGGCAGTAGCGCTCCGGCGAGGACGACAGCGAGCGTAGTAACGGTGAGCGCAGCCGACGCCCGGCTCCGGAAAAATGGAACGCGTTGCGTGCGGATGAGGAAAATGACCAGCGCTTGCGTGGACAACGATTCGACGAACCAGCCGGTCCGGAACAGTTCGTGCGACGCGTGGAGAATAAAAATCATCACGCCGAAGGTCATGAAATCGAAAATCGACGAGATCGGGCCGAAGAACATCATGAAGCGGCGAATAAATGCGGGATCCCAGTGCGCGGGCCTGCGAAGCTGTTCCTCATCGACGTTGTCCGTGGGAATCGCCATTTCGCTGACGTCGTAGAGCAGATTGTTCAACAGTATTTGGGACGGCAGCATTGGGAGGAACGTGAGGAACAACGATGCGCCGGCGGCGCTGAACATGTTTCCAAAGTTCGAAGACGTTCCCATCAAGACGTATTTGATCGTGTTGGCGAAGATGCGCCGCCCTTCCATGACGCTTACGGCCAGCACGTTGAGATCTTTTTCCAGCAGAACGATGTCGGCCGCATCCTTCGCAACGTCGACGGCCGAATCGACCGAGATGCCCACGTCGGCGTCGTGCAAGGCCACGGCATCGTTGACGCCGTCGCCCAAGAAGCCTACGTCGGTTCCGAGCGATCGCTGCAATTTGATGATTCGCGATTTCTGATCCGGCGTTACGCGCGCGAAAATGTTCGTCGCCGGCAACGCCGCCGTCAGCTGTTCGTCGCTCATGGCCGCAAGCTGCGATCCGGTCAGCACGCCGGTTACCGGAATGTCGAGCCGCCGGCAGATGCTCTGCGCGACGCGATCGTTATCGCCGGTTACGATCTTCAATGCGATGTTCAAGCGCTCCAACAGCTCTAAGCTGCTGCGTGCGTCGGCTTTGGGCTCGTCGGCGAAGAGCAAGAGCGCGCTCATGGATAAATCTTGTTCCGCGGCTTCGGTGATGCTCGCAACGCCCGAAGCGTCGCGCGACGCCACGGCGACGACGCGGGCGCCGCCTTCGAATTCGCGGTCGAGCATGTCGCGCAGACCCTGCGTAACACCGCTGCACCGGGCGATGATGCGTTCCGGCGCTCCTTTGCAAATCAGCAGCCGCCGTCCGTCGGGCGCGTCGACGAGAACCGACATCATTTGGCGGTCGTAACTGAACGGCACGCGATCCACGACCCGATACTGCGATACCGCCTGGCGGGTTTCGTCGCCTGCGCCTTCCCAAAGTGCGACGTCGAGTGAATTCCCTCGTACGATCTGCCCTTGTTCCACGATGACGTCGCCGCACAGGAGTCCCAGCACCGCACCGTCTTTGCTCGGTGCCCCGTTCGCGTCGACGGCGTCGCGAAAGCGCACGTGTCCTTCGGTCAGCGTGCCTGTCTTGTCGGTGAAAAGAACCTCGACGTTCCCCAAATCTTCGATGCTGACGAGCCGTTTCACGATGACGCCGCGCTTTGCGAGCACACGGGCGCCGAACGACAGACTGACGGTGACAATCGCTGGGAGCAATTGCGGCGTGAGCCCAACCGCAATCGCGAGCGCAAAGAGCAGCGATTCGAGCACGGGGTGGTGCAGCAAGGCATTGACGATGAAAATCGTGCTGGTGAGAGCGACGGTCACGCGCACGAGCAGCAGCGAAAAATTCCGAAGCCCAAGCTCGAACGCGGTCTGCGGCGGGCGGCGCGAAAGTTCACGGGCAATCGATCCGAATTGCGCTTTCGCGCCGGTTGCAATCACGACGCCGGTTGCCGTGCCGTTCTTTACGACGGTCCCGGCATACGCGCAGCACGGCCAGGTGGCATTAGCCTGCGCTGCCGTACACGCAGCCGCGGCCTTCCCCTCGGCCACGGCTTCGCCGGTGAGAGCCGACTCATCGCACTCGAGGCCCTGCACTTCGATCAAGCGCAGGTCGGCCGGAACGATGTCTCCGACCTCGAGCAGCACGATGTCGCCCACGACGAGTTCGGCGGCAACGATTTCGATGCGCTGCGAATTGCGAAATACCAGGACCCGCGGCTGGACGCGCGCGCGTAAATCTTGCACGGCGAGCTCCGAGCGGTATTCGTTGACGAAACTCAGCCCGACACTCAGCACGACGATCAGCAAGATGATGAGCGCATCGGAGCTATCGTGCAGAAACAGCGAGAGCAAGGCCGTCGATACCAGCAGAATCAGCAGCGGGCTGGTGAGCTGGCGCACGAACACGCTAAATGCGCCGGCTTGTTTGATCGCTACGACGTTCGGCCCGAATTGTTTTAACCGCCGTCCGGCTTCATCGGGCGAAAGGCCGCGGCGCGACGTAGCAAGCGCGTCGAGCACATCATTCGCGTCGAGTTTCGCCGACGATTCGAGCGTTAGCTGTTGCATCGGCGGTTTAGGTTCGATCATGACCATCCGACGGCAGATCGTGTGACTGCCTACCTTGCCATAAAACCGCGCCGGGCGGAATTTACCGTGAACATCTCGTGAAGACCGGCATCTTCACGAGAATTTTTTCCCGTTGAACAACACAACGGCAGTACATGGGTAAATAGACCCAGACGCCAGGGCCCGAACCCGCTGCTCCGAATTAGCACGCGATTCTAAGCTATTTCGGGGATTGTTTTTTGAACAAGCCGGGTGTTTTCTTTTGCCTCGCAGCGGCGAGCGTGCTTATTTCTGCGTGCGGCGGTGGTGGCGGCGGCTCAGGCCCCAACCCGTCGACTTTAGCGACGCCGTCGACAAAACCGGCGACGGCCGTAGCGCGCATCGTCGTCAGCGTCAACGGGCAAGTCGTGCCCGAAGGCGTGGCGACGACCGTCCCTTTAAGCGTCAGCGCTTTGGATGCGCATGGGACGCCGATCGTAGGCGCCTATAGCAATCCCATAACCCTCGTTGACAACGATCCGTCCGGTCAGACATCGCTCTCGGCTTCTACGATTGAGAATTCCACCGCGGCATCGAACGTTACGATTTCCTATAAGGGCGGTCCGATGTCACAGGGCGCCGTTATAACGGCAAGCGCCGCAAACCTGAGTCCATCGCAGGCCGGTCCCGTAACGTTTCTTCCGGACGAGTCACACCCGACGCTGGATAAAACAACCAGCACTTTCGCGACAACCAACGGTGGGATTTTCGGAGGCAGCGTGTACGGCACAGCACCTCCACGTTTTCCAACGCCGCAGCCGGATCCGGGGACAGCCGTCGTTAGCGTGACGGCGGGCGCCACGTATAACGGGCAGACGAATCTCGTCGACGTTCACACGGTGAGCGTTACAAGCCCGAATCCCGCTTTAACAAGCGATGAATACTATGCGTGGTCTAGCTCATCGGGCAACGCTGCCGCGTCGCTGCTTGAAGTCGGTTCGAATTCGAGCCAGCCGAGCGGGATGCACGGCGCCGCTCCGACCGATGGGACCGTCGACACTATCGCCTGTCAGGCTCCTTTTGAAATTGCGTGGATCGCTCCGCTGCCGCCGACGTGGGACGGCATTGCGAACGCGGGACCGTGCACCGAGCACCAGGCGATCACGTCTTCGTCGCCGGGCTTTGTTGACGTCAACATTTTAGATAAGACCTTGCGATCCGATGGCTCGTATACTTCGTCGAGCGGAACGTCGACGCAAGGCGCTCCGGAATCGATCTACGACGTGCGCACGGTGAATGCCGACGGCTCGGCGACTGAGACGGCAACCTGGGCCGTCTCCTCGGGAATGACCATGACGTATCCGTCGGCGATCTTGGTTTTAGGAACGCCGGCGCCGGGTTCCTCGACTATCCCGTATCAGATCACCAATTTTCCGGGCGCAATTCCGTCACCGGGTACGGCAGTAACGCCTGCGCCAACTGCAACGACCATGCCTAACTGGTATGCCGAAGCCGGCATCCCCGGCGGCGCCGTGCCGTCGCCGATGCTATCTCGAAAGTTCGTCACCGCCGGAACGGTTACCGGTCTTCCTCCGGCGTGTGTGGTTCCGTACAGCATCGTCGCAGCAAACGCGGCCGTCACCGAGGTTGACGAAACGCGCAGCGCGCTCGATCCGCTTTCGAGTTACGAGCTGCACCAATATAAGTATTTCGTCGTAAACGGGCTCGGGCCGGTTTGCATTCAAGAAACGACCTATATCACGCAACTCTACTTCTTTTTCACGTCGCCGGGCATGGCTGGTGGCGGCTACGACCTCTACTCGTCTTACCTGACTTCGACATCGCTCACTGCAGCGATGGCCCGAACGCGCAGTTTCGCAAAAGCGCTCCCCGAAGCGGAATCGTCGCTGCTCGCCGGCGTGCGCGCGCACGATCTTGCTTCGCGCGCAAAGCGTGAAGCTTCCGCGCTCCACTTTAACCATTTCAAAAAGGGAATCTATCGGTGAATCGCCGGATCTCATATCTTGTCCTAAGCGTCGCTTGCGCCGCACTCGCGGCCTGTGGCGGAGGTGGAGGCGGAGGCGGCGGATCGACGCTGCCGTCGGCGACGCCCACGCCTTCGGGAGTTAAACCGACGCCGACGCCAACGGTCGGGCCAACCGCGACACCGACGCCGTCCGTTACTGCAACCTTCCGCACCGCGCCATCCTACGTCGCCACGCAAAGCGGAAGCGGAGTGTGGACGGCCGCAACGCCGCGAGCAGGCATAGTAAGCATCGCGCTGCCTTCATCAACCACGTCGTATGGAATCGCCTATGTCTGTCCGCAGGTATCGGTGAACTACGGCGCTTCGAATCAAGAATTCATCGTGCAGGGCACGCTCGCCGATTCCAATGCGCTCACGTTAACCTGCCCGACGAGCGTTCCGCCGGCGTCGCCGGCGAATATCTCCGGAACATTCGACATTTCAGCAATTGCGAGCGCGAACAACGTCCAGTTTTATGAAGCGCAATACGGTATCAATGGCCCCTTCAGCGGACCCACCGGTTCGTACACCGGTGCCGGTTTGGCCGGAACGTTCGACCTTGTTGCATTGGCCCTCGCCGGCCGGGACGTCGCCGGTGCGAAAATCTTGCGCGGTCAAAATGTTGTAAACGGCACCGTCATCAACGTTCCGCCGTTTACGGCCGCCGATGCATCGACTACGGAAACGGTCACGCTTCCGCAATTGCTGGCGCCGTTTACTCCATATATGACGGTAACCTATGTGACCTCAGGCGGAACGCGCGCAATCCTCTCCGACCCATCCGTGATGACGTCGTACGGATCGATTCCGGCTACGGAAGCAGCGAACGGCGATTATTACGACGCGCTCTATACCCAGACTCGCGCAACCGCCTCCGGCCTCGAGACGATGTCGGTCGAGCAAACTTTCACAACGCCGGGTCCGCTGTCGTTTGTAATGCCGCGCGGCCCGCAGTTCTATACGGTCGGCGCAGCGCCTTACCCGTCATTCTCATTCGACAACGCGAGCCTCTCGACAAGCGGAATCATTTACGACAACGGCACGGTGTCGTGGTCGTCTAACCCGCAGGGATATTCGATTTCCGCCTACGTTACATCGAAGTGGCTTGGATTGGCCAACACCTATTCGATTCCGAACCTGACCGCATTACAGGGCTTTTTCACTCCGCCGGCCTCGAATACGCCGGTGACGTGGAGCCAAGCTGCGAATGAGACGAGTGCTTCGTTCGCTGCGTTGCTCTCCAATGGGATTCAGCCGCTGAACAGCACGCGGCAGACTGTTTCGATAACGGGCAACTTCACCGAGCCCTAGAAAAGCGGCCGGCCATCGCGCTTTGCGCCGCTTACGACAGGAACGACCGGATGTGCTCGTTGTACAGCGCCGGCGCTTCTTGCATGGCGACGTGCGAACAGTTCGGCAAGACTTTCAGGGTCGCCGGGCCGCCTACGCCGTCGCGGATCGTCTCGTGGCAATCGAGGGAGACTTCATCGAACTGGCCGGTTAGCAGCAGCAGCGGCACGTCGATTTTGTGGAGATCTTTGCGACGGTCCCAGTGCTTGAGATTGCCGACCACGGTGATTTCGTTCGGGCCGTTCATGTACGCATACGCCGGTGATTTATCGACGTAGGCGAACGACGCTTGCACGTCGGCGTTCGGCTGCGTGCGAATGACGTGTTGCGCGTAAAACGCGTTGATGAGCTTTTCGTACTCCGGGCCGCTCGTGTGCCCGGATGCGTTGAGTTCGAGTAGGCGTTGTCCGTTGGGCATCTGACGGACGAGACGAATCGTGCCTTCGACGAATTGCGTAACGCTTGCGAGTGCACCGCCGAGGATGAGTTTTTCAACGCCCCGGCCATGCCCCGTTGCGAAGTATTCGATGGCAAGCATCGTGCCCCACGAGTGTCCGAAGAGCACGACGCGCTCGAGCCCAAGTGCCTCACGGACGGCGTCGAGTTCCGTCACGAAGCGATCGGCGTGATACCACTTCTTGTCCGGCGGCGCGTCGGACTGACCGCAACCGAGCTGGTCGTAAAAGATGACGGGCCGATCGTCGGCGAGGGCCTTCAACGGCAGCAAGTAATTGTGCGCCGCGCCGGGACCGCCGTGAAGCGTCAGCAGGGGCGTCCGCGAACCCGAACCGTACTTCCAATAACGAACTTTTCCGCCGGGTACCGTGATGTAGCCGGAACTCTTTTGCATGCCCGGCATCGCCCCGAGCATTGCGAATGCGCCCGCCGCATATGCGAGGGCTTCTCTACGCGTCACCATGCATGGTGTTTGCACGATGGGAGTTTGAGTGTCCTTCGACAAGCTCGGGATTACGAGGGAGTGTAGAAACCGAGGCTATGGCGAAGAGCGAGATTGAATCGATAAGGAGCGCTAGTGCAAAAAGTTAATACCAGCGACGTTCCGGAGATGGAATGGAGCTCGCCCAAGAAGACGTTTCGTGGTTTCGGAAAGCAGATATCCGAAGCGCTCGGGCGCAATCGCGATTCCACGAATTTGATGGAACGCCACCCGTTCGATGTAGAGATCATGCGGCTAACTCCGGGCACCGTGCCGTATCCGTACCACTCGCACAGCGCGCAGTGGGAGTTCTATCACATTATTTCCGGCCGCGGAACGGTGCGTCACCAAGACGGGAAGACGCCGGTGGTTGCGGGCGATGCGTTTTTGTTTAAGCCCGGCGAACCGCATCAAATCGTGAACGACGGCGACGAGGATCTGATCGTCTACGTGATTGCGGACAATCCGATCGGCGAATCCGCACATTACCCGGATAGCGGAAAATGGCTCGTGCGATCGCCGGAGCGCACAATCATCCGGTCCGATGCACTCGATTACTTCGACGGCGAAGAGTAGCGAGTAACAATGCCGGGATGCGCCTGTCCTTCGACAAGCTCAGGATGACGAAGGGGTCCTTCGACGGGCTCAGGATGACGGAAAAAAAAGGCCCGGCGGTGAAGCCGGGCCTTTCTGTTTGTCCTTCGACAAGCTCAGGATGACGGGGGTTAGTAGTCGTCTTCGTTGTTGTGGTCGGTGAAGTTGGACTCTTCTTCCTCGTCTTCGAAGCCCTTGTCCTCGGTGTAGTTCTCTTCGTCCTCTTCCTCGAGTTCGTACCCCTGGACGCCTTCCTCGACTTCCTCGGGTTGCTCTTCCTCTTCGAAGATCTCTTCGTCGGTTGCAGCCGGCATCGGCGGCGGAGTCGGCAGAGGCGTCGTCGCGTCCAGCGGTTTGCTGTCGTCGATCTCTTCCTCTTCTTCCTCTTCCTCTTCGACCACCGGTTCCGCAACCGCGCCGTCGATTGCGCCTTCGGCAGCGGCTTCCGCCACCGCTTCACGCGCCGCAACTTGCGTCTGCGACACGACCGGCTGATCGTCGCCCATCAGCAGACCGATCTCCTGACGCTCGCGTTCGCCCATGTCGTCGTCTTGCATGCGGACGTCGATCTCTTCGCGGTTCTCCGTCAGCACCTTGACGTCGAGCGCCAACGATTGGAGTTCCTTGATGAGGACCTTGAACGATTCCGGAACGCCCGGTTCCATCACGTTCTCGCCCTTGACGATCGCTTCGTACGTCTTCACGCGGCCGACGACGTCGTCCGACTTGACCGTGAGAAGCTCTTGCAGCGTGTACGCCGCGCCGTAGGCTTCGAGTGCCCAGACTTCCATTTCGCCGAAGCGCTGGCCGCCGAACTGCGCCTTACCACCCAGCGGCTGCTGCGTGATCATCGAGTACGGACCCGTGCTGAACGAGCGTGGATCTTGTCGTCGACCAAGTGGGCGAGTTTGAGCATGTAGATCATGCCGACGGTGATCGGGCGGCCGAAGCGATCGCCGGTGCGACCGTCGCGCAGCCACGTCTTACCATCGGGCGCCATGCCCGCGTCTTGCAGCCATTCGGCGATGTCTTCCGCGTGCGCACCATCGAAGACCGGCGTGGCAACGTTCATGCCGAGCATGCGCGCCGCCCAACCGAGATGCGTTTCCATGATCTGGCCGAGGTTCATACGCGAGGGCACACCGAGCGGATTGAGCACGATGTCGACCGGCGAACCGTCTTCCAGATACGGCATGTCTTCTTCCGGCAGAACCTTCGCGATAACACCCTTGTTACCGTGACGTCCGGCCATCTTATCGCCTTGCAGAATCTTACGCTTCTGCGCGACGTAGACGCGCACGAGGTGATTCACGCCCGGCGAAAGTTCGTCGCCGTTTTCGCGCGAGAACACCTTGACGTCGATGATCTTGCCTTTTTCGCCGTGCGGAACTTTCAGCGAGGTGTCGCGCACTTCGCGCGACTTCTCACCGAAGATCGCGCGCAGCAGGCGCTCTTCAGCCGTGAGTTCGGTTTCGCCCTTCGGCGTGACCTTACCGACGAGAATGTCTTCCGGACGCACTTCCGCACCGATGCGGATGATGCCGCGCTCGTCGAGATCCTTGAGCGCGTCTTCACCGACGTTGGGAATGTCGCGCGTGATCTCTTCGGGTCCGAGCTTCGTGTCGCGGGCTTCGCATTCGTACTCTTCGATGTGAATCGAGGTGAAGCGATCTTCCTTGACCATGCGCTCGGAGATGAGGATTGCGTCTTCGTAGTTGTAGCCTTCCCACGGCATGAACGCGACGAGCACGTTCTGACCGAGGGCGAGTTCCGCCTTCGTCGGACGACGGGCCGTCGGCGAGCACTTGTCCCGCAACGACTTTCTCGCCGAGCGCGACGATCGGACGCTGGTTGATGCACGTTCCCGCGTTCGAACGAATGAACTTCAGGAATTCGAAGTGCTTCTCGGTGCCGTCTTCGAGCGTGAGGGTCATGCCCTTCGCGTCGACCGCGGACACGGTGCCGGCCACATCGGTAACGATGAGCGAGCCTGAGTCCTTGGCGGCGCGATACTCCATGCCGGTGCCGACGATCGGCGCATCCGGACGGAGCAACGGCACGGCCTGACGTTGCATGTTCGCGCCCATGAGTGCGCGGTTGGCGTCGTCGTGCTCGAGGAACGGGATGAGCGCGGTTGCGATCGAGACGATCTGCTTGGGCGAAACGTCCATCAGCTGAACGCGCTGCGCGGGTTCTTCGATGTACTCTTCGGCGTAACGGCAGACCACGACGTCGGTCATGATCTTGCCCGACGCTTCGTCGACCGGCGTGTTGGCCTGCGCGATGATGTATTCGTCTTCGCGATCGGCCGTGAGGTAATGGATGTCGTCGGTAACGACGCCTTCCTTCACGACGCGGTACGGCGTTTCGATGAAGCCGAACTTGTTCACGCGGCCGTAGGTCGCAAGCGAACCGATGAGACCGATGTTCGGGCCTTCCGGCGTTTCGATCGGGCAGATGCGGCCGTAGTGCGAGTGGTGGACGTCGCGGACTTCGAAGCCGGCGCGTTCACGCGAGAGACCGCCCGGCCCGAGGGCCGAGAGACGGCGCTTATGCGTGAGTTCCGCAAGCGAGTTCGTTTGGTCCATGAACTGCGAGAGTTGCGAGGAGCCGAAGAACTCTTTGATCGCGGCGACGACCGGACGAATGTTGATCAGCGCTTGCGGCGTGACCGTTTCGATGTCTTGCACCGTCATGCGCTCGCGCACGACGCGCTCGAGACGCAGCAAACCGACGCGGAACTGATTCTGCAGCAGTTCGCCGACCGAACGGACGCGACGGTTGCCGAGATGATCGATGTCGTCCTTGGCGATCACGTGCGTGGCGACTTTGATCAAGCGGCGGATAACCGCGATCATGTCGGCGCGCGTGAGGCTCCGGGTCTCGATCGGCGGCTCATCCAGACCCATGTATTCGTTGATCTGGATCGTCGGATTCTTCAGACGATCTTCGACATCGGGGTTCTCGATGCGATAGTGGAACTTGCCGGAGAGCTTGTAACGGCCGACGCCGGCGAGATCGTAGCGCTTCTCATCGAAGAACAGCGATTCGAGCAGCTTCTCGGCGTTTTCCGCATTTTCGGGTTCGCCGGGACGCAGCTTCTTGTAGATTTCTTTGAGCGCGTCTTCACGCGTCTTGACGTCTTTGTCTTTTTCGATCGAGTTGCGAACGAGCGGCGAATCGTCGAAGAGCGCGAGAATCGCTTCATCGCTCTCCCAATCGAAGCCGAGATCCGGGCGCGAAAGCGCGCGGATGAACGTCGAGACGTAGATCTTGCGGTTCTTGTCGATGCGAACGCCGATCGTGCCTTCGGTCTCGTCGTTCTTCGTGCCGTTGTCGGTTTCGAATTCGATCCACGCACCGCGGTTCGGAATGATCGTCGCGTTGTACGTGGGACGGCTGTTCGTATCGGAGTCTTGGCTGTAGTACACGCCGGGCGAGCGGACGAGCTGGCTGACGATCACGCGCTCGGCGCCGTTGATCATGAACGTGCCCTTGTCCGTCATGAGCGGGAAATCGCCCATGAAGATTTCTTGGTCCGGGATGCCCTTGATTTCGCCCGACTCGGCCGTGATGAGACGAACGCGCACGCGCAGCGGGGCGCTGTACGTCATGTCGCGTTCGCGGCACTCTTCAATGGAGTACTTGGGCTCGCCGAGCGAGTGCTCGCCGAACTCGAGGATCAGGTTGCCGGTGAAATCTTTGATCGGGCGAGATCGACGCGAATGCCTCGCCGAGACCTTCCGTCTTGAACCAATCGAAGCTGGCCTTCTGAAGTTCGATGAGGTTGGGGACTTCGAGGACGTCGGGGATCTTCGCGAACGAGTGTCGCTGACGCTTGGGACCCGGGATCCGGCGGTTGCTCGACGGTGAAGGCTCCGGTGGCCGCCGGAAACGTCGTCGTCGAGACGGTGGTCGACTGCGCGCCCGAAACGAGGGGTTTCTGGGCCGGGGCGCGCTTCGACTTGCTCTTCGTACCCGCGGAGCTCTTCGCGGGGGACTTGGGAGCCGTCGTTTTCGCCATTATTCTTTCTCTTGGACCTTATAAAGAGGATTGCGCGCATATGTCCGTCGTCCGCGCACGCAAAAGAGGCCGAGCTCGTCTGACCCCCGGTCAAACAACCTCGCCCTTCTTCTATATACAGCGGCTTACGCGCCAACGGGCATAGGTAGGGAGTATACTACGACACGATGGTTTGCGTCAACGGGGCGCGGCGCCCCGGCGGGGGTGCGGGCCTCCGTGGGGATGCGGCTTTTCGAGATAAAATTCTGCGGAGCCTTGTTAGCGAGATGCCGCAGCTAACTCACCCATTAAAGGCACACGCGGGACGCTTAAGCTATTGCCGTTCGCCCATATTAAACGTGCTGAAGAAATCTCGCCCTTGTAGCCAAATAACGCCAATTTCCAACCCACTGGCTAGCGACATGAGATCATCATTTGGACGCCTGGGCAGTAGCACCGCGCAATACGGCTCCATTAGGAAGCGTCGATAGTCTAGTAACTGGCCGATAGCCATGCGAAACTCTTCTCGCTTGACGCTTCCCTTGGCTTCGATAAGCAAATTATAGCGTTCCACGTAGAGATCGGTGTAAAGAGCGGCTTCCGCTTTAATCGGTAAAATTTTCTTTCGAACGACTTGAACGGCGTTGCGCTGTTCCAAGAAAGCGCAGAACGCTTTAACTAGTCTTGCCTCGACTCGTTTCGATTGGAGGATCGCCGCCTTACTGCATGTAGTAAATGTCTCTGCTTGGTTTTTCTCGATAGGAACATCGACTACACGGGCGGCGCTTGCGCTAAACCCTCCAAAGCGGCGCCCTGATTTCGCCGCTTCATGCCCCTCACGAAACGCGCAGATACAACATTTGTGCCGCCCGATCGTCCCTTGAGACTCGGGAATCTCATCGAGCAGCGGCCTGGACATTGTAGAGCCGCTTTGACAAGATTCATCTTCAGAATCCCCGAAAAGCCCCAATTCTTCTTGCCTGAAACCTTTTTCATAGGCGCAAACCGCGCATTTGTGGCGTTGGGGACCGCCTTGGTTTACGTGTAAGTTAAGCAGTACAGAATCAGGCGCTGCACTTCCGTGCTTGCAATTGACGATCTCCGCCATTGAGCGCCATTTGTTACGGTGGAAGGGCCGGCTCCTTCGGAATCGCGCAGCTATAATAGCTTCTGCTCGGGGTTACCGCAGAAGTCCGCTACCCTAAGACGCCCAGTCGCGCTGACGATTCCCGGAGCTGCGCCGTTTTTCGCGGCCTCTAGACCGGAGCAAAATCGGCGTGATTGACTTAAGCGCCCCCGAAACGAACGGCTGCGACAAGAATCGTTGTCCGGGAATCAGGGCCGAACGCAGACAGCCGAAAACCTGTGGTAAGCGAGGCAGTCGATGAAAATTCGTTGGCAATCTGCCGACCGAGGATCCTTTTTCTATAGCGCTGATGCGCTCGAATTCTTGGCGAGCGTTGAAAGCAACAGTGTAGATTGCGTCTGGACCGACCCGCCCTACCTACTTTCGAACGACGGGATTACATGTGCCTCCGGGGAAGTTGTGTCAGTCAACAAGGGCGACTGGGACCGCAGCCAGGGTCTCGCCAACGATCGCGAATTTCATCGGCACTGGATCAAACAATGCTATCGCGTCCTTAAACCAAATGGAACCCTGTGGGTCAGCGGCACAGTCCACGTGTATCTGCATGTGGGCACATGCCTTCTCGACCAAGGCTTCCGCATTTTAAACGACATTGTTTGGGAAAAGCCTAACCCGCCGCCCAACCTCGCACGACGCTGTTTCACGCATTCTACCGAAATGCTTCTCTGGGCAACCAAAGCGCAGAAAGGAAGCGCAGAAAAATACACCTTCAATTATCATGCAATGCGCAGCGAAAACTTTGGTCGGCAAATGAAGACGGTGTGGCGGATCCCACCGCCGCCGAGCAGCGAGAAAAAGTTTGGGAGGCACCCCACGCAGAAGCCGCTGCTTTTGGTTGACCGATGCCTCAAAGCATCGACGCACAAAGGCGACATCGTGCTGGATCCTTTCATGGGATCGGGAACTACGGCAGTGGCGGCGCTTCGGCTCGGACGACGCTTTATCGGTAGCGAACGCGACGATTTTCGCCACGCTCGCGCAAGCGCGCGTAAACGCCGTACTTACTACACCACCGATGCTTCTCTAATTCAAGCGCTGGCTAACACACAGTCTCACATGAGCGTTTTCGCAGGGTTCCGAGCAAACGTTTTCGTTTTGGAAACGAAGCGATTGCGGTTAGCGAAGGCGAATTTTCCTCTCACCGATTTCAAATCGTTGATCTTTGCGCAAATCGCGCATGCAAGTCGTCCTCGGCGTTTTCCTTCGTTCCGAAGGCGTCGTCAAATCGGGGAATTCATTACAGAGTCCATTCCAGAGCTCGTCAGTCGATATTGTCTTTCCTGCGGCGTTCTTTTTCATCCACGCCTCCGCAGCTTGCGCAAATTTGGCGGGTCGTGCCATTCCAGCCCTCCTACAACTGCTTTCTATTGCATGCTTTGATGAATTGATTTAACGTTAGGCACCTTACGCGATCCGAGCCGTGTATCCACCGAGCCAAGGAACCGTCAGTGTAATAGGCCTCCAGCCGTTTTCGCATACCATCGCCACCCAGTATGATATAAGCACGAGAAAATTCTGGAAACTGCTCAAGCAGATCGAGAAGCTTAATAACTTCAAAAGGCACCTTCTCATCAGTCGTGCCCTGGACTTCTTGCCACTTCAGCGAAATCAAAATCTTTTGACCGTCGGGCGTCTCGGCGAACGTATCCAACCGATGTCTGCCGCCTCCAAGTCCGACACCAATCGTTTTTTGAGATGAAACGGTGTAGCCGTTTTTTTCCAGCGCAGGCACTACGAATGCCTCAAATACTCCACCGCTTTTCGTATTGGAGCCACCGGGTGGGGTCAAATGTTCTTCCTCGCGATCATTTCGCGCGCCGCATCCCTATTGCCATCGCAGCTGATCCTTCGTGGCGCATCGACAACGGCTATTTCAAAACCAAGAGACCGATAAAGCCGCAGGATACGCGGCGTCGCTTGATTGGAAGCGACCACTGGACCGGTGTGAGCTGCAAGCCAACGAGCTAACCGCTCTTGATCGCCCCAACCAAAGCCGCCCGCAGAATACTGAGTAAACGGTGTGTCGTAAGGTGGATCGGCGTATACGAAGTCGGCTGCCGTCACGTTCAGCGCTTCAAAATCGCCCCGCGTGAACGTGTACGGAGAAAGGGCCCGCACGTAATCGCGAAACTGATACGCGAGTCGGTAGTTTATGGATTTGTAGCGCCCAAAGGGGACGTTAAAGTATCCGCTTGCATTAAAGCGACACAGGCCGTTGAACCCCGTGCGATTTAAGTAATAGAACAGAACAGCCGCTTCGGACGAACTTTCCTGCTTATTGCGGATCAGTTCATTGAACCGCTCCCGATTTGCCTCGTAAACTTCTCTATCATTTGCGAGTTCAACATCGGCCGTGGTCGGATCAAGGCCGCGCTGCAACCAGGTATAAAATGAAATGAGGTGAGGATTGACATCGTTCAGCAGAGCGCGTTTCGGCGACAGCCCAAGAGTAACAGCTAAACCGCCTACAAATGGCTCTACTAGGCGCCGTCTAGCATGCGGCGTCCAAATCTTGAGTAGCTGTGGGACAAGCCATCTTTTGCCCCCGGCCCACTTTAAGGGTGGACGCAGGGCTCCTTCGGCTTGCTGTAAGGCTAAAGCCATGTTATTGCCATAAATGATCGAAACGGATCGTAAATTCCTTCGAGCGATGCAGTTATGGGGAGAAGTCTCCCCTGCGCGAGGCAACCTGCCATTCCAATCGGCGGTCAAGTTAGCCTTAAGTTTTTGGGATGGCGCCTGTTTCGTAGACAGAGCTTATGCACTCTGATTCAATTCGAACTGCTCGGGCCTGACGTATCCGAGCGTCGAGTGGCGACGCCGCCGCGGCGTTTCGCTGCTATCGTGGGACGCGGTCGAAAGCGAACGGGAATCGAAGGCGCAGATGCGCGGCCGGTTTTCGGAACGGATTTTCTTAGAGGACGTTTCGGAGTAAAGCTCCGGAGAAGCCGGCTTTCTTACAGCCCTTTAAGCCGCGTCCAGCAAGGTGTGCGCGGGCGGTGCTGTCAGCGCACGGATATGTGAAGCGCAGCGCTAGCCGACACGCTGGCTGGCCTGCGAGCGCGCGTGATAGAGTGAGGTGAGGGAACCGCAATGCGAGCGAACGCCATCGACGAGAAGCCGTATATCGAGTACGTATGCGGCCGGCCGACACCGAAAGTGAGCCCCAAGCGGCGTCACGGGCTGCTGCAGTTCGAAATGGCTCGCCGAATCGCCGACAGCGGAAGTCGATTCGGCGTGACGGCGACCGAGTGGCGGTTTTGCCTGGACGATACTCCCGGAAAGACAACGTCGCTTGTACCGGACGTGGCGTTTGTCACGCGTGAGCGGCTGGCGCCATTGACGCCCGAGGAACGTGAAGAACCGTCCTTCGCACCCGATATTGCCGTGGAAGTGCGATCGCCGTCGGACCGGCCGGCATTTATCCGGGCGAAGGCCGAGGCCTACTTACACTTCGGCGGTTCGATCGTGTTCGATGTGGATCCGGAGTCGCGGACGATTCGAACCTTCACGGCGAGCGGCGTCGCCGATTATCGCGAAGGCGCAACGATTACCGACGAGCGCTTCCCATGGCTGAGCATCGATGTGCGCGGCGTCTTCGCTGCACTGGATGTCGATTGAGTGTAAACGTAAGGAACGAGCGCCGCGCGCCAGCCGAGCCGTAAAACTAGCGCGCGACGAACCTATCATGCGACGCG